>NZ_LAJA01000009.1 GCF_000970675.1 Domibacillus tundrae | reverse complement strand
GGAAAGGTCTTTTTTTATTTAACTGTATTGTTTCCCATACACTTTTTCTTCAAATTGACCAATACGCTCTTCGGCTGACAATGTAACCGAGATTTCATCCCAGCCGTTTAAAAGCATCTTTTTCCAGTAAGGATCAATATCGAAATGAGCAGTAAATCCACTATCATCTGTTACAGACTGTTCTTCAAGATTAATATGAAGCTTAAAGCCCGGCACAGATGCGCGTTCAAGCAGTGTTTCCACTTCTTTATCTGCTAGTTTCACAGCCAAAATGCCGTTTTTCACACTGTTATTGTAAAAAATATCGGCATAGCTTGGCGCGATAATGATGCGGAATCCGTAATCCAAAAGCGCCCATGGAGCATGCTCACGTGAGGAGCCGCAGCCAAAATTTTCACCGGCAACTAAAATTTCAGCATCCGCAAATTTCGGATCGTTTAAAATAAAGTCTTCGCGCTTGTTACCATCATCATCAAAGCGCCAGTTGTAAAAAACAAATTGGCCAAAGCCTTGGCGTTCGATGCGTTTTAAAAATTGTTTCGGAATAATTTGATCAGTATCAATGTTTGTCCGGTTAATTGGACAAACAACACCTGTAAATTGATTAATCGGCTCCATGAATTCTCCTCCTTTTATTGATTTACGCCAGATAATTCGCGAACGTCTGTAAAACGACCCATAACTGCTGCCGCTGCCGCCATCGACGGGCTGACAAGGTGTGTACGTGCGCCATTCCCTTGGCGCCCTTCAAAATTACGGTTTGATGTCGATGCACAACGTTTGCCCGGTGGTACAACATCGTCATTCATGGCAAGGCACATTGAGCACCCAGATTCACGCCACTGGAATCCAGCTTCTATAAATATTTTGTCAAGCCCTTCTGCTTCCGCCTGGTGCTTCACCGTTTGAGATCCCGGCACAACAATCGCTGTTACATGGTCTTGTACTTTACGGCCTCTTGCCACTTCTGCCGCTGCGCGTAAATCACTCAATCTGGAGTTCGTGCATGAACCGATAAAAACATAGTCAACTGAAATATCTGTTAATTTCGTGCCGGCTTCAAGACCCATATAATCGAGTGCAAGGCGAACGGATTCTTTGTCTGCTTCGCGATCGAATTCGTCTGGGGACGGAACAAATCTGGAAATGCCACTGCCCATAGATGGGTTCGTGCCCCAAGTCATTTGCGGTTCAATGTCTGCTGCATCGATTTCAAGTGTTTTGTCATATGTTGCCCCTTCATCTGTCGCAAGAGCAAGCCAGCGCTTAGCCGCTTCTTCAAATTCTTCCTCCGACGGTACATACCGGCGGCCGCGTAAATATTCAACAGTTGTCATGTCCGGGCTGACAAGACCTGCGCGGGCACCCGCTTCAATCGACATGTTGCAAATTGTCATGCGCTGTTCCATTGAAAGTGCACGGATTGCTTCACCTGTGAATTCCATGACGTAGCCTGTACCGGCATTAACGCCAAATTTTGCGATAATCGCCAAAATAATATCTTTTGACTGAACACCAAAGCCTAATTTGCCGTTTACTTTGATTTGCAACGTTTTCGGTTGCTTTTGCCAAATCGTCTGCGTCGCAAGAACGTGTTCAACTTCACTCGTTCCAATACCAAACGCAAGTGCACCAAATGCACCATGTGTCGATGTATGGCTGTCGCCGCAGACAATCGTTTTACCTGGCTGTGTAAGGCCAAGCTGTGGCCCAATGACGTGAACAATCCCTTGATCCGGATGATCAATATCAGCGAGTTCAATGCCAAACTCACGGCAGTTTTGCTCAAGCGTCTGCATTTGTATTTTAGAAATCGGATCATTTACGATATGACGGTTAATGGTTGGGACGTTATGGTCCATTGTGGCGTATGTTAAATCAGGACGTCTCACACGGCGTCCTTTCATGCGCAATCCTTCAAATGCCTGTGGCGATGTAACTTCGTGGACAAGGTGCAAATCGATATAGAGCAGATCTGGTTTCCCTTCTTCTCTGCTAACAACGTGGTTTTCCCAAATTTTTTCGATAACCGTTTTTTTCGTCATGTTACAGCCCCCCTCTTATGTGCATTTTGATAAAAAACGAGGACCCCGCCTTTCCCTGCCATTATTTGCAGGAAAAGGCTGAATCCACGCGGCGTTTCTTTACATGTAAACAACTTCATTTGCAGAAGCAGGTGCTTCATCTGCAATACGTTCTGTGACAAGCTCAATCATTTTATCCGTACCGACAACCGTACTGCCTTCAATTTGTAGATCCGGTGTGCAATATCCATCATTTAAAACAGACTGCACAGCGCGTTCAATCGCTTCACCTTCTGAGCGCATATCGAGCGAATATTTCAGCATAAGCGCTGTTGATAAAATCATCGCCAGCGGATTGGCCTTGTTTTGGCCGGCAATGTCCGGCGCTGAGCCATGAACCGGCTCATACAGCCCAAGCCCGCTTTCTGATAGACTCGCAGATGGAAGCATGCCGAGTGAACCGGTGATCATTGACGCTTCATCACTTAAAATATCGCCGAATAAGTTTTCCGTCACAATCACATCAAACTGTCCTGGACTTGAAATAAGTTTCATTGCTGCAGCATCAACATACATATGGTCTACAGTTACATCCGGATAATCCGCTGCTTTTTCGTTGACGATTTCACGCCACATACGGCTTGACTCCAGCACGTTTGCTTTATCAACTGACGTGAGCCGCCCACCGCGCGCTTTCGCAAATTCGAATGCTTTTACAACGATCCGTTCAATTTCTGCCCGTGTATATAAAAGGGTATCGACCACAACCTCATTGTTGTCACCACGGCGTTCACTCGGCTTTCCAAAATAAAGGCCGCCTGTTAATTCGCGAACGATCAGCATATTCACATTTCCGGCAATTTCAGGCTTTAGCGGAGAAGATTGTACAAGAGTTTTAAATGATGGAATCGGACGTAAGTTGGCAAATAAGCCAAGTTCTTTCCGAATCGCAAGCAGGCCGCGCTCAGGACGTTCTGCGGATGGCAGGCTGTCCCATTTAGGACCCCCTACTGCACCAAGCAAAATCGCGTCGCTGCTTTTCGCAAGTGCAAGCGTTGAATCCGGCAGCGGCGTCCCGTGCGAATCAATCGCGGCACCTCCAATATCAGCATATTCCAACTCAAATTCGTGGCCAAAGCGTTTTCCAACCGCTTCAAGAGCGGATGCGGCGCCTAATGCGATTTCCCGGCCAATCCCGTCGCCCGGCAAAATGGCAATTTTCTTCTTCACGTAAATCCCTCCGTCGCTTGAAATAACTTCTTTAAACAATGAAAAACTTTTAGTTTTTAACGCTTGCTGCTTGTTTGTTTTGTTGAATGAACGGCATCAATGCACGAAGCTCTTTTCCGACAACTTCAAGCTGATGCTCGCTTTCGCGGCGAGTGATCGCTGTAAATTCCGGACGGTTCAATTGGTTTTCCTGCAGCCAGCCTTTAGCAAATTTACCTGTTTGGATATCTGTTAATACTTCTTTCATACGTGCTTTTGTTTCCCCTGTGATAACGCGTGGTCCTGATACATAGTCACCCCATTGTGCTGTATCAGAGATTGAGTAGCGCATGCCTTCAAGGCCGCCTTCATACATAAGGTCAACGATTAATTTCAATTCGTGCAGGCACTCAAAGTAAGCAATTTCCGGCTGGTATCCAGCTTCAACAAGTGTTTCAAATCCAGCTTTTACAAGCTCAGCTGTACCGCCGCAAAGAACGGCCTGCTCACCGAATAAATCTGTTTCTGTCTCTTCACGGAATGTTGTTTCAAGAATACCCGCGCGGCCTGCACCTACACCTTTTGCATAAGCAAGAGCGATGTCTTTTGCCTGGCCTGTTACATCTTGATAGATTGCGAATAATGCCGGAACACCAGCGCCTTGCTCATACGTACGGCGAACGAGATGACCTGGTCCTTTTGGAGCTGCAAGGAATACATCAACATTTGCAGGCGGCACGATTTGGTTAAAGTGAACGTTGAAACCGTGAGCAAATGCAAGCGCGTTGCCTTCTTGAAGCTCAGGCTCGATTTCTGCTTTGTAAACAGCTGTCTGGTATTCATCTGGAAGAAGGATCATGATGATATCCGCTGCAGCACTTGCTTCGCGAACTGTTTTCACATCAAACCCGTCAGCAGTTGCCTGATCAAATGATTTCCCTGGGCGAAGACCAACCACTACGTTTACGCCGCTTTCACGAAGGTTCAATGCATGCGCATGTCCTTGTGAACCGTAACCGATAATTGCTACCGTTTTATTGGAAAGTACCGCTTCGTTAATGTCACCATTGTAATAAACTTTTGTCATTTTTTTCATCCTCCAAAAATTGTTTGATTTTTTTTATTTTAATTTAAAATAGAAAACTGTTTTGATTCCGCTCCAAGACGCTGTGATCCGCGTTTAATTGCTGTTTGTCCTGTGCGGGCTACTTCTTTAATTCCATAAGGACGAAGAAGCTCAATCATCGCTTCGATTTTATCGAAGTTTCCGACAACTTGAATTGTGACGCTGTCTTTAGCCACATCAATGATCGTGGCACGGAATGGTTCGATGATAACATTAATTTCCGCACGTGTCTGCGGTGTCGTCATCACTTTAATGAGAGCAAGCTCACGCGTAACGATTGCCTGCTCGGTAATATCATTTACTTTAAGCACGTCAATTTGCTTATTCAGCTGTTTGACGACTTGCTCAACCATCCGGTCATCTTCAACTTGTATAACGAATGTCATTTTTGACACGCCTTCTGTTTCAGTAGACCCGACAGTAATGCTTTCAATATTAAACTGGCGGCGTGTAAATAATCCGGTGATCCTGTTTAATACACCGCTCTGGTTTAACACGGTTGCTGTTACAATTCTTCGTTTCACTGCGGTTTCACCCCGATCATTTCATGAATTCCTTTGCCTGGTGCGATCATCGGGTAAACCATTTCTTTCGGCTTAATGCGGCAATCGATCAAAACAGGCTCATTGTCTGTCAGCGTTTCACGCATTACTTTTTCTGCTTCTTCTTCTGTTGTAACAACATAACCGCGAAGGCCATACGCATCAGCCAATTTTACAAAGTCCGGCTGAACCGGGATCAATGACTGAGAATAACGCTCCTCATAAAACGTTTCCTGCCATTGACGAACCATGCCAAGTGCCATGTTATTGTAAATGATAATTTTAACCGGCAGCTTTAATTCCGCCACAAGTCCAAGCTCCTGCAAAGTCATTTGGAAGCCTGCGTCACCGGCTACCGCCACGACTGTTTTATCCGGCTTTGCGATCTGTGCGCCAATTGCGGACGGAAAACCGAAACCCATTGTGCCAAGGCCGCCTGATGTAACCCATTGATCCGGTTTGTTAAATCCATAATATTGCGCTGTCCACATTTGATGCTGGCCGACGTCTGTTGTTACAACAGCATCGCCATCTGTAATATCATGAATCAATTTCATAAGTGACTGTGGTGAAATACCATCGTCGTTTTCTGTGTTCCATAGCGGATTCTCTTTTTTATCCTGATCAAGTTTGTCACGCCATTCTCCTGCATTCGGTGCTTCAAAATCCAAGCTAAGGATTTTTTTCAACGCCTCTCTAGCATCTGCAACGATCGGAATATGCGTCGGTACGTTTTTGCCGATTTCAGCTGGATCGATATCAATATGTGCAACCGTTGCATTTTTCGCAAAATGAGCCAGGTTTCCGGTTAAACGGTCGTCAAAACGGGCGCCAATGTTAATGAGCAGGTCCGCTTCGTAAAGTGCTGTATTAGCTGCGTGTGTTCCATGCATACCACCCATTCCAAGAAATAATGGATGACTGGCTGGAAAACCGCCAAGCCCAAGCAGCGTATTAACAACCGGAATTTGCATTTTTTCGACAAATTGAAGCAATTCTTCTGACGCTTTCGCATGAAGGACGCCTGCACCTGCCAAAACAACCGGCTTTTTCGCTTGTGCTAATGCGCCGCGCAGCTTTTTCACTTGCAGGCTGTTCGGTTTAAAGTTTGGCTGGTACCCCGGCAAATTCAGTTCATCGACAAATTCCGCGCTGCCTACTGTTTGAGCAATGTCTTTTGGAATGTCGATTAAAACAGGACCTGGGCGGCCGGTTGTCGCAATATGGAACGCTTCATGAACGATTCTCGGAAGGTCTTCCATTGAACGAACCTGGTAATTATGTTTTGTAATCGGCATTGTAATCCCAATCACATCCGCTTCCTGGAACGCATCAGATCCGATGACGCCTGTTGCAACCTGGCCTGTAAACACAACAAGTGGAATAGAATCCATCATTGCATCTGTAATGCCTGTCACTAGGTTTGTTGCACCAGGACCTGATGTTGCTAAAACGACGCCTGGCTTACCAGAAACACGCGCATACCCTTCAGCAGCATGAATTGCCGCCTGCTCATGACGGGCAAGGATGTGACGAATTGGGTTTTTGTAAAGTGCATCGTATAATGGAAGAACTGCTCCTCCTGGATAGCCAAACATTACTTCTACATTCTCGTTTTTTAACGTTTCGATAAATAAGTCAGCACCGTTCTTCGGTTCAGCCGCTTTTTTTGCTTGATCGTCAAACTTCATTTCTGCAGCTTTTGCATTTTGACTCATGTTTTTCCCCTCCAAATAATGGTTTGTTGTCCGTATTGGCAAGAGGTTCCTTCTTCACAATGGGTTAAATACCCGTTTTAAAGCAAAAAGAAAAGTCCTTTCACGCCTGCGACTGCCTAAACAGAAACGCAGGGGTGAAAAGACTTTGTTTCTTTCCACGGTACCACCCTGATTCACGAATTTTCTTGCAAAAACCCGCCTTATGAACCGATTACCGGTTCGTTTTGGTAACGGGTGGCCAGCACCCGGCTTTTCCTACTGGATGACGTTCAGAAAAGCACTCAGAGGGGATGTCGCGATTGGATGCACTCCCGGCTCTCAGCTATAACCGGTTCTCTGTGAAATGCAGTTCCTATCACTTTTTCCTCGTCAACGTTTTATATGTTTTGACGTATATATTAAATTTTCATAACTCCACCAGTGTTGGCAGATGTGACAAGCTTAGCATAACGTGCCAGCCAGCCTTTTTTAATTTTCGGCTCCGGCTGTACAAACCCCGCACGGCGCGCTGCTAGTTCTTCATCTGACAAATCGACATTTAATGTGCGGTTTGTCAAATCTATTTTAATTTTATCACCATTTTGAATGAATGCAATAGGTCCGCCTTCTGCCGCTTCCGGAGAAACATGACCGATTGAAATCCCGCGTGAAGCACCAGAGAAACGTCCATCTGTCATAAGCGCGACTTTTGTTCCAAGTCCCCGCCCAGCAATGGCTGATGTTGGTGTCAACATTTCCGGCATTCCCGGTCCGCCTTTTGGTCCTTCATAACGAATGACCACAACGTGTCCTTCTCTGACTGTTCCGTTGTTAATATTTTCGATTGCTTCATCCTGTGATTCAAATACAATTGCTTCACCATTAAATGTTTTAATAGAAGGGTCTACTGCTCCTACTTTAATAACTCCGCCAAGCGGCGCAATGTTCCCGTACAAAATCGATAATCCACCGACTGGGCTGTATGGATCTTCTTTTGTGCGAATGACCTTCGTGTTTGTAATGTGTGCATCTTTTACATTCTCATAAACAGATTTGCCTGTGATTGTAATACGATCACCGTCAATACCATTTTCAAGTTCACACAGCTCACGAATGATCGCGCTGATTCCGCCAGCTTTATTGACATCGTCCATCGTATAATCGGATGCCGGACTGATTTTTGCCAAGTATGGAATACGGTTGGCTACTTCATTAATACGATTTAAATCATACTCAATTTCCGCTTCATTTGCAATGGCTAATGTATGAAGAACAGTGTTCGTTGATCCACCCATTGCCATATCAAGTGCGAACGCATCATCAATCGCTTGTTTGTTTACAATGTCACGTGGTTTTAAATCATTTTCAATGGCGTTCATTAAATACTGAGCCGCTTCTTTAATCAAGCGATGACGTTCTGGGCTGGTTGCAACGATTGTTGCATTTCCCGGTGGTGTAAGGCCAAGCATTTCCATTAATGAGTTCATGGAATTGGCTGTAAACATACCGGAACAAGACCCGCAAGTCGGACAAGCGTTTGTTTCAATATCAAGCAGCTCTTCCGCTGACATTTTCCCTGATAGATGAGCCCCTACGCCTTCGAAAACAGACGTTAGTGTTAATGGTTTCCCTGTGGATGACACGCCGCCTTCCATCGGGCCGCCTGATACAAATACGGCCGGTACATTTGTCCGTACAGCAGCCATCAGCATACCCGGTGTGATTTTATCACAGTTCGGAATGTAGAACACACCATCAAACCAATGTGCGTTAATTACTGTTTCAGCTGAATCTGCAATCAATTCACGGCTTGGAAGAGAATATCGCATTCCAATGTGTCCCATCGCAATGCCGTCATCCACACCGATCGTATTGAATTCAAATGGAACCCCGCCTGCTTCGCGAATTTCTTTTTTGACCACTTCTGCAAATTTATTAAGGTGAACGTGTCCGGGAATAATATCTATATAAGAGTTGCATACTCCAATAAACGGTTTATGCAAATCTGCTGTTTTCACACCGGCTGCATACAACAAACTGCGGTGCGGGGCACGTTCGACTCCCTTTTTAATCATATCACTGCGCATTGTATCTCCTCCAAGATGATTCACCTTTAAAATTGCCGATTAAATCTGTAAAAATCGTATATTTAATCTGAAAATTAAGTTTATATTGTGGTCAATGATACCCCTCTTTCCATGTTTGGTCAACACCTTTTCTGTCAAATTTTCTGACAAGGTGAAATTATTTTTTTATAAAAATATTTGAAAGCGATTTCTTTTTTTATTTGCATAGTAAAAGCCGGATGTCTCTCCATCCGGCTCTTGTTTAAAACCATTCATTCCATTTTTCAATAACACCATCATACCAATGTTCTTCTGCCGATTCTGCTTGATCATCAATGGCATCTACATCAAATGATGCTTCGCCAATATAAGGAAGAATCTCTTCCACTACTTCTCCGAATAAGGGGACTGCCCCATCTGAACTGTTCGTCGTTAAATAACTCGTTTCGCTTACTTCTTCGACTCCAACCCAGACAGCTCCAACTAAATTCGGTGTGTATCCAACGAACCATTGATCCTCTGTGCCTTCAATCCCTTCAATAGGCACTTGAGTTGACCCTGTTTTACCGGCGATATCCACACCTGATACCTGCGCCCGTTCACCTGATCCCCGTTCAACGACGCCTAAAAGCATTGATGTCATTTGGTCGGTTATTTCTTTTGATGTTACATTGACTTCTTCCGGCTCCCATTCCGGGTCAACTTCACCATCCGGACCGACAATTTTTTGAATGAAAAACGTTTCTTTGCGGACTCCATCATTTGAAAATGTAGTGTATGCTTCCGCCATTTGCAGTGGAGACACGCCAGGTGTTATGTCACCAAGCGCCATTCCTAATTTGGCATTTTCCACTTCCAGACCAAATCGCTTCAATGCGTTTACGCCTTTTGATACCCCTATTTGGTCAAGGAGCCAGACAGCCGGAATATTCGCTGATTTCTCAACCGCCCGGTACATCGGAAGTTCCCCTTCATAAGTACCGCCATAGTTTGACGGAGAATAGGCGCCTTCGCCTTCACCAAACGACATTTCCTTATCGACAAGCATATCTGTCGGTTCGTATCCTTCTTCAAGAGCAGGCGTATAAACAGCCAGCGGCTTGATCGTCGAACCTGGTGATTTTTTCATTTGAGTAGCAAAGCTAAAACCGCGGAATACGTGCTCACCACGCCGTCCTATCACACCAAGAACTCCGCCTGTTTTCGGGTCGACTAACACCGCAGCACTTTGAGAATCTTCTCCACTGACGGTTTCAGGAAAAACCGAGCTGTTTTCATACACCTGTTCAAGACCTGCCTGTACATCCTGGTCCATAGACGTATAAATGTTATATCCTTGTGTTAACAAATCATCCTGTGTTAAGCCGTAACGTGAAATGGCTTCATTAATAACGGCATCTGCATAATGCGCATATTTCCCTTTTAATGGATCACCGCTTGTATCCTTCAGCGTTACGTCCATATCCGCCGTTTCATTGGCTTCACTCTTCGCCATATAGCCGTGCTTCACCATTTGGTTCAAGACAACTTTGCGGCGTTCAAGCGCGTTATCCATATGATCAATTGGATTATATCGCGATGGCGCTTTAACCATGCCTGCAAGCATTGATGATTCAGCACGCGTTAATTCTGATACATCTTTGCCGAAATATTTTTTTGACGCATTTTGAACGCCCCATGCTCCATTCCCAAAATAGCTTGTATTCAAATACATTTCTAAAATTTCTTCTTTTTTGTACACTTTTTCAATCTCAATTGCGAGGAATAGCTCTTCTACTTTCCGGCGATATGTTTTTTCCGGAGACAGCAGGGCATTTTTTGTCAGCTGCTGGGTAATCGTACTCGCTCCCTGCACCCGTGACCCCGCCATAACATTTGTGAAAACAGCGCGAAAAATGCCTTTCACGTCAAATCCCCCGTGTTCGTAAAAACGGTTGTCTTCAACAGCAACAATTGCTTCTTGCAAATGTTCCGGCATTTTTTTAATAGATACACTGTCTGTCCGGTTAGCGGAAAGCTTGCTTGCTTTTTCCCCATTCCGATCGTAAATAATGGTCGATTGCGACAATCCCTGCTTCAACGTTTCCACATCAGCAGATTTCATAAAATAAAAGCCAGTGCCGAGCCCCGCCAAAACCACGATCGCAGCAAGCAAAATAACCATTTGGGTCAGATGAAATTTCCGCCAAAGGTTTTGAATTATTCTGATGACTACTTTCATTATGTCTTGTTCCCTTCTTCATGATACGTGCGACCTTTTCTCATTGTAAGCACATTTCGCCAAATTGCAACGAATATGAATGAAAACCGGCTTATCTGCCTATACGAATCAGGCGTATAAAAAGTTGCATTCTATTTATCCAGAACTTCACACAGAAAAAATGGATTCAGAACATGCTTATGTGAATCGCCGGCTCGATCAAAATTGTCCTGAGAAAACCGTAGATCATCAAGCTGTCGAAAACGGATGCTTGATCGGCATGATAGATTCAAAATAAACGAGCAGCGGATAAATCCGCTGCTCGTTTATTTTGAATCTATTTTCTTTTTCTCATCATTGTCATCGTCCATGACATTTTTCATCCCCCGCTTAAATTCATGCAGCGTCTGTCCGGCTGCACGCCCAAGCTGCGGCAGTTTTTTCGGTCCAAATAACAACAAGGCGACAATTAAAATAATGGCGACTTCGCCAAATCCAAGATTCATGATGCCGTTCCCCTTTTCTTTATATGTGCTATTTCATTATAGTCGAAAAATTGTTTTTTGAACATAAAAAGAGAAGCGGACGTATATCCGCTCCTCTTTTAACATTCCTCTCGGTGCTGCTTCCTTTGTAAATTACCCCTCTTCTGAAAAACATAATTTTTTGCTCGATGCAAAGAAAAGGAATTCAGAACCAATACATAGGAATTATTACTTACAGCTATTTTTCAAATGAAGCTTAACGTTATAAAAATGGGGTATAAAAGAATATAACCACCACATCAAAGGGGTCAGCAGTCATGAAAAATAAAACAATTTTATTCCTGTCACCGTTTAATCATTTGAGCATGATGGCAGAAGGGTGGGCGGCACGACTAAATGAGCCGTCCTGGAAAGTTGTAAGCGCTGCTTGTATGAATGCAGGCTATGACGCCCTTCCTGTCGAAGCGATGAAAGAAGTAAATATTGACATCGAGAGCAAAACACCGTATTCGCTAAAGCCTCAGCTTATGAAAGAGGCAGACATTGTCGTTGCCATCTATGATTTTCAGCGTGATAGTTTACCAGTGCTTCATGATGAGTCGAGACGAAAGGTAGTGTGCTGGAATATACCAAACCCCGTACACTGCGATCAATTAACCGATCGCTGGGCGGCTTACCAAGAAGTGTGCGATGAACTCGCGGTAAAAATGCAGGAGCTTAAAAAACAACTTATATAACTTTCCGCCTTTGCCCATTTAATAGCTGAGGCGTTTTTTTTTGAAACTAAATCATGATAACATTCGTATGATCAATTTAGAGAGGCAGGGATCAACAAAATGGAAACAAAAGAAACTCTTATGGAACATCTGCAAAAAATTGAACAATGGGAAAACGATCAAAAAGGATTATGGATATGGGACCGCGCCGCACGACTTCCTTTCGCTATCCTGGATAAAATGACTCCCTCTTTTATTCAAAGAAAAATCGGCTCATTGCTAGATGAACTTGGATATTATCTCCAAAGCGGCGGCAAATATTTAACGAAGCAGAGCAGCATTTTAAAAAAGTTAGAACGACATGCCGAAACGCCTGTTCATACAATTGATGATGTGAAAAAGCTGCCTCTTTCCGCTATGGATCAGACGGCTTTATCTATTCAAAAATCGCATGCAGGCGCCGCAACTGTTCAAGGAGCGACAACCGGTATCGGCGGTATATTTACATTGGCCGCTGATATTCCGGCTACGCTTGCCCTCTCCCTTAAAACGCTGCAAGAAATTGCTGTCGCTTACGGTTACGATCCAAATGAACGGGAAGAGCGGGTTTTCGTCATTAAATGTCTTCAATTTTCTTCATCTGACATTGTTGGGAAACGGGCGATTTTAAAAGAAATCTCGGACTATGCCAACCGTGGCAACAGCAAAGAAATGATTTCACAAATGCAAGGCTGGCGTGAAGTCGTGCTTTCTTACAGAGAACAATACAGCTTAAAGAAAGTATTCCGTCTCATACCGGTTGTCGGCATTATTTTCGGAGCGATCTCTAACCGCTCGATGATTGAAGACTTGTCGGATACGGCGATGATGCTCTACAGAAAACGGCGCATTCTAGAAAGACTGGCTCAACAAACAAACGAAACCGAATCGGACATCCGCATTTAATGCGGATCGTCTGATTCGGTTTCGTTTGTGAGATCCTCGATCACTTGACGGTTTCCATACAAATAAAGCTTATCACCGGCTTGAATGGTTTCACTAGCCAGTTTTTTCCGTATATTCATTTCTCCACGCTTAATAAACAACAAATTCACATCCCAGCCTTCTTTAAACACATCTTTCACTTTTTTTCCATCCAGCCGGCTATTTTTTTCAATGACAACGTCTGTTACGACGTCATCTTCATCTAAAAAGAGTGCTTCTTTTATGGGAAGTTCCGAGATGTCGAGGTTTTTTTTCATCTCATATTCGAATCGATTCTGGAAGAGCTTTTTTGTCATTGGTGTTTTTCCAAGGATAAAAATGATAAGCAGCCCGGCACTGATCATAATAAGCTTGTTCAGCCGCAAATCGTCAGACAAAATATTAGTAATAGCTGAAATGATAACAGCCAATGAAAAAGCACCGAATAAGATAAGAAACATACTGATGCGGCGCCGAATTGGATGATCAATGATAAGCTGTGATTCATCGGTCGTAAACCCTGTTCCTGTCAGCATCGAAATTGCCTGATAGCGGGCTACTTCTTTTTCAAGACCTGTTAGTGTAAATGCAATGACCGATATTTCAATAACAAGCACGATAATTAGGAAATAGAGAAGGATAAAAATCAAACTCATGTCCAGCCTTCTTTCTTAGACAACGTTTTCCCCTTATCCTTTCCATGGCCGTTACGTTGTAAACATGCTGCCATATTTTCTTTTCAGCCCGTCTGCACCTTGCGTAAAAACCGTTATTCGACCGTCTATAACCGTGGTCAGGTGCACCGGTTTCCCCCAAAGCGTATAAAGATGCGGAATCGTCTGCTCCAAATAACTAATATCTAATTCCTTTCCTTCATATGTGTGCAAAATATGCAAATCTTCTTTTCCATCCGTCACATAAAGCGATGGGAAGCCCCCATTCACTTTTGATGAAACTAGCTGATTCCGCACTGTCTCCCACTCTTTGTCTGTAATTGTCCAATGGGCGCCTTTTTTCTCAAACAGATAAAGATCTTCCTGCTCCACAAACTCCTTCGTAATATAGTTGCGCAGAAATGAAAGATCTGTTTCCGTTGCACGAATATCAAAAAGGATGTCCCGGCTGCCATGCTGCTTTTCAATGTACTCGTACAGCTTTACACCGACGTAATACGGATTTATTCCCATTTTAGACGGCTGCACAACATCTGCGTTCAGACGAGCATAATCAATCGCTTCCGACTCCGTTAAAGCTAGTTCTCTCATAATGCGCATATGCCAATAAGACGCCCAGCCTTCATTCATGATTTTTGTTTCCATTTGCGGCCAAAAATAAAGCATTTCCTGCCGGATAATCATGATAATTTCACGCTGCCAGTCGTTTAAAACCGGACTGTTTTGGGCAATAAACGCCAGCAAATCTTTTTCATGGATTGTTTCCACTTTTTTCTCGGACGGTTTCTCTTTTTCTAACAGGTCATCGTATTCATATCGATAAAGTGGCGGATCTTCTGTTTGGTGCAGGCCGATATGTGCATGCGGATCTACATGCTCCTCAATCGATAAAACTGCATCCAGGAACGTCTCGACTTGTTCAATTCCATGCTCGTCTGTCAACTGGCTAATTCGTTCTGCAGCGGATGCCATCGATTTCTCCATTTGATTATTTGTTTTTTGAAAATGAACGTTGTTTTTAAAAAAGTCAGAATGCGCTAAAACGTGCGCTACAATAAGCTTATTTTGAACGAGCGAATTTGTATTTAACAAAAAAGCCTGGCATGGATTCGTATTCATGACCAGTTCGTATATTTTGCTGAGCCCCATTTCATAATGAAGCTTCATTTTATAAAATCGTTTTCCGAATCGCCAATGAGAAAAACGGGCAGGCATTCCGTAAGCGCCAAATGTATAAATAATATCCGCCGGGCAAATCTCATAGCGCATCGTATAAAAGTCAAGTCCAAACCCAGTGGCGATGTCTGTAATTTCATCGATTGCATATTGAAGATCATCATGCTTCATCCGAATCCCCCCTGATCCATTGTATGCGGGGGAAAAGCAAACATGAAAAAGAGAGACAGAATGAAATCTGTCTCTCTTTAGGCCTGCACGATGCAGGTACAAAGGCGTTCGCGGTGCAGTTAGCCTTTGATCCTTATTTAAGCATCTCCCGCACACGGGACATGAAGTCTTCTTGAACAAAAGCAAGCTTTTCAGTCACCGCCCCAAACGAGTCGGCTTTGACACCGAAATAAAATTTCACTTTGGGCTCGGTTCCCGATGGACGGGCGCATACCCACGTCCCGTCTTCAAGGAAGTATTTTAGTACATTCGAAGACGGCAGCTCAATCGTTTCTTTCGTATTTGTCGCAATCACTGTCCGTTCACCCGTTTGATAATCTTCTACCGATTCAACAGCGATGCCGGCAATCGAAGCAGGTACCTGTGCCCGGAAGGAAGAAAGAAGCCCCGCAATTTGTTCCGCTCCATCTTTTCCTTTCAGTGTCAGTGACTGAAGTCCTTCTTTGTAATAGCCTACACGTTCATATAAATCCATCAATGCGTCATGTAGTGTTTTTCCTCGCTGTTTGTAATACGCACAGGCTTCAACAGCCATCAAAGCCGCCTGTACCGCATCTTTATCCCGGGCAAAATCGCCGATCAAATAACCGTAGCTTTCTTCGTAGCCAAATAAAAATTTGTACTCACCTGATTCGTTGTACTGTTCAATTTTTTCCCCGATAAATTTAAAACCGGTTAATACATCTTCGCACGAAACGCCATACTGCGCTGCAGCAGCGCGTCCGAGCTCTGATGTAACAATCGTTTTAAAAATACGGCCATTTTGGGGTAGCGTGCCTTTTTCTTTTTTGCGGGATAGAATATAATCAACCAGCACAGCACCCGTTTCATTTCCGGTTAATAACACATACCCACCGTTTCCGTCTTTCACTGCAACACCGAGACGGTCCGCATCCGGATCTGTCGCAATTAAAATATCCGCATCAACGTTTTGTCCATCACGGATCGCTAGTTCAAAAGCTGCTTTTTCTTCCGGATTTGGCGATTTCACCGTAGAGAAATCTGCATCCGGCTGCTCCTGCTCTGCCACAACGGTAACATGTTTATAGCCAAGGGCTTCAAGCGCCTGCCGAACCGGTTTATTTCCTGTACCGTGCAATGGGGAGAAGACAATTTTCACATCTGATTCTTTTGATGCTTCGGGCCATTCAGAAATAGTAACGAGCTTGTCTACATAGGCTTCGTCCATCTCTTTTCCAATCATTTGAATCAAGCCTTTTTCTTTTAAAACCGTTTCGTCCTCAACCTTAATTTGAAGTTCATCTCCTGCCGCGTACACATGATCAATCACCCGGTCCGCCGCTTCAGGTGCAAGCTGGGCGCCATCAGGTCCATATACTTTATACCCATTATATTCAGGCGGGTTATGGCTTGCTGTGATAACGATCCCGGCAAAAGCGTTTAATTCACGCACCGCAAAAGAAAGCTCGGGCGTCGGGCGAAGTTCATCAAATACATAGGTTTGAATACCAGCAGACGCAAGTGTTTTCGCACTTTCAATCGCAAATTCAGGTGATTTATGGCGGGAGTCATAGGCAATTGCTACCCCGCGTTTTTTTGCTTCTTCGCCTTGTTCCATTATATAGGCAGCGAGTCCTGCAGACGCTTTTCGAATGGTATACACATTCATCCGGTTTGTGCCGGCGCCAATTTCACCGCGCATTCCACCCGTACCAAATTCAAGATTTTTGTAAAAAGCATCTTCCAAACTTTTTTCATCCTCTTCAATTGAAACGAGCAGCTTATTCATTTCCACATCTAATCCCGAGTCGTTCTTCCATCTTGTGTATTCATCTTTCCAGGCCACAGGCAATCCCTCCAAACTATTATTTCCTATATCATACCACCTGTTCCACCTTTTTTACAGCTTAATACATGGCACAGAATGTTTTACTTTTCTCCTATATTCAGACTATAATGCTAATGTTCAGCATTTATTTTGATTATAGGCGGGATTTAATGTGCTAAAAAAAGAAAACTTGCTCTTTACCGCATGGGCTGCATCACTTACAGCAATGCTCGGCAGCCTTTACTTTTCAGAAATTGTCGGCTATGAGCCATGCGAACTTTGCTGGTATCAGCGCATTCTCATGTATCCACTCGTATTAATTCTTGGTATTGCCGTCGTAAGAAAAGATTTAAGAGCAGCCATTTATTCGCTGGTGATGTCTGCAATCGGCGGCCTTATCTCGCTCTATCATTATGGCATTCAAAAAATTGATTTTTTAACGGATGCCGCTCCTGCATGCGGCCGCGTACCGTGTACCGGAATGTATATTAACTGGCTTGGGTTCATTACGATCCCATTTCTTGCGTTGACTGCTTTCGCCATTATTTTCATTGCCAGCTTGATGATTTTAAAAAGAAAAGGAGACTAATCAATTGAAAAAAGTAATTATTTTTGCAGTCGTAATGTTCGTTATTTTTGGTGCGATTGCCTTCATTACACAATATCAGAAAGAAGAATCGTCAGAAGGAAATCCATATGGCAAGGACGATCTTCGTACGGAAACAGTAAAACAGCTTGACGATCCAAACTATCAAAATATTGTTCTTCCTGATGACCTTCAGAAAAAATTGGAAGACGGTGAAAATGCAGTTGTTTATTTTTACAGTCCGACGTGCCCGCACTGTCAGGAAACAACACCGGTCCTAATGCCAATTGCAGATGACGAAAATGTCGAAGTGCTGCAATACAACCTGCTTGAGTTTGAGCAAGGCTGGACAGAATACAAAATCGAATATACGCCTACACTTGTTTATTTTGAAAACGGCGTTGAAAAAGACCGTCTTGTCGGCAGCCAGCCGGAAACGGAATGGACGGCCTTTCTTGGTCAGACAAAAGAAGAACAGCAATAAAAAAATGGCCTTCCACATAAACGGGAGGCCATTTTTTTATTTAGAAAAGTTCGCTGGTTTGTGTTCGACAAAAAACGACAAGGGGAACGGAAAAGCAATTTGATAGCTTTGCAGTGTATGGATGCTTTCAGTAAACAACGCTTCATAACTATATGAAATCGATGATGTTTCTAAAATGGAAATAATCGTATTAAGTGCCGTGATGACACGTGAGGCATCCTGAAGAGATTCTACATATTCAAGTGTTTTATCATCCAGAGAAAAAAGCTTCTCCGCTTCAAACATTTCGACAAGATCCGATTGAATATAGCGCGGAAATACCTGTCTCGACAAATAAGAACATAATGTTTTTATTTTTTCTTCTTGTTCAATTGTTGAAGACATAAGCATGGACATGATTTACAGCCACCTTTATTTGCAGTCTTCCACAAGAATACCATACAATTCATGCAGAGAGAATAATTATTTGTCAGAAAAGGATGATTTCAATGAACACAATTCGACAAGGAACGATGTATACGATTCAGATCGATCATGCTTGGATGGGCTTAACCATCGAAGACCTTTTTTGGGCAAAATGGGCGCTTCCAAAAAAAATGATCCATGCATGGCGAATGGAGAAAGCAGTTCTCCTGAATGGACAGCCTGCTGACTGGCGCCGGCCAATGGATAAACATGAGCGCTTGTCTATCCCCTTTTTCCGACCTGGTCCATTTGGTGTCGATCCCGTTTATCCGCCTCCAGCTATTTTATACGAAGATGATCATCTCATTGTTGCGGATAAGCCATCCGGCATGAAAACACACCCGAATGAGCCGAATGAAAATGATACGCTTCTGAATGGTGTCTGCTACCATGTTTCACTCGCCGGGGAAACGCTGCCTGTGCGTCACGTGCATCGACTGGATGAAGGAACAAGCGGTGCTGTCTTATTTGCCAAACACGAAGCGGCTTATGCCGTGTTGTCCCGCCTGCTTGAACAAAAAGAAATTTTCCGGACGTATTATGCTGTTGTGGATGGAGAAGTAAAAAAAAGAAACGGCATCATTACAAAGCCAATTGGAAAAGATCGTCATCACCCGTCCAGGCGGCGAATATCATCAAATGGACAGACGGCGGTCACCCACTTTAAACGAGTAGCTGTGCAAGATGGAAAGTCGTTGCTCGAATGCCGGCTTGAAACGGGCCGCACCCATCAAATTCGCGTTCATCTGGCTTCGATTAACCATCCGATCACCGGTGATATGCTGTATGGGGGCAGCCGAACATTTTCAAGCCCGATACTCCATGCAGCCAAATTAACAATTCCTCACCCTTTTGTAAATGATTGCGTAACCGTTACGTCTCCAGTTCCCGATTCGATAAAAAAGCTTTTTCAAACGATATTTTTCGAGTAGAATAGGAAAGTTAGCATTATATTTATATATTTTTAGGGGGCCTTTATGGTGTTCAAACAGAAAAAAGATAAATTTTCAATTTTGCTGGAGTCTATTGCTTTGAATTTAAAAGAAGGAGCTTATTATTTCGCTGAGTATAAGTTGAAAAACGCAGGTGATTTAAAAATCTTTTCAGATGAAATGAAACAATTCGAAACGAAAGGCGACGAATTCGTTCATGAAATCATTAAAGAGTTAAATCATACATTTATTACGCCAATTGAGCGGGAAGATATTTTAGCGCTTGCGATGAGCATGGATGATGTATTAGATGGCCTTGAATCGACAGCCGCGATGTTTGAAATGTATTCGGTTATTGGAGCGGATGAGTACATGTTGAAATTTGTCGACGCTATTCGGGCATGTGCCGATGAGATTGTTATTGCCATTGATCTTCTTTCTGTAAAGAAATTACCGGCAATCCGGACGCACGCTATTAAGATCAAAGAACTTGAAACTGTCTGTGATGGAGTGCTTCGTCAATCTATTAAACATATTTTCACGATTGAGAAAGATCCGATCCGTCTTATCAAAATAAAAGAAATTTATGAAAACCTTGAAGATATTGCTGATTTCTGCCAAGACGTCGCGAACACACTCGAAACTATTATTATGAAAAACGCATAAGGGGTCTTGACTGTTGGATACATTATTTCTCATTACCATTTTAATTGTCATTTTTGCGCTTGCCTTCGATTTTATAAACGGGTTTCATGATACAGCCAACGCCATTGCGACTGCTGTATCAACAAAAGCGCTTACACCACGGCGCGCCATTATACTCGCCGCTTTTATGAATTTTCTTGGGGCAATGACGTTTACAGGCGTTGCCAAAACAATTACAAAAGACATCGTTGATCCATTTATGCTTGAAAATGGCTCTGTCGTTATTTTAGCGGCACTTATTGCGGCTATTTTTTGGAATTTACTTACTTGGTATTACGGTATTCCCAGCAGTTCTTCGCATGCGATCATCGGGTCTATTGCCGGTGCCGCCATTGCAGCAGCAGGTTTTCAAGCACTTAACTATAATGGTTTTTTCAAAATTCTTCAGGCGCTCATTGTGTCTCCATTATTGGCTTTTGCAATCGGTTTTATTGTGTACAGCATTTTCAAGGTCGTTTTTAAAAATAATAACTTGGCAAAAACCAATCGGAACTTCCGTACTTTCCAAATTTTCACCGCGGCTTTGCAGTCCTATACACATGGTACAAATGATGCGCAAAAAGCGATGGGTATTATCACATTGGCGCTTATTGCGGGCAATCAGCAGCAAACCACTGAGATTCAGCCTTGGGTACAGATTTCCTGTGCGCTTGCAATGGGACTCGGCACCTCAGTCGGCGGATGGAAAATTATTAAAACCGTCGGCGGAAAAATTATGAAAATACGCCCAGTGAATGGTGTTGCGGCAGATCTTTCATCTACGATGATTATTTTTACAGCTACACTGATTCACCTGCCTGTCAGTACGACACACGTCATCTCATCTTCTATTCTCGGCGTTGGAACATCCCATCGCGTCAAAGGTGTAAAATGGGATACTGCCCAGCGGATGCTGGTAACGTGGGTGATTACACTGCCTGTTTCCGCTACAATCGCAGCAATCTGTTACTATACATTAAATATCTTTTTTTAAGCTGAATCCACACGGATTCAGCTTTTTTTGTCGAGAAAGCTAATTTCTTGACGAATAAACGAATATTGATTAAAGTGAGAAACGATAGTGATTACGAAAAGTAATTAATGAACGATTTTTCCCAATTATGTCATGGGAAATGAAAATTTAGGAGGATTTGTTTTATGTCTGATTTTTTTGATGTGACTTTAAGCCGCCGTTCGGTCAAAGTATACGATCCGAACGCTCACATATCGCAAGAAGAATTAACGGAACTGCTCGAAATGGCCGGACGCGCGCCATCTGCCTGGAATTTGCAGCAATGGCACTTCCTTGTTTTTCATGGGAAAGAAGTCCAGAAAAAATTGCTGCCAATCGCGTATAATCAGCAGCAAATTGCCGATGCTTCAGCTGTTATTTGCATATTAGGGGATTTAGAAGCGAATTTAAACATTGACCCTGTTTTTGATCCGCAGGTGGAAACGAACGAAATCACACCGGAATTGAAAGAAATTTTAGCCGGACAGATTAATGGCGCCTACAAACGGGCTGAATATCCACGTGATGGAGCTATTTTAAACTCATCGCTCGCAGCGATGCAATTTATGCTCGCGGCACGTGCGAAAGGGTATGATACTTGCCCAATGGGCGGCTTTAACGCTTCCGGTTTAGCTGACGAATTTAACGTGTCAAAACGCTATTTGCCAACGATGCTCATTACGATCGGTAAAAAGCTTCAAGACGGCCGTCCAACTGACCGTCTCCCAATTGAAACGTTAGTCACGTATGCAAAATAAGCTTTAAAAAGCCGCTTCGTAATCGAGGCGGCTTTTTGAATTGCCCCTTGCATCACTTGCCGAAAACGTCTAGTATTAATTTTGGATTTTTAATGATTGTTTTGTGGGGGAATGGAAGAATGTTCAAACTAACTGAACACGGAACGACCGTCAAAACGGAACTGCTTGCCGGCTTGACAACGTTTTTAACGATGGTGTACATCGTGGTGGTCAATCCGCTTATTTTACAAGATGCCGGCGTACCATTCGAACAAGTCTTTACAGCGACCATTATCGCTGCAGTTGTGGGCACACTTTGGATGGGCTTATTCGCCAACTATCCGATCGCGATTGCGCCCGGAATGGGAATGAATGCGTACTTTGCGTACTCTGTTGTCGGCTCACATGGCGGCATCACGTATGAAACGGCGTTTGCGGCTGTTTTTATTTCCGGAATTTTATTTGTTCTTTTATCGCTGACACCGCTCCGTGAAAAATTGATTGAAGCGATACCCACGAATTTAAAGCACGGCATTTCTGCCGGTATCGGCTTGTTTATCGCATTCATCGGACTTCGGCTAACCGGTATTATTGCTGCGGATGAAAACAACCTCGTCAAGCTCGGCGACTTGCACAGTCCGTCCGCGCTGCTTGCTTTGTTCGGCCTTGCCATCACGATTATTTTAATGGTTCGCGGTGTAAACGGCGCTCTGTTTATCGGGATGATTACTACCGGTCTTGTCGCCTTTTTCACTGGCCAGCTTTCATTTAATGACGGGTTAATCGGTGCTCCCTCTATGCCGGAAGGATTAATTGCCTTTAATCCGATTTCTGCATTTGGCGATGTCGTTGGGCACGGACTATATGCGGTTGTATTTTCATTTTTGCTTGTCACCATTTTTGACACGACCGGCACGATGATCGGCGTAGCCCAGCAAGCCGGTTTAATGAAAGGCAATACAATGCCACGGGCGCGTCACGCGCTTCTTGCTGACTCCGTTGCAACGTCTGTCGGCGCCATGACAGGCACAAGCCCGACGAGTGCATACATTGAATCGTCGACTGGCGTTGCTGCCGGCGGACGAACAGGCTTAACGGCTGTGACCGTTGCTGTTTTATTTATTCTTGCTGCTTTCTTTGGTCCGCTTGTCTCTGCTGTCTCGGGAATTTCTGCGATTACGGCACCAGCACTCATTATTGTCGGCTGCCTCATGATGGAAAGCGTCGCAAAAATTAACTGGAATGAGCTTGATGAAGCCTTCCCGGCTTTTTTGATTATTTTAAGCATGCCGCTGACCTCAAGCATTGCAACCGGTATTGCGCTCGGATTCGTATCTTACCCGCTTGTGAAAATGGCACGCGGCCGCTATAAGGAAGTCCATCCGCTCGTGTACATTTTTGCGGTCTTATTCTTTTATCAGCTTGCCTTTTTACCCCATTAAAAAATCCGCCCTGGTCATCGGGGCAGATTTTTTCTCTTTTATAGATGAGACAATGCTTTCGCAATCGATACGGTGCGTTTTGCCTGGTGCTTAACAGCTGCTTCTACGTTTTCTTTCATGCCGTTTTCTCCAACCGTTACGCTCGTGCCATATGGATTGCCTCCTGCTTCGAATAAAACAGGATCGGTGTAACCAGGCGCTGCAATGATCGCTCCCCAATGATACATTGTTGTATACAGCTGCAAAATCGTCTGTTCCTGCCCGCCGTGCGGATTTTGGGCAGATGACATGGCGCTGACCGCTTTATTGGCTAACTTCCCTTTTGCCCAAAGACCGCCTGTCGTATCAATAAATTGCTTGAATTGTCCAGGCACATTTCCGAACCGTGATGGGACGCTGAAAATGATCGCGTCTGCCCATTCCAAATCATCAAGCGTGACCTCTGGAATGCTTTTTGCTTCTTCTACATGAGCTTTCCACGCAGGATTTCCTTCAACCACCGATGACGGGGCTGTTTCCGGTATTTTTAATACTTTTACATCCGCTCCCGCTTCTTCACCGGCTTCTTTCGCCCAGTTCGCAAGTTTTAAATTCGTTCCGGTCATGCTGTAATAAATAATGGCTAACTTAGCCATGTTTTGTTCCCCTCTCATACGTTATTTACTCTTTACTCAGTTTGCCCGCTAAAGAAAGGAACAAAACATGTTTATTCATCCCGATGAAAAAAATAAGACAGCGCCGGATAAACATCTTCTCTCTTCCGGATCACATACGATTTAAACAATGGATTTTCCACTTTTCGAAAAGCGGACATAAGCGGTGTCGTCCGGTTGTATTGGTTTACTTCCCCGTAGCCGAACATACGGCAGTGCGGCAATACTTTTTCAAGAAGCGCCACACATTGCAGGTTGTCCGACGCAAGATTATCCCCATCAGAAAAATGAAATGGATAAATATTATAACGATTCGGCGAATATTTTTTTTCCATTAGTTCCAGAACAAGCCGATAAGCAGAAGAGCAAATGGTCCCACCGCTTTCTCCTTTTGTAAAAAAATCATTTTCTTCCATGAGTAATGCTTCTGTGTGATGCGCAATAAAAACGATATCTACAGTCGCGTATTTTTTTCGTAAAAACCGGGTCATCCAGAAAAAAAAGCTGCGGGCAATATATTTCTCAAACGGTCCCATGCTGCCGCTCGTATCCATCATGGCAAAAATAACTGCTTTAGACTGTGGCGTTTTTTCATCTGTAAAGGCACGAAAACGTCGGTCTTCGGGACGAACAGGAAAAAAGGATGTTTCCCCTCCGAGTGAATTTCGTTTAAAAGCTGCTAATAATGTTTTCTTTTTATCGATGCGTGCGGTCACTCCTGTTTTGCGAATGTCGTTAATCTTCCAATCAGTTATGATGGATTCTGCTTTTTCTTTTTCTGCTAAATTCGGAAGCGACAGATCAGAAAAAAGTGCGTCTTCAATTTCTGCCATGCTCACTTCCGCTTCATAAAAGTCTTCTCCGCGCTGATTGCCGGCTTTTTTGCCCTGTCCTGCTGTACTTTTGTCATCACCGGCACGAGCGATTGCGTCACCAACTTCTCCTTTTCCCTGCCCCGTATGTGCCGACTTTTCATCCGAGTAGCGGATTTTATACTCTTGCAACGATCGGATCGGCAGCTTTACAGTCCGCTTCCCATCCGACATAATAATTTGTTCTTCCGTCACCATATCCGCCAAATTTTTTTTGATCGCTTCTTTTACTTTTTGGCGATGCCGCTCCTGGTCATCAAACCCTTTCCGGTGCAGCGACCAGTCTTCTTCAGATAAATGATAAAACGGCTTCATTCCCTTTCCTCCCCCAGTTTGATTTTGCTAAGACAGGGTATACTATTAAGAAACGAACGAGAGGTGACTAATCATGAATTTCAAAAAGCGCGAAGTAGAGCCTGTCAATTCTATGGTCACTAGCTTTGAAGACATGGAAATCCTTGGCCGCCAAATGGAACGCCAGCGAACAAACGAAGAACTAGAGCAGCACGATCGTCAGCCTGACCCTGTACAATATGATAAATCAACGGATGGAAAGCAATAACCCGGCTGCCTGCAACCGGGTTTTTCTAAATGATAAGAAGTGTTGTCCAGTTCCAGAAACCATCGGCTTGAGTCATAAGCCAAGCCCTGCTGGAGGAGGCAAAAGCCGCCTCCGCCAGTGCTCATCTTATGCTGGTCGCCAATAAGTGGGTGCCTTACACTTTCCTTATTTATCGATTTAAAAGTCCACCGACATAACGGAGCAGTTCATTGGCAGAAACTGAGTTATAGCCGCACTCGTCGATAAGCCGGGCCATTACTTCATTCATTTTTTTCATCTGCTGTTCATCCGGTGTAACAGACGACGTTGTAATTTTCACGACATCTTTTAAATCGGAAAACAGCTTTTTTTGAATAGCATCCCGCAGCCGGTCATGCTCTCGGTAATCGAATTTTCTCCCTTTTCTAGCATAAGCGGAAATCCGAATGAGCATTTCTTCACGGAATGCTTTTTTGGCGTTTTCGGATACGCCGATTTGTTCTTCAATTGAACGCATGAGACGCTCGTCCGGGCTAATTTCTTCCCCCGTCAGCGGATCATTTAATTTCATTTTATTGCAATACGCTTCTACGTTGTCTAAATAATTATCCATAAGCGCTCGAGCAGATTCTTCATATGCATATACAAACGCTTTTTGCACTTCTTTTTTTGCTGTTTCATCATATTGCTTCCGCGCTTCGGAAATAAACTGCAAATATTTCGTCCGCATTTCTTTTGAAATGGATGGATGTGAATCCAGTCCGTCTTTTAATGCCCGAAGCACATCAAGCGCATTAATCGAATTCGTGCCTTTTTTAATGATGGCAGCAGAAATCCGGTTCATCACGTAGCGCGGATCAATCCCGTCCATTCCTTCATCTGGATATTCTTTTTTCAGTTCAGAAGCATCAAGACTGGTTAACCCTTCTACAACTGCTCCGTCATAAAGCTTCATTTTCATAACGAGGTCGACATTTGCCCGGCTTGATTCTTTTAAGCGCGTTAAAATGGTGAACATGGCAGCTGTCCGAAACGTATGCGGCGCAAAATGAATCGTCGCCGCCTCACTTTCATGGATCATTTTTTCATAAATTTTTTCTTCTTCGGTTACTTTTAAGTTGTATGGAACCGGCATGACGATCATCCGTGAATGAAGGGCTTCATTTTTTTTATCGGCAATAAATGAACGGTATTCTGTTTCATTCGTGTGCGCAATAATCATTTCATCGGCTGAAATAAGTGCAAACCGGCCGGCTTTAAAATTCCCCTCCTGGGTAAGTGATAAAAGGTGCCATAAAAACTTCTCATCGCATTTCAGCATTTCCTGAAATTCCATCAAGCCGCGGTTGGCAATATTCAGCTCACCATCAAATCGGTAGGCACGCGGGTCGGACTCAGAACCGAATTCCGCAATGGTTGAAAAGTCGATGCTGCCGGTTAAATCGGCAATGTCCTGAGATTTCGGATCAGACGGGCTGAACGTACCGATTCCTCTCCGTCGGTCTTCCGAGAAGAAAATGCGTTCAACTGGCACGTCTTCAATTCGACCGTCAAATTCATGCTCAATCCGGTACGCATTTAATGGCGACAGTGATCCTTCAATGCGAATGCCGTACTCTGCGAAAAAATCATCCCGCAGTTCACGAGGGATTAAATGAAGCGGATCTTCCGCCATTTGGCAGTTTTTAATCGCGTAAACTGCACCGGCGTCTGTTCGTGTATACTGCTCAAGTCCGCGCTTTAACATCGAGACAATCGTTGATTTCCCACCCCCGACCGGTCCCATCAGCAGTAAAATCCGTTTCCGTACGTCCAGCTTTTTTGCAGCCGGATGAAAATACTCTTCAACAAGTCGTTTAATCGGTTCTTCAAGGCCGAAAAGCTCGCGGCTGAAAAAGTCATAATGGCCATCTGTCACGCCGAATGAACGGATCATATTGTATATACGCGCATGTGCTGGCATCGCAATGTGCGGCTTCTCTTTCACAAGCTCTAAATACTCCCGGAATGTTCCTTCCCAGCGCAGCTTGTCTTCTTCGGCACGGCATGTTTGAATTTTATCGAGTATCGTCATAAATGGCTCCCTCCGCTCCGCACTCTAATGGGCGTATTTATCGGATTTTATGCGCGGACGAACACATTTATGAGAAAAAGAAGCGTTCACATTCGATATCGTTTCCGTTATAATAAATGAAGATTGATACGTCCACGTTAAAGGAAGGAGCTTATTTTCATGAGACTTTTAGGCATTCTTTTTGTCTGTGTCGCTTTTTTAACAGCGATTTTCGCAGCAGGCTACGATGACAAACCAGGCACAAAGTGATGAATATAAAAAAGCTGTACCGAAAAATTCCGGTACAGCTTTTTTAATGAAGCCCAGGAAAACCTTGCTGGCGAAGTGCTTCGTATACAAGAATAGCCGCTGTATTGGATAAATTAAGCGACCGGACGTGATCGTTCATTGGAATGCGCAGGCAGCAGTCAATATTAGCCTGAATTAACTCTTTCGGCAATCCCGTCGTTTCTTTTCCAAACATAAAATAATGATCCTGTTCTGTATCGCTGTAATCAAATTTCGCATGATCCTGCGTACCGAACTTTGATAAATAATACATGTTGCCATTGTTTTTCTCAAAAAAATCATCAAGTGAATCGTAATACGTAATATCGACGAACTCCCAATAATCAAGTCCCGCACGTTTGAGCATTTTATCATCTGTTGAAAATCCGAGCGGCCGGATTAAATGAAGCGGAACACCCGTCGCCGCGCATGTTCGCGCGATATTTCCTGTATTTGCCGGAATTTCCGGCTGATATAACACTACATGAACAGCCACAAACTTTCACTCCTTTTCAAAACATCATTATAGCACGGAACGAAGCGACTTCAGTGCTTTTTTCACCTCTTCAATCACTGCTTCTTCTTTTTCCTTCAGCAGTGCTTCATTTAATTGCGATTCCGCTTGCCCACCGCCGATTTGACCGATTGCATACGCCGCGGTTCCTCTTATAACCGGACGCGGGTCTTCACGCAGGACATCCGCAAGAATTGGCAGAGAAGACGCTTCTTTAAAGTGTGCCAATGCAATGATCGCGTTTCGCTGAATCGGCTTTTTGCCCCGCCAAGAACCTGACATCCGGCCGAATCGTTCTTTAAATTCTTTATTGCTCATCGACAGCAGCGGCTCAAGCAATGGTTTTACCTGCTCATTCTCCGGAATCATTTCTTCATGCCGCAGTGTGTGTTTTCCTTTATTTTCTGGGCAGACTGTCTGGCATGTATCACATCCATATAATCGGTTTCCAAGATGTTTACGGAACGGCTCCGGTAAAAAATCTTTCGTCTGCGTTAAATAAGCAATGCAGCGTTGTGAATTTAGCTGGCCGCCTTGAACAAGCGCACTTGTCGGACATGCGTCAATACATTTTGTACATGTTCCGCACTGGCTTTCCATTGGCGTATCCGGCTCAAATGGAACATTAGTCAGCATTTCCCCCAAGTACACGTATGAGCCGAATTCAGGCGTAATAATGGCGCAGTTTTTTGCACTCCAGCCAATTCCTGCCCGTTCAGCGACGGCGCGATCCGACAGCTCTCCTGTGTCCACCATTGATTTAAACTGAACATCTGGCAGCTTTTCCTGTAAAAACTGTTCCAGCAACTGCAGCTTTTTTCGCAAAATGGTGTGATAATCTTCTCCCCACGAAGCACGGCAAAACAAGCCGCGCCGCTCGCCTTTTTTCCCTTTCGGCGCCTCTTCAAGTTTTGAAGGGTAGGCAAGCGCGATCGCAATAATCGAACGCGGCTGATCAAGTAAGAGAGCGAGGTTCGTCCGCTTATCAATATCTTTTTCTTCAAAGCCAGACGCATAGCCCAACTCCTGTTGCTGGATCAACTTTTGTTTTAACTCAAGAAATGGATCGGCCGCAGCGAATCCGATTTTATCAATGCCAATGTCTTTGCTGTAGTCAATCAGTTCCTGCTTTAACTGCCGGTACATGCCTTCTCCTCCACTCCATAGAAAACAGGCAAACGGGAATCCCGTCTGCCTGTTTGTTTTCCTTATTATTTCATATAAAACGGATAAAGTCGAGTCGATCAGCTGTAAATTCGACTTCCGGTTTCTGTAAATTCTTTTGACTTTTCTTTCATTCCTTCTTCGGCTGCCTGCTTGCGTAAGTCATGAGAAATGCGCATCGAGCAAAACTTCGGTCCGCACATCGAGCAGAAATGAGCGGTTTTCGCTCCTTCTGCCGGCAATGTTTCGTCATGATATTCACGTGCCCGATCTGGATCAAGCGATAAATTAAACTGGTCATGCCATCTGAACTCAAACCGCGCTTTTGATAATGCGTCATCCCTCTTTTGTGAGCCTGGATGTCCCTTAGCCAAGTCAGCTGCGTGCGCAGCGATCTTATACGCAATAACGCCTTCCCGGACATCATTTTTATCCGGCAGACCGAGATGCTCTTTCGGTGTGACATAACAAAGCATCGCCGTTCCATGCATCGCAATCAATGCAGCACCAATGGCAGACGTAATATGGTCATAGCCAGGGGCAATATCCGTTGTCAGCGGTCCAAGCGTATAAAATGGTGCGCCTTGGCATATATCGATTTCTTTATCAATGTTTTCTTTAATTTTATGAAGCGGTACATGTCCCGGTCCTTCAATCATCACCTGCACATCATGTTTCCAGGCGATCTTCGTCAGCTCACCAAGTGTCGCAAGCTCCGCAAACTGCGCTTCATCATTCGCATCGGCGATTGATCCCGGACGAAGACCATCCCCCAGCGAGACCGAAATGTCATATGCTTTTAATATTTCACAAATTTCTTCAAAATGTGTATAAAGGAAGTTTTCTTCATGGTGTGCGAGGCACCATTGGGCTAAAATAGAACCGCCGCGCGATACAATACCTGTCGTCCGTTTAATCGTCATCGGGATGTAGCGAAGGAGTACACCAGCATGAATTGTGAAATAATCGACTCCCTGCTCTGCCTGCTCAATGAGCGTGTCCCGATACACATCCCATGTTAAATCTTCCGCAATGCCTTTTACTTTTTCAAGCGCCTGATAAATCGGCACCGTCCCAACCGGCACCGGCGAATTGCGAATAATGAACTCACGCGTTGCATGAATGTTTTTCCCGGTCGATAAATCCATGATTGTATCCGCACCCCAATGCGTCGCCCACGTCATCTTTTCCACTTCTTCCTCAATCGATGAGCTGACAGCCGAGTTACCGATATTCGCATTTACTTTCACATGAAAATGGCTGCCAATGATCATTGGCTCATTTTCCGGATGATTAATATTGGCAGGTATAATTGCCCGTCCCGATGCTACTTCTGCGCGGACGACTTCCGGATCCATATTTTCACGAATAGAAATATATTCCATCTCCGGCGTGATGATGCCGTTTTTCGCATAATGCATTTGCGTCACGTTTTTGCCTGGCAGAGCTCGTCTTGGAACATGATTAAAATCAGCTTTAAACATCGTTGCTGTATCTTTCGCTCCATTATCTTCCGGCTTTACTTCGCGGCCAGTATACACTTCTGTATCATTTCGTTCTTCTACCCAGCGTTCTCTCGTCCGTGGCAGCCCTTTATGTACATCCGCAACAAAACCCGGCTCAGTATACGGACCGCTTGTATCATACACAGTAATTGGCTCGTTTTGAACAGCTCCCGCGTCTGTCGTTGTATCACTCAATTCGATTTTCCGGAATGGAACACGTACATCCGTACGTGTTCCCTCTACATATACCTTCTCGCTTGCCGGAAATTGTGCCTGCAGATCAATTTTTTCACTTTCCAGTCGATTCATCTTTTTTCCTCCTTATGCCTGCTGAACCGATCTGGAGACCATACACTGGAAAAAAATAAAAACGGGTTCTTTTAATAAATAAAAGAACCCGTGAAATAGTGTAATCAACAGCTTAAAAGCTGTGTCCCTACTTCCCTACGCTGGTACTGGCCAGATCAGGTTCGAAGGGTTAAAGAGCCTTTGTGCGCGCTCTTCTCTCAGTCCGGCTAACGGACACCCCCAGCAGATACTATGAAACTGTTTAAACAGTAACATAAGAAAGAACATTATGTAAAGTTATTTTTTTCTTGAAATATAAAAAATTGATTCTTTTTCTGAAGAGTGATAGGCTTTTTCTATCTTATTTTTGAGCGGAGGTATTGAAAATGGGGCGTATTACACTCGCTGAAGCAGTAAAACTAAAAAGCATTTTGACAAAGAAGATTCATGAATTGGAAGAAGAAATTCGCCGTGTTGCTTTCATCACTGCGGAGAAAGGCGAACCAGTAAAATCCGGATTGCGCACATTATCTGCTGTCGATATGGAGCTGGAGGACGTAAGAAAAGATGCACGCCTTCTCGATAAACTGATGTACCGGGCAAATATTGACCATGAAATCGTGTTTAAAGGTGAAACCGTTCCTCTTGTAGAAGCGATCGAATGGGCTATTCAGCTTCGTGCCCGAGCCCGCTTATACAAAGAATTTGGTGCTTCCGAAAAACAGGAAATTCAATACGGATTTTCCGATAATACGACGGTTTACCGGATTGCCCTTTTCGAGCCAGAAGACTATCGCCAAAAAGCCATCCAGCTTGAAAAAGAAGCACATAAATTATCAAATTCAATTAATGCAAAAAACTATTCGATTGAAATTCAATTTGACGACGAAAAATATTTTTAACCTTGAAAAAGTGAGACTCTTTTTCAAGGCGCAGTGGAAGAAGACCAAACACAATTTGAATAGAAAAGCAAACCAATAACCTTTTCCCTTTCACCTTGTGACCTATTCATCATTACCAACTGCCGCAAAAGCAAATGACCTCTTTTAGGAGATATTCCGGTCTTCCCACTGTGAAACAGTCCTCTTCCAAGAAGAGGACTGTTTGTTTTATATACTTGCGTTGCGAATTACATTAACCATCTGTTGATTCGGGTAATTCAACTGCTCATACTGCTTTACCACTTCTTCAGAATCAAATTGAACACGTTCAATCGATGTGCTGACACGATTTCCTTCAATGTCAACAATTGCATAAGACGATTTTTTCACTCCGTCAAATGGAAGGCCCACACTGCCGATATTAATAATCACCTTGCCGTTTATATAGCGGATATATGGTTTATGTATGTGTGCATACACATAGATGTCAGAATCAGTTGATGACATTAATTTTGTTTTAATGACTTCATCCGCCTCACTTGGAAGAACCGCCTCAAATAAACTATCTGGTGTTGCATGAAAAACGTTTATTGCCAAGTCAGATGCATTAAAACGAAGATCAGTGGGCAATCCGGCCAAATAATCAAGATCATCCTCATTTAATTGTGAAACAGTCCATTTCCGCTCTTTATTCATCATTTCAAGTGCCTGATCCGCTACTTCTCCCTTTTTCACCCCCCGTACTACCCACTCATCCGCATTTCCTTTAATAACATCTGTCTTCAATGCCTGTATAAGCTCCAATGATCGTTTCGGCTCCGGACCACGGTAGCAAAGATCTCCAAGCACATAAATTTTATCAACCTGTTTTGCTTTAATATCTTTTAATACTGCTTCAAGAGCAACTGCATTACCATGAATATCAGAGATAAAAGCTGCTTTCATAAAATAAACTCCTTTTTAAGCGTATTTCTTTTATGGTATCACGAGAATTAAAAGTCCACAAAAAACAGTATGATGAATGGTTATCACGCACTGTTTTTGTATATCCTCATTATCCTTTTGGCGGCTATGGTTCATTTCCATAGCTTTCTTTAGTCCTGGCTTTTCCGTCACGCCCATGAAAGACCCGCTCCTTTTAATTGCCAGCTCCTATCCTTATGTTTAGAAACATACTGATCTGCCAAAGGAAACACTCCTTCCCGTAAAAATATAATTCTTTTTTACAATAAAGAATTATATACTATGTCTAAAGGAATTTTCATGAGGGAGTAGACATAGTGAATGAGAGATGAACTTCGTTATATAGGAAAAAAAATTATTCAAAATGATCTTGCACTTGCTAAAGCAGTCGATGATATTCAAGACAATGACTATAAGCAACGACTCGAAAGCTCCGGTTTTCCAGCACTTGAGTTTACGGAATACAGGGCTGAACTACTCCGTTACTTTGGAGAAGCATTGTACATGAATTTTGAAGAAACCGTTGAGAAAGTGAATGCCTGGGGTGAAAAGGTTGCCAACAAAGCGATCTATTACAACATTTCATTAAGCGATTCTTTAATAGCGATCTCTAATTATCGCACCGTTATTTGGAATGTTTTTACCGAAGAGCTGGAGCAAAGAAAATTTGCTGCTAGAACCATGCTGGACGTATCAAAAATAATCGATCCTTTATTTGATAAAGTGAGCCGTATTTTTGGTGAGGCCTACGAAGATAACAGTAAGAGATTAATGGCTATTGCCTATACGGCACTTGAGGAGTTATCCGTTCCCGTTGTTCCAATAACAACAGGAATAGCTGTCATCCCTCTTGTAGGAGCAATAGATACATACCGGGCGCAGTTAATTATGGAAACAGCATTAACAGAAGGTGCCCGACTAAAGATTTCTCATTTTATCTTAGATATTTCAGGTGTTCTTATTATTGATACGATGGTCGCCGATCAAATTTTCCAAATCGTAAAGGCTTTAAAACTAATCGGCATACAGACCATTCTGACCGGAATACGGCCTGAAATTGCACAGACCATTGTCAGCCTGGGTTTAAACTTCAACAAGATCAAAACACACGCAAGCCTGAAGCAAGCGTTAAAAGAACTAGGCTTTAAGCACATAAAAATTTGTTAAAACAAAAAGCTCACCTAATAAGTGAGCTTTTTGTTTTGTATAACTACTTTTATTCGGCATTATTTCTTTCCAATTTTTCTTTCATTTGTGAAACTGGAATATTTGTTTTCTCTTTTTGCTCCCCAGCCTCTAATTCCTCTAATTCTACTCTTGTTTGAGGAAAGCCATTTGCCTGCCAGTCATCTCTATACTGAGCATCTAATGCAGTTAGCCCTTTATATGCTTCTTCTCTTTTAGCATCAACACTTTCAATATTATCCTTTTTTAATTCTGTTGATTCATCAGCAATAAATTCCTTATTTCCCACCGTTTTGCTCACGATCATCTCATTTGAATCATTTGATTCTTGTTTTTTCTCACCCGTCACTTTCAGCTTAGAGCCAATTCCGCTTTTAATGCCTTCCACTACTTTATGAGTTCCAGCTTTAATTCCGCTTTCTACTTTTTGCATCGTTGTAGAAGCTGTTTGCTGGTTATTGCCCGTTTCCTGCTTTTGTTGATAAGCATTCAAAGCTAAAACAATTCCAGTTGTAAGTAACGCTGTGGAACCGACTACTACACCCATTGTCATTTCTTTTTCTTGAATGGTCGAATTCATTTTATCCAGCATTTCTTTTTCCTTTTCCATCATTTTTTGCTGCGTTACAATCCCGGTTTTTACCCCTTCGATTGTTTTATTAATTCCGCTTTTTATTATCCCTTCTTCTGTTTCAATTCCACTTCTAATGAAGTCCGTTGTTTTTTCAGTTCCTGTTTTCACTCCATTTTTTATTCCTTTTTTCATTTCCTGCATTGCGCTAAACTCTCGATTTTGTCTTTCGAGCATTAATTTTCTACGTTGATACCCTTTTGATACTTTTACTGCACCTGCAGACGCTAAAGTCGAAGATCCAACTATAATACCCATTGTAGATGTTTTCATAAATATCCCTCCAATAATAATGGTTAATAAGGCTATTACCAAAAATTAGACTTGCTAAACGATATCTTTTATATTCAATACTATTTATCTATAATTTTTCATTATTTTCAGTAAGGAGGCCAGCAAATAGTAAAATAAAAAAACCCTTCAACAAAATGTTGAAGGGTTTTCCTCTATTGAGAAACTGGATACCGGCGGCCGGGGTCGAACCGGCACTCCCGTGAAGGAACTGGATTTTGAGTCCAGCGCGTCTGCCAATTCCGCCACGCCGGCAAAAAATAATGGAGGCGGCAACCGGAATCGAACCGGTGGTAAAGGTTTTGCAGACCTTGGCCTTACCGCTTGGCTATGCCGCCTTAATTGAATATGGAGCGGAAGACGGGATTCGAACCCGCGACCCCCACCTTGGCAAGGTGATGTTCTACCACTGAACTACTTCCGCAAAATGGCTGGGCTAGAAGGATTCGAACCTTCGCGTGACGGAGTCAAAGTCCGTTGCCTTACCGCTTGGCTATAGCCCAATTTTGTAAAGATGGGGCGATCGAGGGGAATTGAACCCCCGAATGTCGGAGTCACAATCCGATGCGTTAACCCCTTCGCCACGACCGCCATCATAAAATTATTCGATTGGCAGGGGCAGTAGGAATCGAACCCACACCGGAGGTTTTGGAGACCTCAGTTCTACCTTTAAACTATGCCCCTATAAATGGTGGAGGGGGGCAGATTCGAACTGCCGAACCCGAAGGAGCGGATTTACAGTCCGCCGCGTTTAGCCACTTCGCTACCCCTCCACAGCTTAACTATACTTCGAAAAAATGGTGCCGGCAAGAGGACTTGAACCCCCAACCTACTGATTACAAGTCAGTTGCTCTACCAGTTGAGCTACACCGGCAACATGGTGGCTCAGGACGGAATCGAACCGCCGACACAAGGATTTTCAGTCCTTTGCTCTACCGACTGAGCTACTGAGCCAATTAAAATGTTATGTATGAAAAATGGCGGTCCGGACGGGACTCGAACCCGCGACCTCCTGCGTGACAGGCAGGCATTCTAACCAACTGAACTACCGGACCAAACAATTGCGGGGGCAGGATTTGAACCTGCGACCTTCGGGTTATGAGCCCGACGAGCTACCGAGCTGCTCCACCCCGCGATAATAATAATGGTGGAGGATGACGGGATCGAACCGCCGACCCTCTGCTTGTAAGGCAGATGCTCTCCCAGCTGAGCTAATCCTCCAGAATGTTGGTGACCCCTACGGGATTCGAACCCGTGTTACCGCCGTGAAAGGGCGGTGTCTTAACCGCTTGACCAAGGGGCCAAAATATATATGTATTTGTTTTTTTAGAGTAACTGGCGGAGAGCAAGGGATTCGAACCCTTGAGACAGCGTAAACCGTCTACACGATTTCCAATCGTGCTCCTTCGACCTCTCGGACAGCTCTCCAAAATGGCTCCGCAGGCAAGACTCGAACTTGCGACCGATCGGTTAACAGCCGATTGCTCTACCACTGAGCTACTGCGGAATAAATGATATAAAATTCTGCCAGGCGGCGTCCTGCTCTCACAGGGGGAAACCCCCAACTACCATCGGCGCTGAAGAGCTTAACTGCCGTGTTCGGGATGGGAACGGGTGTGACCTCTTCGCTGTAGCCACCTGACTTTTTTTACGACATTCATTATTATAGCATAAAAAGTGGTTTTTGCAAGAACTTTTTATGTTCTTTCAAAACTGGATAGAAGCGTTCATTGTATGGGCATAAAAACCGGTTGGATACACAGCCATGTGTTGTCCAGCTCCAGTCGGCCAGCCCCTCGGGCATAAGCCGTCACAGCTGTGTGGCAAAGAGCACCACCCTTCTGGTCCGTCTTACGCCTGCCGGGCCTGAACGGCCGACTTGCGCATTTCGTTTGATTAAGTCCTCGATCGATTAGTATTCGTCAGCTCCATGCGTCACCGCACGTCCACCCCGAACCTATCTACCTCGTCTTCTTCAAGGGATCTTACTTACTTGCGTAAT
>NZ_LAJA01000008.1 GCF_000970675.1 Domibacillus tundrae | reverse complement strand
TTCAAAAGAAGATCATGAAACCTTCGATATTATTCGGTATTAGCCCCGGTTTCCCGGAGTTATCCCAATCTGCAGGGCAGGTTGCCCACGTGTTACTCACCCGTCCGCCGCTGACTTGAACAGAAAAGCAAGCTTTTCAGTCAAGTCCGCTCGACTTGCATGTATTAGGCACGCCGCCAGCGTTCGTCCTGAGCCAGGATCAAACTCTCCAAAAAGTGTTTGATTGCTCAATTGTTTCTATGTAAGATGACAAGCATCTAACATGAAAGTTTCTTGCTTAAAACGTTGACGTTTTTATTGATTTTGTTCAGTTTTCAATGTTCAATTAAATGGAGCGGGTGATGGGAATCGAACCCACGACATCAGCTTGGAAGGCTGAGGTTTTACCATTAAACTACACCCGCAGATAAAGACCTGATTCATTAAAGTGAAATGGTCGGGAAGACAGGATTCGAACCTGCGACCCCTTGGTCCCAAACCAAGTGCTCTACCAAGCTGAGCTACTTCCCGCAATAATTTTATTAAAAGATAATGGTGCGCCCGAGAGGACTCGAACCTCTAACCGCTTGATTCGTAGTCAAGTACTCTATCCAATTGAGCTACGGGCGCTTATTATTGGTGCGGCCGAGAGGACTTGAACCTCCACGGGGTTGCCCCCACTAGGCCCTCAACCTAGCGCGTCTGCCATTCCGCCACGACCGCTCTTTAGCGTTCCGCGCACCAATTTTTCATTTACCAACAAGATCAAATTATACATGAATCAACTTTATGTGTCAATTCTTTTTTTGAACCTTTTTAGAAAATGATGAGCCATGAAGGATTCGAACCTTCGACCCTCTGATTAAAAGTCAGATGCTCTACCAACTGAGCTAATGGCTCGAAAATGGCTGGGCTAGCTGGATTCGAACCAGCGCGTGACGGAGTCAAAGTCCGTTGCCTTACCGCTTGGCTATAGCCCATTATTTTTTTGAAAATGGCGGTCCGGACGGGACTCGAACCCGCGACCTCCTGCGTGACAGGCAGGCATTCTAACCAACTGAACTACCGGACCATAAAAATGGCATAAAGAAGGGAAACCGGTGAAGCCGGCTTCCCGACGATGACCCCTACGGGATTCGAACCCGTGTTACCGCCGTGAAAGGGCGGTGTCTTAACCGCTTGACCAAGGGGCCAAAATAAAAGATAAATCTGGCGGAGAAGGAGGGATTTGAACCCTCGCGCCGGTTACCCGACCTACACCCTTAGCAGGGGCGCCTCTTCAGCCTCTTGAGTACTTCCCCAGATGGCTCCGCAGGCAAGACTCGAACTTGCGACCGATCGGTTAACAGCCGATTGCTCTACCACTGAGCTACTGCGGAATAATGAATGTTATTTGATCGACAATTAATATTATAAATGAATTACTTATTCACAGTCAACATCTTTTTTAATTATTTTTTCTTTGAGTTTGCTTATAAAAAAAAGCTGCTCAATTAAAATATCAATTGAGGCAGCAATTGTCAATATGATTATTCATTGATTTCTTTTAACATTCCCTTGCAGACTCCACATACGTATTTTGTCGTGTTGATCCGACGGTGTCTTTCATATCTTATCCCGCATGCTGAGCAGCTGTAACAGATGACGATTCCCCTCTTGACTGTTTGTGTTAAGCCGGGGAGCGGGCGGCAATGACGAGGGGACCCCGTTTTTTTCAGTAATGCTTTAAAATCTTGATCGCTGTGCCTGTACCCTTTTCCTTGTAAATGCAGGTGATAATGGCATAACTCATGTTTTAAAATACCGATAAGTTCTTCTTCCCCATATGCTTCAATGTATTTTTCATTCACTTCGATGTGATGAGACTGCAGCATATAGCGGCCTCCTGTTGTACGAAGCCGCTTATTTACATACACTTTGTGCAGAAAAGGCCGTTCAAAAAATCGCAGAGATAAATCTTCTGTAAGTTTTTGAATCGTTTTATCGGTGAATGTCATTTTAATTCGTCTTTAACCATCGTTAATGAAATTCTCCCTTTACCTGCTTCCACAGAATCAACCCAGACAGTGACAATATCACCAACGGATACGACATCAAATGGATTTTTCACGAAGCCTTTTTTCAGTTTTGAAATATGAACGAGCCCATCCTGCTTGACGCCTATATCTACAAATGCGCCAAAATCGGTAACGTTCCGGACGGTTCCTTCAAGCTCCATCCCTTTTTGCAAATCTTCCATTTTGAGTACATCTGTCTTCAAAAGCGGTGCCGGCATTTCATCACGCGGATCACGCCCTGGCTTTTGAAGGGAATCAATAATATCCTTCAGTGTCAGCTCGCCGATATTGAGCTCTTCAGCCATTTGTTTGACATCAATAGTTTGAAGTGATTGAGCCAGTTCTGCGGAGCCGATATTCGTTGTTTTAAATCCAAGCGACTTTAATAAAGCTCCTACTTCCTTATAATGTTCCGGGTGGATCGGTGTGCGGTCGAGCGGTTCTTCACCATCGGTAATACGAAGAAAACCGATGCACTGTTCGAACGTTTTTCCACCGAGGCGTGGAACTTTTCTAATAACAGACCGTTTTGAAAATTTCCCATTTTCTTCCCGGAACTGGACAATATTTTTCGCAACGGTTTTGTTTAAACCGGCTACATGTTCAAGAAGTGACGGCGATGCGGTATTCACATCTACACCCACCCGGTTTACTGCTGTTTCCACAACAAACGCAAGAGAACCGGATAGTTTTTTTTGAGACACATCATGCTGGTACTGACCGACACCAATGGATTGCGGGTCGATCTTCACAAGCTCCGCCAGCGGATCTTGAATACGGCGGCCGATCGACACGGCGCTTCTTTCTTCTACTTGAAGATGTGGAAATTCTTCCCGGGCGATGTCGGATGCAGAATACACACTTGCCCCCGCCTCATTCACAATGATATACGAGGTTTCTTTAGCCAGTTCCGGCAGCATCTCGACAACAAATTGTTCCGTTTCCCGTGAGGCGGTTCCATTTCCAATAACCACAATATCAGCTTCAAACTCATTAGCGATCTGTTTGAATAGCAATTTTGCTTCTTTTCGTTTTCCTTCACCGACATGTGGATACATGACTTTAATCGCCAATACTTTCCCTGTTTCATCGACGACAGCCATTTTACAGCCGGTCCGGTAAGCAGGGTCGACAGCCAACACTACTTTCCCTTTCAGCGGTGGCTGAAGCAGCAAGTTCTTTAAGTTTTCGGAGAAAATATGAATGGCCCGCTCTTCTGCTTTTTCTGTTAGCTCGTTGCGTACTTCCCGCTCTACTGACGGGCGAATAAGCCGCTTATATGCATCTCGTGCAGCGTCTAGAATAATCGGTGCCGCTGTACTTTGCTCATTTCGAATAAACTTCTTTGTCAAATAACGGATCACCCGCTCTTCGTCAAACACGACAGCCACTTTCAAAACGCCTTCGCTTTCTCCACGGTTGACTGCCAGCGTACGGTGAGGCGCAATTTTGTTCACAGGCTCTTCATAATCGTAATACATTTTAAAGACTTCTTTTTCATCATCGCCTTTTAAGTCTGTTTTTATTTTCCCGTATTTCGTCATATCCAGACGAATACGCTGGCGGACTGCAGCATCATCAGCAATCGTTTCAGCAATAATGTCTGACGCACCCTGGATGGCTTCTTCCAAGTTTGTTACTTGGTCATTCATATAGCGGCGCGATTCTTGCTCAATATCCGCTGATTTTGGACATAACAACAGCCATTTTGCCAATGGTTCAAGCCCTTTTTCTTTTGCCACCGACGCTTTTGTCCGCTTTTTTTGTTTAAATGGGCGATACAAATCTTCTACAGCCTGCAGCGTTGCCGCTGCTTTAATGGCTGAGTCCAGCTCAGATGTCATTTTTTCCTGGTCAGTAATCGAACGGATGACTTCTTCTTTGCGCTGCTCCACGTTTTTCCGATATGTATACCGCTCTAAAATTGCGCGAATTTCAACTTCATCCAAGGAGCCGGTCATTTCTTTCCGATACCTGGCGATAAATGGGATTGTGTTCCCTTCTTCTGTCAATTGAAGAACGGCCTGTACTTGTTTTACGTTAATATTTGTATCCGCTGCCGTTGCTTTGATCATTTGTTCATCCATGTGCATGCCTCCGCTTCTTTCTTTCGAATACATATATTGTAACAAAAAAAGAAAAAACCCGCTGATTCACAGCAAGTTTCCGACCAAAAATGTTGCATCATCATTTGATTTTAAAGCAACTGTGTCTAACTCAGCTGCAATCTGTTCCGGGTTCCGGTAGCGCATAAGCTCTTTTGTGTTGAGCAGGTTGATTCCATCCGAGTGAACAAGAAATTTGCTTCCTGACTCATACGTAAAGCGCTCCATTCTATAGCGCTGCGGCCGTCCGGATAAATAGCCTGTGACGGGTAATGGATAGGTAAGCTTTCCATCTGGTCCATACAAATAAAAGCGGATGTTGCCGACGCATGTATATTCAAACTTGCGTGTTTCAAAATCAATTTTGAACAGTGTGACGGCTGCTCCCCGCTTTTGAAACATCGCTTTGTTAATTAAATCCATCATTCCTTCAACCGTTTCCGCCCGCCACTCCTGCTCGACAATTTCTGCCGCTGCATGTGATGATTCATAAGCGTAACGGCCGCTTCCGAGGCCATCAGCAAGTAAACAAACGAATGAATTTTCGTCCTGTGCGAAATAGTATGTATCTCCACAAAAAGAATTTCCATCTTTTGAATGCGTGCCTGCGATTAGTTCTAACTGCGCATTCTTTGCCTTTTCCATTAAGAAAAGTGCTCCGTTGAGTACGCCTCTGCGTGAATCGCTTCTTTCAATTTTTTAATTGCTCTTCTTTGCAGCCTTGAGACATGCATTTGCGAAATGCCAAGCTTGTCTCCTGCCTCTTTTTGACTTAAATTTTCAAGATACGTAAATTGAATAATTTGTTTTTCACGGTCAGATAAAACATGCAGCACTTTTTCAAGCACGAGACGCTGGTCGACGCGTTCATATCCTTCTTCCCGATTGCCGACAATATCTAAAAGTGTCACGGTGCTTCCGTCTGAATCTGCTTCAATTGAATGGTCCACAGACAATGCTTGATAGCTTTTGCCCATTTCCATCGCTTCGAGCACTTCTTCTTCGGAAATATCGAGATATTGAGCGATTTCATTTACACGTGGCGACCGCTGGAGCGATGTTGTTAATTCTTCATTCGCTGATTTAATTTTCGGCCCGAGTTCTTTAATACGCCTTGGCACATGCACACTCCACGTTTTATCCCGGAGAAACCGTTTGATCTCCCCGACAATGGTTGGAATCGCAAAAGCTTCGAAGCTTTTACCGAAGGAATCATCGTACCGGCGAATCGCACCTAAAAGTCCCATCATGCCTACTTGCACAATGTCTTCGTGATGAGAACGCCCTTTGGAGTACTTGCGGGCAATCGATTCAACTAACCCATGATAGTGTTTAACGAGCCTGTCCTGCGCGTCCCGATCACCGCTTTCCTGAAAGGCTTTAATCCATTCGATCGCTTGAAGCTTTCCCTCCTGATTAGGTCGAGATGGTTTCTGCATCCCTCTCCACCTGCTCTCCTTCGAGATACTTTGTCATAAACAGAGTGATCCCTTCATTCTGATGCACTTTTACTTCGTCCATAAGCGTTTCAATCAAATAAAGGCCCAGCCCTCCTTCACGAAGGAATTCAACCGAATTTTCTTTGTAGGGACCTAGTGCCTCTTTCGTTTCTTGAAAGTCAAAACTATTCCCGTTATCTGATACAACGACCTCAAGATGATCCTCATGAAGGCTGAAGCCGATCAGCACTTCTCCATCTTCTCCTTTATAGGCATGCTGAACTGCATTTGTGATCGCTTCACTCGTTGCGATTTTCAAGTCTTCAATCGTATCATAAGAAAAACCCATTCGGCTTGCAATGCCGGATAATGTCAGCCGTGTAATACCAACAAATTCAGGTTTGGCCGGGATTTTCATTTCGATGTAATCAGCATATTTCATTCTTACACGCCACCTTCTGATCCAGAGTTAATGTTCATGATGTCTGCGAGGCCCGTAATATCAAAGAGACGTTTTAAACGATCAGATAATCCGACCAGTTTCAGTGTACCGTTATTTGCATTTAAGCTTTTAAAAAGCCCGACGAAAACGCCGAGACCTGTGCTATCCATATATGACACACCAGACAGATCGATTACAATGTCAGCCCCTTGTTTCTCAGTGTAGGGAAACGCCGTTTCACGCAATTTAGGCGCTGTATAGGCATCAATTTCACCAGCAAGCTTGATCGTCGTCTGTTGTTCCTGTTCTTGTACGTCAATCGAAATGTTCATTCAATTTAAACCACCTTTAACATATTAATCGCTTCATAAATCCAATATCCTACTTCTACCCGCCATCTATAACGGTTAAACCCGGTTAAGAGGTTCTTTTTAAAATAATAAGGGTAAAATCATCACGCAGCTGGAAGTCCTGTAAATATTCCAGCTCCTTGTACACTTTATCCGCAATATCTTGGGCGCCAAGATGTATGTATTTCTTAATGTACCCAATGAGCGTATCTACTTCCAAAAAGCCCTCTTCTGTCCGGCATTCTGTTACACCATCTGACATAAGCAAAATAACGTCGCCCACTTCTACTTTCCGTTCATATTCTCTATACTTTGCTTTTTTATCTACGCCAAGCAGCAGCCCTTTTGCCTGCATTTCATCAAAAACGCCTGTTTCAGCATGATAAAAAAAGCCTGGTTCATGGCCAGCTGATGAATAAAAAAACATATGCGTTTCTGGATTGTAAAGCCCGCTGAACATCGTAATAAACATTGTCGGATCAACGTTTTGTTCAACAACGCGATTTAAGCGTTCCAATACGTCGCCTGGTGCCTGGCTATCGTCAGGCATACTATCCATTGAGTATTTAATCATCGACATGCAAAGAGCAGCCGGGATTCCTTTGCCGATGATATCTGCAATGGCAACGCTGATGGCTCCATTTTCATGCGACACGAAGTGATAATAATCACCACTCATCTGCTTAGCCGGCACACTGATTGCTCCAATATCCATCGAAGGAATACGAGGAATCTGTGTGCCGAGAAGTGTCTGCTGCATGCTGGCAGCCACTTCAATTTCATTAATAAGCTCGCGCTGGATCATCCGCAGGCTTTGATGTTCGCGGTATGCAAGACCATAACTCATCATCACTTCGAGCAAAATATCCAGCGACAAAAGAAGCGATTCCGGCAGCTCTGGTTCAAGCTCCATAATCGATGTTTTATGCAGGCTGATCATTTCTTCCGGCGATATTTTGAACTCGATTGACTTGCGGCTGAATTTCTGGCTCATGTATAGAGACTGTTCAGTTTGATCATTAATATACGTTTTTAATATTTCTTTATACTCATCGAGCATCGTGTCTCTGAAATTCATTCTTCTCCTCCTACCGGAGCCACTTCACCGACTTAATAAGGGTTCCTTCGCCTGGTGTGGATTCAATCGAAAATTCATCCATCAGCCTTTTGACGCCGGGAAGCCCTGCTCCAAGTCCACCAGAAGTTGAAAAACCATCTTCCATAACTTTTCGAAGATCCGGAATGCCCGGTCCCTCATCACAGGAAATAATAGTCAATCCTTTTTTTGCTCCATTCTCTACTTTTTCTATCGTAATTTCTCCCTGACCCGCGTACAAATAAATATTACGGGCTAGTTCGCTGATCGCAGTCGTGATACGCGCTTGGTCCACTGTTCCAAATCCAAGCTCTTTCGCCACATTTCGGCCAAGCTGTCTCGCCGCTACGATGTCCCATTCATTTATAATTTTCACACTAGAGTCCATCTTGTCAGTCCCCCAGTTCCCGTTGAAGTTTCTCCAAACCTTTTTCAAGATCCAGTGCGGTCATCACTTCCTCCAAACGGATACCAAGTTCAATCAATGTAATCGCGACAGCAGGCTGAATACCGGTAATCACCACTTTAGCCCCCATCAACTTGGACATGCTGATTACATCGCCTAATACTTTTGCAATGAAGGAATCGATGAAATCAATGGACGTAAAATCAATGACAACTCCTCTTGCGCTTGTTTCGTGAATTTTATGAAGAAGGTCTTCTTGAAATTGCAGCGCCGTTTGGTCATCAAGCTCCCATTGAATTGAAATAAGCAAACAATCATGCAGTTTTAAAATCGGAATTCGCATATTCATTCTTGTACCCCCACAATTTGTCTTGACGTCGCCGCAAGTGCTTGTTCTACGCCTTTTTTCATCGTACTTGTTGTCGTTACATCTTCAAGGTTAATGCCTAGGTTCACAATCGTTTGAGCAATTTCAGGACGAATACCGACAATCGTACATTTCGCGCCGACAAGACGAACCGCTTCTGCCGCCTGAATAATATGATGGGCGACCATTGTGTCGACAACCGGAACACCCGTGATATCGATCAATACAACCTCCGCCCGGTGGCTCACAACACCTTCAAGTAAGTTTTCCATAATTTGCCTTGCCCGTTCTGTATCAATCGTACCGACAAGAGGCATAACAGAAATTTTATCAAAAACAGGAATAAGCGGTGCAGATAATTCCTGAAGAGCGATTTTTTGAAGAGAAACAGTTCGTTCCCATGAAGTCGTATAAGCTTCTGTAATCGTTTTATACATTGGAAATACCCAGTTATTAATTTCTGCCGTAAAATCAATGTAGCTGTGCTGGTCGATTGCACCCGAACGCTGCATACCTTGCTCAACAATTTGTCCAAAGACGCGAAGTCCCTCCGTAATCATCGCCAGCGGCCAGCCAAGACGGACAATCTTCTCTGAAAAATCGACAGCACGCTTTTGGAATTTTTCTTCCGAATCTGAAAAGTTCGACATGACAAGCTGGATAAACTCTGAGCTTGTTTTTGTAAACATCTGGTCAGACATGGCCTGAAAAGCACGCTCATCCGCTTCCGTGCGCATTAATTCAATCCATTCAATTAATATTTCATCGCTATGAGACTGTACATATTGAAAAATTTTTTTGCGCATTCAATTCTCTCCAATCATCATCCCGCTCCACATCTGCGGTTTTCGTCAAAAACATTCATTATTTTCATTATAAAGGTTATTCGGGTAATAAAAAAGCCGTATCACCTGCCGGCCGTGAAAAATTACGGTTTAAAAGAAAAGGCACCTGCCGTTTACACGGAGGTGCCTTCATTAAAATTGTATAAGGCCTAAACTAATTTGCAAAGCCTCGTCTACTTTCTCCATCATTCCTTCGTCGAGCTGCGTTATCTTATCTGTCAGCCGCTGCTTGTCGATTGTTCGGATCTGTTCAAGCAAAATGACGGAGTCTCTTTCAAACCCATACCGCTCTGCATTAATTTCCACATGCGTCGGCAGTTTGGCTTTTTGGATCTGAGCTGTAATGGCTGCGACGATAATAGTGGGACTGAACCGATTCCCGATGTCGTTTTGAACGACAAGAACAGGCCGGACGCCGCCTTGTTCGGAGCCGACAACAGGGGACAGGTCTGCAAAATATACGTCACCACGTTTTACGATCACACGGTTTATCCTCCACTTACTAAACGTTCGACTGTGTTTCCTGCCTCAAATTCAGCTTGCATCGCTTCTGATGCAATGGCAAGGTTAATCTTAGCCATTTCCATGTAGCCCCGTCGCATTGATTCTTGAATATGGCGCTTTTTCCGCTCGCGCAAATACATTTTCGTTGCGCGGTAAATGAATTCACTGCGGCTGATTTCTTCCTGCTCCGCAAAACAGTCGAGTTCATTCACAAACTGCTTTGGCAAGTTTACTAACACATCTGTCATCGTACCGGATTCAGACAAGAACTACACCTCCACCAATCACTGCACACATCTCTTTGTTTATTACTGTCTTACTTATCATACCATTCACTCGAATTGTTTGGAAGAGCATTTTTAAAAAATGTTATACAATAGGACATTTGGTCCTGATAGCCTTTATAACAGTGAATTGACAATAGAAACTATTTTTCCCTCTTGGATATACACTCTTGGTACGCGTGACGTGATCACACATGGAATTTCGTAATTAATGGTTTCTCTTTTTTTTGCAATTTCCTCCATTGTAATTTCTTGATTTTGCTGCCGTCCAATGAGTGTTGCCAATGTGCCCGGTTTATATTCTTTTGGAAGACGGACCATACATTGATCCATGCATATTCGCCCAACAATCGGTACCCGTCTGCCGTCAATTAATACGTCCTGTCCGCCGAGTTTGCGAATCCATCCGTCCGCATACCCTATCGGAAGCGTGCCAATCCATTCGTGTCCTGACGCTTCATATGTTGCGCCATAGCTCACTTTTTCACCAGGCTCAAGTTTTTTCACCTGTACCAGCTTCGACTTCAGTGAAAATGCCGGCTTCAACCCAAACGGCAATAGCGATGCAATATCAGTCGACGGCGTTAAGCCGTACATGGAAATACCAAGACGGACTGCGTTACAGCCTGATCCTTTAAAGCGAAGTGTTGCCGCACTATTTGAGCAGTGAATAAATGGCGGCTTTACTAAAAGCGAATCGATCAGCTGTCGAAATTGCGCCAGCTGTTTTTCCATGTAACCCGTTTCCCGTTCGTCTGCCGTGGCAAAATGAGTGAAGATTCCTTCAAAAACAAATGCCGCTGATTGATCAATCTGGCGAACGACATACTGGAGCTCTTCTTTCGTTTTAAGACCGATGCGGCCCATTCCCGTATCGCATTTTATATGTATATTCAGCAGCTGACCTTCCTTTACACACGCCTTTGTCAGCCAGTCTTCATCGTGAACGGTGACGGAAATCTGCTTCGTCGCTGCCAAGTGGGCATCTTCCGGGCGGATCGCCCCTAAAACGAGAATAGGGGCATCGATGCCTGATGCTCTCAGTTTTATTGCTTCATCTAAAAAAGCAACTGCTAATCCTTTTGCTCCTGACTTAAGCGCCGCTCGGGCAACCTGCAAATCCCCATGCCCATATGCATTCGCTTTCACAACCGCAAATAAAAACACGGACGGATCAAGCTGTTCCATTGTTTTTTCGACGTTCCATTTTATTGCATCAAGATTAATTTCCGCCCATGTGTCGCGGTAAAACTTCATCGATGTCACTTCCTAATTTTTTTATCGTCGTAACTTAGCCCGCACGATGCGGGTCATAAAGGCGTTGCCGCAGGACGCTGCGTTCTTAGCCTTTGATCTTATTGTAAACAAAAAAAAAGCAGCGGTAAACTGTAGCCGCTGCACTTTATTTAATCGCTTCCGGAGTCATAGATGCCGCTATTTGTTCCATCTCACCTTGCGTCAACTGATCAGATGCCAACATAAATTCTACGCCGTTATACATCCAATGGAGCGAGCCATCTGCCGCTTCTCCGGCCGCAAACCCCATGTCTGATAAGTCCCCTGATGCCTGAACAATTCCTTCTTCACTGGACGAGGCAGGCTGCTCAATGACTGTGAACGGCTTATCGCCCTCATACGTCAGTACAATCCGGTTGTCTATACGGGATTCATCCGCCAATTCAGCCCCACCGGCGGCTGTTGGATAATGAACTGTGAACTCTGAAGGTGCCCCACCTGCTGTTTCTTTAGCAGCGGCTTTTTTTTCGCTGAAATCATCTTTTGCGAACGTCGGATTCAAATCCATCTTTTTGAAAACGACGGAAATAACGACTTTTTTCTGCTTATCCATCACTTTGACATAAGCGGGTGTTAACTCTTTTTTATGAAATGATATTTGCTGACGAGGAAGCATTTGACTGTTCGTATATCTTGTTTTCACTTCAAACACATAATACTTGTCCGTTTCTTTAAATACCGCTTCACCATCCGCTTGAATATCAGCGGCAAGTGATTCAAACAAATACGACTGGCTGCTGTTTTCCGGCCAGTTGTTTTCATACTTAAAGCTTTTGCCAAGCGAGGGTGTCATCACATAAATCCCAGATTTGTTTTTGACAATCGTCTGGCTGTGCTTATTTGTCACAGATGAAAGGTGGACGCGGTAATTCGTGTGGCGCTGATTCCAAATGTCCACATTATAACTTTGCTTTTCTTTTCCTGCCTGCACTTCCAAGATGGCTTTTGCTTTATAGCCGGCGGCGTTTTTCGCTTTTTCTGAAATATCATCGATAATTTCTTCTTTCGACGGCGTCCCGCACGCAGACAATAAAAACACAACTAACAGCAATCCGAACCATTTTTTCATGTCCGAACCCCCTCCTCATAAGCACTATATGAGGAGGCCTGTACAATTATGATTCAATGACAACAACCGCCGCTGCATAGTCCCGGCTGTGGGTAATCGTAACATGCACACCTTCTGAATAGGGCCGGATCAAAATAGGTTTCCCTTTTCCATCAGAGCTTACTTCAATATCTTGAAAAGACAAGTTCTCACCGATACCTGTCCCTTCTGCTTTTGAAAAAGCTTCTTTAACCGCGAATCTCCCTGCTGCGTATTCCCAGCGGCGTGTGCCGGTTTTTTCATGAAAAAGGCGCATTTCTTCAGACGTCAGCACCCGCTCTAAAAATTTCGGCTGCCGTTCAATCAGTTTTTGAATTCGGTCGATTTCTACAATGTCCATGCCAATGCCTTTAATCATGTCGGTCGTCCTTTCTAAAAAAAGCCGTTCCGGAAATCCGGAACGGCTTTTTTTGTTTAATTAATTAGATGAGTATTTACGACGTCCGCCGTTTGACCCGTTTGATCCGCCTTTGCGGTCACGGTTGCCATAAGAAGAGCGTCCGCCGCCCTGACGTCCGCTGCCGCTTGGCTTGCGAGAGCCGCCGCCTGAGCTTTTGCTGCGGAATTTATCGCGTCGCTGTGGAAGAGACGCTTCATTTGTAATATGAACAGGAGTGCGATCCGGCTCTTTTGTGATCAGCTTCAATGCTGCTGCCACAAGATCTTCCGGATTGTATTGATCCAGCATATCTTTTGCAAATGCACGATATTCCGCCCATTCGTTTTTCGCAATCGCTTCTGCAAGATCTGTTACAGCCGCTTGCTGTAAACCACTGAGTGCATCATCCCATGATGGAGCTTCCGTTGGTTTCATGCTTTTTTTCGTTGTACGTTCCACTTCACGAAGATAGCTCATTTCGCGTGGATCAACCAGCGTAATGGCCATACCTTCTTTACCGGCACGACCTGTACGGCCGATACGGTGAACATAGCTTTCTGGATCTTGCGGAATGTCATAGTTATAAACATGTGTAACGCCAGAAATATCAAGACCGCGCGCTGCTACGTCTGTTGCCACTAACACATCAATTTTCCCTGATTTAAAACGGTTTAAAACGGTTAAACGCTTTGCTTGAGTTAAATCACCATGAATACCTTCTGCCTGATAGCCACGCAGACTAAGCGCATTGGCCAATTCATCAACACGGCGCTTTGTCCGGCCAAAGATAATGGCAAGCTCAGGTGAATGAGAATCCATAAGACGTGCAAGCGTATCAAATTTTTCACGTTGTGGTACTTTTACGTAATATTGATCAATATTTGAAACCGTCATTTCTTTTGTTTTCACACGGATTACTTCTGGATCTTTCATGAAACGTTCCGCAATCGCACGGATTGGACCCGGCATTGTTGCCGAGAACAGAAGCGTTTGACGCTCTGGCGGCACATTTGAAAGAATGGATTCGATGTCTTGAATGAAGCCCATGTTCAACATTTCATCCGCTTCATCAAGAACGAGCGTTTGGATATTTTCAAGTTTCAATGTACGGCGGTTAATATGGTCTAGAATACGTCCCGGTGTTCCAACAATAATATGCGGGCGTTGTTTCAACGCGCGAATTTGGCGTTGAATGTCCTGTCCGCCATAAACAGCCAGCACGCGGGCACGTTTGCCACTGCCAATTTTGTAAAGTTCTTCTGAAACCTGGATTGCAAGCTCACGTGTCGGTGCAATAATCAGCCCTTGAATAGCTTCATTTTTCGTGTCGATTTTTTCCACCATCGGAATACCAAATGCAGTCGTTTTACCCGTTCCTGTTTGTGCCTGTCCGATGATGTCTTTTCCTGCTAAGCCTAAAGGAATCGTTTCAGACTGAATTGGCGTCGCCTCTTCAAACCCCATTTTGTCGATTGCTTTGAGCGTTTCTTCACTTAAATTTAAATCTTTAAATTTTGTCAATAGTTTCTTCTCCTTCTATGTTAAACTAGCCATCCGCACAAAAAAATACCCTTCTACATTCATGCGAAGAGCAACATGTCTTTTTTATCTTATCATTTCACGTCCGAATTTTCAATGCGCATTTGTATAACTTTACGTTATTCGGAAAGAAAAGTAAAGACATTCTTGAAAAGCTCTTCTGTGTTCCCTGTATGGCAAATTAAATGCTTCGCTTCCGGTGAATAATATAAGTGGCGTTCCGCTGATGAAAGACGCCGGTAAATGTATGATGCGCTTTTTACTGGAACGATGCCGTCTGCTGTTCCCTGAGCGATAAACACGGGTACATTTATTTTTTTTAATGCGGGTCGGGCAAGCCCAACCACTTTTTGAAATTGCCTTGCTGCGCCAGGCGGGGTCATCAACAGTTTTTCCCGGTACCTTAAAAACAATTCGTTTTCATGCAGCTTTTTCTCACGTAAATCCTGCATCATTACTTTTACATCTTCTTTTACCTGAACGGGATTAATGTACTTGGCTGCTGCACTCAGCATGACAAGTTTTCGAACTGGATGGCGGGCTGTTAAATAAGCAGCAATGAGTCCGCCCATTGAAAACCCGATAATATAAACCGTTTCACATTCATCAAGCAGTTGAAGTAGAGCCGCCTCTGCACAGTCGAGCCATTCCGTACAGACCACTTTTTTCAATGACAGCGTTTCGCCATGCCCAGGCAAAACGGGCACGGCGATTTTCCAGTCCGTATGGTCACGTAAATAATCTGCAAGCGGCTGCACTTCATACGGTGAACCCGTGAAGCCATGAATGCAAAGGCACCCGATCATGATTATCCACCGCCTTTTTTAATGAGAGAGGCTTTCAACGACTTCTTCGAGCTTCATGCCTCTCGATGCTTTTACAAGAATAAGCTCGCCGCCTTCTAAAATATTTTCAAGCGATTGAATAAGCTCCTCTTTATCTTGAAATGAAAAGACACGCTCCGTCCCAAATGCACCTTTTGCACCAGAGGCAATAAAGTGGCCAAGCACTCCGTACGTAAACACATAATCGATTTTGTCTGGATTGATAGACTGGCCTGTCTGATAATGAAATAACTCTTCATCCAGACCCAATTCCAGCATATCGCCGAGCACAACAATTTTCTTGGACTGCGATGGTAAATCAGACACAAGCGAGACCGCCGCTTTCACAGACGTCGGACTGGCGTTGTAGGCATCATTAATAATCTTTATGCCATTTTTGCCTTCTACCCATTCCATGCGCATTTTGGTCAGCTCGACTTTTCTCAGTCCTTCTGCAGCTGATTCATATGACATGTCAAATAAAGAAGCTGCTGAAATTGCTGCGAGAGCGTTCGTTACGTTATGCTGGCCAAGAACCGGCAATTCAAATTGCACCTCTGGTGATTGATTCACCGTAAATACGCTGCCATTTTCCCTTTGCTCGACCGATACCGGATAAATATCGTTTGTTTCACACAGTCCAAATGTTTTTGTTTGGAACGGAACGTCTTCATCAATTTTTTCTGCCAGCAGCGGCTCATCACCTAAATAAAGAAGCGTTCCTCCTTCAGACAATCCAGCCGTTATTTCCATTTTCGCATCCGCAATCGCTTCACGGGAACCTAAATCTTGCAGATGTGATTCTCCAATGTTGGTAATAATCGCTGCGTCTGGTGAAGCAAGCTTTGACAGCAGTTCGATTTCTCCTCTGCCGCTCATCCCCATTTCTAAAATTGCTATTTCCGTATCCGCACGCAGGGAAAGCATCGTCAGCGGAAGACCAATATGGTTATTGAAGTTACCTTCTGTTTTTTGCACGCGGTACTTCCCGGCAAAAACCGAAGCGGCCATGTCCTTCACCGTCGTTTTCCCATTACTTCCCGTAACGCCAACCACTTTGACCTCCAATGAATCCCGGTATGACTTTGACAGCTGCTGTAAAGCCAATAGTGTATCTTCTACGATCAGTACTGGCAGATCGTCCGGCGCGCCAGGCATGTCTTTTTGCCAAAGCGCCGCACCAGCACCGCTTTCAATCGCTTGCCGGACATACTGATGTCCATCTGTGTTTTCCCCGGCGAAGGGGACAAACAGACGCCCCCCCTCCACGCTGCGTGAATCAATTGAGACACCTTCAACGAGGCGGTCATGCCATTGTGTCACGTCATTTTCGATATTGATCATACTCGCTACCTGCTCAATTGTTTTCCGAATCATGAGCGCCCACCTTTAAACCGTATATTTAATCGATTGTTTTTCTGAATGTCGTTCAGTACCGAGTTCGATCATTTTTTCAATCAGTTGTGGATACTCGGTTCCCGCTTCTTTCCAAAGAAGCGGGAACATGCTAAATGGTGTAAAACCAGGCATTGTGTTCACTTCATTAATAAGAAAATCACCGTTTTCTGTTAAGAAAAAGTCCGCACGTACGAGGCCGGAGCAGTCGAGTGATTGATAAGCACGAATGGCCAGCTCTTTCATTTCCTTTTGCTGCGCTTCGGTAATATCCGCCGGAATAATCAAAGCAGTATCGCCGTCTTCGTATTTTGCTTTGTAATCATAAAAATCTTTTTTCGGCACGATTTCCCCAATTACCGAGCATTCGGGCTCATCATTTCCCAGTATGCCGACTTCAATTTCACGTGCAGTCACACCTTCTTCGATAATGACTTTCCGATCAAACTGAAACGCTTCTTCTATAGCTGTCATAAGCTGATCAGTGTTTTGGCACTTGCTAATCCCAACGCTTGAACCGAGATTGGCTGGTTTTACAAAGCATGGCCAGTCAATTTCCTGTTCAATTCGGCTGCATGCTTCTTCTTTATTTTGTTCCCATTTTGCCCGGGTCATATGTGTATAGCCCACTTGTTTAAGACCGGCCTGCGCGAACACACTTTTCATGATGATTTTGTCCATTCCTGCGGAAGAAGCAAGCACACCGTTTCCTACGTACGGTACATTTAACACTTCAAGAAGCCCTTGCACAGTCCCATCTTCACCGTTTGGTCCATGCAACAATGGAAAAACGATGTCATATTTATTTTGCGCAAGCATCGACAATACATGCTCTGTTCCACCATTTCCAGTAAGCTTAAGTTCTTCCACGGTTTCAGCCGGTGCTTCAAGTTTTCCCCCTTCTGTCCACGTGCCGTCTATTGAAATATAAACAGGATATACGTCAAATTTATTTAAATTAATCGCTGCGGTTACAGCTTTAGCTGTTTGTAATGATACGTTATGTTCTGCTGATTTTCCTCCGTAGAGCAATCCGAGTTTTGTTTTCATATTCATCCTCCAAAAAAGTCAGTCGCTTTTATTCTACCATGCTTTCTTTTAATAAGCAGAATCTTTCCATCCGACTTCATGCTCAATTTATTTATATGTAAACCTCTTCAGAATAATAACAATATTCCGCCTGTCTGTTTTCCTCTTAGCTTTTCTTAAACGAAAAAAACAGCCCTTGTGTAAAGCGAAACGGATTCTCTCATTGAGAATCCGTTTTTCATGAGAAAAAAGAGTAAATGTTTTGAATTTTGTCCAGCTCTAGGCGGCCAGTCCCTCGGTCATAAGCCGTCACAGCTGTGTGGCAAAGAGCGCCCCTTCGCTGGTCCGTCTTACGCCTGCCGGGCCTGAACGGCCGCCTTGCGCTTTTCTTACGAGAAGATGCTCCATTCATGTGTTTTTTTGTCAAAAACAAGCCGGGCATCCGGCGGCGTCCGAAAACTTTTCATATAGTCGTCGAATACATCATCCATGCTAATGTGATCACCGACAATCCACATCGGCACTTCCACTGTAAAGCGGCTTTGTTCCGTTTTTGACAACGAAATGACAATTCCTTCTTTCATGCTGCCGCTGAGCCTTGCCATCATCTCCGGTGGAATCAGTGGAAAAGCAGACCCTTTTTTCAAAGCAAAAAACGACCGTTCGCTTCGAAATAATCCAAGCTTCAATGAAATAAGCTTGCCAAGTACACTGTAAAAATCTGGAATGTGCCGGTAGTACGTTTTATTAAACCATTCATCATCATGAGACAAATACGCATAACGATTATTCAGCTTACTATAAAAAGGGCGGCGCAAATGTTCTTTGCTATGAGCTAAGTAAAGAAGTTCTGCAATTTCCTGTCCTTCCATTTCATTTAGTCCATCTGAATCTTCAAAGTCGACCCAGCAAAAATCACCGTATTCGCCAACGTCTTCTTTTAATAATCGAGGAAATTCTTCTGATTCAATGTAATCAAAGCGGGTATGCATATTAAAGTCGCTGCCCTCAAATTTATGTTTCAATAAAAGCAAATGAGACGGCGTTTCCGGAAGAGATCTCATAAACTCCTGGAATTCAATCCCGTATGAGATAACGTATTGATTAATCGGGTGCAAATGTATATAAATGAGTTCTTTCATGTTTCCGGGACTTTTCAATTACATAACCTCCACATCGTGACAAAGTACATAGCTGAAACCATCTTTTTTTGCTATACTGTTATTTTATCAAAATTCGTTCGTTTGCGTATGTAAATTTATGATGAATTTCACATAAACTGTGACACTTTTTAAATGATTTCGTTTTATACTTAAGAAGCAGCCCAAATTTCATTTTAAAGGAGGGGATGACTGTGATCTCAAATTTGGCCGAAGACCAGCTGACCCTGCTTGTCATCAAGCATTTAAAAGAAGGAAAAAAAACGGATTTGCAACAATTGGTTGATGAACTTCACCCGTATGATATGGCGGCGATTTATCGGAACCTGCCGGAAAAGCATCAAACGCGGTTTTTGCTCCATTTAACGATTCCGGTTTTGACCGATATGATTCAAGAGCTTGACAGTGACGAGCAAATGACTGTTCTGAAAAAAGTCGGGAAAGAACGTTCCCGCAAAGTGCTCGATGATATGGACAATGATGATTTGGCGTCCCTCCTCGATGATATGTCGCCGGAAAACATTAAGCAATTTTTATCCGGCATGAAAAAAGAAGAATCGACGATTATCGAAAACATGATGAGCTATCCGCCAGAAACGGCCGGTCGGATTATGACGAATCGATTCGTTTGGATCAAGCATTCCTACACAGTACGGGAAGCGGTTGAAAAGCTGAAGTCATTTGCAGAGTTTGCAGAAACGATCAATTATTTATATGTGATTGATGATACAAAAAAGCTCGTTGGGGTTGTGTCTTACCGGGACATGCTTCTGGCGGACACGCATGAGAAAATTGCTGATATTATGTACGGCCGTGTCATTTCAGTTGATGTGTACACCGATCAGGAAGAGATTGCCCGTCTCATTGAACGATATGACTTTCTCGCGATCCCCGTCGTTAATGATACAGGCGTCTTAATCGGGATTGTCACATTCGATGACATTATCGACGTTGTCATTCAAGAAGCGAACGAAGATATTGAAAAATTATCCGCTTCCGGTAAATCGATTGATTTTGATACGAAAGCGAGTGTCGCAGCTTTCAGACGGCTTCCTTGGCTCGTTTTACTGTTATTTATCGGGCTTGTATCCGGCAGCATTATTTCTGGTTTTGAAGATACGCTTCATCAAGTAGTAGCACTCACATATTTTATGCCAATGATTTCCGGTATGACAGGAAACACCGGTACACAGTCACTGGCCGTTGTTGTACGCGGACTTGCATCACGTGACATCGATATGCGGACTGTGCTGGCGCTTATTGGGCGTGAGTTCGGCGTCGGACTCATTATCGGGGCGGTTTGTGGAATCCTTATCTTTTTTATTGCTTTTTTCTGGCAAGGCAGTGCTGTTCTTGGATTTGTAGTCGGAGCGTCTCTTTTGCTGACGCTTATTATCGGAACACTTGCTGGCACCATTATTCCGCTCGTTTTATATAAATTGAATATCGATCCTGCGGTCGCATCCGGTCCGCTTATTACGACCATCAATGATATTTTTTCATTGATTACGTATTTTACAATCGCGTCTTGGTTTTTAACACAGCTTTTGTAAAAATTCAGTTGTTTGACCGAATTATCTGTCTTTATTATAATAAACTTACTTAAAAAGAACGATGGAAAGAAGGTGATCAAATGGGACATTGACGGTAACCACTTCATTATATACTGCCGGTTTTTCATCATTGATCATCATATTTAATAGGAGGTGACTTCTTCTTTCGCATTAGCGGGAGAAGAAATCTGATTGGACATATGGATTGGGCTTATAGCTGTTATCCTTTTGGCGTTGTCATTTACAGCCATTCGTAATGTAAAACGGAAAGAATCAAATGAAACAGGAGAACCTCCCTCGACAGGGCGTTCCTCCGCTCTTCTCGCTGAATTAAGCGGTATAGAGCATGAAAACCATTTGTCGCTGCTTCATAACCGGGCGGCAACGGAAGTAATGGTGCCCCGGACAGAAATGATTTATTTCGATAAAGAAGACACAGTCCGGGATTGTGTCAGCTTGTTCCGGGAAACAAAGTATACGCGTTACCCCGTTGCGGATGGAGACAAAGACCGGATTATCGGCTTCGTGAATTTTAAAGAAGTGATTGCCGAGTATGTCTCGGACCCAGTGGTCGGCTCGAAAAGCATTAAACATTTCGTCCGGCCGGTGACCCGGGTGATTGATTCGACGCCTGTGCATGAACTGCTTGCCAAAATGCAGGCAGAACGCACACAGATGGTCATGCTGATCAATGAGTACGGCGGTACAGCCGGCATTGTTACAGCAGAAGATATCGTCGAATTAATTGTCGGTGAATTGTACGATGAATTCGATGTCGCCGAACCACCCGTTATTCAGCAAATTGGTGATTTTCACTATATCGCCAGCAGCAAGATGCCGGTTGCTGAAACCGCCCTCTTGCTCAGCATCGATATGAATGACGAGGATGTTGATACACTTGGCGGCTGGATTTTAACGGAGAATTATGATATTCAGCCTGGCGAATCAATCGAGCACAATGGATTCCTGTTTACCGTTTTACAAATGGAAGACCACCAAATCCGTCATGTTGAAATTCAACGTATGCCGGATCAGGAAACAGTACAATCTGAAGCAGGCACTACACCTGTTGTGATTGCAGAACCATACAATGCCTGACGAAAAACCCGCTGAAAAGCGGGTTTTGTGTTTTCTCTAAATCAGAATTATAATTAACGAAATAGTATTGCGAAATGGAGCGCCCAAATGAAAAAGATTATGACAGCCGCCGCGCTGCTCGCGGCTTCCTGGACTGTGCTGCCAACTGTCCATGCGCGTATGTATGCGCACAACGTTAAAAAACGCGGACCTGACCGACCGGAAATCGCTCTTACATTTGATGATGGACCGGATCCTGCATACACACCTCTTCTATTAGACATGTTAAAACAATATAATGTAAAAGCCACCTTTTTTGTTGTAGGAGAAAAAGCGAAACTTTACCCTGAGTTAATCCGTAGAATGGAAGTTGAAGGCCATGAAATTGGCATTCATAATAACCGCCATATTTCAAACTGGCTTCTATCGCCTCCCGCATTAGAAAGACAGCTTATAAAAGCGGCTGACAGTATACATTCCATTACAGGAAATCGTGTGACCTTATACCGGCCGCCATGGGGACACTTTAATCCATTTACGCTCCCACAAGCGAAAGCATTTGACACAATTATGTGGACATCTATTCCAGGGGATTGGAAAAAAAACATGACCGCTGAAAAACTGGCTGAAAAATTGAGGATGGCAAGGTCAAACGGCGCCATTATTACGCTTCATGATAGCGGTGAAACAACCGGCGCCTACGAAAAAGCGCCCCTCATCATGATGGACGCGCTTCGTCTTTTTTTATCGGATCAGAAGTCCGCTTCTTTTTCATTTGTAACGGTACATACATTGTTCCGGACAAATTGATTCATTATTGGCTCGGTTTGTTTTTGAAGTGAGGGATTACATGGAATCATTAGTCATCGCGTATTTATCGAAGTATGGATATGCTATTTTATTTTTAGCCGGGGTCTTCGGTATCGTCGGCATCCCGGCGCCGGAAGAAAGTTTGTATGTGTATGTAGGCATGCTTGCCAAAAACGGATCTATTTCATTTCCCGGCGCTCTTGCATCATTAATAGCCGGCACGCTGACCGGCATGTTGATCAGCTATACACTTGGCCGAGTCATCGGTCAGCCGCTTTTGGACCGTTACGGAAAATATTTAGGTGTCACGAAAAAAAGGCTTCGAAAAACGATTATGCATTGGGATTTATCCCGTTCGCTTTTAGCCGGTTTTTTTGTCCCGGGAGTCCGTCAGTTTAACCCTTATTTTGCTGGAATTGCGAAGTTTTCCATTCCCGCTTTTCTTGCCCTCTCTGTTTTAGGTGCATTTATATGGGTATTCATGTATATGTCAGCAGGTTTTTTAATTAGCTCCTACATTAGAATTGAACCGGAGTATTTAGCAATTGCCGGTGCTGTGTTTTTTGTTTTATTTGTTATTCATTTTATTATCAAATGGAAAAAATCGTCATATTCCCGCCGTTAAAGGAGTCAAATTGACATGAAAATTATTGTGCTTCCTTTATTTCGTCTGTCGTCGGGCCATCATAAAGCAGCCGAAGCTATTATCGAACATATTAGTATGATTCGGCCGGATGCGAACATCCAAACTGTGGACATTTTAAGTTATTGCCATGAATCGCTCGAATCGGTCGTTTCAAAAATGTACATGCAGTGGATCAGCAAAAAACCAGAATCATACAGCAAATTTTATAAATCGTTTATTTATACGCCGGATGGCAGAAGAAGCGAGCAAATGCCGCTTCATGTGTGGGACAAATACTTTGAATTCCGGCTTGCCCGGTTGATCGAAAAAGAACGTCCAGACTATATTATTTGTACACACAGCTATCCGTCGAAGCTGCTCAATCACTTAAAACGCCAGAAAAAGGTTACGGCACCGATCATTAATGTGTACACAGACTTTTTCGTCAGCGACGTATGGGGAAAACGCAGCATCGATTATCATTTTGTTCCTCATCTAGAAGCAAAAAAATGGCTCGTACGCCTCGGTGTTCCGGCAGGGCGCGTGTATGTGACCGGTATTCCGGTCCACCCTTCTTTTGAAGCGGACCATGTCCACACTAAACATCGTTCCATTCTTGTGGCAGGCGGAAATAGTGGTCTGGGACAATTAGAAAAGCTGCTTCAGCATTTAAATGACCATACGCTTTCCTACACATATAAAGTGCTGTGCGGCCATAACGAAAAGTTACGGGCGCAAATTGACCTGCTGCGAAATCCGCGCATTAAAGCATTGCCGTACATGAGCAGCCGTGAAGAGATGAACCGGTTTTATGAAGAAGCGTCCGCCATTATTACAAAGCCAGGCGGCATTACCGTTAGTGAAGTGCTTGAAAAAGAACTTCCTGTCTTTATTTCCGGTGCACTCCCCGGGCAAGAAGAATTTAATGCAGACTACTTAAAAAAACGGGAACTCATTTATGAATTAACCGATGATGTTCCGATCGAGCAGCAAATTACAACAATTATTGATAGCGACATTGAGCGAAGCAAGTGGAAAAAACGGCTTGATCTATATAGTCTTGAAAAAGAGCAGACACTTACGACGACATTAACCGCGATTTTTGGCAGCACTTCTTCTTCTGTCCCGCTTTAATGAGCGGGTCTTTTCTTTTTATTGGTGAAGCTTTGATTGGCCATGCTATAATGTCAAACGAAGCGAAAATTTTCTTCACGGAAAGGAACTATTATGGAAAACTGGATTATTTCGATGATGGAGCAGTACGGGCTCTGGGGAGTTTTTTTCTTAATTGCGCTTGAAAATTTATTTCCTCCAATTCCGTCCGAAGTCATCCTTACATTCGGTGGTGTTATGACCGGACAGACAGATTTAACAGTTACCGGCGTCATTTTAGCTTCAACAGCCGGATCCGTTGCAGGTGCTGTCCTTCTATATGGCATCGGGTTATTAATGGATGTTGAAAAATTGGAGAAAATTATTGAACGATATGGAAAATTTCTTCGTGTACAAAAAGAAGATATTCATCGGGCAGATGTCTGGTTTGACAAATACGGGGTATGGACGGTCTTTTTATGCCGCATGATTCCACTTATCCGCAGCCTGATTTCCATTCCGGCCGGGATGTCAAACATGAACTTTTTCTTGTTTCTTTTGTTTACAACAGCCGGAACACTAATTTGGAACACAGTTCTTGTTAATCTAGGTGCCGCTTTTTCTGATTCATGGCATACGGTTGTCGAGTATATGGATGTGTATTCAAATATTGTGTACGCGATTTTGGCTATTATCTTTATTGCGGCAGTTATTTGGTTTGTTAAAAAGTTTCGCAGCCGCTCTGTTTAATGAAGACTCCTTCGCGCTTCCCCTGGAGGCTGAGTCTTCTCGCCTTAAATGATAAAAGCGTCCTGGCCTTGACTTGGTCCGGACGCTTTTATATGGAACTGACAAAGCGGACATGGCCCTTTTTCACACTGCAAGTGGATGGTGTGGCTGTATACACTTCTCCATCCATATCAACACGCATGGGCCTGTCCGTCGCAATGGTAAATGACCGGACCCGATGGTGTTCAAGGTTTGCTGCGTGTTTGCCTGTAGCTTTTATTTTTTCTGTCTGAATCACTTCTTTAATAAGCGAAAATCCCGATTCTTTCACGATGATGAGATCCAGATAGCCGTCTTCGTGATTGGCTTCAAATGGGAGGTTAATCGTTCCGATGTAGTTTCCATTTAACGCTACAGCCATCACAGCATCCCCTTCAAGTTTCACTCCGTCCGCTTCAATCATATAATGAAAAAAAGGCGGGTTGCGGATGGTCTCCAATGCGCTTAAATAGTAGCTCATTTTGCCGATCATCGTTTTTTTATTTTCATCGATGTTTTCTGATGTGTCCGTAATCATGCCAATTCCCCAAAAGTTGACAAAATAGCGATCGTTCATCAAACCAAGATCCACATGGCGAACGCCTCCTGTTTTTAACAATCGGCATGCTGCATCCATTTCTTCCGGCACACCAATCGCTCGGCTGAAATCATTGCATGTTCCGCCAGGCAGCACAGCGACAACCGGCCCGTTTTCCAGCCGGGCAATGCCATTGACACATTCATGAATCGTCCCATCGCCACCGTAAAGGATGATAATATCATAATCACTTCCTCGCTCAAAACAAATTTTTTCTCCTTCTCCTGGCGCTGAAATGACCTGTTCCTCTAAGTGTTCTACCGCTTCTTTTAAAACAGGGACAATTTGTTCGGTAATCGGCACTTTTCCTTTGCCTGCTTGTTCATTGTATAAAAGAAGCCCTTTGTTAAAATGCATCGTCATACGCCCCTTCCTTATCCAGGATGGCAGGAAGTCACCACTTTCAGCTGACCCTTCACTTCTCCGCTGCCTTGTAGCGCGCTCCATAGAGCCGCTCTTGATTTTGTTACCTTTGCTTTTACACCAAGCCTGGCAATATTATCGACAATTTGTCGTGTCCGGTCCTTACTCTTCATCGCGATCCATCCTTTTCGCTTTTATTTGTCTATACGTTCTTTATAAAAAAGTGTTTCATTTTTTTATCATCCTTTTTTATTTTCCCCATTTTAGCTTTTTCAATCCAGATCATTCACACTTTTTCGTGTATAGTTAAAGCAAGTATTTTATTAGAACGGATCGGTGATAAACGTGTTCATTGAATTGAGTCTTTTCCCATCGGCTGCCTACGTGCTGTTTGCACTGAATATTGTATCAGCATCTGCTGTTATTTTTCTTGAACGGCGCGATCCAGGCGCAACATGGGCCTGGCTGATGGTGCTCTTTTTCATTCCGCTTCTCGGCTTTATTCTTTACCTCGTTTTCGGGCAAAATTTAAGCAGGCGGCGGCTTTTTGATTGGGAAGATAAGAAAAAAATCGGCATTGAGAAACAAATTGCACATCAAAAAAAAGCAATTAAAAGCGGCCTCTATCCGTTTGCCAATCCACATACAAAAAAAAATGCGAAGCTCGTTTACATGCTGCTCAGTCATAATGATGCGGTCCTGTCTGAAGACAACAACGTATATATTTATACAGATGGTGTTGAAAAGTTTGAGGCGCTTATGAATGACATACGCAAGGCAAAAAACCACATTCATATTCAGTATTATATTTTCCGGAACGACGAGCTTGGGAAAAAACTCATTACATTATTAACGGAAAAAGCACTCACAGGTGTTGAAGTATGTATGCTTTATGATGACATGGGCTCTAGAACGCTCCGTCGCAAGGATTTTAAATTATTAACGGAAGCGGGTGGTGTGGTTGAAACCTTTTTTCCTTCCAGCATTCCATTTATTAATTTGCGCCTTAATTACCGGAACCACCGGAAAATTGTTATTATTGATGGGCAAATCGGTTACGTAGGCGGCTTTAATGTCGGTGACGAATATTTAGGAAAGAACCCGTCTTTTGGCTACTGGCGTGATACGCATCTTCGCGTCGAAGGCAGTGCTGTACATGCACTTCAAACTCGTTTTATTTTAGACTGGAATCAAGCATCAAAGCGGCATGACTTTATGTATGATGAGCGGCTGTTCCCTGTTCCAGACCATACAGGCAGCACTGCTATGCAAATTGTTACGAGCGGGCCGGATTCAGAGTGGGATCAAATCAAAAGCGGCTACTTTAAGCTTATTACGACAGCAAAGAAATCGATTTATATTCAGACTCCTTATTTTATTCCAGACGCGAGTATTTTAGACGCACTTCGAATAGCGGCCTTGTCGGGAATTGATGTAAAAATTATGATTCCGAATAAACCTGATCATCCATTTGTCTATTGGGCAACGTATTCGTATGCAGGCGAATTATTGAAAGCAGGAGCGAAAATTTATATTTATAACGATGGCTTTATTCATGCGAAAACGATTGTCGCAGATGAAAAATTAAGTTCAGTGGGGACAGCGAACATTGATGTACGGAGCTTCCGCTTAAACTTTGAAGTGAACGCCTTTATGTATGACTATGAAACTGGCAGCCGGCTGGCAAAGATTTTCTGGCATGACATGACAGTTTCCTATGAATTGACGCCAGCGCTATACCAGCAGCGGTCTAATTGGATTAAGTTTAAAGAATCTATTTCTCGGCTCCTGTCGCCGATCCTTTAAAGAAGCAGACATTCTGCTTCTTTTTAATTTGTTGCAATTTCGTAAATTCTTTTTGAATATTTTGTGAACATGTGTTATATTATATTTACAAACTAACCTATGAGGTGATTGATATGGATCAAGTATTAATGCAGCGTTTAAACAAACAAGGACTTATTTTCGCAGCGGTCCATACCGTGTTTTTCTTAAACCTCGTCATTGAATTTATCGTTTCCCGGTAATAAACAAAAGCCGTCTGCCACGTGCAGACGGCTTTTTCATTTGGTAAAATAAAAGAAAAAGGCGGTACATATATGAATAAGTCACAAATTGAATACAAGATTAGAGAATTGAAAATGGATTACATTCGTGTGCAAGGTGACATTGAAAAGTTGGAATCGACTGGACACGGCACGTCTAAAGCAGAAGAAATGCTGGTTGAAATGGAAAACGAATTAAAAGAGCTGAATAAACAGCTTCTTGCATTTGAAAAGTAATTAAATCATTGGTTTTGGTCACGAAACAAGCCGCCTCCTTTTCAGGGGCGGCTTGTTTCGTTTAGTAGTAACGCCATGATTTTTCGTACACTTCAATTAAATTCGGGCGAATTAATGTGTTCGGCTGGAGTGTTGCTCCATCTTCCATCACCGCATCTTCATCTTTTCCGAACTTCGCCAGCGCCGGTAATACATCGGCGGTTAAATACCGTGTATCTTTTAAAAGAGTTAGCTCTTCCAGCTTAATACCGTTTCGCGATGCCATGACATAACCCCAGCCGCCAAAACTTGGAATATCCGCATGAAGGTTTTCCGTTTTTAGTCCGGCCGCCTGCACGGTCCGGTCGATCGTCCAGTACACTTTTGGCGCAAATACGGGACTGGTCGCCTGCACAATCATTGCCCCGTCCGGCTGCAGATGATTGCGGGCAAGGGAGTAAAATTCCTGCGTGTATAATTTATTCAATGACTCATTGTTCGGATCGGGTAAATCGATAATGACCACATCATAAAAACCTTCAGCTTTTTCTAAAAACTGAAACGCGTCCTCATTCACGATGTCCACACGCGGATCATCCAGTGCTCCCTCATTTAAATCGGTTAATAAATGGTTCGTTCGTGCCGTTTCCGTCATCGCGGGATCAAGATCGACAAGTGTTACGGTTCCAAGGTCTTCATACTTTAATAGTTCACGAACAGCGAGACCGTCTCCGCCACCTAACACAAGCACCCGGTCATGCCGTGCAGCCGCCGCCATCGCAGGGTGAACGAGAATTTCATGGTACCTATGTTCATCAGATGAGCTGAATTGCAGCTGGCCATCTAAATACAAACGTGTATCCCCTTGCTCTCTCGTTAAAATAATTTGCTGATAAGCGGTTTGCTCAGAAAAAACGACCGGATCTTTGTACAGCTTTTGCTCGAAATGAAACGCCGCTTCTTCCCCGAAAAGCGCACCAGCAATTAAAATACATAGAAAAGCAACGCCGGATATCGCATGAAGCCGAAACCGTTTCATTTCATGACGGAATCGAAACACAATCCAGATCGCCACTGCTACATTAATAAGGGCAACGAGAAATGATGTTTTCACAAGCCCGAAATACGGACGAAGCAAAAATAAAAACAAAAGACCGCCTATAAGACCGCCGGCGTAATCTGAAAACAGAACCTTAGCCGCACTTTTTTCAAGAGACACACCAATTTCATTTGCTTTCCGAATTAAAATAGGCAGCTCAACACCTGTCAACGTTCCGACTAACAATGTGACGCTATATAAAAACAAAGCGTCCGTTCCGTCCGGCAAATACGCCGTCACCCCGAACAGAAGCATGGCGGAAAACCCGCCGATGAGACCAATGCTGTACTCAATCCAAATAAAAGAAGCAATTAAATACCTTGTCATTTTTTCGCTTATGTATGCCCCGATGCCCATACCGGTTAAAAAAAGGGAGATGGTGAGCGTATACTGCTTCACTCCATCTCCTAAAATGTATGAACCAAGTGCACCGAACAGCACTTCAAAAATGATTCCGCAAATCGAGACAATACCCGATGCATAATAAATTGACCGGCTTTGCCGGAGAGATTCCTGTTCAGTCATCAAAACACCGCCTTACGAAATCGAAGCGCCGATAACAAACGCCAGACCGATCGAAACGGAAAACGAAACGATCCCGACAGCCAAATTTCCTTGTTTGAGCTGCTCCTCAACCGAAAAGCTTCTTGTTAGTACTTCAAACAATACATATGCAACAAGCTGAAGCACCATACCAAACAAGCCCCAAATGATCGTTTCACCAATTGTATCATTGTGGAAAATAGAAAATGTAATAATAATGCAAATACCGATAATTTTCCCGCCGATCGACAGCGCAACGGCTGCATTGCTTCCTTTTATTTCATCCCAATCTTTATACTTTTTGGTCATCAGTTCAAAAATAACCAGCCCGACAATCACCACCGCAATGGCCACTGCATAATACAAAAATGTCAGTAAAAATGGATTCACAGCTGCATTCCCTCATTTCGTTTCATTATTTTCCTTCCCCCGGACCACCGCCGCGGAATGTAGAACCCCGGCCATAAGAACCTGATGAAAAAGTGCCTGTCCCATAGTAGCCGCCGCCGGAATAACATCTATCGTTATTATTTCGGCACTTATTTGTCTGCGTCCGCTCCCACCCTGAGCCAAACCGCCCACTTAACATGGAGCCAAGAAACATCCCCGTAAAAAAGCCTGGACTATAGTGTGTACGGACAAATTCATCTTCGGCTACTTCAACAAGTGTGGATCCAGGGTTGTCCGGATCTTCTGTTAAGATAATAAATTCATTATCATACACAAGCACTTGGCGTCCGTCCACTTCTTCACCGACTTGTTCCGGTTCTTGTATATCGACAAGCTCAGCCGATGTATCTGCCACACTTTTGTTTGTACGGTAGACCATCGCCCGATCATTTGTATTCGAGCTGTTTTGTACGGCATCGATAAATGTATAGTTTTCATCGATATAGTCATCCGCCTCCTGTAAGCCGCATGCAGCCAGGAAAACGGATGCTACAATGGTCATTGTCAGCCATTTCTTTTTTCTCATATGAAAACACTCCAAATGAACAGAAACGGCCCGCCGCACCGGGCGGACCGCGGTTCCTTATTCTTTTCCGAGCTTTTGCTTAAGTGCGGCCAGTTCATCATCCACTGCACTGTTTTTCTTTATTGCAGCTAATTCATCATCCAGGCTGCGCGAACCTGCCCGTAAATCTTCTGATGTTTCTGCTTCTGCTTCATACTGCATCACTTTTTCTTCCATCCGTTCAAAGCCGCGTTTTGATTCATCATTGCCGACAGAGGACATCGCCCGGTTCATTTTCGTCCGTGTTTTTGCGGATTCTGCGCGTGCTTTTAACGAATCTTTTTTCAGCTGCATTTCTTCATACTCGCGTTTCATTTCTGACAATTTTTCTCGAAGAACCGCTGCATCCGCCGCTGCCTGTGCGTGGGCTTCTTTCATTGATTCCGCTTGTTTCGCATGATTGTTTTTATCTTCAAGCGCGCGGCGGGCCAAGTCTTCATTCCCTGCTTCAATGGCGTCAACGGCTTGCTGCTGGCGTTTTTCCACCATGCTGTCTGCATCGTCATATTTCTTTTTTAACATTTTTTCGTTTGCCAGCTGTTTTGCTACCGCTGTTTCCGCATCGCGAATATCCGCAGACATTTCCCGCATAAACTGGTCCAGCATTTTAACCGGATCTTCCGCTTTATCAAGTGTTGCATTCAACTCAGATCCTACATACGTCTGCACACGCTTAAAAAATTGAAACATTTTCTCTCCTCCAATGTTGGTTAGCTTCCCGCTAAAACGGTGATTTCATATTCCTCAATTTCATACCCGTAACTGACTTCCACATCGCCGCCCCATACTTCAACAGATAGGAAATGCTCTTCTGAATCATCCATGTAGTCATAGTAATCCACGTTTTTGCCATGAACATTTTCACTGCGGCCTTCTGCTTTTACATACGCCCGGCCTTGCTCTTCTAAATAATAGGTTCTGCCGTCGTAAGTAACTTTTTTTGAGCCCGGTTCAAGGCCTGGCACACGAACGGTCTCGTACATGCCGACTTCGAGTTCATCATCAAGCTCTACGCTGAGCCAGCGGATTTTACCATCAGCCGCCAGTTGATACGCATCCCAAAAATAACCACTGTCGTTGTAATAGATTTTACCTGTTACTTCGTAGTCAGCCAAATCGTACGTGACAAAATCACCTACACGTAAATTAAGCAGCGTCCGTTCTTTCGCTTCCGGCACACTTTCTTCGGCTCCGCCGAAAAGCCGCTTCCAAAAACTCATGTATTTTTCACCTCAATGCCATATACGAACTATTTATAGTAAAGTTTCATTTTTTGTATAACGAAGAATGGCTTTTATTAAATGGAAAACTTAAGAAAGCGTTTGTTTGTTGGAAAAACAGCCCAAAGCAGTCTTTTATGGAATAAATACATTAATGTGACCTTTAAGCACCTCAAGATCAAATGGAACTGGGTCACCCAGATCGCCATCCACATTGGCTGTAAGCTCCATTGTCGATCGGATACTCGCTTTTCTTGTACGGAAATATAAAACGTCCGGATCTTCCTGAAAGTCACCTTTCAATAAATTTGCACCGATACGCAGCAATTTCGGCAGCCCCACATCTTGTACAATAAAGCAGTGAAAAAAGCCATCTGCCGCTTCTGCATCTGGTGCTAACTTCTCAAATCCGCCAACTGAATTGGTCAGTGCAGCCAGAAAAAGAAGTGATTTTTCTTCATATACTCGGTCATCCGCTTCTACGGTAAGGTGAAATGGTGTTTTTTCTTTTAATGTTTTCAAACCTTCCACCAAGTAAGCAAGCGCACCAAGCGTTGTTTTTTGTTTCGAGGTGACTTCTCCAGTCGCTTCGGCAATCCCGCCAATTGCTAAAATGTTCAGGAAATAACGGTCATTTATTTTGCCGATGTCAGCTGGTCTTGTGTTTTGGCCTAAAGAAGCGATCGCTTCTTTAGGTTCAAGCGGTATATTTAACGCGCGCGCAAAATCATTGACAGTACCAAGCGGGATGACCCCCATTACAGGGCGGTGCGGCTGTTCGGCAAGACCGTTTACCGTTTCATTCATCGTACCATCGCCGCCCATTGCAATTACGGCATCAAGCTTTCGTTCGCATGCCTCCTTCGCAAAACGCACTGCATCTCCTTCTCCTTCGGTTAAGCGCGTTTCTACATCGTATCCGGACTTCTCAAGCTGTCCTTTAATTTGGTCAATGTGTTCTTCAGCTTCTTCTTTCCCTGAAGATGGATTTGCGATAATCATAGCTTTTTTCATGCGTATTGGCCCTCCTTGTTTTCTTGATCGGCGGTTCCGGTAAAACTGTCCGGTACCCAGTTCGTCATTCAGCAGCAGCTCCATTCGTTCTAAATCTGTTTTCGTAACCGGCAGGTCTTTCTCGGACCAATTCACGATGTAAATAAAATAATACGTATGAATAAGCCGAAAGATGACATTCGAATGTGGGAAACGCTCGTAAACCGCTTTAATGTTATAGCGTTTCGTATATGTCCAGCTGACTAATTTCATGATCCTTCACCTAACGGTTGTATACCCGAATTTTGACGAAAAGAACATGGCCATGCACGCTTTTTCGGCAAAAACAGTGAAAGGAAAAAAGCGAGCGGTATTGAATGTATTAAAGAAGACAAAGGAGGGGTTTCTATGCACACAACAAAAGAAGCAGCCGCCGCCTTAGACATCAGTCCGTCAACGCTAAATAAATATGTCATGGCACTTGAAGGAGCAGGCTTCCGGTTTGAGACAGGAAAACGCAATGGCAGGTTGTTTGATGAAAAAGAAATGGCTACAATCCGTCAGATGATTGACACTGCAGCCGCTCAAAACCTTCCTCCCGGCCAGGCAGCCAATGCGATCGGACAAAACGCTTATTTTTCTTTAATTGAAGAACGTCTCTCTGCTATTGAACAGCGGCAGGATCATTTAATGAATTTGTATGAAGATCTGTCTTCTAAATTGGCCCGCCTTCCTGTTCATCATATTCCCGACTACTCGCCGCCTTCTTTTTTATTTTCACCGCGCCGAAAAGCAGGATTTTTAAGCTTTTTGTCGAAATAGGATAGAATGTTGAAGGAACTTCTCCTAAAACCGCACACGTCCTGTGTGCAACGGAGAACCCAGAACATCCTGTTCTAAAGGAACTTCTCCTAAAACCGTACACGTCCTGTGTGCAACGGAGAACCCAGAACATCCTGTTCAAGTCAGACTATGTGAAAAAGAAGGAGAACTCTATTTTGAAAAAAGCAATCTTTTTTGACCTCGATGACACACTCTTAGATGATAAAAAAAGTATTCAAACGGCTTTTGATGTTACATGTGGTGAACTGGCAGAAAAATTCAAAAAAAATGCGGCTGATATCGAAGAACACGTTCGCGCTGCTGCCCGCGCGCAATATGAAACATATGACTTTTATCCGGTCACTATTTCAATTGGCATTAACCCGTTTGAAGGACTGTGGGGAGACTTTGGCGACGTGCACCATAGTGGTTTCCGTTCCATGGGAGACCAAATTGCCGACTACCAATTAACAACATGGGAAAACGGCTTATCCGCAGCAAGCATTCCATCTTCTGAAGCGGACTGGGCACGTGAGCGGTTCCGCAGCGTTCGCCGCAATTCCGCTTTTGTTTACGAAGAAACATACGATGTGCTGAATACACTGCGCGATAAAGGAATTCGTCTCTTGCTCTTAACAAATGGTGCCCCTTCTCTTCAATTAGAAAAATTGACGATGACACCGGAGCTCGTTCCTTATTTTGAGCATGTGTTAATTTCTGGACATTTCGGCTTCGGAAAACCGGAAAAAGCAATTTTTGAACACGCTTTAAGGTTAATGGATCTTAAACCGAGTGATGTCCTAATGGTGGGCGACAACCAAGGAACGGATATTTTAGGTGCAACCCGTACCGGCATTGAATCCGCCTGGATCGACCACGGCGAAGGAAAAGTAATCGAAGGCGCAAATCCAGTTCACACACTCAGCCGGCTAAAAGACATTCTTTCACTTATTGAATAGGTTTATACTTATCAAGAACGGGTAAACAAATGTGAAAAAGAACAGTTGCCTGTTTCGGAGATAAGAGGAGAGACTTGAATGGAAAAGCATTTTGAACCGTCCAAATTGGACATTAAAATTTTTGATAAGAAAAATAGCCGCCCGTTTGCGGAAACGCCGCCCGAAGATAAAGAGGTATATGAGCTTCATGATGAAACGATGCGGACACCGCTTGAAAAAGCAGATGTGTTTGAAAAGCTGCTTCAAACAGAAGATGCGTGCGAATTATGGATTGTTCCCGTAACGGAGTCCACGTCCTCTTTCACCCAATCATTGTCTGAAGAAAAAACATCTGCTCTTTTCGGCATGCTGTCATCATTTCGTGAAAAAGTGCAGCGCGATCGAACTTTCTTAGTTGTTGGACCGGATTGCTCCGAAAGCATGAAAGGGAAAGTCAAGCAGCTTGGCTATACGATCCTTCCTTGTGAACCAGATGACCTTAAATCTGTAATTGTAGAATATTAAAAAACGGCACCT
>NZ_LAJA01000007.1 GCF_000970675.1 Domibacillus tundrae | reverse complement strand
GGAAAGGTCTTTTTTTATTTTTTACAGCATGGAAATAATCCATGATATTACTACAATTGCTCCAATGACCATTAAAATTGTTCTCAACATTCCGTTCACCTCATGCTTTAGTTTGTTATGTATAAGGTTCCCTCAGGTAAGACACCTTAAACCCATATGACCGAAATGACAAAAAAATTAAGGTTCTATGTTTTAGATATATTCCAGTAGGGAAAAAGACATGGAGGGAGGTGTGTGCTTTGATTGAGTTTAAAGAAGTATCAAAAAAATATGCAGATGGATTTGAAGCGCTTAAACACATTAATTTAAAGGTAGAAACTGGGGAACTGTTTGTCCTAATTGGTCCGAGCGGCTGCGGGAAAACGACGACGATGAAAATGATCAATCGCTTAATGGATCCGTCAAGCGGATCCATTACAATTGATGGTAAAAGTATTTCCCAAATCAATCCGGTTCAGCTCCGGCGGGATATCGGCTACGTCATTCAGCAAATCGGCTTAATGCCGCATATGACAATTAAAGAAAATGTCGGTCTCGTGCCAAAGCTAAAGAAATGGGAAGAAGTGAAGTACGCGGAAAAAGTAAATGAACTGATGGAGCTTGTGGGACTGGAACCATCCGTTTTTGGGGACCGGTATCCAGCTGAACTGTCGGGCGGGCAGCAGCAGCGAATTGGTGTAATTCGGGCGCTGGCGGCGGAGCCGAACATTATTTTAATGGATGAACCGTTCAGCGCGCTTGATCCAATCAGCCGTGAGCAGCTGCAGGATGAATTGGTTCGGCTGCAAAGCGAAATTAAAAAGACAATTGTATTTGTGACACACGATATGGACGAAGCGTTAAAAATTGCCGATCGGATTTGCATCATGCAGGACGGTGTTGTCGTACAGCTTGACACACCAGAACGAATACTTCGACATCCAGCCAATGATTTCGTTCGACAGTTTATCGGTGAAGATCGGATGCAGCAGGATTCAATTTCTCTGCCGGCATTGGAGTTGTTAATGACGTCCCCCATTACAGCATCACCAGACAGAGGAGTTGCAGCTGCATTAAAAATGATGCGGCAAAAACGTGTCGACAGCTTAATTCTCGTTGATAATCAGCGGCGATATCAGGGGGTTGTAGGTATTTGGGACTTGCAAAAATCGTATATAAACGAAGAGATTACGCTGCGCGACATTGAAAAAGTAGAAGTGCCCGTTATCAATAATCTCGAAGATCCGGAAACGGCCTTGGAAATGATTAACCAATCGCCGATTAGTTTTATCATTGTAACGGATGAAGAAAACCGGGTACAGGGCATTATTAATCGTGCCAGTATCGTACGCCACATATCGAATCAATTTGTCTAGGGAGGAGAGATGACGTATTTTTACGTTCAATTTAATTGCTCAAACAACTAATGCATTTACAACAAGATGGACTGAAATATGGCAGCTTATTCTTGAACATTTATATTTATCATTAATTTCAATTGGCCTTGCGATCCTCATATCCGTGCCTCTCGGAATTTATTTAACCCGCCGTAAAAAAATCGCCGAACCTATCATCGGCATTACAGCCATTTTTCAAACCATTCCAAGCTTAGCCTTACTCGTGTTTCTTGTTCCTTTTATCGGTACTGGAAAAGCACCCGCTATTATTGCGTTGACGATTTATGGCCTGCTTCCAATTTTGCGGAATACGTATCTTGGCATTACAGGGGTCGACCGGTCGACCGTTGAAGCAGGAGTCGGAATGGGCATGACAAGCCGGCAAGTGCTATGGATGGTCGAGCTGCCGCTTGCAATGAAAGTAATTATGGGTGGTGTAAGAACAGCCACAGTGCTTATTGTCGGAGTAGCAACCATTGCCGGTCTTATCGGAGCGGGTGGTCTTGGCGACTTGATTTTCCGCGGATTGCAGACGTATAATTCAGGACTTATTTTAGCAGGAGCGATTCCGGCGGCGCTTATTGCCATTATTCTTGATTTTATATTAAAAAGAATTGAATACAATTCCTCAACAGAAGCATTGCAGAAAAAAGGCAAGCGAGGCCGTCAAATGACGCTGGCAATTGCCGGCGCAACAGCGCTTTTGTTTATTGGTATGGTTATTTGGCCGTTTATTGGTGGGGGACAAGCGGAGGACACGATTACAATTACAGGAAAGTCTTTTACAGAGCAAGAAATTCTTGTGCATGTGTATGGAAAATTAATTGAGGAAGAAACAGACTTAAATGTGAATTACGAATCCTTTATTAGCGGATCTGCTGGTGTATTTGACGGATTAAAACAAGGTTCTTACGATATGTCTGTTGAATATACGGGAACAATCTTGCTAAACTATTTAAAAGAAGAAATTGACAGCAATGATCCTGACGATGTATACGATTATGTAAAAGACCGCTTCAATGAAGAATTTAATCTTCAACTGCTGGATCCGATCGGTTTTAATAACACATATTCTGTAACGATTCGCCAGGCGGATGCAGAAAAATATGGAATTGAGACGATTTCTCAGCTGCAGCCATATGCCGGCAATATGCGTTTTGGCTCAGAGCCGGAATTTTTAGAAAGAGCTGACGGCTATCCCGGTTTGCAGGAAGTTTATGGCTTTAATTTTGCATCAACGCAGACACTTGATACAGGTATTATGTACAGCGCGATTAAAAACAATGAAGTGGATGCCATTGATGCATTCACGACAGATGGACGTATCCAAGCATTTGATTTGAAAGTATTAGAAGATGATAAGAAGTTCTTCCCGCCTTATTATGCTGTTCCAATTGTACGTGGAGAGATACTGGAAGAGTATCCGGAACTTCAGGAAGTGCTTAACATGCTCGCTGGCAAGATCGACGACGAACGCATGCAGGAATTAAACAAACGCGTCGATTTGGACGGCAAAAAATATGAAGAAGTAGCAGAAGAATTTTTAAAAGAAGAAGGATTGATCGATTGATGAAAAAAAATCCGTTTCGCTTAGCGAAGCGGATTTTTTTGTTTTGACGGCATGAAGCGATGAAAAACGGGAAAAGTGTAACGAGCAGCATTTTAAGGAGGAATGAATAATGGATGTTCGAATAGAACATGATACGATTGGTGAAATGAAGGTGCCGGCAGATAAATATTGGGGGGCACAGACGCAAAGAAGCTTGGAAAATTTCCCAATCGGTATAGAAAAAATGCCGATTGAAATGGTATATGCGTTTGCACAGCTGAAAAAAGCAGCTGCTGCAGCAAATGGTGAGCTTGGAAAGCTGCCTGAACAAAAAATGAACGCAATCATTGAAGCATGCGATGAAATTTTACAAGGAAAATGGGATGAGCATTTTCCGCTTGTTGTCTGGCAGACAGGAAGCGGTACACAGTCAAACATGAATGTGAATGAAGTTGTGGCAAGAAGGGCATCAGAAATTGCCGGGCAAGAAGGGCTTATTCATCCAAACGATGACGTAAATATGTCCCAGAGCTCGAATGATACATTTCCAACAGCGATGCATATTGCGGTCTATAATGAGATTGAAAAACGATTAAAGCCTGCATTAAAGCAGCTGAAAAAAACATTCAAGAAGAAAGAAAAAGCATTCATGAATGTGATTAAAATCGGACGCACCCATTTGCAGGATGCAACCCCGCTTACGCTCGGGCAAGAAATCTCCGGATGGCACCATATGATCGTCCGCAGTAAGGAAATGATTAATGAGTCGAAAAAAGGCCTTCTTCATTTAGCAATCGGCGGTACAGCTGTCGGAACAGGAATCAATGCAGATCCATCATTCGGTGATATTACGGCCAGTCATTTACGAAAACAAACAAGCTTCCCATTTGTTTCATCAGAAAATAAATTTCACGCCCTAACGAGCCATGATGAAATTGTATATGTACACGGTGCGTTAAAAGCGCTCGCAGCAGATGTGATGAAAATCGCTAATGACGTCAGGTGGCTTGCAAGCGGCCCGAGAAGCGGACTTGGGGAACTATCAATTCCGGCAAACGAACCAGGCAGCTCTATTATGCCGGGAAAAGTGAACCCGACCCAAAGTGAAGCGCTGACGATGATTGCCGTCCAGGTGTTCGGCAATGATGCCGCAGTCGGATTTGCAGCAAGCCAGGGGAATTTTGAATTGAATGTATTTAAGCCGGTTATCGTGTACAATACATTACAGTCCATTCGTCTTTTAGCAGACGGTATCACATCATTTAACGAACGATGCGCCTCAGGCATAGAAGCAAACCTTGATGTTATTCAAGAATTGATGGAGCAATCATTGATGCTTGTGACAGCGCTGAATCCGCACATTGGCTATGAAAAAGCGGCGGAAATAGCCAAAACAGCACATAAAAAGGGCTCTACTTTAAAAGAAGCAGCGATTGCATCCGGATATGTAACGGAAAAAGAGTATGATAAATGGATCGATCCTCAACAAATGGTCAATGTGCCTTCTAAAAAGAAGGAATAATAACGAAAGAGCCGCCTCAAAAGCTGGGCTCTTGAGGCGGCTTCATTTTCATAAGATTACTTTTGAAGACCGTTTATTACTTTTGAAGATCGTTTATTACTTTTGAAGACCGTTTAATTGCTGTTCAGCCATTTGTACAAGACGTTTTGTGATTTCGCCGCCTACTGAACCATTAGAACGAGATGTTGCATCGGCACCTAATTGTACACCGAATTCAGATGCAATTTCGTACTTCATTTGATCAATTGCTTGTTGAGCTCCTGGTGCAAGTAGTTGGTTACGACCTCCGCTGCGATTAGACATTGCTGTTCATCTCCCTTTATTATAGTTGGTCGGGTACCGACGGAGTTGCACCGCCTCGATAAGATCGTCCGGACTGCCGGATAGCGACCCGATGTGATTGTGTTACTAGTATGTATTGAATAAAGCTCTTTATGCCTGCTAAACACAGGTAGTTGTTTCCTGCAAAGGAAGGGAGAAGCGCCTCTCACAAGCGTTTTTACAATTGTTGTGCTATACTATTGATACAGTTTTTTATGCATAAATGAATGAGGAGATCAGAACGGAGAGATAGACAATGAAAACGTACAACCGCGATGTGAAAAATCGTCTGAGCCGTATTGAAGGACAAGTACGGGGCGTGATCAAAATGGTGGAAGAAGAAAAAGACTGCCGTGAAGTGGTGACACAGCTATCTGCCATTCGTTCCGCTGTTGATCGTTCAATCGGCTTGATTGTCGCACAAAATCTTGAATCCTGTATTCGTGACGCGCATGAAGGCGGTCAAAATGCAGATGAGGCGATTCAAGAAGCAGTCAATATGCTTGTGAAAAGCAGATAAAGTAAAACGGCAATCAGCGCAGAAATGATCCGCTGATTACATAATGACACGATGCTGTTCCCATCCGGAATCAGCATCGTTTTTCATGTGAAGAAAGGGGGAATTAACGTTGGATAAATTTTGGTTTGTTTTATTTATGGGCATCATTGGTGCTGTCATTGGCGGTGTAACCAATGCAGTCGCCATTCGCATGCTGTTTAGGCCGCATAATGCCCGTTATATCGGCAGATGGCGCGTGCCTTTTACACCCGGCTTAATTCCAAAGCGAAAATCTGAGCTGGCTCGTCAAATCGGGAAAATTGTCGATGAGCATTTGCTGACACCGGAGAGCATTGAACAAAAATTAAATGAACCCGAGGTTCGTGGAGAAATAGAAGCTTTTTTGCAAATAGAAGCGAAAAAATGGATGCAATCTGATATAACAATCGCAGAAATTCTTCAAAAAGCGCATTTTTCAAATGCCGGTGCGAATCTTGAAGCGCGGATGAATGAATGGATCGACCAAAAGTATACAGCTATTAAAGATTTTTACGTTGATCAGACAGTGAAAGAGTCACTGCCGGCAGAATGGCTTGATAAAGCGGAAGAAAAAATTCCGAACGTTTCCGCTTATATTTTAACCAAAAGTGCCGATTACTTCTCCAGCGAAGAAGGACGGTACCGGGTGAAGCGCATGACGGATGACTTTTTGGCAGAATGGGGCAAATTCGGCAGCGTGATTCAAATGGTGCTTGGGAACACATCACTCGAAGATAAAATTCGTCCGGAAATTGTTAAATTTTTAACAAGTCCGGGAACGAAGGATTTGCTTGATACGATGCTGAAAAGTGAATGGGACAAAGTGGTTGAATGGAAGTGGGCAGATGTATTAGAGCAATTTTCGGATGAAAAAGCAATGCAAAAAACGAAAAAGTTTGTTGCAGGCCAGCTTGATCTTGAAACATTTTTAAATCAGCCGTTATCCGCTTATGCGGTACCATTTGAAGAAAAAGTGACCAGTACACTCATTCCGGAACTGACTGCTAAAGGTATTACAAAAATGGCGAAGCGTATTCCATCTATGATGGGAAAATTAAAAATTGCTGACATTGTCCGGCAGCAGATTGAAACATTTTCAACGGAGCGGCTGGAAATGATTGTTCTGGATATTACCCACCGCGAATTAAAAATGATTACATGGCTAGGCGCATTGCTTGGCGGCTTGATCGGTATTTTGCAGGCAGTTATTTTGATGGCATTCCCGACTTAATAAGAGACGTCTTTTTATTCAAAATACTATGAATAATTGTTCATTTTTTGTATGATAAAGGAGTAAAAGGGGAGGCGACAAAATGAAATATGTGCTTTGTTCTATCGAAGGGGAAACAGCGTACATTGGTTTGAACCGTACGAGTGCGATGAATGCCCTCAACACGGACATGATGAAAGAACTGTGCTGCTGCTTAAAAGAGGTAAGCCGGAATGATGACGTCGATATTGTCGTTTTGTCAGGGGAAGGCCCTGTCTTTTCAGCAGGCGGGGATATAAAAGAAATGCTGTCAGCGATGGATGAAGTGCAATTTCCATCCGTAATGGATACGATTTCCGATATTGCCCTTTGTTTTTATTCGATGCCAAAGCTGACAATTGCGGCTATCCATGGGGCAGCGGCTGGACTTGGCTTAAGCATTGCACTGGCAGCGGATTTTGTTTTATGCGAAACAGACTCGAAGCTTGCGATGAACTTTATCGGAATTGGTCTAATTCCGGATGGAGGCGGCCACTTTATGCTGGAACGCCGGCTTGGGGCAGTAAAAGCAAAAAAAGTCATTTGGGATGGGAAAGTGATGAGCGGAGCTGAAGCAGCGGAAATGGGACTTGTCGACAGGTCTGTTGCACCTGGCGCTGTGCAGCAGGAAGTGGCCTACTTAATGAAAGAGCTATATCAAAAGCCGATTCAGACGATGATTAAAACAAAAAAAATTATGGCGGACATAAACAGGCCGCAGTTGTTAAAAACGCTGGAGCTTGAGAAGCAGGGCCAGTTGAAAATGCGGGAAAGCGAGGATCATCAAGAAGGGATCCGGGCATTTTTGGAAAAAAGAAAACCCGTTTTTAATCAATAAAAGAAGGCGCATTCAAATATTGAATGCGCCTTCTTTATGATCAAATGTGAAAAAGCAACAACTTTCCTTCGGGTGATGTACAGCGATGTGTTTTTTCTTCACTACCATGTTCTTGCAGCAGCTGTGAGCCGCGTGATTTTGCTTCCTCATCTGATAATGCTTCAAAAGAATGGTCAAGTAATTTTTCACCGTTTTTTTCAAATATCGTCAGCGTGTATGTTTTCAATAGGATTTCCCCCTTATTTGCTATACAATCATTGTATACAATAAGGACGAAAGAAAAAAGCATAAAGAAAACGGAAAGAACGTATGATCTATGATATAATAAAAAGAAATTGAGTAGTGGACGAGGGGGACAATGCAGTGGAAAAAGGAATTACACAATATGAAGCAGGCGAAAGCGTTGACTGCTTTTTAATGATTCGTTCAGCGGTGAAAAGTACAGCTGTGAACGGCAATCCATATTTAACGCTTATGCTCCAAGATACAAGTGGAGAAATTGAGGCGAAGCTGTGGGATGCAAAAGACGAGACAGTCAAAATGTACATGCCGCAAACGATCGTAAAAGTGGCAGGGGACATTCAAAATTACCGGGGGCGTATGCAGTTAAAACTTCGGCAAATTCGCCCGGCATCGCCGCAGGACGGGATGGATGCAGGCGATTTTGTCGAAACAGCACCACTTAGTCAGGAAGAAATGACTGAGACGATTACCCAGTTTATTTTTGAAATGAAAAATCCACACATTCAGCGCATTACCCGCGCGCTTTTGAAAAAATATCATCAGCCATTTCTTGAGTACCCGGCAGCGGCGAAAAATCATCATGAGTTCGTGTCGGGGCTTGCCTATCATGTCGTGTCCATGCTTCAGCTGGCTAAATCAATTGCTGATCTTTATCCATCGCTTGATCGTGACCTATTGTATGCGGGTGTGATCTTGCATGACCTCGGTAAAGTGACAGAACTGTCGGGACCAGTTGCCACAACGTATACAGCTGAAGGGAACTTAATTGGCCATATTTCGATTATGGTCAATGAAATTGGTCAAATGGCAAAAGAGCTTGGCATTGAAGGGGAAGAAGTGATGGTGCTGCAGCATATCGTCCTGTCCCATCATGGAAAAGCGGAATGGGGAAGCCCGAAGCCGCCGATGGTTAAAGAAGCGGAAATGCTGCATTACATCGATAACCTTGATGCAAAAATGAATATGCTTGACCGCGCGCTTGACCGTACAAAACCGGGCGAGTTTTCTGAGCGGATTTTTCCGCTGGATAACCGTTCGTTTTATAAACCGCGTTTTTCAAATTAACAAAAAAGCACCCATTACGGGTGCTTTTTGCTTATTTTGCTTCTTCTGTAGCGGCTGCGTCATCTTCAGCTGCTGGTTCTTCTGTTGGAGCGGCGTCACCTTCAGTTGCACCTTCTTCAGTCGGAAGCGTTTCCTCTGTTGGAGCTGCTTCGTCTGCTTTAAATGCGTCTTTAAAGTCTTCGTCCTCTACTTTTACATCCGCTGCTTTCATTTCTTCGTCAAGTTTTTCCTGCGAAGCAGTTGCATCCACTTTAGACTGCTTTAATTCTTCGGTCATTTGGTCTTTCAAATCTTTAAATGATCCTTTTTCTTTTTGATCGGTAATTTTAATAATATGGTAGCCGTAGTCCGATTTGATCGGTTCGCTTATTTCATTTACTTTCAGTGTACCGAGTGCTTCCGTAAATTCTGGAACAAACTGTGCACGGCCGGCGTTATCAATCCAGCCAAGGCTGCCGCCATTTTCAGCTGAACCAGGATCTGTTGAATATTCTTTCGCAAGCGCCGCAAAGTCGCCGCCATCCGCTAATTTTTGTTTTACTTCTTTTGCTTTGGCTTCATCTGCAACGAGAATATGGCTGACGTTAATGTCGGGCTGCCATGCATCGTAATATTCCTGTACTTCGGCATCTGTTACTTTCACGTCAGCAAGCGCTGCTTTTTCACGAAGAAGCTCAAGCTTTAAGAACTCTTTAAAACCGTCTTCGTCAAGACCGTATTGAGACAAGAACATTTCATACTGGTCGCCCAATTGCTCTTTAGCCGTTTTTACTTCTTTATCCAGCTCTTCATCTGTCACTTCATATTTGTCAGAGAGGACTTTTTTCTGCATGAGTTCCTGCAGCGCCTGCTCCATTTGCGGACCGTATTTGTCTTTCATTTCCGCGTATAGTTCCATATCAGTTACGTCGCCTGCTTTTGATGTGGCGATAACGTTTCCTTCACTATTGCCACAGCCTGAAAGTACGAGTACACCCGCTGCAAGCGATAATGGTAATGCCCATTTCTTCATGCAAAAAACAACTCCCTAATGTTCATTTAATCTCTATTCCACAGACAACTATAACACAGTTAACGGCTTGAGAAAAGAAAAGACCCGTCTTTTAAAAAGAGCAGGTCTACACATACAGTATTTCAATGTAAGAAGTGGAAAGCAAAATGACAATTAAAATATTCACTGTACGGAATATTTTTTCATGCCGTTCTTCCGGAATCTCTTTTTGAATGCATAATAAATTGGTCATCCGATTTATGTGATACAAAATAAAGACGGAGAAAATAATGAATGTAATGATTAATGCTGCCACATGATGCCCCCTCTGTTTGCCTTGTACAATTAACTATATCAAAATGTCGAAAAAATTGAAAACAGAACCCACCAGCAAATGCGTCAGGCGGGACGTTATTCCGGCAGTAATACCTCAAATCCATCTAAATCTTCTTCAATAATCGCATCCTTTGGACAGGATAGGAGCGCTTTAATGTAAAGAAAGTCCAATAAACAGATGCCGGTATGAAACGCAGCTGTCATCGTAAAATAATGCAGATATTCCGGCATGATCATTGCGCCGGCCAGCATAAGTGGAGTCATGACGAAAAAAGGAAGCGACAAGCAGACGATAAATCTTTTTTTTGGCATCGGACTGCGGGTAATAACTGTCACGACCGGCAAAACGGAATATTTCCGGTCCCACATCACTTTCGGACGATAAGTGAGAACCGGAAAAAGATGAATCAATTTATGAAGCGGATAAACCGCCAAAATCCCCACTGCAAACCAGGAAAAGCCATTGGCATGAAGCGGTTTTGAATAATAAGACTGCATGAATGAAAAAGCGAGAAGAAACACGAGCATCGTTGTCATCATGGACACGAAAAACAGCTTGTTGTAGCCATAGTTTTTTTCAAAGTTGTACGTCCGCACGCATTTCATAAAAGAATAACCTCCGTTGTTAAAGGGATTGCTTTCATAATTTACGACGGCGCCAGGGAAAAAGCAAGCATAATTTTTATGACATAAAAAAACATCCGGCTGGCAATTTGCTTACCCGGATGTTTGAGAACGTTCAGCCCGCTTTAATTCTCTATCTTCTTCATCAAAATCCCGCTCAATATTATGAATAGAGGTCTCGAAAATGTCCATGAAATCATCGCCATAAATATTTTTAATAATAGCCATCAATTCGGAGAGATCTGGGAATTTTCCGAATAGCTCACGCAGAGGTTCACTGCCGGAAAACACGAGATTGGACTCAGGATCATATTGTTCCATTAAATTAAAGATTAAATCATCGCCGGCAGGTGTAATCTCAATATACGTATTCCGCTTATCATCTTCTTTTTTAGAAAATGTAAGAAGTCCGCGTTCTTCTAGTTTTTTGGAAAAGTTAAACGCTGTTGATACGTGCATAACACCAAAATTAGCCACGTCGGAAATAGAAGCGCCTTTTAAATGATGGGCAATCCATAAAATATGATGTTCATTAATATTCAAATCATATGGTTTGATCCACCGCTGCCAATCTTTTTCGACCGCTTTCCATAATGCTTTTGAAAGCTGGGCCATTCGCTGGCTGAACATAAAGGCTTCTTTCATCGTATATTGATGAGTCGACGTTGATTCACTTGTTTTATTAATGTCTTCCACCTCAAATCTATTATTCATTGATTTATATTATGCCAATAAAATAAAAAAATAGAAAGAGGAAATTCGCAAAAATTTCGAATAAGCTGAAAAATAAAAATACACGGAAGGAACAAGATCCCTTCCGTGTCTGTTATTTTCCCGATGCCGGCGGCTGTGGCAGGCTTTCCTGCAAATCTTCCACCGTTTTTTGAATGTTGGTAATTTCTTTTTGAAGTGCCTGTTTGTTTGGTTCAATGCTTTCTTTCCAAAGCGCAGCATTTACTTTAATACTATTGACTTTGTCCGGTACCTCTTGTTTCGCTGTCTCAACAAGGCGTTTTACCGATTCTTTTACTTGGCCCGCGTTACCTTTAATTTCCATCGCGCTCAGTTTAGCAGACACTTGCTTGTCTTTCAAGTTTGCCCGTGTGTCCCGGCCGCTCGTTGGAGCGCTTAAAAGCGCGGCAGAAGCACCGGCTGTAATACCGGCTGCAATACCTGTAAAAAATGCTTTTTTATTCATTTTTTCACCTCATCATTCATTCTTGTTTATTTTACACATACATATATATGATATAATTCCCGAAAAAATGTGGAACAAACGTATGAGAAGGAGTCGATGTCATGCAAGGGCTTATTTTTGCTTTATGATGGAGCGGATTTATTTTATTTACAAGCATGCTGTACCACATAAAGGAAGCGCAAAAAAGCGAGAACCGCTTATTGAAAAAAGAGCCGGCCGGTTCGGCTTGATGAGTGCACTTTCGCTCGCAGCGGCTGTGCTGCTTACTTACAGGTGAGACTGGATCGCAGCGGCGATGCCTGCAAGGTCATGGCTGCCTTTATTTTCTTTAAAAACCGGATGGAAGCCGTCATCAAATCCGTAGCGCGGAATTAAATGCATATGGTAATGAAAAACCGTCTGTCCAGCTGTTTCTCCGTTATTATTTAATAAGTTCAGTCCTTTTGGAGAAAAAGCGGATTGAATCGCATCGGCCACTTTTTTCACCGATTCAAACAATGGACCAGCTATCTCTTCATCCAGCTCAAAAATGTTTTCTTTATGTACTTTCGGAATGATAAGCGTGTGGCCTTTTGTTACTTGGCTGATGTCTAAAAAGGCATAGACGTTCTTGTCTTCATATACTTTTGCGGACGGAATGTCTCCGTTTGTAATTTTGCAAAAAATGCAGTTATCCATAGTCAGCACTCCTTTTATATATTGGTATGAAAAGTGTAGCATATATTCCGGATGCAGGGAACTATGTGAAGCAGGCATAATTTTGATATGATACGTGTAACGATTGAGAAGAAAGGGCGTTTTGGAATGTCATTATTATCTGTGGAAAATATCACCGGCGGTTACACACGAAAGCCGGTGCTGCACGACGTTTCATTTGAGGTCGGCAAAAGCGAGCTTGTCGGACTCATTGGCTTAAACGGTGCTGGCAAAAGTACGGCCATCAAGCACATTATTGGTTTGATGGAACCATCAAAAGGAAGTGTCACGATCAATGAACTGACGCTCGAACAAAGCCCGTCTGACTACCGGCGCCAGTTTTCATTTGTACCGGAAACGCCGGTGCTTTATGATGAGCTGACACTTGAAGAGCATATGCGTTTAACGGCGATGGCATATGGCTTGTCAGAAGCAGAGTATGAGCAGCGCATCGGCCCGCTTTTAAAAGAATTCCGTCTTGACGCAAAAATGAAATGGTTCCCTGCTCATTTTTCAAAAGGGATGAAACAAAAAGTAATGATTATGGGCGCTTTTTTAACGGAGCCGTCGCTTTACATTATTGACGAGCCGTTTGTCGGCCTGGACCCGCTTGGCATTCGGTCGCTGCTTGATTTAATGAATAAGATGAAAGAGAGCGGCGCCGGTATTTTAATGTCGACGCATATTTTAGCAACAGCAGAAAAATATTGTGATACGTTTATTATTTTGCATGAAGGGCGTGTGCGTGCAAAAGGAACAATGGATGAGCTGCGTCGTGACTTTCACATGCCGGATGCTGCGCTAGATGATATTTATGTGGAACTGACAAAGGAAGCGGTGCTATGAAGTTTTCAGCAAATGCTATGTTTAAAGAACGTGCAGCTGCTTATTACGCGGAAGTTCGCAAATATACGCGCTACATGCTGAATGACCACTTGCTGTTTGTGCTCGTGTTTGCGCTTGGTGCACTTTTGTATTATTACAGCGGCTGGGTGGAAACGATTGACGGGACCTTTCCAGCACCGCTTATTATGGCTATTGTACTTGGAGCGGCTCTTGCTTGGAGCCAGGTTTATACGTACATAAAACAGCCTGATACCGTCTACTTGCTGCCGCTTGAAAGCGAAATGAAGCCTTATTTTCAAAAAGCAGTCTGGACAAGCTTCGCGGTGCAAAGCTATATTTTAATCGCACTATTGGCATTTGCAATGCCAATGTATGCGAAGGCGGAAGGAACCGGATTTGGCAGCTTTTTTCTGTTTTTGGGTGCCGTACTTGCCGCGAAGCTGTGGAACCTGTTTTGCCGGCTGAAAGCATTAAATGTGCCGTCGAATGATGTGCGTATTGTTGACATGGCAGCTCGTCTGCTGATCAATACTGCTTTTTTATTTGCCGTCTTTTCTTTAGAATATGGCATTGCCGGAATTGCTATTCTCATCATGGCTTATTGGCTCTTTTATATGAACCGCGCTGGAAATCGGCCGTTAAAATGGGAGCTGCTGACCGAGCTTGAAGAAAAGAGAATGGCCGCTTTTTACCGGCTCGCGAATATGTTCACGGACGTTCCGCATTTACGCGGAACGGTAAAGCGCCGCGCGTGGCTTGATGGGCTGCTGCCGGGTCCGGGTAAAGGAACATACACCTATTTGCTTCACCGGACGTTTGTGCGCATGAATGAGTATATTGGGTTGTACATTCGGCTGACGGTGATCGGGGTGCTTATTATTGGATTCAGTGGTTTGCTGCCGGTCCAATTGATTGCCGCGCTGTTATTTTTATATTTAACTGGCTTTCAGCTGCTGCCGATTTCTGCAAGGCACGGGTATGTGATCTGGACACAGCTGTATCCGGATGGGGAAGAAGGCAGGCAAAAAGCGGTGCAGCATCTCCTTATGCGCGTAATGATGGTCGAATCTATTGTATTTGGTGTTTCGGCATTGTCCGGAGGATTGCTTGGTGGAGCGATTGTTCTATCCGCATCGATTGCGTTTACGATTTTCTTTGTTGGGATGTACACCCCGTCAAGGCTGGAAAAAATGAACCGATTTTAAAGAGCTTCTTGTCTGTAGTATGGCATTAGGCAGATAGTCATCCTACACTGATGAAAAACAAGACAGAGGTGTAGAAGTTGCTGGCTGGGAGTTTCATATGTTTGATTTTATTTACCATTTTACTGTTTGAATTTGATTCCGGCTGGGCATCCATTATTGATGATGGGGTGATGCATGCATTCGGCGATGTATCTTTTTTAGCAGCATGCCGCTTTCTTGGTTCAGAGCTCGTTTTAGGCGGCGGAGCAGTTCTGTTGATTTTATTTCTTTTTTGGAAAAGAAATAGGGGGGGGCATTACAGCGATTTTAATCGGTGTAGGCGGCGGAAATCTTTTGAATAAAGCGCTGAAAGAATGGATAGCACGGGAACGGCCGCCTTTTCCGCACAGAGAAGACGGATTTAGTTTTGTTAGCGGTCATGCGATGGTGGGCATCATTTTTTATTTGCTTTTTGCATACTTCATGAGCTTTTATGCAGGCACAACGGTGATATTTTATACAGCAGCGCTGATGCTGGGATTTTTATCCGGCATGAGCCGGGTAGCGGACAACGCGCATTATGCGACAGATGTCCTCGCTGGCTGGCTGCTTGGCGGAGGCGTATTTCTTTTCATCGCCTTTTTCTTGAACAGGCAAATAATACAGCAGGCAAATCGTAAATCGTACAGATAAAGCCATGGGATGGACATCCATCCCATGGCTTTTAGTTTTCTTCCGGAACTGTAAAGGTTGTTAAATAAGAAGCACCGGAAAAAATATTTGGACGTTTGTCGAGACCTTCTTCTGTTCCGCGTTTTTTATGAGCTTGATTATAGGCTTCAGACGACTTCCAGTTTTCAAATGCTTTAACATTTTCCCATTGTGTAAAGATAACATACGTATCTGAGTCGAGTGGACGCAGCACACGAATTGAGACAAATCCCGGCTCGTTTTCGATCGCGCCGGCCCGGTTTTTAAAGCGGTGCTCAAAAAGGGGTCGTCCTTCATCTGTCACAGGAATGTTGTTCAGAACCACGTATCCCCGGTCTCCAATCTCTCCAGAAGTGTCCACGACCTCATAACGGCGTGGTGATGAAAATACAGTTTTCCCATTCGTCTCATGGATGAGTGCGGCTCCTTCTGCGCCATCCATCAGCACCATTTTTTCCGCAGCGTGTTTTTGTTTAATCGTTTTCAAAAAGTCGTATGTTCCGCTTGTAATAAATACATTCATCTTTCATCACCTCAAGTAATAGTATATCTTTTTCTGTACCCCTCTTTCCAATTTCAACACATTCCTTTGGCGAATTTGCGAACAACACATCCTTTTAGTGAAATGTACCGGGCAGTAGGCTATAATAATCAATAGTGATTCTAAACTGTCATAGTTGAAAGGTGGCACTCTATTCATATGAGGCATTTGAACGATACATTTTTAAAAGCGGCACGAGGCGAAAAAACCGATTATACGCCGGTCTGGTATATGCGTCAGGCGGGACGTTCGCAGCCGGAATATCGGAAGTTGAAAGAAAAATATTCACTGTTTGAAATAACGCATCAGCCGGAAATCTGTGCGTATGTAACGCGTCTGCCGGTCGAGCAGTACGACGTCGATGCGGCGATTTTATATAAAGACATTATGACACCGCTCCCGTCCATCGGTGTGGATGTGGACATTAAATCAGGCATCGGTCCGGTTATTTCCAACCCGATTCGCTCGATGCATGATGTTGAAAAGCTGGGTGAAATTGATCCGGAAAGCGATGTGCCGTATGTACTTGAAACAATCCGCCTCTTAACAGAAGAGCAGCTCAATGTTCCGCTCATCGGATTTGCAGGTGCCCCGTTCACATTAGCCAGCTACATGATCGAAGGCGGTCCATCTAAAAATTACAATAAAACGAAAGCGTTTATGTACGCGGAGCCAAAAGCGTGGTTTGCGTTAATGAATAAACTGGCGGATATGACGATCACATACGTTCGCTCTCAAGTAAAAGCGGGCGCTAAAGCCGTACAAATTTTTGATTCATGGGTGGGCGCGTTAAATGTGGCCGATTACCGGACATTTATTAAACCCGTCATGGAACGCATTTTCAGTGAGCTGCGTTCTGAAAATGTGCCGCTCATTATGTTTGGTGTTGGCGCGAGCCATTTGGTGCAAGAGTGGCACGACCTGCCGCTTGACGTAGTGGGATTAGACTGGCGCATGCAAATTTCGGAAGCGCGTGAAATGGGCTTGACGAAGACATTGCAGGGGAACCTCGATCCATCAATTTTGCTGGCTCCGTGGGACGTGATTGAAGAGCGCGCAAAAGCGATTTTGGACCAGGGCATGGCGTTGCCAGGCCATATTTTCAACCTTGGGCACGGTGTATTCCCGGAAGTGAATCCGGATACGCTCAAGCGCCTAACGGCATTTGTCCATGAGTATACATCGAAATAAACATTTCATTTTTAAACACATGTTTATTTCGTGACACAATAATAGACAAAACAATGAATTAAACGAGGTGGAATCAGCATGGCAAAAAAAACGATGGGTCTTCTTGTCATGGCGTACGGAACGCCTTACAAGGAAGAAGATATTGAACGGTACTACACGCATATCCGTCACGGCCGCAAGCCGTCAGATGAAGCGCTGGAAGATTTAAGAAGCCGTTATGAAGCGATTGGCGGTATTTCACCGCTTGCAAAGATTACTGAAGAACAGGCGCAAGGCTTGACTGACTTTTTAAACAAGATGCAGCCGGACGTTGAATTTAAGCTGTATATAGGCTTAAAGCACATTGAACCATTTATTGAAGACGCTGTTCATCAAATGAAAAAAGACGGCATTGAAGAAGCCGTTTCAATCGTGCTTGCCCCGCATTTCTCCACGTTCAGCGTGAAGTCATATAACGGACGTGCGGCGGAAGAGTCTGCAAAAATTGATGGCCCTTTGATTACATCCATCGAAAGCTGGTACCATGAGCCGAAATTTATCCAATATTGGGCAGATCAAATTCAGGCAACAATTGAAACGATGACAGACGAAGAAAAGAAGCAATTTGTTTTAATCGTCTCTGCCCATAGCCTGCCGGAAAAAATTATCGCGGCAGGTGATCCTTATCCGCAGCAATTAAAAGAGACAGCGGACTTGCTCGCAGGGGCGGCAGGTGTAGAACAATACACTGTCGGCTGGCAAAGCGCCGGCAATACACCGGAGCCGTGGATCGGACCAGACGTGCAGGATTTAACGCGTGAATTGTATGAACAAAACGGCTATAAAGCATTTATGTATGTACCGGCCGGGTTTGTTGCCGATCATCTCGAAGTATTATTTGATAACGACTATGAATGCAAAGTGGTAACAAATGAAATTGGCGCCGGCTACTACCGTCCGCCAATGCCGAATGCCCGTCCGGAGTTCATTGAAGCGCTCGGTGATGTCGTCATTAAGCATTTAAAAGAAGAAGGAAAATTATAATCTACATCCCGCCGGCTTCCGGCGGGATTTTTGTGTTGACAATACAGTGAAACAAGCATAAAATACTCATTGGAACGAAATGACCAAAACGTTATTTTGGTCAAAAATGAGGTGTTTAGATGGTGTCAGAGCGAAAAAAAGATATTATCGAGGCCGCAACAAAGTCGTTTACACTGTTTGGCTATAAAGCAACAACGATGGATCAGGTGGCGAAACTGGCTAACGTTGGCAAGGGGACAATTTACACGTTTTTTAAAAATAAGGAAGAGCTGTTTGAAGACATTTTAACCACGCTTATTAAGGAAATGAAGGAAGTGGCGGAAGCGGTCATGGATCCAACGCAATCTTTTCATGAAAATGTCCATCGCGCCCTTTTTGAAATACTGGCATTTCGGACGAAGCATCAGCTGGCAGTCAAGCTGTTTCAAGAAGAAAAAGAAATGGGCACACCGGCTGTAGCAGAAGCGCTGAAAAAAATGGAAGATGCAATTGTCAGTTATATTGCAGTTCAAGCGAAAGAAGCGATGGAACGGGATGAAATTCAACAGACAGATCCTGAAATTGCCGCATTCGTTATGCTGAAACTGTACATTACGCTCGTTGTAGACTGGGAACGGCGTGGCAGTGCGCTGTCGAAAGAAGATATTGCCAGATTGTTTGAGCTATATGTATTTAAAGGATTGTCTCAATAGCGTCAGTCCTTCTTTTTTGAAAATAAATGACCAAATGAACAAAATGGTCATTTTGGAGGTACAAATATGTTTTGGAGAGAATTAAAAGAGATCGCTAAAAATCGGATGCTGCTCATTTCCATTATTGCTGTCATGTTGATTCCGCTCTTGTATTCTGGCGTTTTTTTGTGGGCGTTTTGGGATCCGTACGGACATTTAGACCAGCTGCCGGTTGCAGTCGTGAATAGCGACAAAGGGGCAGAGTTTGAGGGAGAAACGTTCAAAATTGGTGATGAACTGCAAAAAGAACTGGAAAAAAACAATGACTTTGATTTTCATGTTGTAACAAAAAATCAGGCATTAGACGGCTTAAAGCAGCAGGAATATTATATGATGATTGAAATACCTGAAAACTTTTCAGAAAACGCAACGACATTGATGGACGAAAAGCCAGAAAAGCTTCAATTAATTTATACATCAAATGAAAGCTATAATTTTGTCTCTTCGCAAATCGGCCAGTCGGCGATGAAAGAAATACGCGCTTCCATTCAAAAAGACGTCACGAAAACATACGCCGAAACGATGTTTGATACCATTAAAAAAATGGGTGATGGGTATGCGGAAGCGGGAGAAGGAGCTGGGAAGCTTGATGAAGGTGCTTTAAAGATAACAGACGGAACGAATGAATTAAAGAAAAATCTTGAAACGCTTGCTGACAGCTCTATTTCTTTTTCATCGGGCATTGACGAGGCCAGCGCGGCGGCAAAAGAAGTGGCCGCTGGGGCAGCCACGCTTTCAGACGGCCTCGACCAGCTTTCAGACGGCCAGACGAAGCTTTCTGATGGCGGCAAACAGCTGCAGACCGGAACGGATCAGCTCGTGTCAGGGACAGCGGCACTCCAAAATGGTTTAGTGTCAGCGAACACGAATATGCCAAAGCTGATTGACGGGACAGCATCAGCCAAAATTGGTGTAGATCAATTCCGTGAGCAAATACCCGCATTGACGGACGGGACAGCTTCCATTGCGTCAGGTGCAAATGATTTAAACGCCGGCATGGAACAGTTTGAAACAGAACTGAAAAACCAAATCGGTGCGGCACAAAAAGCTCAAATGGAGCAGCTCATGCCGGTGCTGTCCCAAGTCATGACAGAAGAGCAGCTGGACGCAATGAACAATGAAATGGCGGTACAGCAAGAATCATTAAACGCCGGAATTTCATCCGGATTTGATGAATTGCAAGGTGGAAGCACACAAATCGCATCAGGTGCAAATGAGTTAAATAAAGCTGTTTCAGGAACAATGACTGACAAAATGGCGGAACTTTCATCCGGTCTTGAAGACATCCAATCCGGTCAGGAGCAGCTGCAGTCTGGACTTGGAGATCTTGCGACAGGAGCGGGAAATCTGCATGATGGGGCAAAAGAACTTCAGTCAGGGGAGCAGACTCTTGTATCGGGCTTGGAAACGATCACTCAAAAAACAGCCCAAGCCAAAACAGGAGCGAATTCTCTTGCCAAAGGGGCAAGCAGTCTTTCAGAAGGATTAACAGAACTGGCTGGTGGATCACATCAATTGTCAGATGGAGCCGGAAAACTTGCAAATGGGTCAACGGAGCTTGCAGAAGGCTCAAAAGAATTAGAGCAGGGAACGAAGGAGCTTCAGACAGAGCTGTCAAAAGCAGCGGATGAAGCAGGCGATGTCAGAGCAGATGAGGGAACATATGATATGATGGCGGAACCGGTCCAAGTGGATAAGAAGTCGTTTCACGAAGTGCCGAATTACGGAACAGGCATGGCACCGTACATGCTGTCGCTTGGCTTGTTTGTCGGCGCCATTATGCTGACCATTATTTTTCCGTTAAAAGAGCCGCCGGAACAGCCAAAAAGCGGACTTTCCTGGTACGCGGGCAAGCTTGGCATCTTTTTGCTTGTCGGTGCATGTCAGGCAGCGGCGGCATCGATCTTTTTGCTCGGTGTCCTCCATTTGGATGTACAAAGTGTTCCACGGTTTTTCCTGCTGGCGCTTATCGCAAGTGCATCGTTTATGACACTCATTCAAATGCTGGCAACTATCCTGGGGAATCCAGGGAGGTTTATCGCTGTCCTCATTTTGATCGGCCAATTAACGGCAAGCGGCGGGACATTCCCGTTGGAGCTTATTCCTAAGGCGCTCCAGCATGTAACAGGCGCCCTGCCGATGGCATACTCAATTAATGGATTCCGGGCTGTCATTTCAAGCGGTGATTATGCGTTTATGTGGCGAAATGCAGCCGTATTAATCGGATTTGCTTTATTTAATATTACGGTGACGGGCATTTACTTCCGCGGCCAGTTTAAAAAACAATATGGACGGCTTGAAGCTGCATAAGGCGGCTTTAGCCGTCTTTTTTTGAAAATTTTTCACACTTATTTCACACCCATTCATTATAATAAAGGGAATAACGGGGAGGAATGCGTGATTGAAAAAATTCATGTTGGCGGTGATTTTGCTGCTTACCGGCTGCAGTCAGGCATCATTTGAACCGGTATGGAGTGATGAATTTGCCGCCATTTTAACAGTACAGGAGCCCGGTTTAACATTTGTGGACTCAGAGGGTGCCATACTTGCTGAATGGGCATTTGATGAACGATATACAGGCGGGGTCTTATTTGATGAGACGATTCTTTTATATGGAACAGAGCTTGACCGCGCTGTCTTGTATTCAACGAAAACAGGTAAAAAACTCGCTGCCTGGACTGTGCCATCAGGCATTACCGGCGCGGCTTTTATAAACGAAACAAAAGAAGTTGCTTTTTCAGTGAAAAAAGATGGGGCTGTTCATTTTTTTAACAGCGAAGGACAGGAAACGGAAAAAACACAAACGGGACGCTATCCGATGACGATGCTTGAACATAAAGAAAAATTGTATATTATTAATTATCAAGACACGGTGCTGTCGGAAATCAATATCCATTCGCATAAGGTGGACCGGGAATTTGCCATTCCGACATCATCTGCCGGTTTAGCTGTCAATGGAGCAAAAAAAGAATTATGGGTCGGCGGACACGGATATGGAACGGAGGCGGGTGAAACAATTCACGTCTATTCACTCCAAACAGGTTCACTCACTGCCACAGTAGATGCACCGGTTATGCCGATCGCTTTTGCGGAAAAAGGCGGCTATGTATATACGGCAAGCCATGGGTCCAACAAACTATACGTGTTTAATCCGGAACGGAAAAGCGCGGCGGGAATAGAAGCGCCAGCGAACCCTTTTTCGGTTGCCGTGCTCGGTAACCGCGTGATTTCTGCCGGTTATGACAGCGGCACTGTGTCTTTTTACAAAGAAAAAACGCTTAAGAAAATAAAAACGGTCGATATCGGCAAAGGACCGTTTATGATTTTTATAAAAGAAGGTGAATAAAATGTCTCATTTATTAATAGTAGATGATGAGCAGGATATGGTGGATTTGGTGACGATGTATATGGAAAATGCGGGCTACACCGTCAGTTCAGCATTAAATGGAGATGAAGCGGAAGAAAAGCTGAAAGAATCCCATCCCGATCTTATCATTTTAGACTTAATGATGCCTGGACGTGATGGATTTGCCATATGTGAATCCATTCGTTCATACAGCGACGTCCCGATCATTTTTTTGACTGCCCGCGGTGAGGAATGGGACAAAGTGCGGGCGTTTTCAATCGGCGGAGATGATTATATCGTTAAGCCATTTTCACCAGGTGAAATGACCGCTCGCATTCAAGCGGTGCTTCGCCGGTTTGGCAGAGTGGATGAAAAAAGAGAAACGATCCGGTACCAGACTCTTTCGATCGATGTGCATTCCCGGGCAGTGAGAGTGGATGGCGCGGCTATTCAGCTGACGATGAAAGAATTTGATCTGCTCGTCCTTCTTGCTAAAAAGCGAGGCCGGATTTTTTCACGCGAGGAGCTGCTTGAAACAGTATGGGGAACGGAATACAGCGGCGGTACCAGAACGGTAGACACACATATTAAAACACTTCGGATGAAACTGAAGAATGAAGGAGCCTCCATCGAAACCGTTTGGGGGATTGGCTATAAATTTGTGGATGGCGCTGTATGACATTTGGAAAAAAGTTATGGATGACGCTGTTTATTTTCGTCATCATCGCAGTTGGGGCCGCGTTTGGACTCGCATACATGCTTTACGAAAAACTATATGTAGAAAGTGTCAAAACCGAACTGGCAGAAGCGGCGGGAAATCTTTCCAACGATTATGAAGGAGGAGACTTGGATGCGGCATTTGTGGATCAGGTTAATTGGTTCAGTGAAAAATCATCATTTGAAGCATTTGCCGTTCATAATCCGAGAGAGCTTGCCGCCTGCATTCCCTATGAAGCAGACTATGAAACGTTAATTGGTCCGGAAGAGCGGGCACAGTTGCTTGAAAATAAAATGATTGAAGAAACCGGTTACTCAGAACGGTTTGACCGGCAAATTATTTCAGTTATTTATCCGCTGTTAGACGAAAAACAGTTAAAAGGAATTATTTATTTATATGTCCCGCTTGAGCGGATTGACGAACTTGTCTCAAGTCTCGTCATGTTTTGGGCAGCTGGAGCTGTTTTATTAATGTCACTTCTTTTGTATGGAGGGCTGAAGTGGACTGATTATGTTACAAAACCGCTTGAAAACATGAAAAATGCGGCGGTCCGCTTATCTAAAGGAGATTATAAAGCACGTGTGCCGGCTGGTTCAGAAGACGAATTCGGTCAGCTCGCCCGCACATTTAATGAGATGGCCAACGCTATTGAAAAAGAAGATGAACAGCGAAAAACATTTATTGCGACCGTCTCGCATGAGCTTCGTACGCCGCTCAGCTATATAAAAGGATACAGTGAGGCTGCGATTAATGGCATTGGACATCCAAAACAACAGCTCTCGATTATTCATCGTGAATCCATTCGAATGGAGCGTCTTGTGAATGACTTGCTCCAATTGATCCGTCTTGATTCGGGTAAAATGAATATGGAAAAAACACTCATTCCGCTTGCTGATCTTGTCTATCGGACGGTTGATATCTTTCGGCTGAAGCATAATCATTTTCAGCTTGATGTGGATGAAGAAACGATTGTGAACGGGGACGAAGGCAGACTGAGCCAAGTCATGACCAATATTCTGGATAACGCGGTGCGTTATTCAGAAAAGAACAAACCCATTTATATTACGTTAAAACAAGAAAAAAACATTGTTAAATGGATTGTTCGCGATACTGGAGCCGGCATGCCGGAAGATGAGATTCCAAAGATTACAAGCCAGTTTTACCGCATTAATAAAGCACGAACTCGCCATGATGGCGGTTCAGGGCTCGGCTTGTCGATTGTAAAACAAATTGTCGAACGCCATGATGGCGAATTAATAATCGAAAGCGCAGCAGGAGCAGGAACAACAGTCACTGTTATACTGCCGGCACTGATAAAAGAAGGAGAATGAACATGAAGAAACAGATGGTCTGGTTTATGATGATTCTTGTGTTTATGCTTGCAGCATGTACGCCAAAAGAAGAACAGGCGGAAAATCAGCCGCCAGTACCAATTGAAGCTGCATTATCTTTACCAGAAAAAGCCGACTTAAATGAAGAAGTCACGATTTCTACAGTAGTGACACAAGACGGGGAGCCAGTAGATGATGCTGACGAAGTGAAGTACGAAATATGGAAAGAAGGCTTAAAGGAAGACAGCGAGATGCTTGATGCCGTTTCAGAAGGAGACGGGTTCTATACTGTTGAAAAAATGTTTAATGAAGAAGCGGCGTATTACGTGCAGGTGCATGTTACTGCAAGGAACATGCACACTATGCCAAAATCAGCCATTGCGATCGGAAATGCGGTTATTCCGGCTGATGTGAAAGAAGAAACAACGGATCACGATATGGAATCAATGGATCATTAAAAAAAACCCACCGGCCAAGGCGTAGCCGGTGGGTTTTTCATGGAATTGGCGGTATGCTTACAGGTCTTTCGATGCACACGTTGTGCACGTATTGCTGTAGCAATCATGCTGCTCTTCAATATGTGAACCGCAGCTTGCGCATTGTTTAGCCGGAAGGTTTTTGAAAAATTCAACGATATTTGTGATCATGTCATTTCCTCCTTTGTTATATAACTGTTTGATTTGTTACTTGTATTGTATTATAACAGACGGAAATCGTCAACCGTTTTCAGAAAATTAATTTTATTTTTTTGGAATGAGGGAATAAAATAAACAAATAGAAAGGGGCAACTATTTATGAATATAACAATACTCGGCTGCTGGGGCGGATTTCCAAAAGCTAATGAAGCAAGCAGCGGTTATTTAATTGAACAAGACGGATTTAAGCTGCTCATCGACTGCGGCAGCGCTGTCCTATCGAAACTGCAAAATCATTTAAAGCCGGCTGAACTGGATGCTGTCATTATTTCTCATTATCACGCTGATCATATTGCGGATATCGGTGTCTTGCAGCATGCACTGCTCATTGATTCGTTCACCGATAAAATGAGAAACGAACCGCTTCCAATCTATGGACATAATGAATCAGATGGGTTTGGGGCGCTGACGTACAAAAACATAACAAAAGGAATTGCTTATGATCCAAAGAACGCACTTCACGCCGGGCCATTCTCGATTTCTTTTTTGAAAACAGATCACCCGGCGCCCTGTTACGCCATAAAAATAACGGACGGGAATGACACAGTCGTTTATACGGCGGACACGGCTTATAAAAAAGAACTCTCTTCCTTTGCGGTGGGTGCAGACGTACTGCTGGCTGAAAGCAATTTTTATAAAGGAATGGATGGGGCGTCCGCCGGTCATATGACAGCTGAACAGGCGGGAATGCTCGCACGCGAAGCCGGCGTAAAAACGTTAGTTTTAACTCATTTGCCGCACTTTGGAGAGTTGGATCAGCTTACAAGAGAAGCATCCGAACAATTCAATGGAACGATTTTGTTGGCGGAAGAAAATATGGAGGTTGGATTGTAAGCCGCAGGTTGCGGCTTTTTTTCATGTCCTGTATAATAAAAGAAGCAAAAATGAATGATTATTCATTAATGAAAAGGGGATGGAAGGATGAATGCATCACTGGCACTTGAACAAACCGCTTCAGCTCATGCAGGCAAAACTGCTTATACGTTTCTACACACGTCCGCCACATATGGTGAGCTAAACGAAACAGTCACGCGATTTGCCGCAGGCCTGCAATCGCTTGGCCTTCAAAAAGGCGACCACATCGCTTTACTGCTCGGCAACTCGCCGCATTTTATTATTGCGTTATACGGGGCAATGCGGGCAGGCGTCACTGTTATTCCGGTAAACCCTATTTATACACCAAGTGAAATCAGTTATATTTTGCAAAATGGCGATGTAAAAGCTGTTGTCATGCTGGATTTACTACTTCCGGCCGCAGAAAACATGCATGAAAGCCTGCCGTCAGTTGAGCATTACATCGTATGCGAATCAGGAGATGAACGTGCGGCTGGAATTACAGCATCCTCATTTACTATCTATTCTAAAATGAAAGCGTTTTCTGAAGTGTTGGCAAACGGAAATGTTTTGCAGAGTCCTGACATACATGAAGAAGACACAGCGGTTATATTATATACGTCAGGCACAACAGGCAAGCCAAAAGGTGCGATGCTTACTCATAAAAATATTTATTCAAATGCGCGGGATGTTGCCGACTATTTATCGATTACAGAGAAGGATACAGTCATAACAGTCCTGCCGATGTTCCACGTATTTTGTTTGACTGTTGTCTTAAATGCTCCAATTGTCAGTGGAGCAGAAATGATTATTTTGCCGGCATTCAGCCCGAAGGAAGTGTTCAAAGCTGCGAAGGAAAAAAAAGCAACTATTTTTGCGGGCGTGCCGACAATGTATAACTTTTTATTTCAACTTCCGGACTCGAATCCGGCTGATTTTTCATCGATTCGGCTTTGTATTTCAGGAGGCGCTTCGATGCCGGTTTCTCTTTTAGAACAGTTTGAAAAGAAATTTAATGTGCAAATTTCTGAAGGATATGGCTTGTCAGAAGCAAGTCCGGTTACCGCTTTTAATCCGTTGGACCGGCCGCGTAAAGCGGGTTCGATCGGCTGTTCTATTTCAAATGTGGAAAACAGGGTCGTCAATGAACTCGGAGAAGAAGCAGTACCAGGCCAAGTGGGAGAGTTAATTGTAAAAGGACCCAATGTAATGAAGGGCTATTATAAAATGCCGGAAGAAACAGGGGCGGCCATTCGTGATGGATGGCTGTACACAGGCGATTTAGCCCGCCGGGACGATGAAGGCTACTTTTATATCGTAGACCGGAAAAAAGATTTGGTTATTGTTGGGGGATACAATGTGTATCCGCGTGAAGTGGAAGAAGTGCTGTATGAACACGATGACATTGTTGAAGCAGCAGTACTCGGCGCTCCCGATCCGGATTACGGAGAGGCAGTTCTCGCTTTTGTTGTTCAGAAAGGGAATTCACTTACGGAAGAGGATGTTCTAAATTATTGCAAGGAGAGGCTTGTTTCATACAAAGTGCCAAAATCGGTTGAGTTTTTGCAGGAGCTGCCAAAAAACACAACTGGAAAGATTTTAAGAAGATCATTAAAAGATCAAATTGTCAAAAAGTGATAAAAAGCGCGCGTGCTGAAAAGGCACGTGCGTTTTTTATATTGTTTATGTATACACAAAGGAGTATAATTTGTGGGAAATTAAAAACGGAGGAAATAAAATGGAAACAACTGCTGCTGCACAAAGTGAGTTTAAAGATGGCCTTGCTGCTGGAACAGGTATTGCCATTGGATATGTACCAGCAGCCCTTACCTACGGCTTGCTGGCAAAAAGTGCTGAGTTAACGTTTATTGAAACGATGTCATTAAGCATTTTTGTATTCGCCGGAGCGGCGCAATATATTGCTCTAAGCCTCATTACGATCGGAACGGGAGTTTTTGAAATTGTGCTGACAACGTTTATTTTAAACATCCGTCATTTCCTTATGTCGGCTGCTTTAAATGAAAAAGCGGAAGAAGAAGCGATGTGGAAAAAAGCGGCGTATTCGTTTGGGGTCACGGATGAAACTTTTTCGGTTGCTGCGATGAAAAGCGGTTCGATTCATTCTTCTTTTATGGCCGGTCTTATTCTCATTTCTTATTCAAGCTGGGTACTTGGTTCAGGACTCGGGTTTGTAGCGGGAAACGCGATGCCTCCTGTTGTTCAGGAAAGCATGGGGATTGCTTTATATGCGATGTTTATCGGATTGCTCGTTCCCTCGCTTAAAACAAGCTTAAAAGCAGTCATTCTTGCCGTAACCGCGGCAGTATTAAACTGTATTTTTACATATTCAGGTGCGCTCTCAAGCGGATGGGCTATTATTATTTCAACACTTATTGCGTCTATTAGTATTGAAGTGGCAGGCCAGGTAAGACGAAAGGGAGAAATCGAATGAGCACGACAATGGCATCCATCGTTTTAGGAATGACTTTCGTCACATATATTCCGCGTATGCTTCCGTTTGTGCTTCTGAGAGGAAAAGAGCTGCCTTCTTTTTGGCAGGGCATTTTAAAGAATGTTCCATATGCGACGCTCGGTGCGCTCATTTTTCCGGGTGTTTTAAACTTTCATGAAAACATATCGTTTGCCCTGATCGGAGCCGCTGCGGCTTTTCTAATTGCTTTTACAGGTGCGAATATTATCATAACGGTTCTTGGATCGATTGGGATTTTAACGGTATTATCACTTTTTTCATAAGGAGGGTATATACGCGCTCAAAAAGCACCCGTATCAATTAAGATACGGGGCTTTTTCGGTTAAGTTAATTGGGGTTTTCATCGCTTGAGGAATCAGCATGAAGGAGTTCATTAAGATACCTTATAAGTTTTCTCCAAGCGGTTTAATTCATTAGATAAAGTAATAAATGCAGAACGGTCACCTTGATCAAGAGAAAGATCAATTTTTTCCATTAATGCTGCTTTTTCTTTTTTGTATAGAATATCGCTAAGGAAGCTGTCGATAAATTCACTGATTACTGTTTTCTCTGTTTCACGGGGCATCGGGGACTTCATCATCTCAGCAAAATAATTATTGTTTTCCATTTTTAATCACCTCGGATACCTTTTTTTTATTATATGGGATTTCAAACAACTAATCAACAGAAAGTTTTAAATTTTTAGAAAATTATTTCTCGTGGCGAATGGGACAAATTTACCGTAAAATAGTAAGATAAAGAAGTGTGAATAAATGAAAAGAAGCGGGTGAACCAAAGAAATGAACAATCAGCCGGTTAATGAAAAAAACGAATATACGATCAATGAAAACACACTTTTTTTAGAGCCGGTTCGTTATGGAGAATATACTAAAGTATATGAAAAAAACAGTGAACCGGTAATGATAAAAAAAACACCATTGAAAATTATTCGGCAAAGCTGCATTCGCTACCTTTCAACTTATGATGGGAGAAGAGAAGCTTCTGCCAGGGTGCTTGGCATCAATCGGAAAGTTCCTATTAATGTTGACCATTTGAAAGGTACTTATCTATTCCCGACGATTTCTCATTTAAAACCTGATTGTGTATGGATTACCCTTTCTCATTTAAAATATTTGGAAAAGATAGATAAAAAACAAACGAAAATCACGTTTGTGGATGATCAATGGATTGTCGTTCCTGTATCGCCTCTTGCGGTTCATAATCAGATTATGATGACCAAAGCACTTTATGAGCGGGGCAATGCAGCGACACCGTCTATTCGAACAGAAAAAGTTGCTCGCGCTCACTATGTGGTAGGTGTGAAAGAAAACGTTATTTCGTTTTTTCATCCGCGCAAAAGGGAATGAGGAGTACAGGATGGATAATGAAAGGGAATAATTAGATGAATTTTTCAACAAATCAAATTATGGAGTGGATTCAGCGGTATGAATCATTTGGACCGCTTCCTGGCTTTTTACTGCCGCTTCTCGAAGCATTTTTGCCTTTTTTGCCTTTGTTTGCTTTTGTGCTTGCAAATGTAAATGCCTTCGGACTTTGGCTTGGCTTCCTTATTTCCTGGGGAGGAGCTGTAACAGGTTCTTTTATTGTCTTTTTACTTATTAGGAAATTTGGACAGCAGCGCATTTTAACATTTCTGCAGCGAAATAAACAAGTGAGTCAAATGATGAATTGGATTGATCACCACGGCTTTGCGCCAGTGTTTTTGCTGCTTTGCTTTCCATTTACACCTTCTGCAATCGTAAATGTAGTCGCAGGTTTGTCACACATTAGCGTCGTCCAATATTTATTTGCAGTCATGGCAGGGAAAACGGTGATGATTTTTACGATCAGCTATGTTGGCCATGACGTTTTTGCACTCATTCATCAGCCGGGTAAGACTGCTATTATCATAGCAGTTATGGCTCTTTTATGGGCAGGAGGCAAACAGCTGGAAAAACGTCTTCAAAAATAAAAAACCGTAAGAACGTGGTTTTTTATTTTTTGAATTTTGACCGAACGTATGATCTTTGATATAGTGAAAGTAAATAAAAGGAGGAATCCGGATGGCATTGCAATTTATTATTGGACGTTCCGGTTCAGGAAAAACAGAGCATATCATCAATGAAATAAAAGAACGTCTCCGCCGGCTGCCTGACGGAAAGCCAATCATCTATATTGTGCCGGAGCAGATGTCGTTTCTGTCAGAATATCGCCTCGCCTCAGATCAGACCCTCGGCGGCATTATTCGGGCACAAGTGTACAGCTTTACGCGGCTTGCATGGCGCGTGTTACAGGAAGAAGGCGGCATGAGCAGACAGCACATTACACCAGCTGGACGCAATATTTTAATCCGGAAAATTATCGAAGAACATCGCAATGACTTGGCTGTTTTCTCAAAAGCGGCCGATAAAACAGGGTTTGTCAGCACGGTTGAACAAATGCTGACTGAATTTCGGCAATATTTAATTTCGCCGGATGAAATGGCGGAGCACCGAAAACAGGTCCCCGCTGCACTTGCAGACAAACTAAGTGACTTACAAACAATCTACTCTTCCTACGATCAAGCCTTAGCTGGCAAATATACGGACTCCGAAGACTATATGAGGCTTTTGGCAGAAATGGCCGCAAATTCTTCTTACATACAAGAAGCGGACATTTATATAGATGGATTTCACAGTTTTACACCACAAGAATATGAAGTCATCCGTGTGCTGATGAATTCAGCAAACGACGTAACCATCGCTTTAACAGTAGATCGTCCATTTCGGAATGAAGACCCGGTTGATACCCATCTGTTCCGGCTGCCGGGACGTTCCTATCATGATTTATATGAACTTGCGATTGCAGAAGAGATTGATATAAAAAAAGATCTTATTATATATGGACATAAGCGTCAGGAGGCCGCTTCGCTTATTCATCTTGAAATGCAATTTGACAAACGTCCGGCGAAACGTTCTAAAAACAGTGAAGGAATGTCTATTTGGCAGGCGGCAGGCAGGCGTGCTGAAATCGAATCGGCTGCGCGCGAAATCCGTCGTCTTTCCCGTACTGAAAATCTGCGCTATAAACAAATGGCGCTGCTTGTTCGGAATGGTGAAGATTATCGATCGATCATTGAAACTGTTTTTGATGATTATAGCATTCCATTTTTTATCGATCAAAAACGGCCGATGCTCAACCATCCGCTCGTTGAACTTATTCGTTCGTCACTAGAAGTCATTGGCGGAAAATGGCGGTATGAAGCGATTTTTCGTGCGGTGAAAACAGATTTGCTTTTTTCGTTTGATCAGCCGCGCGAAAAAATTCGCCGCAGCATGGATTTGCTTGAAAATTACGTGCTTGCCCACGGCATTTACGGGGAACGATGGACGAACGGCGAGCGCTGGACATACCGCCGTTATATGGGGCTGGAATTTACTTCGGTTGCCCAGACAGATGAAGAGCGTTTATTTGAAAACCAATTAAACGAAATGAAAGAGTTTATTGCTGCACCACTTTTTAGATTGGAAAAGCGTCTGAAAAGAGCAAAGAATGCTATGGAATGCTGTCGTGGACTGTATCAATTTATTGAAGAACTTCACATTCCAGAAAAAATGGAGCAGCTTTCAATGGAAGCAGAAGAGCGCGGGGAACTGACGGAAGCTGCTCAGCATAACCAGGCATGGGACGCGGTGATCGGCATGCTTGATGAATTTGCGGAAGTGGCCGGCGATGAAGAAATGGATGCGAAAAAATTCGCCGCCGTTTTGGATGCCGGGCTTGAAGCACTGGAATTTTCTATCGTGCCGCCGGCAGCCGACCAGGTCATCATCGCCAATCCGGAAAAATCAAGGCTTGCCGACATTCACACAGCCTTTATCGTCGGTATGAATGATGGTGTCTTTCCTTCCCGTCAAATGGAAGGAGGCATTTTGGATGATGAAGAAAGGGAAGCACTTCTTTCTTCCGGGATGCATGTTGCACCTGGCAGCAAAACGAAACTGCTCGATGAAGAACTGATCGCATACCGGGCGTATACAGTACCATCAAATCGTCTGTACGTTTCGTGGCCGATTGCCGATGCAGAAGGAAAATCATTACAGCCGTCCCCTTATATAAAAAGAATGCATGAGTGGTTTGAGCACATAGACAAGGTCATTGTTGCCAATGATCCGGCTGATCTGCCGGCAAAGGACCAGCTCGCTTACATTTCCCATTCGGAACCAACGTTATCATATTTAACGTCCCAGCTTCAGCTGAAAAAGCGAGGATATCCCATTTTTTCATTCTGGTGGGATGTATACAATGTTTATATAGAAAGCAACGCAAAAAAAGCTGGATTTGTTCTTGATAGTTTGTTTTATGAAAATAAAGCGGATCCGTTAAAAGAAGAGACAAGTCTTAATTTGTACGGAACCGATATGATTGCAAGTGTATCGAGAATGGAGACGTTTCATTCATGCGCGTTTAGCCATTTTGTCCGTCACGGCTTAAAGCTTCGCGACCGGCTCGTCTATCGCCTTGAAGCGCCGGATATTGGAGATTTATTCCACGGGGCACTGAAATGGATCGCGGAAGAAGTAGAAAAAAGAGGGCTGAAATGGCCGGAGCTGACACCGGAACAATGTAAATCCTTTGCAAAAACAGCAGTGGAGGAGCTGGCGCCAAAGCTGCAAAATCGAATCTTAATGAGTTCGCATCGACACATATATATTCAGAAAAAATTAGAACAAATTATTGCACGTGCATCGACGGTACTTAGTAATCAGGCGAAGGTGAGCGGTTTTTCACCGCTGGGCATTGAACTCGCTTTCGGTCCGCGTTCAGAATTGCCGCCGCTCGTTTTTGAGCTGAAAAATGGGGCGCGTATGTCGCTTGCGGGCCGTATTGACCGGGTCGATCGAGCAAAAGGAAAAGAAGATACGTATTTGCGGGTGATCGACTATAAGTCAGGCAGCCGGGATGTGGACATGACAGAGATGTACTATGGATTTGCGATGCAAATGCTGACATATCTTGATATCGTTGTCACGAATGCACCACTTTTAACCGGGACTGAAGCACGTCCAGGCGGCGTTTTATATTTTCATGTTCATAATCCTTATTTGAATACGAAAAAATTCCTGACCATTGATGAGATTGAAAAAGAACTGTTGAAAAGCTTCCGTATGAAAGGACTTGTGCTTGGAGAAGACGAAGCGATTCATTTAATGGATGAACAGCTTGAGACGGGAGATTCGCTCATTATTCCAGCAGGATTTAAAAAAGACGGAACGTTGTCGGCACGTTCAAAAACGGCGGATGATGGAGATTTTGAAGCGATGAGAGGGCATGTACGCAGCTTGTATGAAAAAGCGGGCAACGACATCGTCTCCGGACGAGTCGATATTACGCCGTATCGTTACAATAAAAAAACGCCGTGTACATTTTGTTCGTATCGGCAAGTGTGCCAATTTGATGACACGCTTGAAGAAAATCAGTACCGAACCATCCGCCCGAGAAAAAATGAAGAGATTATCGCAATGATGAAGGAGGAAGACGATGAACAGCTATAACATTCCGGTCAAGCCGGATGATGCACGATGGACAGACGATCAATGGAAAGCCATTTATGCAGAAGGAAGCGACATTCTTGTCGCCGCGGCGGCTGGTTCCGGGAAAACGGCCGTTTTAGTCGAGCGGATTATTCAAAAAATGATTCGTGATGAATCGCCGATCGATGTGGATGAGCTGCTTGTCGTTACCTTTACCAATGCGGCGGCGGCGGAAATGCGGCAGCGGATTAGCGAGGCGCTTGAGCAGGAGATTGAAAAAAATCCTGCTTTGAGTCGTCTTCGCCGCCAGCTTCGCTTATTAAATAAAGCGTCCATTTCTACCCTGCATTCATTCTGTTTGGAAGTGATCCGAAAATATTATTACATGATCGATATCGACCCGGGTTTCCGGATCGCTGATGATACAGAAGCGGTGTTAATTCGGGATGAAGTGCTTGAAGACTTGCTTGAAGAAGAATACGCTAAACCGGACAATGACTCTTTTTTTACATTAGTTGATACATTTTCTGGCGACCGGAGTGATGTGGAACTACAAAAATCGGTTATTCGATTATTTGACTTTTCAAGATCACACCCTGATCCAGACCGCTGGCTAAAAGAGCTGTCTTCTTTGTATGAAGCGACGGGGACAATCGACGATCTTCCTTTTATCGATCCATTAAAAAAAGATATCCGTTTTCAGCTTGATAGTGCACTTTCCTTGCTAGAGGAAGGGTTCATGATGACTGAATTGCCGGGAGGCCCCACGCCGCGGGCTGAAAATTTCACAGTCGATAGCGCGATGGTAAAAACACTTATCCAATGTGAAACGTGGGAAGAATGGTACAACGCTTTTCAACATGTAAAATTTCCAACATTGAAAATGTGTAAAGGCGACGAGTATGATGAAGAGCTGAAGGAACGGTCTAAAAATGTCCGGGACCAAGCAAAAAAAATGGTCAATGAATTAAAAGATACCTTTTTTTTACGAAAGCCGGAAAACTGGCTGAATGATTTAAATGAGATGAAGCCCGTTGTGGAACGTCTTTCGCAGCTCGTTCTCACGTTTTCAACGCGCTATGCTGATGTGAAGCGGGGGAAAGGCATTACAGACTTCAGCGACTTAGAGCATTACGCGTTAGCCATTTTAATCGAAAATGGGCAGCCTTCAAAAGCAGCCGAAGCATACCGGCGCCGCTTTAAAGAAGTCCTCGTGGATGAGTACCAGGATGTCAATATGGTGCAGGAAACGATTGTCAGGCTGGTTTCCGAAGATGACGAACAGTCGGGTAACTTATTTATGGTAGGCGACGTAAAACAATCCATTTACCGTTTTCGCCTGGCGGAACCAGGTCTTTTTCTCGGCAAATATAATCGCTTTAACCGAGATGGTCTCGGGACAGGATTGAAAATTGGCTTGTCCCGTAATTTCCGAAGCCGAAAAGAAGTGCTGGACGGCACGAATTATGTATTCCAGCAAATCATGGGAACCGAAGTCGGAGAAATCGCATACGGAGAAGCAGAATCACTCGTTCCAGGAGCGTTCTATCCGGAGGCGGAATGCCCGATTGAAGTGGCGGTTATTAATAGTGACGGCTCCGAAGAAATAGACGAAGATGAAATGGATCGGGAGGATGCGGAGCAATCTCAGCTTGAATCGCGCTTCATCGCGTCAAAGGTTAAAGAGTTAATCCAATCAGGCCACCTCATTTATGATTCAAAAACGAAGTCAGAACGGCCGGTCCAATATCGGGACATTGTTATTTTAATGCGCTCACTCACGTGGGTTCCGGAGATGATGGAAGAATTTAAGCACGCTGGCATTCCTGTATACGCCAACACGTCCGGCGGCTATTTTCAATCGACGGAAATTTCGGTGATGCTGTCACTGCTTCATGTGATCGATAATCCATTTCAAGATATTCCGCTTGCGGCTGTGCTTCGTTCACCGATTGTCCGTTGTACAGAAGATGAAATGGCTTCTATTCGACTTTCGTCTAAAAAAGGAAGTTACTTTGAAGCGCTGCTTGCGTTTATGCAAAACGGAAACAGCGATGCGTCGTTAAAAGAAAAAGTGAGTCCATTTGTCAAGCGGCTTGAAAGATGGCGTTCGATCGGCCGCAGCGGTGCATTGTCGGACCTTATTTGGGCGCTGTACCGCGATACACAATTTTACGCATTTGCGGGCGGGATGCCAGGCGGAAAGCAGCGGCAGGCCAATTTGCGTGCACTTTATGACCGGGCACGGCAGTATGAAGAAACATCGTTTCGCGGTTTATTCCGCTTTTTACGGTTTATTGAGCGGATGCGTGAGCGGGGGGACGATCTTGGAACAGCCCGTGCACTATCTGAACAGGAAGATGTTGTCCGCATTATGACGATTCATGCGAGCAAAGGGCTTGAATTTCCTATTGTGTTCACTGCAGCGGCCGGACGCAAGTTTAATATGATGGATTTAAATGGCCGGGTGCTATTTGATAAAGAGTACGGAATCGCTGTTAAATACATGAACCCAGAAAAAAGAATTGCTTGGCCGTCGCTCGTTCAACTTGCTTTTCAGCGTAAAAAGAAACTGGAGCTTCTGGCAGAAGAAATGCGTGTTTTGTATGTTGCGATGACCCGGGCGAAAGAAAAGCTGATTATCACAGCATCTATGAAAAAACTCGAGAAAAAAATGGACAGCTGGACGCTGGCAGCAGATCATCCGTCGCTGCTGCTTAGAGACGCGGTCCGGGCATCCGCTTCATCGTACGCCGATTGGATCGGTCCCGCGCTTATGCGCCACAACAATTTAAATGGCAGTCATGCTCACTTTTTAGATCATCCGTCGCGCTTTCAGTTTTCGGTGTTAGAAGTAGACAGCTTGCTGGTCACAGAAATAGAGCAAAAAGAGCAAGAAGAATCTTGGATGGACTTGATCAAAAAACGCCAGCCTTATCCTGAACAATCTGACGCGAAAAAAGAAATCGAAAAACAGATGACATGGCAATACAGTTTTTCAGAAGCAGTTCGTCTTCGCTCTAAACAATCAGTCTCAGATTTGAAAAGGTCAAACGACATTTACAGTGAAGGGGCGTCAAATGAGACGGCGCGTTCATATCGGCGTCCGATCTTCCGGCGCCCGCGCTTTGTGCAGGAAAAGCAGCTTTCGCCTGCTGAAGTGGGAACGGCAGTCCATACCGTCATGCAGCATGTTGACTTACGCCAAGCTCCATCTGAGGTGGCAGTAGAGCGGCTTCTTGAAACACTGATTGAAAAAGAACTGCTGGCCGTTGAACAGGCAGAAGCGGTAGACGCAGGGGAGGTAGCGGCTTTCTTTGCAACAGAGCCGGGCCGTATGCTGCTGGCTGCGGATCAAGTCCATCGTGAGTTGCCATTTAATATGGGCATGACGGCGCGAGAAGCGGGAATGGGCGAATCGGATGAAAGTGTACTTATTCAAGGAGTCATTGACTGCTTGTTTGAATACAAAGGAAATCTTTATTTGCTTGATTATAAAACAGACGGTATAACGGACAGATTTGCCGGCGGTTTTGATGAAGCAAAGCCGATTTTGGCAAAGCGGTATGAAATGCAAATTGCTCTTTACGCTAAAGCAGTTGAGCGAATTTGGAAACGTCCGGTCGAAAGGAAATTTGTCTTTTTCTTAGACGGCACTCACGTCGTGGAATATGCGTAATCAATCCCTTTTCTGTTATGATAAATAGGCAGTCATGATAAGAAAGGGAGTGTTTTATTGCAGCAAGTACAACAGAATGAAACGGCACGAATTGTCTCCATTGATGTGCTGAGAGGTCTATCTCTTTTTGGTATTTTCCTTGTGAATATGCTGTCGTTTCATTCCCCTTATTTTTATTACAATCCATATGAATGGTGGAAAACCTCACAGGATTTGCTTGCTTTTTCATGGATTGATGTTTTCGTACAGGCGAGTTTTTACCCTTTGTTTGCAGCCATGTTCGGATTCGGTGCGGCCATGCAGCATGAGAAGGCCATCAAGAAAAATGGCATGTTTGTCTGGACAGGAATCCGCCGCTTTTCCTTTTTGCTTGTTCTGGGTCTTCTGCACGCCTTTTTCATTTGGCCGGGTGACATTTTATTTAATTACGCGGTATGTGGGTTTTTGCTTCTCTTCTTTTTGCGTTTTTCCAGCCGGCTTCTTTTGAGCATGGGCCTCGTTCTTTTATTTGTGCCGGCTGTTATGCTCGGCTTGCTTCTTTTCCTGTCAGCACTGTCGGATCCATACAATTCATTATTTTGGACAGACATCGCTTCAGTGTCCCAGTCGATTGCAGCATATGGAAGCGGTTCGTACGTGGAAGTGACCGTGCAGCGAATAAGCGACTGGACAAACAATAACGTGACGGATGGGGCTTTTTTGTTTCAGCTTATGACGATTTTTCCATTTCTTCTGATCGGTGCAGGAGCGTATAAACAGCGGATAATTGAGAAATGGACAGCAAAGCCGAAGAAAACCTTATGGATATTTGCTCTTCTTTTTACAGCGGGGCTTATGCTGAAAGGTATTCCACATATGCTTGGCCCTAGTCACATTGCCTATATGTACATTCAAGATGCCATTGGGGGGCCCGTGCTCGCGGCTTCATATGCGGCTCTTATTGTTTATTTATCCACTTTCGACCGTCCGGCAAAGCTTCTTTCACCTTTTGCACAAGCCGGTAAAATGTCACTGACGAACTATTTGATGCAGTCTGTACTTGGCTCGCTTATTTTTTACTCGTACGGTCTTGGTTTTTATGGACAAATTACATTGAGAACCGGTATTTTGCTTTGTGTTACTATTTTTGCTGTACAAGTAATCGTCTCTGGATTATGGATGAACCGATTTAAACGGGGACCAATGGAAGCGATTTGGCGGTTGTTCACATATGGAAAAAGGGGATGAAAAAATGAAGTGGATGAGTTTTAAGCATGATGGAAAAGAAAAGTATGGTATCTATTTACGAGAAGAACAAGCCGTGGCAGTTGTTTCAGACGAAAATGATGCACCTCCTACTCTTGTTGCCGCGATTGAAGAAGGGCAATTTTTAGAATCCATACCAAACAATCTTAAACGATTGCCGCGTGTAGATGAAACAACAATTGAATGGCTGTCCCCGATTCCGCGTCCGTTGAAAAATGTGATGTGTGTCGGGAAGAATTATCGTGACCATGCAATTGAAATGGGCGGGGAAGCAAGCGTGCCAGAGCACCCGATGATTTTTACGAAAGCCCCAACCGCCGTCAGTGCACATCAAGCGCCGATTCCAGCTTATGAATCATTAACCGATGCGCTGGACTATGAAGGCGAACTGGCCGTCATTATTGGGAAAAAGGGAAAAGAAATTGCCCGCGCTGAGGCGCTTGATTATATTTTCGGATACACGGTGCTGAACGATGTGACAGCACGCGACCTGCAAAGCCGTCATAAGCAATTTTTTATCGGCAAAAGCTTGGATGGAACATGTCCGATGGGGCCGTGGATCGTTTCAAAAGACGAGATTGGCGATCCGCATATATTAGCTATTGAAACAAAAGTAAACGGGGAAACGCGCCAGAAGTCGAATACTTCTCAATTTATTTTTCCAATCGATGAAATTATCCATGTTTTGTCCAAAGGAATGACGCTCGAACCTGGAGATATTATTGCGACAGGAACACCGGCGGGTGTGGGGTTTGCGATGGAGCCGAAAGGAACGCTTCAGGCCGGTGACACAGTTGACATTACGATTGAAGGTGTCGGCACTTTGTCAAATACGGTCCGGTAATTGTGTGGTAAAATAAAGAAGTAAAAAAAGGAGGAGAGTTTGTGGACTTTTTAACATCATCAACACACGTACATATTACAACATGGGTCATCGCGCTTATTTTGTTTTTTATCGCGTTGAAAAAGCCATCAACCGGTGTACATATGGGGCTTCGCTTATTTTATGTCCTGATTTTGGTTACCGGCTTTATGCTGTTTGTTACATTCGACAGTTTGAATCCGATGCTATATGGAATAAAAATGCTGGCAGGGATCATCACGATCGGGTTAATGGAAATGACGCTTGTCCGGAAGAAAAAGAACAAAAGTAATGGCGGCGTTTTTGCAGGTGCGCTTGTCGTGCTGCTTATCACGATTATTCTTGGGTTTGCGCTTCCAGGGATTGCTTAAAAATTTAGATTTTGATAAAAAAGCTGCGTGAAGAAAATACACGCAGCTTTTTTGCTATAATACATAAAAAGGAGGCTTGTTCATGTTTCCGATCATTTTATGGGTCATTGTTTTTATTTTATTTATTGTCACGGTACAAGCCGTGTCTATTTATTTGCGGCCAACTGATAGAGAAACAAATGACGAAGCACAGCCGCTTGAAAGAAAAGAAGACCCATATTCACACTAACCGTCATTTCCTGAAAAAGGAGAGGCGGTTATTTTTATATACATACTGAATAGTGCTCTCAATCTGACCACGTGTCTATTTTTTTGTATCACGATTGTTCTTGTAAAAAAAGCGGTTATTTTGTAATGCTCAGCGGTTAAACCGTGTCGGTTTCTTGAACAATGCCTGCTTCAATTGACGCAATGTGGGAAAAAGCGTACTCTAAATGAAGGTTGAACACTTTAGCGCAGGGGGAAACAGACAGTGAAAAAACGATTCTTTTCGCTCGTCATGGTCCCGCTTCTTCTTTTTTCTGCAAATGCGGCATCTGCAGAGGAAAAAGAGGAAGACTGGCATGATGAAACGATGTATTTTTTAATGACCGACCGGTTTATGAACGGCGATCGCTCCAATGATGAACAGACAGATAATAAAGATTCATCTGCCTATCAAGGTGGAGATTTTAAAGGCATTCAAGATAAGCTTGAGTATCTACAGGAGCTTGGCATGACGTCAATCGTCATTTCGCCTGTTTTTGAAAATGAAGCAGGTGGTTATCATGGTTACCACATAACGAATTACAGCAAAATGAATCCGCAATTTGGCAGCGAGCAAGAACTGGCGGCGCTAGTGGACAGTGCACATGAGAAAAATATCCGCGTTATTGTTGATTTTCCGGCGACGCGTGTAAGCATGGAGCATGTGTGGCTGGAGGATGCCCAAAAAGCGGACTGGTTTATGGAGACGTCTATTGCTCAGAAGCCGGACTGGCTTGGAGAGATGGCGCTTTTGAATACAGCTAATCCTGATGTCCAGTCGGCACTTGTCGAAGCGGCGGTAAAGCTGGCAGATGAAACAGGTATCGATGGCTACTTTTTCAGCGGCGCCTCAGCGGCTGAACCGGAATTTTGGACGGAATTCGACGAATCACTTCCAGAGCTGCATTTGATTGGGGAAATGTCAGAAGCATCTATTCAGGAAGCGGCCGCTTATGAAGAAGCCGGGCTGGATGCTGTGACATCTTCATGGCTGCAGGACCCGATTCGGGAACAGTTTGCGACAGTTGACCGTTCGTCTGAGGAAGTGAAAGACCGGCTTTTAGAAGAACAGAACGTGTTAAACGATCCAATTGCTGCTGTTCATACAGCCGATTCTGCTTTAACGGACCGCCTTACGCTTGATATGGCGAATGAAAATATGTTTCCGGGAGCACGCTGGAGAATGGCGCTGACATATATGTATACGACTCCAGGAACACCAGCCATTTTTTATGGATCAGAAATTGCTCAAAATGGGGAATCGGGTCCTAATTCACACGGACTGATGAATTTCCGGACCGATCAGGAGCTTGTCGATTATATTAAGCAAATTTCAGCGCTTCGCCAAGAGCTGCCAGCGCTTCGCCGCGGTTCCTATGAGTCGATTTATGAACAGGACGGCATGTCGGTGTTTAAGCGGCAATATGAAGATGAGACGTTAATTGTCGCAATTAACAATACTGGTGAAACGCAAAGCGTCGCGATTCCGGCGTCTGAACTGGATGAAGATAAAGAATTGCGCGGACTGCTGGCTGGCGATATGTCACGGGCGGCAGACGGTGAGTTCACAATCATTCTTGACCGTGAAGAAGCGGAAATTTATGTGCTGGCACAAAAGACTGGTATTAATTATGCATTTATTGCCGCGATGGCGACGGTCTGGATCGTCTTTGTTTTGTTCCTGTACATTGTCTGGAAACGCGGAAAAAAAGCCGCCAAGCAATAAATGAAAGCCACACAGTTCACTGATCTGTGTGGCTTTTTTGGGGCATTTAAATAAGTGTCTTCAGCGCCAATCGTTCTTCTAAAAAGAGAGCGATTCCGTCTTCTTCGTTCGAAGCGGTTGTTTCATTGGCGATTGATTTTAACGCTGCAATACCGTTGCCCATCGCAACACCGGTGCCGGCATAGTCAATCATTTCAAGATCGTTATCTTCATCACCAAACGCAATGATTCGCTCAGGCGGAATGCCAATCCAATCGGACACTCTTTTTAACCCGACGGCTTTGCTCAATCCGCTTTTGACAATTTCGATGACATGCCATGGAGCAGCCCAGCGCCGGTGATCGATCACTTCCGCATGTACATCGCTTAAATGGCGGCGGATATCCGGCACTTGCTCTTCTGTTGCGTGAATAAGCATACTCGTTGGGTGGTCGGTCAGCTTTTCACGCAAATCGCCGGTTGTGACAAGAGGACTGCCCAGCTTAAAAACGTCAATCAGCTTTTCATCATGATAATGAAAATAGACATTATCGAGCACTTCTGCAATAATATTGTGAAAATCAAAATCATGGCATGCTTCAACAATATCAACAGCTGTTTTCAGTTCCATTGGTTCGTGAAACAGGCCCCATTTTTGATTGCCAGGATGATGAACAAATGCGCCGTTAAAATTAACAATCGGTGTTTTTAAGCCAAGCTCCGCATAATAAGGGGCGCTTGAGCGAAACGGGCGGCCTGTTGCAATCATCACTTCATGCCCATGCTCCATTGCTTTTTGAATCGTTTGTTTTGTGCGGGGAGAAATGGTTTTTTCGTCGGTTAATAATGTACCATCGAGGTCTAACACAATTAAATGTTTCTCCATAAGGCCAAGTCACTCCTTTGCCAGTTCTTCTTTTAGTGTAGAGGGTGTGGGCGTTGTTTGTAAAGATACAGGCTTTTTGCTCATCATTTGAAGAGATGTCTGTTATGATAAAGCTATACGCAATCAAAGAAGGAGTGTTTTTAAATGGATCAGGATTTAAAAGAAAATATTATGGGCGCGCTTGAACAGGTCGTCGACCCCGAACTTGGCATCGACATCGTCAATCTCGGGCTCGTGTATGACGTAGATATGGATGAAGCCGGGAAAACGACAATAACCATGACATTAACATCAATGGGCTGCCCGCTTGCAGGTGTCATTGTCGACCAAGTAAAAGCAGCATTGTCCGGGATCCCGGAAGTGACCGAAGTTGAAACAAATATCGTTTGGACGCCGGTTTGGTCACGTGATATGATGTCACGCTACGCAAAAATCGCCCTCGGCATTCAATAAGGGTCAAAGGCTGAGAGCGCGGCATTGTGCCGTAACGCCTTTGTGACCCGCATCCTGTGGGTCTAAGCGCAGGGCGACCGAGGGACTGGACGTCTTCAGCTGGATAATGCTCCAACATTTATACTTCTTATCTTCTAAAAAAGAAGGTTCCCCGGCGGAACCTTCTTTTTTTAATCAATTTAGCAGTTCTTGCCTTCTTTACCAGTTTAAAAAGAATTTTTCATGCCGTTTCCTTTGCGTAAAAAACGGGAATCTTTTAAAATAAAATCAAAGGTCAAAAAAGGTCAAGGAGGTTTTTGATAGTGAATATGGAAAAAATGACATATACGATGCAGGAAGCGCTTGCAGCTGCGCAGCAAAGCGCGGTAGAACGAAACCATTCGGATGTTGATACCGTACACATGATGACAGCGCTTGTGTCGAAAGAAGACGGGCTGTTTTGCCGTATCTTTGAACGAGCAGGACTTTCAAAAGCGGTACTGCTTAAATTTGTCCAAGGAGAAATCCAATCTAAGCCCGCTGTATTAGGCAATGTCCAATACGGCGCTTATTTATCAGGCGGTTTAAACACGTGGTTTCAAAAAGCGGCAGACGTGCAAAAAAAGTGGGAAGATGCTTATTTATCCGTTGAACACATGGCTGCTTCCATCTTTTCAGCCGGCAATAAAATAGTGGAAATGACGAAAAAAGAAAATGTGACAGAAAAAGCAATCTTAGAAGCCATTCATGAAATAAGGGGGAACGAGAAAGTGACAACACAAAACCCGGAATCAGGCTATGAAGCACTGGCAAAATACGGACGTAATTTAGTGGAAGAAGTACGGACGGGCAAAATTGACCCGGTGATTGGACGTGATGATGAAATCCGTCATGTCATTCGTATTTTGTCACGGAAAACAAAAAACAACCCGGTGCTGATCGGCGAGCCAGGCACAGGAAAAACGGCGATTGTTGAAGGACTTGCTTGGCGGATTGTCCGAAAAGACGTCCCAGATGGATTAAAAGACAAAACGATTTTTTCACTTGATATGAGTTCGCTCATCGCCGGCGCAAAATTCCGCGGTGAGTTTGAAGAACGGCTTAAAGCAGTCTTAAACGAAGTGAAAAAAAGTGATGGCCGTATTTTATTATTTATCGATGAAATCCATACAATTGTCGGCGCAGGCAAAACGGAAGGGTCAATGGACGCTGGCAATATGCTGAAGCCGATGCTTGCGCGCGGTGAGCTGCACTGTATCGGGGCAACAACGCTTGACGAACACCGCCAGTACATTGAAAAAGATCCGGCTTTAGAACGCCGCTTTCAGCCGGTGCTCGTATCAGAACCAACGATTGAAGATGCGATTTCGATTTTGCGCGGCTTAAAAGAACGGTTTGAAATTCATCATGGCGTGAACATTCATGACCGGGCGCTGGTTGCGGCAGCGACCCTTTCCAACCGGTATATTACGGACCGGTTTTTGCCGGATAAAGCGATTGATCTTGTTGATGAAGCATGTGCGATGATCCGGACGGAAATTGATTCGATGCCAGCGGAGCTTGATGCGGTGATGCGCCGGGTCATGCAGCTGGAAATTGAAGAAGCGGCACTCCGGAAAGAAAAAGACCGCGAAAGCGCAGCACGTCTCGAACAAATTCAAAAAGAGCTGGCGGATTTAAAAGAGCAGGCTGATGCAATGAAAGCGCAGTGGATGAGCGAAAAAGACGCAATTATGAATGTGAAAGATAAGCGGGAAGAGCTGGATCGCCTTCGCCGCGAACTGGAAGATGCAGAAAGCCGTTACGATTTGAATCGGGCGGCAGAACTGCGCCACGGACAAATTCCAGCAGTTGAAAAAGAGCTGTCGGGACTCGAATCAACTGCTTCGGCTGAAAAAGATGACCGGCTTCTTCGTGAAGAAGTAACAGAAGAAGAAATTGCGTCAATCGTTGCCAGCTGGACTGGTATTCCGGTCACGAAACTCGTAGAAGGTGAGCGCGAAAAGCTGCTCCGGTTGGAAGAAATTTTGCACGAGCGGGTCATCGGGCAGGATGAAGCGGTGTCCCTCGTGAGTGACGCGGTGCTCCGGGCGCGTGCAGGCATTAAAGATCCAAATCGTCCGATCGGTTCATTTTTATTCCTCGGTCCGACCGGTGTCGGGAAAACGGAGCTCGCCAAAACGCTCGCTGACGTGTTGTTTGACAGCGAAGAGCAAATAATCCGTCTTGACATGTCGGAATACATGGAAAAGCATTCGGTTTCACGCCTCGTCGGCGCACCTCCGGGATATGTCGGCTACGAAGAAGGCGGACAGCTGACTGAAGCGATCCGGCGCCGTCCATATTCGGTCGTGCTGCTTGATGAAGTGGAAAAAGCGCATCCGGATGTGTTTAATATTTTGCTTCAAATGCTTGATGACGGACGCATTACCGATTCACAGGGCCGGAGGATTGACTGCAAAAACACCGTTGTCATTATGACATCGAACATCGGATCGTCCTTTTTGCTTGAATCAGGCGGAGAAGGGGAAATCCCGGAAGAAGCGAAAAACAATGTAATGGCACAGCTGCACGGCCATTTCCGGCCGGAATTTTTAAACCGAGTCGATGACATTATCCTCTTTAAGCCGCTGACCCGCGAAAATTTAAAGGGTATCGCAGGAAAAGTGTTAGAAGGCCTGGCGCTTCGCTTGCTTGACCGGGGTGTCACGCTTCACGTTACCGATGCGGCAAAAGAAAAAATCGCTGAAGAAGGATATGATCCGGTCTTTGGCGCCCGACCGCTTAAACGGTTTATTCAGCGGCAAATTGAAACGCCGACTGCCCGTGCGATTATCGCTGGCAGTATTTTACCGGGATCAGAAGCGGTCGTTGGTGTGGAAAATGGAGAGCTGGTTGTTCGATAAGTGGACATAACCGCCTGTTGATGGACATAAAATCGAATAAGTGGACATAAAAATGACGCTTCCTATAAAAGGGAGCGCCATTTTTTCTTATTCGTCCAATAAACTTTCTTTTTTGCCAAGGTTGTATGCTTCTTGCATAACGTTCATAAACAAACCGAAAAATGGCTCAGCCATCGCCGGTGAAAATTCAATACCGGCTTCTTTCATTTTTTCTTGTGCTTCAGGCAAATATTTCATCGCAATTTGCATAAATTCCATGTTTTTTTCCATCATAAAAAACTCCTTCTCAGCTGCAACTGGTTCTTATCTCTATTTTAGTGTATCTGCAAAAATCGTCAAGAAAAAGCAAAACTTTTTTATGCCGGTGTGTTGATAATATGCTAATATTATGGTCAGAGTACATAAAAACAACTAAAGGAGGTTTCCTTGTGCAATATCTTATGACCTTTATCTGGACACTCATTTTATCTGAAATGGTTGTATACGTTGTGTCTTCCATGAACGGGGCAGCATTTCACGCTGAAACAGGCGTTTTGATTTCAATTGTTGCAACTATTTTGTTGTTCGTATTAACAGCGTTAATCCCGAATGATCCAATTGAAAAGCATTAAAATGAAAGCGAGTTCCCACTAAGTGGAATTCGCTTTTTCCTATAAGATCTAAGAAAGTATATGTTTTTGGACATTGTCCGGCTACAGGCGGCCAGTCTCTCAGAGGCCCACACGATGTGGGTCATAAAAGCGTTGCAGCAGGAAGCTGCGTTCTTAGCTTTTGTTCCAATAAGCCGTCACAGTTGTGTGGCAAAGAGCGCCACCCTGCTGTTCCAACTTATGTCTGCCGGGCCTGAACGGCCGCCTTGCGCTTTTCCGATTTAGAAGTTGCATTTAGGGCTGTTTTTCAGTAAAATTAGTACCAAGTCATAATAATTGATATTACAAATGTGTGCGAAGGAAGGTGCGTTTTTTGAACGCTGGAATATGGGGAATGGGACGGTACCTCCCAGATCAGGTCGTAACCAATGCGGATCTGGAAAAAAAGATGGACACATCCGATGAATGGATACGTACCCGCACAGGCATTGAAGAGCGCCGCATTGCTGAAGATGGCATAGGGACCGTTTATATGGCTGCAAGAGCAGCGGAAAAAGCGATTCAAAACGCAGGCATTGGACCGGAAGAAATCGATTTAATTATTACCGCAACGGTCACGCCGGATCACAGCTTCCCATCGGTCTCCTGTGAAATTCAGCATGAAATCGGTGCGGTCAATGCGGCAGCAATGGACGTTAGTGCCGCATGCGCCGGGTTTATGTATGGCATTATTACGGGAAAACAGTTTGTGGAAACAGGCGCGTACAAGCACGTGTTAGTCATAGGAGCAGAAAAGCTGTCCAAAGTGATTGACTGGAATGACCGGAACACAGCCGTTTTATTTGGGGACGGAGCTGGTGCTGCCATTCTCGGACCAGTATCAGACGGACGCGGCATTCTTTCATTTGAACTTGGCGCCGATGGACGCGGCGGCAAGCATTTATATCAAGATGAACATGTAAAAATGAACGGACGTGAAGTATTTAAATTTGCGGTTCGCCAAATGGGTGAATCCTCGATTAATGTGATTGAAAAAGCGGGTTTAAAAAAGGAAGACATTGATTTTCTTATGGCGCATCAGGCGAATATCCGCATTATGGAGTCAGCAAGAGAACGCCTGGGTCTTCCTCCGGAAAAAATGTCAGTGACCGTGAACAAGTTTGGCAATACATCATCCGCATCGATTCCGCTCACGATGGTGGAAGAAATTGAAAATGGGAATGTAAAAGAGGATGATGTGATTGTGATGGTCGGTTTTGGCGGAGGATTAACATGGGGCGCCATTGCGATGAAGTGGGGACGCTAAACGGAAACTAACAAAGAGGTGGAAAACGTGGAAAAGCGAAGAGTAGTGATTACCGGTCTTGGCATTGTTTCACCGGTTGGAAATACAGTAGAAGAAGCATGGAATAGTGTCACAACAGGAAAAAGCGGCATTAAGCCAATGACACGTTTAAATCCGGACGATTACCCGGCTAAAGTAGCGGCCGAAATTCGTGACTTTGACCCAGAGCAATTTGTGGAAAAAAAAGAAGCGCGCAAAATGGATCGCTTTACGCAATATGCGGTAGCGGCAGCGAAAATGGCTGTAGCAGACGCAAAACTTGAGATTACAGAAGAAAATGCACCGCGCGTTGGCGTCTGGGTCGGGTCAGGCATCGGCGGGATGGAAACATTTGAAAGCCAGTACAAAATATTTTTAGAGCGCGGCTATCGTCGTGTCAGCCCGTTTTTTGTTCCAATGATGATTCCGGACATGGCGGCGGGCCAGGTGTCGATTTACCTTGGCGCAAAAGGGGTAAACTCGTGTACAGTAACTGCTTGTGCGACTGGAACCAATTCGATTGGTGACGCGTTCAAAGTGATTCAGCGCGGCGACGCCGATGCGATGATTTCGGGCGGAACAGAAGCGCCGATTACACAAATGTCAGTAGCAGGCTTTTGTGCCAACACAGCGCTGTCTAACAATCCAGATCCGGCAACGGCAAGCCGTCCGTTTGATGCCGGCCGTGACGGTTTTGTCATCGGTGAAGGAGCGGGTATTGTTGTATTGGAAGAATTGGAGCATGCGAAGGCGCGCGGCGCGCATATTTATGCGGAAATTGTCGGCTACGGCTCGACTGGAGATGCTCATCACATTACAGCACCGGCACCGGATGGTGAAGGTGGCGCCCGCGCGATGAAAATGGCCATTGATGATGCGGGACTTGCTCCATCAGATATTGACTATATTAATGCGCACGGAACGAGCACACCATACAATGATAAATTTGAAACAGCAGCGATTAAAACGGTATTTGGCGATCATGCTGGGAAGCTCGCCATCAGTTCGACCAAATCAATGACGGGTCATTTACTTGGCGCGGCAGGCGGCGTTGAGGCGATTTTTACGGCCCTGGCGATTCAAAACGATATTATTCCGCCAACGATTAATCTGCATAATCCTGATCCGGAATGTGACCTGGATTATGTGCCAAACGAAGCGCGTAAAGCGGACATTCGTGCAGCGATGAGCAACTCGCTTGGATTCGGCGGCCATAACGCAACGATTGTACTCAAACAATACAACGATTAAAAAAAACAGGCTGCGGCCTGTTTTTTTTCGCGCTTGTCCGGCATATACATAACGGACAAGCTGCGGGGGCGTGATCGAATGAGATTCATTCTTTTCTTAACCGGCTTTGGCCTGGCAGTGGCGGGTGGAATTAGTTTTATTATCTATGTTAACTTGCTTGCAGCAGGCATGACATGGCCAGATTATTTTTCATTTACGATGCGCCGGCCGGAATGTTATTTATTTTTCATCGGCTGGCTGCTCATGTTTTTCGGTTTTATTGAATAAAGTAACAAAAACGTGTCGATAATGAACCCATAAAACGGTAATCAAGGAGGAATTTGATGCTGTACCTTCATGACGTGTGGGTGAACTGGTTCGAAGGAGAAGAAAATGGCTGCAGTGTGTGCCCGTATCACGAATGGCGAAAAGACGACGGGATGATGCTGCTTGACCAGGTGCCGGTCCTCATTTTGCGTAAAAACGCAATGGATTTTTTTGAACAGACGCTTTGTGAATTGCCAAAAGAGTTGCTGAAAAAAGTAGAAAGCAAAGCTTTTATCCGAAAAGGAAGCAAGCGGGAAATGATGGAGTATTGTTTTATTGCATCAGACGGTGACAGGACGATGGCGGTTGATACGAACGGCTACCGGGTACCGGTGAAAAAAAGCCGAATTATGCCGCAGCATGAGTTAATTGTACGGGAAATGGCCGATTGTCACCCGGCGGAACCATTTTTCTTTCCAGAAATGACTCGAAAAACGCACAGTTTAGCAGAACCAGCGCCAGAATGGCTGGCTGGGTTGACGCGAAAAGAACGCCAATTAAAGCAGCTTCTTCTTCTGGCAGTGGACCAATTGATTGAATCAGATCACGAGCCAGCATTAAAATATTGGCTGACGGAGTGGAAGCCGGCAAAATACGAAGTCATCCGGCAAATGGATTGGGAAACAGCAGTGAAAATGTTTAGTGAAACCGTTATTGTCGGCTGGAGTCCTGCTCATGAACAATTGTGCGCACAAATGATTAAAGGGCGTCCGTTTTTCGAAAAAATGTATGAACAGGAAATGAGCATTGCCACATAAATAATCGTTTAAATGGGGATGTTCAACCTCAGCAAAAAATAATCACATTTCGAGCAGGATATTCACACTTATCCGAAAAAAACCGTTCCGGCATGATCCGGAACGGTTTTTTTATTTGCGCTTGCGGCCGAGGCCCATAGCGTTTTCCATTTTCTTTAATGTTTTGCCTGCCGTGCGACGGGCTTTTTCGGCACCTTCATCTAAAATTCGGTCAAGTTCTTCAGAATCAATCAGCTCATGGTACCGTTCCTGAATAGGGCTAAGATGCTTAACAACCACGTCTGCCACCGCCTGCTTAAAATCCCCATACCCTTTTCCCTCAAATTGCTTTTCAAGATCTGCGATGGAGATACCTTCAAGGGCTGAATAAATGGACAGAAGATTAGAGACGCCCGGCTTGTTTTCCTTGTCGTATTTGACGACACCGTCGGAATCAGTCACCGCACTTTTGATTTTTTTCTCGATTTGTTTCGAATCGTCCAAAAGAGTAATAAAAGCCTTTTGATTTGGATCAGATTTGCTCATTTTTTTCGTTGGTTCCTGCAGCGACATGACACGCGCGCCTTCTTTTGGAATTCGCACTTCCGGAATAGTGAAAATATCGTTGTACTTTTTATTAAATCGTTCGGCTAAATCACGTGTTAATTCAAGATGCTGTTTTTGGTCCTCGCCGACCGGTACAATGTCTGTTCCATATAAAAGAATATCTGCTGCCATTAACGGAGGATACGTCAATAATCCAGCTGAAACAGCTTCTTTGCCGGCTGACTTGTCTTTAAATTGCGTCATGCGTTCCAATTCACCAATGTACGCCACGCATTGAAGCATCCATCCGGCCTGCGCGTGTGCCGGCACTTCAGATTGAATAAATAAGGTCGCTTTTGAAGGATCAAGACCCACCGCTACATAAAGCGCTGCCAGACTGCGGATGTTTTTACGCAGCTCCATCCGGTCCTGCTGAACCGTAATCGCGTGCTCATCGACAATGCAAAAAAAGCAATTGTAGTCTTCTTGAAGCTCTACAAACTGTCTCAAGGCACCGATGTAATTTCCTAATGTTATCGTACCGCTCGGCTGAATGCCGGAAAAAATCGTTTTCACCATAGGTCAAATCACTTCGTTTCGTCTTTTTATGTGTTTGTTTAATTATAAAGAAAACAAAATGAATATTCAAGATGACAGAATGTATGAGAGAAGCAGTGTGAACAAAACGGCTGAGCCGCCTGTTAGAAGCAGCGGCTTCGTCCAGCGTTCAGGCTTGCGGGCAGCATATTCTTCATGCAGCTCGCTGGTTTGATCCAGGTCATCAAACTGCGCAGTATACGCACCTTCATTAGATGATTTGCGAAGTCGTTTAAATCCATAAGCCACACCATTAAAAAAGCCTTTTTCCAATACAAACAAGGCAACACCCGCAACAAGGAATAATAAGCCAATCATAAACAAGGAATCAATCATTGCTCGAACAGAATCGGACTGCAGCAAGCTGAATCCAGCAGAACTAATAAAAAGAAAGGAAAACAATAAAAAAATTTTTTTCTTCATGTGTGTGGTCCGCCTTCCATAAAGGGTAAAATGAGCATAACGAATATCATATGCATTTTTCAACAAAAACTGCTTATTTTATTGGACGTATTATACAACAAACATTATTTTTATAAAGTTGTGTAGTCTGAAATTACTATACATTTTACAATTAAATTTAAAAAAGGAAATTTTAAAAAACCATTAACAAAGGGTTTTTTCTTTTATATGTAGTATTAAAACTATGTAATGATTGTATAGGAAATGAAAATAAGTTATTGCAATAAAGTGAAACAGCATTATATAATGTTAACAAATCTTCTGAATTATTAAGAAGGTCGAAAATAAAATAGAAGGAGGCATAATCAATGCAAAAGAAAAAATTGTCGATTTTCCTTGTTTTGATGCTTACAGTAAGCGCCATTCTCGCAGCGTGCGGCGGCGGTTCATCTAATTCTAGCGATAGTGGTCAGACATCAGACAATGGTGGAGGAGAAAACAACGTCCTTAATTTGACTGAAACGCAGGATATCCCGTCGATGGACTCGTCACTGGCAACAGATGTGGTATCATTTGATACGCTGAATAGCGTAATGGAAGGGCTTTATCGTCTTGGTGAAGATGACGAAGCAGTAGAAGGCATGGCAGAAGGTGAGCCTCAAATCAGTGAAGATGGCAAAACGTGGACAATTAAGCTGCGTGATGCGAACTGGTCAAACGGAGAGCCTGTCACAGCGAACGATTTCGTTTTTGCTTGGCGCAAAACGTTGAACCCGGATACAGCAGCAGAGTATGCGTACATCATGTATGATTTGAAAAATGCAGCCGCTGTAAACGCAGGTGAAATGGCGCCTGAAGAGCTTGGCGTAAAAGCTTTAGATGAGAAAACACTCGAAATTCAATTAGAAAACCCGGTTCCTTATTTCAAAGAGCTTCTCACATTTGCGACATTCTATCCGCAAAACGAAGCGTATGTAACGGAACAAGGCGATCAATTCGGTCTTGAAGCAAACACTGTTTTGTACAACGGACCGTTTACAATGACAGAGTGGAAGCATGAAGATCAATTTGTTTTGCAAAAGAACCCTGAGTATTGGGATGCTGAAAACGTTCAGCTAGAAACCGTTAATACGAAGATCGTGAAAGATACGCAAACAGATGTAAACCTTTATGAAAGCGGCGAATTAGACAGCGTGAAATTGTCTGCGGAATTTGTGGACAAGTATAAAGAAGAAGAAGGCTTCCATACTGTGAAAGAAGCATCCGTATTCTTCCTTCGCTTGAACCAGTCATCAAATGAGGTACTGAAAAATGCAGACGCACGGAAAGCGATCGCAATGGGCTTTGATAAAACAGGTATTACAGATTCGTTGTTAAACAATGGTTCGGTACCAGCGAATTACCTCGTTCCATCTGAATTTGTTCAAGGTCCGGACGGAAAAGACTTCCGTGAAACAGCAGGATCTTACCTGGAAACCGATCAGGCAGTAGCAGCTGAGCACTGGGCAAAAGCGAAAGAAGCACTTGGCCAGGATACAGTGGAGCTTGAGTTGTTAAGCTATGATGACGATGTATCAAAGAAAATAACTGAATATTTAAAAGAACAGCTTGAAACGAACCTTGAAGGCTTAAAGGTTAACATTAAGCTGCAGCCGTTCAAGCAAAAGCTTGACCTAGAATCATCCATGAACTACGAAGCGTCTCTTGCAGGCTGGGGTCCGGATTATCCAGATCCGATGACATTCATCGACATGTTTGTTACAGACGGTGCGCATAACCAATCTGGTTATTCAAACCCGCAAGTAGACAAGCTCGTTCAAGATGCGAAAACAACGCTTCTAACAGATGAGCAGGCTCGTTGGGATGCACTTGTTGAAGCAGAAAAACTCATGCTTGAAGATGCAGCGTTTGCGCCTGTATATCAGCGCGCACGTGCGTATTTGACAAAACCGGCAGTGGAAGGCGTTCTTTATCATAAGTTTGGAGCGAACTTCTCGCTTAAATGGACGTCTGTCACACGCTAAATAAAGCAAAGGAGGGTACGGCCAGCCGGCCTGCTCTCCTTTTCCCTGTTAAAAAAATGACGCAAAGGAGGGACAAGTCATGGTGAAATACACATTAAAAAGACTATTTTATATGGTGCTGACATTGTTCATTATCGCAACCATTACCTTCTTCTTAATGAAACTCCTCCCTGGCTCGCCACTTACGAATCAAGAACGTTTATCTCCGGAACAGCAGGAACTTATCTTGGACAAATATGGACTGAATGATCCTCTTCCTATTCAATATGTAAACTATATGACGAATTTGCTGAAAGGGGACCTGGGCCTGTCGTTTCAATATGACAACCGACCGGTTGCGCAAATGATTGCGGAACGAATCGGACCGTCAGCGGAGCTTGGTTTTCAAGCGATTGTCTTCGGGACAATTGTTGGCATTATTTTAGGTTTGATTGCTGCATTAAAGCACAACACCATTTGGGACTACACGGCGACAACGATAGCGGTACTCGGTATTTCCGTTCCGTCCTTTGTTTTTGCCGGTCTTCTTCAATATTACTTCGGCGTTGAGTGGCAGTGGTTCCCGGTTGCTTCATGGGAAGGGTTTGAATACACAATCCTGCCGACGCTGTCCTTGTCCGTTTTTGTTATTGCGACTGTCGCAAGGTACATGCGCTCGGAGCTTCTTGAAGTATTAAACTCAGACTACATTATGCTTGCGCGGGCAAAAGGTGTCAGTGCACCGGTTATTATGGTCAAGCATGCGCTGCGGAATGCACTCATTCCGATCATTACGCTGCTCGGCCCGCTCGCTGTCAACATTATGACAGGCTCGCTTGTTATCGAACGGATTTTTGCGATTCCAGGAATCGGAGAGCAGTTTGTCCGTTCCATTAACACAAATGATTATACGGTCATTATGGGAATTACTTTGTTTTACAGTGTGTTGTTTATTGCTGTTGTATTTATTGTCGATATTTTATACGGCATTATTGATCCGCGTATTCGTGTAAGTGGAGGTGACCGGAAATGAGCCAAAAGCTTGATCCGAAATTATTTGATATTCAAGGATCGCGTACACATGAAGCAGAGCAAATGGGCCGTCCGAGCTTGAATTTTTGGCATGATGCCTGGATTCGTCTCAGAAGCAACAAAGGCGCGATTGTCGGGTTGATCCTGATCTTGATCATTCTGTTCATGGCGATTTTTGGGCCGTCCATGAGTGACTATACGTACAAAGAACAAAACATTGCCCATGCAAAACTTCCGCCAAAGATTGCCGCTCTTGAAAACATTCACTGGCTGCCGTTTGACGGCCGTGATAAAGACGGCTTCGATCTGTACGAATCAAAAGGGGTAGAGCAATACTACTGGTTTGGGACCGATGACCTTGGACGGGATTTATGGACACGTGCCTGGTATGGAACGCGTATTTCCATTTATATTGGGGTTCTTGCCGCAGCGATTGATTTTATAATCGGAATTGCGTACGGCGGTATTTCCGGATTTTACGGCGGCCGCGTGGATAACGTCATGCAGCGGATTATTGAGATCCTCATGGGTATTCCTCATTTGATTGTCGTGATTTTATTTATTCTTGTGTTTGAACCCGGCATCTTCTCCATTACGATGGCGATGGTGATCACCGGCTGGGTAAGCATGGCCCGCATTGTCCGCGGCCAGTTTCTGAAGCTGAAAAATCAAGAGTTCGTCCTCGCTTCAAGAACACTTGGTGCATCAGGAAGCCGGCTGATTTGGAAGCATTTAATGCCGAACGTCATGGGCCCGATTATTGTCACAACGATGTTTACGATCCCGAGTGCGATTTTTACCGAAGCGTTCTTAAGCTTTATCGGCCTTGGTATTGCGCCGCCGGAAGCTTCACTTGGCTCACTTGTAAACGACGGATTTAAGTCGATGCAGCTGTATCCGCATATGCTGCTTATCCCATCCATTATTATCAGCTTGCTGATTTTAAGCTTTAACCTGCTGGCGGATGGCCTTCGTGACGCGTTAGATCCACAAATGAAAAAGTAACAAGAAAGGAGGACGTTTGAATGGAAAAGGTATTAGATGTAAAAGACTTGCACGTATCGTTTGATTTGCACGCCGGTGAAGTGCAGGCGGTAAGAGGAGTCGATTTTCATTTAGAAAAAGGAGAAACGCTTGCGATTGTCGGGGAATCCGGCTCGGGCAAATCGGTCACAACAAAAGCGCTTATGAGGCTGATTCCAAACCCGCCTGGCCGTATTAAGCAAGGGCAGATTTTGTTTGACGGCCGGGATCTTGCCCATCTGTCTGAAAGGGAAATGGAAAAAATTCGCGGGAAAGAAATGTCGATGATTTTTCAAGATCCGATGACATCCTTGAATCCAACGATGAAAATTGGCAAGCAAATTATGGAGCCGCTTATGAAGCACCAAAAGCTGAGCAAGCAGGAAGCCCACAAGCGGGCAGCTGAACTGTTAGTGCTGGTCGGCCTGCAAAACCCGGAGATGCGCATGAAGCAGTTCCCGCACCAGTTTTCCGGCGGCCAGCGCCAGCGGATCGTGATTGCGATCGCGCTTGCTTGCAACCCGAAAGTGTTGATCGCGGATGAACCGACAACGGCTCTTGATGTCACGATTCAAGCGCAGATTTTAGAATTAATGAAGGAATTGCAAAAAAAGATCGATACAGCGATTATTTTTATTACCCATGACCTTGGGGTGGTCGCAAATGTGGCCGATCGTGTAGCCGTTATGTATGGCGGGCAAATTGTTGAAACAGGCACAGTAGATGAAATCTTCTATGACCCAAGACATCCATATACATGGGGACTGCTTTCCTCCATGCCGAGTCCAGACACCGACCACGAGGCAGAGCTTCGCGCAATTCCCGGAACACCGCCAGACTTGATTAATCCGCCAAAAGGCGACGCGTTTGCCCTCAGAAGCGAATATGCAATGGCCATTGATTTTGAACAGGAGCCGCCCCTATACAAGGTATCGGACACGCATTTTGTAAAATCGTGGCTGCTGCATGAACAGGCACCGCATGTAGAACCACCTGAAATTGTAAAGCTGCAGCGCCGCTCGATGCCGGGGAATTATGAAAAGCCAGTACTGGCCGGGGAGGGAGTAGACAATGGATAAACTTCTCGAAATTAAAGGGTTAAAGCAATATTTTAATGAAGGAAAGCCAAATATGGTCAAAGCAGTTGACGATGTTTCCTTTGATATTTACAAAGGGGAAACGCTTGGTCTTGTCGGGGAATCCGGCTGCGGGAAATCTACCACCGGGCGGACAATGATCCGGTTGTACGACGCAACTGACGGCCAGGTGCTGTTTAACGGAGAAAATGTGCACGGGAAAAAGTCGCGAAAAGAATTAATGCAGTTTAACCGCAAAATGCAAATGATTTTCCAGGATCCTTACGCTTCGCTAAATCCACGCATGAAAGTCGCGGATATTATCGCAGAAGGCATTGATATACACGGATTAGCCAAGTCCAAAGAAGAGCGGATGAAAAAAGTATACGAACTGCTTGAGACAGTTGGTTTAAACCAGGAACACGCAAGCCGGTATCCGCATGAATTCTCCGGTGGACAGCGTCAGCGTCTTGGCATCGCCCGTGCACTAGCGGTGGAGCCAGACTTTATCATCGCCGATGAGCCGATTTCGGCATTGGATGTGTCGATTCAGGCACAGGTCGTTAACCTGATGAAAAAGCTGCAAAAAGAAAAAGGCTTAACGTATTTGTTTATCGCTCATGATTTATCGATGGTTAAATACATTTCCGATCGGATTGGTGTTATGTATTTTGGCAAGCTTGTTGAACTTGCACCGAGTGACGTGTTGTACAAAAATCCGCTTCATCCGTATACGAAGTCGCTTCTGTCGGCGATTCCGCTGCCAGACCCGGATTATGAACGCAGCCGCACACGTAAAGTTTACTCTCCAGATGTGCACGGGTACAGTGCAGACGATGTAGTGGAAATGCGCGAGGTAGCACCAGGACATTACGTTTACTGTTCGGAAAAAGAAATGAAAAAGTACCAGGAAACATATGAAACGGCCCGTTAAACGGCCGTTTTTCTCATAGTGGTTTGTTTAAAGCGTGGAAATATGTTTATACTATATTGAGAAGGACAAAATACAGGAACACGAAGGAGAAATGCATGAGCTGGTATGAAAAATTGAATCAATACTTTCCGATTGAAGAAATGAAATCAAAAGAACAGATGGACGTGTTGCTGAGCGAACGAGGCGACGTATATCATAAAGATGAGGGACCGAATCACGTACTCATTTACGTGGAGTTTAACGGGTTTGTTTTCGTCGACTATCTTTTTGTGTCTAAGGATGCACGCGGGCAAGGTCTTGGCAGAAAATTAGTGGATAAGCTAAAGTCGAAAAACAAACCGGTCATCCTCGAGGTCGAACCGGTACAATATGATGAAACCGATACGGAAAAACGCCTTCGTTTTTACGCACGTGAAGAATTTCAGCATGCATCGAAAATTGGCTATCGCCGCCGTTCGCTGGCAACCGGCCAGGAGACGGTTATGGAAATTCTTTACTGGAGTCCGAACGCGGCGGATGAAGAAGCTATTTATGAAGCAATGGTGCAGACGTACCGTGATATTCATAAGTATAAGGACAAAGAAATTTACGGGGCATCATTTGCGCCAGTAGACGAAGCGCTTTCTTTTAAGGAAGAGAGAAATGAAGACATTCTTGAACCATTTGAAAAAGTTTGAAAAAATGAAGCTTTGACGTTTAGTTGACACATACTCCGGGTACAATGTATTTGTAAGCAAATATATTTCGTATTTATAAATGAAAATGATATTCAATTGGTTGTCATTTCGTGGTATAATACATACGTAGCCGGTTGTTGAGGAGTTTCACTTACACTTGAAATCTCCATGAACGTTCAATTCCTCAAATTGACAGGTATTATACATTTTATTTAAGGAGTGTGAATGAGGAATGGTTACACTATACACATCACCAAGCTGCACATCTTGCCGAAAAGCGAAAGCATGGTTAGAAGAGCACGAAATTCCTTACGTGGAACGCAATATTTTCTCAGAACCATTAAGCATTGATGAAATTAAAGAGATTTTGCGTATGACGGAGGATGGAACGGATGAAATCATTTCAACACGTTCGAAAATTTTCCAAAAATTGAATGTTGATCTTGAAACGCTTCCGCTTCAAGATTTGTTTGAACTGATTCGCCAAAACCCAGGCTTGCTTCGCCGTCCAATTATTATGGATGAAAAGCGTCTGCAAGTTGGATATAATGAAGATGAGATTCGTCGCTTCTTACCGCGGAAAGTCCGCACATTCCAGCTGCTTGAAGCTCAGCGTATGGTTAATTAATTAACAAAGAAAGATTCCTGCTCGATATGCAGGGATTTTTTTTATTTTTTGTTTATTTTGACTTGAAGAATGCAAAAAATTCAGTTAGAATGTGCAGACAACGGAGTCTTTCTATTTTCATTTACATCTTGTTTATCATACAATAGAACAAAGGGATGGGGCATTTGTTTCCGCAACCCTGTGAACCCTCTAAATGGAAGGGAGAGACCGCACAATGGAGATTGAACGCATTAATGATAATACGGTGAAGTTTTTCATATCATACATTGATATAGAAGAACGGGGCTTTGACCGCGAAGAAATCTGGTATAACCGGGAACGCAGCGAAGAACTGTTCTGGGATATGATGGAGGAAGTCCACGACGAAGAAGATTTCACAGTGGATGGACCGCTTTGGATTCAAGTGCATGCACTTGATAAAGGGCTCGAAATTTTAGTGACACAGGCGAATTTGACGAAAGATGGACAGCGCCTGGAGCTGCCTTTCACAAGCGATAAAATGGATGTAAGCGGCCAGATTGAAGACTTGTTGGAAGAGCATTTTGATCGTTCGGAAGAAGACGATTCACCACTTGATTTCGTTCTTGCTTTCCGTGATTTTGAAGACGTGATTGCGCTTAGCAGCCGCGGCGGTCTCGATCACTTAACCACTTCCTTGTATGCGCACGAAAATCGCTATTACTTATTTGTTGAGTTTAACGAAGAGAGCTTTCAGGAAGAAGAGATCGACGATGCGCTCAGCATGCTGCTTGAATATACACACGAATCCCGCATGACGATCCATACACTTCAGGAATACGGCAAATGCGTTATGCCGGAAAATGTGTTCCAGACGGTTCGTCAATACTTTTCATAATCCGCATCCTCTTGATGAGTTATCAAGAGGGTGTTTTTTTATGAAAAAAAGAAGGAACTTGCGGAGTATTGTCGAATCGTACACTAAGAAAGGAGAGGATGTGTATGCTGTCGGCAGTTGATGCACACGGACGATCCGTTGTGCTGGCTGGACCAGAAGCGAAGTCATTAGCGATTCATCTAAAAGAAATTCCCCATTTTTGCCCGCAATGCGGGGGCTCCTTGATTGTCAAAGCAGGTGACGTCAATATTCCCCATTTTGCCCACACGTCTCAATCTTCTTGTGACTCTTTCTCGGAACATGAATCTCCCCGGCATCTTGCCGGAAAAGCAGACTTATTTCAATGGATCACGACAACAGCGGATGCCAAAATGGAAGCGCGCCTTCCTGATGGCTCGCAGCGTCCCGATATTTTATCCGGGAAAATCGCTGTCGAATTTCAATGTTCAACGATTTCTGCTGCGCTGTTTAAAGAACGGACAGATAAATACACGACGCGCGGCATGACTCCGTTTTGGATTTATGGCGGCAAGCCGGTAGAGAGAAAAGGGAGTTATATTAAGTTGACACCTTTTCAGCGGCTTTTTTTGCGCTATCATCCACAGCTTGGCTTTTACTTCATTTCTTACTGTCCTGATAGGAAAGGTTTTACGGTTTACGGACGGATTATTCCGGTAACGCCGTCGCTTTGTGCAGCAGAACGGCGTTTTATTAAAATGAAAGACATGTCTTTTCCGCCGTCTGCCGAGGTTAAAGGAAAGCATGCTTTTTCCTTAAAAGCGTTTTTTGATGAAAAGCGGAAATGGATGGACCGGGCGCTTTACTTTCAAAATGCCCGCCGTCACCCATTTTTTAAAGCAGTGTACGCAGAAGGGCGTAATCCATATTTGCTTCCGGAACAAATCGGATTGCCGGTTCGGAGTGGCAGGGCAATCCGTAATCACCCGGCTGAATGGCAGTTTTATATTTTGATGGATTGGAAGAAGCGGCCGGCAGAAGAAACAGTACGGCAACGGATTGAACTTGGTCACTTAAAAGAGCAGCTATTGCCGCTCGCAGATGGAATGACAGCAGAGACGGCGGCGAAAGAATATACAGCACTGCTTTATTTGTTGGGGGAAGAGAATTTAACGGACAGCACGTCAATGGGGGCAAAGCTGCAAAATGAAAAAGCATTTATGAATACGTTCAGTGCAACTGTTATCAGTAAGCTAATTTTTTGAGGTGAAAAAGAAAGGAATATATAATAAGGAAGGAGAATGGTTATACAGAAAGGGAGGTTTTTTGAATGGCAGACAATCAAGTGAAACAGCTTCCGGCTCGCTCTGAAGTAGCAGAAGAGCTAAAATGGCGTCTTGAAGACATTTTTGAAACGGATGAGTTGTGGGAAGAAGAGTTTAAAGTAATTCAGATGCTCGCCGGAGAAGCTGCGTCATATAATGGAACGCTCGGTGACAGCGCGGAACAGATGCATTCTTTTTTCGCCTGGCAGGATGCATTGCTTGAACGAATGGGCAAGCTGTACACTTACGCGCATATGCGTTACGACGAAGATACACAAAATGCGCATTATCAAGGAATGAATGACCGGGCAAAAATGCTCTACACACAAATTGCTGGTGCGCTTTCGTTTGCGGATCCGGAAATTTTGTTGATCGATGAAGAAAAAGTGAATGGCTTTGTTGCGTCCTATGAGCCGCTTCGGCTGTATAAAAAAGTGCTCAATGATTTAAACAAACAGCGGCCGCACATATTGTCCGCTGCTGAAGAAAATTTGCTGGCACAGGCATCGGACGTACTCGGTTCATCTAGTACAACGTTTGGTATGCTGAATAACGCCGACCTTGAGTTTCCGGTTATTCAAGATGAAAACGGGGAAAACGTGCAAATTACACATGGCAACTATGTGCGTTTTTTGGAATCATCTGATCGCCGTGTGCGTGAAGAAGCCTTTAAAGCCGTTTATGCGACATACGAGAAATTTAAAAATACATTTGCGTCGACGCTGTCGGGTCAAATTAAAAAAGATAATTTTTCGGCAAAAGTCCGTAACTACGGAAGTGCACGTGAGGCTGCACTATCGCGCAACCACATTCCGGAAGCGGTATACGACAATTTAGTCAGCACAATTAATAAAAACCTGCCGCTCCTGCACCGATATGTGGCGCTGCGCAAAAAAGTGCTCGGCCTAGACAAGCTGCACATGTACGATTTGTACACACCATTGGTGGCAGAAGGCAAATTTGACGTCACGTATGACGAAGCGAAAGACTTGCTTCAAAAAGGCTTGCAGCCGCTCGGGAAAGAGTACAATGATATTTTAACAAAAGGTCTCCAAAGCCGCTGGGTAGACGTCGTTGAAAATAAAGGAAAACGAAGCGGGGCGTATTCATCAGGCGCATATGGCACGAATCCATACGTGTTAATGAACTGGCAGGATAACGTGAACAATTTGTTTACGCTGGCGCATGAATTTGGCCATAGCATTCACAGCTACTACACACGTGGAAATCAGCCATACATTTATGGGGATTATTCGATTTTTGTTGCAGAAGTGGCGTCAACATGCAATGAATCGATTTTAAACGACTACTTGCTGAAAACAACCGAAGATGAGAAAAAACGCATCTACTTGCTGAATCATTTTCTTGAAACATTCCGCGGCACTGTATTCCGCCAGACGATGTTCGCTGAATTTGAGCATTTAGTGCATGAAAAAGCACAAAACGGTGAAGCACTGACAGCGGATGGGTTAAGCGCAGCCTATTACGAACTGAATAAAAAGTATTTCGGCGACGATATGGTCATTGATGAAGAAATTGCACTGGAATGGGCGCGCATTCCGCATTTTTACTACAATTATTATGTGTATCAATATGCAACCGGGTTAAGCGCCGCTATTGCATTGTCTTCCCAAATTTTAAAAGATGGGGAGCCGGCGGCAGAGCGCTATATTAATGAATTTCTAAAAGCAGGCAGCGCGTCAGATCCGATTGAGGTATTGAAACGGGCTGGCGTTGATATGACAGAAGCTGAGGCCATTGAAGCGGCTTGCCTTGTATTTGAAGAATCGTTAGAAGAAATGGAAAATCTTCTGGGTTAATTTGTTAGTTAACGCTGTCAAATCCATTATTTTGACAAAATTGTGAACAGGAGAGGCATCTCTTGCAAAAAATGTGCCATACATGGTACGATGATGTCGTGAAGTTGATCACAAACAAACATATACCCCTTTGTTTGACCGTGAAAAATTTCTCCCATCCCCTTTGTTCGTAGGGAAAAGCTCCGCTTCGGCGGGGCTTTTTCTGTTGCAGAAAGAAAGATGAGCTAAATTGGATTTGGGCACGAAATATAAGAATTGGCCACGAAATGAAGCAAATAGCCATGAACCAAACAATATTGGTCACGAAACCCACCGTTCCTCAAAATGAAGGCAGTAAAAAACGCCAGCATCCGCGCTGGCGTTTTTCATTTTACGTATTCCCAAAAAGTGCCGTGTTTCGTATTGATTTTGCGGACTTTTCGCTGCAAGAGCAATTTTTTCATTTCGCACTCTGTTTGTGCATCTGTCCAATCATAGACACCGCTTATTTCATTGGTTGCGGCAATTCGAAAATACTGCATAAATTCTTCAAGAGAAGGCGGATCAAGCGGTTCCGGTATTTCCTCCAGCATTTCCTGCAAAATCTGCACGTAAATGTCATATGAATACAGGCCGGCAATTTTAATGCCTTCATCTTCAATCCGTTCATTAAAGAAAACAATCGTCGGTGCTTCATCTACATCCATTTCACATGTAATCGTTAAATCGCATTGAAACGCTTTTGTGGCACCGGCTGAATAAATATCGTTTAAAAACTCACCTTTATCAAGACCTGCTTCTTCAGCACAGCGGCTTAATACCGCCAAGTCCGCTATATTTTCTTTATCTAAAAAAAGCTGTTCCTGAAGCTTCCGCAAAAATTTACTGCCGGCCCGCTTTCCTTGCAGCTCAGCCGCTTTAATCGCAATCGATGCGAGAAAAGGGGATTCGACTGCCTCCTCTATCCAGACGGACTCCTCACAGGCAAGTCCGCTTCGTTCAACAGCGAGAGGGCGCCTTGCCACATTTAATGCTGTCAGTTTGCCGGTTAACACTTGCTTTAATTTAAAGTAATGGCCGTATTCAACCTGCAGTTTCCGAATGAGCGGATCAAGTGCCCAGCATTCCGGGCAAAGCGGATCGACAAATACATATAATTCGAGCGGCTTTTGCCGGGCAGAACAAATCCGATCAGGCAATTGCATTGAATTCACAGAACATCACCCTCATCATCCGGCCGGTTTACCATATGAAAGGCCGTTTGTTTAAGTCGTTGAAAAAAGAAAGCACGCAATTCACCGGTTACATGCACATCGTCCATTGCTGCTTCCATACACGAAAGCCAGGCAGCTGCGCGTACTGGCGTGATCGGAAAAGGCATATGGCGTGCCCGGAGCATCGGGTGCCCGTGTTCATCTGTATATAGAGAAGGTCCACCTAAAAATTGTGTTAAAAACTGCTTTTGCTTTCGGGCAGTTTCGGTTAAATCATCGGGAAAAATCGGCGCAAGATCCGGATGCTGCGAAACGCGGCTGTAAAAAACGTCAACTAGTTCTGAAAGCTGTTTCCCGCCAATGATGTCGTATGGAACATTGGATTGCTCGGCCATAAATATGACTCCTTTTCCCTCGTAATATATCTTCATTTTAACAAGGCTTCCGTCATAAAACAAATGATAGGATTGAAGGCACGTCTACCAAGCATTCTTTTACTTATAAAGGAAAACCGGCTCTACGCATTGTAGGAGCCGGTTACTTTTTTCACATAATTTTGTGTTTCGCTAAATGGCGGGATGCCATCGTATTTTTTTACGTTGCCGGGTCCTGCATTATATGCGGCGAGTGCGAGTGAAATGTCTTCATTAAACATATCGAGCATTTGGCGTAAATATTTTGTCCCGCCAAAAACATTTTGCTCCGGATCTGTCGAATCGTTTACACCAAGATAGCTGGCTGTGCCCGGCATCAATTGCATAAGCCCGGTGGCGCCGACGTAGCTGACCGCGTTTGGATTAAAGTTTGATTCTTGTTTAATGACGGACTGGATTAGTTTTTTCGGGACGTTGTACTGCTCAGCAGCCCGAGTGATAATATCATCGTAATCCGTTTTCGGCGCTGATAAAAGATCAGCACCTGCTTTTGTATAAAGCGCCGGCTGCGCAGCAGAGGCTGCTTCTGACTGAACAATTTCCAGTCCCTGCATGAGCGCCTGCTGTAAAATCGAGCCAAACACACTGTTTGTATTTGTATTTGGAGAAAAGACAGAAGAAGTTATTCCGGTTCCGGCGGCTTTGGCAACAGTTGTGTTAATCATCGTGTTGAAAAAGTTTGTATCCACGTCAGTTTCCTCCATGTTGTGTAAGTGTACGATAAAAACGACGAATTTTATTCTCAGCCGGTATATAATCGATGCCATATTTCGTTAAAAGCTGATGAAAGACTGCTTCACCAGACACGTCTTTTGCTTCATACTCAATTTCATAATCTTCTTGTTCGAGATACGTACTATGGTCAAATACGAGCAATCCGTCTCCGTACGTCATTTCCGCGCGTGTGGTCGAAAGCGTGCCGAAATGAACAAAGTTTGCAGCACCTGCCCGTTTTGACGCCCGTTTTATCACATCATTGTCCGGCAGTGTCCCGTTTAATGCGGATTCAACCTCATCCTTAGATAGCAAAACGGTTGACTCGAGCAATCCAGTATCCGCGGGCTCTTTTAACGTCATTTCTGCTTTGCTGTTTTTTTCACGAATACGCAGAGCAGCACCTGCGTCTTTTAATAAAAAATCTGGCGTATCAAAGTAGTGATTGTGCTGATTCTGAAACGGTCCCGGCTCGAAAGCCGCCACGAGTTCATCAAATTGTGTTTTTGTGACGACGCATTTAAATTCGATTTCAATTTCCTCGTTCATTTTTCCGCCTCTTTTTCCCAATATTGATCTTCTCTCATTGTATCCTGTTCGATCCGTGTTTGAAAGAACAAAATGTGATAAAATGTTTACGAAGTTTTAAATGAACGGATGTTGTAAAGGAGAAGTGAATTAATGAGAACGAAATGGCATTTTACGAAAACAGAATGGGTAGATAACACGCTTCGCCTATTATCAGAAGAAGAAGTCGAGGTTACGCACCTGCACCCGGTGAATCAGGTGATTACTGATTCAGACGAGGCGGCTTTTGTTTATTTGGCGGAAGCGGAGCCGGGCTATGTCTACTTATATTTGCATGAAAGCACGTGGGAAGATGTGAAAAAAGCGCTTGATGACGAACATTCGATTGAAGCAGTCGGGACAGACGGCACATTTGCGCTTGTGTCATTTCATGAAGAAATGAACGACTTGATCGTCAATATTGAAGGGAACAGCAACTACGGCGAGGAAATGGTGGAGAAAGTCGAACGTGTTTTTTTCGCCGAACAGCGCTAATGGGGGACGCGATGGACAACTGGGATGAGTTTTTAGCGCCTTACAAGCAGGCAGTAGAGGAATTAAAAGTGAAATTAAGGGGCATCCGCAAGCAGTTTGCAATTGAGGATGACCGCTCGCCAATCGAGTTTGTGACAGGGCGTGTCAAGCCAGTCCCGAGCATTCTGGATAAAATGGAAACGAAAAAAATTCCAATGGACCGCATTCAACGGGACATGCAGGACATTGCCGGACTGCGCATGATGTGCCAGTTTGTCGATGATATTAAAAATGTCGTGACGATTTTGCGAAAGCGGAACGATTTTAAGATTATCGAAGAAAAAGACTACATTTCTTATAAAAAGCCAAGTGGCTATCGGTCGTATCACGTTGTAATCGAATATCCGGTGCAAACGATTCACGGCGAAAAAAAGCTGCTTGCGGAAATTCAAATCCGGACGCTGGCGATGAACTTTTGGGCGACGATTGAGCATTCGTTGAATTATAAATATAATGGCGATTTTCCGAAAGAAATTCAGACGCGGCTTCAGCGCGCAGCAGAAGCGGCTTTTCGGCTGGATGAAGAAATGTCGTTAATACGCGAAGAAATTCAGGAAGCGCAGCTGTTTTTCACGAAGAAAAAAGAATAACCAGAGTTTAGAAAAAATTATAAAGCAGGCTGATTGAAAACGCTTATCTCCCAGGGAACGCCGCCGTTTGGGAAACGGAGTGACCTTTTGTGGGTCATGAGCATTCACACACGGCAAGTGACGCCGAAAGAGAGCAGTTGTCAACAGTCTGAAGTAACCATTAATCGGCAGGAGTGAGGTTGAATGAAATTTGCGATTACATCAAAAGGAGACGCCAAGTCTAACGCATTGATGCACAAAATTCGCAACTATTTGACGGATTTTAAGCTGACATACGATGAAAGCGAGCCGGATATCGTTATTTCCGTCGGCGGAGACGGAACGCTTTTGTATGCATTTCACCGCTACAGCGGACGTCTTGATAAAACAGCATTTGTCGGGGTGCATACGGGGCATCTTGGCTTTTACGCGGACTGGACACCGGATGAAATTGAAAAACTGGTCATCGCGATCGCGCGGACACCGTACCAAATCATTGAATATCCGCTTCTCGAAGCGATTATCCGTTATCAGGACGGAGGCAAAGAGACCCGTTATTTAGCGCTGAACGAATCAACAGTGAAAAGCGTGGAAGGCACACTTGTGATGGATGTGGAAATTCGCGGCGAGCATTTTGAGCGCTTCCGTGGGGATGGTCTTTGTGTTTCGACACCATCCGGCAGTACCGCCTATAATAAAGCGCTTGGCGGGGCGATTTTGCATCCGTCGATCCGCGCGCTCCAGCTGGCAGAAATGGCGTCAATCAACAACCGCGTGTTCCGGACAGTCGGTTCGCCGCTTATTTTGCCAGCCCACCATACGTGTATGCTGAAGCCGGTCAACCGGCCAGACTTTTTAGTAACGATCGACCATTTAACGATTTTACATAAAGACGTCAAATCGATTCAATACCGGGTTGCTTCCGAAAAAATTCGCTTTGCCCGCTTTCGGCCGTTCCCATTTTGGAAAAGGGTACATGATTCCTTTGTCAGCAGCTAAGGGAAAGCCATTCCAATTGCGCTGGATGGCAGGTCAAGACGGTGTCCTGCTGCGGACATTTTTACAGGAAAAAGCGATTTCAAAGCGTGCGTTAACCGACATTAAATTTAACGGCGGGCTTATAGAAGTGAACGGTCGTGAAGTGAATGTGCGGCACGTGCTGTCTGCTGGTGATGCTATCCGTATTGTGTTTCCGCCGGAAGTGCCCTCAGATGGCATAAAAGCCGTGCAGCTGGATTTGCCGGTGCTGTATGAAGATGACACGCTCATCGCTGTTGCCAAACCGGCTGGCATGAATACGATTCCGTCGCGTGAACATCCGGCCGGCTCACTTGCATCCGGTCTGCTTTCACTGTACGCGGAGCGAGGAATTCAAGCAACTGCTCATATCGTTACCCGGCTGGACCGTGACACATCCGGCATCGTTCTTGCGGCGAAAAATCGCTACGTTCACCATTTAATGTCTGAGATGCAAAAACAAAAAATGGTTTTTCGGCAATATGAAGCGTTAGCGGAAGGCGTTTTCACACAAACAGACGGTGTCGTTGAAGCACCTATTGGACGCCGGGACGATAGCATTATTGAACGAATCGTACGCGCGGACGGTAAATACGCGCGGACTGGTTATCAAGTTATACAGCAATACGATGCGTTTGCGCACGTATCGGTGAAGCCGGAAACGGGACGGACGCATCAAATCCGGGTTCATCTCGCTTACATCGGCCATCCACTCGCCGGTGATGACTTGTACGGGGGCAGCACGAAGCGAATTACGCGGCAGGCGCTTCATTGCGGATCACTTGCGTTTCGCCATCCTTTAACAGAAAAACAAATTGACGTCTCCATGCCGATGCCAATGGATATGAATAACATGACCTTCTAAAATACCCCAGCTTCCTTATTGGAAGCCGAGGTATTTTTTTATAAGATCTTATGTTCAGTCAAATGAGCGAAATTTCTCCTTGACGAGCGGCTGTTTTGATTCAACGGATACCGTTTCACGCTCCGGCCAGCGCAAGCCAGTCAGTCTGCCGCCGAAGACGCAGCCGGTGTCGATATTGATCGTTTCGCCAACTTTACGCGGCTCTTCAACAGGCGTATGTCCATATACAATATAAGCATCGCCTGTATATTTTTTCGCCCAGTCGTGCCGGACAGGAGAGCCATCGGCGTGTTTTTCGCCGGTAATGTCTCCATAGAGCACGAATGTTTTCACGCGGGAGTCAAGACGGCCGATGTAATCGGCGCGGATGCCGGCATGGGCGATTACAAGTTTATTGTGATCAAGAACTTGATAAAACGGCGACTCTTCATACATGGATAAAAATCGTTTTCTGAGCAGACGGTATTCATCGGCAGGCATGGAATCGAGCTCCGCAACGGTCGTTTCTAAGCCGTGCGTTTCCTGAACATTGTTTCCAAGAAAATACCGGTACAGCTTGTTGCAGTGATTGCCGGGCACATAAAGCGCACCGTGCTCTTCAAACAGTCGGCAGACGATATCCATTACACGGACAGAATCCGGTCCCCGGTCCGTTAAATCGCCGACAAACGCAAGTGTCCGGCCGTCCGGGTGAACAGGCATGCCTTCGTCCCACATATATCCAAGCGTACGCGTCAGCGTGCGAAACTCATCGAAACAGCCATGTACATCTCCGATAATATCCAGCTTCATTCAATCGCTCCTTATTCATTTTGTTTACTGCATTAGTATAAGCCGTTTGGAGAAAATTTAAAAGTAAGGCAAAAGCCGGCACCATACCCGTTGATTTTTTTTCTATTCATGATAAAATTAACACTAGGTACTAATAACTTGTATAAATGGGGGGAACGGATATATGTCATTTTCACTTGAAGGAAAAACGTTTGTCGTAATGGGTGTCGCTAATAAGCGCAGCATCGCTTGGGGAATTGCCCGTTCACTTGACGCGGCAGGAGCACGCCTTATTTTCACATATGCAGGCGAGCGGTTAGAGAAAAATGTACGCGACTTGGCGGCAACGCTTGAAAATCAAAACGATCCGTTCATTTTATCATGCGACGTAGCAGATGACGCAGCAATTGAAGCATGCTTTAATTCCATTAAAGCAGAAACAGGCGTTATTCATGGTCTTGCGCATTGCATCGCGTTTGCGAACAAAGAAGATTTGGATGGCGATTTTGTTGACACGTCCCGTGACGGATTTATGCTTGCCCACAACATTAGCGCATATTCATTAACAGCGGTCGCAAAATACGCGAAACCATTGATGACAGAAGGTGGCAGCATCGTGACGCTGACATACTTAGGCGGCGAGCGCGTCATTACAAATTACAACGTGATGGGTGTGGCAAAAGCGTCTCTTGATGCGAGCGTTCGTTATTTGGCAGCGGATCTTGGCAAAGACGGCATCCGTGTCAACTCGATTTCAGCAGGCCCAATCCGTACACTGGCAGCGAAAGGCATTAGCGATTTCAATGATATGCTGACACAGATTGAAGAGCGCGCGCCGCTTCGCCGGACAACAACACAAGAAGAAGTCGGTGACGCAGCGGTCTTCCTATTTGGTAATATGTCCCGTGGTATTACGGGTGAAAACATCCACGTTGACTCCGGCTATCATATTACAGGCAACTAATTTTAAAAAACCGTCCATAATGGGCGGTTTTTTGCATATACTGGACGAAAAGCGGAGGTGCATGCATGATGAAAAAACCATCCGGACCATTGCTTTATATCGGGCAGCCGCATTTGCAGCCAGTGCAGCCTGTTATGCAGGAAGTCGTGAAAGCGGGCGCAGTCGAACCAGCCAAAACAGCGAAACCGGATGTGGAAAAGACGGGTCCTGGTTCTGCATCCGGCATCTTGAAGCCTTTTCGGGAAATGGACACGACAGAAAAGGTCCTCTATTTAGCGAAACGGCGCATTCCAGTCCCCTGCCGCTTTGAATGGTCTGACAGTTCTGTACGTGGAACGATTGAAAAATTCGATGAGGTACATGTGTGGATATTAGATGAAGAAAGTCACGAAATTGTTCCGGTGCCGATTGCAGAGATTCTTCATATTCGTCTTGCCGGCACATAATAAAAAAAACGCCTCATTTATTGATGAGGCGGTTCTATTTAAGGGCACACGTCAAGGTCAACATCTTTGATACATTGCACGGCAATAAACTCGTTTAAGTCGACCGTGATGCAGCTGCGTGTTTTTCTGAAATTTTCCACTTTGCATACTTGTTTTAAGCTAATGCCTTCGTCAGAAGCAAGGTTCACTGGCTCTCGTTCGTCATCAAGCGGCGCGAGCACACGCAAGCGCGCGCAGCAGCTGTCAAAAACATCTTCCACACGGAAGTAGATGGAGACACAGCCGGAATCGCAATAATCCATTTCATCCGGGCTGAAGAAAGCAAAAAACGGCTTTCCTTTTTTCGATGTTAGTGTAAATACGCGTGTGTCGGCATTGCGGCGGCGCGGTCCATCCAAATCGCCAAGCGGCTCGGCAAAGCAGTCTTTGCAATCGTGGCACTCTTCATCCTGTCTGGCATCCTGAATATCACGAATCGCACGGACGACTTCACAAACACAGCTTTCAGAAGAAAAACGGCTATCATCTAAATCGTCGCGATGCTTTTGGCATCCCATTGGGCACTCCTCCTTTAATATCGGTACATTATTACAATATGAATTTCGTTCAAAACGGCATGGACAATTGCCGTGATGAATGGAATTTTTTTTTTGTTTTCGCGCATACTGACCGAAAACGGAGGTGCAGGTCATGAACAAAATGGCGGGAATTATTCTGGTCTTTTTACTGGCGGGATGCGGGGAGGAGCACGACGGAACCGCAATGATTGAAACGGCTGATCCCGATGCGGTACAGCTGGATGGACACCGTGACAGCTTGGCGGCTGATATAAAAAAAGAAGCGGATTCATTTAAAGAAATATATGATACGGCAGTCGTAAAAGGAACGGATCAGCTGCTCGTTGCTTACAAAGTACGCCACCTTGACCGGTTTCAAATGAAAAAAATTGAAAAAGAACTAGATGATCATATTGAAAAAATGGCAGAGAAGGAAGAATCAGAAATTGTCGTCTCGAGTGATTATAAAATCTTCCTTGAAGCAGTCCGGCTGAAAGAAGACATGGAAGCCGGGCATTTAACTGAAAAAGAAGCGGATAAGCGGCTCTCGGAAATTATTAAATTAAAAGAAGAAACGGCATAAAGAAAGGAAGAGATACATGATTGCAATGTTTTTTTGGGCATTTGTCATTGGCGGACTTATTTGTGTCATTGGCCAGCTTATGATGGATGTTGGCAAATTGACACCGGGCCACACGCTTTCGATTCTTGTTTCAGTAGGAGCGATACTCGGAGGCTTTGGTTTGTATGACCGGCTCGTGGATTTTGCCGGGGCAGGGGCGACAATGCCGATTACGAGCTTTGGCAACTCGCTAGTCGCCGGTGCGATGCAGGAAGCTGAAAAGCATGGAGTCGTCGGCGTATTAACGGGCATGTTTGAAGTGACAAGCTCCGGTATTTCTGCCGCGATTGTTTTTGGCTTTATTGGCGCCCTTTTTTTTAAGCCAAAAGGGTGAGCGGGCCCATCCCTTTTTGTCACTCCTTCATATGATAAGGAGAGAACAGCGAAAGGGGGAGGCATTATGGGTATGTATGGATACGGCGGCTACGGCGGCTCAAGCACATTTGTGTTGATTGTTGTTTTGTTCATTTTGCTCATTATCGTCGGTGCAAGCTTTTATTGAGTTGAAATGAGGGGGAGCAAGCCATGAATGACAAGTTTTTCAGCAATATCGAGAAAAAAACCGGCGTGCGTATGAGTGACGTGTTTGCGCTCGTCGATTCACTTCAGTACGCTGATTTTAAAGATGAACGCACCATTCGGGCTGTGGTCGCGCAAACCGCAGCGCTTGCCGGAAAAAAAGTGCCAAAACAGGTAGAAGACGAAATTGTCAACACGATTTTAAAAGACGGCAAAAAGCTCGACATGGACGCGATTACAAAAATGATCAAATAAGACTATGTGAAGAGCAGCGGAAACGCTGCCTTTTTTCCTATCTATATAGGTAAAACGGTTCTTTTTAAAATTAAACGGTTTACATAAGAAATAAAACGGGGAAAGAGTGAATACATATTATATAGTCGTCATTTTTCTAAAGAAAGGAGCGAGAGAAATGGGTTACATAATGCCGATTCCGCAATATCAGTACAACGATTATAGAGAGCGGGTTTTAAATGAAACAAGCATGGGCTATTCATCTGTCGATCCGGCTGCAAAAGTAACGTTTGATAAAGTATTACGAGACCGCTCTGAACCACAAATGAGTTTAGAAGAGCAAAGAAAAAAACGCCAAAGTGAACATGAGGCATTCCGCGTACATATGGCACAAGTTAGCGGTAAAGGATTTGAAATCGACAAATTGGCATAATGAAAGAAGGATGGCATATCGAGACAATCCCATAGAAAAAGCGTATTCCTCGTTTTGAAGAATACGCTTTTTTGCTGTTAGAGCGGTTTCGTCATCGTTTTATGCAAAATGCCGGCATCTAAAAATTCACCAGATACAATCTCGTAGCCGCGTTTTTCATAAAAAGGAATGGCCTGCAGCTGGGCATCAAGCTTTAGTGTTGTCAAGCCGTCGACGGTTTTCGCATACCCTTCAATCATATCCATAATGAGATTGCCGGCGCCGTGACCCCGGGCTTCTTTTAAGACGCAAATACGCTCGACTTTGCCGAATTCCCCGACTGTACGAAAACGGCCAGCACCGCATGGCTCGTGCTGCTCATCATACAAAACGAAATGTACGGCTTCCTCTTCAAGTTCATCAATTTCAAGTGCAGGGGGCACATTCTGCTCACCCACAAAAACGGTAGTGCGCACGGCATAAGCGTCTTCACGCTGCTTCAAATCTGTTGTTTTTACGACATTCAAAATACTATGCATCCTTTCCTAGTAAAAATGTTTCATATACCGTCCAGGAGCCGTTTTCAAGCTGATACAGCAAATGAAAGCGGTCCGCGATTTCCGTTAAGTCAATCGATTCCATTTGGAGCGATCCGTATACATCCGAATGCTCATCATTGGACAGCTGTTGGCCGATCGTAATGTGGGGAACAAATCCATACGGCTCTTCACCCGGAAACTCATCCGTATGCAGCATCTCATATAAAGAATCAAGCGTTTTGTTCAGGTCAACTTTAAAATAAATCACATTGTTGACCGGCTCGAACGACTTTACTTTGCTGACATGATACGAAAATGGCTGATGAACAGCGGCGATGCGGCGCAGCTTTTCCGCGATCTGACTAACGTCCTGCTCATCCGCATCAAACGGGCTTTTCAGCGTAATATGCGGCGTAATAAGCGCATAATGCGGATCGTACCGCTTCCGGTAACCGTTTACTTTATCCTGCAAAGATTTTGATGGAAAAATGACAACACCGTATTTCATGTTCATTCACTCCCTTTAAATTAACGTCTCCTCTATTAGTATACCAAACGTTTTCGAAAATGCGGAATGAGAGCCGAAGCTCATTCAAACATTTTTATCAGTGCCGGCTTCATATCTTTCTGCCAATATGTCCACGTGTGGCCACCTGCAAACTCGTCATAAAAATAGTCTGTTGTTTTGTCGGCTAAAAGAGAGTAGAGCGTCCGGTTCGGCGTTAAAAAATCAGCTCTTTCGCCGTTTGTCATAAGCACGTCCGTTTCCTCTGTGCCAATCATGTGATAAAGAGAGGGAAGTGTTTTCGCTTGTTCTGCCTTATGTATGACCGTGCTGTCCACAAACGGAGAATGCATCAATACGCGTCCAAACAAATCCGGATATTCCAGTGCTGCCATGAATGATACCGTACCAGCTAATGAATCGCCCGCAAGCGCCCGGCCAAACCGGTCACCGTGTCCCGGGAACTGCTCATCTAAATACGGCACGAGCTCATGTGCCAAAAAGCGAATATAGGCTTTTTGCTTTGCACCTTCCGGGTGGTATTTGTCACGCCGGTCATATTTATCGTTGTACGGAATGCCGACGATAATAAGCGGCTCAATTTCTTCTTCTCGAAGCAGTTCATCTGCTACGCGCGGCAGACGGCCCATTTGAAAATAATCCTTTCCGTCCTGGCAAATTAAAAACGTATACGAAAACATTGGCGAAAAATCCGCCGGAACATAAACGAGAAAGGAAATGTCTTCGTTTAATTCGTTTGAATGTATAAGATGATCTTGAATCGTTCCGCGTTTCATCCGAAAACCTCCCCAAAAATGTTGTCAGCTCATTTTACCATGACCAGAAGCGAACGAAAGTTCTTTTTTGAGCGAGAAGAGAAGCGGATATGATATGATGGAAAAAAAGATGGAAACGGAGAAGGTGACGACGTGGTGAAAATCGGAACGCTTCGGCGCGCGCCAGAAATTGTGGCGGTGTTCGCGAAGCACGGCTTTGCTGGATACATAAAAGACCTTGGCCTGGCGGAAAAAATTCCATTTACACGCTGGGGCGCGAAAGAACAAAACGTAAAAGGCGAGCAGCTGCGGCGGGCACTTGAAGAACTTGGACCGACATTTATGAAGCTCGGCCAGTTTTTATCAACGAGAACAGACTTATTGCCACCGTCATGGACGGATCCGCTCGCTAAGCTGCAAAACAGCGCGCCGGCGATGCCATATGAGGCCATAAAAAAAATCGTCGAGTCGGAAGCGGGGCAGCCGCTGGAAGACTGGCTTATTTACATGGAAGAAATACCCCTCGGTGCCGCTTCCATCGGGCAAGTGCATCGTGCCGCACTAAAAGACGGGACTGAAGTGGCCATTAAAATCCGCCGGCCAGGAATTGAGCCGGTGATCCGAAACGACGTCTCGATTTTGCGCCAGCTTGCTAATTTAGCCGAACGAAATTCCGAGCTTGCCAGGCAGATCAGCTTAAAAGCGATCATTGACGACTTTGCCGCAGCGCTTGGTCGGGAAATGAACTATCGGATGGAAGCGATGGAAGCAGTCAGTGTACGCGATTTAATGAAAGAAAAACGCATTTACGTGCCGCGCATTTTCCCGGAATGGACGACTGAGCGGATGCTTGTAATGGAATTTGTGAGCGGTAAATCGCTGCGGGGAGATGTCATCGCAGCGATTGAAGTGGAAGAACGGCGGGAGCTCGCCCGTGCATTATCGGAAACCGTGCTTCGTCAAGTGTTTATCGACGGTATTTTTCATGCCGACCCGCATCCTGGCAACCTGCTGCTCTTAAAAGACGGCCGCCTTGGACTCATTGACTTTGGCAATACCGGAAGGCTTTCTGACGACATGAAGCATTTACTCTCAGACTGCTTGTTTGCGCTCGCTGACCGGGATGCCGCGTCGCTGTCGATGTTAGTACTTGAAATGGGCGCAAGAAAACCAATTGAGCGGCGGCTGCTCCAGCGCGACATTAGCCGCTGGATGGCCGGCTATATGGACATTGAGCTTGTGGACGTACAAATGGGGGCGATGCTGCAGGAGCTGTTCATGGTCGCCGGCAGCCATCATATTACAATCCCAAAAGATTTTGTCCAGGTCGGCCAGGCTTTTTTAAAAGTCGAACAAACTGTTATTGCGCTCGACCCCGGTTCAAGTTTATCCGGCATGGTCCGCGACATGGCGCATGAAGTGCTGATGGGGCGGGTCCATCCGAAAGAAATGATGCGTGAATCCCGTTCATTCCTGCGGCTGTTTAAAATGGCCGCTGTGAAGCTGCCCGGTATTTTAAATGAAACGCTGAACGAATGGGAGGGCGGCCAGCCGAAACTGAAAATGCACCTGACCGCCGACGACAACATGATGAGGCGCATCGAGCGGATGGCCTCGCTCATTGTTCTAAGTGTCATCATGCTCGCCTTCAGCATCATTATGGCCGGCATCTTTGTCTCGATGGGCAACCAGTCACCGATATCCGACTCAAACACGTACCACATCGCGCTCATTACCGCTCTTATCATGACGATTTTATTTATGACCGTGCTGTATTTAATGTGGCGGAGAATAAAATAGAAGAAAATACGCCCTTTGCCCTTACCATTCAACGGCAAAGGGCATGTTTTCGTGACCAAATTCAGATGTTCGTGACCAAATCTAAGTTTTGCAGTATACGGCATATTATCATGCCAACAAGTTTATCGAGATTAAGTAGTTTAAATAAAAATACAAAAAAACGTTGACAATACCAGCTTAATTGAATAAAATATAAATTGTCAGTAAAACGATTCCTTAGCTCAGCTGGGAGAGCGCTACCTTGACAGGGTAGAGGTCGCTGGTTCGAACCCAGTAGGAATCATTGGGTGTCAAAACCCTTCGAGAGAGCGTCAGGAACACGGTTTCTCTACGAAAAGATCACTTCTTCGGAAGTGGTCTTTTTTTGTGTTTAAAGGCACTGTGGGCGAAGTGGCGACGAATTTGGCGAAAGTGGCTGTCTTTATTTATGTTCAAGGTCATCCAAATAAAGTTTTATTTAATTTTTCCGCTGCTTCTTTTTACATGTTAAGCAGTGGCTGTTCTTGCTCCGTGGTGGGTAATGCCCAACATCGACATTTCAGGAAGGCTGTCTGTCAGTGGATACGCTTTTACGGTTTGACCCTGGTCCTCGTTTGTTAAATAGCCTTGCAGGTCTTTCGCTTATCTCGGAAACTCATTTAAGCTTTTCCTGACATCATCCGTAAGGGCCAAGCGGGTATCTGCGGAACCTCCAGGCGAGCTGCCGATTCCTAAATCAATCCGTTTTGGAAATAAAGCTTCCAGTACTTTGAAATTCTCAGCAATTTTATACGGTCTATACTGGGGGAGAAGAACCCCTCCTGATCCTGCACGTATCGAGTTTATACTCGAAGCAATATGGGAAATGAGCACTTCCGGCGAGGGATCCGCCATTCCGTTTGTGTTATGATGTTCCGCTGTCCAAAAGCGGGTGTATCCCATTCCTTCCGTTAACTAGGCCAGCTTCAGCGTATTTTTTAATGCAGCAGTTCAGTTCCGCCATTTGTAACAACGGATTGATCAAGAACACTTAGCTTCATTTAATCACAATCTTCTCAATAGTAAGGCTTCTGGCTTTTTCACCAAAAGATAGGCTGTCAGGCGTGATATATAAAGAAAAAGGCTTAAAAAGAATGTGTCGTTGTTCTCGCTTCACACAGCTTTGATTCATCACTTTTCTGTTTTCGCCAGGAACAAAAGAGATATTTTTCTGAATTTCTGTTTGAGTAATTTTGGAGTATGGGGTAATAAGGAATAAGAATAGGAATAAGAATAAGGGTAAGAAAAGAGAGGAGAATCGGGATCATGACAATGAGAATTATTGGTGGTATCTTTCAAGAACATGAAGCGGTGATTAAAGCCATTGAAGCATTGAAGCTGAAAGGGTACAGCATTGATGACATTTCCGTTTTTGCGAAAAGCAGCAAGGACGTCCGTGACATTGAGCATGAAACGAATGCAGACATTATTACGGACAGCAGTGAACGCATGGAACATGCCGAGAAAGGGGCAGGCATCGGGGCTCTTTCCGGCGGTCTTCTCGGGGGTTCACTTGGGGCGATACTTGGAGCCGGCTTGATTGCGATTCCGGGAATTGGACCGATTGTGGCAGCTGGACCGATTCTTGCTGGACTGACTGGAGCAGGTATGGGTCTCGGGAGCGGTGGAATTATCGGAGCGCTGGCAGGAGCCGGTATTCCGGAAGAAAAAGCAAAAGAGTATGAGCGGTATTTGAAGGAAGGAAACATCGTTGTGCTTGTTGATGCGAAAGAAAATCATGAGGCAGAAATCGATCGAATCTTCCAGGCTTACAACACGTCAACAAGAGCGGTCTATCGGAGAGAGAAATAAACGTTCCTTGCCGGGAAAACCTCAGAGAACGGAAGAAACACCTTATTTATCGTTCTGTGATCGTAAAATAAGATAAAATCTGTGTATCAGTCCATCTTGCGAAAATAGCAGGATGGACTTTTTTTATGCTATTCCCAATAAGGCGATCCATCCCAGAGATATGTTTTGATTATATCTGTATTTACTTCCACACCAATGCCTATTCCATCTGGAATCAATACATGGCCATTGGATGGCTTCAGGGGGATAAGCTCAGAAAAAGGATTTTCCATCACATCCCATTCTACCGGTTCAATTTTTTCTTCCTCCATTTTGCTCCAATCAGATAAACTTGCTTGGGCAAATAAGGCATATAATCTTGAAAGTGCTCCATCGTAGCTATGAGGGGAAACTCGTATTCCAAAATGGCGGGCAAGCTGTAACGTGTCCCGAAAGTCCTCTATTCCATTCCCATGCAATATATCCGGCTGGATAATATCAAAGGCATTCTGACAAAGCAGCGGCAAAAATTGTTTAGCACTTTTCATATTTTCTCCCCCTGCAATGGACACTGAAAGGCTTGCACGCAGCAATTTATATTCAGACAGATTGTTTATTGGCATTGGTTCTTCGAGCCATAATAAATTCTGCCAGTTTGAAAAATAACGTTCCCACATACGGGCTGCTGCCATATCGTAGCTCTGGTTGGCATCAAGAATTAACCGTAATCGTTCCTCTGTCATTTTCTGCAGTAAGGTAATATGAGATACGTCTTCCTGGAATCTCCGACCGCCAATTTTCACCTTTATGCTGCTAAACCCTTTTGCAGCGGTCTGTTCAATCAGCTGTAGGGAGTGATTGATCCAATCTTTGCTGTCCGTATAGGATTGAAATGAGGCGTATACAGGTATGCTGTCTCTCCATTTCCCTCCCCATAGATCACATACGGAGAGATTGGCATGTTTGGCTGCAATTTCTGATAAAGCCATGCTTACAGCCGCCGCAGCCCGCTGATGCCATTTTTTAATCGTGGCCACTAACTGCAGCCGGTCAGATGCGGGTTTTCCAATTAGGTAAGGAATGATTCGTTCGTTAAATCCCACCTGTAATGTAGGAAGCCAGTCCACACATTCCCCCCAGCCGTCTATACCAGATTTTGTTATAATGCGTACCAGATAGCAGGATCTATATTTCTTATAACCATTTGCATCCCCGTAAGGAGCAGAAAGTTTATGAACCAATGGAAACGTTTCTATCTTTTCAATTTGCATTCTTTACCCGCTTTCTAAAATTCTGAATGATTTGGTTTAAATTGATGATCACTTTTACACGACGGTTATATGTTGCTCTTTCACTTTAAATTTATTCTCAATTTCCGTCCGTTTTTCTTCTGGATAAGGGGAGATGGCTCATTTCTATTTAACCCTCTGCAACAAAGCTCTTTCATGAAGGAAAAAAATGATCAATACTAAAATGAACAAGGGGGCTAATCTCATCAAAAAGCCTTTTTTGAAAAAAAGGCTACTTTTTTCCTATCATCTAATATATTTCTATATATAAACAGTTTAATTGGTTAATAGGCCTATATTTTATTCCTTTTTCTTTATATGAATAGTCCTTGGGTTTTGAAAGTGAGTAAGTCATTTGGAGTACAGGCTTCCAAGGTCTTTTACCGCCCAAGTCATTTTTACATTCCCTTAACATTCACTTCATATTGAACCTCTATAGTAAAGCACGAATCCAATACATACTACCGGAGGTTATATGAAATGAAAAAGCAGTGGCGAAAAAAATGGATCCCGATCTGTGCAGTGTCAGTGATGGCAATAACAGGCGCAGCAAGCGGGTTTTCTTATACAGATGCGGAAGCTGCCGGATCTAAAAAACAGGATAACGCTAAAATAAAAAACGTCATTTTTATGATCGGGGATGGCATGGGCACGTCGTATACATCCGCTTACCGTTATTTAAAGGATGACCCGTCTACGCCGGTTGTCGAGCAGACGGCCTTTGATCCGTATTTGGTCGGCCAGCAGATGACATATCCGGAAGACCCTCAACAAAACATCACAGATTCCGCTTCTGCGGCAACAGCAATGTCAGCCGGCATTAAAACATACAATGCGGCGATTGGGGTAGACAACGATAAGTCAGAAGTGAAAACGGTATTGGAAGCAGCGAAAGAAAATGGCAAAGCTACGGGACTTGTGGCGACGTCTGAAATTACACACGCGACGCCGGCTTCATTCGGTGCACACGATGAAAACCGGAAAAACATGAATGCTATTGCGGATGATTATTATGATGAGCTTGTTAACGGCGGCCATAAAATTGATGTCCTTCTTGGCGGCGGTGAATCAAATTTTGTCCGGGCAGACCGCGATTTAACAGCTGAATTCCAAAAAGACGGCTACAGCTACGTTACAAGCAAGGAAGCAATGCTCGATAATGACAACCAAAAAGTACTCGGCCTGTTCGCAGAAGGCGGGCTGCCGAAAATGATTGACCGGAACGAAGAAACACCGTCTCTTGAGGACATGACGTCTTCAGCGATCGATCGTTTGAAAAAGGACAAAGAAGGTTTCTTCCTGATGGTAGAAGGCAGCCAGATCGACTGGGCCGGGCATGATAATGATATTGTCAGCGCGATGAGTGAGATGGAGGACTTTGAAAAGTCGGTTGAAGCAGCGATCGAATTTGCGAAAAAAGACAAGCACACACTTGTAGTTGTGACGGCTGACCATTCCACAGGCGGTTACTCAATCGGAGCAGATGGCATTTACAACTGGTTTGGGGAGCCGATTAAAGCGGCAAAACGCACACCGGACTTTATGGCTGCTGAAATTATGAAAGGCGGCAATGTAAAAGAGATTTTGACTACGTACATTGATCAAAATATGCTTGCGCTGACAGATGAAGAAATCCAATCCGTTGAAGAAGCGGCAGCGGACGGCAAGCAGGCAAATATTGATAATGCGATTGAAGAAATTTTTAATAAACGTTCTCATACAGGCTGGACAACAGGCGGCCATACTGGTGAAGATGTGCCGGTTTACGCATATGGACCGTACAAAGAACGATTTGCCGGCCAAATTGACAACACAAAAAATGCGGAAATCATTTTTGGCTTGTTAGGAAGCAAGAAAAAATAAGTGGAAAATGCTCCTGCTGCCGATCGGGCAGCGGGCGTTTTTTTCAAAAAGAACAGGAGCTATGTGATGAAACGATTAAGCTGGATGATGGCGGCGATGCTGCTGGCAGCGGGCTGCAGCAATAACAGCCAATCATTAGAATCACCAAATGAAGCTGAGCCTGCCGTTGCAGTAGAGACAGCAGCGGCTGAAACGAAAGAAGCGGCTGAATATGTGCCAAATCCGCAAGTGACCGATGACCAAACGCTTTTGAAGGAAAAGCAAGCTGTTTCAGATGGAAAAGGGGAATTGATGCTTTTACGTTATCAATCAGCAGATGAGCAGGTGCAGGTCGGACCTGTGCAGGTGACATTGAACGAAGCGAAGGTCATGCATTTTACGCCGGATTACAGCATGATCGATTTTTTTCATATGTACACACATGAGGAGCAATTTGATTTCGTGAAGATCAGCGTAACATTTGAAAATACTTCAGATGAACCCGTCCAATTCAATCCGGCTGCCCACTTGAAAACGAGCACCGGTGAGCTGAAAACATGGGAAGATGATTTTTACTTAGAAGAATTAGCTAGTACACTTAAGCCGAGTGAAATCAAATCCGGCAGCATGGGCTTTATTGTAGAGAAAGGCGAAACGATTGAATGGATCGACCTTTTGACAAGTGATGCGGTTAATGGCGAGAATGCGATTATGGAGCAAGGAAAGAACGTGCGCCTAACCTTTTAATATTTGCAAAAGAAGATGATCAGCCGGGAGCAGCCGCTTCCGGTTTTTGATTGTGGATGTATGGTAAAAGATCTGCTTTTAAATTTATACATACATCATCTGTTTAAGTGAGAAATCTTTTGCAGAAAAAAATTCCTGGAAAGAAACCACGGGTTCGAATTCAGTAGGAATCATATACTACGTCGGAGCATTGTAAATTGACGTCTCTGACCCTTTTATTTTGCGGTCTCAATAATGGAGTTAGCGATAGCCGTTAACAGGTCGAGGTTGATTGCACCGGATGTATGTTTACTTGTATTGATCATATACTGCCATCCATCTTTTTCAAAGGCTAACGTATTAAATCGATTCCCAAAAAGGTAGACCGCTTCCGTTCCGTGTTTGAGCTGAATGGAATGGTCGATCTCATCTTCTTTAAATTCCACTTGTTGTCCAATAGGTTTAACACGAATGATCAAATGATTTTCAAGCTGGTTTTGATTTATATAGTCCATTGCAAATTCACCGTTTATTTCGCCATTCATGTAATTCAGCCTTCCTGAATTATGGGTAAAGAGAACAGGTGAATCTTGGACTGAAAGCCCAATGCCGCGGTTAAAAGGGTGGCTGCTTTTATAAAACGCTTCGGATAAAGACGAGTAACCTGCATCCATGTAACTTGTTTGCAGGCCGATCTTGTCTTCCTCTAAAGCTGCACTTGGGAAACCGGCTAATGTCAATATAATCAAACTAATGGCATGACCTTTTAAAAAAAACATAAGCGTCACTCCTGCTCATTCCTTAAAATGAAGAAAGTTAAGTATGTATAGCTCATTTAAGCGGGAATATATTGTCATTTCCATGTACAGGCATGACAATTGGGGGAAATAAGTGTGAAGTTTTAAACACTGGATTTTAGAAAAGAATCAAATGTCGTATAAAAGGACTTGGTGGGATTTTAACCCACAAGATACACAATAGTTTATCCCATTGGCTGCTCTAATCATTGAGCTACAAGTCCATGTCTTTATTATTGACTATTTGAAAAATGATATACAAAAAATTCGGGGACCTGAAGGTTTGTGCTGGATGGGTCTTTCGGAAAGTACAGGTATATGAGGGCAATCACTAATTTCAATAAGCGTGACCGGCTGACTTACGGCAATATACTCAAGGATGCTGTATTGAACGGGTGTAAGGTTGTCTGATTTAGCATCTTTCGTTACTTCATTTCTCACACGGTGAACGGCGGCTGTGAAGGCTACGAAGTTATAAAATAAATTATTTTTGTTTAAAGTAGGAATCAAAAAAGTCAGATTTTTTGAATTTGGCGGCATGGAAAGCGAAAAAGGGAAGCAAGCGGAAAAATCGACTAAAATTTATCGTTATTTTAAGCAAATCGACCGGTGAAATGAAAGGCAAAGAAGAAGATGCTCTCAAATATGAAGAGCATCTTCTTCTTATATGTTCTGATTTATATAGAAAGTTTTATTGTTCCCCGACGTTTGCACCGTTCACAATATTTTTCCCGTAAAAGATTTCATCCATTTCCTGATGCAGCTTTTGGGTAATTTTGTTGATTTCATCGTCATCCAAGTCGTTTTTCGTATGGCCAAACAAGTAATTGTCCAAGTCAAACTCACGCAGCTTACATTTTGTGTGGAAAATATTTTCCTGGTAAATGTTCACGTCGATCATGTGATACAGCTCTTTGATGTTTTCCGGGATATAGTTTTGGATGGAATTGATGTCGTGATCGATAAAGAGCTTATTTCCGTCAATGTCCCGTGTAAAACCGCGGACGCGATAGTCCATTGTCATAATATCCGTGTCAAAGGAATGAATGAGGTAATTCAACGCTTTTAACGGTGAAATCTCACCGCATGTAGACACGTCAATATCGGCTCTAAATGTACTGATGCCTTCATTCGGGTGATATTCGGGATACGTATGAACCGTAATATGGCTTTTATCCAGTGCCATGACGACTGTATCAGGAAGGGGACCGGGTGATTCTTCAAGGGATTCTTCCCGTGACCCGGGGTTGACGGGCCCTTCCGAAATAAGCATCGTGACACTCGCGCCCTGCGGAATGTAATCCTGCTTGGCAATGTTCAACACATGAGCGCCGATAATATCGGTTACGTTTTTCAAAATCTCCGTCAGCCGGTCCGCGTTATACTGTTCATCGATATATTCAATGTACGCTTTCCGTTCCTCTTTCGTTTTTGTCCAGCAAATATCATACATATTAAAACTGAGCGATTTTGTCAGATTGTTAAAATCGTGCAGTTGAATTCCTTGACTTTGTTTGATGACCATTATGTGCACTCCTTTATTTCTATATCGATATGTTTATGTTACCCGTCCTGAGTATGAAAAAACAATCTTTCTTTTTAAAGAGAATGTTCATGGAGGTGGTCAGCCGGGATGATTTCGATCATTTTGGCGATCATATCCGCCGAAAATATCAAAGTCATATTCGTTTATTTGAGCTGCGTCACGCGGATTTGTAATGTCGAGCTTAAATACATCTATCTTAAAGCCTTGTTTTTGGCTTCTTCAAGTAAGGCCGTTTTCTGAGCGGTGATTTCAGTTGTGGCAATAACGCGGTGACCGGCTTTCGCGAGACCAAGCGCTGCACCACATCCAAGACCTGTCCCTGCTCCTGTGATAAAGATCGTTTTGCTCATGTATATTCCTCCTGTCAAAATGACGTGTCAGTTTTGACGTTCCCTTTAGGAAAAAAAGTAAACGTTAGGATGCCTGTCCTGCTTATGTGTTTTATTTATTTGGTACCGGGTAGAGGATAAAGAAAAAAAAGGAGATGATGAGGATGGAGCAGGAAAAGAAAATATATTATGTGGATCTTAATAGTGAGAGTATTTTGCCTGAACCGATTGACAGCCCAAGTTTTGTGATTCATGCAACGGAGAAGGAAGTAGGGGTTTTGCAGGCTGTAATGGAGGATAAGTACGAAGCTGATTTAGAAACATACGTCCGTTCACATATCCCGTATTTGGAATATCACCATGATCCTGAAAATGATCATTATGATGCGTCGCAAAAAGTACTGTATTCAATTCTTTACCTTCTAGGGGATGAAGCAGCCAAGCAGCATATTAAACAGATGGGGATTTTGACAGACCGAAAATCAGATGACCCGGAAGAAATTCAGCGTTTTAGATAACAAAAAGGTGCGTGAGCCAACGCACCTTTTTTGCATTTAGACGGCTTGACTTTTCTTTTTTTCGTATTCCAATTCAAACAGCGCCCGCGTAATAAAATCAGCCGTTTTATTAGCCATTTTGTATACGAGGGCGAGGCGTGTGCCCTGCAAAACTTGAAGTGGAAGGAAACCGCCGATATTAACGATGCCGGAAATGTGATAGTCGCCAATGGGCGGCAGCTCTTTTTGAACGCCGGAGCCGGGCTTCATCGGACCTTGATCTAAAACGACCGTCCCGATGTTTTGAGAAGCGCCGAGGCAGGCGTCGACTGCGATGACGACCGGATTGATGTGCTGCGCTTCAATTGTTTGAACGGTTTCGGCCAGGTTTTTCGCATGGACAGGGTGATCGAGGCAGCCATAAACGGATACATGTGTATATTTGCGGAGAAAAAAGGTTTGTTTCAACTTGGAGCCGACAAAGGGGCCATAGCTGTCACCGGATGAGCGGTCCGTGCCGATACAGACAAATACAACTTCCTGCCGGCCGGATAAAATAGGCTTTAATTCATTTTTTAAGTGATGAACGAAAAATGTGTCTTCTATACATTGTCTCATGGTTAATAAGCCTCCTTTTGTTCTTTATAAAGAACTTATTAAAAGTATATCGTTCTTTTTAAAGAATGTCATCTGTGATGTTGTAAAATAATTTTCAGCGAAAAGAGTCGCATTTAGAACTTTTCTGGATGGGACGATGCGATGAAGAAAAAAGCCCTTCTCTTATTTAGTGTATCTTTTGTCGTTTTAATGACATCGGTGTATCTATTGAAGCTGGTAAATGTAGACAACTCCAGTTGACGGAAGCGCTTGGCAGAGTGGCAGTCAGTGCGCTTCCGCTTTTACTCTTACATTTTAGGAAGAGTCCCTTTAATATGCCCATTTTTCTCAGCTATTATATGGACCGTTTTGCATATTTTTTTAGGGTGCATTTTGCATTTTTATGATCGTTTTTGGTGGTGGGATACGACTCTTTATTTTTTAGCAGCAGGGGCAGGAGGTTTTTTTACGGCTGTGTATCTTGGTTTCCAAGAAGAGAAGGAAATCACAAAACAAGCGTGGCGATAGAAAAATAGACAATGGAAGGATCTTGAGGAAAAAGATCCTTCCAAAATAGTCTCGTATCCTTAAAGGACTGAAAGCCATCGGCTCACACTGATGATTTGACCTATTATTTTTTAAGACTGGCCTCAAACATATCAATGATCTGTAAAAATCTTTCGGCTTCACGAAAAACGTGGTCAGCGAGTAGAGGATGAATGTTGCTTTTAATTTTACAATCCTTAATTAACTCTTTGGCGGATTTCTTAAAATTTCGCAAAGAAACGACGGAAACCCGATTCCTATCAAGAAACTGGTTTAAAATGGGTGTCGTTTCAGACTGTGGGCGCATTGAATCGAGATCCATCGCCTGAAAAAGCAATTGATCGAAGTCATGACTGAAATCTCGGGCTTGATCGACTAGTTTTCTCTCGGATGGATCAAGTAAGTGACCAATAAATTTCGCGTGTTCAGCCATAACTTTAAGGAAAAATACATTTTCCTTAATAATTGCTTCAAGCAAAAGTTTTGGCTTCCCTTCATTCAGCTCTTTTAAGCGTTTCGCAAAATAGGCCGCCTCCCGACTTGTATGGTCCACTAAAAGTGCGTAATTATTTGATCGGATTTTACAGCGTAAAATCAACCCTAACACTTTTTAAAGCTATGCAGAAATCTTCTTGAATATGTGCTGCATTCCAATTAGTAAACACTTTTGACGTCCCGCTGTTTTTCATCTCACTCCACTTTTTTCAGCAATTTTCCTGTTTTCCACATGCTCAGCAGCATATGCTTATTGATAAGAAATACGCCAATTAAAATGCTTGCTGCACCCACAGCTGTAACCGCTGAAAGCGTTTCGTCCAGCAGGAAGGCCCCCAATGATACAGCGATGACAGGCGAAACATACAGCCAAGTGGATGGAAAAACAGGGTTGGTTTTATGAACAAGCGAGTAAAACAACCCGTGTCCAGCAATCGAACCGATGACGATTAAATAAAGCAGCGACACTTGAACATCCGGCAAGATGAGGCTGCTGAGCGAGGGCCGTTCAAAAACAATCGACAAGATGAGCAAAAACAATCCGCCTATCATCATTTGAACACCGTTAATGAAAAATGGAGAAGCAGATGGGTTCTCTTTTAAGAACGATTTTGAGTGAACGGCGCCGATGCTGTAAAAGAATTGCCCGAAAACAACCGCGACAGCTGCCAGAAACCAGCGAACCGATAGCTCGTGTTGAAGTCCGGGAAACGAAATAAGCAGGACACCGAGTATGCCTAAAAGCAGCCCGATTCCCTGGCTGATGCTTATGTTTGTTTTCGTTGTTTTAGTATGAAGGAGAAAAACCATAATCGGGCCAAATGCGGAAAGAACTGATGCCAATCCGGACGTGATATACTGTTCCGCCCAGTATAATGTCGCAAATGTCATCGTCGTTAAGCAAAATCCGATGAGCAAAACCGATTTTGACCAAAAAAAAGAAAAAACGAACTGTTTCCGAATGGCAAAGTAGACCACGACGAGCAGTCCGGCGATGAAAAAGCGCAATCCGGCAGATAAAAGAGGATCGACGCCAGCGTCAACGCCCACTTTGATCGCTAAAAAGGTCGTGCCAAAGATTAAACAAATTAGTACGTAATGAAATAAAATCATGATGATGCCTCCTTTTTACAGCATCATACGGGCTTTCCTGTATAACAGTAAAACATCTTTTATAACAGTTGCCAAAGATGCCTGGGCGTTTTCCTTTATACTGAGAGTGAGGTGATCCATATGAAGCTGTTTCTTTCTCGAACATCACATGAGTCCTTAACGGATCAAATTTTTTATCAGTTGGCGGGCCGCATTCAAACGAATATGATAAGCGGCGGTGAGAAGCTGCCATCGGTCCGTCAATTGTCAGCGGATTCGGGCGTTAGTTTTTTAACGATTCATAAAGCATATAAAAAGCTGGAGCAGGCGGGAATGGTGAAAAGTATTCAAGGCAAAGGGGTCTTTGTGGAGCGTCCTGTTCGGAAGGAAACGTTTGTCAGTGCATTCGACTGGCAGCTCGCGATTCCGGGATATTTAACGCGAAGCAGCTTTCATTCCCGGCCGAAGACGACATATGCATTTGATTATTCGGCGATGAATCCCGGGCTGCTGCCGACGATGTACTTGGCGGATCAGTTAAAGGATATGCTCAAGGCAGAACCAGCTATTTTAGGGACATACGGAGAGGTGCAGGGAGATGCGCAGACACGAGAAGCGTTTGCGGCGTATTTGACGACACAGCTTGGCCTTTCTGCGTCAGCGGATGAGTTGATTATGACGACTGGGCTTCATCAAGGCATCGAATTGATCGCAAAAGCGCTCATTGGTCCGGGGGATGTCGTCGTAACAGAAGCGCCAACTTACCCTGGCGTGCTGGATATTTTCATGAACCGGGGAGCGAAAGTGATTCCGATTGCGATGGATGAAGAAGGCATGCGGGCTGATTTGCTGGCGCACGTCGCGAAAACATATCATCCGAAAGCGATGTATGTGAACCCAACGTTTCAAAATCCTACGGGCCGTTCAATGAGCGCCCGGCGCCGGAAAGAAGTGCTGCACCAAGCTCAGCTGCACGGTTTATTTATTATAGAAGATGATTCATGGAGCGAGCTGTACTTTGATGAGAAACCGCCGCCGAAGCCGATCAAATCGTTGGATGATGACGGGCGGGTTTTATTTTTGAAAGGCTTCAGTAAAGCACTTGCACCTGGCATTCGAGTGGGGACGATTTTTGCGGAAGGCCCGTTTAAGCAAATGCTGCTAACAGCGAAAGCTTCTTCCGATTTGGGGACGCCGCTTTTAACACAGCGTGCGGTGCTGCCGTTTTTAACGTCAGACCGGATGCGCCAGCATTTTGAAAAGCTGCGTGTCGCACTCGAGCTGCGCCGTGATAAAACGATCGCGATTTTAGCGGATTCTTTTCCTTCCTCTGTATCGTGGACAATACCTGAAGGCGGGCTGAACATTTGGCTGACATTCCCGGATAACGTCTCGACGATGGCCTTATATGAGTATTGCTTGCAGAGAGATCTTTCGTTTTTACCAGGACATGTCTGTTTTCCGTATGAGCCGCCGGATCATCATATGAGGCTGACGTATTCACTGATGAGTGAGCATGATTTAACCGAGGGGCTTCAGCTATTTGCTGCGTTGACGAATGCCTTTTTAAAGGAAAAACGATAAAAAGCCTCGAAAGCAAAGGGCTCCCAAAGACCTGCACGAAGCAGGTCACGAATGCTTGCAGCAGGACGCCGCGTTCTTGGGCCTGCACGAAGCAGGTCACAAATGCGTTGTGACAGGACGTCGCGTTCTTGGGCCTGCACAAAGCAGGTCACAAATGCGTTGCGACAGGACGTCGCGTTCTTAGCATTTGATCCTTACAAATTAATATTTGAATTTTTTCGAAAAAAGCGCGATCCATGTATCCGTGTGACCGCGTTTTTTGTCGTGATTTGATGAACGATTTTTACAGGAAATATCTCTTATTCTATCGAAATTATAGAAAAAGGGAGGATGGTCATTATGAAAACAAGCAACCTTACATATTTACAATCTATTAGATATCGTGTGGTGGATCGGCTGGCCAAGTCTAAATGCGCTTTGTGCAAAACGAAAGGTGAACCGCTATTTCAAGTGAATCAAAAAAATCGAAAGAGAAGCGTTTGTTCTAAATGTGCGGTGTATGCGGAAGCAAGGGCATTCAGGAAAAACGCCTGATTGACTGCTGTTTATTTCCATGCGAAGGTCTTTTATGACCGCCGACGTGTCCAGCCCGCAGCAAATACGTGCCGCTTTTCATTAAGCTGTAAGCGCGGAAGATGGCATTTGTGCCATAGCACGCCCGCTACAGCTCGATGAAAAGCCCGGAGAATCCCGGGTGCATGGGACACGACTTGCCGCGGTGTGGTGCAGCCGGGCGGAAAATTTCTTTTAAAACGATTGTTATTTCCACTGCACGATCGTAATCTCAAAGAAATAAATTTATTCCAATTCAGTATAAAAACAAATGTTACTTCCAATAAATATACATTTTGTTAGAAAAGTTATTTTTCCATTTTGCCCGTTACCTTTTGTTTGTTGTTTTTTGCAGCTCTCGTAAAAAACCCATGGAAGCAGCGAAGGCAGCGGCTTTTGGCGGCACACCTTGCTTCATTAATTCATCTGCCGTTTCTTGAATACGCTGTCCTGTATTTTGCACCTTCTCCATCATCAAACACCTCCATTTCCGTATAAGTAGCGTGTGGAAAAACATGATTTTCATGCAGGAGGAATCATGGTTACAAGCGCTTTTTTTAACAGATTGTTCATTAACGATAATGCTTATAATTTTTTAGCAATATAATTTTTTCTCTTCCTCTTTACAAATCGTCAAAACGGGCGTATAGTACGTGTTTATCAGGCGATTACGCCAATATTTATTTTCAAGCAATGGAGGGAACAGCCAGGTATGTTGAATAAGTTAATGAGTGAGGTCAAAGGTCGTATTGGCTCACTGCATATCGATTTGTTGCTGGATAAAAACGAATTTTTTCCCGGTGAAAAAGTGACGGGTTCTTTTATTATAAAAGGCGGGCTGTTTGAGCAAAAATTAAGCCGCCTCGAATGCGATTTGGTGACGGAAAGTGCTGCAGCGCAGTCACCGGCCGCAGATGCAATTATGATTTTTATGTCAGAACAAATTCCGCCAAATACATCGAAACGTATCCCATTTTCATTTCAGCTTCCGGCTCAAATGGAGGGAAGCCGTTATTATTTTGAAACGAAGCTTTGTTTTGGTGATGGAAAGAAATGTGTCGGGCAAGATGCGATTCATGTTACACAGCCATCATTTTTATGAAAAATGAGTATCGGTCCCGCATCTGGGTATAACAAACTGTTACGTTAAACAAAAAGGAGCGGGTACGAATGAATTCGAACATTTCTTCTTTTCAGTTTAAAGATGATGGTGAGATTCCCAATAACGCGAAGCTGCCGGTGGTTGTTTATGCCGGGGTATTTGCGGACAATCCCAATGATATTGAACCGGTGTTTAACCGGAATGGCTGGACAAACAGCTGGGTAAACGGTGTATTTGACTATCATCATTATCATACGAACACGCATGAAGTGCTCGGAATAAACTCAGGGACTGCGGTCGTGCTGATTGGCGGCGAACAGGGCGAGCAGCTGGAATTAAAGACGGGCGACGTCATTGTGCTGCCAGCTGGGACAGGTCATAAACGGCTCAAACAAAGCCCGGACTTTTCGGTTGTCGGCGCATATCCGGACGGGAAAAGTCCAAACTTGAAAAAACGGGATCCGGATGTACGGGCCGAGTCGCTCAGTGAAATCGCGAATGTCTCGGTTCCAGATACCGATCCGGTTTTCGGGAGTGACGGACCACTGCTCCATCAATGGAAGGCAGCTGCGAACTAGCAGCGGCCTTTTTTTATGGACATAAATCTGTTTTATAGAAAAAATAAAAAATTTCAAATATTATTGTAAACGGTAACAAATTAGTGTAATATCCTTTTTAACAACATCCAAAACGTTTCGGATTGAGTTTGTAACATAATGGAGTGAGGGAAATGACCACAATTAAAGATATCGCAAAACACGTTGGTGTTTCTGTTACGACGGTTTCCCGCGCTCTGAACGGCTATGGAGATGTCAATGAGCAAACACGCCAGCGCATTATTCGGGCATCAAAAGAATTAAACTATTCACCAAATTCGATTGCGCGAAGCCTTGTGATGAATCAGTCAAAGACGATTGGCCTGCTTGTTTCCGGATTCACACGGGAAAGTGTAAAAGACAATTTCTTTGCGGAAGTGATGACCGGTATTAATGAGTATGTTGCGTCTACTGATTATGATCTGATTTTGTTTAATACAACCTCATCCAAGCAGCGGGAAAAAACGTATCGGGAACTTTGTATGGAGAGGCGCGTAGATGGCGTTATTGTGCAGGGGATCCGGACAGATGATCCGTACTTGCAGGAAGTGGTTGACAGCAATATTCCGTGTGTATTCATTGATATACCGGTGACAAGTGAGCATGTGGGTTCTGTTTCGATTGATAACCGAAAAGGAGCCGAAGAAGCCGTCAGTTATTTGATTTCGCTCGGACATCGGCATATTGGATTTGTAAACGGCCATGAATTCGCGTTTGTCAGCAGGCATCGGCTGGAAGGGTATCAGTCGGCGTTGCAAAAAGCGGGCATTCCTTTCTGTCTGGAATATACAGGAAACGGTAAATTCGAAGAAGGAGCAGGAGGCAGAGCAGCTCTCAAACTGCTGGAGCAAAATCCGGAAATCACTGCTTTGTTTTGCGCCAGTGATTTGATGGCAATCGGCGCAATCAAAGAGATACATGCTTCCGGAAGACAAATTCCAAATGATGTGTCGCTGATCGGGTTTGATGATATTTTGTTATCATCATACGTACAGCCGGAATTGACGACAATCGCCCAAAATATGTACGGATTAGGGCAGGAAGCGGCCAAGCAGCTCATTTCTATATTGAAAAACGAAAGCGTGGCAAAACACATTATTATGGAACACACGCTGCAAGAGCGGCAGTCATGCAAAAAAGTAAAGGAAAAACGTTCGCATAAGTAGCGGACATTCTTTTTTATCAAAATCCGAAACGTTTCGGGTTATTGTGTCAGAGGAGAGTGGGAAAATTGACTTATCGGGTTTTAAAAGAAAATGATTTATTTTTGCTGACGGATGAAAAAGGAGATATTACTTCTAACCATCCGTACGAACTGGGGCTTTATACGAAAGACACGCGGATGCTTAGCCAGCTTGAACTAAAAATTAATGGAGAAGAACCCATTGCGCTTCATTCAAGCGGAGCAGAAAATGTGCGATCGGTTATATTATTGACAAATCCGCACCAGGAGCAAAACGGCGACCTGATTTTATGGAGAGAATCGATTGAACTGAAAAGAGAGCGCTTTATCGCAAATGGCGTACTGTATGAAATGATTACGGCTGCCAGCTTTTTTCCGAAAGAAGTGTCATTTGAAATCAGCCTGCATCTTGACGCTGATTTTACAGATATGTTTATCGCCCGCGGTTTTCAGTACGGAGAAATCGGTTCGGCCCGGCCGGCTGAATTGACAGATGAGGCGCTTGAATTTCATTATGACGGAGCAGATAACATAAAACGCCGCACACGTGTTCAATGGAATGAAGCGCCGTCGAAAGCAACGAAGGATAGTTTGCATTATGATATTACGCTTGAACACGGGCATTCCCGCACCATTACATTGATGATTCAGCCGCTCATTGGGGAAGAAAACTTTGCGCCGGTCGATCGTCAGACAGCATGGAACGAATTGAAAGCTTCTCATGAATCATGGAATAAAGCGCTGCCAAAATTTGAGACCGGCATGCCCGCTTTCAATGAACTCATTCAAAGAGGAACGGCGGATTTGCGAGTCTTAATGACGGACGTCGGCTTTGGCCGTTTTCCTGTCGCGGGGCTGCCATGGTTTGGTGTTCCGTTTGGCCGTGACAGTATCATTGCCGCCTTGCAGCTGCTGCCATTTGCATCGGATGTGGCAAAAGGAACACTTCGGACGATGGCCCATTACCAAGGAACGAAAAATGATCCATGGCGTGATGAGCAGCCGGGCAAAATTATGCACGAAATCCGTTACGGTGAACTGGCGAATACAAACCAGGTTCCATTCACGCCGTATTATGGCACCGTTGACGCGACACCGCTCTTTTTGATGCTGCTGGTGGAATATGTGAAATGGACCGGCGACCAGGCGCTATTCAAAGAATTGTCTCCCAATGTGGAAGCGGCACTTCAGTGGATCGATCAATACGGAGACCGGGACGGCGATGGCTTCGTTGAATATCACCAGGAGTCAGAAAAAGGCATCGCGAATCAAGGATGGAAAGATTCAGGCGACTCAATTGTACACCGCAACGGTGATTATGCGGCTTCACCAATTGCTCTCAGTGAAGTACAAGGATATATATACCAGGCCAAAACAGGATTAGCTGAATTGTTTGAACAAAACAGAGAAACTGAAAAAGCGAAGCAGCTCCGGGAACAAGCACAACAGTTAAAAGAAGCATATAATGAAGCATTTTGGATGGATGATGCCGGTTATTATGCGATCGCATTAGACGCTGACAAAAAACAAGTGGGTACCATCACATCGAACCCTGGACATACGCTCTGGTCGGGGCTTGTGGAAGGAGACCGGCTCGATCAAGTTTCGAAAACGCTTACTTCATCGCTGTTGTTTTCTGGGTACGGCATTCGGACGATGGCGGAAGGAGAAGCGGGATACAATCCGATGAGCTATCACGATGGCAGTGTCTGGCCGCATGATAACAGCATGATTTTATTTGGTCTCAGCAAAATGCGTCAGCCGGAAGCAATAACAAAAGTGATCGGCGGATTGATTGAGGCTTCCAAGCATTTTGAGTACAGCCGTCTGCCTGAACTATTTTGCGGGTATTCAAAAGAAATTGGCCCGGCTGTTAAATACCCGGTTGCCTGCTCGCCACAAGCATGGGCGGCCGGCACGCCGCTTGTCTTTATCCAGTCACTTTTAGGACTGTTTCCGGACGTACCAAATAAGCAGATTTCACTGCACCCTCTTTTACTGCCTGGCATGGACTATTTACATGTGAATGACATGCAAATTGGCGAAGGAAAGCTGTCTGTTTCCATCTACCGAAAAAACGGCGTCATCAAAGTTAAGATTCAAGAAAATACAACCGGTTGTGAAGTCATGATGACAGAAGAAGCAATGCGTATTTCATCCAACTAAAAATCTATTTAACCATTAGGGGAGGAACCACACATGAAAAAGAAATGGTTTGCTGGTTTAACAATGTCGACACTTTTAGCAGGAAGCGTATTGGCGGGATGCAGCGGCGATAACGGGGAATCATCTGATCAAGGATCATCAGGCGGAGATGGAGAAAAAGTGACGGTCACATTAGCTGGCTGGGGCGGCAATCCGCAGGAGCAGGAGCTTTTGCAGCAAACATTGGATGACTTTGAAGCGAAAAATCCTGATATTGATGTAAAGCATGAAGTCATTGCGGATCAATACATGGATGTCATGAAAACCCGCCTGATCGGCGGAGAAGGTCCGGATGTCTTTTATCTGGATGCCTTTGAAGCGCCTGCCCTCATTGAAACAGGCGTCCTCGAACCACTTGATGAGTATGTGACGGATGAATTTGATACGGCGGATTTTGAAAAGCCGTTGTTAGAAGCTTTCCAAAAAGATGGCGCCACGTATGGATTCCCGAAAGACTTTTCGACACTTGCGTTATTTTACAATAAACAAATGCTTGCCGATGCCGGCGTAGAAGTGCCGCAAACGTGGGAAGAATTTCGCGCGGCTGCGAAAAAGCTGACGAAAGATGGCGTATACGGTTATGGAGTAGCTCCTGAACTAGCGCGTCAGTATTTCCTCGCGGAATCATCGGGCGGCAGCATCGTGACAGATGACCGTGCTAGCTTTGCTGATTCGAAAGTAGTGGAAGCCATTCAGCCGGTTATTGATATGCATAATGTGGATAAATCCGCTGCGGAACCGAAAGAAGTCGGTGCATCGTGGGGTGCCGAAATGTTTGGTCAAGGAAAAGCAGCGATGGTGATTGAAGGAAACTGGGCGATTCCGTTTATGGAAGAAACATTCCCGGACATTGAGTACGGCACAGCCGAAGTACCGGCCATTAAAGGGGAAAAAGCGACGATGGCCTACACTGTATCGTATGTCATGAATAAAGAATCCCAGCAAAAAGAAGCATCGTGGAAGCTGATTGGGTACTTGACTGGAAAAGAAGGAATGGAGACGTGGACAAGCAAAGGATTCGCTCTTCCAACACGTAAGTCTGTCGCAGAAAAACTTGGCTATGACCAGGATGAATTGCGCGGACCGATCGTGACCGGCGCAAGCTATGCAACGGTATGGGCAAACGGAACAAATCTACCAATTATTACAAATAACTTTAACAATCAATTTGTCAGTGCGTTTTTAGGAGACCAGCCGCTTGATGAGGCGCTAAAAGCAGCGGAAGATCAGGCGAACAGCGAAATTGACGCGAATCAATAAGATTGAGCGGACTGCCTTGGCGGTCCGCTTGATCCTTAAGGAGATGACTCACATTGAAACGGACGATATCGGCGAAGAAATGGCGTGAAATCGGACAAGGTTATTTTTTTATGAGCCCAACGATTTTTGTATTGCTCTTGTTCATTTTAGGACCGATTCTTTACGCGATTTTTTTATCTTTTCATAAAGTAGAGCTGCTTGGCGGAACAAGCTATCAATTTGTTGGGCTCGATAACTATTCACGCGTCTTCGACGATGAACGTGCGAAAATTGCGGTGTGGAACACATTTAAATACGTGATCATCGTCGTACCCACTCAGACATTCCTTGCAATTGTGCTTGCTGCTACGTTAAACGCGGGTTTAAAAGGCGAAAAGTTTTTCCGCATTGTCTACTTTCTTCCGACCTTGACATCCTCCGCTGTGCTCACACTTATTTTCATGTGGATGTACAACAAGGAAGGGCTTGTTAACTTTATGCTCGATACACTTGGTCTTCCGACGTACAATTTTCTCGGTGATCCGCAAGTTGCGCTTGCTGCGATTATGGTCATGAATATTTGGTCGACTGCTCCATTTTTCATGGTCATTTATTTAGCTGCACTTCAAGGTATCCCGGATTCGCTTTATGAGGCGGCAGAGCTTGACGGAGCAGGGCCGATTAAAAAGTTCTGGTACATTACCGTACCGCAGCTTCGGCCGATCACCTCTTTCGTCTTTATTATGGGGTTAATTGGCACCTTTCAGCTGTTTGACCAGTCGTATATTTTCTCGGCAGGTTCCGGTGGGCCGGATAATTCTACACTAACTGTTGTTCTATTAATTTATCAATATGCATTTAAGAGCATGGGAACGATGGGCTATGCAGCGGCACTGGCCTTTTTGCTGGCCATTGTCATTTTAATTGCTACACTGCTGCAGCGGAAATTTTCAAAAGAAGAATCCCTTTATTAAGGAGGAGAGATAAAAATGAAAAAATCGATGTCGATCGGCAAAATGATCCTATATGCGATATTGATTCTATACGCTGTTGTCACGCTCATTCCTTTTTTATGGGCGCTCTCTTCCTCTTTTAAAACATTAGGAGAGATCGTGAACGGGGGCATCAGCTTTATCCCGAAAGAATTTACATTTGACAACTATAAACAGATTTTCATTCGGGAAGAACTGTTTACACGCTGGCTGTTTAACAGCGCCTTCATTGCCGTCGTTGGCACAGCATTGAATCTGATTTTTAATTCAATGGCGGGTTATGCGCTTGCACGGCTGTCCTTTCCGGGGAAAAAGCCGCTGTTCATCATCATTTTGGCTGTTCTCATGATTCCGATGCAAGTCACGCTCGTGCCTAATTACTTGATCTTGAAAGAATTTGGCTGGCTGAACAGCTATCAGGGTATTATTGTGCCGGGCATGATTAATGCGACCTTTATTTTTATGATGCGCCAGTTCTTTATTAACTTCCCGAAAGAAGTGGAGGAAGCAGCGGAAATCGACGGCTTGACCAGAATCGGCTTGTTTTTCCGGATCGTGCTGCCATTGGCGGTTCCAGCGCTGTCCGCTCAAGCGATTTTCGTCTTTATGGGCTTCTGGAATGACTTTATGCGCCCACTTATCATCATGACCAATGCAGAGATGTTTACGCTTCCGGTCGGATTGAATACGTTTAAAGGGCAGTACATCAGCTATTGGAATTACATTATGGCCGCTTCGATGGTCTTTACATTGCCGGTCCTGATTCTCTACGGATTCTTTAACCGCTATTTCATTAAAGGTATTTCTTTTACCGGCGGAAAATAAAGGGATAAGCTGTCTCATTATGAGGCGGCTTTTTTTGTGGTGCGAGTGGACATAAATCCGGCGGGCTTTTTTTATGAGCACGCCGGATTTATGGGTTAAAGAAGGTTTAATTGCCAGGAAACACCGAACCAGTCATTGAACCAGGCGAATTTTTGGCTGAACGGATAGGCGTTAATCGGCATAAGTACGGCCCCGCCAATTGACAGCGCCCCATACAGGCGGTCAATCTCTTCCTCTGTGTCACAAGTAATATACAAAGAAAGAGCAGGAGTAAAGGTGAAATCGTGCTTTATCGGGCTGTCAATGCACATGAATGTCTGACCGTTCAGAGTGAAAATAGCCTGCTGTACTGATCCTTCTTTTCCCACTTCATTTGCGCCGTACCGTGTAATATGCGAAATAGAAGCTCCTTCAAAAATAGACAGATAAAAATTCATTGCTTCTTCCGCGTTGCCTTCAAACATGAAAAAAGGGGTAATGGGCTGCATTGAAAAGGCTCCTTTCGTGATGAAATTCATTTTTTCTATTATAACTGAAATCGGCAATTGACAGGGGTTCGGTCCGGCGATAATCTAAATGGGGTGTTTTAAACATTTTTGTAATATAGCAAATAGAAAGAAGGGAGAATGAATGAAATTCCGATTTTGGATGATTATCGCAGTGGTGGCGGTATCGGGGTTTACGCAAGGGATGCTTATTCCGCTCGTGGCGATTATTTTTGAGCAGGATGGTGTGTCCTCATCGGTGAACGGGCTGCATGCGGCAGCGATGTATGCCGGCATGCTCGTCGCAGCGCCATTTATGGAAGGGCTGCTGAGGAAATTCGGCTATAGGCGGGTGATGATTGCGGGCGGATTCGCAGATGTGGCCTGTCTTGCTCTTTTTGCGGTGTGGAAATCGCTCCTGTTTTGGCTTGTGCTGCGAATTGTAATCGGGATTGGCAACAATATGCTTCATTTCGCTTCCCAAACGTGGCTGACCGCTTTTTCGCCGGAAGACAAGCGTGGGCGCAACATTGCACTTTACGGATTGTCATTTGGGCTCGGCTTTGGCATCGGCCCGGTCATGACGCGCCTGGCTGGTGTGGCTGAACCACTGCCGTTTTTGCTGGCGTCGTTTATGAGCCTGCTTGTTTGGTCCGGATTGTTTTTCCTGAAAAATGATTACCCGGAAGAAGTGGTGGAAAAAACATCATTTATTCATACATTTCATCGGTTCGGCCGCGTTTGGAAATATGGATGGGTGGCGCTTTTGTTCCCATTTGGCTACGGCTTTTTAGAGTCTTCATTGAACGGAAGCTTTCCTGTCTATGCATTGCGGCTCGGTCTGGACGTCAGCGCCTTATCGATTATTTTGCCGGCATTCGCGATCGGCAGCATTGTGTTTCAGCTGCCGCTTGGCATGCTGAGTGACCGGTTTATCCGGAGAAACGTACTGATGACCGTAACGGCTGCCGGTGTCGCCGTCTTTATGCTAGCCGGCTGGCTGGAAGAATCGAAAACCGCTTTATTTGTCTGCTTTTTTATCGCGGGCATGCTCGTCGGATCGATTTTTTCGCTTGGCCTTTCCTACATGGTGGACTTATTGCCGAAAACACTTCTACCAGCGGGAAATATTATGTGCAGCATCTTGTTTAGCATCGGCAGCATTTTTGGACCATTTGTCGGCGGAACGGTTATTCAATACGGGCAGGGATTCAGCTTTTTTTACACAATCAGCATCATGCTGCTTCTGCTTTTTACGGCACTGTTTTTTTCGGGAAAGCAAGCATCAGCTTTTAAACCGTCTTCTTAACAGGAGACGGTTTTTTGAGAACAAAAAAAGACCGGCACAGGACCGGTCTTTCAAAAAACATTATGTTGTTTTAAAAAGCCTTGGGGCTGTTTTCCAAAGCAGAACAAGCACAATGGCACATAAAACAAAGGTTAAAAGTGCCGTTCCGCCGTTGACGATCAATGAATAAAGCGCAGCAGGCATCCCTTCCGGCGCGTATTTGGCAAAATACACCCAACCGGCGATGAAATGCCAGAAGTAGCGGGCGAGACAGCCGAGTAAAACAGCTAATACAATGGAACGCGCCGATAGGGAACGGCTCGCCAATAGTCCCGCTAATCCGACAAATGAAAATGCGATGAAATATTCAATCTTTCTTTGCCGGTACGCTAAGAAAGAGGAAAATATCCACATCCCTGCGCCGGCATGATCCGACAGGTTCCATGGGTCCAGATCGTATCTGTTCTCAGCCTGAAGACTCCCCATGTGGTCTAGTTCATTTTAGCATAAAAGGAACTTAATGGTTGGGGAATTAGCTCTAACAGTCGGCAAAAAGCTAAAATGGTCGAATTTCAGTAGATTCCGACCATCTGCCAAATATTCCGGCGGTCAAAACGATTTTGGTACAATAACAAGAAAAGGAGTGCCTTGATGAAACCATCCACATGTGAATTGTGCGGGCGCTCACCGGTTGAAACTACGGTCCATCATTTGACGCCGCGTGAAGAAGGCGGATCGTACGGCCCAACCGCTAATTTGTGCCGCACGTGCCACAAACAAATTCATGCACTTTATACGAATAAAGAACTGGCTGTGTGCCACGATACGATTGAACGTTTGCGCCATGATGAAAAAATAAGTAAATACATCAAATGGATCCGCAAGCAGCCGGCTGAAACACTGGTGAGGGTGCGAAAGTCGAATGAACGGAAGCGGTCCAAATAAAAAACGAAGACGGTTCCCGCTCAAGGACCGTCTTCGTGTAATGGTTAGTTTGTCGACGTGATCCAAGAGGCATGGAAACAAATTTATGCGGAATGGTTTCCATCGAATGCATATAAACATGCACCAGGTATTCCAGAATTTGAACGGTACCCGGACGAAGACACTTATCAGGAAGAATCATATTCGGAAATTTGGGTTCCGATTGAATAATGAGGAGCAAAAGCGCTCAAACAAGAATGGATTAAAATACCGATCGCGATGGCCAAAAAAAGAAAATGGGCCACCTGCAGCTGTTTTTCATTTTTCGATTTCATAAAAAGAGCGATCCACAAAACCGCCAGCAGATTATTTAATATAAAGGCTGACACTATAAAATCAGCTCCTCTCCTTGTCTTTATTGTGTTAACAAAGAAAAACAATAACAAGCAGCCTGTTAATTTATCTGACAAAAAATAAATTTGGCTGTCCATGATCAGCCTTTTTTTCTTATTTTTCCACGACTGGTCATTTAATACATGGTAAATGAAGGTACTCGACAGATGGAAGCCGCATGATGTATAGTTAATAACTGCGGCTTTTTATAAAAGACGCTGATTTATCATGAACAGTTGGGAGAAGGGATGAAAAATGAATAAATTATTTTCTAAACCGTTGCACTTTTTTGTTTTGGCGGTTATTTTTGTCTGGGTTAAATCATATATCGCCTATCTTACCGAGTTTCAGTTGGGAATTAACAATGTGCTGCAGACGTTTCTCCTGTTCCTTAATCCGCTCAGTTCGGCCATTCTCTTTTTAGGATTCGGTCTGTTTTTAAAAAGGGGAGGCACTTGGATTGTTGCGCTTAGCAGCATCATGACGCTTATTTTATACAGCAATATACTGTACTATCGCTTCTTTAATGATTTTGTTACGCTGCCAACTTTATTTCAAACGAGCAACGCCGGGCATTTGGGTGGGAGCATTGCGGATTTGGCAGAGTGGCATGATGTGATTTATTTTGTGGATCTGATTGTGCTGATGCTGGTCCTTTGGATGAAAAAGCAGAACTTTAAGCAGCACGTACTGCCGAAGAAAAAGGCCGCATCTATTTTAGCGGTCGGAGCCGTTATTTTCGCTGTCAATCTCGGACTGGCCGAAATAGACAGGCCGCAGCTTCTGTCAAGAACATTTGATCGTAGTTATTTGATCAAATATTTGGGCGCTTATAACTATACAGTATATGATGCCGTCCAAACCGTGAACAACGAGAAGCAAAGCGCGTTCGCAAGCAGCGACGACTTAACAAATGTGGAAAACTTCACAAAGTCTCATTACGCAGAACCGAACGAAGAATATTTCGGAAAAGCGGAAGGCATGAATGTCATTAAAATTCACCTTGAGTCATTTCAATCGTTTTTAATTGATTACAAATTAAATGGAGAGGAAGTCACACCGTTTTTAAATTCACTCGCCCATAATGACAATTTTATGTATTTTGATAACTTTTTTCATCAAACCGGGCAAGGGAAGACAGCTGATGCCGAGCTGATGATGGATACCTCCCTGTACGGTCTGCCGCAAGGATCCGCATTTGTGCTGAAAGGGCGCAATACCTATCAGGCGGCGCCAGCGATTTTGAGCCAAAAAGCAGGCTACACGACCGCTGTGTTGCATGGCGATTATAAAACGTTTTGGAACCGAAATGAAATTTACAAACAAATGGGCGTAGATACGTTTTTTGACGCCAGCTACTATAACATGGAAGGAGATCGAAAAGTCAATTACGGCTTAAAAGACAAGCCGTTTTTCGAAGAATCCATGCCGATGCTCGAATCCATGCCGCAGCCGTTTTACACGCATTTGATGACACTGACCAATCATTTTCCTTATGTGATGGATGAAGGAGATGCCTCAATCGCGCCGGCCAATACGGGTGATGGAACCGTGGACCGCTACTTCCAGACAGCGCGTTATATGGATGAAGCACTGGCTTCCTTTTTTGCTGATTTGAAAGAATCGGGTCTTTACGATAATTCTATGATCATGATTTATGGGGATCATTACGGTATTTCTGAAAATCACAATAAAGCAATGGCGCAGATTATGGGAGAAGACATCACAGAGTTTAAAAATGCACAGCTGCAGCGTGTTCCGCTGTTTATCCACGTGCCTGGCGTCAAAGGCGGCGTTCAGCACCAATATGGCGGAGAAATTGATGTACTGCCAACAATGCTGCATTTACTCGGGATCGACAATAAAGAGTTTATCCAATTTGGCACCGACTTATTATCGCCAAAACACGATGAAGTCGTCGCATTCCGCAACGGTGATTATGTATCGCCGAAATACACGTCAATTGACGGAACGTATTACGATACGCAAACCGGCGAAGAAGTAGAGCCGACAGCCGAGATGGAGGCTTTTAAAAAGAAAGTGGCAGCGGAATTATCTTTCTCGGATCAAGTATTGTACGGTGACCTCCTGCGCTTTCATGACGTGAAAGGCATGAAACCGGTCGATCCTTCTCAATATACGTACGGCAAAGAGGAGACCGAGTAAAAAAACCGAAAGACGGACCCGTCAGGCGACCCGTTTTTCGGTTTTTTTCGGTATACATGAAGTCAGAAGAGCAGCTGAATAAGATAGCGAAAAGCCGTTATTCCTTTTTATAAGGGATATGCGGCTTTTTTACTTCTATCATTCGTCAATTGCTAAACACATTTATCTGAATATCATTGGAAAGTTCTTCTTTGACCCACTGAATATCATCCTGTGTGGCTGCTTTTCTTTCTGCTTTTTGCTGTACGTCCAGAAGAGCCTCATCTATTTTATTCAATTTTTCCACCGTCATTTTTTGTGCTTTTCTTAAGAAAAAGGGGACTTTTGTATTTTTAAATTCTTCGATTGCAAGACGGACGCTGGCGATTTCAGTTACAATCTTTTGCTGGTCATTTTCGGATAGCTCCGGGGTACCTGGAAAGAGAACAGAAAAAGATAATCTATAAAAACAAGTATAAGATGATATATTAATAGATACTAATATACTTTTTTTTCTAAGTGAGGAGACGGAAATGCCACATCATATACTGACGTACATACTTGCCTTGATTACAGGTGCCTCAGTAAGTTCTTTTTTAGGAGTCTACGCCTTTATAAAAATTAGAAACGCGCCCGGCGGGAAATATTTTTGCGCGGCTGCTTTCCTGGCCGCTTTTTTCGCCGTGGCTTATGCGTTTGAACTAACGTCTGTATCACTTGAGAGTATTATGTTCTGGGTGGCTGTTGAATATTTGGCCATTCCATTTCTGCCGGTCGCTGTTTTGATGATGTGCATCGATTATGCCGGCCGGAAACTGAAAAAGTGGATGTACGGCGTCCTGTTTGTTCTCCCGGTTACAACCGTTATCGTGCATTATACAAACCCCTACCATCATTTATATTACACAGCCGTCGGTATGCGCAGTGATACTTTACACCCGGTTGTGAAGCTTGAAGGCGGACCGTGGTTTTGGGTTCATTCTTTTTTTCTTTATTTTTGCATGTTGGCCAGCGTGTTTATCCTGCTTTTGCAGCTAAAAAAGGTTTCTTTTCGTTTCCAGATGCAAATTTGCTTGATGGTCATTGGCCTGTTAATCCCGGTCGGTGCGAGCCTTTTTTATCTTAACGGCTGGAGCGGCGGCGTTGACTTAGGACCCGTGTCCATATGTGTATCGTTTTTATTCCAAGGCGTGGCGCTGCTTTGGTTTCAAATGTTTGATGTTGTCCCGATTGCCCGGGAAACGGTATTTGAAAGTTTGGAAGAAGGGGTCATCGTATTGAACAAAAACGACGCGGTCGTCGATTACAACCGAGCAATGAAAATGGTGCTGCCTTTCTTAACAGTTCATACAATTGGTAAGCCGCTAAAAGAAGTGATCGGTCACAATGAGCAGTTGGGAAATATTATCTGCAACGGACAGGAATGCGACTATCAGCTGATCCAAAGTGGAGGCACACTTCATTTTCATATTCGTTTCGCTGTCCTGCAGAGCAAAAAAAGTGAATCGATCGGCAAAATCATTACATTTATTAATGTAACCGAGCGGGTGCAGATGGAGGAAAAACTGCATAAACTCGCGAGCATGGACGGCTTAACTGGTGTGCTTAACCGTACGTTCTTTTTAGAACGCGCGGAAGCAGCCTGCCGGCAAGTAAAAGAAAAAGGCGGCAGCGTATCGATGATTATGTTTGATATCGATCATTTTAAACGGGTGAATGACACGTTTGGCCATGAAGCAGGGGACCTTGTCCTCGAGAATATAGCCTGTACCGTCCAGAAGAAAATGCGGCCCAATGATTTGCTTGCCCGTTATGGCGGGGAGGAATTTATTATTTTTCTCCCGCATGCTTCTTTATTTGAAGCACATGAGCGGGCGGAGGAGATCCGTACGGCCATTGCTGACATGATCACCATTGCAGGGGGAGAGCCTTTGAATGTTACGTCGAGTTTCGGCCTCTCCCATACACAGGTCGAAGCCGATGGCACAGATTCCCCGATTCAAACGCTGATGAGAGAAGCAGACCAGGCACTGTATGCCGCTAAACGAAACGGCCGGAACTGCGTGCAGGCGCTTTAATAAAGGAAAGGAAAGGAGAGAGAAGAAATGATCCAGGAGAATGATGTACCTGAAGGAATGATTCGATTAAGTCGTGATGATTTTTATGGCTGCTTGGATGAAAAGCAAGATGAAAGCTGTTTAGATCAGATGTGTGGACCTCTTTCTCAAATCCAGAAGCGGCTGCGCGAGGAAGGGATGAGGGAGGCTGAACCCGCTTCTTCACTTTCGGTATCCATCGTACAAATGTATAAATTCCAGGGATTTGATGAGGAAGAAGAATTATATGTCATGCTTCATCAAAGCAAACTGGTCGTTGGATTCGGCACTTATTACTGGGATGGACCCAGTAAACCAGTAAAAGCTGTCCAAACAACAAGAGAAAAAAAGCGGACAGAGTGGGAAAAAGAAGACTGTGACAGCCAATCCCAATGGCTGCTCGATGCGCTGGTTGAAGCAAAAGAGACACGCTTAAATCAGTTTAAAATCTGTCAATTCTGCGGAAAACCAACACCGTCTGAACATCGGTTTGACGAGCATACATGCCATGGCTGTGCATCTATGCATTATGGAGTAGTCTACTAAACTGGCTGAAGCATGAAAGGCACATGAATAACTAAAACCTGTTGTGCCTATCCGCAATGCGGGCCACAGCAGGTCGGTTGCTCCCTGGGGAGATTTATGCAGTATTACATTTTCAATCGGTTTTGTCAGAATTGCTTACGTCGTATTTGTCGAGAAAATCAATCCGTTCCGTCATGCGTGGATGTGATCCCATAATGAAATGAATAATTGCCGGTTCATAGCCGGTTGATTTTACATTTTTCGTTAGTTTTTGGAAAGCGGTAATGGCTGCTTCTCTATCTGCTGTCACCTCAATTGCATAGCGGTCTGCCTCCACTTCATAAAGGCGGCTTTGAAATTGGCCGATTGGTGAAGCCAGGAAGGAAATGATGCTGAACGAGATCATAAGAAGCGGCAGGACCGCGATATCATGCTGATCCTTAATTCCCCATCGATGCCCCCACTTTTTGCGCATCCAATTAAACAAACAGAAGGTCGCGAATGCGGTAAAGAAACCAACGATAACTTGCAATACCAGTCCTTTGTAAATATGGTCCATTTTGTAATGGGCAATCTCGTGCGCCATAACAAATTTGATTTCATCGACGGTCAGCTCGTTAATCGCCGTATCACCGAGCACAATCTGCATATTGCTTCCGAAGCCATTGACAAATGCATTAATAGTGTTTGTTTGCTTCGACATATTCATTTCCAAAATTTTCGCATCTGAAATGCCGGCTTCATCGGCCAATTGTTGAATTTCGGCTTTGGCTTTTTCATTTTCAAGCGGTTTATAGTCATTGAACAATGGAGCAATAAATACTGGCGCAATGAACATCAGAAGGATGGTCAATGGCAGTGACGCCGCCCAAGCGGCAAGCCACCATTTTTTTGGGAATTTTTTTATCGCGAAAAAAAGCAGCCAGATAAGCAGAATGCCCATAACAAGGTCTAAGCCAAAGCCGATGCCCATATCGCCAAGCCACGAAGCGGACGATTGATTTGAAAGGCCATAGTCGCGCGACAGCTTATAAAAAAAGAATTCAAGCGGCAAATACAATAGCGTGAGGGCCGTACTGAAAAAGAAATAATAATAGCTGACCTGCCAAAACGATTTGCGGAAGCGCCCAGTGGCCCGGTTGCGCAATTTAACCGAGATCATCATGAAAAACAGCACTAATATCACATCAAGCGGAGTTTGCAAAAAGAACCTAAAATAATGGATTAAATCTAAATGGTGGGCTTCCTCTATTTCCTTTTCCGTCATAAACTGTTTTGGATCTGCACTCGTTCCGGCATATTCTGCCGGAACATAGCCTGGCTCAAGATTCAGTAAATAAACACTGATGCCTGCCGCATAGAAAAGATAAAAAATGAGAAAGCCAAGTAAAAATTTTTTCAATAAGCTCTTCCTTTCAGCATTAAAATAAATAACAACCTATAACAATTTGATGATCAGGATAAAAATACCGAGTCTTTATGCCTTCATCGCTTTAAATAATCCATTACGCCCAGTCAAGGGTTTATATCATGCGCCCTTCATTATATTCGGCCGCTTTCACTTTAGATGTCACCAGTAAAGAACGTTCAAAAAATAATCGCTCTACCCGACTTGTTTTCATAAAATTAAATAGGAGAAAGTGGTAATATAACAGCAGATCAAAAGACTTATAACTTTTTATTAATAAAGAAAATAAAATTGATTCTATTAAGAAAAGAGAGATGTCTATCATGTCTTCTGCATTTAACCGAATCTATCGTTTATTAAAACAAACGGAGAGAGCCGCGCTTGAAGATTATTTAACGGAAATTGTTGCTCCTATTTTTGAACAGGATGAGATACTTGCCCGCTTTTTGGAACGGTTTGCAGGATTAAAGATTTCTCGCTTATCTCATATAAAAGTACATACGCAGTGAACGTATCACAAGCTTGAATACCACCTGAGTGACAGCCGTCCGGACTTAGTTATCACATTTAACCATGGAAGTGCAAGCCATGTTGTATTTATTGAGAACAAGCTTGGAAGCGGTGAAGGCTACTTGCAGTTAGAGCGTTATCGGGATCATTTAACACTCCATAAATTAAGCGGCTTTGCTGTCCATCTTTTTTATATCACACAATATTACGATCCTAAAAATATGGACAGTGTGAAAGATCATTTTCAGCAGCTGCAATGGTTTGAAGTGTTTCATTGGCTTCAAGAAGAATACCGGGAAGATTTGTACTGCAAACAAATTTTAAAGTACATGGAGGAAATCGGATTGGATAAAACAAGAACATTTTTGCCGCAGGATATTTATGCGGTTCAAAACTTATGGAAAACTCTTTCGATGCTGGATGAATATTTGGATGGAAAAACGGCACATTGCTTTACCAATTTGTTCGGCAAGCCGAAGCAATTGGGCACGCGGGTGACTCAGCTTCGCTACTGGAACCGCTATGTGATACACAATGACCAAAGTGACTGGAAATTTGTCGGCTGCGGTTTTTGGATGGAACACGAAAATTATCCGGAAGCTTTTTAATGAAAATGTCATCCTTTTTCATTAAGTCAATGGTAATATAAATATAGAAATTTTTGAAAAAAAGAGTTCTTGTGAACAGTAATGGAGGATGGAAATGAAGAGAAAAGCAGCAGCGCTGCTAGCCGCTTTAATGCTGGCGGGATGCGGAAACAAACTATATGAAGAATCCATGAGTCAGGGGAAATTAGCACTCGCTTCGGGTGAATTTGATAAAGCGCGGGCATCATTTGAATTGGCGCTTGAAGAAGAGCCAGGAGATGCGGATGCTTCTATTATGTATGAACAGCTGAAAAAGTTTGGCGAGATAGGGAGCGCTCTTGAAAATGCAGAGTGGGAAGAGGCGGAGAAGCAGGCAGATGTTCTTTTGAAAAATAAGGATTTGCACAGCAGCTTGAAAGAACCGCTTGCACAGTATAAGCAATCAGCGGCAGACGGGAAAGAACAGGAGCAGGCTGTAGTTGAAAAAGTGAAAAGCATTCAATCGTTAACGAGTGAAAAAAAGTACAGTGAAGCGAAATCACTGCTGGATGAAGTGAATGACGATGACGCAATGAAAACGGCGGCTGTAAGCTTTTCTGATGAATTAGATGGAGTGGAGAAAGAGATTCAGGCAGGCTTAGAACAGGAAGCAGAGGCGGAAAAAGCCGCGGCTGTTCAGCAGGCGGAAGAAGCTGCCATCCAGAAAGCGGAGGAAGCGGCTGCCGCAAAAGTGAATCAGAAAACAGAATATTATCAAAAGCTGGACCGGATCGAACGGAGCCAGGCGGATTTGGCCTACATATATGAAAATGGAACAACTGTTGAAATGAGAGAGGCGGAAACAGAACGGTACAAGCGCTGGGACGATGCACTTAATGAGATTTACGGGGTGTTAAAAGAACAGCTTCCGGCATCTGAAATGGATCAATTGCGTCAGGCGCAGCGTGAATGGATTACGTATCGTGATGAAACGGCTGAAGAAACGGCATCAGGATTCGCCGGCGGTTCGTGGGAGTCTGTTCAATATGTAAGCACACAAGCCAGTATTACACAAGAGCGGTGCTATGAGCTTGTGGACCGATATATGGATTAAGCGCATCTGCAGAATTTCCTTTTTTGGTATAGGTTATTTCATAATATTGAATCTATTGAAATTATTCAGCAATTTAAAGGCTTGGATATTTTAATCTTATTAAACGGCAATACGGTTATTCTTATTGAAGACAAAACGTACACAAAAGATCATTCGGACCAGCTGATTCGGTATCGCAAAGTGGTCGAGAAAGATTATCCTAACCACCTTCAACTGCCGATTTATTATAAATCAGGAAGTCAGAGCCATTACCGCTTTTGTAAAATAGCAGGTTATCAGCCGTTTTTGCGTGAAGACATGATTGACATTATGAATGAAGGAAAAAGCATGGGCTTGCGAAATCATATTTTCCTTGATTACTTAAAGCGGCTTGAACAGATTGAAGCCGGTTATCAATCGTACCGCTGGCTCCCGATTGATGCCTGGACTTCTTTATCCTGGCAGGGGTTTTACCGGCTGCTTCAAAAGGAGCTGAAGAATGGAGGTTGGGGATACGTCGCAAATGCAAGGGGTGGATTTCAAGGGTTTTAGTGGTCAAAAAAACCAGAAAACGTGTGCTATTTTCAATTGGAAGAGAAGCGCCTCTGCATTAAAATAGTAGAACGCGACAAGCTTCAACAGCGTGATTCTCGTCTGAAAGCGTCAGCGCATCTGCTGAAACAACCATCTATTGAAGCCCTATCTTTTCAAAAGCCGGCCCGATCCAAAAATGGACAGACCATGACAGTTATGGTGAAAAGCGATTATATGCAGCTCAATCAAGACGGGATACTGGATGTTCAGGCAACCGTGGAGATGCTGAAAGAGATTGAAAAGCACGTGGATCTTTCGAAAAAATAAGCAGAAAGAGGCAGCGCATTCCCAAATGGTGTGCTGCCTCTTTATTTATTTCGTTTTAGATTTTGATATGACAACTAAATATAGCAGCAGTCGATATGCTTAATTGGTTCGATTTATGAAAATGAAACTAAGAAGAGACTACTTTAAAGAAAAAAGAATAGAAAAGCAATAGGAACGCATTTCCTTTTTTGGTAAAATGAAAAGAAAGAGATGCGAAACAGCAGCTGGCTGGGAGCAAAGAAAAGGAATAAATTTATGAGAATCGTAAATAAAATCAAGATACAAACAGCTTCCATTCAAGTGAGCAAAGCACTTCATAAAAAAGCTGAAACAAAAGGAATGACCAGGGAAAAGTTAACCAGCAAAGTTCGGCATGTGATTCAAACGGGCCGGTATGCGGGCATTTACCGCGATCAGCAAGTAACAGGGCAATCGTTCGTGCAAGACGGGCTGAATGTAGTGCTTGATGAGCCAATGAGAAAAGTAGTAAAGATTTTGCGTGTGGAAAAAAAGGAAGCTGAGCAAAAACAGCTTGTTCCGTTAGGTGAATTTGAGCAGATGATTGGAGAAATGAAGGCTCTGCTGAAAAAAACAGCGCAGTTTGAAAAGGCAATTAGCAGTGAGATTAGCAGCCTGGATAAACAAATTAGCAGCATTTATCATGACATGGAAACGAATTCATTTAACGCCTCGCAAGGGTACCAGTTTGCGAAAAAATTACAGATGCTGCTTCGGAAAAGGCGTATAGTTAAAGGAGAGTTTCAAAAGTTTACATCATCCCGCCAGGAACTGCAGATGATTGAAAAGAATGTCGCCTCTATTTTACAGAAAACGGCGGACATTCAAGCAAAGCAAAATGAATATGTTAGCGGATGGGACCACTCTGCTGATGAAAATTTTTCTCGGGAAACCGTCTGATATGGTCCAGTGAAATAAGGAGGAATCGGTAGTCTGTCAATGGCTGCAATGGCAGAAAATACAGCGAGGAGGTGTTTGAATGTTCTTTATGACGAATTATTTTAACAAAAGAAATCGAGCGAAAGAAAAGGAGAGTCTTCCTGGTCTGCCGGCTGAGTTGAGTCAGACGTTGGGGATGCGTCTTGAGGAAGGGTATCCGCTTGTAAACAGGCTCAATGATGCGTGGAATGATGCACCAGCAGCGGCGGTGAAGGATCGTTTGTCTGGAAAAGGTGTCATTTCTAACGAAGAATATGATTGGTACGAGCTTGAACTAAAGCGGTTTTTCTGTTTGTCTGCCATTATGAAAAATGTGCCGATGTACAACGAAAAAGCCGATGCGATTTGGCACGACATGATTCTTTTTACGAAAGATTATGCCGATTTTTGCGAGCAGTTTAACGGCGCCATGATTCATCATACACCGACAGATAAAGCCTTTAAAACCAAGGCTTCTGCCAGCCATGAACGTGCTGTTTATGAGTTAGTGTACAGCATTTTATTCGATCCTCATTCAGCTTCAGAGCTGATTCAGGGACCGTTTGGATATTGCCTGCTGGATAAGCAGTTCATGCTCCAATGTGAAGGGCTGAAAGGACAGGAGCTGGAACGTTATATTCAGGACGCACTTTTCAAGCATAATTTCTCTCAGCATGACCGTTTGATTCGCGCTGCTTCTAAAAAAATAGCCCATCATGTAACCGCAGCAAAAGAAAGGGTTGAACGCAAAGGAGCAGCAGCAGACATTCGTAAGCCAAAGAGCAGCTCGTCTGGCGATGATCAAGCGGTCTATTTACTTCTATATACGTCTATGGGAGCAGTCCATGAGCCTGAAAAGGAAAAGGATTCAGCGGCCAGCCCCGCCTCCTCTTGTAATGGATCCGATGGCCGCCGGTATGACCACGACCGAAATGACTCTCATCACGATTCAGATTCCTCAGGGGGTTCAGATTCCTCAGGAGACTCATCATCAAGCAGCTGCAGCAGTTGCGGTGGCGGCGGCTGCAGCAGCTAGAAACGATCCGCCTGTGAGAACACCGCTTGTTCGAATTGATCAGTCATACGTCATGCGGCCAATGTAAGGGGAAAATGAAAAAGAAAGAAGGAACCGATCATGCCCTATGTAAATATTAAAATTACCAATGAAGGCGTCACGCCGGAGCAAAAAGCCCAGCTCATTCAAGGAGCCACGCAGCTATTAGTCGACGTGCTCGGCAAAAATCCGAATACAACGGTTGTCGTAATTGATGAAGTGGAAACGGACAACTGGGGAATTGGCGGGGAAACCATCACTGTCCGCAGACAGCAGGAGAAAAAGTAAAGGTACCGCCGGACCGGTTCCGGCGGGATTTTTTTGTCTGCAGCACAATCCCGCTATTAAACCTTCTATTCAATCTTCTGCTGACGCGCCATCCCTGCTACAATCGGAATCACCGTCCTGGCATTGATCTTTTTCCATGTATGCTGATAAAAAGGGTTCGGCATTTGATTGATTTTTGACTCCACGTTTCACGTTCCATTTACAGAAAAGAATATGTTTGATGAAATCAACGCGGCACTCCGGGATGAAGTGGACCCACAGACAGAAGTGTATGTCTCTTCTGAATTTCGGAAAGGCGATTATGCTGATTTTCAGCCCATTCAAACGGCCGAGGATATTATGGCCTGCATTTAAAAAGCTGATCCATGCAACGAATTGATGTTCAAGCCATCCAGAAAAAACTGCCCGGACTGCGCAAAGCAGCAGGAGAATGGTATAATAGTAAAGTTGTGAAAAAGTAAGACAAGATAATAACAGCACAGTCATAAAAGCTGAGTACGTACATTCAGGGAGGAACGATGAAATGAAAAAAATATTGGCAGCTATGCTTGCGGCAGTGGTAGTTTTTTCGCCTGTTGGAAACTTTGTTTCTCAAGATCAGGCCACGACTGTAGAAGCAAGAGGCAAGAAAAGCATAAACAGCAACAGCAACAATACAATCAACAATTCGAGTGTCCAAAACAAAAAATCTGACTCCGCTGCGACGACCGCAAAGAAAAAGGGCGGATTTCTATCAAGCGGTTTAATGAAAGGGTTAATGCTGGGCGGGCTTGCCGGTTTGCTGTTTGGCAGCTTGTTCGCGAACATGGGCATGCTCGGTTCATTACTGGGCTTGCTCGTTAACGTTGTCGCCGTGGTGATCTTAATCGTAGTCATTCGCAAACTATTCGTTTTCTTTAAAAATCAAAAAGAAAAAAGAGTATACTAATCCAAGGAAAGCTCTGTCCGCCTCTCGTTTTGCGGACAGGGTTTTTTTGCGTGCCTTAATCTTCGAAAAAGAAAAGCACCATTCATTTATGAAAACGAATGGTGCTTTTTTTACTGAAAAAATTAACAGTGTAATGAAAAATAATTTGTAAACTTTATAGCAGGTACTATGAGGGAGGGGAAATCAATTTACATAAAAAGGTATTTAATAAATTGTTTTATTATAAAAGCACGGAGCAAATATATTAGGTTTTTGCAAATCTAATATTTGGAAAATAATAAATAAAGAAAAAATCGTTGACCATTACTTTTTCAGAAAAGTAATCTTGACATGAGTTGTAATAGAAGAAAAGAGTTTTTTGCTGTTGGTAGTAAACGAGGGATGAATAATTATGCAGCTGTGGAGCTATAAAAAACGATTCCCACCAGCGTAAAGAAACACCTAAAGCCATTTTTGTCGAAATAACGCAAAAAAGCAATGCGTTTTGAAAAAAAGAAAAAATATTGTCATTTTTCGCCGGTGAGCAAAAATCAAAAGAAGGCAGCAGCCGGCACATAAAAAAATAGAAAGGATGACGAGCGTATGGTACTATATGGATATCGTGAATGAAGAGAAAAATGGAAGAAAAAATGTAGATTAAACGAACGATTTTCATGATGCTGGAAATCCTTCCATTTTCTTCAGAAGATTATTTTTTTGCTGTTTCCCATGAATCCTTGTTTTTCTTGAATGAAAAAAGAAGCCGACTTTAAAAAGATTGGAGCTTTTCATATGAAAAAAGTTATTTTAGCAGGAGGAACCGGGTTCATTGGCAACTATTTTGAAACGAAATTTAAGGCGCTTGGGTATGAAGTGAAAATCATATCAAGGCAAACACAGCATATCTCATGGGAGCAGACCGGTTAGAGCGTGAAGGATATAGATCACCTTCAAAACACTTGATGAGGCTTTTCAAGACATCCATTCCACATAAGTTAACATCCTGCTATTTGATGTGGCAGATAAAGAGAGGACTTTCCCGCACGTGCTTATGGTAAACTGAGAACAGGAACGTTGGTAAAGAAGAGGTGTTTTATGATAAAAAGAATAATCAGTGTGGCCGTGATTGCCAGCATTCTCGTGCTAGGCATCACCCAAAAAGAACAGTTGTTAGCAATGGTGAACGAAGGTGGGGCTTATTCCATCCTCATCAGCATGCTGCTGGTGGCGATTTGTGTGTTTGTCCCGATTGTTCCGTTTCCTGTGCTGGCCGGGTTGATTGGCGGGATTTTCGGCACCCCGCAAGGCGTCATTATAACGCTTAGCGGCGCCATGATCGGGACTCTTTTGTTTTTTTATATTGCCCGGTACGGCTTTAAAGAGTGGGCGCAAACGAAAATTGAACAGTATCCTCAGGTGAAAGAATACGAGGAAAAGCTGAACAAAAATGCGTTTCTGACGATTCTGCTTGTTCGCTTAGTGCCGATCGTGCCTTCTCCTGTTGTCAATATCGTCTGCGGATTAAGCAAAGTAAATGGGCTCGTCTTTTTTCTCGCATCAGCAATTGGGAAATTGCCGAATATTCTTCTTTTGTCGTTTGCGGGGGCGAGTTTCTCCGAAAACAAGTGGTTTTCTTTTGGGCTGTACGGGATTTATGTGCTCATTATTATGATTGTTAATTACATTATTGTGTACAGAAAAATGAACAAAGTGCCGGAATAATATCGGCACTTTTTTGTGTGGGGGAAAAAATGATAGCTGGAAAATGAAAAAAGAGAAAAACAAAGAAAAAGTAAGCAATCAGAAGAAAAATGACGATGATACACGCTTGCATGACCAATGTTTCCGTTTTCTCCGGCTTTTTCAAAAAGATGCTGATATAGGATAATAAAGGAAAGTTGACCGATAAAGGAGATATAATGAAATGACAAAATATATGAGCAATACATCATTAGTTTTAAAAGAAAAAGGAGGCTTCGGAAAATACATGCAAGCGATCGCTTCGGCTATTAAAACATACCGCCAGTCAATGGATCAGTACGGAGAAGCCATTATTAAAGTAAAAGCACGATAACAATAGGTCTATAATAAAAAAATGATTTAACATGAAGACTGATCTTGAGCAGGAACAGGATCCGCCAGCCAATTCTCAGCCGTAAAAGAGGATTGGCTTTTTTGATAGGGAAAAACGAGGGGTAGTTTGCCATTTTAGAGAGAAAGACAGAAAAAGGAACAAAAAAAGGGCCCATGCGCCCGGTTTGTTTGCAAGCTTTGGTTTACGAAAAAGGCCGTTTTAGTTTCGCGGGCTTCATTCCCCGTTTTGACGCTCGGTCGATCCAAAAGATACATGTGAGAGAAAAGCCGATAAATGAAAATACCCAAAAAACGCCTGTAAGCCCGTTGATTCCAGCAGACAGCAGGGCAATGACGACAAAATAAAGAGTGATCAGGCTTTGAAGGATCGTTTTAAAACCGATTTTTTTCAGGGCCACTGCTTTTCGAACGACACGGATACAGCGGTACACCTGCCAGGCAAAAACGCCAATGGTCACAAAGAAAAACGTATAAGACACAGCTTGTACCACATTTTCCATCGTCAGCCATTCTTTCATTGACACGATCAAGCTGATTATGTCCTCCATCCTCCACCGCTCCTTTCCTTCTTATTTTAAAAGATCTTTTTCCAGACTAAAAGTGTATAAAGCCTATCATGCCCCGGAAAAGATTATTTAAAACCCAGTATTTGTACAAAAAATCCAAATGCTTCATTTTTTTCCTTTTCTACATCCGAAACATGATGGAACTTTCTTTTTTAAAAGCGGTTGATGAGGATAGTTTCTTCTTCAACTGGCGGGACAGGTGAATTGTTGAAGGTATCTTGTTACAGACAGCGAATACTATACATCAAGTATACTTTATAGGTCATTTTATTGAGCAGGAGGGATTTGTTGAGAAAATATGCCTTGCTGGCACTGCTGGTTGTCCTGTTGGCAGGCTGCCGCTCTGGTGTGTCCGAAAGCAGCCACTCAGCCATCGATTGGATTGATTTTGTTAAATGGGATGGAGTGGAGTATCAAGGGATTCATACTGGGATTTTAGCAGACAAAAGCGCGATTGGCCAAAAAATCGGAAACGTAACATTCAAAGTAGCAGATCACATCACCAACCCAGCCTATAAAACAAAAAATGGAGATGCTGCATTCCACGAAAAAGGAACTGGACTTTATGCGGTCAAAGGGCATCCTGATTTGCTTGCCATAAAAGATGAGCAAGCGATCAACGGATACAATCTTTATTTCTCAACAAAAACGACAGAGTACCAATGGCACTTTAAGAATGTGCCGATTGAAAAGGTTACTAGAGTAGTGATTTATCAAGACGGCAGGGAAATGGGCAGAGAGCTGGCCGGTGAAGAGGTAAAGACGTTTCTAAAGCTGTTAACTACAAGTGAAGAAGTGGATAACTTTATTTCGGACACGACAAAAGGAGCTCCTCTCTATTACGAGGTAGTGTTGTATACGAATGAGCCGGTTGCCTACAAATACGGTTTACAGTTTGACGGGACCACGTACTATTGGCATCCGTGGGATACAGCTATTTTATCTAACAAAATAGAACCGTATCTTGTGAAAAATAAGTAAATAGACCAGTAGAACGAAAAAGCAGTTCTGCAGGCTGGTTGATCCTATGTTTGCAGGGATAAAGAAACCAAACTGAAAGAAGGGGACAAGATGATCACCATTCGACAAGCGTTGCAGGCCGAAGTAGAACTGATTCGCGAACAAAGAATAAAAGCGTACGAAGAACATGCAAAACACATTCCAAAAGGGCATTGGGAAGCGCTTAAAAGCGCTATTTCTTCAGATGCGGAGAACCAGGAGGGAGTAGAGCTTTTCGTAGCAGTTGAGAAAAAACAAGTCATTGGCAGTGTAGCGCTGTTTCCGGCAAAATCAAATGCTTACACAGGACTGGTGGATATGCTGGATTATCCGGAAATTAGAATGCTGGCTGTTGCACCGCAGGCACGGAATAAAGGAGCAGCGAAAGCGCTCATAAACGAATGTATTCGGCATACAAAAGAAAGCGGCTTGCCGTACATCGGGCTGCACACTGCTGATTTTATGAAAACAGCCATGCAGCTTTATGAACACATGGGCTTTTTGCGCATGCCGCAATACGATTTTGAGCCGGCGAATGATGGCATTATAGTAAAAGCATACCGGCTGCCTATCGAATAAATGCCTGTTGCTTGTGTAAACAAATGGCTTGAATTGTTCGCCGCATAGTGAGGGAGATTAATCCCGGCAGTTTACCTTTATTGACCGAGTTGAATCGATTAATAAACAAAAAAGAATTGGCATCGAAGGAATGACGGTAAGCCCGGACGGCCGCTATCTTGCACTTGATCTGTTTGCTGGAAATGCTCCTTACACCACTGTGCTCATATATGATCTGGAAAAAGGAAAACGATTAGCGCAGCTGGATCAGGCGCATTTACTGTTTTAGCAGGAAGACCGTTTTCTGTTTAAGCGGTTCAGCGGCCAGCAGGTGATGCTGTCTTCAAAAAGCTTTTAAACTAGGGTGTCTCAAGCTTGAGGCACCCTTTTTTGGCAGAAAATTATCTCATGAAAAAAGAGCGGGACAACAATTTGAATGTTGTCCCGCTCTTTTTTACATTTGAAGGTAGTACTCGGAATTGAACCGAGGATCAAGGTTTTGCAGACCTTTGCCTTGCCGCTTGGCCATACTACCATGTTTATCTCATATTCTACGAGAAGCTTCTTGATACTTTTATTATACTTATTATTACATAAAAGTCAAATATTATTTTTTAGAGAGATTCACTTTTATTCTTTCTCGATAGGATTTTTCTCAATGAAACGATTCCGCTTGAAAATAATTCTATTCATCTACTTAAAGGATTATTCCTCTCAAAAGAAAAATCAGGAGAAATTTATTGAAAAAGGATCAAAAATTGAGAAACACCAAATAAGCAGACAACGTGCACATAAAATGGACTCACATTCGGCTGAATGAATATAAAGCAGATTATCCCCATCCCGCCGTCAAACGTGATATGATACCATAAGAAAAAAGTGAATAGGTGGAGGAAAAGATGTACAGAGTATTGCTTTATTACCAATATGTACCAATGGATGACCCGGAAACGTTCGCGTCGGAGCATAAGTTGTTTTGCCAGGAGCTTGAGTTAAAAGGGCGTATTTTAGTCGCAAAAGAAGGAATTAACGGCACGGTTTCGGGAACAGTGGAACAGACAGAACGCTATATGCAGGCGATGAAGGAAGATGCCCGGTTTAAAGATATGGTGTTTAAAATAGATGAAGCAGAGGGGCACGTGTTTCAAAAATTAAAGGTCCGCCCGCGCGAAGAATTGGTGACGCTTCGTCTTGAAGAAGATGTGAATCCGCTTGAACTCACCGGAGACTATGCGGAACCGAAAGAATTTTTGGCGGCAATGAAGGAAGATAATACCGTGGTGCTCGATGCGCGTAATACGTATGAGCATGATCTCGGCCATTTCAAAGGTGCAATCCGGCCGGATGTGGAGAATTTCCGTGAGCTGCCGCAGTGGATCCGGGATCACCGGGATGAACTGGAAGGCAAGAAAATTTTAACGTACTGCACAGGCGGCATACGCTGTGAAAAATTTTCCGGTTTCCTGAAGCAGGAAGGATTTGAAGATGTCATGCAGCTGCACGGTGGTATTGTCTCTTATGGAAAAGATCCAGAAGTGCAGGGGGAAAATTGGGATGGTCAATGCTTCGTATTCGATGACCGGCTTAGTGTACCGGTTAACAGCGTCAACCCAACGATCGTCGGGAAAGACTTTTTTACCGGCGAGCCGTGCGAGCGGTATGTCAGCTGTGCGAATCCGGAATGCAATAAAAAGATTTTAGCGTCAGAAGAGTCAGAACACCGCTTTTTGCGCAGCTGCTCGGATCATTGCCGGACACATCCACGCAACCGTTATATCGAGGAACACGGCTTAACGCCGGAAGAAGTGGAAGAACGGCTGGAAAAGCTTACACAGCCGGCTGAAGCACACTAAATAAGCTTGGAAAACGCCTGGATTCATCCGGCGTTTTTTCTTTCAGTTGAAATAAAACCAAAAGGTGTTATATAATTTTATATGTAATCAAAAGGTTTTATTTTAAATAGAAATGAGGAAGCAGCAGATGGGACAAAAAGTGGAAGACATTCAGCAAACAGTCATATTGGATGCGCCGATTGAAAAAGTGTGGGCAAAAACTGCAACGGCAGAAGGGCTGGAAGAGTGGTTTATGCCAAACAATTTCAGGCCTGAAGCAGGACAGGAATTTCATTTACAGTCCCCATTCGGTCCTTCACCGTGTAAAGTACTCGAAATAGATCCGCCAAACCGGCTGTCTTTTTCATGGGATACAGAAGGTTGGATCGTTACATTTTTACTAAAAGAGATAGAAGAAAAAACAGAGTTTACAGTCATTCATAGCGGATGGGGAGAAGCGGGTGAAACAATGCCAAAAGCTAATGCGCCTGTTTCGGCTGTTCGTGACCGGATGAATGGTGGATGGAGCAGTCTTGTGAATGAGAAGCTTCGGAAGGCTGTTGAATCCACATGACCGAACCGGCGGGAAAACATGATGTATTTCAAGCTATCGCCGATCCGACACGCCGTGAAATACTGCGGCTTCTAGCGGAAAAAGACCGGCCGATTTCAGAAATCGCGTCGTATTTTCCGATCAGCCGTACCGCTGTCACGAAGCATCTTCATTTGTTGTCTGAATCAAAATTAGTGGAGGGACGAAAAGAAGGCCGCCAGAAAATGTACCATTTGAATACTGAACCGTTAATGGAGCTGAAGGAGTGGCTTCACTACTATGAGCGGTTCTGGAACAACAAGCTTACACGTCTTCAGTTCATTGTAGAGCAGGAACCAGAATGAAATGTTTTGATGACCAAGCAGTTGACAAAACAAAAGATTTCCATTAATTTAGCTGTAATAAACAAACGGAAGGGTGACCCAATCGAATGAAGTTCTAATCCTATTTTTTGAACGCAGTCTAATTGAAATGTTTTTCAAAAAAGCAATTCAGCGCTTTTTTGTGATGCTTTCAATGGATGTTTTCAGAATAGGATTAGGCTTAAGCGAACAGGGGAGATCCCTGCTTTTTCCTATGCCTCCTATTCTGAAAATGAGTGGGGGGCTTTTTTTGTCCCTATTTAAACAAAAGGGGATGAGAAGATGAATGTGTTAGAAGCAAATACGATTTACTTAGAGGTGCAGGACCGGTTATTGTTGTCAATTGATCATTTAGTCATCCAGGAAAAAGACCGGATTGGCCTGGTCGGCAAAAATGGCAGCGGGAAAACAACATTGCTGCATGTGCTGGCCGGAAAAACTGAACCAGATAATGGAACTATTAGTCGAAATGGGACCATTCAGCTTTTGCCGCAACTGAAACAGATTGATCCAAATAAAAGCGGCGGGGAAATCACGCAGTGTTATGTGAATGAAGCACTGAGCAAAAGTCCAAAGCTGCTTTTAGCCGATGAACCAACAACCCATCTTGATACGGGTCACGTTGAGTGGCTGGAAAAAAAGCTGTCCAAATGGCAGGGTGCGTATGTCGTTGTCTCTCATGATCGCACCTTTTTAGACGCTGTTTGTACCGTTATATGGGAAATAGGCAATGGGGAAATTCATATATACAAAGGAAACTACTCAGCTTATGCTGCTCAAAAAGAAGCGGATCGGCAGCGGCAGGAGTTGGAACATGAACAGTATGAACAAACGAAAAAGCAGCTGGAGCAGGCGATTGCAGCGAAACAGAAAAAAGCGGAACGGGCAGTGAAAAAGCCAAAATCGGTCAGCCTTTCTGAAGCGCGAAACGTCAAGCTGTATTTTGCCAAAAAACAAAAGAAACTGCAAACGACAGCAAAAGCATTGGAAACACGGCTCGAAAAGCTTGAAAAAGTGGAAAAGCAAAAGAAACTGCCTCCGATTCGCATGAATGTACAAGAACAGGAAAGCTTGAAGGGCCGAGTGCTCATTCGGGTGGAGCAGGTTAAAGGAATGATCGGAACTCAGCTCCTTTGGAAGCCGGCTGACTTTTTTATTCGCGGCGGTGATAAAGCAGCACTCATTGGACCAAATGGCAGCGGAAAAACGACGCTTTTGAAAAAAATCATTCACAACGATACCGGCATTTCCGTTGCACCGTCTGTAAATATCGGGTACTTCAGCCAGCATATCACGATTTTGAATGCGGACCGAACTATTTTAGAAAACGTAAAAGAGACGTCCCATCAAGATGAAACACTGATTCGCACTGTACTCGCGCGCCTCGGCTTTTGGCGGGAAGATGTGTTTAAAAGAGTGAATGTATTAAGCGGAGGAGAGCGGGTGAAAACGGCGCTTGCGAAATTGCTTGTCAGCGAAATGAACGTCCTCGTTTTGGATGAACCGACCAATTTTCTGGATATTGAAGCTGTCGAAGCGTTAGAGTCCCTTTTAATCGATTATGAAGGCACGGTCCTTTTTACGTCGCATGACAGACGTTTTGCGGAAAAAATCGCCACAAAAGTGCTGGTGATTCATGAAACGAAGCTAAACGTTTTTGATGGAACTTTGAAGAAATACACGGAAAGACAAAGAAAATCTGGGCGTGATGAAACAGAAGAACAGCTGCTGTTAATCGAAACGAAAATCGCCGAAGTACTCGGCAAAATGAGTATAGAGCCATCGGATGGACTGGAAAAAGAATTTCAGCGACTGCTGGCAGAAAAGCGGATGTTGAAATAAATGGAAACTGTAGAATTAAAAACGATCGGCTGTCCCCTTACTGAAGGAGACAGCCTTTTTTTAATGAGTGACTTCTTTTAGGTCTTCTATTCCAACTTCTGTCCGTTCTTCCCCGGGACCGCGCAGGTGAACCGTTGCCGTTTTTCCGTCTTCATGGACTTGATCAATCCAGACGGACACCCCATTAAATTGAACCTCCACATCTGATGATGGAGTAGAAACAATTTGTTTCGCTCGTTGAACGTCCATTTGATTACCTCCAGAAAAATCGGAATTAATTTTTTTTAGATGCCTCGCCTTGGTTCAGTCTTTTTCGTCTTAAGCTGGTCAGTTCTGCCAGCTCCCGGGCATATTCTTCGTTCACCGTATCCGCCGGTATTTTTAAATTTTTAGGGGTCTGAGAAAGTCCCCGACTGCCGCGGCTGCCTGTTTTATGCTCATCTTTCCCCATTATGCCCGTCTCCCTCCATTAATCTGTTCGATCTGTTGATGCTTTCATTCGTTCCTGCGGATGGGTGTTGATGGTGCCATCTGCACGTTTAGATGCGTATTCTGCTTTCGCCCGTGCTTTTCCAGCTTCGCCTTTCATGGATGAAACGGAGAAATCTTTTGCTTTGTTCCTCATTTCTTCCCCTCCAGTTGTAGATGAAATATGCGTTTCCGCCTATATAGTATGAAGCATTGGATGAAAATTATCAGTTCGTTTTGTATGAAAAGGATGGATGTATGATTTTGAGGATTCAGGTAAAGCTGTGAATAAAACGTTTTGGCCTGCCAAATCATGCTATAATGGCTGTTGAACATTATTTTGTCAAATTATTTTGGCATCGAAGGAGATTGGACTGTTTGACTAACAAAGAAGTAAAAAGCGAAGTGCCTCCGAATTTTAAAGAATTGAAAAAATCAGCTGATCGCAAGTCGAATTGGCGGGGACGTCTGGATGCAGTTGAAGAACTCGGACAGTCGAAGAGCGAACCAACGATCAAGTTATTAAAACGGATTATGGCCATAGACACGGTCACTAAAGTACAGGATGCTGCTTATCGCGAGCTTAAAAAGTGGGGCGAAGATGTACAGTCGCCAAAGAAAAAAGGCGAGGCGATTAAAGACGTTTCGAAAATTTTGCTGCGCATTAAAAAAAGCCTGCCGAAAGACCATACATTTGACGAGTTTGAAGAAAAGCTTAAAAAAATGCGCCTTGACGTATACGATACGTACGAAGGCGAAAAAGGCGCCGAATTTGACCATTGGCTGAAAGAAACATGGGAAAGTCTTCTAACTAAATAACCGTCGTCCTATTTCTGTCAAGCAGATAAAGGTAGAAACCAAGCTTTCATTCCAGCGCGCTTTGATCGTCAATCGGAGCGCTCTCGTTTTATTTTTTTGGGGAAATACCTTATTTTTCGATTCGTTTGTTCAATTGTTTAGGCATGTACCGGAACCTTGATCCGAAGGGATTAAGACTCCGGTATATGTCTTTTTTTCTATTAAGAAAAGGCATCCAGAATAGCCTGGTCATTTTTTCTTCTTGTTTATCTTTCTTTAGATATCGTTAAAGAACCTAAAGGCGGTTTAAGCATTTTGTTGATCTAGATTGTCAAAAAACGGGGACGGAATGAATAAAGTGAGAAAAGAGCCTGCGCATCTCGATGCTCTCTGGTACCATTGACTCGGGATGCCACTGCACCCCGACTACGAATACATCGCCTTCCATTTCCACCGCTTCAATCAAATCATCCGGGCTGTGGCCAACGGCTGTCAACCCTTTCCCTAATGTCTCGATTCCTTGGTGGTGCAGACTGTTGACGTTTACCGTGGTTTCCTGAATGATTTTCGCTAAACGTGAATGGCCGACGAGGGTCACCTGATGGGTGGGAACGGAACGCTGGCTGCTTTGTGAGTGCAGAATACTGCTGTTTGCTTGGCTTGGCAGGTCCTGCCAGAGTGTACCGCCAAGCGCCACATTGATAAGCTGCAAGCCGCGGCAGATGGCAAGAAGCGGTTTTTTTTGCTCTAAAATTGAAGCGGTCAGTCTCAGTTCAAATTCATCCCGTTCAGGAAACACAGGACCTAGTTTTTCATGGGGAGATTGCCCATAGTGCATCGGGTCTATGTCTTCCCCGCCGCTTAAGATAAAACCGTCGCACATTTCAAGGTAGGAAGGAATAACATGTAAGGGGGCGGGCGGCAGTATGATGGGGATGCCTCCGGCTGTGAGTATCGCACGGTGGTAGTCGCGATGAACATAAACCCCTTCTGTATTTAACGTTTGACGGACAAACGAACTTGTAATGCCAATGACAGGTTCTTTTTTCACATTGTTCCTCCTTTCGCTATTCAGCTGTATTTAGTTTCCTCGCAGTCTTTTAAATACGAAAGTACATATTATTTTAAAAATGGGTTTTCTTCCTTTTTAGATAAATAGAAAAGGAGCATTGTGAGATTAGGTCTTGAAAAAATTCAAGATTAAGAAGTGCAGAGGGGCTCTATTGCTTTATTTTATTCAGAACCTGATTTCCTTGTGAGAAGAAAAGGGCTTCAGCCTGGGGACATTTCAACAAAATGTGAACAAAAAAATAGAAGATCAAAAACTGAGGAACAAGCGCACTCCGTCTTTTTTATAAAACGGTGGCGCGAAGGGATGATAGGGAGTGTATAAAAGAAAAGCAGCGGTTAGTCGAAATAAAAATCGCTGAACGACGCAATCAAAGATGTTTCGAAAATGTTGATGCGCATTTTTAAAAAAAGTCTGTCAAAAGATCGTAAATTTGATGAGTTTGACCAGTTGCCAAAAGAAATATGGATGGTGTTTCCAACTAAACAAAAATGCAGAGGACCACATTCAGCAGAAACCTGTCAAAAGTCTCAACTTCTCCTTTCTAAGTTTATTTTATTTCAAATCGTGAAAACTACTATTGAAGATATGATAGAAACTAAGCGCTAAAAAGGAGAGAAATATTTTTATGACACTTGTAAAAGAGTACTCTACTGTTGAAGAAGCCGTACAAGGAGCTAATCTGCTTTATTCTAAAGGGGTAACGGACGAAGAAGTATACGTTCTTGCTCATGAAAAAGATGTAACCAATGAAGTAGCGGATCGTTCAAAAGCGGAGAAAATCGGCATCGATGAAACGGGTGTCGGCACGACGATGAAAAACTTATTCCGCAGCACAGGCGATAAACTTCGAGCGAAGATGGAAGAAGTCGGATTAACCCCTGCGGAAGCACAAAAATATGAGGAACGTCTCGACGAAGGCAAAATCCTGCTGCTTTCTAAAAACGACCAAGTCATTTTATAAACAGCAAAGAGCTTCCTGACATGTCAGGAAGCTCTTTTTTCAGCTAAAGCTTCTTATTTAAGGTGCTTTTTAGACAAAATAATGGACTAAAAGCAGGATTTTCGCCTTTTCATTAAGAAACAGATAAAATACAGTTGAGAACGTTTTGATCAGCAATTGAAAGGAGCAGCGAACATGAAATGTAAAGTGAATCAAAAAGCAGCCAAAGAATTGAGAAGAATGCTTGAAACACCGGAAGCAGAAGGCAAAATGATTCGTGTTGAAGTAACGGAGCACCATGGGAATCACGCTCATTATGCCATTTTGCTCGACACCCAAAAAGAGCATGATGTAGTCGTTCATACGGATAAAGATATCGATATATTGCTCGACAGCCGCGAAGAGTTTTTAGATGGCATTTTCGTACAATATTTCTACGTTCCAAAAGAAGGGTTTGTCGTCACTAACTCATCAAAAGGCGGGCACCATCACCACTGACATGAAAAAAGACGCCAGCTAGGCGTCTTTTTTCATGTCATCTTCTATTTTGTAAAGCGTCCAGCTCTTTGCGAAGCGATGAGGTGTCTACATCATCCTCTACAACAATTTGAAGTGGCTCGTTGAATGGAAGCGTGTATAGAGCCAAAAGCGTTTTCGCATCAAACATGCGGCTGTCGCTTTGCACCCATACATCGTATGAATGTCCTTGCGCAATTTTATTTAATTTTTGTACATCATCTTTATCTTTTAATTGAAAATCAATAATCAAATTAACCCCTTCTTTTTCCTTATTATAAAACAATTTCAAAAAATGCACGACAAAATAAATATCATTTTCACTTTCTTCATTATAAGGGATCAATTCGAGCAAAATGCGGATGCTGATCTGCCCTGGAGTCCCGTTCGACTGTAAAATGGTGTCGATTCGCTTTGACACGTTTTCTTTTACAAGGCATTGACCTTGTTATTACGGCCAGCTATTTTATTTGGCCGAAAAAAGCAAAAAAGAACGCGCTGAAATAAAAAGCGCGTTTTTTCATTTAGATAATGCGTCAAAAAATTTGCGTTCCGAGACGATTTTGACCGGTCCGCCTTTAGCCTGCCACTCTTTTGCTTTTTGAATTTGGGCAGAAATGCGGCCATCCCGGTATTTTTTCGCATCTGATTCGCCGACGATTAAATAATCAGTGTCTTTTTTTACAATGGCGTGCACGTTTGCGCCAAGGTTTGTCACGATGTCGATGGCTTCCTGTCTTTTCATCGACGTAAGTGTACCGGTGAAGGCGATCGACTTTTGCGAAAAGGGATGCGCTGCAGCCTTTGGTTTTGGCTTCGGCTTGCGAACAGGCTTTTTTTTCTTGAATGAGTCTCCATGTATATAACCAAACGAATAATTTACTTCTTCCAAAAACTCATTAAGCGATATATGGTGTTTCATCATATTGTTGACAATGACCGCACAAGCGACCGCGTCCTCAAGGGCATTGTGATGATCAAAGGTAAAGTCAAAATGGCTGGCTACTACATTTAATTTATTAGACGGAAGAGTTAAAACCGATTTAGCCAGCATGCAGGAGCAAAAATACGGATTGTTTGGCAGCGCCAGCCGGTGTTTGGCGGCTGTGCCCCGCAAAACATTGATATCGAACTGGGCAAAATGGGCAACAATTGGATCATCGCCGATAAACGCCATCACTTCATCAAAAATATGGGCAAATGAAGGCGCATCCTCTACATCTTTCGGACGAATTCCATGCACAGCAATGTTTCGTGCATCAAACCGTTCACCCGGATTTACTAATGAATAATAGGTTTTGTCTATCTCCCCATTGACGACCTTTGCCAGTCCGATCGAACAAACACTGCTCCGGCTGGCGTTCGCCGTTTCAAAATCAAGTGCAGTGAAATTTTTCAAGGGCTGATCATTCCTTTGCGTTAAGAGTAGTAGAATAAGTGTACTGTTTTTTGGAATGAAAAACAATCGAGCGTACCGTGTGTTTAAAGTGGGTAGTAGGAAAAGAAAGAGGAAAGGATGCGATACGATGAATATTTATTTAGCCCAGGATATCCGGATTAAACATAGTTTAAACACCTGCAAATAAACATATAAAGAATATGAATCCATGCTTATTCCCCATAAAGGGGACTTTATTAATGATTCGGCTTTTCGTGATGCGCAGGAGGTCGAGATGGTTGTGCTCGACTTGGAAAGAAATGCATGCCACGTCCACTTGAAGGCAGTAGAACTGGCGAATCACGATGAAAAAGCGATAGAAGATTATATTGATTTGTATAAATTGCATGGTTGGAAAAGCTATCCCGATTGCTGAACTATGATAAACTAACAGAAAGAACGTATATCAGGCAGGTGCTTATATGATTAAACTCGGCTGGGTCCTTACATCAATTGGCTTTATCACCCTTATTTGCGGGCTTCTTTATCCGTTTGGCATGATTACAAAAGAGTCATTTCTTGTGATGTTAATCGGAGGCGCACTCGTCATGTTCATCGGTTCTATGGTGCGCACGTTTGCTGTTTTAAAAAAGAAGTAATGAATCCCGCTGTCAGCCGGCAGTGGGGTTTTTTCGCGTCTGTGATAAGCAGCTAAAAAGGAAATGAACGTTTATTTTCTGTGGAATGTGGAAATAACGTAAAAGAAGCAGCATAAAGGAGGCAATATTGTATGTCGGAAAAAGGCAAACAGTCAAACGAATCTGTAGAACAGCAAAAGAAAAAAGAACGTGGCGAGGATATAGAACCACAGCGGGCACAAGATAAAAAAGACCCTCGTCCCGAAGATAAAAACCCTGACGATTTTGAATAAATCGTCAGGGTTTTTTTTATGTCTTGCCACATTCGCTGAAAAAAGATTCTGCCCAATCGTTAAAAGTATGTCAAAATAAAATAGGCAGGAAGACAAAATGAAAAGAGGATCAATGTGAACGAATTTATTTATACAGTGAATTACAGCGCTGAAGATCAGGAGCTGGCAGGTATGGAACTGCGTGCTTTTTTTGGACCGGATGCATCTGGACCGGTCATAAAAAGCAAGGTTGATCTTGATCTGAATCGGAGCCCATTTATACGGGAAAAAATAGACGTGCTGCTTGACGGTGACACGGCAGCCGACATTACAAAAAAGGCAGGCAGCATCGACCTTGGGGAAAAAACATTTAAAGTCATTTTTGTGAAAATCAATGACTTGCTGCCTCATGAAAAAGTTGAATATGGTGAACGAATGGCAATTGAAAGGGCGATTGGATGGGAAATCGTTGGCGAAGCTGATTTGAAAAATCCAGACTATCTTTTTGGTATCGTTGCGTACGGGGGCCGCTGGTATTTAGGTCGCTATCAAAAAAATGAGCGGGTATGGACGAAACATGTGAAAAAGCCGCGCGAATATTCAACGGCACTCAGCGCACGGGATGCGCGTGCGATTGCGAACATTGCCGTGCCAAATCCGGCGGGCATCAGAGCGGTTGACCCATGCTGCGGAATCGGCACGGTTCTCGTTGAAGCGCTGTCGATGGGCATTCACATCGAAGGACGTGACATCAATCCGCTCGTCGTAGACGGCTCACGTGAAAATATTGCTTATTTCGGCCTGGAAGGAAATGTGACACTTGGCTCCATTGAAGACACGAAGGCGCATTATGACGTCGCGATTATCGATATGCCGTACAATTTATACACCCATTCGACACCGGCGGAGCAGCAGTCCATTTTGATAAACGCCCGTCGCATTGCCGATCGATTAGTTGTCGTTTCAGTGGACCCGATAGAAGAAATGGTCCAGAAAGCTGGGTTTACGATTCAAGACCACTGCATAGCAAAAAAAGGAACCTTTTCAAGGCGAATTTTAGTATGTAACTAACGGAAAAGACACTTTGCACAAAGTCGCCAGTCTTTTTTTTTGAAAGAGCCGATAGGTGAAGTAAAAAGGACTTCGCTTTCCGCAGGCAGTGCGTGAGCCTCCTCGTCGCTCCCGCTCCTGCGGGGTCTCACGTTCACCGCTGTTCCCGCAGGAGTCTGCGTTCTTTTTGCTTCACCCCGTTTTTTGGAAGAGCAGCGAATGTTCGTGCCGTTTTTTGCCGGGCTTTTATTCGCGAAAAACGAGTGGGCACCGTAACGGTCCCGTTTCGGCGCCGCCAGCGGAGCATGTCCATGTGAACCGGCACTTTCATGCGATGCTCGTATCGAAACAGCGGCGGCGGGCTTGCGACAAAGACTCCCGCGGAACGCGAAGTCGCGACCCTGCCGCATTTCGGCTCCAATCAGAAAGCCCTAAACCGCCATCACCCAAGAACAATGATGAATAAGAAAACAAATGTGCTGACAAAGGATTTTATTTGTCTACACTCTGAAGACATTTTGCAAAAAAGTGTCTTTTTTTGCATGCGAATATAGTGTAAACTTTTGTCGATAGAATTGTAAATTTTCAGATTTTATTAAAGCAGCCGTGCTATACTTTTTATATTAAAAACAATTTAGGGGGGCAGTTGTATGAAAAAAGCATGGACAGTAAGTGCTGCGATCGCAGCGGGTTTAATTGTACCGCATATGGCGGAGGCAGCGGATGATACTGTCAATTTACGTATCGTCGAGACATCAGACATTCATTCCAACGTGATGAATTACGATTATTACAAAGGAGCGTCCACAAATGCGTATGGACTGTCCAAAGCAGCTACACTGATTAAACAAACGCGCGACGAAGCAGACAATAGTCTTTTATTCGATAACGGCGATTTAATTCAAGGAAGTCCGCTTGGTGATTACGCGTACAATAACGGGGTGATGAAAGAAGGCTACATTCATCCAGTCTATAAAGCAATGAATCAGCTTGGTTATGACGGGGCGACAGTTGGAAACCACGAGTTCAACTATGGACTTGACTTTATGGATACGGCTCTTGAAGGAGCGAATTTTCCATATGTGAACGCCAATGTTTACGATACGAATGGAAATCCCTATTTTACGCCTTTTGAAATTTTAGAAAGAGACGTAACGGATACAGATGGCGATATACATAAAATAAAAGTCGGCGTAACAGGGTTTGTGCCGCAGGGCGTCATGAATTGGGATGCCAAGCACTTAACAGGAAAACTGGTTGTAGAAGATATCGTGAAATCGGCGGAAAAAGTTGTACCCGAAATGAAAGCAGCCGGGGCAGATGTCATCGTGGTTTTGTCACATTCCGGCATTGCGGAATATGACCAGAATGGCAATATGAAAGCTTATACAGAAGGCATTGAAAACGCCTCTTATTATTTGAGCAAAATTTCGGATGTAGATGCGATTTTAACAGGTCACCAGCATTTAAGCTTCCCAAATGCGGCTAAGCCGTCGTTCCCAGATGGAAATGGTATTGACAATACGAATGGAACGATTAACGGTGTAGCCACAGTGATGCCGGGCTCATGGGGAAATAACATTGGCTTAATTGACCTCCAAGTAGAAAAAGTAGACGGCAAATGGAGTGTTACAAATGGGACATCTGCACTGAAGCCGATCACGGCAGGAGAGGTGACGGCAGACGCAGATCCCGCCATCACAGATTCGGTAAAAGAAGAGCATGAAGCGACCATTACGTATATGGATACGCCTGTTGGTGAGCTTAAAGGAGACTTAAATACGTATTTCGGCCTCGTTCAAGACAACGCTGCGATGGAAATTTTAAACCGCGCGCAAACATGGTATGTGGAAAACGCGTTGAAAGGCACTCAATATGAAGAACTGCCTATTCTTTCTGCAGCAGCGCCGTTTAAAGCGGGGCGCGGCGGTGTGGAAGATTATACGGATGTAAAGTCAGGCACGATTGTGCTGAAAAATATTGCGGATTTATATTTGTATGATAATAACGTTGTGAACGCCGTAAAAGTAAACGGCGCAACGCTAAAAGAATGGCTGGAGTGGTCAGCAGGACAATTTAATACGATTGATCCAGCAAAAGGAGAACCCCAATCGTTAATCAATTCGGACTTTCCAACATACAATTTCGACGTGATCGACGGTGTTACATATGAAATCGATGTAACATCACTGCCAAAATACGATAAAGGCCAAAATGTGATTAACGCAAATGCGAATCGGATTAAAAATGTAAAATACAATGGTAAAGCTGTCACAGACGATATGGAATTTATCGTTGCAACAAATGATTATCGGGCAGCCGGCAGCAAGCTGATGAACCCAGGAGGCGTGAATACAGTACTAAAAGCTCCGGATTCCAACCGCCAGGCGATGATGAACTATGTTATGGAATTTAAAGAAATTGATGCAGCAGTTAACAACAATTGGACGTTTGCTAAAACAAATGCGACCGTTACTTTTATATCGAATCCGAAAGCGGAGGCGCTCGCGAAAGAAACAAATAATATCACCTATACAGGTGAAACGGATGAAAAAGGTTTTGGCCTTTTTGAGCTTGATTTAAGAAAAGGATTATCAAGCGGCAATCCATTTGCAGACGTGCCTGCAGATCATTGGTCGTCCCAATATATTACATCCTTAGCGAAATATGGTATCATTAAAGGCAAAACCGATACTACATTTGATCCGGAAGGCAGCGTAACACGCGGTCAATTCGCCAGCTTGCTCGTTCGTTCAATGAAGTGGACAGCTGAAAAAGAATCTCCTTTTGTTGACGTGAAAGGGCGTCTGAAACAAGACGTCGCTGCTGCTTATGAAGCAGGCATCACGGCTGGAACAACAGCAAAAACATTTGAACCGGCAAAGTCAATCACCCGTGCAGAAATGGCTGCAATGCTTGTTCGTGCGTATGAAAAAGAACATGGCCGTGTAACCGTAAGCGGGTCAATGCCGTTTACAGATGTGGCACAATACCGTGGATCTATTCAAGAATCCATTCACAAAGCGTATCAACTTGGATTGATGGAAGGAACAGGCAAGATTTTTAAACCAGGTGACACAGCAACACGCGCTCAAGCAGCAAAAGTCCTTTATTTGCTTAATGAGAAATAAATATGACACTTGTCATATAATATGCATGACGGGTGCTACTGCACAAGATACTTTCCCTCCGCTATACTAGGTCTATAACTGAGCGGAGGAAACGTAAACATGAGCAAAGAAAACACAAAAATTTTACGAAAACAAGTAGCTCCCTATGAAAAATCCAATACACAAAAAAGCATTTTTCAATTAATCAACACGGTTGGACCGTTTTTATTGGTCTGGTATCTGGCTTATGAAAGCTTATCTATTTCTTATTTCTTAACACTTGGACTTGCGGTCGTCGGTGCTGGATTTATTACGCGCATCTTCATTATTTTTCATGACTGCTGCCACCATTCGTTTTTCAAAAACCGGAAATTAAATCGCATTGTCGGTACATTGACAGGTGTTTTGACGCTTTTCCCGTATGACCAATGGCAGCATAGCCATAATGTCCATCATGCGACGAGTTCAAACTTAGATAAGCGCGGTACAGGTGACATGTGGATGATGACTGTGAATGAGTATTACGAAGCATCGTTGAAAACGCGTATTGCGTACCGTTTGTACCGCAACCCGTTTGTCATGTTTGTGATTGGCCCGATTTGGGTGTTTTTAATTAAAAATCGATTTAATATAAAAGGTGCCCGCAAAAAAGAGCGCATGAATACGTATTTAACGAACGCGATTATTCTCGGCACCGCACTTCTCATGAGCTGGCTTGTCGGCTGGCAGGCATTTTTGCTTGTACATGGTCCAATGTTCTGGATCGCCGGCGCAATGGGGATTTGGTTGTTTTATGTACAGCATACATTCGAAGATTCGTACTTTGAAGAAGATGAAAACTGGAGTTACGTGAAAGCGGCCGTTGAAGGAAGTTCGTTCTATAAGCTGCCAAAACCGCTCCAATGGATTACCGGCAACATCGGTTTCCACCATGTGCATCATTTAAGCCCGCGCGTACCGAACTACCAGCTTGAAGAAGCGCATTCCAATTCAGAGCCGCTTCAAAATGTCCCGACGATTACACTCTGGACGAGTATCCAGTCCGTGAAATTCCGTTTGTGGGATGAAGCACAGAATAAATTTATTACGTTTAAAGACGCAAAGAAAACGTACGGTGCGCTTAACAAACGAAGTGCAGTCAATTAACTGAAAAGCTGTCCTCACTCGATGAGGACAGCTTTTTTATGTTAAAATAAGGTCAAAAAAGGTGTTATATGAAAAAACGACTCGCATCGCTTCAAAGAAGCTCTGGACTGTCTCCATACATATGGAGTATTTTAAGTTTTTTACCATTTTATTTTATTTTCCAATCCTCCTCGACCATTGAAATTGTGCTCGGCATCACATTAACTATTTTATTTTTTATTAGTTTTCGGTTTGCTTTTTTATCATCCAAGTGGCCGGTTTATTTATGGATTTGCATTCTTGTTGCTATTTCTGTAACAATGACGATTTTGTTTCAATTTATTTATTTTTCGTTTTATATAGCGTATTACAATGGCAATATCCGCAACCGTGCGGCGTTTGTCACTGCTTATGTGATTCATTTAGTCAGCACAATCGCATCCATCAACTACAATCTTGTCGTCCAGGACCCGCTGTTCATTCGGCAGCTGCCCATTATTATTGTTGTTTTTATTAGCGTTATTTTATTGCCGTTTACATTGTACAACCGAAAAAATCAGGACAAGCTCGAAGCAGAGCTGCAAATGGCTAATAACCGGATTTCGGATTTGGTTAAGCAGGAGGAACGGCAGCGGATTGCCCGCGACTTGCATGATACGCTTGGCCAGAAGCTGTCATTAATTGGGCTGAAAAGTGATTTGGCACGCAAGCTGATTGAAAAAGATCCGAAAAAAGCAAAAAGTGAACTGTTAGACATACAGCAGACAGCACGGACAGCGCTGAACGAAGTGAGAAATCTTGTTTCCTCAATGCGTGGTATCCGGGTGAATGATGAAATTATCCTTGTTCAGCAAATGTTAAAAGCGGCGCAAATTGAATACACAGGCACTTCGTCATTTCAGCTCGAAAATGGGTCGCTGTTCGTAGAAAACGTGTTAAGCATGTGTATGAAAGAAGCTGTCACGAATATTGTAAAACACAGCCAGGCGTTTTCGTGCCATATTCAAATTGAACAGCTTGAAGACGCGGTTCGGATGACGATAAAAGATGACGGGGTTGGTCTCGGCCGGCATGACATTGGGAAAGGAAGCGGGCTGCCTGGCATGCGTGAACGGCTTGAATTTGTCAACGGCAGTTTGGACGTCCGATGTGAAAATGGCACGATACTTGTGATGACGGTGCCGAATAACGTAACACAACATGATGAGGAGGCAAGAACATGATTCGAATTGTTATTGCGGAAGATCAGCGTATGCTGCTTGGTGCACTTGGATCGCTGCTCAGCTTAGAAGACGATATGGAGGTCATCGGCCAGGCGGCAAACGGAGAAGAAGCCGTAGCGCTTGTTCGTGAATTACAGCCGGACATTTGCATTATGGACATTGAAATGCCGCTCAAGACCGGGCTTGAAGCCGCTGAAGAGTTGAAAGGCGACCCGTGCAAAGTGATTATTTTAACGACATTTGCCCGAACCGGCTATTTTCAACGCGCATTAAAAGCGAAAGTGAGCGGCTATTTATTAAAAGACAGCCCGAGCGAAGAACTCGCAAGCTCGATCCGCAGCATTATGAACGGGCGTAAAGTATATGCACCGGAGCTGATGGACGACTTTTACAGCGAAGAGAATCCACTCACTGAACGGGAAAAAGATGTACTCTCACTTGTAGCAGAAGGGAAAAATACGGGCGAGATTGCGAAAAAGCTTAATTTAAAAAACGGTACAGTCCGCAACTACATCTCCACCATCTTTGATAAATTAGAAGTGAAAAATCGAATCGAAGCGATTTCCCAGTCGAAAGAAAAGGGCTGGTTTAAATAATCAGCTGATTAAAAGCTTTACTAATTTTTGAAATGACCAAACGTGCTTAGGCACGTTTTTTTATTTTAAAAGAGGAAATGATTTTTGGCGTTTGTTCATAGGATAGGAAAGTGGATAAAGAATGAGAAGGAGGGACAAGCCATGAGTTTGTTTTTAGGAGTGGGAATTGCCATAGCGGGCTATTTTATTGGGGATGGGCTGAAAAACTGGAAAAATCCGTCCGAAAAAAATTTTATCGATCATTTTAAAAAAAATGATCGGCCTGAATTAATTGAAGCAGGCGAGGTGCACCGTTTTATCGGTACCCCAAAAGGAGATACAAAAGCACTGCTTGAGGAAAACCGGGATATCCCTTCTATAAAGATAAACGGAAAAATGTATTTTTCCCGAACCAGTTTACGTGCATGGCTGGAGGCACACAAACTTCATTCAAATTGAGCGCCGCTTAAAGTCAAACAGAGCGGGGAAATTTGAAAAAAGCAAGCTGTATAAATTGGGTTTATCTGCTTAAGATAAAGAAAAAGGAGGGAATAAGGTGGATAAAGACTTGACATTGACCTTAGGGAAAGTACTGGGTGAATTATATGAAATTCAAAAACAACAAGGAATCAGCAAGGTAGATAACGGTCATATCTACGGCTTGTTAAACGGGTTTGAAGAAGCTTTAATGAAAGAATTTGGAAACTTGAATTTTATAAACAAAGAAGAAGTGGACGTGGTTTTTCGATATTTTTCTCCTTATATAGAGGCGGGAACGGAAACAGACGAACTCCCTCCGTTCGATAATATGCGCGCGCAGATGGAAAAGCACGGCATGGATCAAGACCAGTTTATTACAATATTACGCTATTTAAATGCGTCCGACAGGCTGAATGTAGATGTAAATCAACTCGGAAACTTTGAATTAACAAGCGGCAATGGAAACGGCTGAGCATCTTAAAAGGGTGCTTTTTTTTTAAGATGAAAATTAAATAACCGATTTCTTTTTGCGGCAGCGGGCAGCTGAAGTAGGCGGGATGACAAAAGAAGACATGAAAAAAGACATTAATTGCTCCGTCAAAGGAAAAAGGCTGGATCGCGGTCCTGTGTAAACGGGACTGCTTTTTTCACTTAATTTTCACTATTACCGTTACGCTCAATAGGTAACGAACGATAAAAGACGTGTAAATAATGAATCAAGAGATGGAAAAGTGGAAAAAGCTCATGCTCATTCATAAGTTTGCGATGGATGAAGTGAACACAAAGCTGCAAATTTTAAATGAAGAATTTCAGCATATTCATCAATACAATCCAATTGAACATATTAAATCCCGCCTGAAACACCAGCAGGGCATTATTCAAAAGCTTGAGCGGAAAGGATACGCGCTCACACCGGAAAATGCGCGCCGTTATGTTCACGACATGGCAGGCATCCGCATTACGTGTTCCTTTACATCGGATATCTATCACGTACTGCGTATGATTAAGCATCAGCGGGATATTACCGTCGTTAATTTAAAAGACTACATACAAAAACCGAAGCCAAACGGTTATCAAAGCCTGCACCTTATCGTGAAAATCCCGGTGTTTCTTGCCGCTTCGACGGAAAAAACATTAGTGGAAATCCAAATGCGCACCGTTGCGATGGACTTTTGGGCAAGTCTTGAACACAAGCTGTTTTACAAATTCGACCAGGAAATCCCCCATGCGCTCCGCAAAGAACTTAAAAGCGCAGCGGATACGATGAAAGTACTTGATGAAAAAATGGAATCAATCAAGTGCGAAATAGATTTTGTGAAGAGTGGACACACTTTTATGTAGTTTTCACCGTTCTTTCACTTTTCTTTTTTATACTAACCATAGATCATAAATGTTGGGAGCGAGAAGATGAAGTTTTTGAAAAGTGGTAGGACGTATTTATGGACAAGTGTGATTGCCGTGATTGCGGCAGCTGGTTTCTTTTTTGCGACGGCGGACAGCAGCGCGGAAACGATAGCTGAAGTAGGCGGCACGAAAATTACAAAAGATGAATTGTACGATTCGCTCGTTGAGACGTACGGGGCTGATACGGCGGCATCCCTCATTGCAGATAAAATTGTCGAAAAAGAAGCAGCAAAGGAAAAGGTTAAAGTCACAGACGAAGAAATTCAGGAAGAACTCGATGCAACGATTGAATCATATGGCGGTGAAGAAGCGTATACGGCAGCGCTGGAATCTGGCGGTATGACAGAAGAAGACATGAAAAAAGACATTAAAATTTATTTGCAGACGGTAAAACTGCTCGAGCCGCGCATCGAAATTACAGATGAAGAAATCAGCACATATTTTGATGAAAATAAAGAGACGTTTGCGACATCTGAGCAAGTGGAAGCGAGTCATATTTTGGTGGGTGATGAAGAAAAAGTAAATGAAGTAGCGGCGAAACTAGCGGCCGGCGGCGACTTTGCCGAGCTGGCGAAAGAATATTCTACTGACACAACGAGTGGGAAAAACGGAGGGGAGCTTGGCTTTTTTGGCACTGGGGAAATGGCAGCGGAATTTGAAACCGCCGCATTTGCGATGGAAGTCGGAGAAACAAGTGATCCGGTAAAAACCGATTATGGCTATCATATTATTAAAGTAACTGATAAGCAGGAAGCGAAAGAAGCGAATTTAAAAGACAGTACAGCAGAAATAAAAGAAGCACTGATGCAGGAAAAGCTGTCAACTGAATACACAACTTGGCTTGAAGAAAAACAGGAGGAATATGATATCTACAATTCGTTTGAATGAGCATGAACCCTGTCGAAATAGACAGGGGTTTTTTCATAAATACAACTAAATTTAAGAGGAAGAAAGGAACAGCGTAAACTAAAGAAAAATAAAAGAAAAGGATGTGTAAGATTTTCTGTTTTTTTCGACGGCACTCCGGGCTTCTTTTCCGGAAATGCGGGTATGGATAAAAGAAAGTCATATTTGGATCGGTTTTCTTTATTGCCTGCCGGTGCTCCGTATTGAGCTGATTGACGAAGAGCATATTGGCTATTGGGAACAGTGTGGCTATGAAAAAGATGCCTGGTGAAATCGATATAAGAAACAGATCAGTTGAGGAAACAATGCGCCCACACGTATAATGAACAATTAATACGGTCATACTGAAAGGTATTTCGATATAAAAGGAGGAACAATGGGCAGAACATGAAAGTGATCGCTACCATTTTTAGTCTTTTAGCAGCTTGTGTGGCAGGGTTTGCGATTTGGATGTATTATCCGCAATATCAAATAGAACAGTTAAAAGAAGGACCTCATACACTTGCGAGCGAGCGGAAAGACACGTATGTTGAGTATTTTCGTAAAAGCGACAAGCAAGTGCTTCGTCATATTGCCATTGGGGATTCAGTTATTACCGGATTTGGTGCGAATCCAAAAGAAAATCTGGTCAAAACATTTTCAGAAAACCTCGAATCATCCATTCAAAAAGAGGTTCAATTTCAAAATGAGGGAATTAATGAAATAACGAGCAGTGAATTGAATGAGCTTGTGCAAAACGGACAGTTTGATGAACAAATTAAGCAGGCAGATATTGTCACCATTAATATTGGCGGAAATGATATTTTGAAGCTTGGATTTGAAGAAGGGTTTTACGAGGCAGTTCAATCAATAGATTCGCTTCAGACAGAATTTAATACTAATTTGACCGATATTATGAACCGGGTACACACATTAAATCCAGACGCAACGGTTTTATTGCTTGAATTGTATAATCCGCTGGAAAAAGAATTTGAATTGTATACACTTGCGGACCGGTTTTTGCCACGATGGAACGTTCAGTTTTATGAGCTGGCGGCGGAACATGATTATGCGGTTGTTGTTGACACAGCAGAGGTCATTAATAGCGAGATGCCGCAAAATTTGTCGGATGATGGTATTCATCCAAGTGAGCTGGGCTACCACGCGATTGCGGATCAAATGTTAAACCAGCTTCAACGGGAAACAAGGTGATTAATGGCGGGCTTTTGCTTTGAAAGAAAGCCCGCAGCTGTTATGATCAAAGAGAAGGGAGGAATTTTTTTGAGACCGAATCGGCTGAAGCAATCGATTAAAATTGCGCTAGGATGGGATGGCAGCGCTTCACTATTTGATCTTGATATGATGGCAATTTTAGTTGATGAAACCGATACAGTCCGTTCATATGAACACATCGTCTTTTATAACCAATTGACGGCTCTTGACGGTGTGCTGCTTTTATCAAATGATAATCAAACAGGTGCGGGCACTGGTGATAATGAAGAATTATACGTTCAGTTGTCCATGCTGCCTGCGTCTGTTAATAAAATTGTCATCGCTGTAGCACTTCATCAATCGGACGATCGCACATTTCGTGATGTCAACGAAGCATTTGTCCGCATGATCAATGGTGAAACAAAAGAAGAATTGGTCCGTTATGAGCTTGGGGAGGACTTTTCTGATGCAGCAGGTCTCGTCATTGGAGATGTGCGCCGGGCAGATAATGGCTGGCGGATTGTCTTGACTGGAAGCGGCGCGACAGGTGACTTTCAGGCTATTTGCAATACATACGGGCTTATAGACTTTCCGGACGGTTTTTTTGATAAGAAAAAATCAATGAATAAATTGTCGCCATTACATATGAAGAAGCCGTTTTTTTAAAGATGGCTTCTTTTTGTTTGCATTATTTATTTGAAACGTGTACGATTTAATCGTAGAAGATTTAATTAACAGAAAAGGAGCTTATTAAATGAAACCACTTTATGAAACAACGATCATTAACACAGGCGGACGTGAGGGAGAAGTGCATTCACCGGATAATATTTTCAATATTGATGTCGCCAAACCGGCGGCACTCGGCGGCAGCGCTACAACGGCTACAAATCCCGAACAACTTTTTGCGGCCGGCTACAGTGCATGCTTTAATAGTGCACTTGAATTATTATTAGAAAAAGGCAATGTGAAGTTTGACAGCAGTGAGGTAACAGCGACTGTGTCACTTTTCCCGGATAAGGCAGATAATGGATTTCAACTTGGGGTGAAGCTTGAAGTGGCAATTGAAGGGGTTGACCGTGAAACTGCGGAAGAATACGTGCATAAAGCGCATGATTTCTGCCCATATTCAAAAGCCATAAAAGGCAATGTCGATGTTGAATTATCCGTTAAGTAAAGGGGAATGGTCATGACCACTGTTTATGATTTTACTGTAAAAAAACCAAATGGCGAAATGCTTTCGCTGAAACAGTATGAAGGAAAGCCCCTCGTTATTGTGAACACGGCGAGCAAATGTGGATTTACGCCACAGTTTGGTGGTCTTCAGTCTCTGTATGAAAAATATAAGGATGATGGATTAATGGTTCTTGGGTTTCCATGCGATCAGTTCAATAACCAGGAATTCGATGATATCGACAAAACGACAGAATTTTGCCAAGTGAATTATGGTGTCACGTTTCCCATATTTGCGAAAATTGATGTAAATGGAGATCATGCGGACCCGCTTTTTAAACATTTAACGACAGAGAAAAAAGGGCTGCTGTCAAAAAAAATCAAGTGGAATTTCACGAAGTTTTTAATTGATAAAAATGGTCAGGTTGTAGAACGGTATGCACCCCAGACAGATCCTGAAAAAATAGAAGAGGACTTGAAAAACGTATTGTCATGAATGATTTTTTATCGCTGAATAAACAGCTTTGCTTTGCCGTGTACGAAACGGCTGGTGAATTTAATAAGCTGTATACAAGTGTGCTTCAGCCTTTTGGATTGACATACCCGCAGTATTTGGTGCTGTTGTCGTTGTGGGAAAAAGATGAAGTAACGATGAAAGAACTTGGTGCGAGGCTTCATCTTGGCACGGGAACACTGACGCCAATGATTTCGCGTATGCAGGAAAATGGCTGGGTGCGAAAAGAGCGCTCGAAAGACGATGAGCGGAAAGTGTTTATTTATCTCCAAGAAAAAGCACGCAGAGAACAGTCTGCCATCACGAAGTGTGTCGCCGAAGAAATACAGCTTTGCAACATTAGCGTAACCGAATATGAGCAGATGATGGGAACTTTAAATGAGCTGCACCGAAAACTGAAGAACCGAACAAAAAACGCCGGTGAGTAACTGCCCGGCGTTTTTTTTGTGGAATGTTTTGTCCAAGCGGTGAATAAAGTAATACAGGAAAGGGTGATGAACATGTGCGGCATAACGGGCCTGGTTCATTTTCAGCGGGAGCTGGTGAATGAAAAAGAAACGGTCAGCAAAATGGCGGCGACGCTGAAAAAGCGGGGTCCGGACGACTTCAATGTGTGGACGTCACGTCATGCGGCATTCGGTCATACCCGGCTTGTCGTTGTCGATCCGGCGGGCGGTATTCAGCCAATGATACGCGGCTCATTTACGATGGTGTACAACGGCGAGCTTTATAATACAGAAGAGGTACGGAAAGAACTGATAAAACGTGGCCATGCATTTCAAGGGCACTCCGATACTGAAGTGCTGTTAACCGCGTTTATCGAATGGCGTGAAAACTGTTTGGAGCAGCTGAACGGGATTTTCGCATTTGGCGTGTGGGATGAGCAGCGCCAGGAATTGTTTATGGCACGTGACAGGCTTGGTGTGAAACCTCTTTTTTATACGGAAAAAAACGGTGCTTTTTTATTTGGTTCAGAATTAAAAGCTCTTCTTGCACATCCGGATGTTGAGGCGGAAATCGAACGATCGGGACTAATGGAATTGTTTGCACTTGGACCGGGGCGCACGCCGGGAAACGGTGTATTCAAGGATATATTCGAATTACGACCGGCGCATGCACTAACAGTAAAGCGGAGCGGGCTGAACGTGTGGCGTTATTGGAATGTGAAAAGTGAGCCGCACCGCCACTCATTGAATGAAACAGCGGAGCACGTGCGTTATTTACTTCGGGATGCAGTTGAGCGGCAGCTGACGGCGGATGTGCCGGTTTGCACTTTTTTGTCGGGCGGTGTTGACTCAAGCGCGATCAGTGCATTTGCGGCGAACTTCTTTGACAAACCGCTTCATACGTATTCCATTGAATACGAAGATAACAGCCGTTTTTTTAAGAAAAATCTGTTTCAGCCTGGAGAAGACAGGCCGTGGATTGAAAAAATGCAGCATCATATCGGATCGGTTCATCATACAAAAGTGATCGATCACGATACGCTCGCGGCGAAATTAAAAGAAGCGATGATCGCGCGGGACTTGCCGGGAATGGCGGATATAGATTCATCATTGCTATGGTTTTGTGATGAAATTAAACAGGATTTCACCGTGGGCTTATCGGGAGAATGTGCGGATGAAGTGTTTGGCGGCTATCCGTGGTTTCACCGGGAACTAAAAGAAAATGGTTTTCCATGGCTAACATCGATCGAGGAAAAGACATTACTGCTGAACGATAAATGGCGAAAAGAACTTTCTTTAGAGGAATATGTCCGGGAAAAAAGCGGCTGGCTCCGAAGCGAAACACCGCAGCTGGACGGAGAAACGGCACTGGAACAAAAGCGCAGAGAGCTGTTTTATATAAACATGGTGTCATTTATGGCGGTGCTGCTTGAGCGCAAGGACCGGATGAGTATGGGAGCCGGGCTTGAAGTGCGTGTGCCGTTTGCGGATCACCGGCTCGTGGAATATGCATGGAATATTCCATGGGAAATGAAGATGGCGGATGGCCGGGAAAAAGGGATTTTGCGAAAGGCGCTTGACGGCGTACTGCCGGCGGATGTGCTGTACCGGAAAAAAAGTCCCTATCCGAAGACACATCATCCCGATTATACAGCGGCTGTATCGGGCATGTTGCGGGAGATTCTATCCGGTGATTCACTGCTGCTTGAATTTTTCTCCCGGGAAAAGCTCGAGGAAATGGCGAATACGGGCGGAGCGTCGTTTCGTGTTCCCTGGTTTGGCCAGCTGATGACGGGTCCGCAGCTTGTCGCCTACTTTATACAATTGCACCTCTGGTTTGATGAATATGGTGTGAGATTTTATAACAAATAAGAGGTTTTTTTAAAGAAAATCAGGGAATATAGTAATCAAATAGGGAAGGAGTGCTGAACAATGAAAACAAACAAAGTGAAATGTGTATACCGAAATGGACATGGTGAGTGGAAACAGCCTAAATTGTTCGAAGAAGAGCTGAAAATCGGCGAAGGCACTCACTTTCATATTAAGTGCGAAGAGTCATCAGCATTGTATGATATGATATCCGACCGTTATCTAAATGACAGAAAAGACCGCAAAAAAACATACTATAAATTTGAAACACCGGATGCAACGACACCAGACAACCGCATGTTCAGTGTTGCATTTATTGACCACCGAAATCAAGACATTACATTTGACATACACAGTGAATAAATAGATTTGTTTAAAAGAGACTGCTTCTTCGGAAGAAGTCTTTTTTGTTTTTACATTATATAAGTTGACCTTATTATTTTTCCTTATGCCACACGGTGACCGATCAGCTCTCTCGGAATAATGCCATCTTTTAAAATGTTTTGTTCATGATAAATATCATCCAAAAATAAATTTAATGCCTCCACACGCTGAATCATTCCTTTTTCGATCTCTCTCCATTTTTCAGCAGGAATGATAATTGGAATAAAATCAAATGGCATCGTTCGTTCAGTGCCGCCATCATTTCCATAGACAGTAAACGTGATGCCTTGCCTTAAAAAATTTAAGTTTGCTGTCTCCTGCTTTTCTTTTAGCTCTTCGTCAGTTAAATCCTGAAGAACGTTATAAAAAGATTGATAATGTTTTTTGGGATTTCCGTTTTGATCCAGCATTTCATCAAAATAGGGGCCGATTTCATAAGGTTTAAACATGCCAGTACCCTCCTTGGTGTAAAAGTATTACTTAAAAGAATACGACAAAGGCTGGCAAATCCCTTTAATGAAAAAATAAAATATGACATTAATATGATAGAAAATATAACAAATTAGTTTAGCGTTTATTTTTGAACGTGATTATTAACTGGAAATGTCCGAAAAATGCAGGTTTTATGACATAAAAATAAAAATAAGTCATTAATAGTGAAAAAATTCTGTTTAATTTGACATATTTCTATGATAAATTAAGGGGATAAGTCGAAAGGGTGAATAACATGACACAACTGAAAAATGTAAACATTATTAAAAAAGCAAATATTTATTTTGATGGAAAAGTGACGAGCCGAACGGTTTTACTTCAAGATGGAACGAAAAAAACACTCGGCATCATGATGCCAGGGGAGTATGAATTTTCAACGGAATTAAAAGAAGAAATGGATATTGCAGCAGGCAAGCTTGAATATAAACTTGCGGGTGGCGAATGGGAAACGATTGAGGAAAGCGGTGTGTTTTATGTGCCGGCAAATGAATCGTTCCAGCTGAAAGTACATACAGTTGTGGATTACTGCTGTTCGTATCTAGGTGAATAATAAGAAAAATGTCTGTACAAAGCACTTATTTTTTTAGGTGCTTTTTTTGTGTTTATTTTTTCTCAAAAAAGGATATAAATAGTAGAGGTTTGAATAAAAAAGTCAGGGAGGAATGGAAGTGGAAAACGAGGAGAAGAAAAAAATGGGTACCGGTGAAGCGGAAGGAACACTAACCAACCGCCAGGGACATCCAGTTACTGACAACCAAAATATCAGAACAGTCGGAAATCGCGGGCCTTCCACATTAGAAAATTACGATTTTATTGAAAAAATTTCTCATTTTGATCGTGAGCGTATACCGGAGCGGGTTGTGCATGCACGCGGCGCCGGAGCACACGGTTATTTTGAGACGTATGGAAAAGTAGGAGATGAAGACGTTTCAAAATATACGCGGGCGAAAGTATTTCATGGAGCTGGCAAGCAGACACCAGTTTTTGTTCGATTTTCAACTGTAGCAGGAGCGAAGGAATCTCCTGAAACAGCACGTGATCCACGCGGATTTGCCGTGAAATTTTACACCGAAGATGGAAACTGGGATCTTGTCGGCAACAACTTAAAAATATTCTTTATCCGTGACCCATTAAAATTCCCTGATATGATTCACGCATTTAAGCCGGATCCTGTCACAAATATTCAAAATCCGGAGCGGATGTTTGATTTTGTTTCACAGTCACCGGAAGCGATTCACATGATTACCTTCTTGTTTTCACCATGGGGCATTCCAGCGAACTACCGGCAGATGCAGGGCTCAGGGGTTAACACATACAAATGGGTGAACCAGGAAGGAGAAGCGATCCTGGTAAAATACCATTGGGAACCGATAAAGCAGGGCATTAAAAACTTAACGCAAAAAGAAGCGAATGAAATTCAAGGAATGAACACGAGTCATGCCACACAAGACCTTTATGAAGCGATCGACAAAGGGGATTACCCGGAATGGGAGCTTTGCATTCAAATGATGAGTGACGAGGAGCATCCGGAACTTGATTTTGATCCGCTGGATGATACGAAATTGTGGCCAGCAGATCAATTCCCGTTCCTTCCAGTAGGGAAAATGGTGCTGAATAAAAATCCGGAAAACTTTTTCGCGGAAGTGGAGCAGGCAGCGTTTGGGACAGGTGTCCTTGTGGACGGACTGGATTTCTCAGATGATAAGATGCTGCAGGGCCGCACGTTTTCTTACTCTGATACGCAGCGTTATCGTGTAGGGGCAAACTATTTACAGGTGCCGATTAACAAGCCGAAAAAACGGGTGGCAACGAATCAGCGCGATGGCCAGAATGCTCATTATGTGGATTCGGGTCAAAATCCACATGTGAATTACGAGCCGTCCATTCTTGGCGGCTTGAAAGAATCCGAACAGGTTGGAAAAGTGCATGAGCCTGCCTACAACGGGAAATTGGTCAGAGAAGCAATTGAGCGCAAAAATGAATATGGACAGGCGGGAGATACGTACCGCAGCTTTGAAGATTGGGAAAGAGATGAATTAATCAGCAATCTAGTGGACGCGCTTAAAGTATCTCATCCGGAAATTCAAAAACAGATGATTGAGCATTTCACGAAAGCAGATGAAGAATATGGCCGCCGTGTAGCAGAAGGGCTTGAAAAAGCAAACAAGGAAATGGACAGTGAATCAAAACACAATACAGGATCTGCAGCGGCCGATGAAGCTGCTGGGAATGCGAAAGAAAAAGGACACGAGGCTGATCCATATTAAAAGCAAAATCCCCTTCATTGCGATGAAGGGGATTTTTTACGTGATGGTACCTTAATAGTAAAATGACTTTTTATTTTAGAATGTCGGCAACAATTTCAAATGACCGCAGTCTTGCATCGTGGTCAAAAATTTGTGCATTGATCATTAACTCGTCAGCAGCAGTGTCTTCGATAAAAGCAGAGAGTTTTTCTTTTACTGTTTCTGGTCCGCCAATAATAGACGAGCCGAGCTGCTGCTGAAGAGCCGCTTTTTCAAATTCACTCCAAATGCCGTCCATACTGTCAACAGGCGGCTGAAGCGGTACTGCGTTGTTTCGAATTAAGTTTAAAAACTGCTGCTGCATCGATGTGGCAAGGCGTTCCGCTTCTGCGTCCGTATCAGCGGCAATAACATTAACCCCAAGCATTGCATGTGGTTTTTTAAGAACGTCAGATGGTGTGAAATGCCGGCGATAAAGCGCCAATGCCGGCATTGTATTATCCGGTGAGAAATGGCTCGCAAATGAAAACGGCAAACCGAGATCACCGGCAAGCCGGGCGCTAAAGCCGCTTGAACCAAGAAGCCAGATCGGAATGTTCAGTCCTTCACCCGGCACAGCATGAATATGATTTCTTCCTTCAAAATAGCCGCGAAGTTCTTCCAGCTGTTCAGGGAAATCATGGCCGTCGCTCATGTTTTGACGGCGCAGCGCACGCATCGTCATTTGATCCGTTCCTGGTGCACGGCCAAGTCCGAGATCAATGCGTCCAGGGAAAAGAGACTCTAGTGTGCCAAATTGTTCGGCGATAACGAGCGGTGCATGGTTAGGAAGCATAATGCCTCCGGAACCAACGCGGATTGTTTTCGTTGCTGAAGCGATGTGCCCAATAACAACAGATGTTGCCGAGCTTGCAATGCCCGGCATATTATGATGTTCTGCCAGCCAATAGCGGTTATAGCCCCATTCCTCCGCGTGACGGGCGAGATCAGCGGAATTTCGAAAAGAATCCGCCGGGGTACCGCCGGCTGTAATGGGCGCAAGGTCAAGGACTGAATAAAGAATAGACATTGTATAAGTACACTTCTTTCTATGTGATGGTTTTGATGTGCTTAGTGTAGCAGGAATATTTCGTGGGGCAAAATAAAATGACTTGCCTTCCGGATGAAAAAAGGGTAAGATACAAATACAGCTGCGTTGTACGTGTTTCAATAATTAAGTTTTAACCTTTAAGCTGTAATAGGGAGTTTAACATCGAGACGGGATTGACGGGCCTCTGCCGATTCGGCAAGGAGGACAGACATGAACGTTTTTGCGAACACCCACTTTGAGGAGTGGTGGTTTAAAACTTTCTTATACTTTATAATACGGCAAAGGCGGCAAAAAAATCAGTTCCTATCCGGAGCTGATTTTTTTTGTTTCATTTACTTTTTATGATACTCGGAAATTTTTGCTTATCTGCAGGAACTGGTCAACAAAGTCAAAATGTACAAAGAGAGGCCACCGCATATTTACGCGAGGCCTCTCTTTTACGATTGAGTGTTAAAACTTGCTGGAAGATTGAAACTGGTTCATGAGCTGGTCCAGCATTTGGCTGTATTGAATTGTTTCTATATGATTCAGCCCTTTTGCTGTGCCCGTGGCAATCATTTCACGGCGAACGGTTTTAATTTTTTTCATTAATTCATCGCTGGTTGTTATATTATTCATGGCTATTCCTCCATAAAAAAGCTCTTTTCCTATATTAAAAAGGAACAGCATTTAGTATACGAAAAAGCCGCCATCAATTATACTTGTTCGACAAAACTTCTGAAAACCTTACAAACATGTCGAGATTTAACGAACGAAAACGGTAGGTTTTTGACTGGTTATCGCGTAAAATCATTCTTTGATCAAATCCTATTAAAAGGGGCTAAATATGATTTACTTAGGACGAATTGTGATGGTAGCTGCCTCCGTCGTATTAACACTCATTCATCTTCTCATTTTCAAAGAACGCGTTGAAAAAGAACTGGTTGATTTTATCGTAGTGACTAGTCTCGCTTATTTATTAGGCTGGAAATACGATCTGGTCAAGCTGGAGGGAAAGCGTCGAGAAGAAAGTGCGGAAAGCTACCGGCAATTGGTGGAACTGCTTCCGGAAGCGGTGTTTATTCATGAAGGCGAAACGATTTTGTACGTCAACAAAGCGGGAGAGGGACTGCTGGCTGCTTCCGGAAAAAAAGAATTAATCGGGAAATCGATTTACGCATTTATCAAATCGGATGATCAAAAGCTGTCGATACAGCATATTGAACAAATATATAAAGAAAAAACGCCGGTAATGAATACAGAAAAAGAATTAACATGTCTTGATGGACGCGTCATGCCATGTGGCGTTTCTTCGTTATTTATGACTTTTCAAGGAAAAAAAGCTGTCTTGTCGATCGTAAAAGATTTAACATCTCAAAAAGCGCAAACAGCCCAGCTCGTGCAAAAATCTGAGAAGCTGGCGTTAGTAGGCCAGCTTGCGGCAGGGATTGCCCATGAAATTCGAAATCCGCTCACATCGATTAAAGGGTTTCTTCAATTGTCGCGCATGCAAGGTGAACATAGGGATGATTATTATGAAATTATGATGACTGAGCTGGACCGAATCAATCTTATCGTGAGTGAGCTTTTAGGCATTTCAAAACCAGTAGATGTTGTATATAAAAAGCAGGCTGTCACAGCGATCCTGGAAGATGTCGTCGCTTTAATTCAATCACAGGCATCAATGGAAAATGTTCGAATCAATTTGGAGATTGAACCGGACTTGCCGCCTCTTTATTGTGAAGAAAACCAGTTGAAGCAGGTTTTTCTCAATGTGCTGAAAAATGCAATTGAAGCAATGCCGGCCGGCGGGGTGATCAGTGTGGAAATGAGGCGGAGAAGCCGCTTTATTACGATTCGCGTTATTGACGAAGGAGTTGGTATTCCGGCCGAGCATATACCGAAGCTTGGTGAGCCTTTTTATACAACGAAAGAAAATGGAACCGGTCTCGGTCTCATGACGTGCATGAAAATTATTGAAAGCCATGGCGGCGAATTGAACATTTCAAGTGAAGCAGAGAAAGGGACAACGATTGAAATCCAATTGCCTATTACATAAAAAAAGACCGGCTTTAAGCAGCCGGCTACATCATTATGAACGAAAAAATGCTTTATCTGTATTGTATTTCGCTTCCAGCGTATTAATGATGTACGTTTCGTAAATATCCCGTTCCATTGGATCGTCGACTACGAGTACCACAATTTTGTGCACATCATCGCGATGGTTTTTAATGTCGGATACGTTGTCTTCGAAATGCTTGCGGATCCGCATGCGCAGCTTGCGTGCTTTCCCGACGAATAAAAGACGGTCCTGTGCATCGTAAAACATAAACACGCCCGCTTTATCGCGTGGGATTTTATGATAATCAGTAAATCCGTATTCCCGGGCAATCGCCGCTTCGCTCGTATCTTCCGGGTTTCGTTTTCTTGTCAAAATGTAGTCAGCCTGTGGCAGCTCAATATTGATCAATGTGAATCACTTCCTATTCTTTTGCATAATGGTACAATGCTATCATAACAGAGAAGAGGGGATTGTGTATGTCTATTTTCATTTGGATCGTCATTATTTTATTGTTTATTGCAAGCTTTGTTGGCTTCATTTTTCCGATTGTACCGTCCGTGCTTGTTTTATGGGCAGGGTTCGGTCTTTATTATGTTGGCATTAGCCGCGAAGAATTATCCATCGTTTTTTGGATTGGAATGCTTTTTTTAACCATTCTTATGTTTTTAGCCGATTTTTTTTCTAATAGTTATTTTGTGAAAAAATACGGCGGATCAAAATGGGGCGAGTGGACGGCGGTGATCGCGCTTATTGCCGGTTCGTTTATTATTCCGCCGTTTGGCATTATCGTCGTCCCATTCATTGCGGTCCTCGTCGTAGAACTGATCATTTTGAAAAACGTAAAGCAGGCATTTCTCGTAGCGTATGCGACACTGGTTGCTTTTTTAAGCGGAACATTCGCCAAAATTGTCATTCAGTTGATCATGATTGGCTGGTTTTTTATTGAAGCGCTCGTCTAAAAAGAAAAAGCGGATTCCCATGTGGAATCACGCTTTTTTTTGTTCGGCATCTGCCGGTTTACGAAACGTATTGTTTTGCAGCGAGTTCGTGAGCCGGGTTCCGTTCTCCATTTCACTTCCACAAAATGGGCACGACGGTGAATCATCTTCTGAAAAGTTTTTTCTCATCCAGCCTTTGCAGCCATCCGACGTGCATTCCCACGTCGCGATATCAACGTTTGGCAATGGCTCCGTACGGTTTTTGCTGTAATAAGACATTAACGTCACCCCCGGGTTTGTTGGTCAATCCTATCTATTATCTCACACTTTGGGTGTTTCTGATACAATTACTTGTTCATTTTAACTTAAATTGAAGGACAGACCGCTGAAATTCGTCCGCCAAATAGGCAAGTGACTAGCCTGGACCTTCACATGTTAAAATATGTCGGATTTTTTGTTATACTAAATAACAAAGGAGAATGTGGACATGAACAATCTTGTTTTTCAAATCATTGTATGGTTGATTGTGTTTTTTGCGATGGTGAAGCTGTATCCGATTGTTATGAAAATGTGGAAAAAATGAAAAAAGGGCTTTCAGAAATTAGTTGAAATTTTCTGAAAGCCATGCTACTCTTTTTTTATAACATTTTTGAAACGATGTTGCGTAATACGAAACAAAGGGGATGTTTTACATGGGGAATTATGTGAAGGCAGGTTCATTACAAGTGGATTCACGGTTGTTTGATTTTGTGAATAGCAGTGTGATTCCTGCGGCAGGGGTGGAGCAGGAAGCATTTTGGAAAGGGTTTAGCAGCCTTGTATCAGACTTATCACCGAAAAACCGTGCGTTGCTTAAGCGGCGGGACGAGTTTCAGTCGAAAATAAACGACTGGCATAAAGAGCGGTCATTTGACTTTAAAGCATACAAAACATATTTAGAGGAAATTGGTTATTTAGAACCAGAAGTGGATGATTTTAAAATTGCGACTGAAAATGTAGATGAAGAGATTGCCATCCAAGCCGGACCTCAGCTCGTTGTACCAGTTAATAATGCCCGTTATGCGATAAATGCGGCGAATGCAAGATGGGGCAGTCTTTATGACGCGTTATACGGAACGGATGCGATTTCTGAGGCGGATGGTGCGGAGAAATCTGCAAGCTATAATCCGGTTCGTGGTGAAAAAGTTATCGCTTTTGCGCGCCGCTTCTTAGATCAGGCCGCTCCGCTTTCGAATGGATCGCATCAGGATGCAACAGGCTATCGTGTGGAAGATGGGCGGTTGACCATTTCGTTTGAAAATGGCCAGACGACACTTAAAGATCCAAGTCAGTTAAAAGGAATGGCGGAAACAGGTATTTTGCTCCAAAATAATGGTCTTCATTTTGAAATACAGGTGGATCCGAACCATCCGATTGGTGCATCAGACCCGGCTGGCGTGAAAGATATTTTAATGGAAGCGGCCGTGACAACCATTATGGACTGTGAAGATTCCGTTACAGCGGTAGATGCGGAAGATAAAGTGCTTGTCTATAAAAATTGGTTCGGCCTCATGCAGGGAAATTTATCTGCAACATTCACAAAAGGCGGCAAAAGTTTAAGCCGGACGCTTAATCCGGATCGCATCTATACATCAGCAGATGGGGAAACGTTTACATTGCATGGACGTTCCATGATGTTTGTGCGAAATGTCGGTCATTTGATGACGAACAATGCTATTTTAGACGAAAATGGCGATGAAATTTTTGAAGGCATTTTGGACGGTGTCATCACCAGTGCGATTGCGAAACAAGCTGCACTTGGCACGCCTGCGCTATCTAACTCAAGAAAAGGTTCCATTTATATCGTAAAACCAAAGATGCATGGTTCTGAGGAAGTGGCGTATGCCAATGAATTGTTTGACCGCGTGGAGGATTTGCTCGAAATGCCGCGCTATACGCTGAAAATCGGTGTTATGGATGAAGAGCGGCGCACCTCGCTTAATTTGAAAAATTGCATCGCTGCGGTTAAAAATCGAATTGTTTTCATCAATACGGGCTTCCTGGACCGGACAGGGGATGAAATGCACACCTCAATGGAAGCTGGCCCAATGATGAAAAAAGGCGACATGAAAACATCAACATGGCTGACAGCCTATGAAAAATCGAACGTTGCAAACGGTCTTGCCGCAGGATTCCAGCACCGCGCGCAAATCGGCAAAGGAATGTGGGCGATGCCTGATTTGATGGCGGATATGATTGAACAAAAAATCGGCCACCTGAAAGCTGGCGCCAATACAGCGTGGGTGCCGTCACCGACAGCGGCGGTTTTACACGCGCTTCATTATCATGATGTCCATGTGTTTAACGTGCAAAAGGAGTTAAACCAAAATCCGTCCAGCTTCCGAGATGATATTTTGAACATTCCGATTGTGGCAGAGCCGAACTGGAGCCGGGAAGAGATTCAGCAGGAGCTTGATAATAACGCACAGGGCATTTTAGGCTATGTTGTCCGCTGGGTGGAGCAAGGTGTCGGCTGCTCGAAAGTGCCGGATATTAATGATGTCGGGCTGATGGAAGACCGGGCGACACTCCGTATTTCAAGCCAGCACGTAGCCAACTGGCTGCATCATGGCATTTGCACAGAAGAACAAGTAATGCAAACGATGAAGCGAATGGCGAAAGTTGTTGATGAGCAAAATGAGGGAGATCCCGGCTACCGGGCGATGGCGCCGAACTATGAGGATTCAGTCGCGTTTAGCGCCGCGTGTGATCTTGTCTTTAAAGGATACGAACAGCCAAATGGCTATACGGAACCGATTTTGCATAAAAAACGGCTCGAAGCAAAAGAAAAATACAGCATCAAATCTTAAGAAAGAGCTGGCTGCGGCCGGCTTTTCTTGTTCGAAAGAAGGTGAACTGGGTGGAAAGAGAAAATGTGGTAAAGTCCGTTGCGCGCGCGCTCGACATTGTCGCGCTTGTCAGTGCGTCCAGAACAGGGCTTGGCGTAACGGAAATTGCCAATCAGATGGATATTAATAAAAGTTCGGTATTCAGGACACTCGCCACGCTCGAGCAATATGGATATATTGAGCAGCAAAAAGAAACCGGCCGTTACCGGATCGGCTATGCGTTTTTGGACGTCAGCTCAAAGCTGCTCGATTCACTTGATGTAAGGGCGGAGGCACAGGACGTTCTGCAACAGCTTGAAACCGAAACGAATGAAGTTGTCCACCTCGTTGTGTATGACCGCGGGGAAGTTGTTTACATTGAGAAGCTTGATGGATACGAAGCGCTGCGGATGCATTCAAAAGTTGGCAAGCGGGCGCCGGTTCATTGCACATCTGTCGGCAAAGCCATTTTGGCTCATTTGCCTGTAACAGAAGTGATTGACATTTTAGACAGAAAAGGGCTGCCGATTCACACGGAGCATACGATTACAACGAAAGAATCTTTTTTAAAGGAGCTTGCACATGTGAAGAAAGATGGTTATGCCCTGGATCTTGAAGAAAACGAGCCAGGCATCCGCTGCATCGCCGCGCCCGTTTTTGATCATAATGGGGCGGTGGCCGCAGCTGTGTCCATTTCCGGACCGACACTGCGTATGACCGATGAGCGTCTCCTTCCACTGCAAAAACGCATGATTCAAGCAGGAAAGGACATCTCAAATCGTCTAGGTTTTAGAGAATAACTTTAGTGTTGACTTGTTTTGAAACAGGTGATATAATATAAATTCATTGAGAGATCGTAACTTAGAACGTTTTAATAAAATTCTGGCATTCTGCTAGTGTTGACTAGACTTATTCACACTGGAGCAGCTTCGGAGCTGCAAGGACTTAAGAGAAGGCAGGGCTTAGGTCGTTTAGGTACATCAAAAACAATAATGTGGAATTAATTATACCGCGGCGGTTTAAAGTGAGATGAATTGAGTTTTCATCTACTAAACGTTGTGAGTTACCCTATAAGTGAACAAAACCGGGCTGATTTAATCAGGCCGGTTTTTCTATGCTTTTTTTAGCATATGATGCTTTAAGGGGGGATGGCCATGTATAATCGCCAAGCAGCTGTCCATTATGCGCACAAGTGGTGGAACAGCCATAATCCAGCTTTTCCATCGTTCGCGGTGGACTGCACCAATTTTGTATCGCAATGTTTGTTAGCTGGCGGTGCTCCGATGAGAGAATATCCAGATAGAGCGAAAGGCTGGTGGCTTGGGGGCGGCACGTGGAGCTTCAGCTGGAGTGTTGCCCATTCACTCAGGTGGTATTTAGAAGGATCAAAGAGTGGATTAAAGGCAACAAGAAAATCGTCACCTGAAACACTTCTGCCGGGAGATGTTATTATTTATGATTTTGATGGAGACGGACGGATGGATCATGCAGCCATTGTTGTGAGCAATCATAAAGGTGTCCCGCTCGTCAACGCCCATACAGCCAACAGCCGAAATCGTCATTGGAGCTACACAACGTCGCCAGCCCACACATCCGGCATTCGTTATTATTTTTTTCGTATTGATGAAAATACTTCCTTGTAACAGTTATGTTGCTATAATTACGCTTTTATTTCGTTCGTTTGGCAGTCTCTTTTTCTGATATCTTGAAGCGCCTGCTGTGTATGGACTGAGTAGCATGGGCAAATAAGGAAACTACCATTATGAAATGAGTCTATCATTTTCCATCGTGAAATCTATTGCGGGTGCGGTTTGTTTCGGGATATAGTAATCACGCAGCCCGGGCAGAACTTAAAAACGCAGGAGGTTTTACTACTATGAAAGCAAATATCCGCATCGCCGCAATGGCCGGTTTAATTTCCGTTGGACTATTTACAGCAGGACAAGCGGAAGCAGCAGCGCCGACTTGCAACGTCGCAAACACAGTTCAGTATAAAACATATAAATACACTTATCAGGTGAAAAACCCAGTTGCTCAGCAACCGGTAGCAGCACAACAGCAACAGGAAGCCCCTGCACCAGCTAAGGCAGCGCCACAGCAACAGGAAACGCCTGCACCAGCTGAGGCAGCACCGCAACAGGCACAACCAGCCCAAACAGCAACTAATGCTAAATCAGTTAATGCTTTTGAACAAGAAGTTGCTAAACTTGTCAATGAAGAACGTGCAAAAGCGGGATTAAAAGCATTGGAGTTGGATACAAAGCTTAGTGAAGTGGCTCGTGCGAAATCTCAGGATATGAAAGATAAAGGCTACTTTTCTCACCAATCTCCAACATACGGATCTCCATTTGACATGATGAAGCAATTTGGCATCACGTACAAAGCAGCCGGTGAAAACATCGCTAAAGGCCAACAGACACCTGAAGAGGTTATGGAAGCATGGATGAACAGCGATGGACACCGGAAAAATATTTTAAGTGCTGACTTTACACACATTGGTGTCGGCTATGTCGATGGTCACTGGACACAAATGTTTATTGGAAAATAATACGATATTGAAAGCCGTTATAGGAGCCTGTCCGGATCCTATAACGGCTTTTTTTTTTCGGTTGAAGTGTAAAGGCTTAAATATCAGACAAATTGAAGAAGAGATTTGGAAGAAATGGTAAGACGGGGAGAATTTCGTGAAAATTTGTATTACCGGTGCAGCCATTCTATTAGAAAAGCTGTCAAAAAAATTTGACCGCCCGTCGATCACCCTTTCAAAAGAAGCGGAAAATAGGCTTATGCTTCATAGCTGGCCAGGCAATATTCGTGAACTGGAAAACGTTTTAGAGAGGGCTGTAAACGTAATGGAAGGTACGGCGATTCGGATTGACCATTTGCCGCTTTATTTGCAGGAAGAACTTTTATATAAAACAAACAGTCTTGCAGCCAGACAAACGATGGCCGTTTTGCCATTAAAACAAACGATTCAGGCAGCGGAAAAAAGAGCGATTGAAGCTGCACTTGAGCAATCGGCAAACAAAACCGAAGCGGTCCGGCTGCTCGGAATCGGCAAAACGAAGCTTTATGAAAAGTGCCGGGAGTATGTTTTGTGATAAGATAAAAAAGATTTGAAGTATTAGGAGGAGTTTTGATGGAGTCGATTAAACAATATATTTTTGCGAGAAATGCCGTGCTTGGCACGTTGGCTAAGGCGCCAGAAGAAAAATGGGATGAGATGCCGGGTTCGTCTCCAAACAACATTCGCTGGAATGCAGGCCATATTTTTGTATCTGCAGAAGGATTCTTACATCTGGCAGATGATGCGTATAAAGTGGCAAATCCAGAATGGGGCGCTTTATTTGCAACTGGGACACGTCCATCCGACTGGCCGGCGCAAGTGCCATCAGAAGAAGAAATTACAAGCGCTCTGCAAGAACAAATGGGGCGTATTGAACGGCATTTTTCCGCAAAACTCGGCGACAATGCATCTCAATCGGTCAAAATTGGGCCGCTTGAAATGACAACCGTCGAAGCTGTTCTTCAGTTTGTCACGTTCCATGAAGGCATGCATACCGGCATCATTAACAGCTTGTCAAAAGTTATACGATAAGAAAAATCGCCCTTGCCGTTAGCAGCAAAGGGCGATTTTTCGTCGTGACCAACCTTTTAACTTTTAACCCGTGGCTTGCTGCTGTTTGACTGGCTTCTCTGAAGGAGTCACTCGTTTCATAAAGAATGCGAGCACAAGCGCAACGATCGCGATAAATACAGAGACAGTAAACGAAAAATTGATTCCGTTCAGCATGGCTTCATTGGCAATATTGGCCATAGCAGAAGGATCTCCCGCTGCTGATTCGGCAAGCCGCTCAGCTTCGGATTCGGTCCGATTCTGCATAAGTGTCACAAGGAAAGCTGATCCGACTGCACCGGACACTTGCTGAAGTGTATTGTTCATCGCAGTGCCGTGCGGATTCATTGCTGGTGGGAGCTGATTCAAGCCGTTTGTCATAACCGGCATCATCACCATCGACATGCCAAACATACGCAGTGTGTAAATAAACATGATGTAGCCGTACGATGTATCCATCGTTAAGTTGCTGAACATAAACGTCGTTAAAATAGTAAGAGATAATCCGATGATGGCTAAAATACGCGCACCGATTTTATCAAATAAAATGCCTGTGATCGGTGACATAATTCCCATCACGATCGCACCCGGCAACATGAGAAGACCGGAATCAAACGGGGAAATGCCGCGAATCGTCTGCACATAAATCGGCATTAATAGCATCGCGGAAAACATAGCCATAGCGAGAACAACAGAAATTGCGGATGAAAGAGCGAACATTGGATATTTATAAATCCGGAATTCAAGCAGCGGTTCGTCTAACTTCATTTGGCGCAAAACGAACAAAACAAGGCCGATGACACCAGCGGCAATCGCTCCATAAACGTGAACCGAATCCCAGCCTTTTTCACCTGCAGAGCTGAACCCATACAAAATCCCGCCGAATCCGATACTGGATAAAATAAGCGAAAAAACATCAAGGGAAATATTTCGCTGTGGGGTAATGTTTTTCAGTTTAAAGAAAGCGAAAATCAGCGTAATCGCCGCAATTGGAATCACGACATCAAACAAAGTACGCCATGTATAATGCTCAATAAGCCAGCCGGAAAGTGTTGGTCCAATCGCGGGTGCTGTAATCATGACAAGCCCAAAAATCCCCATCGCTGCTCCGCGGCGTTCAACTGGAAAGCTTGCCAGCATGACGTTCATCAAGAGCGGCATCATAATCGCGGAGCCAGACGCTTGAATCATCCGAGCGGCCAACAACACACCAAATGTCGGTGAAAGTGTCGCGAGAACAGAGCCTGCCGTAAATAAAATCATCGCGGTAATAAACAAATTCCGGTTCGTGAATTTTTGAATGAAAAACGCACTGGCTGGAATCAAAATGCCATTGACGAGCATATAGCCGGTGGACAGCCACTGCACGGCTGACGCGGAAACATCGAAATCCTTCATAATAGACGGAAGTGCTACATTCAAAAGCGTTTCATTTAAAAGAGAAACAAACGCGCCGACAAATAAAATGGCAATCATTGCATACGGCGGTTTTTCCATCGTTCCTTGCGTATTCAAAATAAATCCTCCTCTTACATACTGTGAGTATAATTTTTATACTGTTATTCTAACAGGTGTTTATAATATACCGATAGTATAAAAAAATCAACAATTAAATGAAGATTTATTTTAGAGCCTTGAAATGAAAGGATTTTTACTTTATTCTCAAAATAGACCGATAGTTCAAAAAGAGGAAGTGCAATCCATTGAACGAACGAAAAAAGAACGTAATGAACGCTGCGCATGCCCTTTTTGTCGAAAAAGGGTATGCCGCAACATCTGTTCAGGATATTTTAGATCAAAGCGGTATTTCAAAAGGAACGTTTTATAATTACTTTCCGTCAAAAAATGAGCTGCTGATCAGTATTTTTGAGAAAATAAATTTTGAAGCGGACGAGCGCCGCGCCGAAGTGATTGCCGGGCGTCCCATTCATGATAAAAGTGTTTTTATTCAACAAGTAAAAGTGAAGATGGAAGTGAATAAAGAAAATAATTTGTTTGCTTTGTTTCAAGGTGTATTTGTATCAGAAGACGAGGATTTGAAAAAGTTTGTCAAACAGAACCATTTCAATGAGCTGCGCTGGATGCAAAGACGATTCGTTGAAGTGTACGGGGAACGGGTTCGTCCTTATTCGGTCGATATTGCCGTAATGGTGTTCGGAATTATTCAAAATACGATTCATTTCGTCATGGCAGTAGAAGGAAATGTGAAGGTGGACGACATTATCGCGTATGCGATGCGACGGGTGGATGCAGCTGTTGAGGAAATTGTGATAACAAACGACTCTCTTCTTGATCCGCAGCTGCTTGAAAAATGGCAGCCGGAAGAGACTCTTATCCGAGAACGAAAAAAAAGCCGGCTTATGCAAAAAATCGGCACGATGCAAAAAAAAACCGATGAGCGTACAGAAGAGCTCCTTGCATTTTTACAGGATGAAATAAGGGAACAGGCGCCTCGCCGGCTCATCATTGAAACAGTTGCCAAGACCATTCCGCATAACGAAGACCTCATGATGCTTATACATGATTTTTTTAGAGAGTAATGACGATCCCATACAGATCGTCTTTTTTTGGACAAAAAGTGGCAGCACAACGATAATAAAAAGAACGAAAGGGGCGATGTCAAAATGGCTGAGATCAAAAAGTCATGGACGATTCAATTTAATGAAAGAGGGTTTCCGCACGTTCAGCAGGCCTTTGTTCTGCCTCCGGACATGATAGAGGAAGCTGATCCATTTATTTTACTGGCGGAAGATTGGTTTAAACGGGGCACATTCGGTGATCATCCACATAAAGGTTTTCAAACGATCACATACGTTATTGACGGCCGTCTTGAGCATATTGACAATAAAGGGGGCCGAGGCATTCTTAGCGCGGGTGACGTTCAATACATGAATGCCGGTTCGGGCGCGCGCCATGCTGAAGAGCCCGTCGCAGAGGATATCGTTCATTCACTCCAGCTTTGGCTGAATTTGCCGGCGTCATTGAAACAGTCTGAACCGTTTTACCAGGATATTTACTCAGAAAATGTACCGGTAACAAAAATCGGTCCGGCGCAAGTTCGTGTTTTTGCAGGGAATGGAGGGCTGATGAAGCCGCTGGTTCCGTTCACGATGGCTGAAATCAGTCTGCCTGCCGGTGAACAGTATACACACAAACTCGAAGCGGATCATACTGCATTCTTTTATGTGCTTGGCGGCCGCTGTGCTTTTGGCGAAAATGAAACAGTGTTGGAAAAAGGTCAAGCCGCACTATTAACGAAAGGGCATGACATTCAAATCAAATCAGAAGCACGTTCTAAAGTGCTGATCTATTCCGGCAAACCGCATGGAGATCCAATCATCACACATGGTCCGTTTGTCATGAATACACAGCAAGAAATCCGGGAAGCGTTTCTTGACTATCAATCCGGCAAATTTGGTCCGGAGGCGAAATAAGTGGGCAGACAGCGTATTTTGATTGTAGAGGATGAAGAACGAATTGCCCGCGTGTTAGAACTTGAGCTTGAGCATGAAGGTTATGAGACGAAAAAAGTGCTGGATGGGCTGGATGCGCTTTCCGCATTTCGAGAAGAAACATTTGATCTTGTGCTGCTCGATGTCATGCTGCCAGGGCTGGATGGCATGGGGGTGCTGCGGCGAATCCGGCAAGGAAGCAGTGTGCCGGTTATTTTGCTGACGGCGAAAGACGATGTGGCCGATAAAGTGGACGGACTTGATCTTGGCGCCAGTGACTATGTAACAAAACCGTTCGATATGGATGAACTGTTAGCCAGAATTCGGGCAGCACTCCGCACAACAGTCCAAAGTGCTTCTTTATCAGCAGCGGACTTAGCCGTTAACGAAGAATCGCGGGAAGTAAAGCGTGCCGGCCAACTAATTGATTTGACGCCACGTGAATATGATTTGCTCGTTTATTTACTGAAAAACAAGCGGCACGTCTTATCGAGAGAGCAGCTTTTGGACGGAGTGTGGGGATATGATTACTATGGAGACACAAATGTTGTCGACGTTTACATCCGTTACGTGCGGAACAAAATTGACAAGCCGTTTGATGGACCGCTTATTCATACGGTGCGCGGCGTCGGCTACGTGCTGAAAGAATCATGAAGCTGAAAAATAAAATCCATCTTGGGACGAGCGTACTGCTCATCGCAATTGTTGTGCTGATGAATACAGCCATTTATGCGGCAGCATCCATTATGCTCAAAGAAGCGGATGTCGAGAGGACAGCGGCGGATGCGGCGCGGATCACCAGTGGCGTATCGAACCCGGCTGAATCGATTGTAAGCAGTGATTTGCTCAGGGCATACGCACCGGCAGATGGCATGGTGAGAGTTGTTTTGTCGGACGGCACAGTGGACGGAGTCTCCGTATCGCCAAATGCCGCGGCACTCCGTGAACGGGAAGCAGTTTTTGAAACGTCAGAGCAGCAAACGGTCGTTGAAGAACATTCATCACGTTATGCGCGTGTTTCCCTCCCTGTCATTTGGCGCGCTGGGGAAGTGGCATCACTTGAGCTGATGGAAAATTTGCAGGCGACTGACCGTATTTTAGATATTTTGCGGATTGTTCTCATCGTAGTGTCCTTTTTAGCGGTTATTCCCGCTGCTATCTCTGCACGTATGCTCAGCGCCATTATTTCAAATCCGGTTGAAGATATGACACAAACGATGCGCCGCATTCAAAAAAGCGGCACGTACGAACGGATTGAAACAAATGAAAAACGCCACGATGAATTTCAAGACATGGCGCGCACGTTTAATGACATGATGGACTTGCTGGGGGAAAATTACCAGAAGCAGGAATCGTTTGTTCAAAACGCCTCTCATGAATTGAAAACACCGCTGACAGTAATCGAATCATACGCGAATTTATTGAGGCGGCGCGGCAAAGACCGGCCGGATTTGTTTGATGAATCAGTCGAAGCGATTCATGAAGAAGCCATTCGCATGAAAGAGCTGACACAGCAGCTGCTTACACTCGCCAGACGCGGAGAAACATGGGACATGAACGTGGAAACAGTCGACATTCCTGGATTTGTTGAAGAAGCAGCGGGCTCTTTTGAAAAAGCGTATGGCCGGCACGTAGAGATCACTATTATTGATCCATTCAGCATGAAAACGGACAGGGCTAAATTGCGCCAGTTACTATATATTTTTCTCGATAACGCACGTAAATATTCTGAGGACGATATTCACATCGAAGTGAAAAGGATGAAAATTCGTATCATCGATTATGGGATTGGCATTCCTTCCTCTGATCTTGAAAAAGTCTTTGACCGGTTTTACCGGGTCGACAAAGCACGGTCACGCAAAACAGGCGGGTTTGGGCTCGGGCTGTCGTTTGCAAAAGAATTGGCTGCTGTCATTGACGCGGGTATCCGAATTGAAAGTGAGGAAGGAATGGGCACGACTGTGATCCTGACTCTTAGCGAATTCTCATTTTCCTCCCGTACACTAAAAGAAAAACAGGAGGAAAGAAAATGAAGAAAATGTTGATCGTATTGATCCTTGCTGTCGCGGCTGCTGCTGTTTTTTTTCTATATCAGTTATTCCGGCAGCCGGACGTTACAATGGCGGAAGCTGGTGAAAAACTCGCGCAGCAATATAACGGGACAGTGATCAAATCAACAGAAGAAAACGGTCAATTTGTTTATATGATTCAAGTCGCAGAAGGTGAATATAAAGTGGCCGTTGACAGCGAAACAGGTGAACTGAGTGGAATGACCCGCACGAATCAGGAAGCAGCACCTTCTAAAGAACCGAAACAAGGATCAGAAAACACAACACGACAGCTGACACCGGAGGAAGCTGGACAAATCGCTTTAAAGCAAGTACCGGGTGTGATTGATGAGGTGGAGCTGGGGGATGAAGAAGAAGCCGGCTCCTATATTGTTGATATTGACGCAGAAAATGGTGAAGAAGCGACCGTACAGGTCAATGCGGTTTCCGGTGACGTTATATCAATTTCGTGGGACGATTAACATTCTCATGAAACTCTCATTTTCTCCTCCCTTTTTTCTCATTTTGCCTGGCTATTATATAAGCAAGAAAGAAAAACAAGGAGGAAACAATGATGAAAAAAACAACGATTGCAGGCGGATTCTTAACAGCAGGGCTTTTAGGCGGCGGTGTTTTATGGGGCGTGCAAAACGACAAAATTCAAGCGGAAGTACCCGGTCTTGACGCGAAATTGACGATGGAAGAAGCAAAATCGATCGCTGAAAAAGAAACACAATCAGTTGTTGAAAGCATTGAATTGGAAAAGAATTTGACTGGTCCGGTATATGAAGTGGATACACAGGATTATGATGTGAAAATTGACGGAAACTCTGGCGACATTGTGAAAAAAGACCGGGATGACGATGATGATTTTGAAGACCAAAATGAAAATGCTGATGTAACGGTCACACAGGAAGAAGCAATTGCGGCCGCTCAAAAACAAGTGAAGGGCACAGTAAAAGATGTTGAGCTTGATGATGGCCATTACGAAATTGAAATCCGTGACGGCAATAAAGAAACGGATGTTTATGTGAACGGCTCAACGGGTGAAGTACATGTTGGCGAAACAGATTTAGACGATTAACCCGAGTTCTTTCAGGCTATTTTGTTTACATGGTGAACTGAAAAAATTTCAACACATAAAGGGGAAAAAGGACCTGAAAAAACATAAGGTTTTTGTGGTGCTTCTTGCTGTATCTTTCATTTTAATAGCAGGCTGTTCAGCCGAAGCCAAAAATAAAATGAAAAACGAAGAGACAAAAATAATAGTGGAAAAATGAGCCGGTGAAGAGGATCAATATGAACATGCACATGGAATTAACAATAACGGGGAAGTCTAGAAGGTAAAAGGCATACTCGCTAACACTGAATGGCAAAATGCAGAAGTGCTTAAGGCATATCTTCCTTATTATAAATTCCACTTTAAAGACGGGAACGATGAAAATAAATCAAATGGCCTGGTTTATGCTCTTTGGATTAGTCCAAATAAAGACAAAGTGGAACTTGTTACAGAGGGCGAAAGTAAATACGTTCAATTAAACAAAGAAAAGTCGGCAAAATTGTTTGATAGTCTCATAGGCAAAGAGTTGTCCAGCGAATAATGAGTTTTGTGCCAAATTGACCTCGTTTACGGGGTCTTTTTTATCTTTGTAAAACAAACTTTTTTATTTTTTGCTTGTCAAAAGAAGTCATTTCCTGCTAATGTTAATCACAACAAAACTAAATACGAACATTAAGAGTGCCCGGAGTTTGTACGTCCGGGATAATAGGGAAACCGGTGAAAGTCCGGTGCAGCCCCCGCTACTGTAAGCGTGATGAAATTGTCTGATTACCCACTGGATTTGTCCGGGAAGGGAGACGAAAGTAAAATGACCGCAAGCCAGGAGACCTGCTTTTAATGCTGATACATCATTCTTCGGTGGGAAGAACGGGATGAATGCGCATGGCTTTTTTTGACCAGCTCTCTTTTAATGCGATTTTCTGCCCCTGCTTCTGCCGTAGAAGCGGGGGCTTTTTGCGTTTCTAAAAAAGGAGTGGATCAAGATGGCGACATGGAATTTAACCAATATGAATAAACATGTGCTAATTTGCAATGGCTCGACATGTATGCGAAAAGGCGGCGAAGAAGTCACCCAGGTGATTCGTAATGAAATTACAAAGCATGAGTTAGATGCACATGTTCATACAACAAGAACAAGATGCAATGGGCGGTGCAAAGATGGCTGTGTCGTTGTCGTGTATCCGGAAGCCGACTGGTACTTTGAAATGGATGAACAGCGCGCCAAAGAAATGGTCGTCTCGCATTTGCAAAACGATCAGCCAGTAAAAGAATGGATAGCATATGAGAGATCAGGAGACAGGATGCAGCTGTTGAATGGACGATTTAAAGGAACGGAAAAAGGTGAGAAAAAATGACGGGAACATTATACGTTGTTGGCTTCGGCCCCGGCCACGAGGGTCATATTACTGATCGGGCAAAGCAGGCGCTGAAGGAAAGTGATTATGTTATTGGCTATAAAACATATATGGAACTCGTCGCTCCACTCATTGACGGAAAAGAAGTCATTTCGACCGGGATGAGCGAGGAGGTGAGCCGGGCGCAGGCGGCTGTCAAACAAGCGGAGCGAGGCAAAACAGTCTCGGTCATTTCAAGTGGGGACGCTGGGGTGTACGGCATGGCAGGGCTCGTTTACGAAGTGCTTGCTGAACAAGGATGGGATCGGAAAACCGGCATTACAGTCGAGATCATTCCAGGCATTTCTGCGATCAATTCATGCGCGTCGCTGCTTGGCGCTCCGATCATGCATGATGCATGCACGATTAGCTTAAGTGATCATTTAACGCCGTGGGAATTGATTGAAAAGCGAATTGATGCTGCCGGAGCTGCTGATTTTGTCATTGCGCTTTATAACCCAAAAAGCGGCCGGCGCACAAAACAGATCGAAGAAGCGCAGCGCATTTTGCTGAAATATCGTAAGCCGGAAACACCTGTCGGCCTTGTGAAAAGTGCCTATCGCGACCGGCAAGAAGTCGTTATGACAACGCTTGAAGAAATGCTTGAGCACGACATCGGCATGCTGACAACAGTCATTATCGGCAACTCGACGACCTTTTTTTATGACGGGCTCATGATCACACCGCGTGGTTATACACGCAAATACACATTGACCGAAGAAAAGCAGCCGCTCCGCGCGCATGAACGGCTTCGTCCGGAAAATGAACCATGGGCGCTTCATGGTGGAGAAGAAGAAAAAAAGCAGCCGCTGAAAGAGCTTGGCCTTCAGGCGCTCGCAGCGATGCAAAAGCAAAAACACGCGCCGCCGGAAGTAAAAGCGATTTTTGAAGCAGCTGTCAGCCCTGGAGTAGTTAATAAGCACTTTACACCGCAGCAGCTGATCGCATTGTCAGAAGCAGCCGGTGAAAAGGGGACGATTGAATATACGCCGCATCATTACGTTTTGCTGAAAACCGAAACAGCCGACCCGGCGCCGATCATTGACAAATTGCGCGCCGCTGGTCTTGAACTCGCACCTGTTGGCGATGTTGTCACAGTGAAAGCGTGCGATTTTTGTAACGGCGACAAAAGCGATGCAATTCCACAAGCCGAAAAGCTGCAAAGAGATCTTGGCGGGTTAAGCGTACCGAAAGAGCTTCGCATCGGCGTGAATGGATGTGGGATGGCCTGCTATGGTGCGGTTAATGAAGACATTGGAATTGTGTACCGAAAAGGAGCATTTGACTTATTTTTAGGCGCAAAAGTGGTCAGCCGTACAGCGCACCCAGGTGTGTATGTGGCAGAAGGCATCCCGCCTGAAAAAATCGTTCCGATGCTTACGCGGATCGTGGAAGGATATCGCGAGTCCGGTCATCCGAACGAGCGGTTCTTCAAATATTTTAAGCGGGTTGGGACAGTAGAAGGGTTTACACATCGAGATATGCCGGTGCCAGATGTTGAGCCGATGCCGTGCGGCGAATAAGGGGGAGAATATATGAAAGCAGTACTTTTTGTTGGACATGGAAGCCGTGATCCGCAAGGCAATGAGCAAATTCTTCAGTTTGTGGAAGGGTTTTTGCCGGACTTGAATCCTCTTGTTTTATATGAAACATGCTTTTTAGAATTTGCGCGTCCGGATATAGCGGAAGGCATCAAGCAGTGTGTCGCACGTGGGGCAACTGAGGTAGCGCTTATACCTCTTATGCTGCTGCCGGCGGGACATTCAAAGATTCATATTCCAGCCGCAATTGATGAAGCGAAAAAAGAGTATCCAAACGTGACGTTTACATATGGAAAACCGATCGGCATTCATTACGAAACATCGGCGATTTTAAAGGAACGGCTGGAGCAGGCAGGAATAGACCCGGACAGTGCTGGAGAACGAGATGCTGTCATTTTGCTTGGGCGCGGTGGCAGCGATGCCGATGCCAATAGTGATTTATGCAAAATTGCTCGTGTTTTATGGGAAAAAACGTCATTTGAAACAGTGGAACCGGCTTTTTATGGTGTAACAAAGCCATCACTTCCTGAAGCGGTCGAAAAAGTGAAAAAGCTTGGGGCGCAAAACGTCATCATCTTACCTTACTTTTTATTTACCGGCGTATTAATCAAACGAATTGAAAAAGACTTAGATCTGTTCCGCACACAATTCCCGGAGTTGTCATTTGCACTGGCCGATTATTTTGGTTTTCATCCAAAGCTGAAAACAATTATTGCGGACCGGATCGATGAAGCGCTCGGCGGCAAGCCATTAATGAACTGTGATACGTGCCAGTACCGGTTTGAAGCGGGCGTTCATCACCACCATCACCATGATCACGATCATCATCATGACCAAGAAGAGGCGGTTCGATGATTTTCTTTTTGGCTGGTACGAGTGATGCGAGGGAACTCGCTGTGAAGCTTCAAAAAACCGGGCGATTCGTGACGGCGTCGGTCGTGACCGAAAATGCGGCGTCGGAGCTCGAGTCAGCCCGAATTCCTGCACGCATCGGCAGACTGGCTGCGGATGATATGGCTCTCCTGCTACAAACGGGCTATACCGCTGTCATTGATGCAAGTCATCCTTTTGCAGAGGACGCATCACGGAATGCCATTCAAGCTGCCCAAAAAGCGGGGCTTCCCTACATCCGCTATGAACGGGCAGGCACACAGATTGAAGAGCACCCGCTTGTCACGCGAGTGGATACGTATGAAGAAGCAGCTGATGCGGCTTTGGATAAAGGTGGTGTTGTTCTGCTGACAACTGGCAGTAAAACGTTGCAAATATTCACGGAAAAGCTGCTGCCGCATAAAGATATTCGATTAATTGCCCGAATGCTTCCCCGTCTTGACAATATGGAAAAATGTGCGGAACTGGGTCTGCCGCAAAAAAATATTGTCGCCATGCAGGGACCGTTTACGAAAGAATTCGATCTGGCATTGTGCCGTCATTATGGCGTAACGACAACCGTCATGAAAGAGAGTGGTGCGATTGGCGCGGTGGCGGAGAAAATAGAAGCAGCAGTATCACTCGGGATTGAAACGATTGTTATTTCTCGTCCGCCGGTCAACTACCCGAATCAATGCGAAACATTTGATCAAGTAATCCACACATTAAATCGTCTGGAGGAATCCAAAAATGGACTTTAAAACAGCTTTTGTACCCGAAACGGTCAAACCGATGGAAATCGAATCACTCAGCTTTTCAATGATTGAAGAGGAATATGGCCAGCATGATTTGACGCCAGAAGAATTTGCGGTCGTTCAGCGTGTTATCCATGCATCGGCCGATTTTGAACTGGGCAAAAGTGTGCTGTTTCATCCGAATGCAATCGAATCAGGCATTCGGACGATCCAAAAGGGCACCCGTGTTATTTGTGATGTGCAAATGATCCAGTCCGGTGTTTCAAAGCCTCGTCTTGAACAGTTTGGCGGCTCCGTACATGTTTATATTTCTGATGAAGACGTGATGAAAGAAGCAAAAGAACTTGGATTAACACGGGCCATTATCTCAATGCGAAAAGCGGCGGCACTCGGTGACGGCGGCATTTACGCAATCGGTAATGCGCCAACCGCTCTTTTAGAAATTATCCGTCTGGCGAAAGAAGGAATTGCAAAACCCGATTTAATTATCGGAATGCCAGTTGGGTTCGTTTCAGCAGCGGAATCAAAAGAAGAACTGGCAAAGCTTGATATTCCGTTTATTACGAATATTGGACGTAAAGGCGGCAGCACGGTTACGGTCGCAGCGCTGAATGCATTGTCGCTTTTAGCTGTAAAATGAAGCCGGTTCCGGATAAGCCACTTCGGACTGGTTACACAACTGGGTCGTGCGCAACTGCGGCAGCAAAATTGGCTCTTCAAACACTTCTAATTGGACAGCCGCCTGAATCCGTTTCGATTTATTTGCCGGCGAAACAATGGGCACACTTTACCCCTGAATTTGTTGAAGTGAATGAGTTATCTGTAAAAGTCGGCATTAAAAAAGATGCAGGCGATGATCCTGACATTACGCATGGAGCAGTGATTTGCGCAGAGGTCAGCTGGACGGAAGAAGCAGGTGTTCAGCTTGATGGCGGAGAAGGTGTCGGACGTGCGACAAAACCTGGCCTTGATGTTGCGCCGGGTGAAGCCGCGATCAATCCGGTACCCCGCCGGATGATGACAGAAGTTGTTACTGAATTGCTTAATGAAAGCGGGGCTGGAAAAGGTGTCCGAGTCATTATTTCGATTCCAGGCGGCGAAGAACTGGCAAAGAAAACCTTAAATGCGAGGCTCGGAATTTTAGGCGGGCTGTCCATTCTAGGCACAAGCGGCATCGTTCGGCCATTTTCCACATCTGCTTACCGGGCGAGTATTGTTAAAGCGATTGAGGTGGCAGTTGCTTCAGGCTGTACACACGTGGCGGCAACGACAGGAGGCCGAAGTGAAAAGTATGCGATGACGCAGCTGCCGGATTTGCCGGAAGAAGCATTTATTGAAATGGGTGACTTTGTCGGGTTTACATTAAAGCATTGCAAGCGGCTGGGCATTCAAAAAGTAACGCTGGCAGGCATGCCGGGGAAGTTTTCAAAAGTCGCACAAGGCGTCATGATGGTGCATTCAAAAAGTGCACCGGTTGATATGGATTTTTTGGCCGGTATGGCTGAAGAAGCCGGGGCTGCGCCAGAAGAAATTGAAGAAGTGCGCGGGGCCAATACAGCGACGCATGCAGCGGAATTGATGGCGGACTATCCGGCGTTTTTTGCGCTTTTTTGCCGCAGCTGTTCGGTAAATGCCGTACGGGAAGTGCGAGGCGGAATGCATGTTGATACGTTGCTCTTTGCGATGAAAGGACAGCTTTTAGGAAAGGGGGAATACAGTGAATAACATACATATTATCGGCATCGGCGCGGATGGGGCAGACACTCTTCATCCCCGCCAGCTCGACCGTATATACCAAAGCAGCTTTTTGGCAGGCGGTGAACGGCAGTTGTCTTATTTTCCTGACTTCAAGGGAGAGACATTTGTCATACGAGGCAACTTGAAAGAGCTTAAAAAAAGGCTTCAGGATGAATCGCGCACGGCGGTTGTGCTTGCATCCGGTGACCCGCTTTTTTACGGCATCGGCGCTTATTTATCGGGAAGTGTTGAGGCAACGATTGACCCGCAGCCGTCCAGTATGCAGCTGGCTTTTGCACGAATGAACGAATCATGGCAAAACGCGAAAATCATTAGTGTGCACGGACGCGGCATAACCGGGCTCGCCCAGAAGATCGATGGGGAAGAAAAAGTCGCGCTGTTAACAGATAAAACAAATTCACCGGATGCCATTGCCCGTTATTTACTTTATTTTCACATGACGGAATACGATGCGTTTGTTGCGGAAAACATTGGCGCTGCGGATGAACGGTGCCGCCATTTCACTCTTGAACAAATGGCGGCAGCATCGTTTGCACCGCTAAATGTCGTTCTATTAAAGAAAAATCGTGCGGCTAAATCGTGGACAACTGGTATTCCAGACGCTGAATTCAGCCAGCGAAAGCCGGACAAAGGACTGATTACAAAACGGGATATCCGCATTCTAACAATTGGCCGGATGAACATTCACCGGAGCAGCATCGTGTGGGACATTGGCACGTGTACCGGTTCGATTGCGATTGAAGCAGCGAAAATCGCCAAGGATGGCGCCGTTTTTGCGATTGAAAAAAATGAGCCGGATCTCACAAATGCTAAGGCCAATTTTCAAAAATTCCGCACGGACGTAACGCTTGTGCACGGCAAAGCACCGGATGGGCTTGATGCTTTTCCTGACCCCGATTGCGTTTTTATGGGCGGCACGGCCGGAAATATGGACAAGCTGATCGACACATGCGCCGAACGGTTAAAGCCGGGCGGTACGATTGTGTTAAATGCAGTCACGATCGAAAGCATGTCAAAAGCCCATCAACTATTTAAAGAAGCCGGCTTTGACGTCGACATGGCGCTTGCGCAAGTATCGCTGTCAAAACCGATTTTAAATATGACGCGCTTTGAAGCGCAAAACCCCGTCTACATTATTTGTGCGACGAGAAAAGAGGAACAGTCATGACAGGTATTTTATATGGAATTGGCGCAGGGCCGGGCGACCCGGAACTATTGACGGTAAAAGCATTTCGTATTTTATCGGAAAGCAAGGTCATCGCATTTCCGAAAAAACGTTCCGGCGAAAAAAGCTACGCACGCCAAATTATTGACGCGTACATTGATCCAAAAGAGAAGGACATGCTCGGCCTCGTGTTTCCCATGACAAAAGATCCTTTCATTCTTGAACGCGAATGGAATAAGGCAGCTGACGCAGTGGCTGAAAAACTGGAATCAGGCCAAAATGTGGCGTTCGTTACAGAAGGGGATCCGATGCTGTATAGCACATTTATTCATATGAAAAACGTGCTGCTGAAAAAAATGCCCGATGTGAAAACAGAAGTGGTGCCGGGCATTTCATCAGTAAATGGAACAGCTGCCCGGTTAAATATTCCGCTGGCGGACGGGGATGAACAGGTGGCGATTATTCCGGCAACGGATGATCGGGATGCGTTAAAACGGGCGATTGAGCAGCACGACTGCGTGATCTTTCTAAAGGTGGCAAAAGTGGCTGCGCTTATCTCAAGTGTTATTCGGGAGCTTGGGCTTGAACAATACGCCCATGCCGTCACAAAAGTGACGTCTGAAGATGAAGTCATTTGGACACTCGACGAATTTGAACGGGCGGAACCGAACTATTTAACTTTAATGGTGGTGAAGAAAAAATGAAGCTGTATATCGTTGGGGCGGGACCAGGAGCCCCTGATTTAATTACGGTCCGCGGCTTGAAGCTTGTGCAGGAAGCGGATGTTATTTTATATGCGGATTCACTCGTCAATGAAGAGTTGATGAACGGCTGCAAGGAAGGTGCAGTGGTCCTCAAAACAGCCGGCATGCATTTGGAAGAAATGGTTGAGACGATGGTGAATCACTTAAAAAAAGGGAAAAAAGTTGTCCGGCTTCATACGGGTGATCCCGCTATATATGGTGCTATTATCGAGCAGATCGCCTTATTAAAAGAAGCAGGCGTTGAAACAGAAATTGTACCTGGAGTCAGTTCGGTTTTTGCAGCCGCCGCGGCAGCGGGTGCGGAGCTAACGATACCGGATGTAACGCAAACCGTGATTTTAACACGGGCGGAGGGACGGACGCCGGTGCCTGAAAAAGAACAGCTGAAAGACTTGGCGAAGCATGAATGCACGATCGCCTTTTTCTTAAGCGCTACGCTGACCAAAAAGGTAACCCGTGAACTTGTTGAAGCGGGCTGGCCGGAAGAAACGCCGGTGGCTGTCGTATACCGGGCAACATGGCCTGATGAAAAAATCGTTCGGTCAACCATTGGGAATCTTGATGCAGTGATGCGTGAAAATGGCATTCGCAAGCAGGCGATGATTTTAGCCGGAAAAGCACTGGACCCGGAGATTGGCAAGTCCGGTCACCGGTCAAAATTGTATGATAAAACCTTTACGCATGGATTCCGAAAGGGAATGAAAAAATGAAAATTGCGATTGTGTCGATTACAAAACATGGAACAGAAACCGCCCGCAAGCTCGCGGAAGACATGCAGGCAAATTTATATTACATGTCAAAATTTCGTCATGGCGATGAAGAAGAAAAAGGCATTACATTATTTGACGGCTCTGTCCGGCTGCAGCTGCCGATGATGTTTGAAAGATATGACGGCATCGTGCTCATTATTTCACTCGGTGCGGTTGTTCGGATGATTGCGCCGATTTTAAAAGACAAAAAAACCGATCCAGCTGTTGTGGTGCTTGATGACCGGGCGGAACATGCGATCAGTGTCCTATCGGGTCATATTGGTGGTGCCAATGAGCTGACGCACAAAGTCGCCCGATTAACAGGTGCACGGCCGGTCATTACAACCGCATCAGATGTACAAAAAACGATTCCCGTTGACATGTTTGGCCGTGAATTCGGCTGGACGTTTGAATACGATCAGTATTTAACACAGGCGGCAGCAGCGGTTGTGAATGAAGAGCCGGTGCTTGTTGTGCAGGAGTCAGGAGAAACGAGCTGGTGGAAGCATGCTCGTCCGATGCCGCAGCATATTCGAACTGTAACATCCGTAGAAGAAGCGGCTCAAACAGCCCATCATGCCGCTCTTGTTGTGACGCATCGGCTGCTGAGCGAAAAGGACCTTGCTTCTCTTCAGTATCCGGTTGTGTACCGTCCGAAGTCGATTGTAATCGGCATCGGCTGCAACCGCGGCACAGACGAGCGGGAGATTGAAGCAGTGGTGGATGAAACACTTCATGAGCTTTCGTTTTCCAAAAGGTGCATAAGAACGGTAGCGTCGATTAATTTAAAAAAAGACGAAGAGGGGATTTTATCACTCGCCGAAAAAAATAATTGGCCATTTACAACGTTTTCACCGGATGAATTAAATAAAGCGCCAATGAGTGAAAAATCAGAAACTGTTTTTAAATTTACCGGTGCATATGGTGTCAGTGAACCGGCTGCTTATCTGGCTTCAGGCGGAGGAAGAATTGTTCTGCCAAAGAAAAAAAGCGGCAATGTTACTATTTCCATAGCGGTAATGCAGGAGACCTCTTTATCTATTAGAGAACATACATAAAGGAGGAAGAATCAAAATGTCTCAACGATTGGTCATAGCAGGCACCGGAAGTGGTGCAGGTAAAACGACTGTAACGCTCGCCTTGCTCGGCGCCTTAATCCGGCGCGGTCTTTCTGTTCAGCCGTTTAAATGTGGTCCCGACTATATTGATCCGACGTACCATACAGCAATTTGCAAACGGCAGTCACGCAATCTAGACAGTTGGATGGGTGATAAGGAAACGGTGAAGAGTATTTTTTCACGTGCATCAAAAGAAGCGGATATTTCCATTATTGAAGGGGTTATGGGCATGTTTGATGGAAAAGATCCGCTTAAAAATGATGGTAGTACTGCGCATATTAGCTGTCTTTTAGATACGCCGGTACTGCTCGTCATTGATGCATCTGGAACAGCTCGAAGCGCGGCGGCTGTTGTGAAAGGATTTCAGGCAATGGCACCGGGACAAATAGTGGCGGTTATTGCGAATAAAACGGGCAGCGAAGGACATTTTCGGCTCATTGAACAGGCTGTCATGCAGGAATGCGGCATTCCGGTTGTTGGACATTTATTAAAAATGCCGGGGGTCAACGTGCCGGAGCGTCATCTCGGTCTCGTACCGGCGGTTGAACGCGGTGATTTAAACAGCTTTTTTGACGCATTGGCAGAAGCGGCAGAGAAAACCATTGATTTAGAGCAAGTAATAAAACTTTCTACAGCACAGGAACTGCCGGCTCTTCAACAAACTATTTTCGATAAAAAAGAAGAAACGCCCGTTACCATCGCAGTCGCAAAAGATGCGGCTTTTCATTTTTATTATGAAGAAAATCTTGAAATGCTGCAGGCGCAAGGTGCTGATCTTCACTTTTTTTCACCGCTTGCCGGTGATCCGGTACCGAGTGGTGCAGATGCACTCTATATAGGCGGTGGGTTTCCTGAAGAATTCGCTCCCGTTTTAGCAGCACAGTGTGAAACAAGAAAATCAGTTCGAAATGCCATTGAATCCGGCATGCCAACACTTGCGGAATGCGGTGGGTTCATGTATTTAACAAATGAACTTGTGACAGTGGACAGCCATGTATATCCAATGTGCGGTGTTGTGGAAGGGAGAACAAGGATGAAATCCACACGGGCAGCGCTCGGCTATCGTGAATTAATGTCTATGAGACGTTCATGGCTGCCGGAAGGAACAATAGTAAAAGGGCATGAATTTCACTACTCTGTTTTCGAACATACGGAAGAAATGCCTCCTGCTTTTCAGTCAAACAGCCGTTTTGGAAACAACTCGGACGGCTGTACGGTTTTTAACACGATTGCAGGGTATGCGCACTTGTACTTCCCGTCAAATCCAGATGTGCCGGCTGCATTCGTTAAGGCAGCACGAATTTATCAACAAAAGAAGGTGATAACATGAAAAAGGTATCTGTTGTATTGGCTCTAGCTGCTTTTTTTTGGCTGAACGCGTACACAGAGCCGGCAGCGATGCATATAATGGAAGGATTTTTGCCGGTTTGGTGGTCTGTTTTTTGGTGGATCGTGGTCATTCCGTTTATTGTTTGGGGATTAAAAACACTAAAAAAGGCGATTGATGAAAACCCGGAAGCAAAATTAATGATCGGGTTTGCAGGCGCATTTGCTTTTGTACTGTCCGCACTAAAAATCCCATCGGTAACAGGGAGCAGCTCCCATCCAGTCGGAACAGCGCTCGGTACGATGCTATTTGGCCCAGCTGCGATGACGGTGCTTGGAACAGTCGTTTTGTTGTTTCAGGCGCTCCTCTTAGCGCACGGTGGGATCACAACGCTTGGAGCTAATGCATTCTCAATGGCTGTGGCCGGTCCATTTGCGGCATATGCTGTTTACAAAGGACTAAAAAAGGCAGGTGTTAAGCCGGGCACAAATGCCTTTTTCACTGCTTTTTCCGCCAATATCATCACATACACCGTCACATCCTTGCAATTGGCACTCGCGTTTCCTTCTGAAGCCGGCGGTGTATATGGATCATTCCTTGAATTTGCGGGTATTTTTGCAGTAACTCAAATTTCCTTGGCTGTTTGCGAAGGGTTATTAACAGCGGCGGCTGTAAACTGGCTTGAAAAACATCGTACTTCCTTAAAAGGGGTGAATTTTTCATGAAGAATATAGCCTTAATTTTGTTTGCAGCCGCCATCGCCGTGATTCCGCTGTTTATGTGGGAAGACAGTGAATTTGGCGGTGCGGATAGATTGGCGGAAGAAAAAATCACAGCGATTAAGGCGGACTACACGCCGTGGGCAAATCCAATCTTTGAACCGCCCGGCGGTGAAACTGAGAGCTTGCTTTTTTCTCTTCAGGCTGCCATCGGAGCAGGGGTTATCGGGTACGTAATGGGAACGATCCGGGCACGTTCAAAGCGGGAAAAGCCATGAATCAGATTGACACTGTATCGCGCCAGACACGGTTTTCACTCGTTCATCCGATGGAAAAAGCAGCGCTGCTCCTTATTTGCTTATTAATTGTCGGATGCTGGCGGACGCCTATTGCAGGATTATTTGTTGCATGCGCCGCTCTTTTTTATTTGATAGTGGCCCAAGCGTCCATCCGATTTTATTTGACATTGCTCACTGCGCCGCTCCTGTTTATTACGATGGGGATTGTGCCAATTGCTTTTTCATTTGACGGATGGCTGAAGATTGCTTTCAGTGAGAAATCAATAAACGATGCTGTTTTAACGGCTTCGGCTGCTTTCGGTGGCGCTTGTGCCTTGTATGCATTTATTTTAACGACTCCGTTCAGCCAGACCGCCTGGCTGATGAAAAAAAGCCGCATTTCCCCCTTGTTTATTGACATTGCCGTTCTTGTTTATCGCTTTATTTTTCAGCTGTCAGAGCGAAAAACAGTTATTTGGCAGGCGCAGTTACTCCGCGGGGGATGTCCGGGTATTCAAATGGCGGCGCAGACAGCAGTCCACACATTTACATCAACTATGCTGGAAATGGAAACAAGGCAGCAGGCTGCTGAACTGCGCGGCGGACTTGACTACTTTGCGGTGGCAGACTGGAGTTCGTTTTGGAGAAAGAAAAAATGATCCAATTTCAAAATATATCTGCGTTGTATTCAGATGGAACAGTGGCATTAAAAAATATATCTTTTTCTATTAAGCCAGGCGTAAATGTTGCGGTTCTTGGAGAAAGCGGGTCAGGAAAGTCCACGCTTTTTCAAATTTTATCCGGATTGATGGTACCCGCAGAAGGCTCGATATCCCTAAATAACGAAGAACTGCAATATAAGAAAAAGTGTCTTCAATACTGGCGTACAAGGTTTGGATTTGTTCTGCAGAATCCAGATATGCAATTGTTTGCTCCTACCGTTGAAGAAGACGTGATGTATGGGCTGCTTCAGCAAGGGCAAACAACGGAAGAAGCAAAGAGAAAAGCACATATGGCAATGAACGCGTGCGGCGTTGCTCATCTTCGGCATAAGCCGCCTCATTCATTAAGTGCTGGAGAAAAGAAAAGAGCGGCGATTGCAGGGGTGGCCGCAATGAATCCAGACATCATTGTGATGGATGAACCAGAGGCGGGGCTTGATCCGGTTAATACAAGCAGACTGACTGCTCTTATTGACCAGTTTCATAGGGAAAACAAAACCGTGATCTGTGCTACACATAACATAGACTTTGCGTATGAATGGGCGGATGAATGGCTGATTTTGAATGAAGGACAGCTTTTATTTTATGGGGATTCAACACATTTTTTTGAAAAAGATACTCTTCGGTCAATAATCGAGTACCCGTGGGCTTATGAAATTGGACAGCTGACCGAGACCGCTCCGTTGACAAAAAAAGACGCTCTTCAACAATTAAGGAAAAGCATGACAAAAAAGTAACAAATTTTTCATAAAAGCATTGTATTATAGTATCTGTTTGTTTACAATAATAAATGGAAGGTAAATCCAAAAAAATGCATTATTGTAGGGGATACGTATGAAGAAGAAAACTGCCATAGCCGCCTTGCTTGCGAGCCTGTTTTTACTGCTTGCCATGGTGCTGGTCAACATGATTGTAACAGCAACACATCATAATAAAACAGCCTGGGCAACAAATGTGACAAAATTGCCCTATGAAAATATTTACATTAAAACAAAAGAAGCTAAAGAAAAACAATATCAACTTGCCTTTCAATATCCTGTTTTTAAAAACGCCTCATTAAATGATGCATTTGAAAAATATGTAAAGAGAAAAGAAGCCGATTTTTTAAAAGAAATAAAAAAAGTAGATGAGAAAAAATTAAAAAAGCAACCGGCTTCTTTGTCACTTACTTTTGAGCTTATTCCAGCCGGCAGCGGAATTTACTCCGTTTTATTTGATGAAAAAACGTATGTCACTGAAGAAAAAAGCCGCTCTTCCGCTGAGACATTTATTATCGATACAGCAGACGGTACACTTGCCAGGCCATCTGACTTGTTTATTGACCCGGACAAAGCCTCAAGTGCACTGCACACGCCGCTCGATTTAAAAAGTTCAAATTTATTTATTCAAAAAAATAATGTTGTTTTTTTAAATGAACACGACAAGCGGGAAGGAAGCCTGCCCGTTCAAAAGATTGCCCCTTTTTTAAAAAAGGAATGGCGGGAGCGTTTTTCTTTTGAAGAAGCCGAAGAAAAAACAGCAGGTGATGAAGAAGTGAAAAAAGTCGCCCTTACATTTGATGATGGCCCAAATCCGACGAGCACGGAAGCTATTTTGGCTACACTAAAAAAACATCATGCGAAAGCGACTTTTTTTATGCTTGGAAGCCGGGTTGAACATTATCCAGAGCTTGTGAACAAAATCGTACAGGAAGGGCATGAGGTCGGCAATCATTCCTGGAGCCATCATGATTTTACGAAGCTTGAAGCTGCTGATGTGAAAAGCGAAATCGACCGTACCTCTGCCGCAGTAGAAGCTGCTGCTGGAGTGTCACCGCTCGCTGTCCGCCCACCGTACGGGGCAACCAATGAAAATGTAAATGAGATTATTGGCGCGAAACCAGTGCTTTGGACAATTGACACCATGGATTGGAAATCGCATGACCCGAAAGTTATCTGTTCGATCGTGAAAAACGAAACGAAAGACGGTTCGATTGTTTTAATGCATGACATTCATCAAACGACGGCTGAAGCCCTCGATGAAATGATTTCATCCCTGAAAAAACAAGGCTATGAATTTGTAACCATCAGTGAGATGTAACGCGCATCCGGTTTGGCAAAAGCCAAGCCGGATTTTGTGTTAAAGAAAGGCCGAACGTGATATGATAAGAAAAATAACTGTGATTTTTGAAAACAGGAGGTGGATGCTCCGACTCATCGGAGCTTGTCATTGGAGATTGTGAATTTACTCGGCATTGCGCTATTAATCGCCTTAACCGCTTTTTTTGTAGCGGCGGAATTTGCCATTGTTAAAATGAGATCATCGCGTGTCGATCAGCTTGTGGCGGAAGGAAAACCAGGTGCTTTAGCGGTCGAACGCGTTACCACACACTTAGATGCATATTTATCCGCCTGCCAGCTTGGTATTACGATTACGGCACTTGGGCTTGGCTGGATCGGGGAGCCGACCGTTGAAAAGCTGCTGCATCCACTATTTGAGCATTTTGAACTTGCTTCTTCTGTTGCGTCAATCCTGTCGTTTGTGATCGCGTTTTCCATCGTGACGTTTCTTCACGTCGTTGTAGGAGAACTGGCACCCAAAACGGTGGCGATTCAAAAAGCGGAGGAGGTTACGCTTGCTTTGGCTGTTCCTCTTATTTGGTTTTACCGGATTATGTATCCGTTTATCTGGATATTAAATGGATCCGCTCGGTTTATTACCGGCTTATTCGGACTGAAGATGGCTTCTGAAAATGATGATGTCCATACGGAGGAAGAGTGGCGGCTGCTGCTTTCAGAAAGCTACAAAAGCGGTGAAATTAATCAAAACGAACTAAAGTATGTAAATAACATTTTTGAATTTGATGAGCGGCTGGCCAAAGAAATAATGGTGCCGCGGACAGAAATGGTCAGCTTATCCATTGACGATACGCTCGAAGACGTATTAGCTGTCATTAAAGAAGAAAAATATACACGCTATCCGGTCATTGACGGCGATAAAGATAACGTCATCGGCATGGTCAACTTTAAAGAAATCTTAAGTGTCGCGGTAAAAGGAAAGCCGTTGTCGAAAGTAGAACCGCTGCGTCAATTTGTAAAACCGGTTATCCGGGTATTTGAAAACATGCTTATTCATAACCTGCTTGTTAAAATGCAAAAAGAGCGGACGCATATGGCCGTATTAATTGATGAGTATGGGGGCACGTCCGGTCTCGTCACTGTCGAAGATATTTTGGAAGAAATTGTAGGGGAAATCCGGGATGAATACGATACGGATGAAATTGCGGAAGTTCGGAAAGTAAAAGATGGCCACTACATTTTCAGCGCGAAGGTACTGATTGGCGAAGTGAATGTTCTCCTCGGAACGGATTTGAATGATGAAGATGTTGACACTTTAGGCGGCTGGTTTTTAACAGAGAAAATTGATACCGCTCTTCATGACATACTTGAGAGAGACGATTGGGTGTTTACGATTACTGAAATGGAAGACCATCACATTTTATATATTGAAGCAAAAAAGCGGCCGTAATGGCCGCTTTTTTTATTTGGTTAAGGTGGAATTTGTCACGAGTGTGTTGCCGGAACGATCAAAAAGGTGTAGGATGATAGGAATGAAGCACGATGGAAAAGCAAAGGGAGTAAAAAACAATGTCACGATACGAAGACGACAGCCTTGCCTTGCACACCGACCTTTATCAGATTAATATGGCCGAAACGTATTGGCATGATGGCATCCATACAAAAAAAGCCGTGTTTGAATTATATTTTCGCAAACTTCCATTTGGGAATGGGTACGGTATTTTTGCCGGCCTTGAAAAAATTATTGATTACCTGGAAAATTTTCGTTTCTCGCAAAGCGATATCGACTATTTGCGAGACATTGGATACAAAGAAGATTTTTTAGCTTATTTAAAAGATCTGACATTTACCGGCACATTAAAAAGCATGCAGGAAGGCGAGCTTGTGTTTGCGAATGAGCCGATTTTGCGAATCGAAGCATCCCTTGCGGAAGCGCAAATTGTTGAAACGGCACTGCTTAACATTGTGAACTATCAAACATTAATTGCGACAAAAGCGTCACGCATTAAACAGGTGCTTGGCGGGGAAACAGCAATGGAATTTGGTTCACGCCGCGCTCACGAAATGGATGCGGCCGTCTGGGGAACACGTGCCGCCTACATCGGCGGATTTAATGCGACGAGCAACGTCCGGGCAGGCAAGCTGTTTGGCATTCCAGTTTCCGGAACACATGCGCACGCACTCGTACAAACATATAAAGATGAATATACAGCTTTTCATAAATATGCAGAGCGCCACCGGGACTGTGTTTTTTTAGTAGATACGTATGATACGCTCAAATCCGGTATGCCGGCTGCTATTCGGGTAGCGAAAGAGCTTGGGGAGCAAATTAACTTTATCGGCATCCGGCTCGACAGCGGGGATATGGCGTATTTGTCAAAGGAAGCGCGAAAAATGCTCGATGAAGCGGGCTTTCCAGAGGCACATATTGTTGCGTCTAATGATTTAGATGAATATACAATTATGAACTTAAAAGCACAAAACGCAAAGATTGACGTATGGGGCATCGGGACGAAAGTCATTACAGCTTATGATCAGGCGGCGCTCGGAGCGGTGTATAAACTTGTGTCGATTGAAGACGACGATGGTGAGATGACAGATACGATTAAGCTGTCTGGCAATCCGGAAAAAGTAACAACTCCAGGATTGAAGCGTGTCTACCGCATTGTTAATAGGCTGAACGGAAAAGCAGAAGGTGATTATATCGCGATGGAACATGAAGACCTGCAGCATGCGAAGCGGCTGAAGATGTTTCATCCAGTTCATACGTTTGTCAGCAAGTTCGTGACCGATTTTGAAGCACGTGAGCTGCACGAACTGATTTTCCTTAATGGAGTGCGCTTATATAAATTACCGGACATTGAATCAATCCGAGAGCGGACAAGCGACAACTTGTCACTGCTGTGGAATGAATATAAGCGGGCGCTCAATCCAGAAGAGTATCCAGTTGATTTAAGCCAAGCCTGCTGGGACAATAAAATGAAAAATATAGAATCCGCTAAAGCACAGCCGCAAGGGCAGGCATAGGGAGAAAACACGGCGCCAAAATTGGTGTCGTGTTTTCGTGTATTCTTTGCCCCGATGGAATGCAACGATTATAATAAAAGAAGTTAAACTAGGAGGTGCGTCTCGTGAAAGAAGAATTAAGTGAATTTTACAATATCTTTACCGGCACGAAAAAAGATATTGAAAGCTTTATGTCCATACTTGATCCTGTCATCAACAATGCGGAAGATGATCATGAGCGGCTGTATTATCACCATATTTATGAGGAAGAAGAACAACGGCTGTCCCGGCTCGCGGAATTAATTCCGTTAATCGAAACATTTCAGGCTGGAAAAGGCGGCGATTTTTCGCCATCCAATAATACATTCAACCGCTTGTTGCAGGAGTTGAATTTAGAAAAGTTCGGTCTGCATAATTTTGTTGAACATTTGGATCTTGCGCTGTTTCAATTTAAAGACGCCGAACGTCAGGCGAAATTGTCTGAGATGCGCGGGGCGAGCCATACAAGCTATCAGTTTGTAAAAGAGAAACTTGCTGGTATAAACGAACGGTTCGAGACGGGCTATTCGGACCCGCATGCGCATCATGATGCGCATGGCGACCATTTAGATCATCATGCAGCAACACCAGCACAGCCGGCAAAGCCAGCAGGACAAAAGCGGTCGTTTACTGTAGGATCACTTATTTCAAAGTAGGAGGAATCATCAATGAGCAAAGTACATTTATATCCGGACGCGCCGCTGTCAGCGGGTGATTTTGATGAATTGGATCAAATTATTATTGAAGCAGCAAAAAAGCAATTAACCGGACGTCGGTTTATTGAATTATATGGTCCGCTTGGACGGGGTGTTCAAAGCATTCATACCGATATTTTTGCTGAAAAAAGCGCCGCCCACATGGATCTGCAAGGGTCATTTGATACGGAAATTGAATCGGCGAAGCGTGTAAATTACACCATTCCAATGCTGTACAAAGATTTTGTTCTGTACTGGCGCGACATTGAGCAGGCAAAAGCACTTGATATTCCAATGGATTTCTCAGCAGCCGCAAATGCAGCTCGCGACGTAGCACTTCTGGAAGACGAAATGATTTTTCACGGTGCTAAGCAGTTTGATATTCCCGGACTGATGAATGTAAAAGGGCGCCAGACGCATTTAATCAGTAATTGGTATGAATCCGGCACGGCGTTTCAAGATGTTGTCGAAGCACGTGGAAAGCTGATGGAAATGAATCATAACGGCCCATATGCGCTCGTGCTGTCACCTGAATTATACGCGCTGCTGCATCGGGTTCACCGCGATACGAATGTACTCGAAATTGAGCACGTTCGCGAGCTCGTAACAGACGGAGTATTCCAGTCACCGGTGTTAAAAGGAAAAACAGGTATTCTCGTGAATACAGGACGAAACAATCTCGACTTGGCGATTTCTGAAGACTTTGAAACAGCGTATCTCGGCGAAGAAGGGATGAATCATCCATTCCGTGTGTTTGAAACGGCTGTACTCCGCATTAAGCGCCCATCTGCCATCTGCACATTTGCCGATCCAAGAGACGATGAATAAAAAATGGACGGTCGGCTCGCTTATTCCAGGCAAAGAAACACGGTTTATCCCGGAAAAGCCGCCGGTTCGTTCAGTGGAAGAAAAATCAAAAAAAACAGTGATGCCAAAACAGGCCATCGTTGAACTGAGACAGGGAAACACGTCCTGTTCCGTTCCTGCATTATCTGGCACCATCTTGCTGGATGCTGCACTTAAACAAGGGTGCAGCATCCAGTACAAATGCCGTAAAGGAACATGCGGCCAGTGTGCAGTCGACATTGTTTCAGGAGCATCTTATTTATCGGCTAGAAATGAAGCTGAGCAAAAAAAGCTCGGCTCATCACCGCGCCGGCTTGCCTGTCAGGCTATAATTAACGTTTAATCAAAAAGGAACTGTCACTTTTTCGGACAGTTCCTTTTTTATAAAAAAAAGGCCTTTTAACAAGGCCTTTTGTGCATTAAGCAAATTTTTTCGCATTCATTGAAACAACGTTTGATTCTATCGTAAATGGCAAATCAACGTGCCGTTTTTCAAGTTCGTCCACACTGACGTCGCGCACGAGTTTCAGTGCTTCTTTTTTAAATGAGTTTGTGACAAATCCCTCATTTACTTCACATAGCTTCCTTAAGTAGCGAAGGGTTTCCTCTGTCATCATTTCCCGGACAGATCCATTGTTCAATTGGCAGATCAATTTATGGCGAAGGCCTCTCATTATGCCAATTTGATCAACGTGTGCTGTAACGTTTTCATCGTTTTCCGCAACAAAGCTAAATGAAATATATTTTCCCTGTGACAAATCGACATTCGTAAAGACCGGATTCGCATATGTTTCACCGGATGAAAGTGTAATAGACTCAGCTTCCGCAGCACCGCCCAGCTTACGGCTGTTGGCAATAACCATGTGAATATCTTTGAGCCCATGAAGCATTCCATTCATGAATTGTCCCTCTTTCCATTGTCGTTCTTAATTTCATTCTAAAGGGAATGATAATCATTGTCAATAAGATATTAAAACGGACAGAAGATTATGTTATTCTTCAATAATCTCTTTTAAAATGGTTAAAGCTTGCTGAACACGGGGAAAACCGTTGTAGGGGAGACATTGAATGATGCATTCTTCTACTTGCTCTTTCGTCAGTCCCGCATTCATCCCGCGTTTAATATGTGTGGCAAGCTGCGTATGGGCACCTTGCGTAACGAGTGATAAAATGACAATTAAAGCCTGTTCTTTTTTATCAAGGTGGGGCCTTCCGTAAATTTCACCGTAGGCTTCAATAATCCATCGCCGAAAATCTGGTGCCACTCAGTCAAGTAGGTCGCTCATCTGGCCATCGACTGGTTTTTTCCCATCCTTCATCCATATATTCCGCAAAAACATTTACCCCTTTTTCAAATCTATTCATTTTTCCATCCCCCTATGACACACTTATTCAGGATTAATCTGAAAATTCCTTCTTTATGCAAAATGTATTCACTTTCATGCATTATTTAAGCAAATAATGGCAATATTAGTGAATAACCATGCATAAAAATTAACTTTTTCTTTAAAATGATTGATATTTATGCAGGAGCGAGTTATTATTTTACTATACAAAAAAGATAAGGGGTTATTACCATGACATATTTATTTAAAAAAGCAGCGGTTGCAATGGCCGCGAGTTGTGCATTGTTTTTAGCAGCATGCGGCGGCGGTGAAGAAGAAAATGGCGGTTCAGGATCAGAAGACAAAAAAGTATTGAATGTCGGAACGGAAGCAACCTTTGCACCGTTTGAATTTATGGATAAAGGAGAATTATCAGGTTTTGACGTTGATCTTCTCAACGCTGCAGCTGAAGAAGCAGGCTATGAAGTCGACATTAAAAACACAGGATGGGATGCGATGCTAGCAGGTCTTCAAAGCGGCCAGCTTGATATTGGCATGTCCGGTATTACCATTACAGACGAGCGGAAAGAAACATATGACTTTTCAGTACCATATTTTGAATCTGTCACAATGATTGCTTATAAGGAAGGGGCAAGCATTGCATCGGCTGAAGATTTGAAAGGCAAAAAAGTAGGTGTTCAAAACGCGACGACCGGCCAGTTTGCGGCTGAATCAATTATTGGGAAAAATGACAGCTCGATTTCAAAATACAAATCAGCGGCTTTAATGTTCCAGGCACTTCAAAGCGGAGATGTTGAAGCCGTTGTAACAGATATCGCTGTAGCGGTTGAATATGCAAAATCAAATCCGGATGCCGGTGTTGAAACAATTACGGATGAGCAGTTTGTGCCGGAATATTACGGCATCGCCTTCCCGAAAGGCAGCGAATATAAAGCGGAATTTGATAAGGCATTAAATACGCTATATGAAAATGGAACATATGCTGAAATTTATGAAAAATGGTTTGAAGAAGCGCCAGATATGGAAACATTAAAACAAGCAGCACAATAAAGGGAAAATGGCTGTCCACTTTTTGCCGGGCAGCCGTTTTTTATGAAAGAAAGGAGAGAAAAAAATGGATTTTCGTTTTGACATTGTAACTGATTATATGCCTTTCTTCTTAAGGGGGATGGGTATTACCATTGGCGTTTCTCTTGCCGGTGTTTTGATGGGCCTTATTCTAGGTCTTATAATAGCTCTTGGTAAAATGTCGTCTAATAAATGGATTCGTCTTCCGTTTAACATTTATATCAACATTTTTAGAGGTACGCCTCTGCTCGTGCAATTATTAATTATACACTTTGGAATTGTGCCGATGTTTATGTCGCCATCCAATCCCCTCGTATCGCTCGTCATTGGCCTTTCGCTAAATTCTGCTGCATATATTGCGGAAATTTTCCGGGCAGGTATACAGTCGATTGATAAAGGACAGATGGAAGCAGCGAGATCGCTTGGCATGACACGTGTACAGGCAATGAAGCTTGTTATTTTGCCGCAAGCGGTTAAACGGGTCATTCCGCCGCTTGGCAATGAATTTATTGTTTTATTAAAAGAATCGTCGCTTGGCTCAGTAGTAGCTGCGCCAGAGCTTATGTATTGGGGACAAGCTGCTGCAGGAGAATATATCCGTGTTTGGGAACCGTACATTGCGGTAGCGTTCATTTATTTAATTCTGACGCTGTCATTGACTTATTTGATGAATTATGTTGAAAGGAGATTGAGTACCGATGATCAACGTTAAAAATTTAAAAAAATCCTTTGGCGATAATGAAGTGCTCAAAGATATTTCGGTTGATGTTGCTCCACAGGAAGTGGTTGTTGTGATCGGTCCGTCTGGATCAGGAAAATCAACCTTAATTCGTTGCATAAATATGCTTGAATCGATTAATGGCGGTCATGTTATGATCGACGGTAGAGATTTAACAGACAAAAAGACGAATATTAATGAAGTCCGTACCGATGTCGGCATGGTGTTTCAGCATTTTAATTTATTTCCGCATAAAACCATTTTAGAAAATATTACGCTTGCGCCGATCAACGTACGCGGCATGAAAAAAGCAGAAGCGGAAGAAAAAGCAAGCGTGCTGCTCGCAAAAGTTGGTTTAGCCGAAAAAGCGTCCGCTTATCCGGAGTCATTATCAGGCGGGCAAAAGCAGCGTGTAGCGATTGCACGCGCGCTTGCGATGGAGCCGAAAATCATGCTGTTTGATGAACCAACGTCCGCACTTGATCCAGAAATGGTCGGCGAAGTACTTGAAGTCATGAAGCAGCTGGCGAGAGACGGCATGACGATGATTGTAGTAACGCATGAGATGGGCTTCGCGCGTGAAGTCGGCGATCGGGTTATCTTTATGGATAACGGCTATATTGTGGAACAAAACGAACCGAAATCATTGTTTGACGCCCCGCAGCATGAACGAACGAAAGCATTTTTAAGTAAAGTATTATAAAAAAAGGATGTCTCCAAAAATGGAGACATCCTTTTTATTGCTGATGAATGAGCATTTCAATTTCTTCGCCGTCGAGTGTTTCTTTTATCATTAAGTCTTCAACGAGACGGTCAAACGCATCGCGGTGTTCTTCAATTAATGTTTCCGACCGTTCAAGCGCGACTTCAAATAACTCATTCATTTTCGTTTCTTTGTCTGACTGGCGGAACGTAAGGGAGAAACGGTCTTGAAAAATACCGGTGTCGACCATGCGCTCCAAAATTTGTTTTGCCTGCTGCACGTCACCGCTTACCCCAATGGAATGCTCACCGAGGTAAAGACGTTCTGCGACACCCCCGGACAAAATCATGGCAACCTGATCGATCAGTTCACTCGCTGTCGATAAATGGAGCTCTTTCGGAACCGGGGCCACGTAACCGAGTGCCTGCCCACGGGGAATAATCGTTGCTTTTCGGACTGATCCTGGCTTTGTCAGGGCGGCCACAAGTGCATGGCCGGCTTCATGAATCGCCACACGCCGTTTTGTGGCAGGGTCTGCCAGCGGGCGTGTTGTTGTACCAAGAATCGTCCGGTCAAGTGCGTAATCAAAATCTTTTTTCTCAATCGTATCGCGGCCGCTCCGAATCGCACTGCGGCTCGCTGTTTCAAATAAAGCGGACAATTCAGCGCCGGAGAAACCGACTGTCGATTCAGCCAAGTCAGGAAGCATGGCTGCCGCATTATCGGTTAAATTCCTTCCTTTGGCGTGAATATCGATAATTTCTTTGCGCCCTTTTGCATCTGGCAAGGTGACATGAAACGAGAAATCAATGCGGCCGGGACGAAGAAATGCTTCGTCGAGCATATCGCGCCGGTTTGTGGCAGCGATAAACAAAAGGCCGTTATTATCGTGGCCGCCATCAAGCTGCACAAGCAGCTCGGTCAGCGTTTTTTCCCCTTCTTCACCGCCATGCGCTTTTCGGCGTCCGGCCAAAGCATCTACTTCGTCAATAAAAATAACTGCCGGTTTTTGTTTGCGTGCTTCAGTAAACAAGCTGCGTACACGTGACGCACCGACACCTACAAACAATTCGGTAAAAGCGGAACCGCTTGAGGAGAAAAAAGATGCGCCAATTTCACGGGCAATCGCTTGGGCGAGCAATGTTTTACCTGTCCCGGGCGGACCGTATAACAGGATGCCACGCGGTGGTTCGATACCAAGGCGGGTAGAAAGATCTTTTTCTTTTAAAATCGACAATGTCTGTAAAATGTCTTCTTTCATTTCATCAGACAAGCCTCCGACATCTTCAAGCGTAATATCCGGAAGCGGACGTGCCTGTGAAAGACTGTTTTTCATGGAGTGGGCCACCCCAATGCCACCTTTTTTTCGATAAAAATAAAAACCAATTCCAGCCGCTGCCAAAAGAATTCCGATTAAAATCCAGTTTTCATACGCTTCCGCTTTTACATATTCATAGCGGATATTGTATGTTTCATTTAAACGGTCAACCGCATTGCTTCCCGGGGAAATATAAGAAGTAAATTCGCCATTTTGTGTGGAAATATGCAGCGTGCCGTCAGGGTGTTCCTCAAGTCCGACCACCTGACCATTTTCTTCTTGAATAATTGTTTCAACTGATGAAAACGGAATGACGGTTGTTTTATTAGCGTCCTGTACGTACCAGAAAACGCCAGCTGCCAGCAGCAAAAAGAGAATAGCCGCTTTCCACCACACTCCGGGACGTGTCAACATAAACATCACACTCCCTTTACTAGTCTTCCTCTATTATAGAAGAAAACGAGAATAGATGAAAGCGGAAAACATTTCTACAAGGCACTCTTGTTTTAAAATCCGATACTGCGTGGTATGATAGGGAAGATTAAAATTAAAGGAGCGATTATTTTGACAAAAAAAGGATATATCCAATTAAAAGACGGCGCGAAAATTGAATTTGACCTGTTTCCGGAAGCTGCACCGGGTACAGTTGAAAACTTCGAAAAACTTGCAAATGAAGGTTTTTATAACGGTGTAGTATTCCACCGTGTTATTCCTGGATTTGTTAGTCAAGGAGGCGACCCGACAGGAACTGGAATGGGTGGACCTGGCTACACAATTAAATGTGAAACAGAAGGAAATCCACATACACATCAAGAAGGATCTCTGTCAATGGCGCATGCAGGCAAAGATACGGGCGGCAGCCAATTTTTTCTCGTTCATGAGCCACAGCCTCACTTAAATGGTGTTCATACTGTTTTCGGTCAAGTGACATCAGGCATTGAAGCGGTAAAATCAATGAAAAATGGCGACGTCATGGAAAAAGTTGAAGTATTTGATGCATAATGTATCGCGGCCGACGATGAGTCGGCCTTTTTTACTGCAAGAAGACCGTATTTATTCTTATTATGCATAGTTGACGAGCCTGATGGGACTGTGCAAAAATAAAACAGACAAATCAATAAAAGCCTACTGGGGGTGCCTTCGGGCTGAGAGAGGATTCGTTCCTTAACCCCAACGACCTGATCCGGATCATGCCGGCGGAGGGAAGTAGCAATCACTGACGAAAAACCGGCTCAGCGCATTGCTGAGCCGGTTTTTTACGTTAAGGGCCTATTATTTCATTTGTTTACACCTGAAAAGATGGAAGTTATGTCTTTAATGGCTGCACTTGGCGTGACATTTATGGTGTTATTGCATTGCTCGCGTCAGTACCAATCGCAAATCTATTTCTTGGTATGGAAGCAGCGGCTCTTGCGTTTATGCCGACATTTCTGATCAGCAGTGTGACCGGGTCCATTTTAGGGCTGTTGCTTGCGGTCCGCTTAAAAAAACAAGGATGTTTAATAGAAAGGACGGATTCAAATGAATAACGAACATACAGCACAGCTTCTTGAAAAAGTAAGAAACGAAAAACCGCTTGTTCATAATTTAACGAATACAGTTGTCACCAACTTTACTGCAAACGGTCTGCTTGCGCTCGGAGCGTCTCCCGTTATGGCGGATGCGGTCGAAGAAGCGGCAGATATGGCACGTATTGCTGGAGCAGTCGTTTTAAATATTGGCACACTCACCGCAGACAAAGTAGAGGCAATGATTTTGGCGGGGAAAGCAGCCAATGAAAAAGGAATTCCGGTTTTGTTTGATCCGGTCGGCGCGGGTGCCACACCATACCGGACAGAAAGCGCCAAGCGTATATTATCTGAAGTGAATGTCGATATTTTAAGAGGAAATGCAGGTGAAATTGCGGTGTTGTGCGGCCGGGCGATTCAGGTGAAAGGTGTCGATGGCGGCGGAAATGAAGATGTGCGGAAACTCGCAAAAGAAGCGGCAGATATGCTTAGTACCACGTGCGTCATTACGGGCAAAGAGGATATCGTTTTCGGCCAGGAAGCGTACGCCATTCAAAACGGCGACCCAATTTTAACGCGCGTAACGGGTACGGGCTGCTTGCTTGGGTCCGTCATTGCTTCTTTTTGTGCTGTTGAAAGAAATTATGCGAGAGCCGCAGCCGCAGCATTATCGTTTTATGGCGTTGCAGCCGAACGGGCAGCTGAGGTGTCCGGGGCAGACCAGCCTGGTACATTTGCGGTCCAGTTTTTAAATGAATTGCATAAAACCGGCCGGGAAGAAATTAGCCAAAACGGCAAAGTGGAGGTGCTATAACATGAGCATTCGTAAAGCGCTAACCATTGCGGGATCGGACAGTGGCGGTGGTGCCGGCATTCAAGCTGATTTAAAAACATTTCAAGAGCTTGGTGTGTTTGGCATGTCCGCTTTGACGGCTGTAACCGCTCAAAATACGCTCGGTGTCCATGGAGTGTATCCAATGACCGCTGAAGCAGTGGAAAAACAAATCGATGCAGTCATGTCGGATATCGGCGTGGATGCTCTGAAAACGGGCATGCTTTTTTCAGCTGAGATTATTGAAGCGGCTGCTCGAAAATTACGAGAGTATAAACATCAAAATGTTATTGTCGATCCGGTCATGATTGCTAAAGGCGGTGCTTCTCTTTTGCAGGAAGAAGCAACCGAAGCATTGAAAAAAGTCCTGCTTCCTTGCGCACTTGTCGTAACACCAAATATTCCGGAAGCGGAAGTAATCGCCGGCATGAAGATTACGTCAGAAGCAGATAAAAAAGAAGCGGCGAAGATCATTGCGTCACTTGGCGTCAAAAACGTGTTGATTAAAGGCGGCCATGACGAAGGAGCTAAAACGATTGATTTATTATACGATGGAGAAAGCTTTCACACGTTTATCGGCAAACGAATCGACACAAAAGACACGCATGGAACCGGGTGTACGTTTTCTGCAGCCATGACAGCCGCAATCGCCAAGGGCGCTTCCGTCCGTGCAGCAGCGGAAACCGCCAAGCAATTTATCCAGGCGGCTATTGAAGACGGTCTTCACATCGGTGAGGGGCACGGGCCGACAAATCATTGGGCGTATCGTCAGCGGGGTGGAAATTGATGAAAAATGAACAGTTGGCGGTCTATTTTATTGCCGGAACCCCGAATTGTCCTAAATCAATTGAACAAACGCTGGAAGAAGCAATTAAAGGCGGCATCACGATGTTTCAGTTTCGTGAAAAAGGGGAAGGCGCGCTGACGGGAGAAGCGAAAAAAGCGACAGCTCTTCGACTTCAATTGACATGCCGGCAAGCAGGCATTCCATTTATTGTGAATGATGATATCGAGCTTGCAGTCGAAATCGGTGCGGATGGTGTACATATCGGACAGGAAGATGAAGCGGCATCAATCGTTCGGGACAAACTAAAAGGCGGCATTGTCGGCGTATCCGTTCATACAATGGAAGAGTTTGAAGGAGCGATTAAAGACGGTGCCGATTATGTTGGCACAGGTCCCATCTATGCGACAGCAACGAAAACTGATACGCGTCCCGTTGCAGGCATATCTTTAATCTGTCGCATGAAAGAGCGTTACCCTGAATTTCCAGTTGTCGGAATTGGCGGCATTACACTGGAAAACGCCGGTGCCGTTATAAAAGCGGGAGCGGACGGGGTATCAATTATTACAGCCATCAGCATGGCAGATGATCCCGCCGCCGCCGCCGCTTTCTTAAAAAAAGAAGCGCAGTAAAGAAAAAATGTCTTCGCAGAAGAAGAAATATTTTTTAGGAAAGAAAAAGAAACAGGCCTTTTTTCATGCTATGATGTAGAAAATCTTATTTTGGATAAGGCCGGGTGAAGCAATGTACCTATTTATTGTCAACCCGTCTGCCGGAAACGGACAGGCGGGTTCATTGTGGAAAAAAGTTGAAGCGATTGTGAAAAAGAAAAAAATTCAATATGCTGTACTCATCGGCGGATCCGAAGCATCAGCCCGCGATTTTATCTGGAACCAAATGAAAGCAGGAAATGTGAAAGCTGTTGCCGTCATTGGAGGCGATGGGACCCTCAATGCTGCCCTCCAGGATCTTGTGCATTCCAACACGGCAATCGCCTTGCTTCCGGCAGGCTCTGGAAATGATATCGCCCGTATGTTCAGATTGACGAGAAATCCCCGTCTTTTTGTGGAAAAGCTTTTAGCGGAGAAGCCGAAAACGCTTGACGTGCTAAAAGTAAACAATAGCTTTGGCTTAACGGTTTCTGGTATTGGACTCGATGCCTATATCGCAGGACGGGCAGCCAAGGCGTTTTATAAAAAACCGCTAAACAAAGTGGGCGCTGGAGGACTTTCGTACAAACTGAGCGCACTTGAGACTATTCTTCGCTATAAGCCGTTTAAAAGTACGGTGACCATCGATAAAGAAAAGTATGTATCTGATCGCACATGGATGATTGCCTGTGGAAATACATCATTGTATGGCGGCGGGCTTGTCATCTGTCCATATGCACACCCGATTGATGGGGTTGTGGATGTGACAATCGTTCATTCCGTCAAACGAAGCAGTCTGCTTTTTCGGTTGTTTCCCCTTCTGATAAAAGGGGAGCCTGTTTTGCGAACAGGGGTCACATATAAAAAAGGGAAGAACATGACCATTCAAACGAACCGTCCTGTCCCAGTGATGATTGATGGTGAAGCAATCGGCATGACACCTGCAGCCGTTTCGATTCATGAAAAAGCGATTAAAATGATTATGACCACGCAATAAATTATCTTTACCTGCATATAAAAATCTTTTTTTGGGTATCAAAAGAAAAGAAGGTGGATTCATGGGCTTTTACAAAATAGTCCGTGGAGTGGAGGGGTATGAATGGAAAAAATGAATCGTGGCATTTTAACGGCAGTATCAGCAATTGGTATTGCACAAGGATTAAAAATTATTACTCATAAAAAATTGAGTGGGGAGTGGGACTGGAAGCAGGCATTCACAACGGGCGGCATGCCAAGCTCCCACTCAGCAGGTGTAGCGGCATTAGCTTCTTACGTAGCAGCAAATAAAGGCTGGCGCCATACGGAAACGTCACTCGCCACCGTATTTGGTGTCATTGTTATGTATGATGCACAAGGCATCCGCCGCCATACGGGCGAAATTGCGCAGCTTGTGAATGACCTTGAAGACAACCTTGTTAAATTTTCCGGCGAGTTTCCAAGTTTTGAATATGTACAACGCGAAAAAGAACTGAAAGAGCTTCTTGGCCATCAGCCGGTGGAAGTGGGAGCAGGCGCCCTATTAGGGGTATTGCTAGGTTTTGTCTCTGCAAAAATTGAGGACGGCATCCGAAAATCAGAACGACGCCTAGTGTTAAGAGAACATCAAGAATAAATAAAAATAAAAAGCACCCGGCGGGGTGCTTTTTATTTTAATAGTTGGAATACGATATGACGGTTCATGACCGGTTTCAGCTTAAAAAGAACGTGGCTCATCACTTCTTTTTTCATAACGGCTGAAACGGCCGGCGAGAGGGTCAAAGATTGGATGAAAAGTGTTGCGCGGCGTTCAATATAGTGGATAATTTGATCTTTGTAAAACAAGTCGCGCTTAGCGATTTTCTCCTCAATTTCGTTTGTAAGCTGTACAGCAAATTGCGTGACAGAATACTCGACTCCACCGTAAAATTCAGCTACTGTCATAGCTCATTCACTCCTTCCTCCGTTTCCTATTTGTCAATACTTACTCTTATATCTTAACATAAAATTTACAAAACTTTAATACTTGGATGATATTTATTTACAATTCCTTTTATTTATATGTTGAAAACATCTTTTTATACATAAAAAAACCCTGAATGTCAGGGTTTTTTATGTTCAAGATATTGTTAAAGCAGTTGGGCGAACTTGAAGAGAAGAAAGCTGGTACGTTTTATGGCGGATTGCTTCAACTGACACATGTTTTCTTGCCACCCCAGAATCTATTGCTGATTGTGCAACAGCAGCAGCTACTTCCGGTGCGACACGCGGGTCGAATGCAGAAGGAATAATGTAATCTTCCGAACGCTCATGGTCGTCTACAAGAGAAGCAATAGCATATGCGGCAGCTATTTTCATTTCTTCATTAATATCAGAAGAACGTGTATCAAGCGCTCCGCGGAAAATGCCTGGGAAGGCGAGAACATTGTTTACCTGATTCGGAAAATCAGACCGCCCAGTGCCGATAATGCGGACACCTGCTTCTTTTGCTTCTGCCGGCAGTATTTCCGGATTTGGATTAGCCATTGCAAACACGATCGCATCACTGTTCATTGTTTGTATCATGGCAGGTGTCAGTGCTCCCGCTACAGATACACCAATAAACACATCGCTGTTTTTCACTGCTTCTTCAAGCGGTCCGTTCACTTTATCTGGGTTTGTAAACGAAGCGATTTCTTCTTTTACTGGATTCATACCGACAGCCCGTCCTTCATAAATAGAGCCTTTCGTGTCGCACATAATGATGTTCTTCACCTCAAATTGATGAAGGAGTTTTGCGATAGCGATACCGGCTGAGCCGGCGCCATTTATGACGATCTTTAATTCGTGAAAAGACTTATTCACAATTTTCAATGCGTTTATTAAACCCGCAACAGTGACAATAGCAGTTCCATGCTGATCATCGTGAAAAACAGGGATGTCCATTTCTCGTTTCAAGCGCTCCTCAATAATAAAGCAGTTTGGTGCTTTAATATCTTCTAAATTAATTCCTCCGAAAGAAGAAGCGGTCAATTTGACCGTTTTAATAATATCTTCAATATCATTAGTGTTAATGCAGATTGGAAAGGCATCAACCCCACCGAAATTTTTAAATAAAATAGCTTTTCCTTCCATGACGGGCAGCGAGGCATCAGCTCCGATATCTCCAAGTCCAAGAACAGCGGAACCGTCTGATACGACCGCAACTGTATTTGCTTTCATCGTATAATCATAAATTTTTTCCGCGCTTGCATGAATGTCAAGGCAAGGCTCAGCCACACCGGGTGAATAGACAAGGCTCAGATCTTTTAAACTCGTAACTGACATTTTTGCGGTTGTTTCCAGCTTTCCCTGGTAATGACGGTGAAGATCAAGTGCGTCCTGTCGAAAATTTTTCAATGAATTCCCTCTTCTCTCTGTTATAGTACAGTTTTGATATTGAGATTTATTTTATAACACAGAATCAACAATATCAACAATATCAACAAAATTTTCTGAAAATTTATTTTTGTATTGTATCGTCTTTTTAAATGATTGTAAATAGAATTGGGCAAAAAACGTCCCGGAAACAAAAAGGTTGTCAGCTTTCTCTTTTTCCTGTACATTATAAAAAATAAGACTAACTAAACAAACCTTATCAAGAGAAGCGGAGGGACTGGCCCGACGATGCTTCAGCAACCGGCCCGAGTGGCAAAGGTGCTAAATCCAGCGGACCGACACCGTCCGGAAGATGAGAAGAAGTGTAAAAACAAGCCTTCTTCCAGGGAGGCTTGTTTTTTTTATCCCGCATTAGCGGGCAGTAAGACTCCCTTTCAAGATTCTCAGAATAAGATAGGTGAGAGATTCAACTGCCCGTAAAAGCCCGATTGGTTCACCTAACCATCAGTGGGGCATGCCCCCACCGATGGAAGTTTCACTTTATAAAAAGGAGCGATTTTGATGACAAATATTGAAACAAAGCTTGCACAAATTGGAAACCGGACGAATAATCCGACTGGAACGGTTAATCCGCCTGTTTATTTTTCTACAGCGTATCGTCATGAAGGAATTGGCATGTCAACAGGCTACGATTACGTCCGGACCGGCAATCCGACCCGGGAAGTCGTTGAAAAAGCAATTGCAGACCTTGAAGGAGCAGACGCAGGTTTTGCATTTTCATCCGGCATGGCCGCGATTCATACATTGCTGTCGTTGTTTGAACCGGGTGACCATTTTTTAGTATCAGCTGACTTGTACGGCGGAACATACCGCTTGTTTGAAAAAGGCTGGAAAAAGTTTGGGTTGGATTTTACATACGAAAGCTTCGAAGATTTAACAGAAACGAAAAAGCGTGTAACAGATAAAACAAAAGTGATTTTTCTAGAGACGCCGACAAATCCGCTCATGAAAGAAACAGACATTGCAGCTGTAGCTAAATTTGCAAAAGAGCTCAATCTCATTTTAATTGTGGACAATACGTTTTATACACCCGTGCTGCAGCGTCCGATTGAGCAAGGCGCGGATATTGTCCTTCATAGCGCAACAAAATATCTCGGCGGACACAATGATGTATTGGCAGGCTTAATCGCTGTAAAAGGGGAAGAACTGTCAGCAAAAGTGTTTGAATTCCAAAATGCGATTGGCGCTGTTTTGTCACCGTTTGATTCGTGGCTGCTCGCCCGTGGCATGAAAACATTAAGCCTTCGCATGAAACAGCATAGCGAGAATGGCCAAAGAATTGCTTCGTTCCTGGAATCACATGATGACATTTTAGATGTGTTATACCCTGGGCAGGGTGGAATGCTTTCGTTTCGTTTAAAGTCGGAAGAATGGGTAAACGGTTTTCTGCAAAATATGCAGCTTGTTTCTTTTGCGGAAAGCCTCGGCGGAGTGGAAAGCTTTATTACATATCCCGCAACACAGACACATATGGACATTCCGGAAGAGATCCGTATCGCAAATGGTGTCTGTAACCGGCTGCTGCGTTTCTCGATTGGCATTGAGCATGCGGATGATTTAATTGCCGATCTTGCGCAGGCATTTGAAAAAATGAAAGGGTGAATAAATTGAGCGATTATACATTTCAAACAAAATTATTGCACAACGACCATAAATTTGATCCGAATACGGGAGCTGTCAGTGTACCAATTCAGCATGCTTCCACGTTTCATCAGCCAGATTTTGATTCATTTGGCCAGTACGATTACAGCCGGTCTGGGAATCCAACACGCGAGACGCTTGAGGCGGCAATTGCAGAATTAGAAGGAGGTGTTCGCGGATTTGCGTTTGCTTCCGGAATGGCGGCCATCTCTACAGCTTTTCTATTATTGTCAAAAGGTGATCACGTTGTCGTTACAGAAGATGTATATGGCGGCACGTTCCGCATGGTTACATCCGTATTAACGCGTTTTGGCATTGATCATACATTTGTTGATATGACAAATCTTGATGCGGTAGCAAAAGCGATTCAGCCGAACACGAAAGTCATCTACATGGAAACTCCATCAAACCCTTTGCTAAAAGTGACGGACGTTGATGGTATTGTAAAATTAGCGAAAGCGAACGGCTGTCTGACGTTTTTAGACAATACGTTTTTAACTCCATATTTGCAGCGTCCAATTGAGCTTGGCGTAGATCTCGTTTTACATAGCGCAACGAAATTTTTATCCGGACATAGTGATGTGCTGGCAGGTCTTGCTGTTGCGAAGGATGAAGAATTAGCGTCTAAGCTATATGCACTTCAAAATTCGTTCGGGGCTGTGCTCGGCGTGCAGGATTGCTGGCTTGTGCTTCGTGGCTTAAAAACATTGGCGGTGCGAATGGAACAGTCGCAAAAAGGTGCGGCTGAAATTGCTCATTACTTAGCTTCTCATCCGAAAGTGAAAAATGTCTATTATCCGGGGCTTGTCTCTCATCCTGGACACGCTGTTCATTTCCGGCAGGCTGCAGGAGCAGGCGCTGTATTATCATTTGAACTTGAAAACGAAGATGCAGTACGCCAATTCAGTGCCCAAGTAAAAATCCCGGTGTTTGCTGTGAGTCTAGGGGCAGTCGAATCTATTTTGTCTTATCCGCCGAAAATGTCGCATGCGGCAATGCCGGATGAAGAACGGAATAAACGAGGCATTACAGATGGTTTATTGCGCTTGTCCGTTGGGCTGGAGTCGCCCAACGATTTAATTCGCGATTTTGAACAAGCGTTTGACCAATAATAAAAAAACGTCATCCCGGACAGGGATGACGTTTTTTGCTGGACATTATGCGTGACGCATTTTTTTAAGGATAAAGCTGACAATGGCAACGAGAATTACCGCACCGATTAATGCTGGAATAATCGCCATGCCGCCAATGTCTGGTCCCATGTCGCCTAGAAGAGCACCGCCGACCCATGCACCAATAATACCGGCAATAATGTTGCCAATGATTCCGCCTGGAATATCCTTACCTAAAATAAGTCCTGCTAACCAGCCGATGATCCCACCGACAATCAAGAAAATAATGAATTCCATGATGTGTTTCCTCCTAATAAAATAATTTGTAATGCCTTGATGGTTTATATATTCCCGATATCTAAAATATAAAACCAAAAAAGCCAATAAAAATTAATTCGAAATATTTTGATAATTTTATACATAAAAAAAGAAAGAGCGAGGCCCTTTCTTAATATTTCCGGATTGAAAAATCGCATTCACCTTCAAGTGCTTTAATAAGCGGGCATAATCCACTTGCTTCATCAATGACACGCTGGTCAAGAAGTTCATTAAACCGGCCGCCATAAAACTTTACATGGAGCATGATGCTAAGACGATGGCCGCCCCGTTCAGGATCTTTTAAAACATCAACTTGTGCAGCAACATCGGCGAATGCTTCTTCTGCGTGATCGTCGATACCTGCCGCCTGTTGTACCGCGTTTTGGTAGCATGCAGCGATTGAGGCTCCGAATAACTCAAGGTAGTTCGTCCGCAGCTGTCCTTTGCCGCCTAAAATAGCTGGTGTTGTTATATCAAGATTCAGCGGGCCTTCTTCTGTATAAATGTTTCCTTCCCGCCCGCCTTTTGCGTTAACGGTTACACTGTAAACAGGTTCCATTCTTAATCACTCCTTATCAGGTCAAGTTTACTCTCTTCTCTACTTCCCTTGATATCTTTGCATCAAACAAATTAAATGACTATCTTTTGACCGAGAAAGTTTCCGGCAATTTAACCCACTCCTTTAATTTTCATTACACATCCACATCTGACTAGTTTATAATTAACACCGTCGGTTCTTTAACTGTTTGAAAAAAGACGTAAAATTAAACTAATACTTACCTAATATATGTTATTTGAATCAACAGAATATAAACGCGTAAGGAAAGAAAGGAAGAATAGCATGACATCATTTAAAGAAGATGTATTATCAAGACGAACATTTGCGATTATCTCCCACCCGGATGCCGGGAAAACAACCATGACAGAAAAATTGCTTCTATTTGGAGGCGCGATCCGCGATGCTGGAACGGTAAAAGGAAAAAAATCCGGCAAATTTGCCACATCAGACTGGATGGAAATTGAAAAGCAGCGGGGGATTTCTGTCACTTCCTCTGTGATGCAGTTTGCCTATAGCGGCTATAACGTAAACATCCTTGATACACCGGGTCACCAGGACTTCTCGGAAGATACGTACCGGACATTAATGGCGGTTGACAGCGCGGTAATGATTGTCGATGCCGCAAAAGGAATTGAAGCGCAGACGCTCAAGCTCTTTAAAGTATGCCGGATGCGCGGTATTCCCATTTTTACATTTATCAATAAATTAGACCGTCAAGGAAAAATGCCGCTTGAACTGCTTGAAGAATTAGAAGAAGTGCTTGGCATTCAATCATATCCGATGAACTGGCCGATTGGCATGGGGAAAGAATTTTTTGGTATTTACGATCGGTACAACAAACGTGTTGAACAATTCCGGACAGAAGAAGCGGACCGTTTTTTACCGATTGATGAAGAGGGTCATATTGCCGTCGACCACCCGATTAAAGAATCGTCACTTTACACAGAAGCGATGGATGATATTATGCTGCTCAATGAAGCGGGCAATGACTTCTCACGTGAAAAAATTAACTCAGGTGAATTGTCACCGGTCTTTTTTGGCAGTGCATTGACGAACTTCGGTGTACAGACGTTTTTAGAAACATATTTGCAGTTCGCACCGGCACCGCAGCCGCGCGTTGCTGACGCTGGCGAAATTGACCCGCTAAATGAACAGTTTTCTGGGTTTATTTTTAAAATTCAAGCGAACATGAATCCGGCTCACCGTGACCGCATTGCATTTTTGCGTATTTGCTCGGGTAAATTCGAGCGGGGCATGGCTGTGACGCTTGCCCGGACCGGGAAATCGACAAAAGTATCACAGTCAACGCAATTTCTTGCGGATGACCGGAGCACTGTCAATGAAGCCGTCAGTGGGGACATTATTGGCTTATACGATACCGGGACGTATCAAATTGGCGACACCCTTACAGGCGGCAAGCCGATCTTCCAATACGAAAAACTGCCGCAGTTTACACCAGAACTGTTCGTGAAAGTGGCGGCCAAAAACGTTATGAAGCAAAAAAGTTTCCATAAAGGAATTGATCAGCTTGTGCAGGAAGGTGCGATTCAGATGTATAAAACGGTCCGCACAGAAGAATACATTCTCGGCGCGGTTGGACAGCTTCAATTTGAAGTGTTTGAGCACCGGATGATCGGCGAATACAATTCAGATGTGCGTATGGAGCCAATCGGGCAAAAGATTGCCCGCTGGATTGAAAATGAAGAGGATATCACTGATTCTATGTCTTCATCACGCAGTACCCTTGTTCGCGACCGCCATGGGAAGCTCGTTTTCTTGTTTGAAAATGATTTTGCGCTCCGCTGGTTCCAAGACAAGCACGAAAACATCCGACTCTATAACTTAATGGGTTAAAATGTAAGGAGTCTCTTCAGGAGGCTTCTTTTTTGTGGAAAAAAGTGTTCAATTTGGTCAGTCGGCCCCTCATTCGGTATAGTAAAAGAATAAAGATTCGGGATAAAGAGGAGGAACAAGGTTGAAGTTAAGCAAGTTTTCCATTGACCGGCCCGTTTTTACAACGGTTATCATGTTTTTAGTTATTATCCTTGGCGTCGTTTCGCTCATGCGCATTCCGCTGAAATTAATTCCGGATTTGAATCCGCCAATTGCGGTTGTTGTTACAACGTATGAAGGTGCAGGGCCGGCGGAAGTGTCGGAAAAAGTGACCAGGCCGCTCGAAACAAGCTTGTCGACACTTCCGGGCATTGAAAATATATCGTCGACGTCGCAGGAAGGATCAAATTTTATTTTGCTTGAATTTTCCTGGAGCACCAATATTGACGATGTTCAAAATGATGTGCTGCAGCGAATCGGTCAAACGCCGATGCCGGAAGGAGCCGGGGAACCACAGTTTTTAAAATTTGATCCATCGCAGTTTCCGATCATTCAGCTGTCTCTTCAGGCCGACGAAAGCGCGGATCTGGAAAGCTTAACCGAAACGCTTCAAACGGACTTGTCAGCCGTTGAGGGCGTAGCGAATGTGTCGGTGACAGGCATTACTGCGGACGAAATCGTCGTAGAGCTTGATGAAGCAAAACTGGAGCAGTACGGTATTGGCCAGTCTGATGTGGTACAGCTTATTCAAGCGAACAACGTATCACTTCCGGGCAGCACAGTCCAAGCGGGCGAAAAAACATTAACAACCCGAGTTATCAGCCAGCTGACGTCTTTGTCAGACATTCAGGATCTGACCATATCGGTAAACCCGCTAACGGGAGAAAACGTGACGGTCGCGGACGTAGCAACGGTGGAGAAAAAACCGCTGAACGATATTACTATCACACGCGCCAATGAAAAGCCGGCCGTTTTGTTAAACGTTCTTCAGGAATCAAATGCCAACACGGCAGACGTTTCGGAAGGCTTTCAGGAAAAGTTGGACGAACTGCTGGAGAGGGACGAGTATAAAGGCATCCAAGCGGATATTTTGTCGGACCAGGGAGACTATATCCAGCTGGCTATCGGCAATATTGCCAATTCCCTTGTGGTTGGCGGCGTGCTTGCCATGGCGGCCTTGTTTTTCTTTTTACGCAATATTCGAAGCCCGCTTATTATTGGGGTGGCCATTCCATATTCGGTTATCGTAACGTTTGTACTTATGTTTGTGGCTGGGTTTAATTTAAATATTATGACACTCGGTGCGCTTGCGCTCGGCATCGGCATGCTTGTTGATAACGCCATCGTCGTCATTGAAAACATTTACCGTCACCTCTCTATGGGAAAAGATCCGAAAACGGCTGCTTATGATGGAACAAAGGAAGTGAGCATCGCCATTACCGCATCCACTTTAACAACCGTCGCCGTTTTTTTGCCGATTATCTTTATCTCGGGGATTCTCGGACAGATTTTAAAAGAATTCGCATGGACCATTTCGTTCAGTTTACTGGCCTCGCTCGTCGTGGCGGTGACCGTGATTCCGATGATGGCCAGCCGCTTTTTAACAGCGCTGCCGTCCGATGTCGAATTAAAACGCCAGCAGTCACGGCCGCTCGTTTTGCTGGAAAAAGGGGTTAGGTGGTCGCTCACACACCGGGGTGCTGTTTTAGCCATTGCTTTTGTGCTGTTTGTCGGCGGTGTATTCAGCTTGACAAAAGTTGGCACGCAATTTTTGCCGCCAACCGATGAAGGCTTTGTAACCGTCCAGGTTGAGACGGAAAACGGCACATCGTTTGAGGAAACCGACAAAGTGGTTCAGGCGGTTGAAGAAGTCATGATGGAAAAAGAAAACATTCAAGTATATGTCAGCTTGATCGGGTCCACACAGGAAAACTCATTCGGTGGAACAAATACGTCAAACGAAGCGGAAATGTATGTGAAGATGACGGAAAACCGCGGCCAATCTATTTTTGATTTTGTCGATGAAGTCAAACCGGAGGCAGAACAAGCCGCGAAGCGTGTAAATGAAACAGCGGAAGTAAGATTCAATCTGCAGTCGGCATCCGGAACTGCTCCACAGACACTGACGTTTAATGTACGGGATGTGGATCCAAACCGATTGAATGAAGCGATTGGGCCGATTCAAGATGAAATTGAACACATCCAAGGTGTGACAGATGTCCGCACAGACCGTGATGAAACGGTACAGGAAATTCAAATGACGGTCAATCGCGAAAAAGCGCTCGCTGCCGGGTTTGTGCCGGCACAAGTGGCCCAAATTGTGAACAATGCAACCCGAGGGGTGTTTGCTACACAGGTAATCCAAGAAGAATCATCCGAAGTGAAAACCGTGTACGTACGGTATGATGAAGAAGTAACCGAAAACCTGGATGCCCTAAAACAAATGCTTGTAAAAACACCATCGGGAAATTTTGTTTCTCTGGAGACGATTGCAGACATCAATGTGCAAGATGGACCGGTAACGATCCGCCGTATTAAAAGCCAGGATGCGGTCCAGTTTACCGTCATGTATGCGGCGTCTGAAAACCTGGGCGGCATGTCCTCGGCTGTCGATGAAAAAATCGACGAATTGAACTTGTCGGAGAGTACGATTGTCTCGTACAGCGGCGACCAGGAGCTGCTCGATAATTCAAAAGATGACATAGTGATGGCAATGATTTTGGCGATCATTCTCGTTTATATAGTCATGGCTGCGCAGTACGAATCGTTTAAATATCCGTTCGTTATTATGTTTACTGTCCCGCTGGCGGTTATCGGTGTGGCTCTGTCCCTTATTTTGACGAATCTTCCGATCAGTGTGCCGGCGGTTATCGGGGTTTTGATTCTGGTCGGTATCGTGGTGACCAATGCGATTTTGCTCGTAGACTACATTTTGCAGCGGAAGCAGGAAGGGTATTCGGGAACGGAAGCGATTGTCCAGGCAGTCAAGGACCGGGTCCGCCCGATTTTAATGACAGCGCTGACGGCTATTCTCGGCCTGATTCCACTTGCATCCGGCATTGGCGATGGAACGGAAATCAACCAGCCGATGAGTGTCGTCGTCATTGGCGGCTTAATTTCCAGCACCTTTTTGACGCTGTTTGTCATTCCGGTTATCTTTAGCTTATTTGATCGGCAGACGCGAAGACAAAAAGGTTTACAGGACGACGATAATCGATTATAATAAACATTGTAGAAAAAAATGAATTTTCTTTTGACGAATAGTTGAAGGGGAGTAGCGTTAGGTGTAAACCTAAAACAGTGTCGTCAATTCATGGATATTGCATCCATCGGCGCTGTTGGCATGAAGACGAGACATGCTCAGCGAGACCTTTGCCTGAACGATAGGCAAAGGTCTCGCTTTTTTTTGTTTCTTTATTTATGTCGGTTTGTGAAAAATAAATAGAAGAAGTGGAAAGGGGAATAATCAATGGATACAGCATTATTACTTGAGTATGCCTGGGTACTCGGCGTTCTCATCATTCTTGAAGGGATTTTAGCGGCAGATAACGCAGTCGTAATGGCTGTCATGGTAAAACATTTACCGAAAGAAGAACAGAAAAAAGCGTTGTTTTACGGACTAGTAGGGGCGTTTGTCTTCCGAATTGCTGCACTGTTTCTTATTTCGTTTCTTGTGCAGGTTTGGCAGGTGCAGGCAATCGGAGCACTTTACTTGTTTTTCATCTGTTTCAGCCATCTGTATAAAAAGTGGAAAGAACGAGATGAGGATCTGGAGGGGCATGGTGTAGAGAAAGAATTGAAGGGTTCTTCTTTCTGGATGACGGTGCTGAAAATTGAAATAGCGGACATTGCCTTTGCGATTGACTCGATGCTTGCAGCTGTGGCGCTTGCAGTGACTCTTCCAGAAACCGGCTGGGGACAAATCGGCGGAATTGACTCCGGCCAGTTCCTTGTTATGTTCCTCGGTGGTTTTACTGGTGTCATCATTATGCGTTTTGCGGCAACATGGTTCGTTCGTTTGCTGCAAAAGTATCCGACGCTTGAAACAGCTGCCTTTTTAATTGTCGGCTGGGTAGGTGTGAAATTGGCTGTCTTTACATTATCCCATCCGTCACTTGCCATTCTCGATCAGCATTTCCCTGAATCAAAACTGTGGAAGCTCACATTCTGGATAGTCCTCGTTGGCATTGCGGTGGGCGCATATCTCGTCGCCCGAGCAAAAGGCCCGGAAAAAGATATTGAAGATCTAGGCGCATAAAAAGAAACGCTTCGAACGTCACAGTTCGAGGCGTTTTTTTGGTTTAAAAAAGAAAGTTTAGGCGTATAGAAAGGTATGAACGAGTGAAAAGAGGATACCGTCATGGATTTGAAATCAGGAAATTTGTACTGGCCGGATACATTGAAAGAAAAACCTTCGTACCCGATTGTAGAAGAAAATATGGAATGTGATGTTGTGATTATTGGTGCAGGTGTATCAGGCGCCTGTACAGCTTATGAATTAAAAGATTCCGGTCTTGATATCATCCTTATTGATAAACGAACAGTTGCTGCCGGGAGTTCCAGTGCGAACACAGGGTTACTGCAATTTTCCAACGATCAGCTTCTGCATGATGCGATTCGATCGTTTGGCCAAAAAGCCGCTGTTGATCACTATTGGCGCTGCTTCAACGCAATCAGCCGTCTGCATGAGGAAATCGTTCCGTCTCTTTCTATTGACCCTGAACTGATCCTGCGTGAAAGCTTATTTTTTGCCAGTAATGAAGACGAAATTGAAACGGTTCAAGAAGAATATAAGGCGTTAAAAGAGGCAGGATTCGATGTGGAATATGTCGAAAAAGATGAAATGAAAAAGTGGGTCCCGTTCAGCCGGCGGGCAGCGATCATCACAAAAGGGGACGCAGAAGTAAACCCGTATAAACTAACACACGGGCTGGTTAAAGCGGCGTCTGACGCAGGCGTCCGTATTTTTGAACAAACGGAAGTCTTTTTGAAAAAAGCAGACGAGAACGGTGTGTTGTTTCGGACATCAGGCGGTTATCTTATTAAAGCGAAAAAAGCTATTTTTGCCCAGGGCTATGAAACGCAGGAAACGGTTAAAGAGAAAAATGCCGTTATTGAAAGCAGTTATGCTATCGTAACGAATCCGATTCAGGACTTATCTTTTTGGAAAGACCGTGTCATGCTCTGGGAGTCTGCCCGTCCCTACTTTTATGCGCGAACCACGGCCGATAATCGAATTATTATAGGCGGATTGGATGAGCGGACCAAGGACCCGGACGAGCGGGATCAGAAAATGATTGCCAAGAGGGACAAATTGATAAAAGAAGTCGAAAGCTGGTTTCCACAGCTGCGAGGTACTGTAAAAGCAGAATACAATTGGAGCGGATTTTTTGCTCACACACACGATGGGCAGCCGATGATAGGTCAATATGATCGCGTTCCGAACAGTTATTTTTTGCTTGGGTACGGTGGAAATGGCATCGTCTACAGTTTGTTTTTGTCAAAACTCGTCGCGCGGCACATAATGGGCAAAAAAGATCCCGCTTTTTCATTTTATTCAAAGGAACGAGTATATGAGCCTGAGTGATAGTAAAAAAACAGTAAATCCTGGATGGATTCACTGTTTTTTTACTAAATGGTTTTGGTTAAACTGCGTGAGAAGAAATACAGTGATGATCCGGCGCCAGTTGGACTAAAATAAGCAAGCAGCCATCCATCCTCCTGTACCCATCCATCCTCCTGTTTCCGCATCGTCACAGGTTCCAAAATAGTATGCTTATGCAGATCCTTTTCACGAAGCTGAAGGGATGCGAACGATTCTCCCACAATGAGCGGGTGATCAGCAAGCTGTTTGTACACCGCAGACCGGTCATCCGCTTCTTCTGAGCGCCACCATGGCTTGCGCGGCTTAAAACGCTGATTTCTCAAATAATCATACTTCATGATACTTTCGACCTGGGCGGCTGCATCGGGATGTGCTGCCTGTAAAAAGGAAGAGAGACGCTTAAATAAATCTTCAAGCTGGTGGCCAATGCGCCCCCAGCCCTCCGCTTCCCAAAACGCACCGAAATCCTGAAAAAAGTCAAAAGGCGTCAAAGCGAGATGCCGGGTAATGTACTCAATCGTTTCATCGGTCCGGTGGTCATTCCAATACTTTTCAAGTACATCTTCCGTTTGCTTAATGCGAATGACATCTTCAAACGGAAGCACACGGTTCGACAGCATTTCATACGGTGCCTGGTCCATGTATTCATAGCCGTACTGCGGGGCGCTCAGGCGAAGCCCAGTGCCGCGGAGAAGCTTTAAAAATCCCAGCTGCAATTCTTCAGGGCGAAGCGCAAATACATCATTAAATGTACGCCGGAATGAGTCATAGTTTTCTTCAGGGAGACCGGCAATTAAATCAAGATGCTGATCAATTTTGCCGCCGTCTTTCACCATCGTGACCGTGCGGACAAGCTTCTCCCAGTTTTGTTTGCGCTGAACAAGTTCATTGACGCCGTCGTTTGTCGACTGCACACCAATTTCAAAACGAAACAAGCCGGCTGGCGCGTGTTCATTTAAAAACTGAATCACTTCCGGCCGCATGATGTCGCCGGTAATTTCAAATTGGAAAACTGTGCCTGGTATATGTTCGTCTATTAAAAATTGAAACATTTCCATCGCGTAGCTGCGGCTTATATTAAACGTACGATCAACGAATTTAATCGTTTTTGCACCATTGTTCATTAAAAAACGGATATCGTCTTTTACTTTTTCACGGTCAAAGTAGCGGACGCCTGTTTCAATGGATGACAGGCAAAATTGGCAGCGGAACGGGCATCCTCGGCTCGTCTCAATGTACGTAATTCGCTTCGATAAGGAGTCTCGGTCTTCTTCAAATCGAAATGGAGAAGGCAGCTCCCGCAGATCGAGTTTATTCGTTTGCGGGTGAATGTGATGTGTTCCGTCTTGTTTATATGCAATCCCGGCTATATTCGAAAAATCCCGGGCGCCGGATAATTGATCCAGCAGCATCCGGAAGGTTTTTTCTCCTTCGCCAATGACAATAAAATCAATATCGTTAAGCCGGTCGAGCCAGTACGGGACATCATATGTCACTTCCGGTCCGCCAAATACAATCGTGCAGTCCGGCAGCACTTTTTTGATCATGCCGGCAATTCGGATCGTTTCTTCAATGTTCCAAATGTAGCAGCTGAAGCCAATGACATCTGGTTTCTGGCTGTATAAATCCGACACAATATTCATCGCCGGATCTTTAATCGTATACTCCGCAATCCGAATGTTATAAGCATCTTCACAATACGATTTCAAATAACGGATCGCAAGGTTTGTATGGATGTATTTTGCATTTAATGTGCAAACAGTAATATTCACGTTTTTTTCTCCTTTTTTGTTAAAAACCCAGGCCGTTTTTGTTCAAGAAACGGCCGGAATAAAGCAGCGGTTAATGGGGAAGACAGAGCCAATGTCAATACGACAGCTGTCATGAACAAAATGAGCATTGACGGTGGCAGTTCAAGCGTATCGACGCGCCGCGATGATTGGACGAAAAATCCATGCAGCAGATAAACGTATAATGTGTTGCGTCCCCACGATGTAAAGAAAAAGGTTTTTTTGGTAACAATCGATAGAAAAAATGCAATCATCACCAGATTGATCATATAAACCAGAATACGGAAAATCATTCCGGTTAACGGTTCTGCTTCAAGTGTCGTATACGATGTGGAACCAAACAGCCATTCAATTTGAATGTGTATATTGAAAAAGAAAAAAACAAACAGCATGGCGGCGAAAAGCATTAGCGGAATTCGCACAGAAAGTCGAAACAATGGCTGAAACCATTCTTTTTTTATGTAGTAACCGGCTAAAAAGAACGGAAAAAATACAAATGTTCGTCCGATACTAAGCACAGTTGAGGATTCAGTCACCAGTCCGATTAACAATCCTGCCCCAATTGAAATAACAAGAGCCGGCAGTGGCTTTGCCCATTTTACTGTTGCAAGAAGCAGGACGTGCCAAAAAAACAAGCTGATTAAAAACCAAAGCGACCATTCTGGAATAAGCAAGCTGACAGACAGCGCTTCTTCATGCTCGAGCCAAAAGTAAAATATCGAATAGACAATTTGAAAAAAGACGAGTGGAATAAGCAGTTTTCCCGCAACCTTTTTAAGATAACCAGGACGCATAATGCCTTTAGCAAAAAAACCGGATATAAAAATAAATGCCGGCATATGAAACGAATAGATCGTCATATAAAACGCGTAAATGAGCGGACTGTCATATACATACGGGCGCAACAAATGGCCGAATACGACTAAAAAAATAAGAAAAAATCGTACATTATCAAAGTAGTCATCACGTTTTTTCAATGAAATCACCTGTATAATAAGATAAACACATGACGCTATTATACACGACCGAGAAAAGAAATCGACAAAAAACAATAGTTGAAAAATATGAAATAATCGGTTTAATACTTTTAATATAAAGCAAAAATGTGTAACGTATAAAGAATAAGATGAAATAGACAGGCAGGGGAGTAGCCATGAAAGACAGCAAAGCGTCATTAAAGTTATTTATCGTACTATCACGCGCATATAAAGTCGTTAATGAACAAGTGAACGAATATATTCAAACATCCGGGCTGAACCCGACAGAATTTGCGGTGCTTGAACTTTTGTATCATAAAGGGCCGCAGCCGCTTCAGCAGATTGGCGGGAAAATCCTGCTGGCAAGTGGAAGTATAACGTACGTCGTAGATAAACTAGAAAAAAAGCAGCTGCTCAAGCGGATCGCCTGCTCGCAGGATCGCCGTATTACCCATGCGACGATTACAGAAAATGGAATACAACTAATCGAACGCATTTTTCCGGAGCACGAACAAAATATTCATGAGCTGCTCAGCGTTTTATCAGAAGAAGAAATGGAACAGGCAACAGCCATTTTGAAAAAACTAGGCTTATCGATCAAAAATTTGTCATAATCCGTTTTGATCAACCCGCGTTATTTGTGGTAAAATGACTCGGATTGATGAAAGGGGCTTTACGCAATGGCATTATTGAAAGACTGGCGTTTTATTATCGGGGTCATTGCTGCATATATCCTTTTGTATGTAGCATTTTTTGATCGAGATATTTTTTGGTACATTTATACAGCAGCTGCTTTATTCTTTATTAGTATTTCAATTATAAGCGAGCCAATTGATGATCAGCAAAATACAAACAGGTTTATGCTCTACGGAATCGTATCAGGTATTATTTTATATGGATTATTTGCAGTCGGTTATTCTTTATTAAAAGTCATGCCTTTATCAGCTGAAGAGCATGTATCTTCTATATATGCGCTGTTTAGTCCTGTGTTTATTTGGCATTATATTGTCCTCGTACTTATTATCATCCCGGGTGAGGAACTCTTTTTTCGGGGGTTTATCCAAAAAAGGCTTGGCCATTATATGAACGAGTGGGGAGCTATGGTCATTGCTGCACTTTTTTACGCATCTGTTTTCGCTTATTCTGGAGAATGGATGTGGATGCTGGCAGCATTTTGTGGAGGTATCTTTTGGGGCAGCTTGTATATTTGGCGAAAAAGCATTCCACTGCTGATCATTTCCCATTTAATCTTTGATTTGCTGTTTATCGTCTTTTTTCCGTTCGGCTGAAGTGTCTTTAAAGACACTTCTTTTTTTGAGCAAAATAGTTGAAAGTCAAAAAAGGTCAAAGTATACTATAGTTATAGTCAAAGATAGTCAAAGTCAAAGTCAAAATCGAAACCAAAAATAAAGGGGATGACGTGGATGAAATGTCAAAAATGCCAGCAACATGAAGCAAGCGTGCAAATGAGTGTCCGTGTCAATGGACAGTCTGCGCAATACTATTTATGTGATGCTTGTTATCAAAAAGAAAAACAAACAATCGGGGGAATGAAGATGAATTTTCAATCATTCGGTTTTCCATTTGATGAATTTATGAAAAATGTTCAACAGCCACAGCAGCCAATGAAACAGATTGATCCACAGGCAAAAACGGGTCGCGGCGGCGAAGGAATCCTGGACAATTTCGGACGCAACGTATCGGGACTGGCTAAGGCCGGTTTAATTGACCCGGTCATTGGCCGTGATAAAGAAGTGGCGCGTATCATTGAAATTTTAAATAGACGAAACAAAAACAATCCGGTCCTAATCGGTGAACCCGGTGTCGGGAAAACAGCGATTGCAGAAGGACTTGCTTTATATATTGCGGAAGGGCGCGTACCAGCGAAATTGGCCGGCAAAGAGGTATATGTCTTAGATGTAGCATCCCTTGTTGCGGGAACAGGGGTACGTGGTCAATTCGAAGAACGAATGAAGCAAGTAATTGCAGAAGTAAAGGTGCGGAAAAATGTGCTGCTGTTTATTGATGAAATTCATCAATTGGTTGGTGCGGGGTCAGCAGAAGGATCGATGGACGCCGGCAACATTTTAAAACCAGCGCTTGCCCGTGGCGAAATGCAGCTGATCGGTGCAACAACTTTAAAAGAATATCGTCAAATTGAAAAAGATGCGGCACTCGAACGCCGTTTTCAGCCAGTGCAAGTAGCTGAGCCCAGCGTGGAAGAAACGATCCATATTTTAAAAGGCCTGCAAAAGCATTATGAAGACTTTCATCAGGTGACGTATTCAGAGGAAGCGATTCAGGCGTGCGCCTTTTTATCACACCGTTACATTCAAGACCGTTTTTTGCCGGATAAAGCGATCGATTTGCTTGATGAAGCTGGTTCAAAGTTGAATTTAACAATTGATCAAACCGATGCGGCTTCTATTCAAGAGCAGCTGTTATTGATTGCGAAACGAAAAGAAGCAGCTCTTCAAAAAGAGCAATATGAGGAAGCCGCAAAGTTTCGTGATGAAGAAGCAATGCTGGAACAAAAGCTCGAACAACGTGATCCGGAATCTGCGTTACTCGAAGTGAAAGTCGAGGATATTCAATCGTTAATCGAAAGCAAAACCGGGATTCCGGTTGGAAAACTTCAGCAGGATGAACAGCGAAAAATGAAACATATTGAAAAAAATCTTGCTGGCAAAGTAATCGGGCAGGGAGTGGCTGTTCAAAAAGTTGCAAAAGCCATCCGCCGCAGCCGGGCCGGATTAAAAGCGAAAAGCCGTCCAATCGGTTCTTTCCTTTTTGTTGGACCTACGGGTGTCGGGAAAACAGAATTGACAAAGACACTGGCGGAAGAGTTATTCGGTTCAAAAGAAGCGTTCATTCGTTTAGATATGAGTGAATTTATGGAAAAACATAGTGTGTCAAAATTAATCGGATCGCCTCCGGGCTATGTCGGATTTGAAGAAGCCGGCCAGCTGACGGAAAAAGTACGGCGCAACCCATATAGCATTATTCTGCTGGACGAAATTGAAAAAGCGCACCCGGATGTTCAGCACATGTTCCTGCAAATTATGGAAGATGGGCGCTTAACTGACAGCCAGGGCCGCACGGTAAGCTTTAAGGAGTGCGTGATCATTATGACGAGCAATGCTGGCATCGGCAAAAAGAACGTAACGGTCGGTTTCGATAAACAAGCGGAGCAGTCTGAAGTGTCTGTACTTGAATCGTTAGCGGATTTCTTTAAGCCAGAGTTTTTAAACCGGTTTGATGCAATTATTGAATTCGCATCGCTCGGTAAAGAACACTTGACGGAAATTGTAGTGTTAATGATCATGGAGTTAAATGAAATGCTTGCTGAACAAGGAATGAAAATTGAAGTGGAAAAAGCGGTCAAAGAAAAACTGGCAGAGCTTGGCTACAGCCCGCAATTCGGGGCGCGCCCGCTTCGCCGGGTTATTCAAGAACAAATAGAAGATGGAATTGCCGACTTTATTTTGGATCATCCAGAGGCAGCACATTTAAAAGCTGTACTGGAAAAAGGAGAAATTAAGATTAAAGCGTTGTAAATAAACAAAAGAGCGGATGATAGAATCCGCTCTTTTTTTCATGCATGGAGGATGATATAATTTTTATGGTTAACTACTGTTTTTTCTTCTAATTCGCGCTCATCGAAATCCTCCATAATTGTTAAATCAACAATAACGGAGTTTTCATTTACTTTTTCGACGATCCCGCGCAGACCGTCTTTAAATTCGATAATGTTGCCGACTTCTGCTTTTGTCATCTATTTCGCTCCTTTTCGACCATTGACGATACCATTTTCACTCGCTTTCTTTTATAATAAGAGCGTTAGCAAGAGGTATTAAAGTAAATTTTGCCTTATTTTTTGAAAATAGTAAAGGATTTTAAACTGCATTGTGTCAATTTTTTGACTATTTTAATAGGGGGTGATTGCTTGACTGCAGAAGAAGCTATAGAATGTATTGAAAACCTTCGCAATGGAAAAACTGCTCTCGTGCGTATTCAACAGAATGATTTTCTTCAATTTCGACAAGAGCTTATTAAACAGCCTGATTTTAAGCACTTTCGGGGGATTGCCAAGCACGGAGGCCATGCTGAATATGAATATATGAAAACACCTCGAAGCTAAAGGAGTGGGAACATGTTCAAGGACAAAACAGTCGTTGTAACGGGCGGTGCAAACGGCATCGGAAAAGCAACAGCGCACGCTTTTGCTGCAAAAGGAGCTTTTACCGTGATTGTGGATACAAAGGAAGAAGACGGCAGAGCAGCGGTTCAAGAGTGGAAGAAGTCAGGTTTTGAAGCGGCATTTTATTGTGCAGATGCAGGAAATGTGGATGAAATGGCAAGTGTTTTTGCACGCGTTGATCAAGAGCGTGAAGGCATAGATGTCCTTATTAACAACGCTGGTGTTTCTTCATTCGGCTCTATCTGGGACATAAATAAAACTGACTGGGACAAAATAATGACCGCTAACGCCGCAAGTGTCCTATTTTGTTCTCGGGAAGCAGCCAAATACATGAAAAAAGGCAGCGCCATCGTCAATATGTGCTCGACACGACAAAGTATGTCAGAATCCAATACGGAGCTGTATGCAGCGTCGAAAGGAGCCATTTATTCGTTAACGCATGCGCTTGCTGTTACACTTAGCGAGAAAGGCATACGGGTGAACAGCATTAGTCCCGGATGGATTGAGACAGGAGACTATGCCCAGCTTCGTCCAGAAGATCACGCGCAGCACCCAGCTGGACGGGTCGGCAAGCCGGAAGACGTGGCAAAAGCTTGTTTGTACCTTGCAGACCCGGAAAACACCTTTATGACTGGAGAAAACCTGGTTATTGACGGTGGTATGACACGTAAAATGATTTATTTCCCTTAACCTTTTTGTTTTTTAAGCTGCTCTTTCGTGTAAATTTTCAACGATGAAATAATCTGGTCTTTCAAAGCATCGCTTCCATCGCTTTGGATACCATATTCAAATACACTGCCGGCATTCCGTTTGCGAATGATCTGTCCGGTAAAGTGAATCAATGTGCCCGCGAGCTGAAAAGAAAAGATGAGAATAAGATCGTTTTTTAACTCAATGTCCGTCTTTGAAGCGGCTTTTATCCCATTCGGGCTAATATCAAGAATATAAGCGTCGAACGTCTGGGTTTTTTCTTTTACTCCAGCTGAATACTGGTACACCTCGCAAATGGCGGGAATGGATTCAGGGAAAACATAACGGAAAGCTTCCTGTCTTTTATAATACATGATGAAATCTCCTTGTTTTTGTCTATATTGGTCTATATTAAAAGATAAGGACAGGAAGAGCAATACGAGAAAGCTTGATCGTTGAGGGAAAATGAATTTAATGCTATTCTCTATGAATAAAACGTATGAAGGAGAGACAAAATCAATGTCGAGAAAAACTTTTACAGTAACAGCAGATACAGGAATTCATGCACGTCCTGCTACACTTCTTGTGCAAACAGCGAGCAAATATTCAAGTGATGTGAATCTTGAATTCAACGGTAAAAAAGTAAATTTGAAATCCATTATGGGTGTTATGTCACTTGGTATTGGAAAGGGTGCTGACATTGCAATTTCAGCAGAAGGCAATGACGAAACAACGGCGCTTGAAGCCCTTGAAACATTGTTGAAAAGCGAAGGTCTTGCAAACTGATGGCGGCGATATTAAAAGGAATTGGCGCATCTGACGGAATTGCCTTTGCGAAAGCATACCGCTTAATGGAACCGGATTTAACTGTCGAAAAGCGCGAGGTAACAGATGCCGCAGCTGAGGCAGACCGCTTTCGCGCAGCGCTGAAAAAATCAGAAGCAGAGCTTGAGGTCATTAAAGAAAAAGCCCGTAAAGACTTAGGTGATGACAAAGCCGCTATTTTTGAGGCGCATTTGCTCGTTTTAAACGATCCTGAATTAACAGGTCCAATTGAAGAAAAAATTAAGTCAGATTCTGTTAATGCAGAGTTTGCCCTTGAAGAAACAGCCAATATGTTTATCGGCATGTTTGAAGCGATGGACAATGAATATATGAAAGAGCGGGCAGCGGATATTAAAGACGTAACAAAGCGTGTATTGGCAGCACTTCTTGGAGTCGACCTTCCAGCACCGGCACTGATTGCCGAAGAAGTCGTAGTTGTTGCAGAAGACTTAACACCATCTATGACAGCACAATTGAACCGTGAATTCGTGAAAGGATTCACGACGGATATCGGCGGCCGGACATCTCATTCTGCTATTATGGCTCGTTCATTAGAAATTCCGGCCGTTGTGGGTACGAAAAACGCAACGTCAGATATTCAAAATGGCGATTTCATTATCATCGACGGCCTTCAAGGGGAAGTACACATTAACCCAACAGAGGAAATTGCTGCGGAGTATCAAAAACGAGCTGATGCTTTCGCGAAGCAAAAAGCGGAATGGGCAAAGCTTGTCAATGAAGAGACTGTGACAGGGGACGGCCATCACGTTGAGCTTGCAGCAAATATTGGTACACCAGCCGATCTTGAAGGCGTAAAATCCAATGGCGGTGAAGGAGTTGGCTTGTACCGTACAGAATTTTTGTACATGGGCCGCGATAATCTGCCGACAGAAGAAGAGCAGTTTGAGTCATACAAAGCGGTTTTAGAAGGAATGGAAGGGAAACCGGTTGTTGTTCGTACATTGGACATCGGCGGCGATAAAGAGCTTCCATACTTGAACTTGCCGCATGAAATGAATCCATTCCTTGGCTTCCGGGCGATCCGCCTTTGCCTTGAAGAACAGGATATTTTCCGTACACAGCTTCGCGCATTGCTTCGGGCAAGTGTACACGGCAATTTAAAAATTATGTTCCCAATGATTGCAACGATAAATGAATTCCGTCAGGCAAAAGCAGTTCTTTTAGAAGAACGTGCAAAACTTGAAGCGGAAGGCACAACAGTGGCGCAGAAAATCGAACTTGGCATCATGGTGGAAATTCCATCGACGGCTGTAATTGCGGATCTGTTTGCGAAAGAAGTGGATTTCTTCTCAATTGGAACAAACGACTTAATTCAGTATACAATGGCAGCTGACCGGATGAATGAGCGGGTATCTTATTTGTACCAGCCATACAATCCTTCTATTTTGCGCCTTGTAAAAATGGTGATTGAAGCGGCACATAAAGAAGGCAAATGGGCAGGGATGTGCGGTGAAATGGCTGGGGACGAAACAGCGATTCCACTGTTGCTCGGTTTAGGTCTTGATGAGTTCTCAATGAGCGCAACGTCAATTTTAAAAGCGCGTGCGCAGCTGAAAAACTTGTCAAAAGCCGATATGGAATCATTGGCAGCAAAAGCAGTTGAAATGTCAACAGCTGAAGAAGTTGTCGAACTTGTAAATTCCATTGAAAAAAAATAATAAAAAAGGTGTAAAAAAAGAAAAAGCGGGAATAATACTAGCGTAACCAGTTTTTTCATTCTCCATTTCTCTCACTTTTGCCCGGACGAACGCTGTCCGGGTTTTTTTTATGAAAAAATAACGGCTGTCTCCACGCTTGGGAGCAGCCGCTTTTTTTATGGTTATAAGGTCTTTAAAAATTGCTCAATGCGTGATAATCCTTCTTTAATCTCTTCAACACTGCATGCATAGGACAAGCGGAACCAGCCTTCCCCCGCTTGTGAAAACGCACTGCCCGGTACAACCGCCACTTTATATTCTTTCGCGAGCGTCAGGCAAAAGTCAAAGGAAGAACCAGAATATGCGTCTGGTACTTTCACAAAAAAGTAAAACGCGCCATCCGGCTTTACCGTTTGCAAGCCAAGGTTCTTTAATGTTTCAAATGTCACATCCCGGCGTTTTTTGTATTCATCCCTCATCGGCACCGCATCATCTATTCCATCCGTCAGCGCCGCAATCGCTGCTTTTTGCGAGATGGAGGTGGCACATGACACATTATATTGATGGACTTTGAGCATGTGCTGCGCAATCGCTTTAGGCGCAAAAAGAAGACCGATCCGCCAGCCGGTCATCGCATGGGATTTCGATAAGCCGTTTATGACAATCGTTTGCTCTTTTAAAAAGGAAGCGATTGATACGTGAGGCTGTTCATATACAATTTCACTGTAAATTTCGTCGGCTAAAATAAATAATTCCCGCCTTTTCGCAAGTGCCGCGATATCTTTTAATTCTTGTTCAGTTAAGCTGACGCCAGTTGGGTTGGATGGATATGGAAGCACAATAAGCTTCGTTTTTTCAGTGATATGCTGTTCAATGAGGCCGGCAGTCATGCGAAACTCATTTGCGGTCGTATCAACCATGACCGGCAACGCATCACATAAGTGAATAATCGGCTCATAGCCAGGATAGACAGGACCGGGCAAAATTACTTCATCGCCAGGCTCCAATATCGTTCGCAGTGCAATATCGATTGCTTCACTTGCGCCGACTGTCACAATGACTTCATGGTCAGGTTCATAAGCTGCATGATATTTTTTGTTATAAAAGTGTGCAGCTGCTTTTTTTAATTCAGGCAGTCCTGCATTTGGTGTATAAACGGTCTCATTTTGATTGATTGCTTGGATACCTGCTTTTTTTACATGTTCCGGTGTATGAAAATCCGGCTGGCCAATGGTTAAAGAAATCATATCTTTTTGCGTGCCAACCAAATTAAAAAATTTACGGATACCGGAGATTTCAATTTCTTTTACACGGGTATTTAATCGATGTTCCATTTGTAAACCACCTTTCTCTAATCTGTTGTTATTATAATGTAAATTTTTCAATTAAATATTAAATATTTATAAACTTTTCAAGCATCGACAATCTTTTTATTCATGATATAGTAAAATAAAAAAGCAAGGGGACTAATGACTTATGACAAATGATTATGGAATTTTACTTGAATCTGGAACGAATGAACTTGAAGTTGTGGAATTTGAAGTGCAAGGGAACAAATACGGCATTAATGTCATGAAAGTGAAAGAAATTATCCAGCCGATGCCGATCACGTATATCCCACACGCACATGCCCACATTGAAGGGATTATTCAGCTGCGCGGTGAAGTGCTGCCGGTCATTGATATGGCGAAAGTGCTTGGAATGCAGCCCTCTGAAAATCAATCAACGGACAAGTACATTGTGACCGAATTTAATCAGCAAAAAGTTGTTTTTCATGTACAAAATGTTACGCGCATTCACCGCATTTCTTGGAATGACATTGAAAAGCCATCTGAAATGTATCAAGGCGGCAATAATCAAATTATCGGGGTCATTAAAATTAATGGCAATATGATTTTGCTGATCGATTTTGAAAAAATTGTTGTCGATATCAATCCGCATTCAGGTATTCACATTGATCAAATAAAAGCTCTGGGCGAGCGCGAGCGTTCCGAAAAGCAGATTGTTATAGCGGAAGATTCACCGCTGCTGCGTAAGCTTCTTCACGATACACTGCATGAAGCAGGGTATGACAGGGTCGAATTTTTTGAAAATGGCCAGCTTGCTTATGACTTTTTAGAATCGACACTTGAGCAAGAAAATACATTTGAAAAAGTGCAGATTCTTGTTACTGATATCGAAATGCCGAAAATGGACGGCCATCATTTAACGAGACGGATAAAAGATCACCCAGTGCTGAAACAACTCCCAGTCATCATTTTTTCTTCTTTAATTACGGATGACCTTCGCCATAAAGGAACGGGTGTCGGTGCAGATGCGCAAGTAAGTAAGCCGGAAATTGCCCGTCTTGTCCAATATATTGATGAGCTTGCCCTATAAATAAAGAAAGGACGCTTGCTTGGCGGCTGCGTCCTTTTCTTCTTAATATGATTGACCAAGCGGCTTAAAAACAGGCTTTGTATATTTTTTTTGTCCGGGCGGCTTATGCTTTGGACGATCTTCTTTCATACCTGTATACGATTCAAGAATGCTTTTTGCTTTTAACAGCCCCATTGAACAGCGCGGATTGCGTATTTGCTCACTTAATCGGCCGAGATGGGGAAGAGAATCGAAATCTTCTTTGCATGGCGGCATGTGGAAGGTGTAGTCACCACATGAAACAAGTACATCGGACTGCTGCCGGCTGTTTTTTGGATTTCGGGAAAAGTGAAGGCCTTTTTTCTCTGCTTTGCCTTCTTTGATCATTTTTAAGAGGGCGCATTTTTTTAGCGCGTATAAATATTTTGGGTTTGTGGCCGTCTTTGCATGACGGTTAACCGTAAAGATCGCTTTGGCGAGGTTCTCGTCAGATGAAGGTTCGGTGAAGGGTTCGGATTTTTTGCTCAAGATAGTGGCTCCTTTCATCCTCATTTTCTCTCATTATATACTGTTTATGCCCCATTTGGAAGCATTCATCGTGGTTTGCATGGTATATTTAAAGGGCAAAATGAATAAAAAAGAAAGCGGGAACGACTATGAAGCAAAGCAAAACAGCCATTATCGACATCGGATCAAATACAGTCCGTCTTGTTTTATATAAAGAACAGGGGTCAGCAATAGAAGAATTTCGGAATGTGAAAGCACCACTCAGGCTGCGCCGCTTTCTAGATGCAGAAAGTGAAATGAGTGACGAAGGGGTTCAGATGCTGCTGGAAGCATTAAAAAATTTCAGAGAAGTGCTCGATTATTACGATGTAACGAAAGTTGAATGTACAGCGACTGCAGCAGTTCGGCAGGCAGCAAACAGAGATGTCATTATTGAAAAAGTGAAAAAAGAAACGGGCTTTCATATTCGTCTTTTGTCGGGAGAAGAAGAAGCGTCCTACGGATTATCGGCTGTTTTAAAAACAATGCCGGCTGATAATGGATTAACGATTGACATCGGCGGTGGCAGTACAGAAATTACGTTATTTGAAAACAGAAAATTAAAACATTCATTCAGCTTCCCGTTTGGTGTCGTTTCGCTGAAAGAACAATTTATTGCAGAAGATCGAATGAAGCCGAAAGAACAAAAGAAAATGGCTGAGTATATTCAAACTGAATTGAAAAAGTTTACCTGGCTGGAAAAAGCACCGGATGGTGTGATTGCAGCAATTGGAGGAAGCGCTCGAAACTTGGCAAACGTCCAGCAGTTAAAAGAAAACTATCCACCGCTGGGTGTTCACGGTTATGAACTGACAGTAGAGGCACTTGATCAGCTGCGCACGGAGCTCTCACCACTTTCGTATTCGGAATTCGAAAAAGTGGATGGCCTTTCCAATGAGCGAGCTGATTTAATATTACCTGCTATTGAAGTGTTTTATCAGCTGGCCATACATACAAAAGCAAAAGGGCTGCTCGTCAGCTCACGAGGACTTCGTGATGGTATTGTGCTTGAGCGAATAAAAAACGGTGCGGGGGAAACTGCCGCTGATGTGAAAAGAAATGGTATAAAGCGGCTTTTAACCGTTTATGGTCATGATACGAAACATCATTATCAAATGATGAAACTGACTGAAAAAATGCTGAGGGGCTTTGAACAAGAAGGCATCATTGAAGTGACGGATAAAGATCGCTTTATCATTGAGCAGTCGGCGGCTTTATTTTATCTTGGTGAATACATTTCTTCCAGTTCGAAAAGCCGTCATACGTTTTATTTGCTCATTAACTCATTGTTTGATGGATTTACCCATTGGGAGAAAGCATATATTTCCTTAACCGCTTCTTTCACAAACAATTCAACATTGAAACAATATTTGGAAGGATTTAATGGCTGGTTTTCAAAAGACGAAATTCAGAAAATGCGGGAATACGGTTCGCTGCTAAAACTTTGCTTTAGCTTGAACAGTTCAAAACGAAGCATTGTAAGTGACTTGAACGTGAAGCGGAAAAATGATTGTATTGTCATTACTGTTTATTGCGAAGGCAGTGAACTGGCTGAACATTATCAAAGCGATAAGCAAAAGCGCCATTTGGAAAAAGCTTTGCAAACAACAATTGAAATGGAATTTAAACGAAATGAAGTAAATTGAAACGGGGGATTCCGATGAGCGGACAGGCAACAATTGATTTGGCGAATCCGATGTATTATAACAACCGGGAATTAAGCTGGCTTAACTTTAATAAACGTGTATTGGAAGAATCATCAGATTTAAATAACCCTCTATTGGAGCGAATGAAATTTTTAGCCATTTTCAGCTCGAATCTGGATGAGTTTTTTATGGTGCGGGTAGCTGGTCTGAAAGATCAGGTGAAAGCCGGTTTTAACAAGCCTGAAAACAAAGCCGGTTTGACACCGAAGCAGCAGCTGAATCGAATTAGCATCAAAGCACATGAGTTGGTGCAAATTCAAAATCGGGTGCTGACAGAAGAAATATTGCCTTCTCTTGAAGAAGAAGGTTTTTATTTGAAAAAGCCAGCAGATTTGATGAAAGAACAGCAACAGTTCTTGCTCGATTACTTTGATAATGAAGTATTCCCAGTACTGACACCCATGGCGATTGATGCATACCGGCCATTCCCGATGCTGTTGAACAAATCGCTCAATCTGGTCGTCATGCTTGAAAATGATGAGCCGGAAGCAGAGATGGACCGCGTCGCAATCGTGCAAGTACCTGGTGTGCTGGACCGGGCCATTGAAGTTCCATCAGAAGAAGAGGGCGGTACATTTGTCCTGCTGGAAGACGTGCTGGAATATTTCATTGACCGCGTTTTCCAAGGCTATATCGTGAAAAATGTTAACACGTTCCGGATTACGCGTAATGCTGATATGGAAATTCACGAAGAAGGGGCCCGGGATTTACTGCTTGAAATTGAAAAAGAGTTAAAGAAGCGAAAGTGGGGAGCCGCCGTCCGGCTGGAGATGAAATCGCAGGACATGGATCAACATGTGCTTGATTACTTGCTGGAAGAGCTTGAAATTCACTATAAAGATGTATATGAAATCGACGGGCCGATTGATTTGACATTTTTATTTCCATTTACGAAAAAGCTAAGTATACTTCGTGAAGGGTTGACGTATGAAACGTTTATTCCACAGCTGCCAGAAGATTTATCTTCCCGGGAAGATATCTTTGAAAAAGCGTTGCAGCAGGATGTGCTTTTTTATCACCCATATGAATCCTTTGAACCGGTCGTCGATTTTATTTCACAAGCGGCAAACGATCCGATTGCGCTGGCGATTAAAATGACGCTTTACCGGGTGAGCGGCGACTCGCCTATTATTGAATCGCTTAAGCGTGCGGCTGAAAAAGGGAAGCAAGTAACCGTACTCGTAGAATTAAAAGCCCGATTTGATGAGGAAAATAATGTCCAATGGGCAAAAGAGCTGGAGAAAGCTGGCTGTCATGTTATTTATGGAATGCACAATTTAAAAACACATAGTAAAATTACGCTCGTGGTCCGAAAACAAGCAGGCAAGATCGAACGATTTGTTCATCTCGGAACAGGCAACTATAACGACGCAACAGCGAAGCTTTATACAGATCATGGACTGGTCACATCAAAAAAAGAATTTGGCGTGGATGCGACAAATTTCTTTAATTATTTGAGCGGCTACATGGATAAGCCGAAGTATAATCATCTTGTTGTGGCGCCGTTTGATATTCAAGATGCTTTCATTAAGCTGATCGACAAAGAAATAGAGATTCATAAAAAGCATGGAAGCGGCCGGATTATTGCGAAAATGAATTCTTTAACAGATAAGCGGCTTATTATGAAATTGTATGAAGCATCAAATGCTGGTGTGCAAATTGACTGCATTATCCGCGGAATTTGCTGTATGCGGCCGGGTATTCCGAACGTGAGTGAAAATATCCGAGTGACCAGCATTGTTGGCCGGTTTTTAGAGCACAGCCGAATTTATTATTTTCATCATAATGGTGAACGAAACATTTATTTATCATCGGCGGATATGATGACACGTAATATGATTAAGCGGGTCGAAATTTTGTTTCCAATTGTAGACGAATCATTAAAAGACCGTCTTGCCGATTTTCTTCAATTGCAAATGTCCGACAATGCGAAAGCGCGTTACCAAGATAACGAAGGAAATTATCATTACGTTAAACGTGGCAAAAAAGATGTGTACATTGACAGCCAGCTCGAGTCTTTACACGCAGCGTACCGTGTGCGTGAAGACGAAGAATAAAAAGAAGGCCCGTAGACGAAACTTTGCGGGTCTTCTTTTTAGTGATACAATAATGAGTGAATGATCATTCATATTACGAAGGGGATGAATATATTTGAAAGGGAAAACGGTTATCATTACAGGTGGATCAAGCGGTATGGGGAAATATATGGCTAAGCGCTTTTTCGATGAAGGAGCGAATGTCGTCATTTGCGGCCGAAATGAAGAAAAACTGGCCGGAGCAAAAAAAGAGATTGCAGGGGACAGCAGTCGTTTTTTAACGGTTGTCATGGATGTACGCAAGACTGATGAAACGGAGAAACTGGTCGAAAGAGCTGACCAGGCTTTTGGCTCTATTGACGTGCTTATTAATAATGCGGCTGGAAACTTCATTTGTCCGGCAGAAAAGCTGACGCCAAACGGATGGAATTCTGTTATCGATATTGTGTTAAACGGTACCTTTTATTGTTCTCACGCAATCGGGAATTATTGGATTCAGCGCGGAATAAAAGGCTCGATTATTAACATGGTCGCTACCTATGCGTGGAATGCAGGAGCAGGCGTTGCGCACTCGGCAGCTGCAAAAGCCGGTGTGCTTTCGTTAACCCGTACTCTTGCTGTAGAATGGGGGCATCAATATGGCATTCGTGTTAATGCCATTGCACCGGGTCCGATTGAACGGACAGGCGGTGCGGATAAACTATGGGAATCAGACGAAGCAGCAAAACGGACCATTGACAGCGTGCCGCTGCATCGACTTGGAACACCGGAGGAAATTGCTGGACTTGCCTATTACTTGTCTTCTGATGAAGCAGGTTATATAAATGGTGAATGTATCACGATGGACGGTGGCCAATGGCTCAACCGGTTCCCTTTTTAAAAAACAGCGGCTTCCGCTGTTTTTTTTTTTTTTTTGGGATCGCTTTCTTTTTTATTGACATCCTGTATATACAAGTGATAAAGTCTTGTTAAGATGTATATACAAGTTTGGGAGGGAAGTTGAAATGGGAGCGTACTCAAAGCAAGCTGGACAAATTGTAGACGCTGTCGGCGGAAAAGAAAATATTGAAGCGGCGACACACTGTGTCACGCGGCTCCGCTTTGCACTAAAAGACGAAAGCAAAGTGGATGAGTCAAAGCTGGAACAAATTGATGTCGTAAAAGGTTCTTTTTCAGCGAATGGACAGTATCAAGTTGTCATCGGACAAGGGACTGTCAACAAAGTGTATCAAGATCTTGTTGAAGAGACTGGTATTGGTGAAGCGTCAAAAGAAGATGTGAAAAAAGCATCGGAATCGAATTTAAATCCGCTGCAGCGTGCCATTAAAACATTGGCTGATATTTTTATACCCATTTTGCCAGCGATTGTAACAGCTGGTTTACTGCTCGGACTTAATAATATTTTAACGGGACAAGGGATCTTTTTCGAAGAATCTTTGATCGAAAGGTATCCACAATGGGCGGACATTGCCAGCGTTATCAACTTAATTGCAAATACAGCATTTACCTTTCTGCCTGCTTTAATCGGCTGGTCAGCTGTGAAACGGTTCGGGGGCAGTCCGCTGCTCGGGATTGTGCTTGGGCTTATTCTTGTTCACCCGGATTTATTAAACGCATGGTCATATGGTGCAGCTGAAGAAGCAGGAGAAATTCCAACCTGGAATATACTGGGTATAACGGTTGAGAAAATCGGCTATCAAGGGCAAGTACTGCCAGTATTGTTTGCCTCTTATTTATTGGCGAAAATTGAAGTCTTTTTGACGAAACGAGTTCCAGAAGGCATTCAGCTGCTGGTTGTAGCACCGGTTGCGCTTCTTGTTACTGGATTTGCCGCCTTTATTTTAATCGGTCCGGTTATGTTTGCGGTCGGAAATGTGATTACAGATGCGGTTATCTTTATTTTTGATACAGTACCGATTCTTGGCGGATTGATTTACGGCGGCTTTTACAGCTTGCTTGTTATTACAGGTATGCACCACACATTCCTGGCGGTTGATCTGCAATTAGTTGGCTCATCGCTTGGTGGTACGTTCTTATGGCCAATGCTTGCACTCTCTAACATTGCACAAGGTGCCGCTGCGTTGACAATTGGCTTTTTGGCAAAAGAAGAACGGCTGAAAGGACTTTCTTATACGTCGGCACTATCGGCATTTCTCGGAATTACTGAGCCGGCCATGTTCGGGGTCAACTTGCGCTACCGTTATGCGTTTATCGCAGCGATGATTAGTTCAGCGATCGCCGGCATGTTTATTTCGGTTAATGGTGTGCTGGCAAGTACAATTGGTGTCGGCGGCATTCCAGGTTTCCTTGTGATCAGCAATGGCATGACTGCGTTTTTAATTGGCATGGTCATCGTACTCGTCTTGCCGGTCATTTTAACTTTTACGTTTTCAAAATTTGCGAAACAAAAATAAAGGGCGGACTTTGCCCTTTTTTTCTATTAGGAGGACTTCATAATGAATGAACAATGGTGGAAAAAAAGCGTTGTCTATCAAATTTATCCGAAAAGCTTTAATGATACGACCGGAAATGGAATAGGTGATATTCAAGGGATTATCAAAAAGCTTGATTATTTACACGATCTCGGCGTAGACGTCCTATGGCTGACGCCGATTTATGAATCGCCGCAAAAAGACAACGGGTACGATATTAGTGATTATTACCGGGTGAATCCGGATTATGGCACGATGGACGACGTGGAAAAGCTGCTGGCAGAAGCGCATGACCGAAACATGAAGATTGTGATGGATCTTGTCGTTAACCATACTTCTACCGAACATGACTGGTTCAAGCAGTCAAGAAATCCGGATTCCCCTTATCGAAATTATTACATTTGGAAAGATGGAGTCAATGGGGGTCCGCCAAACAATTGGAAATCAAAATTTGGCGGGTCAGCATGGGCTTACGATGAAGAAAGCGGCCAATACTATTTGCATTTATTTGACCGCACGCAAGCAGATTTAAACTGGGAAAATGAGCAGGTCCGTCTTGATGTTTATAAGATGATGCACTTTTGGCTCCAAAAAGGAATTGATGGCTTTCGGCTCGATGTGATCAATTTAATATCCAAAAATCAGTCATTTCCAGATGATTTTGAAGGAGACGGGCGGCGTTTTTATACAGATGGCCCCCGCGTTCATGAATTTTTGCGTGAAATGAATGATGAAGTTTTTTCCCATTATGAATTGCTGACGGTTGGTGAAATGTCTTCCACTACGATCGAGCATTGCATCCGTTACTCGCATCCGGAATCAAAAGAACTGGCGATGACGTTCAACTTTCACCACTTAAAAGCCGATTACCCGGATGGCGAAAAATGGACAGCGGCTCCGTTTGATTTTTTATGGCTAAAAGACGTCATGTCCACCTGGCAGGTTGAAATGGACAAAGGAGGCGGCTGGAATGCCTTGTTTTGGTGTAACCATGACCAGCCGCGAATTGTCAGCCGATATGGAAATGATCAGGAATATCGCGTGAAATCGGCAAAAATGCTGGCGAATGTAATTCATTTGATGAAAGGAACACCGTACATTTATCAAGGGGAAGAAATCGGCATGACAAATCCTCATTTTGATCGAATTGAACAATATCGAGATGTAGAATCATTGAATATGTACAAAGAATTGCGCGAAAAAGGATTTGCTGAACAAGAAGTGATCACCATTTTAAAGCAAAAGTCGCGGGATAACAGCCGGACGCCTGTTCAATGGAATGATAAAGAAAATGCCGGATTTACAAGCGGAATACCATGGATTGAGATAGCTGAGAATTACGAAGAAATCAATGCAGAAACAGCTCAAAAGGAGCCTGAATCTCTTTTTTATCATTATCAAAAATTGATTGGACTGCGGAAAAATGAAGAACTTCTCCGTGAAGGAAGCTACCGCCAGCTGCTTGCGGATCACCCACAGTTGTTTGTTTATGTAAGGGAGCATGATGGAGAACTATGGCTTATCATCAACAATTTTTACGGACAATCTGTGTCATTTTCTGTGCCTGAAGAGGTAAAAGGAAAAAAATCAGAACTCGTTCTGTCAAATGAAGAACAAGCACCAGCGCAGCTGTCAGACTGGGTACTGACCCCTTATGAAAGTACGGTGTACCGGCTGTTTAACTAATCCTTTTTATGTTATAGTGGAAAGAATGACAGCATGCAGGTGAACAGAAATGAAAAAAAACAAATATAAGCACATTTATGAAGAACTCGCTGACAAAATGAAAAGTGGTACATTTCAGCCGGGTGAACTGATTCCATCAGAGCACGAACTTGCAGCCCGCTATGAAACATCAAGGGAAACGATTCGTAAAGCGTTGACCCTCCTTTCTCAAAATGGATACATTCAAAAGCTGCGCGGCAAAGGTTCAGTCGTCCTTGACACAAGCCGCGCGAGTTTCCCAATTTCAGGACTTGTCAGCTTTAAAGAATTGGCGGATCAAATGAATGGCGTCATCCAAACGAATGTAGCAGAATTCAGCTTGATTCGTCCCGAGCCATATTTGCAGCATCAGCTTCAATGCAGCGTAAAAGAAGAGGTATGGAAAGTCATCCGCACGCGTACATTTGACGGGGAATGTGTTATTTTGGATAAAGATTTTTTATTGAAAAAGTATATTCCAGAGTTGACAAAAGACATATGCGGACAATCAATCTATGCTTATATTGAGCAGGAGCTTGGGTTAACGATCAGTTTTGCGAAAAAAGAAATAACAGTAGAGCCATGTACGGATGAAGACGTGGTTTTCCTTGATACAAATGGTTTTTCTCACGTCGTCGTCGTTCGCAACTACGTGTATTTGGACGATGCAAGCCTTTTCCAATATACGGAATCAAGGCACCGGCCGGATAAATTCCGGTTCGTCGATTTTGCCCGTCGTCATATGAAGTAGCCCGGCGCAGTCTTGTGCCGGGTTCTTTCTAATTAACAGCATAATTGTTAAAAGTCATGTATAATAATAAACGATTTGACGGAATAGGAGGCTTATTTATGGATGCACTTGAAATTATGAGCAATCTTGATCGTGTCGTGCCGTATTACCAGCCGATTTTCAGCGCCGATGAACATAAAATTATTGGATATGAAGTGTTAGGACGTTACATAGAAAATGAAACCGCCCAAAGCCTCGGGCATTTTTTTCATGATGAAGATACACCGGATGACTACCGTCGTGAAGTGGAAGACGTTATTGTTAGAAAAGCGCTTGATGCATTTACGGAAACAGGCAGAACAGAAATGCTGTTCATAAACCGCAGGGCAGCAGGTCTTCTCGAAGATTATGGTGAATCTTTTTTGGCCATTTTAGATGAGTATGCTGAAAAAGGATTAAAGTATGGACAAATTGTTCTTGAAATATCAGAAGCTGACTATAGCAAGTCGCTTGATAATGTGCTGCGCTACTATAAAACGCTCGGCATCCGGCTTGCGGTTGATCATATCGGAGAAGTAGACGGCGATATTCGCCATTTTGCCGGGTCGTCACCAGATATTTTAAAAATAAGTTTACGCGCATTACGAAAAGACGCCAGTGACCAGTCCTACAAAAACATTGTTTATTCGCTCTCTATGTTTGCACGCAAAATTGGTGCATCTCTTCTTTTTGAAACAGTGGAAGCAGAATATCAGCTGCAGTATGCATGGAAAAATGGCGGACGTTATTATCAAGGCTTTTATTTGGCGGAGCCGTCATCGGACTTTGCGGAACCCGACGGATTGAAAGAGATGTTGCGAGAAAAGTGCAGCCGGTTTATTTCATATGAGAAAAAAGCCCTCAGCAGCGTTTATGCATTCGCTGAACAATTAGAAATTGGTCTTGGTGCAATGATCGCTAAGTCAAAATCGATGCCGAAAGAAAAGCTTCTTGAAGACATTGCACAGGAGTTTAATGAAATGTGCTTTCGGCTTTATATTTGTGATGAAAATGGATTTGAATTAACGCCGAACTATTTTAAAAAAGAAGGACAGTGGATTTTTCAACGGGAATATTTGGACAAAAACTGGAGCTGGCGTCCGTATTTTCTCGAAAATATTGTTCGGATGAATAAAAATGGCGGCGGCTTAATTTCCGACTTATACAATGACATTGAGACGGGTGAAACAATCCGGACCTTCTCTTATCCTGTCAACGAACACGAATACTTGTTTTTTGATATTCCATATGAGTATTTGTACGACCAGGATGGATTATTGTATTAACGTATGAAACATGCTGGACCTGGAAACAATGGAAGCATCCTGAGATGTAAAGGGGATGCTCTAACCATGATCTGGATCATTTTATCGGCTGCTGTTTTGATCGGCGGCGGCCTATGGACAGCGGCCATTATGAAGCGCTCGGGCGCCTTTGGACGAAAGGATACTGACAATCCAGAGGCGGTCCAGCAACATCCTTACGGGCTGAATCCGATCATTTGGCTGTATATAGCGGCATTTGTCGTTTTTTCAGGGATCATCATCGTTGTTTGGATGAAAGGACGCTGATTTAAGCGTCTTTTTTATTTTTATTGAATTGAAAAAAGAGGGTAAAAATATTGGATTAAACAAGGGATCTATGGTATATTTCTTGTGCTTACTAAATGGATAACGATTATGAAAGGGGTCGACAATATATGTCACAGTTAGTTGGAATTGTACAGCGTTTAAAATCACTGCAGGAGGGCGGCGAGCAGGGAGAAGTCCAGCAGCGCCTATTTGAATTGAACGGCAAAACACTTTGCCAAGTGAAATATTTCCCGAATAAAGATACATTTGAGCTTGAAGTATATGATAAAGATGGAAAAGGAAGCAAATATCCTTTTGACGATATTGATATGACAGCGATTGAAATCTTTGAACTTCTTCAGGAAGCTAAACAAGAAGCGCAAGGATAACAAAACGACTTGCCAGGGCCGGATCTTTTTTAAGAACGGCTCGTTTCTCTGGCGCAGACTAAGAATATTTTGCTATAATGGAAGATGAATAAAGCGCTTACAAAAAGAAGAGGGAGACTAGCAATGATTTCCTTTGAAAACAAAGATGTGCTGCAAACCAATATAATGGATTATATTATTCCGGGAGAAAAAGTCGCTTTTGTTCAGCGTGGAAACAGCTTGGAACATGCGCTGCTGGTCTTAACAAAAAGCGGCTACACGGCGATTCCAGTTCTTGACACGAAATACCGGCTTGAAGGACTGATCAGCATTCCAATGATCACTGAAGCACTTCTTGGTCTTGAACGTGTGGAATTTGAGCGGTTAGAAGAATTAACAGTGGAACAAGTCATGGCTGTTGATAAGCCGAGATTGACCATCCATGATCATTTTCGAAAAGCGCTCGGCCTGCTTATTAATCATCCTTTTTTATGCGTAACGGATGAAGAAGGCCACTTTGAGGGAATTTTAACGAGACGGGTTATTTTAAAACAGCTGAATTATTATGTCGATGGGCTAAATTAATCAAGATCTGCCACGCGGCGGGTCTTTTTTTCTTGAATTTGAGGTGGAATAATTGAAACAAAGACAGACAAAGCGGCCACTTGTGCTGGCCGCTGTTATGCTGGCAATGTTTATGGGAGCCATTGAAGCAACCATTGTCGCGACAGCAATGCCGGATATCGTAGCGGATCTTGGCGGTTTTTCGTTATACAGCTGGGTGTTCTCCGCCTACTTGTTAATGAACGCTGCTACCGTTTTGATTTATGGAAAGCTGTCTGATATTTTCGGCCGTCGTCCGGTTCTGTTTACGGGTATAATCGTTTTTTTAATCGGTTCTGTTCTGTGCGGATTGGCTGGTTCGATGGAACAAATGATTATTTTTCGTTTTATTCAAGGAATCGGTGCAGGAGCAGTTATGCCCGTTGCAACGACGATTGTAGGTGATATTTACAAGAAAGAAGAGCGTGCTAAGGTTCAAGGATATCTCGCTAGTGTATGGGGTATTTCCGCTGTGTCGGGTCCGGCGTTTGGAGGGCTGCTCGTTGAATATGTTTCTTGGCGCTGGGTGTTTTGGATCAACGTGCCGATCGGAATTATCTCGATTTTTATGCTTCTTTTCTTTTTACATGAAAAAATCGAAAAGAAAAAACCCGATATCGATTATATTGGTACATTTCTATTTTTAGCAGGTATTTCTTCGTTAATGTACCTGTTGGTTGAGCAGGTGGAGACAACGTATACAGTGCTACTTTTGATAGTCGGCGTTCTATCGGTCGTTTTTTTCACAATTCATGAACGTCGTACCCAATCTCCAATGGTACCTTTTCATTTATGGAAAGTCCGGCCGATTTTAATTGCGAATCTTGTTTCGTTAACGACTGGGATTATGTTGATCGGCATTTCAACCTTTTTGCCGACATATGTACAAGGGGTAATGGGCGAAAATGCAACAGTCGCTGGGTTTACACTGACTGCTATGTCTATTGGCTGGCCGATTGCGTCTTCATTATCAGGGCGTTTGCTCAATTCAATTGGTTACCGGACAACGACGCTGATCGGCGGCGGCGCTTTACTGGCGGGCGGTCTGATGTTTACGGTGATGAATCCGGATTTTGGTCCATGGTGGGCGGCGGCGTCTTCTTTTGTCACAGGGGTTGGCATGGGTCTTACTTCTACGGCATTTATTGTTTCGATTCAAAATTCTGTCGGCTGGCATGAACGAGGTGCTGCTACAGCTTCCAATATGTTTATGCGTAATATCGGCAATACAATTGGTGCAGCACTGTTGGGCGGTGTGTTAAACAGCAGGCTGGCTGCTTATTTGGCAGAAAGAGAAGGTGCAGAAGGGCTGACAATCAACTCTGTGAACGAATTACTTGGTGAACAAACTGATATGAGTGAATCCACGCGTCTTATATTAAGCGAGGGACTGATTTCTTCCTTGCACGCCGTTTACTTGGTTGTCTTTTTCTTTGCGGCTGTTTCATTTGCGCTGCTTTTGTTTTTGAAGAAAGGAGAATAATATTGTGTCGTTTTCGGAATTTCGTCTATTGACGGTTCTTGCGGAAGAAATGAATATGCGCAAAGCGGCCGAACGGCTTTTTGTTTCCCAGCCGGCCCTTTCTCAGCGGCTCCAAACGATTGAAAAAGAATGGGCCGTTAAAATTTTTAACCGGTCCACAAAAGGATTATCCTTAACACCATCCGGTGAACTGATCGTTGAATACGCAAAAGAAACACTTGAGAAAAAAGAACAGTTGCTAGAAGAACTTCAATCGCTTGAGCCACAAGTGCATGGAACGCTGAAAATTGCTTGTGCGACAATTGTAGGGCAAAACTGGCTGCCGAAGGTATTGAAATTGTTTGTCGAGCGATATCCACATGCGAAAATTCAGCTGATCACTGGGTGGAGCAGTGAGATCGTCAAAGCGCTTTATGAAGGAGCTGTTCATATCGGTATTATCCGAGGGACACCTGAATGGAAAGGGCGGAAAATTCATTTATTTGAAGACCCGCTTTATTTAGTGGATAAAGAAATTCAAAATATAGAAGATGTGTTGTCGACCGACAAGCCATTCATTCAATTTAAAAGTGATTCAAATTATGACCAGGAAATACAGGAGTGGTGGCATAACCGCTTTCAAATGGCGCCGAAACGTTCTATTGTTGTGGATCAAATCGAGACGTGCCGGCAAATGGCTTTTAACGGGCTTGGGTATGCGATATTGCCGGCCATTACGCTTTCTAATCAAGATCGTGACTTATTTAAAATTCCCCTTCTTGACCGTGAAGGAGAGCCGATCCGCCGTGATACGTGGCTTCTTGGCTATGATACCGCTTTTGAACTGCGGCAAGTACAGGCATTTGTTGAAACAGTTGAGCTTTTTATGACAGAGAAGAAAGAAAATCGCTTGTGAAAAGGACGGCGCTTTGATAAAGTAAGAGCAGAAAAAAGAGATTTTTCAGGAGGAATACATAATTATGAAAATGATGGACGCACATGAAATTATTGCTTTTATCGGCAACAGCACAAAATCAACACCAGTGAAAGTATATGTAAATGGAGATGTGGCTGGTATAAACTTTGGCTCTTCCGCAAAAGTATTTGGAGAAGGAAAATCAGTCGTTGTATTTGGCGAGTGGGCTGAAGTATCAGAAGCTCTTGAGCAAAATAAAGATAAAATTACGGATTATGTAGTGGAAAATGACCGCCGCAACTCAGCAATTCCACTTCTTGATTTGAAAAACATTCAAGCACGTATTGAGCCGGGTGCGGTCATTCGCGACCAGGTTGAAATCGGCGATAATGCGGTCATCATGATGGGCGCTTCGATCAATATTGGTGCTGTGATTGGCGAAGGCACAATGATTGACATGAACGCTGTTCTTGGCGGCCGTGCGACAACAGGAAAGAACTGCCATGTTGGAGCGGGTGCTGTCCTTGCAGGCGTTATCGAGCCTCCTTCAGCCTCACCGGTTATTTTGGAAGATAACGTTTTAATCGGCGCAAATGCGGTTGTATTAGAAGGCTGCCGGATCGGGGAAGGTTCTGTTGTCGCTGCCGGCGCGATTGTGACAGAAGACATCCCGCCTTACTCTGTAGCAGTTGGTGCGCCAGCACGCGTTATTAAACAAATTGATGACAAAACAAAATCAAAAACTGAAATTATGCAGGAACTCCGCAAACTGTAAAAGCGGTAAAATCAGAACGCGTGGGCAGTTGCTCACGCGTTCTTTTTCTAAAAGAGGGGGACAAAAGATGAGTCGATTTACAGCGATCCGCCGTGATTTACACCAGATTCCAGAACTGGGCTTTCAAGAGTTTAAAACGCAGGCATATTTAGTACACTATTTACAGTCGCTTCCGGCAGAACGGCTCGATATAAAAACATGGCGTACCGGGATTCTTGTCAAGATTAACGGATTAAATCCGTCTAAAACAATCGGTTGGCGCACGGACATTGATGGATTGCCGATCGTGGAAAAAACAGATCTTCCGTTTTCATCCACACATGAAGGGCGGATGCATGCATGCGGACATGATCTTCATATGAGCATTGCGTTAGGTGCTGTCACTCACTTTGCTTCGAATCCGATCGATGACGACCTCGTTTTTGTTTTTCAGCCGGCTGAAGAAGGGCCGGGCGGTGCAGCACCGATGATGGCATCGCCGGAATTCCGTGAATGGATGCCGGACGAAATTTATGCGCTTCACATTGCGCCAGAGCATCCGGCTGGGACCATTGCGACAAAGCCGGGACTTTTATTCGCGAATACGTCTGAGCTGTTTATCGATATTCGTGGCAAAGGAGGTCACGCGGCGTATCCGCATGAAACGAAAGATATGGTTGTTGCTGCTTCTTATTTTGTGACGCAGCTTCAGTCTATCGTTTCGCGAAATGTCGATCCACTTGACAGCGCTGTTGTGACTATCGGAAAGATGACAGCAGGTACAGTGCAAAATGTTATTGCAGATCACGCAAGGCTCGAAGGAACAATTCGTACGCTGTCGCCCGAAGCAATGGACAAAGCAAAAGCGCGCGTTCAGTCGCTTTTAAAAGGCATCGAAACCGCGTTTGATTGTGAAACGGAAATTGACTGTGGCAGTGGTTATTATCAAGTGTTTAACGATCCCGAAGTTACCGGCCGGTTTGTACAATTTGCTGCGCAGCAGCCGGATGTCCAGTTTGTTCAGTCGCGCGAGGCGATGACAGGGGAAGATTTCGGTTTCATGTTAAAAGAAATTCCCGGTCTTATGTTTTGGCTTGGTGTCGGATCTGAATATGGTCTTCACCATGCGAAGCTAAACCCGGATGAAGCGGCAATCGAGACAGCCATTTCGTTTATCGTTCGCTACTTTACGCACTTGGGCAGCCACTAATTTTGCTTTGCAGCACTTATCATTTTGTCATTGCAGCGAAACATGGTAAACTAAAGCAGTACTTGAATAAGTATTGATCGTTTTAAATAATAACTTCTTATTTAAAATGATTCCAATAAGAAGTTGACATGTTACTGTGAAAGAATTACAATAATCTTTGTGAAATGAAAGCTTTTGAGAATATAGACCGGCTTTCTCATTTAAGAAAACAATTAATTTGGAGGTTTTTTATTCATGGCAGAACGTATGGTAGGAAAACAAGCACCGCGCTTTGAAATGGAAGCAGTACTTGCGAATAAAGAATTCGGTAAAGTAAGTCTTGAAGAAAACATGAAAAACGACAAATGGACGGTTCTTTTCTTCTACCCAATGGACTTTACTTTCGTATGCCCGACAGAAATTACAGCTCTTTCTGACCGCTACGATGAATTCGAAGATCTTGATGCGGAAGTAATTGGTGTATCTACTGATACAATCCATACTCACCTTGCGTGGATTAAAACAGACCGTAAAGATAATGGTCTTGGTGATTTAAAATACCCGCTTGCGGCAGATACAAACCATATTGTATCACGTGACTACGGTGTTCTAATCGAAGAAGAAGGTGTTGCACTCCGCGGCTTGTTCATCATCAACCCAGAAGGAGAACTTCAATATCAGGTTGTCAACCATAACAACATTGGCCGTGATGTTGAGGAAACACTTCGTGTGCTTCAAGCTCTTCAAACAGGCGGTCTTTGCCCTGCGAACTGGAAACCAGGCCAAACAACTCTTTAATACATGATTTTTTCATCGGGGCCTAACATTGCGTTAGGTCCTGATGTGTCTATATATAGAAAAAGGAGCGAATGGATTCATGAAATTAAGAGAACAAATGCCAGAACTTAATGGTGCAACAGAATGGCTGAACGGAGAATTATCAAAAAGTGATGTAGTTGGAGAAAAACCGACATTGATTCATTTTTGGTCTGTAAGCTGCCATCTTTGCAAAGAAGCAATGCCAAGCGTAAATAAATTTCGTGACGACTACAAAGATAAGTTAAATGTCATTGCTGTGCATATGCCTCGTTCAGAAGATGATTTGAACTTAGATCAAATTAAATCGGTTGCGGCCGAGCATGAAATTACACAGCCGATTTTTGTGGACAGCGAACATAAGCTGACAGAAGCATTTGAAAATCAATACGTTCCTGCTTACTATGTATTTGATAAAGAAGGCCAGCTTCGCCATTTCCAAGCAGGCGGAAGCGGTATGAAAATGCTCGAAAAACGTGTAAATCGCGTCTTGGATGAAACAGCAAAAGCAGAATAAGAAAAGCGCAGAGCGCACGTCTTTCGGTAACAGCATAAGGTGAGCACTGATGGAAACGATTTTTGCCTCCAGATAGGCTTGTCTGGGTAAATGGAACAAAAGCTAAGAACACGGCATCTTCCCGCCGCGCTTCAAAGCTGCCACGTCCTGTGGCATTCGCCCGATCTAAGTCAATCATCTGGATCGTCGCAACAATGCCTGTGTAACTCACATACTGTGAGCCATCGAGCCGATGGCACCTAAAACTGGGCAGCTTCTAAAATGTATACTTTCTTATCTTTGTAAAGAAGAGCAGCCGGCATTTGCCGGTTTTTCTTTATACAAGTTTGTGAAAATAGTCACAAAATCGTCATACACCTTATATGGAATTGTTTTTATATAAGGTTTACAATACGGGTAACATATAAATAGTCAGAAGAAAAAAGGGAGGTCAACTTAATGGAACTTGATGGTGTCATGCTCAGCAGAATGCTGATGACAATGACGTTAATGTTTCATATTATTTTCGCCACAATCGGTGTTGGTATACCGGTAATGATTGCAATTGCAGAATTTATAGGCATCAAACGAAATGATCCTTACTATTCGCTTATGGCCAGACGATGGGCACGCGGATATACCATCACAGTAGCGGTGGGGGTCGTAACCGGGACGATAATTGGGCTTCAACTTTCTTTGCTATGGCCAAGCTTTATGGAAGTAGCCGGTCAAGTTATTGCACTGCCCCTTTTTATGGAGACATTCGCTTTTTTCTTCGAAGCCATTTTCCTCGGTATTTATTTGTATACGTGGGATCGCTTTAAAGGCAAATGGACACACTGGCTGCTGACGATTCCGGTTATGATCGGTTCATCCGCGTCAGCTTTGTTTATTACAACGGTCAATGCGTTTATGAACACGCCGCAAGGATTTGATTTAAAAGACGGTGAAATGATTAACATTGATCCAATCGCCGCCATGCTAAACCCGGCAATGCCTTCTAAAGTTCTTCATGTAGTAGCGACATCGTACGTAACAGCAGCAGCAATATTAGCAGCGATCGCCGCTTTTGCTATTCTCAAGGGGCGCCGTGGGCAATATGAACAAAAAGCGCTGCGCTTGACAGTTGCTTGTACATTTGTTTTCTCACTGTTAATATCAATTACCGGTGATATATCCGCAAAGTTTTTAGCGGATGTGCAGCCTGAAAAACTGGCTGCTGCAGAATGGCATTTTGAAACAGAAAAAGGCGCGGATTTAATTTTCTTCGGTACATTAAATGAAAACGGCGAAATAGAAAACGAAATCCGTGTTCCGAAGGTGCTCAGCTTTCTAGCGGGAAATTCTTTTGAGACAGAAGTCATTGGTCTTAATGAAACACCGGAAGATGAACGACCGCCGCTTTGGATTCACTATATGTTCGACACAATGGTCAGCATCGGCATGTTTCTCATGGCAACGACTGCGATCTTCGTCTTGATGGACCGGGTAAAAAAGTGGAATGCATTGAATAAACCGCTTCTTTTAGCGATTTTGGCAGCGGGGCCACTATCGATGGTGGCCATTGAAGCCGGGTGGATATTAGCTGAAGTCGGGCGTCAGCCGTGGATTATGCGTGGTTATATGAAGGTGGCGGAAGCAGCGACAACAAGCAACAGTGTGGGCCTGACTTTTGTGCTGTTTGCATTGCTTTACCTTGTGCTGGGTATAATGGCGATTGTTGTGTTAATTAAAATGTTTAAAAATTTACCAGCAGAAGCGGAACTTGAAAAACGGTTTCCGAACCGGAAATAGGGAGGGGGATGAATCATGAACTATGAACTGATTGGCATTACAGTTCTTTGGACATTTTTGTACGGCTACTTAATTGTCGCATCCATCGATTTCGGCGCTGGATTCTTTGCGTATTATGCAAGAATGAAGAAAAAAGACCATATTATCAATGATCTCATTTCTCGATACTTATCACCGGTATGGGAAGTAACAAATGTGTTTTTCGTATTTTTCTTCGTCGGAATCGTTGGTTTTTTTCCAGCAACGGCTTATTACTATGGGACGGCGCTCCTCATTCCGGGCAGTGTCGCTCTCATTTTAATTGCGATTCGCGGATCTTTTTATGCATTTAATAATTACGGATCACGTGACAGCACCTTTTACTTGTTTTTGTATGGTGCAACCGGTTTGTTAATTCCCGCTTCTTTGTCCACGGCATTAACGATTTCGGAAGGCGGATTTTTAGATGAAGTGGACGGGAATGTCGAATTTCTTGCGAAAGAATTGTTTACGAGTCCCTTTTCCTGGAGCGTCGTCTTTTTATCAATTGTCTCTGTTTTATTTATAAGTGCCACGTTTTTAACGTATTATGCGGACCGTGCGGATGATCAGCAGGCGCGAAAGACGCTTCGCCAGTTTGCGCTTTTTTGGAGCATGCCAACAATTGTGGCCAGCTTGCTCGTTTTTATGTCGTTGCAAATGCACAATTCAGAGCATTACGATAAAGCGGTCACCGAATACTGGTGGATGTTTGGGTTGTCTCTTCTTTGTTTCAGTATCGCCTCATGGTTTATTTACAGTCAAAAGCGATACGGCACTGCGTTTATTATGGTGATGCTGCAATTTTTCTTCGCGTTTTTTGGGTATGGTGCATCACATTTACCATACATTTTGTACCCGTACATTACACTTCACGAAAACGCGACGAATGAAGCGATGGCCACCGCGCTCATCATTGTGTTTATACTTGGTCTGCTGCTGCTCATTCCATCGTTATTCTTATTAATGCGCCTATTCTTGTTTGATGCAGATTACGTGAAGGGGGAAAAGAAATAAAGGCAATTGTGGCATGTTCATGGTAAACTGTCAGAGCGGAACCATTTTAGCGTTGACAGCGGGGGAATGAACATGAAAAAAGAATTTGTCGTCATCGGGCTCGGGCGCTTCGGCAGCAGCATTTGCCGAGAGCTGAGTGAACAAGGAATGGAAGTAATGGCCATTGACAAGGATGAAGACCGAGTCAATGAGTTTGCCTCGATCGCCTCACATGCCGTAGTTGCGGATACAACAGATGAATCTGTATTAAAAAGCTTGGGCATCCGAAACTTTGACCATGTCATTGTTGCTATTGGGGATGATATTCAATCCAGCATTTTAACTACACTTATGCTGAAAGAAGTCGGTGTGAAAAAAGTAACGGCAAAAGCACAAAACGATTACCATGAAAAAGTGCTGCTGAAAATTGGGGCAGATCAGGTTGTTCATCCGGAGCGCGACATGGGCCGCCGGATTGCCAATAACATCGTGTCGAATAACGTATTAGATTATCTGGAGCTTTCTGATGAACATTCTATCATGGAAATCATCGCAAATGAAACACTTGCGGAGAATACATTAATCGATCTTGATATTCGTGCGCGTTATGGCATTAATATTGTCGCGATTAAACGGGGCAAAGAAATTATCGTGTCGCCGCAAGCAGACGAAGCGATTCATCTGAATGATATTTTAATCATTATTGGTGCGGATAATGACATTGACCGTTTTGAGAAAAAAATGAATGACTGATTAAATCCCCCGTGTTATAGCGGGGGATTTTTTGGAGACAAAAGAACGAAGCGAAGTACGCTTGACTGATCTTCAAATGATATACGGCGGATTTTGCTTTTTCGCCCCGGTGCACCATTGTCATGAAAATATAAAAAAATCTTCCTGTCCTTGATTTCATATCCCGTTAGTACGACCCAATGATACGCATACATCGGCTTTGAAAAAAAACGGAGAGTACAATATTTATCAAACTTTGCCGCAACAGGATGACCGAGGTCAAGCTCATTGATCACCTCATCAATTCGATTTGACGGTTTAACCATCCAGTTGCTGCCCAGCAGTTTTTTTAACTTACGGACCATGATAAAACGGAACAATCCGATCCTCGTTGCGCCCAGCTGTTTATACAGCTGATTTACTGAGTAAGACACATTCCAATACTGTAAAATAACTGAAACCGTAACGGGTCCGCAAGCAGAAGGGCGGTAGTGCTTTTTGATCTTTTCTTCATATTGCGACTGGCCTTTTACTATGGTCATGAATAGACGCCTCCATGAAAAGAAGAGCGCTCCTTATCAGTAAGGAACGCTCTTTTATTTTGTTACACTTCCATAATAATCGGTAAAATCATCGGGCGGCGTTTTGTCCGCTCATAAAGAAATGGAGAAAGTGTATCAGTAATTTCATTTTTAATGTCAGACCATTGAGTTGAGTTGTTGTTTAAAAGCTGCTTTACATGTCGGTTCAGCATGGATTGCGCTTCGTAAATTAAATCGCCGGACTCGCGCATATAAACAAATCCACGTGAAATAATGTCAGGACCGGCCTCGATTTTATTTTTTTCTTTATTAATGCTGACGACCACAATCACAAGGCCTTCTTCTGATAAAATGCGGCGGTCGCGAAGAACAATGTTGCCAATATCGCCAATACCGCTTCCGTCAATATAAACAGATCCTGATTGAATACGTCCAGCTACATAAGCTTCATCTTTCGACAAGGCTAGTACATCGCCATTGTCCATAATAAAGCAGTTTTCCGCTGGAACGCCGCAGTCAATGGCATGCTGGCAATGTGTTTTCTGCATCCGGTACTCACCGTGAATTGGCATGAAAAATTTAGGCTTAATAAGACGCAGCATCAATTTTTGTTCTTCCTGGCTGCCGTGTCCGGATGTGTGAATATCATTTAATGGACCATGAATAACATCCGCTCCGGCACGGGACAACGAATCAATAATACGATTCACGCTTACAGTGTTGCCTGGAATCGGCGATGATGAAAAGACAACTGTGTCGTGCGGCTGAATTTGAATTTGCCGGTGAGATCCATTAGCGATACGTGAAAGTGCGGCCATCGGTTCACCTTGGCTGCCGGTACATAAAATCGTGACTTTATTGGCAGGAAGCTTGTTTAATTGATGAGTATCAACAAACGTGTCTTTCGGGCAGTGAATGTAGCCGAGCTGCTGCCCGATATTAATTGCATTTTCCATGCTTCGGCCAAAAACACCAACTTTGCGGCCATCCTCTACTGCTGCTTCGACAACTTGTTGAAGGCGGTGAATGTTTGACGCGAATGTTGCGAAAATGATCCGGCCTTTTACTTTACGAAATACATTATGAATACTTTCGCCGACTTTGCGTTCAGACATCGTAAAGTTTGGTACTTCACTGTTTGTACTGTCTGATAATAAGCAAAGAACACCTTCTTTGCCGATCTCAGCCATTTTCGTTAAATTAGCCGGCTCACCCACGGGTGTGAAGTCAAATTTAAAGTCACCTGTATGAACGATACTGCCTTGAGGTGTTTTGACAACAACTCCATAAGAATCAGGAATACTGTGTGTCGTCCGGAAAAAAGATACAGATGTTTTCCGGAATTTAATCACATCATCTTCGCCGATTTCGTGAAGGCGTGTGCGGCGAAGCAATCCATGCTCATCTAATTTATTGCGCAAGAGGCCCAGGGCGAGCTTTCCGCCATATACAGGTACATTCACAACCCGCAATAAATAAGGGATGCCGCCAATATGGTCTTCATGACCATGTGTAACAAACAGTCCTTTAATTTTATCGGCATTTTTTTGGAGATAAGAATAATCTGGAATCACATAGTCGATTCCAAGCAGCTCATCTTCCGGAAATTTAATTCCTGCATCAATCAAAATAATTTCGTCCTGAAATTGGACGGCATACGTGTTTTTGCCGATTTCACCCAAACCGCCGAGGGCAAAAACTGCTGTTTGATCATTTTTTACAAATTTCATGTGTTACAGCTGCTCCACTTTAAAGTCAGGTGACTTTTTCTCGTATTCAAGGTGACTGTCATTTACCTTTTGGACAAACTCAATGTTGTATGGGCGGCTTTTTAATGCGTGGCGAACTTCCCGTTCTGTTTGCGCTTCAGCATATAATGATTTTGTTTTTTCACGAACAGGCACTTCAGAACGATTTTCTTGGTAGTACACTTTGTAAATCATAACTTTCTCTCCTTTTTCTCGTTTAATATATACAAACCGCATAAAAGCGGTTCTTCTCAGTTTTTATCACAAAGGCTTGTTGAACACAGCCTGTGGTCTTGATTTTTATTATATAGAAAGAAAGATGTTTTGACACGAAAGAACATCTTTTGTCTCTTGCATAAAGACAGCCCTTCATAATAGAAGGGCTTAACCATTCGAAATTATGCGATTGATTTTCTTCTGAGCAGATCTTTCCACTGTTTAACGAGCTTTTTTTTCAGCTTCTTCAACATTGTGGATCACTCCTTATTGCCATTTTATCATATGGTTGCTTGAATGAAAAGGAAATGGGCAATTCTATTGTGCAGTGGCTGGGGACTGACCATATGGCTTATCGTTCAATTGCCTGCGCATTTTCTTCCACATGAAATGGATCTTTTTCGTTAATATAGTCATAAAACAGGATGCCGTTTAAATGGTCAATTTCATGCTGAATACAAATAGCAGGGAGTCCTTTTAAGCGGAATTTAACTTCTTCTTCCTCCAATGTTATTGCCTTGATTGTGACTCTTGCATAACGATGGACGTAACCAGGAACATTACGGTCAACAGACAAGCATCCTTCGCCACTTGTTAAAAATGCTTTTTCAACAGAATGACTGACAATTTTTGGGTTGAAAAGTGCATAGCTCAATTGATTGCCTTTTTCATCTTTTACATGGACTGCAATCATTCGTTTGGAAATGCCGATTTGAGGAGCGGCAAGACCGATGCCAGGACGCAGGCCATATTTTTCCGATAGCTCCGGATCTTGGCTGTGTTGAACGTATTCCATTAAGGAAGCAAGCGTTTCTTTGTCTTCAATTGATGCCGGCAGGGTCACGTCACTCGCTTTTTTACGAAGAACCGGGTCCCCTTCCCGAACGATATCATTCATCTTAATCATATAGTTCCCTTCCTTTTTTCGCGTTTAGTGTATTTATCTTATCAAAAAGTGAGCAAAATGTTAACGGAGCGAGCCTTTTGTTTTACTCCGCATGAAAAGGGAATAGGAAGATGGAGAAAATTATGTAATGTATAACAGAGTAAAAAGCGCTTTCTTTTTATAGTACAGAGCAACTCATTTCATTGGTACAGTATTGGTTTTTAAAATTAAAAAGAGTGATTTTTATAAAAAACCTTTTTAAATTGACGGATTAACACGGTTATTATACACTATTAACCGTAGCTTTATCTTGTATTAGTGATTTCTTGAAAATTACTGGTACAGTCATTTATAAATGGAAAAACAGCCGCATGGCGAGGCATAACCAATACAGAAAGGAAAGGTGACAACAATGAGTGCAAAGAAAACTCAGTTCGATCCGCAAAAAACGCTTGAATCGATTGAAACGCAATTTGAAATGGTTCAAGTTTTAAATGAAGAAGGAAAAATTGTAAACGAAAGTGCAGCACCAAAGCTTTCAGATGAAGAGCTTCAAGAATTAATGACACGCATGGTCTATACACGTGTACTTGACCAGCGCTCGATTTCATTAAACCGTCAAGGACGCCTTGGCTTTTATGCGCCAACCGCTGGACAGGAAGCATCGCAAATCGCTTCTCACTATGCCCTTGAAAAAGCAGACTGGATTTTGCCAGGCTACCGCGATGTTCCGCAAATCGTGTGGCATGGTCTTCCATTATGGCAGGCATTCTTATTCTCACGCGGCCATTATGTAGGCAACCAGGCACCTGAAGGAGTCAATGTGTTGTCGCCACAAATCATTATTGGTGCACAATATGTGCAAAATGCCGGCGTTGCATTAGGCCTTAAAAAACGCGGCAAAAAAGCGGTAGCTGTTACATATACAGGTGACGGCGGTTCATCACAAGGGGATTTCTACGAAGGAATCAACTTTGCAGGTGCATTTAATGCGCCGGCGATCTTCATTGTTCAAAATAATCAGTTCGCCATCTCAACACCGCGTGAAAAGCAAACGGCGGCAAAAACAATTGCTCAAAAAGGAATTGCAGCCGGAATCCCATCTGTTCTTGTAGACGGCATGGATCCACTTGCTGTTTACGCCGTGGTGAAGGAAGCGCGTGAACGTGCAATCAATGGCGGAGGTCCAACATTAATCGAAACAATGTGCTACCGTTACGGTCCTCATACAATGGCAGGGGATGACCCGACACGCTACCGTACATCTGATCTTGATACAGAGTGGGAGAAAAAAGATCCACTCGTTCGTTTCCGTAAGTACCTTGAAAACAAAGGGCTTTGGAGCGAAGAAAAAGAAACAGAAGTAATTGAACGCGCAAAAGAAGAAATTAAAGACGCGATCAAAAAAGCCGATGACACACCAAAACAAAAAGTAACAGATCTGATGGCAAATATGTACGACGAAATGCCAGCAAACTTAAAAGAACAATATGAAATTTACACTGCAAAGGAGTCGAAGTAAGCCATGGCACAAATGACAATGATTCAAGCGATTACGGATGCCTTGCGCGTGGAGCTTAAAAACGACGAAAACGTCCTCGTCTTCGGTGAAGATGTCGGCGCTAACGGCGGAGTGTTCCGTGCAACAGAAGGTCTTCAAAAAGAATTTGGAGAAGAGCGCGTATTTGATACGCCGCTTGCGGAATCTGGAATCGGCGGTCTTGCTGTCGGTCTTGCACTTGAAGGATTCCGTCCAGTACCGGAAATTCAATTCTTTGGTTTTGTTTTCGAAGTCATGGACTCTGTCAGCGGGCAGCTTGCGCGTATGCGTTACCGTTCAGGCGGCGTTTACTCAGCTCCTGTAACAATCCGTTCGCCATTTGGCGGCGGCGTTCACACACCTGAGCTTCATGCGGACAGCTTGGAAGGCTTGATGGCGCAGCAGCCTGGCTTGAAAGTAGTTATTCCTTCCACTCCTTACGAGGCAAAAGGACTATTGATTTCTGCCATTCGCGATAATGATCCGGTAATTTTCCTTGAGCACATGAAATTATATCGTTCATTCCGTGAAGAAGTGCCGGAAGAAGAATACACAATTCCGCTTGGCAAAGCAGCAGTGAAGCGTGAAGGTACTAACCTTTCTATCATCACGTATGGTGCAATGGTTCATGAATCATTAAAAGCAGCAGAAGCACTTGAAAAAGAAGGATATTCTGTTGAAGTGATTGACCTTCGCACTATTCAGCCGCTTGATATTGAAACAATCATGACTTCTGTTGAAAAAACAGGACGCGCAATCGTCGTTCAGGAAGCACAAAAGCAGGCGGGTATCGCTGCGAACGTTGTGGCTGAAATTAACGACCGCGCCATCTTGAGCCTTGAAGCACCCGTACTGCGTGTTGCAGCTCCGGATACTGTTTTCCCATTCTCCCAAGCTGAAGGTGTATGGCTTCCAAATCATAAAGATATTGTGGAAACTGCGAAAAAAGTTCTTGAATTTTAATAATAAATGACAGTCGAAAAGGAAGTGTAACTTCCTTTTCGAAATTCACATTACAGGAGGATGAATACATTGGCATTTGAATTTAAATTACCGGATATCGGTGAAGGTATTCATGAAGGTGAAATCGTCAAGTGGTTCGTTAAACCAGGCGATAAGATAGCAGAAGATGACGTGCTTTGTGAAGTGCAAAATGACAAAGCAGTCGTTGAAATTCCATCACCAGTTGCGGGTACAGTAGAAGAAATTCTTGTTGACGAAGGTGCAACAGCAATTGTAGGGGACACACTCATCAAATTTGATGCACCCGGCTATGAAGATTTGAAATTCAAAGGCGATCACGGTGACGAAGAAGGCGAAGCGAAAACAGAAGAGCAAGTTCAAGCAACAGCTGAAGCAGGCCAAGAAGTCGACAAAGCACCTGCAGAAGCACCGAAAGAAGACGCTCCTGCAGCTTCGACTGGTGCAGGCAGCCAGCCTCAGGCAGATGTAGATCCGAACCGTCGTATTATTGCAATGCCATCTGTACGCAAATATGCTCGTGAAAAAGACGTGAATATTGCTCTTGTTGCCGGCAGTGGCAAAAATGGCCGTATTGTAAAAGACGACATTGATTCATTCTTAAGCGGCGGTACGCAATCTGAAACTCCTGGACAAGATGCGAAACCGGCACAACAAGAAGCGCCGGCAGCGCAAGCAGAATCAAAACCAGCTGCAGCGGCGGCAATTCCAGAAGGTGAATTCCCGGAAACACGCGAAAAAATGAGCGGTATTCGTAAAGCAATTGCGAAAGCAATGGTGAATTCTAAACATACTGCACCACACGTTACGTTAATGGATGAAGTCGAAGTAACAAAGCTTTGGGCACATCGCAAAAAGTTCAAAGACATTGCAGCGGAAAAAGGTGTTAAGCTGACATTCCTTCCTTACGTCGTAAAAGCTCTTACAAGTGCGCTTAAAGAATACCCAGCATTCAACACATCGATTGATGATTCAACGAATGAAATTGTTCACAAACATTACTACAACATCGGAATTGCTGCTGATACAGAAAAAGGCTTGATGGTTCCGGTTGTGAAAAATGCTGATCGCAAATCGATGTTCACGATTTCAAATGAAATTAATGAGCTTGCTGTAAAAGCGCGTGACGGTAAACTGGCTCCGGCTGAAATGAAAGGTGCATCTTGCACAATTACAAATATCGGTTCTGCTGGCGGCCAGTGGTTTACTCCAGTTATTAACCATCCTGAAGTAGCCATTTTAGGGATTGGGCGTATTTCTGAGAAAGCGATTGTAAAAAATGGTGAAATTGTAGCCGCACCTGTGTTAGCATTATCATTGAGCTTCGATCATCGTATGATTGATGGAGCGACAGCACAAAATGCATTGAATCACATTAAGCGGTTGTTAAACGACCCAGAACTTTTACTAATGGAGGCGTAAGAAATGGTAGTAGGAGATTTCCCGATTGAAACAGACACTATAGTGATTGGTTCAGGCCCTGGGGGTTACGTCGCTGCGATCCGTGCAGCACAGCTTGGACAAAAAGTGACCATCGTTGAAAAAGAAAATATTGGAGGCGTCTGCTTAAATGTAGGCTGTATCCCTTCGAAAGCACTTTTAACAGCAGGCCACCGTTACGAGCAAGCGAAGCATTCTGATGATATCGGCATTATCGCTGAAAACGTCTCAGTAAACTTCGAAAAGGTGCAAGAATGGAAAGGCAGCGTCGTGAAAAAATTAACGGGCGGCGTTGAAGGACTGCTTAAAGGAAACAAAGTCGAAATCGTTCGTGGGGAAGCATATTTCAACGATGCAAACACATTGCGTGTAATGGGTGAAGATTCTGCTCAAACATATACATTTAAAAACGCAATTATTGCAACAGGCTCACGCCCAATTGAAATTCCAAACTTCAAATTTTCAACTCGCGTTATTGATTCAACAGGTGCATTAGCTCTAAAAGAAATTCCGAAAAAATTAGTTGTAGTAGGCGGCGGTTATATCGGGTCAGAACTATCTACAGCCTTTGCAAACTTTGGAACAGAAGTAACTATCCTTGAAGGTGCTCCTGAAATTCTTGGCGGTTTTGAAAAGCAGATGTCTGCACTTGTAAAACGCGGCATGAAGAAAAAAGGCGTTACAATTGTGACGAAAGCAATGGCTAAATCAGCCCAAGAAACAGAAAACGGTGTGAAAGTAACATACGAAGCAGCTGGAAAAGAAGCAACAGTTGAAGCAGATTACGTACTGGTTACAGTAGGCCGTCGTCCAAACACCGACGAAATGGGTCTTGAAGGTGCTGGCGTAAAAATGTCAGATCGTGGCGTTATCGAAATCGATAAACAATGCCGTACAAACGTGGAAAACATTTATGCGATTGGTGATATCGTTTCGGGACCACCATTAGCCCACAAAGCCTCTTATGAAGGTAAAATTGCGGCTGAAGCGATTAGCGGCGAAAAGTCTGAAGTCGATTACCTTGCGATTCCAGCAGTTTGCTTTACAGAGCCTGAGCTGGCAACTGTTGGCTACACAGAGTCGCAGGCAAAAGAAGAAAAAATCGAAGTCGTATCGGCAAAATTCCCATTTGCCGCAAATGGACGCGCCCTTGCGCTTAATAGTACAGACGGCTTTGTGAAAATTGTATCTCGTAAAGAAGACGGCCTGATCATCGGCGCGCAAATCGCTGGTTCAGGTGCTTCGGATATGATAGCAGAATTGGGTCTTGCGATTGAAGCAGGCATGACGCTTGAAGATATTGCTATGACCATTCATGCGCATCCAACGCTTGCTGAAATGACAATGGAAGCAGCGGAAGTAGCACTTGGTACACCGATTCACATTATGAAATAAAAGAACTAATTAAACAGAACCCCCGATTTCCTTATTATAGGAAATCGGGGGTTTTTTGTCCCGTTTTTAAATGTGTTATACAATTAAGGCTTGCAATTACTAATATGTTATATTATTATGAATTTACAGAACATAAATCGCTTTCAAAAAAACAAAACAGGAGGTTATGAAACATGGGAACAATCGTCTGCAAATCTTGCGAATCCACAATCGAGCACTTTGAAGAAGAAAAGGTGACAGTTTTATACTCTCACTGCGGCTGCGATCACGATACAGAAATTGATGACTAATCTTTATACATAAAGGGCTGCTCCGAAAATGGGAGCAGCCCTTTTTTTTTAATAAATTGGCTTGCGCTCTTTAATGACACGCAATGTTTTTAATTCTTCATCTTCCGGTCCTTGAACAGGCAGACCGGCTGCTACATTTTCTTTGACATAACGCAAATTTTCTTCTGTAATAATTTCCCCGGGGATAAAAATAGGGATCCCTGGCGGATACACCATCATAAACTCCGCCATAATTCTGCCTGCGGATTCACCGATTGAAACTGTTTCTGTCTCGGCATAAAATGCCTCACGCGGTGACAAAGCAAGCAGCGGAATATCCGGCAGCATAACATGGGCATATTTGGATTGGACAGTGCCGTTAAAAGCAGCCGCCATTTCAGTTAACGCCTTCACGAGCAAATCACAATTTTCTTTAGAATCTCCGGGTGTAATGATACAAAGAATGTTGTATAAATCGCTAAGTTCAACTTCAATATTGTACTGGTCACGCAGCCATTTTTCTGCATCATGTCCTGTCATGCCAAGGTTTTTAACAGAAATAATCAATTTAGTCGGGTCGTAATCATACGTAGCTTTTGAGCCGAGAATTTCTGAGCCTGCACAATACAGGTGATTGATTTTATTGATTTTGCTACGGGTTTCTTGCGCAAGCTCAATCGCTTCCCCAATAATTTGAGGGCCATTAATCGCAAGGTGCCTGCGGGCTGTATCAAGTGAAGCAAGCAGTATATAAGACGTAGATGTCGTCGTCAGCATACTTAAAATCGATTGTACCCGGTTAACCGATACAAGACCGTTGCGAACATTTAAAATGGAACTCTGGGTCATAGAACCACCCAATTTATGCACGCTTGTTGCTGCCATGTCTGCACCAGCCTGCATGGCGGATACCGGCAGGCCATCATGAAAATGAATATGCACACCATGTGCTTCATCAACAAGCACTGGAACGTTAAAAGAGTGGGCTGTAGCGACAATCTGTTTCAGATCGCCAGCAATGCCGAAATACGTCGGGTTAATAACAAGTACACCTTTTGCGTCCGGATGCTCTGTAAGCGCCCGTTTTACAGATTCTGTCGTCATTCCGTGCGAGATGCCGAGGTCTTTATCGATTTCAGGGTGAATAAAGATCGGAACGGCTCCTGAAAAGACAATCGCTGTCATAATAGATTTATGAACATTTCTCGGTACAATAATTTTTTCGCCGGGACCACATACAGCCATAATCATCGTCATGATCGCGCCGCTTGTTCCTTGAACAGAAAAAAATGTATGATCAGCGCCAAATGCTTCGGCAGCCAGCTGCTGGGCTTCTTTTATAATGCCGTGCGGCTGATGCAAATCATCGAGCGGCTCAATGTTAATTAAATCGATTGAGAGTGCATTTTCTCCAATGAATTCTCTGAATACCGGATCCATTCCCTTTCCTTTTTTATGGCCGGGAATGTGAAACTGGACTGGGTTCTGTTTGGCGTGGCGAAGAAGCCCGTCAAATAATGGAGTTTCATGTTGTAACAACGCCATTTCCACCTCTTTTCTAATCATTCGCTAAAACAAAAGAATTATAGCATTTTGCCCTAACATTGCATAGAAATTTTTCTTATTTAACAAGGAGTTGAACAGGAGAGAATAGAATAGGTAAAGTGAGGTGAAGATAATGGAATATTCGTATCCGTTTTCAATGGACTGGTCAACGGAAGAAGTAATAGATGTTGTCGCTTTTTTTGAAGCAATTGAACAGGCGCATGAAAAAGGAATTGGAAAAGAAGTATTAATGGAACGCTATAAGCGCTTTAAAGAAATTGTCCCGGGAAAAGCGGATGAAAAGCGCATTTGCGGCGAATTTGAAGAAGTAAGCGGCTATTCGTCTTACCGAGCTGTCCAAAAAATGAAACAGGCACCTGCACAGACGGAAATCCGTATGTGAAAACAGTCCGTTCCGAAAAAATGGAACGGACTGTTTATTATTGATAAGCAAGCTTATAGAGCGGAAGAAGTGTTTCGAATGTTTCTTTAGCAACCGCATAAAAAGCGTCGCCGTCCTTTAAAATTGGATCGTCAGACGGAATATGGCGTCCGATTAGGAATTCGGCTTTTTTCACATCGTGGAACCGTTGAAGAGACTGTTTAAGATCTGCTTCTTCCCAAGGTTCTGCATCTTTTTTCAAATGGTCAAGTGATAAAACATAATCAGAAGGAACAGTTTCTTTGAGCAACTTCTGATTTTCTAAAAATGTTTTAGCAATCGCTTGTTTTCGGGGAAGTTCATAAATAAAGGCCAGCCAAATAAAAACGTGATCATCAAATAAGCCAACTTGAAAGTGCGGGTGCTGTTTATAACCGCGTTTATTATTTGCGATCGCGAGCCACGTATCATTTGGCGGGTTCACTTTGCGGCGTGCATGGCGTGCAATATGCAAAAACATCTCCTGGCCAAGCAGCACTGATAAATCATCCGTCAGTTCGTCACCCAGTTGCTTAAATTTAGGCTGGATTCGCTCTTGAATCGCAGTCATCCGCTCATCCAGTTCATTTAATTGAAATGTGCTAAAATCTTGTTTCGTAAATCCGGTAAACATCATTATTTATTATTCCTTTCCCACAAACCATCTCTTCTTTATAATCATTATTATAACATAAAGCAAGGCGTTGGAAAAACTTGATAACCTTTTTCGATTCGTGTAATGTGAAAGAAAATGGTCTTTAAGCGGGACGGGGGCTGCATAATGGCGAATTGGACGAAAATAGATGAAACAGTGAAGAAGTGGATTCAGGAGGCTGGAGCGAACATACGGGCATCTTTTACGCATTCGATCAGTATTCAAGCAAAGTCAAATGCGAATGATTTAGTCACAAACGTTGATGAGGAAACAGAACGCTTTTTTATTGAGCAAATCCGAACTGCATTTCCTGATCATCGTATTTTAGGGGAAGAAGGACAAGGGGACGATGTGCAGTCGCTTGATGGGGTCATCTGGATAATTGATCCGATTGACGGTACGATGAATTTTGTCCATCAACAGCGCAATTTTGCGATTTCTATCGGTATTTATGAAGACGGCGTTGGCCAGCTTGGCTACATATATGATATTGTTCATGACGAACTTTATCATGCAAAAAAAGGACAGGGTGCTTGGATGAACGACGTGCTTCTTGAGAAGCTGGAAAAAGTCCCTGTCGAAACGGCTATTATTGGAATCAGTGCCACTTGGCTTGTGAATAACCGCCATTTTGATCAAAACAGGCTCATTGGGCTGGCGAAAGATGTACGGGGAACTAGATCGTACGGTTCGGCGGCGCTTGAACTCGCGTATGTTGCGTCAGGACGGCTGAGTGCCTATATTACGATGCGGAATGCGCCTTGGGATTTTGCAGGAGGGAAAATAATTGTCGAAGAAGCGGGGGGGATCGTCAGCACAATTGGTGGGGAAGACCTTAATATGCTTTCAGTCAATCCGGTTTTTGCCGCTGCGCCAGGTCTTCATGAAGACATCTTAAAAAAATATTTAAATAAAAAAGGGGACGGCTGAAAAAAGCCATTCCCTTTTTTTATAATTTACCTGCGCGGCGCATTTTCGCTTTATACGAAAAACCGAATCCCATGACGGCAAGCAGCAGGACGATTGATAAAATAGCACCCAAAATACTTTGTTCGCCGATGGCAATGCCGATACCAATCATGCATACGGCGGCTAAAACAGCAAATCCTAAAAACGGCCATTGAATAGCAGGCAATGTACAGTCCCCCCTTTTTTTCTATTGTAGTACAATGTCGGGTTTTCTGGCAATGTCCGCTTTTTTCAAATAGGCATCGTGCAAAGTGTGTGATATAATAGTTCAGTTAATGGAAACCGAACCAGATGGAGTTCCAAGAAAAGGCAGGAGGAAATAGTTTGAAAACAAGAAACGATTTACGTAACATCGCGATTATCGCCCACGTTGACCATGGGAAAACGACGCTCGTCGATCAGCTATTAAAACAATCAGGTATTTTTCGTTCAAATGAGCATGTAGAAGAGCGCGCGATGGATTCGAATGATCTAGAACGTGAGCGTGGTATTACCATCCTTGCTAAAAATACTGCGATTCAATATAAAGACAAAAAAATCAACATTCTGGATACACCTGGACATGCCGATTTCGGTGGTGAAGTAGAACGGATCATGAAAATGGTTGATGGTGTTCTTCTTGTTGTTGATGCATACGAAGGCTGTATGCCTCAGACACGTTTTGTATTGAAAAAAGCACTTGAGCAAAATTTGCGCCCAATTGTTGTAGTAAACAAAATTGACCGTGATTTTGCGCGCCCAACTGAAGTAGTGGATGAAGTACTTGAGTTGTTTATTGAGCTTGATGCTAATGATGAACAGCTTGAGTTCCCGGTTATTTACGCTTCAGGTATGAATGGAACAGCCAGCACGGATATAGAAAAACAAGACGAAACCATGGAAGCCCTTTATGAAGCAATTATCGAGCACATTCCAGCTCCGGTAGATAACAGCGATGAACCGCTTCAATTCCAGGTCGCACTTTTAGACTACAACGATTATTTAGGACGGATCGGGATTGGCCGTATTTTCCGTGGGGAAATGTCGGTTGGCCAATCAGTCGCGCTTATGAAACTTGACGGCAAAGTAAAGCAGTTCCGTGTAACGAAAATGTTCGGTTTCCTCGGTTTAAAACGAGTTGAAATTGAAACAGCAAAAGCTGGCGATCTTGTAGCCGTTTCTGGAATGGAAGACATTAACGTGGGGGAAACGGTCACGCCGATGGAGCATCAGGAAGCACTTCCTGTTCTTCGTATTGATGAACCGACTCTTCAAATGAACTTCTTAGTGAACAACAGCCCGTTTGCAGGACGCGAGGGGAAATTTGTTACGTCAAGAAAAATTGAAGAACGTCTTCACGCGCAATTGGAAACAGACGTTAGTCTTCGCGTTGAAAATACAGCATCTCCGGATGAATGGATTGTATCAGGACGCGGTGAGCTTCATTTGTCTATCTTGATTGAAAACCTTCGCCGCGAAGGCTTCGAATTGCAAGTATCAAAGCCGCAAGTTATCGTTCGTGAAATTGACGGTGTAAAATGTGAGCCGGTTGAACGTGTTCAAATTGATGTGCCGGAAGAATATACAGGATCAATTATTGAATCGATGGGCGAGCGTAAAGGCGAAATGCTTGATATGGTCAACAATGGAAACGGACAAGTTCGATTAATTTTCATGGTGCCGGCACGCGGATTAATCGGTTATACAACAGAATTTTTAACAATGACGCGCGGGTATGGAATCATTAACCATACATTTGACAGCTACCAGCCTATGCAAAAAGGACGCATCGGCGGCCGCCGCCAAGGTGTTCTCGTTTCTCAGGAAACAGGAAAAGCATCCACATACGGCATTATGGGTGTAGAAGACCGTGGGATTATTTTTGTTGAAGCAGGAACAGAAATTTATGCTGGTATGATTGTCGGCGAACATACACGTGATAACGACTTGACAGTTAATATTGCGAAAACAAAGCAGGCGACAAATGTTCGTTCTGCGAATAAAGATCAAACAGCAACAATGAAAAAACCACGTATTATGTCGCTTGAAGAAGCGCTTGAGTACTTGAATGACGATGAGTATTGCGAATTAACGCCGGAATCAATCCGTCTTCGTAAAAAAATTCTCGATAAAAATGAGCGCGAACGCTCAGCGAAAAAGAAACAAGTATAAGTATAGAAAACTGGAGGGATGGATGTGGAAGGACTGGAGCACGTCAGTCCGCTTCTCGGTGCCATCATCGAAGCGTTCGGCGTTAAGGCAGCTGTCTACATTTATTGGGCAATTTTAATTGCCCTTTCCATTCTCGTTTACAATCTCGGGTTTGCGAAAAAGTTGAAAATGTGGCAGAATGTCATCATTTATTTTTCACTTGCGATCGGATCACTGCTTCTTTTAATTTTGTCGTACCAGCTGCCGGTTGTCGAAAGCTTGCTTGTAGCGGCATTAGTGCTCGGCACATATAAATTCAGGCTGAAAAAGCATCAAAAAGAAGAAAATATATCTTCATAATTTAAGCGGGAGGCCTAGGCCTCCCGCTTAAATTTTTGTCCATATAAACCGAGTATAAGTGCATATAAAATATGCCCTGCTGTCCACCAGAAAAACGCCCGCATGTCGTCCATTTCCGGGACGGACTTACAGGCAAGTGCGGATAAGGGGAAATAAAGAAAGATGGCCGGAAGCGTCAATAAAAAAGCTGTCGAATATGGGCGCTTTGTTTTCGGGAGCAATAAGAAAAACCCAGCAGCAATCAATAAGGAAACGAGTAAATGAAAAAAGAATTCGATCCATTCGGGCCATAACACCTGATTAATGATCGGAATAAAGTCAACATTCAGCAGAAGTGTATAAACACCTTTACCAGTAAATAGCTCGATCCCTTTCAGAAAAAAGCCGAGGAACAGGCCGGTGACAGCACCGGTCTGCAAAACAGGCTTTATTAAAGCCATTCTTTTTGTTTTCCGGATCTATAAACGAAAAATTGTCCTGTATTGACCCGTTTTTCCGTTTTTTCTGTTATGCGGGTCCGGCATTTGTCACACATATATGTATGGATGGGCCGATTCCGCAATTTTTTTGCAGAAGGCAAATGATCATCGATTGATTCAATTTTGTCACAGATTACGCATTTTACTCTCATGGTGGCACCTCCGTTTATATAATTAGTATAACACGGCAGAGGGGGTGCATATAGAAATGCAAACAGATTATCGGTATAATGAGGTAAAAAATAAAGGGAGCGGTAATGTTGGCAAATCGAAATGAATCGTATTTAATACCAGACTTGTTTGAAGCGCTTCAAACAGAGCGCCTATCTTTTTTTTCAACAGTGGATGCAGAAACAGGAGCTCCTTTTATGAATGCAGTATCCTGGGTGTACGCCTCGAATGATCAAACTTTGCGGATTGCGGTGGACAGCCGTTCAAAAATCATTGATAATATTCATAGAAACGCTCTTGTTTCCTTGGCTGTTTTTGCCTCGGAATCAACGTATACGATTAGCGGCAATGCAAAAGTTGTATCAAATCGTTTAGAAGATGTGCCATTAAAAGCATCTGTTATAGAAGTTGCGATAAATGAAGTCCGGGATGTTATGTTTTACGGATCGAAAATAGTGGTGGAGCCGGCTTACGAGAAAACATACGATTTGCAGGCAGCAGAGAAACTAGACCGGCAAATTATGAACGCCCTCAAGCAGAAAAGAATTCAATGATGTCATTTTTACTATATAAGGAGTTCGAAAATATTGAGATTAGTCGCTGTGTCATCCATTCAAGAAAATGTCTTTCTTGCTGAAAATGTGTTAAACAGCAAGGGGCAAGTGTTATTGAAGTCCGGAGCCAAACTTACATCGCCCATTTTGCAGCGTCTGCAATCGCTCGGTATTACATATGTATACATTGAGGATGGGCGTACGGATGACATTTACATTCGTCCTGTCTTAGCAGAAGGAACACGAAGAGAGGCGATTTCTGTCATGTCTGAAGCTTTTAACCAAGTGAAAAAGGATCTGTCAGCGGGGTCAACGAAATTAAATTTACATAAAATGGAAAAGAAGTTTGCGGCGGTCGTCCGGGATATCATTAGCCAAATTAAAGAACGGAAAGAAGCAATCGATCTATTGACTCATCTGTATGCACATGATGATTATATTTTCACACACTCGTTAAACGTGACAATCTACACGCTGGCACTTAGTATGAGACTGAAAAATTTAACTGCGAAACAAACAGAAGAAATCGGCCTCGGTGCCATGTTGCATGATATCGGTAAAATGATGATACCCGCGTCTATCTTGAAAAAGCCATCTAGACTTACAAATGATGAGTTCGATCTTATAAAAAAACATACAGAATTAGGCTTTGAATTACTTCGCAAAGAACACGGTCTTCCATTAACAACAGCGCATTGCGCACTTCAGCATCATGAACGATTAAATGGTTCGGGTTATCCGCGCGGCCTTAAAGGAAATGAAATTCATGTTTTCGGAAAAATACTTGGCATTGCAGATGTATACGATGCTGTCACGTCTAACCGAGTTTATCGCAAAGCTATGCTGCCACATGAAGGGATGGAAATTTTATACGCAGGGTCAGGAACTGAATTCGAAACTGCTTATATTGAAATGTTTAGAAAAGCCATCGTCATGTATCCAACCGGTTTAACTGTATGGCTGAATGATGGGCGAAAAGGGATTGTGTCTGGACAGAATGAGTATGTGAGCGATCGTCCCATTCTTCTCATTTTAGAGGAGGAAGGGTCCAATTTAGATGTACCTTATAAAGTGAATATGGCAGTCGAAACTACACTCTTTATTACAGAAACAGACACGACATTATCTGCTATATAAAAACCCCTCCCACCGCAGTGGAAGGGTTTTTTATTGAATATGAATGGCCGTTACATGGGTAACAGGGTTTTGGCGGTTAGATCCGTTTTTAAATAAAATGTGAACGGGGCCATCATCGCGTAACGGTTTTCCTTTTAGCGAAAATTGCATAATCAACGAATCAGCTTTTGTTAGTGGAAATGAAAAAGTTCCATTTTTCGTTTGGAACGAAATCTCAGAAGCGTCGTCCAGCGGCTCGGCATTTTTCAAAAACGGTGATAATGGGATGCCGAATGTACTTGTAAGCACTTTCTCTTTTTCGTATTTTTTTTCTGATTTGATCGTTGGAGGAAAGACAGCACCTTCCCGAATTTCTTTTTCCCAGAACTTAGATGTGCTCTTTATGTATTCTTCTTCCTCGTCACGTTCTGGTTGATCAGGTGAGGAAAAAAAATCATCTAGATCTATACGGCGGTCATCAAAAATCCAAACGCCTGGATCAAGTGTGACAGGAAATGATACTTTCCCTTTGATTGGAATGATTTGTTCCATGAGGCAAAATCTCCTTTGTGTAGGTGGCTATGTATAAAATAAGTATACCTTGAAAAATTCACCTTGTCAGTGCACGTGTTAAAATTCCTTGCAAATTCCTTGTATTAACGATAAAATCTTTTAGTATACAGTGATTCCATTCTTGGAACAGGGGGAGAAACAATGGCATCTGAAATGAAAATAGACCATCGGGAAAAAGCCTACTCTCTGTTGCAGGCGGATGCGGAAAAAATTTTGCGTCTCATCAAAGTTCAAATGGACAACTTAACGATGCCGCAATGTCCTTTATACGAGGAAGTGCTTGACACTCAAATGTTCGGCTTATCCCGTGAAATAGATTTCGCCATACGTCTCGGGCTGGTGGATGAAGCGGACGGCAAAAAGCTGGTTGATTCGCTGGAACAGGAATTATCGGCTTTGCATGAAGCGTCCTTCGACCGGTAAACAGACAGAAAACTCAAACAGCTGTTTGAGTTTTTTTAACTTAAAGAGTATCGCTTATCGGTAAGCGCATGAATGGAAGGTATTTATGTGGAAAAGAAAGTTAAAATCATATGATTATCCGCTGGCAGCCGCTTTTCTTATTTTATGCTTTTTTGGACTAATGATGATTTTTAGTGCGAGCTCAGTAATGGCAGTGCAGCGCTGGGGACTTGAAAGCGAATTTTTTTATGATAAGCAAAAGCTCCATATGATCGTGGCTTTTATCGCTTTTGGAATCATGTCCATATTTCCTTATCGGCGCTTAAGAGCAAATCGGTTTTTAGTTATCATTACATCTGGCATGTTTTTTACGCTGTTTTTGCTGTTTTTATTCGGCAGCGTTTCTAATAATGCGCAAAGCTGGTTTCAGATCGGCGCACGTTCGATTCAGCCTTCCGAATTTTCAAAGCTGGTTATTATTATTTATATGGCAGCTGTTTTCTCTAAAAAACAAAAGAATATTAATTCGTTAAATAACAGTATTGCGCCGCCGGTCATTGTTTTATTTGCGGTTTGTTTTCTAGTCGCGCTCGAACCGGATTTTGGAACAGCAGCAATCATTTTTGCAATCGGGTTGACAATTGTCTTGTCATCCGGTATAAAAATGAAAAAGCTTGCAAAGTTTGCCCTTCTCATTGGTATTTTCGCTCTTTTCTTATCGCCGCTTTTAATATGGCAGAAGGATAATATTTTGTCTGAAGAACGAATGAGCCGGTTGACGAGTTATATGGATCCGTTTAAGTATGAGGAAGATGCGGGTTATCATCTGGTAAATTCCTACCTTGCGATCGGATCCGGCGGACTGACGGGTCGGGGGCTTGGGCAAAGTGTTCAAAAGCTTGGTTATTTGCCGGAGCCGCACACTGATTTTATTATGTCCATTATCGCCGAAGAACTTGGCGTTTTTGGTATAATCATTGTCATTGGGGGAATTTCGTTTATTGTTTTGCATGGTCTCCGTATTGCAATTAGAAGTACTGATTCATTTGGTTCTATGCTTGCAGTCGGGATTTCCTCCATGATTGGCATTCAGGCATTTATAAACCTTGGCGGTGTGTCAGGCATTATTCCGATTACAGGTGTCCCGCTTCCATTTATCAGCTACGGGGGCTCATCCTTATTGCTGCTTTCTATTTCAATGGGCATTTTGGCTAATGTTTCCATGCAGTCGAAATATGAAAAAAACTATAAATCTTAAAAATAAAAAGGTTCAATCATTTGAGCCTTTTTATATATATTTTATCAACAGATCAGGGGAGAGATGAAGATGAAAAAAATCAGCAAAGTGCTGGTGGCGAATAGGGGAGAGATTGCCATCCGCGTGTTCCGTGCCTGCACAGAACTACATATCCGGACAGTAGCTGTCTACTCGAAGGAAGATTCAGGCTCTTATCATCGTTATAAAGCCGATGAAGCATATCTTGTCGGTGAAGGCAAAAAACCAATCGATGCCTACTTGGACATTGAGGGCATTATTGAAATTGCCAAACAAGCGGATGTTGACGCAATTCACCCTGGCTATGGTTTTTTATCTGAAAACATTGAATTCGCGAAACGTTGTGAAGAAGAAGGTATTATTTTTATTGGGCCTAAATCTGCCCATCTTGATATGTTCGGCGATAAAGTAAAAGCACGTACACAAGCAATTAACGCAGGTATTCCCGTGATTCCAGGAACAGACGGTCCGGTTAGCAGCTTGGATGAAGTCATTGATTTCGGGAAGAAGAATGGGTTTCCAATCATTATTAAAGCTTCTCTTGGCGGCGGCGGACGCGGCATGCGAATCGTCCAAAATTTAGGTGAAGTGCGTGAGTCATATGATCGTGCTAAGTCCGAAGCAAAAGCCGCTTTTGGAAACGACGAGGTGTATGTTGAAAAGTTCGTTCAAAATCCGAAGCACATTGAAGTGCAGATTATCGGTGATCATGAAGGAAATATTGTTCATTTGTATGAGCGTGACTGTTCTGTTCAGCGTCGCCATCAAAAAGTAGTGGAAGTTGCCCCGGCTGTTTCGATTTCGGAAGACTTGCGCGACCGTATTTGTGAGGCGGCAGTCAAAATAATGAAGAATGTGGATTACTTAAATGCGGGTACCGTTGAATTTCTCACAGCCGGCGATGAATTTTACTTTATCGAGGTAAATCCGCGCGTTCAGGTTGAGCACACGATTACTGAAATCATTACAGGCATCGATATCGTGCAGACACAAATTTTAGTAGCGGAAGGCCATGGCTTGCACAGTGATAAAGTAGCCATTCCGCAGCAAAAAGATATTCGTACGATGGGCTATGCCATTCAATCGCGTGTGACTACAGAAGATCCTGAAAATGGATTTATGCCGGATACAGGGCGGATCATGGCTTATCGTTCAGGCGGCGGTTATGGCGTTCGTTTAGATGCTGGGAACAGTTTCCAGGGTGCTGTTATTACACCATATTATGATTCACTGCTCGTAAAAGTGTCTACGTTTGCGATGACATTTGAGCAGGCGGCATCAAAAATGGTGCGAAACTTACAGGAATTCCGGATTCGCGGGATTAAAACGAATATTCCATTCCTGGAGAACGTGATGCGTCATGAAGACTTTATCGCTGGGAATTACAATACTTCATTTATCGATACGACGCCGGAATTATTTATTTTTCCGAAAAAGAAAGACCGCGGCACAAAAATGCTTAATTATATCGGAACCGTGACAGTAAACGGATTTCCAGGTGTCGAACAAAAGAAAAAACCGGTATTTGATACACCGCGCATTCCAAAAGTAAAACTTTCTGAAAAACCGGCACGTGGCACGAAACAGATTCTTGATGAGCAGGGCGCAGATGGCCTCGTCAGCTGGGTGAAAGACCAAAAAGAAGTGCTCTTAACCGATACGACGATGCGTGATGCGCACCAGTCGCTCCTGGCAACGCGTATTCGGACAACAGACTTGACACATATTGCACCGGCAACAGCACGCCTTCTTCCTGACTTGTTCTCGATGGAAATGTGGGGAGGCGCGACGTTTGACGTAGCATACCGCTTCTTAAAAGAAGATCCGTGGAACCGGCTTGAGACGCTCCGCAAGCAAGTACCAAACGTCTTGTTCCAAATGCTGCTTCGGGCGTCAAACGCAGTCGGCTACAAAAACTACCCTGATAATGTAATCAAAGAATTTGTTCAGCAGTCGGCCCAATCGGGTGTTGACGTTTTCCGTATTTTTGACAGCTTGAACTGGGTGAAAGGCATGGAAGTGGCGATTGATGAAGTACGCCAGTCAGGCAAAGTTGCGGAAGCGGCGATTTGCTATACAGGGGATATTGATGATCCATCTCGTGCTAAATACAGCGTAGAGTATTATAAGCAGATGGCCAAAGAATTAGAAGCTCAAGGTGCTCATATTCTTGCCATTAAAGATATGGCTGGACTTCTGAAGCCTCAGGCAGCATACCGTCTTATTTCTGAATTAAAAGAAGCGATCGAGATTCCTGTGCATTTGCACACGCATGATACGAGCGGCAATGGTATCTTCATGTACACGAAAGCAATCGAAGCAGGTGTAGATATCGTGGATACGGCACTTAGCACAATGGCGGGTCTTACGTCGCAGCCAAGTGCGAACACGCTTCGTTATGCATTGGAAGGCACAGATCGTGCGCCATCGGTCAGCATTGATGCGCTTGAAAAAGTATCATACTACTGGGAAGATGTCCGCAAATTCTATGCGCCGTTTGAAAGCGGGATGCTTGCGCCTCATACGGAAATCTATGAGCATGAAATGCCGGGTGGACAATATTCAAACCTTCAGCAGCAGGCAAAAGGCGTCGGCCTTGGCGATCGCTGGGATGAAGTAAAAGACATGTACCGCCGTGTGAATTTAATGTTTGGTGATATTGTCAAAGTAACACCATCTTCAAAAGTAGTCGGCGACATGGCACTGTTTATGGTGCAAAATGATTTAACAGAAGAAGAAGTACTGCTTCGCGGCAATAACATTGACTTCCCAGATTCTGTTATTGAATTGTTCGAAGGGTATTTGGGCCAGCCGGTCGGCGGATTCCCAGAAGAATTGCAAAAGGTTATTTTAAAAGGAAAATCACCTATTACAGTTCGTCCGGGTGAGCTGCTCGAAGACGTTGATTTTGATGCGCTTCGCAAAGAACTCGAGCAGGAGATTGGTGAAGAACCGACCGAGCAGGATGTAATTGCATATGCCCTTTATCCGAAAGTGTTTGCTGACTATGCAAAAGTAAAAGCACAGTTCGGAGACATTTCTGTTCTTGACACACCAACATTCCTATATGGCATGCGTCTTGGTGAAGAAAAAGAAATTGAAATTGAAACAGGTAAAACACTTATCGTGAAACTGATCTCGATTGGCCATCCACAGGCGGACGGTACACGCATTTTAAGCTTTGAGCTAAATGGCCAGCCGCGTGATGTTGTGATTAAGGATGAAAGTGTTAAATCTGCGGTAAATGCAAAAGTGAAAGCCGATCCGAAAAACGAAGGCCACATTGCAGCAACAATGCCGGGAACAGTTATTAAAGTAATTCTTGAAAAAGGTGACAAAGTAAAACGCGGTGATCATTTAATGATTACAGAAGCAATGAAGATGGAAACGACCGTCCAAGCGCCGTTTGATGGTACTGTAAAAGCAGTTCACGTTCAAAATGGTGAAGCAATTGCAACAGGCGATTTGCTTGTAGAACTTGAAAAATAAACAAAATAAAAGCACTGCCTCTTAACTGAGGCAGTGCTTTTATCATTTCAGCGTATTTATTTTGCTGCGAGAGATCAGTAAGATAAAATAACATAACAGGCCAAATAAGCAGGAAATAAAAAGAGCGTGGGCTAGTGCAACATATAAATTTAAATTAGTCCAAATAATGAAGGCACCAGCAATGACCTGTAATAGAACAAGTGTAAATGCAATAATCCATCCGTAATATAAAACGCGTTGATGCTTATAATACTTTATGGTAATATATGTAATATAAGCGATCCAAATGAAAATAAGACCGGCAGCTGCACGATGGCTCATTTGAATCCATTGATACAAATTTGACGGCAAAAATTCATTATTGCCGCACATCGGCCATGAATTACATACCATGCTTGATTTTGTATGGCGCACAAGTGCACCAGTATAGACGACGATGTAACTGTATAGCGTAACCCCGATCGTATGCCATTTCATCCGGCTGTCAATCACAATGGCAGATGCATCGAAGCGCTGATCCACTTCGAAAATAAGCAGTGTCAGTAATAATACCGCTGCAAAAGAAATAAGAGAGATACCGAAGTGAAGAGCTAAGACAAAGTCATTTTGTCCCCAAAGAACAGCCGCCGCACCAATTAATGCCTGAGCAAGCAAAAAGAAGAATGCCAGAATCGCCAGAAATTTTGTTTCACGCTTGTGGCCGATAAAACGCCAGGAGGCAATGGAAAGCGCAAGAACGAGAAATCCAGCTACACCTGAAACAGCTCGATGGGAGAGTTCAATAATGGTTTCTATTTTAATATCTTCCGGAATGATTTGCCCGTGGCAAAGCGGCCATTCATTTCCACAGCCAAGACCGGAATCTGTTTTTGTAACGAGCGCGCCGCCGATTAAGACGACAAGCATTACAAGTGTTGTTACAACACCAAGCCATTTAAGCCAACCATGCAAAATGTTCACCTTCTTTCTTTCTATCTATATACGCATCATTCGTACATGATCATACAGTCGTCGTATTGATTTCGCAACACCCCATTGTATACCTTTTATATTATCTTATAAAAAAGAACGTCTGGAAACAGAACGCTTTCACGAGTCACAAATTTGACAAAAATAGTTCATCATCCGTTCACATAAAAAAGAATGGATATGATTTAATATGGAAGAGAGCGCCCATTGTTTTGAAATGTTTTCAAATAGTGTAGAAAAGCGCGGCTGTATCCTTTATAGTAAGAAAAGAAAGTGTGTTTAAAGAAAGGGGGGAAAAAGGTGTCGCGTGCTGCAACAACAATGGATAAAACAAACGTGCCGGAAACAACAGCGATGAAAGATTTTATGGCGCTGATTAAGATCGGCATCGTTAATTCCAATTTAATAACGGTATTTACAGGTATGTGGCTGGCCTTTATTTTGAATGATATTCGCTTTTTGGCCAACCTTGATACGATCGCTTTGACACTGATTGGTTCCGCACTTATTATTGCGGGTTCTGCAAGTTTAAATAATTACATAGACCGGGACATTGACCCATTAATGGAGCGGACGAAAACAAGGCCGACTGTTACGGGGAAAATCAGCTATTCAAAAGTATTAGTAATAGGACTTGCGCTCGTCATTGCCGGCTCAGCGCTTTTATTTATGACAACGTTCACAGCAGGCGTGATCGGCGTAATTGGTATTATCAGCTACGTCGTCATTTATACGATGTGGTCAAAGCGGCGTCATGTAAGCAATACAATTGTCGGCAGTATTTCCGGCGCCGTTCCGCCTCTTATTGGCTGGGCTGCGGTCGACCCGACGCTTGATGTATTAGCCTGGATGTTATTTTTAATCATGTTTATTTGGCAGCCGCCGCATTTTTACGCGCTGGCAATGAAGCGGGCAGATGAATACGGGAGAGCGGGCATTCCGATGCTGCCGACCGTGAAAGGGTTTGCTGTCACAAAACGACATATGTTTGTTTGGACACTTTTTCTTTTGCCATTGCCTTTTTTCATGACTGAACTGGGTACGGCGTTTATCATTTTAGCTACATTGCTAAATGCAGGCTGGGTAGCACTTGCTGCAGCAGGCTTTAAAGCAAAAGACGATTTGAAATGGGCTAAATATATGTTTATCTATTCATTGCAGTATTTAACCATTATTTTCGTTGCGATGGTCATCGTGACCGTTATTTAAACAAAGGGAATTCTTTCTTTTGAGGAAATCCATATATATGCACTGTTTTAGTAGACATTTTATACGAAAGAGGGGTAGTAATACGCTATGAAACAGAAGCTAACAAAATGGCGTCTTTTTACGGTTTTTGGTCTGATGGCGCTTGTTCTGTCTGGCTGTGGCGAACCATTTCTTTCAACGTTGATTCCTGCCGGTGAAGCAGGTCAGACTGCGTATGATCTCATGATGCTGAGCACATGGATCATGGTCGGTGTAGTCATCGTTGTATCGATTTTGTTTGCTGTTGCTGTCATTAAGTTCCGCCGTAAAAAGGGCGATACAACCATTCCGAAACAGGTCGAAGGAAGTCACATTTTGGAGATCGTTTGGACCGTTATTCCGATTCTTTTACTTATCATCCTTACGATTCCAACAGTTATTGCCACATTCGACTTGGCTGATACAAAGGCCATGGATAAGAAAAACGAAGACGGAACAACAGACGTGATGGTTGTAAACGTACGTGCTAACCTTTACTGGTGGGAATTTGAGTATCCAAACCAAAAGATTATCACAAGTCAGGATCTCGTCGTTCCGACCGGTCAAAAAGTGTATTTTAATGTAAAAGCAACTGACGTTAAACACTCATTCTGGATTCCGGCTGCCGGAGGAAAGATTGATACAAACGTAGAAAATGTCAACCAAATCTGGCTTGAGTTTGACAATGAAAAAGCGGCAGAGGCTGATAATTTATTTTACGGAAAATGTGCAGAGCTTTGCGGTCCTTCTCACGCATTAATGGATTTTAAAGTGCGGGCTCTTCCACAAGGTGAATTTGATCAATGGGTAACAGCTATGCAGGCAGTGGACGCAGAGGCAGCTGAAGCAGCACCAACTAATCCTACTGCAGCAGCAGGACAGGAAGTATTTAACCAAAAATGCTTGAGCTGTCATGCGGTTACAACAGCTGATGCGCGTCCAGAAGCAGCACGTACAGCACCCAACCTTGCGAACTTTGGGGATCGAGAGATGGTTGCTGGTATTTTAGAACATGACGAAGAAGAGTTGAAAAAATGGATTGCAAATCCAGAGCAGTACAAACCAGGTAATAAAATGACTGGTACATACGGTGAACTGTCTGATCAAGAATTGGATCAGCTCGCTGCTTACTTAATGAGTCTTAAAGTAGAACAATAATTACAGAAACATAGTAAAGGAGGTAAAACCGTTGAGTAGCATTGCACACACGCAGAAACGGGGATTTGCCGGTACAGTTTGGGATTACTTAACAACAGTTGACCATAAAAAAATCGCAATCCTTTATTTACTCGCTGGCGGCTTTTTCTTTATTGTCGGCGGTATTGAAGCAATGATGATTCGGATTCAGCTGGCTGTGCCGAACAATGACTTTGTCAGTGCCGGTTTATTTAATGAGATTATTACAATGCACGGTACAACAATGATTTTCCTGGCAGCAATGCCATTATTATTCGCATTTATGAACGCAGTCATGCCGCTTCAAATTGGCGCGCGTGACGTTGCATTCCCATTCATTAATGCACTTGGATTTTGGTTGTTCTTTTTCGGTGGGCTGTTCTTAAACCTTTCATGGTTTTTAGGCGGTGCTCCAGATGCAGGCTGGACATCGTACGCGTCATTGTCACTCGCATCCGAGGGACACGGAATTGATTTTTACGCATTAGGGCTTCAGATATCCGGTTTTGGTACACTGATGGGGGGAATTAACTTTCTCGTTACCATTATCAATATGCGTGCACCGGGTATGACTTACATGAGAATGCCGCTTTTTACATGGACAACTTTTGTTGCGTCAGCACTTATCTTGTTCGCATTTCCTCCACTTACGGTCGGTTTATTCATGCTTATTTTTGACCGTATGTTTGGCTCAGGTTTCTTCGATGTAGCTATGGGCGGAAATACGATCATCTGGGAGCACTTCTTCTGGATCTTCGGTCACCCGGAAGTGTATATTCTTGTGTTGCCGGCGTTCGGTATTTTCTCAGAGATTTTCCCGACGTTTGCAAGAAAGCGTTTATTTGGATATTCGTCCATGGTATTCGCAACCGTTTTAATTGGATTCCTTGGTTTCATGGTATGGGCTCACCACATGTTTACAACAGGTCTTGGCCCAATTGCGAATGCTATTTTCGCTGTTGCGACTATGGCCATTGCGGTTCCAACAGGGATTAAAATCTTTAACTGGATTATGACCATTTGGGGCGGAAGTATTCAGTTCACTGTTCCGATGCTGTATGCTGTTGCCTTCATCCCATCATTCGTTATGGGTGGTGTAACGGGGGTTATGCAGGCTGCTGCGCCGGCTGATTATCAGTTCCATGACACATACTTTATCGTTGCTCACTTCCATTACGTTATTGTTGGTGGGATTGTGCTCGGACTTCTCGGCGGTGCTCACTTTTACTGGCCGCTTATGTTTGGAACAATGCTCAGTGAAAAACTGGGTAAAATTACCTTTGTCTTGTTCTTGACTGGTTTCCATTTAACATTCTTTATTCAGCATTTCCTTGGTTTAATGGGGATGCCACGCCGTGTATGGACATTCTTGCCTGGACAAGGGCTTGAAGCCGGTAACCTGATTAGTTCAATAGGAGCCGCCTTCATGGCTGTAGGTATCATTATCATGCTTGTGAACGTTGTGATTACACAGAAAAAGAATATTCAAGTAGGAAGAGATCCTTGGAAAGATGGTCGTACACTTGAGTGGTCACTTCCATCTCCAACACCTTTCTATAACTTTAAGCAGCTTCCACTCGTTCGCGGACTTGATCCGTTCTGGATTGAAAAAATGGAAGGCAAAACAGAAATGACACCAGCTGAACCAATCGGCGATATTCATATGCCGAACAATTCTTTCGTGCCGTTTGTTATCTCATTAGGTCTTTTCATTGCCGCATTTGGTGCTATGTACCATGCGGATGAAGGGAAAGGCTGGGCAATTCCGGTTCTCATTATAGGGATGCTGGTGACGTTTGGGGCGATGCTTTATCGTTCTATTAAAGATGACCATGGCTACCACATCCATAAAGAAGATCTTTTGGATGATGCAGGAAAAGGAGGGACACATTAATGGCAGCTGAACAAAAATTCACGCCGCGAACGTGGCCCGAATCACCTGAGCAGGCAACGCTTGAAGGTAAAAACAAGTTTTTAGGATTCTGGTTTTTCCTGGGAGGCGAGACGGTTTTATTCGCTTCTTTGTTTGCAACATACCTAGCACTGAAAGATAGTGTGCCGAGTGATACACATGCAAAAGCAACGGATTTATTTGAACTGCCGCTCGTTTTCTTAATGACGATGCTTCTTTTAACAAGTTCATTAACGTCTGTTTTTGCGATGTATCATATGAAAAACTACAATTTCAAGAAAATGCAGCAGTGGCTTTTTATCACCGTGGCACTTGGCTTGGCGTTCCTTGGCTGTGAAATTTATGAGTTCAATCATTATTACCATGAGTATGAGCATAAGTTTACGAGCAGCGCATTTGGATCAGCTTTTTACACATTGGTCGGCTTCCATGGCGGTCACGTTGTATTTGGTCTTTCCTGGATCATTGCATTAATGGTCCGCAACGCAAAACGCGGACTTGATCTTTACAACGCACCGAAATTTTACTTAGCGAGCTTATACTGGCATTTCATTGACGTCGTATGGGTATTCATCTTTACGGTCGTATACTTAATGGGAATGGTGGGATAAAGAATGGCGAATTTACACCCAAATTCAGGTGATCCTAAAGTTACGTACGAATATCGCCGTAAGAAGCATGCAGAAGAGATGAGAATGCAAGTCGTGACATTTACGATGATGATTTTCTTTACGGTCATTGCGTTTGCAGCGGTGGGCGCTGGATTTTCTAAATGGTTTATCGTGCCATTTGTTCTGCTGCTTGCTGTTGTGCAGGTCATTTTCCAACTTTACTACTTCATGCATATGAGTCATAAAGGGCACGAAGCACCGCAGCTATTTATGTATTCAGGCATGCTTGTTGCATTCTTGACAATTCTTACGTTCGTGACAATTATCTGGTGGTAAGAAATAAAAGTGTTTCCCGCATAAGGGGAACACTTTTTTCTGTCATTAACTTGTCAATACATGGCGTTGTCACCCGGTTTTTACCGCGGTATAATAAAGGGAGCGCCAAAAAAATGAGGTGAATAGGATGCCGATCAGCATTTTCGGATTTCCAGCTCTTTGGAGTCCGTATTTTATTGTTGTGCTGCTGTTTATGACAGTATTGTACTTTTTCGTTACGGTCAAATGGCGGGGAGACTTTAAAGACAGTGAACCGCTCACAAAACGTCAGTCACTGCTTTTTTTAAGCGCCATGTTAATTTTGTATGCTGTAAAAGGCTCACCGCTCGATTTAATGGGGCATATTATGATGACGTACCATATGGTTCAAATGGCTGTTCTTTATCTTGTTATACCTCCGATTCTCATTAAAGCCATTCCATGGTGGGTATGGAAGCCGGTAACTCAGCTGCCTGTTGTAAAACATGTTTTTGCATTTGCAGCGCGTCCGCTTATTGCGCTTATTTTATTTAATGGAATGTTTTCGTTTTATCACATTCCGCTTATTTTTGATTTTATTAAAATGAGCGAGACGCTGCACAGCTTGTACACGGTCATTTTATTTTTCCTGGCGATCTGCATGTGGTGGCCGCTTGTCAATGAGCAGCCGGAAAGCAAAGGACTTGATGGCTTAAAGAAGATCGGCTATATTTTTGCGAATGGCATTTTATTAACACCTGCATGTGCCTTAATTATTTTTGCATCAAGTCCACTTTATGCAACGTACTCGGATGGAACTGCGTGGTTGAAGGCGATGGAGCTGTGTGTCCCATCATCTACACTGTCGGGCTTGAATTTAAGTGGGCCTGAATTATTTTCTAATATGGCCGTTGTTGAAGATCAGAAAACAGGCGGTATTGTCATGAAGATCATTCAGGAAATTGTATATGGCGTTGTTCTTGCACAAGTTTTCTTTGATTGGTTCCGCAAAGAGGAAGAAGACGCGGATAAAATAACAGAAGCGGCTTTGGCACGTCACAATAAATAAATCAATGTATTCACAAAAAAAGGAAACGGTTGTCCGTTTCCTTAGGTTTACATAACGGAAGTGAGGAATTTTCATGTCGTTACCTATTTTACCAACGATCAGCACCTTTTTCATCGCTTTAAGTGCGATATTTGTTGCGATCGGCTGGGCACAGATTAAGCAGCGTAAAGTTGAAAAACATAAAAAAACAATGTTGCTGGCAGGCGTTTTTGCTTTAACCTTTTTCACTATATATGTCAGCCGGACTTTATTTATTGGCAATACCGCTTTTGGCGGACCGGATGATATAAAGATTTATTATACTGTCTTTTTGATTTTTCATATTTGTTTAGCGACAACAGGTGCTGTGTTTGGAATTGTATCCATTACAAGCGGATTGAAAAATAATTTAAAACTTCACCGTAAAATCGGGCCATATACGAGCATCATCTGGTTTTTTACGGCGATTACCGGTGTGGCTGTTTATTTGCTCCTATATGTATTTTACTCAGGCGGTCCGACGACATCGGTTTTCAAGGCCATTCTTGGCGGAGAATAAAAAAAGCTTTCCTCTTTGACGGAGGAAAGCTTTTTTCTTATACGTAATGAACGGTTTCTGCTTTAATATCTGCAAGCAGCTTTTCACACGTTTTCACGAGTGATTCAGGAAAATATTCATCCGCCCCGTATTCGATGCCATGCGGATAATAATGTTTGCCAAGAAGCGGTGTCATTAATTCAATGAGGGCATCTTCAGCACCCACGTCTCCTTTGACAGCGAAACCGAAGACACGCAAATAATAAACGCCTTCTTTTAATTCAAATTTACGATCGTATGTAACACGTTCATAATCCCATTGGCCGGCAAGTACCATGCCGTGTTCTTCCATAATATGTGTAAGCTGGTTTAAATCAATCTGTGTGCCTTCAAGACCCGTATTTTCAAATTTCATAAACGTACTCCTTCCTGCCTGTTCGTCTTTTTTTGCTTCATCTTCCATAATAGTCGAAATTGCGCTTTCATGCAATGTGCTTGAAATGATTGAACGTGACAAATTTTTAACGGTGTAACGACAAGTTTTTTTCAATCGGTGATATGGAATGATATACTGATGAAAGATGGGGTATGTAAGGAGATGATCGTCTGCGAGCTGTTTTTAAAATCTTAGTCATTTTTTTAATTTTAATACTGGTCGGCATTTATACCGATAAAGCGATAGATGAAAAAAGCAATGAACCGCCTGCACCGCCCCCTGTCAACAGCGGGGAGGTTGACCCTGCGCTGCCGAAGAAGGTAGATCCGGTTCCGGATGAAGGAGCTGGGGCGTTAATAGGAAAGTCAGTAGATGTGCTTGTAAAGGAATATGGGGAACCTGTCCGAAAAGAACCATCAGCATACGGATACGAATGGTGGGTCTATAAATCCGCCGGCCGGTACATGCTCGCAGGTGTTGAAAATGGCCGAGTCGTGACGATTTTTGCAAAAGGCGATATAAATACGGTACCTTTTTCAATTGGACGCTCTGCTAATGAAATTTTTAGTTCCCGGTATCCGGAAATGGAAATTGTTGTGCACGCGAAAGATAGCTATTACCGTTTTGAACTGTCGGAAGAAGAGTTAAATATAAGACCACTTATTCCAATCGGTGATTTTTATGCGCAGCTTTATATTGACCAGCAGACCGGTACGTTGTCCGGCATCCGGTTTATGACCGCTGGCGTTCTGCTTAAAATAAAGCCATATGAGCTTGTTTATGAAGGGACATTGCCTGAAGTCCCATATCCGGGTATGTCTGCATGGGTGCATATTGAGCGTGGAAGTGAGGCGCAGCTCGCAGATATGAGTAATTTTGTTCGACAGCAAGCTGGCATGCCGGTGCTTCTATGGACACCAGAAATAAAAGCGTCAGCCAAATCACATAGCAAGGACATGTTTGAAGCCGGTTATTTTGGTCGTGAATCACCGAGATTTGGAAATGTAAAGCAGCGTTTAACGGAAGCGGGTCTTTCATTTAACACCTCGAATGAAATGATCAGCGCTAATTATATGGACGCACCCGCAGCGATGGAAGCATGGCTGAATTCACAGGAGGATCGGGCCATTCTTTTAGATGAATCCTTCACATCATTTGGAACAGGCGCTTATCGCACTCATTTCACACAAATTTTTACCGGAATGTAACGATATATGGTAGAATAAGCGGATGGAGGTGACTCAAATGATTGCAACAACGATAGAACTCATTAATGTCACGGATGCAGTAGATGAACTTGGAGATATGATTCTTCACTCAGAACAAGCAAAGCAATACCGGGACTGTTACGATAAGCTTTATACGGTTGAATCCGTTAAATATAAAATTTTTGCTTTTAGCCGACTGAAAGAACAATATGAAGATGTACAGCGTTTTGGTCGCTATCATCCGGATTATAAACGAATCATGATGGAGACGCGCACAGCGAAGCGTGAAATGGATATGGATGAACACGTCGCGGCATTTAGACGGGCAGAAACGGAACTGCAGCAGCTTTTAGATGATATTAGCCTGCTTATTGCCCATTCGGTATCAGTGCAAGTAAAAGTGCCGGGAGCGGGTTCTGTTTTTACAAGTGGCTGCGGCAGCTGTGGAAGCGGGGGTTCATGCGGTTGTTCCGCATAAAAATGAAAGAACCGGGGGATGGATTATGCTAACGGAACGACAAGCATTAATTGTGTGGCTTCATTCATTGAAGCCTGCCAAGTCATTGCGTAAATATGGAAACGTTCATTACGTATCCAAAAAAATGAAATATGCCGTGCTTTATTGTAATCACGTGGAAGCACCTGGCTTGGCAGAAAAACTGGCGGCTTTTTCTTTCGTCAAAAAAATCGATTTTTCCGAAAAGCCATTTTTAAAAGTTGATTATGAAAATTCCCGTCCGGATAAAGCAAAAGAATACGATTATAAAATTGGGGTATAAGAAAAAGGCCTGTCTGATGACAAGGCCTTTTTTAATGCTTTTTACGAAAGCGGCGGGAGGTAATGATTAATGCGCAAAATACCGATTAAATATTGGTAATAAAGCGTCTTTTCTGCAAATAAGACAGAAGGTTTTACATCCATTTCAATGACAGGTTTGCCAATAGATGCAGCAGTCTGTTCGAATAATCGGAACCGCTCATTTTCTTTTTTATGTGGATTAGGAATTCCTTCGCGGCACACATAAATCGGCTGAAAACTGCCTGTCGACGTCGGATGAAGTATGATGGCACACGAGGTGGCTTCATTTGAGTGCAGCGCAATAAAGTGCGCAATTCTCTCATTTGAACGTTCGGCAATATCAATGAGTTCATATAAGTCCGAATATCCTTCTCCCAGTTCAATAAATCGTTGAATCATATGTATATCCTCCATTTCTTTCATTCCTATTATACGCAATTGTTCAGGTAATTTTGACAAAATTTATCGTCAATTTTATTTTTTTTTGATATGATATATATATATAAGTAATATTTCCTAAGAAAGGCGGAGAATATGTGAAAAAGGTCCTTTCATTTTCTGTATTATTACTCATTATCTCCGGGATTTTATTAACTATTCAATGGATCGGCTATGAAAAATTATCTAGTGCTTCTGAAAATATTATGGCGGATCAAACGATCGAAATAGAGGTGCAGAGTGACGGATTCTTAATTAAACAGGCGCTTCAATCATTACCAGAAAATTCGAAACTGAATATGAAACTGCCTGCAGATGCAAAAGAGGTATCCTGTTCTAAAGGAGACAAATGTGTTACAGGCGGCCAATCCGGTACAGTTACCGCCAATGGCGGCATTATAACTATACAGTATCAGATTCCAGCTACGCTCTCTTCACAATCATTTTTATTGAATAACTGGCAGGCTTCATTTGAAAATATAGATGTTTCTCATACGGATCTTCTTTTGACGGATCATACGAAAAGAGGCGGACAATGGATTTCTTCCATTCAACAAACGGCCGCTAAACAACTGTCAATGATCGACTTTTACTCTTTTAAAGGAAAAGCAGACCGCCCGCCTTTATTTTGGCAAAAAAATGGGTTGAAGCAAAGCAATTTTGCGGACATTACCGTTTTCGCAAAAGAACCGGTCAATCTGTCTGAGGAATCGATGTCTGCTCCATTTTCTAAAGAAGAAATCATTGCTCAAACCGTCGTAATTTCGAAGGATTTAAAACCACAACAGCTTGATGGATTGACATTTATTAGGCAGGAAAGCGATTTGAGAACGATTCGTTCAAGGATGATTTATGACTATGTAAAAAAACACTTTATTTTTCCGGAAGAAGAGCAATGGATGACATCGTTTCTGGCTGTATCTCTCTACAGCACACAGCCTATGAACATGAAAGCGGCAGATATGAATGAGCAAATTGCGGCGGTGTTAGCTGAAGCAGAACAAAAAGAATGGGAAACGGCGCTCATGCAATTTAAAGGAAAAGAAGTGAACGCTGAAAAACTCGACAGGGCACTGTCGGCTGTAAAAAGTGAGCAAACGGATTTCTTTGAAAAAAATAAAAGCAGCAAGTTGCCAACTGTGCCTCTCATCTTTTTTGACGGTCGGTCCGTTATGGTCGAAGAGGCGCGTGTGCCTTTTCATATGAAGAAAAAAGACAGCCTGCTTTATGTCCCGCTGAAAGAAGCTGCGGCAGCGCTCGGGTTTTCTGTTCAGGAAGTGTCTTCTCAAGAGTGGCTGATGAAAAAAGAATTTGAAACGTACCATTTTTATTTAAATGAAAACCGCGTGCTTTTAAATGAACATCAATATGCTTTATACGAAACTGCTCTTCAGAAAATGGATGGCATCATATATATTGATAAGATTTGGTTTCAAAAAATCTTCCTCGTTGAAGTACAGGAAACGGATGAAGCCATTCACTTAAAGTCATACGGATTGTAGGAACCTCTTTTTGGAAGCGAGGTTTCTTTTTTTATGCTATAGATTTCATTTGTACGTTTGTGATACCATAAACGAAGAAAACGAATGGCAGGTTGAAAACATGAGAATTATTTCAGGTGAAAAAAAAGGGCTGCCCTTAAAAGCTGTGTCGGGTAAAGACACGCGCCCGACAACTGATAAAGTAAAAGAATCTATTTTTAATATGATCGGTCCTTATTTTGAAGGCGGCATCGGACTGGATTTATTCGCAGGGTCTGGTGGACTGGGCATTGAAGCGCTTAGCCGGGGATTTGATCGAATGATTTTTGTCGACCGCGATATGAAAGCGATTCAAACAGTGAAAGAAAATATACGCAGTGCGCAATTTACAGAGCAGTCAGAAGTGTATCGAAATGAAGCGGACCGGGCATTAAATGCGATTGTCAAAAGAGAGCTGGCGTTTGCTGGTATTTTTCTTGATCCTCCATACAAAAAGCAGAAGCTTGAATCCATGCTTTTATATATAGCTAAACACAACCTGCTTGCGCCGGAAGGATTTATTATGTGTGAACATGGGTCTGATGTTCGTCTTCCGGAACAGATTGGACCGTTTCGCTGTATACGTGCTGAAACATACGGAATGATTTCCGTTTCGATTTACAAAGAGGCAGACGATGGGGAGGAAAGGTAATGGCAAGTATTGCAGTATGTCCGGGCAGTTTCGATCCGATTACAAATGGGCATCTTGATATTATTCAGCGTGGGGCTAAAGTGTTTGACAAGGTATATGTCGTTATTTTAAGCAATTCGTCTAAAAAACCGCTATTTTCTGTGGAAGAGAGGGCGGAATTAATACGGAAAGTTACTGCGCATATTCCAAATGTAGAAGTGGACCATTATCAAGGCCTGCTTGTTGACTATGCGAAAGCGGTAGGCGCAAAAGCGATTTTGCGGGGGCTTCGTGCTGTCTCTGACTTTGAATATGAAATGCAAATTACGTCTATGAACCGTGTGCTGAATGATGAGCTCGAAACATTTTTTATGATGACAAACAGCCAGTACTCTTTTCTCAGCTCAAGCATCGTAAAGGAAGTAGCAAAATACGGAGCGGATATTTCGGAACTTGTGCCAAAAGAAGTCGAAGCCGCGTTAACAGAAAAGCGGCTTGCTGATTTGTCTACATAAATAAAAAGCCGGGAAAAACTATACTCGTTTTTCCCGGCTTTTTGAACAGCGAAAAGCAAGCAGGATGGAAGCAGTCCCAAGAAATAAAACAGTGATCAGCATTCCGCGCTCCGGTATAAAAGAAAGACCGACAGCTGGAAAAGAAAAAGGGTGGGACATGAGCCATAGCATAATAATAACTGCATAAAAGCTGTGCAATACGCGAGCGGCTAAAAACGGTCCATAACGAATATCTGTGCTGCTAATAATGGCCGCTACCTGGGCATGGACACTTAAGCCGCTAAACCCAAGAATAGCACTTATTAAGAGGAGGCTTACGTTAGGAGAAATAGAAGTGGAAGACGACAGCTGAACACCGGACGTCAGTTCAAAAAAGCCGGCAAATAAAGCGCGGACGATCGGCATGCTCGTTTCTTGTGAAGCAAAAAGAGAAAAGAAAAAGGCCACTGCACCATATTCATTTAACAAAGCAGTTAATACCGAAAAAAAGAGAATAAAACCACCGATCAGCATAAGTGTTTGCACAGAGGACAAGACTGCATCCGCAAACATCGTGCCAAACACTCGTCCATCCTTTTTTCGCGCCTCCTTGAAAGCAGTCAACGGTCCTTCAGCCACCGTTTTCGCTTGTCCTTCTTTATTTCCTCCATAAAAGCGCATTGTGAGCCCAACGAGAAATGCCCCGCTATAATGAGCCGCTGCGAGCAGAAACCCTGCTTCCGGGTTTTTCAAAAAGCCGCTGGCTACAGCACTTAAAATAAATAAAGGATTAGAGGAATGTGCCATTGCAACGAGTCGTTCTGCTTCAATTCGTGTAATCGAATGTTCAGCGCGAAGACGTGCAGCCATCCTTGCCCCTGATGGAAACCCGGAAGCAAGTGACAGCATCCACGTAACACCGGCAGGACCGGGAATGCGAAAGAAAAACTGCATAAATCCACTTAACAAAGAACCAAAAAATGCAATGACACCAAGACCAGCCATTAATTCTGTTAAGATAAAAAAAGGAAGAAGTGATGGGAAAACTGTTTTCCACCAAATATCCATCCCGTATATAGCTGCCCGCAAGCCAGTTTGGGGTGAAAGAAGAAGGGCAGCGGCAAAAAGCGTAACTGCGCAAGCAGCAGCATAGGTTTTCCACATAAAAAGCCTCCCAAGTGTAATATAAAGCGTACTTGCTCAAAATTTTGTACAATAAAAGAGCCTGTACAAAAGGATATGTTCCGCTTGAAAAAATAGACTAACGAAACAGATGACACCGGAGGAAGCCTGAATGGGCATCTGCATGGAAGGAAGAACAAATGTGAATAATAAACAAACTGTGTTCCTGTACGCTGTGCTGCTCACAATAATCGCAGCCGCGTTCATTCCGCTTCCGTATTACGTAACAAAACCGGGAGGGGCACACGAGCTTGACCCGATTGTCCACGTGGATGGGGGAGATGTGAATGACACAAGTACCTTAATGCTGACGACTATTCGAATGGGGCCGGCCAATGTCTACTCATACGCATGGGCTTCTGTGCGTGATTACGAAGAAATATTGCCGAAAGAAGATGTCCGTTATCCGCACGAATCAGACGACGAATACAACGTAAGACAGTTTCATTTGATGGATACGTCGCAGCAAAATGCGGTCACTGTTGCGTTTGATGAAGCAGAGAAGCCGTATGATTGGACATACAACGGCATTTACGTACTTGGTGTATTCCCTGGTATGCCCGCTGAGAAAGTGCTGGAGGCGGGTGATCGGATTACATCCATCGATGGCCGGGATATAAAATCATCAAAAGAAATGACTGACTATGTGCAGTCAAAAAATCCGGGCGAAGCAGTGACCATCGCGTTTACACGCAACAAAAAAAAATATGAAAAAACGATTCAGCTCAGGGCCTTCGCGGAACTTGATGGCAAGTCCGGTCTCGGCATCAGTCTGGCGGATGACAGGACGCTAAAAAGCGAACCAAAGGTAAAACTTGAAGCGGATGAAATCGGCGGACCTTCCGCCGGTCTTATGTTCAGTCTTGAAATTTATGATCAGCTGGTAGAAGAAGATATTGCGGCGGGTTTAAAGGTTGCCGGGACTGGTACCATCGCGTCAGATGGAACGGTCGGCCGGATCGGCGGCATCGCGCAAAAAGTTGTTGCAGCCGATCGGGCAGGAGCACAGTTCTTTTTTGCGCCGGACGACGAGCTGCCAGCGGACCGTTCGAATCTAAAGACCAATTATGAAGAAGCAAAAAAAGCAGCAGAAAACATCGGAACAGACATGATCATTGTGCCTGTTAAAGTATTTTCAGATGCGGTCGATTATTTAAATAACATTACCGCATCAAAGTAAGAGCGGGGGTGTTGAATATTCTTGTTCAAGGAGGGAATCGGCATAGTCTTTCGGCAAATTGGGAGCAGAAGCAAAAACGCGTGCTGCCTTTATATCAAGTGCCAGAAGATCGCTGGCCGATGCCGTTCGTGAAACCAGCGGCACGAGCATTTCTTTTTTTATCGATCGAATATAAGCCCGCCCGTTTTCTGTCATACCGAGTAAGCGAATAAATGAAACGCGTTCAGCCTGTCGCATGCTTTCTTTATCAGTATCCGTTAAAATATGTGTCATCATTCGCTGCAGGCGGGTCCAAGTATATCGTTTCGTTTTTACACGCTGCATGAACGCAGCGAACGAATCACATTTCAGCGCTGCTTGTATTAACCTTGGCCCAATCCCTTCTTCCACTTCATAAATAGAAGCAAGCTGTTCAGGCTGAAGGGATAAAAGCCGATAGCGAAGCAGCGGCCAATACGATTCCCACGAATGCAAGGACCGCTTTTTTAGCCCGGCAGCACTTAAAGGCGGCATCACATCATCAATTGAGATGCTTGTTTCAAGCAAACGCTGCCGAATCGCTGTTGCACTTGCAATCGATCCAGACGCTTCTGCATCATGAAAGCCTGCTCCTTTTCTCAGCACAGTGAGTGGATTTAACGGGGAGCCGAGTATATCATTTGCTTGCATGTAATGAAAACCCAAAATATTATTTGGCTTTGACAAATCAAGCGGCAGCGGGTCTTTTTGAAAAATGGAATTTCTTGCTTTCGTTTGAGCGGACGGGTAGCTTATTCCTTCTTTCATAAATAGGCGGACAAGTGCGGCCAGCTGTTCCTTTTTTTTACTCAGCTGGTCCACGCTTTGGAAAAAAGGTTCAATTTGTCCATTTTCGCTCCCAAAGCAAAATGATTGGCACTTTAAGTGATGCAGAATTTCAATTGCGCCTATAGCAAATATTTCTGCTTTTTGAGTCGAAAATGCATATGGAAGTTCGACGACGACATCAACGCCATGCTGCAGTGCCATTTTCGTCCGGGTCCATTTATCGGTTACAGCAGGTTCGCCGCGCTGTAAAAATGAGCCGCTCATGACAGCGACGATTGCGTCCGCATTTGACAAACGTTTTGTTTCATTTATATGGTAGAGATGTCCGTTATGAAACGGATTATATTCAACAATAATACCCGCTGCGTTCATTGGAATATTCCTTTCTTGATCAGAATGTATCTTCATTTTCAAAGATGATGAATAAAAAGTCAAACAAGCATTTCACTGTAAAGAAAATATATTGACAATATATCAGGAGAGGGCTATAATTACTTTTGTTGCCTTGAGGTGATTAAATGAAATGGTCAATAATTCAACTGCAAAAACACCGCGACCGCGGTCTTGAAATCGACGAAAAAGTTGATTTAACCGAACTAACAACGCTCGACAATGATATTCGCCGTATTTCTCCTGTACACGTAACAGGACGTGCCGATATCCGTCATGATCAAATTGTTTTTCAAGTGAAAGCAATGGGCGAAATGATTGTCCCTTGTTCACGAACGCTTGTTGATGTGCCTTACCCGTTTGAGATCCCGCTTACTGAACGGTTTTTATTAAAACCGGAAGAGGGCGAATTTTACGAAACAGAAGATGTTCATCTGCCGGAAGGAAATGTTATTGATCTCCGTCCGATTTTAGAAGAAGCCATCATCTTAGAGGTGCCGATGCAAATTTTTAGTGAAGAAGCTGACAAGTATGTTGTTCAGTCAGGAAACAATTGGGCGTTTTATGAAGATGAAGAAGAGCTTCCCAAAAAAGAGAAGCCGGCTGTCGATCCACGATTGGCAGAACTTCAAAACTTCTTTTCGTCTGATGATGAGTAATTGAGAAGTACAGCTATTCTGGCTTCATATAGTTTTTATTCCTTTAAGGAGGTGTATATCACATGGCAGTACCTGCTAGAAGAACATCCACTACACGCAAAAACAAACGCCGTACGCATTTCAAATTACAAGTGCCCGGTATGGTTTCTTGCCCGAACTGTGGTGAAATGAAACTTGCGCACCGCGTGTGCAAAGAGTGCGGAACATATAAAGGCAAAGAAGTCGTTAGCGTTAGCAAATAAGACTTTTTAAATCTTTCAAAAAAGCGGAGAGACCATGGCTCTCCGCTTTTTTTGTGCTTGTTTTTCGGAAATTGAAAGCGCTACAATGGGGTGGGAGGGGATAAAATGGATTATACGATTGAATTGGACAAAGAAAGTGGGATTTTGCTGTTTACAATCACACGAGAAAAGCGAAGAAATGCGATTAATTATAACGTGATGGATGGGCTGCGTGAGGCACTGGATCGGGCTTTAAAAGAGGACGTACGGGTCTTGGCCATTACAGGAAAAGGAGATAAAGCATTTTGTTCAGGTGGTGATCTATCCGCTTTTCAGTCTTTGCAAACGGAGCAGGAAGCGTATGCGATGTTGTCAAAAATGGGTGAGCTTTTATATGAGCTGGCAGTGTTTCCAAAACCGACTGCTGCGCTTATCAATGGAACGGCAGTTGGCGGCGGCTGCGAACTGGCGACGGCTTGTGATTATCGGGTTGCCAGGACCGGTGCGAAAATAGGATTTATTCAAGGCGGTCTTGCCATTACAACCGGCTGGGGCGGGGGAACGATGCTGTTTGAACGAATCGAGAGCAGGCTCGCTTTTAAAATGCTGTCAGAAGCGGCCGTTTTCCGGGCGGAGCAGCTAGATGATTTTGGCTTTATCGACCGGCTTCACGACAAAGTCGACATTGAAGAAGCACGGGCGTTTTTCGCTAATGAGCAATCGATAGACAGTGAAGTTCTTCGTGCGTATAAACAAATGATAATTGGGAAATGGCAGGCGGGCGATCTGAAAAGCCGGATAGAAAAAGAAATTCGTGCGTGTTCGGTGCTATGGGGGAAAGAAGCGCACCATCAAGCGGTCGCTGCTTTTTTATCGAAAAATACATAAGAAAATAAGCTGGTCCCTAAGCGGAGATCAGCTTATTTTCTGGGAATCTTCCTTCTCTTTTATTATATAATAAAGCAAATAAAAAGCAGCGATCATTGTTATTGCTCACAAAACAGGGGGAGAAATGAATATTCATATTATAGGAGGCGGGGCAATTGGCTTGTTTTTTGCATCGCAATGGAGCAGTTATCATCAAGTGACCGTTCAAGCAAGGACAAAGGAACAGGCAAAACGGCTTGAAACGGACGGCATCCGTGTCATTGAAAACAATCAGGAGTCGGTTCATATCGTCAAGACGGCTAAATCTGCTCCGGTCGAAACGAACTTAGTCGTTGTAGCTGTGAAACAATATCATTTAAACGACGTGCTGAAAGAACTGCCCGACGTCCGGTCACTGTTATTTATTCAAAATGGCTTGAGTCACCTTAAGAAGATTCAGCCTCTATCCCATCGGAATATTTACGCCGCATCAGTAACACACGGAATTGCCAAAATAGACGAGCGGACAATTGGAGTAAATGGGCGTGATACAACAAAAATGGCCAGTGTAAAAGGGGGACATAAAGAGATTAGTTGCGTGTTGGGGACACCTGGTTTTTCCTTTCAATGGGAACCGGATGTCTATGAAATGCTAGTCGAAAAAATGGCAGCCAACACTGTTATCAACCCGCTGACTGCACTTCTGAATGTGAAAAATGGAGAGCTGGTGGAAAACAGTGAGTATCGTGCGGCCGTAGAAACACTTTGTGAAGAGTTTTCGGCTGTTTTTCCTTATAAAACAAAAGAAGCTGTCACACAATCGGTTTTTGATATTTGCCGCAAGACAGCGCCCAATGAATCTTCGATGTTGAGTGATGTGAAAGCGGGGCGAATGACCGAACTAAACGCTATTGTGGGCGCCCTGTTAGATGAAGCGGCACGAAACAATGTGCAAGTCCCGGCTTTTTCGATTTTATACAATCTTTTAAAAGGAAAAACGCCGGACTTTAACACAAAATAAGGTCCGGCGTTCCTGTTTTCAAAATATGTCCATTTTCCATTAAAATAACCCGATCGGCGATCGCGCGTGCATCGGCTTGGTCGTGTGTGACAAAAATGGATGTGATGCCTGCTTTTTTTAAAATCGTGCGCAGTTCATCACGAATTTTGATTTGCAGATCAGCATCTAAATTGCTGAATGGTTCGTCAAATAAAATAATCGATGGGTTGGGCGCCATTGCCCGAGCCAATGCGACACGCTGCTGCTGTCCGCCGCTTAGCTCGTGCGGATAGCGTTTTTCAAAGCCTTTAAGCCCGACCAGTTCGATAACAGATGCGAGACGTTCATCATGTTCAGCCCGTTTCATCTTTTTTAAGCCGAATTTAATGTTGCCGGCCACGGTCATATGTGGAAACAGCGCATAGTCTTGAAACACCATGCCAACTCCGCGGTTTTCCGGCTGGACAAACGTTTTCTGGTCAAACATGGTGCTGCCATTGATCGTTATCATGCCTGCCTCAGGTACTTCAAGGCCGGCAATAAGACGAAGAACAGTGCTTTTTCCACTGCCGCTTTGACCGAGGATGGTCAAAATCTCGCCTTTTTCCATTTCCATCGACAGATGTTGAATTGTTTTTTCTTTTGTATTTCGATATGAAAATGTTACATCATGCAACTGCATAATCATTTATTTTTTCTCCTTTTCCAAAACAGCATGAAATACAAAGATAGACAAGCCGCTGATCAAAATAATAAGCATAGAGGCGAGTGCGGCTTCATGAACAGCTTCATCATTTGCGTATTGAAAAGCCTTTGTTGATAATGTATAAAAATTGAACGGCTGCAGCAATAGAGTAAGTGGCAGCTCTTTCATCACCTCAATAAAAACTAATGTAAATCCGCCAAATACAGCGCCGCGAATCATTGGCAAATCCACTTTAAAAAAAGTTCGCATAAGGGAAGTGCCAAGCAGGCGGGAAGCTTCTGTAAAGCTGCGGCCGATTTTATCAAATCCAGCATCAACTGGATTAAACCCGATCGCAAGAAACCGGCTTACGTAAGCAAAAATAAGCATTCCAAGACCCAAGCTTAAAATAATCGGTGCGTCAATGCCGAGTGCAGTGTATACCGTGTTTAAGTGCCGGTCAAGCCAGAGGAAAAAAGTTAAAACACCAATGGCAATGACTGCACCAGGAATCGAGTAGCCTAGTACCGTTACACGAGAGACAGCTTTGCTCCAAGGGCTGTCCGACAGCCGGATGAAATTACCGATCACAAGGGCGATGATCATAATGATAAAAGCAGAGATAAGCGAGACGTACACGGAATTAAAAATAAGCTGCAAAAAGTCCGGACTAACGACTTTTTCATAAGTCATCATCATCCATTGAAAAAGCTGAACAAATGGAATAAGGAATCCGGCGGTAAAAATAAACATGACATAACCAAAAAGCAATATTGTTTTCTCACGAGATAATGAAATCGGTTCAAGCGGCCGGACTTTTGCATTTGAATAACTATATTGTTTTCGGCCCCGCAGTACTTTTTCCAAAAACAAAATAAGAAAAACAATGGCCATTAACATACCTGCGAGCTTAATAGCGGACGCCACGTCACTCATGCCAAACCATGCCTGAAAGATAGCGGTCGTAATTACTTGAATGCCAAAATAAGACACAACGCCGTAATCGTTTAACACCTCTAAAATAACAAGACTTGCCCCGCCGATGATAGCTGTCCGTGAAATGGGCATAATGACGCGGAAAAATAATTCCAGTGGACCGCTGCCGAGAAGTCGTGCATTTTCGATTAACGAAGCGGATTGCTGTTCTAAGTAAGCACGCGTAATAATGTACACGTACGGATACAAAAAAATCGTGAAAATAAAAATCGCGCCGGGAATGTTCATTATATCGAAATAAGCCGGATTCGCGGTTATATTAAATTCATTTCGGAGTGTGGACTGCAGAACGCCTGTGTAGTTCACAATGCCATGATATGTATACGCACCGATATAAGGGGGAATAGCCAGCGGCAAAATGAGCCCCCATTTAAAAAAGCGACGTAGTGGAAACCGGTAAGCTGTCACGAACCAGGCAAGGCTCACACCGATTAAAATAGAAAAGAGCCCGGTGAAAAAAACAATCATTAACGTATTTTGAATATAATTTTTCAGCAGGAATTCTTGAATATGCGCCCAGTTTTCATTTGGTTTTTCAAAAATTTGAAAGAAAATGGACAAAGCGGGAGATAAAATGAGTAATGTGAAAATGATACTCATTATAGACCAGCTGTTTACGTGAAGACGGATAAAGCGAATAACGTTCATATAGATACCTCACTTGAACAGGATGTTCTGGCTTATTCGTTGTGCACAGGACGTGCACGGTTTTAGAAGAAGTTCCTTCTATCAACTGCACTCTTCTTATAGTATGAAAACCGTTTGAAAAATACAAGAGCATGTCGTTTTTTGACACAGAAAAGGCAGGCTTTTAAGCAGCCTGCCTCCCAACATTATTTCCAGCCAGCCTCGTTCATCAGTTTTAATGCATCCGCATTGTACTTGCCAAGCTCTGACAAGTTCAAATCCTGCGCTTTAAATTCACCCCAGGAAGCGAGCAGCTCAGCCGGTTCTACATTCGGATTGACCGGGTATTCAAAGTTTGCTTCAGAAAATTGCCCCTGCGCATCTTCGCTAGACAAAAATTCTAAAAACTTGATGGCATTTTCTTTGTTTTTTGCATGTTTTGTCACACCAGCACCGCTGACGTTCACATGTGTACCTGTTGTTTCCTGGTTCGGGAAGAACACACCAAGCTGTTCTGCGACTTTTACTTCTTCTGCATCTTCAGAGTTCAATAGCTGGCCAAAGTAGTATGTGTTCATAACGGCTGCATCGCCAATTCCGGCAACAACCGCTTTAGCCTGATCACGATCTCCGCCTTCCGGATCGCGTGCCATGTTGTTTACAATGCCTTGTGCCCATTCTTTCGCAGCATCTGCTCCGTTTAATGAAATGAATGATGCAACAAGTGACTGATTATAAACATTGTCTGAAGAGCGGATTAATACTTTTTTATTCCATTGCTCTTCTGTTAACGCTTCATAAGTGGACAAATCTTCCGGCTGTACACGATCTTTTGCATAAACGATGATGCGGGCACGTTTTGTGAGTCCGAACCATTGGTTGTCAACATCGCGGTAATTTTCTGGCACATTTGCATTCAATGTGTCGCTTTCTACGCTTTGAAGCAGGCCTTTTTCTTTTGCCCAGTGCAGGCGGCCTGCATCTGCTGTGTAAAACAAGTCGGCTTCTGTCGCTTCACCTTCACGAGTAAGCCGCTCCATTAATTCGTCTTCTTCGCCCTTAACAACATTCACTTCAATGCCTGTTTCTTCTGTGAACTGGTCGAAAAGCGCATCATCTGTTTCATAATGACGGCTCGTATACAAATTGACAACGCCAGCATCCTTCGTCTCTTCATCAGACGCCGTACCCGTGCCGGCAGATTCGTTATTGTTTCCACATGCAGCCAGAAGCAGCGACATGCTGAGTAATCCTGATAAAAACCCAAACTTTTTGTTGGCCATTGAAAAAAAACGCTCCTTTTATGTTCGTTTGTTCAGCAATGCTGTCAACTAAATTATAATGATAATCATTATCAGGTCAATAATTTTCTGAAATAATAGTTGTATAGCAGGCACATTATTTTCCCTTTCAATCCGTCAGGTGGTATACTCTAACAAGAAAATTTGTCCGAAAGAAAGGAAGTAAATGTATGGAACAAGAACGCATTTCTGTTCCCGCTTTAAACCCGTTCGTAAAAGAGTACATAAGCGGATCATCCCATGCCAGCGGCTTTTTTGATTATAAGCCATTTTCACAGCAGTCTTTTCAGCAACGTGCGGAAGAAGTGCGGACAAGGGGTTTTAAACGAGATGAAGTAGCTGGCATTATCCGGAACTACATGACACCGCATCATCTCACCAACGAAGTGGAGCAATCACTGCAAAAGTTAATGAACCCTTCATCTGTTGCGGTCGTCGGCGGCCAGCAGGCGGGACTTTTAACAGGGCCTTTATATTCTATACATAAAATCATTTCTATTTTGCATTTAGCGAAGGAGCAGGAAGGAAAACTCGGCATTCCAGTCGTGCCAATTTTTTGGATTGCCGGGGAAGACCATGATTTAATGGAAGTTAATCATGTATTTATTGAAAAAAATGAACGCATGCAGAAAATAGGCTATCCGGAACGGTTTGTGAAAAAACAGGCAGCGTCAAATACTGTTTTTGATAAAAAAATGATGTCTGAATGGGTGACATCCGTTTTTGCCTGTCTAAAAGAAACACATTATACAAATCAATTACTCAGGGACGTAAAAAGAGCGGTGGAGGAAAGCGGCACGTTTACAGAATTTTTTACGTTTTTAACTGGATCTTTTTTTGCAAAGTACGGCTTGCTGTTGATTGATGCGGCAGATCCTGTGCTGCGAAAGCTCGAAACGCCATTTTTCAAGCAGCTGATTTTAGAAAATGACCAGCTGGCGGAAGCGGTAAAAAAAACGCAGCAGCAAATAAAGGATGTGGGTTTTGCTCCTGCTATTGAGACAGGCGAACAGCCAGCCAATTTATTTTTAATTGAAAAAGGCGAACGCCATTTACTCCAAAAAGAAAACGGGCTGTTCGTCAGTAAAAGCGGGTGCACGTATACCGAAGCAGGCTTATTGGAGCTTCTTGAAGTTTCGCCTGAGTCATTTAGCAATAATGTTGTCACGCGGCCGCTTATGCAGGAGTGGCTGTTTCCGACGCTCGCATTTATCGCTGGACCGGGGGAAATTGCGTATTGGGCGGAATTAAAAGGCGCGTTCGAGCATTTTAAAATGAACATGCCGTTGGTTGTCCCTCGTTTAAATATAACCATTGTCGATCGAAACGTTGCGGGTATCCTTTCAGAGATGGAGATGCCAATTGAAAGGGCTGTACAGCGGGGTGTTCAACAAGAGAAAGCTGCGTATATCGAATCGGTTCGTGATCATCACTTACATGAACTTGTCGCACAGATGAAGCAGGAACTGCTGGCGAACTATGAAAAAATTGAAGCGCGTGCAGCGGCGCTTCACAATGGGCTTATGCCGATCGTTCAAAAAAACAAATCGTACCACGAGCGGCAAATTAACATTCTTCTTCAGAAGAGTGACGCTGTTCTAGAGCAGACACATGAAGCGGCGCTCCGCCGTTTCAATCGTGTGGAAACTTTCCTGCGGCCAGACGGGCTGCAGGAAAGAGTGTGGAATTTATATCCTTTCTTAAATGAATACGGTCCTTCATTTATCGACGAATTAATGGATCAGTCATATCAGCATGATGGAAGTCATTACATCTTATACATGTAAATGAAAAGTCTGCCTTTTGGGCAGGCTTTTTTTACGCGCAAAAAAGGAATAGAGCTCATTATGAAATGGGTGGTGCAAAGTGGGGGGATGTGGTAAAGTTAGTGTAGAAAGTGGGGACGCACCATGTTCATGGGAGAATACCGTCATTCAATCGATGAAAAAGGCAGGTTGATTATTCCAGCGAAATTTCGTGGTGATGCCGGCAAAAAATTTATTGTGACGCGTGGCCTGGACGAGTGTTTATTTGTTTACCCGCTTGATGAATGGGAAGTGCTGGAGGAAAAGCTTTCCACTTTGCCCCTGACAAAAAAAGATGCGCGTGCGTTTACCCGCTTTTTTTTCTCGGGCGCAAATGACTGTAAACTTGACCGGCAGGGGAGAATAAATATTCCTGATCCGCTTTTGCACTACGCATTGCTTCAGAAAGAATGTGTCATTGTTGGTGTTTCAAATCGGATGGAAATTTGGAACGCATCAAAGTGGGACGAGTACTTGGAAGCGTCAGCGGACTCATTCGCAGACATTGCTGAAAATTTAACTGATTTTGATTTATAACGTTGATTGGACTGATAAGAAAATGGAATTTAATCATACGACCGTATTGCTTCGTGAAACGGTCGACGGGCTGAATATTCGCCCTGATGGAATTTATGTAGATTGTACGCTTGGCGGAGCAGGCCATAGTGAGTATTTGCTTTCGCAACTCGGACCTGACGGGAAATTGTTCGCATTTGATCAGGATGAAACCGCGATCAAACATGCAAAAAAACGGCTTGAGCCGTTTGCTGATCGTGTTGAATTTATAAAAAGCAACTTTGAGCATGTGAAAGAAGAGCTTCATGAACGAGGCGTTACGGAAGTTGATGGCATTTTGTATGACTTGGGTGTTTCATCGCCGCAGCTCGATACACCAGAACGAGGATTCAGCTATCACCATGACGCGCCGCTTGATATGCGAATGGATAAAAGTGCTCCATTGTCGGCGTACCACGTTGTGAATGAATGGTCATTTGAACAGCTTGTCCGCATTTTTTTTAAGTACGGGGAAGAAAAATTTTCTAAGCAGATTGTCCGCAAAATTGAAGCCGCACGAGAGATTAGGCCAATTGAAACGACGGGTCAGCTGACGGAACTAATAAAAGATGCTATTCCGGCGCCGGCAAGAAGAAAAGGCGGACATCCGTCTAAGCGAGTGTTTCAAGCCATTCGGATTGCCGTAAACGACGAGCTTGGCGTATTTGAACGCTCGCTTCATGATGCGATTGACTTATTAAGTATTAACGGCCGGATCAGTGTTATTACATTTCACTCGCTTGAGGACCGCATTTGCAAAACGGTTTTTAGAGAAGCATCTACAGGTCCGGAACTGCCGCCCGGGTTGCCGATTATTCCTGAAGAATATGAACCCGTTTTAAAATTAGTCACCAGAAAACCAATTGTGCCGACAGAAGAAGAACTAGAAGAAAATAACCGTGCACGGTCTGCCAAGCTGCGCATTGCAGAAAAAAGAAAAGGAACCGTTTAGGGGGGGAATCTAAATGAACAATACAGCGAAACAGCCAGTTGTTAACCAGCCAAAAACGGCTCCCGTCAAGCAGCGGAAGGTAAGCAGGCAGTTTTTTACACCGGGAGAAAAAGTCTTGTTTCTTGTTGTTGTGTTAACCGTTTGCTTTATGTGTGCCAAGCTCATTTCGACGCAGGCGGCCATTTATGAAACGAACAAACAAATTCAAGACATGGATGTAAAGATCCAGGAACAGGAAAAAGTTAACCATGACCTTGAAGTTCAAATTAGTGAAGAAAGCACATACGAAAAAATTTGGGAACGTGCGAAAGCAATGGGACTGGATTTAAGTGATCAAAATATTAAGGTTGTTGAACCGAAATGATGGAAAATAGAAACAATCGAAAAATAGGAGCTGCGATCCTGTACATTGGGTTCGCCCTCCTCTTTTTTATCTTATTTTCACGAGTCCTCTATATTCAGGCAACGGGAAAAGCAGATGGACATGAACTAAAAAACGAAGCGCTCGAAAAATATATGCGCACCGATGTCCTTGAAGCGAGCAGAGGGACGATTTATGACACAAATGGTGAAATCATTGCAGAGGATGCAACTTCCTTTACAATTGCCGCAATTTTGGATGATTCCGTTACGACAAATCCGGAGTCTCCAAATCACGTAACAGATCCGGAAAAAACGGCCAAAGTATTAGCGAAATACATTGATATGGATGAAGCGGATATATTGGCGCGGCTAAAAAAAGATGGAGATCCGTTTCAGGTGGAGTTTGGAAAGGCCGGACGTGGTTTGTCGAATAGTGTTAAGCTGCAAATTGAAGAAGAGAACCTGCCTGGCATTACATTTATTCGTCAGGCGAAACGGTTTTATCCGAATGGGACATTTGCGTCGCACTTAATTGGCTTTACACAGCAAATTGAAAAAGAAGACAAAAATGCGAATGTCACATTTGAAACGGAAGGTCAAATGGGCATCGAAAAATCATATGAGAAGTATTTGCAGGGAACAGATGGGAAAATTCGCTATACAAGTGATTTATGGGGCTATTTACTTCCAGAAAAGCAGGAAATGGTCGCTGAGCCGGAAGATGGCGATCATATGTATTTGACCATTGATTCTAAAATTCAGACGTTTATGGAGGATGCTTTGAATGAAGTAGAAGCCCAATACAATCCTGCAGAAGCTTTTGCCGTTGTAGCAGAAGCAAAAACGGGCAAAATTTTGGCGATGAGCCAGCGGCCGACGTTCCATCCAGGCACACGTGAAGGGCTTGACGTAAACTGGATGAATGATCTTGTCGAGTATTCGTATGAGCCGGGTTCAACGATGAAAATTTTTACGTTGGCGGCGGCAATTGAAGAAGGCGTGTTTAATCCGGAGGCCACTTATAAATCTGGAACATACAGCATTGGACCAAATCGTATTCGGGATCATAATGGAGGTGCCGGCTGGGGTGAAATTACGTATGAAGAAGGGATTCAGCGGTCTTCAAACGTCGCCATCGCCAATATGCTCGAAGAAATGACCCCTAGTGTATTCAGGCAATATCTTGAGGATTTCCATTTCGGCCAAAAAACAGACATTGAACTGCCAAGTGAAGCGTCGGGAAGCATTTTGTTCAATTATCCGCTTGAACAAGTAACGACTGCATTTGGTCAAGGATCGACCGTCAATGCGATGCAAATGCTCCAAGCGGCAACAGCCATCGCAAACGGCGGGAAAATGATGAAGCCGTATATTATTGACAAAATTATTGATAATACGACCGGTAAAACAATTGTGAACACAGAACCAGAGGTTGTCGGTGAGCCGATTTCTAAAGAAACAGCTGCTGAAACACTAGACATCCTTGAAACGGTCATCACAGCTGAACATGGCACCGGGAAACCGTATCATATTGAAGGGTACGATATAGCCGGGAAAACAGGAACTGCACAGTTAGTAGGGGAAGACGGGCGGTATTTAACAGGAACAAACAATTATTTATTCTCGTTTATTGGCATGGCGCCGAAAGATGATCCAGAACTGATCGTGTATGCAGCTGTTGCGCAGCCGAAATTAGACAATGAATCCGGCTCAGCGCCTGTCTCAAAAATTTTTAATCCAGTGATGCGTAACAGCCTCCAGTATTTAAATATACAGCCGGATGAAACGATCACGTCTCAAACGGTTGAACTGAAAGATTTTACTGGCCAGAAAACATTTGAAGCGCGTGAAGCGTATGCGGCATCCGGTGTGGATCCGGTTATTATTGGCACTGGCAATGAAATTGTCAAGCAAGTGCCGGCGGCCGGTGAAAAGCTGCTTCAAGGTGAAAAAGCAGTGTTGCTGACATCTGATAAATGGACGATGCCGAATATGACCGGCTGGGCGATCCGCGATGTAATGAAAGTAGCTCAAAGTGTCGGGCTCAAAGTAAGCTATTCAGGTTCTGGTTATGTTATTTCACAAAACATTCAAGCAGACGACGCAATAAAAGAAGGTCAAAAGCTGATCATTAAGCTTGAAAAGCCAGGAAGTGCTGAAGAAGCAAACAAAAAAGCGAATGAAGAGTCAGATCAATCCGGGTAAAGAATAAAAAGGGTTGTCTCAAGAGTGCCAGGCACTTTGAATTTGAGACAGCCTTTTTTTTGTCAACTTTTTTTTCATGCTGCATATGATCATGAAGAAAAGGAGTGTGTATGATGCGGGTTCGAATGTTTTGGATACTCGTTTTGTCTTTTGTGGCCTTTTCGGCTTTAATTGTCCGCACGGGTTATATCCAATTGGTAAATGGAGGTGAATTGACGGACAAAGCAGAAGAACTTTGGGGAAGAAGCATTCCTGCAGAACCGGAGCGTGGCCTCATCCTGGATCGCAAGGGAGATATTCTTGTTGGCAATAAAAACGCACCAACGGTTTATGTCATTCCTGCTCAAATTGATGACCCAAAACAGGCTGCTGAGAAGCTTGCAGCTGTTCTTGGTGAGAAAGAGTCCGTTTTATATGAACGGATGACAAAACGTTCATCCATCGAACGTCTTTCCTCAAAAGGGAGGCATTTATCGGCTGAAACAGCACGAGCTGTAACAGATCTTCAGTTGAAAGGAGTTTGGGTTGGGGAGGACTCGATCCGAAATTACGTACTAAAAGACCGGCTCGCCCACATTATCGGATTTACGGGCGCGGATAATCAAGGGCTCGCCGGCATTGAAGCATATTATGATAAGAAACTATCTGGAACACTGGGTTCTATTCAAATGTATACCGATGCAAAAGGAAACCAGATGCCTGGACTTGCAAATGATTACGAAGCACCAGTTAATGGAATGGATTTGCAGTTGACCATTGATGCAGACATTCAAGCGGTGATGGAAAGAGAGCTTGATCAAGCGGAAAAAACGTACAAGCCTGATGCAGCGATGAGCATTGCGATGGATCCAAATACAGGTGCTATTCTCGCGATGTCATCCCGCCCGTCATATGACCCGGCCCGATTCAATGAATATGATCCGGACATATACAACCGGAATTTGCCAGTATGGAGCACATTTGAACCAGGATCTACCTTTAAGATCATTACACTGGCAGCTGCGCTGGAAGAAAAAGAGGTTGATCTTGATCAGGAGCATTTTTTTGATCCGGGTCATGTGGAAGTAAATGGGACGCGGCTGCGCTGCTGGAAACGGGAAGGACATGGCCATCAAACGTTTCTTGAAGTAGTCGAGAATTCGTGCAACCCGGGCTTTGTTGAACTCGGTTCCCGCTTAGGTGAAAAAAAACTCTTTACTTACATTCGCAAGTTCGGATTTGGAGAGAAAACAGGCATTGATTTATATGGTGAAGGGAGTGGTATTTTATTTACTGAACAATCAGCAGGACCGGTAGAAGCAGCGACTGCAGCTTTTGGACAAGGAGTTGCCGTCACACCCATTCAGCAAGTAGCAGCTGTCTCAGCAGCGGTAAATGGCGGCATTTTATATGAGCCATTTGTGGCGAAAAGCTGGACAAACCCTGTAACAGGGAAAACAGAAGCCGTTCATAAACCGAAAAAAGTGCGCCAAGTCATATCTGAAGAAACATCAAAGGAAGTGCGGCGTGCGCTTGAAAGTGTTGTGGCAAAAGGAACAGGACGAAATGCGTTTGTGGACGGATACCGCGTTGGCGGAAAAACGGGAACCGCACAAAAAGCAAAGGATGGGCGCTATTTGGAAAACAACCATATCGTTTCATTTATTGGTACTGCGCCTGCTAATGATCCCAAAGTCGTTATTTATACGGCGATTGATAATCCGAAAGGCACTGTTCAGTTTGGCGGCACCGTGGCGGCACCGATTGTTGGGAAGATGATGGAGGACATTTTGCCGCTGCTTCATGTGCCAAAACAAATGAATCAGATCGAAAAAGAAAAAACATGGAACGATCCGGATCTCGTCAGTGTGCCGAATTTGATCGGATTATCGAAAGAAAAATTAAAGGAGCAGCTGATCAATATCGATATTGTCATTGAAGGGACGGGCAATACCGTCGCTTCCCAGTCCCCAAAACAAGGCGTTAAAGTGGAAAGAGGGAGCAAAGTGCGTGTTTTCTTAAAATAAAATAACTCAATGCCGCCAAAAATGGTCGAAACAGGCTGAAAAGCATTCGCATCGGCGGCTTTTTTTCGTTACAATAGAAATCGCAGGAATTGTACATAGTGTTTTAAGAATAGAAAGGATTGAAAAACGTGGATTTATCAACTGTGCTCGCAGCGCTTCCATTTTATCAGCAAGATAAAGCTGGAAACCCGGCGATTACTTCGATTGAAAACGATCACCGTCTTATTCAAGAGGGATCGATATTTATCTGTATAAAAGGCTTTACGTTTGATGGTCATGAAGCGGCGGAAGAAGCTGTTCGAAAAGGAGCCGTTGCTATTGTAGCGGAACGCCCTATTACCGTGTCTGTGCCGGTCATTTATGTGTCCGAGACAAAGCGGGCAATGGCACATTTGGCGGCGCATTTCTATGATTACCCGACCGAATCGTTTCATTTGATCGGGATTACAGGAACGAACGGAAAAACAACAACGAGCCACTTAATTGAACAGATATTGCGTGCTAACGGGGAAACCACCGGTTTGATCGGAACGATGTACATGAAAATTGGTGATGAAACAATTGAGACAAAAAATACAACACCGGAAAGCTTAACGCTTCAAAAAACATTTTCAAAAATGAAGCGGGCCAATGTCACGTCGGCGGTAATGGAAGTGTCATCTCATGCATTGCAGGAGGGAAGAACAAACGGCACAGCTTTTAAAGTGGCGGTTTTCACCAATTTAACACAAGATCATCTTGATTTTCATAAAACGATGGAAGAGTATCGAACAGCAAAAGGACTTTTATTTGCGCGTCTCGGCAACGTCGTTCATTCCGACAGCCCGGCGTTTGCTGTTTTAAATGCAGACGATAGGGCATCGACTGTGTACAAGTCGATGACAGCGGCACATATTGTTACGTACGGTATTGATAATAAAGCGGATATTAAAGCGAAGAATATTCGACTTACATCTGAAGGGACTGCTTTTACAATTGACTATCCAGGCGGTACAGTTGAGGTACAATCAAAATTAGCAGGCCGTTTTAATGTTTACAATATGCTGGCTGCTTTTGCGGCCGGGTTTGTATCAAAGGTCCGGCCGGAAACAATTCAAAAAGCGCTTGAAAGCGTGACAGGCGTCGCCGGCCGGTTTGAGATTGTTCCAAATAACCAGGATATTTCTGTTATTGTTGACTATGCACACACACCTGACAGTCTCATAAACGTACTCCAAACAGTTCGTCCGTTGACGAAAGGACGTGTCATTGCAATTGCCGGCTGTGGCGGTGATCGGGATAAAACGAAACGTCCGCTCATGGCGCAAGCTGCATGTCGTTATGCGGATGAAGCAATTTTCACGTCGGATAATCCGCGCAGCGAAGATCCAAAAGTGATTTTAGCTGATATGGGAGCAGGAGTGCCAGACGAGCAGTATACGGTGATTGAAGATCGGAAAGAGGCGATTTTTAAGGCGATTGAAGCTGCTGAACCTGGTGATGCTGTGGTTATTGCAGGAAAAGGTCACGAAACATATCAAATCATTGGTAAAGATGTTTTTCATTTTGATGACCGGGAAACGGCAAAAGAAGCACTTCTTCAAAAGGAAGGTGGACAGATATGAATGAATGGCAAATCGCATTAGTTATTGCTGTTTCTTTTTTCATCACCCTCATCATCGCCCCGTTATTTATTCCATTTTTACGGCGGTTGAAATTTGGGCAAAGTATTCGAGAGGAAGGTCCACAGTCCCATCAGCAAAAATCAGGTACGCCGACGATGGGGGGGCTCGTCTTTTTGCTGTCCATTGTGGTCACAACACTGTTTTTTGTACAGTTACTCGGTTCGATTGGTACAGAAACGACACTGCTTTTGTTAGTAACGATCGGGTTTGGGCTCCTTGGTTTTTTAGATGATTTTATTAAAGTTGTGATGAAACGAAACCTCGGTCTGACATCTTTGCAAAAATTAATTGGGCAAATTATTATTTCGATTATTTTTTATGTTATTTATGCACAGCACGGCTTATCAACAGAGCTGTCATTCGGATTTTTTTCGCTTGATTTAGGCATCCTATATGCCTTATTTGTCCTGTTCTGGCTCGTCGGCTTTTCTAATGCCGTCAATTTAACGGACGGTCTCGATGGACTTGTATCCGGGACAGCCTCCGTTGCGTTTGGTGCTTACGCGGTGATTGCCTGGAGCCAGGGGCTCGATGAAACAGCTATCTTCGCATTTTCTGTTGTTGGGGCGATTATTGGCTTCCTCGTGTTTAACGCGTATCCGGCCCACGTGTTTATGGGAGATACAGGTTCGCTGGCGCTTGGAGGGGCAATTGCTGTTTTATCCATTTTAACGAAATTTGAATTTTTGCTGCTGCTGATCGGCATTGTGTTTGTGGCAGAAACGATGTCGGTTATTTTACAAGTTTGGTCGTTTAAAACGAGAGGAAAACGAATTTTTAGAATGAGCCCGCTGCATCACCATTTTGAACTGGGCGGCTGGTCTGAATGGCGCGTCGTTGTGACATTTTGGTCAGTCGGTGTTGTTGCTGCAGCGATTGGTGTATGGATTGGAGTATGGAATACATGAAACAGATTGATCAATTTAATGGAAAAAAAGTGCTTGTGCTAGGCCTTGCAAAAAGCGGTTTGGCAGCAGCATTATTATTGAAAAAGCTTGGCGCGGATGTGACCGTCAATGACGGTAAGCCTCTTGAAGAAAACAAAGCAGCTCGTTTGCTTTTATCGGAAGGAATGAAAGTCATCTGCGGAAGCCATCCAGTGACATTGCTTGATGAAGGCTTTGATCTTGTGGTGAAAAACCCAGGCATTCCTTATTCAAACCCGATTATATCAAAAGCGGTGTTAGATGGACTGCCGGTAATTACAGAAGTGGAATTGGCCGGTCTTATTTCTGAAGCGCCATTTATCGGTATTACCGGTACAAACGGCAAAACGACAACGACGACATTAATTGATGAAATGATGAAAAAAGGCGGCAAAGGGACCGTGCTTGCTGGCAACATCGGCGAAGTAGCTTCTGAGGTCGTTCAACATGCCACGCCGAAAGATCATGTTGTCATTGAGCTTTCTTCTTTTCAACTGATGGGCATTCAGGAATTTCGTCCGCATATTGCCATCATTACGAATATTTATGATGCGCATCTAGACTACCATGGCTCGCGTGAAGAGTATGCGGGTGCAAAAATGAACATTACGAAAAACCAGACAGATGAAGACTTTTTAATTATTAATGCCGATCAAGAGGCTTTGCTGTCCATGGCTGGTGCAAGCCAGGCAAATGTCATTCCTTTTTCTGTTCATCAAAAAGTGGAAAATGGTGCTTATGTTGAAGAGGGAATGGCCTATTTCCAAGGAGAAGCCATTTTGCCTGTAGCGGATATTGCTTTGCCGGGCAGTCATAACCTTGAAAATATTTTGGCGGCGATTGCAGCGGTGAAATTATCCGGCATTTCCAATGAAGCGATTGTGCATGTTCTTAAAACGTTTTCGGGTGTTAAACATCGCACGCAGTTTGTTCGTGAATGGAACGGCCGGAAATTTTACAATGATTCAAAAGCGACAAACACACTCGCGACAAAAAGTGCGCTGACGGCATTTGATTCTCCGGTGATTTTACTTGCGGGAGGACTGGACCGAGGCAATGGCTTTGATGATTTGCTTCCATATTTAGAGGCAGTAAAAGCGGTCGTCACCTTTGGTGAGACGGCGGAAAAATGGAAAGAAACCGCGGGAAAAGCCGGAATTCAATTGGTTGAAAAAGCGGATTACATGACCGATGCGGTTAAAAAAGCAGTGGCACTGTCTGAACAAGGGGACGTCGTTCTTTTATCGCCGGCTTGTGCAAGCTGGGATCAATATAAAACGTTTGAAGAGCGTGGAGACATATTTATTGACTGCGTGAATACGTTATAAGAAAGAGCCGGGGCCATTTTGGCTCCGGTTTTTTAATTGCGCTTGAAAGGAGTGGCATTGCCGTTATTACTCACGGGACAGACAAACTCTTTTTGCTGCTTGTCTTGTTGTTGACGGGAAGCGGTCTCTTTATGGTCGCAAGTGCCGGAGAAGTATGGGGCCAATTTAATTATGGGAATTCATTTTATTTTGTAGAAAGACAAGCCATATTCGCCGGAGCAGGGGTGGTGGTGATGATCATCTGCTCGCGCTTTGATTACAGGGTATGGAAACAGTATTCAAGACAGGCGCTCATTCTTGCTTTTGTCTTGCTAATTGCCGTACTTATTCCAGGAGTTGGAATGATTCGAAATGGTTCACAGAGCTGGATTGGTGTCGGTTCTTTATCGTTTCAACCATCTGAATGGATGAAAATGGCACTCGTTTTTTATTTAGCTGCTGCACTTTCTGAACGAAAAAAAACGATTCATTTGTTTTGGAAAGGACTATTTCTTCCGATTGTCGTTATTGGCGCTGCTTTTGGATTGATCATGCTGCAGCCAGATCTTGGTACAGCAGCTGTTATGGGTGGAACGGCGCTCATATTATTATTTAGTGCAGGGGCACCTATTCATTTTTTTGTCACAATCGGTGCTTCGGCTATAACCGGGTTGGTTTTGCTGATTTTATCGGCTCCATATCGAATGAAACGAATTACCGCTTATTTGGATCCTTGGTCAGATCCACTCGGAAGCGGATTCCAAATTATTCAATCCCTTTATGCAGTCGGCCCCGGCGGTCTTTTCGGTCATGGGTACGGGGAAAGCCGTCAAAAGTATTATTATCTGCCAGAGCCGCAAACGGATTTTATTTTCGCCATTTGGTCAGAAGAAACAGGTTTTATCGGTGCAGTGTGGATTATTCTTTTGTTTTTTTTGCTTATTTGGCGGGGGGTGTACATCGCCATGCGGCTGGACGATCCGTTTGGCATGCTGCTCGTGTTCGGCCTGACAGGCATGATCTGTTTACAATCTTTCATTAATTTAGGTGTGGTAACAGGCCTTCTTCCGGTAACCGGTGTTACACTGCCATTTTTAAGCTATGGCGGATCTTCGTTGACGATGACGCTTGCTCTTGCGGGTATCGTGTTAAGTGCAAGCCGGCATATGCGGTAATTTAGAAGGAATTTTGCTGCTTTTTCAAGATAATATTTGATTCTCGCGACGCATTGATTTAAGATGAAAATGCATTGGACTGCTGATTTAAGCAATATAAAGCTGCCAATAGACGTATTGAGGTGACAAAATTGAAAATAGTGGTCAGCGGCGGGGGAACGGGCGGACATATTTATCCGGCACTCGCACTTATTCGAATGATTAAAATGAAACATCCGGACACATCTTTCTTATATATCGGAACAGAGAAGGGGCTTGAATCAAAGCTTGTTGTACGTGAAGGCATCCCTTTTAAGTCAATTGATATTACTGGGTTTCGACGGGCGGTTTCATTTGAAAATGTGAAAACGATCATGCGCTTTTTAAAAGGCGTTAATGAATGCAAAAAAATGCTGAAAGAATTTCAGCCGGATGTCGTGATTGGAACAGGAGGCTATGTGTGCGGACCAGTCGTATACGCCGCTGCAAAAATGGGTATCCCGGCGATTGTTCACGAACAAAATAGTGTACCAGGGCTGACAAACAAATTTTTAAGCAGGTACGTTGACAAAATCGCAGTTTGTTTCGAGGAGGCAAAAGCTTATTTTCCTGCTGAAAAAACCATACTTACCGGCAATCCACGTGCATCTGAAGTGATGAAAGCGAACGGAACCGGAATACTGGAGAAGTATGGATTTCAATCCAATCGAAAAACCGTGTTAATTTTCGGTGGGAGCCGCGGTGCCCGTCCAATTAATGATGCGGTAACGGGTGCGCTGAAGGATTTAGCAAACCGTCAGTACCAGGTGCTGTATGTAACAGGTGATGTTCATTATGAGCATGTAGCCAATATGTTAAAAACGGCAGGAAAGCCTAATAATGTCGCGGTTGAACCGTTTATTCACAATATGCCGGACGTACTGGCGGCTTGTGACTTGGTCGTTGCAAGAGCAGGCGCAACAACACTTGCAGAATTAACGGCGCTTGGCATTCCATCGATCTTAATTCCAAGTCCTTACGTAACGAACAATCACCAAGAAAAAAATGCGCGGTCTTTGACGGATCGAGATGCTGCTGTATTGCTTCTGGAGAAAGATTTAACGAGCCAGCTGCTCGTCAAGGAACTAGACGCTATCCTTATGAATGAGCTGCAGCTGCTGAAAATGAAAGAAGAATCAAAACGTCTTGGAATCCGTGATGCTGCCGATCGTTTATATACTGTAATGACCGAATTAACAAAAAAAAGCGGCCGTTCGTCTTGAAAACATGGCAATCAGCCGCTGCTACGGTAATAAAATGGGCGGATGGTTTGTAACATGGGCAGAGGTGTGAACATGACAAAACAAAAAGTGATTTCGATTGAAGACCGCATTCCGAAGCTGAAACAAATAAGAAAAAAGAAAGCAAATCGCCGGCTGCTGCTTTTGCTGTCTGTGTTTTTCTCTCTCATCCTTCTTGTCGTTTACTTGCAGTCTCCTTTAAGTAAAGTAGCAGAGATTCATGTACAGGGAAGCAGCCTTATGACAAAACAGGAAATTATTGAACAAAGCGGTCTTGAAACAGGTGCCAGTATATGGACAGCCGGCAAAGGCAGAGCGGAAGAAGCACTTTTAAAGGATGATCGAATCAAGGAAGCCAGTGTGACAGCTGGATTTCCCAATGATCTAATGATTGCGGTCGTTGAACAAAATGAAATTGCATATGCAGCTCGTAAAGGTGGATTGTATCCGGTCCTTCAAAACGGAAAAATCTTAAGCGAGCCTGTCAGCGGTGCGCCATTACAGCTCCCCATTCTATATGATTTTAAAGAAGGGGAAGCATTAGATTTGTTTGCGGAAGCTGCCCAAACACTTCCCAATGAGGTGTTCAATACGATTTCTGAAGTGTATTACGATCCGAAAAAAAATGACTCTCTCCATATAAAAGCGTTTATGACAGATGGATTTGAAGTATCTGCCACCCTCTCAACCTTTGCAGAGAAAATGGTTTACTATCCTTCCATTTCCACGCAGCTTAACCCTGATGTGAAAGGTGTCATTGACATCGAAGTTGGTTCTTATTTTAAAGCATATGATCCAGCGCAGCAGCAAGAAACAGGAGAAGAAGCTTTAGAAGAAGCCGAGATGCCATAAAGTTTTCTTGAAACCGAATAACTTAGCCTTTTCCAGCTTCTTATCTTAGTGTAGACTTGTATAAGAGTGTTTAAGAAAAATATAAAACTTTAAAAGGAAATTATGTTGAATATGACGAATTACGTTCTTAACATATATTCAAGGAGTAAATGTGCGAACTGTTGTTCGGTTATTCACGCTTTTATGGTAAAGGAGGTGCCGCAGCATGAATAATAATGAAATTCTGGTAAGTCTCGACATCGGTACATCCGCAATTAAAGTAATTATTGGCGAAATGGTTAATGATTCTTTAAATATAATTGGTGTCGGTAGTGTAAAATCAAAAGGTATTCGAAAAGGAGCAGTCGTCGATATCGATGATACTGTTCATTCGATCAAAAAAGCAATTGAACAGGCAGAGCGCATGGTTGGTCTTGACATTCGTTCGGTTATCGTTGGCATTGCTGCCAATCACGCCATTCTTCATCCTTGTAATGGTGTTGTGGCCGTTTCAAGTGAAAATCGTGAAATTACGAGTGAAGACGTCATCCGCGTAAAAGATGCGGCACAAGTACTATCTATCCCGCCGGATAGAGAAATTGTAAACGTTATTGCTAAACAATTTATCGTAGACGGTTTTGATGAAATTAATGATCCTCGTGGCATGCTTGGTGTACGTCTTGAAATGGAAGGCATCATCGTGACCGGTTCTAGAACGTTTTTACATAACACACTGCGCTGTGTTGAACGTGCAGGCCTGGATATTAATGAAATTGTGCTTCAGCCGCTTGCAAGCGGAGAAATTGCTTTGTCGATGGATGAAAAAAATCTTGGAACTGTGCTCGTTGATATTGGCGGTGGTTCAACGACGATTTCGTATTTTAAAGACGGATATATCCAACGAACGTCTGTACTGCCTGTCGGCGGTGATCATATTACAAAAGATTTATCGATCGGTCTTCGCACTTCAACAGAAGAAGCAGAACAAATTAAAACAAAGCATGGACATGCTTTTTATGATTTAGCTTCGGAAGAAGAAGTGTTCAGTGTTCCTGTCATTGGCAGTGACCAGCATGATCAATTTACTCAGCTTGAAATTTCGGAAATTATTGAAGCGCGGCTGGAAGAATTGTTTATAATGGTTGTTGAAGATCTTCGTCAGTCGGGTATTCATGATATTCCGGGTGGTTTTGTTTTAACCGGCGGAGCGTCCGCAATGAACGGTATTCTTGATTTGGCACAGGATGTATTTCAAAATCGTGTCCGTGTCGCGATTCCGGATTATATTGGTGTACGTGAGCCGCAATATACGACAGCCGTGGGCCTTATCAAGTACGCTTATAAAAATGCCCGGTTAACAGGCCGGAAATTAAGCGAATCGAATCAAGCACCGTTACCAGGGAAAGAAGTAAGAAAAGAGCGGATGGAAGTGAAGCAGGAAGCAAAGCCTGTTAAAAAAGAGCAGCCGCATGACGGAGAAGAAAAAGGCGTTAAAGGAAAAATGAAAAAACTTTTCGGGTACTTTTTTGAAGAATAAGACACAAAAAAGACTCATGAAATAGGAGGATTTGCCATGCTGGAGTTTGATACAAGTGTAGATTCATTGGCAACGATTAAAGTCATCGGCGTTGGCGGCGGCGGAAACAACGCCGTTAACCGAATGATTGAACATGGAGTGCAAGGGGTAGACTTTATCGCGGTAAATACAGACGCACAAGCCCTTAATTTGTCAAAAGCAGAAGTGAAAATGCAAATTGGCAATAAGTTAACACGCGGATTAGGTGCAGGTGCCAATCCGGAAGTCGGAAAAAAAGCGGCTGAAGAAAGCAAAGAGCAAATTGAAGAAGCGCTTAAAGGCGCCGATATGGTTTTTGTTACAGCGGGTATGGGCGGTGGCACCGGAACTGGTGCGGCTCCGGTTATCGCACAAATCGCGAAAGACCTCGGTGCATTAACGGTAGGCGTTGTGACTCGTCCATTTACTTTTGAAGGGCGCAAACGGGCCACACAGGCAGCCGGCGGAATTGAAGCGATGAAAGCTGCTGTTGATACACTTATTGTTATTCCAAATGACCGTTTACTTGAAATCGTCGATAAAAGCACACCGATGCTTGAGGCGTTCCGTGAAGCGGATAATGTCCTTCGTCAAGGTGTGCAGGGCATCTCTGACTTGATCGCCGTTCCCGGGTTGATCAATCTTGATTTTGCTGACGTGAAAACAATCATGTCGAATAAAGGATCAGCACTTATGGGAATCGGTGTTGCATCAGGAGAGAACCGTGCTGTTGAAGCAGCGAAAAAAGCCATTTCCAGTCCGCTTCTTGAAACGGCGATTGACGGTGCACAAGGGGTTTTAATGAACATTACCGGTGGAACCAACTTAAGCCTTTATGAAGTGCAAGAAGCAGCTGATATCGTTTCTTCCGCTTCTGACCAAGAAGTGAATATGATCTTTGGTTCTGTTATTAATGAGAACTTGAAAGACGAGATCATTGTGACAGTGATTGCAACAGGCTTTAAAGAAGTGGCATCTCAGCCAGCTCAGCCAGGGCAGGCTCGTCCAGGGCTTGGGCAGGTGAAGCCACAATCGCCATCACAGCACCAGCAGTCGAAACCGCGTGACATGAAACGCGAAGATGCACCGGCGCCTGAACAACCGATTCGCCAGCCGCAGCAGCCGTCAGCTGATGATACACTCGATATTCCAACATTTTTACGCAATCGTAACAGAAGAAGATAAAAAGCAAATCCCGTCACTTAGGTGGCGGGATTTTTTTGATTTGTTCAGCTTCAGACGGCCAATTCCCTCGAGGCCCACACGATGTGGGTCACAAAAGCGTTGCTGCAGGAAGCTGCGTTCTTAGCTTTTGTTCCAAAAAGCTGTCACAGCCGTGTGGCAAAGAGCGCCACTTGCTGGTCCGTCTTACGCCTGCGGACCTAAACGACCGTCTTGCGCTTTTCTTAGACATGATTCGGAAAAACTACTGTAAAAATTCACTTACATTCCGACATACATTGGTTATTCATTCCGTTACACTAATGCTCATAGGACAGGCAGCCGGAAAAAGGGAGGGATGAATTGGCCGGTTACGCAGAAGGGATCATTTTCTTTAATTTTGCTGCAGATGCGCTGCTGCTTTTTGTAACGGGGAAGCTGAGCGCTCGTCCGCTCCAGATGCCCCGGCTGCTTGCTGCCTCATTAGTCGGAACTATACCGGTATGGCTTTATTTAGCAGCAGGTCCAGTTGGGCTTTTGCATAAAACATTAACGGTGATCATGCCTATATTCATGATCCGCATCGCTTTTAAAATAACCGGCGTCACAAGTCTCATTTCCATGGTCCTTACGTTTTATTTTATCGTTTTCCTGACGGGCGGCATTTTATTCGGATTTCAGTCCATGTATACGCAGTACGCTATAGGAGGAAAATGGTCTCTCGTATTCTTTTTTATTGTATCGGTGGGAATTTCATTTTATTTTATTCAGCGCCGGCTGTTCAGTTTGAATACGTCAAGGCGGACAATCAGCCAAACAGTCCCCGTTTCATTTACGCTTTGCGGAATGAATTGGTCGGGACGGGGCTTGATTGACACCGGTAATGCATTATGCGACCCCATTTCCAAGAAAGAAGTAGCAGTTTGTCAAATTAATCCGTATGAACAATGGCCGGAAGCGCTTTTTAAAGAGGATATTAGCGATCTGCTGAATCTTCCAGACAATTGGACTGAAAAAATCGTCTGGATTCCATCTAAGTCGATTCATGCTGAAAGCAAATTGCTGGCTTCATTTCGAACGGACAGCTTTACAGTATGGATCAATGGAAAAGAACGGAAAACCGATAGAGCGCTTGTCACATTTACAGACAAGGTATTATCGGATGATCAGTCGTTTATCTGCATTCTGCATCCGAATATGGTTCAGGAATGAATCGAAAGGTGAGTGAATAATTTGCGGCAAGTAAAAACAAAGTGGATGTACATCATGTATAACATGATCCAAAAAGCTGGTATTAAATCTAAAACGATTTATTACATCGGTGGCAGTGAAGCGCTTCCTCCACCACTTACGCGTGATGAGGAGGCGCATCTATTAACGAAGCTTCCATCAGGAGATAAGGCGGTTCGGGCGATGCTCATTGAGCGGAATTTACGCCTTGTCGTTTACATTGCCCGAAAATTTGAGAATACTGGCATCCACATTGAAGATCTTATTAGCATCGGCGCGATCGGGCTCATTAAAGCTGTTAACACATTTGATCCCGAAAAGAAAATTAAGCTTGCGACGTATGCATCCCGCTGTATTGAAAATGAAATTTTAATGTACTTGCGCCGCAATAATAAAATCCGTTCGGAAATTTCATTTGATGAACCGCTGAATATTGATTGGGATGGAAATGAGCTGTTGTTATCCGATGTACTTGGAACAGAAAGCGACATCATCACAAAAGGAATTGAAGAAGAAGTGGACAAACATTTAGTTTCAGAAGCGCTTGACGATTTAGAAGGACGTGAAAAACAAATTATTGAAATGCGATTCGGGCTAAATGGACAAGAAGAAAGAACACAAAAAGATGTAGCGGATTTACTAGGAATCTCACAGTCTTATATTTCACGGCTTGAGAAAAAAATCATTGGACGACTGAAAAAAGAACTGAATAAACTGCGCTGAATAATTTTTTTCGGGTCGGCAATACTGTTCTGAGAAACAGACATCATGAGGAGGAACAGTGATGGCCCGAAATAAAGTTGTCTTATGTGGTGTCGATACGTCGACGCTGCCTGTATTAACAAACCCTGAAATGAAAGTGTTGTTTGTGCAATACCAAAGTGGGGACAAACAGGCGCGTGAAAAGCTGGTCAACGGAAATTTGCGCCTCGTTTTAAGCGTCATTCAACGATTTAATCATCGTAATGAGCAAGCCGATGACTTATTTCAAGTTGGCTGCATCGGTTTGATGAAGTCAATTGATAATTTCGATTTAAGCCACAATGTCCGCTTTTCAACATACGCAGTGCCAATGATTATCGGCGAGATCCGCCGTTATCTCCGAGACAACAATCCGATTCGGGTATCGCGCTCTCTTCGTGATATTGCTTATAAGGCTTTACAGGCAAGAGAAAGACTGACAGCGGAGAGATCGGTTGAACCAGCAGCAGAAGAAATTGCCCGGGCGATTGATGTACCGAAAGAAGAAATGGTTTTTGCGCTCGATGCCATTCAAGATCCTGTTTCGTTATTTGAACCCGTTTTTCAAGATGGCGGCGATCCTATTTATATGATGGACCAAATAAGTGATGGAAAAGACAGAGAAAAAGAATGGGTGGATACCATGACTGTAACCGATGAACTAAATAAATTGTCTGAGCGGGAGCGGATGATTATTGAGAAACGATTTTTCACCGGTCGGACACAAATGGAAGTAGCTGACGAAATCGGTATTTCTCAAGCACAAGTATCCCGGCTTGAAAAAGGGGCCATTAAACAAATGAAAAAGAAAATAAATGGATAAGCGAAAAACAGAAGAGACAATCTTCTGTTTTTTTCTTTGTCTTGGAGCATACATTGGTACAAAGGAGGGGCTAGTATGCGAATTTCAGAATTTCAGCTGAAAGATATTGTCAATGTGACAAATGGAAAAAAATTAGGCCGTCTGGCTGATATTGAATTAAACAACGCGACAGGAGCTATTTCAGCGCTCATCATAGAACAAAACGGTAAAAAATTCGGTTTATTCGGCAAAGAGGAAGAAATAGTGATCCCATGGATGCATATCGTGAAAATTGGCGGCGATGTTATTTTAGTCCGCTACGGTGAAAAAGAACCGAAGGAGGATGAACGGTGACGAAAAAGGGTGTCATGTGGTACACTAAAAGAAAATAAGCGGGAGCATGCCATGACAGAACCTTTTAAAAAAACAGGCAGCGGCTTGTTTCATATGGAAAAATGGGAAAAAGAAGAACCGGGTCTCTCTGCCGGCTTCACGTCTAAAGAAGGCGGATCCGGCAAGTACAATGGCTTGAATATGGCGTTTCATGTTCATGACGAACCAGCTTCTGTACAGCAAAACCGAAAAAATACGGGACAGGTAATTGGATTTCCTGTCGATAAATGGATCGGCTGTGAGCAAACACACGATGTCCACATTGCACATGTTTCAAATCGCGACATCGGCCGTGGTGCCCTTGATTATGAAACGGCATTCTCATCTACTGATGGTCTTTACACCGATGATGCCGGTGTTTTACTGACACTTTGCTATGCTGATTGTGTGCCGCTTTATTTTATTGACCGCGTAACGAAACGGATCGGAACGGCTCATGCCGGCTGGAAAGGTGCGGTTAGCGGAATTGGTCCAATCATGATTAAGAAGTGGGAACAAGAAGGAAGTTGTCTGCAAGATATTGAAGTGGCGATTGGTCCTTCCATTTGTGGCTCATGCTATAAAGTAGGAGCCTCGGTCATAACAGCAGCAGAAAAATGGTATAAGCCGGGTGAAGAAGTTCCCTTCTCCCCGGTGCCAAATGAGCCGGATATGTATTATTTTTCTCTGCAAACCTTTAATAAAGATCTTCTCATCAAGAAAGGCATTTCGCCCGAAAATATTTATATGACGGCACTATGTTCAAGCTGCTCGCCGGATTTCTTTTCTCATCGGCGTGACAGGGGATACACAGGCAGGATGATGGGGTACATCGGCTGGAAGGAAGGAAACCATGAAAGTTAGCGAAAATTTATCAATCATTAAACAACGGATTGAGGAATCTGCACACCGTTCAGGCCGGCAGGCGGAAGACGTGAAAATTATTGCAGTTACAAAATATGTAACAACAGCCCGAGCCCAAGAAGCAGTAGAAGCGGGAATTCTCCACCTCGGTGAAAACCGCGCTGAAGGACTGAATGAAAAATATGAAACCATTGGGGAAAAGGCGACATGGCACTTTATCGGGTCAATGCAAACAAGAAAAGTAAAGTCGATCATTCATCAAGCTGGCTATATTCATTCACTTGACCGCGAATCACTTGCCAAAGAAATTAGCAGCCGGGCCCAAAGGGCTGTTCAATGTTTTGTTCAGGTGAACGTATCGGGTGAAGAATCTAAGCATGGAATGGTGCCTGAAGAAGTCATTCCATTTATTGAATCGCTTCACAAATACGAAAATATTCGAGTATGTGGCTTAATGACAATGGCACCGCTCACCGAAGATCAAGACATACTTCGTGCTTGTTTCCGTAAGCTTGCTTTGTTGAGAGATGAAGTAAGAGCATTAAATCTCTCATACGCTCCGTGTAATGAGTTATCCATGGGCATGAGCAATGATTTTGAGATAGCTGTGGAAGAAGGCGCGACAATGATTCGTATTGGAACTGAGCTTGTAGGGGAATAAAATGAAAGCGGAGGTGGAACGATGGGCGTGAAATCGAAGTTTAAGTCATTTTTCCTGCTCGACGAAGAAGATTACGATATGGTGGAGGAAGAAGTGTATGAAGGAGAGCCATCTTCAACAGCGCCTCGCAAAAAAAATGTGGTCAGCTTGAAAAGTGCGCAAAAGCCGTCGAAAGTCGTCATGGCAGAGCCGCGTGTTTATGCGGAAGCGCAAGAAATTGCCGACCATTTAAAAGCAAAAAAGGCAGTTATCGTCAATCTACAGCGCATTCAAACGGATCAGGCACGGAGGATTGTTGATTTTCTCGGCGGAACGGTGTATGCCATTGGCGGAGAAATCCAGCAAATTGGTGAAAAAATCTTTTTCTGTGCACCGGAGAATGTAGAAATTGCCGGAAGCATTACACAGTTTACGCAACAAGATCAAGAAAAAACGGGGTGGCAATAAGAGAAATGGATACAGTTATTAATGTTTTGGTCCAGGCAATACAATTATATTCTTGGGCACTCATTATTTATATTTTAATGTCATGGTTTCCAGAAGCACGCAATACATCAATCGGCCGATTTTTAACAAGAATTTGCGAACCATATTTAGATCCGTTTCGTCGGATTATTCCGCCGCTTGGCATGTTTGATATTTCACCAATCGTCGCTTTTATTACACTGAACCTTGCGACAAACGGACTGCATCAGCTGGCTGTTTGGCTTTAACGTGGGCATTTAATGAATGATATTTACCAACATTTTCGGCCGGAAGAAAAAGAGTTTATTGACAAAGCAATGAAATGGAAACAGCAAGTCGCGGATATGTATGCGCCGAAATTGACAGGATTTCTTAATCCACGCGAGAGGCAGATGATCCGCTCGGTTGTCGGGTCTATGGAAGATGTACGCGTTTCTTTTTTTGGTGGTCATTCATCTGCTGAACGAAAACGGGGGCTTTTTCATCCTTCTTACTTCGAGCCGGAAGAAACTGACTTTGGGGTCGAATTGCTTGAAGTTGACTATCCGCAAAAGTTTTCCATGATTAGCCATCCGCATATTTTAGGAAGTTTGATGGGACTTGGCCTGAACCGTGAAAAATTTGGTGATATTTTAAGTGAGCAAGACCGTTTTCAAGTGATTGTGGCAAAAGAATTAACGAGTTATTTGCATGCACATTTTGATCATGTTGGGAAAGTACCGGTCAAACTGATAGAAAAAACGCTCTCAGAAGCGGTTTATTCGATTGAAGAGTGGCATGAACAGACCGTCACCGTCTCGTCAATGCGCCTTGATGTCATCATTGGATCATTGTCCTCTATGTCCAGACAAAAAGCGCAGCAGCTTATTAAAAGTGGCGCTGTGAAAGTAAATTGGAAAGCAGTAGACCAAACGTCTTTTGAATGCGCACAAGGTGATATGCTATCAGTCCGTGGAATCGGACGGATGAAAATTTTATCCATTGACGGCCAGACGAAAAAAGAAAAGTGGCGAATAACGCTGGGTATTTTAAAATAAATTTGCGAAAATGAAGGGATTTCCCCACAAGTGGTCGAAAAACCTTTATAATAAAAATCAATGATCATGTAACGCTTTGGAGGTGGCTGTATGCCCTTAACGCCGTTGGACATACATAAAAAAGAATTTGGCCGTTCATTTCGCGGTTACGATGAAGACGAAGTGAATGACTTTTTAAATCAAATTATTAAAGATTACGAACTCATTATTCGGGAAAAAAAAGAATTAGAAACAAAGCTTGCCGGTCAAACGGAACGGCTTAGTTATTTTTCGAATATTGAAGAAACATTAAGTAAATCGATTGTGATTGCACAAGAAACATCAGAAGATGTTAAACGAAACGCTTTAAAGGAATCAAAGCTGCTTATTCGTGAAGCGGAGAAAAATGCGGATCGAATTGTTGAGGAGTCGCTGTCAAAAGCACGGCGAATCGCAGTGGAAATCGAAGAATTAAAAAAGCAGTCAAAAGTGTTCCGCACGCGCTTTAAAATGTTAATGGAAGCTCAATTAGACTTGTTGAACAATGATGACTGGGATAAGCTTCTTGATTTTGAAGTAGATACGGATGAAATTGAACAGTTAAGCGACGATGAGAGATAAGCTTGACGAATGAATGGTTCATTTTTATAATGTAACCATTCAAATAAAAATCATCAAACGCAATGACAGGGACAGTAAAGCGGCAACTGATCGCCCAAAAGCGAACCGGGGATGGTGGAAGCCCGGCGGCTATCTGCAGCTTAAAGATCACCCTTGAGCATTTTTCGTGAACGAATAAGTAGCGGAAAACGGTTTATCCACGTTATGGATTTTGAGCGGACAGTCATGGGCTGTCAACCAGGGTGGTACCGCGGAAACCTTTCCGTCCCTTTTTAGGGATGTGAAAGGTTTTTTTATTTTATTTAAAAGGAGATAAGGCAATGAATTATAAAGATACATTATTAATGCCGAAAACAGAATTTCCGATGCGTGGCAACTTGCCGAAACGCGAACCGGACATGCAGAGTGTTTGGAACGAAGAAGATATTTATAAACAAGTGCTGGACCGTACGAAGAACCGTCCGATGTTCGTTTTGCATGATGGTCCTCCGTATGCGAATGGTGATATCCATATCGGACACGCCCTTAATAAAATTTTAAAAGATTTTATCGTTCGTTTTAAATCGATGAGCGGTTATTACGCGCCTTACATTCCAGGCTGGGATACACATGGATTGCCAATTGAGCAGGCATTGACAAACTCTGGTGTAAATCGAAAAGAAATGACTATAGCGGAATTCCGCCAGCTTTGTGAAGAGTATGCCTATAAACAAGTTCATAACCAACGTGAGCAATTTAAACGCCTTGGCGTACGTGGCGATTGGGAAAATCCATACATTACATTAAAGCCGGAATATGAAGCTGCACAAATTAAAGTATTCGGTGAAATGGCGAAAAAGGGATTTATTTACAAAGGCCTAAAGCCCGTTTACTGGTCTCCTTCATCTGAATCTGCACTTGCAGAAGCAGAAATCGAGTACCAAGATAAAAAATCAGCCTCTATTTATGTTTCTTTTGATGTGAAAAAAGGAAATGATGTACTTGAAGAAGGCACAAAAATCATTATTTGGACGACAACGCCATGGACCATTCCGGCGAACCTTGGCATTTCTGTTCATCCAGAGCTCAATTATGCGGTCGTAAGCGCAGCGGGTGACCGGTTCGTAGTGGCAGAAGCACTTCTTGAAGAAGTTGCGGCGAAAATCGGATGGGAGTCGCATACTATTGAAAAGCTGGTAAAAGGAGAAAAGCTTGAACATGTTGTCGCAGCACATCCGCTTTATGGCCGTGATTCACTTGTCATGCTTGGCGATCACGTAACAACAGATTCTGGTACAGGAGCCGTTCATACAGCGCCTGGTCACGGGGAAGATGACTTTCTTGTCGGAAAGAAATATGGGCTCGACGTTCTTTGTCCGGTGAACGACCGTGGTGTTATGACAGAAGAAGCGCCAGGCTTTGAAGGACTTTTTTATGATAAAGCCAATAAAGCAATCACCGAAAAGCTGTCTGAAGCGGGCGCACTATTAAAAATGGAATTTATTACACACTCGTATCCACATGACTGGCGGACAAAAAAGCCGGTTATTTATCGGGCTACAGCGCAATGGTTTGCGTCAATTGATAAGTTCCGTCCTGAACTGCTTGAAGCAGTAAAAGAAACGAAATGGGTGCCGGCATGGGGCGAAACGCGTTTGTTTAACATGATTCGTGACCGCGGTGACTGGTGTATTTCTCGTCAGCGTGCATGGGGTGTGCCAATTCCAGTTTTTTATGCGGAAAATGGTGAAGCGATCATTACCGATGAAACGATTGCACATGTATCGGAATTGTTCCGTGAAAATGGATCGAATATTTGGTTTAAGCGTACGGCGAATGAACTCTTGCCGGAAGGATTTACGCATCCGGGCAGCCCGAACGGCGAATTCACGAAAGAAAATGACATTATGGATGTCTGGTTCGATTCCGGTTCTTCTCATGAAGGCGTACTTGAGCAGCGTTCAGATGCCCAGCGGCCGGCTGATCTTTATTTAGAAGGATCTGACCAATACCGCGGCTGGTTTAACTCTTCCTTAATTACAGGGGTTGCCGTCACTGGCAAAGCACCATATAAAGGCGTATTAAGCCATGGGTTTGCATTAGATGGAGAAGGCCGCAAAATGAGTAAATCGCTTGGCAATACAGTCATTCCTGCAAAAGTGATGGAGCAGCTTGGCGCAGATATTTTACGTCTCTGGGTATCATCCGTGGATTTCCAGGCAGATGTGCGTGTATCAGATGCTATTTTAAAACAAGTGGCAGAAGTATATCGTAAAATCCGCAACACGTTCCGATTCTTGCTCGGAAATCTAGATGGCTTTAAGCCGGCTGAGCATGCTGTTTCATACGAAAACTTGCGTGAAGTCGACCAATTCATGCTTGTAAAATTAAACGAATTGATCAAAACGGTCCGCGGCCATTATGAAAAGTATGAATTTGCAGCGATCTATCATGCGGTCAATAATTTCTGCACCGTCGATTTAAGCTCATTCTATCTAGATTTCACAAAAGATGTTTTGTACATTGAAGCGGAAAATCATGCAGACCGCCGTGCCATTCAAACGGTTATGTATGAAACATTAACGACTCTTGCGAAACTTGTCTCGCCAATCTTGCCGCATACAGCGGATGAAGTGTGGACAGAAGTGCCGGGAGCTGAAGAAAAATATGTGCAGCTGACCGATATGCCGGACTATACAGAACTGCCGAAGGCGGAAAGTCTAACGAAAAAATGGACGGCATTTATGGCGGTTCGTGATGATATCTTAAAAGCGCTGGAAGAAGCACGGAATGAAAAAATTATTGGCAAGTCATTAACAGCACATGTCCGGTTGTATGCGGACAACGAAACAACAGCCCTTCTTGCGTCGATCGATGAAGATTTAAAGCAGCTGTTTATCGTATCTGGCTTTGAAGTAGCGGGAACGGTGTCGGAAGCACCAGAACAAGCAGTGAAACGTGAGAAAGTGTCTGTTGTAGTCGAAAAAGCTTCAGGCGACACATGTGAACGCTGCTGGACGGTGACAGATGAAGTTGGCCAGGATGCAGATCACCCAACGCTTTGTCCACGCTGTGCAGCTGTCGTAAAAGAACACTACTCGGAAATGAACTAAAAGAGACGAAAAAGAGGTTAGCTCTAAGACCGCTAACCTCTTTTCATCGTTGGAGGGAAGATATGTATTACTACGTATTGACACTGCTTGTCATCTTGCTGGATCAATGGACAAAATGGCTCATTGTCAGGTCCATGGAAATTGGCGAAAGTGTACCTGTTATTGAAAATCTTCTTCATATTACTTCTCATCGTAATAGAGGGGCAGCGTGGGGAATGCTTGAAGGGCAATTTTGGCTCTTTTATATTATTACAGCCGTTGTGGTTGTCGGCATCATTTATTTCATGCAAAAGGAAGCAAAAGGGAAGCCTTTAATGAAAGCATCTTTAGCTGTCTTGCTTGGCGGAGCTATCGGAAACTTTATTGACCGGCTGTTTCGCGGTGAGGTCGTTGATTTCGTGCAGACGTTTATTGGGGGCTACCGTTTCCCTATTTTTAATATCGCAGATGCTGCATTGACTATTGGCGTTATTTTATTATTTATCGCTATGTTCATAGAAGATCGAAAAGGAAAGAAGGCATAAAATGAAACAATTACACTTTACAGTGAGCGCAGAAGAAACCGGGGGCCGAATTGATAAAATTGCTGCTACGCAGGATGAGCAATACTCCCGATCACAAGTGCAAGAGTGGCTGAAAGAAGGGCTTGTTCTTGTTAATGGTAAATCAGTTAAGGCGAATTACAAAGCCGCAGCCGGTGATGAAGTAACAATCGACATTCCGGAGCCGGAAGCATTGAACATTGAAGCGGAAGATTTACAATTGGACGTTTATTATGAGGATGAAGATGTCATTGTCGTCAATAAGCCAAGCGGCATGGTTGTCCATCCGGCACCTGGTCATACAACGGGAACGCTCGTAAACGGCCTAATGTACCATTGCAAAGATTTATCCGGCATTAATGGCATTATGCGCCCGGGTATTGTCCACCGAATTGATAAAGATACATCTGGACTGTTAATGGTTGCTAAAAATGATATGGCACATGAAAAACTTGTGAACCAGCTTGTGGAAAAATCGGTTACGCGCAAATATAAAGCCATCGTTCACGGTGTAATTTCGCATGATTTCGGCACGATTGACGCACCGATCGGGCGTGACACAAAAGACCGTCAAAAAATGGGGATTGTCGATCATGGGAAAGCGGCCGTGACACATTTCCACGTGTTGGAGCGTTTTGAAGACTTTACTTTTGTTGAATGTGAATTAGAGACAGGGCGAACACACCAGATTCGGGTGCATATGAAATACATTGGGTATCCGCTTGCCGGTGATCCAAAGTATGGACCTCGGAAGACGCTTAATATTGACGGACAGGCGCTGCACGCTGGTGTCCTTGGATTTATTCATCCACGTACAAATGAATACATGGAATTTGAAGCGCCTGCACCAAAAGAATTTAATGATATACTCGATGAGTTGCGGAAAAAGATTTGACATTCATCCATGTTATCGATAAACTAAATACAGTTGAATAAGAACCTTTAAGAACAGTCCCGTGAGGCTGGGAAGGGATCGGATATGATGCGGTACATTTGTGCCGTTTTAAGGGATCAGTATGCCTTCTCACCAGTATCGGGTGGGGAGGCTTTTTTCATGGAAAAAGCGGTCGTACTTGATCAGCAGGCGATACGCCGGGCGCTGACAAGAATCGCGCACGAAATTATTGAACGAAACAAAGGCGTAGAAAATTGTGTGCTGATTGGGATTAAAACCCGTGGTATTTATGTTGCGCAACGGCTTGCTGAACGAATCTTTCAAATTGAAGGACAGCGTGTGCCGGTTGGAGAACTGGATATTACGTTATATCGTGATGACTTGACGGTCAAAACGAAAAGCCATGATCCGGAAGTAAAAGGATCAGAAATTCCCGTTGATTTAAATGGCAAAACAGTCATCTTAGTGGATGATGTTTTATACACAGGCCGCACCGTCCGGGCAGCGATGGATGCTATCATGGATATTGGACGTCCGTCCCACATTCAAATGGCGGCACTTGTCGACAGGGGCCATCGTGAATTGCCGGTCCGGGCAGACTATATCGGGAAAAATATTCCGTCGGCGAAAACCGAACGGATTGTCGTCACACTTGAAGAAGTGGATGAAGTGGATCGTGTAAGTATTTATGAATAAAGATAAATGTTTACTGAAAGTCCTGTGAGACTTTATGGACATTGACAACCTTTTAAAAATGCACGAGAGGCATTTAAGGGTGAAATCGGTCTGCACTTATGTGCAGTACAGCTTCGTTATGCTGTAAAATCGAGAAAACACCCTGAATTTCAGGGTGTTTTTTTCATGGAAACGGAGGCGGAAATCGATGATGAAAAATTTAGTTTCAATTAGGGATTTGCATAAAGATGAAATTTTGTTAATATTAATGCAGGCGCAAAAATTTGCGGAAGGTGAAGTTTGGACACCAGATGAAAAGCACTATGTCGCCAATTTATTTTTTGAAGCAAGCACACGGACAAAAATAAGCTTTGAAATGGCGGAACGGAAGCTTGGCTTGGAGGTCATACCGTTTGATGTTGGCAGCTCAAGCGTCTTAAAAGGGGAAACATTATACGATACGGTTCGGACGCTCGAAGCGATTGGTGTAAATGCGGTCGTTGTACGCCACGAAGAAGATGCCTATTATGATGAGTTAGTCGGGCATATTGATATACCGGTTATTAATGCAGGTGACGGCTGTGGACAGCATCCGACACAATGTTTACTGGACCTTCTGACAATTCAGCAGGAGTTTGGCACGTTTGATGGATTAAAAATTGGCATTGTCGGTGACATCCGCCATAGCCGTGTTGCCCGCTCCAATGCAGAAGCACTGAGAAGGCTCGGTGCTGATGTGAAATTTTCCGGACCTCCTGAATGGTTTGAAGATGACTTTTTAAAGTCAGACGGGTTCGTTAAAATAGACGAACTTGTCGAACAGGTGGATGCGCTTATGCTTCTCCGGATCCAGCATGAACGCCATCAAGTAGCTTCGTCTATGTCGAAAGAAGAATATCATGTCCGCTATGGTTTAACAGAAGAGCGGGAAAGCCGGATGAAGCCAGGGAGCATTATTATGCACCCGGCACCGGTAAACCGCGATGCGGAAATTGCCGACAGTCTGGTCGAATGCGAACGATCACGTATATTTAAACAAATGGAAAATGGCGTTTATGTCCGCATGGCGGTCTTAAAAGAAGTGCTTGAGGGGAGATTGGCAAATGAATTGGTTAATTAAAAATGGACAGATTTTAAACGAAAACGGTGAGTTAACAAAAACGGATATCCGCATTAAAGACGGGAAAATCGCTGAGATGGGTGCAGATCTTGCAGAAATTGACGAAAAAACAGTTGATGCAGGCGGCAAACTCGTTACACCAGGACTCGTTGACCTGCATGTTCATTTGCGCGAGCCTGGCGGTGAGCATAAAGAAACGATTGCTACGGGAACGAAAGCAGCGGCAAAAGGCGGCTTTACAACGATTGCTGCAATGCCAAATACACGCCCCGTGCCGGATACAGAAGAAAATCTTCAAAAAGTGAACAAGCTTATTGAAGAAAAAGCACATATCCGCGTGCTTCCATATACGTCAATCACCATTCGTCAAGCGGGAAAAGAGCTTGTTGATTTTAGTTCGTTAAAAGAAAACAACGCATTTGCGTTCACGGACGACGGTGTTGGCATTCAAGAAGCTGGCATGATGCACGCTGCGATGAAAAAAGCCGCAGCAATTGATATGGCGATTGTTGCCCACTGTGAAGACAACAGCTTAATTTATGGCGGTGTGGTACATGACGGGGAATATTCAAAACGTGAAGACATTCCAGGTATTCCGTCCATTTGTGAATCCGTTCAAATTGCAAGAGATGTGCTGCTGGCAGAAAACGCAGGGTGCCACTATCACGTTTGCCACGTCAGCACGAAAGAATCGGTCCGTGTCATCCGCGATGCGAAAAAAGCAGGCATCCATGTAACAGGTGAAGTATCGCCACATCATCTCGTTTTGACGGATATGGACATCCCTGGACAGGATCCGAATTTTAAAATGAATCCGCCGCTTCGCGGAGCAGAAGATAAAGCCGCGCTTATTGAAGGACTGCTTGATGGGACACTGGACTTTATCGCAACTGATCATGCCCCGCATACAGCAGAGGAAAAAGCGGCAGGCATTCAAAAAGCACCATTCGGCATTACGGGATTTGAAACAGCTTTTCCACTTTTATATACAGAGCTTGTCAAAAAAGACGTGTTAACGTTAAAACAGCTTGTTGACTGGATGACGATTAAACCGGCTTCTACATTTAACTTGCCATATGGCCGCCTTGAAGAAGGCGTTAACGCCGATATTACGATTATTGACCTTGAGGCTGAAAAAGAAGTAGATCCGCAGGCGTTTTTATCAAAAGGAAAAAACACACCATTTACAGGCCGCACGCTTTCCGGCTGGCCGGCTGTAACTTTTTTTGAAGGAAATCTTGTATGGCAGGAAGGAACGATCAACGAATGAAAAAACAACTAATTTTAGAAGATGGCACCGTTTTTGTTGGTAAAGGATTTGGAAGCGCAAAAGATGTAACAGGGGAAGTCGTTTTTACGACTGGAATGACCGGTTATCAAGAGACACTATCCGACCCGTCATACTGCGGTCAGATTATCACCTTTACGTATCCGCTTATTGGGAACTACGGCATTAATCGTGATGATTTTGAGACGATTCAGCCGGCTGTAAAAGCACTTGTTGTAAAAGAAGCAGCGGATTTTCCTTCAAACTTCAGAAGTGAATTTTCCATTGATGAGTATTTAAAAATGAAAGACATTCCTGCGATTTCGGGTGTGGATACGCGGAAATTGACGCGTATTATCCGCCAGCATGGCGCGTTGAAAGGAGCGATCGTTTCCGCGGATGTGAATCCGGAAGACGTTATTCACCGCCTGCAGGCAACGGTTTTGCCGAATGATCAAGTAGCGCAAGTATCAACGAAGTCTGCTTATCCAAGTCCTGGGCGCGGCTTTCGTGTTGTGTTGATTGACTTTGGTATGAAGCATGGCATTTTGCGTGAATTAAACAATCGTAATTGCGACGTCGTGGTTGTGCCGCATGATACAACTGCTGAAGAAATTATGCAGTTTAAGCCGGACGGTATTATGCTGACAAATGGACCAGGCAACCCGAAAGATGTGCCGTATGCGATTGAAACGATTAAAGAGTTGATCGGCCAAGTGCCGCTTTTCGGTATTTGCCTTGGCCACCAGTTGTTTGCACTCGCTTCCGGTGCCGATACATTTAAACTTAAATTTGGCCACCGCGGCTCCAACCATCCGGTAAAAGACCTTGAAACCGGCCGGACAGCCATCACGTCACAAAACCATGGATTCTCAGTCAGTGAAGAATCGATTGCCAACACTGATTTAAAAATAACACATGTGGCATTAAACGACGGTACTGTTGAAGGGCTTGCACATAAAACATACCCGGCTTTCACGGTTCAATACCATCCGGAGGCTTCGCCAGGACCGGAAGACGATAATATTTTGTTTGACCGTTTTATTGACTTAATGAAAAAAAACGCTGCAAAGGAGACACAACATGCCTAAACGTACAGACATCAAAAGTATACTTGTGATTGGCTCCGGTCCGATCGTCATCGGTCAGGCAGCAGAATTTGACTATGCGGGAACACAGGCGTGCCTCGCGCTTAAAGAAGAGGGCTATCGGGTCATTCTTGTAAACTCGAACCCGGCAACGATTATGACGGATACAGAAATTGCGGACGCCGTTTATATTGAACCGATTACACTTGAATTTGTCCGCCGCATCATTCAAAAAGAACGTCCGGATGCTATTTTGCCAACGCTTGGCGGGCAGACGGGCTTAAATATGGCCGTTGAACTTGCAGGCGCTGGTGTACTTGATGAATATAATGTAGAAGTGCTCGGTACAAAACTGTCTGCGATTGAGCAGGCGGAAGACCGTGATTTGTTCCGTACGCTCATGAACGATTTAAATGAGCCAGTTCCGGACAGTGAAATTATCCATACACTCGAAGAAGCATATTCTTTTGTTGAGCAGATTGGCTACCCGGTGATCGTGCGTCCTGCTTATACACTCGGCGGCACAGGCGGCGGGATTTGTGACAATGAAGAAGAACTGATTGAAACCGTCACAAATGGATTGAAACAAAGCCCCGTGACCCAATGTTTACTTGAGAAAAGCATCGCTGGCTTAAAGGAAATTGAATACGAAGTGATGCGCGACTCGAACGATAATGCAATTGTTGTATGTAACATGGAAAACATAGATCCAGTCGGTGTGCATACTGGCGATTCCATTGTTGTCGCACCGAGTCAGACATTAACAGACCGTGAATATCAAATGCTTCGTAACACGTCTTTAAAAATTATTCGTGCACTCGGTATCGAAGGCGGCTGTAACGTTCAGCTTGCACTCGATCCGTACAGCTTCCAATATTACATCATTGAAGTAAATCCGCGTGTCAGCCGTTCATCCGCGCTTGCCTCAAAAGCAACGGGTTACCCGATTGCGAAGCTGGCAGCGAAAATTGCAGTAGGACTGACGCTCGATGAAATGTTGAACCCGGTCACAGGTAAAACATATGCCTGTTTTGAGCCGGCCCTTGACTACATCGTGTCGAAAATTCCGCGCTGGCCGTTTGATAAATTTGAGCATGCAAACCGTACGCTAGGTACACAAATGAAAGCGACAGGAGAAGTCATGGCGATTGGACGCACGTTTGAGGAATCGATCCTAAAAGCTGTGCGTTCACTTGAAAGCGGCGTCTACCACCTTTCACTTGATGAACTGGCAGATAAAGATGACGCGTTTCTTGAAAAAAGAATTCGTAAAGCAGGCGATGAGCGTTTATTCTATCTCGGCGAGGCATTGCGCCGCGGTGTGACGATTGAAACGATTCATGACTGGAGTCAAATTGACTTGTTTTTCTTGAAGAAGTTTGAAAATATCGTGAAATATGAAAAAGAAGTGGAAAATAATCCATTCGATAAAGAAACAGCAAAAAAAGCAAAACAGCTCGGCTTTGCGGATAAAACATTGGCAAAATCATGGGGTGTAGTAGAAAAAGAGGTCTATGACTGGCGTAAAGAAAACGGCATTGTACCGGTATTTAAAACGGTTGACACGTGTGCCGCAGAATTTGAATCAGAAACACCATATTATTATGGAACATATGAAGATGAAAACGAATCGATTGTCACAGGCCGTAAATCAGTTGTTGTTCTAGGATCAGGACCGATTCGGATCGGACAGGGTGTTGAGTTTGACTATGCGACGGTTCATTCGGTCTGGGCGTTAAAAGAAGCCGGATACGAAGCGATTATCGTCAACAATAACCCAGAAACGGTCTCAACAGATTTCAGTATTTCCGACAAACTTTATTTCGAGCCGTTAACGATTGAAGATGTTATGCACATCATTGACCTTGAAAAACCAGAAGGTGTGATCGTTCAATTTGGCGGACAGACAGCTATTAATCTGGCAGACAAGCTTGTCGAGCATGGTGTGAAAATTCTTGGTACAAGTCTTGAAGATGTAGACCGGGCAGAAAACCGTGATAAATTTGAGCAGGCGCTGCAGGAGCTTAACGTACCGCAGCCGCTTGGCAGAACGGCTTTCTCGGTTGAAACAGCTGTCGACATTGCTAACAGCATTGGCTACCCGGTTCTTGTCCGCCCATCATACGTACTTGGCGGCCGGGCGATGGAAATCGTTTATAAAGAAGCAGAATTGCTTCAATACATGAAAAACGCAGTAAAAGTGAATCCGGAGCACCCGGTTTTGGTTGACCGCTATTTAACAGGGAAAGAAATTGAAGTCGATGCGATCTCAGACGGAACAGATGTGGTCATTCCTGGCATTATGGAACATATCGAACGTGCAGGTGTCCACTCCGGCGACTCAATTGCTGTGTATCCGCCGCAAAAATTGACGGATGATCAAAAAGCAAAAATTATTGAATATACGACAAAGCTTGCAAAAGGATTAAATATTATTGGATTGCTGAACATACAATACGTTATCTCAAAAGGAGAAGTATTCGTTATCGAAGTAAATCCGCGCTCAAGCCGTACCGTGCCATTTTTAAGTAAAATTACAAACGTGCCGATGGCGAATATTGCAACAAAAGCGATTATGGGTCAATCATTAAAAGAAATGGGCTATGAATCCGGCCTGATTCCAGAAAAAAAAGGCGTCTATGTAAAAGTGCCAGTCTTCTCATTTGCGAAACTCCGCCGGGTGGATACAACGCTCGGCCCAGAGATGAAATCAACTGGGGAAGTCATGGGAAAAGACTCAACGGTTGAAAAAGCACTTTACAAAGGGCTTGTCGCATCCGGTATGAAAATCCCGACAAAAGGGGCCGTTCTATTAACGGTCGCAGATAAAGACAAAGACGAAGCGCTTGTCATTGCAAAACGTTTCCATAACATTGGCTTCCAGCTCTTGGCGACATATGGTACAGCGAACTTGATCCGTGAAACAGGCGTGCCGGTTCAAACGGTGGCGAAAATTGGCGCGAAAGGTCCGGATATGCTTGATGTCATCCGCGGTGGTGAGGCGCAATTCATCATCAATACGCTGACAAAAGGCAAACAGCCGGCACGTGATGGATTCCGTATCCGCCGCGAATCTGTTGAAAATGGCATTCCATGCTTAACGTCACTGGATACAGCAACAGCTATTCTAGAAGTACTTGAATCAATGATTTTTAATGCAGAAGCAATGCCAAAACCGGCATTGGAGGCGATCTATTCATGATTCAAAAAGAGCTGATGACGGTTGTCTCTCAATCGGAAATCGCTAAAAACATCTTTGAAATGACATTAAAAGGGGCACTCGTTGACCAAATCGATGAGCCAGGCAAATTTGTTCATTTAAAAGCAGGTGAAGAAATGATGCCCCTTCTTCGCCGGCCAATCAGCATCGCCCGTATTGAGCCGGAAAAGCAGGAACTTACGATGATTTACCGGGCGGAAGGCGCAGGAACGAGTGCACTCTCTCGTAAACGAGCCGGTGACCAAGTGGACGTTCTCGGTCCGCTTGGCCACGGTTTTCCGGTTCAAGAAGCTACTCCTGGACAGACCGCTCTTTTAATCGGAGGAGGTATCGGTGTTCCGCCGCTTTATGAATTGTCACGCCGCCTGAACGCAAAAGGTGTGAAAACGATCCACGTTCTCGGTTTTCAAAATAAAGAGGCGGCATTTTACACAGAGCAGTTTGCGGCACTAGGCGAAACATATGTGGCAACAGTTGACGGTTCACTCGGTGAGCAAGGGTTTGTAACTGATATTGTGAACAAACACGGGCTGCAGGCGGATATTTTTTATTCGTGTGGTCCAACGGTTATGTTAAAAGCAGTTGAACAGCTTCACGCGGCGCCAAACGGCTACATTTCACTGGAAGAGCGGATGGGCTGCGGCATCGGTGCCTGTTTTGCATGTGTATGCCATCCAACTGCGGATGAAACAGGTACCGCCTACTTGAAAATATGCAGCGACGGTCCTGTTTTTAAAGCTGGGGAGGTGGCACTATGACTAGATTAGCGCTCGAACTTCCAGGGTTGTCACTTGAAAATCCTATAATGCCAGCGTCTGGCTGTTTTGGATTTGGCCGTGAATTCAGTCAGCTGTTTAATTTAAGTGAGCTTGGCGCGATTATGATTAAAGCAACAACAGAAGAGCCTCGTTACGGAAATGCGACGCCTCGTGTAGCTGAAACACCAGGCGGTATGCTGAATGCGATTGGTCTTCAAAATCCCGGTCTTGAAAAAGTGATTGCGAATGAACTGGAATGGCTGAAGCAGTTTGATGTGCCGATTATAGCGAACGTGGCCGGTTCACAAACCGAAGATTATGTTCAAGTCGCAAAAGAAATTTCCAAAGTCGACAATGTCCATGCCCTTGAGCTGAATATTTCCTGCCCGAACGTAAAAACAGGTGGTATCGCATTTGGAACAATACCCGAAACAGCGAAAGAGCTGACAAAACGTGTAAAAGAAGTGTCTGAAGTACCTGTCTATGTAAAGCTTTCGCCAAACGTCACGAACATTGTCGAGATGGCCAAAGCGGTAGAAGACGGTGGTGCAGACGGCATTACGATGATCAATACATTGATCGGCATGCGTATTGACCTGAAAACAGGCCGGCCGGTGCTGTCAAACCGGACTGGCGGCTTATCGGGTCCTGCCGTGAAGCCTGTAGCAGTGCGGATGGTGTATGAAGTAAGCCAGCAAACCAATTTGCCAATTATCGGTATGGGCGGCATCTCTACAGTTGAAGATATTATTGAATTTTCATTGGCGGGTGCGGACGCAGTGGCAATCGGAACCGCGAATTTTGTTAATCCGTTTATATGCCCGGAATTAATTGCGGAGCTTGACCACTATTTAGAGCAGCACAACGTAGATCACATTAGTGAATTAAAGGGACGGAGCTGGAAGTAATGGAAAAAGAACCGATTATTGCACTCGATTTCTCCACATGGAAGGAAGCCGAGCAATTTCTTGCGCCTTTCCAAAACGAGCAGCTATATGTGAAAGTGGGCATGGAACTGTATTTGCAAAACGGCCCATTCATTATTGAACAGCTGAAAAAAATGAATCATCGCATCTTTCTTGACTTGAAATTGCATGACATTCCAAACACGGTTGGACAGGCAATGAAAGGTCTTGCAGGGCTTGGTGTAGACATCATTAATGTGCATGCCGCAGGCGGCGTCGAGATGATGAAAAAAGCACGCGCCGGATTAGATGCAGGTGCTAAAGGCGGCAAACGGCCCATTTTACTGGCAGTGACCCAGCTAACGTCTACGACTGAAGCTGCGATGCACGCTGATCAGCTTATTTCTGTCCAACTTCAGGAATCGGTTCTTCATTATGCAAAAAAAGCGAAAGAAGCCGGCTGTGACGGTGTTGTTTGCTCCGTTTTAGAAGCGGCCGCCATCCGCGAAGCATGCGGGGAAGATTTTTATAAAGTAACGCCGGGCATTCGGTTAAAGGATGGCAATGCGGATGATCAGCAGCGCATTGCGGGTCCCGCCGAAGCACGTGCGATCGGCTCGACAATGATTGTTGTCGGCCGTCCAATTACAAAAGCAGCCGACCCGGTTGCAGCCTATCATCATGTAAAAGCACTCTGGGGAGGACAAGCGTAAAATGAAAAAACAAATTGCAGAAGAACTATTAAAGATCCGTGCCGTGTATTTGCAGCCTAATGATCCTTTTACATGGTCATCCGGTATGAAATCACCGATCTATTGCGACAATCGTTTAACGCTGTCATATCCCGAAACACGTCAAAAAATTGCCGCGGGATTAGCGGAGCTTATTAAAGAACAATATCCGGAAGCAGAAATCATCGCCGGTACAGCGACAGCGGGCATTCCGCATGCCGCCTGGGTATCTGATGTATTGAACCTGCCGATGTGTTACGTCCGTTCAAAAGCGAAAGAACATGGAAAAGGCAATCAAATCGAAGGAAAAGTCGAGCCGGGTTCAAAAGTGGTTGTCATTGAAGATTTGATCTCTACAGGCGGCAGTGCTATTACCGCAGCAGAAGCTTTGCGTGCGGCAGGCTGTGATGTGCTTGGAGTAGCAGCCATTTTTACATATGGGCTGCCAAAAGGGGATGCGCGTCTATCAGAAGCGGACTTACATGCGGCTGCACTGAGCGATTATGACGCACTCATTGAAGTGGCGGCTGAAAAGAACTATGTGGAATCAAGTGACATTGAAACATTAAAACAATGGAAGCAAAACCCTGATGCGTGGGGAACAAAATAAATAAAAACAGCGGTGAGC
>NZ_LAJA01000006.1 GCF_000970675.1 Domibacillus tundrae | reverse complement strand
CCCATTACGCAAGTAAGTAAGATCCCTTGAAGAAGACGAGGTAGATAGGTTCGGGGTGGACGTGCGGTGACGCATGGAGCTGACGAATACTAATCGATCGAGGACTTAACCAGCGAAAAGCGGAAGGCTGCCTGAAGCTGGACAACGTAAGAAAACCGGTTTTTTATGCCCATACAATGAACGCTTCTATCCAGTTTTGAAAGAATATTTCTTTCGAACTTCATAGTCAGGTGGCTACAGCGAAGAGGTCACACCCGTTCCCATCCCGAACACGGCAGTTAAGCTCTTCAGCGCCGATGGTAGTTGGGGGTTTCCCCCTGTGAGAGCAGGACGCCGCCTGGCGAAAAATGAATAGCACATGCTGTTATTTTTTTTTTTTTTTTTGTGTGAATTATTGATTAATAATCCGAAAAATGATATTATTTCATAGTTATCGTTGATTAATTAAATTATTCCGCAGTAGCTCAGTGGTAGAGCAATCGGCTGTTAACCGATTGGTCGCAAGTTCGAGTCTTGCCTGCGGAGCCATTGCTTTGCTTCCATAGCTCAGCAGGTAGAGTGCTTCCATGGTAAGGAAGAGGTCACCGGTTCGAGCCCGGTTGGAAGCTTACTGTTATTTCATGTAAGCCAATTATATATTTCGGCCCCTTGGTCAAGCGGTTAAGACACCGCCCTTTCACGGCGGTAACACGGGTTCGAATCCCGTAGGGGTCACCATTTTTGGAGGATTAGCTCAGCTGGGAGAGCATCTGCCTTACAAGCAGAGGGTCGGCGGTTCGATCCCGTCATCCTCCACCATTTCTTTCTTGTGCCGGTGTAGCTCAACTGGTAGAGCAACTGACTTGTAATCAGTAGGTTGGGGGTTCAAGTCCTCTTGCCGGCACCATTTTTCTTAATTAAATAGCGGAGGGGTAGCGAAGTGGCTAAACGCGGCGGACTGTAAATCCGCTCCTTCGGGTTCGGCAGTTCGAATCTGCCCCCCTCCACCATTTTCCTAAAGGAACATATCTAAACATGTTCTTTTTCTTATTTTAGGGTATACTACATACAACTTTCAATGGGCTATAGCCAAGCGGTAAGGCAACGGACTTTGACTCCGTCACGCGCTGGTTCGAATCCAGCTAGCCCAGCCATTTTTGAGCCATTAGCTCAGTTGGTAGAGCATCTGACTTTTAATCAGAGGGTCGAAGGTTCGAATCCTTCATGGCTCATTAACATTAAAAAAACGACTTTTCATGTAAAATCACATGAAAAGTCGTTTTTTGTTCGTATTCAACAAAAAAACTGCTATAATTAGAAATAAAAGGGAAGTAATGTCGAAAAGGTATTGCTTTTTTTATTTATGAGTAGAATATTCATTTAAAATCCGATCAAGCTTTTGGCTAATTTCGATCACTTTTTGGTTATTGAAAGACGTTTGCATTGCTTGGAAGATCATTTCAGAGCGGTACTGCTCAATCGTTGTATGAAGTTGAGTCAGCTGCAACGAGGATACCCCCTATTCATAGTGATTTACATACATAATCATACCTCTTTTAAAATTAGTGTAAACTTTTACTATTAATTTTTTTTATCTTTTTTTGAAACTTTTGTTTACCTATATCCGTATTAACATGTACCGCGAGGGCGGAGGGAGAAAAAATGGATTTAATTGTACAAAGAAGAATTAAGCAAGTAATAAAAGGAGACCAAAATGCGTTTGGAGAAATTGTCGAACTTTACAAGGACAAAGTATACCAAATCTGTTTTCGGATGCTTTGGGACCGCCATGAGGCAGAGGACGCGGCTCAGGAAACCTTCCTGAAAGCTTTTTTGAATATACACACATATAACCAAAGCAAAAAGTTTTCCACATGGCTGTATCGGATTGCGACCAATTTGTGTATTGATAAAATCCGTAAAAAGAAACCGGATTATCACCTGGATGAGGAAATTGCTGGAACAGAAGGACTGAATATGTACTCGCATTTAGCGTCAGGCGGTCAACTTCCGGAAGAAGAAGTAGAAAGTTTGGAAGTACAGGCATCGATCCACGAGGCTATATTAATGCTTCCGGAAAAGTATCGTTCAGTAATTGTATTGAAATATATTGAAGAACTGCCGCTGCAGGAAATAGCAGATATATTAGAACTGCCCCTTGGAACTGTGAAAACACGCGTACATCGGGGACGTGAAGCACTGCGTAAGCATTTGCGGCATTTGTGAGAAAGGGTGCGATGAACGATGACATCTTGTCCAAAGCAGATTGTTCATTATATGCATGAGTATCTGGATGGGGATATTCGCGAAGAAGCGAAACAAGAACTGAGATTTCACATTGAAACGTGTACGGACTGCAAGAAGCATTTCGCTGAATTAAAGAAGACAATTGCACTTGTACAAAGTGCTTCCCATATTGAAGCGCCTGCAGGCTTTACGGCCAAGGTTATGGCGCTGCTTCCGCGAGAAGGTAAAAAAATTGGAATGGAACGGTGGTTTCGCAATCATCCATTTTTAACTGCGGCTGCTTTATTTCTTTTGTTCATGAGCGGTGGTTTTGCTTCTTTGTTCAGCCAGGAAGACAACCATTTTGCATTTACGAAAAACAGTGAACTGAAAGTAGAGAATGAGACCGTTATTGTCCCGGCTGGAACGAAAATCGAAGAAGACCTTTTTGTGAAAAATGGCAACATTCGAATTGAAGGTTCGGTCGAAGGAGATGTTACTGTTATTAATGGAGAACGCTTCATGGCATCTGCTGGAAATGTAACAGGCGAAATTAAAGAGATTGACCAGTTATTTGGCCGAATTTGGTATGAAATGAAATCATTGTTTCAATAAGAAGCAGACGGGAATCGTCTGCTTCTTTTCGGCTGGTATGTTATAATGGACAGGTTAAAGAAGAAAGTGATTTCTTCACGGCTCCGTAATTCCAACCTGGAGGATCTAGTATGCCGTTTACGACTTATTTTCAAGATTATACATTTATTGATTATTTATCGAACGCGATTGATATATTGCTTGTCTGGTATGTTGTTTATAAATTATTAATGGTCATTAGAGGGACGAAAGCTGTCCAGTTGTTAAAAGGAATTTTTGTTATCGTTATTATTCGGACAATAGCCGGCTTTGCCGGCCTGGACACGTTAAGCTGGATCATGCAGCAGGCGCTCACATGGGGTTTCCTGGCGGTTATTATTATTTTCCAGCCGGAAGTACGCCGTGCACTAGAACAATTAGGGCGCGGGCGGATTTTCTCCCGCAGTGCAATTCAAGAAGATGAAGAACAGCGCAAAATTATTGATGCGCTCGTGAAGTCTGTTCGTTACATGGGGAAACGCCGAATTGGCGCATTAATCTCGATTGAAAAAGAAACCGGAATGAATGACTATATTGAGACTGGCATTCCCATGCATTCTGTTATTACGTCAGAACTTTTGATCAACATTTTTATTCCCAATACGCCGCTGCATGACGGAGCGGTCATTATTCAAAAAGATCAGATTGCGGCGGCAGCTTGTTACCTGCCTCTGTCTGAGAACCCGTTTATTTCAAAAGAGCTGGGCACAAGACACCGTGCTGCGCTGGGCATTAGTGAAGTAACCGACAGTTTAACCATTGTCGTCTCAGAAGAAACGGGTGCCATTTCGGTCACTCGAAATGGTGATTTATACCGTGATTTGACGGAAGAAGAGTTTCAAGATATTTTAGAGCATCAGTTATTAACCGGAATTGATAAAAATGAGTCTGCTAACCGCTGGACGTGGAAGGGGCGCAGAAACAGTGGATAATTTTGTAGAAAGCAAGTGGTTCGTACGAGTTGTCGCATTTCTATTAGCTTTTTTGTTATACATGACCGTTAATTTTGCTGATTTTGAAGCGGTCCAGCAAGCAGGTGATTCGGGACTCGATACAACCGAGGTATTGACGAATGTACCGGTAAAGACATATTATGATACAGAAAATTTATATGTTTCCGGCATACCGGAACAAGTTCGAGTTGAGCTGTCCGGCCCGAAAAGTATTATTGAATCAACAAAACGGCTGCGTAATTTTGAGCTGACCCTCGATTTGACGGATTATGAAATTGGGGAGCACCGGGTGGCGATTAAGCATAAAAACTTCTCTGAAAAGCTCGATGTGTCGATTTTACCTGCTTCTGTCGATGTTATGATAGAAGAAAGAGTCATCACATCGAGGAAGGTTACGCCTGAATTCAATGATTCTGCACTGGCAGAAGGATATCAGGTGGACAATGTAACAGTCGCTCCTCGTGAAGTGAAGGTAACTGGATCTGAGTCGGATATTGATAAGATCGCCTTCGTACGAACAGCGTTGACCGGAGAAGACGAAATTAGCGAAGAAACGACCGCAACCGCTGCTGTTCAAGTATTAGACGGGGACTTAAATAAGCTGGATGTAAAGGTGGAACCGGCGACTGTTCAAGTATCAATTTCTGTTAAAAATCCAAGTAAAAAGGTGCCGTTGAATGCTGTTTCAAAAGGAATACCGGCAGAAAATGTCACCATCACCTCGCTAGAACCGAACGTGGAGGAAATCACCATTTACGGGAAAGAATCCGCTCTGGAAGAATTAAAAGAGTTTTCGCTTCCGGTGGATGTGAGCGGCGTGACAAAAGACACGACACTCACGGTGCCGGTGAACCTTGGGGAGCAATTTAATTTTTCATCGCCGCAGGAAGTACAAGTGAAAGTAACAGTGGAAAAATCAACGGATGAATCTTCATAAAGCCGTTTTGATAAAAGGAGAGAAAACAATAGATGGGTAAGTATTTTGGTACAGATGGTGTCAGAGGTGTCGCAAATGCAGAACTGACACCGGAACTTGCGTTTAAGCTGGGCCGGTTTGGCGGTTATGTATTAACAAAAGATGCTGAGCGTCCGAAAGTGTTAATCGGACGAGATACACGTATTTCAGGGCCGATGCTTGAAGGAGCGCTCGTAGCGGGACTTCTTTCTATTGGAGCAGAGGTCATGCGCCTCGGCGTGATTTCAACACCAGGTGTCGCATATTTGACGAAAGCGATGGATGCACAGGCAGGTGTAATGATCTCAGCTTCTCATAACCCGGTTCAAGACAACGGCATTAAATTTTTCGGTTCAGATGGTTTTAAGCTTTCCGATGAACAAGAAGCGGAAATTGAAGCGCTTCTTGATCAGGCTGAAGACACATTGCCACGTCCTTCAGGGGCGGATCTCGGTTCATTAAACGATTATTTCGAAGGTGGTCAAAAATACCTCCAATACTTGAAGCAGTCAGTTGATGAAGACTTTGATGGCATCCATGTCGCGCTTGATTGTGCGCACGGAGCCACATCTTCGCTTGCTGCGCATTTATTTGCGGATCTTGAAGCAGATATTTCAACAATGGGTGCATCGCCAAACGGCTTGAACATTAATGAGGGTGTCGGATCAACTCACCCAGAAAAGCTTGCTCAATTTGTAAAGGACAAAGAAGCGGATCTTGGTCTTGCATTTGACGGAGATGGCGACCGTCTCATTGCAATTGATGAAAAAGGAAAAATCGTGGATGGCGATCAGATCATGTTTATCTGCGCGCGCTATTTAAAAGAACAAGGCCGCTTAAACAACGATACAATCGTCTCAACCGTAATGAGTAACCTTGGCTTTTACAAAAGCATTGAAGAGCATGGAATTAGAAGTGAACAAACCGCTGTTGGCGACCGGTACGTCGTGGAAGCAATGAAAAAGTATAACTACAACTTGGGTGGAGAGCAATCCGGTCATATTATTTTCCTTGATTTTAATACGACAGGTGACGGTCTTCTAAGCGGCCTTCAGCTTGTAAACATTATGAAAGCAACGAAAAAGCCATTATCTGAATTAGCAGCGGAAATGAAAAAATTCCCGCAAACACTTGTGAATGTTCGTGTAACCGATAAGCATCATGTAACAGATAATGAAAAAGTAAAAGCGGAAATCGAAAAAGTGGAAGCAGAAATGGCTGGAAACGGACGCGTTCTTGTACGTCCATCTGGAACAGAGCCACTTGTGCGTGTAATGGTGGAAGCGGCGACGGAAGAACTTTGCCGTGCGTATACAGACCGTATTGCAACAATCGTTGAAGAAGAAATGGGTCTTCGCGTTTAAATAAAAGGAAGTCCGGCAGCCAGTTTCGACTGGCGGACCGGACTTCCTTTTTCGTTTCGTGAGCAATGGCCTTGTTTCGTGAGCAATGGCCTTGTTTCGTAATCAAATCCCCCGCTCCTTTTCAATCGAAAAGGTTGAAATACGTTTCTATCTGTTCGATAATAAACAGAAAACGCTTTACGTGATGAGGAAGGCGGGTCAAGAGATGGAAGAATACATAGAAACAGGCCAGCAGCAAACCATTGGGCGAAAAGATCACATTTATTTTTTGGCGGCCGTTTTTTGTTTCTGGTTTGCGATTTATATTTATGCGCCGGTCTTTGGCGTTTATTTGCAGGAAGTAGGCTTCAACTTTTCCGCGATTGGCATTATTTTGGGTGCCTACGGTATTACACAAATTTTGCTTCGATTTCCACTCGGCATTTTATCGGACTTTCTGCAAAAGATCCGCAAACAGCTGCTTGTTGGCGGGTTTTTCATGGCACTGCTCAGCAGCTTAATACTTGTTTATTTTGAATCATTTGCCATGATACTCATTGCACGTCTGCTGGCGGGTGTAACGGCATCAATGTGGGTAATGGCGACTGTGCTCTACTCCGATTACTTCAGTGCGGCCCGCGCGTCGAATGCAATGGGGATTATGCAATTTGTAACGGTGGCGACACAGTTTTTCAGCATGGCGGTCAGCGGCTGGCTCGTTCATCAGTTTGGCTGGGATTTCCCGTTTTGGGTCGGAGCCGCAGCATCCGTTTTAGGCGCTGTTTTTGCCTGGAACATTCGAGAAGTGAAAACAGACACGTCTTCAGTCCCTAAAAACGCCATTCACCACATAAGGGAAACAGTGAAAATGCCGCATCTGAAAATGCTGACCTTTTTGTCACTGATGGCGCATGCTGTTTTATTTATAACGATTTTCGGGTTCAGTCCGATCTATGCGGCGGCGCTTGGTGTAGAAGAGCAGTCATTTATTTGGCTGACATGTGCCTTTTTCATTCCACACGCAGCGGCGTCACTCAGTCTTGTGTTTTATCGTCTCCATCCGCGCTTTAACAAGATAGTGCTGGGGGTTTGTTTTATCGTGACGGCTGTTTTCCTAATTGCCGTTCCCTTTTCGCATACCCTTGCATCTCTTAGTAGTGTACATTTTTTTATTGGGCTGGCGCTTGGTTTTATTTTTCCGATTTTGTTAAGTGAAGTCGTACTCGTCAGCCCGCCGGCGTTTAAAATGTCTGCGATGGGCTTTTTTCAGTCGTTTTATGCGCTTGGTATTTTTCTTGGACCGCTTGCGGCAGGTGTTATCGCGGAGCAGTGGAGCCTCAATGCAGTGTTCACGATCACCGGTGTTTTTTGTATCGCCGCTGCTGTGCTTGTTTTCTTGTTTTTAGGACAACGAAAATCAATTTTTGGTTGACGAAACAGATAGAACACGGTATGATTATCGTGTTTTTATCTGTACATAGAAAGGAGCGGAGAGACAGACACGTGTTTTACTAAAAGCGCCTGGGCTGAGCGGGACGACCATACGTTCAGTTGACGAGGAGGAGGTTTATCGATGATTCGGCGGATACCTCCCGGCTGCAGGTACACAGCTGTTACGTTCATCCTTAAAACAGGGGGGCAACCCCGTGGACAAAGGGAGCGGACATGTGCCTAAAAATATAAAATATGAAGGAGCGCGGCAGGCAATGTGCCCAAGCCGGCGCTTGTTTGCCGACGCCTCTACTCAGGAGGAACCATTTATGTGCGGAATAGTTGGATATATTGGCAGCGAAGATACGAAAGAAATTTTATTGAAAGGGCTTGAGAAGCTCGAATACCGGGGCTACGATTCAGCCGGTATTGCTGTGCGCAACAAAGAGGGTGTGCACATTTTCAAAGAAAAAGGACGTATCGCTGATTTGCGTGCAGTTGTGGACGAAAATGTACAATCTCACGTAGGAATCGGCCATACTCGCTGGGCAACTCATGGCGTACCAAGCCGTTACAACGCGCATCCACATCAAAATACAGACAACCGTTACACACTTGTGCACAACGGTGTCATTGAAAACGATGAGCAGCTGAAATATGACTATTTACTGGACGTTGCTCTTCAAAGTGATACAGACACAGAAGTCATCGTGCAATTGATCGGCTTGTTTGCCAAAGATGGGCTGACAACGGAAGAAGCATTCCGTAAAGCGCTTGGCCGTTTAAAAGGTTCTTACGCGATTGCCCTTTTGGACAAAGAAGACGATAGCACGATTTATGTAGCGAAAAACAAGAGCCCGCTTCTAATTGGCCTTGGCGAAGACTGCAATGTTATCGCATCCGATGCGATGGCGATGCTTCAAGTAACGAATCAATTTGTGGAATTGATGGACAAAGAAATGGTCATCGTCACAAAAGAATCCGTTACGATTAAAAATGAAAACGGCGAACCGATTGAACGCGCTCCTTATACAGCAGAAATTGATGCCGGCGATATTGAAAAAGGCACCTATCCGCATTACATGTTAAAAGAAACAGATGAACAGCCTTTTGTTATTCGTAAAATTACGCAGGCGTACCAAAACGAGCAAGGCAAACTTCACGTTGACGAAAACATCGTTAACGCACTAAACGAAGCAGATCGCCTGTACATCGTTGCATGCGGCACGAGCTACCATGCCGGTCTAGTCGGCAAGCAGTATTTAGAGCAAATGGCGAACATTCCGGTGGAAGTGCACGTAGCGAGCGAATTCGTCTACAATATGCCGCTTCTATCGAAAAAGCCGCTCTTTATCTTTATTTCCCAAAGCGGTGAAACAGCGGACAGCCGCGCCGTATTGGTGAGAGTAAAAGAACTTGGCTATGAAGCTCTTACAATCACAAACGTAGCAGGCTCTACATTGTCTCGTGAAGCAGATTACACATTGCTTCTTCACGCAGGTCCTGAAATTGCTGTAGCGTCTACAAAAGCCTATACAGCGCAAATTGCGGTACTGTCTATTTTGGCAGATGCGGCAGCGAAAAAAGCCGGCATCGATACAGGATTCGATCTTGTGCACGAGCTTGGCATCGTCGCAAACGCAATGGAAGTTCTTTGCGATGGCAAAGAAGAATTCGAACAAATTGCGCGTGACTACTTGTCAACAACACGCAACTGCTTCTTCATCGGCCGCTCTGTCGACTATTATGTCGGCCTAGAAGGTGCTTTGAAGCTGAAAGAAATCTCCTACATCCAGGCAGAAGGCTTTGCCGGCGGAGAGCTTAAACACGGCACAATCGCGTTGATCGAAGACGGCACACCAGTTATCGCTCTGGCGACGCAGGAATCCGTGAATTTGAACATCCGCGGCAATGTGAAGGAAGTCGCAGCACGCGGAGCCAACACGTGCGTGATCTCAATGAAAGGCCTTGAGCAGGAAGGCGACCGTTTCGTCCTGCCAGCCGTTCATGAACTATTATCACCGCTTGCAGCTGTCGTACCATTCCAGCTGATTGCGTACTATGCAGCCCTTCACCGTGACTGTGACGTGGATAAGCCGCGTAACTTGGCGAAGTCAGTAACAGTAGAATAAAATGGAAACCGCCTGAGGTTTGGGTTGTACCTGCAAAATTAAGTTCTTCCTTGGCCAAATAAACTGTCTTCTTGGTCAAATAAATCGTTCCCTAACACGAGCGAAAATCGGAGTAACCATCCGATTTTCCTCGTGTTTTTTGTTGGATGAAAAGAGCTAGGAAAAAGCCCAGCGAAAAAGACAGGGGGGAAAGCGAGAGAGAAAGCCCGACAAAAATACGGTTTGAAAGGTTCGAGATAGAAAAAGGAGAGAAAAAGCATGAAAAAGAGCATGAGAAAAGGCAAGAAAAAAACAGAGGGAATCCAGGATTTCCGGGAAGAACTATTTTACCTAAAAAAGCTGGATTCTGACAAAAAATAGGACGAAAAAAGAGCGGATTAGAGAACGACTAATTCGCCTACAGAAAATGGTAAAGTCAGTCTTCACAAGGTTTATATGAGGTCGGGAGGGAACGACTTAATTTGACGGGTACAATTAATTTGATCAAACTTTATTCTAAATCAACATTGATGTGTTACGTGATAATAACATCGTTAATAAAAGAATATCGTTAGGCTTAAGTGAAATTAAAAGACTTTGTTGTTATTTATATGTGTTTCCTAAAAGTATGCATGTTTAAGGAGCTAATTTCAAACAAATTTATTATTGTCCTGAATCACTGGAACAAATCGGCATAAAAGACGTATCAAAACCAGAATTTGGCGACGATGTAACAGTTAAGGCCGAGGAAACATCCATGTTTTGAACATACGGCGTGACATCTCAATCGATTGCCATGTCCAGCAAACCGGAAATAATAATTACCTATGCGCCGGGCTGCGTGTTTATTACGGATAAGAAAGACTGTCAATATTTTATGTTAGAAAATCTTACAAATCGATGGTTGATTGATTTTTAGTTTCATATAATGTGGTGAAATGATATTGGAACTATCATTCCGAATATCGGAATGTAGAGGGGGATAGATGAAGATGACATATGACACAGGGCAGGGCAAGAAGAGAAAAGAATGAAAAGTGATTTAAATTGATTGCAGCATGGGAGAAAGCTTCGGTGCCTATAGATCGTCGTGATGAAGAGATGGCGTCTTGCATTATATCAGCAAATATTATCATGCACCATTCGGAACGATGGAAGGGAAGTGAGCAATAGCAAGCAGTTTAGAGAAGAATAAGACGCAATCTACTTCTGAATTTATAGTGTGAGTGTTATATAGAAGGGAGTAAGGGAAATGATTAAACTTATAGGTATTCTTGTTGTGGCACTGGGCTTCGCATTTCGTTTCAACACACTGCTCGTTGTTATGGTAGCCGGGATTGTGACGGGGTTGGTGGATGGAATGTCATTTAATGAAATATTATCTTTATTCGGACAATTCTTTATCGACAATCGTTACATGTCCTTGCCGATTATTTTGACATTGCCTGTAATCGGGATTCTTGAGCGTTATGGTCTTAAGGAGAGGGCTGAGACATTAATAAAAAAGGCAAAAAACGCAACAACAGGACGGGTCTTGCTTACCTATTTATTTATTCGTGAGGGATCTGCAGCGATTGGCCTTAATATTGGCGGTCATCCTCAGACTGTACGTCCGCTGCTGGCGCCGATGGCAGAAGGAGCAGCGGTAGCTCGTTATGGCGAGCTTCCGGAAAAGACGAAAAATGATATTAAAGCGTATTCTGCTAACGCAGAAAACACTGGATGGTTTTTTGGTGAAGATATTTTTATTGCTACAGGCGGCATTCTGCTTATGAAAGGATTTTTTGATTCGATGGGCATGGATGTAGGTGTTTGGGATATGGCACTTTGGGGGATCCCTACTGCACTAGCAGCTTTCTTTGTTAGTTGGATTCGTTTTAATAGACTGGACAAGCGAATCGCTAAAGAAGCAGGCGGAGGCCTCGGGACAACCCCTCCTCAGAATAATGTAAGCGAAAGGAAGACCCAATAATAATGAACATAATTACTTTAGATGTTATCTATTATCTGCTTGGTATTATTGTTGCCTTCGTTTCTATCCGGGTAGCATTAGATAAGAACCATCCAAACCGTTTAGGGTCAAGCGTTTTCTGGGGCATATTTGCCATAACATTTTTATTTGGCAACCAAATCCCGCCTCTTTATACCGGTTACCTTGTTTTGATTATGGTAGTGATCGCTTCTCTTGGAAGAGTAACGAAGTCAAATGAGGAAGAGGAAGGTGTAGAAGAGCGTGCAGGGCACGCTGCGCGCCTGCGGAATAAAATTTTTATTCCCGCAATCAGTATCCCTATCTTTACAATTGTCGGTACACTTACACTTGGCAAACTGGGTTTCGGTTCTATACGACTTGTTGATCCAGAACAAGTAACATTAATTGCACTTGGGCTGGCAGCGATTCTTGCATTTGTAGTTGCAATGCGCATTTCTCGGGCAAAAGCAACAGTTCCTGTAAATGAGGGGAGCCGGCTGCTTCAGGCGGTCGGTTGGGCTGTTATTTTGCCACAGATGCTGGCTGCACTTGGCGGCATTTTTGCCAAAGCAGGAGTAGGTGATGTCGTTTCCAGTATTGTTGGAGATATTTTCCCGACGGAGTATGCATTTGTTGCTGTGGCTGCTTATTGTTTGGGTATGCTCCTGTTTACGATGATTATGGGGAACGCCTTCGCTGCCTTTGCCGTAATTACCGGCGGAATTGGTGTTCCACTTATTGTACAGATGCATGGTGGGAATCCTGCAATTATGGCTGCACTTGGCATGCTTGCAGGCTACTGTGGAACACTCATGACACCGATGGCGGCCAACTTTAACATTGTTCCAGCAATGCTGCTGAATTTAAAGGATAAGAATGCTGTCATTAAGGCGCAGGTACCTACGGCCATTTCAGTGTTTATTATTAATATGCTATTTATGTATTTTCTTGTGTACCGTTTCTAAAGTCTTTGCAGAAAATCATTGAGGAGGAATGTAACAATGGCAAATATTTTACTTACCGGTTTTGAGGCGTTTGGGGGAGATGCAACGAATCCATCACTTGAGGCGGTTACGAAGCTGAATGGGAAAAAAGCAGGGGATTTTACAATAGTGGCGCGTCAGCTGCCAACAGTTTTTGATGAATCCATTGCTTCTTTACAGGAATACGTAGAGGAACTGAATCCAACGCTCGTTATCTGTGTTGGACAGGCGGGCGGCCGGCCGGATATTACAGTGGAACGCGTGGCGATAAATGTAAATGATGCCAGAATTGCAGATAACAAAGAGCAACAGCCAATTGATACACAGATAATAGAGGGTGGTCCGGCAGGCTATTGGTCAACCCTTCCGATAAAGGCTATTGTTAAAACGATGCGGGACAATGGTATTCCTGCTTCTGTCTCTCAGACAGCAGGAACGTTTGTCTGCAATCATATTTTTTATGGGCTTATGCACATTTTGGAAAATGAAGGAAAACAAGTGAGGGGTGGATTTATCCATATACCTTATCTCCCCGAACAGGCAGCCGTTCACCCTGGTCAACCGAGCATGTCTCTTGATACTATTATAAAAGGACTTGAACTGGCGGTTGAAACAGCCCTTACACATGAAAAGGATATTATTGAGATAGGCGGGCAGACTCACTAAGCCATATATTAAAAAATGAAAGCCGATACTAAAGATTATTAGTGTCGGCTTTTTGTATTCACTTTACAATGAAAAATCTCTTATATTTTGTAAAAGGGATATCATTTTTTATTATTGCACCCTAGGGCGGAGTAGTAAAATAAACACTAAGCGCAAATGTTTGTATAAATATTTAATTTTAAATATAAATATGCTGAAAGGAGAAGGGTGAAATGTGGGGAATTGAAAAAACACTTTGGACAAGCAATGACGAGAAGGGATTTACTATAAGCACTGATAAGAGTTTGTTGGATACGGAAATAATATATAACTTCCTTAGTAAAGAGTCTTATTGGGCTAAGGGTATTACAAAAGAATTAGTAATAGAATCAATTCAAAATTCAATTCTTTGCTATGGAATCTACCAAAGGAATCCTAATGAAGATTTTGCTAAACAGGTCGGTTTTGCACGTGTAGTGTCTGACCTTGTAAGGTTTTCTTGGATAGGTGATGTTTTTATACTTCCTGAATATAGAGGGTATGGATTAAGCAAATGGTTAATGAGTATAATCACTGAACATCCTAACCTAAAAGGTACGAGTTTTCAGCTTGCTACAAAAGATGCTCATTCTCTTTATGCACAATTTGGCTTTAAGCCATTAGAGCAAGCTGAAAACAGAATGGCTAGACCTCTTGATTGGCAAGTTATATATGAAGGTTATAAACTAAACGAATAATTAACCAAACTTTATTGAATTAATGGGTGCGTTTCTTCAATAAAAGCAGGTTCTTTTTTGTTTAATTTATAACGAAACTTAATTAAATAAGATAAAACGGGTCTCGCGCAACACTTACGGATTTGAGTTAGAATAGGGTGAAAAAGGCAGAGAAAGGGATCTTCTTCATGAAACAACTTTGGCATAACGGAATCATTTACACTATGGAACAAGAAAATGAAACGGTAGAAGCAGTTCTTGTGGAAGACGGGGAAATTATTGCAACAGGCTTTGTTAATGATCTAATTGAACAAGCAGAAGAACAACTGGATTTGCAGGGAGCGGTGATGTATCCTGGCTTCGTTGACAGCCATCTTCATATGATCTTTCAAGGAGAAACGTTCGTGCGGCTTGATTTATCGAATGCGTCTTCAGCGGAGGAAATGCTGGAGATGGTGAAAGAGGCGGCGAAGACAACGCCTGCGGATAAATGGCTGTTTGGTGAAGGGTGGAATGAACAGAACTTTGCTGACCGACGCATCCTGACGCTGGAGGAGCTCAACGCGATTCGGAAAGAACCGATCCTCTTAACGAGAGTTTGTCATCATGCGGCGCTCGGCAATGCGGCGGCCCTGTCAGCGGGCGGCATTCGAGAAGAAAGTGAAGCACCGGCAGGCGGTGAAATCGGGCGAACGGCGGAAGGTAAATTAAATGGCCTTTTATATGATAAAGCCATCGATCCGGTAACAGAAGCGATTCCGAGAAAAGGGGAAGCATATATTGAATATCTCACGGAGGTGCTGAATCTGGCGGTTGATCAAATGCTGTCTTATGGGCTAACAGGCGGTCATACTGAGGATATGCACTACTTTGGAGATTATATGAATCCGCTGACCGCATTCCAGCGTGTTATTGGGGAAAAACATCACTTCAGGGTGAATGTGCTGCGCCATCATGCTATATTCCAAGACATGATGAAAGCAAATATGCAATTCGATGAACCTTTTATTGAACCGGGGGCAATGAAGATTTTTGCGGATGGGGCATTGGGCGGTTCAACGGCTGCGTTATTAAAGCCGTATGCGGATCAGCCGGATCATCACGGGCTGCTGATTCATACAGATGAAGAACTAGGGAAATTGGTAAAGCTTGCACGTACCTATAATGAAGCAGTTGCTGTTCATATCATTGGAGATGCAGCGGCTGAACAATTACTTCGCTTGATTGAAAAATATCCAGCGCCAAACGGCAAACGAGACCGTCTTATTCATGGATGTGTTCTAAGTGAAGAATTGATCGAGAGGATAACCAAATTGCCTGTTGTCGTAGATATTCAGCCGGCATTTGTTTCATCTGATTTCCCCTGGGTAGAGGATCGTCTTGGTAAAGAACGGCTGGCTCATGCGTATCCTTGGAAAACGCTGTTGGACCGTGGGATTATGTGTGCTGCTGGAACGGATGCACCTGTAGAGGATATAAACCCTATTGCCTCTATTTATGCAGCGGTCGAACGCAAAAAACCATATGAAACGCATGACGGTTATTTGCCGGAACAAAAGCTGTCTCGTTTTGAAGCCATCCAGATGTACACAATCGGCAGTGCAAAAGCCATTTGCAAAGAGCATGAGCGCGGGCTTATTAAACCCGGCTACGTTGCGGATTTTTCGATTTTTGATCGGGATTTATTTGCCGGAACCTCCGAAGATATGCTTGCTGTAAAAGCGGTCAAAACCGTTGTTGCGGGACGTATCGTGTTTGATACAGAAGAAGGCGTTGGCGGTTGACTAATAAAAAGAGAGATGAAAATTCATCTCTCTTTTATGTTGTATTTGTTTAATTGTCAGCCCCGATATTGCTGATAATGAGGAATGTAAGGAATATATGGGTATTGAGGAATATATTGCGGCTGGTGATAATGATGACTTAAATAGTGATGAGGCATGTTTTCCTTTCCTTTATTACAGTCCTTGTATGGACCTATATATGTTGAGGGTTTAACTGGTGCAGTTGCTTGTTTCCATTGATTTTCATCCATACAATACGTTTGCGACATGATATTTGCAGGAGTAAGTTTTAAGATGTCAGAGCCTAAAATCACTTCTGGAGTTGGTGCATTAAAAATGGCTAAAAGATGAGTGTTATCAACTGAAGCTACTTCATAATGCCACCAGCCTTGAGGAACATTTGCCACCTGTCCGGGTGTAATAGAGTAACTGAGAATTTTTTTTGTAAATGGGTTCAGCATCGATACAGTAGCAGCGCCGGAAATACAATAAACAAGCTCGGCTGCGTTTTGGTGATAATGAGGTTCTACGACATTATCGGCACTTAAGAAAATGTCTAGCAGAGAAACATTTTCCAATGTATTCAACTGTTTCACACCTAATACGTTAATATAGTTGTTGTTATCTTTTTTAAATAAGGGACTTTTATTTAAGTCAAAAGTGTATTGAGTTGATGGTGATGTGTAATCCATATTCTTCACCGCCTTACATTAGCTATAAAATCACCTTTATAGGTTATGTACTTACAATTGGTTTGGTGTGTAATTCGAAGGTAATATGCCGTCAAAAGAATTACCTCTTGCAACGGGTACTTGGGTTTAAAAACAGCTAAGGAACTCGATAGATCTATGCTGATCCAAGTTCCTTAACGTGCCAGTGGAAAATACCCCAATTTATGAAAAGCTAAAGCCATTTGATAATATCCTCTACTATTAAGATGGATTCCGTCCCTTGTTAATAAAGCTCTTTCATTTCCTTTAACTATATTATAGATATCAGCTACTTTTACATGTTTATCCTTACTGAAATTGTAAATAAGTGAATTGAATGTTTTAATACCTTCCTCTGCTATGGGGATATTTGGGAATGGATTATACAAATTAGTTAGTCGGATTATAAATTCTTTTTGTTTCTCCATGTTGTGAATTCTTTTCATTATGCTGGAATAGTTATTCTGAGATTGTTCAAGAACATTAGAAAAAATTTTTTCATTTTTATTTTGTATGAATGCTTTAGCGGCATTTAATAGATCATTCCCTCCAGCAGTTATAGTAATGATATCTGCATGTTTTACATATTCTATAACAATTGGAGAGTGAAGCATATTTAGAACATCGCCGGTTGTTGCTCCCCGCCGTGCATTTTTCTTATAGTGAATACACTTTTTTAAGGATCGTTTACTTAAACATGCGTAATGTTCTACAAATCCCGGGTCAAAAGCTGGGACACCGACACCAACAGTCAAGGAATCCCCTAATGCAAGATAATGAAAAGGATAAAAATCCATGTTTCACCTCGGTTTGTATAAAATTGATTGTATTCATATGTAATCACGTTATGCAGCATACGAAATATTATGTTGAATCAGCCTTTAGATTTGTAAATCTAAAGGCTTTTTATTTTGAGCATTTTTGATTGCTGATGAAGAAAAAGATATGAAAAAGCTGGCCAGACTTGCAAAAGAAGGCTGGATTTTTGAGAAGTGTGCTTTTATGGAATATAAGGACTAGTTTATACGGGACTGCCTTATTTAGGATACAGCTATAGAATAAGCAAACTGCATAAGAAAAAATGAAAAAACACACGGCCGCAACGGTCATGTGTTTTTTTGATAAGAACTATAATGATTTGTTTATCTCCTCATCCACTAATTCGGCGTCATATTTCTCTCCGAACCATTTTTTCATCCGTTGATGCGCCGCGCGCCGCATCTCGTCATTAACCATGTTGTACACACTGACAAGCGCTGCGATCAGAAGGCCGGCATCATCCACCAGCCCGACCGCCGGCAGAAAATCAGGCATGACGTCGACCGGTAAAATTAAATAGCCCAGCGCACCGAGAATGGTCATGCGGGTTTTGTTTGGCAGCTTCGGACTTTTCAATGCTTCAAATAAAAGAAGGGCGGCATACATCGCTTTGTGGCCAAGTTTTCCCCCGGACTTTGCGAGCTTTTCTGTGAACTTTTCTTCTGAATAGTATTGTTCTTTTCCTTCAATTTGCTGCTGGAGGTTTCCTGCTGTTTCTTCTTTTTTCTGTTTACGGATTCTCACATTCATCATCTCCTTATTCTTTTTTACCCGTTTTTCACGCACTTATTTGGGAAAGGGTAACATTTATTCTCTTGTGAAGTGAAGCCAGCCCCTTTTGTATGGAAGGATGGCTGTTTGTTAATGAATGTCGCGTTTTTTGAAATTGGCGCCGCGTACTTCAGAATGTAATAGGTAATCGCAAAATATAAGGCGCTTTCCAATCCAAAAATAAAACTTGCTCCGATAAAAATAAAGGCATTTAAAAATAAAATAATATCGCCGACTGAAAACGGAATTTTTCGTGAAAGCAGAACAGCCAGCACTTCCGAGCCATCGAGAGCGCCTCCGTTGCGAAGCACGATGCCAATGCCGACGCCAAGAAAGATTCCGCCAGCCAGCACAATAAGCAATGGATCCTCTGGAAGCAGGATTAACCTATGTCTTCAGCTGTCACTCTATTTTCTTTATGTGAGTAACAATTTCGATCAACGCTTTAAAGCTTTGAGCCGTTCAGCCAAATGTCCTGGATCGCTTTTTTCGGATTGGAAGGCTCAGAGTAATACAGCAAATAAGAATCATTCATGTTAAGCGGCTGAAAAATGCGTTCATGAAGATTTTCGTGAAATGGCTTGCCGGTCACTTTCTCGATGAGCAGCCCAAGCAGGATGTAGCCAGTGTCCGAGTAATGAAACACCTGGCCGGGCACACCGACTGCCTGCTGACGTTTTCGTGTAAAGTCAACTAGTTCAGGCGGTGTCCATTTTTTGTTAGGTTCAGAAATGATCAATTTTGTCATGGGTGCACCGGATTGGACCGGATCTTCAAAATAATCGCCAATTCCTGGCGTATGAGCTAACAATTGTTCCACCGTAACGTTCTTAGCATAGTCTTTGCCCTCAACAACAAAAAGCCCTTCAAGCTCGCTGCTTGTGAAATATTTTAAGAGGGGATCCTGCAACGAGATGTTATTTTTTCAGTGAGTATCATGATGAGAGAGGCCGTAAAAACTTTGCCTATGCTGGCTATGTGAAACGGTACATTCCATTCATCGGAAGAATAAGTATAGTTTTTCTTTTTCCATTATACGGGGCTTTCTGTCCTTTTCCTATTTTGTCTTTATTGCAGGTTTGAATAAAGTGTGATCAGAATCCTCTGGCCAATCACCGGATCTACAAGCTGCGGCCTCAGCCATTAATGGAACTGGGCGCCTGGCTGGATTCGTTCCGCCGCGTCTGGGATGAAAGATTGGATAATTATCTGCTGGAACTGCAAGGAAAAGACGAGAAGCAAGACGAATAAAGAATAGTACCTTGATGGAAAAGTGAGGTACTATTCTAAAGTGTAAGAAAGGGACCTGTTTTCCCATTTATAAAAACAGTTTAATGAGGAGGAATTGAAATGTCTGATAACAAAATGAACACGAAAGTAGAAGGCCGTGAACTTGTCATGGAGCGAATTTTTGATGCACCTCGGGACCTCGTGTTTAAGACGTTTTCAAAGTCGGAGCATTTGGCAGCATGGTGGGGACCTGCAGGATGGGAAACCGAAAACCGGCAATTCGAATTCGAGCCTGGCGGTGTCTGGCACTTTTGCATGCGGTGTGCAGACAAAAATCAGGGAGATCTTTATGGACAGGAGTCGTGGGGAAAAGCGGTTTTTCATGAAATCGTTGAACCTGAGAAGATTGTGTACACGGATTCATTTTCGGATGCGGAAGGAAATACAATGGAAGAAATGCCATCTATCCAGATAACGATCCTGTTTGTGGAGCACGAAGACAACACGAAACTGATTGTTCGTTCTCAATTCGCTTCTGCAGAGGCGCTTCAGCAAGTGATGGACATGGGTGTTGTCCAAGGGTTCTCTTCTCAATTTGACGGTCTGGATGACCTTCTCAAAGCGCTTCAGTTAGGATCGAAATGACAATTTACATCGCACTGCTTCGAGGTATTAATGTAGGCGGGAAGAATAGGATTAAGATGGCCGAATTAAGGCGTACGTTGGAAATGGCTGGTCTCAGTCAGGTGAAAACGTATATTCAAAGCGGAAATGTCCTGTTCGAATCAGAGGACGATAGAGAATTACTTTGTAAACGAATTGAAAATGAAATAGAAACGGTTTTCGGTTTTTCAATCTCCGTTATTTTGAGAACAGCCGCTGAGTTAAGCCGGATTATCGAAGACTGTCCATTCCCGGAAGCAGCAATATTGAAAGCGAGTGCCTCGGCAGAAGGAGAAAGTCTGTATGTTTCATTAATGAAAGACTTTCCTAAAGAAGAAGGGCTCACGTGGATAGGCGCTTTCATAACCGAAAGTGAAGAATGCCGAATTGAAGGTCGAGAGGTCTATCTTTTATTTCACACTAGCATTCGAAATTCCAAGCTGGCAGCCAATCTTCAAAAGCTGGGTAGTCCTATGACCATACGTAACTGGAAAACGATTAATAAGCTCTTCGCAATGGCAAAAGTAATGGAGGCAGGATGATTTCTCAAAACCATCCACTGCAAGAGTAGAGTAAAAACAGTATGGTACAACTAAAATGAATTGTTCCTCCCGCTCTGACTGTTACTGTGTCATTGTTTCTGCTTTTAAACGATTGATGCAGAGAGAGGGAAGGAGACAATTTTGTTATTCATTATTTTTAACTTCTTCTATTATTTTATTCCTGCATAAATCAAAATCGCATCACGCAGAAATTGAGCTCCGCCTTTGACATGTTTATCATAATAAGCAGTAAAGCGTTCATCCGCCATGTACATTTCCGCAAGACCGGCATGTGCTTCTTTTGAATAGCTTGGCCATGAAAACATAAGCCACTCTTTATGCTTGGCCGCAAGCTCTTGTGCTTTTTCAGATGAGGGATCGCCAGTTGCGTATGCTTCCTTAAGCACTAAAAGGATTTCTGCGCCTAATTTGTTCATCGCCACGTAATTTTCCTGCGACATGCCCATTAGCTTTGCATTGCTTGCATCTACTGTCTCGTTGCCATACTTTTTACGGATTTCGTCCCCATATTTCTGTTCATTTTCCTCAATCATTTTTTCTTTTAATCCTTCAAACTTTTCATTGTCCTGCATCGATATCCCTCTTTCTTTATGAGCGATCGTTTTTTCAACGTTCGCCATGATTTTGTCAAGACGGGCGCGTTTTGTCTGAAGCTTGTTGTAATGGTTCTTCAAAGCAGCTGTTTGGTCAAAGTCTGGCTTGTTTAAGATTGCTGTAATGTCCTCCAGGCTGACGTCCAATTCGCGGTAAAATAAGATGTGTTGAAGCCGGTCCACTTCTTTTTGTCCATAAATACGATAGCCGGATGAATTGATTCTGGCCGGCGTCAGCAGCCCGATTTGGTCGTAATAGCGAAGTGTACGGGTCGTCACGCCTGACATTTGAGCTAATTTGTTGATCGTATATTCCATAGCAGCCCCTCCTGATAGTTATTATCATAAACGTTTACGCTGCGTAAAGGTCAAGAGGGATTTTGCAATATTTTAATGGATGGGAAAGATCAAAATCCTGCCTTACCATCCTGTCGGAATCATTATATACTTGAAAAAGAAATGTCAGTAACGGGAGGAAATAAAAAGATGACAGAATTGCCAAACTGCCCGAAATGCGGGTCGACATATACATATAAGGATGGGAGCTTGTTCGTTTGCCCGGAGTGTGCCCATGAGTGGACGCTGGAATCAACAGCTGAAAGCAGCGAAGGAACAAAGGTTGTCAAAGATGCTAATGGAAATGTGTTAAACGATGGAGATTCTGTTTCGGTCATTAAAGATTTGAAAGTGAAAGGCACGTCGTCTGTCATCAAAATCGGTACAAAAGTAAAAGGTATTCGCCTTGTGGAGGGCGATCATGATATTGACTGCAAAATCGATGGCTTTGGCGCGATGAAGCTGAAGGCGGAATTTGTGAAGAAGATTTAACTGGAAGAATTCGTTTTGAAGCATTTTTCAAAATGAATTCTTTTTCTTTTCATTTGTTCGAAACATATATCCTTTTCAACTGTATGAATTTATCTTTTAATAATAAAAAACCATACAATAAGGAGAGACAGGATGAAAGGGAGTTTATTTGTTTTTTCAAGCAGCAAAAGCATAACAGAAATTCAAGGATAAACGAGAAGGGTGATTAAATGACGAAAAAGGTAAAGATTGAAGGACCAAAGTTTTCCCGGGAAATGATTGAAGCCCATTTTCATATGATTTATGAGGAAGAAGAGCCGGAATTAACCGCATGTATCATAACAGGTGCACAGGCCGAAGGCGTTGCGATTGAGAAAGCAGTCTTTTCGAAAGTGGTCTTTAAAAATGGAACGTTTGTGAATGCTTGTTTTGAGCGGGTGGACATGGTGGATGTCCTATTCGAGAATTGTGACCTTTCGAATGCCAGCTTTCATAAAGGACTTTTTCATCGAATAGTCTTTAAAGAGTGCAAGCTGATGGGAACAGATTTTTCGGAAGCACACCTCAGTCATATAACAATTGACGAGTCTGTGGCTCGTTTAAGTGATTTTGTGGATGCCCATTTAAAAAATGTGACGTTTAACGACTCCTCGTTAAAAGGCGCTAATTTTTATAGCAGTTCACTTCAGCATGTGTATTTCGATCAATGTGATCTCGATGACGTTCAATTTAAACAAATGTCACTGAAAGGAATCGATATTAGCACTTGTATATTCGACCAGCTTCACGTCGATTTGGACTGTTTGAACGGCTGCGTGGTATCTCCTGACCAGGCGATTGGATTTGCCAGGCTGATCGGCTTGACTGTTAAAAAGCAATAAAAAGGGGCATGTCATTATTTAATCCTGGTATTTGGTAAATGTTAAACAAATTGTTTTGTCGTATAATAAGTAAAAGAAAGTAATTCCTCAATTTTTTGTCGTTTTTTGACTGTCTAAATTGATTCAGGGAAGTGCTTTTTTTATATACAAAATTTCAATTTAAATACTAGGAGACATGCCGATGAAAGTAACCAGCTCTTCTATTATAGAGACAGACCCGCTTCCTGCTGTTATAAAACGCCTCCTTGATTTGTCCGGCAGCACTGTTGCTGTGGAGATTCATAAATCTGCGGACCGTCAGACCATTGTCGGCGGTAAATACAGCTTAGCCCAGCATAAAATCATTCTTTATTGGGACGGCATTCAAGAGCAGTGCCGCATCTTATACGGCTCATTAAAACCATTTGATCAGCATCTGGCCGCAGTTTTCGCCCATGAGCTCGGTCATGCAGAAGACACCCAGCTAAAGGGGTTGGCTGATCAGCTTGATGAAACAGTTGACCTGCTGCAGAAAAAGCGGATTGCCCTGCGGATCGAAACAAACGCATGGCATTATGCCAATCGTCTTCTTCAAGATGCGGACAATGAATTTTTACAATTTCTTATGCATATGTCACTGGAGCCGTACCACACCAGGGAGGTGGCTTAAAAGTAAAAAATGCCTGCAGTAATCTCTTCAAAGAGAAAAGTTTACTGCAGGCATTTTATAAAACAAAATTTTCTAAAAGAGATACAAAGAACTAAAAATGCAACTTAATAAACAAAAAAGGAAATTCAATAGCAGTATTTTATTTACAGCAGCAATTAAAATAGCAGGGAAGATTCAGATGAATAGTGGGGCACTCTCTTTAACAGCGGGCACCTGCTGTTTTATTATAAAAAAGAGGCTGAATCAAAGCTTTAGCCTTTTTTCATTTTTTTGGCCAGTAATTACGCCAGCTGCTGTTCAGCGAATTCACGATAAAGTTCATGAGACTGTATTAACTCGTGATGTGTGCCAATTCCGGTTACCTGCCCTTTTTCAATGAAAATAATTTTATTCGCATCAACAATCGTCGATAACCGGTGGGCGATGACGAACGTTGTGCGGCCTTCCATTAAACGCGTAAGCGCTTCTTGGACAATACCTTCTGATTGACTGTCCAGGCTTGCGGTTGCTTCATCCATCATTAAAATTTTCGGGTCGCGCAAAAAAGCGCGGGCAATGGCGATGCGCTGTCTTTGGCCGCCGGACAGCTTCACGCCGCGCTCCCCGACTTCTGTGTCCAGGCCTTTCGGAAATGCTTTAATAAATTGATCAGCATAAGCCATTTTGGCTACTTCCCACAAACGTTCATCCGTTATGCTTTCTCCGTTTTTCAACCCATAGCTCAAATTTTCACGAACCGTTCCGGCCATCATGGCGCTTTCTTGAGACACATACCCAATTTGGCTGCGCCAGGACGCCATTGACAAATCGGCAATCGGTGTACGGCCGATACGTATTTCACCTGCAGTTGGTTCGTAAAATCGTTCAAGCAGCCCAAACATGGTTGTTTTTCCGCCGCCGCTTGGTCCGGCAAAGGCAATCATTTCTCCCGGCTGTGCTTGGAATGACACATTTTTTAAGACAGGCTCTTCTTCGCTGTAAGCAAAGGATACGCCTTCGACATGAATCGGCTCATTCTTAATGTCGATCTCTAACCCATCTTGTCCGGCTTCAAGCGGTAATTCTAAAATATCAATAATACGCTCTGTTGCTCCCATTGCTTTTTGTAATTGAGTAAAAAACATGGCAAATGAGGTGATTGGCATAATGATTTGGAACAGGTAAAGCAAAAAAGCAACAAGTGAACCTGTCGACATCGTTCCGTTTGCTACCCGCATACCGCCATACCCGATAATCATGACGATAACGACCATCACAACAAGGTACATAATCGGTCCGATTAAAGAAAAAACCCGTGCTTCTTTTAATCCGAAATGAAACAGATTTTCGATGCCCTTTAACCCTTTTACTTCTTCATTTTGTTCAGCGGTTGAGGATTTCATTAAGCGTACTTCACTGAGCGTTTGTTGAATGTGCCCGGTAAAAGAGGCTGTTTCATCCTGCAGCCCGCGGGAAATTTTCGCCATCTGACGTCCAAGGGGAATCATAACAGCCAGTGTGATGGGAACAGAGATGAGCATGAGCATCGTCATTTTCCAGTCCATGACGAGCAAGATGATGACAGCACCGATAATCGAGATCACACCGGTAACAAATTGTGGAAAGTGATTCGAAATTAAATCCCGAACAACGCTTGTATCATTTACAACCCGGCTTACAGTTTCTCCGCTGGATTGTTTATCAAAATAGCTGACAGGCAGCCGGATTAGTTTTACCCACATGCGGTCCCGCATGCTCGAAACTACTTTTTGTCCGACCACACTTAATAAGTAAATAGAGATCCCGCTAATGATTGCTTGGACGATAAAAGCTCCTCCAATGGCAATAATGAGAGGAGTGCTTAAAGATGAGACTGAAAACCCATCGACTAAATTTTTTGTCAGCACTGGAACAAGCAGTCCCGCAATGGTTGTCAGCACACTCGCGGATAATCCGATAACGAGCAGAAGCTTAGGGATGTCAGATGATAAAATAAGGGAGATAAAAGGCTTTAAGCTGCTTTGCTTTTTTTCCACTATTCATTGCTCCTATTCATGTCATTTTTTCTTCTTTTCTCAAGTCTTGCAGCTATTCTTCTTTATTATACTTCTTTAGATCTAGAACAGCACAAACAATCATTGTTTTAACTCCTTCATTTATCGATTTTAGACGAGAAGAACGCCGCCTCTATGTGTAAGAAAAGGCAGGGAAGCATTCGTGAGATATTTTCCATGAAGAATCTTTAAAAAAAGAGATATTTTGAGCTGAAAAGGGAAAACAAACAAAAAAGCTTTCTAAAGAAGGAGAAGTTTTTATGTCTGGTGAAAATGGTATGCCAAAAGAAGAAGGACTGGATCAAAGCCTGAGTCTGTTAAGAGAAGGGTATTTGTACATACCGAACCGGCGCCGGTCGTTTCAGGCGGATATATTTGAAACACGCTTAATGGGCAAACCGGCTGTATGCATGGGCGGCAAAGAAGCAGCAAAGCTGTTTTACGACCCGGAAAAATTCAAGCGGGAAGGTGCCGCGCCAAAGAGAGTATTGAAAACATTGTTTGGCGAAGGCGGCGTGCAGACGCTTGATGGGGAAGCGCACCAGCATCGAAAAGCGGCGTTTATGTCGCTGATGGCACCGAAAGAGATCATGCGTCTGACGGATGTGGCAGAGCGGCAATGGACGAAAGCAGCTGAAAAATGGGCGCAGCAAACAGAAATTGTTCTATATGAAGAAGCGAAAAAATTGCTATGCCGCATTGCGTGCGAATGGGGCGGTGTGCCGCTCTTAGAAGAAGATGCGAGGCAGCGGACTTCGGAACTTAGCGCAATGTTTGAATCGTCTGTTTCAGCCGGACCGGCCTATTGGAAAACACGCCGCGCAAGACGAAAAGTGGAAAAATGGATTGGCGGCCTGATCGAGCAAGTCCGTGAAGATAACCTTCATCCACCGGAAGAATCAGCCCTTTATGTTTTTTCACATCACAAAGAACTGACCGGTGAATTACTGGATACCGAAACGGCGGCGGTGGAAGTGATCAATGTTTTACGGCCGATCACGGCAGTCTCTATTTACCTTGCCTTTACGGCGCTGGCACTGCATCAATTTCCGGAAGAAAAGCCGAAGCTGACTTCTGTAGAGGAGTCGTATACGAAATATTTTGTCCAGGAAGTCCGCCGGTTTTATCCGTTTTTCCCATTTACCGGGGCGAAAGTGAAAACGGATTTTGAATGGAACGGCATGGACTTTAAAGAAGGAACACTTGCCCTTCTCGATTTGTATGGGACGAATCATGATCCCCTGCTTTGGGAGAATCCCGATCTGTTTCAACCCGGTCGATTTGAAGATTGGGATAAAAGCCCGTTTGATTTTATCCCTCAAGGCGGCGGTGATTATCATACCGGGCATCGATGTGCCGGGGAATGGATCACGATTGAATTAATGAAAGTGAGCGTTAATTTTCTCGTGAACCGCCTGTCATATACCGTTCCGGATCAGGACACCAGCTTCAGTATGACCAGCATGCCAAGTGTGCCGAAAAGCGGGTTTGTTGTGCGCGATATTACTATTATTTCGAGGAGTGAAAACGATGAAAACAAAAATAAATGAAAATACGCTGGAATTAGTGGTGGGTGACATTACGGAACAGGAAACAGACGCGATCGTGAATGCAGCGAACGGCTCTCTTCTTGGCGGCGGTGGCGTGGATGGCGCCATTCACCACGCAGCTGGACGTGCCATGCTGGAGGAATGCAAGAAAATACGGATGGAAAAGCTGAACGGAGAAGAGCTGCCGGCTGGTGAAGCGGTCATCACAAAAGGACACGATCTTCCAGCTGATTATGTCATTCACACGGTCGGCCCGGTTTGGAATGATGGTTCGGACGGGGAAGAAGGAAAACTGGCTGGCTGTTACCGAAACGCATTACATCTCGCGGTGGAAAATGGAGTGACAAGCATCTCATTTCCGTCCATCTCAACCGGCGTGTATCGCTTTCCGATTGAGAAGGCATCGGTCGTTGCGCTTCAGGCCGTTGTTGATTTTTTGGAGAAGCATTCCTTTGGTTACGTGGCATTCACCTTGTTTTCCGATCACGACTACCGTATTTACGAAGCAGCGATGAACCGCATATTGCAGGAAGAAAACCGCTAAGAATGATTAGCGGTTTTTTTGTGTTGAAATGGTTATTGTAAATTATTTAACAAAAAATGGAGAGTTTGATTAAGTGTAATGAAGCGGCACGGGAAGAGAAAATCCCAATTTTTCTGTACTTAGCGGCTTTTGGTTGTACGATGCTTTGGAAGTGATCTTTATGTATACTAGGAGTTTACTGGCGGAATTTTTAACGCTGACTATTATGTCTGTTTTATGAATATAAAAAGTAAAAGAAATGAGGAATAAAACAATGACGTTACAGCAATTAAAATATGTGATTGAAATTGTGCATTGCGGGTCGATTAATGAAGCGGCGCGGCGGCTGTTTTTGTCGCAGCCAAGCTTGTCTAAAGCGGTGAAGGAGCTGGAGGCGGAGCTTGGGATTACCATTTTTATTAGGACGTCAAAGGGCATTACGCTGTCAACAGATGGAGCCGAGTTCCTGGGATACGCACGGCAGGTGGTGGAGCAGGCGGAGCTGTTAGAAGGCCGCTATTTGAATTCGGCGCCGTCACGGCAGCTTTTTTCGGTATCTACACAGCATTATGCCTTTGCGGTCAATGCGTTTGTTGAAATGATTAAAAAGCATGGCGCGGATGAGTATCAATTTACGCTCCGGGAAACACGGACGTATGAAATTATCGAAGACGTGAAAAACTTGCGCAGTGAAATCGGCATTTTATACATTAGCTCATTTAATGAAAAAGTAATGCGCCAGCTGCTGAAGGAAGAAAGTCTCCTGTTTCATCCGCTGTTTGAAGCGAAGCCGCATGTTTTTGTCAGTGCGCAAAATCCGCTCGCTGGGAAATCATCGGTGACGCTTGAGGAATTGGAAGAGTACCCGCGGCTTTCGTTTGAGCAAGGAGAGTTCAATTCGTTTTATTATGCCGAAGAAATCTTCAGTACACTGCCACGTCAAAAAAGCATTCATGTGAGCGACAGGGCGACGCTGTTTAATTTACTGATCGGGCTGAATGGTTATACGATTTCTACAGGAATTTTAAGCGAAGATTTAAACGGATCGGACATTGTACCGGTTCCGCTTCAAGCAGAAGAAAAGATTACAGTCGGCTGGATTGTTCATGAAAAAACACAGCTTGGCCGGATGGCACATGTGTATTTGAAAGAGCTCCAAGCGATCGTCGACCTTTATTTAGCAAAATGATATAACTTTTAGCTATAATAAATGATCATATTTAACCGTTACGCTATATCTTCCGTAAACGAGATCGGATTTTTTTCTTTTGGGGCGTATCTAAGAGCGTTTGGACCGGCGAAAAAATTTTTCTGCCGATGGGAAAGTAGAAGCTGCAATGATCTGTCTTTTTACCGGGGCTCCAGTTCCGTCAGTTCAAGCATGACTGCACCGCGGACCAAAGATTCAATTCTGCTGATGTTTGGCGCATAGTAGATCAACGAGCCGTTTTGGTTGTTGAAGTAATAATTAATTCTCCTGTTCCATTCGGATTGAGGGGCCAGGACTGGCCTTCTGTAATCGGATATTTGAGCAGCTGTACGATTGAAACAGGTCCTTCAGATGTTAAATAGCTCGGCGCTGTCTTCATGCTCTGCCATCGGAGTTTCCGCTTTAACACTGCCTTCATACGTCTCCCAAACATTCCATCCGTTCGGTTCTGTGTCCGAAAAGGAATAGACAATTATGCCGACCTCATTCGCGCTGTATCTGTATACTTTGGTTTGATCCATTGCGTAACTCGGCTTCTCGACCTTGAATCGGTCATCTAAAGCACGGGCCAAGAAGTCAGAAAATTGACCGCGCATAACGGGTTCATCCGGCCTGAAGGTAGAATCCGAAGAGCCGGAAATAATCCGTTCGTTTTTCAAAAACATCATTTCTTCATAAAATGGACTCGTTGCCCGAAGATCTGGAAAGCTTGCTGCCTTTGAATCGATAATGAATGCGCTGAAAAACAAAACAAATGCAGCCGCAAGCGGGAGAGTTCTTTTCATTGGAAGCTCCCCAATAGGACATCTTCCCCTACTTTCATTCCCTTTCTTTTTCTACAAAAAACATAATGATTTAAGTATTCTGACATTTATTTTTTTAGAAAAACATTCGAAATATTGCCTTCTTTCCTGTACGATGAAAAAAACTAATTAAATTTTAAAGGTGATCGCATGGCATTTTTACTCATGATCTTTTTCAGCCTTATTCCGCTGACCGCTGTTGTGATTTTATTCCGGATAAAACATCAGCGAATCACATACCCTCTTGCTATTTTTTATTGTGCCGTTTGTATGTGGCAGCTCAGCATTACTGTATTATACGGAGAAGGCTGGATAGAGCAGGAAACGATTGAGCGCTTATTCCGCTTTTTTAGAATTGGCACAGTTATTTTTGCGCCGCTGCTGTTTTATATGATTTATCAGCTGCTTTTTTTTGAGGAGCTGAAATTATCGCCTCGCAAAAAAAGGTTTTTAAAAAAGATTGTGAATCGCTCTACGTATATAGGTCTTTTAATATGGAGTATAGGTGTATACTTGATCGGCTGGACATCACTAGGCATTGCTGACTTTGAGCGGCATTCCATCGATCCATTTAAAGAGGTCTTTTATTACCCGCTGCCTGGTGCACTTGGTTGGACTTTTTCCATTCATGTGCTGCTTATTTTTGCAGTTGATCTGCTGGCTATTTATTTAACATCTAGGATAGTGGATAAACACCGCCGTACATTTTTGCTGATCTTTTTTATTTCTCTTTTTTTGGCCTACTCATTTGGCATTGTAAATCTATCACCGGACAGTCCATTGTTTCAAGCAACTTTAGCGCTCATCATTTTGGTTATGGGTATCTTTACGGCTAATGTGAAAATGAATTATGACAGGATGGAAGAAGTAAATGAGCAGCTGCTCATCCAGCAGTTATTTCTGCGAAAGGTGATTGATGCCAATCCGAATTTTATTTATGCAAAAGATCAAAAAGGCCGTTATTCTATGGTGAATGCTGCATTGGCCGATTTATATAATACGACACCTGAGCAAATGATTGGGAAAAGTGAACAGGATTTTAGTTCGTTCCTTGATTATGCCGAAAAAGCGGTAAAAGAAGATCTTTCTTTGCTTAAGCACAACAAACGGCTAGTAAAGGAAAAGCAGTATTTATACGTTAATGAGGATCGCGTGTACACGGTGCAAATGACAAAAAAGCCAATTTTCTTTTCTGAAAGTCATAAAGAACTGCTCTGTGTAGCGAATGATGTGACCGAGATGGAACAGAAAGAAGAGTATATTCGCAGAACGGAAAAAATGAACATTGTTGGGGAGCTTGCGGCGGGTGTTGCCCACGAAATTCGAAACCCGCTAACGTCCTTAAAAGGATTTGTGCAATTGATTGAACAGGAATCTTCAATTGATCCGATGTATACAACGATTATGATGGATGAGCTAGAGCGCATCCACTTTGTCTCCAGTGAGCTTCTTGTGCTGGCGAAGCCTGAAATGGCGGTCAAAAAAACGATCTCACTGAAGGACTTAATGCAGGATGTGGTGGGGCTTCTGAATATGCAGGCAATGATAAAAGATGCAACCATTCAAATGGAGTCTTTTTCTGAAGATATGCTTCTTACAGGAAACGCGAACCAGCTAAAGCAAGTGTTCATTAATATTTTGAAAAACGCAATCGAAGCCTCTCCAGATAACGCTATCATTATGATCTACCCAAGAAAAGAAAAAGGCATGTTTTCCATAGCCATTGTGGACCACGGGGTTGGCATGCCGCAAGAGCGGATCGCCAAGCTTGGGGAGCCTTTTTATACAAATAAGGAAAAAGGAACCGGACTTGGTCTCATGGTAAGCCTGCGAATTATTAAGGAACACGGCGGTGACATTTTGTTTGAAAGTGAGGAAGGGAAAGGGACAACCGTAACGGTGTCTTTGCCGGTTCAAGGGAATGAGGAATAGTTGATTATTGAAGAAATAAAGTGAAAAAGCATGTCTTCCATCACAGGGAGCATGCTTTTTCGTTTATACGGTTGTCTCTGTTTCATGTGTTTTGACTGAAGGCGGCGTGTAAGTATGAAATGTTTCCAGTAATCGCTCGGGCGACTTGTCCACAAGAAGCATCGTCCGGTACTGCTCCTGCAAAAAACGCTCATCCGTCATATGATCAAAAAAGGAAACGAGCGGGTCAAAATAACGCGCGACGTTTAAAAGGCCAATGGGTTTTTGATGAAGGCCGATCTGCGCCCATGTAAAAACTTCGAAAAACTCTTCCATCGTACCGGCGCCTCCTGGCAGCACAATAAATGCGTCGGCCAGCTCCGCCATTTTTGCTTTTCGCTCGTGCATCGAGCCAACAATGTGCAGCTCGGTTAGCTGTGTGTGGGCAATTTCCCGCTCCTCCAGCAATGTTGGAATAACGCCAATTGCTTCGCCGCCATTCTGTAAAACGGCATCGGCGACCGTGCCCATCAACCCAGTGCTTGATCCGCCGTATACAAGTCCAATCCCTTGCGCTGCTAATGTTTGGCCAAGTAAAGCAGCTCCAGCCTTATATTCTATCGAGGCCCCGTCGGCCGAGCCGCAAAAAACCGCAATTCGCTTCATTGCACATCCTCATTTCTATTCGAATTCTACTTCAATTATACTGTTTTTCACAGCAGAAAAGAACGGAAAACGGGAAGTATGTTTACCTGCAAGTGGAATCGCCGAATACACTTGTTTTCATTCATTCGTTCGCGGATACAAAAGGAAAGACGATCCGTGCAAGAAAGCATTAAACAGGGATTTGCCGGGACACTTGCGCAGCTTGAGGCGTATATCTTGAAACAAAAGAAGGGTGTTAATAAAGGAAATATAAAGAAAACAGAGAATATATAACGTGAAACAAAAAATAAACAGAGGGTGAAAAATGGGCATGCAAGCAGACAAAATTTTCGTCAATTTACCAGTAAAAGATTTGCAAAAGTCAATGGCGTTTTTCTCGGAAATCGGTTTTGAATTTAATCCTCAATTTACAGATGAAAACGCGGGATGTCTGGTAATCAGTGATCATATTTTTGTCATGCTGCTCGTTGAAGAGTTCTTTCAATCTTTTACGAAGAGAAAGATTGCTGATACATCCGCGAGCACAGAAGTCATTATCGCGCTTTCGGCAAGCAGCAGAGAGCAGGTAGATGAAATCGTTCAAAAAGCATTGGCAGCCGGCGGGAAAGCGGCAAATGATCTGATCGATGAAGGTTTTATGTACGGTGGGAGTTTTCAAGATATCGATGGTCATATGTGGGAAGTCATGTGGATGGATGAAAATACAGCACAGCAAAGCGAATAATACTCGTATTAACATAAAGAAAATCCGTCATTCTTTCACATATGTGAAAAGGTGACGGACTTTTTTGTACATAAAAAAACAAAAATGGATCATGCTGCTTTTTAATCTGTCATGATTCGAATGACACCGCAATGAAAGAAAATATTTTTCTTCCATCCGTCTAATTAAATCCTCCACTGGGTATAACACTAGTACGATAAGGTGTGGCTCGAGGAGGGAATGCGATGAAATGGCAGGGAAGAAGAGGCAGCTCGAATGTGGAAGACCGCCGGGGCATGGGCGGCAAAGCCGTTCTTGGCGGCGGTATTGGTGGAATCGGTCTTATTTTTGTTCTGATTTTTACGTTAATGGGCGGAGACCCATCGCAGCTGCTTGGAACGGGCAGCAATGAACCATATCAGGAAACCGAACAAGATCAGGAGCTTGCCGAGTTCGTATCGGTCGTGCTGGCGGATACGGAAGATGTCTGGACGGAAGTGTTTAAAGAAGAAGGCATGGTATATGAGAAGCCGGTGCTTGTGCTGTTTTCAGGCAGTGTGGATTCAGCCTGCGGAACGGCGACGTCAGCGGTCGGGCCGTTTTATTGTCCCGGCGACCAAAAGCTCTATATTGATTTAAGCTTTTATGAAGAGCTTCAAAATCAATTCCAGGCACCGGGTGACTTTGCGATGGCATATGTTGTTGCTCATGAAGTCGGTCACCATGTCCAAACATTGCTTGGTACATCACAGAAAGTACACGCCATGCGCAATCGGCTGAGTGAAGAGGAGTACAATGAGTATTCAGTGAAGCTTGAACTGCAGGCTGATTATTACGCGGGTGTGTGGGCGCATCATGCTCAAGGGATGGACGTGCTTGAAGAAGGGGATTTAGAAGAAGCACTGACGGCAGCAAGCGCTGTTGGAGATGACACGATTCAAAAACGCGCGCAAGGACACGCCGTGCCGGACAGCTTTACACACGGAACATCAGAGCAGCGGAAAAATTGGTTTTACCGCGGCTTTCAGTCAGGCAATTTAAAAAATGGCGATACGTTTAACGCGCAGGATTTATAATTTGCGCTAATTGGGCCGGTATATTTACAATAAGGGCGGTTTTTGGCGCGCTTGGGGCGGGAAAATGATTTACCGCCCTAACCGTATCAAATACCGCCTTTAAAATGAAAATATCGTCCCAAGTCCTCTTCTTTTTTCTTTATCCGAAAAAGGCGTATAATAGGCTGTACTTGAAAAAAGCTGGAGGGAACAAAAGTGGAAAAATTACAGTCCATGGAACAATTTGAGCAGTTGAAAAAAGAAGAGCGGATCGTATTTATGTTTTCAGCAGACTGGTGCCCGGACTGCCGGGTCATTGAGCCGATCTTGCCGGCAATTGAAGCGGATTATCCGGAATATCAATTTATTTCTGTAGACCGGGATGAATTCATTGATTTGTGCGGCAAACTGGACATATTTGGCATTCCAAGCTTTGTGGCGTACCACAATGGAGAAGAAGCAGGCCGCTTTGTCAGCAAAGACCGGAAAACGCAGGAAGAAATTGAAGCGTTTTTGAATAGCTTGTCTGCTTAAGTATAGAACGTATAAACACCGTCTTGGAATAACAGACGGTGTTTATTTTTGTGAAATATTCCCCCGGCGGAGATTTTCAATGCCTTCTTTACAGACGCCGTATGAAAGCCACGAACAACCTGCGCATACATGATCGAGGTCATCCGCCTGAATCTTTTCAGCCGTTAATCGGACCAGCTCAGATTGGGAGTAGATACCACCTGGCTGGAGTCCGAGTTTGTTCAGCACCCGGCGATCCATTGAAGTAACATGATCTTCTGATTGGGGCCCTGCTGCACATACTGTTCCGCCGTTATGAGGACAGGCGGCGCATGCATCGTCTAGTAACATTTGTACTTGAATAGGAAAATCGATTGTTTCATCACGTATTTCTTTCACAATTTCAGTCATCGTATCGGCAAAAGTTTCGCTATATCCCATTCCTCTGAAGCCATGAACACACAAAAGGTGGTGTCCACGCAGCACTCTATTCATGTAAACCATTCCTCTCTTTTTGTTTACATTTCATTATAGCAAATATAGAATCTATGAAGAAAGCCAGCGAGACAGGAAACACCAGCTTTGGCTGCGAAAGGCTGGACAGACAGAATGATCAGAACAAATTTTTGAAATAAAATAGTTATTTTGTCATTAATTTATAGAAAAGTGGGTATTCAAATAGGGTGAGAAATTTAAAATAGTGTTTCAGGAGGGGGACAAACAGTTTTTACACCAAAATATTGTGAATAAGCTGCTGGTCACTTACATGTTTTATGATTGATGAAATGAAAGCGCTTTTAAGTTCGTTCGTGTAATGATTTCACGGAAAAATTACAATAACAAAGGGGACTTTCAGATGACAGGTAATCGGGCGATTGCGTATATTGAGCCAGGCAAAGTACAGGTCCAGGATATTGCGTATCCTGATTTGGTGTTGCGGGATGGTCCTGGGGTTAATCCGCTTAACGTCGGGCGCAAGTGCGAACATGGCGTTATTTTAAAAGTAGTCACCACCAATATTTGCGGGAGCGACCAGCATATGGTGAGGGGCAGAACGACTGCGCCGAGTGGATTGATATTAGGACATGAAATTACCGGAGAGGTGATTGAAGTTGGCCGCGATGTGGAATTTATCCAAAAAGGGGATCTTGTTTCTGTACCGTTCAATATCGCATGTGGACGCTGCCGCAGCTGTAAGGAGCGGGACACGCATATTTGTGAAAATGTGAACCCGGATCGTCCAGGCTCAGCTTATGGTTACGTGGACATGGGCGGCTGGGTTGGCGGCCAATCGGAATATGTCATGGTTCCTTACGCGGATTTTCAACTGCTAAAGTTTCCGGATAAAGATCAGGCGATGGAAAAAATTCTTGATTTAACGATGCTGTCGGACATTTTTCCGACCGGGTATCACGGTGCGGTAAGCGCCGGTGTCAGAACAGGGTCAACGGTGTATGTCGCAGGTGCGGGGCCGGTTGGTTTGGCTGCGGCTCATTCAGCGCAGCTGCTTGGTGCCTCTGCTGTCATTGTGGGGGACTTGAACAGTGAACGGCTGGAACAGGCAAGAAGCTTTGGCTGTGAAACGGTCAACTTAAAGGAATACCCGAATCTGGATGAGCAAATTGCCCAAATTTTAGGTGTACCGGAAGTAGACTGTGCGATTGACTGTGTCGGATTTGAAGCACATGGGCACGGGGCGTCTGCTGGAGAGGCACCTGCTGCCGTATTAAATTCGATTATGGAAGTGACCCGTGCAGGAGGGCGTCTCGGCATTCCAGGTTTATATGTGACCGGTGATCCGGGTGCAGCGACTGAGGATGCAAAGCATGGGACATTGAAGGTTCGATTAGGACTGGGCTGGGCGAAGGCGCATACATTTGTGACGGGTCAAACACCGGTTATGCAGTATCACCGTGATTTAATGAATTCTATCTTAAGCGGCAGGGCGCAAATCGCAAAAGCAGTCAATGCCACGCTTATTTCGCTGGATGAGGCACCAGCAGCTTATGCAGAGTTTGATCAAGGGGCTTCAAAGAAATTTGTCATTGATCCACATAACTCTGTCAGAAAATAAATGGCTAAAAGGCGTTTACGCTTGACCGAAAAGAGCTGGATGAACAAAACCGGCTTTTCAGCGTAGATGCCCAATTGATAAATTGGCGGATCAGTACAATTTATGCGCTGATATAATTAAAAAAATTGGATATAAAAAATCTCAGCAACAAGATGGATTGCCTCTGGAAAAGAGGCAGTCCTTTTTTTATTCATGGGTGACCGCATGACAACTGGAAAGAAGAGTGAAGGTTTTTTTCTTGTAACCGATTGCGGGAGAAACAATCTTTCGTATAATGAAAGAGCATACTAAATCTAGTATAATGGGAGAAACCTTTCACATCGGGACGATTATTTACACAGAAACAGGTGAATGTCAGATGGAAAATGATCAGAATGCCTTGTTGTTTAAAGGATGGCTTGGCCTGACCGCCATTCAGGCCACGGTTGCGCGAGAATTGGAGCGGGCGCTGCAGGAGCAGCACCAGCTTTCATTAAATGAATGTTATGTGCTGCTGTTTTTATCAGAAGCACCGGAGAGGAAATTGAAGTTGTATCAGCTGCAGGATATGGTAGGTTTAAGCCAAAGTGCGCTGTCCCGCCTCGTGAACCGATTGGAAGAAAAGAACTGCCGCGTTGTCAGGAGGCATAGCTGCGAAGACGACCGACGTGCTATTTACGCGTCTCTTACGAAAGAAGGAGAAGCAAAATTTAAAGCGGTTTTACAGACATTTTGTGCTACACTCGAAACGGCTTTTTCTACTTCATCCATTCAAAACGATCTGCAGTCAACAATCCAGCAATTGAAAAGATAAGCATGTTTAAAAGCTTTCCAACCCGGGAAAGCTTTTTTTATGTACGAGTTCGTTTCTTTGACAGTTACAAAACAAGATGATAATTTATATGCATGTGCATACATATATTAAAGGAGCTGAATTAAAATGAAACATTTATTTACGCCTTATACAATTAAAGGACTTGAGCTGAAAAACCGTGTCGTGATGCCCCCGATGTGTCAATATTCAGTAACCGCAAAAGATGGAATCGCCAATGATTGGCACTATTTCCATTACGTAAGCCGTGCAATTGGCGGCACCGGTTTTATTATTATTGAAATGACCGATATCGAGCCGGACGGCCGTATTACCGATTATGATTTAGGTTTATGGTCAGATGAACAAGTCCCGGCGCTGAAGCGCATTATTGACGCCATCCATGACAACGGTGCGAAAGTGGCGATTCAAATCGCACATGCTGGACGTAAAGCAGAAGATGCGGCTGAGCCGGTTGCTCCATCTGCTATTGCATTTGATGAAAATTCGAAAACACCAAGAGCTCTTTCAACTGACGAAGTGAAAGAAATGGTAGAGAAATTCCGTGCTTCTGTCCGCCGCGCTGTCGAAGCGGGCGTAGATGCGATCGAACTTCACGGGGCACACGGCTATCTCATTCATCAATTCCAGTCGCCGTTTACAAATAAACGGACAGATGAATATGGACAGGAGTTAACGAAATTCGGCAAAGAAGTCATCGAAGCCGCAAAAAGTGAAATGCCCGCTGACATGCCGCTCATTATGCGTGTATCCGCTAAGGAATACGTTGATGGTGGCTACGGCATCGAGGAAAGTATTGCTTTTTCAAAAGAATACCAGGCAGCGGGTGTCGATATGTTCCACATTAGTGCTGGCGGCGAAGGTCCAATCGCGGCACATGGACGTCCAGGTACGCATGCCGCTTACCAGGTACCATTGGCACGAGAAATTAAAGAGGCTCTTAACGTACCGGTCATCGCTGTCGGCCGTTTGGATGAACCTGTTCTGGCAAACGCAGTGATCGGCAATGAAGAAGCGGACCTTGTGGCAGTTGGAAGAGGCATGCTGAGAAATCCGTACTGGACGCTTGAAGCAGCAGTGAAGTTAAATAAAGAAGCCGATATTCCGAAGCAGTATGTGGCTGGATTTCCAGGGAAATAAAAGAATTCGCTAAACTAAAAATAAGCGTTTGGACCAATGAAATGTTAATCGGTCCAAACGCTTTTTATTTTGTCTTACATTTAAAATACATGTCAATTATGATAATTAAAATAATGAATGAATACTCATTTATTTTCCTGTACAATAAAATAGAAGCGCTATTATTTTGACAGGAGTGAAGCTGTAATGGAAAACTTTTCTTTAATTAACTTGCAGGTAAGAGAAAATGTGGCATATGTAACCATCGAAAATCCACCGGTGAATGCACTGAACACGACGGCACTTCGGGAAATGGAACAATGTATCGACCAATTAAATCGTGATTCATCTGTAAAGGCTGTTATTTTAACCGGTACAGGAACTTTTTTTATTGCAGGGGCAGACATTAAAGAATTCACTCATTTGTTCGGCCAGGAAGAACTCGCGGAACAAACGGCATTAAAAGGTCAGGTGCTTTACAACAAAATTGAGCAGGCCGAGAAACCATTCATTGCCGCAATTAACGGTGCGTGCCTTGGCGGCGGGCTGGAGCTGGCGATGAGCTGCCATATGCGGATTGCAGCAAATGAAGCGAAACTCGGTCTTCCAGAAACGAAGCTTGGCATTATTCCGGGATACGGTGGAACACAGCGTCTTGCCCGGTTAACGAACACAGCGAAAGCATTGGAACTTATTTTAACCGGTCAATTTATCGATGGGCGGGAGGCTGAAAAAATTGGATTAGTAAATCATTCTGTCGATGCAGATCAGCTTCTCCAAAAAGCAGCGGAAATTGCGGCATCCATTACCCAAAAAAGCAGCTTATCCGTAAAAGCAGTGCTAGAATCTGTTTTAACCGGCATTGATCTGCCGCTTGAGGAAGGGCTGGCACTTGAAGCAAAGCATTTTGGTAAACTATTTGGCACAGAAGATACAAAAGAAGGCGTCACCGCATTTATTGAAAAACGTCCGGCTGCATTTAAAGATCGGTAAATCCGCTTTGTACGGTACTCTTCGTTTATTGTATAATAAACATAGATTGAAAATGGAAAGCGAGTGTTCAGTTTGGGACGTAAATGGAATAACATTAAAGAAAAAAAAGCATCAAAAGATGCCAATACAAGCCGCATTTATGCAAAATTCGGACGTGAAATTTACGTAGCGGCAAAGCAGGGTGAACCGAACCCGGAAAGCAACCAGGCGCTTCGGATGGTGCTGGAGCGCGCGAAAACGTACAGCGTGCCGAAAACGATCATTGACCGGGCGATTGAAAAAGCAAAAGGTGGCGCAGAAGAAAGCTATGATGAGCTTCGTTACGAAGGATTTGGTCCTGGCGGCTCGATGGTCATTGTGGATGCGCTAACGAATAACGTCAACCGGACGGCGTCTGATGTACGTGCTGCATTTGGGAAAAACGGCGGCAACATGGGTGTCAGCGGCTCGGTAGCGTATATGTTTGACGCGACAGCTGTGTTTGGTCTTGAAGGAAAAAATGCAGATGAAGTATTAGAGCTATTAATGGAAGCGGATATTGACGTCCGCGACGTTCTTGAAGAAGATGAAGTGGTCATCGTCTATGCGGAACCCGATCAATTTCATGCAGTACAGGAAGCACTGAAAGAAGTAGGTGTGACGGAGTTTACGGTTGCAGAACTGACGATGCTTGCACAAAATGACGTCACATTATCAGAAGACGATCAGGAGCAGTTTGAAAAAATGATCGATGTGATTGAAGATTTAGAAGACGTTCAGCAGGTGTATCATAATGTCGATTTAGGTGAATAAGAGCGGAAGCGGTATGAGTGGACATAAAATTGTTCGAAAAGAGAGCTGTTTTGATGCTTCGGCATGGAGATGGCTTTTTTATTATGGGGAAAATTTTACAAACAGATCATATATGATTCCCCTTGTCTCGATTTTGTTAAATAGGGTTTCAAGTGTATTCTTAAGAAGAAGGAAATATTGCTCATTTAGTCTTAACGTTCCTTGGCCATCCGTTTGTGGCGTTAACGATAGCTGCATTGGCCTTGTCAGTTTTACGGTTTGGTTTATCATTGGCATGATTATTGGCTATTAACGAAAGGGTGAATGGATGATGGGATTTTTATATACGATGGGGATTGATATTGGCACGACGAGCACAAAGGCCGTTATCTTTAAAAAGGACGGCGCGTTTGTGCACCGGGCCGGGGTAGAATATTCGCTTCATACGCCAGAGCCTTCCGCTGCGGAGCAGGATCCGAATGTAATCTTTCGGGCCGTGCTGACGTCGATCCGTACGTGTATAGAAGGAAGCGGCGTACCGGAACAGGATATCGGCTTTTTATCCTTTTCATCCGCCATGCACAGCGTTATTGCGGTGGACGAAGAAGGGCGGCCGCTGACGCCGTCCATTACGTGGGCAGACAGCCGCAGCACGAAATGGACGGAAAAGCTTAAAAACGAGTGGAACGGGCACGAGATTTATCTGCGGACCGGGACACCCATTCATCCGATGGCGCCTTTATCGAAAATTATTTGGCTTCGCGAGGAATTTCCGGAACTTTTCCGGCAGACGGCGAAATTTCTTTCCATTAAAGAGTACATTTTTTATCGGCTGTTTGGTGATTATGTAATCGATTATTCGATCGCCTCCGCGACAGGAATGTTCAACCTGGAAAAGCTGGATTGGGATAAAGAAGCGCTTCAAATCGCCGGCATTGACGCAAAACGTTTGTCAAAGCCGGTTTCAACGACACACGTTGTCCGCGGCATGGCGCCAGGCTTCGCGGTGGAAGCCGGTATTCGGACAGATATGCCGGTTGTGATCGGTGCGAGCGATGGGGTGCTTTCGAACTTAGGAACAGGCGCCATTAAACCGGGGGACGTTGCTGTTACGATCGGAACGAGCGGGGCGATCCGGGCGGTCACGAATAAACCGGTCACTGATCCGAAAGGGCGCATTTTCTGTTATGCACTGACGGAAGATCATTGGGTTATTGGCGGGCCGGTGAATAATGGCGGCATGATTTTCCGCTGGGTTCGGGATGAACTGGGCGCTGCAGAAACAGAAACGGCCAAACGGCTTGGAAAAGATCCATATGATGTGCTGACGGAAATTGCCGCGCGTATTCCGGCGGGAAGCGAAGGACTCTTGTTTCATCCATATTTCTCCGGTGAACGCGCGCCGCTTTGGAACGCGGACGCACGCGGATCATTTTTCGGGCTCGCGCTGCATCATAAAAAAGAGCACATGATCCGCGCAGTGCTTGAAGGAATTTTGTACAACCTTTATACGGTGCTTCTTGCGCTTGAAGAGCTGACCGGCGAGCCGCAGCGCATTCTGGCGACCGGCGGCTTTGCGCAGTCGGACTTTTGGCGCCAAATGATGGCCGATGTGTTTGACCACCCGGTAATTGTGCCGGAAAGCTTTGAAAGCTCCTGCTTTGGCGCGGTACTGCTTGGATTATATGGACTTGGGGAGATTGATTCACTCGACGTTGCCGCAGACGCAAGCGGTACTGTGTTTGAGCATGTACCAAATAAAGCAAACAGCGATGTCTATCGCGAATTAATTCCGTCTTTCATCCGGATCGCCAGATTTTTAGAGCCGGAATATAAAACAATCGCTGATTTTCAGCGTAGGCTGTCCTCGAAATGAGGACAGCTTTTTTGTATGAAAAAACTGCCTCAGTGAGTGAGACAGTGGTATTGATTACGCATGTTTCCATTGCGTTGATTCGCCAGATTTCGGACAGGAAGGGAACGTATCGCCCGGTACTAATTCCACTTGATCGCCGTCTTCATCGACGTACGTATCCGCCTCTGTTACTTGATCTCCTGTATTGTGTACGTGATTGGCGTGCCGCCACGTTGTGGGCTCATTCATATCCGGACAAACCGGAAATTGTTCGCCTTTTTGCAGCTCTACTCTTTTCCCAGCTGCACAAACATATGTGCCTGTTTCTTGTACCGTTTCATCTGTATGGTGAAGATCGTGTGTCGTACTCATGTGAAAAACCCTTTCTTTTTTAAAATTTAAATGATTGTTGTTAGTCTACATTAGCCGGGAATAGAAAAATTCAAACATTTTTACTGGAAATAAGGCTTCAGAAACTAAAAGGCAGGGAAAGGAAGAAGGTAACCATTATTTAAAAGGAGGGTCTTTTCTATGACCAGCCACAGTGCTGCTGCATACTTTAAAAGCATTCATCCCCGGCAGATGATTATGCACACGACAGGGAAAAAATCAGTATCAAAAATGGACATGACCGTCATAGCAGATTTGAATAAGCGATATCACTTGCCGGATGAAGTAGTGAATGTTCTTGTCCAATATATTTTGCTGGCGTCCTTATCATTAAGCCATCCCTCTCTTTTTAAGATTGCCATGCACTGGAGCAGAATGAACGTGGCAACCGCTGAGCAGGCGATGAACCTTGTGAAAAAAGAACATGCAAAATATAAAACGCTCTGGATGACCGACATTCTTCATTCAAAAAAGAAGACGGGTATTACTGTTGAGATGATTCGCGGGGCCTCCGACAGTAATTTAACAAATGAGCAGCTGGGAGCTTATATTCGAGAGCTGTTTTCTCGTTAAAGAAAAATAACCTGCAAAAAGATAAGGCGGCTGGATTTTTGCGCAAAATCCAGCCAGTTAACATAGAAAAGGGGGCTTTTAAAATAGCCCCCTTTTCTATGTTATACATATTTCCATCCGCCGAGTGAGGAAATATCTTCGCTGTCTTTTGCTGCACTGGCTTCACAAAGAAATCCTTGCACGTGCGTACCATCTTCGAGTTCAATTGTGCCAAATCCTAGTGGAGCAGGGATAAGGGAAACGAATGACCCTAATTCACTAATTGGCATTTCCCATAACTCGAGTTCAATGGATGAGCCGTTTTTGTTCATTCGGATTAATCCCGGCTTTTTCGGCGCTGTGTTTAACTGAATGAGTTGATAATGCGGAGCCGTTTTTGCTTCACGAATGAAAACGGCGCGATGTTCGTTCATTTGTTTTTCAAGCGGACACCCTCTCATATGAAGGCCGCAGACCGCAACAAGCGTTGTCTTTTTGCGCTCCGGCGCCCGATGTCCATACAGGAAAAGATCCGCCAGCCCGGTAATCAAATGTTCATCCTCATTTCCGGAGAACAGTGTAATACCGAACGGCATATTTTCTGCGGCGTCTTCAGCTGGAATATTAATGGCGCATAAATCGAGCAGGTTACAGTGATTTGTGTAAAGACCCATTTGACTGTTTGTTTCAATCGGGTTTTCCCGAACAGCTTCACGTGTCCACGTACCGCCGGCTGTCGGCATGATCAATACCGCGTTTTCCAACTGCTGGTGCGCTTTTTGTTTGAAAATCTGTAATGAGTGCATTGCTTTAAAAACAGAAGCAGCGTTGTAATCAGGTTTTGCGCCGGAACGAAGCACGGCTTCGGTTACCGGGAAAGCGACATCTTCATGTTTCATAATAAATTCGCCCAGATCGGCCCAGCGTTCTGCCACCCAAGGCCCGTCGTATAAAACAGAAGCCGCTTCGGATAGATAGTTGACGTCCAACGTCTCAACTGGTATACCAAGCTCATTCAATTTTGAAATGGCTTTTTGCCATGCTTGTTTGTAATCGTCAGCAAAAGGACCATAAAAGAGGGGAAGTTCATTTGGTACGTATACTTTTTTCGGAAGTGCCGCCGATTGGCGTGTAATCTTTCTGGACCACGGGTCATTGGCATCAAAACCGCGGGCGGCTTGATCAACAAGGTCCGCATCATGCAGACCGTTTGCGAAAACAGTGACACAATCAAGGCTTGCGCAAGCTGGAACGACCCCTTTTACCGACCATGCACCAAGGCTTGGCTTGTAGCCGATGAGGCGGTTAAGTCCCGCCGGCACACGGCCGGACCCCGCTGTGTCGGTGCCAAGTGAAAAAGCAGCCTGGCCGCGCGCGACGGAGACGGCGGATCCTGCACTTGAGCCGCCGCTGATCAAATCGTGATTCAGCGCATTTTTCGTTTCTCCATATGGGCTTCTTGTGCCGACAAGACCGGTTGCAAATTGATCCAGGTTCGCTTTTCCGACCGGAATGGCACCGGCATCGATTAAGCGCTGAACAACAGTTGCATGCTCATCAGGCGTATAAGCAAACTCCGCACAGCCGGCTGTTGTCGGCACACCGGCGAGGTCAATATTGTCTTTAATAGCGAAAGGAATGCCCCAAAGCGGGGCCTGTTCACGGTTTATTGTTTTTAGCCGTTCTACGTACGGACGAATAAATGTCCATGAGGGCGGCGTGATCCAAATGTTCATATCTTTGTCTGCTGCAGCGCGTTTAATAATTTGTTCGATGACCATTTCAGGCGTTAAAGCACCCGACTGATAGTTTTCCTTTAATTCAAGAATGGACAATGTTTTCGGCACGTTCATCGTTTGCATTGGATGCACCCCGCTTTTCTTTTGTAATCGAGACAATAAGCTGACCGGCATGGACTTCATCACCCGGTGACACGTGAACGGATTCGATAAACCCGCCATTTGGCGCCGGCTGAGGAAACTCCATTTTCATGCTTTCTTCGATGATCAATATATCGCCTTTTTTCACTTTATCGCCCTCGGACACAAGGACTTTCCAAACACTTCCGGGCATTGTGCAGCGGACTGCCTCAGCTCCTTCAGCAAGAACTTCTTCAGTTGGCTCTGCGGTCTCATGTTCTGATACATATTCTGCAAGCCCGAGCTCACGCCAGCTTTCACGTTCGGCATGAAAAGCCGCCTGCTGTGTTTCGCGGAAGCTGCCCGCACTTTCTTTGATTGAATGGAGGAAAGATAAATATTCGCCGAGCTTAAATGTTGTTTCGGTAATATCTACTTCAAAACGTCCGCGCAGAAAATCTTCCCGCATGTCAAGCAGCTCATCTGCGCTGACTGGATAAAATTGAATTTGGTCAAAGAAGCGAAGCAGCCACGGCTTGCCAGGCTGGAAGCTTTCCGTTTCACGCAGCCGATTCCATACTTGCACGGTACGTCCGACAAACTGGTAGCCGCCAGGTCCTTCCATACCGTACACACACATATACGCGCCCCCGATTCCGACGGCATTTTCCGGTGTCCACGTACGAGCCGGATTGTATTTTGTTGTCACGAGACGGTGTCGCGGATCCACCGGTGTCGCGACCGGTGCGCCGAGATACACGTCGCCAAGGCCAAGGACGAGATAGTTGGCATCAAATACAATGCGTTTCACGTCTTCAATGTCTTTTAAGCCATTTACCCGGCGAATGAATTCCAGGTTGCTAGGACACCAAGGCGCGTCTGGACGAACGTTTTGCTGGTATCGGTCAATGGCCAGCTGCGTCGCCGGATCATCCCAAGAAAGGGGAAGGCGCACGACACGGGACGGGACTTCAATTTCTTCAAGCGGGGGCAGGCCTTCATCGATCGAAGCAATTACATTGCAAAGATCGGTAATCGACATTTGCGATGCGTTGATATGAACCTGCAAGGAACGGATGCCCGGTGTTAAATCCAATACTGGAATATCCGGACGCGCTTGAATAGCCTCCATTAAAGCGTGGACCTGGAATCGAAGCAAAAGATCCAATTCCATATCGCCATATTCAATTAAGACATGCTCATCCCCTGCTGCCCGGATTGTCATCGGAAAGCGGCTTGTTGAATGCTCAACGAGAATCGGATAATCCGGTGACAGCCGGGCCGGTTCTTTTGGAAGAGATGGAAGAGAATAATCAGCTGTTTTTGAACCGATAGCGTTCAAGTGCTGTTCCTGTGCCTGACGAAGGGCGTCTGCTTCTTCAAGCGTCAGCAGCTGAAAACGGATGCGGTCGCCGGCATGAAGCTGGCCGATTTTCCAAAACTCAGCTGAAGCCGTCGTAACCGGGCAAACGAATCCACCGAGACTTGGTCCATCCGGCCCGAGCAGAATCGGCATGTCACCCGTTAAATCAAGCGTGCCAATGGCGTAGGCGTTATCGTGAATATTGGAAGGGTGAAGACCGGCCTCACCTCCATCTTCACGTGTCCAAAGCGGCGCAGGACCGATTAAACGGACGCCTGTGCGTGAGCTGTTGAAATGGACTTCCCAGCTTGTTTGGGTTAATTGATCCAAATACGCCGGCAGTAAAAATTCATTTGTGCAGTGAGGTCCCGGAATAACACCGATCGTCCACTCTTTTGTTAAGATGGGCTGTTCGTCGAATTTGAGTGCTGCGTGAGAAGGGATGTCCGCAGCATTTATCTGCAATACGTCACCAGTGCGCAGTGCCCGTCCGCCATGTCCGCCGAATCCGCCAAGCGTAAAGGTTGCCGCGCTGCCAAGATGAAGCGGCATATCCAATCCGCCCGCGATAAGGAAATAAGCCCGCATGCCTGTTTCGGCTTCACCAAATGTCAGCACTTGTCCGCGTTTTGCCTGGATGACGCTGTACATTGGTACCGTTTCTTCATCTAATAAAGCATTCATCTCCGCACCCGTCAGGCAAAAAGCAGTATCGCCACGGAAACGATAGGATCCGCCGCGCAATGTAAGCTCAAGTCCCGCTGCCTGATCATCGTTGCCAAGCAGCTTATTGCCAATTCGGAATGAAAAAGGATCCATTGGTCCGCATGGCGGTACGCCAACGTCCCAATGGCCGACACGTCCAGGCCAGTCCTGCACCGTTGTTTGAATGCCGCCGTCAAGTACTTCAATGGCGCGTTCAGCCGGTGCAAAATTCTCCAGCATACGTGTATGAACGAGACCGCTTCGGCAATTTTCTTCCTGCAGCAGTGCTTGAATGTATTGCAAGTTCGTTGTTACACCATAAAGGCGCGTTTCATTTAATGCTTCATGTAATTTATCAATCGCTTCCTCGCGTGTTTCCGCATGAACGATAATTTTGGCGAGCATCGGATCATAAAGAGACGTAACAGTCAGGCCATCCCGCACCCATGTTTCGATCCGGGCTTGTTCAGAGAAGCGGACGTGGTCAAGCTGTCCGCCGCTTGGACGAAAATCGTTTAAGCAGTCTTCCGCATAAAGGCGTGCCTGAATGCTGTGTCCTTTTGGTGCTTCGTACAATTGATCGAGACCCCGCAGTTCATCAGCTGCTTCGCGAACCATCCACTCCACTAAATCGATGTTCAGCACTTCCTCCGTAACACCGTGCTCCACTTGAAGACGTGTGTTTACTTCAAGGAAATAAAACTGTTCCGCTTCCGGATCGTACAAAAATTCAACGGTTCCAGCACTTCGGTAGCCGACTTCCTCCGCCAGCCGTTTCGCAGACGAAAGCATGTGTTCACGAATAGAAGAAGAGAGGCAGGGAGCGGGGCTTTCTTCCACGACTTTTTGATTGCGCCGCTGAATCGAGCAGTCCCGTTCACCGAGTGCCGCAACCTCGCCAAATCGATTTCCAAAAATTTGCACTTCTACGTGCCGCGCTTTTTGGATGTATTTTTCTAAAAATACGCCGCCATTGTTAAAGTTCGTTTCGGCCAGCCGGCAGACCGAAGGGAACGCATCCCGAAGCGCTTTTTCATCTGCGCAAATACGCATGCCGATTCCGCCGCCGCCCGCTGTGCTTTTCAGCATAACCGGGTAGCCGATGCGCCCCGCTTCTGACAGAGCGGTTTCTAGTTCAGTGATAAGAGCTGTCCCGGATAGGAGAGGAACCCCGGCTTTTTCTGCCATTTCGCGGGCAGAATGCTTTAAGCCAAACAATTCCATCTGTTCAGGCGTCGGACCGATAAAGGAAATGCCATTTTCGCGGCAGGCACGGGCGAAATCCGCGTTTTCGCTTAAAAATCCGTACCCGGGATGAATCGCCTGTGCACCTGTTTCAATGGCCGTTTTCAAAATAAGGTCTGTATTTAAATAACTGTCTTTCGCTGCGCCTTCACCGATCAAAATCGCTTCATCCGCCAGGTCCACATGCAGACTGTCCTGATCGGCTTTTGTATATACGGCAACAGAAGCGATGCCCATACGGCGAAGGGTACGTTCGATACGGACCGCGATGGCCCCGCGGTTGGCAATTAATACTTTTGTAAACATTGTCATCGCTCCTTTAATAGTTGTCCCAGACCAATAGCTGAATCGGTGTCGGGTTATAAGCGTTACAAGGGTTATTTAACTGCGGGCAATTGCTGATTAACACGAGTGTGCGGCGCACTGCCTGCATTTCTACGTAGTAGCCGGGAGCGGATACGCCGTCCGCAAATGTCAGACCGCCGTCTGGCGTAACTGGTACATTCATGAAAAAGTTGACGTTTGGTGCCAGGTCGCGCTTTGTAAAGAGCGGATCATTCTTCGAAAGCTGAAGCATGAACGTATCACGGCAGTTGTGCATTGGCAGTGTATCGTGTGAATAACGCACAGTATTGCTTTGTGCAGAACAGGCACCGCCGATTGTATCGTGGTTTCCACACGTATCGGCCACAATTTTTACCAGCTCTTTGCCTGACTCAGAGACAAGGACAGACCCGGTTGTTAAATAAACATTGCCCTGACGCTGAATGGTATTTACTGCACTATAATGATCAGCAGGATTATCTGCGTCATAAAAGAGCGTATCTGCTGCTTGATTTCCTTCAAGGTCCACGATGCGAAGCACTTGGCCGGGTTCTAACGTATACGTCCAGCCATCGCCGGCAGGAATGATTTCGTTATAAAAAGCCGCTTCCGCTTTTCGTTCGCTTACAACATGATGTAAAACAGCCATTATCGAACGCCTCCTTCAGTGAGCAGTGTGTGATCCCACGTATTTTCAAACGCGCGCCGGTTTTCCGGGCGGTGGTTCAAGCAAAAGTCGTCTTCCTGAACCGGAGCTGCATCCGTAATCGTTACTTCAACAGGCACGGATGGATAAGAAGTGCTCGGATCAAGCGGATTCGGTGTATTCGATAAAATGAGCAAGACGTCCATTTCGGTCCGTAGAGTAACCGTGTCGCCCTTTTTTGAGTGACCGGAAACAAAATGCATGGCGCCGTCTTCTGTGCAGTATATTTTTGAAAAAAGATTAATAACGGGAACGAGATCACGCGTCGTTAGTCCATTTCGAAACAGCTCGACTGCGAAGTTTTCCTCGCCGCTTCGGTACCAGTCGTTTCGTTTTTCCTGATACGTCGTCTTTCCGTAGCGTGCATCGATCATGTTGCGGGATGTGTAGCCGGAAATCGCATCGTGCCAGCCGAGCGAGTCATCTGCAATGCTTGCCAGTACACGGCCATTATCGCTCATGAGGACATTTCCTTTCGTCAAGTGAGCGGTATACTGTGCTTTTAACGTATCAGGCATATTGTATCGTTCAGCTGTATCGTGTGCGTTATATAAAAGAAGAGAAATGTTGGCGCCGTCTTCCATTGCGGTAAACGTGATCGATTTGCCGCGGCTGATCCGGCCGGACCATTTGCCCCCGGCAGGAATTAGTTTTGTTGAAATAGCAGTCATGTTAAACAGCCTCCTTTTAAAATTAGAAAAGCGCAAGGCGGCCGTCCGCCTAAAGCTGGAAAATAAAAAAGGATAAAAGCATGAGAGATTGTCGTCTCCCAGGCTTTTATCCTTCCGTGTATGCAACAGCAGCTGCACGCTCTCTCTCGGACCAGACTTTAAAGAATGACTCTTTAAACGGAACCCTAGACAGCTTTTCGTTTCCAACGCAGTGTGGAAACCTTTATTGATTTATAAATAAAGTATAACAGTCTGGAAAAATTGAAAACAATCATTATGTTAGATTATCTTACATTGTTTTTCTTTGAGCCAATGATTCTGCTGGAACCTCTAATTTATCTTCTTTGAATGAACTCCATGATTTTCTGAAGGCTAGATAAATAAATCCGACGATTACCCAAGTGACTCCATACATAAGGGTATGTTTATCCAAAAGAGTGAGCAGCCAGCCGATAAAACCAGCGCCGATCAGCGGGAAGATTAGATACAAAAATGTTTCTTTCAACGAACGTTTTTTCAGCTTTACATAGTAATGAGCGATGACTGATAAGTTGACAAATGTAAAAGCGGTCAGGGCACCGAAGCTGACAAACATAACAGCTGTATCGAGATTAATAAATACAGCAGATAATGATACAGCGGCAACAAATAGGATATTCGCAACCGGTGTTTTATATTTCGGATGAAGAGATGTAAAAAATTTTTCCGGCAAAATGGATTCGCGTCCAAGAGCATAAAGGAATCGGCTGACACTTGTTACAGATGAAACACCTTGTGTAAATGTCGCGACCATCAGAACCATAATAAACAGCGAGCTTAGCATGTTTCCACCAACAAGCTGTACAAGGCTGTACGCCGCATTATCTGGATTTGTAAAGGTGAAATCAGGATAAGCAATTTGTGTTAAATATGAAATGGCAATGTACATCGATGCGGCAATTAATACAATCAGGAAAATCGCTTTAGGAATCGTTTTTTTGGCATCAATTGTTTCTTCTGCCATAGTCGTAACCGCATCAAACCCGAGAAAGCAGAAGCAAATGAGCGCTGCGCCTGAAAATACAGCGCCAAATGCGACATGGTCTCCGAAAAATGGTGCAAGCGAGAATAAAGAGCTTGTTCCAGTGTCGCCGATGATAACATCTTTAACAATCAGCGTACAAAAGAGAAGAATAAAGCCGATCTGCACGAGGACAGATATTCCGCTTACACGTGCAGCAGATTTAATGCCGACAATATTCACAATGGCAAGGACAACATTCATGACGATGATCCAGACGAAAATCGGGATTGCTGGAAACTCTGTATTCATAAAAATGCCGAATGTCAAAACGGCAATAATCGGTGAAAAAATGTAATCCATCAACAAAGCCCAGCCGACTAAAAATCCAACTTTCGGATGAATCGCTTTTTTCGTGTATGTGTAAGCAGAACCTGAGGTTGGATATGCTTTAACCATACGGCTGTAGCTATAGGCAGTAAAGAAAATTGCGATAAATGCTGTCACATATGCAGCAGCCATCATTCCACCTGCCGCTTCAAATGCGACGCCATACACCGTAAAGAAAATCATCGGTGTCATCCAAGCAAGACCCATAAAAACGACTTGGTGCAGCTTTAGTGATTTGACCAGTGCCGGTTGTTCGTTCATGTTCATTCACCCTCTTTTCCGGATTTGTCGGAAAAATAAAAAAACCGGGAGAATTTTATAAAAAAATTCTCCCGGGCTTTTATCCCTCCGTGTATACAGTAAAACTGTACGCTCTCTCTCGGACCAGACGTTTTTCAACCGGAACCCTAGAGAGCAATTTTGTTCTCGATTACGATAATGAGAGCCTGTATGTGTTTGATATTCCGGAGTATACGGTGAAAAAAGAAGTGGTGCAATAAACATGTTAGATTTTATAACAAAATATTTTGACGAAAACCATTTCTGCTCAACACCATATCTTTTTTGTGTGTAAAATGAATATATGGTACTTACACGGAGGATGAACGAAATGAAACAATCAAAATGGAGCGCATTGGGCTGGATTTCGACCGCGGTTTTATTTGCCTTAAGCCTTTGGTTCAGCGCCTCAGTCGTTATTGATGAATTAACAAAGGTATGGGGGCTGACAGATGCAGCGAAACCTTGGATATCCGCGGCCGTGCCGGCGGGATTTACGGCAGGCGCGTTAACCAGCTCCTATTTTGGCTTGGCAGACCGCTTTAATGCGCGAAAGTTATTTATGGTATCCGCTTTGGCCGGGGCAGTGCTCAATAGCATGCTTTTATTTGCGGACAATGCCTTTCAAGGTGTGTCTCTGCGCTTTTTGACCGGTGCGGCACTTGCGGGCGTCTATCCGACCGCTGTGAAAGTGCTGACGCTTTGGTTTCCGAAGCGGCGGGGTCTTGCAATCGGTCTTGTGATCGGTGCGTTAACGCTCGGTTCGGCGCTGCCTCACATGCTTGCGCTGATCGCGTCAGATGTAAATTGGGAAATTGTGATTGGTATGAGCTCAGGGTTATCCGCTTTTGCAGCGATGATCATGATCGGTTTTGTCAAAGATGCGCCTCAGCAAGGAACACCATCTATTTTTTCGTTCAACATGATCAGCAAAGTTGTTCGCAATAAGCCTGTCATGCTGGCGAACTACGGCTATTTTGGCCATATGTGGGAATTGTATGCGATGTGGACGTGGCTGCCGCTTTTTTTGGCAGCGGGCGGCTCGGTTCATTCATCCATGCTTTCATTTTTGGCGATTGGCATCGCTGGTGCAGCTGGTTGTATAGTCGGAGGTGTATTAGCAGACAAAGTAGGACGAGCCCGTTTAACAATATGGTCAATGGGCATTAGTGCTGCCTGTTCACTGTTAATTGGATTAGTGTTTGGACAATCGGTCGTTTTAACGATCATCATTGCGATGATTTGGGGTTTTTCTGTTATTGCGGACTCCGCTCAGTTTTCCGCAGCAGTTTCTGAATTTGCAGAAACGGAATGTGTTGGCACCGCGCTGACATTTCAAATGAGTATCGGATTTCTGATCACGATTCTATCTATTAACCTTATTTCTTTCCTGCAGCCTTATATGGGATGGGAGTGGGTATTTATTCTACTTGGAATCGGTCCAGTTTTAGGAATGGTGTCGATGACTAAATTTAAACGTTATGAAAAGCAGCGTTTATAACAAATCTTAAAATTTCCTCTTTATTCAATTAATATTCATTTCGGAAAGAAATGCGCGGAACAGCCGCCATCTACTAGCTGCTTCCTGCGGTTGAAAAAGCAGCAGTCAATAATAAACTTATCTCTATCATCGTTTTGTAGATTCTTCTGGTATGAGTTTGTTATTAAATATCGTGCATTCACTCAACGAACAAGGAAAATTGTGAATGTAAAAGAAAATGTTCAAATCGTCTTTGATTTACTTCAGATCCCGGATATTCTAGGAGAAGATACGTTTATCTAACCAATTAAATATGTTGTTAACTGCCATGCGGTCATAGACTAAGCATGGTTTTTTTCTGTTCAAAAAGGAAAAAGCGCTATCAACAGCGAATTGAAGAAAGAAACAGGGGAATCTGGAGAAAGAGGAGGGAGGCAATTGACAGATGTATTACCTAACCAAACCAATCGGGCCATCGTAGAAAAAGAAGAAATGTATCGAAATATTGTTGAATATTCGGTCGAGGCGATTGTTATTCATGTTGATTATGAGATTGTGTATATTAATGAGTCGGGTGCTGCTTTTTTTCGTGCGTCAAAAGAATTGTTAATCGGCAGAGATGTTCTTTCTGTGTTCCAGCCGGCATCACATGAGATGATTAAAAAGCGTATTCAAAAAGGCATGACTGGCAATGAACTGGCACCGCTCATCGAAGAGAAAGTGATTCGGGCTGACGGTACAACGGTGGAAGTGGAGCTTTACTGTCGTCCAGTCATATTTGGCGATAGAAAAGCCATGCAAACGGTCTTCCGGGATATTTCCATCCGCAAAGAAACGGAAAAAATACTGCGCGACCGGGAAAAACTTGCTTCAATTGGGCAAATTACAGCAGGGATTGCACATGAAGTGAAAAACCCGCTAACAGCGGTGAAAGGATTTTTGCAATTATTGAAAGAATCTCATTCACACCCGTATCTGCAAACGATGGAAAATGAACTGGACAAAGCGCTCATGACACTGCAAAATTTATTGCAAGTATCGAAACCGGACCTGCAGGATGAACCGCTCGTGCCGATTTATTTTTACAAGGAACTGGAATCGTTAATGCTGTTGTTTCAAGACAAACTGTATAATGTAGAAGTGGAAATGGACTTGCGGGATCCCGAAAAATGGATTCTTGGCAAAAAGAACTTATATTTAAAAGCATTTTTTAATTTAATAAAAAACGCCCTGGAAGCGATTAGTGAAAAAGGAAAAATTAAAATTATTCATTACTGCGAGAATCAGTGGATTCATATTCAAGTCACGGACACAGGAGTCGGGGTTCCGAAAGAGAAGTTGAATATGCTGGGCACACCTTTTTTCTCAAGCAAAGCGGACGGGACGGGACTTGGCCTGACACAGGTATATACAACTATTCACGAACATGGCGGCCATATTTCGGTTGACAGCAAGCTTGGAGAAGGCACAACCTTCTATATTCGCTTGCCGGTTAATAGATAACAAACAGGAGAGTTTATCATGTTTTTAATCAAAAAAAAGAACGCCATGAACGACTCACCGCATACGGAGGGTCGGACACAAGTGGCGCAGCCGTCCAAACTGAATTGGACGGTTTTTTTATGAAATTAAGAAAGTGTATACCTTTAGACAGTGTCCAGCTTCAGGCGCCATTGGCTCGAGGGCTCACAGGATGTGAGTCAAGAAGGCATTGCAGCAGGATGCTGTGCTCTTAGTCTTTGCTTCAAAAAGCCAAGCCCTTCTGGAGGCACAAAACGCCTCCGCCAGCGCTCGTCTAAAGCTGTGCGCCTTGCGCTTTTCTTATGAGCAGCCATCAATGCCGCAAGACTGGCCATCCATCAGCAGTGTCACTTTTTTCGTTTGTTTTTTTCGTTCTTGTTCAATGATTTGCTCCAGTGCTTCTTTTGAGCGAATACCAGACACCTTTGTGCTTCCGATCATAAATGTCGGCACAGCTGTAATCTCTGCTTCATTATAAGCATGATCCAACGCTTTTTCGTGCGCCTCTTTATACGTACGATTTTCAATTGCTGCACGATATGCTCCTTCATCTAAGCCAATTTCACCGGCAAGCTTTGTCAGCACATCTACATCGCCAATGTTCTGTTGTTCCTGAAAAAAAGCACGCAGCATCCGATCGTTGTACTCATTTCCTTTGTCGTTTGCTTTCGCAAATTGATAGCCTTCAAACGCAAGGTGCGTGTAAGGCTGAGGTGATACATTCGGCAGGACGATTGGAATCCCCATTTCTTTTGCGAGCGGGTATACGGACTGCTTCCATGTCGTCTGCAGGTAGCTGTCTTCCGGACGAAGTGTTTCATTTGGATACGGACGCAGTTCATACGGCATCCATTCGACTTCTATATCGTCTTTTCCTTCAATTGCCTCATAAAGCGGCTGTTCCGCCAAAAAACAAAATGGGCAGACATAATCGGAGTACACATTGATTTTTACAGTCAAAATGAACCTCTCCTTTCCTAATCCTTGCAGTTGATTATATAGCGGCGGCGCGTCTCCGTCTAACCATCTGCTTTGGATAAATTGTTTCACGTGAAACAAAAAAAAGATGCGCAGATGGCATCTTTTATAAATATTATTCAGAAGGCGGCTTTATGCTTCCGCGTCTTCGTTCTTCTTCTTCCGCAATAATTTCATTGTCTTCCGCATTATCACGTGTTACTTTTTGCGTTAAGATAGCACCAACCGCCACAAGAATCATAACGGCAATATAATAACCTTTTTCGTTAAGCTCCATGTCCGCGTTGAAAAGACCGATCGAAAACAAGGCAACACCTGCAATCAATGTAAAATAGGCCAAAAACGTAAAAGCTGGGGTATTTCTTCTCCGGTATCGCTGCATATTGTTTCCTCCTGCATGAAAGGATTAGTACTAGATACTAATACTATACCATAATTTTCTGAAAAAGAATATTAATGTCATTAAAAATGAAAAAACTCTATAATAAAGAAGAAAAAGGGAGGAATACATAAATGGAAAAATTGAAAATAGCCAACATTCCTGGCGATGGGATTGGCACGGAAGTTGTGACAGCCGCAACAGATGTTTTGAAAGCGGTATCAGAAATTCACGGAGGATTGACGTTTGAATTTACAGATTTCCAGTGGAACTGCCACTATTATTTGAAGCATGGGGCGATGATGCCGGAAGACGGGATGGACCAGCTTACTCAATTTGATGGTATTTTCCTGGGAGCAATTGGCGATCCGAATCTAGTGCCGGATCATGTATCACTATGGGGTTTGCTTATTAAAATCCGTCGAGAATTCGAACAGTCGATTAACCTCCGTCCCGCGAAAGTGATAAAAGGCATTCGCTCGCCCCTTCTCAATCCTAAAGACTTTGATATTATGGTCGTCCGGGAAAATAGTGAAGGCGAGTACAGTTCAATTGGAGGCAACATGTATCAGGGCGACGACGAAATCGCCATTCAAAATGCAGTTTTTTCACGAAAAGCAACCGAGCGTGCAATGCGTTTTGCATTTGAACTAGCGCAAAAACGGAGCAGCCATGTGACGAGTGCAACTAAATCAAACGGGATTATTTACTCGATGCCGTTCTGGGACAGTGTGTTTGAAGACGTGGCAAAAGACTATCCGCACATCGAGACCGACTCGCGGCATATTGACGCATTGGCGGCCTTTTTTGTGACGCAGCCGGACCGGTTCGACGTCATTGTCGCCAGCAACTTATTCGGAGATATTTTAACCGACCTTGGCGCGGCGATTATGGGCAGCATTGGCATTGCGCCGGCCGCTAATATTAATGTGAACGGAAAATACCCGTCCATGTTCGAACCGGTTCATGGATCCGCACCGGATATTGCGGGTAAAGGAATGGCCAATCCAATCGGGCAAATTTGGACAGCCAAAATGATGCTCGACCATTTTGGCGAAGAAGAATTGGGACGCGTGCTGCTTGATACAGTAGAAAGTGTAACAAGCGACGGGTTCTTAACGCGTGATATCGGCGGTAAGCATACGACGAAAGAAGTAACAGACGAGATTATCGCCCGGCTGAAAGCAAGATAAAAAGGGGAATCCAAAATGAAGGGGCTGTGCAAAAGGAACTCACTTTTGGCACAGCCCTTTTTTAAAAATAAAATAGTCAATCTTTGTTACAATAGAAGGAAGAGGCAAGAGGCTGGAGTTGAAAGTATGTTAATTGTATTGATGATGTTTTTGCTGGGCACGCTGTTCGGTTTTATCGGTGCGGGCGGAGCAGGTTTTGTGATTGCGGTACTGACCGTTTTTTTTGGCGTGCCGATTCATATGGCGCTCGGCACATCGCTTGCGGCAATGGCGTTTACAAGCATATCTGGTGCATATAGCCATTACCGTGAAGGAAATACCCATGTGAAAATAGGCTTGATTGTCGGTGGATTTGCGGCGGCCGGTTCATTTGGCGGTGCTAAACTGGCGGCAGTCATACCAGAAGAATCCCTGCACTGGCTTACTGCGGGTATGCTGTTTTTATCCGCTTTTTTGCTGTTTATAAAATTATTATTTTTGAAAGATACATCAAAGCCGGTTGATGAAAAAAGCCATGTAATCTGGATTAAGGGTATTTTTCTGGGCCTGCTGGCAGGTACCTTGTCTGGCACATTCGGAATCGGATCAGCGCCTTTTATTCAAATTGGCCTGATGATTTTGCTTCATTTAACCATCCGGCAGTCGGTCGGGACGACGATGCTTGTGATTGTGCCGCTTGCGATTGGCGGCGGAATCGGTTATTTTTCCGAAGGGTTTATTGATGTCTTCTTATTGCTGAAAGTGCTGATCGGCACCGCATGCGGCGCATACATCGGGGCGAAATTTACGAACATTGTGCCAAAGCCTGTGCTGAAATCGGCCATTATTTTAACGCCGACAGCAGCTGTTTTATTGCTTTTTTAAAAAAATACAGGAAGCTTTTTTTTGTCTTGAGTGAAATAGTAGCGGGCTGACTTAAGCTGGGATATAATGAAGATATATAGTTTAAGAGTTAAAACTATTGCTCATTTTCGGGGCTTATAGAACTCCAAAGGGGAGTAGCTTACAGTTATGTCGACAATACGTGGTCTTTTGGCCGCCGGCTTGACTGGCAACAGGTATGTTGTTTGCGAGACCTTTGCCTGCGTGGTAACGGATAATAGATGAAAAAACCTTTGCCGCATCCGGTGAAGGTTTTTTGTTTATTAAAAAGGAGTGTTTCGGATCTGATATTGGGCTGATTTTTGATGATGAATATTATTTTGAAGGGAAGAACAAGTAAGAGTTGGACATAGATAGGCGAAAAAAATTATTATTTTTTATCACGTTTTTAGTAACAGTTAAATTATATACGGCGGGTATTATTACACTGGATCCGCAAAATCCACCGCGAAGTTTAACAATCAGCGCACCGCAGTCCGTTATGGCTGATAAGAGCTATTATAGGATGTGAAGATAAGCTGGCGGGAATGTCCCGCCAGTGTTTTTTGGCTCTTTATCAGCTTTGAAAAAACGCTGGGCAAAAAGGCACTCTATAAACTATAATAAAAGGACAAAATAATCTGAAAAAGGCAAACTTCTCCGAAAGGAAAGGACGCAAAGCTATGAGCCTAAATGCTGAAAAGCATATGGTCGTCAGGCTGCCAGGCTCTCATTCTGTGAGTCCAGGCTGACAGAATGGAGGGCTTTTTATGTTGAAAAAAATACGTGCTTCGATTTTGCTGATCATGCTTTTGGCAGCAGGAATTCCGCAGGTTGAGACGGAAGCATCTGTCCCAAACGATCAGGCGACATGGCTTTGGAATCCATGGGTGATTGTCAGTGATGAAGCAGGAACACTCACATTTCTGGAAAGCAAAGGAGTAAATAAAGTATACGTGCAAATTGACCGGGACATCCCTGTGAATGTATACCGCAGCTTTATTGATAAAGCATCTGCGAAAGGGATACGTATTTATGCACTGGACGGCGCTCCGGATTGGGCGGCACCAAAAGGGTATATAAATCAGAATGAACTTATGAACTGGCTCAGCCGTTATCAAAGTGGTTCAGCAGCCACACAAAAATTCACAGGAATTCACTTAGATGTTGAGCCTTATTTATACAGCGGCTGGACGACAAATCAAGCTGCGACTATTAAGTCGTATCAATCGCTTTTAACGAAAGCAAAAAGCAGCGCCGCTTCTTTAACATTACCTCTTGAAGCGGATATGCCATTCTGGTTTGATGAAATTTCCTATAAAAATACGTACGGAAAAGGGAAGCTGGCAGAATGGGTGATCGCCAATACAAACAGCGTTACTATTATGGCGTACCGCGACAGCGCGCCTCTTGTTATCGAAGTTGTGAAGAATGAAATTGTTATAGCTGAAAAATATGGAAAATCCATTGTGATTGGTGTTGAGACGGGTCAAACGAGTGAAGGAGATGCTATTTCCTTTTTTGAAGAAGGTGAAGCCTCAATGAATCAGGAATTATCAGCCGTGCAAAACTACTATGCCCCTTCTAAAGGTTTTAATGGAATAGCGGTTCATCATGTCGGCAGCTGGACGACTATGAACCCGTAATGGTAAGAGCCGTCTTTTTAAAAGACGGTTTTTTCTTTAAAAATCATTGTCAAGCATTCAACTTGTAAACTAGACAGGCAATACATTTAAAGAAATTGTGGAAATGGTGGAAGCCGTGGCGATGCAGTCTAAAGAAGTGTCGGCGGTCATCGAGGAAGTAAGTGCTCGGTCACAATCAATGGTACAGTTTGTTGATACAATCACTTCTTCTGAAATGCTCAGCAACATGGCGTCTGAATTGCAGGAAACGGTTCAAAAGTTTAGATTTTAACGAAAGGGATTTATTTCGTCATCGAGGCGGGATAAATCCTTTTTTATTTTTACTAAAAACAAATTGACTTTTAGTAAAAATAATTTAAAATATAAGTAAAACAGGAGGCGCTTTCATGAAACTGAACCAATTAAAACAAACATTTGAAGAGGTCTTTGGACGACTGGCAGACCGGATCTTTTTTGCGCCGGGGCGGATTAATTTAATCGGGGAGCATACGGATTACAATGGCGGCCATGTTTTTCCGCTCGCGATCACATTTGGCACGTATGCATTGGCAGCAAAGCGAGAAGATGACCAGCTTCGCTTTTATTCAATTAATTTTGACAAGCAGGGTGTTATAGAAGGCTCGCTTCAAGGGCTCGAATACAAAGGGACGGATGGGTGGACGAACTATCCGAAAGGGATGACGAAACTGATGATCGAAGCAGGTTTTCCGATTGATTCAGGTTATGACGTACTATTTTACGGTAATATTCCGAATGGGGCAGGCCTTTCTTCTTCCGCATCCATTGAACTTGCTACGGGTGTTATGCTTGAAGGATTATTTGGGCTGGCGATAGACCGGATCGAGATGGTCAAAATCGGGCAGGAAGTTGAAAATGACTACATTGGTGTGAACAGCGGCATTATGGACCAGTTTGCGATTGGCATGGGAAAAGAGGGGGCGGCGATTTGGCTGGACTGCGAAACACTTGAATATGAATATGCGCCAATCGAGCTCCCGGACGCTAGCATTGTTATAATGAATACAAACAAGCGCCGCGAGCTTGCTTCATCCAAATACAATGAACGGCGCGGTGAGTGTGAAGAAGCGTTAAGCAGACTTCAAAAGCAAGTAAATGTAAAGTCGCTGGGCGAGCTGACACCAGAGCAATTTGAACAGCACCGGACAGCAATCGGGGATGCCGTTTTAGAGAAACGAGCGCAGCATGCGGTTTATGAAAATGCCCGGACGATTGAAGCACTGGACAAGCTGAAAGAAGGAGACGTGGAAGCAGTCGGCCAGCTCATGAATGAATCACATCGTTCATTGGAGCGGGACTATGAAGTGACGGGAAAAGAGCTTGACACACTTGTCTACGCAGCTTGGGAACAGCCTGGCGTTATCGGCGCCCGTATGACTGGGGCCGGATTTGGCGGCTGCGCCATTGCAATTGTGAAAGATGAGAATGTGGAATCGTTTATCAGGGAAGTTGGAAACCGGTATAAAGAAAAGTGCGGAATCGAAGCGGAATTTTACATGGCGAACATCGGTGGCGGTGCTCGTGAATTGATGAGGGAGGAAATGGAATGAGTATTGCAGTTGTAGGTGGAGCAGGGTATATCGGATCTCATGCGGTTCGAGCACTGATAGGACAAAATCGTGACGTAGTTGTGATCGACAGCCTCGAAACAGGACACGCGGAATCGGTACCGGATGGTGTTCAGTTTTACACAGGGGATATTCGGGACCGTCACTTTTTAAATAAAGTATTCGAACATGAACAAATTGAGCAGATTGTTCATTTTGCAGCGAACTCACTTGTTGGCGAGTCGATGGAAAATCCGTTGAAATACTATGATAATAACGTATTTGGCACACAGGTTTTGCTTGAAACGATGACTAAACATGGTGTGAAGCACATCGTCTTTTCATCATCTGCTGCGACATACGGCGAGCAAAAAGAGATGCCTATTATGGAAAAAGCGCAAACCGATCCGACAAGTGCATATGGCGAAACGAAGCTGGCGATGGAACGGATGATGAAGTGGTGTAATGCAGCGCATGGAACAAAGTTTGTTTCACTCCGCTATTTTAACGTGGCTGGTGCGAGTGAATCCGGTGTCATCGGAGAAGACCATAATCCGGAAACCCATTTAATTCCGGTCGTTTTGCAGGTGGCCAACGGGCAGCGCGAGCATATTACGATTTTTGGCGAAGATTATCCGACAGAAGATGGGACGTGCATTCGTGATTACATTCACGTTGAAGACTTAGTCGATGCCCATATTTTGGCGCTTGATTATTTAAAAGAAGGCGGCGAAAGCAACATTTTCAATTTGGGTTCCAACCAGGGCTTTTCAGTAAAAGAAATTGTGGAAACAGCCCGCACGGTTACCGGACAGACCATTCCGGTTGTCATCGGTGAAAAACGCGCGGGCGATCCGGCGGTTTTGATCGCTTCTTCCGAAAAAGCCCGGACGACGTTAGGCTGGTCTCCATCCCGAACAGACATTACAACGATTATTGAACACGCCTGGAATTGGCACAAACATCATCCACATGGCTATGAAGGGACGAATCAAGGATGATCTTTGCTTATGTGGAGGAGCTTATTTATAAAGCGCAAAAAGCGGGATTAATTGAAAAGCGTGATCATATGTACACAAGAAATCAGCTGCTCGCTTTATTAAAGAGAGATGATTTTACGGAACCTGTTAAGGATGTGTCTGATTTATCAATTCCGGATCTTGTGGAAGGGCTGACTGATGACGCAATTGAACGCGGGATTGTACAGCCATTTTTAGAAGATAAAGAGATTTTTGCGGCGGACATCATGAATATTTTTGTTTCCAAGCCGTCCCAAATTGCCGATATGTTTTGGGAAAGCTATCAAGCTTCTCCACAACAGGCAACCGATTTTTTTTACAACATGAGTAAATCGTCTAATTACATTCAAACAAAGCGGATTGCCAAAAATGTCTCTTATAAAGCCTCAACGGATTATGGAGAGATTGATATTACCATTAATTTGTCGAAGCCGGAAAAAGATCCAGCTGAAATCGCCCGGGCAAAATTGCGCCCGGAACCAGAAACAAATTATCCGAAGTGCCTGCTTTGTGTGGAAAATGAAGGATATGAAGGTCATGCGAATCATCCCGCTCGTGCCAATCACCGGATTATTCCGGCTGCGCTTAGCGGTGAAGAATGGTTTCTTCAATACTCTCCTTATTTGTATTACAATGAACATTGTATTTTATTATCAGGTGAACACCGCGATATGAAAATTGACCGGGCTGGATTTGACCGCCTCCTTGACTTTGTTCGTCAATTTCCACATTATTTCGCGGGGTCCAATGCCGACTTGCCGATTGTCGGCGGGTCTATTTTGACCCATGACCATTATCAAGGCGGCCGGTACGAATTCGCAATGGCGAGAGCGAGAGAAGATATGTCGTTTTCAATGGAACATTTTCCGACCGTGGAAGGCGTGACATTATACTGGCCAATGTCTGTTATCCGGCTGAAAAGTGAAGACCAAAGCGAGCTGGCGGCTGCCGCAGATCATGTGTTAACGAGCTGGAAAACGCATGATGACGAAGCGTGTGGCATTGAGTCTTTCACTGGGGAGACCCGCCACAATACGGTTACACCGATTGCGAGAAAGCGCGGCTCGCTGTATGAATTAGATTTAGTGCTGCGCAACAATCGGACAACGGACGAACATCCCCTGGGATTATTTCATCCACACGCGGACATTCATCACATTAAGCGTGAAAACATTGGGTTAATTGAAGTCATGGGGCTGGCGGTCCTGCCAGCTCGCTTAAAAGAAGATTTAGCCGCAGTGAAAGCTTTTGTTTCTGGTGGAATTGGGCAAGTGAAAGAAGAACATCAAGAATGGGCGGAAGAGCTGCGCAGTGTATATGATGGGCAAGAGAATGCAGAAGAATTCGTCCGTCAAGCGGTCGCCGCGAAATTTTTACGTGGCCTGGAAGACTGCGGCGTTTTCAAGCAAACGAAAGAAGGCAAAGCTGGATTCGTCCGTTTTTTAGAAAGACTTTAAACGATTGGAATGAAAAAAATGGCGACGATAAAAGATATCGCGGCACAGGCAGGTGTTTCGATCGCGACGGTGTCCCGGGTTCTCAATTATGATCCACAGTTGTCGGTGAGCGCGGAAACAAAGCAGAAAATTTTCGAAGCTGCCGAGAAGCTGGAGTACAAGAAAAAACGGACCGTTAAAAAAACAGCGCAGGAGACGGTGGCTCTCGTTCATTGGTATACGGAAGAAGAAGAGCTGAATGATTTGTATTATATGTCAATCCGTCTCGGTATTGAAAACAGCTGTCAGCAAAGAGGGCTTTATCTGCAAAAAGTGCTTTATGACGAACTAGACAGCCTGGAGACGGAGAAGATAACAGGCATTATCGCAGTCGGGAAATATAGCGAGAAACAGGTAGCAGTACTTAATAAGCTGGCAAGACGGCTTGTATTCGTCGATTTTTCGCCAGAAAGTGAAGCATTTGACAGTGTGGTCACGGATTTTGCCAAAGTAACGGAAAAAGCATTGAATTACCTCTGGAACAAAGGAATCCGCCGAATCGGCTATATTGGTGGACACGAACGATTTCAAGATAAATCCGGTCCGATTACGGATATGCGTGAGCAGACGTACGAGCAGTATATGACAGAAAAAGAGGCGCTGAATCGCGGAGATATGCTTGTCGGGACATACAGTGCATCCGATGGCTATAAGATGATGAAGACGTTTATTGAGCATCACCTGAACGATTTACCAACAGCATTTTTTGCGGCAAGTGATACGCTTGCCATTGGCGCGCTGCGTGCACTGAATGAAGCGCAAATTCGCATTCCGGAGCAGGTAAGCATCATCGGGGTCAACGATATTAGTGTATCAAAATACGTGTATCCTCCGCTTACAACGGTCAAAGTGCATACTGAGTTTATGGGTGAAACGGCCGTCGAACTGCTGGTCGAGAAGCTGAAAGAAGAGCGGATTGCGAAAAAAGTTGTCCTTCCATCGGAGTTAATTGTGAGAGGAACAACTTTTTAATCGTGGACAATGAACGATAAGGTAAAATCTTATTTTAACAAATAAAAATAAGTCTATTTTTTGATTTGGCAGAACGCTATTACGATTAAACTTCTCATTTTCCGGGAATCAAGCATGCTGCTTTTTTTTTCGGGAAATGAGAAGTTATTTGTACATAGTCTTCTTTTCTTGACGTAATGGAAGAGTCGAGGGAACCTTCTTAAAAATAAAAAATCTCAGCCGGTAAAAGTGAACGACCAGTTTTACACTTTCTTATTCCTACTGCCTTACAACACTTTGCTTAAAAAGGCTTTTGTACGTTCATGCTGTGGATTGCTGAATAACTGGATCGGTTCATTTTCCTCCACAATATACCCGCCGTCCATGAAAAGGACGCGATCGCCTACTTCACGGGCAAACCCCATTTCATGTGTGACGACAACCATCGTCATTCCTTCTTTTGCGAGTTGTTTCATTACTTCAAGTACATCTCCAACCATTTCAGGATCAAGGGCCGATGTTGGTTCATCAAACAGCATAATCTTTGGATTCATGGCGAGTGCACGCGCGATGGCGACACGCTGTTTCTGGCCGCCGGACAATTCCCCGGGATACTGCTGCGCTTTTTCACGCAAACCTACTTTTCCAAGCAAGGCGAGCGCGTTTTCCTTCACGCTTTCTTTTGAAAGAGAATGAACTTTAATAGGAGCAATCATGACATTTTCTAACACTGTTTTATGCGGAAACAAATTGAATTGCTGGAATACCATGCCGACCTGCTGCCGGACTTTATTAATGTTGATTTTTGGACTGGTAATATCCTGTCCGTTAATGATAACCTGTCCGCCGGTTATATCCTCAAGACGGTTTAAGCACCGCAGAAATGTACTTTTGCCTGATCCGGAAGGACCAATGACACACACTACTTCTCGCTCTTGAATTTCCGCATTAATGTCTTTCAACACTTCATTGGGACCGAATGACTTTTTTAAGTTTTTCACTGAGATTATACTCATCTTAATTCAAATCTCCTTTCCAGGAAATTAGCCAGCAGTGTTAACAAATAAATAATAATAAAATACAAGACACCGACTGTAATCCAGACACTGAATGCTTCAAAGGTAGCAGAAGCTTGAATTTGCCCTCTTTGGGTTAAATCGGCAATACCGATGACTGAAAGAAGGGAAGTATCTTTTAAACTGATGATGGACTGGTTCGTAATGGTTGGAAGCATTCTTCTAAACGCCTGTGGGAGAATAATAGAAACCATGTTTTGCGTGCTGGTCATTCCAAGCGAACGGGCTGCTTCTGTCTGGCCTTTATCAACAGATAGAATCCCAGCCCGGATAATTTCCGCAAAATAAGCACCTGCATTTATGGCTACTGTGACAATACCGGCTGTTGTATTATCCATTGAAAAAATTTGCAGCGAATTTAATCCGAAATAAATGAAAAACAACTGAACAATAAACGGTGTTCCACGAATAATATTAACGAATGCTTTAGCGATCCAATTTAAAATTTTAATTGGGGATAAACGAAACAAAGCGATAACGAGACCAATAGCAAATCCAAGAATAACAGCGACGATGAAAATATAAAGGGTGGTTTTAAGACCTTCCAGTAAGTACGGAAGGATTGTAATAATTGTATCCACGTACTTCAGCTCCTTTCATAAGAAAAACGCGCAAGGGAACTGCGCGCCCAACTTTTTAAAATCATTTATTCACCTAAATATTTGTTGATAATTTCATCATATGATCCGTCTTCTTTCATTTCTGCAAGACCTGTATTGATTTTTTCGAGCAATTCCGTATTTTCACCTTTTAGTACAGCAATTCCGTATTGATCACCATTCAAGCGGTCCCCAACGATTTTCAAACCAAGGTCTTTTTGGGCAATCGCGTAGGCAATAACCGGATAATCTTCAATCAGAACATCTGCATTTCCATTCGCTACTTCCTGGAACATCGCCGGGCTGTCATTAAATTGAACAACTTCAATGCCCAGTTTTTCCGTATTTTCTGTTGCATAAGTAGCACCTGTTGTGCCTTTTTTAACAGCAACTTTTTTGCCTTTTAAATCATCTGCCGACTCAATATCTGTATTGCCTTCTTGGACAACGAGAGAAAGACCTGCATCAAAATAAGGGTCTGAAAAGTCCACAACTTTCTTGCGGTCATCGGTAATACTCATTCCGGCAATGGCCACATCAAGCTGACCTGCCTGCATAGCGGGAATAATCCCTCCAAAGTCCATCGGTGAAAATTCAATTTCAAAGCCTTGCTTTTCCGCAATGGCAGTAATTAAATCAATGTCAATACCTGTGTATTCTCCATTCTCTTCGAATTCAAATGGAGGATAGGTTGTGTCAATCCCTACTTTATACACAGTGTTTTCGCCGCTTGAACCTGAACCTTCGTCTGAAGTTTCACTTTCACTATTGCCACAAGCAGCTAAAAAGAGAGTGAAAACCAGAAATAAACTAATCCACTTTAACTTCTTCATCTAACCCCGCCTTTTATATAATTTTTGTCTTTCATTATCATAAAGTAACAGATAAGAAATGTTGCCTTCTCTGTTAGATTATCTAACAATAATTGTGAAAAGGTATACAAATAAAAAGCAGTTATTTCATTTAGTTGAAAAGTATAGTATGAACAAGCCGGTCACTCAGCCAATTTATCGGCAAATGCTTTTACATAAGGAGGCAGGTCCGGCGGGCGTCGGCTGGAGATAATATGGCCGTCAACGATTACCGGATCATCATGCCATGTAGCGCCAGCATTTGTCATATCATCTTTAATACCCGGGGTACTAGTTACTCGTTTACCCTGTAAAATATTTGCTGAAACCAATACCCATCCTGCATGGCAAATTTGCCCGATTGGCTTTTTCGCTGCATCCATTGAACGGACAAAATCAAGAACTTCTGGGTAGCGGCGCAATTTATCCGGCGCCCAGCCGCCTGGCACAAGAATCGCATCGTAATCATCCACGTTGATCTCTTCAAATGAATACTCCGCTTCCGCCGGCACCCCGTACTTGCCAATGTATTTTTTCCCGGCTTTTTTGCCAACAAGATGCACCGTTGCTCCTTCTTCCTGAAGCCGCAAAATCGGGTACCACAGCTCTAAATCTTCAAATTCTTCTTCGACAAGCGCAATGACTTTTTTATCCTGTAGCCGCATCAAAATTCCTCCTCTATTTGTTTCTTTTAGTGTAACAGAGGCATGACGCATTCAAAAACGATAACCCCGGTATTTTGTTATACCAGATAAAGGAATTATTTACCTGGTGCTGATCCGGATGCAAAAAGAGGGGCTGGTGGAGACGACGATGAAAAAATCGCCAAGCGGCCCGAAGCGAAAGTATTATACGATTACCGGAAAAGGACAGGAAGAGCTGGTGGAGTTTAAAGAAAAATGGTTTGAGCTTTCATCGGCTATGAACCAGTTATTTTAATGGGATGGATGTACTGTCAGCGAAAAGCGAGCAACTTATCGATAATTTGTACTTATATTTATCGCTGCATCCATTTGGAGTAAAACGTGGTTCAGTATCATCATTCCACTTGTTATGTTTGGGCCGGCATTTTTTATGGAGCGGATTAATGCGAATGAGGAAACCATTTTATACGGTAGTGCCGCAGTGAGTATTATCGCATGTCTTTTCACTATTGTTTGGCCGATTTTTATGAAAGCGAAAAAACAACCGGAATGCTGATTCCGGTTGTTTTTCTTTTAGTTAGCGAGCTTCAATTGTTTCATCACTGTCTTTGCCAAAAAACTGATCAAGCGCCAAGAAAGAGCTGCCTGTCAAAGCAAGAGAAACCGACATCGCAAGCAAAGCAAGATCTAGTTCATAACCGGCCATTTGTCCATTTCCGAGAAAACCGGCTGCAAGTTTTACTTTAAAGATAGCGGCAACCATCACAACCGCTAATAGTGCGGAGAAAACACGCGTGCCGACGCCTAAAATAAGCGCCAAACCGCCAGCTGTTTCGATAAAAGCAACAGCATAAGCAAGCATGCCGGGCAGTCCGATACTGTCGAACCAGCCCGCTGTGTTGGCGATTCCCCCTTGAAATTTCACCACTCCATGAACAAAAAACGTAATTCCTAAAACAAGACGAATAATAAAAGTGCTCCATTCTGCATAACGATTCATATTAATTTTCTCCTCCATCATTAATGGCTTGAAACCATTGAATAAGATTTTTTTGTACAGCTTGTGACACAGCGTGGCCAGACGGATCGATGTGAAAGACCACATCAGCTTCGCGTTTCTCGAAGAATTTGGTATTCGCTTCTCCCCAAGACAGTGGGAAAATCGGATCTGTTTCGCCATGTGAAATAAATAGTGACAGCGGATAGGCTAGCTTCTCCGGATATGCCTCTTGAACGAAAGATGGAATATACCCGCTCAGCGCCGCTGCGCCTTTAATGCGCCCGTTTAATGAAAGACCGAGTGTCATCGCTAAAATAGCCCCCTGGCTAAAGCCCATCGTATAAAGGCACCCCGGATCAACCGGATAATGACTGCAGGCATAATCAATAAAATCCGTAATCTTTTCTACCGTTTCTTCAAATACGGGACGATGTGGATTGCCAAACCCTTGAATGGTGAAAAAAGCGAACCCGGGCGGCTGTGAAAGCGGACCGCGTATGCTAAACACGTAAACATCTTCAAGTTCATCCAGCAGAGGCAAAAGATCCTGCTCATTGCTTCCAAGACCATGCATTAAAAAAATAGCTGGATATTGTTTTCCTTCTTCCACATGAGCCGGTGTGCGAAGCGCATAATTCATATCATACAAACCTCCTTTGTTTTCTGATATGAATAATTATTTATTATAAGATAACAACTTTCGCTATAGAAAGTCAAGCGTTTTTTTGTTAATATGTAATTAAGTTTTCTATTAGTAAACAAAGAAGGAGATATTCATGGACATTGGATCAACTATTCGCGCCATTCGTAACAGAAAAAATATTACTATTGCCCAGATGAGCGAAGGAACAGGCTTATCCAAAGGGTTTATCAGCAATATGGAGAACAACAATACGTCACCTTCCATTCAATCGCTGCAGGCAGTGGCGCAGTTTCTTAACATTCCACTGCCTTATCTGCTTTTAGAAAAAGAACAGAAGATGAGGGTAGTCCGTAAAGAAGAGCGCCAATATACAACGTATTCAAAAGAAAAAATTAAAGTAGAGCATTTAACGTCTAAAGGGGGATTGACGATGCAGCGGGTTGAATTTCCGCCAGGAGCCTCAACGGGAGATGCCTCCCATGCCCACGAAGGAGAAGAATGCCACCTTGTACTGCAAGGAAAGATTTTAGCGGAGCAGGGAGAAGACTCGGTTGTACTTGAGGAAGGCGATGCCTTCAGCTGGAATGCGTGCGTGCCGCATTTTGTTCAAAACGTTGGAGAAGGTACCGCGATTGTGCTTATTGCCGTTTATACGGGCGGCGAGTCTGCGGATGTGCTATGAAGGTAAAGAAAAAAGCTGTCTCAATTTGTATTTGAGACAGCCTTTTTTCAGGTGAATATTATTGAACAACTTCCTCACCAGTCAATTCAATGTGCCCTTCACCCCAGGCGCACATCGCATCTAAAATCGGGCGGAGCGACCAGCCGTATTCGGTTAATGAATAAACAACTTTTGGCGGCACCTGTTCAAATACGGTTCGATTCACGACGCCGTCTGATTCAAGCTCACGCAGCTGCTGCGTGAGCATTTTTTGCGTAATGCCAGGCATTAACTTTTTTAGCTCACTCGTACGCTTTTCTCCTTTAATTAAATGGCACATAATGACGACTTTCCATTTACCGCCGATGACGTCGAGTGTCGCCTCAACCGGAATGTTGTAAGCCACGCTGTTTCCTCCTTATAGGCACTAAAAAGTACCTGCATTACTTTAAAGTACGTACTTCTCTTTTTGTTTGATTGCTTTCATAATAGCATACACAGGAATGAAACAAAAGATCATAAATGACTATAGGTACTTTAAAGTTCCTATGATACAAAAAAGTACGTACTTTTTATTTTGGATTTTACCATTCATAATGATCTTTACGAAGAGACGGCAAGGGCCCGCCGCTCTAAAAACAAGGAGGAATAAAAAATGAGTCAAACACTTCATGCATCTTCTACTCAAGAAAATGCTTCATCAAAAAGTACACTCGCCTTATGGGCACTAGCAATCAGTGCATTTGGAATTGGAACAACCGAATTTGTTCCGGTTGGACTGCTTGCTTCCATTGCGGACGATTTAAATATTGGGATTACAATGGCTGGGCTGTTAATTTCCGGCTATGCGGTCGGTGTTGCCGTTGGGGCACCTGTGCTGACTGCCTTAACGAACCGGATGAGCCGGAAATCGCTGCTTATGTCATTAATGGCTGTCTTTATTGTCGGAAATATCGTGGCAGCAACAGCTGCTTCGTTTGAAATATTAATTATTGCCCGCTTTATTACCGCGTTTTCACACGGTGTCTTTTTTTCCATTGGAGCAACGATTGCGGTGCAGCTTGTGCCTCCTCATAAAAAAGCGAGCGCAATTGCGTTAATGTTTACCGGCTTGACTGTTGCCACCGTCACAGGTGTTCCACTCGGCACGTTTATTGGTCAGACATTCGGCTGGCGGGCAACGTTCTGGGGTGTGGCGCTGCTTGGTGTTATATCAATTGTGGCAGTTGCCCTGTTAATGCCAAAAAATTTAAAACAGTCACCGCCGGCTAAGTTTTCGGATATGTTCCGTCTTATGACAAATAAAAATATAGTAATAGGGCTCGCGATTACTGCACTCGGGTACGGCGGCACATTCGTGGCGTTTACGTATTTAACACCGATTTTGCAGGATGTAACGGGCTTGAAACCTGGAATGATCAGCATTGTTCTGCTTGTATACGGGGTTGCAGTGGCGATCGGCAATGAAGTCGGCGGCAGGCTTGCCAATCACAATCCAGTTCATGCACTTTTTTGGATGTTTATCGCGCAGGCGGCCATTCTTGTAATTATGTCTTTCCTGATTCCGTTTAAAATTGCCGGGCTTATTGGGGTAATCTTAATGGGGCTCCTCGCATTTATGAATGTGCCCGGCCTTCAGTTATACGTTGTTCAGCTGGCAGAGAAATATGTCCCTTCCGCAGTGGACGTTGCTTCCGCGTTAAACATTGCTGCATTCAACATTGGCATCGCAGCCGGTGCAACGATCGGCGGACTTGTCGTTGATTCCATCGGTTTGGTCCATACGCCGTGGGTTGGCGGGATAATGGTTATGGGAGCGATTCTCTTAACCGCTCTATCGTCCAAATTAGAAAAAGAATAATAAAAAACAGAGTCCGGATTTATGTCCGGACTCTGTTTTTATCCATGTACTTTTTCAAGCTGATGCAGCTTTTTGTCCAAAATAAAATTGCCAAATGGAATAAACGCCACAATGACAGCTAGAATCGGCCAAATGAGGTTCCAGCGCGTTTTCAAAGTCACATAGGCAATGATGATACAGTACGTAATAAATAGTGCGCCGTGTATGGACCCGACGATGCGGACTGCTTCCGGAATATCAAACCAGTATTTCATCGGCATCGCAATAAATAAAAGAACAAGCAGCGAGATTCCTTCAAAATAGCCCGCAAACCGCAGCTTGCCAACAGTTGTTTTTAACATAAATGCCTCCAATATAGGGATATCGTTTCTTTAAGGATAGCGGATGCATGGACAGAATTCACGTTTTTCATTGACTGTTCACGAGATTGTCAGTCTTTTTTCAAAAGTTCAACTTCAACCGGGAAAATTGATTGTCTTACTAAATTTCTAGAACAAGAAAAAGGCAAAGAAGAGAAGTCTCCTATTTGCATGCAAAAAGACGGAAAGAAAAGCTATCTCTCCGTCTTTTTACTTTAATAAGGATGCCACATAATCTCTTTTGCTTTATTAAACCGCCGTTCAACTTCTTTCCAATTGACAATCTTCCACCAGGCATCAACATATTTAGCGCGCTCGTTTTTATATTGCAGATAATAGGCGTGTTCCCAAACATCTAAAACAAGTAGTGGAATAACATCCCATTGAGTCAGGTTCTGATGTTTTTCAGCCGTTAAAATCTCTAAACGATGAGAACGGGGAGACCAAACGAGAATCGCCCAACCGGCACCTTCTACATTTTTTGCTGCTTCTGAGAAGTGCTTTTTAAACTGCTCAAAGCTTCCAAAAGCTTCAGTTATTGCTCTGTTGAGGTCACCTGATGGGTTGCCTCCGCCATTCGGGCTCATAACTGTCCAAAAAATCGTGTGCAGGTAATGACCGGCACCGTGAAACGCTGCTTCTCGTTCCCAATGTTTAATTAAGCTGAAATCGCCGCTTTTACGTGCTTTTTGCATTTCCAGCTCTGCTTTATTAAGTCCGTCTACGTAGCTTTGGTGGTGCTTATCGTGATGAAGCTTCATAATTTCTTCTGAGATTACAGGCTCTAAGGCATTATATGCATAAGGAAGTGGAGGCAGGCGGTGCCCTCCGATTGGAACGACTTGATGTTTTTTACTTTTCTTCTGAGTGGGCGCTAATTCAGACGGACGTAATAAGAGATTGAGCTGAGCATATAAAGCTGCTGCCTTATTGCCTAGTGCTTGGTAACCCAGTTTCGGATTTTCTTTTTCTACTTCTTTTTTTAATGAAGAGAATGTCTTTTCCCATTGCTGTAAAGCCTTTTCGTCAACATGACCTGCTTTTTCCCGTACGGATTTCCAGTGGTGCTCAACCTCTTTACACCAATTCAATAAAGATATCTGATACGCTTTTTCATGTGAAAACACTTATTTTACCTCCTCCATGTGCCTTTTAACAGGTTATGAGCTAAAGATGATTAGTGTTAAAAAAAGCATGGAGGAAGTGTGGATCGCTTGATTTTTTCTTTATTTATATTTGGTTTTCATTAACCGCATTGAATTCAAGACGACAATTAACGTGGAGCCAACGTCAGCAAAAACCGCCATCCAAAGAGTGAGCCAGCCCGGGATAATAAGCAGCAGCGCCAGGAGCTTCAGGCCGAATGCAAACGCGATGTTCTGCTTGATGACGTGTAATGTTTTTCGGCTGAGCGCGATCGTATAAGGAAGCTTCTCCAAATCATCGGCCATGAGGGCAATATCGGCCGTTTCAAGTGCGGTGTCTGTTCCCGCGCCGCCCATGGCGATGCCGACAGAGGCACTGGCTAATGCCGGGGCATCGTTAATGCCGTCACCGACCATTGCGACATGTCCGTGTTGCGCTCGCAGTGATTTGATCACGTCCAGTTTATCTTGGGGCATGAGCTCTGCCTGCACGTCGGTTAGTCCAAGCTGTTTGCCAATGGAGGCACCGGCCGCTTTGTTGTCGCCTGTCAGCATGACCGTTTTTTCGATGCCGATTTTTTTTAGCTTTTGGATAATCGATAAGCTGCTGTCGCGCACTTGGTCCGCTACGGCTGTATAGCCTTTTATTTCTTCGCCGGTTCCAATCAGCATGACTGTTTTTCCTTGCGCCTGCAGCTGAGAAACGCTCTGCTGTACATGTTCGGGAATAGCCAGCATGTCTTCGAATAATTTTGGGCTGCCGATATAATAGACTGTGCCATTAATAGCCGCTTTGGCTCCTTTGCCGGTTAACGACTGGAAATCATCAGCTGTGTACAGCATTGCTTTTTCCGCAGCCGCTTTCCGGAGAATGGCGGATGCGAGCGGGTGCTGGGAAAACGTCTCAAGCGCCGCAGCAACGGACAAAAGTTCATGTTCGGTCATATCAGACAATGAAGCAATATCCGTCACTTCCGGTTTTCCTTCTGTTAACGTGCCCGTTTTATCAAATGCGACAACCTTCAAACGGCCTGTTTCCTCCAAATGAATACCGCCTTTAATCAAGACGCCATTTTTAGCTGCGTTTCCGATCGCTGTTACAATGGCGACGGGTGTTGAAATAACAAGGGCGCACGGACAGCCGACAACGAGAACGGCAAGGCCGCGATAAATCCATTCAGACCAGCCGCCTCCTATGAAAAGAGGAGGAAGAACCGCAACGAGAAGGGCGATACCCATAATAGCGGGTGTATAATATTTCGCGAAGCGGTCGACGAATGCTTGAGACGGAGCGCGTTCTGCCTGTGCCTCTTCGACTAAGTGAATGATTTTTGCAATGGTTGTGTCTTCAGCAAGCTTTGTGACACGCACTTCTAAAAATCCTTCTTCATTAAGCGACCCAGCAAACACTTCATCGCCTGTTTTTTTATGAACGGGGATCGATTCACCTGTAATAGCTGCTTGGTTAATGGATGACTGGCCTTTGATCACTTCGCCATCCATCGCCACTTTCTGACCGGGTTTAATGATCATCGTGTCGCCAACTTGAATGTCTTCGACGGCAATCTGGAACTCCTGATTGCCCCGTTTAATAAGGGCGGTATCCGGCGCAATGTCCATGAGGGAGCGGATCGACTGGCGGGCTTTGTCCATTGAGTAGCCTTCGAGCGTTTCGCTTAACGCAAACAGAAAAACGACAACAGCGCCTTCTCCCCATTCTCCGATGATCGCCGCACCGATAATGGCGACCGTCATAAGCGTTTTCATATCAAATTCAAATCGTACTAAGTTTTTCAAGCCGACTTTAAATAAATCATAGCCGCCAATTAAAATCGAAAGCGCAAAGATCGTGATTGTCACAAGGCTGCTTTCGCCGGCAGAAAAGGTGGAAATATAGCCAAAGATTAGAAAAAACAGCGAGACCATTGTGTTTTTGTTTTCGCGCTTTTGCCAGAACGGAACTTTTTCTTCGTTGAATTTTTCACGCTCTGGGTACACTTTAATGCCGTCAAACGCGCCGGCGGCTTCGAGTTGTTCAACAGATGCATCGCCGACGATCGCAACTTTTGATGCACCAAAATTCAGCTGGACATCTTCAACCGTTTGGATATCGCGAATATTTTTTTCAAACTTGGCAGCGCAATTGGCACACGACAAGCCTTGAAGCCGGTAAACATGCTTTGTTTCTTCACTCATCGCCTCCAGTCCTCTCTGGCATGCTCAAGTGCAATGCTGACCAGCTGGTGAACATGATTGTCTTTTACAGAGTAATAAACCATTTTTCCTTCTTTTCGGTACTTAGCAAGCCCCATGTTGCGGAGCAGGCGCAAATGGTGAGAAGCCGTTGCTGTGGTGGAGCCAATAATTTCGGCCACATCACACACACAAAGTTCCTCTTCAATCGTCAGCGCGTAAACAATTTTCAAGCGGGTTGCGTCCGATAAGGCTTTAAAAAGCAATTCAACGCCGCTTACATCTTCTATTTTCGACTGAACACGTCCGACTACATCTTCGTTAAAACAATTGGTTTCACATGTATCATTAACGGGTTTTACGGTCATTCCGCCACCTCATTCAAATAGTTGTTTGATTGTCTATATTTAGTGTATGATGGGGGTGAAAAAAAGTCAATCACACATTCAAATGATTATTTGAATATAAATAAAGAAAGGCCAAAAGGAGTGTGAAATGTGATGGGACATTCTCATGATCATCATCACCATGGAAGCAATAATAAATCAGCGTTAAAATGGGCGTTTTTCCTAATTGCTTCTTTTATGATTGTCGAGGTCATTGGCGGTATTTTAACAAACAGTTTGGCGCTCATGTCCGATGCGGGGCATATGCTGAGCGATGCCGCAGCGCTTGGTCTCAGCTATGCGGCGATGACATTAGGTGAAAAGGCAGCCTCCAGCAAAAAAACATACGGCTACAAGCGGTTTGAAATTTTAGCGGCGTTTATTAATGGAATCACATTAATCGCCATCTCGGTTTATATCTTTTTTGAAGCATACCAGCGGCTTATGAATCCCCCGGAAGTGGTTAGTACAGGAATGCTCGTTATTTCGACACTTGGACTGGTCGTGAATATCGCAGCGGCATTTATCCTGATGAGAGGGGATAAAGATGAAAACCTTAATGTCAGAAGCGCTTTTCTTCATGTGTTAGGCGATCTGCTTGGTTCGGTCGGCGCCATTTTGGCCGCGCTGCTTATTTTATTTTTCGGCTGGAATATCGCCGATCCGATCGCGAGTATCATTGTGGCCGTTTTGATTATTATAAGCGGGTGTCGGGTCGCACGGGATTCAGTTCACATTTTGATGGAGGGGGCACCGTCTAATATCGACTCCGACAACGTAAAAGAGAAGCTTCTCTCATTACATGAAGTCCAAAGTGTTCACGACCTGCATATTTGGTCTATTACATCTGATTTTCCGGCGATCAGCTGTCATTTGGTCGTAAAAGAAAGTGAAGACGAGCAGATGGTTCTTTCAAAAGCAAAAAAAATGCTGCACGATGAATTTGAGCTGCATCATGTGACCATTCAAATTGATAAAGAAGGAATCGCGGGCTGCGAAACTTGCAATTAAGAAAGTGTGAGAAAAGTGCTGTATTCAATGATGATGTTTTTATTAGCCGGCTTGGCGGAAATCGGCGGTGGCTATCTTATCTGGCTTTGGCTCAGAGAAGGCAGGCCATTTACGTGGGGAATTGTTGGCGGTGTCGCGTTAGCATTATATGGGGTCATTGCAACGTTTCAAACATTTCCTTCATTTGGCCGTGTTTACGCTGCTTACGGCGGTGTGTTTATTGTTTTGTCCGTTTTATGGGGATGGGGTGTCGACAAAAAAGCACCGGATCTGTACGATTGGATTGGAGCAGGCATCTGCCTCGTCGGTGTAGCAGTTATGCTTTGGGCACCGCGGCATTAAGAAAAAGAAAAAAAGCTGGAGAAAAATCCCTCCGGCTTTTTTCTATTTCACATCTGCTTCCTGCAGGCATTGATCAAAACATGTGTTGCACGCTTCTAAGCACTTCAGACAAGCTTGAATACACTCTTTTACATGTTGTTCGTTCATCCCAATTCCTTCTTCTTTTAACCGTCTCCTTTTTCTTTACACACAAAAAACAAAATCCATAGATTCTGCACATTTCCCAGGTACAGTAAAAGAAAACACCTACATGAATGGGGGAAATGAACATGAAAAAAGCATTTAAAGGACTGGTTTTAACCGCAGCACTTTCAACAGCGCTTGCAGCATGCAGCAAAGATGAAACAGACAAGATGGACGGCATGGATCATGAAAATATGAATCATGAAAACACGGATAAAAATATGGGAAATTCGCAAGGAAGCACTGAAGTCTCCAATGATATGCTTGCTCAATTTGCGGCTGCGCCGGAGACGATGAACGAAAACGCGGCGGAAAATGTGCAGGTCATGAATACAAAAAACACAACGCGTCTTGACGCACAGGACCCGGTGCGGGCATCTGTTCTTGTATCGCAGACGATTTGGCCGGCAACACACACAGAAAGCCAGCCGGGCACGGTTATTTTAGTACCGGATGACAGCTGGCAAATAACCTTGGCAGCGGCAGACCTCATTCATCATCCAAACAACGGACCTATACTGGTTACCGATAAAAATGAATTATCAACGGATACATTAAATGAAATCAAGCGGCTTAACCCAAAAGGCAATGAAGAAGGCACGCAGGTGATGATCATGGGCGACTTATCGGAAGGGGTAAAAAGCCAGCTTGAAGGCTTTCAAGTAGAAGCGATAGAAGAAACGGACCCGGCCCAGTTTGCGGCGGCTGTTGATGAAAAATATGCATCCGTTTCAGGAGACAAGTATCCGGAAAGCGTAATTATCGTCTCAGCGGACGAAGTAGCAAAAGCTTTCTCCATCCCTGCTATTAACTGGATTGCCCATATGCCGGAGCCGGTTCTGTACGTGACGAAAGGCGGGATTCCGGAAGCAACAAAACAAGCGCTTGGGCAGCGTGAAAATGCGTCGCTTTATTTACTCGGACCGGATTCAGTTATTTCAAAAGAAATTGAAACAGAACTGAATGAATATGGGAAGGTGACGAGAATCGCAGGAGAAGACCCGGTATCAACTTCCATTGAATTTGCCAAATTTAAAGATGAAGAAACATCATTTGGCTGGGGATTAACCGAGCCTGGTCACGGTGTATCGTTTGTTTCGAGCGCGACACCCGATTTAGCGCTGGCGGCCGCTCCATTTTCCCATTTAGGCAAACATGCGCCGGTTTTATGGCTTGAAGAAGGGAAAGTAACGGAACCGGTCTATGACTTCCTTGCCACGATCAAGCCAACGTTTGAAGAAGATCCGACGCAGGGTCCGTACAATCATGGATTTATTGCTGGCGGACAGGATTCTATTTCATTTGAAACACAAGGTATTCTGGATGATAAGCTGGAAATTGTGCAGGCGGACGGCGAAGGGCATGGCAGTCACTAACAAGCACCTGATTATGCAGGCAGGCTTGAATCGTACTACACTTGTAGTAACCGGTACACGATAAGGGGTATGGACAGATGAAAAAATCGATTTTGATTGTCGATGATGAATGGGAAATGAGAAACCTGCTTGCGATTCACTTAAAAAAAGAGTACGACGTAACAGAGTGTGCCAGCGGAAAAGAAGCCGTTTTAGTTATTCAAAAACGGACGGTTGACTTGATTTTGCTTGATGTCATGATGCCGGACATGGACGGCTGGGAAACGTGCCGGGTGATTAGAGAGCGCCATGCAATGCCGATTTTAATGCTGACGGCGAGAAATGAAGTGAAGGATAAAGTACGGGGACTGGAAATCGGGGCGGATGATTATTTAGTGAAGCCCTTTGATCCGGAAGAGCTGTTGGCGAGAGTGAAAGCCCTGCTTCGACGCTCTGATGTGCAAACGCCGCTTTCAGAGGACAGCCCGGTTACATTTGGCAATGGTTTTTTTACGATCAACCGGCAAAGCTATGAAGTATTCATAAATGGAGAAAAGCTGGATTTAACGCCAAAAGAGTACGAATTTATTGAAACGCTCGCCCTCAGTCCGAAACGCGTATTTACACGTGATATGCTGCTGGACCGCTTGTGGGGATTTGCGGACCGCCGTGATACGCGGACGGTAGACAGCCATGTAAAAAACATCCGGACCAAAATTCGCGAGGCCGGCACACGATATGATCCGATTCAAACCGTATGGGGCGTCGGCTATAAATTTCAAGAACCGGGGCAGCCATCATGAAATGGAACAGTATTACAGTCAAGCTCGGGGGCAGTATTATCGTGCTGTTTCTGGTCGTATTGCTTCCGCTTATGTATACGATTGATCAACTATTTACGTCGTTTTACACAAATCAGCAGCAAAAGCAGACCGAATATTTTGCCGGCCAGTATTCAGCAATGATTACGGACGTGGAAGATGTGAATTCGTACCATATGTTTGATATGCTGTCCGATTTAATCAATGCTGATTTCCTCATTTTTAACAAAGAAGGGGTCATTTTGCGTTCAACTGCAGGCGCCTCCTTTCAAGAAGGAAGCCGTGTCATGACCGAATTATTTGCTCCGATCGCACAAAACCGGTCTGTCGGGCTTGAGTATACATCGTCCGCACAGCCGCTTTTTTTAGCCGGGAAACCAATTGTTATAGATGGTGAAGTGAACGGCGGCCTGGTTGTTGCATCCAATATGGACGGTGTGCAGCAATCGATTAAGGAAGTCAGAAAATGGCTGTTCGTCTCTGCTGTCGGCGCGCTGTTGATCGCTGTGGGTTTCACGTATTTTATTTCGCGGCGTCTGGCCTCACCGCTTTTGCAAATGGAAAAAGCGGCACGCGACATGGCGCGCGGAAAATTATCGACGGTGCTGCCTGTTACGACAAGAGATGAAGTGGGCACATTGGCTGTTGCCATTAATGACCTTGGACGAGAGCTGAAGCAATACAGGACGAGCCGAAGTGAGTTTTTCGCCAACATTTCACATGAACTGCGGACACCAATTTCGTATATTAAAGGGTATTCGGAAGTGCTCAGAAAAGGCATGATAGAAAACGAAGCGGAAAAACAGCAGTATGCGGCCATTATTGAAGACGAGTCAAAACGACTGACAGCACTGATTAATGATTTGTTTGAGCTGGCCAAAATGGAAGAAGGAAAATTGGATCTGCATCCGGAATGGGTTGAAGTGGATGATGTATTGAAAAGCGCTATCGCCAAAGCCAGACTGAAGGCATCAGAAAAAAAGATCGATGTTATTTTAGACACTTCCAGTGAGTTATTGAAGCTCCACATTGATCCGATCCGGCTTGAACAGGCCGTTTTGAATATCGTTGAAAATGCGATCCGGTACAGTGAAGTGGAAACAAATATTCACATCTACACGCGTACCAAAAAGAGCCGATTTATTCTTTTCGTGAAGGACGAAGGAATGGGGATTCAAGAAGAAGATATGCCTTTTATTTTTGAACGGTTTTACCGGGTGGAAAAATCCCGTTCCCGCGCATCCGGAGGGACAGGGCTTGGGCTTGCGATTGTGAAAGATCTTGTTGAGCGATTAAATGGGGATATTCAAGTCGAAAGTGAAATAGGGAAAGGAACGGAATTTATTTTATCTTTTCCATTGGAACGGAATGCAGGTGAAGAAAAATGAAAAAGATGCTTCCCGCATTTTTTATTTTACTGGGCATCGGCTGTATGACGTTATCCAGCACCGCTTTTCATACCCGTTATCTTGGGCATTATCGAATGGAATCGCTTCTCTGTATTTGTTTGTTTTTGATTGTACCGGTGATGCCGGCCTTTTTGTTCAAGCGATTTTCGAAAAAAACGAAAAAGGAATAGAGACGTAAGCAAAATGCTTTACATACGATAGGGGGGTATAGTAAATTGTTGTTAAGGAGGCGGATGGGATGGAAGAAATGGACCTTTACGCTTGCGGTTCTCTGTCTGACCGGAAAAGCCATCATTCTGAGGCAACGAAGAAAAACTTGGTGACTCGGCTGAACCGGGTGGAAGGGCAAATCCGCGGCATTAAAGGATTAATTGAAAAAGACGTTTACTGTGACGATATTATTACGCAAATTTCCGCCACACAATCAGCACTAAACAGCGTGGCGAAACTATTGCTTGAAGGCCATTTGAAAAGCTGTGTCGTCGAACGCATTCAAGAAGGCGATGAAGAAATCATCGATGAACTGCTTGTGACGATTCAGCGATTAATGAAAAAATAATGAAGGGAACGATTGGAATGGAACAAACGATATTAAATGTGCAGGGCATGTCATGCGGACATTGTGTAAAAGCGGTAGAAGGAAGCGTCGGCAAACTGGATGGAGTTCAGTCTGTGAGCGTTCATCTGGACGAAAATAAAGTAGATGTTCAATACGACGCCTCAAAAGTAACACTCGATCAAATTAAAGAAACGATTGATGACCAAGGATACGATGTTGTGTAAAAAACAAAAGCGTGCTGATCGATATCAGCACGTTCTTTTCGAACAATTTTATACCCTATATGGGTATGGGAGAGGTTAATATGAGTACCCAAACAAAAGAAACAAATATGCAAATTTCCGGCATGACATGCGCGGCTTGTGCGACCCGGATTGAAAAGGGGCTTAATAAGCTCAATGGTGTGGAGCAGGCAATGGTCAATTTGGCGCTTGAAAAATCAAACGTTACGTATGATCCATCCAAAATAAGCGAAGCGGATTTACAGAAGAAAATAAGCGATCTTGGCTACGACGTCGTGGTGGAAAAAGATGAATTCTCGATTACCGGCATGACGTGTGCCGCGTGCGCAACGCGGATTGAAAAAGGATTAAACAAGCTTGATGGCGTGACGAATGCCAACGTTAATCTTGCATTGGAACGCGCGACAGTCGAATACAACTCTTCTGTTTTATCGGCGGTCGATATTATGAAGAAAGTAGATTCGCTCGGCTACGGTGCGCTGTTAAAAGAAGACAGGGACAAAGAATCCGTTGATTACCGGCAAATAGAAATTAAAAAGCAGACGACAAAGTTTACGATTTCTGCTCTTTTGTCCCTGCCGCTTTTATGGGCGATGGCCGGACACTTTGAGTTTACGTCCGGCCTGTACGTACCGGATCTCTTCATGAATCCGTGGATGCAGCTGGTGCTGGCGACGCCGGTTCAGTTTATCATCGGCAGCCAGTTTTATATCGGGGCATATAAAGCATTAAAAAATAAAAGCGCCAATATGGACGTGCTTGTGGCGCTCGGCACATCTGCCGCTTACTTTTACAGCTTGTACTTATCGTTTCAGTCAATTGGCCATAGCGGTCATGCGCCTGAGCTTTATTATGAAACGAGTGCGATTTTGATTACGCTTATTTTGTTGGGGAAATTGTTTGAAGCAAAAGCGAAAGGCCGGTCGTCGGAAGCGATTAAAAAATTGATGGGCTTGCAGGCCAAAACAGCCATCGTTGAGCGGGATGGCATAGAAATCGAAGTGCCGCTTGAGCAGGTTTTAGAAGGTGACATAGTTCATGTCCGGCCTGGTGAAAAAATCCCTGTCGACGGCCGTGTCATCGAAGGGCAGTCCGCAGTGGATGAATCGATGCTGACAGGTGAAAGTATTCCTATTGATAAAAAGTATGGCGATGATGTTATCGGTGCTACGATCAATAAAAATGGATTTTTGAAAATGGAAGCAACAAAAGTCGGCCGGGATACAGCATTGGCGCAAATTATTAAAACAGTGGAAGAGGCACAAGGATCGAAAGCGCCAATTCAGCGGCTTGCTGATCAAATTTCCGGCATTTTTGTGCCAATTGTCGTCGGTATCGCATTCGTTACATTTCTCGTTTGGTTCCTGCTCGTCGAACCGGGTAATTTCGCCGAAGCACTGGAAAAAATGATTGCGGTTCTTGTGATCGCCTGCCCGTGTGCGCTCGGACTTGCAACACCAACGTCCATTATGGCAGGGTCTGGACGCGCGGCGGAATATGGCATTTTGTTTAAAGGCGGCGAGCATTTAGAAACGGCGCATAAAGTGGATACGATCATTCTTGATAAAACAGGTACCGTCACAAACGGCACCCCGGTTTTAACAAATGTGATTACAAACGAAATAGAGGAAGCAGAACTTCTTGCTTTAACCGGAGCGGCCGAAAAGCAGTCTGAGCACCCGCTTGCCGAAGCGATCGTAACGGGCATTCAGAAAAAGGGCATTACGCTAAAAAAGAGCGAACAATTCGAAGCGATTCCGGGCTTTGGCATTCAATCCGTCGTTGAAGGCAAAGAAGTGCTGGTGGGAACACGCAAGCTCATGAATGAATGGCGCATTGATATTCTTAGCGCGGAAAATCAAATGAACGAGTTTGAAAAAGAAGGGAAAACCGCAATGCTGGTGGCGATTGACGGCCAGTACGCCGGTATTGTCGCGGTAGCGGATACAGTGAAAGATACGTCAAAAGAAGCTGTCCGCCGCTTGAAAGACATGGGTCTTCATGTAAGCATGATGACCGGCGATAACGAACAGACTGCTCAGGCAATTGCCCGCCAGGTCGGCATTGATCACGTCATTGCGGAAGTGCTGCCTGAAGGAAAAGCAGATGAAGTGAAAAAGCTGCAGGAACAAGGCAAACATGTTGCTATGGTCGGTGATGGCATTAACGACGCGCCTGCACTCGCGACAGCTGATATCGGTATGGCAATCGGCACGGGAACAGACGTTGCCATGGAGGCAGCGGACATCACCTTGATCCGCGGCGACTTGAACAGCATTGCCGACGCGATTTACATGAGCAAAATTACGATCCGCAACGTGAAGCAAAACTTGTTTTGGGCGTTCGGCTATAACACGCTCGGCATTCCGATCGCGGCACTTGGATTCCTCGCTCCATGGCTTGCCGGAGCGGCAATGGCGTTCAGCTCTGTGTCGGTTGTGTTAAATGCACTGCGGCTTCAAAAAGTGAAGTTATAAGGAAAAAGGGTGTCCCGAAAGTCAGCTCTGCAGACTTTCGGGACACCCTTTTTGATGAGAACGGCGTAATCTTCTAGAATTTCGGCTCATTTCCCGAAATAGATGGCGCGATACATGTGTTATTGCGCCATCGCAGGTCCGTTTGTCTGTTTGAGGCTCTTTTTTATAAACATATTTATCGGTAAATTACTGATGGATTGCCGGATGAGTGCTTAAGCAAGGGCAGTCCTTGGACGGGCGGCCTTATACCATTGAAAACAAAAGACAACAATAAGTACAAGATCAATGGCATCCCCGCCATAATACATAAGCATACTGCCCGCTTCTGCTTGGACGGCGGGCACCCCTGCAGGCGGATGGACGTAAAGGTATTTCGATAAAATGCCATGTCCGGCCAGCGTGAAAACGAGCACAATAGTCCGGTAAAGAAAACTTCTGCGGTGAGAGACCGGATCGATATACATAATTGAAGCGGTAAACAAGTAACCGGCTAAAAATACGTGTACATGAATAAGAAAATGAAATAGTTGGCTTTCATGCATTAGTGTATACAAACTGGTTGTATAGAGAATCCATAGTCCGCCGACATTTAAGATAGAGGCAGTAACCGGATCAGTCAAGAATCGGGTTGGACGGCTTTTTAAAAGACGTGTGAGGAGCCGCGCCTGCCGGACAGGAATGGTCCGTAAAAGGAGGGTGATTGGCGCCGCCACTACCATTAAAAGCGGTGCCAGCATACCGAGCAGCAGGTGGCCGGCCATATGAGCAGTAAAATCAGTGTGTGCTTTTTCAGCTAAAGGCCCGGCGACTGCTATTAATGCGCACGCAATACCAGCTGTCCAAAGAACCGAACGATAAATGGGCCATACTTTATGAAGATGGCTGAAACGAACGGCAGCCCAAATATATAAAATCAATCCGAACCAAAAAGGCGCTGTTAATAAAAGCGAAGATGCATCTCCAGCAACTGAATGTGTCTGATGGTCAATGCTCATATGAATCACCTTTTCTTGTGCGGATCACAATGAAGGCTCCGATCGTGATCAAGAGGACCGCACTAATATTCCAGATAAGGTCATAAAGCAAAACATTTTCCACATAGCGAATTTGATGAAGCCGCATTAATTTGTGCTGGATAATTCCGTCATATAGCTGAAACAAACCGGCCCCAAGCAGTAAACCGCCAAACCATCTTTTCAGCCAAAGGGCATTTCGACGCCGAAGATCCGCGAATAAAAACAATCCGCCCACTGTTGCAAACCAGCTAAACGCATGAAAGAATCCATCTGAGACGAGTCCAGCGTTAGTTGTGGATTTGTCATAGAAATGATGCCAATGAAGCAATTGGTGAAAGACCGTTTCATCAAAAAAAGCAACAAAACCAACCCCAAACAAAAAGCCAGACCATAAATTACGCGCCGGATAGTGAATTTGATTTTTATCAATCATTGTACACGCCCCTTTCGACCCTCCATGAGTTAAATAAACATGCTTTTGTTTTACCCACAAGCCGAAAGTTGCATTCCAATATGAAGAAAAAATTCTTTTTTCCGCAAATGAACGTATTTCTTCGGATGATGAATAGAGAATGATATAATAGAAATATTCTGAAATATTATGAGGTAGTAAAAGGATGGAGAAAATGGCCCTTATTCAATGTCAATTTTATTCTGAGGTATTAAATTTAAGCACGTCCATGACTGTTATTCTTCCACAGCAAACCAACTCACAAATTGGAATGCAAAATAAAAAAGCTGGTGATAAGCATCAGACGCTCTATTTGCTTCATGGATTAAGTGATGATGATACGATTTGGACGCGCCGGACATCGATCGAACGGTATGTGGCGCCGCTAGGGCTCGCTGTCGTGATGCCGCAAATGCACCATAGCTTTTATGCCGATATGAAATACGGAAATCGGTATTGGACTTTTTTAACGGAAGAATTGCCGGCAGTAGCGCGGTCGTTTTTCCCGTTGTCTGATGCACGGGAAGATAATTTTGTGGCAGGGCTTTCAATGGGAGGATACGGTGCGTTCAAATGGGCGCTGTCCCGGCCGGAGCAATTTAGCGCGGCAGCGAGTTTGTCCGGCGCGGTAGATATTGTAAGCAGAGTAAGCGCAGGGGATCGCGATCGCGTTTTCCAGCTTGTATTCGGCGATGAGGACATTTCCGGCACAGAGCATGATCTGTTTAAATTAATAGAAAAATCCCAGCAAGCTGAACAAAAGCCGATGCTGTATCAATGCTGCGGTACAGAGGACTTTCTTTATGAAGATAACGTCCGTTTTAAGGAAGCAGGCGAAAAGACGGCATATGAATTAACGACTCAATTTGAATCAGGAGAGCACGAGTGGGGCTATTGGGACCGAAAGATTCAAGATGTGCTCAACTGGCTGCCATTAAAAAAATAAATTCTTTGGGAGGCAATATGTCAACGATACGAATTATAACCGGAATTTGGAGAAAGCATGAAGAAACGAATGAAAAACCGAAAGAGCCGGCACTCAAAACCCGCTATTACCGAAAAAGCCGGGAATCGCTGATCAACGATATTAAAAAAGTAGTGCAGGACGGCAAGCTTGGCGGGTGGATTGTAGAGAATGAAGATGTGGCGCGCGGTGAGATCATGCTCACGAAAGGACCGTATGGAATGGTTGTGACCATTTATAAGCTGACACCTATGCGCTCTGCGATTGACGTGTACTGCTCAAAAGACGGGATGCTCGGTGACTTCGGCAACAGCTACCGCTACATTCTCGAATTTTTTAAAGCGCTTCGGACGGAAGCGGAACCGGAATAATCGTATGACAAACAGCCAGGAGCTTATTCTGGCTGTTTTTTTCGTAATAAGCTTGCGTTTAAATTTGATTAAACGCTACAATGTATGAAATCAGTTTCACATCTTATAAAGAGAAGGGGTGAAAAGAATGGCGACGATTATGGATGTAGCCAAATTATCGGGCTTATCAAAAACGACGGTATCACGCGTCATCAACAATCACGCATACGTATCAGAAGAAAAACGGACGCTTGTGCTAAAAGCGATGGAGGAGCTGGATTATTATCCAAATCCGGCCGCCAGAAGGCTGAGAGGACAATTGACGACAACGATCGGGGTCGTCGTTCCGAAAATCATCAACCCTTTTTTCGCTTATTTAGTGGATGCGATTGAGCAGGCTGCTTATAAAAACGGCTATCAGGTCATGATTTTTCAAAGTAATGAAGACCGGACAAAAGAATTATCTTTTTTAAATTTGCTGAAAACGAAACAAGTGGATGGAATCATTATGACAGCGATCGAAAATGACTGGAAAGCAGTAGAACCCTTTACAAAGTACGGACCGATTGTACTGTGCAATGAATACATCAATGAGCCCACAGTGCCGATTGTTAGACTTGACCAATTTAAAGGAACGTATTTGGGTATAAAACATTTGATTGAAAAAGGGCATCGGAAAATTGCGTATTGTACAGGCGGTCTCTTTGCGGAAGAAGGGAAAGACAAGGACCGTAACCGCGGCTATCAAAAAGCGATGGGAGAAGCAGGAATTACGGTAAATCCAAATTGGATTTTCGTTGATCGCCACACCATTGAAGATGGTAAGCATGTGCTTAAAAACGTACTTGAAATGGATGACCGGCCGACAGCTGTCTTCACTGGCAGCGACGAGATTGCCGCGGGGATGATCGCAGAAGCGAATGAGCAAGGGATAGACATCCCAGGGGATATAGCGATTATAGGATTTGACGACCAGCCTCTTGCGGAGTTAATCAGTCCAAAACTGACAACTGTCAGACAGCCGGTCGATCAAATGGGGGAAAAAGCAGCAGAGGTTATTATTAACAGGCTGCACGATGAAAACGCTGAAATATGCCACTATGAATTGCCAATTGAAGTCATTGTGCGGCAGTCTACCTGAAATTGTGAGAAATATATTTCTCACAATTTTTTAAAATTAGGGTTGAAACCGATACCATATATGAATTATAATGAGTTAAATCTTAATTATTAACTTTTTACATTTTATAGAAAAAATCCTGCGTTAATTTTTTTAACCCTTTATGGAATCGATACCACACGCGAGGAATAAGGAGAATGCATATGGCTCAACAACCGATAGCGGAAGCCTTTACGACCACAAAAAGAAGTTGGTGGGAAAAATCAATTGTGTATCAAATTTATCCGAAAAGCTTTTATGATTCCAACCAGGATGGTATTGGCGATTTACAGGGCGTCATTCAAAAGTTGGATTACTTGCAGGAAATCGGCATTGATGTGATCTGGCTGAGTCCGGTTTACACGTCCCCTATGGATGATAACGGCTATGATATTTCTGATTATCAAGGGATCGCGGAAGAATTCGGAACGATGGAAGACATGGAGCAGCTTATTGCAGAAGCAGACAGACGCGGCATGAAACTGATTATGGATCTGGTTGTGAATCACACATCCGATGAGCACCCGTGGTTTGCCGAATCAAGAACGAATAAGCTTCATCCACAGCGGGATTGGTATATATGGAAGGACAGAAATGAGAATGGCGGTCCGCCGAATCAATGGCAGTCCGTTTTCGGCGGCTCCTGCTGGGAATATGAACCGGTGACAGATCAATATTACATGCATACGTTTTCGAAAAAACAGCCGGATTTAAACTGGGAGAATCCACAGCTTCGCCAGGCGGTCTATGACATGATTCACTGGTGGATAGAAAAAGGCATTGCCGGCTTTAGAGTGGACGCCATTACATTTATCAAGAAAGTGTTTGATGCGGCCGGGCATGAAGTGGGTGTCGTGAAAGCAAACCAGAAAGGTGTCCAGACATTTTTAACAGAGTTAAGCAATCAATCCTTTCGCCCATATGATTTGTTAACGGTGGCAGAAGCACCTGGTGTAACGCTTGAGCAATTATCTTCTTATGTCGGGGAAGACGGATATTTCAGCATGCTGTTTGAATTCGATCATGTGGACCTTGATTTAGGAAAAGATGGACTGTGGTTCAAGCCGAAAAAGTGGGAATTAAGTGATTTCAAAAAAGCCATTTCGAATAGCCAAAAGATTTTTAATCGGCAAGGATGGGGCGCACTTTATTTAGAAAACCATGATCAGCCGCGTTCCCTCAGCAAGTTTATCGAACCGGATGGGATTGGGCCGGTGTCGGCAAAAATGCTGGCGACCGTTTATTTCTTGTTAAAAGGAACACCATTTATTTATCAAGGGCAGGAGCTTGGGATGACGAACACGGCATTTGCATCGGTTGAATCATTTAACGACCTTGCGTCCATTGACCAATATCATTCCGCTTTAAAAGAAGGATTTTCGGAAGCGGATGCATTGACAGCTGTGGGAAATAGGAGCCGCGACAACGCGCGGACGCCAATGCAGTGGAATGATACCGAAAATGCGGGATTTTCTAAAGAAAAGCCCTGGCTGGCTGTTAACGACAATTATTCAGTGGTCAATGCAGAGCACCGAAACGACCCGGAATCCGTCTTTTCTTACTACCAGCAACTCATCCACCTCCGGAAAAACAGTGACTACGCCGATGTTTTAACATATGGGCAGTATGAGGAAGTACTCGAGAATCATCCGGACGCGATAGCGTACATCCGGCGTGATGAAACAAAATCCATAGCGGTTATCGCCAATTTTAAAAACAAGAATGTAAAAATTGATCTTCCATTTGGAGTGAAAAACGTCATCTTAACGAACGATTCAGTTACAGAAAAATTCGATGCCTTGAAGCCATACGAATGTGCTGTGCTTGAACTGCTTAACTAAAAAGGGGGAATTTATATGTTTAATAAAAAGACATTCATGCTGTCATCTGCTTTATTGTTAGGTCTCACTGGCTGTTCAACGAGCAATACTGATCAAGGAAGCTCATCAGATGATGCAGCGAACACAGATCAGATTACCGTAAATGTGTATCAAGGAAAAGTAGAATTTAAAACGCAATTTGAAGAATTGGCAGCGGCATATGAAGAAGAAAATCCTGATGTGAATATTAACGTAGAAACGGTCGGTGGCGGAAGTGACTACGCAGGGACACTGAAAGCCAAATTTGCTTCAGGAGATGAGCCGACGATTTACACGATAGCGGGACAAGTGGACATTGACCAATACCGCGACCGTTTAACGGACTTGAATGATACGGAAGCGGCTGGTCTGGCACTTGACGGAACGCTTGACGGCGTTACGCGCGACGGCGAAGTACTCGGGATGCCGGTCAACTTGGAAGGCTACGGGCTCATTTATAATAAAAACGTATTTGAAGAAGCAGGCGTAGACGCAGCTTCTATTAAAACAATGGATGATTTAGCAAAAGCAGCAAAAAAAATTGACAGTAAAAAAGAGGATCTGGGTCTTGATGCAGTGTTTGCGTTAGCGGCGAAAGAAAAATGGGTACCGGGCAACCATGGTTCCAATGTGTTTCTCGCACCGGATTTTAACAATGACCCGTTTAAGGCATACGAAGCAAAAGAAGTGCCGTTCGGGCATGGTGACGAGTTCAAACAATATTTAGACCTGCAAAATCAATATTCGGTCCAGCCGGTTAATAACCTTGATTACTCCCAGCAGGTAGAAGAACTATTTTCAACTGGCCGCGTGGCGATCATTCAGCAGGGCAACTGGATTTATCCAACTGTTGAAGGCATGGATCCTGAACTTGCGGAATCAGGTATGGGCATTATGCCGATTCCGGTGAATGGAGAAACGAAAATGCCGGTCGGCGTACCAAGCTATTATGTTGTGAATAAAAAATCAGAAGAAGAACAGCAGCAAGCTGCAAAAGACTTTATTGATTGGATGTACACATCGGATGTGGGAAAAGAAACGGTTCTGTCCGAGTTTAAATTTATTCCGGCTTACGAAGGCTATGACGCAGAAGGCATTGCCGATCCGCTTTCAAAAGAAATTTATCAATACTCGCAAGATGGAAACACTTCTGCTTGGGTATTCCCGAACTACCCTGTCGGCTGGAGTGATCAGCTTGGCGCTGAAATTCAGAAATATTTTGCAGAAGAAGCTACATGGGATGAAGTAGTGAAAAATATGCAAAGTGAATGGGCGAAAGCGCGTCAATAAGAGTGAGAGAGAAGTATCCCGGAGTCTTTTGACTTCGGGGATTTTTTGTTTCGGTGCATTTCTCGGAAATACGGCGTGATAACGAGTGGTTATAGCGCCGTATCAGTGGAATCACGCCATAGAGATAAGTTATTGTGCCGAGCTTTTACCAAATCGCGCTAAAACAATGCATGCTAATTTATTTGATAATGCACTTTCTTATTTTTCCGAAACTGCAGTGGAGACGTGTTCATGATGGTACGAAATGTCCGGCTGAAGTGGCCGGTTGACGAAAAGGACAAGTGCTGGCTGATGCTTTCAATGGACAGGTCGGTTTCTAATAAAAGCTGTCGAGCTTCACGAATGCGAATCCGAATTAGATAATCAGATGGAGACATGCCATATGTTTTTTTAAAGCATTGGGACAAATACGACCGGTGAAAATTTAATACTTTTGCCAAATCGGCAATTTTTACAATGCTTGTTACATGCTGTTCCAGCCAATGTGCTGCTTCATGTGCGGCTTTCATTTGGGAAGGTGCCACCTCCGTTTCGTTGAGCCGTCCGTGAGACAGAAAATGCTCGGCCAGGATGCTGATCAGCTCAATTACTTTTGAGTGCAGGCGGAGCGTATTAACTGCTGAATGCATGTTTTTCAAATAATCTTCCTGCACGAGGTCAGGGTTCTTTTTTTGCGGATGTATGCTGAAGAAAGCGATGAAATCAGACACCCAGTGGGCAATCGCGTCTTGTTCTTCACATCGAATCACAGGTTCTTTTGCCAATTGAAACACGGAATGAATTTCCTTCATCTCTACTTCAAAATGAAAAACCAGATATTCCGTATCTTGATAGGAGAAGGATGAATGAAACAAATCCGGCTTTACAATGACCGAATCACCCGGCTTTAACATGTAAGCTGTGCCATTGATCCATTGCTCTATTTCTCCCGAAACACAATAAATAAATTCAAAAAATGAATACGGCGATGCGGATCAGGCGATCACGTATATGGAATTTGATTCAGGTGCGACGGGAGACATCGAATCCAGCCGGACTTCCCCATATGGGTTTGATATCGGCTGTGAAATTATCGGAACAGAAGGCGCGATTCAAATTCCATCGATCCGCTCACGTGAAGCGCTGCTTTTAAACGCTTCCGGAAGACATGAACTCGGACCAAATTTCCCGCCGTCGATGGTAGAGTCGTATAAGGCGGAAATTATTCAATTTATCAATTCCATCCAGCAGAGAAGTCCATCCGCTTGCAGTGAAGAAGATGGTAAAGCAGCGCTCGCAACGGCCATTGCCGCGACAGAATCGTTTAAAATCGGTCAGGCTTTTCAAGTAGACGGCACGTCATTGGTGCAAAAATAAAGGAGTGTTTTAGATGACAAAAATCGTTCGCTGGGGAATCTTAAGCACGGCGCAAATTGCGCAGGAGGAATTGCTTCCGGCATTTAAACACGCAAAAAATGCAAATGTGACGGCGATCGCAAGCGCAAATCCGAAAGTAAGCGGCATTGCAGAGAAATTTAACATTCCGGTCGTGTATAGCACATATGAAGAGCTGCTCGATGATCCGGACATTGACGCGGTCTACATCCCGCTTCCAAACGCGCTTCACGCCGAATGGGTGAAAAAAGCGGCACAAAAAGGCAAGCGCGTTTTTTGTGAGAAGCCAGGTGCTTTAACAGCGGCAGAAGCAAAAGAAATGATTGATGTGTGCAAAGAGAATAATGTGATGTTTTTAGAAGCGTTTATGTATCAGTTCCATCCGCAGCACCAGCGGGTAAAAGAGATTGTCGCTTCCGGTGAAATTGGCGAAGTAAAGTCAATGCGCGTCAGCCTATCCTTTTTTCTTGGTGATCAAGGAGAGAACATTCGGATGAATCAAGCGCTCGGCGGCGGTGCTTTGTATGACGTTGGCTGTTACTGTGTTCATTCGATCCGAAATCTGCTTGGAGCCGAGCCTGCTCGCGTGTTTGTCTCCACTCAAAACGATGCAAACAATCAAGTGGATCTTTCAGCGGCCGGAATTCTTGAGTTTGACAACGGTATGACCGCTGTCTTTGATACGGCGATGAACCGGACACGCACCGGGGAATATGAATTAATCGGAACAAAAGGGACGATCCGTGTACCGCGTGCGTATATACCACATATGTTTAATGGCGAAGGGCATGTAATTGTCACAAATGAATCAGGCGACTACCGGACCGAGCATCTTTACGGGCATCAATACACGCTTGAAGTAGAGTCTTTCTCTCAGTGGGTACTGGAAGGACAGCAGCGGGAGAGCGTGATGGAAAATACAATTCATAATATGAATGTTCTTGACGCCTGCTTTGAATCCGTCAAACAAAAAACATTCGTCGACGTTGCGCGTTTGGAGGGCTGACGATGCGTTTATGTTTAATGACGGATTCGCTTGGTGCTTTGCCATTTGAAGAGATGCTGCACACATCGAAATCGCTCGGCTATGAATCAGTGGAAATCGCGACCGGCAACTGGTCTACCGCGCCGCATTTGGACTTGGACGCGCTGCTGGAAGGCGAAAAAAAGCGAAATGAATTTATAGAAACGATGGAAAAAGCCGGGCTTCAGCTGGAAGCATTAAATTGCTCCGGCAGCCAGCTCGCGCCAAATGAAGAAGGGAAAGCCCATCAGCTTGTTGTGGAAAAAACACTCAAGCTGGCGGAACAGCTGAATGTCAAAAAAATCATTATGATGTCCGGCCTGCCTGGAGGAAATCCAAACGACACATCACCTAACTGGATTACAACCAGCTAGCCGCCAATTAACACAGAGATGCTGAATTGTCAGTGGAATGAGGTGGCTTTTCCATATTGGGAGCAGACCGTAAAGAGAGCGAATGAACATGGCATTGATCAAATTGCCCTTGAAAATCACGGCAGCCAGCTCATATACAACCCGTCGACACTGCACAGATTACGAAATACGGTTGGCAAAGTAATCGGCGCCAATTTCGACACAAGTCACTTGTTTTGGATGGGCGGCGATCCGATTTTAGCCGCAAGAGAACTCGGCGACGCCATCTATCATATTCACGCGAAAGACGTCCGCATCGAGCGCGGCCTCGCCGGCATCGACGGTGTGCTCGATACGAAAATGACCGACCGTTTTGCGGAGCGCTCATGGAACTTCGTCGCGCTTGGTTACGGACATGAACGCCACTGGTGGAGCGAATTTTTCGCTGTCGTCAACATGCTCGGCTACGACGGGCCGATCAGCCTTGAGAACGAAGACGCCGCCATGCCGGCTTTAACAGCGGTTCGGAAATCAACACAGTTATTAAAAGAAACGATACCGAGAGATTTTGAATAAAAGAAATGATGTCCGCAGCTTACTAAGCTGCGGATTTTTTAAAAATCAAAATAGTAGACATTCTTATAGATAAAAAGTACATAATAAAGAAGGAATACATAACTTCGAGGTGATCTAATGACGCACAAAGCAATTGTCCTGGATTTGGACGGAACAACACTGACGGAATTTAATACGGTCAACGACACACTGACAGAGTATGTAAAAGAACTCCGAGAGCGCGGAGTCCTTGTTTTCATTGCGACCGGCCGAACATTAAAAGAAGCAAGAGATGTACTGCCGTCAGACTTTCATGTTGATGGAACGGTAACGGCAAACGGGATGTCTGCTTTTTTAGGAGAAGATCAAATTTCCGGTCATGCACTTTCTTCTGATTTGGTGGAGAAGCTCGCGGTAAAAGCAGGCGAGTGGGGCATTTATTACGAAATTCACCCGAATGATGGAGGTCGGATTGCATTGAAAACTGATCGTTCATTTATGACGAAAGCCGCCACACAACCAAAGCCGGAGACGGTGCATGAAAATGAATGGCTTTCGCGTCAGGAAGCCGTTCAGTCAAAAATTCACTGGACAGACGAGCTGCAAACAGAAAACGTGGCAAAAATTTATTTTTTCAGCCGCGATAAACAGGCGATGGAGCAATGGAAAGCGGAGTTGGAACAGGTAAAAGAACGCATTGCCTTCACGACCGCTTCTTCTACGCATCATAACGTGGAAGTAACGGTGGATGGGGTGTCAAAAGCGACTGGTATCACTCAATTGCTGGATCGTTTCAACTTGAAAAAAGAAGAGATCATGGCGGTTGGAGACGGGGAAAACGACCTGCCTTTATTTAAGCTCGTCGGTCACTGTGTCGCCATGAAAAACGCGACCGGCTTTGTGAAAGAGCAAGCCGATGAAGTAACCGAGTTTTCGTATAAAGAGGACGGATTGTATCATTTTTTAAAGAAGACTTTTGGCTGAAGATATATTGTTTAAATGCTTAATCCCGGTCTCCGCGTGAGGACCGGTTTTTTTAGTTTGAAGGAGTTACGGTATCTTGCTTTTTCATTCTTTCCCTGCTTTATCTTAAAGATTTCGGTGTATAGTAAACGAAGAGGGGAACGTTATGGGAACGAGAAAACGGACGATTCCAGTTGGATCGCTATACATTACGAAGAGCCGGTTAAACTTTTTTTGCTTGAACTGGAGTCGATGGATAGGATGAACTAAATTGGTCGATAAATTCAGCTGGAATGTTGATCACAAAGACCAGTTATCATAAAATGATCTTAAGTGATCAGGCCCATGCTCCTCAAGAGGACTGGGCTGTTTTTATTTTATAAAAAAGGAGCCTGCCACCATGTATGAGCTAAAGACAAAAGAAAAGGATAACAGTGTCATTGAGTTTATTGAACAGGTTGAGAGCCCCAAGAAACGTGAGGATGCTTATAAGCTGCTGGATATTTTCACAGAAACAACAGGTTATGAGGCAAAGATGTGGGGTCCCAGTATTATTGGATTCGGTTCATATCATTATAAATATGAATCCGGTCATGAGGGCGATGCGCCACTGGTCGGCTTTTCGCCTCGGAAAGCAAAAATCAGTTTATATTTTGCGACGGGTGATGCAAAACGTGGGGAACTGTTAAAGAATTTTGGGAAACATACAACTGGAAAAGCCTGTGTGTATATTAATAAAGTGGAGGATATTGAGGTGGGTGTTTTAAAAGAGTTAATTCATCAATCTATATCATTTTTACAAGAAACATACCCGGATCATTAAGCATACAGTGATGTTTCTTCTTCAAAACGGTTGTTGTAAAATGCAAAGCTGCTATTTTACAATATAATAACCATGTAAATTGAAGGTGACGGTTTGAAACGAATTCATTACAGCTGGGTTGTTTAACATGTTCAATTCGTACACATGAGCGTTTTTTGTGCGGTGGCGAGTTTGTTTTTCCTGTTGATTAAAAAAGAAAAACGGCGCTCTTTAATCGAGCGCCGTTTTTCTTTCTTCTCTGCAATTTTCACATATATGCAAAATTTTCGAAGGATTTTCTTCATTGTCTAACTCTGTTGCTTCATTAATTGAGCCGCAGATTTCACATACTTTCATTAGATTCATTTCCTTCCTTCACATTTAATTTATCACGGTCATCCGAGTAGATAGGAAAACCTGAATCGATAATGGCTTGCTCAAAATCATGGAAAGAAGCCATTCGTTCATCATACGTAAACACGGCTTCCTTTTTTTCCAAATTGATTTCCGCCTGGTTGATTCCCCAAACAGCAAGAATGGCATTAAGTACGGCATCTGCATCTTTCATGCTGTGCATATCTTTAACAACGATGTTACTGGATTGCACGTTTTTCACCCTTTCCTGTCTTGTTCTTTATGTGGTGATTGCGCAAAAGCAGTGCCCATTCCTTCCATAAATGCAGCCATGGCAGCTATGGAGGCTTTCATTTCCGGGCTCCCCAGTTTTTTTCTCATTTTCCACAAGCTTTGGCTTTCTTCTTTTTGCCCAGCCTCGGACATTTTTTTAAGTCCGAGACCGATTCCTCCTATCAATTTCTCCGTCTCGCCTGAGGGGAGAGAGCCAAGAAATTTAACGCCATTCATGCCATTTTTAATGACATTGTGCATCATCGGCTGATTCATTTGCTGAATGGCAATAGCGCCGACTTCTGTCCGATTATCGAGCATCCCTCTCAGCGCATCGTAAATCCCCATCTCATGCAGGCCCTTCATTAATTGAATGGATGCCATAACAGCTTCTTTATTCTCCGTCAATTCCTTCATGATCTCCGCTGAAGCTTGAGCCTGTTCCTCCTGTTGATTAGGAACTTCTTTTTTGATTTGCCTGATCGCCTGTGCCATGTTCATCCTCCTTAACCATTTCATGGATTGGTGTAAAGTCTGAGCGGTTCCATTTTTCTTCGACTTTTACACTGATCTGCGGGACCCTGTTGCCGAAACGGTGATTATGCTTTGGCAGCGGCGGCTCGCCTTTTTGCTCAAGCACTTCCATTTTTACACCCATTTCTTTGTAGGCCGGTGTATGGGTAATGTAGTCATGATAGCTGCTTGTTAGATAGTTGACCGCTTCGTTGTCCTCACGCGTATTCATTGGCAAATAAAGTTCCTTGCCTTTCACCCGGTCTGTGACAACGACTTTTACCTCCACATATCCGTAAGGTGACGTCAGACCGACCAAACTTCCGTCTTCTAGATTTCGTTCTTTCGCAAGCTCCAGTGAAACCTCCAGCCATACTTCCGGTACTTTATGTGTCAGACCCTCATTTCGATACGTCATGTTTCCTTCATGGAAGTGTTCAAGGATACGTCCATTGTTTAAGTGCAGGTCGTAGTCGTCACCTGCTTCAAACGGAGGTGTCCAATCAACCGGTACGAGTTTCGCTTTGCCATCCGGGAAAGCAAACTTTTCCGTATAAAGGAGCGGTGTATCTTTTCCATCAGCTGAAACAGGCCACACAAGAGATTTAAATCCTTCCAGACGCTCATAACTTACACCAGCAAACAGTGGGGCAAGACTAGCTGCTTCGTCCATGATTTCACTTGGATGCTTGTAATTCCAATTGGCACCAAACCGGTTTGCGATCAGCTGGAAAATTTCCCAATCAGGCTTTGAATCGCCCAGCGGCTCAAGAACTTTATAAAAACGCTGAATTCTCCGCTCTGTATTCACAAATGTTCCATCCTTTTCAAGGCTAGGGGCAGCCGGCAGCACGACGTCTGCATATTGCGCAGTTTTACTAAAGAAAATGTCCTGAACAACAAAGAACTCCAGGCCTTCAAAGGCGGATTGAACAAAGTTCGAGTTAGCATCGACAAGCGCCATTTCTTCTCCGAACAAATAAAGAGCCTTTAATTTGTCTTCATGCATGGCCTCAACCATATGGTGGTTATCATGCCCCGGCTCTGATGGGATGGTTGTTCCCCATGCTTTTTCGTACCGCTCACGGACTTTTGGATCCTGTACCGGTTCGTAGCCCGGAAACCAGGCCGGCATTGTGCCAAAATCACATGCACCTTGAACGTTATTATGCCCACGCAGCGGATAAGCTCCTGTACCCGTGCGTCCATAATTTCCTGTGATCAAGAGAAGATTGGAAATCGCTGTACTTGCATCGGTTGCACCTTGGTGCTGCGTGATCCCCATTGCCCACAGAGCACAAACCGAGTTTGCTTCATGGATCATCGTGGCAATTCGGATCAAAATCTCTTGTGGTAACCCCGTTTTTTCTTCGGCATACGCTAATGTAAATTTTTCTAAAGACTTTACGTATTCGTCCATACCATTCACTCTGTTTTGAAGAAACTTTTTGTCTTCCCATCCCATATCGAGGATGTATTTTGTTACAGCATTAATCCAGATAAGATCTGTGCTTGGTTTAGGATGAATAAATAAATCTGCCCGCTCGGCCAGTTCATTTCCTCTTAAATCGGCGACAATTAATTTTTGGCCATGAAGTTTATGCGCACGCTTGACGCGTGTAGCGAGGACTGGATGCGATTCAGCCGGGTTTGCCCCAATGACGATCACAAGCTCAGCCGACGATATGTCATGGATTGTTCCTGCGTCTCCTCCGAGTCCTACTGTTCTCATTAGCCCGGCTGTTGCCGGAGATTGGCAGTAGCGTGAACAGTTATCAATATTATTGGTTCCCATAATGCCGCGTGCAAACTTTTGAAAAAGATAATTTTCTTCATTAGAGCATTTGGACGAGGCGATATACCCGATGGAATCCGCTCCATATTTTTCTTTCACACCGCCCAGTTTTTCTGCAATAAGGTCAAGTGCTTCGTCCCAAGTGGCTTCAACAAACTCGTCGCCCTTACGAATCAAAGGTTTTGTTAATCTGTCTTCATTGTTTACGTAATCCCAGCCCCATTTGCCTTTCACACAAGTGGAAATGCCATTAGCAGGCGCTTCTTCCAGCGGCTGAATTTTCAAGATCTCTCTATTTTTTGTCCATACCTCAAAGCTGCAGCCAACACCGCAATACGTACACACTGTTTTCGTACGTTTAATGCGGGACTTTCTCATAGCTGCTTCGACTTCTGAAATGGCAAAAATCTCTTTATATCCGGGTTCTACTTCTTTTGTCATATCAATCATTGGCCCGAGAACCTTTGGTGGGATGGCGGTTAAATAACCGGCCTCTCCAAGCATAGATTTTTCCATTAATGCATTACATGGACATACATTTACGCAATGGCCGCACGACACACAAGACGATTGGTCAATCGGCACATCATTATCCCAAATAACCCGGGGCACTTTTCGGCTCCAGTCAATCGTTAACGTTTCATTCACCTGCAGGTCCTGGCATGCTTCGACGCACCTGCCGCAGAGAATACATTGATCCGGTTCATATCGGTAGAAGGGATGAGAGTTATCAGGCGCGTATGGCTTTGCTTCAAACGGATATTTTTGATGGGCGAGTCCCATATGTTCGACCGTATTATGCACCGTACAGTTCCCATTATTGTTGTCACACACCGTACAATATAGCTCATGGTTTTTTAAAATGCGTGACATGCCCTCATACTGCGCTTCCTGCACAAGCTCGGATTCCGTATCGACGACCATGCCGGGTGCTGCTTTTGTCACACAGGACCTGACTAATTCGCCGCCTGCGTTTACATAACAGGTATCACATGTTTGAATACTGCCAAGGTCAGGCGTATAACAAAGACCGGGAATAAACAAGTCGCCCGCTCTGGCCACATCCAAAATCGTTTGCCCAGGCTTTGCACTATACGACTTTCCATTAATCTCAATTGAAAAACCAGCTTCATTCATCGTTTTTCCTCCGTTACGTTCTTTATAGAATATTAAGCTTTGTATGTTTCTTTTTCATTGGATAATGTCGGTGAATCAGCTTTTAAATAAGCCATCCAATAAATGGAGGCAACGAATATAGATCCACCGACCGCATTTCCTAAAAAAACAGGGATAAAGTTTTGAATATAATCTGTCCAGTCAGCATGTCCCGCAAAAATCGCCGCCGGAATGATAAACATATTAGCAACGACGTGCTGAAAGCCAATGGCGACAAACCCCATAATCGGAAACCAGATGGCCAAAATTTTCCCGCCTATATCCTCTGCGCCGTAGGACTGCCATACAGCAAGACCTACAAGCCAGTTACAGCCAATGGCGGAGAAAAAGCACTGCCAAAAACTTTCTTCTAATTTCGCTTCTGCCACTGAAACGGTTTTCTCCAAAAAGGGTCCAGTTTCTGTTAAACCTACAATATGCCCAAAAACGTACGCCACGAAAACGGCACCAATAAAATTGCTGATCGTAATCCAGAACCAATTGAAAAGCAATTTTTGGACGGTCACTTTTTTGCTTAGGCACGCGATTGTGACGGCCACCATATTGCCCGTTAACAGTTCAGCGCCTGCGATAAGGATTAAAACAAGGCCAAGTGGAAAAACCGCTGCACCTAAGAATGACCCAAATGACCCCCAGTCCTCTGGTAAATTACCGGTTACCCTAATGGTTAGAAGGAAGCCGATTGATATAAAGGCGCCTCCCAAAAAACCCAGCAGGAGCATGCTTTGAAATGGGAGCTCTGCTTTTGTTTTACCTGCTTCTACTGCTATATTTGCAATTTTCTTTGGGGGCTGATATCCCATTGGAAAACCCTCCTAATCTTTTCAAGCAATATTGTTTACGTTTTTGGGGAAAATTATTAACGTTTTTACTTTTATTTAAGAAAGAAGGAGTTCCAATGGATAAAGAAATACTGTTTCAACGCGCCCAGACCATGATTATTTCATCAACAAAAAAACCAAAACATATGGTTATCTCCACAGTGAAAATGGCGGATTTATTTGGCGCTTCGTTAAAAGAAATTGACCAAGGATTGAATGAACTTGTGAAGGAAGGGCGCTTAAAGCAAACAAAGATGAAAGAGCCGCCTTATCATGAAGTGTATTTTTTGTCTTAACTAAAAAGAGATGGGAGAAGGAAGCGAAGGGTAGCGTACGGTCTGCGATTGTTTCCCGCAGGAGTCTTCGCTGCAAGCCCGCCGCCGCCCTTTCAAAAAAAGACTGACGACTTTGTCGACAGCCGGAGCCTAAAGGGGAACCCTTTAAGCTTTTATCTTCAAGCGGATTAACAAAAAACAAGCGTGAATAAAGTTCCACAGAAAATGAGGAATTTATTCACGCTTAGTCGATCAGGAAAGGAGAACAGCCCCGTAAATAAGAGAAGACAAGACGACGAGACCGGGATGGACTTTTCTTTTTTCCATCAGCCAGTAGCTTCCGGCCGCCAAAATAACAATGTGAACCACACTGATTTGAACATAAGAATCGAAAAATGCCTGGAACGCCATAACACCGAGCAGCACAGCGATCGTCGGTTTTACGTAAGCGGTCATCCGCTTGACACGCGGGGACGTCCGGTTTTTATATAAAATGCCCATAAGCGTGATCATTAAAAGAAGAGACGGTGTAACCGTTGCAAGCACAGCAAGAAACGCACCGAGCCAGCCGCCTTCCTGAAAACCAATGTAGCCGCCCATTTTCGTCGCAATCGGGCCGGGCAGCGCATTCCCCATCGCAAATGCTTCATTGAATTCCTGCACCGTCATCCATCCATAATGGTCCACCACTTCCTTTTGAATAAGCGGAATTGTCGCCGGACCGCCACCGTAGCCGAGCATGTTTGTCATGAAAAACACCCAGAAAATATGTAAATAAATCATGAGGACCGTCCTTTCTTTTTATTCGTCGTTTCTTTTTTGACCGGTTTGAAGAAAGCAAATAAGAGAAGAGACGCAATAATAATAGCAGGGTGAACGTGAAGAAATTCAATAAGAAAAAGGGCGGCGATCACATGAAGCGCCACGGTAGCCCATCTTAACCCTTTGACTGAGCTTTGCAGGAAATCTTTTGTTAAAACCGCCAGCATCACTCCGACCACCGGTAGAACACCCCTCGTCATTCCCTGTACCCAAGCCAGGTCTTTAAACGTCTTTAAGGTTGTTAAAAGAACAATCATTAAAATAATTGTTGGCAAAATGGTGGCCAAAATTGCGTTGATCGTGCCTGGAATACCGCCAATCCGATACCCGATGTAACCAGCCATTTTTGTATTAATGGGACCGGGCAACGTGTTGCCAATCGCTAAAATGTCTCCGAATTCTTCATTGTCCATCCACTTAAACCGCTCGACCACTTCTTTTTGAACGAGCGGAATCGTTGTCGGGCCGCCGCCATAGCCCAGCATGCTGCTGCGAAAAAACGCAATAAAAATGTCCCGCTGCTTCATAAAATCATCCTTTCTATAATAAATAGTTTAACCAAAACAGAATGAAAATGAGAACGCATTCAGTACTTTCATACTAATTGTATCTTTATGTACATTTTAACATTCGAATGGTAATAAAAAAAGATAAAATGGTTACGTTTCGAAAAAATATATGTAAGATTATCTGTCAAAAAAGAGTATTTATTCAAATTTTTTATTTATGATGTTCCTATCAACTACGAGAAGGAGCTCATCATATGAAAAACACACATCCTGCTTTTGTTATTTTTCTCTTTTTCCTCGGCTGGGTCTTTATGTATGCGGATCGGAATATTCTCTCGCCTGTTATGGGGAGCATCGGGGAAGAATGGAGTCTTGATAAATCTCAGCTTGGGTTAATGTCAACGGTATTCTTTGCGGCTTATGCAGCGATGCAGATTCCGACAGGCTTTTTAGCTGATAAGTTCGGTCGTGTCAAAGTGCTCGTTATCGGTTATTTAGTATTTGGCCTAGCGACTTATTTAAGCGGTACGGCGACAACATTTCTTGTGTTTTTAATGATGCGTGCGCTGACAGGGCTTGGGGAAGGTACATATTACGGCTCTCAATACGGGATTTCGTCTACAATTACCCCTCAAAAGTATCGTGGTCTCGTTTCTGCACTCATTAATAGCGGGATGGCATTCGGTATTTCACTAGGGTTTATGGCGTCGAGTTATTTTACCTATACGTTAAATAAAGGGTGGCAGTATCCTTTTTATGTGTTTGCGATTCCCACCATTATTGTTGCTATTTTAATCGCTGTCTTTGTTCGAGATGATACGCACAAGAAGAAAGCAGCTGCAAAGGCGGCCGGAAAAACAGAAAAGCTTGATATGAAAAAATTGTTTACGAAAAATCATATCCTTGTGTATGTGCTGATTTTCTGCTCGCTTTATGGATTTTTCGGTATGCTGACATGGCTTCCTTATTACTTGCAGACGGTTAGAGGAGTGGAAGCTTCACAAACAGGTATCATTGCATCGCTTGTACCATGGGCTTCAATCCCGGGAGCTATTTTATTCGGCTTTTTATCTGATAAAATAAAAAACAGAAAGCCATTGATCATTTCACTGGCACTAGCAGGAGCAATATGTCAGTTTGCTATTCCTTATACGGAAAATTATTCGCTTTTGCTTGTTGGTTTAGCGTTATACGGGCTCCTTGGAAAATTGGCACTTGATCCTGTCTTAATTTCTTACCTGGCAGATATTACACCGCCTTCCATGTATTCAAAAGTGTATGGCTTTTTTAACTTCAGCGGTATGCTGTCTTCTATCTTTGCGCCATACATTACGGGCTTTTTCGCGGATGCGACTGGAAAATTGGAATTTGGCTTTTATTTATCGGGTACACTGCTGATTTTTGGAGCGATTCTATTCATGTTCACAGATAATAAAGGCTATGTTGAAGAAACAGAAGATTATTTAGAGGGGGAGAAAGTGATATGAACAAAGCAGTTGTTGGCACAAAAACGATGGTCGTGAGTCCTCATTATTTAGCATCAAAGGCGGGTAATGCGATTCTTGAAAAAGGAGGAAATGCCTTTGATGCGGCTGTAGCGGTCAGTGCCTGCCTGGCGGTTGTGTATCCGCATATGACAGGTCTTGGCGGTGATTCATTCTGGCTTGCATATAGCGCGGAAAATAATGAAGTCAACTCCTATAATGGCAGCGGCCGCACAGGCGCCGGTGTTACAAGAGATCAATATGAAGGATACAAGTCCATCCCATTTCGCGGCATTCAAAGTGTGATTACCGTTCCAGGAATGGTAGACAGCTGGGATGCCGTATTGAAAAAGTATGGGAAAATGTCTTTGGCAGACGTTCTTGCACCTGCAATTGAATATGCATCCGGTGGATTTCCGCTCTCAGAAGATCATCATGTGAACACGGTGAAAAATGTGGATGTGTTAAAACAAGATAAAGATACGGCCGCTGTTTTTCTGCCGGAAAACCGCGTACCGGAGATAAATGAGCGATTTATCCAGTTACACTTAGCGCAAACACTTCAGCAGCTTGTCGAAAAAGGACGGGATGACTTTTACAAAGGAGAAATGGCCGGAAAAATAGTTTCCTCTCTACAGGAAAAAGGCGGATTGCTGACGCTTGAAGACTTTTCCGCTCATAAAGGCAGCTGGGAGGAGCCTTTAGAGACAACCTACCGCGGCTACACGATGCATCAAGTCCCGCCCAATTCACAAGGGTTCGTTGGCTTGATGGCTCTTAATATTTTGGAAAATTTCGATTTGGCAGATATTCCGCATGGCTCGTATGAATATTACCATTTGCTTGTTGAAGCGTTAAAAAGAAGTTTTCAAGACCGTAATGCGTTTCTGACAGATCCTGATTTTCATGATATTCCGCTCCAAAAATTGTTGAGCAAGTCCTACGCAAAAGAAATGGCAAAAGAAATCCGCCTGAATCAGGCAAGTGACACAGTGACGCAGCCGGTTGGCAGCGATACGGCGCATGCGGCGGTCGTGGATGAGGAAGGAAATGCGGTATCATTTATTCAAAGTCTTTATTTTGAATTTGGCTCAGGGATTGTGGCTGGTGACACGGGCATTACGATGCAAAACAGGGGATCATTTTTTTCATTAGATCCTGATCATGTGAACTGTCTGGAGCCAAAAAAGAGATCATTCCATACGCTGATGCCGGCGATGGCGATGAAGAGTGGTAAACCGGCGATTTTATACGGAACGCAGGGAGGCGAAGGGCAGCCTCAGACCCAAACCGCCATTATTACAAGAATGATTGATTATGGAATGAACCCGCAGCAGGCGATCAGTGAACCTCGTTTTGTTTGGGGAAGAACGTGGGGAGAGGATACGCAGGAGCTGAAGATTGAAAGCAGAGTGCAGGAACAAATAACAGAGAAGCTTTCAGCTGCAGGCCATATTGTGAATCGCGTAGAAGAAATAGACAAAATCATGGGCCACGCCAATGCGATTGTGCGTGATGAACAAGGATTTCTGCATGGAGGTGTTGATCCGCGCGGGGACGGGGCGGCAATCGGCCGCTAATAATGGGCGATATATTTTCTTTTAGGGCGGTATGTGCTGCGCCTGGGGCGGTAAAACATTTTTCCGCCCCAGGCAGTACAAATACCGCTCTAAATTTGCATATACCGCCCCAAGCGCAGTATTACAATTTCATTCCCATCCGGCTTTTGTACCGCTTAATTAAAATTTGGCAGTCAACGCTGACGACGCCTTGGAGCGGATACAGCTTTTCTGCCAAAAAGCGTTCCATTTCCTGATTGTCGGTGAATATCCCGTGCATATGGAGCTTGCTTGGGCCGGTCATATGATACAAACTCGTAACCGCAGCCTCGGTTTCAAGGTGGGTGGCGACCTGCTCTAAAAATTGAGGCTCTACTTCCACGTTAAAAAAAGCCGACACATGAATGCCGATTTTGGCGGGGTTGATCACCGTTGTGAATTTTTCGATCACGCCTTGCTCGGTTAAATTATTGATTCGGGCCTGCACAGCGACACGGGAGAGATCAACCTGCTTGGCGATATCCGTATAAGAAATGCGGCTGTTTTCATGCAGCAAGGACAAAATTTGCTTGTCGATTTCGTCGATGCCAAGATTCGGGATGCTATATTTCGATAACATAACGCGTCAGCTCCATTAGTAGTTTTCCGTTGTGAAAAATGATGTAAATCTAGTGTATCACGATCCGCCTTTATGTATAAACGGCTAATCAAAATATCACGGCGACACTAGCTATTATCATAATGGAACAAACAAAAGGAAGATACCGGCTTGACTGGTTTTCTGCCCAAAAAAAGAACCTGCCGTATAAGCAGGTCCTCCTATCAAAAGATCAGAAAGTATATATTTTTGGACGTTGTCCAGCTCCAGGCAGCCAATCCCTCGGTCATAAGCCGTCACAGCTGCGTGGCAAAGAGCGCCACCCTGCTGGCCCGTCTTACGCCTGCCGGGCCTGAACGGCTACCTTGCGCTTTTCTTATTATAAAAATCTTTGACGTACTTCCGGTGATGGAAGCATACAATGATCGTCTTTTTTGCCGAACCATTTGTACCGGTTGGCGGCGACATAGTCATATACAAAATTACGAAGCGGCGCCGGAAGGACAATAAGTGCGTATAGCAGCTTCCAGGCACCATCCAAGTGGCGGGTAATGCGGAGCGCGGCGGCAGACTTAATATACGCTACCCCATCTTCCACAAGCATAAAGCTGTCCAAATCGTCTGGCATATTGTGCTCTTTTAAAAGCTTTTGTCCGACGTCACTTTGTAAGGACGCATAATTAAAATATCCTTTGGAATCGCGCTCTATAATAAATTGAACACTGGCATCACAAAAGTTGCAATCACCATCAAACAAAACAATTGCAGTCATGTTAAAATTCCTCCTTACGAAGAGTTATGTCTTACTAGTTTAACCACTTTTGTTTAATTTCAAACAACCCAGCTTGAACCCCTTCATTTCAAAATGATAGACTAGTGAAAATTACTTATATATTATGGTGGAAAAAAGTTTATTTGTCCCCTGAAAGGGGGACTAAGGTAATGTTCACTATGTTCGGGGTATTTATTTTATAAAAAGGGGTATGAGCACATGGCGGAAAGCTGTATTGAATGCCGGATTCCGATTCGATTTTACGAGCCGGGACGTTTATTTATTTCAAACGAAGATGACTGGTCTTTTATTGATTTTCAAACGATAAAAGAAGCCGAGGGGAAGCTTGAACTTATTCAGGACAATGGATTAATTGGGGGGATCGGCAGGCCTGGTGACAAGACGCCGGCTCGGACTGCACCGCTTCGTGATGTAGTGGACTGGTTTTCACATCAAGAGGTCATCCGTGTGATCGAAAAAGGGCAGTTTGTCAGTTTTCTGCAGCCGATTGTGGAAACAGCTTCTGGCAGTGTCTACGGGTATGAGTCCCTCCTTAGAACAAATAAAGAAGCGGCAATTCCACCGGGAAGACTATTTGATACTGCTCAAAAACTGGGTATGCATTCGTATCTTGACAAGCAGGCCCGAGAAAGCGCTATTATTGCGCGAAAACAACATATTCAGGACGGTCAAAAGAGCTTTATTAACTTTTTGCCTTCCACCATCTATAATCCGGAATTTTGCTTAAAGCACACGTTCAATATTATTGAAAAATATAATGTAGATCCGGATGATCTTGTTTTTGAAGTGGTTGAAACGGAAAAAATAGAAGATGTAGAGCATTTGAAAGAAGTGCTGAATGTGTACAAAAGAGAAGGCATTAAAGTAGCACTGGACGACGTCGGTGCAGGTTTTTCCACCATTGAAATGCTGGAGCAATTACAGCCGGACTATATTAAAATTGACCGGTCGTACGTCTCATTCTGTGATCAGGATGAAACAAAGCAATCATTTATCAATAAAGCGCTCGCGACTGCCTCAAACCTTGGCATCAAAACACTGGCAGAAGGCATTGAACGCAAAGAAGAATATGACTATTGCCGTGAGGCCGGCATTCCGCTTGCGCAAGGCTATTACTTTGGAAAGCCTTCTGCCCAACCGGTGGAAAGTATTCAGCACGCTTAAACATAAAGAAAAAGCATCCGATCTTATTTGACGGATGCTTTTTTCAGGTGACGAATTATGACAAATAGTCCGGCACTGCAAAGCAGCACTCCAGTGAATAACAGTCCTTGAGGCGGCGTTAAAGATAGTCCGCCGGTAACCGTCGATCCCGCCACAACGCCAAGCGAGAAAAACGCATAAAAATAGCCATATGCTTTTCCCAGGCTCTCCGGTGAAACGGTGCTGACGAGCAATGAATTAATGGAAGGAAATAAGAAGGCAAAACCAGCTCCATATAATCCCATGATTACGTAAAGAAGGGCAGATGACTCCACCTGACTGAGAAGCGCCAGACTGATTCCCATCGTCAAAATTCCGAATGTAAACGTTACTTCCGGTCGCAGCCGGTCAAACAGACGATTTAAAGGTGAGAGAAAAACAAAAATGGCGACAATTCCAAATGTGCTTAGCAGAAGGCCGCTCGTCTGGATATCATAGCCGAGCCGGATTACTTTTAAAGGAAGCATGTATGCAAGAACTCCCTGTGAAAACATGAGCAGAAAAGCGCCAGTAAATGCTTTGAGCACGCTGGTGTTTCGGAAAAAATCACGCAGCGATGTCGTTTCTTTCTGAACAGATAAGACATGGTCAGGCTGTTTTTTTAACAAAAGAAGCGCCATGCACCCAAGTACGATCATAGCAGCCGCTGTTACGCCAAGGACGGCCGCTTCGTTCGTCCGGTTCGCCATAATCCCGCTGAAGGCTGGTCCAATGATCGCCGCCATACCGACAAAAGCCCCCGAAATCGCTGCGCCTTTGCCTTTTTTCTCATTCGACGCATGATTCGCTAAATAGGTAAATGCGGCAGGTGTAATCAAGCCGGCCAGCAAACCATGAACGAACCGGATCAGCAGCAATGATCCCGCATCCGCTGCCGCCTGATACATGAAAAGAGCGGCGCCCGTAGCAAAAAGGCCCGTCACAAGAACACGAAACGGCCCTTTTTTATCTGTCCAAAATCCCGACAACACATTGCCAATCGTATTTGAAAAAGAATACATCCCAACAACAAGCCCCATTAAAAACGGCGTCGCCCCGAGCGATTCCGCAAACGGGCTCATAATCGGCAGCTGTGTAAATAAATCAAAAAAAGAAAAAAAGACGATAACGTAAACAAACGCCCGCATTCTGGCCGCCTCCGTTCAATAATTATCTTTACTATAGCACGCGTCAGGAAGGAAAAGAAAATGAAACAAATTCTGCCATTCATTCGTATGAAAAAGGAAAACAAGGGGTGGACACAATGGGCCGAAAAAGAAAAAAGAAACATGAGGACAACTGGTATTTGGCTGATGTGTTAATTGACGTTATTTCATACGGCGGGGAAGCCATTTTGTATGGCGTCCGAGCTCTTATAAAATGGTGGAATTAATCAAAGATGATAGGATAAAAGAAATCGTTTGCAAAGGAGTGGAAGCATGAAAACCGAAAAAGAAAAAATGCTGGCGGGCGAGATGTATGATCCTCAGGACACCGAACTAATGAAGGATCGAGCTGATGCCCGTAAAAAAACAAGACTATACAACGCCACAACCGAAGAAGAAGGAGAACTTCGCATCACCATGCTGAAGGAATGGTTCGGCTCGACGGGAGAGCACGTATACATTGAGCCGACGTTCCGCTGCGACTATGGATACAACATTCACGTCGGTGAAAACTTTTTTGCTAATTTTGACTGCGTCATCCTGGATGTATGTGAAGTGAAAATCGGGAAAAATTGCATGATGGCGCCGGGCGTTCACATCTATACGGCGACACACCCCCTCCACCCGGACGAACGTAATTCAGGACGCGAATTTTCCAAGCCTGTGACGATTGGCGATAACGTCTGGTTTGGCGGTGCCTCGATTGTAAATCCCGGTGTGACGATCGGTGATAACGTTGTGGTCGCGTCAGGGGCGGTTGTGACGAAGGATGTTCCTGACAATGTTGTGATAGGCGGTAATCCAGCAAGAGTGATCAAAAATATTGATACTTAATGGAAGGATTGTCTAAGGCCTGGGCAAACATTTACTTGAAGTTGGCGATTGTCATGGATGCCAAGAACCGCGGGGATGAAGAAACGTTGAAAAATCTCGTTTTACCCGGACATTGACGACATTTGGCGGATTGAAAACTATGTATGTTCAGCTGAAAACAGATCGACGCAGGTGACATATTCTGATGAGCCGGCTTTAAATGTGAATTACTATCTATTTTTAAAGAAAACATAAGTAAATTAACCATAAAAACTCTTGCGACAGCAGGAGTTTTTATTGTGTGTGCGTATTTCGTTTGAAAAAGAAGGCATTTCCCGGGCAATAGCCTCAATGTAGTAAAGCACAGGCAATTGAGTAGTGATAGGCGTATATGGATAACGTTCTTTTGTTATGTAGTACATAATATTTATTTCGGACATTTTGGCCAGAATGCACTGTTTGTTATTTGTAAAGCTGACGATATGGCTTCCTTCATTGCCTGCTAGTGCCGCAGGAGTCCTTGTCGCGAGCCCAACGCTGCTGCTTCTATAAAAGCAGCGCATGAAAGAGCCAGTTCATGCGGACATGTTCTTTTGAAAAAAAGTGTGTTTAACCAATGAAAGAAACGTTCTTTTTATTCGGCATTTTCTGAAAATAAAGAGTTTCTGAAATTAGGAATATATTTCATGGGAGTGGGTAAATATTACTATGATGTTAAAAAGAAAAGTTGGCAAAGGATGTGTCCATCATGGGACTCACAGCAGATCGATGTATTTTTAAGCAGGAGCTCAAGTTACTATATATGGATTATATGCGCTGTGGTGACGGCGATATTAAAAAAGAGATAGCAAAAGACATTAGGCTGTTAAAACAAGCAATTGATTTGATTCCATAAACTATAATTATTTCTGATGACAGAAAATAAAAAAATCCTCCTTCAATAGAATGTGTCTTTACTTGTCGTTCAATAAAAAAATCTCTTATTCATTTTCATTAAAATGGATGAAAAACCCATGGCAATATGAGATGAATGAAGGCAGGTTGTTACAGCTAGTTGCCATAAGATTAAATTGAAAGAATATTGTGATAAAATAACAATGGTGATACAGTAAAGGCATACATAGGATTGGGGGAACTTATTTATGCCATTATTGCGTTTTGATGTTATTGAAGGAAGAACAGAGGAAGAATTAAAGCAGCTGCTTGATGCGGCGCACCGCGGAATGCTCAAGGCGTTTGAAGTTCCGGAACGCGACCGTTATCAAATCGTGCACCAGCACCCGGCGCACGAAATGATTGTTGAAGACACAGGTCTTGGCTTTGAACGCTCAAAAGATGTTGTGTTGATCAGCATCACAAGCAAGCAAAGAACTGAAAAACAAAAACAAAAGTTGTATCAGTATATCGTCGAGGAACTTCAGGAAAGCTGCGGCATTGACCCGAAAGATGTGATGATTTCTATCGCGATCAACGGAGATGCCGACTGGAGCTTCGGATTCGGCAAAGCGCAGTTTTTAACAGGGGATCTTTAATTCAAAAGCCATTTCAGGGACATTCTGAAATGGCTTTTTTCTAGAATTATCTTCTTTTTCACGTTATCCTTTTTGAAACAAGGAGAAAGGAAGAGACGATGACACAGCTCACATCATTTTTCATCATTGTTATGCTCGTTCTCCACATTGTTGTCTTAAGAGAGCGGCTGGCGCGCGTGAATTGGCAGATTGTCGTTCAGCCGGATGAAGCGCTGGATCAAGAAGTAGCGGATATGCTTCGACAAAGGCAAACGATAGTCCGTACTGTTAAGTATGTGCGTGAAAAAACGGGTTTAGGGCTTTTGGAAGCGAAACAGTAGGTAGACCGTGTTCAATCGGTTTCACAACGTTAGACAAAATGAGACAGCGTCTCATTTTTAGAAACGGCAGGACGCAAAAATGCAGTCCTGCCGCTTTTTTTTGTTGGCACACAGCTTGCATTAAAAAAGTGAAAAGATGAAAGGCGGTGCGGGGGAATGGCACATATTGCGATTATTGGCGGCGGCCCGGCTGGATATGTTGCGGCGACCGCGGCGGTTCAAAGCGGCAGCCAGGTCACATTGATTGAGGAAAAGGATTTAGGCGGTACGTGTTTAAACGTCGGCTGTGTCCCGACGAAAGCGCTGCTTGAGAGCGCTGAAAAGGTAAAAAAAGCCTCAACATTCGGGATCGAACTGCCGGACGGACAAACAGTGATTAATTGGGAAAACGTCCAGGGAAGAAAAGGACAAATTGTGAAGCAGCTTGTCGGCGGTATCGGATACTTAATGAAAAAGAACAAAATTACAGTTAAAAAAGGGAGCGCTTCCTTTTTGAATTCTCATTCAATTCTCATTCGAAATGGCGGCGAGAAAGAAACGCTTCAAGCGGACAAGTTTATTATCGCTTCAGGATCAGAGCCGGTGCAGCTGGCGCACGTTGCGTTTCATGAAGGAACCGTCGCCGCGCTGCGTGTATACATCGCCGGAAATAGCCTCAGTTGGCTTAACAGAATCGCAGGCGCGTGCGCAATATGGAGACGATATCCGGATTGGCGAGTTTTCGTTTGCGGCGAATGGAAAAGCGCTGATCACCGGTAAACCTGCCGGAAAAGTGAAGGTGATTGTGGAGCCGGAAGTGGATGGAATTGTCGGATTATCGATTGTTGGTCCGCATGCGACAGAGCTGATTGGGCAAGGGACATTAATGATTCATGCGGAGCTGACCGCGGATATTTTGCATGATTTTATCGCCGCCCATCCGACATTATCAGAAGCGATTCATGAAGCATTGCTTGATGCAGACGGACAGGCACTTCATCAATAATTGAAGGAGGAAACGTCATGAAAGAAAAAATAGCGATTGTTACCGGATCAGGTAGAGGAATTGGGAAAGCCATTGCGCTTCGATTAGCCCAGGATGGGATTAATGCTGTTATTAATGACATAAACGAAGAAGCTGTGCAGGAAACTATGACAGGACAATCTGTTTTGATTGACGGAGGCATTATTTTCTCTTAAAAGAAAATCAGTCACAAATTCAATAGAAGAAGGAAGAACAGGCCTTTTCCATCAAAGATGATGAGAACAGGCCTTTTTGTTTTTAAACAAAAATAGTTTGCAACCCGAACCTTTTCGAGTAAAATATGAAAAACTAGTGAGACAGTTCACAAACACCGACGGCTTACAAAAAAGATAAAGGGGGAAGTGGCATGACAGATGCGATAAAGAGGTTGATTCATACGGCGCAGCACCCGGAAGAAGCGGATTTGATTATTCAAAACGGCATGATTGTCGACGTCTTTTCGCTCGAAACGTTTCTGGCCGATGTCGCAATTAAGGATGGCTGCATTATCGGCATTGGCACGTATCCGCAAGGGAAAAAGGTATTGGATGCTTCAGGGAAATATGTGATGCCCGGTTTTATTGACGGCCATATCCATATTGAATCCACAATGGTCACACCATCCGAGTTTTCAAGGGCGCTGATCAAGCACGGAGTCACAACCGTTGTCACCGATCCGCATGAAATTGCTAACGTAGCGGGTACAACAGGTATTGACTATATGCTTGAAGACGCGTCTCATACAGGCATTGATATTTTAATGAAACTGCCTTCCTGCGTGCCGGCAACGCCGTTTGAACAAAACGGGGCGACATTAACTGCAGATGACCTTCATCCTTATTTGTCTCATGAAAAGGTGATTGGACTGGCGGAAGTAATGGATTATCCATCGGTTTTAAATGCGGACGACGGGATGCTGGCGAAAATTGAGATGACAATAGATGCCGGATTAACAGTAGACGGTCATGCGGCGGGCCTTTCGGATACAGCACTGAATGTATACAGCACGGCAGGTATCCGCAATGATCATGAAGCGGTGACGGCGGAGGAAGCGAAAGCGCGTGTCCGGCGGGGCATTCACGTTTTAGTACGGGAAGGCTCAGCGGCTAAAGATTTGCTGGCGATTTTGCCAGCCATCCATGAGCGGAACAGCAGCCGGTTTTCGTTTTGCACCGATGACAAGCATTTGGATGAATTGGCGGAAGAAGGCACAGTAAATTACGCCGCGCGTTTAGCGATGGAGCACGGCCTTAATCCGCTTATCGCGATTCAAATGGCGACGATCAATAACGCGGCTTGCCATGGTCTGCAAGATAAAGGAGCTGTCGCCCCCGGTTATCAAGCAGATTTGTTAATCGTGGAAAATATAGAAACGCTGCAGCCCGAGACGATTATTAAAAACGGCCGGATCGTGGATATAAACAATGTAAAAAGCGAGCGGGCGCTCGTGCCGGAGTCCGTAAAATCCTCCATTAATATAAAGAAAGTCACGAAAGAAGCGCTCCAAATTCCGCTTGAAGATGGACAAAAAGCTATGGTGATCGGCGTTGTGCCGGGACGGATTATTACGAATAAAATTGTGGCTGATGTGAAAACAAAGGGTGGATTTTTTGTGCCCGATGTTGAGCGGGATCAGCTGAAAATCGTTGTTTGCGAGCGGCATCATGCGAGCGGCAGTATCGGAGCCGGTATAGTCAACGGGCTGGGTTTAAAACGGGGCGCCATCGCATCAACGGTCGCCCATGACTCGCATAATTTAGTGGTCGCCGGAACGAATGATGAAGACATTTTAGCGGCGATTGAAGCGGTGGAAGACATGCATGGCGGGCTTGCGATTGTGGAGGGCGGGCGCGTTTTGGCATCAGTTCCACTCCGTGTTGGCGGCATTATGTCGGAAAAGCCTTATGAAGAAGTGATTCAGGAACTGCATCACTTGCATGAACAGCTGGCTCTTGTGGCGGAAGAATCACAAAATATTTTTATGATTTTATCATTCCTGTGCCTGCCGGTTATTCCGAGCTTGAAGCTGACGGATAAAGGCTTGTTTGACGTTGATTCATTCCGCCATATTGAAGTGGGGATTCCGGAGTGACACCTTTTACAGAAGACGTAATCCGGGTCTTAAGAGACATACCGTCGGGCGTTGTCGTAACATACGGCCAGGTGGCACGGCTTGCAGGAAGTCCGAGGGCCGCCCGCCAAGTCGTCCGCATTTTACATTCGATGAGTGAAAAACACAATCTGCCATGGCACCGGGTTGTCAACGCTAAAGGGGAAATCAATGTGCCGGATGAAGCGTCCAGAGCGGAGCAACGCCGTCTTTTAATAGAAGAGGGTGTTTCATTTACAAAGGATGGACGCGTCAATTTTAATAAAGAAGTAAAAAGCGCGACTCAGCAGAACGAAAGCTGAGTCGCGCTTTTTTGTCGATGTTCGACAGGTTCAAACATTGTTGATATATTATATGTAAAAATTATGAAAAGATGGTTTTTTCATAAAGGTGGATAATTATATGAAAGCAGGACTGTTTATTTGTGTATATGGCGTTTTATTTGCGGCTTCCTTTTATACATACAATCAATTTTATTCAAATCCAACAGTGGAAGATGCTGGACGCCTTTTGCCTGCTCAAGTAAAAGAGATTGCACAGGCGGATGGTGAAGAAACGTTAAAAGAGATCGTCAAACAGGCAAATCGTACGGGGAGCCGTCTTACTATTGCCGGGATGCAGCACAGTCAAGGCGGGCAGACGTATTATCCGGGAGCGGTCATGATTGATATGAAGCCATTTAATCAAGTGATTGATTTCCAGCCGGAGAAAAAAGTCATTACCGTTCAAAGCGGGGCGACCTGGGATGATATTCAGAAGCACGTGAATCCGTATGGCCTTGCCGTGAAAGTTATGCAGTCGCAAAATATTTTTACGATTGGCGGCTCGTTAAGTGTAAATGTACACGGCCGGGATATTCGTCATGAATCGCTGATCGATACGGTGCAGTCATTTCGGCTGTTAAAACCAGACGGCACAATCATTCGCGTCAGCCGGACAGAAAACGCAGACCTTTTTCCATATGTGATCGGTGGCTACGGCTTATTCGGCATTATTTTAGATGTGACGCTTTCTTTAACGGACGATGAATTGTACCAAAAGAACACGAAGGAATTCGATTACAGTGAGTACAGCGATTATTTTCAAAAAGAAGTAAAAGAAAATCCAGCCGTTAAAATGCATCTTGCCCGCCTCTCAGTTGCGCCATCTTCTTTTTTACGCGAAATGTATGTAACGGATTATGTAACAGTTGAAGATCAGCAGCTGCTGAAAGACTATGAAACATTGAAAAAAGAGCGGATTGTGGCATTGCCTAAGTTTTTCCTTGGCTTGTCCCGCTACAGTGGCTGGGGGAAGGATGCATTTTGGGACATTCAAAAGCAGTATATGCTTGAAGACAACGGTTCTTACGAATCAAGAAACAACGTCATGCGCTCTGAAACAGATTTTATGGCGTATGAAAGCGGCACGAAAACAGAAGTATTGCAGGAATATTTTTTGCCTGTGAATGAATTCGCTGATTATATAGATGACCTGCGGCGTGTGCTCGAAAAAGAAGATGAATTTAATTTATTAAACATTACAATCCGCTATGTTGAAAAAAGTGATCAGGCCGTTCTTTCGTATGCAAAGGAAGACATGTTTGCGCTTGTTCTTTTAATTAATCAAGGCAGATCAGAGGAAGAAGTAAAGAAATCGAAAGCAGTTATACGAAAGATGATTGATGTCACACTGGACCATCAAGGCAGCTATTATTTGCCATATTACTCTTATCCTTCAAAAGAACAGCTGGAAACAGCGTATCCGCGTATCGATGAATTCTTTAGAAAAAAGCAGCAGTTTGATCCTGATTTGCGGTTTACAAACCATTTTTACGAGGAGTATAACGAATGAATTATCGTCAGTTTGTTTTATCTCAGAGCATCATCTTTATGGCAAGCAGTATGATTTTCCCGTTTTATGTCCTGTTGCTCCGGAATATTGGGGACAGCTACTCGCAGTTCGGCTGGGCATACGGTCTTTTTGCATTAACGTCTGCTCTTGCATATCCGGTTATTGGCAAATGGGCGGATCAGTTCGGAGACAGGGCGCTGCTTCTTTTTTATTCGCTGGCGATGTCGGTCATTCTTCTATTGTTTCCGCTCGTGACGAGTGTATGGCAAGTGTACGTGCTGCAAATCGTCATGGGGATCTTAGGGGCTGTACAAAAAAACACAGAAAAAGCGGCTTTGACCCGGCGGACTGACAAAAAGCAAGCTGGCGCTGATATGGGCCGCTACCACTTTTGGACGTCGATTGCTGCAGCGGGAGCGATCATCGTCACTGGTTATCTTGTTGATTTCTTGACGATTGCCACAATTTTTTATGTGGCATCTCTCCTTTATGCGGTAAGCGGGTTCATTATGTGGCAAAAGAAAAAATCAATTTTATAAAAAAATTGATCCATCTGCTTTTTTGGTCCGTTAGCTATTCGAACAACTAAATAAAAGAAGATGAAGACAGTGAAGAAAACCTTCAAAAAAATGCTCATTCCCATCATGGGGTTAACGCTGCTTGTGCCCGGTATAGCATCAGCCAATACGGAAGCAGCTAACAAAGCGCTTGACCAGAATGGAGTGGATATGACACCTGCGGTTGCGGCCGTGTATGGCAAAGAAGGTGCGGCAGAGTTTGAACGGAAAAGCTATACCGACCCGGAGGCAGAAAATCATCGATATTACGTTACAGCCATCGACGCATACAATCAAGAATCTAAGCCGTCTGAAATGACGAAATAAGAAAAAGCTTTCTCTTTGAGAGGAAGCTTTTTTATATGTATAAGGCTGCAGCAAGAACGAGTAAATGAAAAATTTGGTCGGCGACAATCCCGAGCCAGCGCGCTTCCGGTCCGCGTGCGGTCATGATTGTTCGCACCCACCAGGCAACGAATGTGCGACGGTCGATGATGACGTGTGTAATAAAAACAAAGACCACCGCAAGAGGGGAAAGACCGCCAAAAGTCAGCCAGGCAAAAAAGGCAACGATCAGTGTATACACGAAACAGTGAGTGAAAAGCGGTACCCACCTGGACGCTTTATATTGCGCCATCCAGCTTGTTTGAAACAAATAATCACCTATTAAATGCGCTAAAAGCAAAAAGCTAAACGGCTCCATTGATTCACCTCGTCTTCTAAAATAGATCTCTATGTGCTGGTAAAATTATGATATATTAAAAATATCATACTATCGTTTTGGGTCATAGGAACTTTTTTATAAATGAGGTGAATACTATGGGGGACAACGGGTCCGTTCAGCGCGAGCTTTCGGCAGAAGAAATGCTTGAAATTATATTGAATTATGCCGCGAAAATTTCGGGTGAAAATGATTTGGATACTCTGCTCATTTTAATGGCTGAGATGGGCCGCGAGCTTGTAAGGGCTGATCGGTGTACCCTCTGGCTTGTTGATCATGAAAAAAATCGCCTATGGACAAAAGTGGCACAGGGGATTGATCGTGTTGACATGCCGGCTGACAGCGGCCTCGCGGGGCATTCTATTCAAACAGGCGAAACCGTGCTTGTAAAAGATGCTTATAAAGATGATCGTTTCAACCAGGCTATCGACAAAAAAACAAATTATCGGACACGATCGGTGCTCTGTATACCAATTCGCAGTTTTGATCAGGAAATAATCGGCGTCTATCAGGCCATCCATAAAGGGCTCGACTGGTTTTCGGAAAAGGATGCAAAAAAATTGTCATTGGCTTCCACCTACACGGGGAAATCTATTCAAGCCGCTATCTTGCATTCGGAGCTTGTGGAAACGCAGCGGGAAATTATTTTTAAAATTGGTGAAGTGAGCGAGAGCCGTTCACGGGAAACAGGCCAGCATGTTAAGCGGGTCGCAAAGTATTCACGCGCGCTGGCAAAGCTGTCCGGGCTGCTGGAACCGGAGGCGCAAATGCTCGAGCTTGCATCACCTATGCACGACATCGGCAAAGTGGCGATTCCGGATCGAATTTTAAAAAAGCCGGGTAAGCTGACGGCGGAGGAATATGCCGCCATGCAGACACATACAACAGAGGGCTACAATATTTTCAAGAGCTCAACCCGCCGTATTTTTAAAGCAGCCGCTGTCATTGCATATGAGCACCATGAAAAATGGGACGGCACCGGCTATCCGCGCGGGTTAAAAGGAGAAGAGATCCACTTATATGCGCGGATTACAGCGATAGCAGATGTGTTTGATGCTTTAGGAAGTGACCGTGTGTACAAAAAGGCATGGCCGCTTAATCAAATTATCCAGTTCATTGATGAAGGACGGGGACGTCACTTTGACCCGAACCTTGTCAATTTATTTTTGGAGAATCTGGATGTTTTCACTGCAATCCAGAAGCAGTACAAAGATTCTTTTTAATTCATTATAAAAAAGGCGGAATAGCGATGCCGAAAGAAAAAACATATCGATTTCAAAAAGTATATTCGCTTCCACGGGCTGAAGTATGGAAGCTTTTATCTGATACGGACCACTTAAACCGGGTGACAGGTCTTTTCCCAGTTCAGTTTACCGATGCGCAGTTTAAGGATCAGTCTATGTTTCGATATGCGGAGGCGAGAGCGCTTGGCTTTATACCGCTTAAATGGCGTGAATACCCATTTGAATGGATAAAGGAAGAACGGTATTCGGTAGAGCGCGTTTATGAAGGCGGCCCGCTTGAACGGGTGCTCTGGACGATCGAGTGCAAAGATGTTTTGATGGATGGACAGACAGCAACGGAGGTAACGGGAACAGCCCATTTTACGAAACGAAATATTCTTGGACAAGCGGCAATCTCTTTAATCGCTCTGCCTTCGCTGAAAAAAATCATCATGAATTATTTGGATCATTATATAAAAGACAATACGAATCGTGTTGTGAAGGAACTGCCGCAGGAAAAAACATCCTATATTGTATATCACGAACGTTTCAGCCGATTACTTGATCAATTACGTACTGTGTATCCGCATGAAGGACTTGCGGACTGTCTTGAAAATCATTTAACGATGACAGGTGATGACGAAGTTCTTCATATGAAGCCGTATCGTTTAGCAGCCAAATGGGGCTATGCACGCCAGGAAGTGCTTGATCTTTTTTTGCATGCCACAAAAATCGGTCTTCTCACGCAAAGCTGGAATTTAATGTGTCCAAACTGCCGTGTACCGAAACAGACGGTTTCGTCGCTGTCGGAAGTGGGAGGCCAGGTACATTGTGACCTGTGTGGAGTCGGATACGATATGAATTTCGACCGCTATGTGGAAATGCGTTTTTCGGTCCACCCTTCTGTACGTCAAGCAACAGATCAGACGTATTGTGTGGCGGGTCCTTTAAGATCACCGCATATTTTTGCTCAATATCGCCTGAAGCCTTATATGTCCCAGCAGGTATATTATCCACCTCTTCCTCCCGGCTCGCGCATTCGGACGCTTAAAACCAATCATGCGATGGACATTACGTCTGGAGTCAATCAGACATTGACGTATTCATCAAAGGGGTGGACGAATCAATCGGCTGGTCTTTCACCAAATGGCGGAATAATTGGGCTGCATAATGATAATGATGAAGAACGAGTTGTTGTCTTTGAAACGACGGCATGGGACGCGGAAGCATTAACAGCGGCGGATGCGACTACTTCACAGTTGTTCCGCGACCTTTTTTCAAAAGAGGTGCTTGCGCTGGATCAGCAAATTGGCGTCGAATCGCTGACGATTTTATTCAGCGACTTGCGCGGTTCGACAGCTATGTATGAGCGAGTAGGGGATGCGAAAGCGTACCGGCACGTACACCGTCATTTCGATTTTCTGCGCCGCTATATTGCGGCGCACAACGGCGCTATCGTTAAAACGATTGGTGATTCGGTCATGGCCGCTTTTTATAAACCGGATGATGCGCTCCGTGCGGCTCTGGCGATTCAGTCGGAAAGCGCCGTATTTAACGAGTCACAAGGCATGGAAGTTATCATTAAGATCGGTTTATTTACCGGTCCAACAATCGCAGTTAATGCAAATGAACTGCTTGATTATTTTGGACATACTGTGAACATGGCCGCCCGCGTTCAGCAGCAAAGTGAAGGCGGTGACATTATGATCAGTGCCGAAGAGTGGGAACGTGAGTCTTTCGCACATGCGGCGGAAGGATATGAATTTGAAGTCAGCCGCTCGTATAAAAAATTATCCGGCATTCAAAATGAAGTCAATCTTGTACAGTTAACACACATTTCAGTATCAGGCAGCCTCGCTGTCTGACACTCTGAAGAAAAGGGGAAGACTGGCAATGAACATCGCATTAAAAGACTACATCAGCATCTTTATCCACCAAACAGATTTAAAAATAACGGGTTGTGTAAAGGAGCGGCTCGCCCCGTTCAACCTCGCACCCGAGCAAAATTTAATTATGATGCTGCTCTGGGAACGGGATGGACGGAACCAGCAAGAGTTGTCAGAACAATTGGAAAAGGACAAAACAAATATTACTCGCATGCTTTCAAGTCTGGAGCAAAAGGGGTTCGTCAAACGCGTAATCGAAACTTACGACCGCCGTTCAACCCGTGTTTTTTTAACAGAGGAAGGAAAGGCACTCGAATGCGATGTTATTCCGTTGACAGATGAGTTTCATCGTACTGTTACGTCAGGGGTGACGGAAGAAGAGCTGGCGATTGTGCGGAGAGTTTTGTCGAAAATGCGCGAAAATATAAAATAAAAAAATTTATTTAATAGTTGCTGTAGCAACTAAGTATATGATACAATTCTATCAGTGATAAAAAGTAACTAACTAACTGGAGGAAACAAAAAATGACAAACGTTTTATTTGTAAAAGCAAACTCACGTCCGGCCGAGCAGGCGGTCAGTGTCCAATTATATAATGCATTCTTGGAAACATATCGTGCCGAAAATCCATCAGACAACATTACCGAACTGGATCTTTTTGCAGAAAACCTTCCGTATTATGATACTGATAAAATTAACGGCATGTTTAAGCTGGCGCGTGGCATGGAGTTAACAGCAGAGGAAAAAGCGGCGACGGATCTTGTAACAAAATACTTGAATCAATTTTTGGAAGCGGACAAAGTGGTCTTTGCTTTCCCGCTTTGGAACTTCACGATTCCAGCAGCGCTTCACACGTACCTTGACTACTTAAACCAAGCTGGCAAAACATTCAGTTACACGCCAGAGGGTCCGGTCGGTTTGTTGAAAAACAAAAAAGTGACATTATTGAATGCACGCGGCGGCGTATATTCAGAAGGACCGATGCAGTCTTTGGAAATGGCAGTGAACTATGTGAAAGCTGTTATGGCATTCTGGGGCGTTGAAGATGTTCAAACGATTGTTATCGAAGGGCACAACCAATTCCCAGACCGTTCAGCTGAAATTGTTCAAGCAGGTCTTGATACAGCGAAAGAAGCAGCTCTTACATTTTAATTATTCAAAGCTGTCCCACATATTGGGGCAGCTTTTTTTATACGTAAAAATCGACAGGACATAACCCCTCAGATAAAATAAAAAGATAAGACCAATTTGAAAGCTGAGGCGGTAGATAAGTGCATAGAAATCCAGAATTGCATCAATTTCTATTAAGTAAGGCCAGAAATTTAACCGAAGAATGGTATGCTGCGCTGGATAAATCAGAGGCAGAGGGCGTGTATGCATCAACCGATCCAGATGTGATTCGAAAGTTAAAGCAGCAAAATTTTGCCTTTCATGAACATTTATGTGAAGTGTATATAAAAGAAGAAACAGCCTTTTTTGAAGATTTTATCGATTGGATTATGGAGGTGGCAACTGACACTGAACATTTAAATACGCCAGTTCATATTATCTTAGGTGAATTTCTAAATGTTCAGGAACAGTATCTCGATTATATTGACCAATTTATACATCAGCACCAAGATAAATATACATATGAGGAAATTACCCGCTGGAAACGGGTGCTCATTAAAATATTTGGACAAGTAATGAGCAAATTTGTGGAAGAAAATCATAAATTCGCACAATTAAAGTTAAAAAGCCAGCAGGAAGTCATCTACGAATTAAGTGCACCCGTTATTACTCTTCAGAATAAAAAAGGGCTCCTGCCTATTATCGGTGCAGTGGACACGGCTCGTGCTCGGCATTTGCTTGAAAAAACCCTTGTGCAATGCGCAGAAAAAGGCATTAACCACTTGTTTATTGATCTTTCAGGTTTGATTATTGTTGATACAATGGTCGCCTTGCAAATTTTTCGTCTCATTGACGCGCTAAAACTGATTGGTGTAAAAACAACACTGTCCGGCATTCGCCCAGAGGTGGCTGTGACATCGATTCAGCTTGGATTAGACTTTAATAAGCTTGATATTACCGGAAATCTTGCGCAGGCATTAAAAGAATAAAAAGAACCGGTAGAAAATAAAGAAAAACACCTCGCGTATCACCTTAGTTAAGAATCATATTAACTATAAACGGGTGTTTTTTTGTTTGTTTCATTCTTCGATACGATAAGCTTACTTGACTAATTCATCCAGAACTTCATTCCAGCGCTGTATCACATGGTGTGAATCCTTTAATTGAATTTTGATGCCGGATGTGATGTCAGCATATTTGGCTTTATCTGTTTTAACAAAAAGAATGGTTCCGGAAAACCGTTCCCGTACGTGTTTTGCGTGATCAATTAACGGCAATTTTTGAAGTGAAAGACGTAAATAGTGAACTTGTTCTGCTAAAACAACGACGAGTGTTGCTTTGCCGGTACGTAAAATATTAGATGTTGTGGCGGTGCCGGGCCATAGCGCAAGCCTCACTTCTGTATGATTAAGCGAGATGATTTCACCGACACTAATCATGGCAGTATGGGGCCACATGTCTTCACCTACAGAAAGCAGCATCATTGCTTCTTTCTGCTTTGTCTTTAAGTCTTTCCCATTCAGCAGATTTACTATATCTTCTGGCATGCCGGGCTGAATCATCTGGCTTCACTTCCCTTCAATACCTTATTTGTTTTTACAGATTTCACTGACTTTTAGATCGTGCTTTTTCATTTTACGGATTAAAGTTGTATGTGAAACACCCAATACCTTCGCAGCTTTCCGGATGGTTCCTTCACGCTCGATTATACTCTTGATCAAATTCTTTTCCACCGAATCGAATAAATTTATCCCATTATGCTTATTTTTTAATAATTCAGACAACCGTACATCCGAATGCTGCTTGGAAACGGGGAGTTCTTGAGGTTCTATAACATCGTTTTTGATGGTAAGAACGAGCCGCTCAATAATATTAGACAGTTCTCTAATATTGCCCGGCCAGTGATAGTCATAAAGAATGTCAGAAGCGGCTGTGGAAAGTGATTTGTTTTTTGTATATTCCTCATTAAAATGTTGAAGGAAATGGCCTATTAATAAGGGAATATCATCTTTTCTCTTCCTCAATGGCGGGATATGAATCGGAATAACATTCAACCGATAATAAAGATCTTCACGAAACTCCCCTCGGACCACCATGGATTCTAAATCCCGATTAGTCGCCGTGACAATTCTTGCATCTACCTGTATCAGCTTTGTACCGCCTACCCGGGTAAACTGCTGGTCTTGAAGCACTCTTAATAGTTTTGCTTGAAGGTGAAGAGGGAGTTCACCGATTTCATCCAAAAATAGCGTTCCTTGATCTGCCAATTCAAATAAACCGGGTTTTCCTTCTTTTTTCGCACCGGTAAAAGCACCAGTATCATAGCCGAAAAATTCGGATTCCAGAAGGTCCTTCGGGATCGCACCGCAGTTCACTTTAATAAAGGCGCCGGAATCTTTACGCCTGCTCGTTTCATGAATTTCTCTGGCAAGTACATCCTTTCCTACACCGGATTCACCGAGCAAAAGGACAATTGAGTCCGTTTGTCCGATATGATGAATCAGCTCAATAATTTCCTTCATTTTCCGATTTGCTGTGATAATGCCCCGCTTAGCATGATGCTGGCGGAGTGTGAGGAGTTCTGTGTAATATTTGGCTGAAAGCTTTTCAATCTCTTCTACTTTCTTTTTCATCGTAATCAATTCAGATATATCGTGTGTGATAGACAGCATCCGTACTAATTGTTTATTTTCATCAAACATCGGGATGGCTGTAACGAGAACATCCACACCGTTTTCGTACTGTTGAAAATCAGTGATGGTCCGCTTTTCCTTTAATGCTTTTAACGTAACCGAGGGTTTTTGGAATAGTCCTCTTCCAACGATATCCTGCATTGTTTTCCCAGCATAAGCCTCTATAGGCAGGCTGCTTAATTTAACCATGGCCTGATTGGCCAATATAATGCGGCCATTATTATCTATTACTAAAATTCCGTCTTGAAAATTTTCTACAATCATTCGGTATAACTCTAAGTCAGGGATCATCCGTATGCTCCTCCTGTAATGAATAGTCTGAAGATCATTGAAAAATTTTCAGGAGACTAGATACATATGCCGATTCTAACGTATTGCTTTGAGGGTAACACCGTACTTTTTCATTTTTTGAAAAACGGTCGTATGAGGAACACCTATGGCTGTTCCTGCTTTTCGAACCGATCCGTACTTTTTCAGCGTTCGAATCAGCGCTTCCTTTTCAAGATAGTCAAACAGGTTGTCTCCTTGCCCGAACGTGTTCCAGTGCAGGGCGAGCGTATCCATTGATTTATTCTCCTGATCTGGCGGTCCGCTTTCCGTTTTTAAACAAGTAAGTACCTGTTTGGGCAGTTGGCAGGATTCGATTACATCGCTTCGTGAGGTCAGTACAAGCCTCTCTACGATGTTTGACAATTCCCGAACATTTCCTGGGAAAGGATATGACATCAGTTGTTGAACCGCTTGTTTTGAGAATCGCTTTGTACTGTTATACTTCGCGTTGAACTCCATTAAAAAGTAGTTCAGCAGCGGAATAATATCGTCCTTTCTTTCTCTTAATAAAGGAATCTTAATAGGCACTATATTTAAGCGATAATAAAGGTCTGTCCGGAATGTTCCTTCTTCAACCATTCTCTCTAAATTCCGGTTGGTGGCAGCGATAATACGTACGTTGACATTAATAATTTGCAGCCCGCCTACACGCATGATTTCCTGTTCTTGCAGGACACGCAGCAATTTTACCTGCATATCCAAGGGCAAATCCCCAATCTCATCCAAGAACAGGGTGCCGCCGCTGGCCATTTCAAATATTCCCAGTTTGCCGCCTCTTTTCGCACCTGTAAATGCGCCCTGTTCATATCCGAATAATTCAGATTCCAAAAGGTGAGGGGGAATTGCTCCACAATTGACTTTCATGAACAATTCTTTTTTTCGGCAGCTGTTTTCGTGAAGCATTTTGGCAATGACTTCTTTTCCAACACCGGATGCCCCTAATAAAAGCACGGTTGAGTCTGACGGTGCCACATAGTGGACAATGTCAAAGATTTCCTTCATTTTCTGGCTGTGACCAATGACTTTGCTGCTTCTTTTTGTGTTGTTCGTTTTTTGGGGGGCAGTCAATCCGTCTCGGGAGGAACCGCCGGAAAGTATCATCTGGCTTAACTCGTTATAAAAAAGCCTGTGGAGTGTATTCCGACTGATACAGCCGTGATAAATTCCGTTATTTATAACGGGAAGCAGCTGATGATTGTAGAATGGCAGAAAGTAAAGTTCTTCTGGGCCATTGATCGTACAGCAATCTTTGTCGATGTACTCTTTAATGCTATTATTCGGATCGCTATTCAGTAAATCCTTTGCGTGAAGAATGCCTGAAAATGTCTGTCCAGACAAAACAGGGAGTTCATTCAAACTTGCTGCCTTCATACAGTTAACGGCTTTCCATACAGGCTCGGTTATCTGAATAACAGGCACTGTTTTTTCTACATGATCGAGCCATTTCATAAACGCGTCACCTTCTTTATCAATTTTCATGTCCAAATCAGTGAAATAAATAAAAACAAAGCGACATAAAAGTAAGCGCTATCATTAATGAAATATACCATACGAAGCAAAAGTATATATTTAAAATATTATTTATCCAATAAAACTTTATAGGTTTTCTAATATATATAGAAGCTGATCTATTTGTTTTTTAAAATTTTTTTGGAACTGCGTACGTTCCATCTGTAACGCCAGTCGTTCCATTTTAATACATGATATACCGGAAATGATTGAATTTAAAAGAAATTTTTAATTGGCATGAATTTTGCAATAACTAATGCGAGGACAGCCATTCAGGTTTGCGGGCATGAGAGGAGGAGTAAAAACAGCCAAAGTTCAGCTGTTCTAAGCGTAGAGGAAGAAGGCTGCTTCTTTAAAATTTTGCAAAACTACTTACAATTGATAACGCTTTCAATAGGAGGGCAGAAATGAAAAAAATTGTGGTCGGTATATCAGGTGCCAGTGGAGCGATTTATGGAATCCGTTGTCTTGAAACGTTAAATAAGCTGGGAATTGAGAGTCACGTAGCTATCAGTACTGCGGCGGAAAAAACGATCGAATATGAAACAGATTACACTATGGAACAAGTTAAATCTTTATGTACGTACCTATATGACTTGAAAGACATCGGGGCAAGCATTGCAAGTGGGTCCTTCCGAGTAGACGGAATGATCGTAGCCCCTTGTTCGATCAAAACACTGTCGTCCATTGCCAATAGCTTTAATGATAATTTAATCAGCAGAGCGGCTGATGTCACGTTAAAGGAAAGAAGGAAGTTGGTATTAATGGTTCGTGAAACCCCTTTTCATTTGGGGCATTTACGGCTTATGCAGTCTGCCGCTGAAATGGGCGCTGTGATCCTGCCGCCGGTGCCCAGCTTTTATCATAAACCAGCTTCTATCGATGATATTGTCAATCAAAGTGTTGGAAAGGCGCTTGATCAATTTGGAATTGATGCGCAGCTCTTTGACCGCTGGGAAGGGCTTCCTGCAAATGAAGGGGTAAAGCATTCATAAAATGATTCAGTAAGTATGTTTCTAGTAATTATTTTTTGTTTTATACCATTAGAAGCAGATCACTACAAAAAATAAATAATAGGGGGAAATCAAATGTCAAATGATGCGATAACTCATGTAGAGCCTGTTGAACAAGGAACTATGGGAGTAACAAAAAAGCAGTTTCGATCTGCAATGCTTGCGTCGTTATTAGGGTGGTCGTTTGATCTTTATGATCTTTTCCTTCTTCTTTTTGTGGCGCCAACCATTAGCTTGCTGTTTTTTCCAACAAGCAGTCCGACGCTTTCTCTCGCTGCGGTATATGCGTCGTTTGCCGTGACACTTCTGATGAGGCCGCTCGGATCTGCCATATTTGGCTCTTATGCAGATAAAAACGGAAGAAAGAGAGCGATGATTGTTTCTGTCGTAGGGGTTGGGGTGAGTACAGCCGCTTTTGGTCTGTTGCCGACGGTGCCGCAAATCGGGTTTATGGCCGCAGTCATTTTCCTTATTTTGCGACTTGTTCAGGGTGTTTTTGTCGGCGGCGTTGTGGCATCTACACACACAATCGGAACAGAATCAGCCCCGCCTAAATATCGCGGTTTAATGTCCGGCCTTATTGGCGGTGGAGGAGCTGGCTTAGGGGCTTTGTTCGCTTCGATCACCTTTGCTGTTGTTTCAGCTTTGTTTCCCGGTGAGTCCTTTAACGAGTGGGGCTGGCGTGTCATGTTTTTTACAGGGATTTTGGGCGCTGTAGCAGGGCTTTTTGTCTTTCGATCTCTTAGCGAGTCCCCGCTATGGGCACAATTGCGTGAAGAAAAGAAAGAATCGGACCAAAAGACTATCGTCGTGCAGAAATCGCCTGTCAAGACGCTCTTCACCAGTTATCCGCGTGTATTGTTGATAAATGTCATGATCATTGCAGGAGGCGGTTCAGCTTATTACCTGACATCTGGTTTTATCCCTACGTTCCTAAAAGTAGTAAATGAAGCTGCTCCGGAAGTTGTGTCGGGTGTATTGATTGCATCAAGTATTGTGACAGTCATTTCAGCTTTATTGTTTGGCCATCTTAGTGAAGTAATCGGGAGAAAGAAAACGTTTATTCTCGTTGGAGTATTAAACATTATTGGACTTCCGTACTTTTATCTGGCTTTGGGAGATTCAGCTACTACCCTTTCTATCTATTTGAACACGATGGGCCTTGTCTTTCTTGGCAATGCCGCATATGCACCTGCTCTTATTTTTCTTAATGAGCGTTTCCCAACATCCATCCGGTCTACAGGTACCGGACTGTCGTGGAATATAGGATTTGCCATTGGCGGCATGATGCCAACGTTCGTCACATTGTCGAGTGGCACAATTGAAAACATACCTCACACGCTTATGTATTTTTCAATTGTCATTTTCGCAGTTTATCTTATTGGTGCACTCATCGTCCCTGAGACAAAAGGAAATCTGAAATAAACAGGAGGATAAATAATGGTGACAAAAATGAATCTTACAGGAAACTATATTAATGGTGAATGGCAAGAAGCGAAAACGGGGGATACGATGGAATCCGTCAATCCTGCTACTTCTGAAACAATAGGGGAATCGCAAAAATCAGGTGTGGAAGATATTAAACTGGCTATTGAAAATGCTAAAACAGCCTTTGAAAAATCCGACTGGCGTTCCAATTCAACGCGGCGTTCCGATGCTTTAATGCAATGGGCCTATAAGCTGGAAGAAAACAAAGAAGACATCGCCAAAATTCTTACGCTCGAAAATGGAAAGCCGCTGAAAGAATCACGAATCGAATTGAATGCTTGTATAGATACCCTTAAATACTTCGGCGGAATGGCACGCAGTGTATTTGGGAGATCGATAAACTTATCGGCCACTTCATACGGAATTATTGATAAAGAGCCGATCGGCGTTGTAGGGATTATTTCGCCATGGAACTGGCCGGCGATGCTGATGATTCGGGAAGCTGCCCCTGCACTCGCTGCTGGAAATGCAGTCGTGCTAAAACCGGCAAGCCGTACACCGATCGTAAGCACCGCTATTGTGAAGCTGATAGAAGATAACGAGTATTTTCCGCCTGGAATTGTCAATATTGTAACAGGTCCCGGCAGATTGATCGGGGATGAAATGACCACAAACCCGGATGTTCATGCAATCAGTTTTACTGGGGATACAAGTACTGGGAAAAATTTAATGAAAAAAGCGGCAGAAAAGGTGAAGAAGCTGGCATTGGAACTCGGTGGGAAATCTCCAAACATTTTATTTCCTGACGCGAATTTAGAGAAAGCGATTCCAGCAGTAGCAAAGTCAGCCTTTATTACGTCCGGGCAAATGTGTTTTGCGGGTTCTAGAGTACTTATTCATGAATCCATACACGAACAGGTGGTAGAAGAGCTGCGGAAAGAAGCTGAAAAATTGAAAGTAGGCAATGGAATGGATGAATCGACCGATATGGGGCCGGTCATTTCAGAAGACCAGCTTAATACTATTTTAGAATATTGTGAAATCGGCCGGCAGGATGCGAAGCTGGTAACCGGGGGAAATAGGCTGACCGGTGAAATGTATGATAATGGCTTTTTTATTGAGCCGACGATTTTTGACCAGGTTCCCATCGAATCAAAAATTGCACAGGAAGAAATTTTTGGACCTGTCCTCGTTGTTCAAGTTTTTAAGGATGAAGAAGAGGCAGTCGAACTTGCTAATGGGACAATTTTTGGATTAGCTGCCGGAGTCTGGACAAAAGATGTGAACAGAGCGATGCGTGTAGCGAAAAGAGTGCAAGCTGGAACGGTTTGGATCAACACGTACAACAAAAATTACCCGCAAACTGAATTTGGAGGCTATAAAGAGAGCGGGATTGGGCGCACAAGAGGCATCGAAGGATTACTGGAATATACCGAGACAAAACATATCAACATCGAGATTGAGGAGTAAAGGAGAGGAGGACGGTTATTATGTATTCTTCATTTGAATTTCATCTTCCGACAAAAATACATTTTGGCTTAAACAAAATTGAGCAGCTTGACCAGCAGCTTTCAAACGTTAATCGTGCCTTCATTGTAACCGATAAAGGAGTGTTGAATTCCGGTCTGGTTGAACAAGTGACAAAGATATTGGAAAAGAATGCGACAGCCTATGTTATTTATGATGAAGTGGAACCAGACCCGAGTGTTGAAACGGTTGACAAAGTGGCCGAGGTGTTTCAGCAGGAGGAAGGAGACGCTTTAATTGCGATTGGCGGCGGGAGTCCGATCGATACGGCAAAAGGTGTTCGTGTTATCGCCAGCAATGGAGGGAGTATACGAGATTATGCAGGGGTGAATCTCGTCAAACAATCATCCAGCATCCCGCTTATTGCAATACCTACCACGTCGGGTACCGGAAGTGAAGTAACCATTTTTGCCGTTTTTTCAGATTGGGAAGAAAATCGAAAGGTGACGGTAACAAGCCCGGCTCTTGCGCCGGATATAAGTATCGTTGACCCGAAAATGACGATGACTGCACCTCCGAGAATTACAGCTGCATCCGGCTTTGATGCTTACGCACATGCTGCTGAGACATTTGTTTCACGTGCATCTCAGCCTGCCAGTGATGCTCTTGCCCTTTCAGCTATGCGTACGGTGCATAAATACCTTCGTCGTGCCGTTTACAATGGGGGGGATGTAGAGGCGCGGGTTAAAATGGCGGAAGCCAGCTTACTGGCGGGGATGGCATTTAATCAGTCTTATCTTGGCTTAACGCATGCGATTGGGAGTGCGTTAAGTGGGCATGCCCATGTTAGTCACGGTGTCGCAATTGGTCTTCTGCTGCCGGCGGTGATGCGTTACAATTCGATCTCACAGCTGGATAAGCACGTGGAAATGGCCCGGGTTTTTCGTGAGGTTGACCTGTCAATGCCAGAATGGAAAAGCATAGACCAATTAATCGAAGATGTAACCCGACTGCGTAACGATGTGGGTCTGCCGCAAAGATTGCAGCAAGTAGGAGTGGAAGAAGATCAGCTTAAGGCGATTGCAGCTGATTCTATTAAAAGCGGAATGTGGAAATTTAATCCGAGGCAGGCATCAGAAGAGGAGATTTTAAATATGCTCCAGGACCTTTTTTAATAAGATTAAAAGTCGTGTGACGATTATACACATTTAACCATTAGGAGGGAATTGTGATGACGGAAAATAATACAAGCAAGAATGAAGAATTAATGCCGAGTGTAGATAAGACGACTGACGAAGTAGCTTGGGATTTATATCGTAAAGCAATTCGCTTTGGAACATGGGATCCTGCTGCGATCGATCTTAGTCAGGATAAAAAAGATTTTGATGCGCTTGACGAGGACCTAAAAGGATACCTGATTCATTTTTGTACCGGATTTCTCGACGCTGAAGAAAATGTCGCATTAAAGTTTTGTCCATGGATTATGTTGGGCTCTTCTACAGAGCAGCAAGCATTTCTTAGTACGCAGCTGCTCGAAGAATTTAAACATACAGAATTTTTTATGCGCTATTTCAAAGAAGTCATTGGACGAGAGCGAATTCCTTCGGTAAAAAATATGGTGCAGCAAAAACTCGATGATCGTGTGAAAACAATGCTGGCGGCTCTTGAACAATCGGAGGAGGAACGTGAAGCGGCACTTGTGGAAGGGCTTACTCATTACCAGGGAATTATTGAAGGCGTTCAGGCGATGACTGGATATGATGTGTTTGAAGCGGTATACGGAAGTAAAGGGCTGTTTCCGGGATTAGGCGAAGGATATGCCCGCATTAAAGAAGACGAAGGGCGCCATGTCGGATTTGGACTTCGAATGCTTAAGCTTTATGCGCGTAATCCTGAACACGCGAAAAGAATTCGCGCACTATACGAAGAGTATCTTCCTCTCATTTTAGTTCGTTACGATCAGCCGGTTATTGTAGATGGCAAGGAATATCCAACGCCGCCTGAAGTACGGGGACGTGAGCGGGTAACGAAAATGTTTGAGCGCAGATTAAAAGATATATTAGGTGCAACAGCCGCTGTTTAAGGGGGAGGATTTTTGTGATGAAGGCAAAGACGTTTCGCACGTGGCTTGAGCATCTTCAGAAGACAGATCGTCTCGCAGTCATTGACCGGAAAGTTAGTTTGCAATATGAAGTCGCTATGGTGGCAAAAAAATTAGATGGAAAAAAAGCATCCTATTTTACAAATGTGGAAGAATACGATGTGCCGGTTGTTTCTGGCATTTGCTCGACGCGTGAAGATTTTGCAGAAGCATTGGGCACGGATCAGTATGGGGTTATTTCGAAATTTTCCGAAGCTGTGGCTGCACCGGCTCCTTGCCGGCTGATAACGAAACAGGAAGCACCGGTTAAGGAAAATATTATTTTAGAGGATATTGATTTGATGAAGATGTTTCCCATTCCGGTCCATCATGACAAAGACTCCGGCAATTACATTACCGCTGGATTATTTATTGTTCGTGATCCAGTCACCCGTAAGCAGAACGTTTCGATTCATCGACTTCAAATTTCTGGGAAAAACAAGATCGGGGTTTTACTGTTGCCTCGTCATACATTTCATTTATACAAACAGGCTGAAGAAGCAGGCAGGCCGCTTGAATGTGCCATTGCAATTGGCGTTGATCCAGTGACACTTCTTGCTTCGCAAGCAAGCACACCGTTTGGGGTGGATGAACTTGAAATCGCCAGTGCACTTCGCGATGAACCGCTGGAATTGGTTCGATGTGAAACCGTTGATATTGATGTGCCAGCATGTGCAGAAATTGTGTTGGAAGGAAAGATCCTTCCGCATATCCGTGAACCAGAAGGACCGTTCGGCGAGTTTCCGAAGTACTATGGACCACGTACTGACAAAGAGGTCATTGAGATTACAGCGGTCAATCATCGGAACAACCCCATTTTTTATACGATTGTCGCAGCAGGATATGAGCACCTTTTACTGGGGGGCATTCCCCGTGAAGCAAGTCTGTTTCAAAGCATTCTGCAGACGGTCCCATCCGTTAAAGCGGTGCATATGAGTCCCGGAGGCACTTGCCGCTACCATGCCATTGTTTCAATAAAAAAGCGAAATGATGGTGAAGCGAAAAATGTGATTTTAGCCGCTCTTGCCAACAGCTTCGATATTAAACATGTTGTTGTGACAGACGAAGATGTGGACATTTTCAATATGGAGGAGGTTGAATGGGCGATCGCTACCCGCTATCAGGCGGATAAAGATTTGGTTGTCATTCATGAAGCCCAGGGTTCAAAGCTTGATCCGTCCACCCGTGATGGAGTTGGATCTAAAATGGGGTTTGACTGTACGGTTCCTTTAAATAGTGAACCAATGCAATACTTGCGAATTCGAATTCCCGGGTATGATGAGTGCAGCCTGGATGAATATATAAATCTCGATAAGTCCATTCAATCCCTTCACCTGGAAAAATTTTAAACATATCTGCATTGCCTAAGTCCGTCAAATAAATAGTTAGGATGGTTTAAAATGTCAAAATACACGATAGTTGACAAAGAAACCTGTATAGCCTGCGGTGCATGCGGTTCTGCTGCTCCAGAAATATTTGATTATGACGATGAAGGAATTTCATATGTAATACTTGACAATAATCAAGGTACTTCCCAAATCCCGGAAGGGCTTCACAGTGACTTGGTGGATGCTTGTGACGGCTGTCCGACAGATTCGATTAAAATAGGGGATACCCCTTTTCATGTATTGAATTAGAATGTGAATAAATAAGTGTTATAGACTGCCTGTTCCTAAGGGATAAAAGGAACAGGCAGTGTTATTGTTTTTACTGGCACTTTTTTGTCGCTCAGTCCACAATTTGTCTTTTTATACGGATGTTGGTGCATTATTTTGTATAATAGGAAGGGGATGAACGTTTTTAGAATGATGGTATAGGGGATAAATACATAATGAATAAAATTGTTTTCAGTCTGCTTGTTGTGCTGACGACGGGGTTAATGGGATCGGCATTTGCTATTGGAAAAATAGGACTGACTTATTTTTCCCCGTTGCTGCTCGTTGCTCTTCGCTTCACAATCGCAGGTATAGTTATGGCGGTTATCGTGAAAGCCTTGAAACGCCCGCACCCGCAAAAAGTAAAACAGTGGCTCCAGATGGCGGCCGTCGGCTTTTTTCAAACTGCGGCTGTGATGGGCTGCATCTTTTTAAGCTTGCGGACCATTACATCGGGTGAGTCTGCGATTTTAACCTTTACGAATCCGCTTCTTGTCGTTGTGTTCGGCACGATCTTTTTGCGGGTTCGATACCGGATTGTTCAATGGGCAGGTGTGCTGCTTGGAATGGCCGGCGTGTTTATTACGATGGGCGGCCAGCTCAATATCGAAACCGGTACGTTTTTAGGATTTATGTCAGCGGTCTCGTGGGCGATTGCCACACTGTTGATCAAATCCTGGGGGCACCGGCTTGATACATGGGTTTTGACCGCGTACCAAATGCTGTTTGGCGGCTTGTTTTTATTTGCGGCGAGCTTTTTATTTGAAGACCCGTTTATTGAAGTAAATACAGTTTCGATGGGGATATTAGTCTGGCTCGCCTTTATGGCTTCGATCGTTCAGTTTGCCGGCTGGTTTTATTTGCTCCAAACTGGCGATCCAGGGAAGACAAGTGCTTTTTTATTTTTAGCACCTTTTTTTGGCGTTTTAAGCGGCTGGATTTTTTTGGAGGAGCAGCTTCACCTTTACGTTTTAACAGGGGGGGCACTTATTTTTATCGGTATTTTCCTTGTAAATTGGCGAAGTGGTTCTTCCATAAAAAAGAAATGAAAACATTTTCTTTTTTTGAATCCCTTGCTTATTTTTAATAAAGCTGTTATGATAATAAAGAATTATTTTTGTTCGAAAAGTACAAGTGCTGTAAAGCTTATTGTCTTGATATTGCTTTGAGCAGGAATAGTATTATATTGTGCAACTGCACAACGGGAGGCAACATACATGGAACAAGGTAAAGTAAAATGGTTTAACGCAGAAAAAGGTTTTGGTTTTATCGAGCGCGAAGCTGGAGACGACGTATTCGTTCATTTCTCAGCAATTCAAGGCGAAGGCTACAAATCTCTTGACGAAGGTCAAGAAGTAACATTCGAAGTTGAACAAGGCCAACGTGGTCCACAAGCAACTAACGTACAAAAAGCATAATCCTATATAACACCGTAAAAAGGCAGTCTCGCTGAGACTGCCTTTTTGGTATGTCATTATTGGTGATAAACCAAGGTATCCTGTTCATGAGCAACGTCTTCGTATCGTGACCAGCCATCTGGTTTCGCGTCCAATCGGCCATTTTCGTGCCAACTGTCTTGTTTCATGACCAGTCACCGAATGACCAACGCCTGCCGCACTTCGTTGGCGGTCAGGCTTAATTATCAAAAAAGTTCTCTGTGAAATATGGCTGGTCTTCGTCATTCAATGCAACACCCACACCTAAATAGGCAAAATCATCGTTGACAATGTTTTTTCGGTGGCCGGCTGAGTTCATAAGACCTTCATGAGCAAAGATGCTGCTAAATTGGCCATAAGCAAGGTTTTCGCCAGCAGCCATAAAATGGGTGCCGTCTTCTTCCATTCGATCAAACGGCGATTGGCCTTCCAAGTTTGTATGATCAAAATAGGAATTTGTCGCCATGTCTATACTATGACCGCGTGCCGTTTCGCTTACGCGGTCATCCCATGTCAATACTGGCAGTCCATGGGTGACGCGTGTGGCATTGGTTACGTCAAATAGCTGATATTCAAATCCTTCCCGGAGTGCCGCGCTGTTTTCCGCATACATGCCTTTTTTCTCCGCTTCGAGATCTTCATTCAAAATTTGAATGGCTGTCACTGTGTTTTGCTCGTGCACATCATAAAAAACCGTGACAAAGCTGTTATCCATTTGGTAATAATCGTGTTCATTCGTTTCGTTTAAAATATAATAGGTCAAGCCTTTGCGCATTCTATCCATCGGATCACCAAGCTGAGCGCGTACCGTTTCTTTCGGTGTGTTCAGCGCGATGCCGACGTTTGATGAGATTAAGTCATGACTCGTATATAGGCCATTCACACGATTTTCTTCATCATAAGACACCATTAAAAAGTTTTGGTAATTTTCATGGTACGCATACCAATCAGTTCCATATTCGTTTTGAGACTGGCGTTTCGGTGCGCCGACTTCCTTTTCTACATCTGCACGCCCATCACCAATTTGTATGTTATAAACGGAAAACGTCTGGGCCTCCGGTGCGGCGAGCGCTGGTTTTTCCGCCTGCTCAACAGGATCCGGTGTAAGACCGACCAGACTTTTCACTTCACTGGTTACTTTATCAACCGAATTGATTACAATAGGGCTTTCACGGACTTCTTCCATTTGTTCATTGATAATATCCATAAACGCCAAATTCACATATGGTTCGGCATATTCTTCCCAGAGCGGCCGTGTATTAAAGGCTACAACAAGCAGCAAAACAAAATAGACTATTTTTTTCAATCATTCACACTCCGTTCTATCTTTTATTTTACCGGAAATGCACTAATTTTTCACGTAAGGGCTGTTTTGAACAAAAAATGCACCAATTCACATAGTTTTTTAAGTTTTTTAAATTTTTTATTCGGAAAATATGATTGAAAGCGCTATGATAGAGAGAGAGACTTTTAATGGAGGTACATATGTAATGGCATATAATAAATTAATTCGAACGTTAATGATTGAAATCCCATCCGTCCCGGGCAGCCTAGGCAAAGCAGCAACAGCGATTGGGCTAAGCGGCGGTGACATTGGGGAAGTAGAAACGATTAAAGTAGGTCCTGCTTATACGCAGCGGAATATTACCGTTCAAATTGAAAATGAAGAACAACTCGTTAATATTATCGGGAGCATTAATAAACTTGAAGGCTTCCGTGTACAGACGGTGTCAGATGAAGTGCTTCGCGCGCATGAAGGCGGCAAGGTGCAGATGAAAAGCAAGATGCCGATTCAATCACTCGCTGACTTAAGCCGCGTGTATACGCCGGGTGTGGCGGATGTGTGTAAAGTGATTGAAGCGGAACCGGAAAAAGCGAAAATTTACACCAATATCGGTAATAGTGTCGCAATCGTTACCGATGGAACAGCTATTTTAGGACTGGGTGATATTGGGCCGGTAGCAGGAATGCCGGTAATGGAAGGGAAATCGGCACTCTTTGACCAGTTAGTTGGCATCAACGGCATTCCAATTTTGCTTGATACGAAAAATCCAGATGAAATTGTGGCAACGGTCAAGCATATCGCGCCAGGATTCAGTGGCATTTTGCTTGAAGACATCGGCTCTCCTCATTGCTTTGAAGTAGAAGAGCGGCTGAAGGCAGAACTCGATATTCCGGTTATGCATGATGATCAGCACGGAACAGCGGTTGTGACGCTGGCAGCAGTTATTTCTGCTTGTAAAAGTGCTGGCGTAGATTTGAAGGAAGCCACGGTCGGACAAATTGGTCTCGGCGCGGCAGGTCTTGCGATTTGCCGTATGCTTATGGCTTACGGGGCAAAATCGGTTCTTGGTGCGGACCGGTCATCGGAAGCGAAAGAACGGTTGGAAAATTACGGCGGCACACCGATTGATGAACTTGAAGAATTGATGGGCCAGTGCGATATCGTCATTGCGACAACAGGCGTTCAAGGCTTGATCAAAAAAGAATGGGTGCGCAAAGGACAAATTATTTTGGCGCTTTCGAATCCGAGGCCGGAAATCGAGTCAGCGGACGCGCTTGCAGCCGGTGCAGCATATGCGGCAGATGGCCGCTCTGTCAACAATGTTCTCGGCTTCCCAGGTATTTTCAGAGGCGTGTTAAATGCACAGGCCGATAAAGTGACGCATCCGATGCTTGTTGCGGCAGCTGAAGCGATAGCGTCTTGTACAAAAGCAGGCGATCTTGTACCGCAGCCGCTCGATCGGACGGTTCATGAACGGGTAGCGGAAGCAGTCGAAAAAGCAGCAAGTGCGGCTAAATAAAAAACGAATTGACAAATTTAAAGAAAATCAAGTATAGTGAAAGTACAAATTAAACGTACACTCCTAAAGGGGAGTAGCTTTAACGGATTAGTCGTCATTTCAGAGTCTCAACTCTCGGCTTTTCTGGCAGCATGACGCTGTTAGCGAGACCTTTACCAACTGGTAAAGGTCTTTCTTTATGAAAAAAACCTTTGCCGAATTCAGCAAAGGTTTTTTTCTGGTTTATTTGTCCATACTAATCACAAACAAAAGGGTGGAGGAACATGATCATGATGTTACGAAAATATATGTCACTGTTAGGGATTGGTTCAGCTAAAATTGATTTAATTTTGCCGAAAGAAACGTACAGGCCGGGGGAACAAATTCAGGCGTGCTTTTTAATTCAAGGTGGTACAGTGGATCAGCAGATTATTCGGATTGAATGTGATCTTGTACTTGAAAATCATGCGGAAGAAACGAGCAAAACCATTGAAACACGCACGATTTTATCGACACGCACCATTGCGGCGGAAGAATTAAACAAAGTACCATTTACATTCCGTCTGCCGGAAGTTGTGCCAGTGCTGGAACGAGATGAGTCGTACCGCTTTAAAACGAAGCTGACCTTTGACCAGGGAACAGAAAGCGTCGATCAGGACTGGATTAAAATTGTTGTGTAAAGCAGCGCGTCTCTTCAGGCGCGCTGTTTTTAATACTTGATTCGGAATGACGTGTATTGTTCCATTGCTGCGGGTTCCTCTTTAATATGGTGCACCTTGGCGAAATGATTGCCTTTTTTCAGCACTGAAATAAAGGAATTGAGTTGTTCTGCTGTTCCTTCCGCTTGAATCGCGACTGATCCGTTTTCAAGGTTTTTTGTCCAGCCGGTTATTTGATGATCAGTGGCGGTCATTTGTGCAAAATAGCGAAAACCAACGCCTTGTACTTTTCCGGAAACGGTTAAATGCCGGGCTTGTTTCACACTTTTTCACTTCCTTCTTCATAGATTCGTTTGTCACTGCTCAACTAAGGGAATAAGTATCAAAGTTTGTTTGAGTGGTGCAGATGCACGAAGAAGTGTTTACAAGCGGTAAAGCAACAAAGCTGAACACGGAATTTTTTACGTTCCTGCTTTATTATAAAAAGATACAAAGAAAAAATCTATTTCAAAATAGGGGGATATAGTATGAAAAAACTTGACCCGGCGGCGTTGAGTGAACGGGAAAATTACAAGTTTTTAACCGGGAGCATTATTCCACGCCCTGTCGCGTTTGTAACCACGCTGTCTGAAAAAGGGATTTTGAATGCGGCGCCATTCAGCTATTTTAATATTGTTTCATCCAATCCGCCGATGATTTCTGTCTCCATTCAGCGTCAACACGGCAATATGAAAGATACTGCACGAAACGCGGAGGCGCAATCGTCATTTGTTGTGCATATTTCAGATGAATCGTATGTGAAGGAACTGAATGCGACAGCCAAACCGCTTCCGCCGGAGGAAAGTGAAATCAGCTTAACGAATTTAACGCCGGTAAATAGTGAGAAAATAAACGTACCGGGCATAAAAGAAGCGAAAATTCGGATGGAATGTGTACTTGAACGAAAAGTGACACTCGGCGAAACAGAGGAAGGACCGTCCTGTGACTTGCTGATCGGGCGTGTCGTTCAGTATCACATTCGGGAGGACTTGTATGAAGATGGCCGTATCGATGCAAAAGGACTTGCCCCGGTCAGCCGGCTGGCGGGGAATTTTTACGCAAAGCTGGGTGACGTATTTGAACTGAAAAGACCGACATAACCGTTTTTTTATAAGGGACGCAGCTCAAACCGTTTTCTTTCGATTATTGGGAGGAAAACCATTATACTAGTACTATCGTAAATAGAAAAAGGGGTTTTATAATGAACGGACAAAATAGAAGTGATATTAAACCAGGCATTGAAGTAAATGTAATTTTGAAAAAAGATCAGCGTACCGGAGTGAAAACTCGCGGCACCGTAAAAGATATTTTAACGAATTCCAGCTTTCACCCGCACGGGATAAAAGTACGGCTTGAAGACGGTCAAGTCGGCCGTGTGTGTGATATTTTATGAAGCTTGTTTTCCTGGGCAAAGGAACGTTTGAACCACAGGTTGTTAAAAGAGAGAATGTGAGCATCTGTGAGGCTGCTCGTAAATTGTCAGTGTAACGCCGGAGCATGGACGTTTTAAAAGAAAGACGATCAGTGTGGTCGTGTCATGTACAAAAGCTCAATTCAATATAAAAAAGCGAAAGCCTCCATTTATTTTGAGGCTTTCGCTTTTTTTGGGGGTCCAGTTCCAGGCGTCATCGAGGCCCACACGATGTGGGTCACAAAAGCGTTGCAGCAGGAAGCTGCGTTCTTAGCTTTTGTTCCATAAGCCCTTCTGGAGGCAAAAGGCGCCTCCGGCAGTGCTCGTCTTATGCTTGTCCCCGATAAACGGGCGCCTTGCGCTTTTCTGGTTTATTTCCAAAAAGGCTCTTGGACTTTTTTTATCGTATTGACACTGTGGTCAAACAATTCTTTTTCACGATCACTGAGTGGGATTTCTACTACGTCCCGAACGCCCTGGCGGTTAACAACGGCTGGTACACCAATATATACATCGTTATGGCCAAATTCGCCTTCAAGGAGGGCGGAGACGGTTAAAACGACATCCTGATTTTGCAAAATTGCCCGGGAAATGCGAGTAAGGCCCATAGCAATTCCATAGTACGTAGAGCCTTTTGCTTCTATAATTTCATATGCGGCATCCCGAACCTGCGCCGCAATTTCTTTCATTTTTTCTTCCGGATCCTCATTTTCATCTTTAGCCAGGTAATCTTTCAGCGGAATCCCGGCAACGTTGGCGCTGCTCCAGACCGCTACTTCCGTATCACCGTGTTCACCAATAATACATGCGTGGACGCTATGCGGTGCAACACCGAAGTTTTCACCGAGCAAATAACGGAAGCGGGCTGTATCCAAAATGGTGCCGGAACCGATGACACGCTCTTTCGGCAGGCCGGAAAACTTCCATGTTGCATACGTTAAAATATCAACCGGATTTGTCGCGATCAGGAAAATACCGTCAAAGCCGGAATCCATCACTTGACCGACAATATTTTTAAAGATTGCCATGTTTTTCTCAACAAGCTCAAGGCGCGTTTCCCCCGGCTTTTGGTTCGCTCCCGCACAAATGACGACAAGGGCTGCATCTGCACAGTCTTTATATTTACCAAAGCTTACTTTTGTAGAAGTAGGAGCGTATAAGACGCCGTGGTTCAAGTCCATCACATCGCCCATTGATTTTTGTTCGTTTAAATCAATTAATACAAGCTCATCGCACACGCCCTGGTTTAACATGGAAAATGCGTAGCTTGATCCAACTGCACCTGTACCGATAAGAACGACTTTGCTGCCTCTAATTTCGATCATCCTGAACACTCCTCTATTTAGTAAGTAAGATTGTTAAAATGTTAATGTGAAATAATTCACAAACTTATTATAGAGTGTAGATAAGCAGTTTGCAACCGTATTTGAACGAAATAAAAAGAGAATCCGCTTGCAATATGTCTATTTTATTAACGCTGTTTAAACGATGTTAATCGGAGCACCGAGCCGTAATAAAAATCTAGACCGGAAAAATTTTTCCGGTCTAGATTAAAAAGAATCGAGTCTGTTTTTTCATTATCCGGCCAGAGACATTAATCCCCATCTCCGCCGATAAAGTCAAACATACCGGCCAAGCCGCCTTCGCCTTTTGATCCGCCATTTTGTGGCATCGCCGCAAAAACACGGCTCGCCAAACGGCTGAATGGAAGCGACTGCACCCAAACCGTTCCTGGTCCGCGAAGCGTTGCAAGGAACAATCCTTCGCCGCCAAATAATGCTGTTTTAACACCGCCGACCGCTTCAATGCTGTATTCGACATCACCTGTCATCGCGACAAGACAGCCTGTATCCAAACGGATCAGTTCACCTGGTGCGAGTTTTTTTTCAAAAATTGTACCGCCGGCGTGAACGAATGCCAGACCGTCGCCTTCAAGCTTTTGCATGATAAAACCTTCACCGCCGAAAAAGCCGGTGCCGAGCTTACGCTGCAATTCAATTCCAATCGATACACCTTTAGCAGCAGCAAGAAATGCGTCTTTTTGACAGATGATTTTGCCTTGATGCTCACTCAAATCCATCGGAACAATTTTGCCTGGGTAAGGCGATGCAAATGAAACATGTTTTTTGCCGCTGCCTTCATTTGTGAAGGTCGTCATAAACAAGCTTTCACCTGTTAAAACACGCTTTCCGGCACCAAACAGCTTGCCCATTAGACCACCGCCGCGGTTTGACGATCCATCTCCAAAGACTGTTTCCATCTTAATGCCGTCATCCATCATCATTAAGCTGCCGGCTTCTGCAATGACCGTTTCTTGTGGATCAAGCTCTACTTGCACAAACTGCATATCATCACCAAATAATTTGTAATCAATTTCATGGTTGTTCATTCATTTATCCTCCTTTATTTTCAATTAGAAGTACGATTTACACATAAAAAAGTTTCGAAATAATGAAAAAAATAAAGCTTTAACGTTTTAGCTGTCCGGCAGCAGGATTTGTGCATAATCGCCGCTCGTTCCGCTGATCACGATGTCTGCGGAACGAGCGGGGTTTTGTGCTTGAATATAAGCTTGCTCCCCAAGCATCCACACGTCTTCCCACATAGAACGCATTTCTTCACCGTCCCGCTCAATTCCGCGCTGAAGCCTCACATCTCTCGGGCTGTCCACCCAAATTTTAAAATGATAATAAGGAAGAAGCTGCTCCATCATCGTATAACAGCCCTCCACAATGACAAAGCCGCCTGCCGGAATGTTATGTGTTTCGGCGAGCTGATCGTTTTCCCAGTCATATCTTTCATAACGGGCGGGCTCATTTTGGCTGAGCGGCTTTAATACCTGTTCTTCAATCCGGGCTAAATCCCAATTGCCGCCTATGTCATTGGTGCGTTTGCCGGAAAGCTGATAAAAGTCGTCGGCGTGAACGACGGTTGTTGTACTGCCGAGCGCTTTTTGCATTGCGCGAGCCAGTGTACTTTTTCCGGCACCACCGCAGCCATCAATAGCGATTAAAAAAGTGTGATCGTTTCGCTTTGAAAACGTTGCGATGAGTTGTTGTATATTCATGGAAAATCCCTCCCAAACAAATTATACCTTATTTATTGACGGTTAATCGTTTACCCCCTAAACTAAAAGAATAAGGTTTAGGGGGTAAACGATTATGGAAAAGCAGCTGCAGGAAGCAGTTGAATTGTTTGAAGAAGTAATGGTATATGGAACCGAACGCGTACTAAAATCGATTGACGATCCGATCATACATGACTATTCGCCCGAGCAGATTCAAATGATGAAAATTATCGGCAAGCATGGGCCGATCACGGCGGGCAGTCTTGCGGTAATGCAGGGTGTTCATAAAAGTGCCATTTCCAACCGTTTGAAAAAGCTCGAGGAAAAAGGCCTTGTCCGAATAGTAAAATCGGACAGTGATCAGCGGTCAAAATGGGTGGAGCTGACAGATGACGGAGCGGATTTTGTTGAAAAAGCAAAAGCCATTTTGTCCAGCTTTATTTCCTCGCTTTTGTCTGACCATATTGATGAAAAAGAAGTCGAGCAGTTTGTGAAGACGTTTCGCAAGTTAAAAGAAATTATGAAGTTAGGTGAAGAAGAACGATGAGAAAAATCATTCAATGGCGCTGGCCCATTTTGATCGGCATGATTGTGCTGACAGTGGCTTTATTTATGCTGGCGCCTAATTTGACGGAGCAGGCTGAGGAAGCGGGATCGTTCCAGCTTCCAGCAGATGCAGACTCGCAGCGGGCAGCGGATATTTTAGCCCAAGCGGGAGCAGGAGAAGAAACCATTTCACTTGTTTATACATTAGATAAAACACTTAATGACAGCGCACGTCAATCGATTGCCGACAGTGTGACGTCTCTTCAGAAAATCGGTGAACCGATAACAGGTGTGCTGAATCCGTTTGAAAGTGAAGAGATGGAAAGCCAGCTCGTTTCTGAGGACGAAAAAACAGTGCTTGTGCCGGTTACAGTAGAGGGGACGCAGGAAGAAATTAACATGCTCGCGGATGATATTCGTGCAAATGTGCTTCCGGATAATCTGACTGCTTATGTAACAGGTGAAGCGATCATCAATAACGATGTGAATACAAGCTCGCAGGAAGGGCTGAAACGGACGGAGCTGATTACAGTCGGACTCATTTTTGTCCTGCTTCTGGCCGTTTTCCGTTCTATTGTTACACCGCTTATCCCGCTGGCGGCCGTTGGGTTTACGTATTTACTCAGCCAGTCGCTCGTTGCATTTTTTATTGATTGGTTCGGTTTCCCGGTTTCCAACTATACGCAAATTTTCTTGGTGGCAGTGCTGTTCGGAATCGGAACGGATTATTGCATTCTGCTGCTCAGCCGATATAAAGAAGAATTGCAGGCAGGGCACTCAGTAGAAGATTCGATTGTGAATACATACAAAACGGCGGGGCGTACATTATTAATTAGCGGTATTGCTGTTTTTATCGGCTTTTCGGCGATCGGTTTTGCTGATTTTCCAATTTTCAAATCAGCTGTCGGCGTCGCAGTAGGCATTGCGATTTTGTTGATTGTGTTGTTTACGATCGTGCCGTTTTTTATGGTGACACTGAAAGAAAAGCTTTTTTGGCCGTCCAAAAAATCGGCTTCTCATAATGACAGCAAGCTGTGGGCATGGTTCAGTAAATTATCGGTGAACCGTCCGCTCCTCTCCATGCTTGTAGTTGCGCTGATCACAGTACCACTCCTGTTTACATACGATGGTGAATTATCGTTTAACACAGTAGACGAAATCGGTAACGAGTACGAATCGGTAAAAGGGCTTGATGCAATTTCAGAAGGATTTGGAAAAGGTGATTCACTGCCGGTTACTGTCATTATGAGTGGAGAAGAGGATCTTGTAACAGAAGAAACCGTTCCGTATGTGGAAGCCATCAGCCAAGAAATTTTAAAAGTAGACGGAGTGGAAGCAGTCCGCACGATCACGCGGCCGACAGGAGAAGCAATTGATGAGTTGTACGTCGATACGCAGCTGGGGCTGTTAACGGACGGTCTCGTTGAAGCACGTAATGGACTGCTGGATGTACAGGATGGATTGGCAGAGATTCAAAATGGACTGTCGCAGGTGGAAGGGCAGCTTCCAGCAGGCAGTGAAGCGTCATCCGGTGCGGAAGGGCTGCAGCAGGCAGCTGACGGGATCAGTCAAATTAATGAGCAGCTCGGCCTTATCTCAGGCGGTATGCAGCAATCTGGCAACACCGCACAAGCGGCCGCTCAGATTGGTGCTGTTCAGCAGCAGCTCACTCAGGCTGGGCAGGGAATCAATACCGCTGCCGGAGAGCTTGAAGGCACGACCGGTCAAATTAGTGAGCTTGGCGGCGGATTAGCACAGCTTGCATCCGGTGTCGGAGAAGCGAATAACGGTTTAGGTGAGATTGCAGGCGGCTTGACAAGTGCTGCACAAACGACCCGGGTGATGAGCCAGTCGGCAAGTGTACGTGATACAGGGATGTATATCCCAGATGGCACGCTTGAAAATGAAGAGTTTGCGGACGTGCTGGACCGTTATACAATCAATGATCAAAAAGGGATTAAACTGGAAGTGGTCCTTACAGAGGATCCGTATTCTACGGAAGCCATTGATATTGTCGAACAAGTAAAAAACACGGTCCAAACAGCGGTGATTGATACGCCGTTTGAACAATCAGAATTTGCTTATAGCGGCATTTCGAGTGTAAACAGCGACTTGAAAACGATCTCGTCTAATGACTTTAGCCGGACGGTGATCATTATGCTTGTCAGCTTGTTCGTGGCGCTGACACTGCTGTTTCGTTCAGTTATGATGCCGCTTTACATGATCGGCTCCTTGCTGCTGACCTATTACACATCGGTCGCTGTAGCTGAATTAATTTTCGTGAACGGACTTGGTTATGATGGCGTGAGCTGGGCTGTACCGTTTTTCGGTTTTGTGATGCTCGTTGCACTCGGCATTGATTATTCGATTTTCCTGCTTGATCGTTTCAGGGAAGAAGCGGTTGATGGAGTCAGTATTCAGCGGGCGATGACGGTATCGATGGCGAAAATGGGTACGGTTATCATTACCGCAGCGATTATTTTAGCCGGCACATTTGGCGCGATGATGCCGTCCGGTGTCCTCAGTCTTGTGCAAATTGCCACAATTGTCCTTACCGGTCTTTTGTTATATGGCTTAATTGTGCTGCCTTTGCTTATTCCAGCAGTTACAGTGTCGTTTAATCAAGGCGTATGGTGGCCGTTTAAAAGAAAATAAACGAAGCTGCTCCGCGTGAGGCGGGGCAGCTTTTGTCTTAATCAATAATAACATGCTGAAGATCCATCATTTTCTTGTCTTTTCTGAAGCTGTCAGCGGACATGCCAATCATCTTTTTAAACACTTTGCTGAAGTAATTTGAATTGTCATATCCTGTTTCCATTGCAATTTCATGGAGTGTTTTATTGGTCGTGGTCAGCAGTTCCATCGCTTTTTGCATGCGCATTTTCGTTAAAAATTGAATCGGTGTTGTCTTCATATGTTTTTGGAACTTATTCGTAAAATAGTATTTGGACAGCCTGGCATGATCTGCAATCTCATCCAGTGAAAGCGGCTCATGATAATGCGCCGTCATAAATTGGATTGCTGTGCGGATGTCTTCAGGGATCTCGGTTTTCACGTGATCAAGTCCTTTTGCGAAACGATAAAGCCCCATCATAAATTCATACGCACGGGCGGATGAAGTAAATGTATCCTCAATGCCTTCTTTGACCGCAAATTGATAAATTTTTTGCAGCAAAAAAATTAACGGTGACGCATCTTCCAATGTTATGCGCAACCCGAATTGATCAATTAAATAATCCCAGCATTCCTCCGCTTTTGACCCTTCTAATGTAATAAAAAGAAATTCCCATTCTGGACTTTCCTCCGGCAAATAGTAACAATGGCCACTCGGCACTTTCACAATAAACGCTTCGCCTGGACGAATGGTTAATGTTTGTTCGCCTGCTTGAATTTTGCCATACCCATTCAATGTGTATTGAAAGATATACGTATTGAGATCATTTTTTCGCATACGGCCGTCCCAATAATAATCGGTCGATGTCCGTTTCTCAAAGCCGATAGAGACAATTCGGGCAGCTTCTGTTAACGGCTCTTTTGAATGGTAATAAACAAAACTATGATGTGTATCATCCGGGAGAGAAAACAATATATTACCCCTTTTCCGATTTTATTTACCATTGTCCGAAAATTGAAAGCGCTGTATTATCGATTATAAGAAATATATTAATTAAAATTTACTAAAATTTCAACAATAACTTTTAATGGAGGATGGCAAATGAAAAAAATTACGTTTATCGGTGCAGGAAGTACCATTTTTACGAAAAATGTTTTAGGTGACTGCATGATGTCTCCTGCTCTTCAAGATTTTGAGTTTGCACTGTTCGATATTGATGCAGATCGTCTATCCGAGTCTAAAGTCTTGCTAAATGCCTTAAAAAACACATTGAACGCCGGTGTGACAATTAAAACGTATACGGATCGGAAAGAAGCGCTAAACGGCGCAAAATATGTGATTAACGCCATTCAAGTCGGCGGCTATAAGCCAAGTACAGTCATTGATTTTGAAATCCCGAAAAAATATGGCCTTCGTCAGACGATTGCGGATACGATCGGTATTGGCGGCTTGTTCCGGGCGCTGCGTACTATTCCAGTCATGCTCGAGATCGCGAAAGATATGGAAGATGCCTGCCCGGATGCGTGGCTTCTAAACTACACAAATCCGATGGCGACGCTGACAGGTGCGGTTTCCCGTTACACGAATGTGAAAATGGTTGGTTTGTGCCACAGCGTACAAGTGTGCACGAGTGATTTACTGAAAGACCTTGATATTCCATATGAAAACATTGAAGAACGGATTGCCGGCATTAATCACATGGCGTGGCTGCTTGAGATTAAATCAAACGGCAAAGACTTGTACCCGGAAATTAAAAAGCGGGCGAAAGAAAAGCAACAGACAAAACATCACGATATGGTCCGCTATGAGCTAATGGATAAGTTCGGTTTTTATGTAACGGAATCCTCTGAGCATAATGCAGAATACCATCCATTTTTTATTAAAGAAAAGTATCCGGAATTAATTGAGCGCTTTAACATTCCGCTTGATGAATATCCACGCCGCTGTGAAGAACAAATCAGTAACTGGCTGAAAACGAAGGAAGAGCTCATGAATGACCAAAATTTAACGCATGAACGTTCTCATGAGTACGGATCACGTATCATTGAAGCGATGGAAACAAATGAACCGTTTGTTTTTGGCGGAAATGTGTTGAATACAGGCGGACTAATTTCCAACCTGCCGGAAAAAGCAGTTGTGGAGGTACCGTGTATTGCGAACCGGAATGGCATTACACCGGCGTACATGGGTGAGCTTCCGGAACAGCTTGCAGCCCTAAACCGCTCGAATATTAATACGCAGCTAGTAACAATTGAAGCGGCTATAACGAAATCAAAAGAAAAGATTTACCAGGCAGCCATGCTTGACCCGCATACGGCGGCGGAATTGTCGATGGATGACATTATCAGCCTGTGCGACGACTTGATTGAAGCGCATGGCGATATGCTGCCAGAATATGAATCAGCGAAAGAAGCGGTCAGACAGTAACACTGTCTGATTGTTTTAAAAGAAAAATTGTAAGCGCTTTTCATTCGTGCTATGATCGTTTTATAAAGTAAAATTTACTAAAAAGATCAGTGAGGGATGTCTCATGGTAACGATAAAAGATATTGCCAAACGCACGAATGTATCCGCTTCAACCGTATCGCGTGTATTGAACTATGATGAAACACTTTCTGCTTCTCCGGAAACGAAACAGAAAATTTTTAATACTGCAAAAGAGCTTAATTACCGGACGGTCAAAAGCAGACGTCTGCAAACCCAAACTCAATCAACTGAAATTGCCAAGCGTGAAAACACAAAAATCGGAATGGTACTGCTTCAGTCAAAAGAAGAAGAAGCAAGTGATCCGTATTGGCTGTCCATTCGGGAAGGAATTGAAAAAGAATGCACAGCCCAGGGCATTAGCTCATTAAAGTTAATTCGTCTTCAGCATATGGTGAAGGCGCGGGAAGAACTATCAGAACTAGATGGCCTGCTTATTGTCGGCCGAATCGATTATCCGATTCTTCAATCGATTCGCGAATACAACCGCAACATTATTCTCATTAATCAAGATGCGAATGAAGAGGAGTACGATTCGATTATCTTTGATTATGAAAAAGCAGCCAGCCTGGCGATGGACCATTTGTTGGCACGTGGTTATAAGCGGATCGGCTATATCGGGGGAACCGAACGAATTTCAGTTGAAGAAGCACAGTCATTAAAAAAAATCTACACACCCGATGCCAGAAAAACCATTTACGAAAGCAAAATGAAGCAGCATGGTGCGGATGAGCCAACCTTGCTATTTGTCAAAGAGTATTCGATCCAATCCGGTTACGACTTAATGAAAGAAGCGATGGCGCAGGGGAATTTGCCAGAAGCCTTTTTTATTGCGAGTGATTCAATGGCGATCGGCGCATTACGTGCTCTGCATGAAGCAAATATTCAGGTGCCGGATGATGTTGCCATCGTCAGCTTTAATGATATCGAAATGGCTAAATTCACCTCACCGCCGCTGACAACGGTGAAAATTCCAACCGAAGAAATGGGGCGGCTGGGCGTAAGAATGATGATTGACCGGCTGGATGGCCGGGAAATGCCGATTAAAATCATGGTGCCAACGACTTTAACAATCCGTGAAAGCTGCGGAACATCGCGCCAGTAATTTCAATTACTAAACTAAGAACTCACTTAAAATCGGAGGGAATCCCATGAAAAAACGAATAACAGTATCTGTACTTTCTTTATCAGCGATGATGGCGTTAGCTGCTTGCGGCAATGACAGCGCGGATGGCGGCGGAAGCAGCGATCAAGTGAAGCTGACACTGATGTCAACGGCAACGACAAAAGCGGACCAGGATATTTTTAAAGAAATCGTAACGGATTTTGAAAAAGAGCATCCGGAGATTGATATTGAAGATACGTATCCGGGAGACGGCTATGAAGACTTAGCCCGAGTTAAAATGGCGGCGGACGACATGCCGGATTTATTCGATACACATGGGTGGGCGAAGAGCCGGTACGGGGAGTACACGGAAGATTTAAGTGATATGGAATGGGCTGCAAACCTGGACGAAGCGATGAAGCCGATTTTAACAGATGACGAAGGAAAACTTCACGCGTATCCAATTAACCAGGCGCTGGATGGATTGTCATACAATAAAACATTGCTTGATGAATACGGCATTGAAGCACCGTCAACATTTGATGAATTTATGACAGCGCTAGAAGCCGTTAAAGAAAAAAGCAATGGAGAAGTTGTTCCATTCTGGCTGGGCGGCTCAGATAAAAGCCAATTCGGTCAATATTTTGATGAATTCTCAACGCCGCTCCTTATTACCGATAAAGAAGACAGCTATAAGGAAGAGCTTTTGGACGGTTCATTTGACTGGTCCAACTACACATATCTTCCTGAAAAGCTAAAAGAAATGAATGATAAAGGATTGCTGAACGAGGATGTGCTGACAGCCCAAGTAACCCAGGGTGCTGAATTGATGGCGCAAAATAAAATTGCGTTTACGATGCTGAACGGTTCGGTCGGCCGTGAAGTAACAGGGCTGAATCCGGAAGTGCAGGTTGGCACAATGCCTGTGCCTGCCATCCAGGAAGGCGATTCACCAAGCTGGATCGGCGGCGAACGACTGACACTTGCTGTAGCGAAAAAATCCGAGCATCTTGAAGAAGCAAAGCAATTTATCGAGTATATTGCCCAGCCGGAAGTAGCAAAAAAATTCGCGGAAGGTACATCTCTTCCAGCCGCATTAACAAATGTAGAAGCAGACAACTACTTTGCGGAGTTTTATAAGCAGTACGAAGGAACGCAAATCCAGCCTTACTTTGACCGAGTATATTTGCCAAGCGGTATGTGGGATCCGATGGGTGCAACTGGTCAAGAGCTTATTGCCGGTACGATGACGCCGAAGCAGGTTTCTGAAAAGATGGCACAGGAGTACACACGTTTAAGAGGTGAATAACAGCATGGAGAAAAGGAGCGGGTAACTGCTCCTTTTCTCCAATCACTTAGTAAAGGAGCTGGAAAAATGGCTGGAACGTTGACAAAGGCATCTGAAAAAACGAAAACGAAGAGTCGGAAAATGAAAAAAAGCCGCCGGGAATCGTCGTTATGGTGGATGTATCTGCCAAGTGTACTCATTGTGGTTCTATTTATCATCTATCCGTTCCTGGATGGTATCCGCATTTCATTTACAAACTGGAACGGATTTTCACAAACGTACGATTACATTGGGCTTGATCAATATAAGCGTATGTTCGCTGATCCTGATACATGGCTTGTTGTGAAAAACACATTGCTGTATGGCATCGGCAGTACGATTTTGCAAAACATTGCCGGACTCGGCTACGCTTTATTGCTGAATCACAATTTAAAAGTTCGTTCGTTTACGCGGACCATTATTTACTTGCCGGTTATTATCAGCCCGCTTATTATGGGCTACATTTGGTACTTCTTCTTCGCTTTTCAAGGCGGAGCATTAAATGATATTTTCCTCTTATTCGGAAAAGATCCGATTAATGCGCTAGGCAATCCGGCAGTGAATCCGTACATTATCGTCTTCGTTAACACATTCCAGTTTGTTGGAATCGCGATGATTATTTATTTGGCCGGGCTGCAAAGTATTTCAAAGGATTATTACGAAGCAGCGAATATTGACGGCGCAACCGGCTGGCAAAAGTTTAAAAATATTACCATTCCGCTTTTAATGCCGTCGATCACGATTAACATGGTGCTAAACATCATCGGCGGATTGAAGCTGTTTGATGTCATCGTCGCGCTCACAAATGGTGGACCGGGCAATGCTTCACAGTCCATGTCGACCTTTATGTACAATTTGTACTTCGCGCGTCAGGATGCGGGTTATGCAGCGACGCAGGGTGTTCTCATGGCGATTATCATTTTGATCATCAGTATGGCGGCACTTCTATACTTTAAACGGAAAGAGGTTGAGGCATAATGGATCAGTTATCATCACGGACAAAATGGCTGCTGACCGGACTAGCCCTTATGATTACAGCGTTTCACCTCATCCCATTTTACATTTTAATTACAACATCACTTAAAAAAGCAGGGGATTTCACATCGAAATGGGCGTTTCCAAGTAATTTCGATACGGAAAACTTTGCGCTTGCCTGGGAGCAGGCTAACCTTGGCAATGCGTTTATCAATACGGCTATTATCACTGTCTTCGCTGCCGTTCTTTTAATCTTTTTTGGATCAATGGCGGCGTATGCACTGGCGAGACGGACGACGAAGCTGAATAAATACGTGTACATGCTTTTCGTCGGCGTCATGGTGATTCCGCCGCTGACCGCTCTCGTGCCTTTATATAGGCTTGTTGTAGATTTTGGCATGATGAATACTCATCTAGTGGCGATCCTGAATAACGTGGCTGCCTTTATGCCGCTCACGATTTTCTTGTATGCAGGCTTTATCCGCTCGACGATTCCGAAAGAACTGGAAGAAGCGGCAAAAATCGATGGGGCCAGCACACTTGGCGTTTTCTTCAAAATCGTATTTCCGCTGTTAAAACCAATTACAGCGACCGTTCTGATCATTTCATCTGTGTACATTTGGAATGACTACCAGTTTGCGATTTTCTTCCTGCAGGATTCAAGCGTTCAAACGTTAACGGTTGCATTGGCAGGCTTCTTCGGGCAAAACTCCAGCCAATTAAACCTGGTGGCGGCCGCCGCCCTTATGGCGTCACTTCCAATGGTTATCGTCTTTTTGTTCCTGCAGCGCTACTTTATCGAAGGACTTGCAGCAGGCAGTGTGAAAGGTTAATGAGGTGGAGGTATCCTAAAAGTCAGCTATGTTGACTTTTAGGATACCTCTTTTTTAAACCGGCGCATTTCTCAGGATTTTCGGCGCAATAAGTTGAGTATCGCGCCGTCTTCAGAGTTCAAAAAGCATACTTTTTTCTTGAAAATTGATGTTTGCCGTTTAATGTATTAATCTAATTGTATTCGCTTACAAAAAAGGAGTGGTAAAGTGAAATACCGTACATTAGGAAAAACCGGACTGAATGTATCTGTAGTTGGAATCGGCACGTGGCAATATGGAGGCGAGTGGGGCAAAGACTTCGAACAAAAAGAGGTCGATGCCATTTTACAGAAAGCAAAAGAGATGGGCATTAATTTCATTGATACCGCCGAGTGCTATGGTGATCACTTGTCTGAATCGTTAATTGGACAGGCGATTCGTTATGAAAGAGAAGACTGGATTGTCGCAACAAAATTCGGCCACCACTTCCACAACAATTTCGAACGGACCAATCATTGGTCAGCGGAAGAAGTTATTAAGCAGCTGGATGCGTCGTTAAAATCACTTCAAACCGATTATGTGGATTTGTATCAATTTCATTCCGGCAGCAACGACGCATTCGATAATGACGATCTTTGGACGGAGCTGGACAAACAAGTGAAAGCGGGGAAAGTCCGCCATCTAGGTATTTCAATTGGCAGTAATGCAAACATTCATCAAACGAGCAAAGCGAGCGACGTGAACGCGGAAGTCATTCAAGTCGTGTATAACCGCCTTGACCGGGTACCGGAAAAAGAGGTATTTCCTTCATGTGAAGAGCAAAATCTTGGCGTACTAGCCCGTGTGCCGCTTGCGAGCGGTTTTTTAAGCGGCAAATACAAGCCTGGCTCTGTATTCGGTGAAAACGACGTCCGTCATAACAGGGATAAACAAGAGCAGGAAAACATGCTGAGGCTGGTTGAACAGATTCAAAAAGAAGAAGTACCTTCAGGCGTCAACATGGCTGAGTGGGCGCTGGCGTGGTGCTTGAAGCATCCTGCTGTTACAAGCGTCATTCCCGGCTGCAAAAATGTAGAGCAGGTGGAGTCCAATGCGCGGGCAGCTGAATTAGTGAGTGATGGTCATCCGCAAGAGGCCGAATAAAAAAAGCTAAGTGGTAGTTTTATAAAGAACAGGCTTGATATTTTTTCGGATGTACTGGACTTTTCATTGCAATGACCGGAAAAAGAGAAGCCGTTTTTTGGCGAGTTATCTAGCTCCATTTTTTGTTCCTTCTAATACGAGTTTTTATTTAAAAAAAGTTTTTTGTATTTTTGACCCACCTATACGTACAAGTTACTTGTGCGTATAGGTGGGTTTTTTGTGTGAAATTATTCCTTTTTTAGTTTAAAATAGATTGTAAAATAGTAGCAAAGTCATTATGCTAAGTAAGAAACACCGATAAATTTGTGATGATATAAATGAAAGGGGTTTCAACTATGAAAATACTCTTGTTCGTATACAGCATTTTAATTGGGAGCTTCCTGCTTTATGTATATCATTTTCAAGCTCAAACGTTCCCATTAAACTTCAGCATGAATGAAAATAAAGTTCAAAATGAGGGCAGGGGAGACGAAAGATATGTATTCGTTACCTTTCAAGTTGGCATGGACTATTGGAAGGGAATTTTAAAGGGTGCCGAGGACGCAGCAGAGTCTCTCAACATCGCAATTGAGTATCAAGGAGCGACAAAGTATGATGTCAATGAACAATTAATAGTACTGGAAGAAGCTATTGCAAAAAAGCCAGCGGGAATTGCTTTATCTGCCATCCATTCTGAAAAGCTGAATGACACGATAAACAAGGCGGTTGATTCCGGAATTCCTGTTGTGTTATTTGATTCAGATTCTCCTGACAGCAAAGCGTATGCTTTTTTGGGAACGAATAATTATCAAGCAGGTGTGACAGCTGCGCATAAAATGGCTGAGCTTTTGAATAACAAGGGAAAAGTGGCGATTGTGACCTTGCCTAATCAATCAAATCATATAGATAGATCAACAGGATTTCAAGAAACGCTTAAAAGTGAGTATCCTGGAATTGAAATTGTTGAAATAAAAGATGGCAAAGGAGACCAACTGGTTTCCCGGCAGGCAGCAATAGATATACTGAGAAGCCATGAGGACTTAAAGGGTATTTTTGCAACGGAAGCGAATGGAGGAGCAGGTTTAGGGGATGCAGTTCGTTACCTTAATAAAGACAAAGAAGTTAAAATAATAAGTTTTGATACGGACAAGGAAACATTGGATATGATCAAAGAAGGCACGATATCCGCTACGATTGTGCAAGGAACATGGAACATGGGGTACTGGTCTCTTCAACATTTATTTTATCTAAACAATAATGCAGAAAATTCAAGATTCATAACGAAGATGAATACGGACACTGGAACATCGGTCGTAACAAAAATGAATGTAGATGAATTTTATGCAAACTAAGCATGAAGCAAAGATAAAACAGTTAGTGGGAAAAGCAAGAGCGTTTAAAGTGAATGACCTTGCGATTCGCTATAAGCTTATTGCCCTACTCTTAGTCATTAGTATTTTGCCTGCAATTGCCCTGAGCGTTTTGATTAGTGTAACAGTTGATCGAATTGTTGAAAAGAAAGAAGCAGAAAACACGTTTCAGTTAATCGAACAGGCTAACAAATCGTTTGATTCTTACATTGAAAACATGGAAAGTATTTCCTATTTAATTTCTTTTAATCGGGAAATAAATGAGTACTTGGCTGGAACTGAAACAGATCATTACCAAATTAAACAATATTTACAAGGGTTTACATCTATTACGCCTGAAATTGCTGGAATATTAGTGGTAAACAGTGATGGCGATTATATTAGCAATGAGCTTTACACACGAAATAAGCGCCCTTTAACGGAAGAAAATTGGTATCAAGAAGCGGTTGAGAATAAAGGGATTTTTAAAGTGATAGGGACTCCAAGTGAGAGAAATATTGCATCACACATTAATTATAAAGATGAAGAAGTTATTTCAAGTGTTCGAGCCATTTTTGATCCTAGAACTCAAAAGGTTGCAGGGGTTGTGCTGATCGACTTGAAGCTAAGAGTCATATCGGAAGTCATTAGAGACATTCGATTAGGCAAATCTGGTTATTTAATGGTCTTGGATGCTGAAGATGACACGGTTTATTCTCCAAAAAACGCTTTAATAGATGAGATTTCTTCAAATTCTTTTCAAGGCCATTCATCAGGTACCTTTTCTAAAGAGGAAGATGGAACAAAACTGCACTTTATTTACCAAAAATCTTCGTTTTCTGACTGGACAACCATTGGGATATTTAAGGCCGGTGAATCTTTAGCAGAAGTGAAACAAGTTCACTTTTTTGTCATAAGCTTTTTATTTATTGTTTGCTTAGTAGGCCTAGGTGCTTCCTATTATTTATCTTACTCAATGTCACGTCCAATCGGACAATTGAATTCTTTTATGAAAGAAGCCGAATCTGGCAATTTAACGATCCGTTACAAAGGAGATCGAAAAGATGAAATCGGGATGCTTGGAGGAAGCTTTAATACCATGCTGGCGCAAATCAATAATTTGCTGGATTTGACGGAGCTGCAGGCACGCCAAAAAAAAGAAGCTGAACTGCAGGCTCTGCAAGCTCATATTAAGCCGCATTTTTTGTACAATACACTGGATACAATTAATTGGATGGCACGCAAAAAAGGAGCAAGTGATGTGGCAGAAGTAGTCGAGTCATTGTCACAATTATTTCGAATTGGCTTGAGTAAGGGCGATGATATGATTTTGCTGGATAAGGAGATAGAACATATTGAAAGTTATTTGAAGATTCAAAAAGCACGGTACCAGGACAAATTGAATTATCAAATAATGATAGATCCTACATTAAGGAATGTTTCTGTTATAAAGCTGATTCTTCAGCCGATTATTGAAAATGCCATTTATCACGGCATAAAAGAACGGAGAGGACCCGGCTGTATTGAGATTAATGGAGAAAAGCAAAACGGGCGGCTGGTTCTTCACGTTGTGGATGATGGAAAAGGAATGAATGAAGAAACGTTAATGAAGCTAAATGAGAGTCTTTCTATTGCATTTAACAGCATGGAAGAGTTAAAGACGCTAAATAAAGTCGGCTATGGTGTAATGAATGTACAGGCGAGAATCAAATTGACTTATGGCTCTCCATACGGATTATCAATTAAAAGTGAAGCAGAAAAGGGAACAACCGTTAAAATTGTGCTTCCGATCAAACAAGGGGGATGAGGATTTGTGCAGCAACCATTAAAAGTATTGATTGCAGACGATGAGCCAAATATTCGGGAAGGAATCCGTGATGCAGTACAGTGGGAGAAGTATGAAATGACGGTGGTTGCGGAAGCAGAGGATGGGGAAGAAGCGCTGGAACTAGCTTTACAGCATCAGATTGATATTTTATTAGTTGACTTAAATATGCCCATTATGAATGGATTAACAGTAGTCAAACATATTCGTGAAAGCCTTTCTGATTGCAGAGTGATAATTATAACAGGCTATGATGAATTTAGTTATGCACAAGAGGCGCTAAGGCTGGATGTTGATGACTATTTGCTTAAACCTGTAAATCCCCAAAATTTAACTAATGTAATCGAAAAAACAAAAAGAAAAATTGCGGAGCATTCTCAGGAAATAAAGCATAAACAAATTGCTTCAAGTTATATTGACCAAAACAAGCTGATCATCCAAGACCGCTTTTGTAAAGAGTGGGTCGAAGGAAGGCTTACAGAAGAAGAAATAAAAGAACAGCTTCAGTTTTTGAGTCTTCCAGTTAAAATGCCGCAGTTGCTGGTGGCCGTTCGAAGCTGGGAGTTTCAAATCAAGCAGCCACTTATGGAAGAAAACGATAAAGAAATATTTGCTTCTGCTGCGATGAATATCATCTTGGAAGTATTCGGTGATTGTCAAAATGTAAGTTTCACCGATCGTTCAGGTTTGTTATTTATTTTAATTTGGGAAAAAGCAGGAGAAAAATCTTTTTCAATCATGGAAAGATTGATTCAAGACTATTTGAATGTAGCCGCAACGGTTTACTCAGAAGAAGTCACAGGTGGCATAAATAATTTGAATGCTGCTTATGTTCACTGCAAGCATAAAGTTTCTGAAGAAGCAAAAATTTCCCCGTTAGTACGTCGTTCAAGAAGTTATATTAGAGAACATTATGCAGACCAGGATTTGACTTTAGAATCACTGGCGCAATTGCTCCAAGTATCACCTGTATATTTAAGCAGAATGATCAAAAAGGAGCTCGGCACAACATTTGTCACGTTACTCACGAAAACGAGAATGACAAAAGCGATCAAGCTGTTGAATTCAACAAGTTTAAAGATAAATGAAGTTGCTGAACAAGTTGGATATGAATCGCAGCATTATTTTAGTACAGCTTTTAAAAAAGCAGTAGGCGTTTCACCAAATCAATATCGAAAAGGGATGATAAACTAGCATGCATATCTATCTGCATGCTTTTTTAATACTCAAAAAATGAAAAGGAAAAATTTTACAATAAAAATAGCGAATCTTCCATAAGATCATATGCATAAAAAATGAAAGCGCTTTAAAAAAAGTTAAATTTTTATAAAAAGAGTTGTTTTATTGAAAAGACTCTGAATGTTAATGATGATATATTTCACATATAGACAGGGAACAATGGCCTGGGCTAAAAAACTAAATAAAAAGGGGAAGGTGCAACTGTATGAAGAAAGTGCTATCAATTTTTTTAGGATTAATCTTAATGTTTGTTCTGACAGCATGCAGCGGCGGTGAGGAAGATAGTAGCGGCGGCAGTGGCGAGGCTGGTTTTGTAGGAATTGCGATGCCAACAAAGTCCTCTGAGCGATGGGTGCTTGATGGGGATAATATGGTAAAAGAATTTGAAGCATTAGGTTACAAAACGGATTTACAATACGCTGAAGATGTAGTAGAAAATCAAATTGCTCAAATCGAAAACATGATTACAAAAGGCGTTGATGTACTAGTTGTCGCTTCCATTGATGGTGAAGCGCTGACAGATGTGCTGGATAAAGCAAACAATCAGGAAATTAAGGTTATTGCCTATGACCGTTTAATTAAAAATACCGACCACGTAACATACTATGCAACGTTTGATAACTTTCAAGTAGGTGTTTTGCAAGGATCTTATATTGAAGAAAAATTAGGGTTGAAAGATGGAAAAGGTCCATTTAATATCGAACTATTTGCCGGGTCGCCAGATGATAATAATGCCTATTTCTTCTTTGATGGTGCCATGTCTATCCTTCAACCATATATTGATAGTGGGAAGCTGGTTATTAAAAGCGGCCAGACGTCATTTGACCAGGCTGCAACATTAAGATGGGACGGAGCTGCAGCGCAGGCGAGAATGGATAACTTGTTAAGTGCAAGTTATACGTCTGACAATGTAGATGCAGTATTGTCGCCATATGATGGAATTAGTATTGGAATTATTTCTTCACTCAAAGGCGTAGGCTACGGTTCAGCGGATAAGCCGCTTCCAATTATTACTGGACAGGATGCTGAATTAGCATCAATCAAATCTATTATCGCCGGTGAGCAAACACAAACCGTTTTTAAAGATACACGTGAACTTGCGAAAAAAGCCGTTGAAATGGCAGACGCTGTATTAAAAGACGAAGAAGCGGAAGTGAATGATGAAAAAACCTATGACAACGGCGTGAAAGTAGTTCCATCTTATCTTCTAGAACCGGTATCTGTTGATATTGAAAATTACAAAGAAGTAATCGTCGATGGCGGGTATTGGACAGAAGACGACCTTAAATAATTGAATGAATAAAACAGATGATTTAGTGATTCTTTCGAAAGTAATAGCTAAATCATCTGTTACATTACTGAAAGTGTGGTGTTATCATGTCTGAAATTTTGTTGGAAATGAAAAGTATTACAAAAGAATTTCCTGGAGTAAAAGCACTCGAAAATGTAAATTTAAAAGTGAAAAAAGGAGAAATTCACGCGCTTATGGGTGAAAATGGCGCGGGAAAATCGACTTTAATGAAAGTATTAAGCGGCGTGTATCCAATCGGTACTTATACAGGTGACATTTTATTTGAAAACAATGTATGTGAATTCAAAAACATTAAGCAAAGTGAAGATTTAGGTATTGTCATTATTCATCAGGAATTAGCATTAGTGCCGGATTTATCCATTGCAGAGAACATCTTTTTAGGAAATGAGCAAGCGCCAAAAGGCTTCATCAACTGGAACGAAACAATTCATAAAACAACGAAACTTCTTTCTCAAGTAGGATTGACGGAATCCCCCACCACATTAATCTCCAATATTGGAGTAGGTAAACAACAATTGGTTGAGATAGCGAAAGCTTTATCCAAACAAGTAAAGTTACTTATTCTGGACGAACCGACAGCGGCTTTAAATGAAAACGACAGTGAAAATTTGTTGAATCTCCTTATTGAATTGAAAAATCAAGGAATGACAGCAATCATTATTTCACATAAATTAAATGAGATTATAAAAGTAGCAGATTCCATAACGATTTTACGGGATGGCCAAACTATCGAAACGCTGGATGTACATTCAGGTGATATTAATGAAGATCGAATTATCAAGGGAATGGTAGGGCGTGATTTGACAAATCGGTATCCATCAAGAACACCAAAGATTGGTGATGTGATTTTTGAAGTAGAGGATTGGAATGTGTATCATCCGCAGCATAGAGAGCGGAAAATGCTTGATAATATCAATCTGCATATTAAAAAAGGCGAGATTGTCGGTATAGCTGGCTTGATGGGTGCAGGAAGAACTGAACTGGCTATGAGTATTTTCGGAAAAGTGTATGGACAAAAAATTACTGGTACTGTCAAGATTAATGGAAAAGAAGTACAGCTGAATGATGTGAGTCAGGCTATTCGCAACGGGCTTGCCTACGTGTCAGAAGATCGAAAAGGAAATGGTCTCATTTTAATGGACGACATCAGAAAGAATATCTCTCTCCCAAGCCTGCCGAAAATATCTAAAAATAATGTTATTAATGACAATCAAGAAATTATAGAAGCAGAAAGTTTCCGGAAAAAACTGAATATTAAAACACCAAGCGTTTGGCAGATAGTAGGAAACTTAAGTGGAGGCAATCAACAAAAGGTTGTTCTAAGCAAATGGATTTTTTCTGGTCCGGAGATTTTGATTTTAGATGAACCCACACGCGGAATTGATGTAGGAGCAAAATTCGAAATCTATACAATCATTAATCAGTTAGCGAATGAAGGAAAAGGTGTTTTAGTTATTTCATCTGAACTTCCTGAGATACTCGGAATTTGTGATCGTACGTATGTAATGAGCGAAGGCAGAATAACCGGAGAAGTTGACAGAAAAGATGCCACCCAAGAGAATTTAATGAAGTATATGACAAAGAGCAGGGGGTAAGTGGAATGCAGACATTAATGAATATGGCTAGGAATAACATGAGACAATACAGTATGATTATTGCATTAGTTTTTATCATGTTGCTGTTTCAAGTTTTAACAGATGGAATATTATTAGAACCATTGAATATCACGAATATCATTTTGCAGAACAGCTATATTTTAGTTTTGGCAATTGGCATGGTGCTGGTCATTATTACAGGGCATATTGACTTGTCTGTAGGGTCCATCGCTGCTTTTGTAGGAGCAATTTCAGGGATGCTGATGGTAACATATAATGTGCCAACATTTTTGGCTGTTATTATTTCTTTGCTTATTGGCGCCTTAATTGGTGCATGGCAAGGCTTTTGGATTGCATATGTCAAAATTCCAGCATTTATTGTTACACTGGCAGGAATGTTATTATTCAGAGGATTAACCATGATTGTGCTTGAAGGGCAGTCTATTGCGCCGTTTCCTGAAAGTTTCAAAAAAATGAGTTCAGGCTTTATCCCAGATATTTCTGCAGGTGGTTCGCTGCATATTTTAACCATAATAATTGGGTTATTGTTATCGCTTATTCTTATTTTTAATGAAGTGAAAAATAGAAGAACACAATTGAAGTATGGTTTTGAAGTGACGCCGTCAGGTATTTTTATAACAAAATTAATTGCATTTTTTGCAATTATAAATGTATTTGCGTATATTCTTGCTTTATACGAAGGAATTCCAAATATTTTAATTATTTTAGGTATATTAATTATCGTTTATACATTTGTAATGAGAAAAACAGTCGTTGGACGTCATATCTATGCAATTGGCGGGAACGAAAAAGCTGCTCAATTGTCGGGTGTTAAAACAAAAAAGGTCACTTTCTTGGTTTTTGTTAACATGGGCGTTCTTTCTGCACTATCAGGATTAATTTTTGCTGCTCGTCTTAATGCGGCTACACCAAGAGCAGGCAACCTTTTTGAGCTTGATGCCATTGCAGCATGTTTTATTGGGGGAGCTTCAGCGTATGGTGGGATCGGTACGTTGCCGGGTGCCATTATCGGCGGGCTTGTTATGGGAATAATGAACAATGGTATGTCAATTATAGGTTTGGGAATTGATTGGCAGCAGGCGATTAAAGGACTTGTTCTTTTAGCTGCTGTTGCATTCGACATTTACAATAAAAATAAAGCTTTATAATTGCTGGACTGTATATATTATGTATCTTCATGAAAAATGTAGTAATTAAACTTTCTAAAAAGGTTGTCCTATTGAATATAGGACAGCTTTTTTTATTTTCTAAAAAGACTAATAGAGTTTATAAAATATGTTTTGTTATGTATTGTAATAAAATTAGTACACAATTCCGCTTGTCTGGTTTTCGAATATGATAATATATACGTATAAGTGGGATTTGGAGGAGGTGATCGATTGGAAACAAAGCATAGTATGGTCAAGCAGGCAATCCAATCGCGCATATTAGACGGCACGTTTTTGCCACATCAAAAAATAAGCTCAGAGAGTGAGCTGATGAAAGAGTTTGGGGTAAGCCGCCACACGGTCCGGCTGGCAATCGGCGACCTTGTCAGCAAAGGATGGCTTTACCGTGAACAGGGCGCCGGCACGTTTTGCGCCGACCGTCAGGCGAATGGTTCAGCGTCCGATACACGTACACAAAAAAACATCGCGCTTATTACAACGTATATTTCAGACTATATTTTCCCTTCTATTATTCGAGGTGCAGAGTCCGTATTAAGTGAACAAGGATACCATGTGACCCTTTTCAGCACGAATAATAATCACGAAACAGAACGGGAAATTCTTGAGAAGATATTATCAAGTTCATTCGATGGAGTCATTGTAGAGCCGACAAAAAGCGCCATCAGCAATCCAAACCTTAATTATTATTTAAATTTAGAGCGGCAAAACGTCCCATATGTCATGATCAATGCGTATTATGATGAGCTCGAGCCACTTTATGTGGCCATGGACGATGAAAAAGGCGGTTTCTTGCAAACGGAATTTTTAATTAAGCAAGGGTACCGAAAAATTGCCGGCTTTTTCAAAACCGATGACCTGCAAGGTGTGAAACGAATGAAGGGATTTTTAAAAGCACATCGGAAATACGGCATTCCGATTGAACCCCGAAATATTGTTACATACTACACGGAAGAAAAAGCGGATAAACCGGCTCTTGAATTAAAAGAATTGCTGGCGCTGCCGGAAAAAGACGTACCGGATTCACTCGTTTGTTACAATGACCAGATGGCGCTTAGCCTGCTGAACATTTTACGCAGCGAAAACATTCGTGTGCCGGACGATATCGCAATGGTTGGATATGATGATTCGTTTTTAGCGGACGTATCAGAAGTAAAGCTGACCACTGTCGAGCATCCGAAAAGTGGCCTCGGAGAAACGGCGGCTCGCCTTATTATGGAGCTCGTTAAAGAAAAGAAAGGCTCGGCGGCCAAAAAAGAAACAAAGCAGGAATCGATCTTGTTCGAACCGAATATTCGAATTCGGTCTTCGGTAAAAATGATGGCGGAAGCTCATAAACAATAACTTGTTTATGAGCTTTTTTATCTCTGAAAAAGTTATTTTTAATTTTGTGGTGATAATGATTGATTATACGTACATATTATACTATTATTTATTTTAAGGATTAAATATACGTACAAGTTGAAGTGAGGAGGATTTTTATGCTGGAGCAATTAAAGCAAGACGTTTTAGAGGCGAACCTTGCCCTCCCAGAATACGGACTCGTGACTTTTACATGGGGGAATGTAAGCGGTTTCGATGAAAAAGAACAGCTGGTGGTTATTAAACCGAGCGGTGTGGCGTACGACAAGCTGACTGCAGACGATATGGTCGTTGTGGATCTGGAGGGGAATTTGATAGAAGGCCATTTAAACCCGTCTTCTGACACAGCCACTCACTTAATTTTATATAAGCATTTTTCCGGCATTGGCGGCGTTGTCCATACGCATTCGCCGTGGGCAACGAGCTGGGCACAGGCGGGACGTGCCATTCCGGCTCTCGGCACAACGCACGCTGACTATTATTATGGTGAAGTACCATGTACCCGTCCGCTTACGAAAGAGGAAATTGAGCGGGCTTATGAAGTGGAAACAGGGAATGTCATCGTTGAAACGTTTATGAATCTTGATCCACGGGCATTGCCAGGTGTTCTCGTGTACGGACATGCGCCGTTTAACTGGGGAAAAAACCCGAAAGAAGCCGTTCATAACGCCGTCGTTTTAGAAGAAGTCGCAAAAATGGGCTTAAATACTTTCCAATTAAATGCAGGTATTGAGCCGATTGATCAATTTTTACTCGATAAGCATTATTTACGGAAACACGGAGCGAACGCCTATTACGGGCAGAAAGGATAAACCAATATGACAGAAAAATATACGATTGGTGTTGACTATGGAACGCAGTCAGGACGTGCAGTGCTTGTGTTATTAAAAGATGGACGCGAAGTCGCAGACCACGTAACACCTTACCGGCATGGCGTCATTGATAAGGAGCTTCCAGGTTCAAGTGTAAAGCTTGGCCATTAATGGGCGCTTCAGCATCGAGCAGATTATAATGAAGAATCATAAATTATTGATCAAAAGGAAGTGGCTGAATGACTAATAAGCTGGATCTAATAAAAGCTGATATCGCTAACAGTCGAACAGCTTTAGGTATTGAATTTGGTTCTACTCGTATCAAGGCAGTTTTGATCGATTCTGATCATTCACCAATAGCTTCTGGAAGCTACGAATGGGAGAATCGCTTGGAAGAGGGGATATGGACATATTCTCTTGGTGATATTTGGAAGGGTCTGCAAATAAGTTATCAAGAGATGGCAGCTGAAGTGAAAGAAAAGTATGGTGTAACTCTTCAAAAGGTTGGCGCAATTGGCTTTAGTGCGATGATGCACGGCTATATGGCGTTTAACAAAGATGGAGAGTCGTTGGTTCCATTTCGTACCTGGAGGAATTCGATCACTGAACAAGCAGAAAAAAAATTAACAGAGCTTTTCAATTATAATATCCCACAAAGATGGAGTATTGCTCATTTGTATCAAGCAATTATAAATGAAGAAGAACATGTAGAAAATATTGATTTCTTCACAACACTAGCTGGCTATATTCACTGGAAGTTATCTGGAAAAAAAGTTTTAGGAGTTGGAGATGCTTCCGGCATGTTTCCAATTGATGTGAAAACAAAGAATTATGATACAAGGATGATTCAAGATTTTGATGATTTGATCAGTGAAAAGAATTATCCATGGGAATTAGAAGAGATTTTACCACAGGCTATACTAGCTGGCGGTGAAGCTGGGCAATTATCAGAAGAAGGAGCAAAGCTATTAGATGTGAGCGGGAACCTTCAAGCTGGCATTCCACTTTGTCCTCCAGAAGGCGACGCAGGAACTGGTATGGTCGCAACCAACAGCGTTGCTGAACGTACAGGAAATGTTTCAGCAGGAACTTCAGTGTTTGCTATGATCGTGCTGGAAAAAGAATTGAAAAAGATTCATCCAGAAATCGATCTGGTTACCACGCCTTCTGGAAGTTTAGTCGGTATGGTTCATGCGAATAACTGTTCCTCTGATATAAATGCTTGGATAAAGCTTTTCCGTGAGTTTTCAGAAGTTCTGGGTTGTAAAGTAAATACAGAAAAAATATTTGAAATCTTATTCAATAAGGCTCTTGAAGGGGATAGGGATTGCGGAGGACTATTGTCTTACGGCTATTATTCTGGTGAGAATATTACAGGGATGAGAGAAGGCCGGCCATTATTCGTACGTTCACCAGAAAGTAATTTCAATCTTGCAAACTTTATGCGCGTACATTTATTCTCAGCACTTGGAGCTCTGAAAATCGGAATGGATATTCTGTTAAATGAAGAAAATATTGAGATCGATAAAATATTGGGACATGGAGGTCTGTTTAAGACCAAAGGTGCTGGACAGAAGATAATGGCCGCAGCTATGAATGCGCCTGTATCTGTTATGGAAACTGCTGGTGAAGGCGGTGCATGGGGGATTGCTTTGCTTGCATCCTTTATGAACAATAGAGAAGAAAATGAATCATTGGAAGAATATCTTGATAAAAAGGTATTTGTTTACAATGATGGTGTGAAAGTAGATGCAGACGAAAAAGATGTTGAAGGCTTTGAAGTCTTTATCAATCGTTATAAACAAGGACTTACAATCGAGCAAGCAGCTATTGATAGTTTAATAATTTAGAAGAAGGTAGAGCAGCTTTGTTAGAACGGATTAAAGAAGAAGTTTTTCAAGCCAAGCTTGGATTACCCAAACATGGTAAAAGTGCCTATTATGGGCAGAAATAAATCAAGGGAGTGAGAAGCATGTTAACAACAGATAAGAAAGAATTTTGGTTTGTTACAGGAAGCCAGCACCTGTACGGTGAAGAAACACTAAAAGAGGTGCAAAAAAATTCAGAAGAAGTCGTGAACGGTTTAAATGAAGGAGGATCGCTTTCTTATCCGGTCGTGTTTAAAGAAGTACTGACAACATCCGCTCATATTCATCAGCTTATGCAACGGGCAAACAGCGATGAAAATTGTGCTGGTGTCATTACATGGATGCATACATTTTCACCGGCGAAAATGTGGATTGCCGGCTTAAAAGCCCTTCAAAAGCCGCTTCTTCATTTGCATACACAATTTAACCGTGACATCCCGTGGAGCAGCATTGATATGGATTTCATGAACTTAAATCAGGCGGCGCACGGTGACCGGGAGTACGGATTTATCGGCACCCGTATGCAGATCGGCCGCAAAGTGATCGTCGGCCACTGGCAAAATGAATCCGTCAAGAAAGACATTAGCGACTGGATGAAGGTCGCTGTTGCTGTGACGGAAGGACCAAATATTCGAGTCGCCCGTTTTGGTGACAACATGCGGAACGTTGCGGTAACAGACGGCGATAAAGTAGAAGCGCAAATTAAATTCGGCTGGGTCGTCGACTATTACGGCATTGGGGATCTTGTTGAGGAAATGAACGCGATCACAGATGACCAGGTCGAGTCTGTCTATGCAGAATACAAACAACAATATGATTTTGAAGAAAGTGATGAAATCAGTGCGGCCATTAAAGAGCAGGCGCGCATTGAAATCGGTTTGCGTTCTTTCTTGGAAAAAGGGGACTACAACGCCTTTACAACAAATTTTGAAGATCTGCACGGCATGAAGCAGCTGCCGGGTCTTGCGGCGCAGCGCCTAATGGCAGATGGCTACGGGTTTGCGGGTGAAGGCGACTGGCGCACAGCGGCACTTCTTCGCATGATGAAAATCGCGGCCGGCAATAAGCAAACGTCATTTATGGAAGATTACACATACCATTTAGAAGAAGGCAACGAAATGATTCTCGGCTCGCATATGCTTGAAGTGTGTCCGACTGTTGCTGCTTCTAAGCCGCGTATCGTCGTTAATCCACTGTCAATCGGCGGCAAAGCAGATCCGGCACGTCTTGTGTTTGACGGCATGAGCGGACAAGCTGTCAATGCGTCTCTTGTGGAAATGGGCGGGCGCTACCGATTAATTGTGAATGTGGTTGACGCGGTTGAGTCACCGAAAGAAACACCAAATCTTCCGGTTGCTAAAGTGCTCTGGAAACCGCAGCCGTCTTTAAAAACCGCAACAGAATCATGGATTTATGCCGGAGGGGCTCATCATACGGTTCTGTCATTCGCCGTCAGTGCGGAACAGCTGTATGACTTTGCGGAGATGGCGGGAATTGAATGTGTCATTATTGATAACGACACGAAAACGTCCCAGCTGCGTAACGAATTGAAGTGGGGAGAAGCAATCTGGAAATAATCAATGGAAAAGGCTGTCTCATTCGTGAGCCGGCCTTTTCTTCTACTAAAAGGAGTGGAGAATATGGCAGGAAAGATAAATGGAACAAATATTAAAGAATTTACTTTAAGAAACAAAAATGGCATGGAAGTGTCTTTTCTTGATTACGGATGCATTATTACAAAAATCATCGTGCCGGATCGTGAAGGGCATCTTGAAAATGTTGTACTCGGTTATGAAAACATTGATCAATATGCAGACAATCCTTGGTATTTGGGTGCCGTCATTGGCCGCTTTGCCGGGCGGATTAGCGGTGGTTCATTTGAGCTGGACGGCCAAACGTATGCACTTGAACAAAATGATGGAAACAATCACCTGCACGGCGGAAAAACAGGGTTTGATAAGGCCATCTGGCAATCTGAATGCATCGCTGGCGGTGTTCGGTTTACCTATGAAAGCCCGGATGGAGACGGCGGATATCCCGGAAATGTGAAAGTAGCTGTCACGTATACATTAAACGATGAAAATGAGTTTGCCATTCAGTACGAAGCCGTGTCGGATGCGCCGACTCTTTTAAATATGACAAATCATACGTACTTTAATTTAAGCGGCGGCTTAAAATGGGACATTACAGATCACGTACTTCAGATCGACAGCGATCAGTACGCGGAACTAAATGATCAGCTTCTGCCGACAGGCACGCTTCAGCCTGTTGAAGGCACATCCTTTGATTTCCGGCGCGGCCAGCCTATTCAAACAGGTGTGGAATCTGATGACCCGCAAAACAAGCTGGCAGGCGAAGGATACGACCATCCATTTGTCTTGAGCGGAAACGGAGACATTACGCTGTCAGATGAACCGAGCGGCCGTGTACTCAGCATCAAAACAGATCAGAACTGTGTCGTTTTATATGCTGGAACACAGATCACAGAAGGTGTGCCGCTAAATGGAGGAGAGTCCTATAAATATGCCGGACTATGTCTTGAAACACAAGGGCTGCCGGATTCCATTCATCATCCGCAATTTCCGCAAAGCACTCTCACAAAAGACGAACGATACGTATCAAGGACTGTATACCGATTTTCGACAAGGAAAGGTGAATGAGAAATGACTTATTCTGCTATTGAAAAGATCATCATTGAACGGGACGCTTTTAAGCAATGCGCGAATTATGCTGCGGATAAAAAATGGGAAAACATCCTAATTGTTGCTGACGAAAAAACACAAAAGGCAGCTGGAGATTCATTAACCGAGCAATTACATGCAAAATCTCTTGCAGTTCGCACATGCTTGATTGAACCTGACCAGAACGGAGATGTAAAAGCGGACGAAGTGTCCATCATGCAGGCATTGATTGATATCAACAAAGAAACGGACGTTTTAATTGCGGTCGGCTCCGGCACTATTCATGATATTACTCGCTTTTGCAGTGACAAGACCGGCATTCCGTTTGTTTCAATTCCGACGGCTCCATCCGTGGACGGTTTCACCTCTGTCGGGGCACCCCTTATTGTACGTGGGATGAAGAAAACGTTTAAAGCTGTGTCCCCGCATGCTTTATTTGCGGATATATCTGTTTTAATGAATGCGCCGGATGAGATGATCGCAGCCGGATTTGGTGATATGCTGGCTAAGTTCACTTCACTGGCAGATTGGAAATTTGGCCATGCGACGGCCGGAGAGCCATATTCAGAAGAAGCAGCTGCTATCACTGAGCGTGTGCTGAATCAGTGCGTTGAAAATGTCGACCAAATTTCTGGAAAAGAAGAAGAAGGTATCCGTATTTTAATGGATGCGCTTATTGAATCGGGCATCGCTATGCTCATGTTCGGACAGTCACATCCGGCTTCTGGAGGAGAGCACCATCTTTCTCATTATTGGGAAATGAACTTTATTCGAGAAGGGCGTCCTCAAGTACTCCATGGTGCTAAAGTGGCAGCGGCTACTGCTCTTATTGCTCGTACGTACAAGGAGAAAGCAGCGCAACTTCCAACTCAAGCTGGTATTGAATTCATTCCGGATCCCGCTGAAATCACCAGGCTTCTTAAAAAAGTTGGTGCCCCTATTGCGCCGGCAGACTTGGGCATTGGGTCTGAATTGGTAGAAACAAGTTTGCGTGAAGCACATACGCTGCGAGACCGATATACAATGCTTCGCTACATAAATGAACAAGGGATTTAAAGAAAACATGGGTGCAATTCGCATCCATGTTTTCTTTTATAAACCAAAAAGATACAATTTGACCGTTCAAGTGAAGTATAATAAAGTATTAGAAATCTTTATTACAATTGAAGTAAAGCATCAGTCGAAGGGGGAATAAAAAATGCGCGTTACGATTAAAGATATTGCAGCCATTTGCGGCGTTTCTGCCGGTACTGTAGATAGAGCGCTTAATAACCGGACAGGCATTAGTGAAAAAACCAGAAACAAAGTACTAAAAGTGGCGGAGGAAATGAATTATCAGCCGGACTTTACCGCGAGAAGCCTTGTCATGGGAAAAACAATGACACTTGGTGTTGTGTTATTTGATTTGTACAATCGTTCATTCGCCCAGCTTATGAATGCCATTGAACAGAAAGCGAGGGAGCTTGGTTATTTTGTTTATATTACACTAACGGATAAAAACCCTGAAAATGAGCGGACGTGTATTGAATATTTAGTCAATCGCAAAGTGGATGGAATCATTTTATTTACAGTAAATCAGGGAAAAGAGTTTGACACTTATTTAAGCAAGTTTCATACACCGATCGTGACCATTTTCAATTACATATCAAGTAATTGGGAATATGTCGGAATTCGTGAGCGCCAAGCGATGAAAGAAGCGGTTGATTATATTGTATCAAAGAGGTATAAACAATTCGTTTATGTAAGTCCTCCTCTGGCATACGCGGGAAAATCAAATATTTACACACAAGAAGAGCGTTTTATTGGATTTATGGAAGGTATCCAATTGAATAAAGCCCTTATCCCCCTCGTATTAAAAGACGCGGATTATTTAGAAAAACTGAAAACTTATTCGTTTGATCCGGCTGAAAAAACAGCCATTGTCTGTTCTACAGATTTGTATGCGCTGGAAGTGATGAATTTGTTAAAAGAAAGAAACATTGCAATTCCAGAACAGGCAGGAGTCATGGGATTTGATGATATTGATATGCTAAAGTACATTTCGCCGCGCCTAACGACGGTGAAATATCCGATTGTGCAAATTGGAGAAAAAGCGGTTGAAAGTATCGTGAATAAAATTGAGGGAGATGCCTATATATCCATACCGCTTTTAGGTCACGAGATTATTAGAGGAGAATCCATATAATTTAACCGAATATTCTAAAAAATAGGTTGACCGTACAAGTTGAGGGTGATAAAATTTAATTTATCAACAGTGTTGCTGAACTAAATGTAAGCGTTATCTTAAAAGGTCTTTCTTAAGTAAGGACGTGTACGTACACGAATAGAAAGGTTATCTTATTTAGTCTTTCCGTGTGCGTACACGGAAAAGGTTCAACAACAGTGTTGATGAATGTTCTGCTTGAAAACTATTTAAGCAAAGGGGAGAAGGAAATGAAAAAAAGAAGCTTGTACGTCATGCTTTTTAGTATGTTGTTTGTCATTCTGGCAGCATGCGGAAAAGGCGGCGGAGGCGGAGGCGGAGACGGTTCAGAGGATGCTGAAGGCGCGGAAGCTGTAGAGGTAATCGGAAGCGAATCTAAAGATGCTACAGAATTGAAATTTTGGACATTTAATGCACTCCACATTGATATTTACAAAGATGCCGTTAGTCGCTGGAACGAAGAGTTTCCTGATCGCCCAATTAAATTGAAAGCAGAAGCATATCCTTACGATAACATGCACAATAATTTGCTGTTAGCGCTGCAATCCGGCACCGGAGCGCCTGATATTGTTGATATTGAGCTGGGACGTTTTCCAAACTATTTGCAGGGAGAGCCACAGCTTCTTCCGATGAATGAATATGTGGAGCCTGTTAAGGATAAATTTATTGAATCGCGTTTTGATATTTATTCGAAAGATGGAAAAAATTACGGTCTTCCGACTCACGTTGGGGCAACCGTTGCTTATTACAACAAAGAAATCATGGATGCAGCAGGCGTAGACATCGATTCTATTCAAACATGGGACGATTATGTAGCAGCTGGCAAAAAAGTAGTGGAAAACACAGACGCTACTATGACGACACTGGAAACGAATGATTATTGGTCTTATTGGCCATTGATTAAGCAGCAAGGTTCTGATTTTTTTGATGAAAATGGTGAGGTTACCATTTCAAATGAGACAAACGTTGAAACACTTGAATTTATGCGCAGCTTAATTTATGACGAAAAAATTGCTGAGATTACACCAGGCGGCGGACATCACGAAGAAGAATACTACGGATTTATGAACGACGGCGGTGCTGCATCTGTAATAATGCCATTGTGGTACATGGGGCGTTTCACAGACTACATGCCAGATTTAAAAGGGAAAATGGTGATCCGTCCAATGCCGAAATGGACAGAAGATGGAAACCGTTCAGCAGGAGCGGGAGGTACAGGTACAGCCGTAACCAATCAAACCGAGCATCCTGAATTAGCAAAAGAGTTTCTTGCCTACGCAAAATTATCTGAAGAAGGAAACATAGCCTTGTGGAGAGTAATGGGATTTGATCCGCCGATGTGGACAGTTTGGGAAAAACCTGAAATTCGAGAAGACAATAAATATTATCAATATTTCGGAACAGACATTTTTGATACGCTCCTTAGTATAAGAGAAGAAATTGATTCGATCAATATTACGGAGAAAAATCCGCTTGTGCAGGAACAGCTGTCAACAAATGTATTTAATAATGTCTTACGATCTCAATCCCAGTCGGCAGAAGAAGCGTTGAAAGAAGCGGAAGCTGCTATCAAAAACAATTAATCGTAATAGGAAGGCAGGATGAGAAATTCCTGCCTTCTATACAAATAAGTGAAAAGAAAGGGGATTGTTATGAGTGAACGCGCTGTATCAACAACCGATAGCAGTCGGTCGAAACGGTCCATAAAAGACTTCTTTCTGTCGAGAAAAGTGGTTCCCTACGTTTTTGTATCGCCTTTCATTATTTCTTTCCTGCTTTTGTTTTTGTATCCGCTCATCAGCGGCTTTATCATGAGCTTTCAAACCATATTGCCCGGCCAGACAACGTTTGTTGGGGCAAGCAATTACGAACGCATTTTGAATCCAACTTTTTTTAAAGCGTTGTCTAATACAACGGTTTATGTTATTTTGACGACTGTCATTTTAACGATACTGCCCATGATCTTGGCAACGATGCTCAATTCTAAGTTTGTCCGTTTCTCCAATGTGTTTCGTGCTTCCTTATTTATTCCAGCATTGACATCCACTATTGTAGCGGGTGTTGTGTTCAGGCTCATGTTTGGAGAATCTGAGGCTTCTCTTGCAAATACCGTTGTCGGGTTTTTCGGTATTGAACCGCTGGAATGGAAGTTTGGGGCAGCAACAGGGATGTTTTTAATGGTGCTTCTTGCTACGTGGAAGTGGCTCGGTGTGAACATTCTCTACTTTATGGCGGGCCTTGCAAATGTACCAAGAGAGTTATATGAGGCAGCAGAAATGGATGGAGCGGGTATTATTCACAAGTTCCGCCATATTACACTTCCAATGCTGAAACCGATTACAGTGTATGTTGTAACGATCACGATTATTGCCGGCTTCCGGATGTATGAAGAGTCATACGTATTCTGGCCTGAAGGTTCACCGGGTAATATTGGTTTAACAATTGTCGGCTACATATACCAGCAAGGTTTCCGTATGAATGATCTTGGTTTTGGTGCAGCAATCGGTGTTGTGTTAATGCTGATTATCTTCATTATTAGTATTCTTCAGCTTGCACTGTCTGGCACGTTAAAGAAAGGAGAGTAAAACATGTTAGCACGAGACAAGTTTTTCACAATTATTATCACGATCGTTATCGCACTTATTGCGATTTTGGCTCTCTTCCCGTTGTTTTCTCTCATGATCTCTTCTTTACGGCCGTCTTCAGAGTTAATGAGAAACGGGATTACGCTTTCTATACCGTTTGAACAATTGAATTTCAGCAACTATACGTATATTTTTACGGAAGCTGGAAATTATTGGAGCTGGTATATAAACAGTATTTTGATTTCCGCAGCGAGTATTATCCTTTGCCTGTTTTTCTCTTCGATGGTCGGATATGCTCTGGCTGTTTACGAGTTTAAAGGGAACCGTTTTATCTTTATCCTTGTTTTACTGATCCTCATGGTTCCATTTGAAATATTGATGCTTCCGCTGTACCAGCTGATGGTTGGGCTGCAAATGATTGATACGTATTTAGCGGTCATTTTACCGATGATGGTGGCGCCGATTGCCGTTTTTTTCTTTCGCCAGTATGCATCAGGCCTGCCGAAAGATCTTATGGAATCAGCCAGAATGGATGGATGTACAGAATACGGGATTTTCTTTCGCATTATGGCACCGCTTATGCTGCCATCGTTTGCGGCAATGGCGATTTTGCAAGGGCTTTCGAGCTGGAATAATTTCTTATGGCCGCTCGTTGTGCTTCGTTCTAATACGATGTTTACCCTCCCGGTCGGCTTAGCAACTCTTTTAACGCCATATGGTAATAACTATGATATTTTAATTGCGGGATCTGTTATGACGATTCTTCCTGTTGTCATCCTGTTCTTGTTCTTCCAGCGTTACTTTATCGAAGGATTGACAGTAGGCGGCGTAAAAGGATAAGGAAAATTTATTGATAAAGGAATGATAAAGTGAAGCATACAGCTGTATTAAATACTGATATTGAGCAAGGAAAAATTAACAAGAACATTTACGGTCACTTCGCCGAGCATTTAGGCCGCTGTATTTACGAAGGCATTTGGGTAGGGGAAGATTCACCGATCCCGAATGAAAAAGGCATTCGGACAGATGTGCTTGAAGCGCTGAAAAACGTTCAAGTGCCGGTTCTCCGCTGGCCGGGCGGCTGTTTTGCCGATGAATATCATTGGAAAGACGGCATTGGGCCGCGTGAAAACCGCAAGCATATGGTGAATACCCATTGGGGCGGAGTTGTGGAAAACAATCACTTTGGCACGCATGAATTTATGATGCTTTGTGAAATGCTGGAGTGCGAGCCTTATATATGCGGCAACGTTGGCAGTGGAACGGTTCAAGAAATGTCTGAATGGGTTGAATACATGACGTTTAAAGGTGAATCTCCGATGGCAGACTGGCGCCGGGAAAATGGAAGGGACGAGCCGTGGGAACTAAAATACTTTGGTGTTGGAAATGAAAACTGGGGCTGCGGCGGTAATATGCGTCCCGAATATTATTCTGATTTATACCGTCGCTATCAGACATATGTGCGTAACTATGATGGCAACCAAATTTACAAAATTGCCGGCGGCGCAAATATAGATGATTACAATTGGACAGAAGTGCTGATGAGAGAATCAGCCCGCTTTATGGATGGATTAAGCTTACATTATTACACGATTCCAGGTGAATTTTGGACGGGCAAAGGAGCTGCAACTGGTTTTCCGGAAGATGAGTGGGCCATCACAATGCAAAAAGCGTATCGTATGAACGAATTGCTGACAAAGCACAGCACCATAATGGATAAATATGATCCGGAGAAAAAAGTGGCGATTATTGTGGATGAATGGGGCACGTGGTTTGATGTAGAGCCGGGAACCAATCCAGGGTTTCTATACCAGCAAAACACGATTCGCGATGCGCTTGTCGCAGCAATCCATTTTCACATTTTTCAGGATCACCACGAGCGGGTACAGATGGCGAACATCGCCCAGACAGTTAACGTGCTTCAGGCAATGATTTTAACAGAAGGAAGTGACATGATTTTAACGCCTACGTACCACGTGTTTGATTTGTTTAAAGTGCATCACGATGCTGTGAAATTGTCACTTGAAGCCAATGTGGGAGACTATGAGTCAATGCCCCAGGTCAGCCTGTCTGCTTCAAAAAATACAGAAGGAGCGATTCACATCAGCTTGTGCAACATTGACTATGGAAACGAAGCGGAGGTCGCTGTTGATTTACGTGGAATGGCTGTTGAATCTCTTCACGTGACAGGAACCATTTTGACAGGAGAACAAATGGATGCCCATAACACATTTGATCAGCCGGATCATGTAAAACCGGCATCGTTTCAAGACTTCTCTCTCTTAGGCACGTCATTAACTGTGAAAATGCCGCCAATGTCCGTTGTTGTTCTTGAACTGAAAGAAAATGAGTAAGATTTCTTCTTGTAAAGGATGTACGGGAAGTGTATCAGTAGAAAAGCAGCCGCACGTTTTCTTTACAGATGATTCCTTGTTAGAAAAAGAAGAATTATTGAGACGAAAAAGGCGCCTTGAATTTTGCACGAAATGTGAGTTTTTGCAATATGGAACAACATGTGGCCAATCAGGCATGCTTGTTTCATACCGTGCAGGCTTAATAGAAGCAAAATGTCCGCACCCGGCAGAAACAAAATGGTGAAGCACAGGAGGAATCAACATGAAACCCAGTTTATTTATGGAAAAGCTGACAAACGTTTTTTCCTGGACGGCCAAATTAGCTTATGTCCACTTTCTTTGGATGCTTTTTAGCGCGGCAGGTCTTGTTGTTTTTGGTATTTTTCCGGCAACAGCTGCTTTAATGACGGTCTGCAGAAAGTGGCTTGATGGAGAAGAAAGCGTGCCAGTATTCCGTTTATTTTGGGCTTCCTATCGTTCATCATTTTTATCTTCCAATCAAATAGGTCTTGCCTATATGGTGGCGGCACTCGTTTTATATTTAAACTTTCTAGTGATTCAGGAAAACGGAGCCGGGCTTGCTATGATTGCGGCATTTTATCTGGCTGTGTTCTTTCTGGCTATAACAGGCACACATCTATTGCCATTGTATGTAGTGAGAAAAGAGTCATTTCTTCATACATGGAAAACAGCTTTTATTATGAGTATCGTGAATCTGCCTATTGCGATTGCTGTTCTCGTTAGTCAATCTGCTATTTATTATTTGCTTTTTTCATATCCTTCAGCGGCGCTTTTTTTTCTTAGCAGCATACTGGTGATGATTCAGCTTTGGCTTGTGCAGCATTCATTTAACCGAGTAGAAAGAAAAGCTGAAGCATTGAGAGCAAAAAAAGCCGCACCGCCTGTCCATAAAACATATACTGCGTGAATCCGGAAGTTACGGATTCCCTTATAAAAAAACGTGTACGTACACGATAAAGGAGAAAATAATTATGACACAAAAAGCGAAAATGACAATTGATAAAGAATTTGTAATCGGCCAAATCGATGAGCGTATTTATGGATCATTTATTGAACATTTAGGGCGTGCTGTCTATGAAGGAATTTACGAGCCGGATCACCCGTCTGCTGATGAACAAGGATTCCGGACAGATGTTATTGAACTCGTAAAAGAGTTGAAAGTGCCGCTTGTCCGCTATCCAGGAGGCAATTTTGTCTCAGGATATAATTGGGAAGACGGGGTAGGGCCTGTTGCAGAACGACCGCGTCGGCTTGACCTTGCCTGGCGGACGACGGAAACGAATGAAATCGGCACAAATGAATTTATGGACTGGGCGAAAAAAATTAACGCTGAAGTAAACATGGCGGTTAATTTAGGTACACGTGGTATTGATGCAGCACGCAATCTGGTAGAGTACTGCAACCATACATCAGGTTCTTACTGGAGTGACTTGCGTATTTCCCATGGGTACAAAGAGCCGCATAAAATTAAGACGTGGTGCTTAGGAAATGAAATGGACGGTCCGTGGCAAATTGGCCATAAGACAGCTCATGAATATGGACGTCTTGCTGCTGAAACAGCAAAATCAATGAAATGGGTAGATTCTTCTATTGAACTAGTTGCCTGCGGAAGTTCAAACCGCCATATGCCTACATTTGCTGAATGGGAAGCAACTGTTTTAGACCATACGTATGAGCATGTCGATTACATCTCTCTCCATACTTATTATGGAAATCGTGATGGTGATTTAGCGAATTATCTAGCGCAATCAATGGATATGGATCAATTTATTTATTCCGTTATTTCCATTGCCGATTATATTAAAGCGAAAAAGCGCAGCAAGAAAACAATCAATCTGTCATTTGATGAATGGAACGTCTGGTTTCACTCTAATGAAGCGGATAAGCAGATTGAACCATGGTCGATTGCGCCGCCACAGCTTGAAGATATTTATACATTTGAAGATGCCTTGCTGGTTGGAAGCATGCTAATCTCTATGCTGCGCCGTGCAGACCGTGTAAAAATTGCCTGCCTTGCTCAGCTTGTTAATGTCATTGCACCGATCATGACAGAAAAAGGCGGGGAAGCTTGGAAGCAGCCGATTTTTTATCCATATATGCATGCATCTGTTTTTGGAAGAGGAACAGCATTGCATGCGAATGTATCTTCTCCGAAGTATGACTGTAAGGATTTTACCGACGTCCCTTATTTAGATACAGTTTCTGTGTACAACGAAGAAGAAGAAACGGTTACCATTTTTGCAGTAAATCGTCATCAAGAAGAAGCGCTAAGTCTTGATGCCGACGTAAGGAGTTTTGAAGGTTACACAGTAAAAGAGCATATCGTTCTTGAAAACGATAATGTAAAAGCGACAAATCAACATAATCGTTCAAATGTTGTTCCTCATAATAACGGAGATGCAAAAGTGGACAATGGACAATTATCTGCTCAATTGCCGAAATTATCCTGGAACGTGATCCGTCTCGCAAAAGCGTAAAAATAAAAAAGGAAGGATGCGCATATGGCACCTTACCATAACCCGTTGCTTTTAAAGCAAGCAGATCCATTTATTTATAAGCATACAGACGGCTTTTATTACTTTAACGCCTCCGCCCCAGAGTTTGACCGGATTGACCTGCGCCGTGCAAAAACCATTGATGGCCTCCGGGAAGCGCAAGCTATAACGATCTGGGCCAAGTCCAAATAAGGTCCGTTAAGCAGCCTTATTTGGGCGCCGGAGCTGCATTATATAGAAGAAAAGTGGTACATCTATTTTGCCGCAGCGCCGAGTGAAGCGGCGCATCCGGAACATAAAACATTCCAGCATCGCATGTATGAACGTATTGATTTTGCTTGGGATTTTAATTATTGTCTATACGTACGTGATGAGGAAAACAAAAGCCGGCCGGCACATTATGCGATTGGCGGCAACGAAAAAGCAGCCCAGCTGTCTGATATTAAAACAAAGCAAATGACGTTCTGGGTGTTCGTCAACATGGGTGTTCTATCTGCGCTGTCCGGATTGATTTTTGCAGCACGCCTGAACGCCGCAACACCAAAAGCCGGCAACCTGTTCGAGCTTGACGCCATCGCGGCCTGCTTTATCGGCGGCGCATCTGCATACGGGGGCATTGGTACCGTGCCGGGTGCAATAATCATTGGCGGCTTAGTTATGGGGATCATGAATAATGGTATGTAGCTTCTGGGCCTTGGCATTGATTGGCAGCAGGGCATTAAAGGACTCGTCCTTCTCGCTGCGGTTGCATTCGATATTTACAATAAAAATAAAGTGGGTTAATAAGAAAAAACTGCCTTGAAAAGCTAATGGAATTTAGCTTTTAAGGCAGCTTTTTTATTGTTCAATTTTATAACAGTATACTTTTATACACTATATGATAAAAAAGTGCGTACTTTTAATTTTGTTTTTAAGTGTTTAATATATACCTAAAGTGATAAATGTTTTATGTGCAGTTTAGTGCAAACCGATTAATGAAAACAAAGCGGGGCACTATAATAGACATCCGAGCAATAAATCACCAACTAGCTTGATTTACAGCAAGAAACGTTATTTTGAAAGGAGAATACAACAATGAATCGATTTACAATTCCCAGAGATGTTTATTATGGGGAAGGCGCCCTGGAAACATTAAAAACGTTGGAAGGAAAAAAAGCCACCATCGTTATCGGAGGTCAATCCATTAAAAAATCGGGTTATTTAAATAAAATGGAATCGTATTTGAAGGAAGCCGGTTTTGAAATACAGCTGATTGATGGAGTTGAAAATGACCCATCTGCTAAAACAGCTAAAGAAGGCGCGAAAAAGATGGAGGAATTTCAGCCGGACTGGATTATTTCAGCTGGCGGCGGTTCACCAATTGACGCGGCTAAATTGATGTGGATTTTTTACGAAAACCCTGACTTGCCATTTGACAAAATCAAAGCACCGAATGCATTGCCTGTGTTACGCAAAAAAGCACGTTTTGTGGCCATTTCCACTACAAGCGGTACAGGGACGGACGTATCACCATTCTCGGTCATCACAGATCATGAAACGGGCACAAAGTATCCGGTATTCGGTTACGACATTACCCCGGATGTCGCAATTATCGATCCGGAGCTCACTTATTCAATGCCGGCTGACATTGTGGCTTATACAGGAATGGATGCGCTGACGCACGGAATCGAAGCATACGTATCAACAATGCACAACGTATTCACCGATCCTCTTGCGCTGCAGTCGGTTAAAATGGCTGTAGACAATATCGAAAAATCAGTTACCGGCGACAAGCAGGCAAGAGCAGATATGCATTATGCCCAGGCCATTGCAGGTATGGCGTTCTCAAACGGGTTTTTAGGGATTGTTCACAGCTTATCCCATAAGAGTGGCGCGATTTTTAATATTCCACACGGTCTTGCGAATGCGTTGTATTTGCCGTACGTTATTGATTTTAATAAAAAAGCGGACAGCTCCCGATTTGCAGAAATCGCGAAAATGCTTGGACTTGCCGGAAATACGGAAGACGAACTTACCGATGCGTTAACTGATTTGCTTCGCCGATTAAATAAATCACTAAATCTTCCATTAACATTGAAGGAATTCGGCGTTAATGAGCAGGAATTTAACCGCCAGCTCGATCAAATGGCTGCAGGTGCAATAGAAGACCCTTGTACGCCATCGAATCCACGTGAAGTATCTGTAGAGGAAATGAAAAAGCTTTATATCGCTGCTTTCAACGGAGAAAAAGTAACATTCTAATAAAAAACGGGATTTCATGTTTAACAACAGGAATCCCGTTTTTTTTATTTCTTGATCCCGGCCACACGAATCCGCCAGTAATCTGCAATCCAATGATCCCCATTAAAACATACTTCTTTCAATTCGTTCACCGCACCGTTTGTAATCCGCTCTTTTTCTCCGGGTGTCTGCTCACCCATGACAACATCGCCGAACATCTTAATCCAGTTTCGCATTCCATCCACACCATCCAGGCGAGTAGGCCGTTCAAAGTGCTCCGCAAACGAAACGTGGAATCCTATCTGCTCCATTAATGACGTATATTCACCGATTGACGGAAAATACCATGGATATGTACTAGTATCATAACCATCGATTTGATGAATAATTGCCTGGGAAATAAACGCGACATTTCCTTTTCCGCCAAACTCCGCTACAAACCGGCCTCCGGGTTTCAAGCTTTTCCAAATACTTTTTAATACGTGATCCGGCTGCTTCATCCAATGAATGGCCGCATTTGAAAAAACAGCGTCAAATTCTTCTTCATATTGCAAATCGTGTGCATCCCGTACGAAAAAAGGGACATCCGGATATTTTTGTTTTGCCTCGTCGATCATTGATGCTGACTGATCCACGCCAACAGCATGCACTCCTTCGTGAAATAAAGCAGATGCCAAGTCACCCGTGCCGCAGCCTATATCTAAAATCCGCTCTTCAGCAGATGGAGCCAGCAGCTTTACCACATCCTGCCCGAATTCTGATACGAATCGGTGTTTTCCATCGTACAATTGCGCATTTCAATTCATTATTTTCCCCTCCTCTTAGTCATTATAGTGTTGTTTATATATAATTAAAATTAACAAATAATGAAAAATATTGATAACGAAACGGAATAAGGGGATGCGGAATGAATATACATTGGCTTAAAACATTTATAAAAGCCGCCGAAACGGAAAATTTTCGACAAGCTTCAGAAGTGCTGTATATCACTCAGCCGGCAGTCACAAAACATATTCAGCGGCTTGAAGACGAGCTCAATATTCAATTATTTGAGCGTACAGGAAAATCAGTGAAATGAACGCCAGCCGGCTTGTTCTTTTTGCCGAGTGCGAAAGAGATAATCGATTCGTTTGATCGCAACATGGAAGATTTTAATGCATGGAAGCAGGGCGGCACAAAAAAGCTGTCCATTGCCTGCGCTCCGCAAATTGCATCATCTTTTTTGCCACAGCTGCTTAATCGGTTTGTAAGCTAATTCCCCCATATTGATGTTCATGTTGATATTGCCAAGTCATACGATATTGGCGAAAAAGTAAGCAGTGGTATTGTCGACATCGGTCTTGCGCGAATGCCATCTGCTTACGCGAATACAGCCAGCATCGTCGTCGATGAAGAACCCATTGTGCTTGCAGGTCCGATTGTGGAGAGGGCAGACGAAGCATTCCTTCTGGCAAACTACCGCCTCCTTACGCACAATCATCCGGGCTATTGGGAAGCCCTGTTAAAAAAATTAAAACAGGAAAATTCGCATTTAAAAACGATGACAGTCAGTCAGATCGAAGTAACAAAACGGTTTATTGAAGCGGGACTCGGTATTTCATATTTGCCAAAATCGATGGTGCAGGGAGAGCTTCTTAATAGAAAACTAAACATCTACCCATCTGCGGCGGCTAAAAAGCAAATGTCTACCACCTATTTAATTGAGAAGGTAGTAACAGATGAAGCAAAATTATTTAAACGTTTTTTTCTACAGCACGATGAAAAAGATTGATCAGTTGGGAACAAAAAAGGGAGAATGCTGACTATTTACCCTAGCTTTTAGGGGGATAAAGGAAGGGATACAAATAAAAGAAGGGGGATGATTCATTGGAAACAGACCGTAAAAGCACAGACGCTGTTACGGAAGAACTTCAAACCTCCAGACAAGGATTAAGGGCTCGGAAGCGCAAAAACGTGTAGGGAGCACGGCTACAATGAGCTTGAAGGAAAGAAAAAGGATCCGCTTTGGAAGCTTTTTTAGCTGCGTTTAAAGACGCTATGGTGATCGTGCTGCTTGTGGCAGCGGGCATCCAGTTCGGGTTTGGCGAAGTTGTTGAATCGATCATTATTTTTCTTGTTCTTCTATTATAAATGCAGTCGGCGTTGGTCGTACCGTATTTAACAACATTAAAAAAGCAATCGATTATTTATTCGCTGGAAATCTCGGCACAATTATCGCCATTTTATTTGCTGTTTTCTTCAATTTTCCAAATCCGTTCACTGCGCTGCAGCTGTTGTTTATTAATTTAATTAACGGCTCGCTTCCGGCGCTGGCTCTTGGAATGGAAAAGAAGAACCGGGCGTGATGAAGAGGGTGCCAAGCGACTTAAAAGAAGGCATCTTTTCAGGAGAGACATTAAAAGCAGTCGTCACGCGGGGATTGCTCATCGGGACAGCTGTTATTATCTCTCATTACATGGGATTGCAAATATCAGAAGAAACGGGGATTGCAACGGCGTTCACGACGCTGATCCTTACCCGTACACTTCGAACCTTTGCAGCTCGCTTAATACACAAACCGTAGTCGGAGCAGGACTTTTCAGACACAAATACTTCCTCGGCGCTGTCGGTCTATGCTTTTTACTATGTGGTTTTGCTGTGCTGCCAGGCGTTAGAAGCATTTTTTCTATCCCTGCTTCGTTTGGCTTGAGTGAATGGCTTATCGCGACAGGTTTTGCATTTGCATCGGTTGTCATGATGGAGGGGATAAAGCTTCTTCAAAATAAAAGATAAGAACAACTTGGCCAAGTTGTTTTTATTCAAGGAAGGATTCCTATGACGGTTCCAACTTTAAAAATCATTCCGAAAAAAATTTTTGGCTTTTTTCAAAAAAGTGTTGACCTTTAGCGCACAAGGATGATATATTAGTAAACGTCGCTGAAACAACAAGCGAAAGTCATAATGATTTTTGAAACGAATTACATTAATAATTTTGTTTAAAAAAACATTGACTTGCTTTTGAGAAGCGTGATATATTAAAATCCTGTCATTAAGAAGCTGCTTCATTTGGAATGAAGAAGTGGAAGAGAAGAGATCTGGAAGCGAACTTTTCGAAAAAAACATTTTCCGAAAAGCTGTTGACATCTTAACTGCATTAATGATATGATGTTATAGCTGTCGAAGAGACGGAATAGCCAATTGAACATTGAAAACTGAACAAAATCAATAAAAACGTCAACGTTTTAAGCAAGAAACTTCCATGTGAGATGCTTGTCATCTTACATAGAAACAAT
>NZ_LAJA01000005.1 GCF_000970675.1 Domibacillus tundrae | reverse complement strand
TAACTGGCATCACTATTGCTAAAACCTTCAAACACTAACTGCTCGATTAAGCCGCTTCTTGAAAATGCAGTGTGATCTATATAATCTTCAGCCTTTTTTACCGCTTGTTGCTGTGACATCGTTCCCGCTTCTTGCTTGGCCTTCTCTTCCGCTGCTATTCTAGCTTGTTCTTCGGCTTCTTGCTTGGCCTTCTCTTCTGCTGCTACTCTAGCTTGTTCTTCGGCTTCTTTTTTGGCCTTTTCTTCTGCTTCTTGCTTGGCCTTCTCTTCTGCTGCTATTCTAGCTTGTTCTTCGGCTTCTTTTTTGGCTTCTTCAGTTTCTTCTTTGGCTTTTTCAGCTTCTTTTTGATTGTAAGCAGTAGTCGAAGGCGTTGGTGTTGCAGTATTACTATCAAAAGCTATCACAAAAATAAGGCTTATTATAAAAATCGAAAAAGTAACACCCGATACTTTAAATAATTTCTTTGCATTTCCATTTTTTAATTTAAAAAAGATAATCCCTTGAATCAAAAAAACTATTGTAGCCATGAACGCTAAAATAAAGATACTGCCCCAAAACCCGCTATTGATAACTAAAATAAGAATTGATATGACCAACCAAAAACCCATGGTTTCTTCCCTCCTTTTTTATAATTTCTTTACCTTCTATATTACTGAGTATTTAAGTAAATGTATTTAAAAATAAAAAAGCATTTTCCGACAAAATTTTAAAAGGTGCTCCAATTTAAAAAATGACAAACTAATATTGCTTAACAAATTAAAATAAAAAAAGGTATCTCTATTTGGAGATACCTTTTTTTACGTATAATGCGTGGTCACATCACTTTATTTTAAACTTCTGTTGGTCACACATTTGGTCACATTTTTAGAAAAAAGGCTGTTTTCGTGGTCACATTTCAGCGAATTTCGTGTGACCACGCTTATTTTCCTGCCCTTACCGGTTATCAATTTTCTCCGGATACAAATCATGATTCATCATGCGGAAGTCCGCCATTTCCTCATATTTCGTACCCGGCTTGCCGTAGTTCGTGTACGGATCGATGGAAATACCGCCACGCGGCGTGAATTTGCCCCATACTTCAATGTAGCGTGGGTCCATCAATTCAATGAGGTCATTCATGATAATGTTCATACAGTCCTCATGAAAGTCGCCATGATTGCGGAAACTAAATAAGTATAGTTTCAGCGATTTGCTTTCGACCATTATCACATCCGGGATGTAGCTGATGTAAATGGTCGCAAAGTCTGGCTGGCCGGTCATCGGGCAAAGCGACGTGAATTCCGGACAGTTGAATTTTACGAAATAGTCGCGGTTTTGATGTTTATTGTCAAACGTCTCCAGGACGGATGGGTCGTAGTTAAATACGTATTTTGTGCCTTGATTGCCGAGCAGCGTAATGTCTTTCAGTTCCTCTTCTTTTCGTCCAGCCATGCCGGAGCCTCCTTATAAATCATATTCTTTTTCATTATAGCAGAGACAGTTTACAATGAGAAAAAGGAGTGGTACGAATGCAGCACGTAACTTCATATACGGAATTTTCAGACGTTCTTTCATCCAGCGAAGCGGTGTTGCTTTATGTTTCAAGCCCTGGCTGTTCCGTTTGTCATGCCCTGCTGCCGCAGGTTAAAGCGCTTATGCAGGAGTTTCCCAGTGTGACATCTGTTTATGCAAATACGGGAATAGCGCCGGACATTGCCGGCCAATTGACTGTTTTTTCCGTGCCCGCTGTACTTTTCTTTGCAAAAGGCAAGGAATTATTCCGCGTGGCGCGCTTTGTTCCAATCGGGGGCTTAAGAAAAAGTATTGCCGATGCCGTGAAAATAGTTTGACAAAAAAACATAAAATCCTTCAAAATAATAAGTGAGAACTGAAAGGAGAGAGAATAGTGACATTACTGACTGATATTTTATCGTTTAATGAAACGTTTGTAGAAAATAAGGAATTCGAAAAATTTGCGACAGATAAATTCCCGGACAAACGTGTAGTTATTTTAACGTGTATGGATACACGCTTAGTCGAGCTTGTAACGGAAGCAATGAACTTCAAAAACGGGGACGTGAAAATTGTCCGCAATGCCGGCGCGATCGTCAATCATCCATTCGGATCGATTATGCGCAGCCTTCTCGTTGCGGTGTATCAGCTGCGAGCGGATGAAATATTAATTGTCGGCCATCACGATTGCGGCATGGGATCTCTTTCAAGCGATGTGATGATCGATGCGATGAAGGAACGAGGCATTCAGCAGGAAGTAGTAGACACACTTCGTCACGCCGGAATTGATGTAGACAAATGGCTGAGTGGCTTTAACAGCGTAGAAGAAAGTGTCCAGCACAGCGTAGAAATGGTAAAGTCCCATCCATTAATGGTGGATTCTATCCCGGTACACGGGCTTGTTATTAACCCTTCAACGGGCAAACTGGATCTTGTTGTTGATGGATACAAAAAAGAAGCGGCCCTATAAGGCGCTTCTTTTTGTTTTTATGGTTTCAGCACAACTTTTATGCAGTCATGTGTTCTTGTGTCGAACATTTCATAGCCCTTTTTTGCTTCATCAAGCGGTAAAATATGCGTGACTACATCGCTCGGATCTACTTTTCCTTCCGCGATCAGCTGATACAAATGAGGCATGCGGTGGATAACCGGCGCCTGGCCTGTTCGAACATTAACATTCCGCTGGAAGATATCCCCCATTGGAAATCCATTGTATGCACCGCCATATACACCGGTTACTTGAACGGTACCGCCTTTACGAACAGCCTGGCTGGCGATAATAAGACCGCCCATAGCGCCGCCATGAAGTTTCATTCCGGTGGCGAGAAATTCAATTGGCGTCATTTTCCCGCTCATTCCAACGCAGTCAATAACCACATCTGCTCCGCCGCTTGTCATTTCTTTCAAATGATTGCCAATATTTTGTTCATCTTCAAAGTTTACAATTTCCACTTTGTTTGTTCTCTTCGCATGTTCAAGGCGGTAACCGACATAATCGACCGCAATCACGCGTTTTGCCCCTTTTAACCAGGCAAATTTTTGGGCAAGCAATCCCACCGGTCCACAGCCTAGGATAATGACTGTGTCGCCTGCTTTTACACCGGCATTGTCAACACTCCAGTGTGCGGTTGAAGCGGCATCCGCAAGCAGAACGAGCTTCTCATCCTCGACCTCACTGTCTTCCGGGATTTTAAACGGTGTAAAATTCCCATATGGTACGCGCATATATTCTGCTTGCCCGCCGGGATATCCTCCTGTCGTGCCGGTATATCCAAAATAAGCACCCATGTCGCCGTTGTCGTTGGAATTGTCGCATTGGCTTTCAAGCTCATGCTTACAGAACCAGCATTCCCCACAGCTAATATTAAATGGAATAATCACACGGTCCCCTTTTTTCACCTTTGTGACAGCCGGGCCTACTTCCTCTACGACTCCCATCGGTTCATGTCCGATAATATAATCCTCTTGAAGATTCGGGATCATGCCGTGAATCAAATGCAAATCAGAACCGCAGATTGCCGTTAATGTAGGCTTGACGATAATATCATCCGGTTTTTGAATAGTGGGCGCTTTTACTTCTTTTACAACAACTTCTTTTACGCCTTGAAATGTGACAGCTTTCATTTGTTGAGCCTCCTCCACGATGGTTATGTTTATTTTGGCGGGGTTGGAAACAACCCTTTTCGATTTGTGTTGTTCGGGAAGAGCGGCAGCCGGGCAATATCCACGGCTGTTTCGGCGGACTTAATATCCATTTGAACCTGTTTGTCCACGTCATATGGATGAAGCCAGCCTTTGTGCAGCATTAACTCGGTTACCTCGCCGTGAAGATCAATACCCTGCTCCAGATGTTTTATAAGCACGGATCGGACTTCCGGGGTAGCTGATTCCGTTAACGCAACGGCACAGTTCCTTACCCCATTTTTAACAGACAGCAAAAATTCAAGCGCAATGGCGGAATCAGCAAGTTCAGGCATTCCCACTGAATTAATCGGATCTAAATAATCGTTCACATTTTCCACCTCCAAAAATTAAAATGTTCTGGCTCCTTTATAAAGCTCTAATAATTCATTCATCTGATGAATCGATTGCTGTGCATCTTTTTCCATCATCGCTTTTAAATCACTGTCAAAGCAGACACCCTGCATCAATTTTGATTTCAGCATACAGATGGTTTTAAAGTTCACCATTTCATGCAGCTCCATTGTTTCATGAAAAGCCAGCCCTTTCTGGTCCATGTTCATCACCCCCATAGTTAGTCACACTATTCATTTTTCCTTTTGTTTTCCCGTTTTATTCATAAAACCGAAATTAGCTGATTGTTGAATAAGCAGAAAGCAAAAAGCCACAATAAGAAGCGTATATGAATAACTGGAAGGGTGATAAACGTGGAAAACAGTTTAGGACAGCATGAATCATTAGAGGTGCATGAATTAGTCGTTTTTAAAAACACATGTACGGCAAAATCTTACACAATGAGTACGCTGGCACAGGATCCGGAATTAAAAGCACTGCTGGATGCAGATGCACAATCAGGCCAGCAGCACCTTCAGCAGCTGAAGCAATTTTTACCAGGAGGGGAAACAAACCAATGAATGATTTATTTAAAAACATGGCAGGGATGGGCGGCTTGACGGATCAGGTTATTGCATCCGACTTTTTGATTTCTGCCAAATCCGGCGTGAAGACTACGGCATTTGCACTCACAGAAGCCGCAACGCCCGAATTGCGGTCGGCCTTGCGTGAGCAGCTGATGGCGGCCATTTCAACCCATGAAAGCATCAGCAGGTATATGATTGAAAAAGGATATTATCATCCCTATAATTTAGATGAGCAGGTAAAGGTGGATACAGCTTCTGCCCAAACAAGCCAAAACCTTGTAAATTAAAGGGCGGCCATGTTAACGGTCCTGTTTTTGCGTATAAAAAAGAGAATCCCGCTCAAGCAGGATTCTCTTTTCTATTTACTCTTCCATTGTGGACAGATCACCTGTGGGCAGTCCGAGCTCCCATGCTTTTAATACGCGGCGCATGATTTTGCCGGATCTCGTTTTCGGTATCGAATCGCGTACTTCAACCATTTTTGGCGCCGCATGAGCAGCAAGCTTTGTTTTTACGTGCTGGCGAATCTCTTCAAGCAGCTCCTTGCTTTCTTCATAGCCCGGTCTCAATGTAATAAAAGCTTTGATCACTTCTCCACGGACCGGATCTGGAACTCCGATTACACCAGCTTCCGCAACTGCCGGATGCTCCACCAATTTACTTTCCACTTCAAACGGCCCAACTCGTTCTCCTGACGTGTTAATGACGTCATCGACGCGTCCTTCAAACCAGAAAAAGCCATCCTCGTCTTTATAAGCAGAGTCACCGGTCACAAACCAGCCGTTTAAAAAGTAGCTTTCATATTTGTCATCATTGTTCCAAATTTTCCGCATCATGGCCGGCCACGTCGGTTTAATCGCTAAGTTGCCCATCCGGTTTGGCGGCAGCTCATCACCTTGATCCGAAATAATCGACATTTCAATGCCGGGAAGCGGTTTGCCCATTGAGCCGGGACGCATGACGTTACAGCGGAAATTGGCACAAACCGATGAACCGGTTTCGGTCATCCACCAGTTATCGTGAATGCGCATGTTTAATGCTTCTGCTCCCCAGCGAATGACCTCCGGGTTAAGCGGTTCGCCTGCTGATAAAAGATGACGCAATTTTGACAGGTCATATTGTTTTGGCAGCTCGTTGCCGGATGCCATTAACAGGCGAAACGCAGTCGGTGCACTAAACCAGACAGTTACCCTGTATTTTTCCAGCGTTTCAAACCACTCTTCTGCCCGGAAGCGGCCGCCGCGAAGTACATTCGTCACACCATTCAGCCACGGGGACCACATGCCGGCAGACGTCCCTGTTACCCAGCCTGGATCGGCAGTGCACCAGTACACATCATTTTCATGCAAATCATACGTCCACTTGCCGGCCAAATATTGATGCACCATCGCATCATGCACTTGCAATACCCCTTTTGGCTTACCGGTTGAGCCAGATGTATAATGGATGACCATCCCATCTTCACGATCCACCCATTCGATGACATACTCATCTGAGTGACTCATCAGTTTGTCAAATGAGATGATGTGTTCTTCATCTGTTTCTTGTCCACCAACAACAATCACTTTTTCAAGATCCGGCAAGTCGTGAAACGGAATGCGCTCCAGCAGCTCAGGTGTCGTTACGACTGCTTTTGCACCGCTGTCTTCTAAACGGTCTTTCACGGCTTCTTCCATAAACGCTTCGAATAATGGCCCGCTAATTGCGCCAATTCGGATAATGCCGAGCATCGCAAAGTAGAGCTCTGGGCTGCGCGGCATAAAAATAAAGACGCGATCCCCTTTTTCAATGCCAATATGTTTTAAGCCATTGGCAAATTTGCACGAATTCACTTTCATTTCTTCATATGTATACTGCTCATCGCGTTTTCCGTCTGTAAAGTAAAGAGCGATTTTGTCTGCTTTTCCTTCTTCCACATGACGGTCAATCGCTTCATGGACCATGTTCACTTTGCCTGTTTTGAACCAAGTAAAATGCTCTGATACTTTTCCCCAATCCGCCTCTGTAACCGCTTTCTTGTAATCGCGTAAATTAGCATCTTCCGGCAGTGCGGCCATCTCCTGGCTAAATTGAACGCTCATCTTTTCTCCCCCCCTTGTTCTATAACAATACATTTTGAGTATACCATAATATGAATAATCACAGTAAAAATGATTTTTGAAAAAAGAAAAAGCACCAGTGTTGCCACTGATGCTCTTCACTTCTTTACACTTGTCGATTCCAATGACGATGCTCGGCCAATGCAGTTAAAAACGTATCTGCATATTCTTTTGAAGGGGATGCTTCCGAGACAACGCCTTGATCTGCAGGAAGATTTGCGATTAAATCAACGCCGTCATCTGTTGCACCAACCGTTTTAAAATGCTCGTACGCTTCTGTCAAAAAGGCTTTTGCCTGCTTTTTCGCTTTCGGATCAGCGGCTAACCCGCCTGCTGCGTACACACCGTCAAACAAAACGGAATCCGCAGTCAAAAATGTATGATCCACTTCAAGCTCTGCTCCGTCGTCGCCTTTCAGCGTTCCCTGCTTCGTACTCACGACTTCAGGACGGGTGCCCGCTTTTTCAAAGGCTTTATAAATTTCTGTCATTTCTTTTCCTGAGAATCCTTCACCCGCGAGCACTGCAATTTTACGTGTCGCCACACCTTTTACCGGATTTTTTTCCTGGCTTAATGCGTCAGAGGATTTTGTCACCGTTGATTCTGGTACGTCCGTTGGCGCCTGTACACCAATCGCTTCCGCCACTGTTTTTGCCAATTCTACATTTACATTCGCAAACATATTCACGACTTGCTGACGAACGTCTTTGCTGTTTACTTTACCAAGCTCAAAGCTAAATGCTTCAATAATATGTTCTTTTTCCACGTCTGTCATGCTGTTCCAAAACATGGTTGCTTGAGAGAAGTGGTCTTTAAAGCTGTCACTGCGGCGGGCCACTTTACGCCCTTCTACTTTTTCCTGATAATGAACGTATCCGCCGTCTTCTTCCGTCGCCGGTGCCGGAGTATTTTGAGCCAGCGAGTTTTTATGGTAGCTCACTTGTCCGACATTGATTGTTTGACGTCCATACCCATCCCGCTGGTTGTTAAAGAACGGACAAACCGGACGATTAATCGGCAGCTCATGGAAGTTCGGACCGCCAAGGCGGATCAGCTGCGTATCTGTATAAGAGAAAAGTCTTCCTTGCAGAAGTGGATCGTTTGTGAAATCGATCCCCGGTACAACGTGGCCCGGATGGAAGGCGACTTGTTCTGTTTCGGCAAATACATTATCCACATTACGATTTAACGTCATTTTCCCAATTATTTTAACCGGTACATCTTCTTCCGGCCACACTTTTGTCGGATCCAGGAGATCAAAGTCGAATTTAAATTCATCTTCCTCGTCAATCATCTGTACGCCAAACTCAAATTCAGGATAGTCGCCCATCTCAATTGACTCCCACAAATCGCGGCGGTGGAAATCCGGATCTTTCCCGGCGATTTTCTGTGCTTCATCCCAAACGAGCGATTTAATGCCCAGCACCGGCTTCCAATGGAACTTAACAAAGCGTGCTTTCCCTTGCTCATTCACAAAGCGGAATGTGTGTACACCAAAGCCTTCCATCATCCGGTAGCTACGCGGAATCGCGCGATCGGACAGGTGCCACATAATCATATGAGCGGATTCCTGGTTATTGGCAACAAAGTCCCAAAACGTATCATGTGCACTAGCCGCCTGAGGCATTTCATTATGTGGCTCTGGTTTCACTGCATGAATCAAATCAGGAAACTTAATGGCATCTTGAATAAAAAAGACGGGAATGTTATTTCCTACAAGGTCATAATTTCCTTCTTCTGTGTAAAATTTCGTCGAAAAGCCGCGTACGTCGCGTACTGTATCACCTGATCCGCGAGAACCAGCCACCGTTGAGTAACGGACAAATACAGGTGTTTTTTTAGAAGGGTCCTGCAGGAAGCCTGCTTTTGTATATTCTTTCATTGATTCATATACTTCAAAATAACCATGCGCCGCATAACCACGTGCATGGACGATTCGTTCCGGGATACGTTCGTGGTCAAAATGGGTCATCTTTTCACGGAAATGAAAATCTTCCATTAGCGTAGGTCCGCGTTCTCCTGCTTTTAAAGAGTGCTCATCTTCTGATACACGAAGTCCTTGGTTAGTAGTCATTTTTTCCCCTTGATCCTTTACACGAAACTCGTCAAGCTGTTTATCCTTGCTGTTTTCATTAATTGCCATGTGGCAGCCCCCTCTTTAATAATTAAGTTAAAACTCATTCTTACATTACGTACCACTTTTTCAGAGGGACAAAACAATTAATTTAGAATCATTTTAAAATTCGGGCTAATTTCATGGATTTTGTTTTACTTCAAAGCACGTTTTCCAACAAATTCTTTGAAAATCAAAAATAATTAGGGGAATTTCCCTTTTATTCCGATCGATTTTCTTACAAAATTAATCATTATTTTTGCGGATGTGGCCGTTTCTTCCAAATGATACAATGAAAGTGAAATTATCAAATAGGCGGTGGATTATGGAAAATAAAAGATTGGGCATTTTATTTATCTTTTTAATGAGCTTTGTTGTAATGGGAGTACAAGAACACCAGGCTTTTGCTCATTCACAAACAGGCACGATTACAGGGGATCGCGTTAACGTGCGGGAATCACCATCACTTACGGCTTCTGTGCTTGGACAAATAAGTATGGGTGAACGCATTGACATTCTTTCTTCTCAAAATGGCTGGATTCGTATAGCCTATGGAAACGAAACGGCCTGGGTGAGCGGGCAATATATTCGCACAGGTAAAAACGAACGGCCGGCTTCATCCAATCAATTTGTCCATATACAAACAGAGGGAACTAATTTGCGGAGCGGCCCTTCTACTTCGTCCGCTGTAGTTGTTAAAGGGTCTGTTGGAGAGCGTTACCCGATCGTCGGCCGCAGTGGCGACTGGATTAAAATCCGTCTCGCAAGTGGAAATGAAGCCTATGTAGCAGACTGGGTGGTTTCTTCTGCAAAAGCTGTTGCATCCACTCTGCAAGGCAAAGTCATTGTTCTTGATCCCGGCCATGGCGGCGTTGACGGAGGGACATCCGGTTCCCTCGGCACGATCGAAAAGAACGTGACGCTTCAAACAGCTAAGAGGCTTTCTGATGAGTTAACAAGAAGCGGTGCTACAGTTATTTTAACGCGGTCTGATGACCAGTTTGTCCCGCTTCCTGCGCGGACAGAAGATGCACAACAGCACGGTGCGGATGCTTTTATCAGTCTTCACTATGATGGGGCGCACAGCCAAAAAGCAGCCGGCTTCACCACCTATTATTATCATTCCGGGCACAAACAGCTGGCCCGTTCCGTTAATCAAGGATTATATGGGACGTTATCGTCTTCTAACCGGGGAATAAAAACAGGGGACTATTTTGTTCTTCGTGAAAATCACCGGCCAGCTATTTTATTAGAACTCGGTTATTTAACAAACCCAAACGAGGAATCATCCATCGTTTCAGCTGCGTATCAAGCAAAGGCTGCAGCTGGTATTCGCGACGGGCTGCTTTCCTATTTCACATATTAACACCAAAAAGCGCCGGTTTTTTTATCCCGGCGCTTTTTAGTCTTAATAAATTAGTTCAACGATGTCATCCAGCGTTACATTTCCAAAATAGTACTGCATATTTAATGAGTCCAGTGACCGGCGGATTGCCTCTTTTTCGTGATTAACGCCGATCAGCGCTTTTTCGACCTCATGTACATCACCCGCACCGAAAAAATCACCGAAAATACGTGTTTTTTCGATTTTTCCTTTTTTCACATCAAGACGGATATCAATGAGCCCGACTGGAAAACGATGAGAGCGCTCAACATTAAAGGCTGGCGATTTGCCATAATTCCATTCCCAGTTTTGATACCGTTCTTTCGATATTTGATGAATCGCTGCCCAATCTGCTTCAGTCAGTACATATTCTTCGATTTTCGATTCACCGCCAAAAATATTTTGCAGCACAAATAGGCGAAATTCCTCAATCGTCATTTTTGAATTAATCAAATCCGAAATATTTGCGACGCGGCTTCGAATCGATTTAATGCCTTTCGATTCAATCTTGTCTTTGCGTACTTTAAGAGCTGAAACAACTTCATCCATATTGGTATCGAATAAAAGCGTACCATGTGTAAACATTCGCCCTTTTGTTGAAAATTGAGCGTTTCCGGAAATTTTAAATCCGTTCGCTGTCAGATCATTGCGTCCGCTTAACTCCGCATTTAACCCGAGTTTGTTCAGCGCCTCCACAACTGGTTCGGTGAATTTACGGAAATTATGAAAGCTGTCTCCGTCGTCTTTTGTAATAAAACTGAAGTTTAAATTGCCAAGATCATGATACACAGCCCCGCCGCCTGACAATCTTCGAACAATATGAATATGATTGTCTTCCACGTAATCAATATTTATTTCTTCAATTGTATTTTGATTTTTGCCGATAATAATCGATGGCTCATTAATATAAAAAAGCAAATAAGACTCCTCGATATCTAAATGCTTAACCGCATACTCTTCAATTGCAAGGTTCAGCCGCGGATCTGTAATTCCTTTATTATCAATAAAAAGCATCAGGCACCTCCGAATGTTAATAGATCAAATGTAGCACATTGAGATTTCTTCTCAAAGAAAAAAGCACCCGTTAGTGGGTGCTTTACCTTCTGCCAAAGTCCATCCGCTGATAGCGCCCGCGAACAACTTCGTATACGCCATATAAAATAAGTCCCGCTGCGACAAGACCAAGCAAAAACTGTCCGAACGGCTGAGAGGCGAGTTCTGCGAGTGCGCCTCCAAACCCTTTCGTTTCATCTGGATTCGCCGTGATTGCCGTCTGAATAAAGAAAAATCCGGTCATTGCAAGAACAACTCCGCGCGCCATCAACCCCGCTTTTCCAGCATTCCGTGCAAGACGGACTTCTTTATTCTTCATTTCATGCGTTTTAAAGTATTTCATGAATTTTTCTTTGAAACCTCGATATAATTCAATCAGTCCATAAATGATAATAATCAGTCCAATCAGCCCGACAATCCATTGTCCGAATGGCTGGGCAAGCAGTTTCGCTGATATGGTTTTTTCGGAGCTGCCGCCACCGCCTGTTTGCATAGCAAGTTTGAAAGCTGTCAACGCTAAACTTCCATAAATAACGGCACTGACTAAATAACCAACTCTCTTTACAATTCCTTTTGCATCTGAGCCATTATGTTCAACATCTTTGATTGATTTTAGCAGCTGCCATACCACATACCCGATCAATCCAATGCTAATCAGCCAGAGCAGCAAGTTACCGAACGGTTCATGTGCAACGGTTGACAGCGCGCCGCTCGTTCCTGTCGTTCCCCCGCCCATTCCGGCCGCTGCGAGCATTGCAAAAATGCCAACTAGCGCATAAACAGTCCCTTTTGCCATATGGCCAAATCGGCCGAACCGTCGAATCCATGGTTTTGCTTCGTGGGCTTTTGAAGCAATTTCATTTTTCACTGGCATCTTATATCCCTCCTCGTATTCCTATTCTTTCTATTCTATTCCCGCTTTTCATTTTTGCTCAAACTGGTAAATTTTTTGTCTCATTTGCTTGGTCATGATACTAATAGGCATAGAATTTCTTCTTTAAATGGATAAATCCATCGTGAAATTTGAATCAGTGGCCTTTGTTTTTTGAACGGTATAATAAACGGCCTGCTTCTCTCATAAGCTTATCAACCGGCACTTCTTTCGTATCCACAAGACCAGCTGACAGGCAGATTCCATTTACTCGACCATTTTGAAATGCCGCGCTTTTTTTCACGAGTTCTTCTGCCAATGTACGCGCCTCTTGTACGGATCGGTTCATAACCGAGACGCCAGATTCATCCCCGCCAAACCGAAATTCGTATGAATCTTCCGGGATAATGCTTTTTATAATCGAAACGGTCTTTTCAAGCATACGATTTCCTTCTTCGTGGCCAAATTGATCGTTTACCTTTTTAAATTTATCTAAATCCATCATTAAAGATGCATGAATTCCTTAATGAATCCGGTTTGACGACATAATCCGGTTCCAATAACCACCACTTCACAAAAAAACAGGGCTTTCAGATTGAAAGCCCTGTTTTTTATTAAAATAATGTTGGCAATTGATTGATTAATGTGTAGCCGCCCATAAAAGCCATTAATACCACAACAATAATCCCCGCGATTGTCATCCAGATCGGATGACGGTACTCACCAACGATTGATTTTTTATAAGCCGCAATCAGCATAACGCTAAGCGCAACCGGCAGAATCAGGCCATTTAATGCTCCGGCTAAAATAAGCATTTTCACCGGTTTACCAATTATTGTAAAAATACCAGTCGATACTAAAATGAACCCGACAATAATAGCCTTGTCATATTTTGCAATCATTGGGTGGAACGTGCGGATAAATGAAACAGATGTGTAAGCCGCTCCGACAACAGACGTAATTGCCGCAGCCCACATGACCACACCAAACAAGCGGTATCCGATGTTTCCTGCAGCCTGCTGGAACACAGACGCCGGTGGGTTTTCCGGGTCAATCGGCAAGCCCTGCGCCACAACACCGAGTGCAGCGAGGAATAGGAAAATACGCATAATAGAAGCGATCCCAATAGCAGACACTGAGCTTTTTGTTACTTGTGGAACTGCGTCGATACCTTTTATTCCCGCATCTAAAAGACGATGTCCTCCAGCGAATGTAATATAGCCGCCAACGGTACCGCCGACAAGAGTGACGATGGCAAGGAGATCAATCGTATCCGGGGCAAATGTTTTAACAACCGCTTCCCCTACTGGCGGGCTTGCTTTAAATACCACAAAAAGGGTAAGGGCAATCATGACAAATCCCATTATCTGTGTAAACTTATCCATCAGCAAACCCGCTTCTTTCACAAGAAAGATCGCAATGGCAATCACAGCACTGATAATGGCGCCCGTCACCGGATCTATACCGAAAATCACGTTGACGCCAAGGCCCGCTCCGCCGATATTGCCGATATTAAAGGCAATGCCGCCAAGAACAATAAGTGCGGCAAGTACATAGCCCAAACCCGGGAATACAAGATTCGCAATATCCTGTGCCCGTTTCTCCGCTACAACAAGGATTCGCCAGATGTTCGTCTGAGCGCCAATATCAAGTAAGATCGAAACTAAAATAACAAAACCGAAACTGGCGGCCAGCTGTTCGGTGAAGACTGTTGTCTGCGTTAAAAATCCCGGTCCAATGGCGGAAGTCGCCATTAAAAAGGCAGCGCCTAAAAGAATACTCCAATTTGATTTTTCTTGCTGTTGAAGCTGTTGTTTTTTTGACATTTCTATTCCTCCAGTGCGATTGATCTCACATCAATCGTTTCTTCCTTCAACTTTGTCTGAATCAGGCGGGCAAAAGACAGCGCATGGGGTCCGTCACCGTGAATACAGACAGTGTCCGCTTGTATCTCGATATCTGTTCCATCTGTTGCCCGTACTTTCTTTTCTTTTACCATGCGGACAACCTGTGCGGCTGCTTCTTCCGTGCTTTCAATCAATGCATTTGACAAACGGCGCGGCGTCAGCATGCCTTCCCGTGTGTATGTACGGTCTGCAAAAACTTCACTTGCTGTTTTCAGACCTGCTTTTTGGCCGGCTTCAATCAATTTGCTTCCAGCCAAACCGTACAGAATGAGGGACGTATCCACGTCTTTAACGGCTGCCGCGATGGCAGAAGCCATCTCTTCATTTAAAGCTGCCATATTATAAAGTGCTCCATGCGGCTTTACATGATGCAGCGCAGTTCCTTCTATGTTGACAAACGCCTGAAGGGCACCGATTTGGTACACAACAAGTGAATACACTTCTTCCGGTGAAAGTGCCATATTTCGGCGCCCAAAACCGGCTAAGTCTTGAAAGCCTGGATGGGCACCCATTTTCACACCATGCTCCATCGTTAAATGAACGGTCCTTTTCATGACATCCGGATCGCCAGCGTGAAATCCACAGGCAATATTTGCCGAAGTAATGTATGGCATAATTTCTTGATCATGGCCAATTGAGTATGCGCCAAAGCTTTCTCCCATATCGCAGTTAATGTCAATCTTCACAAGCTGCACCTCCAAAATCAGCGGTCATCGGCTCCTAATTCAATGGAAATTCGCCGTGATGCTTCTGTTAATTTTTTAATCATCTCTTTTGCGTGCGCTTCATCCTGAAAGCGGACTTCAGGACCGACCAGGCTGATCCCGGCTATCACATCCCCCTTATGATTAAAAATGGGGGCAGCAATAGCGGAGGAATGATCTTCTAATTCGGAATGGCTGATAGACCAGCCTTTCTTCCGTGTTTTTTGGATGAGCTGCCGCAGTTCTTCTTTATTTGCCGGTGTTCCCTTTGCGTACCGTACCATCTGAAATGATTCAATTAACCGCTCTCGTTCTGCCTGCTCCATAAAAGACAGCAGTATACGCGGACATGCCCCTCCATATAAAGGGGCACGGCGGCCGATTTGTGTATAAACGCGGACTCGCTCCTGCGTATCAACTTTCTCAATGTAAACTGCTTCATTTCCGTCCCGGATCACAAGATTCACGGCTTCTCCTGTTTCTTTCCGAAGTCTTTGCATATGAGGCAATGCGACCGACCGGATATCCAGCCGTTCTGCGACAAGATTACCAAGTGCCAGGAAAATAAGCCCTAAATGGTAAGCACCTTCTCGGTCTTTCTCCAGAAATCCGAGTTCAACCAGTGATTCCGCCATTCGATAAGCAGATGTTTTCGGCAGCCCTGTTTTTTCTATCATTTGCACCAATGTTAATTTTTCTTCCGTAAAAAACAGTTTAATGATTTCCATTGATTTAAGGACGGTTTTATTCATTTTTCTGCCTTCCCCCTGTTCCAATAAATGGAATGATTTGTCCATTTACCGTTTTGTTCCATTATATATGAAACAATGAAAAGGGAAACAGTCCATTTTATAAAACAGAATAGTGGCTGTCTTTTTGATCGGTAATAAACATATGTCCAGGCGCGTGTGTAATCATCAATTCCGGCTTGCTTGACATCGCAATCGATTGCGGGGTTGCACCGCATGCCCAAAAAACAGGTGTTTCCCCTTCTTTTATCGTCACTGCGTCACCAAAATCCGGCCGGTCAATCTGTTTTATACCAATTTGCTCCGGCATGCCGATATGTACCGGTGAACCGTGCACCGCCGGAAAGCGGGACGTTACTTCGACTGCGCGTATCACATCTTTGGATTGGAACGGCCGCATGCTGACCACAAGATTCCCATGAAAAACGCCAGCTGGTTCACATGGCTTGTCCGTAATATACATCGGTACATTTCGCTGTTCTTCGATATGACGAATGGAAAGTCCATTTTCAAGCAAGGCATGTTCAAATGTAAAGCTGCATCCGATTAAAAAGGAAACAAAATCTTCCTGCCAGTAGGATTCAATACTTGTTACTTCTTCCACAAGCTCCCCGTGACGGTAAATCCGGTATTTTGGTGTGTCATACCGCAAATCAGCTGTTGGTGCAGTCAGTCGAGGAACCGGCGATCCTGCATCCGTTACTTCAAGAAGCGGACACGCTTTTGGGTTCCGCTGGCAAAACAGCAAAAAATCATATGCCTGTTTTTTCGGCAAAATCACAAGGTTGGCTTGTGTATACCCAGGGGCCAGACCCGCTGTTGGCGTCGTCCATTTGTTTTCCCGAATCTGCTTGCGAACCCATTCCAAAGATGTTTCCATTTTTACGCCTCCTTTTGTTCTATTGAAAAAAGATCAACCTCTTCTAAAAAACGTGTAGTAAATGTTCCTTTTTGGAACAGTTCCTGATCAAGCAGCCGCAAATGAAACGGAATCGTTGTTTCAATTCCTGTGATGACCATTTCATTTAATGACCGTTTCATTTTTTGTATCGCTTCTTCCCTTGTTTCTGCCCAAACTATGACTTTTGCAGTCATTGAATCATAAAAAGGAGGAATCGTATACCCAGCGTAAACCGCACTATCCACCCTGACCCCAAAACCACCTGGCGGAAGATATTTTATCACGCGTCCCGGAGACGGCCGGAAGTCATGTTCAGGGCTTTCCGCATTAATCCGGCATTCAATAGCCCAGCCCGAAATGGTGATATCTTCTTGTTTATACGAAAGCGGCCGGCCGGCTGCGACCTTTATTTGCTCTTTAATAATATCCACTGCTGTCACAAGTTCCGTCACAGGATGTTCGACTTGAACACGGGTGTTCATTTCCATAAAGTAAAACTGGCCGTGTTTATCAAGCAAAAATTCAATGGTTCCCGCACTGTGATACTGAACGGCTTTGGCTGCTTTCACTGCCGCTTCACCCATTTGACGGCGGAGTTGTTCACTTAACGCCGGGGAAGGAGCTTCTTCCACCAGTTTTTGATGCCTTCTCTGAATGGAACAGTCTCGTTCACCAAGATGAATCACATGCCCGAAGCGGTCTGCTAACACTTGAATTTCAATATGGCGCGGTTCCTCGATATATTTTTCAAGATAAACAGCAGCGTTGCCAAAGGCTTTTTCCGCTTCAGACTGTGCTTGATGAATCGCCTGCTGCAAGTCCTGTTCTGTTGCCGCGAGGCGCATCCCTTTTCCACCGCCTCCCGCTGTCGCTTTAACAATAACCGGATAGCCAATTTCTTTTGCCACCTTCAAGGCCTCATCTTGATTTTTAATGATTCCTTCTGTACCAGGCACCGTTGGAACTCCTGCTTCTTTCATCGTGGAGCGCGCCACCGCTTTTTCCCCCATCTTGCGGATCGCTTCCGGCTCCGGTCCGATGAACACAACGTTGCATGCACGGCACATCTCTGCAAAATCGGCGTTTTCAGCTAAAAAACCATATCCCGGATGAATCGCGTCTGCCTGTGTCACATCCGCCGCACTCATGATGTTATGCATGTTCAAATAACTGTCTTTAGCAGGTGTTTTCCCGATACAAAGCGCCTCGTCCGCAAGCTTTACATGCAGTGATTCACGGTCCGCTTCTGAATAGACCGCAACCGTTTGGATGCCCATTTCTTTACAAGCGCGAATAATACGTACCGCAATTTCCCCTCTGTTTGCAATCAATACTTTTTTAAACATATGAATGCTCCTTTTACGATCGCTTCTTCAGCTTAAAAAGCGGCTGTCCGTACTCCACAACATCTCCATCTTGCACCAGTACTTCCACAATTTCTCCATCCATATCGGCCTGAACTTCGTTGAACAGCTTCATGGCTTCTACAATGCAGACAACTTGTCCTTTTTCAACAGCATCCCCAGCTTGAACAAACGGGTCTTCATCTTCATTTGCACGCGCGTAAAAGGTGCCCACCATCGGAGAAGTAATGACTTCATCTTTTGAGATGACCTCATCCTTTGATGCTTCATTTGTTTGTTCATGTGATGTTGGCTGATTAGGCATTGACACATTGAACTCTTGCTTTTGATCTTTATCTTGAAGGACAGGCTGTTTCTCAAGCTTCATTTTCATTCCTTCATATTCAAAAGTGAAAACATTGACACTAGACCGGTCAATAATGTTCACCATTTCTTGAAAGTCACTCATTTTAATCATGTGCTATCTCCTTACATATTCATTCAAATGACCATTCTTTTAACAAAAGAGCGGTTTGGATTTGTTTCATTTCCTTTTCACGTTCGATATAGAGCTGCTCTGCTTCATGAAGTGTTATTTCTTTAAAGCGGATGTGATCTCCCGGCTTCATCTGGGCCATTATCGGTAAATCAACCGTTGCAATTTGTCCGATTCTCGGGTAACCGCCGGTTGTCTGCCGGTCTGCAAGCAGCACAATCGGATTTCCGTCGCTCGGCACTTGAATCGTTCCATTGGCTACTGCTTCAGATAATAATTCGAATGGCCGTTTCAATTGAAGAGATGGACCTGAAAGCCGATATCCCATCCGGTCAGAATGTGGCGTAATTTGAAATTCCTGTTCAAAAAACTGCTTTTGAGCCAATTCAGAAAATTCCTCAAATTCCGCTCCCTTTAATACACGGACAACTTTCCCGTTTACATAACGTTCAAATGGCACATACCAGTCAGCTGCCGCAAATGAATTGTGTTTCAGCTTCTTTTGAAGTGCTCTTTTTGCTTTCATAGAAAAGCTGTTTTCCTCTGCCAAAGGAATCACATCGCCTTCCTTAAGGGCACGCCCTTTGAAGCCGCCAATTTCGCCGCGTATATACGTACTTTTGCTGTTCATCACATTTGGAATTGAAAAACCGCCTGCCACAGCGATATATGCGCGGCATCCAACTTTACAGCCTGCAAAAGAAAGAACGGCGTCTTTTTTCACAAAAACGGGCCGCCATAAAGGAACAGGACTTCCGTCGATGACCGGGTTTAAGTTTCCGCCTGTAATGGAAATCAATGTATCTTCTTCGAACTGAAGAGATGTACCCATCATCGTCACTTCAATGGCCGCCTCTCCTTCTTCATTTCCAACTAATACATTGGCAAAGCGAAGCGAAAACGAATCCATGGCACCGCCAACAACAACTCCGTACTGTTGAAATCCATATCGCCCTAAATCCTGAATCGTTGCCAAGAGCCCCGGGCGGATGATCTGTACACTCATTGCACTCTCTCCTGATACTGTTCAAATTCTTCCACTGTAATTGGTACAAATTTCACGATATCCCCCGCCGACAGCAAGCTTGGCAGGTCACGATCCGGCCGGAAAAGAGCCATCGGTGTCCGTCCGATCAGCTGCCATCCACCCGGTGTGGAAATCGGATATACGCCTGTTTGACTGCCTGCTATTCCAACACTTCCAGCCGGAATAGACGTGCGCGGGGACGGACGGCGCGGAGCATTTATTTTTTCTGAAAGACCGCCAAGGTAAGGAAATCCCGGTGCAAACCCAATCATATAAACGGGATACTCAGCGGATGCATGCAAATGAATCACTTCATCGGTCGAAAGATGGTTGTGTCCTGCCACAAAATCGAGATCCGGCCCAAAATCACCGCCGTAGCAGACAGGAATATCCACAATCCGCGGAGTGCTTTCTTCTTCTTCCACAAGTGTCTCCAACATCCGTTCAAGAATGGCCTGGACAATTTGAAAAGAAGATTTCCCTATTTTGCCATATGCCTGCTTCACAATAAATGGGTCAAAAAAAATCGTTACACTGGCAAAAGCAGGTGTACATTCAATGAAACCGGAGAATGATTCATGCTGAAGTTTTGTTGCTAGGGCTTTTACTTTTTTATTAATGAACGAATTGATTTCTGTTCCAAATTGAACGGTTATTGCCGCCTCTCCTAACGGTTTCATTTGGATTTCTTCTAATTTTTTTTTCATCATTTGAATCTTTCTCACCGCCCTTGTTCCGAATATTGGAACTATAATTCTTTATTTCGGAATATAGAATTATTATAATTATCAGAAAAACAAAAGGCAAGAAAAATAAAAAACGACCAGGAAGAATCCTAATCGTTTTTAGCAATTTACCAGCTTCCATCATATATAGCTTTCCCTGATACTGGTGTCGTATACTGATTATTTTCCCCGTCCTGCCAAACACGCTCTCCTGATGCGGTTTCATATAAAAACTTAAATGAATAGGAACGGTTTGCTGCAAGATCAAACGTGCCACTCCATGTTCCATCTCCTTTTTTCATTAATTCATATGAATACGCATCCGGATTCCAGTGCCCGATTTCGCCGCGGTCGCCAATGACGTATACTTTCTCAGCCGATATAGGAACTTCTGATATATTCATGGTCACCGGCATTTGTGTCAGCGCGAGCTTATCCACCATCATGTTAAATTCATTCGTTGGGTTCCCAGCTTCATCAAACAAGTAATTCATGCGCAGCAATGTAAAACCATCGAATCCATAGTTGAATGTCATCTCTGCTGAATTGTCAAAGCCCCACTCATTATTGATCATCGCCAGCGCGTTTTCTCCGTTCAGTGAAATACCCCGTTCATTGGCCAAAGTGGCGATTTGGGTCACAAGCGTTTTCGGTGCGCTGTAGTAAGGAGCAGCTTGCGCATTATTGTCATCCATTTCTAAGCATGTGAATGTAAGGGCCAGATCTGCTTTTTTCACTCCATCCAGCAGTCTTTCATAATTATAATAACCTGTACTATACTCGGCCGCATGCGGCATCTCCGGATCATTCATTTTCCAATGTACGCCTGAAATTTTCACCCCGATTGGCACATCGAACGTACGGTCAAACTGTTTGTGTGCAGCTTTTGAAATGTTCTTCATGTGTACTTCGAGTGCGCCTTGATACCAGCTCATAAAATCTTGTCCATATGCGGTTTCATAAGCTGTGCCGCTTGTGAAAAATTCGTCTCCGTTCGCCGGCGGCCCAATTTCATGCCATTTTTTATAAGCTGTGCCCCATGCCGCGTTCAGCTTTTCCACATTTTTGTACTTCTTTTTCATCGCATTTTGAAAATCTTTCTTCGCTCCATCAGTATAAGCCTGGAGCTGTCCACGTTCCGGCCAGTCCCATCCATCCGCAAATTGATAAGACGGATAGCGAAGTTCGCCCGCCGGTCCGCCACTTAAATAAATTTTCGCAATCAAGTCTTCTTCATCCGCAAACTGCTTAGCAAATGAGCGGTAAAATTCTTCGTATTGCTTGGCAGCCCCTTTCCACCAAGGTGCTAATGCTTCTTTATTCAGATAACCGCTTTCACTTTCGAATACCATATTTTCAATATTATCTTTTTTCCACAGCCATGACGGGATCGGATAATTGCAATCGTCTCCTACATTGCCGCCGCATTGATGCGTCGACATAATCGGCACCCATTTTAGTCCAGACGCTTCTATGACATCTGCGTACTTTTCATAATAAGACCAATCGAATTGATTATCCGCTTTTCCTTCAACCATGCCCCACCAAATATCCGTCGTCAGTGCATATACGCCGTTTTCTTTCATCGTTTTAAGCTTTGCTTCAAATGCATTCCAGTCCGTAATTTCTGTCAGCGGCGCCATCACATAAAGCTTGTAGTCCTTCTGAACTTCCGCCTGAGCCGGAGTTCCTCCCCCAATTGCTGACACAATGAGTAATAATAGTGCCATAAACACGTATGCTGTTTTCTTCATCCAGCATAACCCCTTTCGCATTTTATGCAAACGCTTTCATTAAAAAGCAAAAAAAGAAGTTCATTCCTTCTTTTCAAAAAAAGTATAGTAAATGAACTTCTATTCAGTCAATCTTATTTTAAAAAACAAAACTTTATATCTAGATTACTAGAGCGCTTTTCGTTCGGCATCTGCATCTTTTGATGTGTTTAAAATCTTGCCATACCGATAGTAAACAAATGCAGCTGCTGCAAAGCCGATTACAGCTAAAAATGCATCAAAAATAAAGATGATGGCGATATTGCCTGTTTCGGATAAAAGACCGGTCACGAGCGGCATGACGATCGATGCCAGTCCTGCTGCTGTTGCGACAATACCTGTTACAGTTCCTTTTTTCTGCCAAAAAAGCTCGGTCATAATCGTAATCGCCAGCTGGAAAATACCTGCTGTCGAAAAGCCGATAAAAAAGGCTGTTACAACCGCAACTTCTGGAATTTTCACTGTTAAAATTGTTGTGATTGCCACAAATGTAATGATTGGATAAATGACAATAACCGTTACCGGACGAAGCATTTTTTTCAGTAAAATTGACAAGGATAATACAGAGATAAGCGCCCCAATACTATAGTAGCTAAGCAATTTCATTGCGCTTTCTGCCGCCATACCGAGCACTTCTTCTCCATAGCTTGGCAGCCATATTTGTGCGACTGTGAACAGACCGGTTGATGTAAACCCAATAATGACGAGAGCAATTCCTTCGCGTGAAAATTTTGGCTCAATGGCAAATTTCGACTGCCCGGCATTTTCGGCTGCCTGGCTGGCTACAATCGCACGGTGATCCGGAAATTTAACCGTCATGAGAAACAGCATGTTTAAAAAGAAAATCGCAGCCGGTACGAAAAATGCATAGCTGTACGATGATCCCTGATTAGCAAAAAACAAAATCATAAACGGCAAAATTGCTGCGCCGACAGACATAAATGCTTTGACCAGGACACTTGCCGATCCGCTTGATTTTGGAAAGATTTCAATCAGCCCCGGATAGGAACCCGCATCCATTGCCGAGTTGGCCACACCCGCTAAAAGTGCAAACATAAAAGCTGCTTGATAAATCGGTGACAGCGGAATGCCGACGAGAAAAATCCCCATGGCGAGCGCCGCAAAAATAACGAGCGGCTTCCGCCCGAACCGGTCAGACAAATAACCGGATAATGCGTATGTAAGCAGCTTCCCGATCCCAATCGCGGCAATAATGTAACTGATGCCCGCTTTGTCTGTGTCCCATTTTTCAGACAATGAGGCCATATTAGATGAGAGCATAATATTGACCATTCCAAGCAAAAAATAATTGATATATAGGCCAGATGCCGCTTTTGTATATGGATTCACTTTTTAACATTCCCTCCTTTTTCAAACATTTTTCATTATACCAAACATTTGAATGATTCGTTTTGTTTTCTCATGGAAAAACATGGTTCACCACTGCGATATGTTTAGCATAGCTTTTTAATACTATCCTATTTTCAAAGAATGTATTTTTAAAAATAATTGCTTTTATTCTTTTGCACACAAAAAAATGATGCAATAAATAATCTCCCTTGTCACATAAACACAAATAGTGTAATATTACACCGATATTAACACAATTAACAATAGAAGTTTTTCTGAATACGGGGGAGACAATAAGGATTCTCTCTAAAAGTAAAGACAATAATGGTTTGAACAAATGTTGAAGCATAAGGCAGAAAGATTTGATAGAAAAACTCAGGATTAATGAAAGGGTGCAAATTGATGAACACAAACAAAGGAGCCTTTTATTTTTTCAATTATGGGCTCGTTCCATTTTTGCTTGCTTTTATAGCGGCGGCAGGTCTTTCTGTTTATGATCAGTTAACGATCGTTTTTTCAACTGTTTTTGTAGTGGGAGGTTTAGCTTCAGGTATTTGGGCTGGCAGGAAGACAGATAGACCGTTACACGCATTCCTTTATCCACTTTTTTATACGCTTGGGTTATGGACTCTGTTTATGATAATAAGCGGGGGCTTTTACGGGGCAGATGCCTGGTTTTGGTTTACCATTTTACATATTCCACTTGCACCGGTGTATTTTTTCTCTTCGCTTTACGGAGTCGGCTATCTTTTTATTTTCATTCCCGTATTGTACGAGCTTGCTTTTTTCATTGGTTTTCTCGTCAAAAAACAAAAGCTGAACGTTCAATCAGGAAGAAAAACAGCTTTGATGCTTATGGCTGTGCTGTTTTTTGCTGGTATTGGCTTATATATTACATGGGAACGGATTCAGACTGTACTTCCCTCGTATGGTTTTCACTATGAGGGCGGCAATTCCAGTACAGATTTAACCCCCTATAATGTAACAAACCCAAACAACATACTGCCGAAGCTGGCTGAGGAAGCAAGTTTTTCTATCGATACACGGCAAAACATGCTTGTGATGGATGGAGCGGAAGCCGCTTTTCCTGTTTATTCGGCTTTTGCGCAGGCCGTTTATAAAAATGCGGCACAAAATAGTAACTTTATTACGTTCACAAACACCATTTTTGCTTATGAGCGATTAGTTCATAAAGAAGTAGATATTTATTTTGGCGCTGAGCCGTCAAAAGCACAGCTGAAAATGGCCGATGAAGCAGGGGTTGAACTTGTGATGACACCGATCGGCAAAGAAGCATTTGTCTTTTTTGTAAATGAAAACAACCCGGTTCTTGACCTTTCGGTGGAGCAAATCCAATCGATTTACAGCGGCGAAACGACAAATTGGAGCGAAGTCGGCGGAAAAAACAAAAGGATTCTTGCTTTTCAGCGCCCTGAAAATTCAGGGAGCCAAACGTGGCTGCAAAAAATCATGACCGGCCACACCATTATGACACCCGTGAAGGAAGAGGTCCCGGAAGGAATGGGCGGCATTTTGGAACAAGTGGCAGATTACCGTAATTACAAAAATTCCATCGGCTTTTCCTTTCGCTTTTTCGCTGCCGGCATGCGTGACAGTGAACAGTTGCGGTTTTTATCGGTTAACGGCGTCACACCTGATCCGGAAAATATATCAGATGAACTTTACCCATTCACTGCAACTTTGTATGCCATTACACTGAAAGAAAACAAAAAGCCGTCCTTAACGCCTTTTCTTGACTGGATGCAAGGCAATCAGGGACAGCAGCTTATTGAGGACATTGGTTATGTGAAATTAAAGAAATAATTTAAGAACAAATTGCTTCTGCCGCCGCACAGATGACTTTGTTCCGTCCCTTTTGCTTCGCTTCATAAAGCGCATCATCTGCTAGTTTTAATAATTGTTCCGCTGTGAACTCGCTTGACGCAGCCAGTCCGGCGGAAAACGTAATAGGAATTTCTAAGTCATTCACACAAACGGGCTGCGTGGCGATCATCTCACGGATTCGTTCGATCGCCTCTATTGCGTTTTCTTTTGTGCAATCCGGTAAAATTACAACAAATTCTTCACCGCCGTAGCGGGCAACAATATCAATACTGCGTAAATTATGAAGCAGCCGTGCACTTACGGTCTCGAGAACACGATCCCCGACAATATGTCCATATGTATCGTTTACTTTTTTAAAGTAGTCGATATCAATAAATGCAAGAACGAACGGTTCGTCTCCACGCTCACCTGATGAGAATTTTTGAAAATAGTTCATGAATGCACGTCGATTATATAATTTAGTCAGTGGGTCTTTCCTGGCAGATTCAATCAATTTTCGTTTCGATACATATTCGTGATACAAATCGTTAAGCATCCAAACGATTAGGAAACTGAGTAAAATGTTCATTGGGAGAACGATAGGCATAATAAGTGATAAATAGTCTACAAAAGAAATGACGCCGAAAAATGCGACGAATAAAACATTAATAAAATTAAGTGTGAAAACGGACAAAAGAATACGTTTCATCCGTGTCAACCTTGGAAAAAACAAGTGAAGAAACATTCCTGCAGTAGACAACACGACCATATTACACAATCCTACAATCGCTGCTTCACTTATTCCAAACGTTAAGCGCGCGAGGCCAATCCCAAATCCGACAACGAAAATAAAAAAGGCGTTTTTAGCGAACAGTGCGGCAATAAGGACCGGAACGAAACGAAGATCAAAAATGACTTCATCATCCAAATGAATACCAAAAAACATTGATATCCATCCAGAAAAAATAGCGAGCGCCAAAAGCAAAGTATTTTTCAAACGCGGCGATGCATTCACTAAAAATTGTTTGTATAAAAGACCACTTACTGAAACAATCGCGATCAGTAAAGATGCATTAATAATAAATTCTTTTACATTCACCATACAACGTCCTCATCCCTGTTAAGATCTGATTAATAAGCCAAAAGAAATGCCCCAAAGAGCTCTTTGGGACGGTATAAAAATCTTACGCTGTTTCATATAAATGGATATAAGCCGCATTTTCTATTACAAAATGGGAGTCTCGTTCCATTTCTAGTTTGCACACATGATAATAGACGCAGGAATAAGCACCTCCTTCATAAAACATTTCAGCTGCTTCTAATTGATCTTTTGTAAAAAAATCATGCAGTACATGCAGTTTTGCCATGGAAATCCCTCTTTTTTATTTACATACCCTCTTTTCACCGTATTAGTACTATTTACTCAAAAAAAAAAAAAAAAAGATGCCCGGATTGGTCCGGGCACCAAATTCAGTTCTTATTCCACTCTTTTAATTCCAGCCGGCGTACTTTATGAGTCACGGCCGGATCGTTTTCGGCTAATTCAAGTGCTTCTTCATATGTATCGGCTACATACACAACAAGGCCGCCAGAGCCGTCCGTAAAAGGCCCTTTCGCAAATACCTTATCTCCCAGTTCCGCTAAATAGTCAAGATGAAGAGGACGTACTTCCTGGTTTTTTTCAGGATCAATCATGTGTAAAAGGGCAGCATAAAACGCCATCGTTATTCCTCCATTTCAGTCTGAATACTCTGTCATTATAGCAGAAAAACGAAAAATAGATGGATCATTTTTCATTAAAAAAGGCATCATGTGTATAATGAGAGTAAAAAAAGGTGTAGGAAATGGACATTAAACATTTGCAGTATTTTATTGAAGTATCAAATTTCAACAGCTTTTCAAAAGCGGCCGATCATTTGTTTATTACCCAGCCGACCATAAGTAAAATGATTAAAAATTTAGAAACGGAGCTTGGCGTGGAATTGTTTGACCGCTCAAAAAGAAAGCTCGTTTTAACCGACGCGGGCAGAATTTTATTAGAGCAGGCGAAGCTCGTAGACAAGGCATTTCATAATTTGGAAACAGAGCTCGACAATTTGCTTGAATTAAAAACCGGCCACATCCGGATCGGACTGCCGCCTATTTTTGACGCACACTTTTTTTTAAAAGTCGTCGGCCTGTTTCACGAAAAGTACCCTGGCATTACGTTTCAGCTCAAAGAAGAAGGCTCGAAATCGATTGAAGAAGCCGTTGAACAAAACGAGCTGGACGTCGGCGTCATCGTTCTCCCAACACAGGACGATGTATTCAATCACTTCGCGTTTATGGAAGAAGATTTAATGCTGATTTTGCCAATCTCCCACCCGCTCGCAAAACGGACGGAAGTTGACTTGGCAGAGCTGTCTTCTGAATCGTTTATTTTGTTCAACAAAGACTTTGCCTTAAATGACCGGATCATTTCTTCCTGTAACGATGCGGGGTTCCATCCACACGTTATTTCTGAAAGCTCGCAGTGGTCCTTTATCGAAGAAATGGTCGCGTCAAAACTCGGCATTTCTCTTTTGCCGGAAAGCATTTGCCGGCACTTGCATGATCACGTGTGTGCAGTGAAAGTGGTCAATCCGTCCATCAACTGGCATTTGGCAATCATTTGGGGGAAAAATCAATATTTATCCTATGCCGCTAAAGAGTGGCTTCATTTTACAAAAGAACATTTTTCAAAAACGGCTCTCCTCGATTAGAGCCGTTTTCCCATGCCAGCTATTCATACATGGAAGCATTTACATAGATAAAAGCTATATTTAGAATAAAAAACAACCATTTTACTTCCTTTTCGAACGGGCGTACACTGACAATATGGAAGGAATGATCCAATATGACTGTCTTAAAAGAAGCAATTAAAACACGTGAAAGCCGCATTGTTCACACCGATCAAGTGTTAGCATGCGATTTAAATAATTATCAAACCTTATTCGGCGGCGTGCTGATGAAAAAAATTGACAGCGCCGCTTGTCTTTCTGCAAGACGCCATTCTCGCGTAAAGCAATGTGTAACAGCCTCAACAGACTCGATCGACTTTTTAGATGCCATCCGTGAAACCGACTCAGTTTGTGTTGAATCGTTCGTGTCTTTTACGGGACGGACATCGATGGAAATTTTCTGCAAGGTCATTGCTGAAGATATTGCGACTGGAAACCGCCGGATTGCCGCTACAGCCTTTTTAACATTTGTTGCATTGGATGAAAATAAAAAGCCGGTAGAAGTGCCAGGGGTAATTCCAGAAACAGAGGAAGAGAAGTTTTTGTTTGAAACAGCGAAAGACCGGGCGGAAGTGCGTAAGCATCGCAGAACAAAAAGCAAAGAGCTTGCGGAATACATGACACTCAAAAAACCATGGGACAGATAAAGGAGGAAACAGAATGATTGCTACATTGTGCAGCATTGATGAGTTAAAAGAAGCGAAAAAAGCCATCGATCAATTGCAGGATTCTTATCCTCATTTGTTCGACAAAATGGTGCATGTCGCGGGTTTAACACGGGCATTACAGTTGAAATATCAGTATATGGGCTGCTTGATTATGGATGAAGATTCGGCAGACTGCCTGCCGAATATCCCGTACAGCTCTGTGCTTCGTCTTTACAAAAAAGAAGTGCAAACGTTAAAAAATGACGAGCATATCGCCATGTTAAAGCAGCTTTTTACCTCGTTCAAAGAAACAGGCTATGCAAAAATCAGCTTGCTTGCCCTTGGCCGGTCTCCTGAATCGCTCGTTGGCGCATCAAGCGTAAAATAATACAAACCAGGAATGTCCGCTAAGCGGCGTTCCTGGTTTTTTATTGTTTTTAGCAACCGGAGGAGTTGACGTTTTACGAATAAAGCGTACGATAAAAGTGAAAGTGCAGTATTCACCTAAGACTCTCATCATTGTTGTTTCATTATGAGGAGGAGAAATTTTGGCAAAATTGCAGGGAAAAACAGCTGTTATTACAGGTGGAGCGAATGGAATCGGCAAGAAGACAGCGGAGCTTTTTTTAAAGGAAGGCGCAAATGTTGTGCTCGTCGACTTATTTGATGATGCATTAGATGAAGCCGCTGGTGCACTTGAGCAATTTGGATCCATTATTGCTGTCCAAGCGGATGTCTCGAAAGAAGAAGATGTAAAAAAATATGTTGAAAAAGCAGTCAGTAAATTTGGCCGGATCGATGTCTTTTTTAACAATGCGGGCATTGAAGGCAAAGTAGCGCCTCTTGTAGAACAGGATGTGGAAGACTTCAACAAAGTCCAAGCCGTTAATGTACGCGGTGTCTTTTTAGGTTTAAAGCACGTCATCCCAGTTATGACAGAACAACAGAGCGGCAGCATCATTAACACGTCATCTGTAGCCGGTTTTATTGGCAGCCCCGGCATCGCACCTTATGTAACCTCCAAACACGCGGTGATTGGGTTAACGAAAACGGCCGCGCTTGAAGCGGCAGCTGCGAACATACGAGTTAACTCGATTCATCCGTCACCGGTCAATACACAAATGATGCGGTCTCTTGAAGAAGGCATTAACCCGGGCCGCGGCGAGGAAGCAAAAGAAGCATTTGCGAAAACGATCCCGCTTGGCCGCTACGGTGAATCGGATGATACCGCCAAGCTTGTTTTGTTCCTTGCTTCAGACGACAGTGCTTTTATCACAGGCAGCCAATACCGTGTTGACGGCGGGATGGCAGCCCAATAAAACTCAAAAAGAACCTCTTTTTTCAGGAGAGGTTCTTTTTTTCTGCCAATTGATCAACGAGTTTTTCTGCTGCTTTCCGGTATATATTGCTCATATGAACGAGTGCCAAAATTTGTAGAACATCACTGAGTTCATCAGTATCTGCTGTCATTTCATTTATGCGCTCAGTGATATCCTTCTTCCCATGTTCCACATTATCGGCTGCTACTGTTAAAAATTCTTCATAAAATGAATCCAAATTAATATCGTCGATTTGCTCATTAATGTCTGTCAATGTCGTTTTAATATCATTAATAGACAGTGTTCCTTTCAGCTGATAAATGAGGCTGATCAAAAGCAAATGCTCTTTTGAGTATTTTTTTTGCTTAATCGGAAATAACAATTTTCCTTTTGCATAGTTATTAATCATTGTTTTCGTCAGCACTTTTTCTTCCGCATTTCGGGTTGAACTTTCAAATGTGTGTTCAAACAATTGAATAACTTGGTCCATGTATAAGTCAATATTTGGTATGTTATCCGGTGTCAGCTGGTTATCAAGATGAAGTTCTTTTAAAATGCCTGGCAATTTCCCCACATAAACACCTGCTTTTCACATAGTTATGTTCCTTTTATTATAGGGGAATATTGTTTACATGTAAAACTTGACTATATCAGGTTATGGACATATCATAATAAGTAGTTATAAAAACTACTTGTCAACTTGGAGGTATTTACATGAATCAAATCATCCGAGAACCCATTAATGCTTTAACTCACTTGACCGGTGCCATTTTGTCTGTTGCAGCGCTTGTTGCCATGATTGTCAAAGCTGGGTCTGCCGCTTCAGCAGCTTCCATTACCGCTGTGTGCATTTTTGGTGTCAGCTTAATTCTTTTATACTCTGCTTCTACTCTTTACCATTCGGTCATAGCCCGTGATTCCGTTATTGCTTTTTTCAGACGGCTGGATCACTCGATGATTTTCGTCTTGATTGCAGGATCGTATACACCTTTTTGCTTAATCAGCTTGAATAATAAAACCGGGTGGACACTTTTTATTATCGTATCACTCATAGCCTTGCTGGGCATTGCCTTTAAAATGGTTTGGTTTAACTGTCCGAGATGGCTGTCGACGGCTTTGTATATTTTTATGGGCTGGATGGCTGTTTTTGTTTTTTCACCGCTTGCGGGAAGTCTCGAAACTGGCGGACTCGTCTTGCTTGTTGCTGGTGGGGGTTTATATACAATCGGCGGTGTGATTTACGCGCTGAAGCCTTCTTGGATGCAAATAAAGCAAATGGGTTTTCACGAAATTTTCCACATTTTCATTTTACTTGGCAGCCTGTCTCACTTTTTAAGTGTCTTTTTGTACGTATTATAAGATGCTCACTACATTTTCAGCACAAAACCACGGGAATAAAATCATTTCCGTGGTTTTGTGCGTTCTTTATTAACAATCTGGTCGAATTATGTTTATTGAAAATCTGGTGATTGACGATGATGCGTTCCTTCTTGATAAGAATACGCGAGTTTAATCAAGGTTGGTTCACTAAATGCTGTTCCTAAAAGTTCCATTCCAATTGGCAATCCTTCTTCACTAAACCCAATTGGAACAGACATTGCTGGATACCCGGAGAACGGGCTTAAACGATTGTTCGTTCCTGCTCCTTGGTCCTCTCCAATTTTTTGTGGCAGCATCGTTGACGTCGGATACATCAACGCGTCTACATCCTGACCGTTATACACTTCCATCAAGTTTTCCGTTGTAATTTTAGGACGGTTTGTCACAATCTCTACATAAGCTGGATCATCTAAAGAAACTTTTGCTTCACGTGCTTTTAGCGCTGAGTCAAGACTTGGATGATACTTTCCACTGACAATTATGTCACTTAATGATTTTACCGGTGCCTTTTCCCCTAAGGATGCCAAATAATCATTTAACTGAAATTTAAATTCATACGAGCTTAAGCTTGGATATGCCATGATCGTTTCAAGATTAGGGATCGTAACATCAATGACTTCTGCTCCTAAGCTTTCCATATCGTCAATAGCCTGTTCAGTCGCCTCAATAACTTGTTCATCTTCACCGAATAATGCTCTGACGACACCAATTCGCGCACCTTCAAGACCATTTTTATCTAAATAGTCTGTATAGCTATCTGGAATTTGACCATTTCCTTTTTCCGTGACAGGGTCCGCTTCATCATAACCGGCAATGGCATCAAGAACTACAGCTGCATCTTCTACTGTTCTAGCTAATGGACCGCCTACGTCTTGTGTTAACGCCAGTGGAATAATTCCATCTCGGCTGGCAAGACCCATTGTCGGTCTAATCCCAACTAAGCTATTAAATGTAGCCGGTATTCGAATAGATCCGCCTGTATCTGTTCCCAGTCCCACAGCTGCGAAGTTTGATGCGACAGCTGCTCCTGTTCCGCCGCTTGAACCACCAGGATAACGTGTTACATCATATGGATTTAATGTCTGGCCGCCTAATGAGCTGTATGTGTTGAAGCCAAAAGCAAATTCATGAAGATTTGCTTTTCCGAGAATAATAGCCCCTTCCGCGCGCAATTTTGCCGTCTGAAAGGCATCATCCGGTGCCATTGATCCTTCCAATGAAAGAGAGCCCGCGGTTGTTGGCATATCAAAGGTATCGTAATTATCTTTTAAGACAATTGGAATGCCGTGAAGCGTGCCGCGAATTTTCCCTTCCGCCCGTTCTTTATCCAATTGTTTAGCTGTTTCAATCGCTTCTTCATTCAAGGAAATCATTGAATTGATCATCGGTCCCTGCTGATCAAATTTTTCAATACGCTCTAAATAAAAACGCACAAGCTCTTCAGATTTTAATTTCCCTTCTTCCATCGCAGCGCTCATTTCAAATATAGTCGCTTCTTCAATTTCAAAATGAGCAACCATTTCTTCTTCAAGATAACGGAACAGCCTTAGAATGGTCGCTGCTGACTGTTCGCGCGTAATATGTAATTTCGGATTGAAGTTCCCCTTTGTGTCTCCATACATTAATTCTACTTTCTCTACAGCACCAATAGAGCCCGCAAATGTGCTGCCATCTACTACATCATCAAAGGGTTCTGACTCGGTAGCAAGATCTGCCGCTTCTGCTAATATACGTGCAGCTTGCTCTCTTAAAACCGGCTCATTCGGACGGAATGTCCCATCACTGAACCCCGCAATCCATCCTTTCTCGGCTGCTTTTAAAATATACGGTCCCAATGTGCTTGTTGAAGATACGTCTTTGAATTTTCCAGTCATTTCGTCTGACAAATTCTCATCGCTGATCGATTCATAAGCCGTAACAACTAAACGCGCAAATTCACCTCGTGTAACTGCCTGTTTCGGCTTAAATGTACCGTCTATGTATCCACTGACTAAACCTAGCTCTTTTGCTTCCGTTACTTCCTTTGCCAAGCTCCCTCCTACATCGGAAAATTCGGCACCCGCAGTAGTTGAAAACAAACTCAGTCCCATTGTTATACTCGTTAAAAATAAAGCGACATTTTCATTTTGTTTTTTCATCTAATTCCCTCCTCTTGCTATCTATTATTCTAAGTTAGCAAATCCAAACGTAAGTTTCTTGATTCATGTTATATTTCCTAACATTATTTAGCGGGAATTTATGAAGATGAGAAAATAAAAAAACAGATGCGGCTATGATTGCCGCGTCTGTTTTATTGTCCAAGCTGTTCAATTTTCGTCCGAAGCTGCTGCAGTTCCTGTACCGTTTGCATCAATTCTGTGTTTTCAAAAATAGCCGCTGGATCAAGCACGCCATTTTCTATTTTGGTCATCGCATCATTAACGCCGGATTCAAGCTGTGTGCTGTAATCAAGCAGCTTATCGTGCACGCCTTCTGCAATTACCGGCGCCTCCATCTGCTGAACTTCATCAATGTCCTGCTGCAAGCTTTCAAGCTGAGTTTGAACGTCTTGAATGATGTCCGGATTCGAAGCGGCATTTTCAAGCAAAGCGGGTATATCAGTGGCAAATTGCTGTGTTTCATTTAAAAATTCTGTCATATCAGTTGCATATGTCAACGTATTATTCGCTTCATCCAGCAAGCTGCATCCACTCAAAATAATGGCGGATAATCCAGCTGCTGCGGTCCATTTTATGATCATGTCATTTCCTCCTATTCGTTCTATACTTTGTATACGAAAAACAGAGACAAATGGATTCATTTTTTCAGCGCAGCACCAATAACCATCTGAAACCAGCGCTCTTCATTTGGTGAATGGCATGGATAGGACAGTTCCTCATAGGAGGATCTCTTATTAAGAATACGCAGCATTGCCTGCAGCGCTTCGCTGTTTTGTTCGTTATGCAATACTGCTAGATAATTAGTACCTATTGTAGAGCTGGATTGACCGCTTTCTAACCCAAACTTTTCCCATGCTTTGTTTACTGCTGCGATCATGCCGTGTTTATCTACGATTACAATTTGATCGTGAAAAGAATCAATAATTGATTGGATCCCCTGATGTATGTTCATTCTGTCCTCATCACCTTTGTCGTTTCCTTCATTATTCCTATCTTTATCTTACTATCGAATCTCCAAAAAGAAGATTCCTTAATTTTACAAGCAAAAAACTCCACGTGGCACATACGCCAGTGGAGCACTAAGAGTTATTCATGCATCTTGAGCCAATACAACTGATCGGTCACTTCTTCTATTTGTTTATAGACTTCTTCATTGACCGCTGCGATAAAACAAGTGGATGGCCCTGCAGATTTTGTCATATCAAGTTCGCAGTGTCCGCTTCTTCCAGTAAGCTGCATCAGTTCATAAGCGATCCCTTTAGAACCGACGGGGAGAACCGCATATACGCCATTCATATGAGCAATTTGCCGAAAAACAGAAAGTGGTGCGATGTCATTCGGATGCGCCATCACTTCAGAACCAACAAGCGGTTTTCCGACAATTCCGAATTTTGCCCGCCCCTGTTCAATTCGATCGGTATCACGGACGTGCCGGCCAATAACCACAACACCGGATGCTGACTGTTGCATGGTGAAATTCGACTCGGTGCTGCCGGTCAGCTCCAGCTCACAGCCAAGTTCAGCGGCCGCTTTCTGAATTCCTTTATACAACGATTTCCACGCCGCTTCACCTGAAAAATTTTGCAGCACCACCGCAAAAGGCTCCCCTCCAGCGGCTATACACTCCATTAACGCAACCCGGGCGGAAAAATAGCCGACCACTTCGTATGGTGCCTGAACAGCGTCTTGCTCTTTCTCTCCTATTGAGCCGCTATTATCCGCGGCAATGATCAGCCCGTTCGTCCGGATCACATCACGCATGCAGACGGCCATATCGTTTGGCAAACACTGGTGCAATACGGGGGATCAGAACATAAGCTGCAATTCCATTGAAAGCCGCCGCTATCGTAATCGCCGGCACAGCACTTATGTAAAACGGTATGCCCAGGAATAGAATAAACGGCGCGGGAGATACAAGTCCATTTAACAAAATGAAAAAAAGACTCGCACTCCATTTATTTCCTGCTGTATAAAGCTTTCCGAACAACCAAATAACCGCGGCCATTTCAATCGCGACAATGATATGCAAAGGTCCCATCGGGAAACCGCCCATTAACGCAGAAACAAGGTGGCCAAATGCGCCGGTCAGCGCACCTGCTGCCGGTCCTAATAAAACCGCAGCCACAAGTGCTGGAAACGAATCAAGCGCTACACTTGAGATAGGCGCTGGCACCTTGATCATGCCTCCTATAACCGATAACGCAACAAACAGCGCTAGCCAGCTTATTTTTCTTACATTCATTGGTTGTCCTCTTTCCGTTTGCCGCCTCGAAACACGTTCGCGCTGCGTACATATTCAACATCCTTTACACCTTCACGGAAGTTAGCAACGCGGGCAATTGCGAAGAAATAATCGGACAAGCGGTTTAAATATTTTAATGTGAGCGGATGAACTTCTTCCCCTGTCCGCATTAACGCAACGACAAGACGCTCAGCCCGGCGCGCAACTGTCCGTGCAAGGTGAATATGAGCTGACCCTTTTGAACCGCCCGGCAAAATAAACCGTTCAAGCTCCGGCGCTTCCTGAATGTATACATCAATTTTCGTTTCCATTTCATCAATCGATTCCTGCTGCAGCTTAAATCCGCGCTTGCCATTAATCGTGGCAAGGTCGCCGCCACAGTCGAATAATTCGTGCTGAATCGTCTCTAAATCGGACAAAACATCTCCAAATTTCGCCGGATCAAGCTCTGTAATCGCCATCCCAACGACCGAATTTAGTTCATCCACTGTTCCGTATGCTTCCACGCGAATATCGTCTTTTCCCACGCGTCCGCCAATAATGCTCGTTTCACCTTTGTCGCCTGTTCGTGTATATAGTCTCATTTTTTCTCCTCCTTTATCGTTTCTGAAATCCCATACCAAATCGTATCCACACGTTCTGCCGCTTCGGCTGCATCTTGAAAACACCAGCCGGCCGCATCGCGGAAATGCCGGTCAAAGGCATTCATCGGCACAATGCCTTTCATCATATCTGTGCCGATCATAACGATTGTTCGGTCTTCTGCCTGCCACTGGGCTAATTTCTTTTTAAATAATAATCGGGCGTCAGCCGGTGTCTCCGCTTTTTCGAGCAGCGTCCGGACATATCGTTCAATTCCTTCGAGCACAACGACCTTCTCCGTGAAATCTGGGACCTCTTTTTCATTATAAAACGAATGCCATTGATGCGGCGTGTGATCCAGCCCGTAAAAGTGTGTTACCCATTTTTTTTTGCCATTGAAGGCACCGCCTGTAACGAAGTGCATCGTTCTCCCCTCCTTAGTGCTGAAAGACTACCGGACAGCTCATACCCATGCCCATTTTCCGACGACCAATCCCCAAACGATTTTGCTTCCGGTGCCCATACCGATAACAGATGACGGATAACACCGCCATGCGTGACAATAGCAGCCCGGCGTATATTTTGATCCGCCATCGTTTTTAAGACATCTCGAAATCCGTCTTCTACCCGTTTCGCAAAAGACGCATAGGAATCGCCGCCGGGTACTTGAAGAGAATAATCGTGAAGCCAAGCGATATATTCCGGCAACTGTTCAAGTTCCGCGTGGGCTTTCTTTTCCCATTCCCCGAAATGAAACTCACGTAACTTTTCGGACTTTGTATGAGTTTGCGGCCAAAAAACATTTGCTGTCTGTACACATCTTGTTAAATCACTCGCCACAATCCAATCGTAGTCTGGAACCGACAGCTGCTTGAGCGCCGCAATCCCTTCTCCATTGACCGACACATCTGTCCAGCCGCAAAACTGCCGATTTTGGTTTGCATCGGTCAGCCCGTGGCGAAAGAGACCGACAGCCACACAATCATCCATAGTAAAAGCTCCGCCCCTTCCTGCGCCGCACCGAGCAGGTCACCCGTTGTGCCGCCAAATTCTTTTTGCATCCCCTGTTTAACAAACACAAAATACATCCATGAAGCGCCAGCCATGATCCAAAATAACGGCTGCCATATGTAAAAAAACGCAGCGATTATGAGAAAAAAGCTGTAAACATACGGCAATGTCCTCGAATGACCTTTTTGAAAAAAAGCAGAGAGCCCTTCCGTTTTAGCTGGCGGCACATATTGTAAAAACAGCCCGGTTAGTATTTGAGCAAAAAGCGGAATAAGGACGATGATGTCTGTGTACAAACTGCCCGCCTGCACGGTTTCATATATAAAAATAAATTTAGCGGTCAGCAGGATAACGAGTGCTAATACCCCAAACGCGCCAGCCCGCGGATCATTTAAAATAGACAGGCGCTTTTCTTTATCCCGGTATGAAAAATGAGCGTCCGCCCAGTCCATCCAGCCATCCAAATGAAGGCCGCCCGTCAAAATAATTGGAAGCAGCCAGACAAGAAATGCAATCGATAGCGGTGAAAATGGACTCCATTCGATTAAGCCCCAAAAAACAGTGGCGTACAGCAGCCCTTTCACGATCCCAAGCAGCGGAAACAAATGCAGCACCGCTTTCAATTCCGCTTTGTCCATCGGCAATGTCCGGTGCAGCGGCAGAACGGTAAAAAACTGAATGATGATTCCAGCGGCGTATACGTATGACCTCATCGCTGTCTCTCCAAAACGGCTTCGAATACCGGCCAGTCCAGATGTTTTTCAACATGCGCTGCAATCGCGTCATACGTGCCATTTCGGTTTAACGCTGCCGGCAGGCGCTCTTCCAGCCCTTTTGCACGGCGAATCCGGTTCAGCCAATCCGCTCGGAACAGGTCATTGTAAAATAAATGATGCAAATACGTGCCGCAAATCCGGCCGTCACGGGAACGGTAGCCATCTCGATGATCGCCGTCCGTTAAAAAAGGCGTGCCATTCACGATTGTTTGACCGAAGTGTATTTCATAACCGGATAATGGAATGCCGGATGCCATCCCTTTCGTCCGAATAATCGTTTTGTTTTTTTTAAAAGTCGTATCCGCCGGAATAAGCCCAAGTCCTTTCTCGATGGAACCAGCAATGCCAGTATCGCTTCCGTCAGGGTCGACAAGCGTGTTTCCCATTAATTGAAAGCCGCCGCACAAGCCGATGACCGTGCCGCCATTTTCCGCGTATGTGCTTATTTTTTCAGCCAGCCCAGTTTGTTTTAAAAAATGCAAATCCGCCAATGTACTTTTCGTTCCCGGAATGATCACCGCGTCCGGCTGGCCAAATGCTTTTTCCGTCTGTATCCAGCGTACATTCACGTCTTCTTCAAACGCAAACGGCTCGATGTCACTGCCGTTCGACACGTACGGCAGCCGGATTACCGCCACGTCGAGATCGGCTTGGTCACGGCGCACATCACGAATCGAAAGAGAGTCTTCTCCTTCCAGCGCGTGTCCAGGCAAAAACGGGAGCACAGCGAGCACAGGAACGCCCGTATATTCTTCCAGCCACCGCTTGCCATCTTCAAAATGAGCCGGGTCGCCGTGGAATCGATTCACAATGATTCCTTTCACTCTTTTCCTTTCTACTTCCTCTAAAAGTGCAAGCGTCCCGACAACGGAGGCAAACAAGCCGCCGCGGTCAATATCCGCAATTAACAACACCGGTACATCCGCAAGCTCCGCCGTTTTCATATTGACCACTTCACGTTTTTTCAAATTCATTTCCACTGGGCTGCCGGCTCCTTCAATGACCAGTGTGTCACCGAGCTTCGCCGTTTCTTTCAGTCCGGTTTGAATGGCAGCAACTGCCCGCTCATAATAGGATTCTCTGTACGCCATACCAGACATAACCTCAAGACGCTCACCAAACAGGACAATTTCAGATGAACCGTTCCCTGATGGTTTTAACAGGATGGGATTCATAAACGGGCTCGCTTCCAGTCCCGCCGCTTCCGCCTGCAATCCCTGTGCCCGGCCAATTTCTTTTCCGTCCGCTGTAACATACGAATTATTCGAGACATTTTGCGGCTTAAACGGAACCGGTCGGTAGCCTTTTTGTAAAAGAAGGCGGCAAAGAGCGGCCGCCACAAAACTTTTCCCAGCATCGGACGATGTTCCTTGAATCATAATTCCCCGCATGAAATCACGCCTTTCTTTACGATTGGAAGGCCATGCTCCACTAAAACCGCTGCGTCGCTTTCCTGCACGAGCCGCTGGTGGATCAGACCAAGTTTTTTCATATAATTGGCTGTTAACTCACTGGCTGGCATCTCAAATGATAATTCATTTGATACAACGATCACAGCGTGTGCTTGTTTTGCGAGCGTTAAAATATCTTTTGTAATCCGCTCGTCTGCATCAAAAGCCGCCTTATCCTCGCGAAAGTATTCACCCGCTAAAAGGGTGGTCACGCAATCGATTAGCAGCGTATCGGAAGCTTCCACTCCAATCGCCGCTACATCGATTGATTTCTCAATTGTTGTCCAGCTACAGCCTGATGCTGTCCGCCGCTGTTGGTGATGCCCAATACGCTCATCCATTTCCCGGTCCGTCCGAGATCCACATGCCACATACACAAGCCGGCCATTTGAATGCCGATAACGTATCGCCAGCTTTTCTGCCACACTGCTTTTTCCGCTCCTCACACCACCTGAAATAAAAATCATCATCGACTTTTCCACTCTTTCAATGCAGAAAGGAGCTGATTATTGTCCTGTTCTTTTTTTACTGCTGCTCGAAGCCATTGTCCATCCAATCCAGGAAAGTTTTCTGTGTGTCGCAGCACAATACCCTGTTTAAGCAAAAATTGAAGCAGCGGCTTTTGATTATCAAGAGCCGGATCTTTTAGCAGATAAAAATTAACAGCCGACGGAAGAACGACAAAACCGATCACCATTAGCTCTCTGATCATTCTCTCCCGCTCTTTATCAATCCATTTTCGTGTCCGGACAGCATATTCTGTATCCGACGCAATTTTTTGGGCTACTTGCAGCGCGATGGCATTTACATTCCAATGCGGACGGTATGGCTTCAGTTTGGTGATGATCTCTTTTGAAGCCGCCACATAGCCGATACGCAGACCAGCGACGGCATACATTTTCGTCATCGAATGCAGTACCGCTAAATGAGCAAACGACTTTATTTCTGATGTGATTGACTCGTCACCAGCAAAATCATAAAAAGCTTCGTCAACGACAATGATTGCCCCAAAGCTGCTTGTTTTTTCGAGCAGCGTAATAAGCTCTTTCTTTTGAAATACTTGGCCAGTAGGATTGTTTGGCGTACAAATAAACAAAACCGCCGCTTCTTTTGCCCGCTCAACAAGTGCATTGATTGGCAGTGTCCAATTTTGCAAATCGACCGGCACATACTCAACCGGACACCCGTAAGCGCGGCACGCCTCTTCATATTCAGAAAAAGCCGGCGTAACAATGACCGCTTTTTGACCTGAGGCGTAACGGGCAATAAAATGAATGATTTCAGCCGCTCCGTTGCCAAGCAGAATGTTTTCAAATAAAAGAGCCAAACGCCCGGCAATCGCCTCCGCCGCAGTTTGGCCTGACGGATCTGGATAGTCTCCCACCGTTTTAAAAAAAGAAGGCCACATGTCTTTCAGCCAGCCTGGCGGACCGTCTGGATTCGTATTCACACTAAAATCAATGACCGATGACGGCTTTACCACTCCAGAAGCTTTATATAAATGAGATGGATTGGCTCCATGCGATGGAAAATTCATAAACAATCACTCCTGCAAGGAACAGCAGCACAAACAAATATGTGGCCCGTTCCATTAGTTTAGCTGCTTCAATAATATGTTCAGCCCGGCGCGAATGGATAGGGTCACCCATTCGTGCCCGGTCCGATACAACACCTTTATATGTATTCAAACCGCCTAATTCAATTTTTAAAAGACCGGCCACTGCCGCTTCACACCAGCCGCTGTTTGGAGACGGATGTTTTTTTGCATCACGGCGTACAATGCTCCAGGCGAAGCGGCGATCAGCTGCCGGCTTTTTCGCGGCTGCCATAAGCAGCAGCGCGGTCATCCGGGCGGGAACAAAATTGACGATGTCATCAAGCCGGGCCGATGCCTTGCCAAATTGGCTGTATTGTTCATTCCGGTAGCCCACCATTGAATCACACGTATTGACAGCACGGTACAAAAGTGCGGCTGGACCGCCGCCAATTACCGCCCAAAACAGCGGCGCGATGACTCCGTCTGATGTATTTTCCGCGACGGTTTCAACCGCGCCGCGGGTAATTTCGCTTTCGTTCAGCCGTTCAGTATCCCGTCCAACAATCCATGAAAGCTTTTTACGCGCTTCTTTTAGGTCACCCTCGATCAGCGGCTGGTACACATCCATGCCCGCTTCTTTTAAGCTTCTTGGCGCAATAGCAGCCCAGATCATGATCGCTTCTATCAACACGGCAAGAAGCGGATGAATACGGGATGCAATTAAAATAAGGCCAGCTGAACACGTGCCTGTGACGAGAAGTACCACACAAAGCATCGCCAGCCCTTTTTCAAACCGCCGGCGGCCTTTGTTCCACTTTTTATCGAGAAATGCGATCAAAGACCCGAACCATTTAACCGGATGCGGCCAATTCCTTGGATCTCCAATAAGCCGATCGAGAAAAAGTGCAGCGGTGATCGCCACAGCTTGCACAATCATAAAAGCCCCTTTCTGCGGGCCGTCTTTTGAAGTGATTCTGTAACGGATTCATAAACTGCCCGTCCGATCGCAATGCCGAGCGGTGTAATCGAACCGGCGAACTGCTGATACGCACCGCGCTGTGTGGCAGCAATCAACATGCTGTCAGTCGATGTGCCGGTTGCGATTGTGCCCGTTTCAGGATCTTGTACGCCCGCATCCGCAAGCGCTTTTACTTTCGCTTCTGTTGCGGTCATCAATCCTTGTACAAAAGCTTCTTCCGATAACTTTCCGTTCGCAAATACCCAAATGTTGATTGTTCCCGGTGTGAGATTCTCCTTCCAGCTGCTGCGGGGCTGTGTCACATCGACTGCGTTACCAACACCCGCTGTTGCCACAACAAACACCGACACATCTTCCTGCGCTTCTTTTCGCCAGGCAGCATCCTCTATCTTCACCGCAGTCATCATCCCGACCGTTTCATGCAAATCAAAACCGTTTTTCAAAAAATAAGCTGCAGCTTCTTCTTCAAAGTTATCCATATTGTAATTTTTATCGACATGACGGTTCACAAAAGCGCTCCGCCACCCCCAACCAGCACCAATGACCCCGGATGACAGGGATTTAAGCGGCACCGGCGGACGGATCGCGATATAATCGCTGTGACGCTCTATTAAATCCTCATTAATGTCGACTTCTGCCTGCAAAGACATTTCCGGCAGAAGGCTCATTTGTGGTTTTGGCACTTCCGGATGCGGCTGCTTTTGAACGTCCGTGTCGTATACGTCGTGGATATGCTGCTCAATCATAATATCAGCAGGCTGGCCGATCGTATGGATTTGGCCTTTATCCATCAATAAAAGCCGGTCGCAATATAATGAAGATAAATTCAGATCGTGAAAAATCGAAATAACCGTTAAGCCGTCTGCTGTCATTTTTTTCAGCAAATCAAGCAGCTCTTTTTGATACGATAAATCTAAATGGTTTGTTGGCTCATCCAATAATAAAATTTCCGGCTCCTGTGCCAGTGCCTGAGCTAAAAACACGCGCTGCCGCTCGCCGCCGGATAGGGCAGACAGCGGCTTTTCCGCAAATGAGGACGTACCCGTTTGATTCATCGCTTCCTGTACAGCCGTTTCATCTTTATCTGTCCATGATTTAAAAAAACCGGTTTGGTGCGCGTACCGACCAAGTGATACGGTTTCTTTCACGGTATACGCAAACTGGCTTGAGGTCATTTGCGGCAGCACCGCCACAACACGCGCCAGCTCTTTTGGTGTATAAGTGGAGATCTGCTTTTCTTTCACGAAAATCGTGCCGGATTCTGGTTTCGTTAACCCGCTGATCATATTCAGCAAAGTCGTTTTTCCGCTTCCGTTTGGACCGAGAATACCGAATAGTTCTCCCTTTTTAACAGAAAAGGATACGCCACGGACAATAAGTCCGCTTCCGTATCCTCCTGAAAGCTCGTTTACTTGCAGCATCACGCGACGCTCCCTTTTCGTTTTTTATTCAATAAAATAAGCGCAAACACTGGCGCCCCGACTAATGACGTAATGACACCAATCGGAAGCTCTGTCGGTGAAATAATCGTACGCGCCGTTAAATCCGCCAAAATCAAAAAACCAGCGCCCGTAATCATCGACAACGGCAGCAGGTGCCTGTGATCCGGTCCGATCAAAAGACGAACAAAATGCGGGACGACAAGACCGACAAAACCGATCGTGCCGGACACCGCAACCGCCGCACCTGTTAACACGGAGCCTGCAATGAGCACCATCATTTTTTTTCGCTGGACATTCACGCCGAGATGCTTCGCTTTTTCTTCGCCAAATGACATCGCGTTTAATTCCGGTGCCATATACAGGAGCATAAGTGCGCCAGCGATGAAAAATGGCGTCATTAGCTGTACATAAGGCCAGCCTCGCATTGAAACACTGCCAAGCAGCCAATTAATAATCTGCCGCAGCTCTTCCCCGGTGAGCGCGATCATCAATGAAATAAACGAACCGAGAAACGAACTGAAAATAATGCCTGTTAAAATAATCGTTTCAAGCTTCATCGACCGCTCAATGGTCTGGGCAAACAGCAGCACGCAAAAAATTGTTAAAATGGCTGCTGCCACACTGATAATCGGCAGCGTAAATCCGTCGAGAAATGGAATCGACACGTGAAAAAACAGCACAAGCACTGCACCAACTGATGCCCCGGAGGAAACACCGAGTGTATACGGATCAGCCAGTGGATTGCGGAGAAGCCCTTGAAAAGCGGCTCCCGCAATTGCCAGTGACGCCCCGATCAATCCAGCCAGAACAACACGCGGAAAACGGATTTTCCAGACGATGTTGTCAATCGACGCATCAAGATCAAGACTCATGCCGAATAAGTGATGCGCTAAAATCGCGGCAATGTGGCTGAACGGAACGTGAATGGTTCCTACTGCTGTCCCGATAAAGCCAGCGGCAAACAGAAACACTAATGCAAAAGCGTATGCCGTTTTTTTATTGGGCAAAAACGTCCGGGTAGACCGCTTCCGCAATGGATTCAGCTCCTTCTACAAGACGCGGGCCAGTTCGGCTCGTAATATCCGCATTCACTTCAACAACTTCTTTATTTTTCACCGCATTAACATTTTCCCAGCCTTCACGCGTCAACACGCCGTCAACCGCATTTTCCACATAAGAACCGTAGTTCAGCAAAATCACATCCGGATTTTTTTCAATCACCGCTTCTTCAGTTACTTGTGGCCAGCCTTCCTGGTCTGCCATTGTATTTTCAACGTTTACAAGATCAAAAATTTCATTTAAGAATGTGCCATTTCCTGCTGTGTAAAGCGTTGGATCGACTTCAAAGAACACACTTTTCACGTCTTCATCTTTAATCGATGCTGCTTTTTCTTCAAGCGCCGCAAAACCGGCTTTCAATTCTTCTACTTCTGTTTCCGCTTCCGCTGTTGTACCTGTTGCTTCGCCAATTAATTCAACCGACTTGTACATTTGATCAATGCTGTCAGCGTTGTTAATAATAAGAACATCGATGCCTGCATCGCGCAGCTGCTGAACACCTGTTTCTGCGGCGGCGCCGGCAGAATCATGTGCCAAGACCAAATCGGGCTCAAGGCTGATGATTTTTTCAACGTTAAATTCCATACCGCCCACTTTTTCTTTGTTCTGTACATCTTCCGGGTATGTATCGTTATCCGATACACCGACGATTTCTTCGCCAAGCCCTAATTCATATGCGATCTCCGTATTGCTCGGTGCAAGCGTCACAATACGCTTCGGTACCGCTTCAACCTCTACTTCCTGATCGTCTGCTCCCGTTACGGTTACCGGAAAAGCCGCTGTTTTTTCTGTTGCTGTTTCTTCCGTTGCGTTCTCTTCGTTTGTTGTTTCCGGTGCATCTGCTTCCTCTGACCCGCAGCCCGCAAGCAGCGCCGCCGATAATCCAAGCGTCATCCATGTTTTTTTCATATGTATTTCCTCCTTTTTTCGGAACATAAAAAAACACCTCTACAGGAGTAAAGGCGCGTGAAAGACAGGGAAATCCGGTCTGTCACACCACCTATCCGCGCAGGTTTTTGGTGCATTGTCCGGGCAGGTCTCCTGGCTCATGTTCATCGCAAACGACGCCTTCCCGCACGTAGCGTACAGTGGCAAGTCTGTCGTTTACTCCCATTTACAGTGGCGGGACCGCACTGGATTTTCACCAGCTTCCCTTTTAAGAAACCGCACACAGCGGCTTCACCCGGATCGTTCAATATGTATGTTTTCCGTCAGGGCTCATTATACACGAAAATAGAAAGAAAATGTTTTTTTAGAAAATTCAGTTTTTAAAAAGGGGTTAAAAGCAAGTTTATCGTATAGTATTAGTGGAAGGAAACTAATACAGGAGGCGATTCAAGTGGAAGGTTTAACAGTCTTTTTGCTTTTTGCCATTATTGTTGTGATCGGTTTAATTTTCATTTACTTTATTCGCGGCTCTTTTAATTCTACTGATTCACATCGTATTGATAATGTACCAGATAATCATGACAGCTTTTTAAATCCACGTGACTCATCGCATGCCGAAAAATTATAAAAAATGAGCACGCGGAGGCTCCGCGTGCTTTTTGTTAATTTATTTTTTCCACTGACAAGACAATCCCGTCTTCATCTGCATATACGTAATGACCTGGCACAAACTCCGCATCGCCAAAGGTAACCGGAATATTCGTTTCCCCTTCACCTTTTTTTATGCTTTTAAATGGATTGCTGCCGAGTGCCAGTACACCAATATTCTGCGCACCAAGTTCCGCTGTATCGCGCACGCAGCCGTTCACAATAATGCCGGCAAGTTTTCGTTCTTCCGCAATCGCGCCAAGCAAATCCCCGACAAGCGCACAATTTTTCGATCCGTCCCCGTCCACAACGAGCACATGCCCTTCCGGAATCGTTTGCAGCGCTTTTTTCACAAGCACATTGTCTTCAAACACCTTCACCGTTGAAATCGGACCGTCAAACTGTTTCTTTCCCCCATACGATTTCAGCTCCAATCGGACAAGCGTCAGCTTATCCGCGTGATCATCACACAAATCTGCTGTTTTCACCATTCAATCCATTCCCCCTTTCTGAATATTTTCGACAAAAAACACGCTTTTCCTGCTGGTTTTCTTTTGTCCACGCAGGGGAAAAGTAAAGGTAAATCATTTTGCAGGGGGTCCCATCATGAAATATGTCATCGGCTTATTTAACAGTGAAATTGAGGTTATTCGAAAAATAGAGGACTTAAAGGTGGAGGGATATGATCCGTCAAAAATGACCGCGCTGACGAAAGATGCGGACGTTTATTTAACGATTCAAAACAGGACGGAAGCAAATGTGGAAACAACTGGTCCTTCGATGAAGGAAAAAGTAAAATCCATCTTTACACGCGAGAAGCCGGTGAAAGATGCCTTGCTCGACTTCGGCTTGTCTGAAGAAGATGCGGAAAAGTACCACGATGGGCTCGCAAAAGAAAAAGTGCTGCTCGTCACAGACGAACAGCTTCCCGATACATTGTAAATAACTGCTGCACCGCGTTTCCTGCTTTGCCGGGAAACGCTTTTTTTCCGACCTGATGGAGCGGCACCATTTCTTGAATGGAGTTGGTGACAAAAACTTCGTCTGCCGCTGCTACATCATCTACCGTATAAAGCCCCTCTTCTACATTCAACCCTGCTTTATGTGCGATTTTCATAACAAATTGACGGGTGACGCCGTTTAAAATACCTGTTTGGAGCGCTGGTGTGTATAGCGTCTTTTTTTTCGTCCAGAACAGGTTCGACACGACGCCTTCCGCTACAAATCCATCCTCGGTCAAAAATAACCCTTCTATAGAAGGATCGTTCCCGGCTTCCCGCTTACCGAAAATGTTGTTTAAATAATGGTGAGACTTTAACCGGTACCCGCCTTCCGGACGGTTGCGCCGCGTGTCGAGCCAAACGCCCTGCTTTTCTGTCGTAGCACCGGCCGGTTTTAATTCCTTCTGAAAAACAATTACGTTCGGGTATTGATACGGCGCGGTCTGCAGGCCAATTTCTCCGTCGCCGGCAGACACATTGAAACGGATATACGCATTGTTCCATCCATTCGCTTCATTTAATTGCGCCAAAATGGATTCTGCCTGGCCGCGTGTTACATGAAGGTCAATATTCAGTTCCCGCATGCTGTCGTTCAGCCGGCTGAGATGTTCATCCAGCAAAAACGGTTTGCCGTCATACGTACGGAACGTTTCAAATACACCGACACCGTATAAAAATCCGTGGTCAAATGGCGAAATGCGTACTTCATTGTTTTGAATGACCTGCCCGTTTACGTACGTATACATGGCACACCTCTGTACGTGTCAATAAAGTTTTGCAGCATCTCTTTTCCATACTCCGTCATAATGGATTCCGGGTGAAACTGCACTGCTTCGACCGCCAGCTCTTTATGACGAATCGCCATAATTTCGCCTTCTTCAGTCCAGGCAGAAACTTCAAAACAATCCGGCAGCGTGTCTTTTTTAACAATTAGTGAATGATAACGCGTTGCCCGGAACGGATTCGGGACGTCTTTGAAAATGGTTTTTCCATCGTGGAAAACAGGAGATGTCTTCCCGTGCATAAGCCGTTCGGCGCGCACCACATCACCGCCGAAGCTTTGCGCAATGGATTGCTGGCCGAGACAGACACCAAACAACGGAATGCGGCCGGACAGCTTTTCCACTGCTTCTAAACTAATGCCCGCTTCATTTGGTGTACAGGGTCCCGGACTGATCATCACAAAATCCGGCTTCATCGTTTCAATGTCTGCAACCGTCATTTCATCATTCCGGCGGACCACAAGTTCTTCGCCCAATTCCCCAAGATATTGAACAAGGTTATACGTGAATGAATCGTAATTATCAATCATTAAAATCATTTTGCATCCTCCGCCAGTTCCATCGCTTTTAACATTGCGGCCGCTTTTTTCAGCGACTCTTTATATTCATATTCTGGCTTTGAATCGGTCACAATCCCTGCACCGGCCTGAACATATCCATAGCCTCCCGCACTCAGCATCGTCCGGATGACGATATTCAGCTCCATGTCTCCATTGTAGCCAATCCAGCCGATGGAACCCGTGTAAATCCCGCGTCGCACCGGCTCCAGCTCTTCAATAATTTCCATTGTCCGTACTTTCGGTGCTCCGGTGATCGTACCTCCCGGAAAAACAGCGTCAATGACATCCGCATTTGTTTTTCCTTTTGCCAGCTCCCCGCGCACATTTGACACAATGTGCATAACATGTGAATATCTTTCAATCACCATAAACTCATCCACATGAACGGAACCGTATCGTGAAACACGCCCAAGGTCATTGCGTTCCAAATCCACAAGCATCACGTGTTCGGCCCGTTCTTTTTCATTATGAATCAGCTCTGCCGCCAGCCGCTCATCATCCGCATCGTCTTTTCCACGTGAACGTGTGCCCGCAATCGGTCTTGTCGAAAGGTGCTGGCCATCTTTTTTCACAAGCAGCTCCGGTGATCCGGAAACAATTTGAAAATCCGGTGTTTGAATATAAGCCATATATGGAGACGGATTTAACGCTCGAAGTGTGGCATAAACCGAAAGCGGTGGCACGGTTAACGGACGGGCGCGGCGGACGGATAAATTGACCTGGAACACATCGCCTGCTGCAATGTATTCACGAATTTTCTCTACAGCTATTTTAAATTGCTCTTCCGGAAACGAGACATCTATCTTATCCATTCCGGTTCCTGCTGCCCACTGAATTGGTTCAGCAGGATCAAGCCACTGTTTAAGCAAGTCTTCAAGTCCCTCATCTGTTTCAGCGAGTGTCATCACATACAATTCATTTGTTTCGTGATCAAACGCCGCCCATTCGTTGAAAAATAAGAAACAAACATCCGGCAGCCCAAGATCATTGACGGCAGTCTCGGGCAAAAGTTCAATAAACCGGACGTAGTCGTAGCTGATCCAGCCAATGGCGCCGCCTTGAAAATCCGGCAAATCCGAGTGCTTTGGGACATGTCGTTTATTCAAGATGGAAACAAGTGCATGAATCGGATTTCCTTTTAACAATACTTCTTTACCATTTTCATTAAGTAAAAGCCCTTCTTCGCTTGAAACCGCGGTGGCGGCAGGCTTGATACCAGCGAAGCTATAGCGTCCGCCGCGTCCGCTTTCTAAAAAGGCGTGATGCATCTCGTTTTTCGATAATGCTGTATATTGATGAAAAAATTGCTCTTTTGTGTAGTTAGTTTTCTGGTAAAAAATGTTCACGTGGTGCCACCTTTCGCATGTTGATGACTACATCATAATACGGAGGCACCCGTTTTGAAAATGGTTAGGCTATTTCACTGCGATAAACCGATTGACCGTGACCGGGTATTTCGAGGGCACAAGCTCCGTCCAGCCGTTTAAAACTGCTTCTTTTGCTGAGTCCGCTGACAGCTGCTGAAAAAAAATCGTTGAAAAACCGGCCGCTTTCAGGCGCTCCCAATAGCCGGCCAGTGATTCCGCATATGGAAAGTCAGTAGCAGATGGCAGGGAATCAGCTTCTGCAAAATCTGCCACAAACCGGCCGCCCTGCCTTAATGCTTCATACGCTTTTGCCGTCCACTGCGCGCCGTCTGCATAGGGGTGAATCGACAAAGGAGCGGCCACGGTATCGAATTCATTTTGCTTCACCTGTGAAAAAGAAGCAGCCGGCAAAACAGCCGCGCCTGCGTCTGAACATCGAGCCATCAGCGTTTCGGAGCCGCCGATAATCATGACGCGCTCTCCTTGCTGCGGATGAATTGTGGCGTATAAATTTCCTTGTTCAATTTTCAATGGTTTGTCTGTTTTGTCGATAACGGTCATGTCCGACGCCTCCTTTTGGAAAATAAAAAAACCTTTCTTCACGAAATAAGAAGAAAGGTTCCTTGTTCATCTTCTTATCTCTCAGCTTTCGCTGCAAGAATTAGCACCGTGCCTAAAATAGGTCGGTTGCCGGGTATCATCGGGCTTGTCCCTCCACCTGCTCTTGATAAGATGTATTCAGTTGTCCGTTTGTTTATTAAGAAGGATTATGCCACGTTTCATTTTCACTGTCAACCGTGTTACAATTTTTGAAAATGAATCTGGAGATGACGAGATGAAAATAGCTTGCTTGCAAATGGACATAACGTTTGGCGATCCGGAAGCGAATTACGACCAGGCGGCGGACTTTTTGAAAAAAGCGAGTGACGCCGGCTGTGAATTGGCCGTGCTGCCGGAACTTTGGACAACCGGCTATGATTTAACGAGATTGGATGAAATTGCGGACCACAGAGCTGAACGGGCTAAAGCGTTTTTGACGAAAATGGCGAAACAATACAATATGCACATCGTGGGCGGTTCTGTCGCCAATGATACAGGCGATGGCGTGAAAAATACGATGATCGTTGTGGATAAAACTGGCGCCATTGTTCATGAGTATAGCAAGCTGCATTTGTTCCGGCTTATGAACGAAGAAAAATATTTGATCGATGGCGACGGTGACGGCTTGTTTGAACTTGCCGGCGAAACGATGGCCGGCTTTATTTGCTATGACATCCGTTTTCCGGAATGGTTTAGAAAGCAGGTTTTAAACGGGGCGCGTGTCTTATTTGTACCCGCGGAATGGCCCCTTGCCCGCGTCGATCACTGGCGTACGCTGCTGATGGCCCGCGCGATTGAAAATCAGGCATATGTTGTAGCGTGCAACCGTTCGGGTTCTGACCCTGACAACCAGTTTGCCGGGCATTCCATTATTGTCGGGCCTTGGGGTGAAGTGATTGCCGAAGCAGGAGAAAACGAAGAAATGCTCATTGGCGATGTTGACTTTGATGCCATTGATGAAATCCGCAGCCGCATTCCAGTATTTGAAGACCGGCGCGAATCATTTTATTAAGTAATAGTTGGGCGCCCCGATGTATCATCGGCGGCGCTTTTGACGCACAGGATGTGCTAATAAAGGCGCTGCCAGGATATCGCACTTTTAAGTCTTCGCTCCTCCACACACATCGTTTTATGTCCATTTTGCTCAGTTTTTATCTACTCCTTACTCTTTCATGTCCACTTATCATCATTTGGATCCAGCCGGTAAACAAAAAACCCGTCCATTACACATGGACGGTCTTGCTCTTTCATTTCCACTCGTATGGTGTTTCTTGGTAAACATAATAGTTCAGCCAGTTGGAGTACAACAGATGAGCGTGGGAGCGCCATTTGTTCGGCGGCCGTTTCCCGGGATTATTATCCGGAAAATAATTCTCCGGCAATTCAGCCTCAACGCCCTTCGCACAGTCGCGTTCGTATTCTTCCGCTAGTGTGGTCGCATCGTACTCAAGGTGACCGGTAATCATAATGTTTCGTGCATCTTTAGACATCATTAACAGAGGACCCGCTTCCGGCGAAGAGGCGAGCAAAATTAAGTCTTCATGCGTTTCAATCGCTTCTTGGCTCACATCCGTATAGCGCGAAACGGGTGAGTAAAATTCGTCATCAAAACCCCGCAGCAATTTCACGGTCGGATCCGTGATTGTATGTTTAAATATACCAGAGCACTTTTTCGGCAGCTCAAATTTACCGATGCCGTAATGATGGTACAGTGCTGCCTGGGCACCCCAGCAAATATGAAGCGTGGATGTCACATTCGTTTTCGCCCAATCCATAACATCCTGCAGCTCCGGCCAGTAATTGACGTCTTCAAATTCCATTAGCTCAATCGGTGCACCGGTAATAATCAATCCATCGTAGCGGCGGCTTTTTGCATCCTCAAGCGTAATATAAAACTGCTCAAGGTGTGATTTGCTTACATTTTTCGATTCATAGGTCGCTGTATATAAAAACGAAACATTTACCTGAAGCGGCGTGTTACCAAGCAGGCGCAAAAGGTGGGCTTCTGTTTTTTCTTTTTCCGGCATTAGATTCAAAATTAAAATATTAAGCGGGCGGATATCCTGCATTCTGGCACGATCCGCGTCCATAACGAAAATATTCTCTCTTTCTAAAACTTCGCGTGCCGGCAGCTGATGCGGTATAGTAATCGGCATAATTTTCCTCCCTTTAAAACAAGATATATCTTTGTCAAATAATTATAGACACCTTTTCTGAAAAAAAACAACCGTTCCCGATTATTATTTTCCAATAATAAATTCAAGAACGATTTCCTGATTATAATTCCAAATTTTTAATACATCGGCAAGTACCGTGTTGATCGGTTCGTCTTTGTCCTCCTTTTTCAAATGTTGATTCACATCGCGTTTGTTAGCAGCACCTTGGCCGCTTTTTTTACTTTCGTTTTTCAAAAGTGGATAACTTTTCCTGCCGGCCGCATTTGCAGACAAACAGAAGAACGTCTCGCTGTTTTTAATTTCTTTGGTCGCGTTTTTTACGCAGCCACAGATTTCTTTCATATAATGAGGATTTAGACTTGTAATTTTCATTTGTTAAAGCGATCACTCCACTTCCTCCTTACATCTATGCTAATATTTATTTTATGTATGTAAGAAAGGATGTTTAAAATGGTAAAAAGCTTAGTTTTAGCTGAAAAGCCGTCAGTAGCTCGTGATATTGCGCGTGTATTGAATTGTAATAAAAAAGGCAACGGATTTCTTGAGGGAGATAAATATATCATTACATGGGCTTTAGGACATCTTGTAACACTAGCTGATCCTGAAAATTATGATATGAAATATAAAACGTGGAACTTAGAAGATTTGCCGATGCTGCCAGAACGCTTGAAATTAACAGTTATTAAGCAGTCGGGCAAGCAATTTAATGCTGTTAAATCTCAACTTACACGTGGTGATGTGTCACACGTTATAATTGCGACAGATGCTGGCCGTGAAGGTGAACTAGTAGCTCGCTGGATTATTGATAAGGCAAAAGTAAATAAGCCTGTGAAGCGACTATGGATTTCATCTGTAACGGATAAAGCAATTAAAGATGGATTTAATAATTTAAAACCAGGTAAAGCATATGAAAACCTATATCATTCTGCAGTAGCTCGGTCTGAGGCAGACTGGTATATCGGTCTTAATGCTACTCGTGCACTGACAACAAAATTTAACGCGCAGCTTAATTGTGGACGTGTACAAACGCCGGTTGTCGCGATCATTGCAGAGCGTGAGGACGAAATCAAAAACTTCAAAGCTCAAACATATTATGGCATCGAAGCTCAAACATCAGACAAGTTGAAGCTCACGTGGCAAGACGAAAAAGGGAATGGCCGCAGTTTTGATAAAAACAAAATCGATGACATTGTGAAAAAACTGGGCACACAAAATGCTTCCGTAACAGAAATTGAAAAAACGCCGAAGAAGTCGTTTGCTCCTGGCCTCTATGACTTAACGGAGTTACAACGTGATGCGAATAAGATTTTTGGTTACTCTGCAAAAGAAACGTTAAACATTATGCAAAAGCTGTATGAGCAGCACAAAGTGTTAACGTACCCTCGTACAGATTCACGTTATATCTCTTCAGATATCGTGGAAACTCTTCCTGAGCGTCTTAAAGCCTGTGGAGCAGGAGAATATCGTTCATTAACTAACAAGATATTAAACAAGCCTATAAAAGCTTCTAAGGCATTTGTTGATGACAGTAAAGTATCAGATCATCATGCTATTATTCCAACAGAAGATTACGTAAATTTTTCAGCTTTTACGGATAAAGAACGCAAAATTTATGATTTAGTTGTTAAACGGTTCTTAGCTGTATTACTCCCACCATTTGAATATGAGCAATTAACGCTTCGGGCAAAAATTGGTAATGAGAATTTTGTTGCTAGAGGGAAAACAATTTTATCTAGTGGCTGGAAAGAAGCATACGAAAATCAATTTGAAGATGGCGAGGCAGCAGATGATCTGAAAGAACAAATTTTACCCCGCATCGCAAAAGGCGATACATTAAACGTAAAATTGATTGCACAAACATCAGGACAGACAAAGCCACCTGCACGCTTTAATGAAGCGACATTACTTTCGGCAATGGAAAACCCTACGAAGTATATGGACACGCAAAACAAACAGCTTGCAGACACATTAAAATCGACTGGTGGTTTAGGTACGGTTGCAACGCGGGCTGATATTATCGATAAACTATTTAACTCATTCTTAATTGAAAAGCGCGGCAAAGACATTCACATTACTTCAAAAGGCCGGCAGCTGCTTGATTTAGTGCCCGAAGAGTTACAATCCCCTACCCTAACAGCCGAATGGGAGCAAAAGCTAGAGGCTATTGCAAACGGCAAACTGAAAAAAGAAGTATTTATTTCAGAGATGAAAAACTACGCAAAGAAAATCGTTTCTGAAATTAAATCCAGCGATAAAAAATACAAGCATGACAATATTTCAACGAAATCCTGCCCGGACTGTGGAAAACCGATGCTTGAAGTGAACGGCAAAAAAGGAAAAATGCTTGTCTGTCAAGATCGGGAATGCGGTCACCGTAAAAACGTCGCACGTGTAACGAATGCACGTTGTCCGCAATGTAAGAAAAAGCTGGAACTTCGTGGTGAAGGAGACGGTCAGATCTTTACATGTAAATGTGGGTATCGCGAGAAATTATCTGCTTTTGAAGCAAGACGTAAGAAAGAATCTGGTGGTAAAGTGGATAAACGTTCCGTACAGAAATATTTAAACCAACAAGATAAACAAGAAGAACCTTTAAACAATGCACTTGCAGAGGCGTTAAAAGGTTTAAAATTTGACTAATCCTTAAATGAAAAAGACGTTGATTATCGAAAATCAGATAACCAACGTCTTTTTTCCTTTCTTTAATTCATTTTTATAGAGATAAATCACAATCAAATAAATTATTTCGAAATAGCAATCAGAAAAAGGACAAGTGTTAGTGCATAGCTTTTAAAGGGAACAGAAAGAAAAAGGGAGCGATTTTCTGTGAATTTCTTGGATTCATCTTTTGACTCTTATATTTGTCATTTCAGTGAATGGCCTGGCGAATGCTCTGCCATTGAACGGGCAGACAACTGGTGAAATTTCCGATAAATTAATAGTGCTCTTCACTCCACCAGCTTTCACACGACGACCGCACGTACCCGTTCGTTTTCGTTTAGAGGCTTACCGGCATTGCTGTCCAAAACTGGGATGGCGAACCATTAGCTGCATATGCAGCAATTACCGCTTCTGTTGCCGTTCTGCTCTCTTCTTTTCTAGAAAGATAGTATACTTATACTACAGAAAAAGTAGGAGGGGGTTATAGGATGATTACGCAAAAACGGAGGGATATTCCGTATTTACTCGGACTCATTTTTTTCATCGCTGCGGTTGTATACTTTTTTGCCTCCAACTGGCCCGGCTTTGATCGTCCGGTAAAAATTGGGCTGTGTATGTCGATTTTACTCCTTTGTGCGTCCGGAGCCTTTTTTTATCGGCGCAGCCATACGTTTGCGTATCTTAGCAATTGGTGGCTTTTCTTATCTGTCATCGCTTTTGCGGTCGCGACGGCACTCCTCGGGCAAATGTACAATTCACATGCGGATTCGTACATTTTATTTCTTGTTACGCTTATTCCATCCGTATTACTGGCAGTCTTTACCCGCTACCGTCCGCTTTACTGGCTGTCGTTTTTCCTGTTTGAACTGACATTTTGGCTCAAGCTTTATCCGACTAGTACATTTCTTACGTATACAGACGGCGAACAGCTGCTCATTTATTTCGGAGCGATTGTCCTCCACGGAGCCATCTACGTTTTTTGGCGCAAAGTTCAAGAGCAAAAACTTTCATTTGTTTCTCTCATTGTCATGCAAAGCTGTGCTGTTTATTTGCTGAATAAGCATATGCTGTACGACACGTTTGCAAGCGAAATGGATTATCGCGCTGTCTTTATTCTTCTTCATATCCTGTATATTGCATTTATAGTAATTTTTTGGAGAGCTTTTATGAATGCGCCAAAAAGTCATCCGTTTGATCTGGCCGTTCATCTTTTATTTTTTGGTTTATACGTTGTTCCGAACGTCTTTTACATGACGTTTCAATTAATTGGTGAATTTATTTTCTACACCGGTTTCCCTATGCTGCTGCTGCTTTTCGCCTTCAGCATTATCGGCCTGCGAAAGATTAAGCTGTCCTCTGCCGGACACGACCGGAAATGGGCAAGATACATGGTGACTTTTTTTACCGGTGTGCTCGCTTTTATTGGAACGCTGATCGCCGTGTTCTCCCTCAGTTCGTTTGTCGGGATGATTTTTGGATTCAGCGGTAATTTTTCGCTCAGCTTTCTTGTTTTGGCAGTGCTGTGTGTTAGTGTCGGCCTTGCCGTGAAAAAAGAAGCATGGTTAGTCGTCCGCATGACCCTACAAATTACTGGAATTGTTTTTTTGTTTTCTTATATTATTTCGGAATGGCCGCACGTATGGCCAGCATTCTTTATCACCACTCCGTTGGTTTTGCTGACAGTGCTGCTGTTTAAAAAGAAAGAAGCCATTTTGTATTATACGGCAGCGAATGCATCTCTTCTTTATGGCATTCTTCATTTGCTTTCCGAAAACCATGTGTCTCTTTCCATTAGTACGTGGGTTTTATTTTCAGCCGCAGCTGGCAATGCCGTTGTGTTTCTTTTATTAAAGAACCTTCCAATTGGCCTCTCTGCTTTTTGGCTGTCACTCGTCTTTGCGCTTTATTCGTTAACGGAAAAAGGCTGGGATTCTTTGCTCCTGCATGCCGCTTTTCTCGTCTGCATTTTTTGGCACCTGTTTAAGCCTATTCTTGAGACGCGGCTGTACCGCTGGCCGGTCTGGGCAGCTTTTATCGGATTTTTCATTTGGAAGTATTACGAATACGCCTGGCTGCTTTTGCATAAATCACTTACGTTTTTGCTGATCAGCGTTCTCTTTTTCACAATCTGGTTTGTGTGGGGACGAAAGCATACCACTCCTGTTTCTGTGAAAAAATGGAGTGCCGGTTTGTTTGCAGCTATCCTCGTACTGCAATCTGCTTTCGTGCTAGTAACCGCGTGGCAAAAAGAACAGCTTATCCAAAATGGGGAAATCGCAGCACTGGAGCTGGCGCCTGTTGATCCGCGTTCTTTTATTCAAGGAGATTATGTTCAGCTGGGGTACGACGTTCAGGCTGATTACAATGACCAATTTTTAAACAGCTCAACAGCTCCGCCCGAGGGGAAAATCGATGTCATCTTGAAGCCTTCTTCCACCTCGATTGAATATAATGGCCAGAAAATCCCAGTTTATAAAGCAGAAGAATTTGTTGAAGCGGGTATAAAAAAAGAGCTCTTCCTGAAAGGAAAAGGCCAATACGGGACGTTAACGCTCGGGATCGAGCATTTCTTCATCCCTGAAAACACCGGAACAGAATGGGAAGAAAAAACACATGCGATCGTCCGTATTGCCCAAAATGGCGATGCGATTCTAGAAACGTTACGTTAATGAACCGTCCGGGATGTCCCCGGGCGGTTTTTGTCATGAAACTGTAATGTGAAACACATGGAACTGTAACTCAATAACCCAAATTTTCTGATATATTTATATAAGTTCATATATACAACCCGTTTAGAAGCGGTAAAGCAGACCGGAGGGACTACATTGAAAAAAGGATTATTTATGATTTTCAGTATTTGTTTCATGATGTTCGGCGGACTGTTGCCGGCACAAGAAACAAAAGCAGCTTACTCCGCAGATGCAGCGATTGCGGAAGCAAAAGAACATATTAGCACACCTTATAAATTTGGCGGCACAACACCAGCAGGGTTTGATTGCTCGGGCTTTATCCAATATGCCCATAAGCAAACAGGCTACTCACTTCCCCGTACTGCTGCTGAAATGTATAAAAAAGGACAAGCCGTTTCGAAAGCAAATATGGAGCCAGGCGACTTAATGTTCTTTACAACATATAAAAAAGGTGCTTCACACGTCGGCATCTACCTTGGTGATAATCAATTTATCCACGCGTCTTCTTCTAAAGGCGTAACAATTGATAAAACATCCAATTCCTATTGGAGCAAACGTTATATCGGCTCTAAAACACTAGATTAATATTTCAAGCGCCCGCAACTGAATGAATCAGCTGCGGGCGCTTTTTCGCTGTTAAAATGTGAAAGAAAAAACGTCTTCTTTCACATTGCTTATGATAAAAGTGAATAGAAAGAATATTCCAACGGGGTATTAACATCATAAGAAAAACGATTAAATGGCAGCTTAAAACAATCAGCAATGAAGAAGCCGCTAATTCTAAGCACTTTATTGAATGAATCAGTAGTTTAGCTGCGTCAATTTGAATTTCAAAAAAGAGTCTGCGATAAACCGCAGACTCTTTTCGTTAATCACCCTCAGCTGCCACTTCTTCTTTCGGCTTCGTTTTTTTTACTTCAATCTCATGAATATGATGGCCTTCTGCATCGCGGATAATAAATTCATAGCCATCCTGTTCAATCGAATCACCGAGCTTCACATCAATGTTTTCTGTGAGCGCCCAGCCGCCGAGTGTATCGACTTCTTCATCCGACAGATCCGTGCCAAGCAAGTCATTTACTTCCGAAATAAGCAGGCGGGCATTCAGCAAATAATGCTTCTCGCCGAGTTTTTGAACTTCTGGTTTTTCATCCGTATCAAATTCATCTCGAATTTCACCGACGATTTCTTCCAAAATGTCTTCAACGGTCACAAGTCCGGACGTGCCGCCATACTCGTCCATTAACACTGCCATATGAATACGTTCTTTTTGCATTTTCAATAGAAGGTCATGAATGGGAATCGTTTCAATCACCCGGATCACCGGCTTGACGAATTCTTCAAGCGGGCGGCTCCGGTCGCTGTCACGGCTTAAATAATACGACAGCAGTTCTTTCATGTTGACCATGCCGAGAATATTATCTTTATCCCCATCATCAACCGGATAGCGTGTGTATTTCTCAATTTCAATGATTGATGTAATTTCATCCCACGTTAAATCTTTTGACAACGTAATCATATCGGTACGCGGCACCATAATTTCTTTGGCCACGCGCTCGTCAAATTCAAAGATACGATCAACATATTTGTATTCAGACTGGTTGATTTCTCCGCTCTTGAAACTTTCGGATAAAATGATGCGCAGCTCTTCCTCCGAATGGGCCATCTCGTGCTCAGACGCCGGCTTTAAGCCGAAGAGTCCGACAAGCCCACGTGCAGAGCCGTTGAGCGCTTTAATAATCGGATACATAATTTTATCAAAAATGATAATGAGCGGCGAAAATGTTAATGTGACCCACTCTGCTTTTTGAATAGCGACCGTTTTCGGTGCGAGCTCCCCGACAACCACGTGCAGGAATGTCACGACAGAAAACGCAATCACAAATGATAAAATGCTCGAAACAGATGAGGCAATCTCGAACCGTTCAAAGACCGGATGCAAAATTTTCTCGACTGTCGGTTCACCCAGCCAACCGAGACCAAGCGCAGTAATGGTGATTCCAAGCTGGCAGGCGGATAAGTATTCATCCAGATTAGATGTTACTTTTTGTGCTGCAATCGCCCGTTTGTTTCCTTCTTCAACGAGCTGATTAATACGTGACTGGCGCACACGAATGATGGCAAATTCCGTCGCAACGAAAAAACCAGTTAACACGATAAGTAAAGCAAATAACAATAAATTGACAGCTATCAAAATGTGGAAAAAGCAGCTTGGCTGCTTTTTCCCCTCACCTCCTGGGGCAAAAAAGTTGTTGTTTTCTATACCCGTATTTTCTTTTATCATACCAAATTGCACTAAATTTTATGAAATTATTTGTCTTCCTTTTTCACAATCTGTATGCCTTCAAGCGCAATCGCATAATGAATGGCATGCTTTAATGTCGCAAAGCATTTTAAATTATTCAAATAAATGCCTTTTGAGGCCATTTCCATGCCAAGTTCCGGTGAAATGCCGGCAATGATCGGGACAGCTCCGATCAGCTGTACGGACTGCGTCACTTTTTCAAGCGTACTCAAAATTAAATTGTTCATCGCTTTAATACCGGTGACATCCAGAATAAGCATGCTTGCTTTATGATCAACAATCGCCTGCAGCGCTTTTTCCGTAAAATCATCCGACCGTTCCTGATCAAACCGGCCCATGACTGGCGTCACGAGAATACCGTCCAGCACCGGAATAACCGGCGAGGACAACTCACGAATCATTTTACGCAGTTCGATTGTGCGATTTTCCACCATCGCCTCAAGCTGCGTAATTGTTTGCTGCTCTTGCGTCTGAATGTGCTCCCGGACATTTTCTGATGGTGTCATTGGAGACGGATATAATTCAATTTCTTTATAAGATCCTTCATCTGTCGACGTATATTCTGTCGACGTATATTCTGTTACTTTATACCAAATCGTTTCTTCAAGCAGGCCGCTGAGCAGTCCTGCCCAATGACCGCCTAAAAACGTGCCGGGGCTTTCTTTCCCTTGCGCACGCACGACTTTGCTTTCCCAGTCGTTTCGAATAGACAAGATGGCGCGGCGTTCCGTTAAGCAAAGCTGCTTGAATTCAATCGCTCCCCATCCTGCCGCCGCATAAATATTTGGCAATAACGCAAGCACATCTTCTGTTTCTTCTCCGATTTCTTTATAAAAACCGCTGACAATTTTCCCTGTCCGGTAGCCCGCTGTTTCCATTACGATCCGGGCAGGTTCCGTACCTGTTACTTCTTCGATTGTATCAATGAATGTTTTCAGTGCCGTTTTTGTCCAAAAAAGAACAACATCCGCCCCTTCAAACTGAAATGATCCGTTCGTTCGGTCCCATTGAAGGTTCGTCCCGATCACGTTGATTTCCTGCTTTTCCTGCATCCACAATCCCTCCCGAATTTCTTCATACCTTTATTCTATAATGAGTACCGCCTGTTTAACAGTTTTGCCCCGTTTTTTTAGGGGAATGATATAATGATCAAAAAAGAACAAGGAGTTTTTATCTTACATGAGTATTTTATCAGTAAGCCGCCTGAGCCACGGCTTTGGCGACCGCGTGATTTTTAACGACGTCTCGTTCCGACTGCTGAAAGGCGAACATATCGGACTTATTGGCGCAAACGGTGAAGGCAAGTCAACCTTTATGAATATTATTACCGGGCAGCTGCAGCCGGATGAAGGAAAAGTGGAATGGTCGAAAAATGTCCGTGTCGGCTACTTGGACCAGCATGCCGTGCTCAAGACCGGCATGACGATTCGTGATGTGCTTCGGACGGCTTTTCAATATTTATTCGATATCGAAACAAACATGAATGAACTGTTTGGCCAAATGGCCGATGTAACGCCGGAGGAGCTGGAAAAGCTTCTTGAAGAAACTGGAACAATGCAGGATTTATTAACGAACAACGATTTTTACATTCTCGATACCAAAATTGAAGAAACGGCGCGTGGACTCGGCCTTGATGAAATTGGCCTTGAGCGCGATGTGCACGACTTGAGCGGCGGACAGCGGACGAAAGTATTGCTTGCAAAACTGCTTCTTGAAAAGCCGGATATTTTACTTTTGGATGAGCCGACAAACTATTTAGACGAACAACACATTGTATGGCTGAAGCGCTACTTAAAGGAATATGAAAATGCCTTTGTCCTAATTTCACACGATATTCCCTTTTTAAACGAAGTGGTCACTTTAATTTATCATATGGAAAACCAGGAATTAACCCGCTACGCCAGTACGTATGATGAATTTTTGAGAGTACACGAAATGAAAAAACAGCAGCAGGAAGCAGCTTTTAAAAAGCAGCAGCAGGAGATTGCCGGCTTGAAAGATTTCGTCGCCCGCAACAAAGCGCGTGCCTCAACGAGTAATATGGCGATGTCCCGCCAAAAAAAGCTCGATAAAATGGATATTATTGAAATTTCATCTGAACGGCCAAAACCAGAGTTTCGGTTTAAAGAAGGCCGGACGCCAAGCAAGCTTATTTTTGAAGCACGTGATCTTGTTATTGGGTACGATGAGCCGCTATCACGTCCATTAAACTTACAGATGGAACGCGGACAAAAAATTGCCTTGACCGGCGCAAACGGCATCGGGAAAACAACATTGCTGAAAAGCCTGCTCGGCGAAATCAAGCCTGTTTCCGGCATCGTTGAGCGCGGTGAAAATTTGTTGATCGGCTACTTCCAGCAGGAAATAAAAGTCAATAATAAAAATACATGCATTGAAGAAATGTGGACTGAATTTCCGTCTTTTACGCAGTATGAAATTCGGGCGGCGCTTGCAAAATGCGGCTTAACAACGAAACATATCGAAAGCAAAGTATCTGTCTTAAGCGGCGGCGAAAAAGCCAAAGTCCGCCTGTGCAAATTGATTAATCAGGAATCCAATATTCTCGTACTCGATGAGCCGACGAACCATTTGGATGTCGATGCGAAAGACGAACTAAAGCGTGCTCTAAAAGACTATAAAGGCAGCGTTTTGCTTATTTCCCATGAACCTGAATTTTACCAGGACATTGTGACAGGCATTTGGAACGGCGAATCGTGGACAACGAAGGTCTTTTAATGGGAACAACAAAACGATTTGCGTTATCGTGGAGCGGCGGCAAAGACTGCATGATGGTTTTGCATAAGATGAAAAAACAGCAAATGGACGTTGCCTGTCTTATCACGACAGCGCCAATCGAAACAGGACGGACATTTGGGCATAATGAAAAAATGGAGCTCATTGAAGCGCAGGGAAAAGCGCTTGGTCTTCCTGTTCATTTTATCCGCTGCCGTTACGATCATTATACTGAAGACTTTATTCAAGATTTGAAGATGCTGAAGGAATCTTTTTCACTAGACGGCATCGCGTACGGTGACATTTACACAGACGCCCATTTTGAATGGGGAGAAAATACAGCCCTGGCTGTGGGGTTGAAAGCGATCTTTCCCCTGCGCGGTGAACCCGATAAAGCAGCCCAAATGTTAGAAGAATTTATTTTGACCGGTTATAAAGCGATGGTCATCCGCGTGCGAAAAGATATGCTCGCCCCACGATACCTCGGAATGGTACTTAACGCGTCGTTTGCGGAAGACATCGCCCAAACAGATTGCTGTCCCATGGGTGAAAATGGTGAATATCATACGTTTGTGTATAATGGTCCGTTGTTTCAAGAGCCGATTCCGATCAAAACCGGGCCTTTGCTTGAATCAAAAGCTTCATACCGATTGGAATTGTTTATATGAAAAAAAGGAGACGGCATGACTGCTGTCTCCTTTTTGCTTATTTATTCACCGGAAATGCTTTTCCCTTGAAAAATTCATATTTCTCGAGTTCTACGCCCATTTGGCGGGCAATTTTTTTCAGTTCTTTTTCTTGAAATTCACTCGTAATAAGGGTAATCACGGTTCCGTCTCCGCCAGCACGTCCAGTTCTGCCGGAGCGGTGTGTGTACTCGCGTAAATTGTGCGGCGCTTCAAAGTGAAGCACATGTGTTAATCCTTTAACATCAAGCCCCCGCGCAGCTACATCTGTCGCAAACAGCAATGGTGCTTTTCCACTTCGGAAATCACGAATTGCTTTCAGACGTTCTTCTTTACGGAGTTCACTATGCAAAACACCGTTTTTTACCCCTTTAAATGATAGCTTCTCCGACATAACGTTTACATCGGTAATATCTTTAATAAATGCAAGCATGCGCTCCGGTTCAAAGGTGCGCATCACTTTTTCAATCATTTGCTGCTTTTCTTTCCATTCGCACGTGAAGTAAAGATGACGGACCGTCCCTTCCTGCGGCATGCTTTCTTTTTTAATTTGAATTATTTCCGGATCATTCATGAGCTCTTTCGCTTTTAGCTCTGCGGCAGCGGGAAGCGTTGCCGAAAAAAGTGCGAGCTGCCGGTCTTTTTGCGTTGCTTTAATAATCGATTGAACCGGTTCTAAAAGAGCCGTTCTAAACAATTCGTCTCCTTCATCGAGCACGATTAATTTTACTTCATGCATTTTCAATTTTTTCATTTGAATAAGTTCAAGCAGCCGTCCCGGCGTTCCACAAATGATGTGCGGCGGCTTTTTCAGCCGGTCCGTCTGGCGTTTAATATTTGCGCCGCCGATCATGCCCGCAGATGTAATGATACCCCCGCCAAATGTGCGGATTTCTTCTTGAATTTGCATAATGAGCTCGCGTGATGATGCCATCACAATCGCCTGGACTTGATTGCGCTTCGGGTCTATTTTCTGAAGCATTGGTAAAACGTAAGCCAATGTTTTACCTGTTCCTGTCGGTGATTCCGCGATCACGTCACGTCCGTTCAATAAAAATGGAATGGCTTCTTCCTGAACAGGCATCGCCTGTTTAAAGCCCGCTTTCTCCCAAGATTCCTGTAAAAATGGCTGTAATGATGATAAAAAGACTGGTTGTGTCGACATAAAAGCTCCTTCTTCGTTTTTATCTATTATCCATTTTTTTCAGATGTTTAACAATGACAAAATAAGGTTACAGTACAGAAAACAATTTTTTAGGAGTGATTTATATGGATAAAAAGCTTGATCAGGGAAAAATGGATAATCCTGAACAAATCGATACAGATAAAGAAAGCTTGTATGACAAATTTGAAGAAGAACAAAACGTTGATGCCATTCCGTTAGAGGATTTAAAAATCGAACAGCGTGATGAAAAAGACAAGCACAAAACAAAAGATTCATCATCCAGCGAAAAAAAATACCCAAAATAAAAGAAGCAGCCAATTAGCCGCTTCTTTCAGGCTGTCGACAAAGTCGGCAGCTTTTTTGAAAAGAGCCGATAGGTGAAGCCAGCCGGACTTCGCTTTCCACGGGCAGAGGGCATAGGGGATGTTTCCTTTTTATTGCATAAGGTCATTCACATGAACCAGCTCAGACTGGCTCGTTTAAAAGCAACAAACGAAACCTCTCTCCTCTTCCTTTCACTGTAGAGAGCAAAGAAATACTTATTTGTTTACACTCTGAAAGCAGCGGCTAGGCTGAGCAGCCGCTGCTTTTTATTTCGATACGTACGGATTGCCGGCTACCCAAAACCGCCACGGGTAGTTTTTTGCTTCGCCGCTATTTGGAATACCAATCCGGGGACCTGTTACAATTTTTTCGGGCGCAAACCCTGGCGCAATGTATATAGGCGGCTCATCAAATCGTCTGCCATAATCAGTCATATGAATACCGAGTGCTTTCGTCAGCTTGCCTGGACCACTCGTTAAATTTTTCATCGTCATGCTGCCCCGTCGCTCAATCATCAAATCAATTCCGTCACACGGTTCAACCGCCCGGATAAGTATGGCTTCCGGCACTCCTGCTTCCCCGCTGACGACGTTGACTAGGCAATGTGTATGCATTAAATATGTGTACACACGGCCTGCTTCTCCAAACATCACTTCAGTACGCTTCGTCCGTCTGTTGTTATAGCTGTGAGCAGCCTGATCAAGCGGTCCCCGGTATGCTTCCGTTTCCACAATATAACCGGAAGCAATGCCCTCTTCCGTTTCCTTTACAAGAAGACATCCAAGTAAATTGCGCGCCAGTGTGAGTGTCGGCAATTTAAAAAAAGCTTCGCCAACCGGCTTATAGCTGTTCGAATCGTTCGGTAATCTTTCGCCGGTCTGTCTCATTTAAAATATCCTCCTCTACTTTTGCCCGGACATAGTCACCGAAATGGCGGACCTTTTCTCCAATTGCCGGGGTATTATCACGTGAGATCATTTGCAGTGCATCAAAAACAGCTAGAAGCACCGAGACGCGATCCCGCCCTGAATAACAAATTTCGTAAAACGTTTCGTACAGAATATCTTCAAACGGCCGCTGCGGAACGATCAGCCGATCTCGAAAAACGACATACTTTCCGTCCAGACGACTCGCTTCTTCAAGCGCCATTCCAATATGACGAATACCTTCGATTGCCGTATTTGGATCATTTGCCCCCGGCGCCAAAGCTCGAAGTGTAATTTCAGCCAGCTTTTGGATCGCAAATTCTACATCCTGTGCATGTATCCGCTCTTCCCCGACCTTTATATATTCACGAACATCTTCAGAAAACGAATGCCTTCGATACAGCTTTACAATCGGAGTTTTTTTCGTGACAAACGCGCCAATCGGCTCGATCAATTCAATGACACATTCATTTTTTTCGGCGATCGCCAAAAGCTTTTCTGTTTCGTACAACTGTATATACCCTCTTTTTCCAGAAATGAGCAGATCCGGTTCCACTTTCAGCACATCGGGCCGTACATCTACACGTTCACCCGACGTTTCGATTTTCTCAATCGCTTCTACTGCTTCATCCCCAAGACGGGCAATCAATTTTGTTACTTGAATGGAATTTGCGACATGCTGCAGGAAATGGGCGAAGAAAACCAGGCAGATAAAGGCGACAAACACTCCGACTGCTGCGGAAATAACTGGATCGTCATTGTTCACTTCGCGAATAAAGAGCAATGAAAACATCGAATAAACAAATCCGCCCATAAACACACCGAGCACCCGGAGTGTCACTTTATCATGAATAAAATTCTGCAAAATACGCGGTGAAAATTGGCCTGAATAGGTAGTTAACACAACCATGAGCGTTGAGAACGTAATCGATGTCATCGTCAGCAGCGAGCCAGCGATGGAGCCAAGAATCGTTTTCGTTAATGACGTGCTCGTCAACAACCGGTTTGGGACAACTTTTTTCACCGTTTCATAATGAAATATATCAATCCAAATGACTAAACTGGCCAGCAGCAGAGCTCCGATGCTGTAGATCCCCGGCACGATCCAAATATGGCGGGACAGCTTCAGTTTCGTCCGTTCCTTTAACATACAATCACCTCTCCTTTCTTTTTCCGTTTTGGCTGTTTTCCAAAACGTTTTCTGTTACTTTTCCTTCGATTCAGGGTAAAGTAGAAAAAAGCATTGAATTTTCAGGAGGTTTTTTTATGGAATGGATTGGATGGCTTAGTCTTGCTATTGTTGTCGGTGCACTTATTTTTCTCGGAATTTCGGCTTTTCAAACATTTAAATCAATGAAACCGAAAATGGATCATTTAAAAACGGCACAGCAGCGTATTCAAACTGAAACAGATAAAATTAAAACGGAAACGGATGAATTAAAGGTTCATCAGGAGCATATTATGGCAGATGTTGATCATGCGAAACAAGCGGTTACATTGACTGTTAATGAAGCGAAGCAACTTCCGCAAAACGCGAAATTTCTGGCGAAAACAGCCGCTGCTTCAAGAAAAAATAATAAAATGGCAAAAGCTTAATATGATAGGAACAAAAGGCTTTTCGGCTCCACGCCGGAAAGCTTTTTTTTACATTTCTTTCTAATGGGTACTGTTACGCTCAAAAAACAGAAAGGATATCTTAATGGATGATTTGTGATTCACATGGCCGCCATGCTGTTTAGTGGATCGTTTGCGAATAAAAAACCGGCTGCTTTAACAGACTATATGCTCAGAGACCGTGGGTTAGATCTTGCTTTAACGGCGCTTTCTGCCAGTGTATCGGATATGAGCAGCTGACTTTTATGCCAATCTTTTATATGAGTTGATTCCAGGATCGGCGCTTTCCCTTGCTGCCATTATAATCGTGCGCCTGCTGACAAGAATGGAAGGCGTAATGACAGAACGGTTCGACAAATTTACCGCAAAAGTGAAAGAATAGTGTCCAGCCCTTTCTTTCACGCGGTCAGTGAAATATAATAAACATACATGACCTTAACAGAGAAAGGCTGATATCACCTTGGAACAATCATCTAATTTTATTCGAACGATTATTAAGCAAGATTTAGAAACAGGCAAACGGGATCATGTTATTACCCGCTTTCCGCCTGAACCGAACGGTTATCTCCACATTGGACACGCAAAATCAATTGTCATCAACTTCGGGCTTGCGGACGATTTTGGAGGCAAAACAAACTTGCGTTTTGACGATACAAACCCATTAAAAGAGGACCAGGAATATGTTGATTCCATTAAAGAAGATGTCACCTGGCTCGGCTATGAGTGGGACGCTCTTCACTATGCCTCCAATTACTTTGATGAAATGTATAAGCGTGCTGTACTTCTTATCAAAAAAGGGCTTGCTTATGTCGATGATTTATCTGCTGACGAAATTCGCGAATATCGCGGCACATTAACAGAACCGGGCAAAGAAAGTCCACACCGGAGCCGTTCTGTCGAAGAAAACGTTCATTTGTTTGAACAGATGAAAAACGGTCAATTCGCGGATGGGACGAAAGTGCTTCGTGCGAAAATCGATATGACATCACCAAATTTAAATTTGCGCGATCCGGTTTTATACCGTGTGTCTCATACGTCTCATCATAATACAGGTGATACATGGTGCATTTACCCGATGTATGACTTTGCCCACCCGCTTGAGGATGCAATTGAAGGCGTAACACATTCTCTGTGCACGACAGAATTTGAAGACCATCGGCCGCTTTATGAATGGGTTGTCCGCGAATGCGAAATGGAGATGCAGCCGCAGCAAATCGAATTTGGCCGTTTAAATATTACCAACACTGTAATGAGTAAACGGAAGCTAAAGCAGCTTGTTGATGAGCAGCATGTAGACGGCTGGGATGATCCACGTCTTCCGACGATTTCCGGTATGCGCCGCCGCGGTTTTACAGCGGAAGCCATTCGTGAATTCGTCAAAGAAACGGGTGTCTCAAAAGGTTCTGGTGTTGTTGATTCAGCAATGCTTGACCATTTTGTCCGTGAAGATTTGAAACTGAAAGCGCCGCGTACGATGGGTGTGCTTCGTCCGCTAAAGCTTGTCATTACGAACTATCCAGAGGGTCAAGTAGAGTGGCTGGATGCGGAAGTGAATCCGGAAAATCCGGAAATGGGCTTGCGTAAAATTCCATTTTCACGTGAGATTTATATCGAACAGGAAGACTTTATGGAAGAGCCTCCAAAAAAATATTTCCGTCTTTTCCCTGGCAATGAAGTGCGCTTAAAACATGCTTACTTTGTGAAATGTGAAGATTTCATTAAAGATGAAGAAGGAAATGTAGTTGAAATCCATTGCACGTACGATCCCCGGACGAAAAGTGGATCAGACTTTAATGAGCGAAAAGTAAAAGGAACGATTCACTGGGTAGATGCCCTACACGCGGTTCCTGCCGAATTTCGTTTATACGAGCCGCTTATCTTGGACAGCGAAGAAGAAGACGAAGAGAAAACGTTCTTAGATTACGTGAATGAAAAGTCTTTAGAAACATTAAATGGGTTCATCGAGCCAAATTTAAAAGACATTGACGCGCAGGAAAAATTACAGTTTTTCCGCCATGGCTACTTTAACGTTGATCCGAAACATTCAGAGCCTGGCAAACCAGTTTTTAACCAGATTGTTTCATTAAAAAGCTCATTTCGTTTATAACAAAAAAAGCAGCTCTCGACGTAGGCGAGAGCTGCCTTTTCTTTTACGTTTTATTCTTCATTCTTTTTTTTCGCTTCTTCTTTCTTTAGTTCTTTCTTCACTTCTTTCTTTGTTTCCTTTTTTGCTTCTTTCGTTGTTTCCTGTCCTAACTCTTCTTTTATTTCCTGCTCTAATTCTTCTTTTATTTCCTCTTTTAATTCTTGTTTTACTTCCTCTTTTAATTCTTGCTTTACTTCCAGCATCAATTCCTGCATTAATTCCTGCTTTCGATCTTCTCCCTTATCTGGTTCTTCTACATCAACTTCTGGAAGTGCCCAAACAGAAACCGATCCCGCATTAACAGGAAAAGTTGCACAGCCGTCTTTGCCAATTTCAATAATTTCATCGCGGGAATTCAGCATATCCACCCATTTTTCACCGGCACGTTCTTCGCCGACGCACATGTGCTTCTCTCCGCCTTCCTCACTGTTGTTAATAACAACTGCACAGCCTGAACGCTCAATCTCTTCCACACCCCGGCGTACCCAGCCGATTGTATTTGGATGGTCAAAATAATCATCCTGGTCACCATACGCTTTATGCAAACGGCTGTACAGCAGCGGATCAATCGCTTCTTTTTTTGCATCGACCGGGTTGTCACCGCCAATGCCGTAATAATCCCCATAAAACACACACGGATAGCCATCTTTGCGAAGCAGTGTTAATGCATAGGCACTTTGCTTAAACCAATCTGCCAAAAACGATTCTAATGATTCGCCTGGCTGCGTATCGTGGTTATCAACGAATGTAACAGCATTTTGTGGATAATTTTCCACGACTGTTCCTTCAAAGATTTTCGTTAAGTCGTATTTTGCTCCTTCTTGAGAAGCACTATATAAATTATATTTAAGGGGCACATCGAACAAGTGAATGCGGCCATCAGTTTCTTCAATCATATTTGCACATGGTTCCAAATCTGCCACCCAAAATTCACCAACAAAAAAGAAGTCGTCTCCCCGTTCACCTTCTACTTCTTTTGTAAATTCATTCACAAAGTTGTGGTCAATATGTTTAATAGCATCCAAACGATAACCATCACAGTCCAGCGTTTCTGCCATCCATTTGCCCCATTTAATCACTTCTTCACGCACTCTTGGATGACGGTAGTCAATATTGGCAAACATCAAATAATCGTAATTGCCAAATTCATCATCAACATTATCATTCCAATTTTTATATTCACCCTCGATACGGAAAATGCCAGTCCGGTCTTCTTTCGCATCGTAATCTGTTCCATTAAAGTGCTGAAAACGCCAGTGGAAATCGGAATATTTGCCTTTACGGCTAGGAAATGTAAACTTAGTCCAACCTTCAATTTCAAATGGTTCTTCTGAAATCACCTTTTTACGGTCATTTTCATCCACTTCAACGACTGCGAATCTTTCTGTTTCATCTGCTCCTGCTTTATGATTCATCACAACATCGACATATACGTGAATGCCCGCATCATGACAGGCTTTAATGGCATCTTCAAGCTCTTCTTTTGTTCCATATTTTGTTGGAATCGTCCCTTTTTGATCAAATTCACCGAGATCAAATAAGTCGTACACGCCGTAACCAGTATCCTCGGCAGACTGCCCTTTCGTCACCGGTGGAACCCATACGGCACCGATGCCCGCATCTTTTAATTCTTTTGCTCGCTCTTCCAGTCTTGCCCAGTGCTTTTGATCTGCCGGCAAATGCCATTCAAAAAATTGCATCATTGTACGATTTCGTTCCATTTTCATCTCTCCTGTCATCTGCTTGTGAAAAACTGTATAAACTCTTTATACCCTAATTTCATAAAAAATGATCAGTCAAATGAAAATAAACCGGCGGCCCGGCGAGAGGCGGCCGATTTTCTTTACGCTGTTTGAATCGCCATTGCGATTTCATCACAACTCGGAAATTTCGGACAGTGAATACAATCTGTCCACACTTTTTGCGGCATTTCTGTTTTTTGAATAACTTCAAACCCGCATTTTTCGAAAAAAACAACTTGATACGTAAGCGAAATGAGTTTGGGAATACCGATTAATTTCGTCTCTTCTACCACTCGTTCAACTAGCATTTTTCCAATGCCGCGTCCTTTCGCATTTTCTTTCACACCGAGCGAACGAATTTCAGCAAGATCATGACCAAGTATCGCCAGGCTGGCAATGCCAAGAATCTCTCCTTCCTCCTCTGCAATAAAAATAGACTGCAAGTTTAAAACGAGCGAATCTTTCGTTCGCGGCAGCATCAGCCCTTCATTTGCATAATGATTCACGAGTTCAAATACTTGCTCCACGTCAGCCAGCACCGCTTTGCGTACTTCGATCATGATTTCTCACCCTTTCTGTTCCTATGCTATCTTTCTATCTTACTGATTTTCATTTATATGTCAAGATGTTATATTCATTTTATTTGAATAATTATTCAAATATTCTTCGCGTTTATCAATATCTCGTTGTATAATAAAAACATCGAAATAAACGCTAGGGGGATTTTCTTTGACTCATTTTCCAAAAGGATTTACATCGTGCTCGGTCAATGCAGGAATAAAAGATGACACACTTGACTTCACGATTATTTACTCTGATGTTCGCGCTTCGGCTGCGGCCATGTTTACAAAAAACCAATTTTGCGGCGCACCGATTGTGGTTGGAAAAGAGCATGTGGCAGACGGCTATTTGCAGGCAATTGCCGTCAACAGCAAAAACGCGAATGTCGCAACCGGTGATAAAGGGCTTCAAGATGCCCGAACGATGACAGAAACCGTTGCTGCTGAACTTGGCATCAACTCAGCTGACGTTCTCCCTTCTTCAACTGGTGTCATCGGTGTTTCGCTGCCCATTGAGAAAATCGTCTCTGCTGTTCCTGGCTTAAAAGGACAGCTGAAAGCAGATGGGCTTGAACAGTCAGCAAAGGCGATTATGACAACGGACACATATCCAAAATTCCGGACACGCACGATCGGGAATATCACGATTGCCGCGATGGCGAAAGGTTCAGGCATGATTGAGCCTAACATGGCGACGATGCTTAGCTATATTCTAACGGATGCAAAAATAGAAGCGGCTGATTTAAACAAAATGCTAAAAAAAGCAGTCAATGTTTCGTTTAACAGCGTTTCTGTTGACGGTGATACAAGCACAAGCGACACAGTCGCTATGCTCGCAAACGGTTTGGCGGGCGATGTGGACTTAGTCGAATTCGAATCCGTTTTAACCGATCTTTGTATTGAACTCGCCAAAGAAATTGCCCGTGACGGCGAAGGCGCCACGAAGCTCATTGAAGTGCAAGTATCAGGAGCCGACAGCGATGCAGCAGCGAAAAAAATAGGCAAGTCGATTATTAACTCGCCGCTTGTGAAAACGGCTATTTTTGGAGAAGACCCGAACTGGGGACGGATTATGTCGACGATCGGAAATTCAGAAGACGCGGTTGATACCACTTCTGTTTCTGTTTCATTTGCGGACGTTTATGTGTTTAAAGATGGGTCGCCGACAGAAGACAAACGGGCAGAGCTTGAAGAATACTTGAAAACAGATGAGGTGCTTATTAAAATCTCGCTCGGAAATGGCGCAGGTACCGCAACCGTCTGGGGCTGTGATTTATCGTATGATTATGTAAAAATTAATGGTGAATATACAACATAATACCTCTTCCGCCTTTTATAGGCGGGAGTTTTTGTTTTTCATCCCTTTATGTTATCATTTAAACTAACGAACGTTAGGAAGGGATAAAAATGAAAGAAATGATTAAACAAGCGGCCGCTTCACTTTTCGCCGAGCACGGCTATGCAGGAACGTCTCTTGCCCAAATAAGTGAAAAAGTTGGCATAAAAAAACCGTCTATTTATGCGCATTATAAAAGCAAGGATCATCTATTTGAATATATGCTTCACGATGCATTTAATGCTGAAATGAAACGCGTAGAGGAAACAAATAATTTATATGGACTGCTTGAATCGTACCTTTTTCTTTACGATGAAGATTCACTTTTCCGCTTTTTCTTAACGAGTTCTTTTTTTCCGCCTGACTTTTTAAAAGAAAACATTCTTCAACAGTACGAGGCGTATCTTGACGCTCTTGAAAGCAAAGTGAGGGCATTGTTGAAATTGCCTCCTGATCAGGCGGATGATGCAGCGGTTATGTATACGATTATTTTAGACAGCTTGTTTGTTGAACTATGCTATGGTACCCGGAAGAAGTCGGAGAAACGGCTGGATGTGGCATGGCGGGTTTACGAGCAGCAGTTTTTGAAAGGACAGGAAAAGTAATGAATACGAAATGGTTTCTCGTACTATTAGCGGGATTTTTTGAAGTCGGATGGGCTGCGGGATTAAAACATGCTGATTCGCTTTTTGAATGGCTCGGAACAGCCGTGGCGATTGCCGTCAGCTTTGGTCTGCTCATTTATTGCTCCAAAAAGCTGCCAGCCACTACCGTGTATGCGGCTTTCGTTGGCCTTGGTACCGCCGGAACGGTTTTGCTCGATATGACCGTGTTTGGCGAACCGTTCAGCTGGATGAAAGTGGCGCTTATCGTGCTTCTTCTTACCGGCATCACTGGCTTGAAAATGGTGACGCATGAAAAGGATGTGGCGGCATCATGACATGGACTCTCTTAATCGCAGCAGGTCTTTTAGAAGTAGTGGGTGTTGCCGGCATGACGATGGTCAATCAGCAGAAAAATATCCGCTCCTGGGTTATGCTGACCGGCGGCTTCGGACTAAGTTTTCTTTTTCTATCTATTGCGATGACGTCGCTGCCTATGGGCACCGCGTACAGCGTCTGGACAGGCATCGGTACCGTCGGCAGCGCACTCGTCGGCATGATTGTTTACAATGAATCGCGTGACGCCAAGCGGCTTTTATTTATTGGCATGATTATCGCCGCTGTGATCGGTTTAAAACTTGTTCCATGAAAAAAACTGCCCCACTCGGCAGTTTTTTCCTTACGTAAATTTTGTATTCAGCCAGCCGCAAAACAGCACGTAATCTTGTTTAACACGTTCTTTGTACGCCATTGACATAAAAACGAGCTGTTCAGAAAACGCATCAAAATCTTCGCCAATCGCATTTAAAATCTCTTCTTCACTATGATAGTCTAAGAGTGAATGTGCGATGTCTACATCAGCGCGGGCGTGGATCTTCGCCGCAATGCCGCCAAAGACGTCGAGTACTTTATCGAACTCTTTTTCGTTTTCAATATCTTCCGGCTTGATCCGCTTTTTGTATGGCGACCGTTCCCGTACGTAAAAATGCCGGTTGTCGATCGTGACATAACCTAACAATGGGTCATCGTAGTGATGCATCGCTTTTTGGGTCGTGACCACACGTTCACCTTGATGGCTGTATTTCAGCCAAAATTCTTCATTATACGGCATAAAATAAGCCGGTACGGGTGCACGAACTTCTTTCATTTCCAAAATCAAGTCATCAAGCTGCTCTATGCATTCCTGCTTACCTTCTATTAAAATGTAATAGCGGTCGAGACCGATCGAAGCCGTACCGGAACCATGCCTGCGCACAATATGCTTTATTTCATAAAATTCGCTCTTTTTCCGGTCTGCATCATCCAAGCTGCTTATATAAGCATGCCAGACCGCTTCGATCTTCTCCTGCTCTTTTTGTGTAACCGGTGTGAGTTCTTCTGAAAGGTCAAACGTCCGTGTACTGTCTTCTTTTACTGTCCATTGTTCCAATAGCCGCGTTGAATCACGTTTTTCAAGTTTTTTCAGCACTTTGCGGATTGGACCTTTCGTGTTGTGCTCCGTGTAAAAAAGGGTGATTGGGTCTTCTTTTCCTTTTACAAACTTTTTCAGCTGCTTATAATAAGCTTCAAGAAATACACGCATGCGTTCCTCTGCGTCACCAAAGCCGTACTGTTCACAGTAAAGTGCAATACTGACAGTCATGCGAAGTAAATCGTATACGTACGAACCCATGTAGCCTTCGTCAAAATCGTTGGCATCGTATACAATATCCCCTTCACTATTTTGAAACGCACCAAAGTTCTCCACGTGCATATCACCTTGAATCCACGTCGGTTTATCGTCCGGTGTATGAAATGAAAATGGGATTTTTGTTACATCATAATAAAATAAATACGCGCTGCCCCGGAAAAATCGAAATGGATTTTCCGCCATTTGCCTGTATTTATTCTTGCGTTTATCATGACTCAGGCCGGTGATCCGTGAGTCAAATTCATTCAGCACCGTCTCTAATATATTTGAACGAAGCGCGCGGCGCGTTTTCTGTACTTCTGCCATCCAGTTTTCAATCATCCATATCCCTCCCTCGTCCTTTACATTTTACCACAACAAAAAAGAGCGCGGTTTAGAAAAAACGGCGCTTACAACGGGAACCATATTTTTGCCAAATAAATGACCAATGCCACTGTTACACTGCTGAGCACAGTGGTAACAATAACGGCCTGTGACGCAAATTCTGGATAATTATCGTATTCAAGCGCCAAGAGCGCACTATTTCGTGATGTAGGAAACGAACTGGCAATAAACATCGCCTGGGCGAGCGTCCCTTGAACATCCAGCAGAAAAATGACGAGCAGACCGATCGCCGGTGAAAGCAGCAGCCTGGTTGAAACGGCAAGTATGAGCGGCTTAGAAACAGATGTGATTTTCATATAAGCACATTGTGCGCCAAGCGTAATAAGAGCTACCGCTAAAAAAGCATTTGATGAATTTTCGATTGGTGACCATAAAAAGAATGGGATTTTGATGCCGGCTGCTTTTAACACAACAGCTAATACAAGGGCATGAAGCACCGGCAGCTTGAGTACTTTTTTCAGCACGTTCTCATTATCGGCCGAAGCGGAAACAGAGTTGTAAAACCCCCACGTATACGTCAGCAGATTTTGAAAAATCGAAATAATAATTTGAACAGATAAGCCAAGCGGATTTGCGGCAAACACAAGACCGCTTACCGGAAGACCATAATTGCCTGAATTGCTTAAAACGGCGCTGTTTTGAAAGCTGGATGATAATTTCCGCTCAAACCCTGCCATCTTGGAGATGAGCATGGCTGCCGCAATTAACAGTCCATTAAACAGCAGCAAATAAACAAAAACGATAACAGCGGTTGTACCCGATAGCTCTGTTTCATATATATTCACAAAGCACACCATCGGCAAAAAGAAATTAATGGTCAGCTGTGATAATGTCGGCATGTGCAATGTATATTTCCGGTGCAAAAAAGCGCCGGCTGCAATAAGCAAAAACATAGGAAGAATAATTTGAATAAGCACATTTGTGAAGACTGCCATCTTGTAAACGCCTCCAATAAATAAAAAAAGAAAACGAAGCGCGGCGCTTCGTTTTCCCTGGGGATGTGAAACACTTCTGTTCACATCAGGGGATGAAATAATCGTAACACTGCATCCCTTTTCCGAACAGATTGTTATCATTTTATCCTTTTTATTCATATTATCCATGAGTGAATTACTTTTGTGAACGCATAAACCGTTCTTTTACCCGTTTCATCCGGGCATGGTAATTTAAAATGTCCAGACGGGCCTTTTCTGCTTCTGGCGCAATTGGACGAAGATTTTCAATATCCCAATACTTAATAATAACATCAAGCACTTGATCAAAATATTCCAGCGGTCCATAGTTTGCCTCTTTTGCAATAATCGCCATCCGATTTTCAAAATCCGGCATAACGGCACCCGGCATCTGGAAGTTTTTAATAACGTGCCCGAGATGGTAGCAGTAATTTGGCTCAAGCTCTAAATGAAACTTGATCACGTCACGGTAAAAAGCATAATGAAGCGTTTCGTCTTTAGCGAGACGGCGTAAAATTTTGCCCAGATCCGGATCGTGCTTGTTCGCTTCTTTGGCGACATTGTTGTAAAACACCATGGTCGCAAGCTCCTGCATCGACGTGTACACCATCGTTTCAAACGGCGTGTGGAAATCAGGCTCCCAGCCGTTTTCAACGGTCATTTTATGAAGCTCATGCAGCCGATTTGGATCAACACTGCGTGTAATGAGCAAATACGTTTCAAGTAAGTTTGAATGCTGATCTTCTTCTGCAGTCCACGTATAAACAAAATCTTTAACGATAGAAAGCGAGCCTTTAAACGTCTGCGCAAGATGCGACGTAAACCAAGGCAGATTCACTTCAGTCAAAAGAGCGGTTTCAATTGCCGTGACAACGTTCGGCGGTAATGTAACCTGCGACGGATCCCAAGGCACGCGGCGGAAATCCTGCGCTTTGTCCCATGGCAAAAATTCATGGTAGCCCCAGTCAATTTTAGCAGAACGTGTTTTATGTTCATCGTATAAGACTTTCAGTCTTGGCTCTAGTCGAAAATCGAGATCATTTGTTAACAAGTGCATCCCTCTCCTTTACATCCTGCCTATCTTTACATTGTACACGATAACAGCAAAAACTGCCCAAATTTTGGGACAGTTCCTTTCTCATTCCGGCATATTGACGAACAGTTCGTCGATTTTCGGATCCTTTTCAATTAAGCCTGTCTCTTTCATCCATTTGGCTGTATCTGCCCATGGCTGCTCTTCCTGGTAGCCAAAGCCTTGCTCTGAATCCATTAACGGCAATAAAATATCCATGCTCTCTTTTTCTACTTCTTCTTCAAGCGGGAAGTTTTCGGCTTCCTGATTCGCCATCAAAATATCAAGGGCCTCATCTGGGTTCGCTTTCACATCGTCAAAGCCTTTCCCTGCCGCGCGCCAGAACGCTTGGATGAGTTCTGGGTTTTCTTCCCACATTTTGTCGCTTGTGACCGTAATTAATTCATAAAACGATGGCACACCGTATTTGGTTAAATCAAAATTGGCGGTCTTGTACCCTTCAAACTCTAAAAGTGGCACTTCGTGGTTAATATACGCACCGACAACGGCATCTGCTTTTTTGCTGATCAACGCTGCATTTAATTCAAAACCGACGTCAATCAATTCTACTTTCGATGGGTCTCCTCCATCTTGTTCCACCATTGTTTTGACAATGGATTCATTGAGTGGAATACCCGTATAGCCGACCGTTTTGCCTTCTAAATCTTTTGGTGACTGAATGTTGCTTTCAGCAAGTGATACGACGCGGTTTAACGGCTCACGCACAATCGCGCCAACGGACTTCACGCCTACATTTTGTTCCGTACTTGCTACGATTACATCCGGCTGGTATGTAATCGCAAGCGTGACTTGATCAGACGCGGCCATCGCAATCGGATCGGTCGCATTCGCCGGAAATTGAATATCAAGATTAATGCCTTCATCTTCAAAATAGCCTTTTTCCTCTGCTACATATAAAAAGCTGTGTACTGCATTCGGATACCAGTCGAGCATAATGCTGACGTCCTGCAGCTCTTGATCGCCGCCCCCTGCTGTTTCTGTCTGTGTTTCTTCTTCACTTGCCCCGCACCCTGCGAGCATCATTGCCGCAAGAATACCTGCTGTCCATTTTTTCATTCTTTATTCCTCCATTTCATTGATCGTTTTTCAAGTACCTTCACAAGTAAAAATAAAACAATACCGACAGCAGATAACAGAACAATTGGCGCAAAAACGGCCGCGCCGTCAAATTGAGTCATCATCCGGCGGCTGAAGTATCCAAGTCCCGCCTGGGCACCAAGCCATTCCCCAATCGCCGCGCCGATCACACTTAGTGTAACGGCTACTTTTAAGCCGGAATAAAAGTGCGGTTTCGCAGAAGGTACCTGCACTTTTAAAAAGATATCTTTTTTCGTTCCGCCCATCGTCAGCATTAATTCCCGCAGCTCTTTGCTGCTTGATTTCAACCCGTCAAATGTATTGACAGTGATCGGAAAAAACGTAATCAGAACGGTCACAACGACCTTACTCCAAATCCCATAGCCAAAAAACATAATAAAAATCGGCGCAAGCGCAATGGTCGGAATCATTTGTGATGAAATGACAAGCGGATAAAAAGCCCGTTCCGCTGTTTCACTAACCGCCATCCAGACGGCAAGTGCCACACCGAGCACAATCGATATCGCAAGACCGATTAAAATGATGGCAAGCGTGGATGGCAAATGGTCAAAAAGAAGTGTTTCCCGCAGTTCCCAAAACCGGATCGCGACGCCAGATGGCGGCGGAAAAATAAACGACAAGTTTACGAAACGGGAAGCCAATTCCCATAACCCAAACAGGAAAATGACAATAAGCACGGCGGGTCCATATTTTTTCATCACAATCTCTTCACCCCGCCCCGCAATTGATCAATAAGCTTGTCTTTCAGTTCCATCACGGCCGGATCATTTAAATCACGCAGCGATCTTGGACGGCCAAGTGGCACAACGACTTCCTGAAGTGTGCGTACCGGTGTATCCTGAAAAACGAAAATCCGGTCGGATAAAAACAGTGCTTCGTTCACATCGTGCGTAATAAACAAAATTGATTTTTCCCGTTTTTCCCACTGGTCCAGCAGCCACTCCTGCATAGACAGCCGCGTAATGGCATCAAGCGCACTAAACGGCTCATCCAAAAGCAGAATATTGGACCCTGTTAAAATCGAACGTAAAAAGGACACTCGCTGCTTCATGCCGCCGGACAGCTCAGACGGATACTTATGTTCTGCACCGTTTAGTCCAAATTCATTCAAAAGCGGTAAAATACGGATAGATGACTCTTTTTTACTCACTCCCGCAAGCTCAAGTGGAACTGCAGCATTTTCGAGCACCGTTCGCCACGGCATTAATAAATCCTGCTGCGGCATATAGCCGGTGCGGCCGTGGCGGTTTTTGGGCTGCTCACTATTTATCCGTATTCGTCCGTGTTCCTCCGTTTCGAGACCGGTAATTAAGCGAAACAGCGTACTTTTTCCGGAGCCGCTTGCGCCGATAATCGTGACAAATTCCCGTTCGTAAACCGTTACATTTAAATGGTCGAGAATTGGCTTTTTGCCGCCGTATGAAAACGACACATCTTGAAACTCAAGCACTGGCTTACGCATTAATCGGCCACATTTCCCCGTTGTACGCCATTTCCCAGAACATGTACTCAAACCGGGTCGTATTTAAGAAAATCTCTTCTAACCGTTCGCGTTCTTTGTCCGATTTTCCAGCCGCGTGCTCGTCCATCAACTCGATGCACCACTTTGCAAGCTGGCCGAATTCTTCCGAGGCGTACATTTGAATCCATTCACCGTACAACTCATGATCCGCAGCACCCGGCCGCTTACTTAATTCTTTGCCAATTTCCCAATAGCTCCAGGCACAAGGCAAAACAGCCGCAACGACATCCGCAAGTGTCCCGTTCTGAGCGGCGTGCAGCATATAGTGCGTATACGCAAGTGTGATCGGTGACGGCTTCGCCTGCTCAAGCTCTTCTTCTGTGATGCCGAACCGGGCCGCATACTGCCGGTGCAGTGCCATTTCTTCATTGAGTGTTCCGTCCAGCAGCGCTGCAAATTTGCCCATTGTCGCTATGTCGTCCGCTTTAACGGCGCCAAGCGCAAATACTTTTGCATATTGAATTAAATACAAGTAATCCTGCACCATATAAAAACGGAATTTTTCCGGATCGAGCGTGCCGTCCGCCATTCCTTTTACGAACGGGTGATAATGGTTTTGCTGCCAGATCGGCAGACATTTTTCTTTTAGCTGATCGCTGAATTTCATGTCACTGGTCTCCTTTCTTTTGGTGCGTCCAATTGTATATAAAGGAAGCCATCACTTTCGTGTATTGAACGAGTTCATCGATATCGAGCTGCTCATTAACCGCATGGGCATGATGCAGCTTGCCGGGTCCGTAAATTGCGGTTGGAATGCCGGCATCCGCCAGCCATCCTCCATCAGTTACGGATGGTGACACGTCAAGTATTGGCTTTTCTTTTAGCACCCTGCTGTGTATGTCCATCAATGTGTGAACGGCCGCATGATCAGGATCCACTTCAAACGATGGGAAAATTTCTCCGCGGTCTTCGATCATGGACGTGCCGCCCCACTCAAACTGTGGCGGATTTTCCTGCATCCACAAGTCGCCTTTTGCTATATTTCCGATAAATTCTTCTACTTCTTTTGCCACACTTTCATATGTTTCATTCGGATAAAAATGGACCGTAATCCAAAGGCGGCATTCATCGGCAATAAAAGCGGCGTGACGTCCACCTTCAATCACTGCTGGATTGATCGTTGTTGTTCCCGGCGGAAATCCAGGATAACTTTTCATGACCGCCCAATGCCGCTCAAGCTCCTGCAGGCCATGAATAATTTTTGTCATTTTTTCAATGGCACTTGCACCTAGCAGCTTGCCGCCTGCATGAATCATTTGCCGGCGCGTAGCATCATGAAATGTCTTATCGCTTTTTAGTGTGATCCACCCAGTAATGACACCGCCCTGGCCTTGAATATGCAGATCACTCGTATCAACGACGAGGGCAAAATCGGCGCTGTAGCTCTTTTTGCAGCATTGAAGGGTGCCCGCTTCGCCGACTTCTTCACCAATGACAGATTGAAAAATCAAATCACCCGGCAGTCCAATACCCGCCTCATGGAGAAGCTGAATCGCAAATAAAGCGCCGGCGAGACCCCCCTTCATGTCTGCTGCGCCACGCCCGACTACAGCATTCTCTTTAATAATCGGCATGAATGGATCGGCGTCCCATTTCTCATCCGCGCTCACTTCCGCCACGTCCATGTGGCCATTTATAATTAAACTTTTATACACGGCACTGTCTGTTCCTTTTAATGTACCAACGACATTCGGATCTCCCGGATATACATCCCATTTATCAATTGCGAAGCCTTTTTCACGCAAAAAAGCAGCAACAAACTGCTGGGCTTCTTCCGTATTACGGGCAGGCGGTGCCGGCGTTTTAAATGAAATCAATGTTTTCAATAAATCAATAAGTTCATCTTTCCTCTTATCAATTTGTGTATGTAATTGTGTGATCGTGGTCATAGCAGCCTTCCTTTCTAAAACGTAAAAAAGCCATTTCTTCGCAAGGAAGAAACGGCTGTCATGACAAATTGAAGTAAAACGTCAAAACACCTCTTCCTTACGCCGGTTCAAACCGGTTCAAGTTATAAGGGTTAAGGCAGCTCGCCTCTCTCAGCCCCATTACGGGCACCCCCAGCGGTGATTCCTATTTAATTTGATCTTGTTACTAGTTTTATCACACTAAAGCGTTTCATTCAATAGAAAATGCAATTTTCCCGATCTGCTCGGCTTTTTCCATTCTTGTAAAGGCTTCTTCAAATTGATCAAGTGTATACGTCCGGTCCATAATAGGATGTAGTTCATGTTTTTCGATAAACTGAAGCATTTCATTCAGTTCTTCACCGCTGCCGAGCGTTGAGCCGTGCATGTTAAACTGGCCATAAAAGAAGGTTCGTAAATTAATCATCACCTCATCCCCGGCCGACGCACCAAACGTAACAATGGTACCGCCAGTTTTCAACTGCTCAAGCGACTGATTAAATGTCGCCGCACCGACAGATTCAATAACAAGATCGACTTTTTCTCCGCCGAGCGCTTCAGTCCAGCTGCCCGCTGAATCAATGGCTTTGTCCGCGCCGATTTCCAGCGCTTTTTGGCGCTTTTCTTCCGAACGTGACGTGACGTACACAGCAGCACCTGCTGCTTTTGCAAATTGAAGCAAAAACGTCGCTACTCCGCTGCCGATGCCTGGAATTAATACCGTCATGCCAGGTTTAACATTGCCTCTTGTAAATAGTGCGCGGTATGCCGTTAAAGCGGCAAGTGACAAGACTCCTGCTTCTTCCCATGACAAGTGTTGCGGCTTCAGTACCGCATTTTCTGCGGGCACAATGATTGATTCTGCAAATGTTCCGTGAAACGGCAAGCCAACAATCTCAAATCCAGCAGGCGGCGCATCGCTTTTTTCCGACCAGCCAAGTCCCGGGTTGATGATCACTTCGTCTCCCACTTTAACCGATGTTACACCCGCGCCGACTTCATCCACGATACCCGCGCCATCTGATCCGATCACAAGCGGCGGCTCATGCTCTTGATGACGGTGCAGTACAAATAAATCGCGATGATTCAGCCCCGCTGCTTTTAACCGAATCCGCACCTCCCCTTGTTTTGGTACCGCTTCCTCTGTTTCACGGCAAGAAACACCGCTAAGTCCGGCGGCTCCTTCATGCACAATCGCCTTCATCGAAATTCCCCCTTGTTTTTTGTCAGTATGATATGATTTTAACATACATATAACGGTGCCTGTCACCCAGCGCATGGACACATTAACGAATTAGGGGACAGATACCGGGAAGGAGGCGCTTTATGAAAGAAATAGCCATTGGCATTTTAGCTTCGGTGTTTTTTGCAGTAACCTTTATCTTAAATCGTTCGATGGAGCTGTCGGGCGGCAGCTGGATGTGGAGTGCCTCCCTTCGTTTTTTCTTTATGGTGCCGTTTTTTGCGATCATTGTTGCCATGCGCGGCAGACTGCGACCACTATTTACAGAAATGAAGCGCAATCCTATTGCATGGGTTGTGTGGAGCTTTTTCGGATTTGTGCTTTTTTATGCTCCGATTACGTATGCAGCGGCATCCGGACCGGGCTGGGTTGTCGGCGGCACGTGGCAGCTAACGATTGTCGCCGGTGTTCTCTTAACGCCGCTGTTTACGGAGAAAATAAACGGGCAGGTGATCCGTCATAAAATTCCGCTCGGCGCGTTAGCGATTTCCTGTGTCATTTTGATTGGTGTTGCATTGCTTCAATTCGAAAAATCAGATGGCTTGACAACGTCCGCCTTTATGACCGGTGTCTTGCCGGTGCTGATCGCGGCTTGTGCGTATCCGCTTGGCAACCGGAAGATGATGGAACTGTGCGGCGGCCGGCTTGATACATTTTCGCGGATTCTCGGCATGATTATTGCGAGTCTCCCATTTTGGATTCTCATTAGTGCATTTGGCTGGGCAACGGATGGAGCACCGTCCTCAAGCCAGCTGGTTCAGACATTTATTGTCAGCGTGTCATCTGGTGTTATTGCGACAACACTCTTTTTTATCGCAACTGACCGATCCCGCCACAATCCAGGTCAGCTTGCGTCTGTTGAAGCGACCCAGTCCGCGCAGGTATTGGTTACTTTGATCGGTGAAGTGCTGCTTTTCAGTGCGGCGTTTCCAGGTCCAATTGCATCCGGCGGTATTGTGCTGATTATTATCGGCATGATCCTGCACAGCTGGTATACGAAAAAATTGAAGGAGCGTGGAACACGTGAACATGTAGCTTAAGCGGCATCGTTCAATGTGTGCGTCAAAAACTGGAATGAAAGGGTGACTTCGATGAATCTTCCTCGTGAACCGGACCAGGTCATTACATTAAACATGAAAAGTATTCATATCTGGGCAATTGTTCTCACGCTCATCTCTGTATTCATCGGGGCCTTTCTTATGGCGTTTCTCCATTTAGAAAGCGGCTTTTCTTTTTCATTGTGGGGATTTGTTTTGTGGGCAATTTTGTATATCCTTTTAATTGTTCTGCATGAGATATTCCACTTGATCGGTTTTATAGTTTGGGGGAAATGCAGAAGAAGGGACCTCATTTATGGAATTAACCGGGAACTTGGCATTGCGTATGCGGGCACGAAAAAAATACTGCCCGTTTCTGCTATGAAAAGAGCGCTGCTCCTTCCTTTCTGGGTAACAGGCCTGCTTCCGTTCATCGCGGGAATTTGGCTGAATAGTGCTGTTTTAATGATTACATCCGCTTTTTTAATCGGTGGAGCGGCCGGCGACTTTTCAATGTACCGTCAGCTGCGTCGGGCTAAAAAAAATGCGTTTGTTTTGGATTACCTTCATGAGCCAGTTTTGTATGTCTTTAATGAAAAAGTGGACGTTCCTTATTAGGAAGCGCCCACTCAGATTGTAGAAAAATTAAATTTTTTACCGGAATATCCCCTTGCTGCTTTTCTAAAACACCTATCGGTTCCAGGTAAAAAAGCGAGGCCGCTTCCCTGAAAGATACCTGTTGCTTTCGCAATAGAAGCTGTTGTTAAAAAGGCTGTCCACTTTTTCATTCAATATTCAGCACAATTTTGCCGAACGAGTCGCCGTCTTCCATATACTTGAGGGCTGAAACGGCATCCTCAAGCGGAAACTGCTTATCGATAACTGGACGGATTTCGTGCTGTTCAAACAACGTCAGCATATCCGCAAATTCCTGCGGGCTGCCCATTGTCGTTCCGCGTATATCAAGGTGCTTGAAAAAAACACGCGGCAGTACAAGCTCTGGCACCGGTCCGGCCGTTGCACCAAAGTTGACGATTCGTCCGCCTGGATTCGCGAGCTGAACTAAGTCTTTAAATGTTTCGCCGCCGATCCCATCAATGATGACATCGGCGCCGCCCATTTCGCTCTTTAGTGCTTTTACCCAGCCATCTGCCCTATAGTTCATGCCGCCGGCCGCGCCCATTTCTTTCGCCCGTTCAATTTTTCCATCGCTGCTTGATGAAACAAAAACATGAGCTCCTTTTGCGACAGCAATTTGCAGGGCAAATAGCGCAACACCACTCCCAATACCCGGAATAAATACAGTCTCTCCTTTTGTTAACTCGCCGCGCGTAATAAGAGCCCGGTAAGCCGTTAAAGCAGAAAGCGGAATCGCCGCTGCTTCGGACCATGTTAAATAGGGTGGCTTTTTATACACATTTTCACATGATATTTTCACGTATTCTGCATATGTACCATCGGTTGGCATACCGAGAGTATGAAATTTAGAGCTGCTAAACCGAATATCATCCCCCCATTGAAGACCTGGATTGATAACGACCTCATCGCCTTGGCAAAGACTCTCCACTCCGTCTCCAACTGATTCAACGACGCCTGCTCCATCCGCCCCAAGAATGGAGGGCAGTTTTATGCCCGGGTACATCCCATATGTTATAAACACGTCACGCCGATTTAATGATGCGTTTTTCAGCTTTACGACGATTTCCCAGCTGCTCGGAACTGGTTTTTCCACCTCTGTGTACTTTGCCATGTCCGGACCGCCTGTTTCTTTCAATAAAATGGCTTTCATTGTTTTTCCCCCTTTGTCTGACGTTTCTCATCCATTTACCCGTCCATTTTAACAAGAAAACGACAGCATGCATATGATATAGCACTACTATGTAGAAAAGGACGTGTTCTCTATGATGACTGAGCAGCTCACAAAAGCGATAAATGGAGAGTATACGGCCATTCATTGGTATGAAAAGCTTGCCAATCTAGCGACAAACCCTTCAGCGAAAAAACGGATTTTGGCCATTCGTGAAGATGAACTGCAGCATTTTGAAGCATTCTCCGCTCTTTATCATGCATTAACCGGATCTGCTCCATCTCCTAAAATGAATAAACCTTGTCCAAAAATCTTTAAACAAGGCGTTCTTTTATCGTTTCAAGATGAGCAGGAAACGTCTGAATTTTACCGGCAAATAGCGGATTCTTCTCACCTTCCATATATAAAAAAAGTATTCAACCGTGCAGCAGCGGATGAACAGCGGCATGCCGTCTGGTTTTTATCGTTTTTATAATGACAGCTTGTTCCCTTTTATACTCCCGCATTGCATTATCGGCGGAAAAAACACGTTAAAATCCTTGTTTTCTCAGCCACTTCTCACACACAGCCGTCCATAAAAAAGCTTCCGAATGATCAGATGCGAGACCGAGACCGTGGCGGCCGCTTTGAAAAACGTGCAGGTCAAATGGGACACCAGCACGGCTTAAAGCACCAGCAAATAAAAGGCTGTTTTCAACCGGAACCGGTTCATCTTCCGCTGTATGCCAAAGAAATGCGGGTGGTGTGTCTTTCGTTACGTGCCGTTCATTAGATAAAAATAAACGCTGCTCGCCCGAGGAACCGAGACCGAGTAAGTTTTCCATAGACCCCTCATGGCGATGCTCCCCAAATGTAACGACCGGGTACCCTAACACGACGACATCCGGCCGAGATGATTGTTGTTCGATCTGATCCGCCGCACTGCTGATTCCATGGTCATATTTCGTGGCAAGTGTTGAGGCAAGATGCCCGCCTGCCGAAAAGCCGAGTACACCAACCTTCTTTTCGTCCACATTCCATTTTTCTGCCTGTTGCCGGATCATACGAATCGCACGCGATGCATCTAAAAGCGGCACGGGATGCTTATACGGTGCAACCCGATAATGAACGACAAACGCATGAATGCCCAGACTGTTTAACCATTTTGCGACAGGCTCTCCTTCATGATCGGCCCGTCTTCGATAGCTTCCGCCTGGAAAAATCAGCATCGCGGGCGCCGTTTCTGTTCCAGCCGGATAAGCCGTCATATATGGTGCTTCCTCCTCTTCAATCTGAAAAGGTGCTTCTTTTTCCCACAGTCGAATCATAAAATTCCCTCCTACTTTGAATTAAATCCACGTTCGGTCACATATCCATCCATTGACCAGATACCCTTTTCTTTCTTTTTAGCAATTTGCTGTTTTGCTTCAAATTCATCAAGGTAGCGTGTATTTGGCGGATACACGTAAGCAACCCGCGCATATCCTTCTTGAAGAAGCGTTTCCTGAACGCTTTTTCCATTCACATATACGTATACTAAAATCCGGCTATATTTATCAAGGCGCTGGCCAATATCAAATTCGATTGTGATATTACCGCTTTCCAGCAGCTCCGCCGTCCGCTCTTTCGCCTCTTCCCCGAGCGGCTGCTTGCCAAGCTGTGGATGGCGCGTTTCCGGGGTGTCGATAAGTAAAAAACGGGCGCTGAACTCCTCGTTTTCCCCATCGTTGTCCGCATCAAATGCAAATACGGCCGTATCGCCGTCAACCGGACGGACAAGGTCTGCCGGAATCGGGTCCATCGTCCCTTTTGTTTTTAAAACATTGTTTGTTTCGTTAACCGGCTCCTGTGAATCGTCCGTATTTGCAGTGTCCTGCTTTTCTTTTTCAATTGCTGTCAATACATCTTCTGTTACTTCGAGAACATCATTCACCTCATCTAATGTGCAAGCTGATAAAAAAAGAGCCGCAACCCCGGATAGAATGATTGTCATCCACTTTTTCACGTCTAAGTCCTCTTTTCTTTCCTTGTAGAAGGCAGCCATTAAAAAAACCTCTTCAATTTAAGAGGTTTTTATTTCTTTGCCGCTGCCTCGTTAATGTATTCCGCAATGATCGGAATCGATAATTCCAGGCCGCTCGTCGTCAAACTATTTTTCACGTACTCAAGCTTATTGCCATCGCTCGCGTATGATTGAATATTCAGTACGTTATTAATGTATAAAATGCCTTCGTTTGTAATCATCGGTTTGATAATCTGCCCATCTGTTTCATCATAATGGCGGATTTTTTCGAGTCCATTGATCAGCCCTTGGTCAAATAAATCATTCATCGCAATCTCATAGACAGCCGGTTCCATGTTTTCACTCATCCGTTCATGCAATTCATACATGACATCCGGCTTGTTCTCCAAATAATACTGCACATAATATGCGAGAAGCACCTGTTCTTTTATCGGTAATTTCTTGCCCATACAAACGCCTCCTTTTTCTTTCCTTTTTATTATACATGATGCAGGCGCATATCCGTCAATTTCCATTCAACGTCATCCTTCACAGCACATACACTATTAACAAAAAGCTAAAGGTTGCGATGGTGAATGCACAAACGCCGAAAAAATTTTATTAACAACACTTTCAAATCGTGATATAGTCATGACAACAAATACCATATAGATAGAGGAGCTTCAAGATATGACCTTTAAAAAGGTGATGATGGCAATCATGCTTTGTGTAATGGCTTTTTCACTCGTCCCTCCTGCTGCAAAAGCAGCCGCCCCCGCCACTTGTTATGCGAAAACACCCGCTAAAAAAACATACATTAATGTATCCGTCGCCACTCTTTGGAAAGAACCCGGCACGAAACGGCAAATGGATCAGCACGTCCTCTCCAATCCCGTCAACATGAAAGCATGGACGTCAAAAATGACAACGGTCAAAGATCGGCTCTGGCTGACAGGAAAAGCTGAAACGCAGGCACTGTACGGCCAGGAAGTAACCGTGTTGAAAACGAGCGGCAGCTGGGCACAGGTTGCTGTTAAAGACCAGTCTACACCTAAAAACAGCAAAGGCTATCCCGGCTGGCTGCCAAAAGCACAAGTAACAACACAGCCGGCCGCATATGAAGCATGCGAGACGGCGGGTGTAAAATCAAATACGGCTGTCCTGTTTCAAGATAAAAAGACATCCTTTATGGAACTGAGCTTTAATACTGAGCTGCCGATTATCAAATCAGAAACCAATTGGGTGCAGGTGATGACCCCGGCCAACGGCGCTAAATGGTTAAAAAAGGGCGATATTCGCATTCTCGCCGCCACTCCGGTCATTCCGAAGCCGATCGGCACAGCGCTGCTCACAACCGGCAAGCAATTTCTCGGTCTTCCTTATTTATGGTCAGGCGTGTCGGCTTATGGCTATGACTGTTCAGGCTTTACATCTTCTGTTTACCGGTACCACGGCATCAGCATTCCGCGTGACGCGTCCGATCAGGCGAAAAAAGGAAAAGCGATTGCGAAGTCGTCCTTAAAGCCAGGTGATCTGTTGTTTTTCGCTTATAATAATGGGAAAGGAAGCGTTCACCACGTTGCCATGTACGCCGGAAACGGCCAAATGATTCATTCACCAAAAGCCGGCAAACGAGTGGAAATCATCTCAATGAATACAGCTCCATATAAACAGGAATATGCAGGAGCGAGACGCTACACCGATTAATATAAAGAAACAGTAAACATCCCCGGCACTCATATCCCGGGGATGTTTTTTACTTTTATACAGGCAGCACAGTGCCACTTCGACACGTTTTGAGTGGTGAATGCAACCAGCAAAAACACAGAAATACCTGGTCAATCAGATTATACTTCAATAATAATCGGAACAATCATCGGCCGTCTTTTCGTTTGAGCGTATAAAAATTTGCCGACGGATTCTTTTAAGTTTTGCTTCATGATCTTCCATTGCGTCACATTTGCTTCCTGCAGCTTGTTAATGGTCGATGTTACAATTTGATTTACATCTTTTAAAAGTTCTTCTGACTGCCGGGCATACACGAATCCACGGGAAATGGTATCCGGACCCGAGATAATCTTGTTCTCTGTTTTGCTTAACGTAATGACGATCACAAGCATTCCATCCTCGGAAAGCTGTTTGCGGTCACGCAAAACAATATCCCCCACATCGCCAATCCCTAACCCGTCAACAAAAATGTTTCCTGCAGGTATTTTCCGCGTTTGGCGGGCAGTCGATTGGCTGATATCGACTACATCGCCATTTTTCACAACAAAAATATTCTCTTTTTCGACACCGACAGACTCAGCCAGCAGGCGGTGCTGATACAGCATTCTGTATTCACCGTGAATAGGAATAAAATACTTTGGTTTCATTAATGTAAGCATCAATTTTAATTCTTCCTGGTAAGCATGTCCGGAAACATGCATACCCGTGGCTGTTCCCGATCCATAGATCACTTTCGCTCCCAGCATGAACAAATTGTCGATGATCCGCGCAACATTCCGTTCATTCCCTGGTATTGGCGTTGAAGAGAAAATAACCGTATCGCCCGGGAAGATTTCCACTTGCCGATATTTTGAACTGGACAGACGGGATAAAGCCGCCAGCGGTTCTCCCTGGCTTCCCGTACAAAGAATTGCCACTCTTTCTGGAGCCCAGTCATTCACTTCATTTGCTTCAATCAGCATATCGTCCGGGATCGTCAAATAACCAAGTTCCATCGCAACCGACACAACATTCACCATACTCCGGCCAAGCAAAGCAAGCTTTCGGTTTGTTTTGACCGCCGCATCCACCACCTGCTGTACACGATGGACATTCGAAGCGAAAGTCGAGATAAACACTTTCCCATCCGCTTTGTTAAATGCTTCTTGAATATGCGTGCCGACAAGCTTTTCTGATGGCGTAAATCCGGGACGTTCCGCATTCGTGCTTTCTGATAAGAGAGCTAAAACACCGTTTTTGCCGAGATCGGCCATTTTATGAATATCCGGATATTGGTCATTTACCGGCGTTAAATCAAATTTGAAGTCGCCGGTATGTACGATCGTTCCTTCAGGTGTATGGAATGCCACCCCTAAACAATCAGGAATACTGTGATTTGTTTTAAAAAACGTCAAGTGGATCGTTCCTAACTCAATATTCGAATGGGAATCAATTGACGTAAGCTTTGTTTCCCTAAGAAGCCCATGTTCTGTCAGCTTTATTTCAATTAAGCCAAGCGTCAGCCGGGTGGCATAAATAGGCACATTCAATTGCTTTAAAAAATAGGGAATGCCGCCAATGTGGTCCTCATGACCATGTGTCACAATTAAAGCTCGGATTTTATCTTTGTTTTCACGCAAGTATGTAATATCCGGAATAATCAAATCAATGCCTAATAAACTCTCGTCTGGAAACTTGGACCCGCAGTCAATCACCACAATATCGTCTGCATATTGTACCGCATACATATTTTTCCCGACTTCATTCACACCGCCTAAAGCAAATATAGATAATTTATTTTCCGCTGTGTTCAAAATCATATTCCTCCCCAACTAAATCATTATCCAAATTGTGCCCTTTTAAAGTCCTTTTATGCTTTTCCTTTTTTAAGACCACTTTCAATCATTCAGCTAACATATTTTCGTTAAAAACGGCCATGATTGCCACTCTTCATGCATAGCAAACTCTCTTAGGCCACAAAATAAGACCGAGGTGAAAAAATATGCAAACAATTTTTCGAGGCTCAATCGAATTTGGATTGGTTTCCATCCCGATCAAACTTCATGCCGCTACTGAAGACAGAGATATTAAATTGCGCCAGCTGCATGCAGAATGTAAAAATCCGGTTAAGCAGCTTAAATTTTGTCCAGTTTGTAACAGAGAAGTCGATTTAAATGAATTGGTTAAAGGGTATGAATATGCTTCGGACCGCTTTATCGTTATTTCGGATGAAGAGCTGGCAGGTATAAAAAGTGACGTTGAAGATAAATCGGTCGAGATCATCGAATTTATTCGATTAAGTGAAATCGATCCGATCTTCTTTGACAAAACATATTATTTGGCTTCTAATACGGCAGGAACAAAAGCATACGCATTATTAAAAGAATCATTAATGACAACAAGAAAGGTTGGTATCGTAAAAATTACGATACGCTCAAAGGAACGGCTGGCAGTAATCCGGGTTTTTAATAATTATCTTGTCCTTGAAACGCTTCATTTTCCCGACGAGATCCGCTCAACGATGGAGCTGTCCAACCTATCCAGCATAAAGTTGACGAAGAAGGAAAAAGAAGTGGCACTTGCACTGATTGAGCAGATGACCGAAAAGTTCGATCCATCCAACTACTACGACGAATACCGTGAGAAACTGGAAAAGCTGATCAAAACCAAAATGCCGAAACGGGCTGAACCGGTTCCAGACGCTTCACATATTCTTAGCTTAATGGATGCGATGGAGCGAAGCATTGTCCACATCCAACAGCAAAAACAAGCAAAATAAACCTGTTCCATCCATTAAGACAAATGGCCGGCTGAAACGAACAGACAGCTCGTATGGCCTGAAAAATATTGTCCCGATCAAACTTGCTGAGCGAATGAAGGATGAATCGTGACATTATCCTTACGAACGCGCCTGTTAGTTTATCTTACGCATACAAAAAAACGGCACTTCCTCTAGTGAAGTGCCGTTTCGTGTTCCATTCGTTTTTAAATAATCTTTCGCCCATGCTGTCCTAAAGCAAAATAAATTCCATGCTGCAAAGTTTGAAAACAATCAAATATAGACAAATTGATATTTGATTGCGAAATAATCATGCCGAGTTCAGGAGAAATGCCAACAAGGATCGTATTTGTCCCGATTAGAGAAGCCGCAGAGCCGATTTTTTCAATAAGGCTTACCGTATGGCCACTTATGTCTTTATCCAGTCCAGTTAAATCCAGCACAAGATAGTTCGCCTTATATGCAGGAAGATTATTTAACGTTTTAACAACAAGTTCTTCTGAACGTTCCTCATCATATTTTCCGAGCAGTGGGACCACCACGATTCCTTCAAGAACGGGAATAATGGGTGAAGAAAGCTTTTTCACCAGTTCTTTTAGTTCTCTCGTTTTTTCTTCTACAAGAGCTTCTAAGCGGAGAATTTCTTCTGCTTCCTTTTTTCTCGCTAATTGATGAATATTATTTGTAATCGTCACATCTGACGGAAAATATTCAATCACACTATATTCATGGCCTTCCAGTTGCTGCTGCACGACTTTATACCAAATATTTGTACCGAACAGTCCGGTAAAGATTCCAGCATAGTGTGCGGGAAGATAATTGCCGCCCTGTGTCTTTCCTTGTGCCAGGTTGATTTTATATTCCCAGCTGTCTTGAATATGAGCCGTCAACGCTTTTGATTCGAAGTCTAAATTTTTAATCGTGGTCCGTCCCCAGCCAGCTGAAGCATATGTATTCGTAATCAATTCTGCTGCTTGCGCGATACTGACATCCTTTATTTTCTCAAAGTACTGCCCTACCACTAATCCCTGCCGAAAACCGGTTGTCTCAAAAACAAGGTTTGATGCTTCTTCGCCTGAAATTTCTTCAATCGTATCGAAGAACGTTCTCATTGCGGAAGAAACCCAGAAAAGAACCGCATCCTCCCCTTCAAATAGAAATGTTCCTTTTTCCAGATCCCATTCAAAGTCAAGCCCGCCTACATTGATACTTGAATTCATTTTCATATATTGATGCTCCTTTTGCTTTAAGCAATTGTTTTTTGCACATAGTAAGTTCATTATAGTTATTATAAAAAAACATGTCCAATACAGATGCTGTTCCTTTTCTTTTCTGCTTTATCATCTCCTTATGCAATGGATGCGAAACATTTCGGATTTCATTGCCAATATGAGAAACTTGATCGTACTGAGTATATGAAAGCAAAGATAAAAATTCATTATTTTTCATTATCGTTTTTGTTCGCTTTTGGTGCTTATGTGATTTTTGGTAATACACTTGGCGATGATCATTTACTGAAAGTGGATGGAATCGTCTCTGAATGCAGCCGGCTTCCTGTCCGGAAACAATATTCAAAATTGGAAGGCTACAGTTCAAAGGATGAGATCGTGTCCATTCACTTCGCTGCGGGTGACGATTATGGTGTTGCCATTTGGTGACAACCACCTGCCACACCGGGATGTGCTTTGTGTTGACGTTAAATCTTTTTTTCATTTTTGTTAAAGTAAACATAAAAAAGCCCGAATAGAGACTTTTTTAATGTCCACTATTCGGGATACAGTTCATACAGCAGAGCCGTTTCTTTTTTTATAACTGTTGTTTTTCTTCTTTAAATACAAATGGCATAACCGTTTTAATATGATGAATATTTAAATGAATTTGCTGCTCCCTCACTGTCAGCAATTCTATAAATTCAGCTTCTTTTCCAATCAGTTGGCCGCTTATGCTGTCTTTTCCTTCAATGTTTAATGTAATAAAAGAGCCTTTTAATTTTGCCAGATGGTCTTCAAAAGCAGATGGAGGCCCTTTGATGACTGAAACAGGCGCTTTTGTGAGTTTGAACCCGTAAGGACGGGAATCTTTAGAGTAAGGAATTAGAAATTTGATATGATGAATCGGGATAAGTATCGTTTCATAAATAGGTGTAAACAGTACCAGATAATCATCCAGCACATTTGTTATATAGCCATGAATAGCGTGAGCGGCCGTTATATTCACTTCAACGAAGCTTCCTTTCGCCGCAGCGTGCAAAACTTCTTTTAATGATAATTGTTCATCAAACGAAAGTGTCATGGCGGTATCAGACTGCGAAAAAGAGCCGGCTTCTTCTTTGGATAAAGAACGTATTTCCCGGATGTGAAATAGCGGGATATAGTAAAAGTCGTTTTGGCTTAGCAGCACAAGTACGTCGCTGCCGTAATCAATCAAGACACCTGTCAGCTCTTTTTTGCCGACAAGATTTAAATAGACCGGTTCACCAATGTATTTCTTCATTTCATGAAACCTCCTTCTCCCTTAAAAAAGCCAACTGTTCCATAAATAAAGAAAAAGAAGACTGGCCACAAGACCGATCGGAATGACGATAAATGTTACTTTCATGTACTGCCTCCAGGAAATATGAACATTGTGTCTTTTCAACAAAAACATCCATATTAATGTAGCTAATGTTCCGACAGGCGTCAAAAGCGATCCAATATCGCTGCCGATTACGTTTGCCAGATAGGCGATCTGCATCGTTTTATGATCCAGCCCCATTTCGGTTATCGACAATGTACCGATCATAACAGCCGGCAGGTTATTCATTATGTTTGAAAGGATTGTCAAAAACAGCCCCATGACCATGCTCGCATAAAAATGGTTTTCTGTGACTATTTCTTTTAGATAAACGACAATAAGTTCATTTAATCCGACATTTTTCAATCCGTATACAAGAACATACATGTTAAAAGCGAACAATAAAATGTGCCACGGTGTTTTTTTCACGATATCCATTATTCCATCTTTCGTTCGGAACCACCTGATTAGAATAAGGAGAAATGCTCCACTTAACCCGACCCATTCAATTGGAACCCCAAGTGGAGATAACAAGAAAAAACCGGCCCTGGTGATCACGACGATCGATAAACAAACTTTAAACAGCCACCAATCCACTTTTTCATTTGTATCTGTCAATTTCAAAGGGTGGTCCAGCTTTATATTGTTTGTGGATCGGTTCCACTTTAATTGTAAAATAGGTATTTTTCTCGGGATATCTCCATGAAAATAGACATAAAGCATAAGCGCAATCAGAAGAATTCCTGCTAAAGAAGGAACGAACATCATCTCGATGTAGCTGTTTAAGCTAAGTCCGACAATTTTAATAGCGATCAGATTGGAAATATTGCTGACGGCAATCGGGGCACTTGCAGCAGTGGCAATTAAAGCGCCTGAAATTAAGTATGGAAAAGCCTGTTTTGGCTTCATTTTCAGAAGTAACATAATATGAATAATAATCGGTGTTGTAATTAAAATGCTGCCATCATTGTTAAAAAACATCGTCATGAAGAAACAGAGAAGAATAACATAAAAAAATAAGTGCCTCCCTGACCCTTTTGACCGAATGATGATATTTAGTGCAATCCATTTAAAAAATCCAATGCTGTCCAGCACGATGGACATCATAATTGTTGATAAAATCGTCAGTGAAGCACCACTTACGATGTTGAAAATATCTTTAATATCCGCAAGCGGTACAATACCTAATGCTAAAACGAACACTGCTCCCGCCGACGTCGGGATGGTTTCATTTACATCGAAAGGCCTCCACAGCATAATGGTAATGACAACAAAAAAGGTCATGGCCATTAAGAAAAGCTCTGAATCAAGCATTCGTTTTCGCCGCCTTCTTCTTTAAAGAAGCTCCTTTCATAGTGAGGAGTTCACTTTTCTTTCTCTTTGAATTGGTTAAAAAAGATGGTTTAATAAACAGAAAGTAAAAACAGCCTCCAGTCGCTAAATAAAAAACCGTCATCGCCATCCCTGCTCCTCCTCCCTGCAAAAAAAGAGTACATTAGTTGTTCATCATTTCCCGTCCGATCCTTTTTTCTCGTAATTCCCTATACTGTTTTTCGGCCTGCTTCATCAGGGAATAATATTGAGGTTCAAGCTGTTTTTCTGCCTGCTTCATCAGGGAATAATATTGAGGTTCAAGCTGTTTTTCTGTCTGCTTCATCAGGGAATAATATTGAGATTCAAGCTGTTTTTCTGTTTCTTCGATTGTAATGACAGATGTCCATGGTTCTTTGGTTTCTTCTACTATTATCTCTAGAGGAGCATGTGTACTTAACTCGTCTATTGTTGAATCCGCGCACTTTTCCGCTTTTCTTGTTTTCAATCTTTTTCTCGCTCGGCTTTTTTGAGCATGTGTTTGATTAAATGGAGAATCTTCCTGGGAATTCTTGATAACCTTTTTTATCGCTTTAACAGCAGAAACATCTTTTCCCATCTTCTCCCCAGTCACTATCTCTTCATCTGCCTCATTAGGAATTTGAGGCTTTGCAGAATTTTGTGATTTTTTTATTTGTTTTAATTGGTTCTTTATCTTTTTTACCACTTCCATTTTTTCTTTATCTTTAGAAAATGTTTTATTTTCACTTGTTTTATCTTTTGCTTCTGTCCGAGCGGTGAGTTCTTTTTCTTCATGTTCACCCATATCTGCTTTACCTTCGGAGGATGATTCATTTTTTCTTCTCTCATCCTTTGCTTCTATCCGAGTAGAAAGTTCTTTTTTATCCTGCTCATCCGTTTCTTCTGTACCTTTCAAAGATGATTCATTTTTTCTTCTCTCATCCTTTGCTTCTATCCAAGTAGAAAGTTCTTTTTTATCCTGCTCATCCGTTTCTTCTGTACCTTTC
>NZ_LAJA01000048.1 GCF_000970675.1 Domibacillus tundrae | reverse complement strand
CTTAAAGGGGAGCATATCAAACATTTATGTTGCATTAAGGAATGAGCGCTTTGTAGCATTTTAGATAATTTTAATTGATGAAATAACAATCTAAACTTGTTTTATGTCGAATAAATAAATTTTATGTCATATTTTCTTACATGTATCCAGCTTTTCTTCGACAAAATGTTTACGATCAAAAAGTACTAATTATTTAGAGAGATGAAAACAGAAAATGATTTGAAAAAATCGTTGGTTAATTGCTTTTTAAGGATCTAATAAATAAAGTTTTTGAATTAACAAGTATACAAATTAAATTTTATCCCACTTGAAGTTAAAACAGAGCTGAATAGCGCTTGCAGTCTAAGTTTTCTATTTGATAGTGATTTTTAGGAGGACAATATGTATAGTGAGCCATTAACTACAATTACTAAAAATGCTTTAAATCAGTTAAAAAGAATGGAAGAGAGTATACCAAGATATCTTGTTTCCTCTGGTTTAGCCGGTGCTTATATAGGACTAGCGATTGTTCTTATTATGACGATCGGCGCACAACTGTCACAAGCTGGTTCCCCATATACAACCGTCATTATGGGAGCTTCCTTTGGATTAGCTCTTACCCTTGTCGTCTTTGCTGGTGCGGACTTATTCACGGGAAGCAATATGTATTTCACCGTTAGTACTCTAGCAGGGAAAACAAGTATTAAGGACACCTTAAAAGTTTGGTTCTGGTGTTACACCGGGAATTTCCTCGGAGCAATTATTTTGTGTTTAATAATTGTCGGTGCTGGCCTTTTTGCAACGGTTACTCCAGAGCATACATTAATGACACTAGCAAGCAAGAAAATGAATCTTAGTTATTCAGAATTGTTTTTCCGCGGAATTCTATGTAACTGGATAGTATGTTTAGCCATTTGGATGGGACTTCGTACTAAAAATGAAATTGTAAAATTATTAGTTATCTATGCTTGTTTATTTACATTCATCGTTTCTGGATATGAACACAGCATAGCTAATATGACAGTATTGACACTTTCGCTATTACTGCCACATCCTGAGACAATTTCAATAGCAGGCTTAATTCATAATTTAGTTCCTGTTACGTTAGGCAATATTGTCGGAGGTGCAGTTTTCGTGGGGATGATTTACAGTTTTATAAATAAAGGTAATAACCAACAACCTTCTCAAGAGATTGAGCAAGTTAAAATTTCTTAATAGAAAAGTTGGTACATACATATATTTTAATTATAAGGAGAGAAATACAATGGAAAGAACTCAAGCTACAACAGAAATTTTAAGTGCAAAGAGAAAGTTAAATTTAAAATGGGATGATATTGCTCAAGCAATCGAACGTTCAGAATCATGGACAGCTACTGCATTATTAGGTCAAGCTACCCTTTCTATTGAAGAAGCAGAGAAAGTAGGAGCATTGTTAGAGTTATCCGAAGAGGCAGTTGAGTCCTTAACGGTCGTTCCATATCGTGGAACCACTGTTCAGATGCCTCCTACAGATCCATTAATTTATCGTTTTTACGAAATATTATTAGTTTACGGACCGGCTATTAAAGACTTAATTCATGAAAAGTTCGGAGATGGCATTATGTCTGCCATTGATTACGAAATGGATATCCAGAAATTAGAGGATCCAAAAGGAGACCGAGTTTTAGTTACATTAAACGGGAAATTCTTGCCATATAAAAAATGGTAATAATAGTAGCAAACAAATTATTATAACACTTCATTACCAAAAGCTAAAAAGCCCTCGATTCTACAATCGAGGGCTTTTCGAATACAACATAATTGCATTTATGTTGCATTCGGAAACTGAATTATAAAAAAGAAGACTGTTCAACACAGTCTTCTTTTTTGACATCACGGAGGAAATCCTCTCTTTATTCTATGCCGACCGGCCTGTAAAAATTCTGTTTTTAATGTGTTTTCTCTTGGCTATGAATCATAGCATGTAAAGGGATAGATATTTTTTTCAAGGGAAGCGAGTGAAAACATGGATAATATGGGTGTCTTGGAAGTAACAGTTCATAAGAATGAGGGCGATATACCGGACCAAAAATTCGGAAGGTCATTTTCTGAAGGGTTTCGTGACGAATATGGACCGTTTTTTGGAGGGTATGGACCATACTACGGTGGATATAGTGTGTTAGGTGGATTAGGCAGCATGTAATATGGCTTGTATTAGTCTTTTTTACGCTGTTTAACCTTTATAAAATAATTTTAAATATGAAAGTCCTTGGGAATAATCCTAGGGCTTTTTCACGCATATCATGCATTTATGTTGCATTGGGGAATGTATATTTTTTTCG
>NZ_LAJA01000047.1 GCF_000970675.1 Domibacillus tundrae | reverse complement strand
ACTTGACGGGGGTAAGATCATGTTATTATGTTGCATTTGAAACGCCTCAGCGTTTAGATCTGAGGCGTTCTTTTCTTTAATCATATATATTTTGGTAACAGTTACTCTCGTTGAGTAACCCCTTTTTATTAACCTTATTAATAAATTTTTAAATATGTAATCATTCTTCATTATTTTGAGAAGAGAAATACTCCTTCAATGCACTTTCTACAACTTCAACCATTTTCTTATCATGTTGAGCTGCAAACATCTTTAATTTCTTATGTAAATCTGAGTCTAATTCAAATGTGGCTTTTGTCTTTTTTGCTTTTTTTACAGGTTCCTGTATTCCTGTATTTACAGAAAGTTTTTCTAAAACTTCTTCTTTTTTCTTTAACCCTTTTGCTGTGTTTTCCTCCTGGCCAAGTAGGCCAGAAAATTTATTTTTCTTGGACACGTTCCACCAACTCCTGTACAAAATCATTGTATTCTTGTAAAGCTTGGCGATCGGCTTTCGTTTTATCAGTAATACCCGTTATGGCCAATTCCTTTAAGCGCGATTTTCGCTTAATTACACTTTCAAACACGATATCCTCATAATCAGTTCTCACTCTTTCTAAAATAGATTGGTCCAGAGAGGAACGGGAATTTAAAAGAACGGATAAAATGCCAGCCAGTTTTAAATTCGGATTATATTTCTTTTGGACAACTTGGCATGTTTCTAAATAATCTTCAAGGGCATAATACGCAAACGGTTCGGTTTGCAGCATGGTTACGGTATAGTCACTTGCCGTTAGACCTATTAAGGTCTGCTCTGAAAGCGCTGGAGGCAAATCGAGCAGGATATAATCATAATAGGACCTTACTGGATGTAATATATCAGCTAATACATGCAGCCGTTTATCGCTATTTATATCTAGAACAGTTGAAATCTGTGAAATATCGTCATTGGCCGGTATTAAATGCAGTTTTTCTGATAATACAGTTATACAGTTTTCTGTATTTCTGTATTTTATTGCTTCATAAACTGTATTTTCAAAGGTATTCTTGTTTTGGCCAGATAGCATTCTTGTTAAATTACCTTGGCCGTCTAGGTCTACAACTAGAACTCGTTTGGTTTTGGCCAATAAAAATGCTGTAATGCCTGTAGTTGTTGTCTTGCCGACGCCCCCTTTTTGAAGGCCGAAAGAAACGATGACTGTCATTGGATCTCTCCTTTACAGCAAACTGTATTTATGTAAATACAGTTTATTATTTTTAACATGTGTTGAGAACTAGTTATTAAAAGAATAAATAGAATTTTGTTACATCGAAAAAGCTCTAGACCGAGACCTAGAGCTTTTTAGTCGCTTTCTAGTAGGGTTATTGGTTATTACATTCTAAAAAGTTTCTTTAAGGGCTGTATTATTGAATATAGCCTACATTAGTATTGTTTGGGGTATAGATAATAATATATGGATATTACCAATTATATGAATTATACTCAATCCAAAGGAGTGGAATTTTCTGATGAGTGAACAAAATGCAGATACAAATAATCAAATAGCAGAAAAATTTCCTTCAGCGGAACTTTTACTTAGCGTTATACAAAAAGAATATGATTATGAATTAGCAAGAAAAACTGCTTTTGAAACGAGAGCAGGAATCTTACTGGCCTTTGTTACGGCTATTTTACCTATTCTTATATCTTATATTAAAATATCTGACTTAAAAAAAATAAAAATTACTCACGTGACAGAAGCGACTTGGTATATCATCTATTTAATTTTTGTAATAATTGCGATGTGTGCTTTGATTACAGCATTTATTTTTTTATTGAAAGTATTTATGGCGGATAAATATATGAGAATGACTACTAAGGAATTTAATCAAACTTATGGGAAATATCCAAAGGATTACATTGCTATATCACTGACGGAACAATACCGGGATATTGTTCAATATAATCGCGAAAAAAATAATATCAAAGCAAAGGACTATAAGCTAGGGACCTCTGTAAGCTTAATTGGAGTTATACTAATAATTTTGGTTTATATAATATCTTTAAATTTATAGGAGATGATGAACATGGCGGATAAATCACTGGAGGATTATTTAAAAAATATAACTGATCAAGAGAAAGAAAATACTTCTCAGAATGAAATTCCTAAATTTCAAAGTGAGTTAGTTATGGAACAAGAACTTCCGAAATTTGGTTTTGAATTTGAATATTTCGAGAAAAAAAAGAAGGTAAAAGATAAATAATATATTTCATACTTAATGAGAGTGAAGAACTCCAAGAAAATAATGGTTAGCAATCTTAATTCGAATACAACATAAAGGGTTGATCTTACCCCCGTCAAG
>NZ_LAJA01000046.1 GCF_000970675.1 Domibacillus tundrae | reverse complement strand
CTTGACGGGGGTAAGATCAATCAAACGTGATGATACTCCGGATGCAACATCATGGTGTAAAAACAAGACTTTTAGATTGGACAGAGTCTTTTTGATTGTTCATTTTCCTTTATTAACTACCTTTTTATGTAGTTTACGATACCACACCGATAAGGGGTGATTTCAATCTTCATAAAATTTGTCGAACGAAAATTAAAGGATTCCTACAACAGTTATGGAAATATGTAGTCATGGGAAACTAAGGTTTTCCGATTTCGAGAGGAGAGGAATTATGACTATTGAAATAAGAGAAGATACCTTTTATCAAATTTTTAGTAAGAATAGTGGAAAAGTGCTTGATGTGCTTAATTGGAGCTATGATAACTCCGCTAAAATTATTCAGTTTGAGAGTCACCGAGGAGATAACCAACAATGGATGTTTTTCAAGTTAGATGGAGGGTATTATGCTATTGTTAGTAAACATAGTGGAAAAGTGCTTGATGTACGGGGAGAAGACCGTAAAAATGCATCTCTAATTCAGCAATTCCAGTGGCGTGGTGATGCAGGTAACCAAAAATGGATAATAAAGAAGGTTCCAGACAAAGATCGTTACGCATATTTACAGGCCAAACATAGCGCAAAAGTGATAGATGTGCTTGGCTTTAATAAAAATAATGGTGCAGATATTGCTCAGTGGGATCTGGTAGGTGGAGAAAATCAAATGTGGGAATTTGTTCCTGTTGAAAACATTAGTTTTCCAGAGATCAAAACTGGTGAACTTCCCGATTGCCCACAATTTAAAAGTCTTAGTGACAATTTACCCGACAGCACTGATCCAGTGGTAACTTCTTATGTAAAGATTCCCTGTATATATGTGAATGGTGATTTGGAAGATCAAGTTAAAATGAAAATTTCCCCCTATTATATATTAAAGAAAACGCAGCACTGGCAAAAATTGGATTCCATGGTTATAGCGCCAGGTAAAACTCAAAAATCCAGAATCGAAACTGGTATAACACAAACAGATCAACAGTCTATGAATCAAACATTAAATGTATCAATTACTACTGATGCAGGATTTGATTTTGAGCCATTCTCCGCTAGTATTTCAACGACTATTTCCGCAGGATTGGAAATGAATAGAAGTAGTATTACGGAGAGAATGACTAGTCAAGTTATAGAAGAAGAGCTGACGAATCCCACAGATCATTTATTAGCATGGGCTAAATATGCCGTCGTGAACGAATTTAGTTTACATCGAATGGATGATAATCTTTCATTGATAAATAGTTGGAGATTTACAGACAATAATCGGACTAAAGAAACTGCTTTTCCGGTAGGTGCTCAAAATAAGTTATTATCGGAAGTGACCACTCAATAACTTTTGGAAATTAAAAAAATTAAATTAACCGTTTCTTTAGGTCGATTTCCCAACTTGGAAGTCGGCTTTTTTGATTTCACTAAATAAATAAAAAGTGTCGTAACTCAAAAGTTTTGACCACAAACTAAAAAAGCCCCATTTTCAGAAGCTATTTTGAATACAACATAATTACTATTATGTTTCGTTCGTTCTGGATACGATCAAAAATGAGCACATCAAGACATCGGTCCAAAACTGGACACATCTCTAAAAAAAAGTGTGGAGGTTAAAGGGGTGTCTAATTTGACCATCCCAACATGGACAGCACCGGGCAAGGGGAACTAAATATCATTCTCCTTCTCCTTAAAGGGAATAATCTCGAAGATGTTAAAACGCCATACAGGCGATTCTGGGGCGTCTTAAAAGGGTGTCCCGAAAAAAGGACGGCCTTCAGAAAAGATCAGCGCAAAATTGCGCACATCTCCTCAAAACTGAGGGAATGTATTGAGGGCGTACCAAAATGTACTACGTTGATGCTTCTCAAAAAAAAGAAACATCACAAAAGTGTGTTGAGGGAGAACCAAATTTCGTTCCCCTTTTGAAAGATCGGCTCAAAATTGCGCACATCTTTTATGCATAAAAACTGTACTAATCGAAAATGAAACAGGACGAAAAAACGTTGGATTGACGCGAATGTATGGAAAATGAATAAACGATAAAAAAGCCAGATTCACCAAACGCTGGTGTATCAAGGATTTAACCTCTATTTAAGTTTACATAATACATCGTATGAGTAGTTGAAAAACGCCCCAGATCTTTAAAATCCGAGGCGTTTCTAATACAACATAATTGCATTTATGTTGCATTTGGGAATGTATATTTTTTTCG
>NZ_LAJA01000045.1 GCF_000970675.1 Domibacillus tundrae | reverse complement strand
CCAATCCTTCGATTTTCAATGTTATTAAGTATTATTTTATCAAATTTGGAATAAAAAACAAAAGCTTTTGCTTCGCAAACCGAAATTCACCCCGCCACTTATCATTGGTCTTCGCCCACCACATGATTGAAGTGGGGGTACTCTTTCGGTAAAATCCGATAGAAATAATATTTTTGGAAATGACGCACTTTTCATGGAGAACGGCGCGATTCTCATCTATCTGGTTGCGTTTTGGCTGGCCTGACGTTTGTTTCTCTTAAAGAAGATCTTGAACGGACAGCAAGCATTAGCGTTACGCTTGAGAACAATGCCAATTTATGTTCATTTGCGGAACGTGTCTATCAGCATAGTGAAGAAAAGCTGTTCCGGATTCATTCGCGGGGCAACTTTTTCTATGTGAAAGAGGCTGTTCTGGGCCGGTATTTTTCGTTTTGGGGCGGTATCTGAAGTGCTTGGGCTGGTATATGTTTTTTCCGCCCCAGGCGTCCATAATACTGCCCCAAATTCAGTTTTTCCGCCCCAAACTACTCCCATTTCCACTCTTCCGGTAGCTGATAGACTCTTCCTTTTGCCTCTCCTTCTTTTTTTACTGCCCACTTTCCTAACAATTTTTTTGCAGTAGATGCCGATTCGATTCCGGTGAAAGCTCTTATTTGTTTATTCACGGCCTGCGTGCCAAACAGCCTGACATATTCTTTTAAGGCAGGTATATGGGGATTCTTTAAAAAGACGCCGCATCCAAGGCAAATCCATCTTCGCTTCACTCGCTTGACCAGCCAGCAATGGCAGGATTCACAGTGGATACCGGTTTGCAGGTGCTCCGGCTGGACGTTAAATTTTTTCATAATATCCGGGTCATGAGGTTGATGGCACCGTTCAAGCTTATTGGCAAGCTGATGAACTTCTTGTTTTGTTAAAATAATTTTTTTCTCCTGATGAAACTCATCTAATTTAGCTGGAATCTCTTGAGCGTACATGATGAGTGATTGGTCGAAGGTATCTGGCGGAGTCATTTCCATGCGGACATTCGGGTGAGTAAGTGCGATGGCAGCCATAATTGGGATCGGGCGGTCCAGCCAATGTTCAAGCCCACGCTTATGGCGGAGCACTTGAGTTATCGGATCATCAAATGTGAAATTGCCTCTTCTGAGCTGTCTTGTCACACGGTCAAAAATAAGGTGGGCGCTAAAATGTTTAGCGTCAATGATGATAATCATATGCTGGGTAATCACGACCGTATCCATTTGAAAATGAGTATAACCGGTGGAAAACGGGAGGCGTATATCATGAAGAACCCTGATCGCACCTTCAATTTCTGATAAGTAATATAGCAGCTTGCGTTCCCCTTCAAAGCCGGCTTCGCATCGTGCCAGTTCTTCTTTTACTTCTTTCCTCGGTATAATGAGACGTTTATTAAGTGCCGTTAATTTCGTATGCAGGATTGACTTTTTCACGGACCTATCCCCTTTCACTCCCAGCATACAATGTTTCCCTTTAAAAATCTTATTACTTGGTTAAAATTTACACTTTCTTCACAAAAAATCACTCGCTTGGGGCGTTATTTTTCATTTAGGGGCGGTTTCCGTGGTGCTTGGGCCGGTATATGTTTTTTCCGCCCCAAGCGTCCATAATACCGCCCCAAATTCAGTTTTTCCGTCCCAAGCAATAAAAAAATCCCGCCGAGGACTTCCTCAGCGGGATCATCACAACTTATTTCATCCACTCTGTGTGGAATGTGCCTTCTTTGTCAATACGCTTGTACGTGTGCGCGCCGAAGTAGTCACGCTGCGCCTGGATCAGGTTTGCAGGCAGTGTTTCAGTGCGGTAGCTGTCGTAGTACGCAATTGCGCTTGCGAATGATGGAACCGGGATGCCCGTTTCGATCGCAAGGGAAACGACTTTACGAAGCGATGTTTGGTAATTTTGAACGATGTCTTTAAAATAGCCATCGAGCAATAAGTTTGGAAGCGCTGGATTTTGATCAAACGCTTCTTTAATTTTTTGTAAAAATTGCGCACGGATGATGCAGCCGCCGCGGAAAATCATCGCGATGTCGCCGTAGCGAAGGTCCCAGCCGTACTCTTCAGATGCAGCTTTCATTTGTGCAAAGCCTTGTGCATATGAGCAGATTTTGCTCATGTATAATGCTTGGCGGACAGCTTCGATCAAGTCTTTCTTTTGATCTTCGCTTACCTCGACAGCAGAAGGACCGCTTAGCTGCTTGCTTGCTTCGATACGCTCGTCTTTCAACGCGGAAATAAAACGCGCGAATACAGATTCCGTAATGATTGGAAGCGGCACGCCAAGGTCAAGCGCGTTTTGGCTCGTCCATTTGCCTGTTCCTTTTTGGCCGGCTGCGTCTAAAATGAGGTCAACAAGCGGCTTGCCTGTTTCGTCGTCTTTTTTCGTGAAAATATCCGCTGTGATTTCGATCAGGTAGCTGTCAAGCTCGCCTTTGTTCCACTCAGCAAATGTTTCTGCCAGCTCATCTGTTGACAAACCGATCACGTTTTTCAGGATAAAATAAGCTTCAGCAATCAGCTGCATATCGCCGTACTCGATGCCGTTGTGCACCATTTTCACGTAGTGTCCCGCACCATCTGGACCGATATACGTTGTGCATGCTTCGCCGTCTACTTTCGCAGCGATCGCTTCAAAAATCGGACGCACGAGTTCAAAGGCTTCGCGCTGGCCGCCCGGCATGATAGAAGGTCCTTTAAGCGCGCCTTCTTCCCCGCCGGATACGCCCGTTCCAACAAAATTCAAGCCAAGACCAGCAAGTTCCTTATTACGGCGAACCGTGTCCTGGAAGAACGTGTTTCCGCCATCGATAATGATGTCGCCTTTATCAAGATGCGGTTTCAATGAATCAATTGTTGCATCTGTTGCCGCACCTGCTTTAACCATCAGCAAAATTTTGCGCGGTTTTTCAAGTGAGTTTACAAATTCTTCAACGCTGTACGCGCCCTTGAAGTTTTTCCCTTTTGCTTCTTCTTGTAAAAAAGCAGTTGTTTTATCCGCGGACCGGTTAAATACCGCCACAGAGTATCCTCTGCTTTCGATGTTAAGCGCGAGGTTTTTGCCCATAACGGCCAAACCGACGACGCCAATTTGTTGTTGTGTCATAAATGATTCCACCCTTTCTTTTTTTCCCCTTAATTAAGCATTATAGCGAAAGTTATTTTGAATTTAAATACTGTTCTTTACTTTCAATCAATTTCTGCAAAATAGGACTCAGGTTCCCACCTAGTTCTTTCCAGCTTTTTTCGTGGCGGCGCAGGTCGTAAAGCGTCAATAATTCGTAGTCACCGCCATCAAATGAACCATCACGGTTAATCTGGTACCAAAGGTCGCCATTTGGCCGGATCCATTTATCGCCAGTTGATTCAACGGCCTGGCGAATGTCGCGTGCGGCAAACAAATACTTTTTATTTTTCGTTTCGTTGTATGCTTTGATAAACATATTCGCTTCGCCAAGCGCGTGGTTCAGCGACGCGTGAATAAACTGCTTGCCTTGCTGCGGCGAATAATAATCAGCCGGGTAATAACCGTTTTCGGCCGGGACGATATTGTCAATACTGATTAAATTCAGCAGATAATCGCTGTACTCAATGAGTGCCGCCTCCAGCTCCGGTACTCCGAGTTCTTTTCCAATCCGGTGCAAATAAAGCGCAATGAGCTCGTTATGGCGCGTATCAACGTACGGCGCGGTAATGTCATATTTTTGCTTCAGCCACGTACTTGTAAATTCCGTTTTCCAAATAACGTCTTCGCGGGACTCGCGATATACCCATAAATTAGCAGCAGATTGTACAGTTAAATTATAAAAATAACGGTCTTGATACTTGAAGAAACGATCGACCGCTTCTTTTTCAATCATTGTGCCGAGATAGCGGCCGTAGCCGTCTTTTGTAAACGGCTCGACTGACCACGGAAGCTTTTTCATCGGACCATCGACTGTAAACCAGTTGTTTACTTCTTTATAGTTTTCTTTTTGAAAGGTAATCCACTCATTCAAGTGATTCGTCTCATTGAAAAGCGGCTTTTCAGCCAGTAAAAACCATTGCTCTGTCATTTGATCACGTTCAGACGTTAACTCAAACTCAACACCTTTTTGTGTATGGGTAACTGTATCATTTTCAGCGAGCAATTCTCGAATCGTACTTTCCCGCCCGCTTCCATACAATTCAGTGAGTGTTTTTGATGTAAACGAATGGCTCATGACGATTTCATTCATAAATTGATGATTTTTTGTGTAGCGGAATAATCCGACAGGCGGTTTTGTTGGATCAATACCTGTTACTTTATTGTGATCTCGCTCCGGCATGCCTTTCGCCCAGTCGATCACATAATAATCATCTGCATCCTCCATTGCAACGGTACCTTTGAGTGTCCCTTTTCCCTCAAGGCGCATCATCACAAACCGGTCGCCGTTGTTCAGCTTCCGCACATTAACGGTCACATTCGCTGAACCAGCGTCAAGCTCGTATACCGTGTCTTTATACAGAGAATCAAGCCCGTCAGGTTGAAATTCACGCTTCAAACCAAGACCTTCTGCTTCTAAAAGAAGGATCCGGCTGCCTAGCGAGATTTCCGTCGCGTTCGCTGCTGGCTCCGCCTCACTGCCCGCTGTACAGCCTGCCATCACCATCGTCAAAAACAGAAGGAGGAAGGCTTTTTTCACGATAATGCTCCTTTGTTGCGTTTCACGATGCTTTGCAGCTTGTGAAACCCTTCCTTGTAAAAAAGAAACAAGCCGATTACATAAAGCACGACACCAGTCGGGACAAGAACCGCCAGCTGCCAAAGCGAATACAGCTCTTCAACAAACGGACGCATAAAATAAAGCGGCACTGCCATAAACGCCGTCACAATGGCGGTCCGGAGCAGCAGCCCGACCAATCGAGCAGGTTCTGATTTGTCAAAATCTTTGTAAACAAAAATCGTACACGCTGTTAAATAATAAAGGGAGACAATGGACGTTGTGAGCGCTAAGCCCGGATAGCTGAATGGTCCGATAAACAGCCAGTTAAGCAGTACGTTGATCGCAATGGTAAACACGCTGATCCGAAAAACAGTTTTTGTTTTCCCTTGTGCATACAGTGCTTTTGCGACAATATACTGCATCCCCTGCGTCACGATTGTTGGCAAATAAAAAACGAGTGCGACATACGTATTATGCGTATCTTCGGCGGTGAATTTCCCGCGTTCAAAAATAAATGACAGCACTTCTTCACCGACAATCCAAAGTCCAGCTGCAATAGGAGCGAGTGTGAGCAAAGAAATTTGCATGCCGCTGAAAAATGTATTTTGAAAACGCGGCCGGTCGGTGATTTGTTCTGCAAGCAGTGTAAAAATAATAACCGCAATCGTTGTCGCATAAATTGTATGTGGAATGGACGACAGCAGCTGCGCATTATTTAAATACGTAACTGGTCCTTCCCCAATACCGGATGCAAATCCTTTATTAACGAACACATTAATTTGCCCGACAACCGAGCTGAGAATCGCCGGAGCAAGCAAAATAAGAAACGAATGCTGAAATTCTTTATCACCAGACAAGACCGGCTTCCACCGGTAATCCGTTTTAAACAAGTAAAAAAACTGCACAAAAATACCGAAAATCGTTCCGACAATAAACCCGTAAGCGAGACTCGCAATGCCCCACTGCTCAGAAAAAAGAAGCGCAAATGATACACCAAAAAGGGTTTGCAAAAGTTTGGCGACTTGGGATGGGACAAAAATGCGCCGCCCTTGCAAATATGAATCTAAAATACTCGTTAATGCGATGAACGACATAAATACGAAGAAAAATCGCGTAATAGAAATAGCGGTCTCCGCCGTTGCATCTGTCATATTTCCGTAAATAATCGGGACGAACCAAGGCGCAAATAAATAACCCGAAAGAGAGATTAATATAAACAGAAGAAACGTGACATTCATAATGGCACTGGCTGTCCGGTCGGTCCGCTCCGGATCGTTCTGCCTGTTCTTCACATAAAGCGGCAAAAAGACGTTATTAAAGCCTCCGGCTATCATTGCAATAGCCAATGTAATAAATGAAAAAGCAAGTAAATAGCCATCGGTCTCGCTGCTGACGCCGAACTTATACGCCATAATGCTTTCCCGGACAAAGCCAGATAATTTAACGATAAGTGCAAATACGGCGAGCCACAGCGCTGTTTTTTTCAAAGACATAGTTGTCGTACACCCCAGTTTTTATTTAAATTCCCCTGTTTATCTTACCTTATTTGCCTCCTTCATGCGAGAATCCGTCAGAAAGAGTCCAAAAGAAACACTGTAAGATAAGCTGACAAAATCACACATTCTTTTCTTTTCTGTTTTATATTAAAGATACATTAAAAATACATCTTCATTTTGAAAGGAGTTTTTTAAATGAATATTTTCAATTTCTTTTACGGATTCTTAGCCAATGGCGATGCAGATAAAGAGGTTTCTCACAATTTAACGGATTCGTTTACAGGTATCGAGTCTTACTGGACACCGTCCTCTAAATAAGATGTACAACATGAAAGCCCGCTCTGGCCAATTGGTCAGAGCGGGCTTATTTTAAATGAGCCGATAAACGGGCGCCTTGCGCTTTTCTTTTGTCCAGCTTCAGGCGCCATCGGCTCGAGGTTATAAGCCAAGCCCTTCTGGAGGCAAAAAGCGCCTCCGC
>NZ_LAJA01000044.1 GCF_000970675.1 Domibacillus tundrae | reverse complement strand
TGATATGCTCCCCTTTAAGTAGACAGTTGTAAGAAAGCAACGCTACTATCTACTTGGAGGGGATTTTTGTATGGGGAGAAAACAAACGTATTCTGTAGCGGTTAAGCTGCGGGCAGTTGAACTCTATTTATCAGGCGAAATGGGTGGATATCGACGAGTAGCTGGAAAATTTAATGTAGATCCGTCTCAAATTGTGAGATGGGTTAGGGCTTATAAACAAGAGGGAATCGATGGTTTAAAAGAAAAGCGCGGTCTTGTAGGAAGAAAACCAAAGAATCCTTCGGATCAAGAAAAGATTAAACGGCTGGAAGCGGAAGTAGCCTACTTAAAAAAGCTGTTAGAAGCCGGAAAGGAGAGATAAGAAAAAGAACGAAAACCCTTGAATATCAAGTTATTAAAGACATGTCTGCTCGTTTTTCGGTTGCCCTTCTTTGTGAAATTGCCGGGGTCTCAAGAAGTGGATACTATAAATGGCTTAGGAAAGGAAAGAACCTTTCTAAAAAACAAGCAGAGAACCAGGCCCTGCAAAAGAAGATCGTTGAGATCTTCCATCAGTATCGGGGAATTTTTGGTTACCGAAGAATGACGGTTTGGCTGAGAAAGATCCTTAAAAAGCCGATTAATGATAAACGAACCTACAGACTCATGAAGGCGCTTGGGATCCAGGCAAAGATCCGCAAGAAGAGGATCTTTTATGGCAGAAAAGAAGCATGCGTCGTATCAGGGAATCATTTAAATCGAGAATTTCACGCCACTCGTCCGAATGAAAAATGGGTAACCGACGTTACCTATCTTCCCTTTAATCAAAAGCGTCTTTATTTGTCGGTTATTTATGACTTGTATAACAATGAAGTGGTGTCCTACAAATTAAGCCGGTACAATGACTTTCAACTCGTACAGGACACACTGAAAGCAGCTGTCCAAAAACGGAAAGTGAAGGGGACTCTTCTCCACAGCGATCAAGGTGTGACGTATACCTCTCGTGCTTATCATCACCTTCTTACGAAGCACCAAATGAGAGTCAGTATGTCGAGAAAGGGAAACTGCCTCGATAATGCCTGTATTGAGAGCTTTTTTGGCCATTTAAAGGCTGAATGCTTTCACCTTCTGACATTTAATCAGGTTTCTGAGGTTGAGCAGGCCATAGATGAATACATAAAATTTTATAACACCGCAAGATATCAAAAGAAATTAAAGAACCTTTCTCCAGTTCAATTTCGAAGAAAGGCGATGTAGGCTTTTTAAAGGTGTCTACTTGACGGGGGTAAGATCA
>NZ_LAJA01000043.1 GCF_000970675.1 Domibacillus tundrae | reverse complement strand
AGTGGAAAGTTCTTTTTTATCCTGCTCATCCGTTTCTTCTGTACCTTTCGAGGATAATTCATTTTCACTTCTCTCATCCTTTGCTTCTATCCGAGTAGAAAGTTCTTTTTTATCCTGCTCATCCGTTTCTTCTGTACCTTTCAAAGATGATTCATTTTCACTTCTCTCATCCTTTGCTTCTATCCGAGTAGAAAGTTCTTTTTTATCCTGCTCATCCGTTTCTTCTGTACCTTTCGAGGATGATTCATTTTCACTTCTCTCATCCTTTGCTTCTATCCGAGTAGAAAGTTCTTTTTTATCCTGCTCATCCGTTTCTTCTGTACCTTTCGAGGATAATTCATTTTCACTTCTCTCATCCTTTGCTTCAACATCAGCAGGTTCATAAACACCTGGGAATATATTAATAATGCAGGCATTTTGCATAATAATTTTTTCTTCTTCACTAATTAAAATAAGGTGATCATCAAAGACTTTGCTTAGAAAGCCTGCAACAAATTGATCATTATAACAATTGACCGTTACCCAGCTGTACTTACACTGCTCCAAAATTTCATGAAGCTGCTCTGCCTGTAAATAATCCTGTCTAATCGGGTTGGCCTGCAAATCTTTCGCATTTTTTGAAACTGACTTTATTTGCGCAAGTTGATGGTAAATGTATTTTTCTTCTGTGTTCTGTAAAATTAAATAATCTTTCTTAACATCGACTATTGTTCCTTTCATTAATGTCCCATCGTTTGAAAAGACGCCTACTGAATAGCCGATAAGCGATTTAAGTGCATCTGAAAAAAAAAGGTTCGACATTTCTATCCCCCTCACAGGTTGAAACCTTTTTCATCAAATAAGGGCCCCTTTGAAAGAGGAGAATATGCATAATCACTTATCCCATTCCTCCATTCAAAGAGACTCCGATTTCTTTCCTATTTAACATAACTGAAAGCAATTATTCGCTTTCCGTTTTTTGAGGTTCTTCCCCTTTTCCTTTCTTATCTGATCCTTTTTTGTCTTTTTCATCATTTTTCCCTTCATTATTTTTTTCTTTGTTCCCTTTCTCTGGAGCTTCAATTTTCAAATCATAGCTGATGTTTTTAATATGGAATGTCGATACACGAATAACTTCTTCATTACAAATAATTGTGACATAATCGTCATTACAATCATCAAGGATCCCTTCATGTTTCTCAGGTCCGCCACGGTTGATTATCACCCATTTGTACTTTAAATTGTTCATGACTTCTGTAAATACTTTTCCGCTGATGTACGTAAAATTTCTAGGGACGAGGAGATTAAATTCGAGTCCGTTCTTTGTATTGTCCGTTATGCTTTTAACGTGCTGACCTTTATAGTAAAGAACACCGTCTTCTTTGGTAAGAAGTACAAAGTAATCGTCTTGTACTGCCAGCAATTGTCCGATCCGGGAGTCAGGTCCGCCACGATTAACTTTGACTACTTTGCCAACTGATGACCTCAAAATTTCATTATTCATTGATCTTCTCCTCCTGTTTAGGTAATTCCTTGTAATTATATGCAGAAAGGAAAAGATGGTACTGATTCATTAATTGGAAATCTTATTTTTTAATTCGTGTTGATAGAACCACTAAAATGCAGAGTTTCTTGACAACATATACTTTGCACCTTCTTGGATATGTAGAAAAATCATCATTATTTTACTTCTTAAAAACCTCCGACTGAAACCGCATGAACAGCTTCTATACCTCTTAAATGGAAAATCCCCGTCATTTAACACATCATAATATGCTGAAAAAATAAATTCAAAATAAGATTACTGAGTAGGAGATCCGTTGGTTCATTTTAATGGCTTTTTGAATACAATGTATTCTAAGCATTAACATAAAGGAGAGATAGTAGTGCCTAAAAAGAAGAAAAAAGATCAGAGAGCAACGGGCCGCACATCAACCGGTCACACATCAACCGGTCACACAT
>NZ_LAJA01000042.1 GCF_000970675.1 Domibacillus tundrae | reverse complement strand
AGGAATGCTGCCCCTTTAGCTGAATAAGAAAAGGCTGCCGAAATGACAGCCACAGCCGAGATATTAAACAAAAGCACCCCGATAGTTTAAGAAGAAATCTTTAAAGTTTGAAATCTAAATTATTTAAAGTCCATTCAATATTTATCTGAGTTTCTCCGCCAACTCTAAAATAATACCCTCTGGACCACGAACATAGCATAACTTATAACTTTCCTCATATTGCTGTATCTCACTAAAGATTTCCGTACCCCTCTTTTTCAATTTTGCAACAACAGCTTCAATATCTTCAACAGCAAAGCAAATATGTCGGATACCCAGCGTATTTGCAAAAGGTTGCTGAATATCTTTTTCATCTGATGGCGTATAAAATTTGACTAGCTCTATCCATGTCTGACCATCTGGCATCCCCAATCCTACACATGCCGTTTTAACATCATTAAGCCCAACTATTCTATCCAACTGTTCACCATCCAATTCCCATTCCGCTTGCACTTCAAGTCCTAAATCAAGAAAAAACGCTTTAGCCTCTGAAAGATTATTTACGTTTATACTCACATGATCTATTCTATTGATCTTCATATCTGATACCTCCTATGTTCCTGTTATTTTCAATACCTGTATTCGTGTAAAGTTTGTTCGAAATTCTAATTCCCTTAAAACAGGAAATATCCTTCTTCAACAAACCTGCCTTTTTAGCTGAATAAGAAAAGGCTGCCGAAATGACAGCCGAGATATTGAACAAAAGCCCCCGTTAGCCATCCATGCAGCGCAAGCATTGCACCACAGATTATGTAAGGCAACTCGTTCTTACATGGGAGTTTAAGTACATTTCTTCACAATCTTTCCTTCACATAACAAAAAAAGCCACCTGGATTTGGTAACCTTATCTGTAGCTCACAACTCGTTGTTTAGGAAATTACTTTTTTCCCATTACTGCAAAATAGTTTTCTTCATTATCTGCAAAGTTAAATACTCTACCAGATGGCATATTTACAATCTCTCCGACTGTAATATTTTTATTTAATAAGTCACTGTGTAATTGTTCAAGATTCTCCGTGAAAAACATTAAAGAAGGAGTACCGAGATTTAATCCAGGAGACATTTTAGAAACGAAATCCTTATTGTGCAGAATGACGCTTGTTTCTGCACCTTTTTTTGGAGCAATTTCAATCCATCTCAATCCCTGATTGTTGTTCTCTTCAGCTATTACAGTAAAGCCTAATTTTTCTGTCCAGAATTTCACTGCCTCATCTTGGTTATTGACATACAACATAATTTGACCGACTTTACTAAACATACTCCTTTCACTCCCTTATAAGAAGACTGTTTTTACTATCTAAATTAATATTCTTTGTTGGGAAGTAAAAATCCTTCTTCAATTAACCTGCCTCTTTACTTGAATAAGGAAGTACTTTACTTCTTATTTAAGTAAGGCCCCCTGTTATCTTTAAGTGTTGATATGTATACGTTACGAAATTGTTGATGGTTCTTATTTATTAACTTTTTAACTAACCTGATATGTGGTGGTGAAGCCCAGAATTCACCCTTCACTTAAGGGGTAGAATTCGGCTTTGATAGAAAACTCCTGTTTTGCGTTTGGAGCCGCCGTTATTTTGTAGTACCAGCAAGTGCAGCAAATGCACTTCTGAGTCGCCCAGGTCTCTTGTGTGGTTGCCCCAATGTGTTTCAAAGCTAAATTTCCATTCCCAGATTCCCTCTGTAAATTCTCGTTGCTCATACAAAAGTACTCCTTTTTTAACGTCTTTATAAATATCCAAAATATCATCAGATAAACTGGCCGCCACAGGTTCCTCTAATTTATAAGGATTGAAAACTTCCCAATAATGCTCGAATCCTTTGAAGTCTAATTTAGGAATAATTAGATCAAGACCAATAGCCTTATCGTTCTCTGGCTCAACATTGGAAGTTACATTGCCTTCGAATATAAATCTAAGAGCGAGACAAGGAGTTTTCCACTTTTATACATAGCCAGCTATTCAATTGAACACATAAAGATTTATCCGTCAGTTTCCCAAATGTATACCACTTACTCCGTCTCATTTTCCTATATTTTCATATAACTTCATTTGTAAATTCGTTGAATCCACTAACATTCTTATAAGAAACAGGAAAAATGTACAAGCAATCCGTCACTTTTTTCATATTTTATATAACTGAGTGGTATTAGATAGAATCAATCTTCTAAGCTGCCACTTTTTGAATTTGAATTATATAAAGAAAGGGTGAGAAAATTGACACAGGAAAATAGGAATAAGAAGTTTTCTATCATCATACCTGCCCACAATGAAGAAAAATATATAGCGGGGTGTCTGGAATCCATCAAAGCTGCTTCAAAGAGGTATAAGGATCAGGTTGAAATTATTGTTGTGTTGAATCGGTGTACAGATCGGACGGAGGAGATCGCAAAATCCTATAATGCGATCACGATCAAAAATAAGGACAAAAATCTTTCAAAGATTAGAAATGTAGGGGCGAAAGTTGCCACTGGAGATATTCTGATTACGATAGATGCAGATACCAGAATGTCTAAAGGATTCCTATCTAGAGTGAATTTGTTATTATCGAGCGGGTTATTTATCGGTGGCGGGACATCCGGGTTATTTGACCGTATGTCTTTGGGGATTCTAACATCTGTTGCAGCCATATCCATTCCAATGCTAATCAAGTATGGTTTGATTTCAGTTGGGATTTTCTGGTGCTACAGAAAAGATTTCGTGGCCATTAATGGATTCAATGAGGAATTGCTTATGGCCGAAGACGCTGATTTTGCCCATCGGCTGATGATGTGGGGGCTGGTAAATCGAAAGCTTTTCGGCATCATCCCTTTTGGCATGCTCACATCAAGCAGAAAGTTTGATAAATTCGGGGATTGGGTTATGGTCACAAACCCTCGCTATATATGGTCTTATCTGAAGGGAACGGACAAGAAGCGGGCGGAAGAATTGTATTATGATTATTAAGCAGGAAAGGGCTGGCGGATATTCCCCAGCCCTAAATAATAGGTCCTATAAAAAAAAAGGAGCTACCAGTAAAAACTGGTTAACTCTATAATACGAACGCATCCTTTAGTTAAGAGTAGGCAGCGATTTTTGATAATCCAGACGAATAATTTAAATCTCCAGATATTTTTTGAAAGTCGCAAAGTTCTCCTACTGCACAAGGGGGAATACATAAGAAGCGTCTCCGTAGGACAAGTGTTTATCCTTTTCATCCATCCACCCAACACCCCTGATCCAAATGTGCAATATAAAAAGTTTTCGCTCCCAATGCGAGTTGGCAAATTTGAAGTAAATCTTCCACTTGGTTCATGAACCGGTTATAATATTTGAGCTCCTGGTAAGAAATGTACATTGTGTCTCTCCTTAAAGGCCCATGATCGGCATATTGCCGTTTCATTCATGGACTATTTTGACTTTTCATAATCGCCCTTCCTTTTAAACTAGTTATGCTTGAGAAACCTATAACGTTGTTATCGGACAATTTTATATTTTTTCAAGCACGCTGAACGCCAATCGGCAGATGTACTATTTCCTATCTCTTGTTCAACTAACCTGCTCGTTAGCTGAATAAGAAAAGCTACCAAAATAACAGCCGAGGTATTAAACAAAAGCCCCTGTTAGCTAAAAAAAATAACTCCATTTCACCCTGCCCGTTAGTAACTCCTCGTCCATCTGAGAGTTATTACTTGTCAGGTATAAGTATGATTCTATATTCTGTACCTAATTCTTCTTGCACTTTTCCAGTAAGATTTTGCCCGATTTCATTGTATTCATTTATTGGGATTTTCTTATATTGTTTAGTCCATTGATATAAGTCATCTTTAAGATTATCTGTCAACGGAAAGTCATCAATATCGAGATTCCAGCCACATATGTTGCACCAAATAGGGTCAGCTACAAAATCTGCTTCTAGTTTAAATGAAGTGGTAAATTCGCAATCACAAACATCTTTTAACATCAAAAGTCATCTCCCAAAAATAAAATATTCTACTCGCCGGTTATGCAACTAATCTGCCCGTTTGTTCAATAAGAAAAGGAGGTGCCGCAGCAACTCCCGTTCTTAAACATATGCCCCCGTTAATTGAATAAAGAATTTATATCTTTTATGTTTAATCCTTTTTTGATTTATTAGTTGCAGGGACTGTACCCATTTATCCGTAAACTAATTGTTTGGCAGTTGCAAACCGTGCCATCCGCTTACATCACATTGTCCATATTGATTATCACCCACAGCAATCACAGTGCCGTCCGATTTAAGACCGACCGTATGGGCACAACCTGCTGCTATCGCCACTATATCACGCCATTTACTTACATTACATTGTCCATATTCATTCCAACCAACAGCAACCACAGTACCGTCCGATTTAAGACCGATTGTATGTTTACTACCCGCTGCTATCGCTTTAATACCGTGCCATCCGCTTACATCGCATTGGTCATGTTTGTTCAAACCCACTGCCGTCACAGTCCCACCCGATTTAAGACCGATTGTATGAAGATACCCCGCCGTCACCGCTACAATATCGTGCCATTCGCTTACATTGCATTGGCAATAACGATTATTACCCACAGCCATCACAGTCCCATCTAATTTAAGACCGATTGTATGCCAGTCCCCCGCTGCAATCCCTACAATATCATGCCATCCGCTTACATTGCATTGGTTTTCATTATCTCGACCCACAGCCACCACGGTGCCATCTGCTTTAAGACCAATGGTACGCCGCCAACCCGCCGTTACCGCTACAATATCGCACCAGTCATTTACATTACATTGGTTATGCTTGTTCCAACCCACGGCAACCACAGTCCCATCCGATTTAAGACCGATTGTATGAGCATTCCCCGTGTTCGTCGCCATATGAACATTACCAGCCGCGACCGAAACAATTTCGTGCCACTCGCTTACGTCACATTGTCCATATTTATTATCACCAACAGCCATCACCATTCCATCAGATTTAGTCCCAACGGTATGACGAGCCCCCGCTGCTATGGTACCTTTAGCCAAATTTTTCACCTTTAACTCCGCTTCTTTCGGTGAATTGTAAACCATGTTTTACCTCCCTGAAAACAAGACCTATTTTTAATTGTATCACTTTTGCTTATTATGCTAACCTGCCCGTTTGTTCAATAAGAAAAGGAGGTGCCGCAGCAACTCCCGTTCTTAAACATATGCCCCCGTTAGCTTAATAAGAAACTGTCCCATATAGTTTCATCAACCATAAAAAATCCCTCGTGTGAGCATACAGCCAATATACATTTATCATTTTGATAAAACATTAAGTCTTCTGGCAGCTCTGGGCTAATCCAATCAAAAAGAGAATTGCTACGCTTTTTCAAAAATTGCCTTGTAGCATTATTCAACTGAAAATAAAAAACGTATGCTGTACCTCCAGAAAGTTTTGTGGTTTCCCATTTCCGTTGAATTTTCCTTTCAAGTAAATGTCCTTTAATATCGACCGTCAAATTATCAATATAGGCAAGACGCTCTTCTTCATTCTCCATCATTTGTCTATTCTCAACAAAAGCAAAACGATTACAATGTTTTGCTAGTAAATTTATTAATTGTTTATAGGATTTGCCTTTTACATTTTCAGTTATCCTTAGCATATTAATTCCTCCTCATCACACTACATTGCTTTTTTTACATCCACGAACCTTTTCCTGGTTATTCAACTAACCTGCCCGTTAGCCATCCATGCAACACAACCACTGCACCACAGATTATGTAAGGAAACTCGTTCTTACATGGGAGTTCAATAAGAAAATCAACATCAGTCTTTATATACATATTATCGTCCCTGCTTTATAAACCCGAGTGATCATCTGGTCGCAGCTTGTATCCTCTATAGGCGTTTTTCCGATTTTCATCTACCTTATCAACACCTAACACTACCTTCTTTATAAAATAGGCTACACGTGCTTCTAGAGGCTTGCTCGTCATAATCTATCTGTTTCAGTTTAATTGTTTTTCAGTCCCATCATGAAATTCGCCGTTACTTGAATCCGCTTCACTCTAGGCTTCTACGATACTTGCTTTTGTATGCGTTTATATGAATAAATTTGTAACATCTTTTATTTTCCACTTCTCATATTCAAAAAATCCTCACTGGCATTAAACCAGTGAGGATACCTTTTTTATTAAGCTTTGAATTTACTTATCACTTGTTGTAAATCCTGAGCCATTTCACTTAAAACTACCGCTGAAGCTGAAACTTCTTCCATTGCGGCATTTTGTTCCTCGGCTGAAGCAGCCACGTTCTGTATATTTCCTGACGATTGTTCAACAATATGACTGGCATCTTTCATCATTCCCATCATATTCTGCGAACTCGAATTTACTTGTTCCACAATAGCAGAAACCTCTTGAGATTCGGCAGCTATCTGTTCAATTGACTTTACGATTTCTCGGAAGGCTTCACCCGTTTGATCCACCATTTTAATGCCCTGTTGGACAATGTCTGCACCGTTATTCATCGATTGGACAGCCTTTTCTGCTTCCGTTTGTATCTCCTGTATAAGATAACGAATTTGACCTGCTGCGTGAGCGGATTGTTCAGCAAGTTTTCGGACTTCATCTGCTACAACCGCAAAACCCTTTCCTTGTTCACCTGCCCGAGCCGCTTCTATAGCAGCATTTAACGCTAATAAGTTCGTTTGACTTGCAACCTGTGTAATCAGTTCAACAATTTGTCCAATTTCCTTTGATTTTTCACCAAGAGCGTTCACAACCACTGAAGATTCAGTTGTAGAATCTTGTACAAGGTTCATTTGTTCGACCGTTCGGGTAACTACTGTATTTCCAACGTTTGCTCTCTCATTCGCAGCAGCTGTTAAGTCTGCAACAGATTGAATAGAAGCTGCAGCCTGGTTCATTCCTCTTGAAATTTCATCGACCGCTTGACTAGACTCTACGGCACTAGAGACTTGTTTCTCTGAACTAGCTGCTACTTCTTGGATAGCCATTGCAATTTGTTCCGTCGCTGTACTCGTCTGTTCAGCACTTGCAGATAATTCTTCCGATGTTGCGGCTACTTGCTCGGCATTTGAGCCAACTTGATGAATCAACTCTCGAAGGTTGATCTTCATTTGATTAAAGGAATTTGCCAAATCTCCAATTTCATCTCGATACTTCACATGAATGTCATCTTGAGTCAAATCACCCGATGCGATACTTCCTGCTCCTTTTGCAAGAGATAAAATAGGTTTGGTAATCATTCGGGTAATCATCGTACCTATTATAATAGCCAAAATAAAAGCGGTTACGCTCAAGATCAGCACCGTTGTTTTAACTGAGTGAACCATATCAGAATTCGCTTTGCTTCCTTCCTCCATACTTGTTGCTTGTAAAACCCCTACTTTATCGGCTGTATCTCTTATTTCTCTTGCTAGCGGGATAACTTCTTCGCCAGCGAACTTTTGAGCTTCCTCTTTTTTGGTCTCCGTCAAAGTAACAAAGTTCTCTGCCTTACTTTTAAATTCCTCATTCAATGTAGAAAGCTCTTTCATGGAATCTTTGACTTCTTGACGACGAACTAAACTGTTTGTACTTTTAATTTTTTCATCAATTCCAGCAATAGATTCTGATAAAGCCTCTGCAGAACCCTCTTCCTCTAATAAAAGTCCTCGTACGTTTGAAATTTCTCGTGAAGCATAGTTTTGGATGTCTTTTACGTTTGACAGAATTACCGCTCGACGATCAACTAAATCCGAGTAGGAATCATCCACTTTTTGAATGTTGTAATAGGATATAAAACTAATAATGCCAAGAAGAACGGCAATGCTTAAAAATCCGCCCATCAACTTTTTTCCAATTGTAAAACTCATTGACAACACTCCATTACCGATTATTTACACATCTTTTATTTATATCGGTAATTCACTTTAGATATTGAACTGCAAAATATTATTTTCGTTATATTCCATATAATTTTGTATTTGTTATTAACCTGCTTTTGTATGCGTTTATATGTAAATAAGCAGAACAGCCAAATGTGGGTTTATGGCGTAGCTTAAATAAGTACGTTTAATAAACAGGCTACCCTGAAAATATCCTTCCAAAAAGACGTTTTTTCATGCGCCATGGTGCGAATCTTATTAGCATGGCTGTCTCTGTTAATTTTTTATAGGTCTTATTGAATTAACGCACCCTTTAGTTGAAGAAGAATTATTGAAGTTGGGTTTACTATAAACCTTAAAACGCACTTTAAAGCAGGAATATTTGTGAATTTATTAAAGGATTGTTTTTCTTTAAGCGGCAAAAAAATAATCGCATGAAATCAACGCTCTAAATGAGCTAATTTCATGCGATTACTATTCTAAAAATTCACAAAATAATCTCTCTTATAAATCTAATTTTCTTTCGGCAAGCCACTTAATCATATTTGGGTCAGCGTGTGAGAAGAACTGGCTTTCTCCAATATTTAAGGTCACAATAGCTGCTTTATCTTCATTAGTTAAGCTGAAGTCAAAGACATCAATATTTTCTGCCATACGTTCTGGATTTGTCGTTTTTGCTAAGACTACAATTTCTTGCTCCACGAGCCAACGTGAAATGACTTGTGCAACTGACTTATTATATTTCTTACCTATTTCACTAAGAATTTCATTTTGAAAAATCTCATTTTTCCCTTCTGCAAAAGGAGCCCATGCTTCAGGACAAATCCCTTGTGCTTTTAACGCTTCAATAGCTTCTGTTTGTTGGTTGAATGGGTTAATCTCAATTTGGTTGATAGCTGGAGTTACTTCGTTGAACAATGATAAATCCACTGCACGGTCAACTGCAAAATTTGAAATACCAATGGCACGTATTTTCCCTTCTTTTTGGAGTTCTTCCATCGCACGCCATGCACCATAAATATCATTATAAGGCTGGTGGATAAGTAATAAGTCAACATAGTTTAATCCAAGACGATTAAGTGAACCTTGAAAAGAATTCATTACGCCATCATACGATACGTTTTCAATCCATATCTTCGTTGTAATGAAAAGCTCTTCGCGAGCAACGCCTGAATTTTTAACTCCTAATCCGACTTCCGTTTCATTCATATAAGATTGTGCGGTATCAATATGACGGTAACCAGCTTTGATAGCATCAATCACCGCTTGTTCTGTTTTTTCTCCAGGGATTTGGAATACTCCAAAACCTAAAATTGGAATTTCAACACCATTATTGAGTTGTACAGTTTTCATTCTTTCTGCCTCCTTATTGGTTAATTACATAAGGCTACTATAAACTGTGGAGTCAACTCCATAGCAAGAAATTTATTCGCGTTTTTTGAAATGTTTCATCTCCCATAACTTTTCCACGTTATCTTTTGTCAATTCACCACTTTTGAACTTCCCTATATGGTCGTCATAGGTGTCAATCTTATATTGTAAGAGGGAACGTACTTCTTTCATTTTCTCTATATTTTTTTCAACTTCCTCTAATTGGTCGACCAATATTTGTTTTTGAGCGTCCTCCACATTTTGGGTTTCACTAAGCCTTGCAAGTGAAGCAAATTCAATCAATGACTCAATGGATAATCCTGCTGAACGAAGGCTTTTTGCAAGAAAAATCCAATTCAAATCACTGGTTTGATAATTACGATAACCATTTTTATCACGCGTAACTGGTGGTATCACACCAATTCTTTCATAGTAACGAAGAGTGTCAACCGATAGGTCAAACATTTCTGCAACTTGTTTACTGTTCATAGTTTTCCTTCCTAAACTTTTTTAAATTTATCTTACCCCAATTGAAAAAAACAGAACGTAAGTCTCCGGGTTTTTAGCAACGAGCTAAAAAGGGGTAACTTCTTCAACTAACCTGCCTCTTTTGTTCAATAAGAAAAGGAGGTGCCGTAGCTACCTCCTTTGGTAAGCTAAAGCACCCCGTTAGCCATCCATGTAGCGCAAAATCAGCGCTACACCACAGATAATGAAAATGAATGTAGAACGGGGTATAGAATACTACGGCTGGAAGAGGAAGGTCGATCAACTATGGTGCCGTAGAGCCCATCCGTTAGTCTGACTCCAACGACCACGGTGCATCACAGAATGTCGCTCCCTTACGGGAAGCACTCATGGGAGATTAATCCTACTCTGGTTGTTGCACCAGCCTCTACTGATAGCTGCCGTAGAAAGGATGATTACAATGGACGTAATCATTGAACGAGCATGTGGCATGGATGTTCACAAAGACTCGATTACTGCTTGTATTGTGACGCCGAACGGAAAGGAGATTCAGACGTTTTCCACTAAAACGGTATTTCTAATACAGTTAATGGACTGGATTAAGGAGCATGGTTGTACCCACGTAGCGATGGAGAGTACAGGGGTGTTTTGGAAACCTATTGTAAACTTACTGGAAGCCGAGAATATCGAGTTTTTAGTCGTGAATGCTCAACATATGAAAGCAGTCCCCGGACGCAAAACAGATGTTAAAGATGCCGAATGGATCGCCAATCTTCTCCGTCATGGATTACTCAAGGCTAGTTATATTCCTGATCGAAATCAACGGGAACTGCGGGAGTTAGTTCGGTACCGCCGCAGTATTATTGAAGAGCGTGCTAGGCAGCATAACCGGATTCAAAAAGTATTAGAAGGAGCGAATATCAAGCTTGGCTCTGTTGTTTCCGACATCATGGGTGTTTCAGCTCGTGACATGCTTCGTGCCATCGCAGATGGCGAGGATGATCCTGAAAAACTGGCAAGCTTCGCTCGCCGTACAATGAAGAAAAAAAAGAGATGAACTTGAACTTGCCCTCCGGGGCTATATCAACCCACATCAACGCCTAATGATCAAGACCATTCTAACGCATATTGATTTTCTTAGTGAACAGATTGAGATACTAAACCAAGAGGTGGCTGCTAGATTGACCTCATCCCAAGAAGACATTGAACGGCTGGATTCCATTCCCGGTATCTCCACACGTATGGCCGAACAAATCTTAGCTGAAATCGGAACCAATGTCGGAAAGCAATTCCCGAGTGCTTCCCATTTATGTTCTTGGGCAGGACTAGTACCTGGGCATAATGAAAGTGCGGGCAAAAGGAAGGCAGCAAACATGAAAAAAGGAAATAAATATCTAAAATCTGCTTTAATAGAGGCTGCCCATTCCGTGCGGGGATCAAAAAACTACCTTGGAGCCTTGTATCGGCGCACAGCAGCCCGTAAAGGGAAAAAACGTGCCGGAATTTCCGTCGCTCATGCCATATTGAAAATTTCCTATTACCTCCTAACACGTAAAGAAATGTACGTAGACTTAGGCGAAGATTATTTTGACAAACAAAAACAACTCTCTATTGTACGATATTCTATTCGAAGACTAGAAAACCTGGGGTACAACGTTACGATCACTGAACCGAAGGTCTCCTAATCCCAAAACAGCACGATCGCGAATATGGCGCTGAACATTTTTAAAAAATGAATGGGCTGCGTCTACTTTAGTATGGCCATTTTATGAAGTTAAAGAGTTGAATTTTCATGGGAGTTTAAGAAAAATTCTTCTTTTAAGATTGAAAATATCTTAGTATCTTTAAATTCTCCTTTAATGAATTCATTTTGACGAAGAGTACCTTCATAGCACATACCAGCTTTCAACATTACTTTTTCAGAACCAAAATTATCAATATCACATCTTCCTTGAATGCGTTTTAATTGAATTGTTTCAAATCCAAATTTTATTAATTCAATAATGGCTTCTGTTGCAAAACCCATCCCCCAGTAGTTCCGATTTAGTACATAGCCAACTTCTGCATTCCTGTGTTCATTAGACCATTCGATAAAAGAACAAGTACCGATTACTTTACTGCTTTCTTTATGAACTATTGCTAAATCACCAGATTGACCCTTCTCATAATTTTCAATAACAACACTAACAAAATTATTGAATGTCTCCTCTTTTGATTTATTAACTTCCCAAGTCATATGATTAGCTACTTCAGGATCTGAAGAAAATTCAAATATATCCTCAAGATCACTTAATTCGACTTTTCTTAAAATAAGACGACTTGTTTCAAAAGTAGGTATATCTTTTAAAAACTCCTCTATTTGCATACATATCCCCTTAAGTTCAATGATTTTCATTACCTATTCTATCGTTTTTTTTATTTTCCTTCTTTACCTATTCTCCCTCTATAAACATTGAT
>NZ_LAJA01000041.1 GCF_000970675.1 Domibacillus tundrae | reverse complement strand
ATTTTAAGCACCGCTTTTTTTCATGAAAGCAATCTATAAATAATGCTACATTACAATCCCCTTAAAAATAAGAACTTCCCGCTCTATTTTATAAAAAAACGGATATTTTGACTAAATACAGGAAATAATACAGCAAGTAAGCACACAAAATTAGAATTGGTGAAAGGAGATTTTTACGAATGAATGCAAAACTTTTAAAATTAATTGGTGGATCAGCACTTGCAGCGATGCTTCTTGCCGGCTGCGGCGGCGGAGATGACAATAATGATGATAATCCAGCTGACGATCCGAACGTGCAAGAAGATGTCAATGACGTACAGGATGACGTTGACGAGGGTGTTAACGATGCACAGGATGACGTCGACAATGATGCAGAAAATGGAGTCAACGACGAAACCAACGATACGAATACAGATGGTGACATGGATCCGGCTACCGATGAAAATACGCCGGAAGAAGATGTTGTGGAAGATCAAAAGGATATGCAAGACGCTGATAATAAGGACAGCTAACAAAAAAAGCAACGCGCCGGAAGTTTTAATTCATAACCGGCCGCTGCTTTTTTTGTATATAAAAATTTTGTCACCGGTTCAAAAGTATGATAGAGTATAAGAGTTATTATTTTAGAGAAGTCAATGAGGCTATTTCTAGGAGGTACCTATTGGCAATGTCAATATTAAATGGTTTATCACACGGTATTAAAATTAGTATTACCCGTTCAATTACGATGGCGTTTGAACAATATATGGCGAACATTATGTGGGATGAGGATACGTACAGCCCGTCCGACTTCATGAAAGAATGGCAACGCTACATTCAGCAAAATGCCTCATGGTACAGTGACGTGCCAAGTGATGTAAAAAACGATCCGCGGTTTCATGAAGAGCTGGCGGTGAAAATCAATAAAGTGGTTGCGAAAATCTTTTCGGAAGAACCGACAGAAGTGCAAATTGAGACAATTAATGCGCTGCAGGAAAAGCTCGGAACGGACTATGACTTTTCATGTAAGGCGGAAGCGCGTTTTTATATCGATTTTTTGAATGAGTACGAAAAAAAAAAGCCGAAGGGCTAAGTCCTGCAGATGAGCAGGACTTAGCGCTGGCTTCACTCATGTACGTTCAAGTGTATGACGCGGAAATGCCGATACAGTCCTACACAAAACAAGATATACACTATATTATTCAATTGCTTCAGCAAACCATTCAAACGGGGCAGGACGGTCTGCGGTCGAGGATTGTCCATTAATCAAACGTTTTCCTTTAACGGAAAACGTTTTTTTCTTTGTCTGGCGTGTTTGGGCGCTTTCGAATTGCTTCGGAAAACACTTCAATCAGCTTTTCACCTTCTAGTCCCTGCTCGATAAGAGAATGAAGCACTTGCCTCGCATACTCGTTTCGTATTTGGCGCAGTTGTGCGTCAAACAGGACGCTCGTGCCCAGTTCAAGCGGCTGAAAAGAACGAATCGCTGCATTGAACATCGCCGGGTCATTTCCACGGTGGGAAATCGCGATGCGTACCGTTAACTGCTTATCTTGTTCAAATGCGCGGACCGCCTGCACGTCTTCTTCATTTAAAAATAATTCAATCAGCCAGGAGCGCTGTTCATCTTCACGATTAATGATCAGTCCATCTTGGAGTGTGATTGGAATCAGCTCTCCATTTTTCTCGATAAAAAATGCTGCCACTTTAAAGGTTTTCAAGAAACACACGCTCCTCTCATGAAAGCGATTTATAAAAAAGTATATCAATAATTAAGCGAAAAATCATTTTTTGTCCAAAAGAAACTGGATGCAACAGTAGATGGTCTGTTCGTCGATTCCCATTCTTTCGAAAAAAATGGGTAAAAATAAAATAAAGTGAGAATTGTCCGAAAATACCTTTTTCATTTATGCTAAAGTCATTCAAATGGAAGGAGGAGAGCAAGCTGATTAATCAAGTGACGCTTGTTGGCAGGCTGACGAAACATCCGGAAGTAAGGCATACGGCCGATGGAACGCCGCTTTTGCAAACGACGATTGCGGTCAGCAGACCGTACCGGAATGCAAAAGGTGAAACGGACACAGACTTTATTTACTGTACAGTCTGGGGCCGTCTGGCGGAAACAGCAGCGAAGTACAGCGAAAAGGGATCACTTGTTGCAGTGCTGGGCATGATTCAAACGAGAAATTACAAAGATTCGAATGGCAAAACCGTTTATGTAACCGAAGTGCTTGTTCAGACGATTCGTTTTCTGAGCAAAAAACAACAGGAAATGGAAACAAAAGAACTGCCTGGAGTCATTCAGACGGTACCGTTAATTTAGGAGTGAGCTGTATGACGGATCAAGTCGAACGTGTCATTGAAGATGTGATTTTTCAGCTTGGTAAAGCGAAATCAATGATTTATCAACTTGAAGAACGAATTGAAAAATTGGAAAAAGAAAGCCGAAAGTAAAAAAGCAGCCGGCATGAAAGCCGGCTGCTGGATGATCCTCTTCTATCTTCGTAATGGCGCCAGCCGCTGCTCCGCCAAATGCTCCTCTAGCGTGAGGCGGGGCTTTTGTCCAATTTGAACAAATTTAACAGGTCCTGATCATTCATATTAGCAATAAATGCGCCACTTTGAATGATTTCACTGCTCGCCGCTTGCTTCGATTCAATCATCGCGTCAATTTTTTCTTCAATCGTGCCTGTCGTAATAAATTTATGTACATGAACAAACCGACTTTGACCAATTCGATAGGCCCGGTCTGTCGCCTGGTTTTCGACTGCAGGGTTCCACCAGCGGTCATAATGAATAACGTGATTGGCCGCAGTTAAATTCAAGCCGGTACCGCCCGCTTTCAGTGAAAGCAAAAAGAAGGGAAACTCGCCGTTTTGAAACTGCATCACGAGTTTGTCGCGTTCCAGCTTTGGCGTAGAGCCATTTAAAAAGGGAACACGGATGCCGAATTCTTCCGCCAGTTCGCGCTGAATCATTTCGCCCATGCCAATATATTGGGTAAAGATAAGACATGCTTCATTTTGTTCAAAAATATTACCGGCTAGTTCCATCAGTTTATCCATTTTTGATGCACGACTCCGCACATCAACCGGTTTTTTTTCTTTTAAATAGAGAGCCGGATGGCTGCATAGCTGCTTTAACTCATTTAAAAGCCGGAGAATGAGGCCGCGCCGTTCAAAAGCGGATAATTGTCCAATCTGCTCCATCGTTTCGCGGACGGTTTGCTCATATAAAACGGCCTGTTCTTTAGAAAGAGGGCAATATTCTTTTTGTTCAACTTTATCTGGCAGTCCAAGTGCCGCTTCCGGATCGGTTTTCGTCCGGCGTAATAAAAATGGCCGGATCTTTGCCTGCAAAGCGGTAACACGTTCGGCATCATGATCTTTTTCAATCGGCGCCATATACGTTTTTTGAAATTGAGTAAGCGAGCCGAGCCAGCCGCGGTTCGTGAAGTCAAATATCGTCCATAGCTCGGACAGGCGGTTTTCCATCGGTGTGCCGGTGAGTGCGACCGCATGGCGGCTGTTTAGTTTTCGGACAGCACGTGATTGCTTCGTGCCTGCATTTTTTATGTTTTGCGCTTCATCCAAAGCGGCTGTACTCCATTCCACTTTTTGGAGCGTTTCAAAATCAGAGTGAACGAGTCCATAGGTCGTCAGCACGACATCCGCATGCGAAATTTCTTCTGAAAAAGCTTCATCCCGCGGACGGTCTTTTCCATAATAAAGCATAACGGACAAGTCTGGCGCAAAGAAGGCGAGTTCACGCTGCCAGTTGCCAAGCACAGACGTTGGACAGATAATGAGCGCCGGTGTTTCCGGACGTTCATTTTTTTTGACATGCAGCAAGTACGAAATAAGCTGCACTGTTTTCCCGAGCCCCATATCATCGGCAAGACATGCTCCGAAGCCGCATTCCCGTAAAAACAGCAGCCAGCTCATGCCAGCGAGCTGATACGGGCGCAGTTCGCCGTGAAGTTTATCCGGCGGAGCAAGAAGCGGAATATCCGCGCCGCTTTTCAGCCGGTCGATCATTGCTTGAAGAGAGCGGTTCAGCCGGATGTGCACGCGAGCGGCATCGTCCGGATCCGCAAATTCCTGATTGAGCACATCTACAACAGTTATGCCTTCCTGCTTTGCTTTTTCCATGAGCGCTTTAATTTTTCCGATCACTTCCGGATCAAGGTGCACCCAGCGGCCGTTTGCTTTTACAAGACGAGAACCAGCTCCAGCAAGCGATAAAAATTCTTCTTCTGTCATTTCCGCTCCGCCAAGCGCTACTTTAAAATCAAAGTCCAAAATAGCATTCATGCCGACAAACGACTGTTTGTTCCCATCCCGGACATCTGCTGCGATCGATACAGCCGCTGAACGGACTGATTCCCACCAGGGAGGAAGCAGCACGGGAATGCCAAGTGCTGTTAATTTTTCTCCGCGATCCGTTAAAAAGGCAATCGCTTCTTCTTCAGACAAGAAACGCTTTAATTCCCCATGATCATCAAGCTCAGGGAACAGACGGAGCCAGCGGTTGATTTCTTCCTGCGCACCAGTCACGAACGGCTCTGCCGATTTTGGCAGTTTTTTCTTTAATTCATACACTTTTTCAGCCGGCTTGCTGCGCAGCAAAATCGGTTCAAGTGTCCAGCTTTCATCTTCCGCCTGAGGTTCTGACAAACGCAGACCTGCTTCATAGGCATCGGGTTCGCCAGCAGAAAGATAAGCTTGAAGCCGTTCTGGGTCAAAATACCGATTTAATTCATCCGCTGTTAATCTGGCGCCGATCGAGTCCATGACTGCGGTCATATTCGGGTGCGCTTCTGCTGCAATCAATGGAAAAATCCGTTCCACAAACAACAGGCGGCTTTCGCCAAAAATCGATTCCTGCCAAAATGCATCTGCGAATTCATCATGTACACCTTCTGGTACTGTCCATTGAATGCCCTCTTCTATAAAGGCAGGCATCGCCTCAAAGACGGCTTCATACAGCACCGGTGCGCAAGCAAGACTAAAGTGGCCGGCTTCATCCCACTCAAAGCGGGCAAAACGGTTAAAGTGTTCCGCTTTAAAGAGCGATGCCCATTCAAATGGTGTCAGCCGGACAGCGGGCTTGCTGTCCAGTTCGCTGATTGTTAATTTCGTTCCATAAAAGCTTTCCGCGTGGCCGCCGAATAAAAGGCGCGTCCACGAATCAAAAGACAATGGCGCACCATCTGCATCCATTGCCCGTAAATAGAAAAATCCATGTTCAAATTGTGTGACAAGATGAATCATTCCGAGATTAATCATCCAGCAGTCCGCCTTTTCTGCATTCTTCCTGAAACGCACGAAGCCGCTTTGTCTCGCCTAGTTTCCAGTCGAGCCAGCGGTCAAATTCGTCCGTTCGTTTTATTTTTTTATAAATGGTTCGCATTCGCTTGATAAACCGGACCGCTTTTTTATAAGATGTCCGGTTTCTTTCCGCAATGAGTGACGCAATGCCATGGTGAAGAAGTGCCAGCGCGAGCTCGGGCGCATCCTTTATAGCACTTTTTAAGCCGGCACGGTCAAGGTCGGTTAAATCTGCATCGACAAGCATCTGCAAATCGACCCATTCCGCGTAGTCGCCTCGGCCGATCAGAAAATAGCTGAGAGACACATAACTGAACGGCAAAAGCGATGTATACAGCTCCTTCACAAGCAAAGGAGCGCGTTCAGACACGTCATCTTCGTCGACGAGCCGAATCAGCTGCCGAACGAACATGCGCCGGCTATATTCATTTTCAATTGTTAAAATACCATCGCGGGCAATTGACGCAGCAGAACGAAGCACATGCACAAAGCGCCCAGATCGTTTTGAATCCTGCAGCCAGTGAAGAAAGTATGGAAATAAGTCCACCGGTGCGGCAGAGGCTTTTGCTGCAAACTGATCCATTTCACCCAGTAAATAAAGCTGGTGTAAAAAAGCCGCATGCTGCACAGTGCTGCTGCCGGCTGCGAGTGTAATTCGTTCCAGTTCCGCCAAGCGCCATTCCGTTCTTGTAAAAAGTGAATCCCATAATAGACGGTATACATCAAGGCGAGCCGCCGGGAATCGCTCAAATGGAAACCCGAGCAATCGTCCTGCATCCGTCCGTAACTGTTCAATATATGATTCAAACGCAAACGGCGTCGCGCTGCCTGTCATTTTCGCGGCATCATACGCTTCATCCGAAAAGTAAAATAGTACATCATAAGCCGCACGCTCTGCTGTTTCCGGGGCTAAAGCCGCTTCATCCAGCTGTTCTGCCAGAGCAGAAAATGAATAAAAAGCCGTAAACAAGCGGAAGAGAAGGGACCATTCCCGATCAGAGGGTGCCTTTTTGAGAATCGCCTGGTACAACTCCTTCGCCACATATTCCGTCCGGTACGGCTCGTCTTGAATTTTTTCGGCTGAAAGGCGGCTTCGAAAAGCAGACAGCACGAATTCTTTCCAGTCGTTGGCGGACTTCCCGGGAGAGAGAGCCGGCTTCAAGTCAGACGCCCGCATAACGCCCGGAATGGAAAACAAATCCGCCCGCCCTAAAGAAGATGAATCAGTAAACAGCGTTTTCGCCTTCGTCAAAATAGATGGCACCCTTTCGATTCTATAAGATTTCTCCATTATAGCATGAAACAGCCCCTTTTATGCAACAAAAAAGAACATTCGTTCTATTGTTTCTTCATAGTGACAACTGTTACAGAAAAATTACATTTTTAGGGGGAATCTAATAAAATAGCAGTTTTTTTGTTAAATATTAAAAAAGAGAGGTTTTTAGATTACATTTTATATGCTAGACTTAGGTGGTAAATTTTAAGAAAGGAGGCAGAAAAGTGAAAAGAGGTTTTTTCTTTGTCGTATTGGCGTTTATTTTGACGGTTCCTCTATTTAGTTTTGGACAGAATGCCAGCGCAGCAGGCTTCGTGGATGTTCCGTACCGGGCATCGAAAGAAGTGAACTATCTGGCGGAAGGAGGGATTGCCAACGGGTCTTCAGCGACGATTTTTGGTTCGGATAAAACTGTGACACGAGCAGAAGCAGCCGCTTTTATCGGTCGTGCGCTTCAGCTTGACGGAACGAAACGGACAACAAAATTTGTCGATGTAGGTTCAGGCAATTTCGCTTCAGGCTACATACAGTCTGCTGTAGAAAAAGGCGTTCTTTCCGGATATGATGGCGGACGGTTTTTACCATATAAAGAAGTATCCCGCGGGGAAATGGCTGTCATGCTGTCAAAAGCCTTTGGCTATTCATTCGGCGGCACATTATCCGGCGCAGCAAAAGCGTTAACATCACGCGGCATTGCAAACGGTGTAGCAGACGGTTCATTCGGTTCGGATCAAATGATCAAACGGGCGGACTTTGCAGTTTTCCTTGCCCGGGCAATTGCACCGACATTCCGTACGATTCAAACAGATGAATTTAAAACGACGATGTGGAGTAATACAGGCGACCTTAATGTTCGTTCGGGCCCATCCACAGCGTATGCATCAAAAGGCAAAATTGCCAAAGATGCACGCGTAGCAGCCGCTCATTCAGTTGGCAGCTGGACGTATATCCGCTCTGGCACAACAATTGGTTTTGTTAATTCATCCTACTTGCGCAGCACAGAAACAGTCAGTGCAACAAAGCCGCCGGTTTCCACAGCAGATCCGCGTCTGACAAACCAGACAATTATTCTTGACCCTGGTCATGGGGGCAGCGATCCAGGTGCGAGCGGCTTTGGCTTGCAAGAAAAGAGCGTTGTGCTTAAAACAGGATTGAAAGTAAACAACTTGTTAAAGCAAACGCCTTTTAATGTGAAAATGACACGTTCGACAGACACATTTATTACATTGGCGGATCGTGCCGCTTTTGCAAAGCGCAATAATGGAAATGTTTTTGTCAGCATTCATGCCAATGCAGCTTCCGCAAGTGCATCGGGGACTGAAACATTTTATTCGGCTGCAGCAAACAGCCAAAATGCGGCAGACAGCAAGCTGCTTGCAGCGAAGATTCAAGATCGTATGATTGCAGCATGGGACTTGAAGGATCGTGGTGTTAAACAAGCTGGCTATTATGTGCTGAAAAACAACACAGTACCATCTGCATTGCTTGAACTCGGCTTTATTACCAATAAAGGCGATAATGATAAATTGAAATCAGATTACTGGCTGAATTCAATGTCAAAAGCAATCTATTACGGTATTTTGGACTATTATAAAGCAAAAGGCTATGATGTAAACTCGCTTTATAACGTTGCAAAATAGGTCAATATATAAATAGAATATTCAATACATGCCGTGTACAATAAAGAGGGGACCCCAAACAGGGCCTCTCTTATTTTTTTAGTCAGAAGAAAGAGGTGACCGACATATGAATGCTGCCAAACTTTTCACATTATTTTTCATAGCTATTTTTCTTTTCTTCTATACTCCGTCGTCGTCAGAAGCAAATACAGCGGACGGCAGACAGGCGGTAATTATGTTTGAAAAGAGAGTCGACAGCGAACTGCTGGAACAATATTCGGAATCGATCGACTACATATTTCAAGAAATTCCGGCTGCGTCCATCACAATAACAGATACGCAGAAAAAAGCGCTTCAAATGGCACCGGATGTTGAATCCATTGCGTATGATACGCCAGTCCAGTCATCTGCACAGACGATTCCTTACGGCTATGAAAAAGTCGGGATGAAAAATTTGTTGCCGGCTTCATTAAGCGGTGCAGGTGTGAAAATTGGTGTTTTAGATTCGGGTATCGATTCACGGCATCCAGACTTACAAAAACGTGTCGTAGGTGGAATTTGCTTAATGACCATTGTTGATCCTGCCGGCTGCCCGAATTCATACAACGACGATTCGGGACACGGCACACATGTTGCTGGTATTATTGCAGCAAACAATAATACATTCGGTACCGTTGGAGTGGCGCCATCCTCAAGCCTGTATGCCATTAAAGTGCTGAATGAATTAGGCTATGGAACAACCAGTACGATGATTGCAGGTGTGGAATGGGCAATGCGGCAAAAAGTCGATATCTTAAATGTCAGCATTACAACGCCTATTTACGAAACAGCGCTTGAAACGATTATGAAAAAAGCATATGATTCCGGCATTTTAATTGTAGGCGCCGCAGGAAACACAGGTCCTCCAGTTTCAGGAAGTGACTCTTCCGTTGAGTATCCGGCGAAATTTGACAGCGTCATTGCGGTTTCATCTATTGACCAAAATGACAAAATTGATCCGCTTTCTTCTCTTGGGAAAGAAGTAGAATTAACAGCACCGGGTGTAAAAGTATACAGCACATATCCGGATTCCGATTATACGACGTCGAGCGGCACGTCAATGGCTGCGCCTTACGTTTCGGGAATCGCGGCATTGTATAAGGAAAAATACCCGGAAATGACGAACGTTCAAATTCGTGCTCTTTTGCAAAAAAACGCAAAAGATTTAGGTGCAGCAGGACGGGACAGTTACTTCGGATACGGGCTCGTTCAAGTAGATAAAAATCCAATTAATCATGGAATCGAACTTCCTTATACAACCGATAATAAAGGAAAACTGACGGTGGACACAAGCGATCTTACAGCCAAGTTCGGTGCGTATAACGTATATCGCGGTGACACATTAATTGGCAAAAGTGAAACAGCTGACGAATGGACAGACTATGCATCAGCCGGAACGGTCGCCTATTACTTTCACCCGGTTGTAAATGGCGTAGAAGATGAAGTGTTGTTCACAACATTAAAAGCGACAACTACTGCACCAAAAATAAGTGACTTGCGTTCAACGAAATGGTACGACCGTTACATAACGTACCTGTATCATGAGGCGGTTATGACTGGATTTGAGGATGGAACGATTCGTCCGGAAACGAATATTACACGCGGAGAAGCAGCGATTTTAATTGGGCAATCACTCGGGTTGAATGGCACACAGCGTGCAACAACCTTTAAAGATGTAACCGTAAACGTAAGCTCTTCCGGCTATATTCAAAGTTTAGCAGATGCCGGCATTACGAATGGATTCGGAGATGGAACGTTCCGGCCGGCCCAACTTGTGACACGCGCAGAGATGGCGATTTTAATTTCAAAAGCCTATCAGATTGAAACAGCCGCAAAAAGCGAACTGAAAGATATTACAGCAAACATTGCTGGCTATGAATATATAAACGGAGTTACAGCAGCGGGTATTGCCGGCGGATATGAAGATGGAACATTCCGTCCGCATACGCATATGAACAGAGCACAATTTGCCACATTCCTGGCACGAGTATTGAACAAAGAATTAAGATAAATAGAAAAAGGCGTCAGCGGATCATTTTCGCTGACGCCTCAGACTGTCGACAAAGTCGTCAGTCTTTTTTTGAAAGGGCCGATAGGTGAAGCAAAAAGGACTTCGCTTTCCGCGGGCAGTGCGTGAGCCTCCTCGTCGCTCCCGCTCCTGCGGGGTCTCACGTTCACCGCTGTTCCCGCAGGAGTCTGCGCCCTTTTTGCTTCACCCCGTTTTTTGGAAGAGCAGCGAACTTTCGTGCCGTTTTTTGGCTGGCTTTTATTCGCGAAAAACGAGTGGGCATCGTAACGGTCCCGCTTCGGCGCTGCCGCCAGTGGAGCGTGTCCCCATGAACCGGCTCTTTCACGCGCTGCTCTTATAGAAACAGCGGCGGCGGGCTCGCGATGAAGACTCCTGCGGGACTAGCTGGCCAGGTGAGATCGGTGGAGGAGCGTAGCGACGGAAACGAGCTCAGCGCCTGCCCGCGGAACGCGAAGTCGCGAGCCCGCCGCATGTCGGCTCCAATCAGAACGCCATAAACCGCCATAACCAAAGAACAAGGGTGTATAAGAAAAAACAGATGTGCGGACAAAAAGTTTTATTTGTCTACACTCTGAGGCGTCAGCGAGGTCATTCTAGCTGACGTCTTTTTCATTAACTAGAATTTTCAGTTTTATTTCATAAAGATGTCAATATTACATGAATGTAGAAATTGAAAGAAAAAAACGTTTCCCATAAGCGATAAATAACAATTTTTGGATTAAAATCAAATATAATCCCTACTCTATCAATGTTGTGGATGGATATTAGAATGTAATAGAAACGTAACCTAATTTTGGGTTTAAATTTGATACACTTACATAAGTGAGAAAAAGAGAGGCTTGCAGGATGCAGGTCACGAAGGCGTTTCCGCAGGACGCGGTGCAAGTTAGCCTTTGGTCTTTAGAGACAAAGAGAAACTGGGAGGTTTATGGTGAACAGTTGTAAAAAAGCAATAACAGCTTTAATTGCTGCAGTCATGCTTTTGACTCTGTCCCCGCTAACATCGTTAAAAACGGAAGCGGCGTCTGTCGGAGAATCGATCGTGACTTATGGCAAAAAGTTTATGGGTGTCCCTTACGTCTTTGGTGGAACAACACCACGCGGATTTGATTGTTCCGGATTCACACAATATATTTATAAAAATGCAGCGAACGTTTCACTGCCAAGAACAGCAGAACAGCAGTATAAAGTCGGCACAGCCGTTTCAAAAAGCAGCTTGCAGCCAGGGGATCTTGTTTTCTTCGCCAATACATATAAAGCAGGCATTTCGCATGTAGGTGTATATGCTGGTGGAAATATGGTGTTGAACGCAACTTCGAGTGAGGGTATTGCGCTTGTCTCCCTTAACAACTCTTACTGGGGACCGAAATACGCAGGCTCGAAACGCGTTGTAAAAGAGCCGGTTATACCTGATTGGTTCACAGACGTAGCAAAAACAGAAACAACATACGCAGCAATTAAAACACTAACAGATAAAGAAGTTATTAATGGTTTTGATGATTATACATTCCGTCCGGAAGCAAAAGTGACACGCGGACAGGCAGCAGCGATTTTAAATCGTGTACTCGGGTTGAAACCGGAAGTCATGAGTCACTTTAAAGATGTACCAAAGTCTTATCGTTTTGCTTATGATATTGCAGCGATTCGTGAAGCAGGCATCATCAACGGATTTGACGATAAAACGTTCCGTCCAGAAGAAGAAATGACGCGTAACGAAATGGCATCCATCATGCAGCGTGCATTTGAATTGAAAATGTCACAAACCGCTGCTGCAAGTGTTGGATACTCTGATATTCGTGCAGATCACTGGGCGTATGAAGGTATTGTGACAATGGCATCGATTGATAAAACAGGCCTTTTCAAAGGCGGAAAGTTCTATGGAACACACAACGCAACACGCGAAGCATTTACAGTGGCAATCTACAACGCTATGAATGCTCAATAAGAAGAAAAGAATCAGTCCCGGACCCTTACCCCGGGGCTGTTTTTTCTATATACTAGAAATAGTTCCAAATGCAGGCCACCAACAATTGAAGGGAGTTTCAATCTAGGATGAAAAAAGCAGTTTCAATCGTGATGGCGCTTGTTTTATTATTCCCACTTCTGCCATCGCTAAACAACACCGTACATGCCATGGACGATGTAACAGGCATCACACTCGAAAAAGAGCTTCGCGCGATCATTGCCGCTGGTGTGATGAGCGGATATGAAGATGGTACATATAAGCCGGGGAACAATGTAACACGTGAAGAGTTCGCGACATTCTTGGCGCGGGCGCTTGAGCTGCCGGCGGGACCGGCCGTGTTTAAGGATGTCTCGTCATCTAGCAAACTCGCTCCATATGTTAATGCTGCCGCGGCAGCAGGCATCGTGAACGGCGGTTTAAATGGAAACTTCTCACCGAAACAAACGATTACCCGAAAAGATATGGCTTTGATGATTAACAACGCGTTGAATTATTTAGGGAAAGAAGTAGCATACACTGCACCGAACTTTCTGGATCTTGAAGGAATCAGCTCTACCCACCGTATTGCGATCGGTAAAAATGTCAGCATGGGCATTATTTCTGGTTATGAAGACGGCCGGTTTGGTCCAGATGATAAGGCTCAGCGCGACCAAGCAGCTGCGTTTATTTACCGCTTGCTGGAAGGGGATCTGCCGGAACCGCCTGCTGCGTCGTATCAAACAGCCACCATTGATAACAAAGGCAATGTAACTCGTTCAGCGATGCAATATGAATCTTTTGATCTTGCAAAACAGGCCATGACGAAAAGCGGCTCAGAGCTTGTTACAAAAGACGGGAAAATTATTTATATGAAGGATTATGCAGGGATCGTTTTTGCAAAGCCTTCAAGCAATGCAGCAATTGTTAACTTGTATACCGACGAGGCGCTAAAAACGGCGAAAACATATGTAACGGCTTCTCCAATTGGAAGCAGCGGCATTTCAACCGAATTACAGTACATTTCGTCGACAGATTCCTACGTGAAGGTATATCTTGGCGGAGACTATTATTATATGAAACAAGCAGATGCACAACTTGTTCCATATGAAGGAGCAGAAGGACGAGGCTATTACTCTGTTTCAAACGGTCTGCTCGTCCACTATATTTATAATGTTGATACCAATCAAACGTTATCATACACAGCAGGACCTGCCCCGTCATTTATGCGTGCAGGCTCCAAGTATTACAGCTGGGATGGCTATTCATTTTATAATGACAGTGGGCAGCAGGTCGGCCGTGAATACCAGTATTTCCAATTTTTATCAGGACGTGTGAAAACGAGCTACACAGCAGCAGAGCTAGATAACTATATTAAAAAAGTACTGGCTGAACGTGAGGCCGCGTATCCTTCGAAGTATAAAGATGCGACAACAAAAAGTAAATTGCTAGGTTTGGGTACTATTGCTAAAAAAGTAGAAAGCCAGTATAACGTAAATGCACTGCTGATCATAGGCATGGCAATTCATGAAAGCGATTATGGCATGAGCTACAAAGCACAAAAGCTAAACAACTTATTTGGTATTGCAGTATATGACAGCAATCCAAGCGGCGGCACAGCATTTACGACCGTTGAAGAAGGAGTTGTTCATCTTGTAGACGCTTATTTTACAGGTCTGCCGAATGATTCGCGCGGCGGCTACTTTACGCCAAATGACTTCCGTGCGTATGGAGCGGTGCCGGGCAATAAATCAAATGGTATTAATGTAAAATATGCTTCTGATCCAAACTGGGGTGCGAAACTGGCCGGGCATATGTATACGGTGGATCAAGCACTCGGTGGAAAAGACTTTAATAAACAATATACACTTGGTTTTACCAATACGCCGGACTTAAATGCGCGCATCAGTTCAAATGGCGACCTTTTATACACATACAAGTTAAGCAGAATGCCTGTCACAATCCTGAAAGATGGAGACTGGGCACAAGTCGTATCGGACGTTCCGACACGGTCGGATGGCTATATTTATAGTCAATACATTAATAAACTGCCAATCGCAAAATAAGAAAAGCGCAAGG
>NZ_LAJA01000040.1 GCF_000970675.1 Domibacillus tundrae | reverse complement strand
CGATACGGCTTTTGATAATTAATCATCCTTCTCCAACACTAAGCCAGCTGGAGAAACTCTGCTGTCTATATATAGGCTATTTCCATTTGAGAAGTCGTATGATTCAACAAGCGGATAAGGTAACTCATAATTATGCGTCCGTTGCTCTGTTGGCTGAAGACTCTTTAAGTATTCGAATGCTACGTTATAATCTGCAGTAAATGTGCTGGGGTAATAAAGGGGAAAATGTATGAATCGTTGTGGATGAGAAGGCAGCTTCAAAGAATTTCTGTTAATGGACACATAGGAATTGGTGAATACCCTCAGCTGATTAGAAAAGGCCCCGGTAATCTAAATAAAATTTGGAAATGAGGTTTTGAATCCACATGAAATTTCATGAGATGTCTTTTGAAGAGCTTGAGGAATATGAAGCGGAGTTACTTGAAAAGGATGATAATTACGCGCTGCATGTGTCATTTTATGAAGAAATGTACAGAAGAATATACCCGTTAGCTAGAAAAGATAAAGAAAATTACAGTGATTATTTGGATTATGTAAGAAGGTTTCTTGTGGATTATCTTATAAAGTACGGGGCCTATTTAAAAATGGTTTATCAAAAGGATGATTATACGGCCGAAAGCTCTCTCCAAAAGGCACTGAAATATGATAAACAAAACCCGATCGCCCACTACCGTCTGGGTTTTCTGGCGTACAAAAAGAAAAACTACAATAAAGCATGTTCTTATTTCCAGGATTCATTGGAATATGACCGTTCTTATACAGTAAAAGAGTACAAGCTAAATAGTGATCAATTGTATTATGCCCATCTGTATTTAACCAATAGTGCTTTACATATAGCAGCATCCTCTTACGAAGAATTAGAACTGCTGCCAGTAAATGATAATATCAGCCACCTTCCTAACCTGAAAATTTCCCCGTTTTATGAATACCTCTCGCAAAATGAAAAGTATATCGAAGAAAATGCATTTTACAAAGTAACCGAAAAAGAAAAAACAACTTGCTCCAGGGATAAATGTGATGAGTTATTTGATGAAAGGGAGATCAATACCCTCTATCTTTATTTTCAAGACCGCAGCATACAAGCAGCCTTTAATGATAGCGTAATTTATCTTAGCCCCCAATCGGCAGAAAAACTGCGGTATCTCCTGCTTAAAAGCAGCGTGGAAAATCCGGTGACAAGAGTAATGGATGGAGAGGTAGCAATAAATACATTTATCCAGGCCATGAAACGGTTAAGGGATAAATTGAAGGAATGCGGGATCTCTGACGTGATTGAGTCAGTTAATTATAAAGAAGAAACGGCGTACTACTTTAATAAAACGTGTCCTTTTGTTGTGATGTACCGGACGGATGATGTATTTGAAATAGACGAGTATGAGTGATGACAGGCCTGTCATCTCCTTCCTGTCATAATAGAGTCATCAAGTACAAAAGGGGATGATAGTATGAAAAACTGGAATCAATTATTTATCCGCCAGGGCTTTCAGGTGATGGAGACCGGTAATCAAACATTTAGCTGCAAGGAAGAAACGCTGCTAAATCTTAACTTTTTATTGGAGAGCCTGGATAAGCTTGATGTTGACTATTCCTATGTAAACGGCCTTCTAAAAATTAACCAATCTGCTGTCGAGGAGCAGAAGTGGCTTGAAGCCTTAGATTTTGAATGGAGAGGGCGTGGAGAAGGCCTTTGGTTTAAAGCAGGGAAAGAAGTACCGAAAGTTAGATGTGTATATAAGTGGTCTTATTCGGCAGTTAAACCGCCTGGGATTACTAACAAGAGGAAGCTGCGATGGACATGGGAAAAGAATGCCTTCTGTTGATTTGGTTAAGGAAAGTGACGTTGACAGGGTGGTAACGCTATTGCTGGCTGCCGGAGTCAAACGGGTAAATGTTCACCAGAGACATGTCAGTATTTCATCAAGCAGGCAAAATCTTCTACATGCTGCTGAGAAGCTAAGTGTGGTTGAAAAGAAATGGGTAGATAAAGATGTCGCTTTTCTTAAGCAGCAGTTCTTTTATCAGTCGCTGGAGGAGCTTTTAAATGTATCAGGAGAAAGCGGCAATGAGGAGGCGGTTAGAGCGGTCGTTCTGGAAACACTTCGTCCGTATGTAGATTATGTAACGGTTGATCGAAGCGGCAATGTTCTTGCCCAGCGAACCTATAAGACCGGAAATGGGCCGACCATTCTGCTCAATGCTCATCTTGATACGGTTGAAGAAATTTATCCAAACCGGACCATTCAAAAGGAAGGAAACATCTGGGCAAGCAGCAAGGGGATTTTGGGGGCAGATGATCGCGCGGGAGTGGCTGTTTTACTTGAAATGGCAAAATGCTTAGAATACTCAAGCTTTAATGGAAAAGTAAAATTCATTTTTACAGTAGAAGAAGAAATCGGCTTACTCGGAGCAAAACAAATTGAGGACTTTTTCTTGTGGGATGTGGATGCAGCGATTACGGTCGACAGAAGAGGAACCAGTGATATTGTCACTTCCTATGGCGCGGCTGTAAAATTTTGTGATGACCTGTATGGTTTATTTTTTGAAGAAGTAGCCGCCCAGGAAGGTTTGGGAGCCTGGAAATGTACGGCTGGCGGCAGCAGCGATACAAGAATATGGGCAGGACACGGCATCCAGAGTGTCAATCTTTCTGCGGGATACAATTATGAACATACTTCTGAAGAATTTCTAGATGTAGAAGCCTGCTACAACACAGTCGAGTTAATTAAGGGAGTATTTAAACATTCAAGAAAATTACAGAAACAATTAAAGCAAATCGAAAGAAACAAATTAGTTGCTTCTATTCAGAACAGCAAATGAATGAATTTTATCATTCAGCATTTTATCAAAATGAAATTCAGTTAAAGGAGTAATCCTTATTGGGCTATCCTCCCAACGTAATAAAGGAATTTATTGAAGTATTGATGTGCAGAGACTATGGAACAAAAAAATTGGGGTAAATGCTTAATTTTATTTTAAGCAAAACCAAAAAACATTGATTTAATTCCATTTTTTAAATGCATTTCTTCTTATTATATAGGCGGTATGATGTAATAAGCCAGCCGTTCCAACCTTTAATAAATATAAGAATTTTTAAGCTGCTTGCTAATATAATGCTAACATGGTGTATCAATTTGAGACTTCTCATTAGTTCTTTGGAACTTTTGAGAAGTCTTTTTTTCTTGTCTAACGTGCAGGGCTACTAGCTCAGATGATAACAACGATGCAGCAGAAGGTGTGTTCGTGCATATAAAGGGCAATCAGTCGTCCCTTTATTACATCTATTTAGCACCCTATAATTTTATTTCCTTTATAAAAAGCACACCCCTTTTCAGTTAATGAATATTCAACCGTTACAGGTACGGTTGGATGGCCTTGCTGATAACGATTTCATTTCTTCCAAATGACACAGCGTGTCCGTTAATGCTTTTAGGCTAATGTTATGAATCGCTTTTTGTAATTCTCCAAATCGTTTCGTTCCTTCAAATAATTCTCATAACACCAGAAATGACCATTTCCTCCTGATAATAGTTACTATAAATTTTATATTAGATAACCTATTTATTACTATATTAAAAATAATTCAGTACTTTAAATGAATAGTTTTCCTATTTATACTGAAATAACCACTTGATTGCTTTGAAACCCTATTAAGAAATAAAAAGTGAAAGAACTACTCAACTGGCAGCCTGTTAAATTCATGGAGAAGCTACATTCAAGTAAAATCAGTGAATACAAAATAAAGTAAGGGGATGATGAAATGAAAAAAATTGGCTTTATCGGATTAGGTACAATGGGTCTTCCCATGGCAGGGCATTTACTAAATAACGACTATGAAGTTATTGCGTATAATCGCACAAGAAATAAAGCCGACTCCCTTGAAAAACAAGGAGCGATCATTGCATCCTCACCTGAAGAAGTTGCTAAAAAAAGCGAAATTGTTTTTACTATGCTAACTGCGGATCAGGCTGTTGAAGAAGTTATTTTAGGCGAAGAAGGCATTATAAAAGGAGCGCATGCCGGCTTAATTGTTGTCGATAGCAGTACAATTTCTCCGAATACAAGTAAAAAAGTAGCAGACAACCTTTTAAATGAGGGTATTGAAATGTTAGATGCACCTGTTACAGGCAGTGAACCTCAAGCCATTGAAGGTATTTTAACTTTTATGGTTGGTGGAAAGAAAGAGATTTATGAAAAATGTGAGCCTCTATTTTATGTGATGGGAAAACAAGCTTATTATATGGGGGAAAATGGATCAGGTTCATATACGAAACTAGCTAATAATACGATGGGGGCTATTAATTTATTATCCTTCTCAGAAGCTATAACGATGGCAGTAAAATCTGGGGTTGATCCTGAGCTATTTATAAAAGTTGTCAGCGGCGGTGGTGCTCGAAGCGGGATGATGGATAATAAAGGCCCTAAAGTATTAAATAGAGATTTCTCTCCTCATTTTATGACGGATCTTATTTATAAAGATCTGGGATTAGCAGCTGATGTTGCAAAAGAACTTGAATTACCCACCCCTGTTTTATCCTTAGTAAAAGAAATGTTTCAAATGGCAAGAGCTAAAGGATATGGGGCCGAAGATATGAGCGCAGTAATAAAATGTTATGAAGAATTAGCAGGAATCGAAGTAAAAAGGAATTAAACCATTGTAAAAGGAATTTTCTCTACTAATCGTTGAAATAACTACAACCGGTAACCACCCATTGCTCTCAGTCTTATCTCAAGAAATATAATCATTTTTTAGTTATTCATTCTTTCCCTAAGAACAATATTTTCGAAAATAAACTAAAGTTCATGAGAGGAGTGTTTAAAAATGAAATATCGTCGTTTAGGTAACAGCGGGTTAAAAATTAGTGAAATTGGACTTGGGAGCTGGCTGACTTATGGAGAAACGATAGGGAACCAAAACGCCATTGATTGTATTCATCAGGCTTATGAACTTGGTATTAATTTTTTTGATACTGCAAACGCATACAGTCAAGGTGAAGCTGAAAAAGTGGTTGGTGAAGCCCTTAAATCTTTTTCCAGAGAAAGCTATGTGCTTGCAACAAAAGTGTTTTTTCCTATGGGAGATGGGCCGAATGAACGAGGCCTTTCACGAAAACACATTATTGAGCAATGCGATGCGAGTTTAAAACGATTAGGTGTTGATTATCTTGATCTTTATCAATGTCATCGGTTTGATGAAGAAACGCCAACAGAAGAAACATTACGTGCATTAGATGATTTAGCTCAGCAAGGAAAAATCTTATATTACGGTGTTAGTGAATGGACTGCAGTACAGATTATTGATGCTGTTCATATAACAAAAGAAAAAAATCTACGGCCACTTGTTTCAAATCAACCAATCTATAACATGCTTGTACGCTATATCGAAAAAGAAGTTTTACCGGTTTCTGAAAAAGAAGGGATTGGACAAGTTGTCTTTTCTCCCTTAGCACAAGGAATTCTTACAGGTAAATATAAACCAGGTCAAGAGATCCCTTCCAACACTCGTGCAGCAAATGAAAACATCAATCGTTGGATTAAAAGCTACTTAAATGATGATGTTTTAGAACGAGTTGCCCGCTTGGAAGGAATTGCAAATGATTTGGATATTAAATTATCCCAATTAGCTGTTGCCTGGATCTTAAGGCAGCCTGGTGTTAGTTCTGCAATTGTCGGAGCAAGCCACCCAGGACAGGTAACTGAAAATGTGAAAGCCTCTGAAGTTGAGCTTCCTAATGATGTATTAACTGAAATTGAATCTATTTTAAAAGAAATTGATGGATTTGTACCTATTTGGTAAAAGGGTGAACGAACTGGCATCACTTCTTGTTCGCCCCATCTTTTTTTAATAATATCAGGTTTAAATAAAATATTATATTAGGAGTGTGGAATCAATGGAAGATCGTTATCTAGGGAAAACGGGTTTACGAGTAAGTGAGCTTTGTCTTGGAACAATGACATTAGGCCGTGAAACGAGTGAAAAGGACAGCTTCAGCATTTTAGATCGTTATGTTGAAGAAGGAGGAAATTTTATTGATACTGCCGATGTCTATACTCGTGGTGTTTCTGAAGAAATTGTCGGTAAATGGTTAAAGAACCAAAATCGTGATGACTATGTTGTTGCAACAAAGGTTCGTTTCCCTATGGGTGAAGGGCCAAATGATGTTGGCCTGAGCAGAAAACATATTATCTCCGGTGTTAAAGAAAGCTTACGCCGCCTTGGAACGGATTATATCGATCTTTATCAGGTTCATGCATGGGATCCTAGAACACCTTTAGAAGAAACGTTAAGCACGTTAAATGATCTTGTTCGTGAAGGCCTTGTACGTTACATTGGAGCAAGTAACTTTAAAGGCTGGCAGCTTCAAAAAGCAATAGATTTAAGTAAACAAAAAGGCTGGGAACAATTTGTTTGCCTGCAACCTCAATATAATTTGCTATGTCGTGCAACTGAATACGAATTAATTGATGTTTGTGACAATGAAGGGTTAGGAGTCATCCCATGGAGTCCGCTTCGCGGAGGATGGTTAAGCGGGAAGTTTACACGTGACATGGTTAAGCCGCCAGAAGATTCTCGTATATCTGTTGCTGAAGAAAAAGGCTATAGTGAGACATGGGGTAAATATAATAACGATTTTACATGGAATTTGTTAGATACGTTATATAGTGTTGCAGAAGAAGCGGGTAAGACTCCAGCTCAGGCAGCAATCAACTGGCTTCTAAACAGGCGCGGTGTTACGGCCCCAATTATCGGTGCGCGTACAATGGAACAGCTTGAAGCTAACTTAGGTTCTGCTGGATGGTCTTTAACAAATGATCAACTGGAACGCTTAACTAAAGCGAGTGAATTGTTTGTAAGCTATCCTTATGATATCGATGCAATAAATCAGCGTACTAAAGGCAGAGAGTAAAGGGACGCGGGGACAGGTTCCCTGTCTCAAAACAAATTTAAAGGGATAGAATTACCTGTCCCTTTTTTTGTTTTTCATTTTGGCTCTCCCATCAAATTCATCTACCATATCTTTTGATTTTTTTGTGTAATATACTCTTCCAAAGATAGTGGCTTATGCATCTTAAGCGGATAATCCTTATTCATAGAGGCCACTTCTTGTGTTATTTAAAATTGGTTTTGAAAAGCAGCTTAAAGTGTTCGGGTAACAAAAAGATAACGCAATCTCGTGAAAGGATGTAAGAATGGTTAATTAGAATAAATTATATGAAAAATTTAAGGCGCTCTAAATGCGCTAAAATAAAGGATTTCATCAATTTATAAAAGATGTAATACTACGGGGGCTGAATGGGCGGCATGATATAACACTGCACTTAAAAAATTTTTAAACCTTGATTAAGAAAAGGGCTGCACACCGGATGATCCGCTGGCAGCCCTTTTTTGTGTAAGATAAAAAAGTAAATATTTGAGATAGGGTCCAGTGCCAGGCGCCACCGGCTCGAGGTCATAAGCCAATCTCTTCTGGAAGCAAAATGCACCTCCGTCAGCGTCTTATGCTTTTCGCCGCTAAATGAGCGCCTTCCACTTTTCTTACTTCTTTCCATCCCGCTGGGCAATTTCTTCTGTAACAATAAAAGCAAGATCATCATTGCCAAACAGAGACAGCACGCCAAGCAGCGTTTCATCGGGCACATCGCCAGCTTCTTCTTTCGGCACCGTTAAGGCAAGCGCGTCTTTTAACGCCTGATTCTCCGCTTGATCCGGATAGGCTTTCAAGTACACGGCTTCCGGGTCCAGGTCATGATTGATGCACCACTGTGCAAACACCAGGATCATCATATTTTCTTCCTTTTGATAGCTCTGTACAATAAAGTCTTCCATTTCCTTCGACATTTCTTCACTCCTCAAACTTCATTGCTTTGCTTTATTGTATCGGGATCATCTTCCGCACTCAAGCACTACATTCAATTCAAGGACAAAACCCTTATCAACCATTGAAATCATTTGAAGGTTTTAGCCAAAAACCAGTAAAAATTCACAAGTATTTGGTAAAATAATTGAGTAGATACCAAAAGGAAGTGTCCTTAATGGAAAAAGAAGAATTTTTACAAAGAATTTCACAGTTAAATATCTGGCGGAAAAATGGCGAACGTGCTCCGCATAAGCCGCTTGTTTTATTATTTGCCTTAGGGAAAATTCAAAATGAGCAGGTGCAATCTTTTCGCTTTGAAGAGGTGGAGGATTCGTTAGAAAAACTGCTCATTGACTTTGGCCCGCCACGAAAAAGCAATCATCCGGAGCAGCCATTTGTCCGCCTTGAAAAGGATGGAGTGTGGAAAATAAATAAGCCTGTTTCCTCTATTACGAAGCGTCTGCTTCGTCAGGAGAATATCGATGGAGGATTTACGGATGAAGTGTATCGGTTGCTGCTCAATCATCCGGAGCTGGTTCAAGAAGCCGTCTATACGCTTTTAAATCTTCATTTTCCCGATACGTTTCATGAAGATATATTGGAAGCAGTGGGACTTGATTTTTCAACTATTGGAATACAAAGAAAGAAACGCGATCCGAAATTCAGGGATAAAATATTGCGTGCCTATGGCTATTCATGTGCAGTCTGCGGATTTAACGTGAGGCTTGGCCACACATTAGTCGGTATTGAAGCGGCGCATATTAAGTGGCATCAGGCAGGCGGGCCAGATGTTGAGGAAAATGGAATTGCTTTATGTTCCCTGCATCATAAATTATTTGACCGGGGCGTTTTTACATTAAATCCAGAACGCATTTTAATCGTTTCAGAGGAGGCACACGGAACGAGTGGTTTTGAAGAGTGGCTTTTAAAATATCACAGCAAGCCAATCTCAAAACCGATCAGCCAATACTATGAGCCGGACCAGTCTTTTCTATCGTGGCATGTGAAGGAAGTGTTTAAAGGCCCGGAGCGGTATATTTACTAAACGGCACCCAAATTATCAAGAAAAATATTTATCAGTATGGAGAGGTTAAAGAGGAAAGATATTTCTTGATTTTTATATTTAGAAAAATATCACTAAGGTTATTGTAAGTATAATACCTATTAACCTAACAAGTGTTGAAATGTTGAATGGCAACAGTAAAGGTGGGAACATGCCGCAAGACAGAGAAATGAGTTAATAATTAAAGATGAGTGAATCTATATGCTGAACTCTTCTGGTTGAATTATCAATTTCTTCGCGAATTTAGAGAAAGTATAACTTTAAAAGGTGCCTAATTGTCTGGATTTTTGGGGTTCATTACTGTACATGAAATGGTAACTCTCTATGGCAAACAATAAAAATATTAATTATTCTTATAACTTCTAGTTGATTTTTCTTTTATAATAGAAGTACTACATATATTAGATGCAACATGAATGACTAAATTTGAAAGGGGATACATAATGTTAAATTCGAAATATTTAGATTTATTAGCGCAAAAATATGACAGTGAAGAAAAAGTGGCCACTGAAATTATTAATCTTGAAGCCGTTCTTGATCTGCCAAAGGGAACGGAACATTTTGTGAGTGATTTGCATGGAGAGTACCAAGCTTTTCAGCATGTGCTGCGAAATGGTTCGGGAAATGTAAAAGTGAAAATCAGAGACCTTTTTAAAGATGAATTATATGAAAAAGAATTAAATGAATTTGCGACATTGGTTTATTATCCTGAAGAAAAATTACAATTAATTAAAAGTCATTTTGGCAATGAAAAAGAATTACACCAATGGTACATAGAGATCATGGAGCGTATGATGAAGCTTATTTCTTATGCTTCCTCCAAATATACACGCTCGAAATTACGGAAAGCATTGCCTAAACAGTTTGTTTACATTGTAGAAGAGTTATTATATAAAACAGATGAATTCAAAAACAAGAAAGATTATTATACAAAAATGGTCCAGCAAATTATTTCACTTGGCCAAGCTGATAAGCTGATTATTGGTCTTGCTTATACCACTCAAAGATTGGTTGTGGACCATCTTCATGTCGTTGGGGATATTTATGACCGTGGACCTGATCCTCATAAAATTATGGATACTCTCATTAATTATCATTCCGTTGATATTCAGTGGGGAAATCATGATGTCCTATGGTTAGGTGCTTTTGCCGGTTCAAAGGTTTGTCTTGCTAATATTATTCGTATCTGTGCCCGCTACAATAACTTAGATATTATTGAAGATGTTTATGGAATCAATCTAAGACCGCTTCTGAACCTCGCGGAAAAGTACTATGACGACAATCCAGTTTTTCGGTCAAAGAGACAGTCAGATGAAAACCTATCTGAGCAGGAAAATTTGCAAATTACCAAAATTCATCAAGCCATTTCCATCATTCAGTTCAAGCTTGAAAGCCCGATCATCAAAAGACGCCCGTGCTTTGATATGTCGGAGAGGCTTTTGCTTGAAAAAATTGATTATGACAAAAACGAAGTAACGATTCAGGGGAAAACGTATCCGCTGGAAAATACGTGTTTTGTCACGATTAATCCAGAGCAGCCTGATCAATTATTAGAGGAAGAAAAACAAGTGATGGATAAACTGTTATTTTCTGTTCAGCATTCAGAAAAACTAGCCAGACATATGAATTTTCTGATGAAAAAAGGCAGTCTTTATTTGAAATATAATGGGAACTTATTAATACATGGCTGCATTCCTTTAGATGAAAAAGGAAATATGGAAAAAATGGTGATTGAAAATAAAAATTATGCAGGCCGGGATTTGCTTGATATTTTTGAACATTATCTGCGGTATGCCTTTGCACATCCTGAAGAAACGGATGACGTTGCGACCGATATGGTCTGGTATTTATGGACAGGAGAATATTCATCACTCTTTGGGAAAAGAGAAATGACAACCTTTGAGAGATACTTTATTAAGGATAAGGAAACCCATAGAGAGAGAAAGAATCCATACTACTCTTTACGTGAAGATGAGGAAATTTGCCGTAAAATCCTAACCGAATTTGATCTTAATCCTGATCAAGGCCGTATTATCAATGGCCATACACCCGTTAAAGAAATTGATGGAGAAAATCCGATTAAGGCAAATGGGAAGATGATTGTCATCGATGGCGGTTTTTCCAAAGTGTATCAATCCACAACAGGTATAGCTGGATACACGTTACTATACAATTCCTACGGGATGCAGCTAGTCGCCCATAAACATTTTAATTCAAAAGAAGAGGTTTTATATAACGGAACGGATGTTTTATCAGTAAAAAGATTGGTAGATGAAGAACTAGAGAGAAAAAAAGTGAGAGAAACGAATAATGGTGAGGAATTATTACAGGAAATCTCCATTTTGAATAATCTGAGGGAATATCGTTATATGAAGTGATATCAGTTATGACACCTTCATTGCGTTTAAAAGAAGAACCGCAAACATGAATTTAAAGCAAGCAGCTTAGTTCCTCAATCCATCATAACGTTAAAGCTTAGTGTTTCTTTTTTTTACGACAGCGAAAAGTAGGGAACAGCATAGGGAAGTAAATGAGTCGATGATAAGAGAGGAGGTCCGAAGAGTGAAACCAATCAAGGACCATTTAACAGAAAATCTTGATATTCTTTTTGTCGGTTTTAATCCCAGTGTCCGCTCTGGGGAAACGGGGCATCATTTTGCTAATCCGAATAACCGTTTTTGGAAAATTCTTTTTGAAGCGGGATTAACCCCGAGAAAGTTTATGGCAATCGAGGACAGCGAGTTAATAGACTTAGGGTATGGCTTAACAAATATTGTCGCGAGGCCAACAAAAACGGCTGAAGAAATCACAAAGGAAGAATATCAAGAGGGAAGGGTTCTATTACAAAAAAAGATAGAACGTTATCGTCCTAAAATTGTTTGTTTTGTCGGCAAAGGAGTTTATCAGGAATATAGCGGCAGGAAACAGATTCCATGGGGTCCCCAATCTGCCTCTGTCGTTCCGGGCACGCTGGACTTCGTGGCACCTTCTTCCAGTGGTCTCGTAAGGATGAAAATGGAGGAAATAGTCGGCATTTACAAGCAGCTTTTGCCGCTTGTTTCCTCTCTGGCAAGAAAAGAGGGCCAAACAGAATAGCTGGCTTCTTCAAGGTGCTTCCTTAAATGTTGTTCAAGCTCCCGGTTGAAGTTCACATAAATGACTGTACTTTCATAGCCTTTATTTATAGTTAAGAAAGTTATCGATCTCGGCATGTATGTGGCGGATCATCCTTCTGTCACGGTGTCTGATATGCGCTCGTCCATCAGGCGGCTGTTGATCGACCATCCAGATGCACGCCCGGTTGTGTTTATCGACTATTTAAGGCTGATTACGCCGCCGCACAAATTGCGGCGGTCTCGCGCAGCTTAAAAGCGATGGCGAAAGATTTCTTCTGCCCCGTGATCTGCCTGGCTCAGCTCTCTAGGGCAGTGGAAACAAGTTCGCACAAACGGCTGATGCTCTCAGATGTGCGTGATTCCGGATCGGTGGAGCAGGATGCAGATGTGATGCTGTTTTTGTACCGGGAAGCGTACTACACGAAAGAAGCAGGCGACAACCGGATGGAGATGATTGTGGCGAAAAACCGAAACGGCCAGACCGGGTTTGTGACCGTAACGTACATAAAAGAAACCGGGGTATTGGTCGATCATGAATGTTAGAGCCTTGTTTAAAGAAGCGTTTAAGAAGCAGGAAGACACGCTTGTATATGGGCTGATGGATTTAGTGCGGCGCGGGGTAGTGGGCGTAGAAACGGATGAGTCAGATGTTCCATTTGAAGCGATGGATAACGAAGCGATCCGGGAAATGAAAGAGACAAATGTTCTCGGGTTTTTGCCCGTTCACATGTATGCGGTCACGGTCAACCGGACATTGTGGCTGTTAATTGCGGCGGATTCAAAAGAAAGAGCCTTACAAAAGCCGGTGAGCTTGGTGAGCCTCCTAGCGCTGTTGCGTGCTATAGCCTGGATTATGTAGTGGAGCGCAGCGGACGGGCAGTGACGATGCGGGAGATGATTGCGGAATGCGAGTCGTTTCCAGCGCTTGTCGGCGTGGTGGATGTGAAGAGATAGCAAGAATAACGGCGTTCAGGTATTCTTTTTTATTGGCTTTATGATAGACAATATGGCTTTGCTCGAAAAAGGCTGATTTGCAATTGAATTTTTTTTTGCCCATTTTTTAATCGCCATAGTGAATGTAGTTATTTTCACCTAAACCCATTTCGTCATTTTCTGCTCTCTCAAGCTGTGAATGAGTGTCGCTCGCTGCTTCAGCAACATTGACAAAGCAAATAATTAACGTTAAATATGAAGTAACAAGATAAAAAGAATAGTTTTTTACATACTTACATTCTAGAAAGCGTTATCATTTAGGTGGCATTACTAATGGTATTTGACAATTTTAAAGGAGCAAAAATCGATGAATAAAACAAAAAGAGTACATCGTTCCGGAAAAAGCCTTATTCGGCAGATGGATAAAACATGTGTCCCGCAGGATGGAATCGTTATTTGGCATCTTGGACAAGCAGGTGTAGCTGTAAAAACGGATGAGGTCATTTGTTATTTTGACCCGTATTTGTCCGATTACGTGAATACGAGCGGATTGGCGGGTCTTCCCGGAAGCTGGCCGAGACAGTTTGAACCGCCGCTTGAACCGGTGCAGGTGGCGAATGCGGGCTATGTATTCATTACGCATGATCATTTGGATCATCTCGATCCGGTTTCGGTGAAGGGAATTGACAGCGCTTCACCGGATGTCCGGTTTATTTGTCCCGCGCCTGCTGTTTCGATCTTGCGTGAGTTAGGCATCGCCGAAAAGCGGATTATTCCGGCAAGGGCGGGGGTGCCGCTCAATGAAGCAGGAATGGACATTATGCCTATTGCCTGCAAACACGAAGAGTATTTGGTCGATGAAAACGGGGATCATGCGTATCTCGGGTATGTGGTACAGTCAAACGGTGTAACGTTTTACCATGCAGGAGATACCATTTTGCACCGGGAGTTGATTGAAACGCTGCGGGCGTTTTCGATTGATGCTGCCTTTCTGCCGATTAATGGAGGGGACTTCATGCGGCTTGATAAAGGGATTGTCGGAAACATGGGATTCCGGGAAGCCGCTGATTTGGCGCATCTGCTTCAAGTTGATTTAGTCATCCCAATTCATTACGATCTCTTCCATTTTAATGCCGATAATCCAGCGTATTTTGTCGATTATGTATATCGAAATTACCCGGGGCAATGTTTCAAAATGATGGTGCCTGGAGAGCGTATGGTGTATTTGGCCGAAAATGATGAGGAATAACTAAGATAGAGAAGACAAGTTGTGGTAGTTTTAAAAAAAGCAGGAACATATATAAGATAAAAAAGGAAAACGGCCGCTTGCTGTCTTCCTTTTTTTAATGAGATTTATCCTTTATCCATATTCGAATTCCAGTACTTTTTTAGGCATTTGTCGACATTTTACGAGCTTTTTCGAAGAATTTCTTGCTGTTTTACTACAAAGTGGATATAATTAGGTAATAGGAACTATTTTGTCATTCATGCAATATCAACCATGAAAACTACGATAAGAGCAAACTTATTGAAAGATAAGGACGCAAAGCCTCGGGTCTAACGTTTGAAAAAGCTATGATCGCCGGGCTGCCGAAAAGGATTGGATTATTGGAGAAAAAGAGAGATTTTTGGACACTCTCTTTTTAATGTCGCCCGCCATTCTTTTTGGTGGGTTTTTCCTGTTTTTTATGGGTAATATGTATTAGCAAAGCCATTATAGCTTAATCCGGATAAGGGAAGAGAATTGAATTACCCCCAGTTTCTACGTTCGTTGAACATGGGGATTCCTAAGTAAAGAAACCTATTGGTTTCTAATTCATTAGGCTACACCCGTCATTCCGACGGTTGGCAGTACAAACGACTTTGTAGCAAGTCTCCTGCGGTCAATCAAGTGGTATTAATGTGCCATCGCTAACTCATGAATATTCCGGGAAGCGTTGATGTCGGCATTCTCGGAATGACCGCAGGAAACACAAATAAATGCGGTTTGTGTTTGACGGTTTTCCTTCACTGTATGACCGCATGAATGG
>NZ_LAJA01000039.1 GCF_000970675.1 Domibacillus tundrae | reverse complement strand
CAGAAGCCTTTTTTGTGGGTCTAAAAAGAGCTCAATAAACGTCTTCCAGCGCTTTTCGCAATAGCGACATACTGCGGTCAAGATCTGTTTTCACTTGTTTCTTATAGAGTTTCGCTTTTTCATAGTCAGCGAATTGGTAAATAACAATTTCTTTATATTTTGCGCCTTCCTGCACTTTTTTCTGGCGCATTAAAATCCCATCATCAATTAATTCATGAAGTGACCGGTATATTTCAGAATGATTCGGCTCGTATCCGAAAGGTTTAAAGTTTGCTTTTAATTCGTCCATCGCCTGCATTCCATACATTTTATGTTCTTCAACAAAACGGATCATATAAAGCTTTAAAAAAGCACGCTGTTTAATTAAAAATTTCCCTTCACCTCTAGGCATTTTTTCCATCACTCCTTTCTTTTTAGTTTAATAGCTTGTTTTAAAATTGTCAAATTTGAATTTTGCACATATTGTATTTTAAAAAATAAAAACGGCCGAAGCCGTTTTCGTTAAAATGTTGTAAAATGAAATATTTTTTGGAATGCATAGATGATTCGTTTGCCAAGCGACATGTTGTCGTCGTGTTCCTCGTACGCATCTGTATAAATCGCTCCTTGGTTTTCCCACAACATTTGGAAATAGCCATCCACTTCACTTATAATTTCACTATCGTTGGCTGCTCTTATTTTGACGTCTGTTTCCGGGTTGTAGTTATTCAGATTTCGCGACGTATGATTGGCTGAACCGCTTATAATAACGGTCTCCTTTTTATGTTTCACATAGATCATTTTCGGATGGAATTGCTCCGGCGACTGAGCAAACCAGCGCACTTCTACTTTGTTGTCTGTGTCTTCCCGCAATTCAGCTGCCATTGGGATATTCGGCAAGCCTGTTTTTTTACGTCCGAATGAATTTTTGTTTGTATCAAGAATGAGCTTCACGTTCACCCCGCGATTTGCCGCATCAGTCAGTCCTTCAATAACAGTACGGTCGGCTAAATAAAACATTGCCAGCCAAATTTCATCTCCTTTTTTTGCTGCATCAATTTCATCGTGGACCGCTTCCTGAATTTTTCCTTCTGTTAGGAGCTGCACACGAACATCCCCTTCGTTTTGATGCGGATCAATGGAATCCGGAAAATTGATTTCACGCCGGGTGTCCGCAGCCGCTTTTTCACTTTTAAGCATGTCTCCAACGAGCGCTCCTTTTACTTCAAACGCCACGTTGGCAAAATAATAGCTTGCATCATGCGGATTTGCTGAACTGATCAGTGTCGTTTGTTCTGTCGTAATCGTTTTCCTGTGATTGGCTTTGACGTTAAAAAGTTTTAAATAGGAACGAATCGTCATATCCGGTGCCGTGTCGGAAAAAGCATTTGGCAGCCAGCCGTTTTGGCTGTCACCCCACCACGTAAACAGCATCCGATAAAATCCGCTGTAAATTGGGGTCGGATCACGAAAGGCATCCATGTTTGTTTCCACGACCTTGATGCCAGCCTTTTTCATTTGCACAAATTCCGGCACTGAATGAGAGCGGTATGATGAGTTTACTTCGTCTGTGACGAAAATGATAGGCATATCGGGGTTCGCTTCTTTTTTAGCGATTAGTGCATTTGTCATTCTCTGAACATTCGCTGGATATTCTTTCTTTTTTTCATGATAAGAATTGAATAAAAAATAATCAAGGACGATAAACTGTTCCGCTTCGTTTATAATTTCGAGCGTTCTTGTGAAAATTTCTTCCTTAAAAAATGTCTCGCTGTTTTTTTCACCAGATAAATTGTAGAAAAAATCGACATCTTCTTCATGTACTGTGTATTCTTTGCTTTTGTACGAAATATTGTCTGGCAGCGGCCGATAGACATTGTACATCATAATAATCACATATAAAGACAAAAAAAGAATGGCGAATAAGCGCCGCTTTCCCCATTTATCCAGCCTTATTTTCATAACGGCTCCCCCGTTCTCTCTGTTTCTTTTATCATACCCATGCCTGTACGGGGAAAAACCGGCTGAAAGATTTTTTAAACACGTTCAAACAGCATCGCAACACCAATTCCACCCGCACTTCCAACTGCGGCAACCCCATACGTTTCATTACGATGCTGCATGCCGTAAAAAAGCCGCAGTACAAGCATCGCTCCTGACGCCCCATACGGATGCCCAAGTACAAGCCCGCCTCCGTTCGGATTTAGTTTTTGGAGCGGAATGTCCAGTTTTCGAGCGGCATATACGAGTTTTACCGCAAAGGCTTCATTTATTTCCCACACGTCAATGTCTAAAACAGTTAAGCCTGTTTTTTGAAGCAGTTTTTCAATCGCCGGGACAGGTGTTGCAGCTGGAAAGTTTGGATCGGCACCAGCGACGGCACTTGCGATCACTTTTAAACCAGGTGCTCTCACAGACGTCATCGACACAGCACACGCCGCATCGTTAAAGGCAGATGCATTCAATGCCGTCACGGTGCCGCCTGATTTAAAAGCAGCTTTCGCCCGCGGCGCAATTTTTTCAACTGGGCGTTTTTTCATGGCGGCTTCATCTTGCTTATAGCCGCCAACCGGAACGATTTCTTCGCTAAACCGCTTTTTCTTTATCGATTCCTCATATCGCTTATAGCTTAAAATCGCATAGTCGTCCTGCTCTTTTCTAGAAATATGTTCCCGTTCAGCGAGCCATTCTGCCGCGATCCCCATTTCAGGATCGCCAATCGATGCAGGGGAAAAGACGGCTTTTTCCGGACGAGGTGATGTGCTGGAGCTTTCACATCCGCCCGCGATGATGAATTGTGCCCCGTCGGATTGAATAATGGCGGCACCGAGCCGGATCGCTTCTAAACCAGATGAACATTGCCGGTCAACCGTCAAGCCGGGTACGGTTTGGGGAAGCCCGGCCAAGAGCGAAGACAAGCGCGCAATGTTTCCACCTGGTCCGGTCACATTGCCAAGAATCACCTCGTCAGGTGGAACGTTCACTGATTTTGTTAAAGACGTGATAACAGGCGCAGCAAGCTCAGCCGCCCCAATGTGCGCAAAAATGCCGTCTTTTACGCCAACCGGTGTCCGTCGCGCATCCGTGATGTAAACCGTCATAGAAACGCCTCCCTTGCTTTCTTTTGCAAGTCTTTACGGGCGATTTTCCCGTTTGATGTAAGCGGCAACTCGTTCAGTTGAATCCAGCGTCTCGGCAGTTTTTGAACCGATAAGGCTTGTTTGGCAAACGCTCGGACCACGGTGGCAGCGGCTTGTCCTGTATAAAAGCAGATAATCCTTTCGCCTAGCCGCGGATCTGGAATGGAGGTTACGGCGGCCATCTCAACTCCCGGACATTTCACAATGATGCGTTCTATTTCTTCCGGATACACGTTGACCCCGCCGGTAATGATCATAAACTGTTCCCGGCCAACGATGTATAAATAGCCTTCTTCATCTAAATAGCCGGCGTCCCCAACTGTATAAAATCCGTCTTCTCTAACATCCAGCTGATAGGAGCCCTGCTCCACATAACCGCTGAACAGCATCGGGCTTTTCACAAAGACTGTGCCAATTTGATTAGCAGAAAGGCTTTTTCCATCCGATCGAATCTCAATCGTCACGCCTGTGCTTGGCTTTCCGGAAGAAGCAGGCCGCTCTTTGTAATCATCCGGCGTCATGTAAGAAACGAAGCTCAGCTCGGATGCGCCGTAAAACTCGTAAAGAGGCGCTTTTGGATACGAATTCATCCACTGCTGCTTTCTTTCAGCTGTCCAGCCGGCACCGGATAGGAAAACGAGCCCCGCAGAAGCAAGCCCTCCTTGCTGATCGATGGCTTCAAGCATCGTCGGCACCGCATAAAAAACGAACGATTCGGTTGTATTTAATGCTTCGATCACACTTTGCGGCAAAAATTTATCCATCAATACAATCGGCTGTCCGCTAAAAAGCGCAAAAGCCGTGCCATATAAAAAAAGAGAATGATGAATAGGACCGGCAATGACCGCCGTTTCCTGACCGGTCAATGGAAAATCAGCCAATCCCGCTTCAAAGCTTTTCAGCCAGGAAAACTGGTTTCGGGCAAATTGCTTTGGCGTGCCGCTTGACCCAGAAGTAAAGCCGGAATAAAACAACGCTTCGGAATCCGGATGGCAATAGGAAGAAGGCGCTGTTTTTTGAATAAGCCCGCCGATTTGACTTAGATCGTCTTCCCCAATAAACAGCGCCGGTTTTGCCAGGTGAAGCCGCTCGGCTCGTTCCGCATGGGTCATTCGTGGATCAAGCGGCATAAAAGTAAAACCGGCCCGGACTGCGCCGCAAAACAAAGCAAGTGTTTCCCACCGATTTTGTGCTGTTAGCGCAACGATATCGCCAGGCTGGCCCTGTAAAAGAAGCCACGCTGCTGCCCGCTTCGTTATGTCTTCCCATCTGCTGCATGTAAAAACCTCATTTTTTGTTTGTACACAAATAGACTCCGGGCACGTTTGTGCCCGGAGCGATTGTGTGGATGTCATGTTCATTATCGATCCCCCCACAGTACTATATCAAATTTTAGGCAGCGCGGCGAAAAGATGGCACGGCCTGCAGTGCTGTCCGCAGTTTCGGGACAAGAACAGCGGCAGCAGCCGACTTTAAAACGTCTCCCGGAATAAACGCCATGCTTGCAATCGTCACTTCTTTTAATCCAACACCTGTAACAAAGGATTGAACCGGTATGCCGATTGCGTATAGAACTGCGACACCGCCCACAAGATTGGCAGCGAACGTCCGGCGTGCTGTCAGCTTAGCGGCACGTTCGGTTAACAAGCCAATAACAAAAGCTCCTGCAATCCAAGAAATCAAAAAGCCGGCACTCGGTCCCGCAAACACAGCAAGACCGCCGCGCCCTCCGGCAAGAAGCGGTGCCCCTGCTGCGACTGTAAGGAGAAAGATAATTTGGCTGAGTGCCCCGAGACGCGCGCCGAGTACACCGCCGGCAATCATGACCCCAATCGTTTGAAAGGAAATCGGCACCGGTGTAAAAGAGAGCGGAATAGGCGGCAAGAAGCCTAAAACGCCCATAATAGCCGCAAACATGGCTGCCTGCATCCAGTGAATTGTTTTCATATATGTATTCCTCCAATAAATCGTTTTTTTTATTGTAAAGGTCTTTTCGCTTTATTGTCAACTGAATTTAATTTAAGTTAACAAATAACACAACATACTTTTTTCGGCCGGTATGGTAAAATAGTGCCCATACATATATATTTCCACGCAATGAGGTGCTTGTTTTGACGATTGAACCTTCTATAAAAATGGCTGCGTTCGATTCATCCATTTTTAGTGATTTAAAAACGTATACGGATGAAAAAAAACAAAAAGGAAAAACACTGATTGATTTAAGCCTCGGCAGTCCGGACTTGCCTCCGGACGAGCGAATCCGGGCTATATTAGCTAATGAAAGTGCGAAATCGGAAGCATACGGCTATACACTCGGTGGAACAGAACTTTTTTATAAATCCGTTGCCGACTACTATAAAAGACGTTCTGGAATAAACCTAAATCCAAAGACAGAAATCGTTCAGACGATGGGCTCTCAGGAAGGGCTCGTTCATCTTCCGCTTGCATTTTGCAACCCCGGTGATATTGTTCTGACGACCAATCCGGCTTACGTGGCTTATGAAGCGGGTATTACGCTTGCCGGAGTTGTCCCGTATTACATGCCGCTTCTGCCTGAAAATCGATTTTTGCCGGAGTTGTCCCTCATCCCGGACGATGTGGCGAAAAAAGCGAAATTGATGCTCTTAAATTTACCAGGCAATCCGGTACCAGCGATGCCGGATGACGCGTTTTTTGAACAGGTCATCGCATTCGCCAAAAAGCATCAAATTATTGTGCTTCACGATGCAGCGTATTCGGAATTTTATTTTACGGGTGAAAAGCCGTTTAGTTTTCTTGCTATCCCCGGGGCGATGGACGTCGGAATGGAAATAAACTCTCTATCGAAAAGTTTCAGCCTTGCTGGTGCACGAGTTGCCTACATCGCCGGGAATGCCGGCATGATCGCTGTTTTAAAACAATTGAAATCAAACCTCGACTATGGGGTATTTGACCCGATACAAAAAGCGGCGGCTTTTGCTCTTGATCAGGCGGAAGAAATTACAGACAAGCTTCGCGCTGAATTTCGTGCACGTGCCGAGGCCCTCTCGACAGGGCTTCAGAATATTGGCTGGCCTGTTGAGCGTCCAAACGGCGGGATGTTTTTATGGGCGAAAATTCCGCGCGGAGAAGATGATCGGGCGTTTGTGTTTCAAGCCATTGACGAGTCTGGTGTCGTGATGGTTCCCGGCAGTGCGTTTGGCACAGCGGGCAAAGGCTATGTGCGGATTGCGCTTGTTCAGCCTGTTCCCATACTAAAGCAAGCGGCAAAAGAGCTGAAAAAGGTGATTTCATGAATGGGATATGGCAATAATGGAGAAAATGAAATTAAAACGAACACTCCGGCTGTCTCCCTTTCAAGTTATCGTGCTTCTTTATTTGATAGGCGCTGTTTTTTCAAGCATTTTATTGCTGCTGCCAGTTGCCCATAAGCCAGGTGTTGAAATTGCGTTTATTGATGCAGTTTTTGTCGCTGTCAGTGCTCTTAGTGTCACTGGGCTCACCCCTGTCAGCACGGTTGACACCTTTAGCACGACCGGCTATTTTTTTATTTTGCTGATTTTGCAGGTCGGCGGTGTTGGTATTATGACATTTAGTTCGATGGTTTGGCTGCTGTTCGGCAAACGAATCGGCATGCGGGAACGGCAGCTCATTATGGCCGATCAAAATCGGACGGATTTAAATGGGCTTGTCAGGTTAATGCGTGAAATTTTCCTGCTTATATTGGCGATTGAAGCCGTCGGTGCCATTGTACTCGGCATTTATTTCACACAATATTATCCGACACTTGGCGAAGCATTTCTGCATGGCCTGTTTGCATCAGTCAGTGCGACCACTAATGGCGGGTTTGATATTACCGGTGCCTCGCTTATTCCATATGCGAACGATTATTTCGTCCAGTTTGTTCACATGGTGCTGATTATTCTTGGAGCAATCGGATTTCCTGTGCTGATTGAAGTAAAAGATTTTCTTACTTATCGCGGTTCACGCAAGTTTTCATTCAGCTTATTCACAAAATTAACGGTGACGATGTACGTTCTTTTAGCCGCAGTTGGTACAGCAGGGCTGCTTTTGTTTGAACGGCATAACTTTTTAATGGATAAAACGTGGCATGAATCGTTTTTTTATGCTGCTTTTCAGTCGATTGCATCCAGAAGCGGGGGGTTAACGACACTGGATTTAAATGATTTTTCATCGCCATCGCTTCTTCTGCTGTCGATGCTTATGTTTATCGGCGCTTCCCCGTCCAGTGTCGGGGGCGGCTTACGGACGACAACCGTTGCCATTGCGGCATTGAGTGTGTTTACATTTGCACGCGGAAAAAATACGATTAAAGTGTTTCAGCGGGAAGTGCACCCGATTGATGTACACCGGTCATTTGTCGTTGTCGCCACCGGGTCATTTATTTGGTGTATCTCGATTATGATGCTTTCTTATCTAGAGCCTGAGGTGGCACTGCTGCCGATCATTTATGAAGCATCTTCTGCATTTGGAACGACTGGATCTTCTTTGGGCATTACTAGCGTTATTGGGGCGCCGGCGAAAATCATTTTAATCGGGCTTATGTTTATCGGCCGTGTCGGCTTATTCTCCCTTTTGTTCCTTATTCGCGGCAAAGAAATAAAAGATTCCTACCATTACCCGAAAGAAAGAATTTTAATTGGCTAAAAAAGTAAAAGCCGTCTTTATCGACGGCTTTTACTCATCTCCAGTAATTTTATTGAAATTCTTTCTTTTGCTGCCCGCTCAGGTTTGGCGGCTGGTTTGGCCAAATACATGTAAACCATACCGACAAATACACTGCCGCCAATGATATTTCCAATTGTGACCGGAATTAAGTTATGGATCGCACTTGCAATAGAGATCGCTTCCGGATGCGGTACAACGAGCGTCAGGCTGAAAAGCACCATATTGGCAACGCTATGCTCAAAGCCGGCTACCACAAAGGTCATGACGAACAAAAGCATCGTCACAATTTTTTCCATATCGCCCTTCATCTGCATCGGAATCCAAACCGCGAGACAGACAATCCAGTTACATAAAATCGCTTTAAAAAATAATTCAGATGCCGGGTAATGCATTTTGTGTGAAACGACATCCATTAAATATTGAGAGTTGGCCGGATCGTTATAAATGCCGGCTGCGCCAATAAATAAAGCAAAGAATACCGCACCTAATAAATTTCCTGTATAGCAGACGGCTAACACAGCCAGCGAATCTTTCCATGTTGTTTTGCCGCTCATTGTACTCATCGTAAAATACATCGTATTGCCAGTAAACAGCTCTGCACTTCCGTATATAATCAAGACGAGTGCAATGCCAAAAAAGGCGCCAAGCATAAGCACTGTTGCAGGGGATCCCGCATCGAAAAAGGGTTCAGCAAGTTTAAAAGAAAGCATAATAGCAAAACCGATGAAAAAGCTGGCCAGCATCGCTTTGACGATGTACTGTATTGGATTGTTTTTTAAGATGGCTGATTTTTTAACCGCCCACGCATTTATTTCTTCGTACGCCTCTTTTTTCATTTTATTCACTCGCTCTTCTTGTTAGTTTGTGAAATAAATCACAATTTATTTACACTTTTATTATACGCCCTCTTTTCCCAAAGTCTACAGAAAAGTTGTCACAACTTTTTGTCCTTTTTTAAAGCGTTATCAATAATTTTCCCTAAAGAAAAAAGAGATGGTCTGAGTAAGCGCCATCTCTTTTTCAAAATCTTTTAAAGCAGCGGAAAAAACCACGGCAAAACGAGCGATGTAATAATCGAGGCGACCCCCATCGCTGCGCTTGAAACCGCACCTTGGACCGGTCCTTCGAGCACGGCCTGACTTGTGCCGATCCCGTGAGAAACGGTTCCGATGCCAAGTCCTCTCGAAAACGGATCTTTTATGTGAAAGACATTCAGCAAAAACGGTCCGAATACGGCACCAAATATGCCTGCTGTCATGACAAACGCTGCAGCGAGCGACGGGTCGCCGCCAATAATAAGCGCGGCTTCAATCGCGACAGGCGTGGTTACTGCTTTCACCGCGGCGGTTGCTTGAATTGTTTCCGACAAGCCGAATGCAGCCGACAGCCCGACAGCAGACGCAATTGTAGACATTGTTCCGACCACAAGGCCTACTACAGCAGGCACAAGCCGTTCTAGAAGAACTTCCCGATTATGATAAAGCGGCACAGCAAGCGCGACCGTTGCGGGACCAAGCAAAAATGTCATCATGTCTTTTGCCGGTGTATAGGCTTCGTAGGAAACATTAAACGCAAGAAGAATGGCAATCACAACCGCCGTTGACGTAAAAACGGGTGTTGTAAAGGGAGACGGAAACCGCATTGAAATAACTCTGGCTCCCAAGTAAACCGCAACGGTCAACGCAATATAAAGGATCGTCACTGTTTTGACCTCCTTTTAGCCGATAAGATCATTGACAGCCCGGCCGTTATCAAAAGCCCAATGATTGAACTGCCTGCAATCATAAGGAAAAGAGCCAGCCCGTCTGACCGGATTAAGTCTCCATACGCCATTAAACCAACTGCGATTGGAATAAAAAAGAACGCTAAATGCTTGTTTAAAAACGCCGCACCTGACCCAATAAAGCGGTCCGGCACGACCCCCGTTAACAGTAACAAAAGTAAAGTGAGCATACCGAATACACTTGCCGGGATGGGAATGTGGAGCACAGAAACAGTCCAAACCGATAGCTGGTAAAGAGCGGTTAAGCATGCAATTTGAATAAAGAAAAGGATCAATTTTTTCATTGGGCCTACCGCTTAACCGTAAAGAAACCTTTCATTTTCACTTCACCGGCTTCATTTTCGATTGTTACACTGCCTTTTCCCGCTTCTTCATCTATCCAGCTTCCTTTTATAGCAAGAGGCTCATCAGGGTATGTCATCGCCTGGAATCGGGCGTCATAGGACGTGAGCGGCTCGGCACACCATTCATCGATCGCCCGGCTGCCGAGCGCCATAACAAGCATGCCGTGTGCAATACAGCCCGGCAGCCCGGCTTTTTTAGCATATTCGGCATCGGTATGAATCGGATTATGATCTCCTGATGCGTGTGCATAGGATTCTATGTCTTCTTGTTTGATCGTCCATTGAATCAGATTAAACATGACGGTCTCCTTTCTGCTCGATAAGGACAGAACGGGAAATAATAGCTGTTTCATTCTCTTTTATGTAGGTTGTTTCAAGCTTCGCGAACGTCATGTTTTTTTTCATTGTTTTTCCGGTTATGTAAACAATGGCTTCAATTTGATCCCCAGGGTAAACAGGTTTTATGTATTCGTATGATTGGCTGCCATGCAGTACACAAGCGGGATCATACTGAAGCAGCTCAGTTAATTTATAAAATGACATGCCCCCCTGAAAATCCATGACTGTCGCAAAAGTTGGCGGGATCTCTTGAATGGAATCGCTTGCAAAAACAGCTTGTTTAAAAGCATTCACTTCTTTTTCTTCAATTTTGTAAACATAACGGTACAATTCTGTTTTCTCTTTCATTGTCTCACCCTTTCTTTTGATGATTTTACCATACAACCAACAAAAAAGGGCCCCTTAAAAAGAGACCGTTTTTGTTAACAAACAGGTTCCTGTTCGTGCGCGTGTTCCACAATAAATCCCATATCTTCAATCATTTTATGATCAGCTGTCGTTTCCTGGCCGGCTGTTGTTAAATAGTTGCCGAGAAAAATCGAATTGGCGGCGTATAAGCCGAGCGGCTGCACCGCACGCAAATTCACTTCCCGTCCGCCGGAAATACGGATTTCTTTCGATGGGTTAATAAACCGGAACAAAGCCAGTACCTTTAAGCAAAAAGAAGGTGTGAGCGGTTTTGCATGCTCAAGTTTCGTACCGGGAATCGCATGTAAAAAATTAACCGGGATCGAATCAGCATCCAGTTCGCGCAGGCTGAAGGCCATATTGACAATATCTTCATTTGTTTCGCCCATTCCGATAATGACACCGGAACATGGTGACATGCCGCTTTCTTTGACGCGCCCGACCGTTTCAGTCCGGTCATTGTATGTATGTGTCGTTGTAATTTCACTATGGTGCTCTTTTGACGTATTAATATTATGATTATACCGGTCCACCCCGGCTTCCTTCAGCTGTGCGGCTTGTTCTGGCTTTAAGATGCCAAGACACGCACAAATGCGCATTTGATATTTTTCTTTAATTTCTTTCACGGCACCTGTGACTGTTTCAATTTCTTTTTTAGACGGACCTCTTCCGCTTGCGACGATACAATATGTATTCGCTCCAAGCGAATGCGCTTTTTCGGCGCCTGCCACGATTTGTTCCCGGTCCATCATCCGGTATTTTTCGATTGGGGCAGTTGATTTAGATGATTGAGAGCAATAGCCGCAATCTTCGGGGCATAGCCCTGATTTTGTGTTGATGATCATATTAAGCTTCACTTTTTTGCCGTAATAATGGCGGCGGATCTGAAAAGCGCCATCGAGCAGCTGCAGCAAATCATCCTCCGGGCATTCTAGTATCTGGATGGCTTCCGCTTCCGATAGTTTGTATCCATTTAAAACCTGCCCAGCTAATTGAGTCCATGTTGACATAGGTCATCTCTCCTTTTTTCCAGATTAAAGGGTAACTAATTCTTTTGTCAACCTATTTTTATTTCAAGTTGACAATAATCCTCTCGTACATTCGTTGTTTTCATAGAGAAAAAGGAGTATACTTTTTGTGTCTAAAGGAACTAGCCTGCTAGCAGGCGCAGGAGGAACGAATGTTGAAAAAACAATTATTACTGGCGCTCACTTTATTATCCGCAGTCGTGCTTTCCGGCTGTCAGAGCGCCCAAACAGAAGGTCATTTTTTTCACGATTATTTGGTGAATCCGTTTGTTGAACTCATTCACTGGCTTGGGGAAATGCTTGGCAGCTATGGTCTTGCGATCATTGTGATCACGATTGCTGTCCGTCTTATCCTCATGCCCCTTATGCTTAATTCCATGAAAAAGCAGGCTGTCATGCGGCAGAAAATGGACGTTGTAAAGCCGCAGATGACGGATATTCAAGCTCGTTTAAAAGCGACGAAAAATCCGGAAGAGCAGCGGAAAATTCAAATGGAAATGATGAGTCTTTACAAAGAAAACGACATTAATCCAATGGCGATGGGCTGCCTGCCGATGCTTCTGCAAATGCCGGTCTGGATGGGGCTTTATTATGCCATTACCATTTCAGAAGACATTAAAACGCACGAATTTTTATGGTTCCAGCTTGGTCAGCCTGATATCGCGATGGCGATCATTGCCGGTATTATGTACTATGTTCAATTTAAACTGTCGATGCAGACGATGCCGCTGGAACAGCAGCAGCAAATGAAATTTGTCGGCCTGCTGTCGCCATTGATGATTTTGATTTTCTCCTTTAATGCACCGGCTGCTTTGCCGATATACTGGAGTGTCAGCGGACTCATTTTAATTTTCCAATCTTGGATCGGCCGCAAATATTATCAGAATCACCCGCCTGTAGAAGAAACAGTGAAGTGATTTATCCCCCCTTTTCAAAAAAAGGGGTTTTTTAATAGAAAAAAACGTAAACACTGTAAAATATGAAACTTTTTTGCCGGCTTGTCCGTATAAAGGAACATAATACGCTCACAATGAAGAGCGAAATGATAAAATGGAGTGGATGAACGATGCGATACTCTTTTTACTGGTTTCGTCGTCTTGCCGTTTCATTCGGAACGGCAGTTCTCGCAACGACTCTGTTTGACGGATTTTTGGCGTACGGGGCGTTTGCGGCCAGTTTTGCCGTGACATTTATGCTGTACACCAATTTCGGCAACAGACGGATCCAGAAAAAACACGGGTTAAATCGAAGGGAATATTACTATATACTGGATCAGCTGAAAGAAGCGAAAGCGAAGCTGTCCCGGCTGCAGCATTTATTTTTAAAAGTGCGGAGCCTGCGCTCCTTAAAGCAGATGATTGAGCTGAACAGCCTTGTGAAGCGGATTTATTCTGTCGTAAAGAAAGAGCCAAAGCGTTTTTATGAGATTGAGCCTTTTTTCTACTCGCACCTTGACTCGGTCGTGGAGCTTGCTGAAAAATCGTCCCTTCTCTCAAGCAAAAAAGTAAAAGACCCAGACATGAAAAAATCACTGCTTGAAACGACCGAAACGCTTGGCGACCTGTCGCAAACACTTGAAGCTGACTTACGCCAGGTACTCGCCCGTGATATTGAGCATTTAACGATTGAACTCGATGTCGCTAAACAGCGTGCCGGCCGGACTAACCAATTGTCTGAACCTGAACCTGCTAAGGAAGGAGATAAAAAAGATGAACAACGAATTACAGCCCCAACAGGCACCCGTTATGGGCGCAAAAAATGATGATTTATTAGATGACCTGCTTGCGGATCCATTTGGAGACATTCTTTCTTCACCAAGTACAGGGGCGACACCGTCCGCCCAGTCAAAGCGGCTTGTCGATATGCTGTCGGCTGAACATCGGCAAAAAGCGGAGCAGCTCGCTGCACAAATCGACGCTGGGAATCAACAGGCGGTTTTTTCATTCGGAACCGCTGCTCAAACAAAACTGTCTGATTTCTCCCACCATATGCTCGATCACGTCCAGCGTAAAGATATTGGGCCGATTGGCGATATTTTAAACGATTTAATGAAAAATTTAAAAAATGTCAATCCTGATGAGTTACGCGATGAAAAGCGAAATGTGTTTTCCCGCATGTTTGGAAAAGTGTCCGATTCCGTGCAGGAAGTGATGACACGCTACCAGAAAGTCGGCTCACAAATCGATCGGATCGGCGTAAAGCTTGAACATTCAAAACGCGGACTTGTAGAAGATATCCGGATGCTCGAGCAATTATATGAAAAAAATAAAGAATATTTCCAAGCGCTGAACATTTACATTGCTGCCGGAGAATTAAAACTCGAAGAAATTGAAACGAAGACGATTCCGGATCTGCGCCAAAAAGCGGAGCGAACCGGCGATCAAATGGATTTTCAAGATGTCAATGACATGATAGCATTCGCCGACCGGCTGGAGAAACGGCTGCACGACTTAAAACTGAGCCGCCAGATTACGATTCAAAGCGCCCCGCAAATACGCTTAATTCAAAATACAAACCAGGCGCTCGCTGAAAAAATCCAGTCGTCGATTTTAACAGCGGTGCCGCTTTGGAAAAACCAAATTGCAATCGCATTAACCCTTGTCCGCCAGCAAAAAGCGGTACAGGCCCAAAAAGAAGTATCGAAAACGACAAATGAACTGCTTTTGAAAAATTCAGAAATGCTGAAGGTCAACTCCATTGAAACCGCCCGTGAAAACGAGCGTGGGCTTGTCGACATTGAAACGTTAAAGAAAACGCAGGAAAACTTAATTACGACACTCGAAGAAACGATTCGCATCCAGCAAGACGGCCGAGTAAAACGAAAAGCGGCCGAAGATGAATTAATTGTAATGGAAGACGATTTAAAACAACGGCTGCTGCGGCTGAAACAATAATTAGAAAAAGGGCTGTCCAATTTAGAGGACAGCCCTTTTTCATGTTCATTTTATAGCTCTTCTGATCATAATCCACCTAAGGCCGCTTTCAAAAAACGGCACCCAGCCGATCCGATGAAAACTCCTTTCTAAATACTGTCAAACAGTAATTTTTTTAAGATGGGTGTCAAAACATGCGGGAGTTCAGATACATCCGGCGCCATAATAGAGCCATGCCCGTAAATTGTCTTCATCGTCTGCTGGCGTGCTTCGTCAAGCGCTTCATCCCCAATAAACAGATTAAACACCGTCATGCCTTTTTTGCGCGCTGCCATCACCGCTTCATGTGTATCGAGCACGCCGTTTTTATCGTAATCGGCGGCGGATGGCTCTCCATCAGAAAAGACGATAAGAAATTTTCGCTCTTCACTGCGGCGCTCCATTTTTTCAATCGCCAAACGAAGCGCAAATCCGTCGCGATTGTCTTCCTCCGGCCGAAGCTGCATAATCGCATAGCCCGTTTCTGCTTGATATGACGTGTTAAATGGCACAGCTGTCAAAAAATGATTCGGCTTTACGTCTTTGGAAAGAGACGACGTATCTTCCCAAAAGCCGGTAATTTCATGTGGTACACGAAGCGAAGCAAGTGTTTCATGAAACAGCACCGCACTTTTTTTCACGTCGTCCATTTTATCGTACATAGACGCAGAACTATCAATTAATAAATAAAAAGCGGCATTAATTTCACGAGACGGCTCCTGCTTTTTGTAAAAAAGGCGTGGATTATCGTCCGTAAAATACCGTGTCAGCTTCCGTCCGAGCCGGCCCGTTAATAAATCCGTCCGTGGACTTGTTTTTTTCTTTTCGATCGATTTTTCAATCATTCGTTTTAATGTATGAACAACCGGTGCTGTTTCGTCTTTTAAAAGGCGGTACTGTTCCCGTTCGCTGTCTTTCGCTGTACGCGGTTTTTCATAAATCGCCTTGGCCCCGATGTTTTCTTTTCCGTAGCGGGTTTCATCCGCTTGCGTGTCGGCATCGCGGCGCTCCGCTAATAGCCGGCTGTATTGTTCACGTGACGATTTTTTCGAGCGTCCCTGCACTGAGGCAAGCGCCGCATCCCCTTCGTCTCCTTCACGGGCGGTATTGCCCATCATTGGCGTTTTCGCTCCTTGATCAAGATCAAACTGCATAAATGTGCCGCGCGTTTCTTCGGATTCACGATGCCATGTGAAAAATTGTTCATCAAATTGTTCATGTTCGTCTGCATCCTGCTCATCATCATTCGCAAGCGGGTCTTGGCGTTTGCCTGGATCTACTGCTGCTTCTTCGATAGTTGGCTGTCGATAATCCGGCAGATGGCTATACGTATTCACCATTCCCCGCACATCTAATTCTTCGAGCACATCCGCTATGTCCGAAACGATTTTCACGACGTCTTTTGTCGTTCTCGCATCAAAAAGTGCCCGTGCCGTTCGGTCGATAAATGGAATGGCGCCGTTAATACCGGGATGAATGTCCGGCCAATCAAAAGGGGCATCTGCCTGCCAAAGCACAAACAGCGCATTGTAAACAGCATCTGTAAAAAATCCTTTTGATCGGTTAACCGATAGCTGCCCTTCATGATAGCCCCTCATCACTTGCTTCCGAATTCCAAACGCTTTTTTCGTCCCGGGGCGCAATTGAACGCAAAGCAGCTCAAGCCGGATGTCTTCTGCGACGGCAAGCAGCTGCCGGGCAAATCCATTTTTATAGCGGTGTATAAACGAGTGGACCGCTTCTTCGTCTGTCCACTGGGCGGTTCCGAGTGCACGCAAATAAATGTCTGTTTTCATTCCGGCTGTTTCTTCCTGACGGGAGCGGTGATGCCAAAAATGACTGACATACAAAACGGCCGGCTCTTTTTGAAAGTAAGCGAGCGGTCCAAATTCTACTTTTAAATTAGGATTTTGGGACAATGCCGCCGCGAGATCAGACAGCTCCATCCAAAAAGCGGAATTGACCGTTTCGTCGTTAAATTGAATGAACCGTTCCACGTTACGCGAACCACGTTTCCGCCGCGTTCAAAACAGCGGCTTTTTCGCGCTCATCATCGAGCTTGCCGGCAATTGCGCTTTCAATCGCACGCAGCGGTGGAATATATAGAGCCAGGTCACACGCGTCAACAAGGGCACGGATGGATGATGCTTCTTCCGGCAGACGGCCGCTTTCCACAAGGGTCGTTAAGTCGCTTGATAACGAAACGAATTGACTGAGCATTGTTTCATTTTGTAAGATGGACTGTTGCTTCAGCACTTTAAATAAGACATCCCCTGAAATATATGGAATGTCAAAGACGATAAACCGGTTTTTGAGTGCTTCATTCATCGGTGCGGTGCCAGCGTATCCTTCATTGACAGCAGCAATCACGCTAAATGTCGGCTGCGCTTTAACGACTTCCCCTGTAAACGGGTTGGTAATTTGGCGGCGATAGTCAAGCACACCATTTAAGATCGGCAATGTTTCCGGCTTTGCCATGTTAATTTCATCAATATATAAAAGGTGTCCGTTTTTCATCGCTTGAATGACGGGCCCTTCGACGAAGTCAATTTGCGTTTTTCCGTCCGTTTCAACAATCGTTTTAAAGCCAAGCATGGCTTCTGCATCGAGATCAACAGAGCAGTTGATGCTGTGAACCGGCTGGCCAAAATAAGCGGCGAGTGATTCAGACAATTTTGTTTTTCCGGAGCCAGTCGGCCCTTTCAGCAAAATGTTTTTACCAAGCGCCAAGGAAATAACCGTATCCGTCACTAACTCATTGTTTTGGGCAATATACGCAGTTGATTTCGTAACAGTATGCTGCTCAAATTGCGCTTTTCGTTTTTCTATAATGGAATTGATTTGTTCTGGCAGTGTTGTAATGTTCAAAAAAATCTTCCTTTCCAATCGCTTTTGCACATTTCATCATACACCTGTAAAGATATATAACGCAAAAAAAGCAGGCTGATTCGCCCGCATTTTGCTTACATGTCATATTCGTAAATGTAAAGGCCACGTCCAAGCTTGCGAACATGCGCATTTTCACGCTCAAGACTGTTCATAAACGTTGTCATATTCGCAATTTTTTTTCCGGATTGCTGTTCCACATATCGCTGCAGCTCAACGCCGCGAATCGGTGTGTTTTGTTCTTTTAAAATGCGGATCGTTGTATCTCGAAGCTCTGTTAATCCTTCACTTCGCCGGCCTCTGCGTACTTTTGGTGGCGCTCCGACTGTTGTAATGGCCGTTACCTCGACATGCCCTGCTTCCCCTTCATCTAATTCCTGAAGTCTGGAAAAGATCGTTTCCCGTTCTTTTTTAAATTCCTGCATCACACGAATTTCTGCATCCGCTAACTGATCCAGCCTGATTTTCAATGCCATTCGTTCATCAAACACTGTTTTCGCCCCCTGTAGCAACACGCTCATTTATCCATTCGTATCTTGAAAATAATCTTTATAAAAACCGGACACCCGGCCTTTGTTATCAACGACAAAATAAAATTCGTCTGTTTCATTTTTTACTTCGTATACGTGTCCTTTCGTCAGGACATTTTCCACCATATACTTTTCTGCATTTGTGTGAATACATGTGACTTGTTTTAGCGTTTTCGTTTCGTTCCAGTTTAAATGAATCATCGTCTTCTCTCCTTTACCATTTCATTTATCGCATCCGGAATCAAGTCGTGAATGCCAAATGGCCGCATCGCTTGAGCCGGGTACATTCGTTTCCAAATGTCAGCACACTTTCCGTGCAAATAAACAGCGTCTGCGACAGCTGTTTTTAAATGTGAATTGCGCATGACAAGCGCTAAAATGATACCCGTTAGCGTATCACCACTTCCGCCTTTTGACAACCCTTCGTTGCCCGTTTCGTTTATATAGCCGCTTCCGTCTGCAAACGCAATGACGGTATATTCGCCTTTTAATACGACAGTGACCTGGTGTTTCACCGCGTAAGCGGACGCTTCCTGCAAACGATTTTTTTGAATATGCTCGATCGATTTTCCTGTCATACGAGAAAACTCACCAGGATGCGGTGTTAAAATGACCGGACATTTAGCTTCTTGCCAGCTTCTTGAGTGTAACGCGCCGGCATCTAAAATAACCGGTTGGTTTTGCTGCAGCAGATGCTGAACGATCAATTCCATTTTATTATCTGCTGCCCGTCCACACCCGGCGGCGATCGCCTGAAACGTATGATCAACATCAATGCTCGTCCCAAAGTCGTACAGTGCTTCAGGGACATGGGAAGCGATCACCGGTACCGCTTCTTGTTCGGTTTGCACCGTTACTTTACCAGCACCGCATGATACTGCACCAAGCGCAGCAAGTGCAGCACTGCCGGGCATTAACCCCGTTCCCGCGATCAGGAGTCCATGGCCAAATATGCCTTTATGGGCATTATGGCCGCTGTAATAAAAAGAACAAGATGTCTGGGTAGGCTCATAAATGGTCCAATTAGACGTATGTGGGAGCCCGATATCAACAATATATGATTATCCGTAATAAGCCGCAGCAGGATACAAAAACCGGGAAGGTTTATACCCATGTACTATGTAGGTTTTGTCTGCTTGAATAACGGATTCATCACAATTCCCGCTATCGGAGGCTACACCGGTTGGCAAATCAATAGAAACGCGCTGCGCTTTTTGCGTATTGATCCAATCCGTGCATTGTTTTATGGCAGCAGATAATGGCAGCCTCGCTCCAACACCCAACAAGGCATCGATTACGACCGTGGCCGAAACGTCCGGCTGATCGGTTTCATATGAATAACCGAGTGTTTCATAATAGTGCAAGTGGCTTTTCGACGGCTCTGTTTCCGGCAGCCCGATCGGAAAATAGAGACAGCATTTCGCACCAGCCTGTTTTAAATAACGCGCCAGCACAATCCCGTCGCCCCCATTTTTTCCTTTTCCCGATACAATTAAAAACGAATGATCATTCACATCGTACGAGGCAGTAATATCCTTAAATAAACCGGCACCAGCACTCTCCATTAATGTGAAAGAAGGCATGCCATTTTCTTCGGCTTGTTGATCCGTTTTTTTTATTTCACTACTCTTATAAATATACAACATAATACCCCCTTTTTCATGATTTTATGTAATAATTTCTAAAAATAATCATATAATTTAGGAGTATTATAGCATTTTTATTTGTTTTCCTGTTATCGTTTGCCTTTTATGAGATAGCTAGTATAATTAGCAGAAAATAAAGAGAATTTCTCTTTATTTGAACACCAAATCAAAGGAGGTCATAAAGTGAAAATTATGAGTGACGAGATGCTGGTGGCGGCTTACAGGGATGCATTGAAGCATGACCAGAATAAGTCTGAAATTGAAACATTAAAAACAGAAGTGCACAAAAGAGGCCTTTCCCCAAAACTTGAAAAAGAGTAACAAAAATCCCGCAGCGTGTGCTGCGGGATTTTTTTATTATCCTTCGAGAAGAAGATCTTCCGGATTTTCAATTAATTCTTTCACCATTTTCAAGAACCCAACCGCTTCTTTTCCGTCAATGATCCGGTGGTCATATGAAAGTGCCACATACATCATCGGGCGAATTTCAACCGTATCACCGATCGCAACCGGGCGTTTTTGAATCGTATGCATGCCAAGGATCCCCACTTGCGAACCGTTTAAAATTGGTGTCGACAGCAATGAACCGAAAACACCACCGTTTGTAATCGTAAATGAGCCGCCTTGCAAATCTGCAAGCGCTAATTTGTTGTCGCGTGCTTTCAAAGCCATTTCCATAATGGATCCTTCGATTTCAGAGAAGTTTTTGCGGTCACAATCGCGAACGACTGGCACAACTAAACCGTCATCTGTTGATACTGCAACGCCGATATCATAAAACTTTTTCAATACCACTTCGTCGCCATCAATTTCTGCGTTTACATATGGATATTTTTTCAATCCGGCTACGACCGCTTTTGTGAAAAATGACATAAAGCCGAGACGCACATCATGATCATCAAAGAACTTATCTTTTTTCCGTTTACGGAGGTCCATGATGTTTGTCATATCAATTTCATTAAATGTTGTCAGCATCGCCGCGGTTTGCTGTACTTCAACAAGACGCTTTGCGATTGTTTGACGACGGCGGCTCATGCGCTCGCGTTCAACCGGTTTGCCATTATTCTGCGCTTTTGGTGCAGGTGCTGCTTTTTGTGGTGCCGCTTGCTGTGGTGCTTTTTGCGGCGGTGCAGTTGGTGTGTTTTGATGTGAGTCAACATCCTGAACACGGACACGGCCAAGTGGATCAGCTGTTTTCACTGCGTTCAAGTCAATGCCTTTTTCACGAGCAAGCTTGCGGGCTGCCGGTGAAGCGATTGTGCGGCTGCCAGCTTCTTTTTGCAGCTGTGCCGGTTCTGGCTGTACTTCTTTTTCTTCTGCTTTTGGCGCTGCCTGCGTTGGTGCTTCTTCTTTCGCTGCTGGTGTGGACGGTGAACCTGAACCGCCTGCTTCAACGAGCGCAATGACTTGGCCGACTTCAACAGTGTCGCCTTCTGCCGCCTGCAATTCCGTAATCGTTCCTGCTTCTTCTGAAATGATTTCCACGTTTACTTTATCCGTTTCAAGTTCAACGATATATTCGCCTTTTTCAACGTAGTCACCCGGCTGTTTCAGCCATTGTGCAATGGTGCCTTCTGTAATTGATTCTGCCAGTTCAGGAACTCTAATTTCAGCCACTGTTAAAATCCTCCTCGTTGTTTTCCGTTGTCATTTTCATTATGTACAGGCCTGCACCACTTGCAGGTGGTGCAGGCTTTTATTACTGTTCTTTCGTTAAAACTGTACGTAAAATACGAGCCTGCTCTTTTTTGTGTACAATTGCATCACCTTCTGAAGGACTTGAACGACGGCGGCGGCCGACATAGCGCACCGTTGCGCCTTCAGGAACCGTATCACGCAGTCTTGGGTCCATGTATGTCCATGCGCCCATGTTTTGCGGTTCTTCTTGAAGCCAAATAACATCTTTCACATTTGGCAAGCGTTCAAGAATAGCGGTAATTTCTTCTTTCGGGAATGGATACAATTCCTCAACCCGCAGTACATGCACCCAATCAAGATTGTCTTCTGATTTCTCAATTTGTTCTGCCAGATCAATGGAAACTTTTCCGCTGCAAAGCACAAGTCGTTCCACTTGCTTTGGTTTGCTGCCCGTTCTCGGCTCTTCAACAATCACGTTGAAATTTCCGTCTGAGAACTCAGATGCTTTTGATGCGGCCAACGGATGACGAAGCAGGCTTTTCGGCGTCATGATCACAAGCGGGCGAACTTCTTCTTTTTTCAAAATTGAGGCTTGCCGGCGTAAAATGTGGAAGTACTGCGACGTCGACGACAAGTTTGCGACCGTCCAGTTGTTTTCTGCTGCTGATTGCAGGAAACGCTCCATGCGTGCGCTTGAATGCTCTGGACCTTGGCCTTCATAGCCATGGGGCAAAAGCAGCACAAGACCTGATTTTTGCCCCCATTTCGCCCGGCCAGATGAAACAAACTGGTCAAACATCACTTGTGCCATGTTAGCGAAATCACCGAACTGTGCTTCCCATAAGACAAGTGTTTCCGGCGAGAAAACGTTATAGCCGTATTCAAAGCCAACTACGGCTGTTTCTGTCAGCGGCGAGTTAATGACGTCAAATGAAGCCGATACATTGCTTAAGCCGTGTAATGGATTATATTCTTTCCCATCACTTTCATCGTGCAAAACGATGTTTCGGTGTGCAAATGTTCCACGCTGCGAATCTTGACCGGTTAGTCTGATCGGTGTGCCTTCTTTTAGGATTGAGGCAAAGGCAAGCGTTTCAGCATGCCCCCAATCAATTTGACCGTCTTCTTCAAACAGCTGCTCGCGGCGTTTTAAAATTCGCTCCAGCTTTTTAAACGGCTGGAAGCCTTCTGGCCATTGAAGAAGCTCATGATTGATAATTTTTAAATCTTCTTCGCTTACGCCTGTTTTGTTACATGGAAGATCTTGCTCAACCACTTCAGGCGGATTCATGACGATATCTGGATTGTCGTCTTTTTTCGGAACTGTTTCGAACAGTTCTTTTAATTTTTGTTCGTTTTCTTTATATACGTCATCAGCAAAGCCTGCTTCAATAACACCGCGGTCCGCCAATTTTTCCGCATACAGCTCACGAACCGTTTTATGCTTATGAATCATGTTATACATGGTCGGATTGGTCGTCATCGGCTCGTCCATTTCATTATGGCCAAAACGGCGATACCCAATTAAGTCGATCACAAAGTCTTTGCCAAAGCGCGTCCGGTAGTTAACCGCCATAAAGGCTGCCGCTACACATGCTTCCGGATCGTCTGCATTCACGTGTACAATTGGCACTTCAAATCCTTTTGCAACGTCTGATGCATATCTCGTAGAACGGGAATCATAGCTTTCAGTCGTAAATCCGATCATGTTGTTCGAAATAATATGAATCGAACCGCCTGTTTTATAGCCGTTAATTTGGCTCATGTTGAACGTTTCCCCGACGATGCCCTGTCCAGGGAACGCTGCGTCACCGTGAATGATGATCGACATCGCTTTCGATACATCAAGTTCCGGCTTGCCTTTGTTCGTACGGTCTTCTTGGGCAGCACGCGTATAACCGGCTACAATTGGGCTGACGACTTCAAGATGACTCGGGTTGTTCGCAAGAGTAATGCGCGCTGTTTGCGTATCTTCTTCTTTGTAGCTGCGGTCTGCACCGAGGTGGTATTTCACATCCCCTGTCCAGCCATGGTAGTTCATTTTCATCGAACCAAGCGGCAGCATTTTTTTGTTTGGTGCATGTGCAAATTCCGCAAAAATCATCTCGTATGGCTTGCCAAGGATGTGAGCAAGCACGTTTAAGCGTCCGCGGTGGGCCATACCAATGTTGATCGATTGCGAACCTTTAACCGCTGAATGGTGAACGAGCTCATCTAAAAGTGGCACCATCGCATCCAAGCCTTCAATAGAGAAGCGCTTTTGGCCAACGAATGTTTTGTGAATGAACTTTTCGAATCCTTCTACTTGTGTAAGGCGTTTCAACAGCTTTTTCTTGTCGCTGTCTGAAAACGTCGGATAATAATCCGTTGATTCGATTTGCTGGCGAAGCCATTGTTTTTCTTCAAGATCGTGCACTTGTGCAAATTCAAATGCTACTTTATCCGTGTATACTTTTTTCAAGTGCATGATCGCGTCATAACCGTTTTGCACGTGCATTGGCGCGCCCGGGCAAATGTACTCCACCGGAATTTGGCGTAGGTCCGCTTCCGTCAATTCGTACGTTTCAAGATCAATCCGGCGCGTGTCTTTTTTGCTGTCATCAAGCGGGTCGATGTCCGCTGCCAAATGACCGTAAATGCGAATGCTGTCTGCGAGCTTAACCGCACGAAACAGCTTATCAAGGTCGCCTGCTGATGCCTTGTGCTGTGATGCATTTCCTGTTAATGATTCAGGGGGTCCCCACTGATCAAATAACTGACGCAGTTCCTGATCGACTGCATCCGGGTCGGTCAAGTACTGTTCGTACACTTCCATTACATACCCAAGGTTCGGTCCCGAAAAGTTTTTCCACGGGTTCCCTTGGCCACTTTGCATGTTCATTCTGAAAAACCTCCACCTGTTGCCATTTGATTTCCGTGTATACGTTCGCTGTTAACAAAATATGTACAAATAAATCTAAAAACGCTTTCAGAACAAGTTTACCACTCTGATTGCAGATTAAACAAAAAAGGCGGTTTCCGATTTGGAAGTTCCAGTCATTTGGATGGTGCCTTTTCAAGTACAATGTTACTACTGTTCTTTGTAAAAACCAATGCTTTTTTGCAAATTTCCGCAATAAATTTTCACTTTTGTTGAAAACGCTCTAATCAGCGCCGTTATGCGGTTTGTTTTAACCAAAATCAATAAAAAAGTGTTATAGGATCACCTCTTCTCATTAGTAAAATGTTATGTTAAAAAGGTTCCATCTCCGGCATTGTATTCATGCCAAAAAGGCATCTCAGTTTGTTTGTCAAATGTCTTTTTGCGATTATAGCAATTAAATAAACAAGTTAATAGTGGCTTATTCCGCTTTACCAAAATACGAAGCAACATCGTCGATAATAATTATTTTTTACCATAAAATTGTCTTATTATACATTTAAGGGTATTTAAGTAAATACAATAGCCAGTTTTTCCCTTTTAACAAAATAATCCAATTGTATTTTAACTCTTTCTTTTTCTGTTAAAATGAGGGAGGGAGTGATGAGTAATGAGTAAGATAATTTCGTATGAAAATGTGCAGTTTATTCGGGAAAAGAGTGTGATTTTAGACGATGTAAACTGGACGGTGAATCCTGGGGAGCATTGGGCGGTTCTCGGGTTGAATGGCTCAGGCAAATCAACTATGCTGAATATGATGGGCGGCTATGAATTCCCGACAAGTGGTACAATCCGCGTGTTTGGACACGAATATGGGCGTTACAACTGGGAATATGTGAAAAAACGGCTTGGCTTTGTCGGCAATACACTCAATCGTTTTTTAGAAACGCTCAATATGGAAACCGCACGGGAAATTGTTGTGAGCGGCCGGTTTAATTCAATCGGTATCTATGAACAGACGGATAAAACGGACTGGGAAAAAGCTGATGAACTGCTTGCTTCGTTTCGCCTATCGTATTTAGCGGACAAGCCGTACCGGTTTATGTCTCAAGGAGAGCAGCGGCGTGTGCTGATTGTGCGGGCGTTTATGGCGGAACCAGACGCGATGATTTTAGATGAGCCTTGTTCTGGACTAGACGTGCGGGCACGGGAAGAATTATTGGAATCGCTTGAGGTTCAAGCGTCAAAACACAGCACTTCTCTTTTATATGTGACCCATCATATTGAAGAAATTTTCCCTGCAATCACGCATGTGGCTGTGTTGAAAGATGGAAAAATGATAGCAGCCGGTGAGAAAAAAAGGGTGCTGACGAACAAGATATTGTCAGATGCATTTGGCCTTTCGGTTGAAGTAGAGTGGCGGGACCGGCGAAGTTGGCTGAAAGTAGTGTCGAACTAAAAAAGGACCCGATTTGCTTTCATGCAAATCGGGCTTTTTTATGGAGCATTTTATTAAATTTTTTTCTACTCACGGAATCAACTGTTTAATTTCATTGCCTTTTCCTTCATTTAACAGCTGGACGATTTTGCTGCCGACGATAACGCCTCCGCACGCAGCGCCGAGTGTTTCCGCCTGTTCTTTTGACGAAACCCCAAATCCGGCCAGGACCGGCACCGGGCTTTGTTTAGCAATATGGGACAAATGTGCGCTCAAATCGCCGGCGAACCCGGCACGCGCGCCGGTAATGCCGTTAACCGTTACTGCATAAACAAATCCTTCTGCGTCTTTCACTGTTTCGGCAATCCGTTCGTCCGAGCTTGTCAGTGTCACAAATCGGATCATCGCAATGTCACGCGCAGTAAGCGGCTCTTTAAATTCTGCTTCTTCTTCCATTGGCACATCCGGAATAATAACACCGGAAACGCCGGCTTTTTCGCATAAATCCGCAAAATGTTCTGCACCGATTTTAAAGACCGGGTTGGCATACGTCATAATGACGATCGGCACGCTGATTTCGTCTTTAAAGGAGGCAAGCTCTTTTAAAATTTGTGTCAGTGTCACTTTTTCTTTTAAGGCACGCTTGCCGGCTTCCTGAATGACAGGACCATCTGCAACCGGATCGGAGAACGGGATGCCGAGTTCAATCACCGTCACACCGGATTGTTCAAGCAGTAAAATTGTATCTTTTAATGTATGAAGGCCGCCGTCGCCCGCCATAATGTAAGCGGTAAACGCTTTTTTGCCCGCTTGTTCCACTTGTTGAAACGCGTCGGCCATTTTAAATTTCGTCATGCCTGCTTGCCCTCTCTCTCAAACCGTTCTTTAATCTGCGCCACATCTTTGTCGCCACGGCCGGATAAGCAGATAGCAATGATTTCGTCCTTGTTCATTTTTGGCGCAAGCTTCAATGCGTACGCAATTGCATGCGAGCTTTCAAGTGCCGGAATAATGCCTTCTGTTTTCGTCAGCGCTTTAAAGCCTTCAAGCGCCTCTTCATCCGTAATATGTTCATAAATCACACGTCCGGAATCTTTTAAAAAGCTATGTTCCGGTCCAACACCAGGGTAATCAAGACCTGCTGAAATCGAATGTGCTTCTTGAATTTGGCCGGCCTCATCCTGAAGTAAATACATTTTGCTGCCGTGAAGGACGCCGACGCTGCCCATCGTCATTGACGCCGCATGTTTATCTGTCTCAACGCCGCTTCCCGATGCTTCTACTCCATACATTTTAACGGTTTCATCCTCAATGAACGGGTAAAACATGCCCATTGCGTTGCTGCCGCCGCCGATGCAGGCAATAACCGCATCAGGCAGACGGCCTTCTTTTTCCTGCAGCTGTTTTTTCGTTTCCAAGCCGATGACCGCCTGGAAATCGCGGACAATTTGCGGGAATGGATGTGGACCGAGTACCGAGCCCATAATGTAATGGGTATCTTCAACGTTTGTGACCCAGTAGCGCAATGCCTCGTTCACCGCATCTTTTAATGTGCCGCTTCCTTGTGAAACACTTTCAACACGAGCGCCTAGAAGCTCCATCCGGAACACATTTAATTCCTGGCGGCGAATATCTTCTTCGCCCATAAAAATGACGCAATCCAAATTTAGAAGCGCACACACAGTCGCTGTTGCGACGCCGTGCTGGCCGGCGCCTGTTTCTGCGACAACTTTTTTCTTGCCCATGCGCACGGCAAGGAGCGCTTGTCCAATCGTGTTGTTAATTTTATGGGCGCCTGTATGGTTTAAATCTTCCCGTTTTAAGTAAATTTTTGCGCCGCCGGCTGCTTTTGTTAAGTTTTCCGCAAAATAAAGCGGGTTTTCACGGCCGACATAATCGGTTAAATAATGATTTAGCTCTGACAGAAATGCTTCATCTTTCATCGCTGACTGATAAGCTTCTTCCAGCTCTTTTACTGCACGCATTAATGATTCCGGTACGTAGCGGCCGCCGTATTGACCATAGTGCCCTTTTTCATCTGGCTGATTGTATACATTGCTCACGCTTTATTAGCCCCTTTCGCACGCTGTACAAATTGAAATATTTTCACTTCATCTTTTCGCCCATCTGTTTCGACGCCGCTTGAAATATCAACCGCAAACGGACCGACAGATTGGACGGCTTCTTTTATATTATCAGGATTCAAGCCCCCTGCCAAAATTAATCGGCTTTTGTCCACATCCGGATCATCAAGCACGGACCAGTCAAATACCTGGCCGCTGCCGCCCCGGTACTGCGCGGGCGGACTGTCGATTAAAATATAGTCTGCCGGAAACGCGAACATTTCTTTAAAGGACAAACCATCTTTCACTGAAAAAGCTTTAATAACCGGTACTGGCATTTTCCCCGCAAAATCAGCTGTTTCATCACCGTGCAGCTGAATGTAGTCAAGGCCGACTTCCGCTGCAATCGATCGAATCGCCTCTTCTGTTTCATTGACAAATACGCCGACTTTTTTCACATGTGGGCCAACCGCTTCTGCCAGCTGCCGGGCAAATTCAGCGGGGATTTTCCGGCTGCTTTGTGCGAAAACGAAGCCAATCATATCCGCTCCGGCTTCCCGTGCCCAGCTTGCCGCTTCAAAGGACATAATGCCGCAAATTTTTACGTTCATTTATAATTCCACTTTCAGCGAACGGACCGCGTCTGCGACATTACCCGCTCTCATTAATGTTTCACCGACAAGAAGTGCTCTAGCCCCTGCTTCTTTTAAGCGAATGGCGTCTTCCTGCGACTGAATGCCGCTTTCAGACACGAAAAAGGCGTTTTCTTTGCCGTAAGAACGAAGCAGCCGTTCTGTGACAGAAAGATTTGTTTCAAATGTTTTTAAGTTGCGGTTGTTGATGCCAATAATGTTCGCTTCAAGTTGGAGCGCCCGTTCCATTTCCGCCTCGTCGTGTACTTCCACGAGCACATCAAGGTCTTTTTCTTTTGCATGCGCATATAAACGCTTCATTTCATCATCATTCAGTGCTGCCGCGATCAATAAAATCATGTCACCGCCTGAAGCAAATGCCCGGTCAATTTGGATCGAATCAATGATAAAATCTTTGTTTAACACCGGGATGTCGATGTTCGCTTTCACCGCTTTTAGATCGTCCATCGTTCCTTTGAAAAATGGCGTATCCGTTAAGACGGAAACAGCGTCCGCTCCGTTTTCTGCATAAATCGATGCCTGCTCGACCGGATTCACGCCGAGGTTAATGTCCCCTTTTGACGGGGATGCCCGCTTTACTTCTGCAATAAGCGCCATCGTTTTAGATGCAGCGATCCGGTCGTAAAAAGACACCGGTTTCCGGTCAGCCTTATACGACAGGCCGGACTTTTTCAGCATAGCCACTTCTTCTTTTTTCTTCTCAATAATTTTATCTAAAATGGTTGTCATCCAAGCACCTCTTCTTTCTTTCTGGATTTCGAGTAGTCAACGAGGTAATTCAGCTTAGACAGCGCCGCACCGGAATCGATGCTTTCCTGCGCCATCTCTACGCCTTCTTTCACCGTCTTCGCCTTGCCATTTGCAAATAATCCAATCCCGGCATTTAACACGACGGTATCGCGGCATGCCCCGAGTTCGCCTTCTAAAATACGTTTTAAAATTTCAGCGTTTTCAATCGCTTCGCCGCCTTTAATTTCATCAAGTGAATATTCTGGCAAGCCAACCGATTCGGCCGTTACAATCATTTTTTCCACTGTGCCGTTCTCTAGCACAACGAGGTGGTTTTCACCGGCAAGTGACGCTTCATCCATGTAACCGGCCCCGTTCAGCACGACCGCACGCTTGCGTCCGAGCCGGTTTAAAACGTCTGCCATCATGTCCAGCATATCACGCCGATAAATGCCTAATAGCTGCGTATCAAGCTGGACTGGATTTGTAAGCGGCCCGATTAAGTTGAAAATCGTTGGGATTTTCAGATCGCGGCGTACTTTCATAATTCGTTTTAATTTCGGGTGAACGTGCGGCGCAAATAAAAACGTAATACCGTTTTCATCAAGCAATTTATCTGTTTCGTCAGCGAGGAAGTCCAGCGACACCCCTAAATGCTCAAGCACATCAGCGCTGCCTGTTTTACTTGACACACTCCGATTGCCGTGTTTTGCCACTTTCACACCCGCTCCTGCCAATACAAACGCGGACGTGGTGGAAATGTTAAAGCTTTGCGAGCCATCGCCGCCCGTGCCGCAATTGTCCATCACATTTTTCCATACGGTCCGTGTGGAGATAGCATTTTGACGCAGGACGTGAACGAGTGCCGCAATTTCATCAACGGTTTCGCCTTTTGCTTTCAGCGCCATTAAAAACGCAGCGATCTCACTGTCGGAAACGTCTTCCTGCAAAATTTCCGTTACCGCGTCTTCCATTTCAGCAAATGGTAACGATTCACCGGCAGACAATGTCAACAAATGCTTTTTCATGTTTTTTTCTTTCCGGTACGAGCGGAAAAATTCAGCAATCAACTCATCGCCAATTTTTGTACCAATTGATTCCGGGTGAAATTGTAGGCCAAACACCGGATATTCTTTATGGCGAAGCGCCATAATTTCATTATCGTCTGTTGATTCCGCGATCACTTCAAGCTTCGGGCTAAGTGTTTCGGGGTCTGCCACTAGTGAGTGGTAACGCATGACCGGCACCGGCCCTTGCACACCAGCAAACAAGCCTTTTCCTTCGTGACGCACCATCGACAGCTTGCCGTGTTTAATCGTTTTCGCTTGAATAATATCTGTACCGAACGCCGCCGCAATCGCTTGATGGCCCAGGCAAATGCCTAAAATCGGGATGCGGTGGTAAAACGCGTGCACCACTTCAATGGAAACACCTGCTTCTTCCGGTGTTCCCGGTCCTGGTGAAATGACAATCGCTTCCGGCTCTAACGCTTCAATTTCATCAATCGTGATTTCATCGTTGCGGACGACACGGACGTTTTTGCCGAGTCCACTGATTTGCTGATACAAGTTATATGTGAAAGAATCATAGTTATCAATTAATAAAATCATTTTTGCACCTCCAGTAATGCTTTTGCTTTATGCATCGTTTCATCAAATTCCGTTTCCGGCACCGAATCATACACAATCCCGGCGCCCGCTTGCACGTGCGCGCTGCCATCTTTAATGACCATCGTGCGGATGGCCAGCGCAAAGTCCATGCTTCCGGTTGCCGATAAATACCCAACCGCACCGGAATAAACGCCGCGCTTCACCGGCTCCAGGTCGTTAATAATTTGCATCGCGCGAATTTTCGGCGCGCCCGATACAGTTCCCGCCGGCAAGCAGGCTGTAAGTGCATCAAGTGGATGGTAGTCTTCTTTTAACTCGCCGGAAACCTCGGACACAATGTGCATGACATGTTTGTATTTTTCAATCGTCATGTATTTATCCAATGTCACCGAGCCAATTTCGGAAATTTTGCCGACGTCGTTGCGGCCAAGGTCAACGAGCATCCGATGCTCGGCAATTTCCTTTTCATCAGCCAGCAATTCTTCTGATAAACGTGCATCTTCTTCCGGTGACTTACCGCGTGGGCGCGTTCCGGCGATCGGGTTCGTCGTCACCGTCCGTCCGCTTATCTTCACAAGGCTTTCAGGTGACGTTCCAAGCACCGTGTAGCCATCAAAATCGATATAAAACATGTATGGCGACGGATTCGATGTCCTCAGACGGCGATAGAGCGTGAACGGGTCGCCTTCAAATGGAGATGAAAGACGCTGAGACAAAACCACTTGGAATATGTCACCTCGAACAATATGTTCCTTCGCTTTTTCGACCATTTGGCAAAAGGCGTTCCGTTCAAGCTTTGAGCTGAAAGCCAGCACATTCGTTTCATTTACGGCATATGGTTTTTGCTCCGCATGAATGTCGTCATATATTTTTTGAATCGCCGACTCCATCTCCGCTTCAGTTCGTCCGCCAAATAAGTCAACAGCCGCAATGGTGACGCGCTGTGTTAAATGATCGTACACAACGAACGTATCGTAAAACATCATGTGCACATCCGGCATGCCAAGCTCGTCTGTAAGCGGCTCGCCAATTTTTTCTTCAAAAAAGACTGTATCATATCCGATGTAGCCTGCCGCACCACCGAAAAACGGGAATGGATAGTCCTGTTCTTTGTGAGCAGGCATGATTTCTTTTAGCTTGCCCATAAATTTGCCCGTGCCATTTTCAGTTTTTCCGTCTTTTTTCGCCAGTGTATAGCCGCTTGCATCCGCTGTAAATTCAGCAATCGGATCGATGGCAATAAACGAATAACGTCCGCTTTCTTCATGTTTGGCCGACGATTCAAACAGCATTTTTTTCGAGCCGGTAAGCAAACGATAGATGGAAATCGGCGTGATCATATCGCCTTCCATTTCTCTTAGTTTGTATGAAATATTTTTTTGTAAATTCATTTTAAGTTCCCCTTTCAGTGCATAAAAAAACTCCATAGATGATCATCATCTATGGAGGACGGTTTCCCGCGGTGCCACCTCTCGTTGAAGCAAATGCTTCCCCTTAAAATCTGGATAACGGCCAAATGCCGGGCGCTCTACTTCACGTTCAAGCGGCCACTCACGGACCCATTCAAGCTGCTGCAACGTGCCGGCTTCCACTATCCCGGCTCTCTTTAACGCGCGTTTCAGCCCTACTTTTTCCGATCAACGTATTTTTTGTATACAAAAAGGCCCCCTCATCAACAAAAGGACGGGGAGCCGTGGTACCACCTTTATTGGCCGCAAAATCGCAGCCCACTTTAACAGCAGAATAATCTGCCTGTCTTTTGTAACGTAAGACGTACGCCGGAGCCTACTAAAAACGGTTCGGTCCGGAGCTCGGAAGCCCATTCACAATGTTTCCTGCACCGGCTCGCACCAAACGCCGGCTCTCTTTAGCATTCTACACTGCTACTTTTCTTCTTCAACGCATGTTTATTTGACTGATTATTATCATAATACAATCAATTTAAAATTTCAAGTGTTTTTAAAAGGATTTTTCCATTCCATTAATGCCGCGCAGTTAAGGGATTCGGCATCCTTTAAATAGTTGCCCATCACATCAACCGGCACACGGCCGCAACGCATGAGAAATGTGATAACTGGGTCGTTTAGTTCGCCTTCTGTCACTTTTTGAATATATTGCTCTGGTGTCAGCTTATTTGCATACTTATGGTAACCTGGCATGCGTCCGCCGCCAAGCAGCCGGTCAAGATTCAGGTGAACGACTGTTTCATACATGGCCTGCATCATTTTTTTGGCGATGCCAAGCTTCCGGTACGCCGGTTTCACACTAATATCGACAACGTACAACGTGTTGCCGCTTGAATTGTGATTACGAATGCAGCCATTGTCGGTCATTTCTTCCCATGAATGGGTATCACCCTGTTTATAATCGACAATGAGCGCCGTCATAGAGCCAACGATGTCTTTATTTATTTCGATGCAAAATGCTCCTTCCGGAAACAACTGGACATGGTTTGCAAGCTGTTCTTTATCCCACCAAAGTTCTTCCGGAAATGGGGGCGGGAAGCATTCTTTCTGCACGCCGATTAAAGCATCGAAATCTTTCTCCGTATAATTTCGGATAATCGCTTTCACCGGTTTTTCATCTTTAAAAGCGAAATATTCCTGATAATAGGTCATTCGTGCTCCCACCAATCGGGATACAAGTCTGTACGTCGGTCGCGCCACGTTGTGACGGACCCTTTTTTACGCACTTCATATAAGAGCGATAGATCAAGGTCTGCTGTAATAATCATGTCGTCATTCATAATGCCTTCTGCTACGATTCCCGCCGGTGGAAACGGAATATCGTTCGGTGAAATGACAACCGCCTGTCCAATATTGGCCCGCATTAAATCAACTGTTGGCAGCGAGCCGACTGTTCCGGCGCCGACCACATAAATTTGGTTCTCAACGGCACGTGCATGACTCGTATAACGGACGCGGTGGAAGCCGTGCCGGTCGTCTGTACACGACGGGCAAAAAACAACGTCGGCTCCTTTTGCTTTCGCCATCCGGACCACTTCTGGAAATTCAATGTCGTAGCACGTGAGGATCGCAATCGTGCCTTTTTCGGTTTCGAAAATACGGAACGTTTCCCCTTGCTGCATATTCCAGCCTTCCACTTCGGCTGGTGTAATATGCAGCTTCGACTGCATTTGATATGAGCCGTCCGGATAAAACAAATACGCCGTATTTTGAATGCCGCCTTTCCATTCCGTTACGTGTGTACCACCGATAATGTGTACGTCATACTCTTTGGCAAAATCGGAAAACAACCGTTCATACCTTTCTGTAAACAACGGCAGGTCGGTGATCTTTAACGCTTCGCCTGTTTTTTCATCGCCGATCGAAAGAAGCTGGGTTGTGAAAAATTCCGGGAATAAAATAAATTCTGCTTCAAATTCCATTGCTGTTTTTATATAATGCTCACATTGCTTTGCGAACTCATCAAATGAACTAATGGTGTGCAAATGGTATTGCACTGCTGATACTCTCATTCTCAACTCAATCGCCCCTTTCATCTTTTCTAAAGTAGTGGAAATTCGTCTTTTTTGCAAGGAAAAAAGACGGCTTAAAAGCCGCCTAAAGTCAAATGTTCAATTCATACTCATAAGAGGGGGTTAATGAGAATGAATCTCAATTTCAATTATAGTTTTTTTCACAGAAATGTCAACCTGTTTGTGTGCGTTTTTTTAATTTGTGTCCACACATAGCCCATTGTGTCCACTCACTCTCATTTATGTCCATCCGTACAAAATAAAAAAACCGGCGGAATGATCCGCCGGCTGGTTTATCTATTGCCACACTGGGCCGTTTGATTCTACATTCAGCTGCAATACATCGCAATCGGTAAATTGATCGCGATAGGCAGCCGCAATAACCTTGCCTTTGCCGCGCGGCGCAAGGGTCAACACCGTTGGGCCTGCGCCGCTTATAACTGTTGCATATGCGCCGTGCGTATGCGCTAGTTCACGTGCCAGCAGGAATTCTTTAATGAGCGCGGCACGATATGGTTCATGGAACACATCGCGCTCCATCATGCGCCCAGCTGTCTCGTAGTCGTGCTGCATAAAAGCGGCGACGAGCATATTGGATACGGCACTGCCCAAAACAGCGTCTTTTCGGTCAAACGAATCCGGCAAGACCTTACGTGCATCTTCCGTTTTCAGCTCATACGGCGGAACGATGGCAATTAAATCGACTTCTGGCGTCGGCAGCGTCAACAATTCGGCCGTTTCACCTAATGAGACACCACATACCATGCCTCCAAACAAAGACGCACCGATATTATCCGGATGCCCTTCAAACTGGTCGCCAATGTTTAATTTTTCTTCGTCTGTCAGCTTCAAATCCGCAAACCGGTCCGCAATCTCAATGCCGGCTGCAATCGCCGCCGCACTGCTGCCAAGTCCGCGTGCGAGCGGAATGTCGCTTTTCAGCACCGCTTCGATCGGCGGCATCTCAATGCCGCGCAGCGAAGCGGTTTTTTTGGCAACAATCGCGATTAAATGGCGGTCATCTTCCGGAAGGCCGGCAAGCAGCGCAGACTCGTGGGAAAACGCCCACTCCTCCGCCCGCTTCACGTCAACCGTTAAATAAAGACTAAAGGCAAGGCCGATCGAGTCAAATCCTGGCCCTAAATTGGCCGTTGAAGCCGGCACTTTTAAAGAGCCGGCGTGTCTCATGCCTGAACCACTCCACGAATAAAGTCAAACACCGCTTCTTCGCTGTTTGGCAGAACCGTCGGCTTTTTCTCAATTTGGGCAATCGCCGTCTGTGGATCTTTTAATCCGTTTCCTGTCAGAACTGCGACGATGTTCGCGCCTTGCTCAATTTCGCCTGATTTTACGTGCTTGATAATGCCTGCGATAGATGCATTTGAAGCAGGCTCTGCGAAAATACCTTCTTCACGTGTCATCATTTCGTACGCTTCTAAAATTTCGGCATCTGTTACGAAGTCAATTTTACCGCCAGACTCATCACGAGCAGCTTCTGCAAATTTCCAGCTTGCCGGGTTGCCGATACGGATGGCTGTTGCCACTGTTTCAGGATCAGCGATTGGCGCTCCCTGCACGATTGCCGCAGCACCTTCTGCTTCAAAACCGTGCATGCGTGGAAGACCTGTGCCGAATTTTTCGTTATATTCTTTAAAGCCTTTCCAGTACGCCGTAATGTTGCCGGCATTTCCTACTGGAATCGCTAAAATGTCTGGTGCTTGTCCAAGTTGGTCGCATACTTCAAACGCTGCTGTTTTTTGACCTTCAATACGATATGGATTTACCGAGTTTACAAGTGTAATCGGTGATTTTTCACTGATGTTGCGTACCATTGTTAAGGCTTCATCAAAGTTGCCTTCGATTGCAACGATTTCTGCTCCGTACATCATTGCCTGTGCAAGCTTGCCAAGCGCGATTTTGCCATCAGGGATAACAACGATTGTTTTCATGCCGGCACGTGAAGCGTACGCTGCTGCTGCTGCTGATGTATTTCCTGTTGACGCACAAATGACCGTGTTGCTGCCTTCTTCTTTCGCCTTCGCAACTGCCATAACCATGCCGCGGTCTTTAAAGGAGCCGGTCGGATTGGCTCCTTCCACTTTTACGTGAATGTTGACGCCAAGTTTTTTCGAAATGTTCACAAGCGGAATAAGCGGTGTGTTTCCTTCCATTAATGAAAGCGCCGGCGTGTTTTCGTTAACCGGTAAAAATTCTTTGTATTGGTGTAATAAACCTTCCCATTTAGCCATTGTTATGCTCCTTCTCCTTCAACGCGGTAGAAACTTTCGATTGAACGAACGACCGCCAGATCTTTAATTTGTTCTTGCATTTGTGTGTAGTTTTTCATCGATGCTTTATGAGTGACAATGACAATTTCGGCCACACCGTCTGCTTCAAGCGGCAGCTGAAGAATTTTTTCGAAGCTGATGCCGTTGGATGAAAACAGCTTCGTCAGTTCAGAAAATGCCCCAACTTCATCACGGACGTGCAGACGAATAAAATGTTTCGCGAATTTTTCTTCTGGTGTTTTTAGCAGCTTTTCAAATTGTGGCACAGTGATGCTTTTGCCGTTCACGCCGAGGCGCATGTTTGTAATAACAGCAACAAGATCGCTGACAATTGATGTAGCTGTTGGCAGACCGCCGGCACCTGGGCCGTAAAACATCGTTTCACCGACTGCTTCACCATATACATATACCGCATTGTATTCGTCATTAACAGACGCAAGCGGGTGATTATTCGATAAAAATGTCGGCTGCACGCTGACTTCAGCACCGCCGTCTTGCTTATCCGCATATCCAATCAACTTCATTGTATAGCCGAGTGTCTGGCCGTGCTTCAAGTCGCTGTCGGACACGTTCGAAATGCCACTTACATCGACGTCTTCAAGTTCGATGTCCATTGAAAAAGCAAGACGGGCCAAAATTGCCATTTTACGCGCGGCATCCAGTCCTTCCACGTCAGACGTTGGGTCTGCTTCCGCAAAGCCAAGGTCCTGCGCTTCTTTCAGCGCCGTTTCGTAAGACATGCCTTCTTTGTTCATTTTTGTGAGGATAAAGTTCGTTGTCCCGTTGACAATCCCCATCATTTTTTTAATTTTATCGGATGCAAGTCCATCCGCCAAGCCGCGGATAATCGGAATGCCGCCGGCCACACTTGCTTCATAATAAAAGTCACAGCCGTTTTCAGACGCTGCTTTTAACAGTTCCGAACCATACAGCGCGACAAGGTCTTTATTTGCTGTCACAACATGTTTTTTCTGATGAAGCGCGTCAAGCAGCAATTTTTTCGTTTCATCAATGCCGCCCATCACTTCTACTATTACGTCGACGTCCGGATCGTTAATCACATCATATGGATCTAGTGTAAGTGCTTCTTTCGGCAGCTCCACTTCTCGTTTTTTATCTACGTTTTTTACAAGCACCTTCGTCACGTCAACTGAACAGCCGACACGGTGGGCAAGCTGTTCCTGATGATCTTGAATCATCTTGACAACACCTGTTCCGACTGTTCCGAGACCGAGTAATCCTACTTTTACGTTGTCCTTCATCTAAACGTCACCTCAACTATGTATTTTTCTGATGTACATTTGTTTTTATATAGTAGACATTATATCGGTCTTTCGTGCGGAATACAACCATATCTTTTGTAAAAGAATGTAGAATCATTTTTTTACAAAAACAATATTTTCATACAATTCCTATAATAAAGAAAACAACCGCTTCTTTCAAGCGGTTGTCGTATTTTCTGATGAAGCCCCTTTAACGTCTTTTGCGATGAAAAGTGGTTTTTTTCCGCAGTTGGCAAAATGCGCATTTTTTATGCTCACGTCCTCCGGCTTATTTGCTCCGCCGAATACTTTCAAGGCAGTACCCGCTGTCACAAAATCACGCATGACGACGTCTTGAATGTGAACGTGTTTCGCTTTATATTGAATACCGGCTACAGGCAGTTCCTTGTAATTATAGCCTGGATCACCGATTGCGCGCAGCCCGTTTATCACGACGTGCCGGTAAGCGGATACCGTTAGCGCGCGTGGTTTTGATCCGGCGTACAAGTCTGTGTATACCGGACGGAGGGACACGATGCGTGTGGCGGTCAAAAAACGGGCCGTTTTGGATTCCGGATCGCTCGCCGAATGGTGGCCGATATGACGGAAATTGAACGACCGATTGTCGTTTTCGGAAAGATGGCCGATGATATGAACATTGGCTGCCGCTGAGCTCGTTGCGTGCGCTTTTATTTCAATGCCGCCGAAACAACGCGCTGATGCATTATGCACGAGCCAGACTGAACGAGAGCCATCATCCACTTCAAAGCCGTTTGAATTGGAAAAACCCGTTTTATGGCTTCGGCCGGACGGATCATGCATAAAGCAATTAGAAACAAAAATGTAGTCACTATGATGCGTTGTGACGCCGTCATCGCCAAAACCGGAACCGGTGCAGCCGTCAATCCAGACAAAACGGCTTCCTCCCGGCGCACGGTGTCCATCGCCTGAGTAATCATATAAGGTAGATGAAACGTCATAACAATGGAGACCTGGGTTGATCGCGTCACACTCTTTCACCCAGCCGTACGTAACATTTGCGAACGTTAAACAGCTTGAGCGGTTATTGCCGCTTGACGATTTTTCGTCGGGACGGAGCCGTTCAAGTGACCAATCTAACGTTATTCCTTCTATTGATACATGATGATTGCCTTTTACATGATTTTCATTCGTCACGACAAAGCTTCGTTTCGGTGCCGTATCCCGCAATTTCAATATTGTCTTGCCCGGTCCTGCTCCTTTGACGATCGTATTGGATGGCACATGCAGCTCATCGACAATATAAGTTCCTTCGGCTAACTGAACGGTTTTCCTGCCGCCGGACAGCGCCTTCTGCAGGTCGTCGCCAGATTTTACATAAACAACGGCGGCTGCATTTTTTTGCAGTATGCCATACTCACGGTCCAATACCGGCTTCCAGTCAGGATAAGCCGTTCCCTTCTTAACGAGTGTTTGATGAAGCTTGATCGGCTCTTCTTTTTTTGTCCAAAGCGCCTTCAATTTATCGAAAATGCTTTTTTTTGAACTCACTGGCTTCCAATCTGCAGCTGATGCCAAAAAAAGCTGGTTTGTTTCAGCTACAGCGTCAGACAGTGGATTGCTGTCATTGAAATAGGCTTCAATCAGAGCGGCATTTTTTCCTGGGTTATGACCTTTGTTTAAATACATGTACTTTTTCCTTTCTTTTTTTGAATTTTGCACATAATGTTTTTAGTTTATTTTAAAGGAAAAAGTCTGTTCTTTTACTGGTTTAGTTGACTCGACTGTTCTCTCTGTCCAAACAGCTGAATGGTTTTTGCTTATTTCGAGTATAGTCGAGCTTCTCGTTCCATATGTTTCGCTTTTAATAAAAATGGGCGAAAGCAGCCGTTCCCATTCAATCGACACCCCTGTGTCCGGCAGTTCGCTGTCATCGGCGGCTGTGTAATCGCACAGCATGTCAAACAGCTCTTCTCTGCTGTTCAGCGCTGCTGCCATTTTTTCTTTTGCCCGTACGGTTTTAGGCCACGGAGTATTTATAAAAGCGTTGCTGACGACATGAATGCCCGGCGGAAGGAGAAATGGTTTTTCACCGGAACGGCTCCCGTACGCATACAATTCATCTTTCGTGCCGGCCACGAGATTAAAACCCGGGTAGCGGTCCTTTTCCCTGTCTAATTCGTTCAAAAACACTTCAGCCGTCAAATGACTTTCTAAAAAAGCCCGGACGATGTGGCCTCGTGATTCTTTTCCGGCTGATTGTTCGTTCGGATCACGGTAATTGGTCAGCGCACAAAATCGGCCGTTTTTGGACACACCCATCCACGTGCCTCCTTTTTCCAAATCGCGCCCGGCCAAAATTGGCACATTATCCCACCAATGGGACACTTCAGTTGGGCGATGATAAAATTCATCCCGGTTTGCCGCCACAATCAGCGGCTTATCGGTGTGCTGCCTAAAAGCGATGGCGATTAAACACATGATAGATTCCTACTTTCTTTTTCTTCAATTATACGCAGGAATGGTACAATGGAACAAATGACAGAACGATAGGTTGGTGGAACTTATGTATAAGTTTGTAATGCCAGAAGTGATTTTTGGAAGCGGCGGCGGGAGAATGCTGTGAGCGGCTGGGCGCCCGTCATGTGCTCGTTGTAACAGATCGCGGCGTAATGGAAGCCGGCTGGACGGAGCCTGTGTTAGAAAGCTGCCGGGAAGCCGGTCTTACTGCTGCTTTGTTTGACCAGGTGTCGGTGAATCCGACAGATGATGAAGCAGATGCCTGTGCCCGTGTCTATAAAAAAATGGCTGCGATGCGATTATTTCCGTCGGCGGCGGCAGCGCCATCGATATCGGGAAAGCAGCCGCTGCGCTTGTGACCAATGGTGGTCACATTCGAGATTACGAAGGGGTTGACCGGATTCTGCACCCTCTTCCCCCGCTGGTTATGATCCCTACAACGGCCGGTTCCGGTTCAGAAGTGTCTCAGTTTTCAGTGATCGTAGACAGCTCCCGGCAGAAAAAAATGACCATTGTCTCGAAATCACTCGTTCCGGACATTGCCGTTATTGATCCGGACGTGCTGGCGACAAAAAGCGCCCGCCTGACCGCAACGACGGGCCTTGATGTGATTACGCATGCAATTGAAGCATTTGTCAGCATCGCGGCGACACCGATGACGGATGTGCAGGCAAAAAATGCGCTCGCGATGGCAAGCTTGCAGGCCGGTCTTGCGTTTTCAAACCT
>NZ_LAJA01000004.1 GCF_000970675.1 Domibacillus tundrae | reverse complement strand
TCTAACAGGAATGCTGCCCCGTTAGCCATCCATGCAACACAACCACTGCACCACAAGATTATGTAAGGAAACTCGTTCTTACATGGAAGTTCAATAACCACTAAAAAAACCTCCAGTAGTGGAGGCTTTAAATATATGATCACTCATACTGATATTCCACTTTATTTTCAATCATTTACCCTTTAAAGAAGTTAAAGCCTTTTTAACCGTACTCTCGGTCCTGATATTTGACAGGTCTCTCCCAATTGCAACTACCCCTACAGCTAATTCAGGTCTTATGCCTGTAAAAATAGGGTTAATTCCAAGTAATCTCATAATCCCTTCAATTTTAAACAAAAATTCAATAACCAGTTCATCTATATTATAAATACCCGAAAAATCAATAATAATATGTTTTGTATCTTGGAATCCCTTGATTTGTGAAGGTAAATTTTCAATAAGCATTCTTGCCTTTTCCTCATCAATGTTACCTACCAATGGAATAACAGAGATTCCATCCAATAAAGGAACAATAGGTGTTGAGTATTCATTTATCTTATTCTTTAATTGTCTTTCCAATTCTTTTTTCTCACCAATGTCTCTAAAAACAGAAAGAACGGCTCTTTCTCCTTTAAATTCGAAAGGATGACAGTATAATTCTACTTCATATTGAGTTCCATTTAAGGATTGAATGGTTTCTTCGATTAGCCCGCCAGCCTTTTGTTCTTCTAAGGCACATCTAACCCTTTCTCGAATCGCTTCTTTTGATTCTTCCAAGAAGAGATCCAGGACGTTTGCTCCCCGTAGTTCCTCACTACTGTCTCCGAGCAGTCTTGCTCCTGTTTCATTTATATAAACGACTTTATAATCGGCATGTAAAACCATCGCTTCAAATGTATTGTCAACGATTAGGCGAAATAAATCATCGCTATAAAAATTAAAAATATCTTTTTTCGTATGCTCGCTCATTATGGGACACTCCCTTGCTTAATTACTTATGGAATAAAAAGAAACTTAGTGCCATCTTACCATTTAATCTGTGTAAAAAAATAGCAATAAAAAATAAAAGTCATGGATTAGGTTTTAATCGCACCCCAAATAGAGTTTTTTTACATATTTTATCATTTCTTCTTCAACTAACCAGCATGGTTAGTACTATAAGAAAATCAAAACATTCTTTTTTATTGGGAAGAGAAGGTTTTCTTTATATAAATATCATCATCTGCTTTATAAACTAAAGCGATCATCTGGGCGTAGCTTATGTCCTCTACAGGCGTTTTTCCACTTTTCATCTTGTGTCTATACTGCCTTCTTTATAAAATAGGCTACAAATGCCTTTAAGGGCTTGCTCATCATAGTCTATTCGTTTCATCATCTTTATCATAAAAATCAATCCATTTAATCGCTGTTTAAAATACGTTTAATTGTTTTTTTGGTCCTATCATAAAATTTCACTAGGAATTCTCCGTTACTTGAAGCCGTCTCCGCTAGGGAGTTTATGATACCTGCTTTTGTACGCTACCATATGTAAATAAGCGGAACAGCCAAATATGGGTTTATGGCATAGCTTAAATAAGGCACGTTTAATAAATAGGATCCGCTAATTTTTAACCAAAGAAAAAGACAACGATTCACGTTGTCCTTTCAACCTAATTTTGTAAAGATAATACAGTTATATAAAAATCTCTTACTTCCTCTTTACAAGGCTTCATATCCAGTATTTCGATAATTTTACCATCTCAATCAAGAAAAGCAATAGATAAAGGAATTAAGGTGTTTTTCATCCAAAAACCGCCATATGTTTTTTCTGGAAACATAAATAATATTCCCTCGTTGTCGGGTAGTTTTTCAACAAACATTAAGTCCTTTACGAGAAAAACCAGCAAGCTGCATTTACAAAAACCTAAATAACAGCAAACCGAGTGAAGTGATAAATCAAGTTTTAGAAAAATAAAAATGCTTTTATGTTCGTCTTAACTTTGAAAAAGCCTCCTTTTTGATCAAGGGAGGACTTTTTTATTTTGAAACAAATTGTCTCATCCAAGCATTTTAAATGATATGTACTTGAATCCGCTTCCCTCTCGGCTTCTATAATACCTGCTTTTGTATGCAACCATGTGCCCAAATGCGTCGCACCCTTTTGCATTAATATTTTTGCTTTGCTTAGCTACATTTGGAATAGTAATAAAAAGCAATACCGTAATCACCAAAAGGACGATCATCATTTCAATGAATAGGAGTGATAACCCATGTATAAGTTTTTTACACTGCAAAAAATAAAAAAAAGCCCCCCTCATTTTCTGAATAATCCTTCTTTCTTCTATTATAACGTTGCTTTCGTCCACCGATAAAGGAAATTTCGTGTAAAAACTTTGAGAATCGTGATTTTACTAGTTTAGATCAAATCGCTATCTTTTACATAGGCTCCATTAAAGAACGTTGTTGATTTTCTTGAACAGGCTGGCGGCTTGGTTGTTATACTAAAACAAGAAGGGAACCATTCGTAGAGGAGACAAAGCATGTTTGAAATCAAAACCTTTTTAGAGAAGCATTCATATGAACGTCCAAACTTAAACAGCCTTGAGTATACAAGAGCACACTATATTGGATTAGAGGAATTATCCAAGTTAAAGGACTACTTTGCTTATAGAAAGTTTACTCCTGAGTATATTCAGGTGCATGTGACCATTCAGTACAAAAATAAAGTGTTGGTTGGAATCGACGCAGTAAATGGATTAGATTTGTGGGAACAGACTTATTTAGATGCGATTGAACAATATGTAGAAATGCGCAACGCTGAAACGATGTATGGCATTGACCCTGTGATATTGAAGTTAACTGCATTAGATAACAACTTGTTACATTTTCTCATCATCGATGAGTGGAAAACAAAACATATTCACGCCGAGGCTGTGCTCCCTGAAAAAGAGTTTTTAGAAGCCCTTATAACCGAAGCAGAACATTTCTGACAAGTGCTGCTCGATTATAAGGTATTTGAAGAAAAAAAGATGCGAGAAACAACTCCAAGTGATTATCCAGCACAAATGATTAAAAAAAAGATTACCTATTATCTTTTTGTTTTCCATTTGATTGCCCGCTGTTCCAAGTTTTTAACAAACTCATCCTTACCATCACTATATCCTTTAATGTCTTAAGGTTTCAAATATCAACAATCTTCTTTAACACATCCTAAAATTAAAAACCGCTCATGAAAGAGCGGCTTCTTCTTCATATTCCTCAATCAATTGTTTGCAGTTTTCCACCTTTTCGTTCATGGATCTTTCTAAAGTGTCAGCTCGTTCCGTTTGATCTTGAGCGCGGATTTCCTCAATATAATTCTCCTGCGCTTCCCGAAACGCTTGCATCATTGATTCTAATTCGACCAACAGTCTTTCTTCTTTCGATATTTCAACTTCATACCCATTTTGCAAAGCCGAAACCAACAAAGTCATATTGTTTTCTTTATCTGCCCATGTGCGAATGTGTGCATTTTCCAGAGCTAACACTAGCCTTTTTGACGTTTTTACATCATCTGCGATTAAAAACACTTGTAACGTATCTCTTAAATGAGTATCGATTTTCTTAGATAGCTTTACTTTTTCCATCTTACTTTTCCCCCTCATTATTTTTGATGAGTCTTTTTAAATCTGTTTTATCTATAACCCGAGTTTTTCTGCTGCTTCCTTTACACCAATAACATTGTCGAGCGGATCCATTATCAATATCACCCCTAAGATATACTTATGCGTCACCACACATAAAATAATATTTAAGAATATAACCCCGGCCAAAACTGGGGATTTTTTCGGTTTATTCCTTTGTACCTTGGATCAATCCACGTTCAATAGCTATAAACAATAGACCTGTTGCATCAGATTCAGTCAATGTGCCATCATCCAGCTTTTTAACCCATTACGGATCAATGCCATTCGGATCTTTTGCTACAAGACGATTTAATACTGTACGAGTTGAATTTTTAAGGGATGCGTTCGATGGCTGGTACAATTTGATTTCCTCCTCTTTTTCAACTGGCGCCGGCGTTGCAGCTGCAGTCGTTTGTTTAAGCCGGCGTGCGATTTCCTGTTTAGATGAAGGTATTTTTTCAGCAGCTGTTTCGTTACAGTTTTTTATCGTTACAGCTTGTTTTGGAGCAAAGAAAAAAGCACCGCAGTGGGTGCTTTACATTTTAATAATTTTCAATGTATTCATGACCAGCCGTTATTTTTTGTTATTATTCATTAATGCAGTTAAAAGTATGTGTAATCGATGTTAAATCCAACTCAAGCGCTTATACTTCATATTCATCCCACTTTAAAGGCTCATTACTTCTAAGGTAGGAATAATGGGCACACAGCCAGCCAATCCTAAAATATTTCTTTGTAATTAAAAGCAGTTGATCCTCTTTCAATAATGCTGAGGTTTTCCATGTTCACACCTTCCTTTTGGTGTTCATCTCCAACGATTTACTCGACCGCCCATCGTAACGATGATGGTCTGGCCATAATCGGGCAATTCATGTGCAATGAGCCTGCCTTCTTTCACCACATACATTTTCTTTTCATTCATGAGATCGATCTCTGCTGTCATTTTTATATCTAATTTTGATTTTTCCACCCCGGACGCCCCCAGTCTGTTAAAATAGAATTGCGAGTAATATTGAAACAGGCCGGGGACTTTTTCTCGGCTTTTTTGTTTACTTTTTTCTAGACCGGGTACACTTAATATGGTTGGAATACATAAGTCTGTAATAGATTATCTCCGGGCCGAGAAAAACCTCGGCTTTTTTGTATAAATTTTTATCAAGTGGTTTATACTGGTACTGTCATTTGCAAAACCCAACTCCTACAACTCGAAACCATTTTTGCAGTCAGGCCTTTGCCTGGCTGTTTTTTTTGCAAACCCCCACCGCTTCTTCGCCATTTCTAATCATTTCGGCGTCAAATCCTGATACTTTGCTAAAATGTGTTCATCACTCAAGCCTTTCTCCATAAACCGCATGTATTGAGCTTTGCTGAGATTTCCGTTTGAATTGACTGTCCGTTTCCCGCGTGACGAGAAACGGTTCCACAGTTGTTCGTCTGCCTCTCTAACATAGGCCGGGCGCTTTGCTTCAAATTTCTTGCAATACGCTGCCATTTCCTCTGGCGTCCACTGCTGCTCAATTACTGCTCCACGATAGGCCATTTTTGTTTTCTTCCTGTCAACTCTTCAAACCATTTCTTATCTCTTGTCATAAGCGCTAGATCAATAAGTGCTGTCTTATCCTGCATATCATCCAGCAATGTGCCAAGGGATTCAAGACGATGCTCCTTAAATAGTGCCCTCGTTGGCGTTGTCCATTCCAGTTCACCGTTTTTGATTCTGGCGACTGTTATTATTTCAATTTGAATGCCGTAATAACCGATGTGACTGACATATCCAATGACTGTAACGTCCCCGATTTCGACTTTTTTCCACTCTCCGCTCTCCAAGTTTGTCTCCCCTTTTTTCAATAAGCAAAATACAAACCACATTAGGTATAAAAAGACGATAAATTTATGGATTTCCTTACAATACATACAAATTTTTAGAACTCTGTTATTGCGATTTTAGATGTTTTAGTACTAACATATCTGATAAAAATTTTTTTAAAACTCCTAAATCATTCGTTTCAACAATAGTACTGGTAATCGGCTTACAAATTTTAATATTTATAAGCCACAGAGGTCATTAAGTTGCCGGCTTGTTTAAAACTTCACTATTCAGCAAACTACGTTTCACTTCCTCAATCGTTACTACATATAATAAATTTGCCCGGATACTTTTTTGCACGTATTCAGAAATTTTCGAAGTAACTATTCTTGGTTGAGATAGTTACTTTTTTGTCCAATAATGCACCTCAAATCTCTACTGTTTAATGTCACTGCCTCCGCTCCCCCTGTTTATATTCTATTACCGTTACCCCCTGCCCGATTGCTTGTTCAAGCAATTTCCGACGGATCGAAAAATCCCATGAAGTTGTTCCGCCTCCAGACTCGACAATGACCCAATCCCCCTCTGAAAACTGCAAGGATCCCACCCCTTTAGAATAGTTTCACTGGTACTAGTATCAATATTAGTATGACATTAGTACTAACGAGGGTTTTAATGGCCTATGATTTATTCTGAACGTACTTTGAATAAAAAATGAAAACCTTGGCATGATATCGATAAAAAGGTGATATCTACATGGACTTCCCAACCATACATACAAATTTTTGGGATGCGGTTACTGCCGTCCCAATAGTTCTTATTCTCACACAGTTAATTAAAGTGTTCTTTAAGCCCTCGAAAGCATTAGTTCCAGCCATTGCGCTAATCGTCGGTTTACTTATTTCTGTCTTTATCAGCCATAGAGGGGATCTAGTTGCCGGTATGTTCATGGGATGGTTTTATGGATATTCCGCTATCGGTTCCTACGCCTCATTAAAAACGAGTATTGTATCGTATTTAAAGAAAGTTCGCCGTGAATAACTGGGACGAACTATTGAGCTTGCACTGGTCAGCAAGATCAAGATGCATTTTTGTCCGAACCTGGTTACCGTCTTTTTCATGCTTGGCTGCCTGCGCCATGTGGTATTCGTACGCTGTCATTTCAAGCTCCCTTATCCCTGTTCTAATTCTTCAATGAGCACTTCTACTCGTGGTGATTCGCTATAAAACTTTGAAACGATTAAATCCACTACCTGGCTGTCATCCTTCCAGATCACCTTGTATACTGTAAACTTTAATCACCTCTCGTATCCTCCTTCGAAGTTTTTATAGCTATTCGTTCATTTAAATTATTTTTTAAAATTTATGCATATTTTTCATACTTTAGAGTAGTTATATTATGATTCTAGTTTTTTAAACCTGTTTATATGTTTCTAGAAAGTATTAAAACTTTCATATAGAACACATTGTATCCAAATCAAAATACTCATAAAAGGGGCGATCACCTTGTTAGAAATAGCTATTATTCTATCCAATGAACTGATCCGATTAATAGACGATTACTATAAGTGCAAAAATTTGCACCATAGAGAACTAATACAAGGTGATATTCAACTTTTGAATGAAGCATTGTTGCAGTGTGAACAATCAGTGTAGAAGTATCTTGGTTGTTCTTTTTTGATTTCTTTTATTGATTTTTGCACAATGCTGCTTGATTCTGTGCAAGGCTGCTTATTTTGTCCATATAGGTAAGGATTATTTCAATAAGATTCTTCATTTCATTCAAACTGCTTTCGATATTCCCTGTAGCCTCTGCGCTATTGATTGCCAATTTTCTTACCTCATCCGCTACCACGCCAAAACCACAGCCTAGTTCACCTGCACGGGCAGATTCAATAGCGGCGTTTAGACCCAAAAGATTTGTTTGATCAGCAATTCCTTTTATAAAATTAGAAATATTTTGAGTTTCATCAGCACTGCTTTTTGCTTTAATCGCAGCATTAGTGGATTGTTCCTGAGCCGCAACGAGATCCTGTGCATCATTAGTTATGGAACTGATGCCTCTCACCACCTCTTCAATCGAATTAGAAAGCTCCTGCATTCTGGAAGTCATTGTTTCCACAATATGCTCTTTATTTCTTTCATGCGTTATATCATGTATAGTTCCGGCTACACGCAAGGGAATTCCCTTAGCATCCCGAATCGTTTCTCCACCTGCATGGAACCAGCGGTATTCACCGTTTTTTAATTGCAGGCGATAATTGAGATCAAATGGTGTCTTTCCAGTATAATCATTTAAGTGGGCAGCAAAAGCTTGAATTACACGTTCCGTATCTTCTGGATGAAGCCGATCACTCCAGCTGCTCATCACATTTGGAAAATCTGTCTCATCTTTGAATCCTAGCGTTTTTCGAAATTGCGGCGACCACCAAAATTCATTATTCGGATTTACTACATCGCCTGCTGCCACTGTCATATCCCAAGGGGCTTCAACCAAAGCCTTATTAATCAAGTCATAGCGTGTTACTAGATCTTCCAATTGCTGTTCTTTCATCTTCTTATCATGTATATCAAATAATGCACCTGCAACTTTTAGAGGGAGGCCATTCACATCCCTGATTGTCGCTCCAGTAGCATGCATCCAGCGATATTCACCATTTTTAAAACGCACACGATATTCTATATCAAATGGGTTCTTTCCCGTGTGGTCAATCAAGTGATCCCCAAAAGATTCAAGCGCCCAGTCCAGGTCGCCCGGATGTAAAATCCTCACCAGACTATCAAGGCTGTTAGGGAATTCCTTTTCATCCCGGTAACCACAAACATTCTACGGGCCGCGTCTCCCCATACAAACGAATTATCCGGATGATTAGGATCGCCTTCTACAATATCCATTTCCCATAAACCAACTTCAATAGCTTCGGTCACCAGTTCAAGACGAAGGCAGACCTTTTCTGTGTTCTTTTGCATCATCTGGAAAACCACATTCAGATTTTCCGCTATTTCTTTTGATTCGTGACTATCGCCAAAAACGTCAAACAACCCGGAAAAGTCATTTGCTTCTACCTTAAAAGGAACATTAGGTGCTGATTCAATTGAAGATGAGATGGGTTACGCTCGGGTTTGGCAAAATATTGGCGGGAAAATGAAAATTATTTCAGGCCATTGCAGTTCTGCTATGTAATAATTAAAAAGTATTTGGGACTTGTTTTGATCAATCTTTTTTTAATGATTTATCAAGGCTATTAGTATTAAATCCAAAATACTTCACTCGTTTAGTACAAATTAATTCTTTATTGAATAATTTGAGTTCAACTGTTGAGAAGATCTATTTTCAATGCCCTTCACGGATTACCGGCAAATACTCGACTACTTGAAGACCGGAAAGATCCGGCGGACGGTATGGATCTGTCACTTCGTATTTGGCCAGAAGCATTTTGACTGGCGTTTTATTTTCAATCGAATCTTTCATGAGCTCTTTCGCCTGGGCATTGCATCTTCTTTCATCATCAGAAGTCAGTTCCCTTTTTCCGTTCCCGATAAAGGCAGATGTGATTGACCGGCTGATGGCCGCGAAGTAAAACCAGTACTCTGTGGAACGTTTGTCGTGTGGCAGCCCCATCACAATATTGTCAGGAAGAATGCCAATGATTTCGCCAGCTTCTCCCCAGTATTTTTCATCGCCCCAGTGCCATCCGTTCGAATAATGCACCTGGGATTCGTTAAAAGGTGCTGCTGGCTGACTCATTGTTCCACCGCCGTTTTTTCAAGGCTGATTGTTTTTGCCGCTTCAACAATGCTTCGCTTTGCACCAATAACAATTTTGACAAGTTCGGCCAGGTTTTTGGCATTACTCACTTTCATTTCTCGTTCCAGAAGCGCTTTGCAAACAGACTCAAAGTTTTTGTGATAGCTCAGTGACTTTTGAGCAAATTCGCCGGTTCCCGCACCATCAATTTTCGTTTTATATACTTCGTTTACGTTCACATTTACGCTGTCTAATGTGAGCAGATACTTACCAACCGTAATATTCATCTGTTTTTTTCTCCTCGCTGGCAATGTGCCAAGTAATCAAGTCCAATGCCTCGTGCCGGCATGATCGGCGGACAGTGTTTATCGATGCCTGCAAAAGGAATATTGTTTCGGTCCGCTGTTTTTTGATACAAACCAGTATTTTTAAAAAAATTCTGCAGATACAAAGTAAGTTTTATGCAGCACCAAAAACTCTATAATGAGGAAGGCAATACCCAGTTGCTTATCAACCGTTTTAAAAAGTTTGTCTGGTGCTTATGCATATTATTCAGCGACAACAGGTTTCTTTCCAGATTTAAGTAATTAAGAGCATCACTATAAAAGATGTTGTATATTGCCGCTTAATATTTATTAATAAGAATAATTAAAGCTCCCTAAGTAAATGTTATTACTGTTACAAATTAAAAGGAGATCATGATCATGAATAAACAACGAGCTCAAGAAATTGCCGCTTCACCAGTGATGGTCAATGTCACTTTCAATGAAGTACCCGTCTTTATTCAACATGTGGAAGAAAGCAATGAAACGGCTAGAATTTATCCTCTTAATGAGCCGCAAAAAGAGCAAAATGTTCCTTTAGCTTCCTTAAGAGAACATTAATCATTTAGGTTTTCTCCATTAGAAAGTGAACCTGGTATTTATGGGTAGTTATTCAGATATTAAAGAAACCCCCAGTAAATAACCTTTACTGGGGGTTTCTTTTGATGCATAATCTCACTATAGATTTGTATGCATTCTCTACTCCGTCAATATCATTAATTGTTTGTTTTGGAGAAAAGAAAAAAAGCACCGCGATGGGTGCTTGTAGAGAATGAAATTAAAATTTATGTCGTACTCATAATTTTTAATTTATCTTTATTCGTATTCAATTTTTGGCTTAATGCTTCTTGAACCAGCACACTTACACTATCAATCGAGTTTGGATTTATCTTTACTTGTTCATAAATTTGACGTCCTTCAGGCATCCCATCACAGTCTAAGGTGTAATAACTCACTTTAATTTTTATAAGAACATCCCCTTTTACCTTATTTTCGACAAAAGGAGATAAATTCCTGCCTCTCTCGCCACCATTTAAGTGATATGATTATCCGGGTGAGGTGAATATGATGGAAACAGAACAGAAAATTGATTTAAGCGTGACCTACAACATTCTTGAGTATCCCGACATTAAAAGCGGCCGGTGCGATAATTGCGATAATGCCCAATTCAAGAGCTCCATCAAAAATGCTATTTTCTTACGTGAATGCCGTAATTGCGGTATGAAGAAGATTATTTAACCCTGTCAATTGACGGGGTTTTTTATTCCGTTCTTGTTATTTACATCTTTTATCCTTCATAGCATAATTGACCCACAAACAAATGTAGGAGGTATTAGAATGAACAAAAAATGATACTTAAAGTTGGTCTGTCTTTAATTTTATTATTATCGCTGACATTGCAATTTAATGCTCTCGATCTTAATGCTGCATCAACTAAGCCAGGATGGTCAACCCTTGCCATACCTTTTTGTTTATAAAAATTCAATTATAATTTTTGTCCTGTATAGTATTTATATCTCCCTTTGAATTTTCAGCTTTTTTTGTTTTTTTAGAAAATACCATAAATCTTCATGTATAATACATTTGAACTAAGATAAACTACTCAAAAGGAAGAGAGGAGATGTTCGCTCTGGAAGAAGTAACCGTCATTCTATCTATTGAGCTTGGCCGTCTAATAGATGATTATTATAAATGCGAAGATTCAAACCTTAGAGAATTTATCCAAAGTGACATTCAACTTTTGAGTGAAGCATTGGCGGAATATGAACAGCCAACATAAAAAAATGTTGGTTTTTTAAAATTTTAATTATTGAATTTTGCACATTGTTACTTATGTTTTTATTTATCAATGAAGTAACAGTAACTCTTGAAGAAGAAACTCCCGAGCCTGCAGAACCTGTTGAAGAAGAGCCTGTCGTAGAAGAAGAACCGAGAGTTATTTAAAAGTCCGTATCGCTTAATAATCATAATGAATTACAAAACCGACTATAAGTCAAAGACATAATACCCTCAATCTTTTCTGTTTTCCGAATCGGCTGTACAAAATTCATGAAACCGCGCCATTCAGCAATTCCCTCTCCTTTTTGCTCATATAAAGGGTAAAAGAAGAATATAAAAATGAAAGAAGCATTTCCAAGTAGTTGTTGAGTTCATTATATAGTGGATCATATACAGGGGGTGTTTAGAAAGTGCCAGCTGCCAAACTGCTGCGGCAAAAAAAGCCTTTCTATAAAACATGGTGGGCTCTTTTGCTGTATGCTTGTATCTGCTTCGTTCTTTTAAAAGGTGTCATAACAGAATTATGGGAACCTGATTCGGAAAAGCTCAACGCTGAATCAGCACAAATCAGAGATGACCTTGAAACTAATCTCCATACACTTGAAAACACTGGAAATAATACAGAAAATATTGTATTTAACCTAGAAAAATCTAAAATGGATGTCGATGATCTGGCAAAAGAATTAAACTCAGCCGCTGCAATGGTGAAAGAAGCAGACTCTGCAGCTTTAGAAGCTGCTGCCGATTCAGAAAAAGCCAGTGCTCAGATGATAAAAGCTATGGAAAACGCTAAGGCTGCTAATAATAAATTAGAACAAGCTGAGCGCGAGGCCGAAAAAGCAGAGGATAAAATTGAAGAGGCAGAGGAAGACCTTGAGGAATCAAATGAAAAAGTTAGTGAAGTAAGTGATGAAGTGAAAGAAACAAATACCGAGGTTAATAAAATTAATGAAGAAGCTGAGAAGGCATTAGAAGAGGAGGAAGTTGTTCAGCCATCTAAGTGAAAAGAGAAACTTCATTACGGGACTGCCCCCATAGAGTGAGACAAATAAAAAGCACCTTTAAGTTGGAAAACAGGTATTGGTTACCTCAAAACAACTTGGAGGTGTTTTTTATGGGCATAAGACGTGAATTTGCGCATGTGTTCTGTCCGCTGCTGCGCTCCGGAAATCAGCATACACTTTTCCCCTTTCATCTTTTAAAAATGCAGGAATTGGAATTCAAAATGAAACTTTACTTTAAACTTTCATTGCTGCTTTTGTCGTAATTTGACGGATGGAAAATGTAGGATTACTACTTATTTTGTAGGATAATAAAAAAAGAAATGCTGCTTGTTTAGAACCGTTAGCACGCTGCTGCATGTATTTATTATCTTATTAAGTAGTACTTTTCCATATTATACACAAATTGATAAGCGACGGTAGGAAGGGGTAAAAGAAATGATTAACGTATTTCATGATCTTCAAATCTTATTGTTAAATGTTTTTTTTATTTTCACTTTTTTCTTTGTATACCTTAAATTTATTGAAAAGAAAATTCATCAATTAACTAATAAACTATTAATTTTTCTGACCTCTGGGAGTTCAATTGTATTATGTATGACATTTTCTATTCAAATTGGGCCTGGTCAGTTAATCGATATGCGTTATGTCCCCTTTATAGTCGGTGCTTTTTATGGAGGCCGCAGAGTTGCTCTTCTTTTATTTCTTATTTTAATTACTTACCGTTTTGGTTTAGGTGGTTCTGGCTTCTATATAAATTTAGCCGGCAGTATACTGTTGCTTATTTCCCTTTGGTTTATGATTCCTTTTTTTGAAAAGACAGTTAACCTAGCGAAAAGACTGCGCTACGTTATGGAAGTTGCTTTTCTTTCAGCATTATATACAGGGGCAGCACTCAGTTTATTTTATTCAGAAATAATGAGCATAAAAAACCTTATGTCTTTTATCACGTTCATCTACATTCAAGTAATTGGGATTATATTATTTGTTAAATTTATCGAGAGAGCAAGAAATGATATGGCTCTTGCTACGGAAATAAGAAAACTTGAAAAGTTAAAATCAGTCAGTGAAGTTGCTGCAAGTATCTCTCATGAAGTAAGAAACCCACTTACGGTTACAAGAGGATTCATTCAATTACTAAGTGATGATAATCTTACAAATGAGCAAAAAAATTTTTATATCTCCACCTCACTTGAAGAGTTAGATAGGGCTGCGTCTATTATTACCGATTACCTTACCTTTGCAACACCTTCATTAGAAAACGTAGAGATGTTAGAATTGAATAAGGAACTCGATCATATTATAAAAACCGTTACCCCTCTTGCCTTGATGAATGCTGTAGGTATTGAAATCCAAAAAACAGAAGCTATATACATTGCTGGCGAACGAGAAAAACTTCATCAGTGCCTTATAAATCTCATTAAAAATAGCATTGAAGCAATGCCTGGTGGAGGGAAATTAATGATTACGTTACAGGTGCTGAACGATAAAGTAGTCATCACAGTGGCAGATACAGGGGCCGGCATGACAGATGAACAAATTGAACGTTTGGGAACACCTTACTTTTCAACAAAAGTAAATGGTACTGGACTCGGAACAATGGTGATTTTCAGTATTGTAAAAGCCATGATGGGTGAAATCAAGGTGGACAGCGAAATAGGAAAAGGCACTTGCTTTACTATCCTCTTTCCAACAGTTGCCCCCTTCCATTCTTCCACTGAGAAAACTGTTGATTAAGTGGTAACCCTTAAGAATTCTTATCACAAAATCTATGCAAAAGAAAAACCCCTTGAAGCTATACGGATCAAGGGGTTGTCCATCTTCGTATATTGACATGTATTGCTCGCGCTCCCAAGGGTGAACTTGTGTGCGGAACAGCTTTTATAGCGATTTCAAGCACTATATACTCTTTTAAACCTTTATTTATTAAGGTTTTCAAATATAAAAACATCATTAAAAACCTTTAAGCATTTATTCAAACCGGTCAAGTCTTTATAATTGATTAGCTAATTTACTTAGGCTTTTTGAAAGTTGCTCAATTTCTTCTATTAAGGAAGATATTTGTTTCATAGAAGCAGCTTGTTTATTGCCAACCCCAGCTATTTTTTCAATTGAAGTACCCATTTGGCTCGTAACATTTTGAATTTGGGATGTTATTTTACTTACTTTTTGAGTTGACTCCACTGTTTCTTTTGAAAATTTTCTAATTTCATTTGCCACGACTTCAAAACCCTTGCCTTTTTCTCCTGCACGCGCTGCTTCGATTGCTGCATTTAAACCCAATAAATTGGTCTGGTCTGCCACCTTCTTAATCATGGATAATACATGATCGGTTTCCTTTACACTCTCCCCAGCTTGATGAGATTTTCCTAAAAGTTCTTGGGAGGGCTGCGCAAGGGACGTTGAACCATTTGCGACTGTCGTCATTTGTTCGTTAGCTTGTTCCAAGGATGCAGAAATTTGCTCTGCAATAGTCCTTAACTCACTTTGTCTACGTAGTTGAACTGCCATCCCGCCAATAACCTTATTTGTTTTATCAAGAAGTGGAAGCGCTGTTCCCGTAAATTCAAATCCATAAAAATCAGCTGGAACTTCAGCTTGTAACCGCTTATTCTGGCGTATAGCAACAGAGAGAGGTTCTTCTGAATTTATTTTTTGTCCAACTTTAATATTTAGATTTATATTTCCACCTGGAAAATAAGCTATGAACTGTTCCAAATCACATATGGCAATTGAAAGATCAGCTGGAACTGCTGACTTTAAAATAGGAATCACTTTTATTAGACTGTCTAAAGAATCAATTTTATTAAACATGCAGCCATACTCCATTTCTAAATAAAACTTTTATTATTAAATACCATCCTCCTTATTATCGGCTAAAAATTTAAAAGATGAAGGGAACACTTCCCTGTAATATATCCTTCGCCACCTTTTTTCTATAAAAAGAAAAAGCATCCGTGGCGGGATGCTTTAGTACCTATAAGGTATTTTAGATTTTTTCACTTCAACTTCTGTCATGTCATTGTTATCTAAAAAGTGTTCCATACCTGCTTCAGCAATGTCTAAACTGTTTTTAGGACCGATCGTAATGCTTTGTATAAACTTCCTATTATTATAATTTTCAACAGAAAGAGGAATATAAGGAATAAAAATTCCATTCCTAATTCGGAATTTTGTGACCTTCTTTGCATAGCTTTCGTCTGTAAAATAAACAGCAAATCTAAATTCTTCTTCTTGATGAAAACTAGAATCTTTAAAAAATATAGAGTACGTTACAATATTTGCTAATGGCTTAGCTCCATATTTGTAATAAAGGGACTCATCATTTTTATCAAATGCATACAAGAAGATTTTATATAGATTTATTAATTCCTTTCTAAGTAATTTTAATTGCTTTTCCTTGTTATAAATAACAGCATAAGGAAAAATAAAAACTTTTTTTGGTTCATGGCTTTTAGCTATATTTTCACTTAATAAATGCAACAATTCTGAGTAGACAAATTCGATGTTATATCCATCATTATTTGCATAATTCGACCACAGAAGATTAGAGTCTTTATTTGTACTTAATGAGATAGTATAAATTTCTAGTGAAAAGAATTTATTTTGGATTGATCGTTTAATCCATTCTTTAAAAACTAATTCTTCAGTAATCTTATCTGCTCCCATGAATTGCTCTATCAACATCATAATCGTATCTAAGGTATATTTAAGTTCCAATTTATCATTTAAAAATTCACTTTTAGATAGCCATAATTCTTTATTCTTAATTATTCCTTCTAAGCCATAAATGCTTGTGTAATGATAAAGTGGGATCTCTTGCCCTGCCATAGGTAATTGATCAAATTCTAAAGAATCCACAAATTCATCTATATTTGCAACGCGTTTTATATCTTTAAATTTATTTTTCACTGAAATCCCTCTCGCTATTTCATTTTATAATGGGCATGCAGCTTTTCTTCATTAATTTTCATTCTTCGTTTTCTTTTTCTCGTCCTATGTGCTGGTTTAATTAACTCATTGAACGTTGGTTTTTTTGAATTCGGATACAGCTCAGCATACAACATTCCTTCAAATACTGCTCCGCACATAAGGGTAAATGACAACCGTGAACCCAGTTCGAAATTCTTTTCAGCCTCTTCGTAAAACTGGGGCTGAATATTTGAAACTCCACCCACTATTATAGACAGGTATTCAGCAGAATAAGCAGTTAATGCCGGAATACGAATTATTCAGGTGTATTTGATCGACAAGTCATATTCTCGGCAATCTTTTTGTACTTCATGCCTTTTACGTAATCTTTTTCAACCTGTTTATGCACATCAGCCATATCACCTCACCACCAGTCTCTTTTCCTTTGTGTTTGTTTTGGAGCAAAGAAAAAAGACACTCCTTTTTTGAGTGTCTTAGTCTATTGCTAGTTCATTTGTTTTTTCATAATAGTCCCTAGCAGCTTCTAACATTTCTTCATATACATCTTTACTAAACCAGTCCTCTGGAACAATCGATGCAGCAGTGTTGATCGGGAAAGTTCCAATAAACATATCACTAATGGTTAGTTGTACAATTTCCTCATCAGAAGTTACAGAACTTTTATTATTTATCCTATACTCACTAAATTTTCCAGAAAGAAATTTGTAAGCTTCGCTCGCCTTACTCATCGTTTCATAATTAAAGGAATTGTGAGTTCCTTCGCCATTAACCTCTAAAGAATATGTTGTCCCTTTCTCCATTTTCTCCACCTCCCGTCTGTCATTTCGTCTAAAAAAGTGATCCTCCCGCAATCATTGTCTTGTGCTAGTAGCTTTATTCCCTATACATAACCTTTAATAAACTTCAATAAACTTTTCATATATACGTCATCTGCATGACGTAAAACGTTCAAAAAATAGTTGAAATTCTTTATCGTTTTTTACTTTCAAAAAAGTTTTTACTAAATCCAATTTCCGACAAGATCCTTAAAAATCTTATGTTACACTATGAAAACAATAATGAAAAAAGGTAAACCGATCGAAAGATCGGGACACAAAGCTCCAGATCTAAGGTCTATATTAAAAGGCTATGATGGCTGAGCCGCTTCGGAAACGGGGGATACCTAATTGTTAGGGCAAAAAAGACTGATGGAAGAATGCTTGGATGCTGAATGGGTAGAGCTGATGAAAGTCGCTAGAAGTTTGGGATTGTCCATTGAAGAAATCAAAGAATTTTTGGCCGCAAACAAATTATCTAATCCGGCCTGATCAAAATAACTTTGAAAAACTTGCTTGTTATGCAAAGAAATTCCCCGCTTCAAAAGAGGGGTTTCTTTGCATTTAAACTTATTTCATTAACTATAAAAGACAATTTAATCAAAAATATGATCTTTTTTCGTGAATGCCAGAAATGCAGTATGAAGAAAATTATTTAGCCCCGCCAACTTACAAGATTTATTTTTTCAATCCTCATATATACGGAATCCGTACGACAAGAAATGGAGTATTTCATTTTAAGCAAATAAAAAAGCCACTCCTAATGAGTGACCTTTTTATTATTGGATGAAACCAAATGGAATTTTAGGTTCTTCAGGATTCGGTCGAGGCATTGCCATTAATAAAAAATTAAGCTGGGATACATGCTGCATCAACTGCACTTCCAGTCCACTCTCAGTAACTCCCGCAAAAATGATTAAGCTGGGATCACAGTAACCTAATGCAGTTACCTGAAAAGTAACCGACTGACCAGATGGAATAAGCCTAATCCCCACCCCTTGGCCGCCGTCTAGCTTATTGTCAAAATCTTCAGCTCTTTTTTTTAAATGCTTATAAAGTTCACTTGCCAAGTTTTGTCCCGTTGTATTCACTGGTTCAGGCACTTCATTGTAAATTTCGTTAACATCCGTTGTTTTGCATAGATCTGGCCTGATTTCCACTTTGTCATCTCCCTCATTGAATCGGATAGATCTGCCCTGAATTCCACTTTATTATCTCCTTTTTCATCAAATTATTACATTCAACGTCAAAAGGCTCCTTTCCTCCTTATACTGCTGTACATAGTAAAGCAATTAGTTCAGCAGCTACATGGTTGCGGCTTAGTAATTCTCTTGTAAATGTGTATTTTGAGCAAAGAAAAAAGCACCCCGCAGGATGCCTAAGCTTAGATTTCCGTGATATTTATAACGTTAAATGTGTCTTTTCCCATCCCTAGTTTTCTGCCCAATACTTCTTTAGCCAACGTATCTTTATCATCTTTTGGATGTGGCTCAATTTCTATTTTTTCGTATTGAACCGGACCGTCTGGCATTCCACTTTCACCTAATCGATAGTAACTTACTTCAACATCCATATAATCACGCTCCTTTTGATTTACATTTCGTCAAAAGGTTTTATTTTCCTTCCTCTTCGTCCAACTGCAGGAGTGGCAAGCACAGGCTTTTGCTTATCATTTTTATGTCCCTGCTTTTATGCTTCCAGAAGAAAATATAAAAAACGTCATTCAACGCATGAGTGAAAAGATTGAATTTTTAAAATCGACATCTTGTACTTGCAACGGCTGAGAGCTATGATAAAAGAAGTATGATAAATCTGCTAGAGGAAGGGAGAGGAAACACTTGTTTAAAAAGATACTGGCAAGTCTGGGAAAAGGCGCAGCAGTCGTCGATCTGCAGCTTCAAGGCAATGAATTTGAAATGGGGGAAACTGCAGAAGGGGAATTGATTGTAACAGGTGGAGAAATCGAACAGACGATTAACTCCATTCAAGTTGCTTTGTTTATCGAAATTCACAGGAAAAAGGGCACTGTAAGCCGCCAAATTGCTTCCGTTCATGTAAGCGATTCCTTTATCATTGGAGCAAATGAACAAAAAGTCCTTCCATTTTCATTCGAGCTTCCTAATAATCTGGCTGTGTCAAATAAACAGATCGCTTTTTATTTTGACACGCAGCTTGATATTGCAGCAGGTGTAAATAAAAAAGACGTGGATTATATTCATATTTATCCTTCGCAGTCTATAGCCAATATATTCAGCGCACTAGAAGCGCTTGGCTTTTACGAAGAAGAAAATTCCGGCCGTATGGATACGCATGGGCAGGAGTTCGCCCTTTATCCAACTACTCATTTTAAAGACGATGTCGCTGAAGTGGAAATTCGTTTTGCCGAAGAAGAGGAAGGCATTCAATTGTGGATGGAATTAGATGTGAGCCACTGGTTTGGTGAAAAAGAAGTAAATCGCGAAATATTTTTGTCTGAGGAAACAATACAAAATGAATCTCTATTGATAAAAACACTTAAAAAGCTTATTCAGGAATCGATTGAAAGTCCGGAACGATATGATCAAAAGCCTTCTTATTATTCCGCTTCGAAAAGCAGCACAACAGCTAACCGAGCATTTAAAGTGACCGTAGGCGGCCTCATTGCCTACGAATTGATGGATGAAATAGATGACCTGTATGAAGAAGAGGATGAAGAGGATGAAGAGGAATACGAAGAGGAGGATTACGAATCTGAGGATTCTTATGAATCAGATGACTCGTCTGATTTCTCCGACAGCGATGATTACTGAGTGGAATGACTACTCTTTCAAAAAAGCCAAACCTTGACCAATCAAGGTTTGGATTTTTATGGAAATTGAACTGTGAGGCAGTTAAACCTTTTCTTTGCTCATTAAGAAGCTTACATATGTAGTGCTATAATGCTGCGTATTCTAAACAGTCATTTTCCAACTTGATAATGCTAACCAGTTTTCTAGTTCCTTATAATCGGGTATTATTTTCCCAACAAGGCGCCAAAAGGATCGATCGTGATTTAAATGGACCATATGGCACATTTCGTGAACGACTACGTAGTCGATCACTTTCATTGGTGCCATTGCCAGCTTCCAATTAAATGTTAACTGCAAATTCGAATCACAGGTTCCCCAAGTACGGCTGCTGTCAGAAATACGGATAGAACGTGGCTTTATTTTAAAGTTGCTTTGATAGGACTGAATACTCTTCTCTACTAACGCTTTGCACTGCTGATAATAAAATCGTTTTAAGGCTTGTTTTATTTTTTCATCCTCAAGCTGTTTCACATATATATGTAACTTTTCCCCTTCAAGCACTGCATGGTCTTTCTTAATATTTATATCTTGGAAGATCTGTATAGGATATGCGTTTCCTAAATAAAGAAAGCTCTCACCGTGATCATAGACCTTCTCCACTGGCCCACGCATTCTTTCCTTCATTTCTTTTGATTTTTGCTGAACCCAATCCCATTTTTCCTCTAATAATTGAAGCACGCATTCAACAGGTGTCCCTTTAGGAGCCTGGACTTCAATATTTCCATAAAGATCTATATAAATGCCCATGGATTTCCGCTTCTTGTAATTTATATCAAAACTAATTGTCTCACCTGAGTATATATGTATCATTTAATCACCTGGATTATCCGTTAATGTTATTTTCGCATTTCATGTGTAAAAGATGGGTTCTAATTATAATTTCTATTAAAGAGTTAGTTGATGATCCCTTATCCCCTATATTTTACGGCTAATCCTTTTAAGAAATTCCTTGCATATCTATCGCCGCACTCTTTATAATTCTTATGGCCTTCTTTTCTTAATAAAGCACTTAATTCTCCTTTTGTTATAATGACTCCTGCTTCTTCTAAAATATCAAGCATATCCTCACTTGTTAATGCCAGTGCTATTTTCAATTTCTTTAGAATGAGATTATTCATACTTTCATTATTCTTTAAAGGCATTGCTTGTCTATCAGGCTGTCCTGGTTTTGGATCTTGTTTTCCTCTTTTAAAAATAATAAAGCCATTTAAAAACGACTCTAACATACTATTATTGCATTTTACCACGTCGTCATTTTGGGCTAAATCACCATCGTTGTCAGCTTCATTAGGGTAACTGTTTTTTGATTTTGTGAGCATCTTTAGCACTTCTTCTTTTGTTACTTCAATGCCGCCAAGTTTAAATATCTCTACCATATCTGTATTTTTTATATCCAGAGCATATCTTAATCTAATTAATATATCATCATTACTCATACTCATTGTTAACCCTCCTAAAATATTGACTATTTGCACAGCAGTCAAAGCGTATTCTCTAAAACACTCCAAATTCCAGCCCTTATCATGTTAAATATAGGAGTATCACCAAGAATAGTCCTTAAGATTGTATCTCCAACAATACAAAAACCTGCCACTTTTAAGCTAATGCCATTAAATTAATACTTTAACACTTTAAAGACATGTTTTATAGTTTTACCTGAATTAATATTTATCCCACCATCAAATGATCCTTAGTTTTTTACACTCTTAACATAAAAAATGAAAGAGAGCCTATCTAAAAAGACAGGCTCCGCTTTATAAACATTGGCGAAATTTATTCCTATTGAAATTTATTTCTTTTTATCTTCCTTGCCATGGTTCACATTATCACGACTTCCACCATTGATGCCCTCAGAAAACACATTCCTGAGAGCAGAATTGAACCAAGACGTTTCAGGCCAAATATCATTATTCATGTGCCGGATGCAGAAGGGTTTATCGAAAATGAGTGGGTGGGAAAAGTGCTGACAATTGGCGGCCGCGTCCAATTAAAGATTTTGCAGCCGACACAGCGTTGTTTGATGACGACTCTTGCGCAAGGAGACCTTCCAAAGGACCCAAATGTGTTAAAGTCGATTGTCAAAAACAATGCCGGCAGTTTCGGTGTTTACGCATCCGTTGTAAAGAACGGCGAAATTCGAACAGGAGATTCCATTCACATTCATTAAAAGTATCAAATAAAATCACAGTAAACATCCAAAAGCGCCTGCCTCTTTTGGGTGTTTTTCTTTATTGCTTTCTTCTTACGTTTCATTTCATTGCTGTTCATTCCGTTCAGCTGCAAATTCATCCAAGCCGTCCTCATCTTCGTCATCATTCGGCTCCATCTTGGAAAGGATGTTAAACAATTTGTCATAAGCAACCGAATAATGGTTCATCATCGTGTTAAAACTTTTCTGAGCTAGGTTTTCGCTAATCCATTTGCTGGGCACCCTATTTAAATAAATATGTTGACCCCTTTGTTTTTACCGTGTCTTCTAAAATTTGAGGTGTCACTGTCATAAAAGTGATTCGTTCAATGAGCCCCTGCGCAATTCGCCGCCGATCTTTCGGCAACTCCCTGAAATATTGTTAAGATTTTCAATCTCCTGCTGAATAAGTCCATCCCGCTTTTTATTTGCCAATTTTCCCATACTTTCAACCATACTCCTATGATTGCCAGAAAAAGTGGCGCCCCCATCAATCCTGCGCGGATGACCAATTCACTATTGTCCCCGCTCCCGGATCGGCAAGCTCAATTTCCTCAACTACTTCACGCAATTGTTGTGCATGGCTGATCACTTCCCCCGTTTTAACGTTTGGGGTTGTTTCTACAAACGTACTGATCCCTATCTCCATTAACAATTCCGCCTGGATTCGTGATGATTTTTGCGAAAGAAGAGCGGATTTTTTAGTTCATTCTTCATACTAATATCAATTTACTTTAATATATCCCACATTCGAAATTTATTCATTAGGAAGGAGTTTTGAAATAAAGTGGTGAATTCCTAATTTGTGGTGAGTTCTCGTATAAACTCTAGCCTGGAAACCAAGTCCAGAAAGCACAAAACAAGATTTACTGAAAATTTCGAGTACACTAGAGTTTTAAGAAATTATAATAATTTCATGATATCCTGCTTAATAGACTGAACCCGATTTATTAAAAAATTTAAAAACAAGAGAGAAAGGAAAGTTTTAATATGACTCAAAATAAATCAGCTGAAATTAACGCGGATGGATCCTTTAAACGCCAAGTGAATCGATTTACTACATCTTTTGGGAATAAGCCTGATGAACTCCCAATTGAAGCGGGGCGATATCGTCTCCTATGGTCAGCTGCTTGCCCATGGGCACATCGCTCTGTCATTGTTCGAAAAGTTCTGGGATTGGAAAATGCCATCAGTTTAGGAACTGCAAGTCCAATGCGTCCAAGACTGCCACATGTGGATTGGGAATTTTCGTTGGATACAGACGGATCAGATCCAATATTAGGCATTCAATACATGAGTGAAATTTATAATAACTCTGATCCAAACTATTCTGGTCGGCCTACTGTGCCAGCAATTGTCGATATCAAGTTACGAAAGGTCGTCAATAATGATTACTTTAAACTAACAAACTATTTGGAAATGGATTGGAAACCACATCATAAGAAAAATGCGCCGGATTTGTATCCAGAGCCTCTCCGCCAAGAAATTGATGTACTCAACAAAATCATTTTTTCTGATGTAAACAATGGCGTATACAAATGTGGGTTCGCACAATCACAGGAATCTTATGAAGCTGCCTATGAAATGCTCTTTAACAGATTGGATAAATTCGAACAACGCCTATCCAAACAGCGATTTTTATTCGGAGATACTATTACAGATTCAGATGTTAGGCTATACACGACACTTGCCCGTTTCGATGCAGCCTATTTTACAGCCTTTAATACGAATCGGAATTTAATTCGCGAATTTCAGAACTTATGGGGCTATGCACGCGATTTATATCAAACACCAGGGTTTGGGGACACAACAGATTTTGATGCGATTAAAAGACATTATCATTTATCCATTACGATTTCACCCGAAAAGGCAGAAGCAAATATTTTACCAAAAGGTCCTGACCTATCAGGCTGGAATTCGGAGCATCATCGAGATGTTTTAAGCGGGCAAGAAGAAAAGTTCCTCATTCATTAAAATTAAAAGTATCAGGAGATGATAACGAGATGAAGAAAATAGAGATTCGTGATGCAGAAAAAGAGATGTATCAGTCCATTCGTGAACAAAGAATTGACGCTTATCGGGAGTACATCGAGGTTCTTCCAGCAGATCATTGGAATGCTTTAAAAAAGGCCATTTCTTCGACTGTTGATGAACACGAAGGAGTGGAATTGATTGTTGCCATGTTCCACGAAAAAATTGTTGGAAGCGTTGCTTTATTCCCAGCCAAAACGAATGCCTATGAGGGGTATATCGGCGAACTGGACTATCCTGAAATCCGTATGCTTGCTGTAGCTTCGGATGCCCGGGGCCAGGGGGTGGCATCCGCACTGATTTCTGAATGTATAAAACGCTCGAAGGCAAAAGGATTCAACGCGATCGGACTACATACTGGGGAATTTATGAAAAATGCCATCGATTTATATGAAAGGGCTGGATTTGAACGCTTGCCCCAATTCGACTTTGAACCAGCCCATGACGGCATTATTGTAAGAGCTTATCAACTAAATTTTACAGACCAGGCGTAACTTCGGCTCGTTTCTTTATAATGGCTTATGCTCAGCACTTGAATTAAATATTAATGATTCCCAGTTGAAGTAAGAAACCAAACCTCCGCATATAAAGATTCCTTTTCAGAGTATTTTTCAGGCCGCAAAGATGGATTTGCGAAAAAATCAAAGAATTTATTAAGTATGATCAACCAGTAAATCCTCGGGAGTTGGATGGTTGGATGAAGATTTTACTGCACGACAATCATATAAATACATTTATAACGATCCCGAGTTAGAATTGTCGCTGTTCTAGCAAAGAATATTTATAATAAGTAAAAGCCGTACCCGCATAATGACTGACTGGATACGGCTTTTACTTATTGGTTACGCTTAAGCAGCTGATCTTTTATAGCTCTAGCTTTTCCCTTCACACTCTCTGTCTCTTCTTTCAAAAGTTCCATTTTTATACCCTCGGCAAAAGCTAGGACTTATATTAAGTCCCCTTCCCGTACGTTGGAATCAAATTTTTCAACTGATATTATCTCTTCAACCGATTTGTCTTCATGCCATAGCAGCTTTGCTGTTGTTGAATGACAAGAAAGTTGCTTAAGGCTTTCTGATTATTGCCTTTGAAACTAGGGCTTTTTCGTCTTCGTCTAACCGTTTTAATGTGTCGGATCAGTTGTTTTTTCCAAGATGTCGCACATATCTTTCGCTATACACCAAATTTTTTCTCCTTTAGTGATGGTTCCAACCTGGCTGACGCTATAATGAAAGACTTTTTGTAGCTAATTCGTTTTATAACTTATTTTTGAATTTTACACAATGTTAATTATGTGTATTAAAATGACCTAGATTTTGTTCAAGATATTATGGTTACACACTGTGAACACGGGGATGCATGAAAGGAAACGATTTATCATATAAGGTATGGCGTCTTCTGAATTATAAGGAAGACGCTTATCTTGCGTATGAATTTCCAACCCCAATCTCCGTATTTAAACTTTCCACTTTAGATACTAGCCACAATACCGTTTGATACCTTCATATCATTGTACACGGAAGAAAGAGTTAAACTTTTAAGTTATAACACCATTCATTTTAATGAATGAAAAAAGCCGATATCCCAGTTGCAGGCCTTGTAAATCTAATATTAAGATTTTAAAAATTCCTAAAGATTGAGTAAATATATCAATTTCTTCACTTTAATACATTATGATGAAAAAGTTAGTTGAAAAATGAGAGGGGTATCATCAATGTTAATCAAACTAAGAAAACCAGTCATGGCACAAAAATTCATGTATACGAGTGCTTCTGTCGCATTAGGATTATCTCTATTTGCATCAACATCTGTGTCTGCAGAAAGGAACGAGAACGAACGTACAGACAAAAAGCCTTCCTTTGAATTCGGGCTTATTACCGATATCCAATACTGTGATTGTGATACAGCGGGTGTACGCTATTACCGGAATTCGATAAGCAAACTGCAGGAAGCAACTGCTGAACTCAATCGGCATGATCTTAAGTTCACCGTACAGATGGGCGATATGATCGACCGGAACTTGGACAGTTTTCATACCATTCTTCCTTATTTCAACAAAATTGAAGGTCGCAAATATAATGTGCTCGGCAACCATGATTTCGCAGTACCAACAGACCAAGTGGTTGACATTTTGGGTATGAAGAATCAATATTATGACTTTGCTGAAAAAGGCTGGCGTTTTGTCGTGTTAGACACCAATGACCTGAGCCTGTATGCAAATGAACCAGGTTCCGCGAAATATCAACAAGCCGAAAAGATGTATAATCAACTAAAGGCGTCGGGAGCGGAAAATGCTCAGACCTGGAATGGTGGAGCAGGCTCCGAACAAATGACATGGTTACATAACGTTCTTAAAAAATCGGTTAAAAAGAATGAAAAAGTCGTGGTGATTGGGCATCACCCGGTATACCCAGCCAACGAGCACAATGCATGGAATGACGCTGAAATCATGCGGGAACTGGAGTCTGCGGGCAATGTAGCGGCTTACTTCAACGGGCATAATCATGCAGGCAATTACAGTGAGAAAAACGGAATCAAATATGTGAATTTCCGAGGCATGCTGGATACACCCGATACCAATGCGTACTCTGTAATCAAAGCATTCAAGGATCGTTTAGAAATTGATGGTTTTGGCCGGGAGCCGGACCGCACAATCAAGGTGAATACTATCCACGAACACGATCAAGAGCAAAATGAAAATGACGAACATTAATAAATAGCATCGTTTTCTAGAACTAAAACAAACCAAAGAGGCAAGCGGAAATCCGTGAGCCTCTTTGGTTTGTTTACCCTAACAATTTCAAAGTATTTTATTTTCTAGCTCTGTTATGCAGAATAGCGAATCATGAAAGGCTTGAGTACGTATAAACTTGCTGCTCTTGTAGGCGTTTCTCAAAGCTGCCTCTCACAATTAGAAAATGGTAGAAAAGATAAGCCCCCTTCCCCGGAGATCATCAGAAAGATGTTCAATGCTTTGGAAGTGGATTATTTCGAGTTAATGAGATTGGCCGGTTATATGGATCCTGTGGGAGCGCCAAGCGAAAAAGATATCCCGATAGATCATTCAGACCCTGCTTTTTACGAAAAAGCAGCAAAAAATATGAGAGAGAATGCAATTGAATTTTTGGTTAACGATCGTAAACTGAAATATAATTCTGACCCCATTGCGGTTTTACTAAGCAATAATTCCCTTCAAAAAAAGCTTTATAAAGCGATTCGATCAATTTAAAAAATTTCTATTGAGGAAATCAGCAAACGCCTTAAATATGAGCGCTTTTCCATTAGTTTGCTTAATCAAAACCTTTCCCCTGCTGTACAATAGTAGGTATAACGCAACCTGGAAAATTCGAGTTTCCTCCATAATAAAAGTCCATATGGCCTCAACAACTCGCCACATGGACTTTTCGGTTTCCATAGCTGCTCACTACAAAATAACGAAAGGTTTTTTGCCTAAATACGAAATCCATACAAAGTCCATACCTGCAAAATCCACAAAAATTTCGCTGCCTGTATGAAGGAATCTCATGCGTATAAACTTGTCACCATAAACCTATGTAGGTTTAATAATTAAGAACCACTGCTATACTCTCCTGTCATTTCTATCGCAGCCTCCCAATTTGGAAAATGATACAATGTATTTTTCATTAGCTCTGGATGTGACTTTTTTATTTGTTTTTTCCGAAGCTGTTCTCCGTCTCTTTGCTTTAGTTCAGAAATTTGATTCATAACTTCTTCAATGCTCATACTTACTTCCATTTCCTTACCTCCCTTCCCTGACTTGTTTTTATTTTCCCCATAATATTGGAGAGTCATACTCGGTTATTCCAGTAAAGTTGAATTCTATATAATGCCTTGTACAATCGTAAAGACAGACTCCCCCTGTAGAACGATTTGGTCATTCAATTCTGTTTAGAAAAAAATATATGGCATCGATCTCTTCAAATATAAATTAGACAATAATAAAAGACGATTATGATTGGCATAATCGTCCTTGGTGAGAATATAATCACTTAATTGCCTTGCTAACTTTGAGTTTCATTCCTTTTATTTTTGTTTCTTCCATAGCTTGTAAAACTAATGACCCTTTTCCATTAAGAATATCAACATATGACAACTGATCCTGGATGGTAATAATACCAATATCATCTGCTGTTACTCCAGGAATTTTCGCAATCGTTCCAACAAAATCTACAGCTCGAAGCTTCTTCTTTTTTCCGCCGTTGAAATGGAGTTTCATGATATCCTTGTTTATTCGTGCCGTTTTATTGTTTTTCACGACCCGGCGGCCACTCACTTTTTCCTCGAAAGCGTTTTTTCCTCTAGCTACTTCCTGTTGCGTCGGTGCTTCCCTTGTAGGTATTTCAAAGCCAATGTATTTTTCAATTGCTTTAAGGAATTTGCTCTCATAAGGAGTCGCAAACGTAATCGCTTTTCCTTTATTGCCAGCACGCCCCGTTCTGCCTGTTCGGTGGACATAGCTCTCTTTTTCCATCGGAACGTCATAGTTGATTACAAGTGTCACATTATCAACATCGATTCCCCTCGCAGCTACATCAGTCGCCACAAGGTAACGGAAATTCCCCGTTTTGAAGCCATCCATCACTGCAAACCGATCATCTTGTTCGAGTCCCCCATGAAGTTTTTCGCAAGAATAGCCGGATTCTTCCAGTTCAGCAAACACTCTATTTACATGTTCTTTCGTTCTGCAAAAGATCATACAGCTATCTGGATTTTCAACAACTGTAACGTCTTTAAGCAATGAAATCTTTTCTTCTTCTTTCACTTCCATTACACGATGTTTAGTCGCACTCGTAGTGATCCCTGCAGAAGCAATCTGAATATTAATCGGATTTTTCATATATTTATGGCAGAGATTTTCAACATCTTGAGGCAATGTAGCGGAAAATACCATCGTAACTCTAGTTGAAGGAAGTTTTTTTATGATCGCTTCTACTTCGTCGACAAAACCCATGTTCAGCATTTCATCAGCTTCATCTATAATCAGGTAGTTTATTTCGTCTAAAATTAATGTTTCTCTTTCAATATGGTCCATCACACGCCCAGGTGTACCGACGACGATATGGGTTTTTTGTTTCAATTCTTCTTTTTGTTTTGCAAAAGGTTCTTTGCCGTAAACCGCCATGGCTTTAATTCGTTTGAATCTCCCGATATTTGTTAAATCCTCTCGAATTTGAACGGCCAGCTCCCGCGTTGGCGTAAGAATTAATGCCTGGGGCTTTTTTTCCTCCCATTCAATTTTTTCGCAAACAGGGATACCAAAGGATGCCGTCTTGCCACTTCCCGTTTGAGATTTCACTACAAGATCCTGATTTTCCAATGCTCTTGGTATGACCTCGCTTTGAACCTCTGTAGGCGTTTCGTACTTTAACACAGTAAGAGCCCTTTTTATTTCATCGCCTAAATTATAATCACCAAAGCTTCTTTCACTCATGTATTTAACCTCTTTTTTTATATTATCCGACTTATTTATAAAATTCCTTAAAAAGAAATATTATATGCAAAATCTGACTAGTTTCATTATACTTAAAATGCCAGGCATACATACAGTTAAGATACCCAAAATAGTATGTAAATGTAAAAACCTGCCGGCTCACAAGCCATCTTCCCAAGGAATTTGTCCTGCTTTCATCTCCATTTATAATCAATGTGTTCGATCGGATTGTATTGATGAATGCGCTGAAATTCTTCGTTTAAAATTTACAGCTTTGTATTCACCTCCTCTACCGCAAATTTGTGAACAAGCATTTCCCGCTTCCACTCTTCTAAACCTGGATTTAATGAATTCATTTCGCCCTCCATCGTTCTTTTTCATAATAGAATTTTAGTGGGTTTACAGGTTTACTTCAAACAATGAAAGTGAAAAAAGATGAAAGGCTGACCGAAAATTTGAAAGTGTTTTCATTTTTAAGGATTGATAGTATGTATGTGGCCATACTTTGTGATTTAATAGGATATAACGACAACAAAAAGTAGGAGAGTGATAGAGGTGACTTCTGCAACAATTGCTTCATTGTGGAGATATCCGGTCAAATCAATGATAGGTGAAGAAATAAATGCATGCGATCTAACGGAAAAAGGGCTGCTGGGAGACAGAGCCTTTGGCGTAATCGACCTATCATCAGGCAAACTGGCAAACGCGAAAAACCCACTTAAATGGCCGGACATGTTTCAATACCGGGCCGCTTTTACGGAGCCGCCCGAATTGACTAAGCCAATCCCGCCAGTGCGCATAACATTTCCAGACGGCCAGACAATGTTAAGTACAGATGAAGAGCAAGACGAAAAACTTACGGAAAGCTTTGGTCGAACGGTTCAACTGGCCAATCCGTCATCACATGATATCCAGTTTGAAGGCTATATACCAGAGGATATGAAAGAACTGGAAAACCCGGGAACGATTTTTACGCGCAATTCTCCTCAAGAAACGTTTTTCGATATTGCCATGGTTCACATTATCACGACTTCCACCATTGATACCCTTAGAAAACACATTCCTGAGAGCAGAATTGAACCAAGACGTTTCAGGCCAAATATCATTATTCATGTGCCGGATGCAGAAGGGTTTATCGAAAATGAGTGGGTGGGAAAAGTGCTGACAATTGGCGGCCGCGTCCAATTAAAGATTTTGCAGCCGACACAGCGTTGTGTGATGACGACTCTTGCGCAAGGAGACCTTCCAAAGGACCCAAATGTGTTAAAGTCGATTGTCAAAAACAATGCCGGCAGTTTCGGTGTTTACGCATCCGTTGTAAAGAACGGCGAAATTCGAATAGGAGATTCCATTCACATTCATTAAAAGTATCGGATAAAATCATAGTTTTTCAAATTTCATATCATGAAATAGTCTCAACCATTTCTCGGCCAGGCACTTGCTCTGGCTGTTTTTTGCATTAAAAGCCTATCGACCGAATAAGATGACAGCAGGGAGAAGGAAGGCACGGTTAGCCCTTTTCTTCTTCCTCTACATATTAAACGAACTATTAACTAAAACCCTTATCTTTCCACTGACCAAATTGGGTCGTTTCGCCCTTTGTGTCATAATTATCCATAAAGAGGTGTTTATCATTGATTTTCTTTGAGCAATTATTTCCAGCAAAAGAAAAAAGCCTTGAAAAACAATGGCTTTCTTTTAAATTCCTCTTAAAACCTTCATAACATATGGCGAAATAGCCATCGTTCAAGTGAAGCCCAATACCCGCTAAATAATAATAATCCGTTGCGTTTTTTTACATCTTTCAATAATTTCAATTCCAATCACCCTTTTACCAATAGCGAAATTGAGTTCTTCTAACTTGTTCTTTTCCCAATTAAGTTTTAAATCTGTTCCATACCAAGAAAGGTCTTGGGAAACAAGGATTTTATCAAACGTAACAGCGTATTCATCTGTTTTATATGCACATAATTCTAATTGGCAATCTTCAAAACAGATAATCACGGGACAATCATTAAACTATTCATCTTCATCTTGTTCCCAGACAACCCATATTTCTTGTGCATTTTCACCAATCAGAGCTTCAAGTTTAGTTCTGCTGATCATATATAGAAGTGGTCAAGTATGGGGTGATACCTGACTTTAGCAATGCGCTAGTTTATTACAGAGCAGACGGAAAATTTGCTACGGTAAGAGCACTAACTCTATTTTCCGATGTTCCAGTGAGTAAATCACAATATAGTGTCACTTGGACTGTGTTTTTAAGCAACCGTACAATTTATCAATGCCATACTCCTTTTGCTGTAAATTGCCGCTGTTCCCCGTTAAGAAATCGAACATCAATAGCGGCTTGTTGTGGATTTGCCTTTACTTCAACAATATTTCCAAGCCCATAATGGTCACGCTCACTGTTTTTTAACGATGATAAGTGCTTTTGATGCGCTCGAATGAACAGACTGCGTTCAGCATCGGTTAGATTTTCATATCCTTGAATCGGTGTCACGCTGTTTTCCTCCTCTAATTTAAATACGTTTCGAATAGACGGCGCCCGGCCATAAGCTGTACGGCGTCCGTTTTGCCGCATGCTTGAATTAGTTCCATCACTCCAAGAATCTCTCCGGTAAGCTTCTCAGCAGCTGATATACTTAGGAACGGTTCACGGCATCACCGCCTGACTTCCCTTCCGCTCTGAGCCGCTCTCGTACTTCTTCCAGACGCTTTTTAAAAGCCGCGTCTTTTGCCTGCTGTTCTTTTTTACTTAGTGGTTTCCGTCCTGGCTGGAACATATACATGTCCGATCCTGATACGTCACTTGGCGAATGCTGCTGCTTTGTAAAAATGATTGTGTTTTGGTTACCCATGTTTTCTCAGCCTCCAGTCCTGACCTTCCGCGTCCATCAGGAATTTTTATTTTTCATCACTGCACTGCCCGATCAGCCGGCTGGCAGCTGCGTAACCGACCTTGTCAGTAAATGTGCCGCGATCCTCATTACTGTTAAAAACAATCGGCATCTGTTTTCGGTACCGCTCATTGATAATCTGGCAGTACATCGTTTCGCGTGCTTCGGTCCAGCTCGTTTTACCGATGTCATCCCAGATTAGGACGTCTGCCTCCGGTAACGATGCAGAATAAATTTACGTAATCAAGCGCCATCTTTTTCATTTCAAATTGATATCTCGTGTTTGTGACATAGTTTTCAAAATTCGCTTTCTGGAACTCGTCTGAGGTCATCGACTGCTTAAAACGGCACTTCCAGGCTTTCCGCTCCTTGCATTCGCAAAAAGTGGCAACGTCATACCCTTTTTCGTCTTTACCAAGAATCAATTCCGTGTCTTTGCAAATGGCGCATTCATACTTTTGATGGCCCACTCTTCATAGTTTTTATTAATTAAAATCATGCTAAGCTAAAATATTAAGGTGGAGTACATGACTTACGGGGACCGTTTAAAATCGTTAAGAACAGCTCGAAATCTTTCTCAGCAAGAAGCTGCAGATAGATTAAGCATTAATCGTTCCACGTACCACGTATGCTCGGTACGAACTAAGTAAGACTCAGCCAGATTTTGAAACGCTCGAAAAATTAGCTACCTTCTACGATGTTACGACTGACTATATAATCAAAGGACACGCTAATGATAATTCCAGTCTTGCCAAGGATGAAAAGGAAATATTGGAGTTCTTTAAAAATCCGGAACTAAACCTCTTCTTCAAAGAAATGAAAGAAGTGCCGGAAGATCAGCTGGAGGAAATGCAGCAGATTTGGAAAGTAATCAAAAAAAGAGGCTTAAATAAATTAAACACGCTGCGGCGTATAGTATTTTTATAATTATAATGTTATTTTTTGATTGAGATGTTTTATTTATGAAAAGGAGGAGAAGATATGAAGGCTTTTTTTGTGGGAATTGGTATTGTTGTAACAACTCTTCTTATTTCAGTTTTCTCCGATGATTTGACTCTCCTCTATAAAATTACAGGAGGGGTGGCTATAGCATCATTGGTAATGAGTGCTTCGATTTCCGGGGCATTTATAGACGGAGACAGGTTTGGGGGAAATGTACTTTCTGAAATAAAAGAGGACAGAAAGGAAAGATTCGTCTTAACTAATAGGCTGCTATTAATTGGATTACCTAATGCTCTTACTGCAATACTTGTTTATTTCTTGATGTAAATATTTCCGATAATCTAGAGAATCAAATAGCGATGCCTTAAAGTTCAAAGGGATATTTTGACCTATTATCTCCGTAAATGTGATTAATCTTTCAGAAGGGTCCATTCTTTCTATTAAGCTAATCGAAAGCTTAACAATCTCTATCCATTTAGAAGTTTCTAAAGCAAGCGAACCCTCTTCTAAACAAGAACACAATGCAATTGAAAGATATTTATTATTACTGATAGAGTCGATATTTTTGATAAAGAATCAAATGAGATAATTGGACTATCTTGTATTAGAACTTGTTTAACGTTTTCTAAAGAAGTCGATTCCAATTCAATCTTACTTAATAGTGTATGCTCACCATCTTTTACTACCGCATCAAGAATTTCGATTATTTTAGAGGCTTTTTGAAAATACATTATAATACTATTAATACTTACACTAGTGTTTTTACCGTGAGCAAGGGCGTTTCCCAAATAAAGCACAAACTGAAGTGCCAATTGTAAATGTTACTCGTGAAATTTATGAGGCAGAGAATAACACGGTTTATTTCCGTGTAAAAAAAGGCTGGAAACTGGATGGTGAACGCTTAAAAAAATATCACCACTTCTATATAGTGACAGATGCTCCCTTTTTAAATATGGAGAAATTAAATCCAGATCAAATTATAATGAATATATTTTTTTAATGTCTATCCGCAAATTAGAATAACTTAGTCTTTTTAACCGCTGTTTTTACTTCTAATGACTAGCAAGATCCTGCTTCAGGAGTGAAGTTTATACCCAGAGCATTCTCGATATTTTAGTGAGGCCCACTATTAAGGTTATATAGAAAACGTATATCACTTTCCAACAACATAAAGAATATAAGGGTTTAAGCATAAAATTTATTAAAAAGCCGTACCAGTGTAATGACAGATACGGCTTTTTTCATGCTTGAAGGAAAAAAGGATGCAAAAGCCGATCCTCTATTTATCACAGGATCGTCTTTTCTATGTATGTTAAAGTTGTTATAAATTTCCTAGTGCTAGTATGACAAGTAAAATTGAAACACCTATACTAACTATAGGATTTAATTTAAACGGGCAGTTTTTGAGCGGAAATATAACAAACAGAATTTTGTGAATTTATGCGGACGTCCCCAAAGCCATTATTCACCAATAATTGCTCAATTTCAACAGGATCAACAGATTTAAAATCGCTGGTTCTTTTCATTTTCTTCAGTTGTTCTCTCAGCGTAAAAGTAATAAAAATGGTACCATTTGGAGAGAGAACCCTATTAATTTCGTTAATTCCTTTCTGAACATCTGGCCAAAAATAAATCGTGTGAACGGTAAAAACTTTGGAAAAGGACGAGTCTTGATAAGGGATTTTCCCCACACTTCCTTTCCTTATATCAACGATATTATTACGGACAAGAGAACGATTCATTTTTTTTGCTTCCCTTACCATAGAGGAAGAAATATCAATTCCACATATTTTTTTCGGTTTATTATTTTTCGCAATATGATTAATCATTGTTCCATTTCCAATTCCAATTTCAAGAAGATAATCATTCTCTTGTATGTTCATCTGTTTGATTGTCCCTAGATTTTCTTTATGATTGCCTATTGCCATATAAGCACCTATCAAGGTAGAAAAAATTCCTCTTGGCTTACTTAATTGTTTTCCTAGCCACCTATCCAATATCGTCATAAAACAAAATCTCCTAACTATTTGAATTTTTTAAAACTGAAAATTTAGTCTTTAAAAAATAGGCCTCCTCTACACCTGACAAAAAAAGATAGATGTTTATTGGAGACACAATACACTATATGTTCATTCTTTGTTTCTTTATACGCCTTATGCCTTCGTAAACATTAAATATCGCCACGACAATAAACAGCCAAAAAAAGGTATCACCATAGCTTCTATAAGCGGCAATCGTCCAAATTAAAGCTATTATGAAAAATAAGATACTTATCTTTGGAGTAGATTTCTTATTCAAGCAGCATTCCCCCCTTAAAAACAATATATCAAACTTATGTAAAAAGTAGAAGAAGAGGCAATGAATTCCGCTATCCGAATAAAGAGCGAAATGATAGAGGGAAACAGTTTGTGAGAATTGCATCTTCGTGCAGCGCCGCAATGCCGGGTAAGAATCAACAGCGCATGTGTTTTATTCACATTCGAATAGGAGGAATGGCAGAAGCATATATAGTGAACACATTGATCATTGCGACGCCACACGCACATGTAAAACAAAAAGCCGCTTCATGAACATGCGGCCCATCGCTAAATCTTTCACACTATCATCATAGCATCTATAAACGGTAACGCTCTTTCGATATTCTTTCAAATCTCTGTTAAACATTAATGTTGCTATTTCAGCAAAAGAAAAAGAACCCATTTCTGAGTTCTTCTTATAGCCAGCTTCTTCAACTCAAGCATCCGTTAGTTTAAGTAGAATTATTCATATATTTACCTTTTATAATTTCTCTTTCTCTAATGACTTATTGGCCGGTGCAAACCAGCCGAGTAGAGCAATACCAACTAATACTCCATAGAAGATCAGAGTCCAAACGGTGCTGTGTGGGAAATGATGATCTAAGACACCAATGTCCTCGTGGGCAAGAGTAATTACAGCAAGTTTGACACCGACCCAGGCAACAATTGCATAGGCCGTTGTTTCCAATGCTGGACGTTGATCAAGAAGTTGCACAAACCATGTTGCTGCATACTTAATCAAGATAAGGCCAGCAATCCCTCCAAGAACAACTACAATAAACTTTCCTCCATCCATGCCGCCGAAATTACCGAGCGGTGAATCCGGAAGACCAAGGGCAATAGCAACCGCAGCTAAAATCGAATCAATTGCAAAAGCAAGATCGGCTAAACCAATCTTCCCTACTGTGGGCCAGAAACCTTTCCCTGCGGCTACCTCTGCTTCCTCTTCAACCTCCTCACGAATATTCTCATTTTCTTTCCCGAACCGGGCCTGAATGACATGCTTTAAGCCTAAGTAAAGAAGATAAGCTGCTCCTATCGCCTGTACCTGCCAGACGTTTGCGATAAAAGAAATTGCAAAAAGTGCAGCAAATCGGAAAAAGAAGGCCATAATGATTCCGTAATTTATAGCTTTTTTCTTCTGATCTTCGGGTAAATGCTTGGCTATAACTGCCAGTACAAGGGCATTATCAGCCGATAACAACCCTTCTAACCCGATTAAAATTAACAATGCCCATGCATACTCCAGCCAGATTGACTCCATCCTCATCTTTCCTTTCTAAAACTTAAAATGTGATGTAAAAGTTTCGCTAACAATAGTATTACCCTCATAACCCATAGGTAATCCTTTGAATTACCCCCAGTTACTCACTACGTTCGTTGAACGTGGGGGATTCCTAAGTACAGAAACCTATTGGCTCCTAATTCATTAGGCTACACCCGTCAATTCCGACGGTTGGCAGTACAAATGACTTTGCAGCAAGTCTCCTGCGGTCAAGCAAGTGGTCTTAATGCGAGATGGCTAACTCATGAATATTCCGGGAAGCATTGATGTCTGCATTTTCAGAATGGCCGCAGGAGACACAAATAAAAGCCGCCTGTGTTTGACGGTTTTCTTTCGCTGTGTGCCCGCATGAATAACACTTTTGGGACGTGTGGCGGGGATCAACCGCAATGATCTGCCTGCCATACCATTTCGCTTTGTATTCCAGCATCGTGCGGAACTCAGACCAGGAAACTTCACTGATGGCTTTCGCTAATTTTTGGTTCTTCAGCATGCTTGATACGTTCAGATCCTCAATTCCGATCACATCGTGGTTTTTGATGATTTCGGTGGTGATTTTCTGCAGATAGTCCGTCCGTGCATTCGCAATCTGTTCATGAAGACGAGTCACCTTGACACGCTGTTTCTGCACATTTTTTGCCTCTGCCAACGGTCTTTTCTGCTGAGTGGCTAGACACTGCCGCCGGGAAAGAATGCGTTGTGCTTTTGCCAGTTTTTCTTCTAATGTGCGAAAAAACGTTGGATTCTTGTACACTTTTCCATTCGACAGAATAGCAAAATCTTTTAAGCCAACATCAATACCAATAGTGGAATCTGTTTTTGGCAGGTCTTTCACTTCCGTTTCTACAAGAAAGGAGACAAAATACGTCCCGGATGACGTTTTTCGTACCGTTGCATTTAAAATACGGCCCTTCACTTCACGGCTATTCGCAAATCGAACCCAGCCCAATTTCGGCAGTTTCAACCGGTTCCCGGCAATGCTGACTTCAGGATTTTGGTTCTTCTTTTCAATGCTGGTCGTGTACGATTGCACGTTGTTCCGTTTATTTTTAAACCGGGGTGCCTCATTTTGTTTCCTGAAATAACGATCAAACGAATCCACAAGATTCTTTAAAGAGGACTGCAACGCATGCGAATCTACTTCTTTCAGCCACTCCAATTCTTTTTTCAGCTGAGTAAGATGCGAAGAACAGACATTAAAAGAAAGCCCTTTTCCGGTTGTTTTATACGTTTCTTTCCACAAGGATAAAAAGCGATTAAATACAAAACGGCTGGAGCCTATTGTTTTGGCAATCAATATTTCTTGTTCTTTGGACGGATATAATCGAAATCGATACGCTTTATTGACCAGCAACGCCAAACACCTCCATCCATCTTCTTATTATCACTATTTATAAGGATTATTTTATCGAATTTGGAATAAAAAACAAAGGCTGTTGCTTCGCAAACCGACATTCACCCCGCCACTTATCATCGGGCTTTGCCCTTCACATGATTGAAGTGGGGGTACTCTTCCGGTAAAATTTGATAGAATACGGCTTTATTCTTAGACATTTTCTCCTCTCTACTCTATTAATTATAATTTCAACAAAAACAAAAACAAAAACAATTGCAACTGTAACAGTTCCTATTTATCCCAAGGCGCCAGTACACTAGTACATTGTTATGGTCATCTTTTTTCCTCGTGATCTTTTTGACTATACCATAAAACATGGTGTGTTGCAGACAGCAAACTCCTCAATCCTTTGCCAGCCCTGCATTACACCGAATTCTTCTTTTCACTGCACTCTTCAATAATTTATGTTTCACTGAAAAGAACAAAAAAATCGGCTACCCTGAAAATACCCTTCTCTGTTAAAGAGCGTTGTTGATTTTCTTGTTAAAATAAAGGCACATGTTAATCTAAGAAGAAAAAAGTTTATAACCTCTTAGCTGCTCGATTTTGTTATTCTGCAAGCTTTAGCGAGGTAAAAGGCCATGAAAAACGACAGTCTTTTGCATTTTTTTAACAATGTATGATTAAAATGAGAATTGTAACATACATTTAAGTATAAGAGTTTAACAGAGAGAGGACGATAGATATGATTGTCAAAAAACGAAATGGCTGGTACCAAGCAGGCAATCATTTTGCGAAATGGACGGAAGAATCCATCTATACCGTAATACGGGTCGGCACGGCAAAAGGAAAGCCTTACGTCCAATGGTATGACAGCGTTAACATAGCGAATGCAACACCTGATTTCTTTCATCAAAATGGAAGTTATGAAGAGTATACAAAACAACAATCTGATATTGAGAAAGCCGTTTATCTTACCGTCCACTCACTTGATTACGATTCGTGCGTCACCTGTCGTGGCAATAAAGAAGTTGGGGAGATTTTGATTGAGGAGAATGTTTTAGCTGAAGACGACGTTTTCGATTTTGTTTGTTAGAATACAAATAAAATCGAAAATTGCACAGATTGAGTGTTATTATTCCCTTCTTCAAAAATACAAGTAAATTGAAACAGCCTTGGAGGGGCTTGATAAAGCGGAGTCTACGATCACGGATTATCTTACCTTTGCAAAACCCTCAGTAGAAAACGTAAAGATATTGGACCTTCCTAAGGAATTAGCAAGTATCAAAAATTTTATTGAACCTTATGCCGCTATAAATAATGTGAAAATTGAAATGAGTTTAGAAAAAACCATTTATAGTGCCGGTGAAAAGGAAAAACTTCATCAGTGCCTTATAAATATCGTGGAAAATGGTATTAAAGCTATGCCTCAAGGTGGAAAATTAAAAGTCGAGCTAAAACGCTTTAAAAGCAATGCCTTAATTACTATAGCAGACACAGGGATTGGCATGAATGAAGAACAACTTGAGCGTTTGGGCAGTGCCTTTCTTCACAACAAAAGATATAGGAACTGGACTTGGCACGATGGTTGTCTACAGTGTTGTGAAAGCTATGGGTGGCCAGATATATGTTGACAGCACTCCAGGAAAAGGCACAAGCTTTACTGTCCTGCTTCCAACAGTAGAAGGATTAGACACAGCCAGTTGAAGAAACTATATAGCGGTGTTGATCTCTTCCTTCTTCTGAAAAGGGGTGCCAGCAAATTAAAAAAATAATTTTTCTCAAACCAGTCCTTTTTTAGGACAAGTTTTTTTCTTTCTCTGACAATTATCTGCTTTTCTCTTTTCTTTTTGGCATGTTTTGTTATATACCCAAAAGAACATATATTTCCATAAATGTAAATAGTAAAAGAGGCAGTGACTTTGGTCTATACGAAAACGCATTTAGAAGATTTTATTGAAAACATTTATACCAACATTGGCATTTATCATCCCCGGCAGCTAAATCCTGAAGAAATTTCCGCAAGGCTCAGGATTGTGGTTGATTATGTGGATGGGACAAGCAAATGCGTAGAGCATAGTCAGTTCTCACTTATTATGCTGAACCAAAACCTCTCTTCAGCTGCGCAATGGCAAGAATTTGCGCATGAGCTTTGTCACCTGTTGCGTCATGCAGGAAATCAGCACACGCTCCCTCCATTCTTTTTAAAAATGCAGGAGTGGCAGGTCAAGAGCTTTGCTCTGCATTTTTGCTCAAAAAAACTCGACTTAACCGATAACAAGAAATCAGCCATCAGCATCATTGCCCAGACAATTGGTGTTGAACCAGATTTTGCAGGAGAATGGCTTGAACAATGGCTGCTTCAATGTTCTATGGTTTATTACGGAAACTAGTGTCCCTCTTCCCTGCTTACATTGTTCCAGCAATAGTAATAAGGTTGAGTATTAAGTAATCCATAAGTGGAAAGGAGATTGAATAAAGTGGCGTTCTTTAGAAAGTGGGGAAATACGTGGCAGTTTCGCATCAGCTATGTAGATCCGATAACCAATATATCAAAAGAAAAGTCGAAAGGCGGTTTTAAAACAAAGAAAGAAGCCCAACTGGCCGCCCATAAGAGGGAGAAAGAGCTTCAAAACGGATTTGAGCAAACTGGTATTTCGCTAAAGACTTTTCTTCAAGAATGGCTGCATGAACATAAGAAGGATACGATCCGCCGCAATACGCATGATATACATGAATCAAATATACGGAACCATATCAATCCATTCTTTAAAAACATAGCATTAAAGGATTCAACTCCGCTCCTATATCAACGATTCTTAAATAGTCTTCATGCAGCTCAATATAGCAAGAAAACGATTGAAATCGTACATGGTACGATGTATAACGCTCTCAATAAAGCCATTACGCTGCGAAAGCTGAAAACCAATCCTTGTTGAAAGGGCTACGGTAAAAGGGTTGTGAAAGAAAGAGAAGTCCAATTCATCGATTCTGATAACATCTCTATTTTCTTGAAGGAAGCCTATAAATCTGACATTCCGCATGTCAGTTAAAACGGTTGTAACCCATTAATCACTGAAACGTCCAAGCAAAAGAATACATGGGATGAATCGCTGGAAATGGTACATTTACAGCCCTAAAATCAGTATAAACTCAACAAGCGTTCATGCAATACACCGCATGAACGCTTGTTTTTTAGATTAAAGCGAATTTATGTGGCCGCGCGACAGAAAGAAACAGTTTACGATAGATAAAGTGAAAGGATTGCCATGATAATATATAGAAGATTGAAAATTAATTCCTTTCAAAATAACCAGCATATTAACATCCTTATTCAAACTGATTTTTAAGTTTGATTTTATTAAACTCAAAGAGACAACTGCAAATCTATAAAAGGAAGTGTATAAGTTCGAAAACAAACACTCACATATCAGTAAGCAAAAAATTAAATGCTTTTGAAAGGTGGTTGTTAACTTAAAAGTCAATTTTTTATTAAAAATCTATTGAGGGAAGTATTGGCTAATATCGATTTCTGCAATAGATTTAGGTTTCCCAAGGTAATACCCTTGTCCCCATTTACATCCATGCTTTTTTAGAAATGCTAAATGTTCTTTCGTTTCAATACCTTCTGCAACTGCCAAAATATCTAATGATTTCGCTAAACTTATAACAGCTTTGGCAATTTTTCTATTCACTTTATTGTCTAAATTTACTGTGAAGCTCCGATCGAGTTTTATACAATCGATCGGAAGTTTGCTTAAGTAAGAAAGAGAGGAATAGCCGGTTCCAAAATCATCAATTGCGATATGAATCCCCGTTGATTTTAAGGCTTTAATTAATGTTACAGTATGGTCAATATCGTTAATAAGCATACCTTCAGTTATTTCTACTTTTAGGAAGTGTGGATTATATCCAGTTTCTTCAAGAACCTGATCAATTCGGTCTGCTAATTCCTTATTTTCGAATTGTCTTGGAGAAAGATTTATTGATAAGAAGAAAGGAGGAATACCTTGCTTCTCCCATTGCACACCTTGTTTACAAACATTCTCAAAAACCCAATCGCCAATTTTTTCTATTAAACCGCTCTCTTCCGCAATAGGGATAAATTCGTTTGGTGAAATATCCCCCCATTCTGGATGATTCCATCTTATTAATGCTTCCATCCCTTGAAATCTATTATTTCTGAGATCAAATTGCGGCTGATAATAAATCTCGAATTGTTCCTTTTTTAATGCTTGTCGCAAAGCATTTTCAAGTTTGTAATACCTTGATTCCAAATCATTCATTCCTTGCTGATAGAACTGAACATTATTTCTGCCTTTCTTTTTGGCCGTATACATCGTGGCATCAGCACTCTTTAATAGGCTGTCCATATCTTCTCCATCTTTTGGATAGCAGCTGACTCCTATGCTTGCGGAAACAAAAAATTCTTCTCCTTCAACGCAGAGTGGGTCGGAAGATAGCATTTCTAAAATACCTTCTGCTACTCCTTTTGCCTCATCACATTCTAATGAATATTCAGGCAGTAAAATGACGAACTCATCTCCTCCAAGGCGCGCAGCAATACTATTTTGAGGAAGAAATTTTTGGAAAACAGCAGCCACTTTTTTTAATACAAAGTCACCCATATCATGGCCGAATGTATCATTTATTCTTTTAAAATGATCCAGATCTATATACAAAACGCTCATATTGTTACTCAATTCTGTTGTTTTACTATGAAAGTACCTTTTTATAAAAGTTCGATTATAAAGGCCTGTCAGAGAATCTCTTATAAGAGCTTCTTCCATTATAATTGTGTGACTAAGCAGGGAAGCAAAGGTCTTAAACAGTTTCACTTCAAATGTAGTAAATTCATAAGGCTTTGAGTCAAAAGCACAAAGTGTTCCAAATAATTTGCCTGCCTCCGTATAGATAGGAGTCCCAAGGAAAGATCCGTTACCGCTCTGTTGATTAATAACATGGTTCTGTGTTAAAGAATCTTTACTTAAATTAGGTACAACAAGGGGACTAGAGCCATTTTCTAATACAAGTCGACAAAGTGTATCTTGAAACGGCATTCGAGCCCCTTCTTCAACTAAGATCTCTTCCCGGTTAAATGACTTTATAATAAAATTGTCAATTTGATCATTACTAGCTAGAAAAATGGTATTGGCATTTATCGTCTTACTTAATAAATACAATACTTCCTCAGCTACAGAATCTAAATTTGCATAAAGATGTAGATCTTGACAGTTCATTTAAACACCTCCTCGTATAATACTTTACGAACAAAATGAAAATAGTCAAAAGATTATATCCGTTAAAAAAATGATCGTTCGTGATAACTTTAATTATCAAGGCAACATGTATAACTTCACTATTTTGTCGAGTTCCAAAAAAATCTTTCTACATTCCAATAGGAATTTTCACGACAAAACTGCTGCCTTTGCCTACGCTGCTAACAACACTTACGTCTCCACCCAGCTCATCTACAATTTGTCTCACTAGTGCCAAACCTATTCCAGTACCTTCAATAGAAGGAAAATTAGAAGGAGAACGATAGAATGGTGAAAAAATAAGACTAAGCTCATCTTCAGAAATCCCCACACCGGTGTCTTTAACTTCAATAATTAGATTTTTATCTTCTATTGTACTTTTTATAAAAACTTTTCCTCTTTCAGTATTATATTTAACAGCATTTGATATCAAATTAATTATTACCTGTTTTACACGTTTCGAATCTGAATAAATAAGCACATTCGTGTTTAATTCGTGATAATAAATGTTAATATCCTTCCTGTTTGCACTTGAAATTATGCTATGAATACAATCATTAATGATATCGTTTATATCGATGTAGTCGAATTCTAAGTTGAGCGTTCCAATATCATAACGGACAAAATCTAAAATATCGTTAATCATAAATTGCAGCTGTTTGCTGGCTTTCCTCATTTTTTCTAAACGATTTTTTTGTTCTTCCGATAAAGGGTTTTGTAAATCCGAGAGCAGTATTTGTATAAAACCGTTAATAGTGTTTAATGGCGTTCTAAACTCATGGCTCATGAGTAATAAAAATTCTGTTTTTGCTTTATTCCCCTGGTCAGACTCTTCTTTAGCAATACTTAATTCGTAATTTGAATGTTCTAACGCCTCATTTTTTTCTTCAAGTTTAGTGATTAAAAATCTTCTTTCTAAAGAAATAGCTACTTGTTTGCATACCTGATCGACTACTTCCAGTTCGTCTGATGTAAACTTTTCTCTTTTATTTGATCCAAATGATAAAGTTCCGAGCAATTTACCGTTAGAAAATAGAGGATGACAAACGTAAGATTTTACGCCCAATCCCTTAATCAACTGTACCATTGGGTCAGAAGAAGTGCTGACATCTTCAGCGACTATTCTCGTTTGGTCTCTTGCGACAGTTCCACAAACTTCCTGACCCATTTCTAACCATTCTATTTCCTTTGCTACCTCTTCTGAAATTCCTTGATAATTTGTCAGCCTTATTTTTTGCTTTTTATCATCTAAAATGTAATTGACATATAGATCTAAATCTAAATAAGCAGATATCTTATCAAACAATGATGTTAATAACTGTTTAGGTTCTTTGCTAAGAATAATATCATTGGAAACTTCCGACAAAAACGATGTCTTTTTGTTGCTTTCTTTTAAGATCTGATTAATATGCGTTAACTTTGTTTTATCCTTTAAAACTACTGTGGTTTGATAGCGGGAGGGATATATTTTAACTTCCATTGCCAGGTTATTTTTAATGGAAAATTCAAAAATGGCTGGTGTACCTTTTTGAATTTGAGAAAAAATGTGTTCGAAAAATTGTAAGTAGTCCTCAGTTAAAACATCTTTAAGCAGCCTTCCTTTTAATGAAGAGTTTGGTAAATTAAATAAATCACAGTTATCTATATGGACCTCTTTAATGCAAAGCTTCTCATCTAATATAAAATAGCTGTCGTTAAGAGGCTTTTGATATATTTTAATGTTTTTATCCTTTAGTTCCACACCGTATCACCTTGTTTTCTGTTATAAAAATTGATTTTTAATAGTCGTTTACCTGCTGTATTTTTTTACGCTCATCGTCCAAAAGTACATCCGGGTGACCCGAAGAACATTCAAGATTCTCAACCGGCTGCTGGTGGATTCGGCGATGATTACAGTAGAAATAACCGACCTCTATAGGCTGTGTATCACGGTGAATATTCCGGCATTAAGCTTTATGCCGGTTTCAACCAATATGCCGTTGGAATGGCATGCGGCAACGGGTTTATTGCTGCACAATTACTCTGCCCAGTGCAAAAACAGTCTATCTAATTGTGGCTAATAAGCTCACGTGCTTCTTTAATTTTCAACCTAGAAATATGTGCATATTTATTGAAATTTTGGAAATAAGCCAAGTATGTTTCGTACTTCTGTTTAATACAAAACACATTATCCATATTTATAATATTAGAACGATGAGCTAAATAAAATGAATCATCAAGTAATTGATATAAATCACTTAATCTCTCGTACGTTGCAAAAGTTTTTTCTTTTGTATGAATAAGGCATTTTTTCCGATTTTTTCAATAAAGAAAATATCCTTGAATGGAACATAGTACATATCACCATTAAATTTAAACGGCAATTTTTTAGTACTGCCTTTACTACCTTTTATTTCTTTTTCATTCAAGTTAACAATAAATTTAGCCTTTTCTAATGCAGCATACAGTCTGGCCATCTCTAGCGGTTTTACAACATAATCAACAGCTGAAATGTTAAAAGCTTCCACAGCAAAATCATCGTAGCCGGTTACAAATATAAACTTTAAGTCGTGACGAAATTGCATACTTTTTTTCATCGCTTCAATGCCATCTAATTTAGGCATTTTAATATCTGCGATCACTAAATCAGGTTTATGTTTTGCCACTTTTTCAACTAATTCTTCCCCATTGTTACATGTATCTACTACTTTAAAATCTGGATGTTGTTCTACAAAAATTTTTAACACTTCCAAAGAATCTTCGTGATCGTCTGCCAATATAATGTTAAGTGGAATCAAAATCACCACTCCTCTCAATAAAGACCCACAACTTTTATTTTACTATGGAAGAACCAATGTTTATTTGTGTAATCAATGGTAATTCAACCATATTTGCCCTTCCAATCTTTAAAAGATTATACTTAATTCATAAATTATATTAAAAAAGTATTTATCCAACAATCAATTCTTCTTAAAATTAAGATGTATTTTCACGCGTGGTGATTCTCCAGTAATATTCTGAAAAAAGCATACAAAAAAGACACCTTTCTTGTAGAATGTAAGTACGATCAAACATCTAAAGAGGAAGATGCCCCTATGAAGCAGAATACCATACTCCCGACATTGATTCAAAAGCTGATTTTTGATGACAGCCAGCTTGAAAGCGCTGCTTGGATATGGAGATACCGCCTGAAAATGCACAGCTGAAGTACCGGCACTATACCTGATTTCAGCGGCGCTTCACGAATGGAAAAGCTTCTGCCACTGTACGGATGCCGGTGTCCAGGCCGGGCTCCCCCAGTTGGAGCGTTCCACGCTTTCCAAAAAAGCGAGCCATCTTGACTTCCACGTGATAAAGGAGCTGTTCTACAAAACAGTGAAGCAGTGCAGCCGGGCGGCCCGGCCGGCGCTCGATAAAGATCCCAAACCAGCTCCTGCTGGTCGATTCAACGACCATGACCGTTGGAAAAACCCGGATCACGGCGAGCGCGCCGGCATCAAGCTGCACCTCAGCTTCACCCTCTAAAACAGGAATGCCGCTGAATGTGGTCGAGACGACGGGCCTCAAGCATGATGGACCGGTTGGCGAACTGCTGACGGACAAGCGTTTCATCTTGGTTAGTTGACCGTGCCTGTTTTAAAATCAGCCGAATCGATCAGTTTGTGGCAGACACACAGGACTTTGTCATTCGAATCAAGGAAAACGTCGAGCTGTCAGCCATCCGGTCACCGCAGCGCCAGAAGCAGGCAGGCTCGCGTGTGATACGCGACATCACCTGCCGCCTGGGCACCCCACAGTCCCGTTCGGAAAAACGGCACCGGGTTGTGTTTTTCCAGGATGACCACGAGCGGGAAATCCGCGTCGTGGCCAGCCTGATGAATATGTCGGCTGAAGAAGTGGCCGAGATGTACAAAGCGCGCTGGACGATTGAATCGTTTTTCCACTGGATTGAGCAGAACCTGAATGTGCCGGTGCTGTTTGGCACGACATCGAACGTGGTCTTTAACTAGCTGTATGCCGCGCTGATTGCGTATGTGTTGCTCAAATGGCTGTTTGACCAGACAAAAAAGAGACGTGTTTTTCGCCAAATGCCCCTTGTTTCCTTCCAGCATCAGCTGCTTCAGGGCAGCCTGCCGGTGGATTAGGAGTCGGAGCTGGTCCATTTTTTGTATGACTACCAGAATAACAGGATAAGTCTGTCTAATTATGGTTAATCACTGGTCGTGATGTATTTTATTTAATTTTCTGGTACTTGCCTTTGCAAAATATATAACTTTATAAATCCTAAGTCATAGAATTCTTTTTATCTATTTTTTACAGTCAATTCATAACGATAATACGCCTCTAAATATATAATCAGGAACATTTCAAGTCAGTTTATAGTCCGTTCACATGAAAATAAAAGAATTTAATTGTCAAAGATTTTTACGTTTATTTAGCGAACGCTGCCTTTATTTGTTTTCTACTATAGTAAAGGTTCATTTCTTTAATAGACCTTCCTTGAACTTTTTAAAGTGAACAAATAAAGGAGATGGAACGTGAAAAGATGTTCACACTCCATCTCCTTCTATTTTACTGCGGTTCCGATCGTAAGCCGAATCATCGATGATCAGCACTTTAGGCCGACCATGATTCATCAGACGGGCCACCTTTTGAATGGCCGCAGCGCTTAAAAGCAACAAGAAGCGGCGCCAGTTAAAGGTCGGCTGGCTGGGAAAGCGATAAACCGTATCCTTCGCTGGAAACAGCCCAGCCTTCTTGGATTCCAGCAGAGAAAACCAGTTTTCTGCTGGACAATCAGGCAAAAGACGAGCTTAAACAAATAAGCACAGCTGAAGCCAAAGGATTTGGTGATCCCGGCCTGGCGCAAATGCTTATGGCTCTCCAGCTCAGAAAAAAACAGAGTTCAATTCTTTCGGCAGTGGTTGATTAGATGGGTTGTTTGGGCCTATCACATAGGGAGCACCTCTTCTGTGTGATAGTGTTTTCTCGACAATTACACACAGAAGAGGTATTTTTTTCGTGTTTCATGATGAGTCAAGTCTCATACATGATAGCCCGTAAGCCTAGTACAGCCAGCGAATAGCCCTTATTTTCCAGGTGCGAAAGTTGAGTTATATAATATAAAAATTTAATTTGTGATAATATCGCCGTCTTCATCATCATTTGGATTATTATAGTCATTCAAGTCTTTTTCCAGCTGCAGTACTTTATCTTTTTCATCCCAGTTAACTTTATATCCTAATGAATTTGCGACTTCGATACCAGGGAGATACGAACCCCTGCTTGGTTTATAAAAGATTAAATCTTTTGCTTCAATGACCCCTAAGCCAAGCAGTAATTTATCGGATTGAATATACGGATTTCCTCTTATCAGTTTCATTTGCTGGGCTGTATAAGGATATACAGCGTTATTTACTTTTAAAATAAAAGGCCCTTTTCTCTCTTCTTTTATTTTTTCAGCCTGTTTGGATGTATACCTCACAGCATCAACACCTAAAACAGTTCCTTCCCTGGTATTATCTGCCCCGCCATACATTTTTCCGTTTTCATAATCATAAATAATCGCCTGAATATTGCCAAGGTGTTCTGTTTTTTCTTCAAAAACATGCCCTTTTGCCATGAGCTCTAATCTTGTGTTTTGATCAATTCCCGGTTCCCATCTAACCGTTGGATAGCCCGCTGAATAGATGCGGGGTGTTAAAATCGCTTTTTGGATAGGCATATTGTGATCAATCACATTTATGATGGTTTCAGCAACAGATGTGATAATCGTTGGTCCCCCTGGAGATCCAATCGCCATAAATGGATTTCCATCTTTCAGGAGAAGAGTGGGCGACATGCTGCTTCTTGGCCGTTTTCTCGGTTCAACTTGATTAACGCCGCCTGGTGTAGCATCAAAGTCTGTCATTTCATTGTTCAACATGAACCCATAACCGGGTACCATTATGCCAGATCCAAAAACCTGCTCAATCGTTGTCGTATAGGCAACCATATTGCCCCACTTATCCATGATGGAAAAGTGGGTGGTTTGGCCAATCGGATTTTCTTCTTTTACAGCCGCTTGGGAAGAAGTTTCTTGTTCTTCATATTTCCATAGATTTCCTTATTTCACTACAGCAGTTGCTTTTTCAGGGTTAATTAGTTTTCTTCGTTCTTTCATATAGATCATCATGAAACCGCCTCCGCCAATCCCTGACATCATCGGCTCTGTAACATTTAAAAATGATTGAATAGCGGCAGATGCATCGATCGCATTTCCACCTTGCTCAAGTATTTTTCTTCCGGCTTCAGCAGCTAAAGGATGGGAAGCGGAGACAATCCCTTTCGTTGCTGCTTCCTTCATTGTGTGGTCTACGCCGGGGACACTGGCATAGGCAGGAGTTATCATCATGGAAAAGCTAATAACGCTTAAAACAAGACTCTTCATGGGTCTCATATATGTTTTCCCCTCTCTGTTTTGGTTTATCAGCTATCAGCAACGGAGATGGACAAGGTACGTTATTTCTGCTTCTTGTAAAAAACTCTATTTTTGTAACGAAATCATGTTGATTTAAGGATTCTTTTATCAGAAGATCAGATGTATCCAGCGTTTATTTCAATTATTATTTAGAGTTTCTCGAAGTTTATCCGTAATGAAGAGGATGCCAATAAGTAAATAAAAACGGCACGGAGTTGATAATTAACTTTATTCTCATGAAAAGATGTTTGTACAGTTTGAAAAATCAGCCTAAGAGAAAACAACGCTGATTAAAATTACATTAATCTAAATCTCATCTGAACAGGGGACAGTACATAATGGGAATTGATTTTCAAACAGGTGGTTTGAAAATACTAAATGATCCTTATAATAATCGCTGCTATTTATCTGTTTTTTCCAGCCTCTTAAACCTTTCTTGTTGTGTGAATCAAAAAAACAAAAATCTTTAATAACTAAATTCTTAATCATATTTACAAATTCAACATCTTCGGTTTTGCTGTTCAATTCAATTTTTTGTATCAGTTTATGCAACGCAGCCTCAACCATTGGTATGACTGCGTTTGTGGCGATTACTGGCGCTAATTGCTGCGAGGATCTCCGACGGACAGCCAAACGCCTTCATAAAATTTTGCATAAACAAAGCGCCCAGATTTAAACTTATTTGCGGAAAATTGACGCACCCCTCGCTTTTTTAACGGTCGAGGCAAGACCCCATGATTCCGATGAAACGAGGCAGCTTATTATTCTCTCTGACAAAAAAGATTATCAGTAGAGACAATTGCTTAGTCCAATATATTTTTTTGTTCATATCCTATAGAATAGATCAATTAAGAGACGTTGATTTATATAATTGCTCGCTATCTTTTCATAAAGGAGGTGAAATGGTATGGGACTTTTCGGTGGTTACGGTGGTTATGGCCGTGGTTATGGCGGCTACAGTCATGGCTATGGGTGCGGTTGCGGTTGCAGCGGTGGTTATGTCCGCGGCGGCGGTGGCAGAGGCTTTGCGCTGATCGTAGTGTTGTTCATTCTTTTAATCATTATTGGCGCTACAATGAGCGGCCGCTATTAATTTAAAATGACTGGAAACGCCATATCAACCTTCTTTATTCACCTTTCTATCAGACGCCATTTCAGCGGCTTCCCCCTGAAGTTCTCAATCGCTTAGAAATGGCGCTCTTTGCCGTGCATCTGCGTCTTGCTTCGGTTTCGGCCTGTTGATTTCCATTGTGGAATCACAACGCATTGCTGGCATATCAGTCATTTTACAGTAAATGAAAAGATTTGATTCCCTTCATTCCTGCTGTACTAATTTCTTTCGCAAAAAAAAAAATGATCAGTAGAGACAATTGCTTAATCCAATGCGCCTCTCTGTTCATATCTTATTAAATAGATCAATTCAGAAACGTTGGTTTATACAATTGCTTCACTACTTTTTTGGTAAGGAGGTGGAAATTTAATGAGTGCAGTAGCAGGATACGGCGGCGGTTACGGCAGTGGCTTTGCTTTGGTCGTTGTCTTATTCATCCTTTTAATCATTATTGGAGCAACAGTTTGGGGAGGATACTAATTTTCTGGTTTACGCTCCACAATGCCAGTTAACGGTCATTACTTTTTAGGTAATGGCCGTTTTATTTTTAGCAGCCTTTTTGATCTCTTGAACAGCGAGCTGATCTTCCTTGTAATTCGGGACTAGGACGGGGCAAATTAAGCTATATGCACATATATTTGTGTTTACCGTTGGGAAATGGCTGCACACTAGGCAGCCATTTCCCAATGTTTTAATATAAAGCACACGATAAATTAAGCGTATGGAAGTTAAAAGCAACGTGGCCATGTTGACCACATGAACCCTCCGATAACCATTCAAGCGCCCACCGTGCAAGGGTCGCTTTTTTGTATAGACGGTTTATGGTTCCACTTCATAGATTCCGTGGTCTTTATATTACGTGCAATGACCTACCGGAAAGAATAAAACACCTTTTTTATTTAAAAATGAAAAGTAAGGCGATGATAAGACTGTTCTAAAGAAAAAGAAAAGGACTAGAGATGTTGCGAATGAAATTTGGAGTGACGTATCAAACATCAAAACGAGTGGGAAGTTTGTATATGCCTGCTGGGCCAGATCGATACGACGGCAGCACATTGTCAACGTGCCACGGCATATTTATCAACCCATTACAAGAAATGTCGTTGTAGACCCAGGCTATCCAAGACGTTGCGGCCGTCCTTATTACTAATAGAGAAAGGTCATTCCCCCTTTTTACACGACTGTCTTCACTGCAATCGATTTTTTTACGTTAGAAAACCAATGTACTTGATTCTTTATATTTTACTAATAAATAGGAAGGCACTTTCATGGCTCTGTGTCAGCATTTGCCCTTTCACTTTTCTGATGGTGATACATACGGTATATAAGACTGCCTCATCGGTTAATTTTCGCTCCACGAATTCCTAAATTAAGTGGCCGTTGTGGTTTTAAAATAAAGTTGCGATGTTTATAAAAAATTCGTATCATTTTGAAGAAACTGGTGTTTTTATTCCTGCAACATTCTAAACTAATTGTGAAGCTATAAGAATTAACAATACAAGTTCCTCGAGAAACCGAACAGGGTTTAACCCCAAAAAAAGATGGGCTTTTTTATTTTGAAGAGCTACACCTTAAAACGATGCTTGAATATGCTAAGTAATAATGCAAATTAATGCTTGAAAAGAGGTATATGATGATTCAACTATCGGGGAGGCCCTTTCAGCAAAGTGACATGTGGCCGTCTGGCAGCATTGAAAGGATAATCATTCAACGGATGAATGAAGATACAGCCGTTTACTCGTATCAATCCATAGGTGAACTATCGTTTGAGCTTGCGTTACGAAAAAACATCATAATGAGCGCAAGAACCATGAATCAAAGCCATGTACGGTTTGCAGACTTTGCGAATTCTCGCTGCAACCCTCAATACTGGAATTTGACGCGTACCGGTGGATTCCTGCTGCGGCAAGATGTAAAACCATCAGACGCCATTCGAGATATCTACAAGAACAGTTCACAGTATGCGTTTGAATGTGCAGCGGCAAAGGTCATTATCTATTATCATGCGGTCCTAAACCTAATAGGGGAATCCTTATTTAATCAATTATTTCAAAACATCTATTTATACAGCTGGCACGCGGATCCTGACCTCGGAGTAAGAGCAGCTTATACAAGGCATTTTTTGCCCGGGGATGTCGTCTATTTTAATAATCCGGACTTCGATCCGAAGACTCCTTATTGGAGAGGCGAAAATGCTGTTGTTCTAGGGGATGGCACGTATTTCGGACATGGGCTAGGAATAAGGACAGCTGAACAAATGATTCATGCGCTGAACCAAACGAGAAGGCCGGGGTCAAATCAGCCAGCCTATCTGACAAATGTAGTGGCGAGGCCATCTTTCAAGCATTTAGCAAAACTTTCGATGTCACAGCCCGTTTATTCGATTCATAAACCTCAGCATATGGTTGTCCAGCATAATGAAAGCTCGATTCCATTTGATCGGTATGTGTCCTATTTTTAATCACCAGCTTAAACGCATCGGGTGAACATAAAATTCAATCAAAGTATTGCTGGAAACGTTAATTTATCGATAAATAAAAGAACTTGTTTTGAAAAAAGATTGATGAGAACAAGATGATCCCAAGATATTCTAGAAAAAGAGGCTGCAAACACCGAGGGCACTGAAAAAGTCTATTTAGTAATAATTAAGTCAGGCATTCGATAATGAAACCATCGAGTGCCTGACTCTTTTGTTTATAATGAACTCAATACATACAGGCGGTGTCCCCAATGATATCAAACAGACAGGAAAGTTTTGAATACGTATAATTTAATACTATTAGCACTCCACATACATAGCTAATATACGCAGAAAAGCCGAGATTTTTTCTCGGCTTTTTTCGAGTAAGTATTTTTTCCGTTGAAGGAAACAATATAGTAAAAAGGAGGGATAGAATTGGGGGTTACAGAAATAATCATTAGAACGTTTTTGTCATTTCTCATTTTATTAAGCCTAACGAGGATTATGGAAAGAAAAGAGATTTCAGAAATGACGTTCTTCAACTTTGCTTCTGCCATTGCGATCGGTTCTATAGCGGGAAATCTTGCTTTCAATCAACATTTAAGCATTCTGAATGGGATTATCTCATTAATTGGATGGAGTTTATTAACGCTCTTATCGGGACGGATTGTCATAAAATCGAAAAAAGTACGAAAAGTCATCGAGGGGGAACCCCTTGTTGTGATCAAAAACGGCAAGATAATGGAAAAACCACTTCGCAAGGTTAGTTTGGATGTAGATGCGCTAACAGCATTACTGAGACAAAAAAATATTTTTTCAATTAAGGAAGTCGAATATGCTATTTTTGAAATTAATGGTAAATTGTCCATTATGAAAAAAGACCATAAACAACTCGTCACAACAGGTGACATGAATATTGTAAATTCGCAAAAGAAACTTTTGCCCACAATAACAGGAGTAGTATCAGATGGAGTGATTAACACAAGCAATTTGGAAAAGCTTAACCTTGACACAGAGTGGTTAAATAAGCAACTAATGCAAGCAGGAATTAAAACCATTTCAGACGTCTTTTATGCTGAAGTTCAACCAGATAATACGCTCTATATAGACCATAAAAACGACAATCGGTATTAAAAAATGAATGGATAAAATTGATGAACATAAAAAAACTGCCAAGATTTTCTCAACAGTCTGAAGCCGAGTTTTTTCTCGGCTTCAGACTGTAGACAAACTCGAATGAATTCGAGATTGCCTGCAGTCTTTTTGTTTTTTACAATAGAAAAATGCAATACTAAATCTTGCTTTATTCCATAAATCGTGTTCCTAAAACTCCAGTTTTCCGTTGGAATTTTTGTTTCATGAGTTTTTTTAAAATAAAGGCTATGTTAAATAATATTGTTGATTTTAGAACAAAATTAAGGGAACTTCCTTGTTTGGAAGTTCCCTTCCCTCTACCATTAAAGCCCTTTTTAATGGTAGAAAGATTTAAATCCAGTCATTCCTATGCTCAGAAATGAATTTAATATCATTTTGATAATGTTCAAGATGACCTTCATTTATCATCTTTTGAAAAGCAAGATCACCTTCACTCGCTCTTCTTATAATTGTTTTACATAATCCTTCTAGTCGCAGCAACACCATTTCTATATAATTTTCTGCAAACCCTTGACCGTAAGAATCAAAAAACAGTTTAACTCTGTTTTTAATACGGTAAGTATCTTGAAATGAATCATAAAAAACTTTTTCACCTGTTTCATTAAGATAAAATCTACTTAATGGAACACAAGGTAAAGAGTATAAGCTATGTCCCAAAGTCGTGGGCCAGGTGCAGCTACATCAAAATCAATAACACCTACTGGGCTTTCAGCGTGAAAAACAATGTTGTATATTGCAAAGTCGTTATGGCATAATACCTCCGCAGGTTGTGGGGTATTATCTAATGATTGCCAACTTTCATCAAATGAAAAGTCGCTTACAGAATCATGATAGAGGCGGAGCATTTTCGCAATTTCCTGTAAGACATCATCTGACCACATATATTTTTTTAAAGGGTAATTACCAGCTTCTCCTTCGATGAAGGATAAAATTTCTCTTCCTTTTTCATCGATACCAAGGTATTTAGGGGCATAATCGTATCCTTTGTTATCAAGATGTTTTAACAGTGCATGAATTTTTATGCTATTTGGCTTTAATTCTCGTCTAACTGTATTACCTGACCTATATACTTCTGAGACGTTGCCACCAGCTAACAATTCCTCATTTGAACGATTAGGCATATATGCACCTCCTTTTCTTGAGTAATGCAGGTTCCAATCTGGAAAATTCTGATAACATCAGTGTATCATAGGTTGAGAACAAACAACTATCTATATCATTTTACTCACAATCGCACCGTGGTTTCGATGCTAATGCCATCAAGAAATTGGAACCAACTCAAATAATGGTCGAGATACTTGGTTGCCACGCTATTGAATCGGTCAATCCAGCATTTGAGGCGGCTGTAATAACTATTCACTATGCTGAATGCGACAAATCTCTTTTACACGCTCATATCCATCCGACTTGAAGCGATAATGTTCCAATCCTTTTCTACTTTCATATTTTAAAAACTAGAGATGTTCGGTTATAAACTCACAACATTATACAACCGCCAAAACTCCTAGCATTTAATACGATTCCACGAAAAACATCTTGAACGCTTTCATTCAAAACCCGATTTGACATGTTATGATGGTTAACTTACTATCCACCCTCTCCTGTTCTTGTGGGTATTAAAGTACAAACCTTACTAACTCCAGTGATGTCACTCCTTCTTAAATGGTGTCCTTCCTATCAAGCTCGATGGGATCATTATATTCACAATAGTTATGTACCTGGAGAAGTACATTTACTTTATATCGACCTAGCTGATTTCTCTAACCATATTGTAGTTTTATATAAACAAAACCAAACAAATGAGTTTCCAGCCGTGTTTAATGTCATTGAATTACTGCATACAAATGGTGATGATGCTGTTCGAGAAGCAGCTACAATTGGATTGTTGGAGGATATGCAAAATAAATTACTTGATAATGAAATGGATATGGAGGCCTTTAAGCAGTTTTTAAAGAATGATTCGTTAAAGTGGTGGAACCACCTAAATGAGTTTTGGGATGGTAACATTAATTAAGCAGGTGGTTCAGAAATGAAGAGTGCCAAACTAGTCTTGGCTTAGCAGCTTAACAATCTACATTATTTTGTTTAGCCAGAAATGATGATTTAGAAAGGAGTAAAAAATTGTTAGACTATATTCATTTAGATACTGATGTTCCTGTTTTAAGCCAGCTTCCTTCACCTTTTATGTCTGCTGCCTTTTTGCTCCATCCATTTGTTCAAATGCCTCCTGGCTGGGAACAGGCAAAGCGAAAACATCCATCACATCATATTTATCCAAGTGATGGGGAAATCCTGCAGCTGGGCACTCCTGTTTCATGGGAAAACATGATGAAGCAAAGCGGTTTAGCTACGTTTAAAGAAGTCGCCATTGCTTTATCCAATGTTTGGCTTCACAAGAAGTATGCAAAACCACATTTAGCTAAAAAGCTAAATGCTATCTTTCAACAGAACTTATATGGTCCGATGGAGGATACGATATCCATTTTTTTAATAGAAGACGTTTTAAACGTTCTGGTATCTAAAGGGTCTGAATGGTTCTATTATGTGGATCCAATTGAAGAAAAGAAAGAAAAAATGAGAATTAATAATGTGTCTCCAGTAGAAGTAACTTGTCTAGCAACGTGCGAAATACTGCTTGTAGATGAAAATCGTGAATTTGCTTTCATGAGTGAATACGATGCTTATACAACGTTGCTTCTATCGAAAGAAGACAATATCCATACCCTTATTCAGGAATACGGCTGGGAAGCGGTGATTTGTGATAATGAAACGACTCCTGCTTGGTTTTTGCCTAAAGAATGATCTATCCTCTTTTCACAAGAGACAGTATTTATGCAGTGTTGACTAAACGTGCCAGTTTTGACTTCTACGTAATAGTCCATGAAAATGTTCACTGGCTAATCCATGCCACAGATGAAAAGACGATTTTACGGTATAGAAGCCTTCTTCAACTGGATGGCAAACAGTTAAAGAAATTAAACCACTTCCGTAAAGGTTGTAATTTAGTTGCGTTAGTCTGAAAGAATAAGATGGAACGCCGTAGGCTCATGTACGGTGTGGAGTAGGGGGATAACTTCAAAGCCTTACCTATTGCTATAAGATGTTCAAATTGATATCAGTTACACCTGTAACTATCTTTAATTAATAAAAGAGCTGCTTTATACAGCAGCTCTCATTTTGTGGTCTCTAAATAAATGCTTTAATAGACTGCCATTGATTCGTTTTAGAAGAAGCTTCGATTGCGTTTAAAGTAGCTTGATTGATATGTCCGTCTTTAAAGTTAGGAGATGGAACCGTGGAATCAGCTAGTCCCTGCATCAGCTCAGCTACTAAGTTATGAAAAGTGTGTTCATATCCAATAATGTGAGCAGATGGCCAATACACTTCACCATATGGATGTACTTCTTCTGTTACGTTAATGGTTTTGTATCCTTGAAAAGACGGATCATCTTCCGTGAAATACACCTGCAATTCATTCAATTGTTCCGCGTTCCATTTAATTGACCCTTTTTCACCATTGATTTCAAATTGGTTGGAGTTGCGATTTCCTCCCGCAAAACGAGTCGCTTCAAACGTGCCAAACGCTCCATTTTCAAAGGAAGCAATAACAACCACCGCATCATCTACTTCTACTTTTCTTTTATCCGTTAAAGAAGCCTTGCCGCTTAATCCTGAACTTTCGGCAACAGCCGGACGGTCTGTTACAAAGGTTTTTAACCGGGCAGACACTTCTTCGATTTCGCCAACTAAAAACCGTGCCAAATCCAGACTATGAGCAGCTAGATCTCCAAGTGCGCCTGAGCCGCATACCGACTTTTCGAGCCTCCAGACAAGAGGAAAGTCCGGGTCCATGATCCAATCCTGCAAATAGAGAGCCCGTATATGATTGACTTTACCGATTTTCCCATCAGTTATCATTTTTTTTGCCAGCTGGACGGCCGGAGCAAAACGATAATTAAAATTCACCATATGGATAACATTGTTTTTTTCAACCGCTTCAAGCATTCGTCTTGATTCTTCTATCGTCATCGCCAGCGGCTTTTCACAGTATACATGTTTCCCTGCTTCCGCAGCCGCGATGGCAATTTCGGCATGCCTATTGTTCGGTGTCACAATATCGATTAAATCAATATCCTCCCGTTCAATGAGCTTCCTCCAGTCTGTTTCCCAGCTATTCCAGCCCATTTTTTCTGCAGCGCTTTTTACACCTTCTTCATTCCTCCCGCAAATCGCCTGCTTAATCGGCTTAACAGGCAAATCAAAGAAGAACGGGGCGTTTTGATAAGCGTTGGAATGAGCTTTTCCCATGAACTTGTAGCCAACCATCCCAATTCTGACTTCTTTTTGATTTATGCCCACCATAGATCTTTAGCTCCTTCGTGGATAATCATTCCCTGCAAAAAGTCGACCGCTTTCGTAAAGCCTTCATCGATGCTCATCAAGCCATCCTCATGCTCGATGCTGATCGCCCCTTCATAGCCAATCACCTGCAACGCGCTGATGATATCCCGCCATTCTCCTTCACCATGACCATATCCAACAGTCCGGAATACCCAGGAGCGGCTGTTGATATCTTTATAGCTTTTTGTGTCCAAGACGCCATTTAACTCACAATTACGGCTTTCAATTTGTGTATCTTTTGCATGGAAATGGAATAATGCATTTTCCTGCCCCAGTGCTTTAATCGCTTGAACAGGATTCATACCCTGCCAGAAATAATGACTAGGGTCGAAATTAACGCCAATCTGTTCCCCGCACTCTTTTCTTAAACGAAGAGCCGTTTCCGTGTTATACACACAAAAGCCCGGATGCGGCTCGATAGCTGCTTTCACCCCATAATATTCCAAAAGCATCGCTTGCTCTTTCCAGTACGGAATCACTTTCTCCCGCCATTGCCATTCGACAACCTCTGAGAAATCATTTGGCCACGGACATGTAATCCAGACCGGGTGCTTCGAATAATCTGATTCACCCGGGCAGCCAGAAAAATTAACAACAGTATCAACACCCAGTTTAGCCGCTAATTTCACCGCATTCACAAACTTCTCATGATGATCCTTAGCAATCTCTGGATTGGGATGCAGCGGATTGCCATGGCAGCTTAAGGCGCTGATGGAAATGTCGCGATCATCAAATGCTTGTTTAAATGCACGGCATTTTTCATCATCAGCTAGCAACTCTTCTGGCTTACAGTGGGCATCGCCTATATAGCCACCTGCGCCAATTTCTACCGTGTGAATTCCTTTTTCTTTGATATGATCCAGCATATCCTCCAGTGATAAATCAGAAAATAAAACAGCAAATACACCTAGCTTCATTTGATCAGCTCCCTTGTTATTTTTCTGCGCCAGCCGTAATGCCGCTGACAATATACTTTTGTAAAAATAAAAATGCAATAAGAATGGGTGCGGCAGCGATCGTTGATACAGCCATCAAGTTGTCCCACTGCGTTCCGTATTGACCAATAAATTTCGTCAGTCCCATTGTCAGCGGACGAATTTTTTCATCCGTAGCCAGAGTTAGGGCAAAGATCAAATCACCCCAGGCAAATAAAAAGCTAAATGTGCTGACAGTCAGTACAACCGGTTTTGTCAGCGGCAGGATAATCCGGAAAAACGCCGTAAAACGATTGCATCCGTCAATAACCGCTGCTTCTTCCAGCCCTTTTGGAATCGACAGGAAAAACGGCCGCATAATCACAATGGCAAATGGCAAAGCCGATGTCGTGTTGCCGACAATTAAAGCCAAATAGCTGTTCAGTAAACCAATTTTGCTGAACAAAATGTAAAGCGGCATTGCCATCATAATGCCCGGGATCATTTGCGTTACAAGCAAAACCAGAAGCAAAATATTTCCCCACTTTAACTTAAAACGCGCCAGCGCATATGCACATGGTATAGCCAGCACCAATGTTAATAATGCTGTTCCTAATGCTACAATCAACGAATTTCGAATATACGGAAACAGGCTTCTATCTTCGATCAGGTTTTTTACATACGCATCGAATTGAATTGTTTCAGGAATGATCATCGGAGGCGTAGCAAACACGTCTTGGATCGGTTTCACAGACGTAACGATCATCCAATAAATCGGAAAGAGGAAAATCATCGTAATGATGATCGCCATCACAAGCAGCATATATTGCTTTATGGAGTATTTTCTCATTCTGCTTCCTCCTTCCGGATCATCATTAAATATACAAGCGCAATGCATAACAAAATGACTAAAATAATTGTTGCAACCGCTCCGCTTGCGCCGAAGTTGAAGTTCACAAACGCGAGCTCATAGCCGTAGAAAGGAAGCACCTGTGTCGCATTTACCGGTCCACCGCCCGTCATGATCAAGATAATGTCGAACACCTTGAACGTGTAAATAATCCCGAGCACTAAAATGATTAAAAGAGCCGGCCTCAATAGCGGCATTGTAACGTTTGAAAATGTCTGCAACTTACTGGCTCCATCTACCTTCGCTGCTTCATACACATCACTTGGCAGCGCTTGCATTGCTGCTAAAATCAAAATCATATTAAATGGAATCCCGACCCATGTGTTTGTGATGATCACGGCGGCAAGAGCCGTGCTTTCCTGCCCGAGCCAGTTGATCGGATTGTCAATGAGATGAAGTGACGTCAGCAAGTAGTTGATCACCCCATAATCTACATCAAACAGCCACTTGAAAAGAGTTCCTGTAATGACAAGCGGTGTCATCCATGCAAGAAGCATAATTGAGCGGAAAAAATTTCTAAATGGGAAATCTTGATTTAAAAACACCGCAAGCAAATAGCCAATGATTACTTGAAAAAAAATACAGCTAAATGTGTAAATAATAGTGTTTTTCAACGCAATCACAAACTTTTCTGTCTGCACGATTTCAATATAATTTTGCAGCCCGATAAAGCTTCCGCCCTGTCGCAAATTCATCAACGTTAAATCCTGAAAACTGACAATAATGTTGTAAACAATCGGGTACACCATAAACAAAAGAACAAACAGTGCAGCTGGAATAACAAACAAATATTGTGACAGGCTTTTCGTAAAATACCGCTTTCTTATCGAATTCTTTGCGATTGTTGATTTTGCCATTGATCCATTCATGAAAACATCCTCCTAAAAATAGGAGAGACAAATATCTCTCCTATCATATTAAGGAAGCAGCGGCTCGATTTTCGCGGCTGTATCTTCCATCACTTTGTCTACGTCTTCACCCGTCATGGCACGCTGGATCGCTTCTTGTACATTCGTCGAGATTTCTGGGTATTTCGTTCCGTACGCTCTCGGTTTTGCTGTTTTCAGCTGTTCCATAAAGACCTTCATATTTTCATCTTTAGCCCAACTGTAGGAATTATCAGATGCTACATCTTCCCGGCTTGGAAGACGGCCTCCAAGTTCATGCATCGGTCCAAGAACGTCTGGCTTTTGCGTCCACTTAATAAAATCCCACGCGGCGTCTTTCACTTCAGAGGATTCTGTAATGGCCCAATTTTCGCCACCTAAAATGGATGCTGATCCCGCCTCGCCGGCCGGCATTAGAAAGACACCCCAATTTATGTCCTTTGACTGCTCCATCAACATTGGGATTTGCCACGGTCCATTTTCCATCATGGCCACTTTTTTCGTTTGAAATTGGACAAGGACATCAGATTGATCCCAGTTAATCATATTCGATGAAAGAACACCTTTGTCCACCATTTGCTGCACGTGAGACATAGCGGATTTAGCTTCGCTGCTGTCAAAGGAATCCAGATCTGCTCCTGTCTGCCATAAATAAGGAAGGAATTGGAATGTGCCCTCTTCACTTTTTTTGCCTGACATCGCAAATCCTTTTACATCGCCTGTGGTCAGCTTCTTCGCTGCTTCATTGAACTCTTCCCACGTTTTTGGTGTCTCTGTAATACCGGCTGCTTCAAACATATCTTTGTTGTAATAAATCGCCAGTGCATTACTGTTATTCGGAATGCCGTAATATTTTCCATCCAGCATGGCAGAAGCCATCGGGCCTTCAAAGTACTTGTCTGCTTCTCCCCACTCTTCTACTTTATCTGTAATATCTGCAAACACACCTGCCTGCGAAAATGACTGGTGATCCGGGTTGTCAATTACCACGATATCAGGCAAATCTCCGGCCCCAACGCCTTGAAGCAATTTCGTTTTCATATCCGCAAACGGCATATACGTCCGCTCAAATTTAACCTTTGGATTGTCTTCCATGTATTTTTCCATTAAGGCGATCTGCTCGCGATCACTGGAAGTATCCGGCGCTAAGTAATCCCAAATTTTAATGGTTACTTGGCCATTATCCGCTGAACCACTCTCATCTGCTCCTGAATCAGAGGAACCACATGCACTCAGTACCAGCATCAAAGACAAGAAAATCATGAAAAACATTTTTTTGTTCATTTGGACGCCTCCATTTGTTTCAAGTATTGTTCCATTACAATTTCATTTGATGTTTGAATGGATTCCACTGCTGCTCCAACAATGCCAAAACTGTTTAAATTGTCATCAAGGCTTGTTACAGGCTCCCTATTTTCCTCAAGTGCTTTCACCATCTCATAAAGAGAATACTCACGATCTACCCGCTCCATCTCCGGCAAAGAAAGTAACGTCTTTTGGCCATTACTGCTTACAAAGGCTGGCACATCGTTCGTCAGTTCAATGACACCCTTTTGGCCGTGTAGCTTAATATCACCATTCCATGATGTTTCAGGACCACTGGTGACCCAGCTAGCAAAGTAGTTTACCAGTGTATCTTCAAACGTCATCGTGACACTCGCGGTCGGATTTCCTTTAAACCAACTCCAAGAAGGCCGCTTGCTTTTGGCGTAAACCGTGCTGGCATTTTTGCCAAGCAAATACCTCATCAAATCAAAATGGTGAATGCTCATGTCCTCGATCACAATTTCTTTATAGTGGTCCCGCCATCCTCCAAAGTTCGTCGCCCGTCGGAACACCCACTCCACGTACTCGATTGGTCCGGCAATTTGCTTTTCTACTGCTTTTTTAAGAGCCTGTATTTCCGGTCTCCACCGGTAGTTTTGGCTGATCATCACCCGCTGCGGATATTTTTTTGCTATGATCTGCAACTCGATTGCATCCTCGATTGTCTGCGCAATGGGCTTTTCCATAAACACATGTAAACCAGCTTCCAGTGCATCGACCGCTACCTGTTTATGTGTTTGGGGCGGCGTAACAATAATTGCGATGTCCGCCTCCAGTGCTCGAAACGCGTCAGCATACTGTTCGAAGTATTGTACCTTATCGTCTTTTAAAACTTCGTTCGCTTTCTCATGATTTTCCGGAACAAGGTCGGCTACACCGACGAGTTCGATTCCGGAAGACTTACTGATTACTTCCAGCCAAGAAAGACCAAATCCCCCAGCGCCAACTTGTATTACCCTTACATTTTTCATTCATCCATCACCCCTCTAAATTTTCAGAATATTGATTTACGTTAATCATTTTTAGCTAAAATTAATAAAGAAAGAGCAAACTTCTTTCTTTTATAGCTTTTTGTAAGCGCTTTACTTTTTTTCATCTTAATAGACAAAATGATGTACGTCAATCATTTTTTTAATTTTTTAATTAATTATATTTAAGAAAGGGTGTCTTCTGCCCTTCTTTTTTATCGATGCAAATAATATTTTGCATTTGTTTTTGTCACAATTTCCAGTTTTACAATTGTATCTTTTTCAGCTCCCTTATCTCCTGAATGCAAATAATCAAACACTTTTTTTACAGCCGTCGCTGCCTGTGAAGATGGATCCTGACAAATAGTCGCTTGAATGACATTCTGCTGTAAATGCTCATGGATAGTCTCACTAATGTCATGGCCAACAATAAACGGTGGGCGTGGCATAGAACATTCCTTAAAAAATGTGCCTGCTTCTCCCAAAATACCATTGGCAATATATACTCCATCTGCTCCAACAAAAACCTGTGTGTTTGTAAACAATAAAGGATTCGTATAAGAGCTGACCACCGGTAGCGTAATAATTTCTACATCAAGATGATGGTCCTGAAAATATGCTCGAAAACCGCGTTCTTTTCGGATCATTTGAAACATTTCTTCATCTTCTCGAACAATAACTACTTTTTTTAGCTCTTTTGAAAACATGGAAATAAGTTCCGCTGCCAAATAGCCGGCGTCATAATAATCACTTCCGACAAATGAAATCCGCTGGCTTTCTGGAACATCATTATTCAGAGAAAAAACGGGAATGCCGCGATTTATGGCTTTATTGATGGAGGCAATGAATGGTTTAGAATCGTAGGGAGTAATTACAATCGCGTCATACTCATTTTCTTCGATGACGTTTTCAAAATAAGCAATCTGAATCTTCTGTTCAGTAGATGAAACACGGGCTACCTCTACTTTGAATCCGAAATCCTCAAACAGCAAAGCCGTCTTCCGTATCTCTCTCTCTATCTCTCCCCAAAAGTAATCCGGAATAACCTGCAGAATAAATAATACCGTCATCGTTTTTTGAGTAGATAAAAATTTAGCAGCTTTATTTGGCTTATATCCCATTTCCTCTGCTTTTAACTTCACTTTTCGTATTGTTTTCTGGCTGACGCCTTTGCGGTTATTTAACACTCGGTCTACTGTTGCGGTGGAAATGTCAAGCTCTTCTGCAATCATCTTTGCTGTGACCTTCATCAAATTCACCTTCCTTATAGATTAAAATAAATCAAATTAATTTAAATGTACATTAAAAAAGTATTTTGGGTGGATTACCTTCTTCAATTCCAAGTTGCTTTGTCATCATATTATCTTTTGTACTTTTCTCTAGAAGCTCTATTTTGCTCTTCAGTTTACTCTTCGCCTCGTTTCCTTACCCATACTTCGTCCGTTCGGTATTCACAAAGTAGCCTGACGCCATTTGAGGCTGCTTTCGACTCATAGATATCTATACTTTCTTTTCCCATCCAATTAATATATCTAATTGAATAATAGAGTGGCTTCTTTCTTACTCTTGAATAGTTTACTTTCATTTTACTAACCGGTTACACAAATGTGCTCCTTTACAATATCCGTAAAATTTTTACTAATTTTGTTTTTCATAAATTATTCTGCTTCTTTTATTTTTATCATTGTTTCACTCTCTGCTTTTATTTATTGGTCAAATGCTCTCCTACATTATTTATAACACCAAATTAGATCTTAATTAATCAACAGTTCGTTTTCATATAGCGTACCACAAACCAATACGGATTTTATCAACATTAGACTTTAACAGAGACAGCCATGCTAATAAGATTCGCACCATGGCGCATGAAAAAACGTCTTTTTGGAAGGATATTTTCAGGGTAGCCTTAAAATAAAAAGAGTGTCTAAAACTTTTGAGTTTTAGACAGAACAAAAAAGCTAGAAAATACTTTCAAGCATTGAATCGAAAAAATATCAAAATCAAAAAAAGACAAGATAAAGCTGAGCAGCATTTTCTTGTCTTTTTTTAATTTTATTACACATTAAAAAGAGAAAAGTTACGATCATAATTATTTAAGCAAAGGAATAATTCACGATCCTTTACGTACCACTTACGATTTTTATTTTTAAGAATCATAAAATTTAGTAGTGTTTGTAATACACACCTGACTCTTCGGGGGGATAGAACCACGATCACCATATTTGCTAATGATTCTCATATATAAATCACTTGCTTGGATACCATCAATCCCTAAATCATTAAGTTTACTAATAACTTGCACGACTTCTTTTAAGAAGAGATTAGATTCAACTAGTAATATGAAACGGTATTGATTTCTTTGACTAGGAGAAAGTTTAACCATTTCTCTATAAAAAAGGATCAGTTTCTCATTTGATATTTCCGACAGTGGATTGTCAATACTAAATCAGACAGCTTTTTTAAGGGACGATCATTTGTATTCAATCGGGCTTACATAGCCTAGTGTTCCATGAATTCGCAGCTTGTTAAACCAGTTAACATAATCACTGAATTCAAGCGTAAGGTGCTCCAGGCTATCAAACTTCATTTGGCTGACAAACTCTGTTTTGATAATTTTAAACGTGGCTTCTGCCACGGTCAGTATGAAACATCTGGATGTCTCGCAGATCACCTTGAATGGAAGAAAAAGCCCGTGCGACAAGGCTTGCATCTTTGTTTGGTCCCGTGCTGAAGCCAATAATTTCGCGGTTAAAGAGATCGACAAAGATACATACGTAATGCCATTTAATCGCCGTGACAGCTGAGAAATACTAATCGAATCAAGATCGATTTGCTTTTGAAGCTGGTCATCGAAAAGACAGTCACTGAGCGCATGAAGGCTTTCGATTTCTTGCAGCTGCGCAAAAATCAGTAATTTTAGAAATGACTCTGTCGTTAATTTTTTCGTATAGAAATCTAATTTCTTGGTTTTTACCTGTACTTCAAAAACGCTCAAATTTATGGAGGAAAACCATTGTCCAAATGAAGTTTTTCGTGTAATCTTGTCCATGAGTGTTGTCCTTTATTAGTGGATTTGGACGGGTTACCACCTGACTTATCCGTTATAAAGGGCTTTTTCTTTGCACAAAACAAAATTATTGAAGTTTTTGAGTCTTTTTAATATTGAAATTTAATTAATGCAACACTAGTGCAAAAAAAGGACAAGAAAAAGAAGACTGTTGAGACTTTCTCAACAGTCTGGATTTCTGCTGAAAGCAGAAATTCTGTGTAATGTAACTCTTCACTCCGATCATATCTCGCTTCTGTCATATTTTCCATTTTAACTTGACGGGAAATTTAAAATAGGGACTCCCTTCAATTCGGTCAGTCCCTATTACGTTAAATGCTGCATGTTTATAGATTATTGTTATTCGTTCTGGCTTCGATTATCATTCTAGTAAAGCATTAGGCGGTCTGTGCTTACTATTCCAGTTTGTAATTGTTAAAAAAACTAAGTTCAAGATAAGAATCTTTTGTTAATTTGAATTTTCCCCTCCGCCATTCAATCCTTCTTTAATCAGCTCGTTGACTTTACTGTTCATGAGCATTGAAAGGTGGTCTGCACCGCTGATTTGAACGTTTTTCGCTCCCTGAAGGGGTGAAAGCCAATTGTTCACCACATAGTCGTTGGTGCTGTAAATCGAAGTATAAAGAATTTTATGGGTAGGATCAGTACCCACTGGAGCTTTCGATGTTACCATTTTGTTTGGAGAGCCAAACGTGACGACATCGTTCACCTTGCTTCCGCCACCATTGAGAATATAAGTCAGGGCATTCGGGCCTCCCATGCTGTGTCCAACAATATCAACCTTGCTCTTTCCTGTTTTCTTTAACACTTCATCTACATAAGAAGCAAGCTGTTTTGCATTATTTTGATTATTACCAGATTTATCGTTCATTTCAATAGCATACAGTTCATTATCGGACCAGCCTTGTTTTTTCAGGTAATTTTCAATGCCGTAAAAGCTTGTGCCGATACCGCCTGCACCGTGAATGAAGATAACTGGATCATGGCTAGTTGTCTGTGCTTTGGAACTAGAAGGCTGCATAGTAACAGCAGAAAAAGTAATGGTCATACCTGCAATTAGGGAAAGTAGCAATTTCTTCTTTTTCATAATTTCCCTCCTAATGTGTTTGACTGCTTTCTTGCTACTTTAATTGTTATACATTTTGGAGGGAGAAACAACCGGCAATTTTTTCTAACCCTAGTTACCTTCTAGTATTTAACAGGCAGATAAGAGAAAAACTCCTTCCCCTTAAGAAGGCAAGAAAAAAATCTGATAAAACTATATAAGTTGAACTAGGCATTTTCCTTGTAAAAATTTCGGGTATATTACAAGTAAAACGCCCGAAAGGATGAATGGCCATGATACATGATGAATCCGTTCGCGAACTGCAGGAAGCGATGAAAGCAGCGAAAGACCGGCGTGACTTTGAGCGGTGCCAGGCGGTTTTCCTGTCCCTTTCCGGCTATCCCCATAAGGAGATTGCCATGATGATCGGCCGGTGCAGTCATTCAGTCAGCCACTATGTCAAGGCGTATAGGCAGAGTGGGCTGGATGGGCTAAAAAGAGCCACCCCGCTAGGCAAAGCCTTCCGGCTAACGGTGGAACAAAGAAAAATCCTCAAGGAAACGGTCGCGTACAAGACACCGGACGAAGTGGGCTTTCCCTCTCGCTTTAACTGGACACTGTCGCTGGCCGCCCAGTTTATCCATCGGGAGTGGGCGAATCCTACACCCAGAAGGGTGTCTCGAAGCTCCTTCATTCCCTTGGGCTGAGCTACACGCGCCCAACCTACACTATGAAAAAGGCGGACCCTGAAAAACAGCATCACTTTCAGAGAGAGACCTTTCCAAATCTAAAAAAAAGCTGATCGATGGCGCCATTGACCATCTTCTCTTTGAAGATGAATCGATGACCCGGGACTACCAGGCAATCGGGCGTACCTGGTTCCTCAAAGGAAAGCAGCGCCTCATCCCAACGTATGGCCAGCACAAGGGCGTCAAGCTGATCGGCAAGCTTCATTATGAAACGGGCGAAATCCTTTGCGCGGAGGAAGAATCATATGACGCTGAAGCGTTTCTTCGCTTTCTCCATACGGTGCTGGCTCACTATCCAGCTGGGCGGATTGTGCTGGATAATGCTCGGATTCACCATGCCAAGCTGATTCAGCCGTTTCTTGAACAACACAAAAGCCGGCTGCAGCTTGTGTTTCTGCCGCCTTACAGCCCGCAGCTCAATCTAATGGAAGGCGTCTGGAAGTGGCTGGAAGAAATGGTGATTCAGAATGTCTTCTTCGGCAGTGTCCAGAAAATTGTGATAGCTGTCCGCGCCTTTCTTCGCTACGCAGGCGACCACCCTGACGAAGTGATCGACCGGCTATGTGTGAGTCAACTTATATAGCAATAAATCCATGACCAGACTTGGTCATTCGGATGATCAAATAGCGGAAAATGTGTACATCCATGTAATGATAAAGTATACACTCTGAAATCGTTCTTGACTAACTGGCTGATGGAATACAAGAAAGATTCAGTCCGTAAAAATACGTATCTTGTACATGAACGCAATATTCGAAACCATCTTCTTCCCTATTTCCAGAGTATCCTGCTAAAAGATTTAAAGCCCATTATGTATCAGAAGTTTTTGAATCATCTAACCGGGAAAGGCTACAGCAAACGAACTGTGGAAATTGTACATGGAACAATGTATAACGCCATGAGTAAAGCGGTTATTCTGGGCATTTTGCAGAAAAATCCCTGCTTGGGTGCAACTGCTAAAGGCAAGGAAAAGCAAAAAGAAATCCAGTTCATTGATTCATCTGACATTCCGGCCTTTTTACATGCATCTTACCAGGATAACTATCTTTACTGGCTCTTTTTTATGGTGCTTATTGAAACCGGGATGCGTAAAGGAGAAGCCGCTGCCCTTCAATGGACAGACGTTGATTTAAAAGGAAAAACTATTTCCGTTAATAAGACGCTGGACTTTGATCCGAAAGAAGATGAAGAATTATTTGGAGATACAAAAACGCATAAGTCGAAACGAATCATCACCATCAGCCAATCTTTGACCAATGCTCTTCAATTTCATTTAAAATACCAGAATCAAAATAAACTGGCATTGAAAGATTTCTATCACCATGACTTAAATCTCGTTCTGTGCCGTAATGTTGGAAATGTGATGCCCAAGTCCACTCTCTTTAATTCCTTTGCCCGGATATTGAAAAAAGCAGACCTTCCCCGACTTTCTATCCATTCGTTGCGTCATACTCACGTAGTTCTTTTACTGGAATCTGGCGCTGACATGAAATATATACAGGAACGCCTTGGTCACGGGAGTATGGGTATTACAGCAGATGTGTACTCTCACATTTCGAAAAAGCTGGAACAGGGGAATTTGAAAAGGTATGAGGATTATTCCGAACAGCTTTTTAAAAGAAAATAATATCTTGTGGGTGTTTTGTGGGTGCGGGGTTTTCCGCACTCATTTTTCATGTCTATTACCCACATTTTAAAACATAGAAAAAACCCCTTGAAGCCATACGGCTCAAGGGGTTGAGTTTCTTAGTACATTGACATGTATTGCTCGCGCTCCCAAGGGTGTACTTGAGTGCGGAACATATCCCATTCAATTTCTTTTGCTTCGATAAAGTGCTCAAGGATGTGCTCACCAAGCGCGTTTTTGATTGTATCACTTTTCTTCAATACATCAAGTGCGATTGACAAGTTTGATGGAAGATCGCGGACGCCTTCTGCTTCGCGCTCTTCTTTGTCCATTGCATAGATGTTGCGGTCAACTGGCGCTGGTGGAGCCAGTTCGTTTTTGATTCCGTCAAGACCTGCTGCTAAAAGAACAGCCATTGCAAGGTACGGATTCGCTGCTGGATCAACAGAACGTACTTCTACACGTGTGCTTAGACCGCGTGATGCCGGGATGCGGATTAGCGGGCTGCGGTTTTGGCCAGACCATGCAACGTAGCAAGGTGCTTCGTAGCCAGGAACAAGGCGTTTGTACGAGTTAACAGTCGGGTTACAGATTGCTGTGAACGCTTCTGCGTTTTTCACGATACCTGCGATAAACTGGTAAGCCGTTTCACTTAGTTTCAATTCGCCGCTTTCATCAAAGAATGAGTTTTTGCCCTCTTTGAATAGAGACAAGTTCATGTGCATACCAGAACCGTTTACGCCGAACAATGGTTTTGGCATAAATGTTGCGTGCAAGCCGTGCTTACGGGCGATTGTTTTAACAACTAGTTTAAATGTTTGGATGTTGTCACAAGCTGTAATAGCGTCCGCGTATTTAAAGTCGATTTCATGCTGGCCTGGCGCTACTTCGTGGTGAGATGCTTCGATTTCAAAGCCCATTTCTTCAAGCTCAAGCACGATATCGCGGCGGCAGTTTTCGCCTAGGTCAGTTGGTGCAAGGTCAAAGTATCCGCCATTATCGTTTAGTTCAAGGGTTGGTTCGCCGTTTGCATCCAATTTAAACAAGAAGAATTCAGGCTCAGGCCCAAGATTGAAATCTGTGAAGCCCAATTCTTTCATTTCGCCAAGAACACGCTTCAAGTTCGCACGAGGGTCACCTGGGAACGGCTCTCCTTCAGGAGTGTAGATATCACAAATAAGACGCGCCACTTTCCCTTTTTCAGCAGTCCAAGGGAAAACAACCCAAGTGTCAAGATCCGGATAAAGATTCATGTCTGATTCTTCAATGCGTACAAATCCTTCGATTGAAGAGCCGTCAAACATCATTTTGTTGTCCAGCGCTTTGTCAAGCTGGCTCACCGGGATCTCTACGTTTTTGATTGTGCCAAGAATGTCTGTGAACTGAAGACGAATATATTTTACGTCTTGTTCTTTTGCTAATCGCTGAATGTCTTCACGTGTGTACTTACCCATTTGTTATCCATTCCTCCTCAAATATGTAAACCTTGTATGGCAAAAGATTAGTGGAAAAATCGCCGGTCCATTCCTGGTGAGCGATTGAAGCGTCCCGCATTGATTAACTCTTTGCGAAGCAGCTTGCGAAGCTCCTCGTCGGTGAACTCTTTTTTCAATTTCACGCCACTATCTTTTGTTTCTAATTCAATTTCCTGCGATTCGTCTTTCAGCAGGATTTTTTTAATCCCGGCCATATTGATGCCCTGATCAAGAAGATCTTTCACTTCAAGCAGTCGATCAATATCGTTCAATGAATAGAGACGCCGGTTTCCATCAGAACGATCCGGGGTAATTAAATGATGCTGCTCATAATAGCGAATTTGCCTTGCAGATAAATCGGTTAATTTCATAACTGTTCCCATCGGAAAAAGCGGCATGGTCCGGCGTATTTGGCTGCTCATGTTTTCCCCTCCTTATTATCATCTGATACACTAACTATAAATCATGTTATTTCATTTGTCAACACCATGTAATGTTTTATCACACTGATTTATTTATTATTTAAAAGTTTGTCAGATTTTTTTGGATTCGATTAAATAGTCAATGGCGCTCGTTACGGCAATTTTTACGTGTGCATAGGTGAGGCCGCCCTGTATGTAAGCTGCATAAGGCGGACGCAGCGGACCGTCTGCTGTCAGCTCAATACTCGCGCCTTGAATAAATGTGCCGGCTGCCATAATAACATCGTCTTCATACCCGGGCATATACGCAGGCTGTGGCGTTACATGCGAGTTGACAGGTGAGGCGAATTGAATCGCCTGGCAAAACGACACCATTTTGTCGCGGTCCTCGAACTGTACCGCTTGAATTAAGTCTGTGCGCGGCTCGTCCCACGCAGGTGTTGTTTTCAGGCCGAATTGTTCAAGCATGGCGGCAGTAAAAACGGCCCCTTTTAAGCTTTGCGCAACCACGTGCGGAGCAAGAAATAACCCTTGATACATTTCCTGAAGGCTATATAAACTTGCCCCTGCTTCTGCACCAATTCCAGGTGACGTCATACGATACGAACAGCTTTCGACATGCTCTTTTTTGCCCGCAATGTAGCCGCCTGTTTTTGCAATGCCGCCGCCAGGATTTTTAATAAGCGACCCAGCAATTAAATCGGCGCCGATATGAAGCGGCTCTTCCCTCTCCACGAATTCTCCGTAGCAATTATCAACAAAAACAACGGCGTCCGGCTTGATATCCTTTACAAATGAAATCATTTCCCTTATTTCGTCTATTGTAAACGACGGACGCACCGCGTATCCTTTTGAACGCTGAATGGCGATCATTTTTGTTTTTTTGTTTATACTGCTTCGGATTTCATCAAAATCCGGGCGCCCGTTTTCGTTTAAGTCAACATGCTTGTACGAAATGCCGAAGTCACGAAGCGAGCCGTTTGATGGACCGCTAATGCCGATAATTTCATCTAATGTATCATACGGCTTTCCTGTAATATACAGCAGTTCATCGCCGGGGCGCAAAATGCCGAACAGCGAGATGGTAATGGCGTGTGTACCGGAAATAATCTGCGGCCGCACTAAGGCACTTTCGCCGCCAAACACATCAGCATACACGTTTTCCAGCGTTTCTCTTCCGGCATCGTCATAGCCGTATCCGGTTGACGGCGTAAAGTGAAAATCGCTTACTTGGTTTTTTTGAAAGCTTTGCAGTACACGGAATTGATTGTATTCCGCCATTTCGTCAATTTTCTGGTGGACACCGGTAATTTTCACTTCTGCCTCAGCCGCTTTTTCGCGAATGATGGCGCCGTTTTTCAATAAGTCAAACATGCTTGTCATGAGCTGGTTCCTACTTTCTTCTTCACTAGTTTTATCATAGCAAAATCCTGGTTTTCTTGAAAGAAAAAGTAGCTGCCAAAACATGAATCGTTTATAATAATATCCGAACATTAAACATTTTGGATGAAGGAAGGTTCGGAATGGACATTACGTGGGATATTTTTACGGTAATTGGCACGATCGCGTTTGCGATTTCGGGCGCGATCGTCGCAATGGAAGAAGAATATGATTTGTTTGGCATATATATTTTAGGCATGATTACCGCATTTGGCGGCGGGGCGATCCGGAATTTACTTATTGGCGTTCCGGTCTCGGCTTTGTGGGAGCAAGGGGATTTTTTTACGATTGCGGCTCTTTCAATTACAGCTGTCATTTTATTTCCGCAAAATCTCCTTCGCCATTGGCCGGTCTGGGGGAACTTTTTTGATGCGATCGGTCTTGCCGCTTTTGCGGTGCAGGGCGCTTTATATGCGGCGGGCATGAATCATCCGCTCAGTGCGGTTGTCGTGGCAGCAGTTTTAACTGGAAGCGGCGGCGGGCTCGTCCGTGACGTGCTGGCGCAGCGGAAACCGGCTTTACTTCGCGATGAGGTGTATGGAGTATGGGCGGCGCTTGCCGGGTTGATTATTGCCATTGGAGGGGCCCAGACGCCAGCTCAGCTTATTATTTTGTTTATGTTTATTACCGTGCTTCGAATTCTTTCTTATAAATATGGCTGGCATTTGCCAAAGAGAAGAGTTAAGTTTTAACGACCCACTCGCCATCTGGCGGGTGTTTTTTGTATAATGTCCAGCTCCAGACGCCATCAGCTCGATGTCTCACAGGATGTGAGTCACAAAGCCGTTGCAGCAGGACGCTGCGTTCTTAGACTTTGCTCTAAGCCAAGCCCTTCTGGAGGCAAAAAGCGCCTCCGCCAGGGCTCGTCTTATGCTTGTCGCTGATAAACAGGCACCTTCTGCTTTTTTAATAAAAAAAAGAAACCGCCTTATTGGACGGGTTCTGTTTTCAAGAGGAACATGTCGCCTTTCCCTGCTTTCATGGCTTCTTCGGTTAAAAGGGAATGCAGCATCATGTCGTTAAAAACACGGGCAATGTCTTCGATAGTCAATTCGCCTTCTTTTTTAAACCATTTGTACATCCAGTTGATCATCCCCATAATGGCCATTGTAGAGATTTGGGCCGGCACCTCAGGACGAAAATCACCATTTTCCTGGCCTTCCCGAATAATTTGCAGAAGAAGCTGGCGGTACTGTTCACGTTTTTCATTAATTTGTATCTCAAAATCACCTTTTAAATACGTGCTTTCCTGATAAAACACCGTAATATGCGATTTATATAAATCGAATATTTTCGTAAATGACGTGATAATGCCACACATTCTTGAAACGGGATCCGTCTCCTTTTCGTACGATTCCTTCGCTTTATTCAGCAAATAAGAAATAAATACGTCATGTATATGATACAGCAGTTCATCTTTTGATCGGAAATTATGATAAAATCCGCCTTTTGATGTGCCGCATTCATCAACGATCTGATCAACGGTCACTCCATGATAGCCGTGCTTTTCAAACATGATTAAAGCGGTTTCAATGATTCTTTCCTTGACGGGCTTTTTTTTCATCTTCATCATCCTTTTCGACATTTTACCATATGTGTCTTTATTCTGACAATTGAAAATCTTCTCCTTTCAGCATTTTAAGCTCTTTTTTTGAATGAGCAGATTGCTTCATCAGCCGGATCGCCTGCCGGCGGGCCGCTTTTTCGATTAATGTCCGGATGTTCCGCCCGTTTGCGAAGCGAAATCCCCCCAGTTTCTTTTCCTGCTCAATCCTAGCCAGTAATACGTTCCTGCCTTCCCGGTCAATTTCATAGTTTTTTTCAGTAGCAATCACGTCTGCAATTTCAAGCAATTCGCTCGTCGTGTAGTCGGGAAAATGGTGAATAATCGGAAACCTGGACTGGAGTCCTGGATTCATTGATAAAAAGTGAGCCATTTCCCGCGGGTATCCAGCTAATATGAGGATGAAGCTGTTCTGATGATCTTCCATTTGCTTAACGAGCGTGTCGATCGCTTCTTTTCCAAAGTCTTTTTCTCCGCCGCGTGCAAGGGAATATGCTTCATCGATAAACAAGACACCGCCAAGTGACTTTTTTATGAGATCGCGCGTTTTTTGCGCCGTGTGGCCAATATATTCCCCGACAAGGTCCGCCCGTTCTGCTTCGATAAAATGACCTTTTTCCAATAAACCGAGCCGCTTAAACATCGATGCAAAGAGCCGTGCAGCCGTGGTTTTACCGGTGCCGGGATTTCCGGTAAACAGCATATGCAGCATTTGCCCCTTTGTATCAATACCGGCTTCCATCCGCTTTTTGCTTATATATGCAGCTGCATACAATTCTCTTATAAGTGTTTTTAAACCGGCGAGACCGATTAAGGTTTCTATTTCTTCTTCGATTGTGCGGAGAAGACCGTGCTCCGGATGATCCGGCCAGCCTGCCGCTGGTGCTGGCTTTTCTTTTGGATTCAGGACGACATGAATACGGCCTTCTTTGTTTGTCTGCTTCATGTGACGCCCTCCTTTATAGAAAAAGATATGCGCACGCACAAAAAAAAGACCCGCTGTGAGCGGATCTTCGTTGTTTCTTATTCTTGTTCGTCAAAGTTTAAGCTGACGCTGCGTTGAGGAGCAAATGTCGAAATGGCATGTTTGAACACAAGCTGCTGTTTCCCGTCTGTTTCCACGAGAACGGTAAAATTGTCAAACCCCTTAATGAGGCCGCGCAATTGAAATCCATTCAATAAAAATACAGTAACCATTGTGCTTTCTTTACGCAGCTGGTTCAAAAATTGGTCTTGAATATTAATCGGCTGTTTCATGCTTCGTTCCTCCTCTTTCTATCTGAATCCATTATTACTAATTCTACCTCAGATTCAGCTTTCCTGCCAACAGCGAGCAAATTTGTTGTTTTTTTTCATCTCGTGTAGATTCATCGGTTACATCAAACCAGTTGATATCCATTTTATTGCGGAACCAAGTCAGCTGACGTTTAGCGTAGCGGCGAGAATTTTGTTTTAATATGTCTACTCCTTCTTCAAGCGGCTGCTCGCCGCGCAAATATGGAAACAGCTCCTTGTAGCCAATCGCCTGAACAGCCGGTGCATTCACTAAATTCGTCTCATACAGCCATTTCGCTTCGTTTAAAAGCCCTGCCTTCATCATCAAATCGACACGGCGGTTAATGCGATCGTACAATACTGCCCGTTCCATCGAGAGACCGATCATCACATTGTCGTATTTTTCATCAGGTATTTCCGAGTTTTTTCGTTTAGACGCAGGCTCGCCGGTTGTCCGGTAAATTTCAAGCGCGCGAATCGTCCGGCGTACATTGTTCGGATGAAACGAAGCAGCCATTGCCGGATCTACTTTTCTCAATTGTTCATGCAGCGCGTCAGCACCCATTTTCTCCGCTTCCGCTTCAAGTTCTTTTCGAATCGTATGATCTATGCCATCTTCAGCAAATTGGTAATCATACAAAACGGATTGAATGTAAAGACCCGTGCCGCCGCAAATAATCGGCAGCTTGCCGCGCGCATTGATATCAGCGATCTTTTCACGGGCAAGCTGCTGGAATTCAGCGGCAGAAAAAGATTCATCCGGATTTTTAATATTAATTAAATGATGCGGCACACCGTTCATTTCTTCTTTCGTCACTTTCGCGGTTCCAATAGAGAGGCCGCGGTAAATCTGCATGGAATCCCCACTGATCACTTCGCCGTTAAATTCTTTTGCGAGATAAATGCTTAAATCCGTTTTTCCGGATGCTGTCGGGCCAATGACGACAGCCACTTTGTCTTTCTTCACTTTGTTTCACAGCCTTTTACGTATAAGTATCCTTATTATAGCGGATACCGGCCGTTACGAACAGGCGGCGATTTCTGCTTCCAGTTCTGCCGCATGTTTTGTTTTTTCTTCGTCCGTCCAGTTGAACAGCTGCGCCATTTTGTTCGTAACCGGCTGTTTATACGTTAAAACTGTATCAATGTCGAACAGCAAGGCACCTGTGCGGCGAATAAAAAAGTCCGCCGGCGTGTAAGCCATTTCTTCCCCAATCGCGTAAAGCAGCTGCGCGTTTAAAACTGCAGGAAGCCCACTTTCTTCTTTATAAGAAAATACCTTTTCGGCATTAGATCCGTACATATGCACGATCTTTTTTGCTTCTTCTTCTGTAAAGCCTTTTGAAACACCAACAGCCGTTTTTGCTTTTACAAACGTCAGGAAGTTCGCTGATCCTCCGACATCCCCACCTGAAATCGGCAAATGCTTCGTTTCAGACGGGCTGTATAAAACCCCTTTTTCTTCTTTGAAGCGCTTAGCGACTAAGTCCACAATGGTTTCAGCCATTTTCCGGTAGCCTGTTAATTTTCCGCCTGCAATCGTCAACAAGCCGGATTCTGCTTCCCAAATCTCATCTTTCCGGGAAATTTCAGAAGGATCTTTGCCATCTTCATAAATAAGCGGGCGGACGCCTGACCAGGACGATTCAATATCACTTTCTTTTACGTCAACCCCAGGGAACATAAATCGAATAGCACCCAGTAAGTACGAACGGTCTTCTTCTGTGACATCAGGACGAATCGGATCCGTATTATAAAACGTATCTGTCGTGCCGACGTACGCCTTGCCTTCACGCGGAATCGTAAAAACCATCCGCTTGTCCGGTGTGTCAAAATAAACAGCTTGGTGAAGCGGGAAAACGGATTGATCAATGACGATATGAACCCCTTTTGTCAGGCGCAAATGTTTTCCATTTTCACTGCCGTCTTTTTTGCGCACTTCATCCACCCACGGACCAGACGCGTTAATGACCTTTGCGGCGTAGATCCTTAATGGTTCGTTTGTTAATTGATCAACTGCCTGAATACCGGTTAATTTGCCGTTATCGTACGTAAATCCATCCGCTTTAATATAATTTAAGCAAAGCGCTCCTTTTTCAGCCGCTTTTTTCATCACTTCAAGTGTTAGTCTTGCATCATCTGTCCGGTATTCCACATAGTAACCGCCGCCTTTTAAACCTTCTTTTTTAATGAGCGGCTCTTTTTGAAGTGTTTTTTCTGCAGAAAACATTTTCCGGCGCTCTGACCGCTTCACGCCCGCCAAAAAGTCGTATACACGAAGGCCAAATGACGTTGAAAGCGGACCGAAGTTGCCTCCTTCATGAAACGGCAGCAGCATCCATTCCGGCGTGGTCACATGCGGACCGTTTTCATATACAATAGCACGCTCTTTGCCGACTTCTGCCACCATTTTCACTTCAAACTGTTTTAAATAGCGAAGACCGCCGTGTACGAGCTTTGTCGAACGGCTGGATGTACCTGCCGCAAAATCCTGCATATCTATTAATGCCGTCTTCATGCCGCGCATTGATGCATCAAGCGCGATCCCGGCACCGGTAATCCCGCCGCCGATTACTAACACGTCAAATTGTTCGTTTTGAAGAGCATTTATTTTTTCCGTACGCTGATGATTAGTAAAATTCATTTCGTCATCCCCTTTATGATTCCTCTATTTTTATACCCCAGAATAAACAAAAAGAGACCTGAAAATGCAAACAGCTATCGCTGCTTTGCTTTCAGGTCTCTCCCGTTTCTCCGGACAATGTATTAACTTATAATCATTCTACCATTAGTGTTATTGAAACGCAATAGCCGCTTTCACAGCTTTTTTCCAGCCACTGTACAGCTTTTCACGTGTTTCATCGTTCATGTCTGGTTCAAATGTACGGGCAACCTGCCAGTTTTGCGCGATTTCCGAACGGTCATTCCAGAAGCCAACAGCAAGCCCCGCCAAGTAAGCTGAACCAAGCGCTGTCGTTTCGTTAATTTGTGTCCGTTCAACCGGCACATCAAGCATGTCGCTTTGGAACTGCATTAAAAAGGCGTTCATTACGGCGCCGCCATCAACACGCAGCGTTTTTAACGAAATGCCCGAATCAGCTTCCATCGCTTCAAGCACGTCTTTCGTCTGGTAGGCAAGTGATTCAAGAACTGCACGAATAAACTGTTCTTTCTCCGTTCCACGAGTTAAGCCAAACACTGCCCCGCGCACATTGCTTTCCCAGTATGGCGTTCCGAGACCTACAAAAGCCGGCACGACGTACACACCATCTGTTGACTCTACACGTTCTGCGTATTGCTCACTGTCTGCCGCATTTTTAATCATCCGCATCCCGTCACGAAGCCATTGAATCGCAGACCCTGCCACAAAAATACTGCCTTCAAGCGCATATTCCACTTTGCCGTCGATGCCCCACGCGATTGTTGTGAGCAAGCCGTGCTCTGACTTCACCGCTTTTTCGCCCGTATTCATGAGCATAAAGCAGCCGGTGCCATATGTGTTTTTCGCCATACCTTTGTCGAAACAAGCTTGTCCAAACAAGGCAGCCTGCTGATCGCCTGCCGCACCGGCAACCGGGATTTCCTGCCCGAAAAAGTGGAACGGAGCAGTTGTCCCATAAACTTCAGAAGAAGGGCGCACCTCTGGCAATAGTTGCTTTGGTACTGTTAAAATATCGAGCAATTCCGCGTCCCACTCTAATGTATGAATGTTAAACATGAGTGTTCGTGCCGCATTCGAATAATCCGTCACGTGCGCTTTTCCGCCAGTTAATTTCCAAATCAGCCACGTATCGATCGTGCCAAATAACAATTCGCCTTTTTCCGCCCGCTCGCGAGCCCCTTCGACATTATCTAAAAGCCATTTTACTTTCGTTCCGGAAAAGTATGGATCAACTAAGAGTCCTGTTTTATCCCGGAACGCCTGCTCATGGCCTTTTTCTTTAATATCTGCACAAATGTCTGATGTTTGACGAGACTGCCAAACGACTGCGTGATAAATCGGACGCCCTGTTTCTTTATCCCAGATCACCGCTGTTTCACGCTGATTTGTAATCCCGATCGCTTCAATTTGGCCGGCTTGAATTTCCACTTCATTCAATACCGTCGCCATGCACGATAAAACAGAAGCCCAAATTTCGTTAGCATCATGCTCCACCCAGCCCGGATTCGGGAAATATTGCTTAAATTCTTTTTGTGCCGAGTGAACGATTTCTCCTTTTTTGTTAAATAAAATCGCCCGTGAGCTTGTTGTGCCTTGATCGATTGACATAATATACTTTTCCATGTGAAAGTCCCCCTTATTTATGTGTATATGCCTGCACAGCTGTGCCGGCTGAAACAAATTTAATGAGCATAATCGATACAATTGACGCAGCTAACGTGATGTAAAACGCGCCTGTTCCTTCATTAAGGAAAAAGCCTTTATAAAAAAATGCGGCAAGGACAGCGCCAATCACAGGTCCTGCTACAGGAATCCACGCATACTTCCAATTGGAGCCCCCTTTACCGGCAATCGGAAGAAGGAAGTGCGCGATCCGAGGACCGAGATCCCGAGCCGGATTAATCGCGTAACCAGTTGTACCGCCGAGTGATAACCCGATAGCAATGATTAAAAAGCCGACAATCAACGGGTTTAATCCATCTGTAAATTCGTTGGCGCCAATCGTTAACAAACCGATAATTAAAATAAATGTTCCAATCACTTCACTAATGATATTGGCATATGGACGATCAATCGCTGGCGATGTGGCGAAAACTCCAAGCTTTGCGCCGGGATCTTCCGTTTCTTCCCAATGCGGCAAAAAGTGTAAGAAAACAACCGCTGAGCCAATAATAGCACCGATCATTTGAGCTGTTACATATGATACGACATCTGACCATGGAAATGAACCGGTAATCGCCAATGCAATCGTGACAGCCGGGTTTAAGTGAGCGCCGCTGACGCTGCCTACTGCATACACAGCCATTGTTACAGCAAGGCCCCAGCCAAATGCAATAACAATCCAGCCACCCCCATTTGCAAATGATTTTTTCAAATTTGTGTTAGCACAAACTCCTGCCCCAAAAATAATAAGCATTGCCGTTCCAATCAACTCTCCCATAAATGGTGTCATTCCATCCTCATCCCTTCTTTTTTATCGCCTTTTTACGCCCGGGATCGTATCAAAAGGCAAAAAATAAAAAAACTCACACTGATCCCTGTAACGGGTGTCAATGTGAGTCTCCATGTTCTCGGTCACAAATTTATGAACTTGTTGTTTATCATAACGGCAATTGAAAGCGTTGTCAAACATTTTTTAAAATTGTTGAAATAAGGTGAGTTATGGGTATGATAAAAAAAGGGAGGAATGACCATGAACATAAAGCTGGAAAAACTAAAGCAGGACAAGCAATTAACCGACAAAAAAGAATATAATCTAAAACTGGAAAAATATCAGCGCCGTCTTCTCGCTTTGCAGCAAATGCTGTTTCAAGAAAAAATCGGATTGATTATTGCGTTTGAAGGAATGGATGCGGCCGGCAAAGGGGGAGCCATTAAACGAATGAACGAGCAGCTTGATCCACGCGGTGTTCTCGTTCATCCGATTTCAGCACCGGCTGCTCACGAGCTTCGGTATCATTATTTGCAGCGGTTTTGGCGAAAGCTGCCCCAGCATGGGCAAATCGCCATTTTTGACCGGTCCTGGTATGGGCGCGTACTTGTTGAACGAATTGAAGGATATGCCGTCGACCACGAATGGAAACGAGCCTATGAGGAAATTAATTCATTTGAAAAATCATTAACCGATGAACGATACATAATGGTGAAATTTTGGGTGCACATTTCAAAAGACGAGCAGCTGCGCCGGTTTGAAGAACGAAAGCTGGATCCGGTGAAGCGCTGGAAAATCACCAATGAAGACTGGCGCAATCGAAAGAAATGGGATAGGTATGTAGAAGCAGCAGAAGAAATGCTTAGCAAAACGGATCACTCCTATGCTCCGTGGCATGTGATTGAAGGAAACGACAAAAAATATACACGAGTAGCGATTTTGAAAAAAGCGGTCGCGCATATTGAAAAGTCACTTATTCAAATGGGCCAGCCCCTGCCTGAATACGAACTATTTGGCGCAAAATAACAAAAAAGCGAAGCGGGCTGGCTTCGCTTTTTTACGCTTTAGAAAATTCCTTCCACAATTCAACATTTGACGTCGTTACTGCGGAAGCACCAGCTTCCATTGCCGCTTCGACTTCTTTTTTCGTTTCAATTAATCCACCGGCAAAAACTGGTTTTCCTGTTTCGCGGCGGATGACATCAATAATTTTTGGTGCCACACCAGGCAGCACCTCAATATAGTCTGGATTCGCTTTTTGCGCGAGTTTTACACTCCGGCTTAATGCATGCGAATCGAGGATAAACGCTCGCTGTGTGGCAACGAGTCCTTTTTGCTTCGCTTTGATCAGGGCGCTGCCTTTAGTCGAAATAATGCCGTATGGCTTTGCATATCGGGCAATAAATTCAACGCCATGTTCGTCGCCGGAAAGCCCGCTAATCAAATCAAGGTGAACAAACATGTTTTTCTCATTTTGCCGCGCAAGGTCCAACACACTTTTTACCATTCCGATGTGCAAATCCAGAAAAACACCATATTCATAATTCATTGCCAGCATTTTTTCAAAATCTTTCATCGACCGAATGGCGGGCAAAATCAGTTGTCCCTTAAATGACATAAGATCACCTCTTCACATAATTCGTTTAAACATTTTTTCAATATCATAATTAGAAAGATGAATCGCGATTGGCCTTCCGTGTGGACACGTGAACGGATCTTCACTGCGGCGAAGGTCCGCCAGCAGCTGCTCAATTTCATCCTTCCGTAGATGGCGGTTTGCTTTGATCGATCCTTTACAGCTCATTAAAATCGCTGCTTCCTCACGAATTTTTTTCACTTCCGGCTTTTTCATCGCAAGTACCTCTTCAATCATTTCTTCAATGACGTCACGTTCTTCATTTTTCGGAAACCAGACGGGATGCGACCGGACAACATACGATTTATCACCGAACGGTTCCAAAAATACACCTACTTGTTCCAACGCCGCTTTATTTTCCTCGATTTTCATCCATTCATCTGCGGAAAAATCAAATGTCATAGGAATAAGCAGTTCCTGAAGCTCCGGCTCCGTCTGTCCTACTTTTTCACGGAAATATTCATATTTCAGCCGCTCCTGCGCGGCGTGCTGGTCGATCATATACAAGCCGTTTTCATTTTGGGCAAAAATGTACGTCCCATGCATCTGCCCGATTGGGTAAAGCATCGGCATGCGCTCTTGCGGCAGCTCGTTCATTTTTACCGGCTCCGGCTCTGGCGCGGATACGGGTACGTCGATTTTTTCCTCCAAAACGATTTCTTGCGGTGCTTCTTTTATCGGCTCATTATAATAGTCAGGCTTGTACAGCTTTTCAACTTCCTTTTGCGGCGGCATGACCGGTTGTTTCGGGCGTGGCGCCTCAAATTGAAACGCCCGCTGTTCGGTAAAATCTTTTCGCTTTTTCAATACAGGCAGTGCATCTGGAATTAACGTCTCTTTCCGCAATACGGCTTTCACCGTCTCCGCAATGAGCGCACACAGTTCCTGTTCCTTGCTGAAACGCACTTCAAGCTTTGCCGGGTGAACATTCACATCGACGAGCAATGGATCCATCTCAATATTTAATAGCACAATCGGATAGCGCCCGGTCGGCAAAAACGTGTGATAGCCTTCTAAAATGGCATTGGAAACTTTAAAATTTTTAATAAACCGGCCGTTCACCATCATTGACATATAGTTACGTGAAGCACGCGTTACTTCTGGCATTGACAGAAAGCCGGATAACCGAAAATCAAGGGACTGTGCGTGAACCGGAATCATTTGTTTCGCAATGGAAATCCCGTATATGGCCGCCAGCACTTGTCTTGCATCACCATTCCCATTCGTTTTTAACAGCTCACGGCCATTATGGCGCAGCCTGAATGAAACGTCCGGCCGGCTAAGCGCCATCCGGTTAACGGCATCCGTAATGTTGCCGAGCTCCGTATGGACACTTTTCATGTATTTCAGCCGCGCTGGTGTATTAAAAAACAAGTTGGATACGGTCATTTCCGTTCCTTTCCGGGCAGGACCCGGCTTTTTCGATTGAATGGCGCCGCCGGATAAAACAATTTCAGTCCCAGCAGCGTTTCCTGTGGACGTTGCCATTGTGACATCGGAGACAGAGGCAATACTCGGCAGCGCTTCACCGCGGAAGCCGAGCGTCCGGATGCGAAACAAATCGTTCTCGTCTTTAATTTTGCTTGTCGCATGGCGATAAAATGCCCGCTCCACGTCATCGGACTCAATGCCGGAGCCGTTGTCTGTAATACGGATCAGCCCAAGTCCCGCATCTTCTACGTCAATTTCAACGACGGTACTCCCCGCGTCAAGCGCGTTTTCCGTTAACTCTTTTACGACAGACGCCGGCCGTTCTACGACTTCACCGGCCGCAATTTTATTTGAAAGTGATTCATCGAGCTGGCGAATAATCCCCATTCTAGTTCACCTCATTTTTTCGCTTCTTTTTGCAGCGTATATAGCATATTCATCGCTTCCATCGGTGTCATTTCCATAATGTCATAGCTTAACAGCTTTGATAGAATAGACGGATCTTCTTTCCGAGATGGCTTTTGCTTCGACACCGGCTTCTCCTCAAAAAAGGACAGCTGCCCTTCTTGAACGAGCGCGGCAGGCGCGGCAGGCGCCGCTTTTTCTTCTTTATTCTCAAATGAATGCAGCAGCTCTTCCGCGCGAATTAGGACGGACTCAGGCAGACCAGCAAGCTGCGCCACATGGATCCCATAACTTTTATCGGCTGCACCGTCTTTTACTTTATGTAAAAATACAACCTTGTTATCTTGTTCCGCTGCGGTCACGTGGATATTTTGCATATGCTCAAGCGATTCATCGAGCACTGTCAATTCATGATAATGGGTCGAAAACAATGTTTTTGCGCCAATATTTGTATGAATATACTCAATCATCGCCTGCGCAAGCGCCATTCCATCGTACGTGGACGTCCCGCGGCCGATTTCGTCAAATAAAATAAGCGAGCGGCTCGTGGCACTCACGATCGCATGTTTTGCTTCAAGCATTTCGACCATAAATGTACTTTGTCCAGAGACTAAGTCATCTGCAGCGCCGATCCGTGTAAAAATTTGATCAAAAATCGGCAGGACCGCTTCCTCTGCCGGTACGCAGCACCCGATTTGCGCCAATATCGCAATTAAAGCAGTTTGGCGCATATATGTACTTTTACCAGACATGTTCGGTCCGGTAATAAGCAGCACATTTCGCCCCGCTTCCATCTGGCAATCGTTCGGGACAAATCCTTGCGCATCTATCACTTTTTCAACAACCGGATGGCGCCCTTCTTTTATCCACATGTTTCCGTCTGGTGAAAAGGACGGCCGGACAAACCGGCGCGATTCGCTCACCGCAGCAAAACATTGCAGCACATCAATTTCACTAACCATACGGGCAAGATTTTGAAGGCGGGGAATAAACTGCTTCACATGCTCACGCAGTTGTGAAAACAAATCGTATTCAAGTTCCATCATTTTGTCATTTGCTTCTAAAATAAGCGTCTCTTTTTCTTTTAATTCCGGTGTGACAAACCGTTCGCAATTGGCTAGCGTCTGCTTTCGTTCATAACGTCCTTCTTTAAGCAAGCCGAGATTCGCTTTCGTCACTTCAATGTAATAGCCGAAGATGCGATTGTAGCCAATTTTAAGCGATTTAATACCGGTTTTTATCCGTTCTTCTTTTTCGAGCTCTGCAATCCACTGCTTGCCGTTTCGTGCTGCATCACGGTATTCATCAAGCTGCGCGTGGAACCCGTCCCGAATCATGCCGCCTTCTTTCACAGAAATCGGCGGTTCTTCAATAAGAGCCAGGTCAAGCTCTTCAAACAGCTCTGTACATGGATCAAGAGAATCGGCCAGTCTGTTTAATTCGATCCCATTAATTCGTTTCAGCAAATTTGCCAACAAGGGAATTTGTCCAAGTGATTTTTTCAGCTGAACGAGGTCGCGTGCATTGACATTGCCAAAGGCAACTCGCCCGGCAAGCCGTTCTAAGTCATACACTTCTTTTAGCTGTTCACGCAGCTCTTCCCGTTCAAAGAAAGCCGCGATAAACGTTTCAACAATACCGAGACGGCGGTTAATATCTTTTTCATTTAAAAGAGGCCGGTCGATCCATTGTTTCAGCAAGCGGCCTCCCATTGCCGTTTTCGTTTCATCAAGGAGCCAAAGCAGCGACCCTTTTTTTCCTTTCGACCGGATCGTTTCGGTCAGCTCCAAGTTTCGCTTTGAGAAATAATCGATGTTCATATAATCGCGAATTTCATACGGTTCTGCCGCCTGTAAGTGATCAAGGCTGCGTTTTTGTGTCCGGTGCAAATAATGATAAAGACGGGCTGACGCTTTTCGGGCGGTTTCTTTTTTTACTTGCATCAGCAGTTCATCAAATGAAGCCGGGTCCGTTGCTTCTTCTACCGAAATCACCGCGTCAAGCCGGCCGTATATTTGTTTCGCTTCCAACTCGGTCAAAGAACCATCTGTAATTACTTCTTTCACACCGTACGACGACATTTCATGAAGGGCCGCGTCAAATGTCGTGAAAATAGCTGTTTTACACTCGCCGGTTGTTAAATCCGCAGCCGCTATCGCATATTCAGTGTCTGAATGTTCCAATGCCGCAAGATAATGGTTTTCTTTTTCCTGAATGCCAGCGCCTTCCATCATGGTGCCCGGTGTAATAACCTGTACGACTTCCCGTTTAATGACCCCTTTCGCCTGCTTGGGGTCTTCACGTTGCTCGCAGATCGCCACTTTATGGCCTGCCGCAATTAACCGTTCTATGTACCCTTTCGCGGAATGATACGGCACACCGCACATCGGAATCCGGTCCGCGCTGCCGCCTTCACGCGACGTTAACGTGATTTCTAAAATTTGACTCGCTTTTAACGCATCTTGAAAAAACATTTCGTAAAAATCTCCGAGGCGAAAAAATAAAAAGGCATCTTCATAGTCTGCCTTCACACGCAAATATTGCTGGATCATTGGAGTATATTGTGACATGTCGTTTTCCTCTCTGTCTTTCTTCTTTTGTTAGTATAGCACACAGAAAAAAAGCGGGAAAATAGTTCGTTTCCCGCCACCCATTTTACTTTTCGTGATGTTCTTCCGCTGTTTCCCGCTCGCAGTCCCACTCGTCTTCGTAGTCATGAAACGCTACAGTCACTTTCGTTTCTCCCGTCACTTCCACCGTCAATTCCCGTTCTGCCTGCACATTAATTTTCGTGCCGGATTCCGAAATGACCGCTTCCTGACAGTTTGGCTGCTGCAAGACTTTTACCCAGACGTCGTCATCGCCTTCGCAGTCGTCGTCACGATACGTTAAATTGAGGACGTCTTTATATTCTACTTTATCCGTGACAACAGCCGTTTTCGTATGGTTTTGGTACGAGTACCAGACGTTAATTTCATACGTGCCAAATACGTCTACTTTTTTGTCTGATTTTTTCGCTTTGTATTCGTGGTTGATAATCCAGCACCCTAAAATACCTGACGGTTTATTCGGCGGCAAAATGGTATGGTGCGTCTGTGTATATTTCCGGCCTTTGGCAACGACGGACTTCGTAATGATCTCTCGGAATTGGCTCAATCTGTTGTCCCTCCTCTGATGTGGTCTTTGTATTGTATGCAGGGAGAGTAAGACGGGTGCCCAATAATTTAAAAGCGCGGAGCGGCTGTTATGAGCGGCAAGCACTCACTAAAAGAAAAAATCCTGCCCGTTACAGGCAGGATGAAAAATGATCAGCAGCTGCCCGGTGTGCTGTTTTGCACGTGAGCGCCTGTTTCGCCGCGAAGAATATCGCCGCCTGTTTCGTTAATGATGTTATCCGTTACTTTATTAGAAATCGCTGTTGCAACCATTTGCAAAATTTCGTTTACATCGGTCTGTGACTGCTTAAACTGCTGAACAATCGGCATTTCATCAAGTTCCTGCTCAATTTTGGCGATTTTTTCCTCCACCATTTTTGAGGCTTCTACTTTTTTATAGTGCTGAAAATTAACGGCTTGTTTTTGCAGACTTTTTAACCCGGCCATTTTTTCACGCAGCTTTTGGTTTTCATGAATTTTCGCTTCTGCCTGTTTGAAAAATTCCACTTCTTCTGTCGCGGAAATCATATTGGCGATTTCCGTTGCTTTGGCAATAATCTCATCTTTTGTATAGATTGTTTTTTCCATATTAGTTCACCCCGGCCATATTTTCGATTTCTACTGCTTCTCCGTCCATTGACCACGACTTCGTTTCAATGATTTTCACCGGAATGATTTTTCCGATCGCGGATTTCGGTGCTTTCACGTTAACGAGCTTGCTTTTTGATGTATAACCTGCGAGAACGTCCGGGTTTTTCTTGCTTTCCCCGTCGATCAGCACGTCGACAATTTGTCCTTTATACCGCTTCATTGATTCACCTGATAATTCGTTCACAAGCGCATTTAAACGCTGCAGTCGTGCCTTTTTCACGTCCATCGGTACATTGTCCGTCATTTTAGCGGCTGGTGTTCCTTCACGCGGCGAATAAACGTACGTATACGCCATTTCAAATCCAACTTCACGGTACAGCGACATCGTTTCTTCAAACTGTTCATCCGTTTCGTTCGGATAGCCGACGATAATATCCGTTGTCAGCGCGACGTCCGGCATTGCCGTTTTAATTTTGCGGACAAGCTCTAAAAACTGCTCACGTGTATATTTGCGGGCCATAATTTTCAATACATCTGTTGAACCGCTTTGTACGGGCAGATGAATGTGATCCATTAAATTGCCGCCTTTTGCAAGGACTTCAATTAAATGATCGTCAAAATCACGCGGATGACTTGTTGTAAAGCGCACGCGCGAAATGCCGATCTGGCGGATTTCATCCATTAGATCGCCAAGTCGATATTCTATATCATCAAAATCTTTTCCATATGCGTTCACGTTTTGTCCAAGCAGCATCACTTCCTGATAGCCTTGCGCGGCAAGCTGGCGCACTTCCTGGATAATCTCATCCGGGCGTCGGCTCCGTTCTTTTCCGCGTGTATACGGCACGATGCAGTACGTACAGAATTTATCGCAGCCATACATGATGTTTACCCATGCTTTGACATTGCCCTGACGCTTTTTCGGAAGATTTTCAATAACATCGCCTTCTTTAGACCACACTTCAATGACCGTTTCTTTGGACATGTATGCTTCATTTAAAATTTCCGGCAGGCGGTGAATGTTATGCGTACCAAAAATCATATCCACATGGTGGTACGATTTCAAGATTTTGTTGACGACGGATTCTTCCTGTGACATGCAGCCGCATACGCCAAGCAGCAAGTTCGGATTGTCCCGCTTTAAATGCTTTAAAAAGCCGATTTCGCCAAATACTTTGTTTTCCGCATTTTCACGGATAGCACACGTATTTAACAAAATCACGTCCGCTTCCTCCGGTGTTTCAACCACATTGTAGCCTAGTGCCATGAAAATGCCCGCCATCACTTCAGTGTCATGCGCATTCATTTGGCATCCGTACGTCCGAATATAAAAGTTTTTGCCTTTGCCCATTCCTTGAAAGCGTTCATCAATTTTAAAGTCGTGATGATACGCCACTTCTTCTTTCCCGCGCTTTTTTGCATCTTTTAAAGAAGGCGGCGTATAGACGGTTTCGAAATACTGGCTGTAGTCCTTAGCGGATTTTTTGTCCGATGGATGAGCCTGTTCGCTGTCTTTTCGTTGTTCCTCGTTCATGGTAAATCCCCTTTCCGATCTTTCAAACTATCGTGCACATTTCCTAAGTATATACCGTCGAAAGACTCTACTCAAGCGCGCGCCAGAAAAAGACGCAGAGATTTCTCTCCTCTGCGCCATAAAAATTACATAAATTCTTTGATAAGCTGATCAAATGCTTCCGCGCCAAGATTCAGTTCCGCTTCAGAAAGCGGTGTTTCGGCATAGCCTTCTACAAGATCCTGGTACGATGGACGTTCAGTATCTTGATAAATGATGCCTGTGACAAGGTCATCATGCTGCATAAGTGTGTTCATCGCGCCTTGACGGTCGGCCGGGTCGTAGCCTTCAATTGTTGAAAGCTTTGTTAAATTTTCTTTAAACCAATCATACGTGTTCACTTTATTGTACGTGACACACGGGCTGAATACATTAATCAATGAAAAGCCTTTATGGTTAATCCCGGCTTCAATGATCGCTGTTAAATCTTTTAAATCAGTTGAAAAACTTTGTGCGACAAATGTCGCGCCGGTTGTAACGGCGAGCTGCATCGGTGATAACGTCTGTTCAATCGAGCCGAGCGGTGTCGATTTCGTTTTAAATCCGGCCGCTGAACGCGGAGACGTCTGTCCTTTCGTCAATCCATAAATTTGGTTATCCATGACGATATATGTTAAGTCAATGTTGCGGCGCATTGCGTGAATGGTGTGACCCATTCCGATCGCAAAACCGTCGCCGTCGCCACCGGATGCAATAACAGTCAACTCTTTATTGGCCATTTTCACGCCTTGAGCAATCGGAAGAGCGCGGCCGTGAATGCCGTGAAGTCCATATGAATTAATGTAGCCCGAAATACGTCCAGAACAGCCAATGCCAGAAATAACCGCCAGTTTTTCAGGCGTCAAGCCGACATTCGCCGCCGCACGCTGAATCGCAGCCTGTACGGAGAAGTCACCGCAGCCTGGGCACCAGTTTGGTTTGACGTTATTACGAAAATCTTTAAACGTTGCAGTTGCTGCTGTTGCCATAATTAAATCAGCTCCTTGCTGCTCTCAACAATATGATGCGGCAAGAACGGATTGCCGTCATACTTTAAGATGCTTTTAATTTTTTGCGGATAGCCGGCGTTCATTTTGATAATGCTTGCCAGTTGTCCAGTTGCATTGTTTTCGACGACCGCGACATTTTTTGCCGATTCAATAAGTGGCAAAATGTCCGCTGTCGGGAATGGATGTACGAGACGGACACGCGCGTGGTTTACTTTCACACCTTCTGCTTCAAGACGCTCCATCGCTTCTTCAATCGCACCGCCTGTTGAATTAAAGCCAATTAATAAAAGATCCGCTTCTTCGTGTTTTGCATTTTTGTAAATAGGGTTCGGGAAGACATTTGCCAGCTGGTTAAGCTTTCTCATACGCTTGTCCATTTGCGCTTTCCGATTTGCCGGTGATTCTGATGGTTTGCCTGTCTCATCGTGCTCTACGCCAGTTACGTGGTGAATCCCGCCGCTTACACCTGGAATCACACGCGGCGATACACCATCTTCTGTCACTTCATATCGTTTAAAATACGATTTATCCTCGCGTGGTTCAATGCCTTCTTTCATAAGTTTGCCACGGCGAATGTTCACTTTGCTGTAGTCAAGCTGCTCAACGGTATGCTTGCCGAGTGACAGCTGCAAGTCGGATAACAAGATGACCGGTACTTGGTATTCTTCGGCAATGTTGAACGCTTCAACCGTATCATAAAAGCCTTCTTCCGCTGTGCCCGGCGCAATGACGACTTTCGGAATTTCGCCGTGCGTGCCGTAGATCATCGCCATTAGATCTGATTGTTCCTGTTTTGTCGGAAGACCCGTTGATGGACCGCCACGCTGTGTGTCAATGACAACAAGCGGCGTTTCTGTCATGCCTGAAAGACCGATCGCTTCCATCATAAGAGACAAGCCTGGTCCTGCAGACGCCGTGAATGATCGAATACCGCCGTAATTTGCCCCGATCGCCATCGTTGCTGCCGCAATTTCATCCTCGGTTTGAATGACTGTACCGCCGACTTTGGGGAGTTTTTTAATTAAATACTCCATAATTTCGGAGGCCGGCGTAATCGGATACGCTGCCATTAAGCGAACACCCGCTGCCAATGCACCAAGCGCAATCGCGTCATTTCCGATCATAAACATGCGTTTCTTGCCGTCCGCAGGCGGAAGCTGAAGAGCGCTCGTGTCACCATTAAGCTGTTCTTTCATATGGTCATAACCTTGCTGGATCGCTTCCATGTTCTTTTGAACGACCATTTCGCCTTTACGGCTAAAAATTTCTTCAACCACACCAAGAAAAACAGAGACATCCAGGTTAATAATTGAACACGTTGCCCCTACAGCAACCATGTTTTTCATTAAAGAAGTGCCTAGCTCTGTCGCAATTTCCGTAAACGGAACTGCGTAAAAAGCCGCTTCCGTATCATCAGGCTTTACCGGATTGAACTTTGTATCGGCAATAATAATGCCATTTGCATGAAGTTCATGGTAATTCACATCAATTGTTTCCTGGTCGAATGCTACTAATATATCAAGATCATCCGCAACCGCACTCACTTTTTTAGTACTGACACGAATTTTATTGTTTGTATGTCCGCCTTTAATACGGGATGAGAAGTGGCGATACCCATATAAATAGTATCCAAGGCGGTTCAACGCCATGGAGAAAATTTCTCCCGTGCTTTCAATTCCTTCCCCTTGCTGTCCTCCCACTTTCCAAGAAAGCTGCTCTGCCATTGTTCCAAACACTCCTTTAAATATGACCGCATCATTTTTCTGCTTCTTATAGTGTATCATTTTTATATATAAATCACTATATGAATACTCTACAACTGGTAAACGTTCGATCTATGTAAAAAACTAACTAATTTAATCGGATTAAAACAATGTTCCTAGTGTACTTCTTTTGTTGGAAAAATGCAAAAACATTTATATAAAAAAACATTCCAGCCAAATGGCTGGAATGTTTAACGGCACTGGATAATTAATTTCATCGCCGTGCGTGCTTCTCCTGCGATCATAATACTTGTAAAAGCCGGTATGCAAATTAAATCAATGCCGCCGGGTGCCACAAATCCTCTTGCAATCGCGACCGCTTTCACCGCTTGATTCAGCGCGCCTGCCCCGACGGCTTGTATTTCAGCACTGCCTTTTTCCCGCATCGTTCCGGCCAATGCACCGGCTACCGAGTTTGGATTTGATTTTGATGATACTTTTAAGACATCCATTCCCTAATCCCCCTTTTGAAGCCTCCATTCGTCTTTCATATATATTCAAATGAAGAGGGGCTATGAATTAATAATCGTTAAAAGGATAATCGTCGTTTATTAAAATGCGTTGAATCGATTTTGCAAGCCCCGTTTTTCGATCTGTTTGAACGAGACATCCGGACAACTGCGTGCGTCCTTCTTTCGGCACTTCAAATCTCGCCGGCAGCTGATTTTGAAACTTTTGGATAATCGATTCTTTTTCCATACCAAGAATTCCGTCATATGGACCCGTCATTCCTGCGTCAGTTAAATAAGCAGTTCCGCCTGGCAGCACGCGGTTGTCCGCTGTCTGCACGTGCGTATGCGTTCCGACAACCGCCGTAACCCGCCCATCTAAAAACCAGCCCATCGCCTGTTTTTCACTCGTTGTCTCAGCATGAAAGTCAACGAAGATAAACGGTGTCCGCTTTTTTGCTTCTTCCACAAGTTGATCTGCTTTATGAAACGGGCAGTCAAGATCGTTCATAAAAACACGGCCCTGCAAATTAATAACGGCTACTTCAAACTCTCCCGCTGGTACGTATGCAATGCCCTGACCTGGAACCGAGGCTGGAAAGTTTGCCGGACGGACGAGCCATTTCGCTGTATCAATAAATTCAAAAATATCTCTATTATCCCATGCGTGGTTGCCGAGTGTGACGACATTGGCACCATCCTGCATAAATTTTTTATAAATTTTCTCTGTAATGCCGCGCCCGCCCGCAGCATTTTCCCCATTAATGATCGTGATGCCCGGACGATATTTTTTCTTTAATCTCGGTACGTACTCACTAACCATGTCACGGCCTGGCGATCCGACGACGTCCCCTATAAATAATAGATCCATTTTTCTCCTTCTTTCTTTTCGCAATAAGAAAAGCGCAAGGCGCCCGTCTTTCAGCGACAAGCATAAGACAATCTGTCTTAGAGCAAAGGCTAAGAACGCGGCATCGTGCCGCAACGCCTTTGTGACTCACATCCTGTGAGCCCTCGAGCTGATGGCGCCTGGAGCTGGCCATCATTGAAAATATATTCTTTTTTAACCTAAAAGAAAAGCGGTGCTTTTTTCGCACACCGCTTTCACTTATTTTGCATATTCAACTGCTCTTGTTTCACGAATAACGGTTACTTTAATATGACCCGGATAATCAAGTTCTCCTTCAATGCGTTTGCGGATATCACGCGCAAGGCGGTGTGCCTGCAGGTCATCAATTTGCTCCGGTTTTACCATGATCCGTACTTCACGACCAGCCTGGATGGCAAATGATTTTTCGACACCATCATATGATTCCGAAATTTCTTCGAGTTTTTCTAAGCGGCGAATGTAGTTTTCGAGTGTTTCACTGCGTGCGCCTGGTCTTGCGGCAGACAATGCATCTGCTGCAGCGACTAAAACGGCAATAACCGATGTTGGTTCTGTGTCGCCATGGTGTGATGCAATACTGTTGATGACAACCGGATGCTCTTTGTACTTCTGACCGAGCTCAACACCGATTTCAACGTGGCTGCCTTCCACCTCATGGTCGACCGCTTTGCCGATGTCATGCAGAAGTCCTGCTCGGCGGGCAAGTGTTTCGTCTTCACCGAGTTCGGCTGCTAAAAGACCGGATAAATACGCGACTTCAACCGAGTGTTTCAGCACGTTTTGTCCATAGCTTGTCCGGTATTTTAGGCGGCCGAGAATTTTGATGAGGTCTGGATGCAAACCGTGAACACCAACGTCAAATGTTGTCTGCTCACCGATTTCACGAATATGCTCATCTACCTCACGCCGCGCTTTGTCAACCATTTCTTCAATACGCGCCGGATGAATACGTCCGTCCTGCACCAATTTCTCCAAGGCGATTCGGGCTGTTTCGCGGCGGATCGGATCAAAGCCGGACAAAATAACGGCTTCAGGCGTGTCATCGATAATTAAATCGATGCCTGTCAGCGTTTCAAGTGTACGGATGTTGCGGCCTTCACGTCCGATAATGCGCCCTTTCATCTCATCGTTCGGCAATGTGACGACAGATACAGTCGTTTCAGCCACATGATCGGCTGCAAACCGCTGAATCGCAAGTGACAACACTTCACGTGCTTTTTTGTCGGATTCTTCCTTCGCACGATGCTCGTTCTCTTTTACCATGATGGCAATATCGTGGGATAATTCTTGTTCAGTCCGTTCTAAAATGATGGAGCGCGCTTCGTCACGTGTCAGAGCAGAAATTCGCTCAAGCTCGGATTGCTGCTTTTTCACCATCTCATCCACTTTGCTGTCCATCTCTTCAATATGTTGTTGTTTTGTGTTTAACGCTGCCTCTTTATGTTCGAGCATATCTTCCCGCTTGTTTAGGGAATCATCCTTTCGATCAAGGTTTTCTTCTTTTTGAAGGAGGCGATTTTCTTGTTTTTGTAATTCATTTCGTCTTTCACGGAGATCATGTTCGGTTTCCGTGCGCAATTTATGAATTTCATCCTTTGCCTCTAAAAGAGCTTCTTTTTTCGACGCTTCTGCTTCCCGTTTTGCATCTTCTACAATTTGGTCTGCAGCGCTGCGTGCGCCCGCGATTTTTGATTCGGCAATTGATTTTCGTACAAAATAGCCAACAACGACACCAATGATAAGGCCAAGCAAAATGGAGATGATTGTAATGGGTTCCATCATTTCACCTCCTCTTGCTATAAATAATTGTCATGTGTTTCACATGTTGGCTGCTGTCGCATAAAATTATGAAACAAACAGCGCTACATTTCCATTTTCAAGATAAAAAATGTCAAATATACAACTTTAATTTTATCGGTGTAAAATTTTATTGTCAAGGTTTTCTCCATGAAACCCCTTATTTCTAAAGGGGTTAACAAAAAAAGCAGGAAAACGGGCGGCCCGTCTCCTGCTTTTTTCAGTTATTTTTCTTCGAAAAGTGTATCTGCTCCGTTGTTTTCTTCTGCAGACGGAACTTCCGGCACCTTATCTAAACCGTAACGCTCACGAATTTTCATCATGATCTCATGGCGTATTTCCGGATTTTCTTTTAAAAATTGTTTTGCATTTTCACGGCCTTGTCCGAGTCGTTCGCCTTTATATGAATACCAGGCGCCGCTTTTTTCGACGATATCTTCCTCTGAACCGAGATCGATAATTTCACCTTCACGTGAAATGCCTTCTCCATACATAATATCGACTTCTGCGACACGAAACGGTGGTGCCACTTTATTTTTCACTACTTTGATTTTTGTTTTATTCCCGACAATATCATTGCCTTGTTTTAACGCTTCAGCCCGTCTTACCTCAAGACGGACAGAGCTGTAAAACTTAAGGGCACGGCCCCCAGGCGTTATCTCGGGATTTCCGAACATAACTCCAACCTTTTCACGAATCTGGTTAATAAAAATAGCGATTGTGTTGGACTTGTTAATCGCACCTGACAGCTTGCGAAGAGCCTGAGACATAAGACGGGCCTGCAAGCCAACGTGTGAGGCACCCATTTCGCCTTCAATTTCTGCTTTCGGCACAAGCGCTGCAACCGAGTCAATGACAATAATATCAACCGCACCGCTTCGTACAAGCGCTTCGGCAATTTCCAATGCCTGCTCGCCTGTATCCGGCTGCGATAAAAGAAGTTCGTCAATGTTCACACCGAGCTTTTGAGCGTAGACAGGATCAAGGGCATGCTCAGCATCGATAAACGCCGCCTGTCCGCCTTGTGACTGTATTTCCGCGATGGCATGAAGTGCAACCGTTGTTTTTCCTGAGCTCTCAGGACCGTAAATCTCCACTACACGTCCACGCGGATAGCCGCCTATTCCCAGTGCTGAATCGAGTGCAAGCGACCCGCTTGGTGATGTAGAGACACGACGTTCCGGTTGTTCACCTAGCTTCATTACCGATCCTTTTCCGAATTGCTTTTCAATTTGTTTAAGCGCCATATCTAAGGCAGCCTGACGATCGTTCACTATAAAATTCCTCCTTAAAAAATACGTATCTATATTAGGAACAGCTGTTTTGCAAGTTGTGTTGGAACCTGACTTAACTATACCGTAATCAGCAATAAATTACAAGCAAAAAACGAACATTTATTCGACTTTTTTCACCTGCTTTCAAAAAGAAAAATAACGATAAAATGGAAGGAATTCCGTAAAGTACTGTTAGTGAAGAACCAGAAGAGTAATAGAAGAATTTTCTGCAGCAATCGGCTGATCGCTTGTTTATTATATCATGGATCATAGAAAAAAAGCCCGCCGGAACAACCGGCAGACTCATATTTATGAAGAAATCCCGCTTCCCTTTTCAATCGCCTGCTTCAAATCAGCAATTAAGTCCTCTGGGGACTCCAAACCGACAGAAAGACGGATTAATTCTTCTGTAACCCCGGACTCTTTCAGCCCATCAGCGCTTAGCTGCTGATGTGTAGTAGATGCCGGATGGATAATAAGCGATTTACCATCGCCGACATTCGCCACATGTGACCAAAGTTCAACGGAATCGATAGCTTTTTTCCCTGCATCACGATCGCCTTTAATGCCAAAAACAACAATAGAGCCAAATGTGCCATTTAAATATTTTTTCGCAAGCTCATGAGAGGGATGATCCGGCAGCGACGGATGTTTGACCCATTCAACACCTGGATGTTCTTTCAAAAAGGCAATGATTTTCTGTGTGTTTTCGTGATGGCGCTGAATACGAAGATGCAGCGTTTCAAGTCCTTGGAGCAATAAAAACGCGCTGTTTGCACTAATCGACGGACCGAAGTCCCGCAAAAGCTGCACACGAAGCTTAATCGCAAAAGCCGGCCCTTCAATATCAGCGAATTTCAGGCCGTTGTATGACTCATCCGGCGTCGTAAAGCCTGGAAACTTATCCGTGTTCCAGTTAAAGGTCCCGCTGTCCACAACAACGCCGCCGATTACCGTTCCATGACCGCTGATCCACTTTGTCGCTGAGTGAACAACGATGTCCGCCCCCCATTTAATTGGCTGAGAACCATATGGCGACGCAAACGTATTATCTATAATAAGTGGTATGCCACTTTCGTGAGCGATAGAGGATATTGCCTCAACGTCTAATACACTCAAAGAAGGATTGCCGATAATCTCTGCAAACACTGCTTTCGTTTTTGGCGTAATGGCTTTCCGGAAATTTTCCGGGTCAGCCGAATCAACAAATGTTACATTAATGCCGTATTTCGGAAGTGTGTTAGCAAATAAATTATATGTACCGCCGTAAAGGTTAGCAGCGGCGACAATTTCATCCCCGGCATGCGCCACATTCATAATCGCAAATGAAATGGCAGCCATCCCCGATGACATAGCCACTGCTGCTGCGCCGCCTTCTAAAAGCGCGATCCGTTTTTCAAACACGTCAACTGTCGGATTCGTAATACGTGTATAAATATTTCCCGCTTCTTCAAGCGCGAATAGCGCCCGCGCATGGTCCGTATCCTTAAATACGTACGATGTCGTTTCGTAAATCGGCACCGCCCTGGCACCGGTAACCGGATCCGGCTGCTGTCCGCCATGCAATAAATTCGTTTCTGCCTGCCATTGCTCTCTCGCCACGCAAATCCCCCCTGATCTAGTATGTTCGTCGTAAGTATATCGATTTTCCCAAAAAACGTCAATCTATTATCTGAACATTCAATCAATCATTTGAAGCAAATAATGGCATCCGTATTTAACCGTGCGTTTCCGGATTCCCGTACGGCTTCCGGCCATTTTCAAGGGGTGAATGATCGTTTCCTTTCCCTTTGATGCAATCGCCAAAAATACAGTACCCGGCTCATGTCCTTCGAGCGCATCTGGACCTGCGACTCCTGTAAAACTGATTCCAATTTGCGATCCGCATAACTTGCGCACATTTTCGGCCAATTCTTTTGCACATTCAGCGCTGACTGCACCGTGAGTGGCTAATGTTTCTTTTTTCACTTGCAAGATTTGTTCTTTTACTTCGTTTGTATAACAAACAATGCCGCCTTTTACAAAAGCGCTTGTACCGGGAATGCCTGTCAACTCTCCTAAAAACAAGCCGCCAGTCAGGCTTTCCGCCGCCGCAATCGTAACTTGCTTTTCTTTAAGCTTTGCGGCCAGTTCAGCGGCAATCGTAGTTTCTTCGTATCCATAGAAAAAAGTGCCGACCCGTTCCAAAATTTCATCCTCCGCCTGCTGAATCAAGCGATAGGCTTCTTCGGGAGATTCATGTTTTGCTGTAATGCGCAAAATCACTTCTCCATCTCCTGCAAGCGGGGCAATCGTGGGATTCGTCTGCTTCATTAAAATATCATCAATTTCTGTCTCAAGAGTAGACTCACCGATCCCAAAGAAACGCAATACTCTTGATTCAATCCGCTCCACTTTTTCCATCGTTTTTAAAATTTCCGGGCGCCCATAGTTTAAAAACATTGGCTGCATTTCACGCGGCGGACCAGGCAAAAGCATATAATACGTTCCATCCGCTTTGGCGAACATGCCAGGCGCCATTCCATTATCATTTGTCAAAACGATACTATCTTTTATAACAAGTGCCTGCTTTTTATTGTTTTCTGTCATGACGCGGCCTGTCTTCGTGAAGTATGCCTCAATGCTTTGAAGCGCATCTTCGTTGTATTCAAGGGTCGTCCCAATTAAATGGGCAATTGTTTCTTTCGTCAAGTCATCCTTAGTCGGTCCGAGTCCCCCAGAAAAAATAATAAGATCCGCACGCTGCTTTGCAAGTTTCACAGCATCTTCAAGCCGCTCTCCATTGTCACCGACAACGGTATGATAATAAATATTCACGCCAATTTCTGCTAGGTGCTGCGATAAAAAGCGGGCATTGGTATTCGTAATTTGGCCAAGCAATAATTCTGATCCTACAGCAATAATTTCAGCATTCATCGTATGTATACTCCCCTTTTGGTAGACGAAAGGCACCATTGGAAATCCAAGGTGCCTCAGGCTGTTGATAAACGCTCGCTTTCTGCGTTGCTTGCCGGCTCCGGTGCTCATGACCCCTCACGGTCACTCCGCTCCTCGCACGGCTGCGCGTCTTGAAAGACAAGCGTTTTCAATCAGCCTGCCTTATTGTTATTTCGAGTTTTTAAAAACATCTTTATTTAATTTAAAGTAATCCCATCCAGACCAAAGTGTAAAGAACAATGCAATCCAAAGCATAAAATCCCCAAACGGAATGCCCATGCTTTCAAAAGGTGCATTATGCAGCAATAATACAGCTATTGCAATAATCTGCGTCCACGTTTTAATTTTCCCAAGCGTATTCGCAGCTACAACTTCACCGGTTTCCGCTAAAATAAGACGCAGCCCGGTCACCGCAAATTCACGACAAATAATCGCAATGACAATCCACGCCGGCGCCAATTGAAGCTCCACTAAAATAATGAGCGCCGCCGATACAAGCAACTTGTCAGCAAGCGGATCAAGAAACTTGCCGAAATTTGTGACGAGGTTGTACTTTCTGGCAATGTAGCCGTCGATCCAATCCGTCGTAGATGCCACAATAAAAAGAAGCGCTCCGATTAAATGTTCAACCGGCATGTCTGTACCAAACACGCGAACCATTCCCCAGCCAAAATCAACTGACATAATTAAGATGAAGAATGGAATCATTAAAATGCGTGAAATGGTTATTTTATTAGGTAAATTCAAAACTATTCCCTCCAGAAACGACCGTTATTGTGCTTTCGGGCGAATAATAATATCCTGCAGCACTTGCCCATCCGCTGGCAGCTTATACGCAAGTGTTTCGCCATTCACCGTAATAACGGTAGCCGGTGCAAAGCCGACTTTAATCCTTGCTTCCTTTTGACCAGTCATGTTGTGTGTTTGGGTTTGACCGTTTGCGAGCATGCCGCTGAAATAACTTTTGCCGCTTCCGTCTGTAATTTCAATCCATGTTTCACCTTTTGACGCAACTGCCACTTCAAACGCTTTTGCGCCCGAAAGTTCATACACCGTCTGGCGTCCGCTTGTTGAAACCGCCGAAAGTGTCTGTACTGGTGCAGCTGGTACAGGTTCTTCCTCCACAACAGGCTCTTCTTCAGCAGCAGGTGTTTCTTCTACAGCCGGTTCTTCTGTTGTTGGTTCTTTTTCTACTTGCACTTCTTCTTCTACAGCTGGATCACTTTCAGATCCGCTTTTCGGAATAAGTACATACACTAAAACGAGTGCGCCGATAATAAAAGCTGTTACTAAAATCTTTGGCAAGTAATCAAGCAATTTAGAAGACTCGCGAACGGGTTTGGACGCATCAACACGTGTCTTCTGATCAGCAGCGGCAGCGGTCCCTGTTGGCCGAAGCGGCACTTCATCTTCTTTAGAGGATGGCACTTCGCTTTTAAACTCTTCAAATAATTCTTCTGCATTTAACCCGACTGCTTCTGCATATTGCTTAATAAACGCCCGGACATAAAACTTGCCCGGCATAATGTCATAAGCCCCTTCTTCAATGCCTTCAAGATACCGCTTTTGAATTTTCGTCGATTCCTGAACGTCAGACAGTGACATCCCTTTTGATTCGCGCGCTTCCTTTAATTTTCTCCCTAATTCTGTCACCCATAACACCTTCCAATATTAAAAGTTAAACCCACCGAACTCCGAGTCCTGAAACATGTTGTTTTTTTCGACCGCCTCATACGTAATCTCTTCATCCGGTTCGTTGCGGAGCTCAATGATATAGTCGAAATCATCAATTGAATAGTGGCTGTTTTCTGCAAATACGTCTGGGTGTTCCACGACTTTTACCGCCGGAAGCTGCATTACTTCACGAATAAGCTGCCAATGCTTTTCACCAGCACGATTAGCAGAAATAACACCATCCAAAATAAAAATATTTTTCGGACTGTATTCATCGCGCAATAATTGTTCACGAACTGTCTGTTTAATCATTGTCGACGACATGAACAGCCATTTTTTATTCGCACATACACTTGCAGCAACGATCGATTCGGTTTTGCCGACTCTTGGCATGCCGCGAATGCCGATTAATCGGTGTCCATCCATTTTGTACAATTCTGCCATAAAATCAACAAGAAGTCCAAGCTCACTTCGTACAAAGCGAAATGTTTTCCGGTCATCCGCGTCCCGCTCAATATAGCGGCCATGCCGCACAGCCATTTTATCGCGCAGTTTTGGTTCGCGCAGCTTTACGACTTCAATGGTGTCCATTGTGTGTAAAATCGATTCAAGACGCTTAATTTGATCTTCGCTTTCCGCTCGCATCAATAAGCCACGGCTTTTATCGTCTACACCGTTAATTGTCACAATATTGATCGACAGCATACCAAGCAAGGATGAAATATCACCGAGCAGGCCAGGGCGGTTTTTTTTAATTTTGTATTCAAGGTAGTATTCTCTTTTCACCATCATATTCCTCCATTACGGCATGCCCTCGTTCAGTCATTGATCCTTTTACTATAATAAAGGATATCGTTTATAGGTACAAGCTGATAAATATACCTATAAGGAAATCAGCCATTAAAGGCTATGATTAAATTCTTCCATTATAATAGTCTATATTTATTTAAAACAGTATGAGAAAAAGTATGAGTTTTTTCATTCACTTTTCTCATACTGTTTTTGTTTCTCTGTTTGTCTCTTTTCCAATGATTCTTTTACTTTATTTAATGCGTGCAATTCCAATTCGCTGATCGTTCCATCTCTTTCTTTATCACAAAACTGTACATATTCTCGGGTAGTTAAATCCCCCTTCTTGAGCCTTCTATTGTATCTACTTTGATAAGTCGCCTTATGATAAGTCACTTTAATTAATTTTAAAAGCCACCGACCACCCACTAAAAAAGAAGCTTTAGAAAGGTTTACCAAAATAATAGATAAGATAGAAGAAGTCACAGCAATAAGCAATGTATCTAAGAGGGTGATTTGGGAGCTTTTATTTAAGTAATCCATAATTTCCAATTATTTTCACCTCCATAAATCTAATAAGTGACTAAAAGTGGAGATCGCCTCCTACTGAATGTTAATGTTGCTCAACCAATAACAAATTTTATATTATTGGTTAGAAGGAGGTGGAATAAATGACTAAAAGAGTTGTCAATATTGGAAAATCCCTGAATAAGCCATCAATGACTATCAAACCCGGTACCCAAAACTCGGCTGATAAGCCCTCGATGACTATTAAACCATCTTCAGGTGTTACTCCAAAGAAATAGAACCGTTTTCTAGACGTTCATTGAATAGAGATTGGGCCTCTAAGGCCCCTTCTAAATTATATATTTTTATGGTTACTCCCGTACTAGTATCTATATAGACTTTATCAACTGGCACATTGTAGTATTCCATTACTCTTGTCCAATGTGCCACACCATCTAATACAATACCTTTTTCCACTTCATGTGCTCGCGGCACGTTTACCAGAGATCCAATTAAGCTAAAATTAACATCCTCTACTTTACAGTACTCCACAATTTGTCCGGCGTTCCCTAAAAACATCTCATTCCAAACCGTAGTTTTGCTTGAAAAGGGCGCTATCCCATTTTCTTCTCTTACCATATTTACCTTATCCATTAAAAACTTATATCCTTTATTGGAAACCCACCGAGCCACGTAAAAGCTCGTTATTATACTAGAAACAACATAGTATAAAAGAAACCATATATTATCAGAAAGCTTATTGATGTCTGCGATCTTGCCCCCCATCAACATCCAATCTTGTTTTACTATAGGGACGTCAAAAGATGGATCAATAATCTCCCAATTAGAAACCCAGGCTAATATTTGATAGATAAATAATACAATCGAGACGATCGGTATCCAAAGTAACGCACTTAATGCTACTACTTCGCTGCTGTCCCGTTTTGTGGTCGGTGTCAATCCGAATAAATTAATCCAAAAATAAGCCAGCAAACCCGGCAGTGTGAAAATAATCAAAGAAATTAAACTATCCACTTTCTCACCTCACTTATATTATAGATATTTTCAGCGTGGAGAGCTATATTCATTTGTTTATACTTGTATTCAAGCGAAAATTAATTTCCAGTCTAGGTTATCGCGCCTATTTATTCCATATTTCATCAAAATAAATCAAAAAAATACAAAAAAAGAAGGAATTTTCAACTACATAACGAATGGTATTTATGTGACAAATAACTTCATGGAGGAGGATTTTATGTACTATCCATTATTGAAAAATTCCAACAATGAAATGAAGGCTTTAAAGGAGTTAAAGGAAGAGTCACGGCAGAAATTGATTCCGATCATTGAATCGAAAAGAGTCAAAAGGGCGAACTTACAAAATTGGGAGGCATCTTTCAAAACGCTAGGACGCTATTTAAAGGAACGTGTTAAAGAAACTAAATTTATTTATGACTTTAACTGTGCCTTAGAGGAACTTGGAGAAGAAGACCAACTGACCTCAACAACCGGGGAAAATTTAGTACAGCATTGCTTGCGAAAAATGCGGGATGAAGAACTGGATGTAATCCCTTGCTTTCAACATGATTCACCATATTGGTTGATCCGTTCCGTTCTTGAATCTGGATACCAAGAAATCGCTATTAGAGTACGGTGTCATGATTTCCAAGAATCGTTTGACCCGTTTGTCGTACAAAAACTGAGAAACGATTTAGACCCAGTGGATGGCAGTGTTGAGGTAACAATCATCTTAGACTTTTTCGACCATCCCACCACATCGAGAAGGATCCAGAACACGATCCATGAGTTTTCAAGAATTAACCACGCTCACATGGTGTATCTAGCAACAGCTTGTCCGGAAAATGCAAGTGACGCTGAGTCCCACTCTCTCACTTTAATTGGACCGCGCACAGAGTTTAATACGTTTCTTGAATTAAAAGCTCAGAACTCAGATTTAAAGTTCGGGGACTATACTACGAGGTTGAAAGGTGAAGTTCTAACCGGATTTAACCATTATAATTCTTATGTAAAAATTTTCTACTCCACTGAAACTGACTATTGGATTGCAAAGTCAAAACTTATCGGGGATGATGGGGAATTTACATTCCACGAAGTATGTCAGGAATTAGTGGAGCAGGATTTTTATCCAGGTGCTGATTTCTCTTTTGGAGATGGAGAAATCCAAAAATGCGCTAATCGAGAAATCACTATCGGTGACCATCAAAAGCCTATAGCAATCGGCGTGAATCACCATATTGAAACTACCATTGCCCAATTATCAAATTTCCCTCCAGTTGTCCCTACTCTTGAGCGTTGAGTAGACATAAGCCTTGATCACTTCAAAATCAGCTTCTGCTTGTAAAAAAGACAGGAGCTGCTTTTTTCTCATTTTTTTCAAAGATTTCGGTAAACCTAAATGGTCAATCAAGCCTTCAAGTTCTTTTTTCCACAGTAGCTTGATGATGATCTCAGGATCTTGAAAAGACACTCGGCGTCCTTTTCTCACATTAACCAATCTTGACTGATCTGCGCTGATAATCTTAATGCCCCACCATTCCGGCACAAGGGTCTTCACTTCTAAAAGATATTTTCTAGACACCACAATTGTCATTCTTTCAAACGCTCTATTGTAATATTCCATCTGGCGCGGCAGCCTTTTAAGGGTGTCCAAATCACTTTTTATCTCATATCCATGCATTATCCCGTTTACCACTGCTATATCCACTCTGGCCGCCCCAAAATCCAAACCAAGCTCATTTATAATTCTTGTATCTTCACAATCGCCATATATACTGATCAGTTCATTTGTGAGCAGCGCCCTCACTTTTAAATCATTTAATAATTCCATCGCTATCACCCAAATACATCATATTTCTAAATAAAGCCAATTTCAAGCCATGAAGACAAAAAAAATAATGTTCGATGTTTTCAGATCATTGCCTTAACAATGGAGAATTTGCTGCCATGCGGATTTAGTAGACCTACAGGGAGGGCTGCACTTCATTTTTACTCATCCTTTATCCTATTTACTCTTTTTCTTACCGTTCGTTCTAATAACCCTCGATTCATCCCACTCAAGATGTCGGTTGAAGATCTCAAAGATTTTCTTTATTAAAGGCATCGGCACTTCCACTTTTGACAGCTCCTCAATGAGCTTGCCATTCCAGTCATAGTTATATACACCGGACGCTTTTTCTTCATTTTTCTTCTCACTCTTTCTTTGCTTTTCCCTCACGCGTCTGTTGCACTTGGTCAAAGATACCTCTTTCCGACAGCTACTCCTCCACATCTTTTCGGACATACGGCGGGATCTTAACTTTTTTCTCTTCCATGTGGACCATCCCTCTCTTTTATACGTAATATTCCCAATTAAACACGAAAAAGAAGCGGTTGTACAAATTTGAGGTCTGATTTAAAAACGAGCACAAAAAAGACCGGCCGTTGCCAGTCACAATATCCCCCTTTTAAATCCTACTGTTCAGACAACCATTGAAGCAAAAACTTTTCTGTTTCTTTTGGGAGGAACCTAATTAAATAGAAAAAGACAGAACATCAAATGTACTGTCTTTAGGAATCACTAATTGCTATTTCTGGTTTAATTTTTTCATCAAATAAAGATATTAAGAGTATTGTCAAAAACTAAGGGTTTATTGAAGGTCAAAGCCGTTTCCATAAAAGCACTCGCTATTTTTTCCTGTTTTTTAGCCCCTAGTTCTCTCCATTTAATCGGAGATACCACAAAGTTCTCCACATGACTAATTACTATATTGGAAATTATTATTGCCTGCTCCTCCGGCTCTTTAGCAACAATTTGTTTTTTTATAAACTCAAATTTGAATTTATCGTTTTTATAATAACTAAGTAAAACAAAAGTTTTTCCATTCTGCGGGAATATAGTTACAAACAGAGGCGCCAATGGCACATTTAATTTCCCATAATCGTTTATTCTATTTCCAAGCAAATCATTTTCTATATTGCATACCGCGGATACAGCCAAATGATATTCTTTATCGAACACTATACACTCCGTTTGTATCTTAAAATAACGCCCATTTTCTAAATTAATATTCATCGCTGCTCGTTGTTTTTCAAAGGCTTTAACGGCTTCATTGGTACCCGACATATGGCTATCAAACATAGAAGTCATGAATTCTACATGTTCTTTACCAGGGGGGCTTCCATCGTCGAAGAGCTTGCTTAAACTACTGTAATCCCCATTTTCTAAAAATCCTAAGCTCTTTCTTGAAATCTCAGCAGTCGATTTTTTAGCATGATACTCTTTAGCCAAAGCTCGATAAGCAAATAGAAATTCCTGTTCTTTATTACCAGGAACATACTCGGTATATTCAATTGGCCTAAACAAGTCGCTATCATGTTTGCCACAAAAACCGGTAAATGTAGTGGCTTTCTTTCTCCCTTGTGGTTTCATAGTTGTTTTCAAATCCAAAGAATTATTTAATTCTGGTCCAAACATTAAAACATTTCCATCTTCCGAAATATAATTTAAAATTCTATTATTTTGAATGGAATGAGCTTTAATTATCTCTTTACTACAGTCACTATTTTCGTGAAAGCAACCTTTCCAGAGAGATTGATTTTTAAGTTTTGAAAACCCTGCAAAAAAATCTTGTTTAACTTTCTCACTATCCATGAATTACCTCCGAGTTGCTTAATAGGGGGAATCTTAAAGGTCATTCTTTCTATGAGTTTCCTTAATAGTAATTATATCATGATAGTACTAGAATTCTGCACAAATCGTATTTAGATCAGCTTAGATTAAGACTTTTCCACTTGGAGCATGTGGCGATTGAGCAGAGGATTTTTTTCTTTTATAAGCTACTTTTTTATACAGAGCATAATTCACTGTAAGAACAGGGTCGTTTATATTCTGAGCATCAATATAAAACAGCCCGCATTAGTTTTATTTTTAATTAATTTTAAAAACTTTTAGCCATTTTTCGATTGTATAAATCATGCATAAAGGGTGTATAAACTCAACGCCCCCCTTTCATGAAAAATTTATCCGCGTTGCAAACGAAGGGCCTCCTCCGGTCCTCTGAAAAATTATTGAAAATTTCCGAGGGCAGGGGGGCTATTCCCCCAACACCTCCTTTAAATCTGAGAGACTTTTTTTGCTACTTTCTACAATTTCGAGTCTTGTTTTTATGTCCTCAAGAATTGCAACGTGGTGATAAAATTCCTTTGTCCCTTCTGGCGTTGTATCATTTCTTAAGTTTTCTATCTTTTGTGACGAAACTCTGGCTTGTTCAGCAAATATCTCTTTCGCCTCTTCAGCTATCCTCATACCAGCTCACCCCCTTCCCATGCGCCAATCAATGCCCGCTAATCTTGGATCATGGCCATTCGTTGTGGTAAACGTATTATGGTTAGCTGGATGATCACAGACGCATATTTCAAAGATAAGGATCTCTGTGTATTCATTGACCTTCACAGTTGCATGCTCCCATCCTAATGCACGTGTTAACTGTGCTGCTTGTTGTTCCTTCTCTATTATCTGTCGGCTCTTGTAAGTGAAAGAAAGGCTGCAGTGTTTTAGCTCACCTCTTCTTATACGCGCATGTGTCCGTCGCGCCCGGTCAGTCATGCAATGGATGCGGAAGTATACACCGGTATCATTCACCACAATGTCCAGCGTCCCTTTGTCACTGCGTCCTATCTCTTCACAGTAGTCATGCTGGACTGTTGCGCCAATGATTGTATCCAGCTGAATGACTGAACGATCTGGTATTAGCTGTACCTCGTACTGTTCGCCGGTAATGTCAGTGCTTGCCTCCACATAAGAATCATGAAGAGGCATTGCCCTGCCATAGATATACCTGGTCATTCAGGTACCTTATGAATCAACAGATTGTCAATCAGGATTCCCGTTTCAAATCCAGCATTCAATGTGCCTGGCATCCCAATACGTCTTGCTGCATCATTGTATACACTGTTTTGATTGCAGTAGTTGCGATGGAGCTTCACTAGCTCCTGCATCCCTTTCAGCAGCTCCCGACGTTGATCCTCCAGCTTCTTAGCTAGATCAACAGCCTGTTGTTTATACAAAGCAGCATTTGTTTCATACTGTTCCATCTGCTGCAAATAACAGCGGCGAATCACTGGGTTATTCTGTTCATTTGCCAATAGGGCAATCTGTTCTTTCCTGCGTGCAGTACGGACAGACACTTCTTTTATTTGTTCATTGATTGTATCCAGTCGTTGATCATCTCCCTTGATTAGTGCAAGGCGATAATCTTCCTGCAAGCCTTTTAGTTTGTCGTCATCAAGTGCATCTTGATTTGCTGAAGTTTCACGCAATAGATTTACACGTTTACGCTCTTCCTCGATTTGCTGATGGATAGTTTTTGCCATGGTCATGGCCTCCTTTTAAAATATGGGTTTCACACAACTGTGGAACGAAACAGCTTAATCAGTTCAGCTACATTGTCAGTCGAAACATCATCACGTTGCCGGTATGCATGGTAAGCGGCATACGCTTTCTGATTTTTGACTTTCTCTTGTTCTTCCTCTTCTCGTTGAAGTTCTGGAAACAATCTTACTACCAAGCTTTCTATGTTTGGATCCTCCAGACCGTGCTCGAAATAATTTCTGAAGCGCACACTGGCGAACGGTGGAAGACGAGACAATATAGATTGCCAACGCTTCGCCTTTGCCTTATAACTCTTAATCAGACGATCATACGCATCTTTCTCGTCAATAATCTCCAATGCTTTGCTTTCTGTATTGACTCCATGCCGACAAATACCGACCGGATCCTCATAATCCGTATAAGTCGAACTAAAGTCGTATAGTGAATTAAAGTAATCAGTGCGATTCGCTTCCAAGGCAGCTGCTTTAGCTGCCGATCCAGCTAAATGATGCAGGTCCCACATATAATGGCGTTTGTCTTGCTCTTCCTGCGGCTGCTTCTTATAAGCGGTCTTGCTCACTTTTGCCACTATTTCAGCGCTTCGCTTTTGATAAAGCTCATACATCATCCGCGCAAACCGGTTCATATCTAAATCCCAGTTAATCAACAGCTGATATGATCCGCCGCATACAGCCGTCATGATCCCCAGCACTTTCGCTTTTAGGCTACCGCTAAATATGCCTTCTACTGTGTGCGTGTGTTCAGATCCACAGTATGGACATGCTCTCACCAGCAATTCTGTCAGCCCAGTATGAAAGTCTGGCGGCTTTGCAATTTCGGCGGTAGCCGTTAAAGCCGGTTTAGCTCTGTCCATACTCCCCCATCTCCCTTTTCTAAGTACTATCCGAATAGTTTACGAGTAGAAAAGTTACCAAAGTTCCAAGCGGGTAACCTAAATTTTTTTTTGCGGTAACCTACTGAAAACCTTGATACACCAACGTTCTAAGAACTTAAAAAACCAAAGTTACCAAGTTACCAGTTTTCTAGTGAATATACTTATATACGAAACACGTATTAGATTTTTATAAAGTCCACATGGATAGAAAACCTTTCACGATATATATAATATTTAAGGTAACTTTGGTAACTTTGGTAACTTTATATAGAAAACCCTTGATACATAAGTTTTTTGAAGAGTTACCAGTTTTTCAAAAAGAAATTTCCACTGGTAACTATGGTTACCTTTTTAGTTATTCCAGCACGCTAAAATCATCTTCTGTTGAATTGGTTTCATGTTTGCTGAAATCGAATCCAGAAGATCCTAAAATTTCGGTATTAACAAGAACAATACGCATCATTCTGCCGGCAACCTTGACTGGTTTATAATCAACCGGCTTTCCATCCCTTGTGGATCTAACCGTCATGCCCCGATTCATCCACTCCTGCCTGATCATCTTCTCATCCGCCCCAAGCATTTCTTTCAAGTAAGCCGGCGTAAAACCAATAGTCCCTTTGTAAAAAACTGCTTTTGTTTTTACACGTGGCTCATAGTCATAAAAAATAGCATTCCGGTCTGCATCCAAGTCGGTTAGAAGCGTGTTCATCCACTGCTTTGGCTTGTCCAGGGATTCATTCTCTTCTGCCATATCCTGAAAGACCTGGTCAAAAGCATGACCGTCTATACGGACATTGAGTGCCTTTGTCATCACAGCGGCAGCAAAGACCACAGCAGCAAAGTGGCGGGCGATCCGGCTTAATACATCATTGTCACCCGCTAATTCGCGGTAATGGCTTTCCACGGATTTAAACTGCTTTTTCAGCGTGATCTTATTCGCCTGCCAGTACGCCAAAAATACAAGCCCTGCATGGCCATAATGGTTTTCCATTCCGTCCTCATCACATATGAGGCTTCGCTCTTCCGATGTCAGTTCCGGCTCAAACGGACGGCCAACAATACTGATCGCCCTGGCAGTCGCTCCGCCGCCTTTAGCAAACTCTAAAATCGAATGTTCCCCGTTTGAAAGAAGGATGTTACGCCAGGTATATTCTTTCTGCATACCTCGGATAGATGCCCTCCCTTTTGAGCGCCCGCCGCTGAAATTGTAGACAATGGTTTCCATCCAGATCGGATTGGCTTTTTTCGTGTCATCGAATATAGCCGGGAAGTTTTGCAGATATGCTGCCTTGCGTTCTACCGCGTTTGCGGTGGCGTTGAATTCATTCACCAGCTGCCGGCTTCCCCATACCGATGCACATGCTCTGAGCAGGACCGACTTTCCTTGTGACGTAACCGCTGAATTATCGACAATAATCGGATCAAGTCCTAAATCAGATAGGATCACGGAAGCAAAAGATGAAGAAAGCATGAACATGGCGCGGGGATGCTTTTTAATTGGCTCCAGTACATTCTGCTTCCACATCTCAAGGCTGCCTTTTGGCTGGAACGCATCAAGCAATTGCTGGTCCGCTCCTGCATCACCCTGATCGATAACCTCAAAGCCGTTTTCTTTGGCGGTTGCCGGGTGGACAAAACCGCCGCCTGCTGCATAGCCTAAGCGATCTACCGCCTGCTCTTGTGGAATCTGATTCCTTCCGATAAAGGCACTGAAATAGTCCACGAAATACTTGGCGTTGTTATCGTTTACGTTCATGCCGCCGTCTGACAGCTTCACCAGCTCCCGCTTGGTGGCAAGCCATGAAGCCGGAACCGTCCGCTTTCTTGTTCTATCCTTGCTTTTCCATGCAATCTCATAAAAAAGGCTGTCAGTTTCATAATTAAAAAAGGAGCGGGTAACAGTCGGCACACAATAAGCGATATGGTGCTGCACTTCTTCAATCTTTTCGCCGCGCCGCTTGTATTCGACACGGTAAAGTTCGTCCCTTATCACACGGAAAGGCTCTGGAATATGCACCAGCCGGGCGCTCTCACCTCCCTTTTCATCATTAAAGTCTAAGTGAGGCGGATCTTTCAGCACTTCCTGTGCCCCCTTAAATGCCTCTCTGATCGTTCTTACCTGATAGTCAGTCCGTTTCCGCCATTTATCACGCTGGGATAAAGCCGATTGCTCAAACATAGCTTTCATGCGTGGTACATTCATCAGAGTGAAGCGGGCTAGATAATTCATAAGTGCTTGGTCCGCGCTACTGTCATCGCCGTCGTAAAATCGTTCTGTAGCGGTTCCATCATGCAACGCCCGGATCACATCACCTTTACGCTGTCCGATCTGCGCCGGAAAACGGTTATTGGCGATTATGAGCTCCAAACAGCCAAACATCGTCTTCCAGAGCTGTGCGTCTGGCACATCATCAATCGGCTGCGGATCTCTCTCTTTCTCCCAGGCTTCTACATCCACAGAAGAAGCTTCACTTTGAGCTTGTCCGAAATAAGTCTCTAACAGCCCCGTGAGCGTTTCTTCTGCTACGTCGTGTATTTCATCCATTCCGCCAAAAACATGCCCTGTGAAGGTGAAGAAGCGGTTATGTGTGTAGATTTCCTTGCCGCTCTTCTTCCTGCCTTTCTCCATATGAAGCGGCGTCCTGAAGATCACATGCAGGCCGGATCCGCTTGGCGATAATTCGGTATAGCTTAAACTGTGGACCATATCAGCAAACCGTGCTGCCTGCTCGTCCTCATGGCTCATCTGGCCGTCTTTTACAACGCCATCTATATCAATGCCAGCGTATTCGTTGTCAGATGAAAACACGAATCCGATTCCATCAAACCTGCCGCCGTTGTATGCGATCTGGACCGCTTCAAAAGAAGTCCATGTTTCCGGCTTGTCTACGGATGCATTGCGCCCATTTATCTGCTTTAAAACTTTCGTCCATTTGTTTCCGTTAGGCTGGTATCTCCACAGTACCCAGCTGTTTAGTTTCCTTAATTCAGCTGGGATCCGCTCAAATCGCGGCCGAAGCGGATCCGGCTTCTCTATTCCCTCTCTTAAGGCTGCCATGATTGCAGCACCTCCTGTGACGCGAACCCTAGACATGTGGCCGTTTCAACCCTGTTTGTGGCACAATATAGATATCGAAAAAAGTTTACATGTCCGGGATTCGCTGAATAATGCGAATCCTTTTTTCTTTGGTGTAGGTAATTATGGAATAGCCTCCCTGACCGTCCCGATTTTCTTATTGATTGGGGGGCCCTTTCTTTTTAAGCTTTTTTCTGATAAGATGTTAGTGAGATATTAAAGCATCCGCATTGCTGTGCGGGTGTTATTTTTTTTGCTCTTTTTGATACGCTGCCCAGGCATTATAGGCAGTTGTCATAACTGCTGGCATAGCGTGGCGATTATTCAGATAAGCCTTTAGCTGTCTCCATGTATCAAGCTGATGTGGAAACTCTAAATCTCTTCTAATATCGCGAGCCAGATCACCGCGCGGGCTGTCTTTTTGTGTGTACGTTAGAATCCAAGATTTGAATGTCATCCTACTTTCACCTCTTCCTTTTCCTTATCCACCCAGCCGGGCAATAAGCCGCAGGCAAAGCAGAATGCTGAATATTGATCCATATTTAAATTACCTTTTGACTGTCCTTTTTCGAAAGACTGCCACCAATTTGCGGTACGCCCAACGACCTGACCTGCATCGTATTCTGATAGTCCCGCAAACACCCTGGCTTCAAAATACGTTAAACAAGCAGGATTACCTTGCTCTCCAATAAGAGATAAAAACTTTTCCGTCCCACTTACGAACGCTTCAAATAATTTACACGCTGCTTCTTCGCTTTCCGCCTGCATCCGGTTCACTTTGCATAACCCACCTGAAGGTGTAAATTCTTCAAGATCAACAACGTAAACCGCCCCAATTTTATCCGCGTGAGCCGTGTAACGACGGCTATCTACCGTGATTTTCTCTAATCGATTTTGATTTTCACTCATCACTCACTACTCCTCATTGTTAGTTTTATCCCGTGTTGCCCGGTGGAGTGCTTTTCAAGAGAGCTTCCTTTTATTCCGCTTTAGTCATAAGAATTTTTTTTGCTACGTTCTTTGACGCTCTCGCATGCCCTCCATGATCTTCAATCACTTCCTTAACCCATTTTTCTAAATAGGCATCTACTTCTTTTTTCGGAAAGAGCATTTTCACACCTACACGAATCACTGGAAACTCTGGATCGCTTAGGAAAAGATCATAAACTGTGGTGTTGCTTACTTTTGTATAGCGACATAGATCTTTGAAGGTTAAGAAAAATGCCGTTTTCTCGATCTCATCTAAACGACGCTTTAATTCAGCTTCGTACACTGCTTTCAACTTTTCGTCATCAATAGATATTTCAAGCATTACTTTTCACTCCTTTTATCTTTCAGTTTTTTTTCTTTAATGATGAAAATATCATCAAAGCTTAATTCCAAACCGTCGCATATCTTTTTAGCCGTATTCGCTCGAGGCGATTGCTTGCCATTTGAGACTCGGTTGAATGTCGACTCAGTTAAACCACATTGACGGGCAAAAGCTCGTTTAGAAAAACCCATCTTCAAGATCATTTGACTAAATTCCTCGATGTTTCTTAGCATAATCAATTTTATACACCCCTTTCTATTCCGAAAACTAACAAAATGATTATTTTGATTAACATGCTGGTTATTTAAAATACTAGACTCAGCATAATATCGATTATATTGGTTGTCAAGTCATTTTGATTAGTTCATTGGTTATTTTGATTAGTTATGATATTATTGTATAAATTAAGAAGAAAAAAGGAGATACGGATATGGGTTTAATTCATTGCAATTTAAGGGTTTTAATGGCTGAGCGAGGACTTAATATTCAAAAAGTGAAAGATCAAACTACTTTATCTAGAACTACTATTTCAAATCTATACAATAACCTTGGCTCAGGAATTCAGTACGGTACGCTACTTGAATTATGCGAACTACTAAAATGCCAGCCTGGTGATCTGCTTACCTATGTTGACATTGATGCAAACTTTGAACTATTAACTGAAAATCCGCTCCTTGACGTAGAAGAAGATATTCACGTCGTGGACGAGGAAGGTAACGGAATTGAATATGTTTCGTCTATGAAAACCGAACTGTCTATTCGGTGCAAACTTAGATATGAGGGAGATACGCACGAAATTAATTTTCAAGCGGAAATAAAATATGGAATAAACGAAAAGAAAGAAATTGAAAGCCTGGACGTCGGAATATCCCCGCATTTCGAATACAAATTATATGAGTTAAAATTGCTTCCGTATGTTGAGGGCTATATTAGTGACGAACTAGATAACTTTTTAATTAACTGGGGTCATGATTCGTTTTATGGAGAAGAAATTGAAGGAATATCATCCGTAAGCATTCATCATTACACCCTTTTAAAGTGAGCAAAACGACTAATTGAAAGGATTGATCCGCAGTGGCATACATCTATCAAACAAAAACCGGCAAGTGGGGCTATACTGTCAGCTTAGGGATTGATCCAGTTACGATGAAACAGCGGCAAAAAACAAAATCTACTTTCAAAAACGAAAAGGAAGCGATCCGGGCCGCTGCTCTTTTGGAGAAACAATATGAGGATGGAGAGCTTCAATCGGAATCACGAAAGAAGCTCTTCCCTTTCATTGTGGAGTTCCTGGACTGGTATGGCCGTCATGCGAAAGAGTCCAGTGTGGTTGTTCGGCAAATGTGCCTGGACCGCTTATGTGAAGGATGGGATAACCTACAGCTACGCCAGGTTACAAAGAAAATGTATCAGGACCGGATTTACACGCTGTCTGAGCAGTACAGCAAAAGTTATCTGACCAACATACATACAAGCGCCCGTATACTGTTTCAGCGGGCTGTTGAAATGGAGTTGGTAAAGAAAGACCCGACGGAAGGCGTAAAGCTTCCAAACAAGGAGAAACAGGCGTTAGATGATGGGGACGAAGACGAGAGACTGAATTATTTGGAAAAAGACGAATTGATTGAGTTTCTGCAGCTGGCGAAAAAGGACGGCCTTAAATACGATTATCTGTTTTTTACACTCCTGGCCTATTCGGGTATGCGGATCGGTGAGATGCTGGCGCTGAAATGGGCCGATGTGGATTTTGAAGAAAATACGATTAAGATTAGCAAGACGATCTTCTTCCACAATTGTAATACGAAAAACTTTAAGCTGCTGCCGCCAAAAACAAAAAGCTCCAAGCGGATGCTGCGGATGGATGACGGGGTTATGTCCCTTCTCAAAAAGCACAAGGCGGCTCAAAATGAGCACCGGCTGCGCTACAGAGAGTATTATGAGGACATGAATTTTGTTTTTGCCAGGGAAGATGGTTATCCGATGATGACCTGGCTTGTCAGTAACCGGCTCAGGAGGCTTCTAAAAAAGTCCAACATACACAAGCAGATCACGCCGCACGGCTTCCGGCATACGCACACATCCCTTTTGATTGAGGCAGGTGTCGGTGTGAAGGAGATCCAGCAGCGGCTTGGCCATTCCGACTACAAGACAACGATGAACATCTATGCCCACATGACAAAGAACATGGAAGAAAAGGCAGCAGAAAAATTCAGCGCATTTATGCAGAATTTGCTTTAAAACGAGCCGCTTTTCCCGCTGTAAATTTCTTCCCTATGAGTTTTTTATGAGTTTTTGCCTTTTTAACATAAGTTATAAACGCCATAAACCCTTTTATACCAATGAATTAGGGTCATTATGTCGATTTGATCCACTTAATAAAGGATATTATGTATTTTTAAAAGCAGAAGTGAAAAGAAAACCCTTCCCAGCATCAAACGGCCGGGAAGGGTCCATACTTACATTATTTTTGAACGAGCTTCATCATGCATGACGCCAGTGCTTTTTGTTCAGATTCGCTTGCAACAGACCACAAATCTGACAGCACTCGTTCTTGTTCGTTCTTCGGATCCACATTGGCATGCAGATAATCGCCGATTTCAAACGCCAGCTTGTTGACCGCTTCTTCTGGCATCCCGCGATGTGCCGCGTTATCCATTTTGTTCCCTAAAAACCGTTTCCAATCTTGCCAGTTGTCGAGTACAGACATATGAGGCATCCTCCTTTTCAAGTAAGAATCCTCTTTAGTGTGTACTCAACACGTGAAATTATGCGTACCATCCACCATTTACCGACAGTGTATGCCCGGTAATATATCCTGCTTCATTTGATGTTAAAAACAAAGCAGCAGCCGCAATTTCATCCGGCAAAGCAAAGCGACCCAGCGGGATATCTGCGGCAATCTCTTTCTGTTCTTCTTCAGAAAACCCCTTATTCATGGGTGTGTCGACCGCGCCTGGTGCAATTGTATTTACACGAATACCGGACGGACCCAGCTCTTTGGCAAGCGCTTTGGCAAAGGCAATTTGCGCGCCTTTAACAGCTGAATAAACGGACTCACAGGAAGCGCCGGTTTCTCCCCAAATGGAAGAAATAAACGTAATGGAGGTGCGCTGCTTCGTTAACAAAGCCGGTATCAGTTCCCTCGATAAAATCATCGGTGCTTTCACATGAACGAGCCAGAGCGCCTCCATTTCCTCGTCAGACACGTCTTGCAGCATGCCATATTGATTCATTCCAGCGGAAAAAATAAGCGCTGTTGCTGATTTGGATGCATCGATAATTCGCTGTACTTCTTCCCGATCCGTTAAATCAGCTTGAACGAGCGTTACTTCTTGGCCTGCACGTCGAATTGCTTCCGCTGTCTCACACGCTGCTTCTTCATTCCGGCTGTAGTGGAGAATAATATCCCAGCCTGATGACGCCATTTTTAGCGCAATGACGCGGCCGATGCCGCCTGATGCTCCAGTAATTAACGCCGTCTTTTTCATTTAAGCCGTTTCTTTCGGCAAAACAAAACAAGAGGAAAAACGATTTTCATCGATCATTTCTTTCGCAAATGCCGCCACATCTTCAAGCGCCATCTTTTCAAGAACAGGAACTATTTCAAACAAATTTAAACCGTTAAATTGATAGCGGGTAAACTGATTGGCGATAAATTCAGGTGAGTTAAACGCCCGCAGCGTTGTACCGATTTTTTTCTTGCGTGCGCGTTCGAACGCTTCTTTTGTTAAATGACCGCCTTCTTTCGCATCGAGAAGCTGTGTTTGAATGCGTTGCGCTAATTGCTCGGGATTGTCAGTATCTCCACCCACAAGGGCAAAACCAAAGCCGCGCTCACCTGTGTAGTCAAAGCCAAATGTATCGTCGATCAATCCGGAGTTATACGCTTCCTCGTAAAATTTGGCTGTTTTTCCAAATAACATTTCAAGCAAAAGACCAGCCGCTAGTTCTTCACGCAGCTTATCCCTTCCTGAGCGGTCCGATGATGGCATTTTAAAGCCAACTTCACATTTTGGCGTGTTGACACTCATGCGGATCTCATTATGCTCCAGCGCTGCTTTTTCCGGCTCTTCCGGAAAGCGCCGTTCAACCGGAACAGGTTCCGGAAATGACTTTTTCGACTGGTTTTCCTTAACAAGCTGCATCATCCCATCTGGGTCGGTCGGACCGACGATAAACAGCGTCATATTCACGGGATGATAAAACGTGTTATAGCATGTGTACAGGTGATCTTTCGTAATTTCAGCAATCGATTCGACGGTACCGGCGATATCAATTTTTACAGGATGATGCTTATATAAATTTTCGATTAATCCAAAGTAAACACGCCAGTCCGGGTTATCATCATACATCCGAATTTCCTGTCCAATAATCCCTTTTTCTTTTTCAACTGTCTGCTCGGTAAAATAAGGAGCCTGCACGAAATCAAGCAGCGTTTCCGTATTTTCTTTTATATTGGATGTTGCTGAAAATAAATAAGCTGTCCGTGTAAAAGACGTAAACGCATTGGCAGATGCACCTTGGCTGCTGAATTTTTGAAACACATCACCATCTTCTTTTTCAAACATTTTATGTTCAAGAAAATGAGCGATACCATCCGGCACGTGAATAAAGTCTGATTCCCCATTCGGAATAAACTCATTATCAATGGATCCGTAGTTCGTTGTAAACGTGACGTACGTTTTGTTAAAGCCTTTTTTCGGCAAAATATAGACGTTTAGCCCGTTATCAAGCTGTTCATGATAAACCGTTTCATTCATTTGATCAAAAACAGTTTTTCCCATTAGATTTCCTCCTTACCCGACAAAAAGTACACCGTATCAACAGAAATAGTTTGTGCCGCCGCGGCTGCTTGTTCTTTCGTCACGGCGTCAATGTCTTTCAGCCACTGTTCGATTGGGCGATTCGTATCCGATGCAATGTTATGATAAAGCACTTCGACCATTCCCCGCGCTGTATCCGCCGATTCCTGCAGCTGATTTTTTAAGAGCGCTTTTGTTTGGTTCATCTCAAGGTCTGAAATATTGCCTTTTTTCATTTCATCAAGCTGCTCATTCATAATTTGAACCGTTTTATCATAATTTTTTTGATCAATGCCGGCAAGCATCATGACAAAGCCCTTATGACTGTCTAAGCGGCTGGCAGCATAATACGCCAGGCTTTCTTTTTCACGCACATTCATAAATAATTTCGAATGGGCGAAAGCCCCTAAAATGCCATTGCTTACCTGCATGGCGACAAATTGCGGATCATTATACGTAATCGTTGTACGGCAGCCAATGTTTAACTTGCCTTGATTAATATCCTGCGTTTCACGAATGACCTGCACTTCTTTTGAGCCTGCTCCCGTTTCTGTTTGCGTCGTGACGGCCAATCTGTCTGAAAACGGCAGGTGCTCGTTAATTTTCTTAACCGCTTCCTGTGCGTTTACATCGCCGATAACAAAAATATCAATCACATCTTCTGCAAGCGCTTTTTGGTAATACGCATATAAAGAAGACGAATCAATTGGCTCCACTTTTTCTAAAAGACCACCCGCAGGCAGGGCATACGGATCTTCTTTATACATTTCTTCAACAAGCTTAAGCGATGCATAACGTGTTTTATCGTCGTAAATAGACCGAATCCGCTGCTGAAGGCTTCTTTTTTCCTGCTGCACCGTTTTTTCTGGAAAAAGACCTTCTTTTAAATTTGGCCGGAACAAAACGTCCGCTAAAAGAGCAAGTGCCCGGTCAAATAAATCATTTTCCCCATGCAAATAATGTTCATTGGCTGTTTCCATCGTAAACGTGAGCACATGCTCATTGCCTTTTTTTGCCGAATCCGCAAAGAAAAGCGCTCCGTACAGTTCATCCAGCGCAGTGCGAAAAGCGGCAGCTGATGGTGCATGTTCTGTTCCCGACTGCAAAACGTGTGGCAAGAGCGCCCGCATCGTCACCGTTTCTTTTTGGAGCGGCGCCCTCATTTTGATCATAATCGTATTTGTTTTGTATTTTTCTGTTTCAATGACGTGGATGCTGTATCCTGATGCATTGAACGTCTGTTCATGTGTCGCTTCCATCGAATTCCTCCTCTAAATCCAGCTGTTGCACATCTCTTTCTAGTATATCTTCACTATACAGGACCATTCACAAAATGAAAAAGAAAAAGAATCCCGCTCTCAGCGGGATTCTTTATCTGTTGCCTTTAATGTATGGTGTGCCTGATGCTTTCGGTGCATCGGCACGGCCGATAAAGCCGGCAAGAGCTAAAATCGTCAGTACGTAAGGCGCAATAAGCAAGTAAACAGCTGGGATGCTGTCCAAAAACGGAATGCTTGAACCGACGATGCTGAGGCTTTGCGCAAATCCGAAGAAAATGGCCGCACCCATGGCGCCAAGCGGATGCCATTTACCGAAAATCATCGCAGCCAGCGCCATAAATCCCTGGCCGGTAATCGTGGCATGGCTGAAATCAAGAGAGATGGACTGCGCATAAACCGCGCCGCCAAGACCGCCAAGCAAGCCGGAAATAAAGACGGCAATGTAGCGGGTTTTTGCTACGTTGACACCCATCGTATCTGCTGCCATCGGGTGCTCTCCGACAGAACGAAGCCGCAGTCCAAATGGCGTTTTGTATAAAACGAACCATGAAACAAAGGCGATAATAAATGCCCAAATGGTCGGAGTCGCGATACCGCTGAAGAAAATATCACCGATAACCGGAATATCACTCAAGATCGGAATATCTTTTTTAATAAAACGGCTGTCAATCATGTCGGTCTGACCTTTATCATAAATTAATTTGACGAGGAAAAGCGACAAACCGAGTGCTAAAAAGTTAATCGCCACCCCGCTGACAACTTGATCTGCACGAAACGCGATGGATGCAACACCATGCAGAAGAGATAATAAACCGCCGGCAAGCATCGCAGCAAGAAGGGCAACCCAAGGCGTTGCACTGCCAAATGTCGTATCGAATGTTAAGTTAAATACGATCGCTGTGAACGCGCCAATGATCATCAATCCTTCCAAACCGATATTGACAACACCGGACTTTTCAGAAAACACGCCGCCCAGCGCTGTGAAAATAAGCGGTGTGGCTGCAAATAAGGACGAAGAAACGATCAACGCAATAATCGTTAACGTATCCATTTATTTCGCCTCCTTCTTTTTGAAGCGGCTAAGAAGCCAAGTAATCATATAGCTTGATGCCACAAAGAAAATAATAAGCGCGATGACAATTTCAACAAGTTCATTCGGTACACCGGATTCAATTGGCATATTTAGCGAGCCGACTTTTAACGCACCGAACAGCAAAGCTGCAAGGACGACTCCAATAGCTGTATTCCCGCCAAGAAGCGCCACCGCGATTCCGTCAAAACCGATGCCGGAGAAGCCGGAATTGATAAACATGTTGCCGAATGTGCCAAGCCCCTGCATCGACCCGCCGATTCCTGCGAATGCGCCGGAAATGACCATCGATAAAATAATGTTCCGATTGACGTTCATTCCCGCATACTCTGACGCATGCTGATTATATCCAACCGCGCGAAGTTCGTAGCCGAGCGTCGTTTTTTCAAGCATAAACCACATAATAATGGCCGCAATGACTGCTAAATAAATACCGTTATGAAGAGAAGAAAAGTCCGTTATATTTTCAAGAAATGGCGACCGGAGACTAGCTGTTTCATTGACAACGTCTGTCGCATCCGATCCGTCACTGATGACATTCCGGATAAAATGATTCGTCACATGAAGTGCTGTATAGTTCATCATGATGGTCACAATTACTTCATGAACACGAAGGCGCGCCTTTAAGAAGCCGGGAATGAATCCCCATAGTGCTCCTGCTAAGGCACCTGCCGAAATAGCCAATGGCAGATGAATGACTTTTGGGAGGTCCACAAACGCAACACCGACCCATACGGAAGCAAGCCAGCCGACAAGAAGCTGTCCTTCCACCCCAATATTAAACAGGCCCGTCCGGAATGCAAACGCGACAGCAAGACCTGCAAAAATGTACGGCGTCATTTGCCGCAGGGTTTCCCCAGTATAAAATGAATCACCGAACGCACCGTTCCAGAGCGCCATATAGCCTGCAGCCGGATTGTTTCCGCTCGCAATCATAATAATTGCTCCGGCTAATAAGCCGAGCAGAACGGAAATAACGGGAACGGCCAATACAGTCCATTTTTTAGACACGTTCACCCGCTCCTTTCTTTGATCCTGCCATAAGCAGGCCGAGTTCTTGTTCAGTCGTTTCTTTCGGATCGACAACGGCCACGATCTGCCCTTCATAAATAACGGCAATTCGGTCCGATACATTCATAATTTCATCCAATTCAAATGAGAGAAGCAACACTGCCTTGCCTTTATCACGCTGCTCAATAAGACGGCGATGAATAAACTCAATCGCTCCGACGTCCAGTCCACGAGTCGGCTGCGCAGCAATTAATAAATCAGGATCACGATCTACTTCACGTCCGATAATCGCTTTTTGCTGGTTCCCGCCTGAAAGAGCCCGGGCCAGCGTCGTTTCAGATGGTGTTCGCACATCGAACTCTTCAATAAGTGTGTTCGCTTTTTTGTACACTTCTTTGTAATTCATAATGCCCGCTTTGGAGAACGGTTTTTGATAATACGTCTGAAGGACCATATTTACGCCAATAGGGTAGTCCAAAACCAATCCATGTTTATGACGATCCTGCGGAATATGAGCCACACCGGATTCTGCCACTTTCCGCGGCTTATAAGACGTAATGTTTTTCCCGTTCAGCGTAACGGCTCCACTCGAAACTTTTCTGAGTCCTGTAATCGCTTCAATAAGCTCCGTCTGTCCATTGCCGTCGACACCGCAAATACCGACAATTTCTCCTGCACGCACATTAAGGTCAAGATCGCGTACCGCTTGAACACCGCGGGAATCATTCACAGAAAGACCACGTATTTCTAGTACATTTTGTTCCGGAACAGCATCTGCTTTTTCCGTTGTAAATGTGACATCGCGGCCGACCATTAAGCTTGCTAAATGATTCGGGTTCGTTTCTGACACATTCACCGTGCCAATTCCTTTTCCTTTGCGAATAACGGTAACGCGATCGCACACTTCCATAATTTCTTTTAATTTATGCGTAATTAAAATAATCGATTTCCCTTCTTTAATAAGCGCGCGCATTATTTGAATTAATTCTTTTATTTCCTGCGGCGTTAAAACAGCAGTCGGTTCATCAAAAATAAGAATTTCGGCCCCGCGGTACAACGTTTTTAAAATTTCGACACGTTGCTGCATACCCACGGAAATATCAGCAATTTTCGCCGTAGGATCAACAGCAAGCCCGTATTGCTCCGAAAGCTCACGTACTTTTTGCTCAGCCTGCTTCATATTCACAGTGCCGAATTTTTTCGGTTCATTGCCAAGAACGATATTTTCCGTCACCGTAAACGTATCAACGAGCATAAAGTGCTGATGCACCATCCCAATGCCTAAATCGTTTGCTTTGTTCGGGTTCGTAATAAGCACGTTTTGTCCATTGACTCGGATTTCGCCTGCTTCCGGCTGGTAAAGACCAAAAAGGACGTTCATTAATGTTGATTTTCCGGCTCCATTTTCACCGAGAAGGGCATGAATTTCTCCTTTGGCGAGTTGCAGCGTAATGTCATCATTTGCAACAAATCCGTTAAATTCTTTCCGAATGCCCAGCATTTCAATTACATAGTCCACGTTTCTCACTCCTTTATAAAAGTGTTTATGCTCCTGTAGGATGTCTGACCTTATAAACAAAAAAATTTTAAAAATCAAGGCAGTACAGTTTCCCTGCACTCCCGTCATTTTTAAAAACAGATGCCGGCCTGCAAACCGGCATCCTATTATATTAATTAATTTTTGCCTGGTACAGTTGGCACTTCCACTTCACCATTTTTAATTTTTGTAGTCCATTCTTCAACTGCTGCAATTGATTCTTCTGACAAATTATCTTGTGTTGGTGCAATGCTGACACCTTCCGCTTCAAGACCATACTCAATTACTTCGCCGCCAGGGAATTCGTCGTTCATCGCTTTTGTCGCAACATCTTGTACAGCAAGGTCAACACGTTTAACCATTGATGTCAACGTTACGTTCATTTCTTCGCCGTTTACTGTTACTTTTCCTTCTTCTGACTGGTCACGGTCAACACCGATAACCCATACTTCTTTTTCCGGAGCTGTTTCTTTTAAGCTTTTCGCTTCTGCAAATACACCATTTCCTGTGCCGCCAGCTGCATGATAAATAATATCAATGCCAGAAGAGTACATAGCTGATGCCATTTGCTGGCCTTTGTCCGCTTTATCGAACGCACCTGCAAACTCAATTGTTACATCCGCATCTGGATTAACGGCTTTAACACCTGCTTCAAAACCGCCCGCGAATTTGTTGATCAAGTCACTTTCAATCCCGCCGATAAAGCCGATTTTGTTTGATTTTGTTTGAAGACCTGCTACCACACCAACAAGGAATGAGCCTTCATGTTCTTTAAACGTAATGCTTGTTACATTATCAAGCCCCTCAACGACGTCATCGACGATTGCAAACTGGCTTTCTGTCCGTTGTTTTGCCACTTCTTCAATGGCCGGTTTTAGCTTGTATCCAATTCCATATGTTAAATCAAATTCGTTTCGTACCGCTGTGTTTAAGTTTGTTTTATAATCGGCATCACTTTTTGATTGAATGTAGTCGTAGCCGTCTGTTCCTTTTTTGAGCCCATTTTCTTCACCGAACGCCTGCAGTCCTTCCCAGGCAGATTGGTTGAATGACTTATCGTCAACGCCGCCGACATCTGTTACCATTGCAACGGTGAACTTGTCCGTTTCTTCGCCGCTGCCGCCATTGTCAGTTGCTTCTTCCTCTGCCCCGCCGCCACAAGCACCTAAAATCGTGCCTGCTGCCAGAACCATGGACATCACAAAACCAAATTTACGTTTTTCCATTTATTTACGCCCCCTACAAATAGTTTAATTAACGTGAATGCTTGTCCTACATACGTCTGCGCAATACGTGAAAACTGAACTTGTCCGCACGGAAATAATTCATAGAGTATAGTACAGGAACATCTTCCATCGTGTAGTGAAGCTGTTTGAGCGCAAGGAGTGCTGTTTCGGGTTCACACTCAAGAATCGGTGACACTTTTTCATGCCAGCCGTACGGCTTAATATCAGCGACGGCATGAGAAATGAGGTGTACTGCCTGTTCATCGAATAAAGTGAACAACGACTCCTGTCCAGCATCAAACTGCCCTGGGAATAACGCTTTTGGTATTTTATCAATACAATACACAACAGGTGCTCCGTTAGCAGTACGAACCCGCTCAATGACCATCAGTTCCGCGTCCGGCGCACACGTTAGTCGGCGTGCATCCTCCTCAGTCGCCTGCATCACAGCGGACGAAAGAAAGATGGTGCCCGGTTCCATACCTGCATTTACAATCATGTCCGTGACACTGATCAATTGTTCAATTCCAGACATAAATAATGGCTTGGAATGAACAAAAGTGCCGACACCGTGGCGCCTAATTATCACATTTTCTTCTTCGAGTATACGGAGCGCTTCTCGAAGTGTCGCGCGACTCACACCGAGCTGTTTTGCGAGTTCAAATTCAGAAGGAAGCTTTTCTTTTTCTTTGTAGACTCCTTCTTCGATGTCTTTTTTCAGCCGGTCAATTACTTGTAGGTATAAATGTCGGTTATCCTGCTTTATGGACATGGACTCATCACCACCTTTTCATTTCATTCGTATGAGACATCAGACCTCTGAGGTTTAACATTTACGCTAATTTCATTTAACATATCATTTTTTTAAATAATTGAAAAGATAATATTTGATCGAAAAAACAATCAATTAATTAAATATTCTCCTTTCCGTATCATTATACAACTAAAACAATAAAATGGTTGAAATCGCTTACCTATAGATGAACAAGCTGCAAAAAAATTTCCAAAAAAAAGAACAGCACGAAGCTGTTCTTTTTACATTGACTCATCAGATGGTTTTGGAATGAGGACGGTCCGTGGCTTGCTACCTTCATATGGACCAATCACACCTTTCATTTCCATCTCATCGATTAAACGTGCTGCCCGGCTATAGCCAATTCGGAAGCGCCGCTGCAGCATCGATACGGATGCTGTCTGCATTTCTGAAATAAGCTGAACGGCGTCGTCATATAGTTCATCTTCTGACTGGCCAGTCGTTTCTGGAATGTCATCCGGAATCATCTCTTCCTGATATTGCGCTTTTTGCTGCGAGATAACAAAATTAACGACGTCCTCTACTTCTTCATCAGACAAAAAGGCCCCCTGCACCCGAACCGGTTTTACAGCCCCCGAAGGATAAAACAACATATCTCCACGGCCAAGCAATTTCTCAGCTCCACCCATGTCAAGAATCGTCCGGGAATCTGTTGCAGATGAAACAGAAAACGCGATACGCGACGGAATATTCGCTTTAATGATCCCTGTAATGACATCAACGGATGGCCGCTGCGTCGCAATGATCAAATGGATACCGGCCGCACGGGCCATTTGGGCAAGCCGTGTAATTGAATCTTCCACGTCACTTGATGCAACCATCATTAAGTCCGCCAGCTCGTCCACAATAACAACAATGTACGGCAAATGCGGCTGCTTTTCACCTGTTTCATTATTATGTTTTGTCACGTGTCCATTGTAGCCTTCAATGTTGCGCGTCCCTGTATGAGAAAATAAATCATACCGCCGCTCCATTTCCCCCACAACTTTTTTCAATGCCTGTGATGCTTTCTTTGGATCGGTTACAACAGGGGCCAACAGGTGGGGAATACCGTTATAGACATTTAGCTCCACCATCTTCGGATCAATCATCATCATTTTGACTTCATGCGGTTTGGCCCGCATTAAAATACTTGTAATAATACCATTAATACACACACTTTTTCCGCTTCCGGTCGCACCGGCAACAAGTAAATGCGGCATTTTATTCAGCTCGGCTGAGATTGCTTCGCCGGTAATGTCACGCCCGAGCGCTGCCAGCAGCTTCGATTCCTTTTTCTCATTCTGTTTTGCTTCAATTACTTCACGGAAGCTGACCATCGCCACCTCGGCATTCGGCACTTCAATCCCGATGGCAGATTTTCCCGGTATCGGCGCTTCCATACGAATATCTTTTGCTGCCAATGCCAGCGCGAGGTCATCGGTCAATCCAACAATTTTGCTTACTTTTACACCTGTATCAGGAAGTACCTCATATTTCGTTACAGCCGGTCCAAGGTGAATTTGTGTCACTTTCGCTTTCACTCCAAAGCTCTGGAAAGTTTTTTCGAGCTTTTGAGCATTTTTTTGAATGTGTTTTTTTTCATTGCTTTGATCCGCTTGCTGCGGCTTTTGTAAAATGGAAGAAGGCGGCAGCTGATAGTCTGTATTCTCTTCTTCTGTAAAGGATAAAACAGCTGGCTCTGTTTCTTTCGCTGCTTCCGTTTCCTTTTTTTTCGGTGCTGCAGCCGGTTCATCTTTATATGCTTTTTCAGCAAAGCTTGAAATGACAGGTACGGGTTCAGGTGATATCACGTCTTCTTGAAAATCGGGCGCTGGTTCCATCATCGCTGCCGTTTTTTCTTTGTCAGGCTGCTCTCGTTTTTTTTCTTCTTTTCGCTCTGACCATCGTTCTTTTAATTGCTGCCATGATTCGTTCAGTTTTTCACCTGACAACATCATGGCATGAACAGCTTTTTCAATAAGTGGCTTTCCACCAATCAGGGCAATGCCTGCAGCAAACAGCATAAGCATGAAAATCCATGTACCCGGGCGGCCGAAAAGGAAAAAAAACAAGTGAAACAACGACCCGCCAATCATTCCGCCTCCAACGTCTGCATCCTGAATACCTGAAATGCTTCCTTTATAAAGCAGCCACGTTTCAGCAGTGTAATTCGTTCCTTCTGACGGATTAACAAATAACCGGATATGCAGAAACACAAGCAGACTCGCAATAATAAATAGTAGTCCGGCTATCTTGTGTTTCCAAATAGGCGGCTGCTCTCTTTTGACGATCATATAAAGCGCCATGCCAGCAAGTCCGAGCAGACCAATCACATAAAGGGTGCCAAAGAAAAAAGAAGCCGCTCCTTTTATGATTTCCCCCGCTGCTCCAGTACCGACAAGACCGATCGCACTAAGAGCGAGCAAAAGTGCCCCAGCTCCTTGAATTTTCAGCGAGTCGATTCGTTTTTTTTCTTTATTTGTCCGGCGCCGGACCGGTTGTTTTCGTTTTTTTTGTGCCACGTCGTTCACCCTAACCTTTATGATCTTTAAACAATTGAAAGCAGCCAGTACTGGCTGCTTTCACATTATATCATGTATCGACACATGGGAACATACGAGCGTTTATACTTCCATAATGATCGGCAGGATCATCGGACGGCGTTTTGTTTTTTCATGCAGAAACGAATTAAGCTGATCACGAATATCTTGTTTAATACCTGACCATTCGAATGTTTCACCCGCCAGATTTTTTTCGACAATGCTTGCCACAAGCTTGACGGAATCGTCAATGAGTTTTTCCGACTCTCGCATGTAAACAAAGCCCCGTGAAATAATTTCTGGTCCTGCTACAATTTTCTTTTGTTTTTTGCTTAACGTGATAACCACGGTGAAAATCCCATCTTGCGACAACAGCTTCCGGTCACGCAGAACGATATTCCCAACATCTCCAACACCGATTCCATCAATGAGCACATTACCCGCTGTGACACGGCCAGCCGGGCGCATTTGCCCATTTTTAAATTCAATAACATCGCCTTTTTCCGGAATATAAATGTTTTCTTCTGGAACACCTGTCATTTGGGCAAGCTTTTTATGGGCTTTCAGCATGCGGTATTCGCCTTGAACCGGGATAAAATAAGTTGGTTTCATTAAGTTCAGCATAAATTTCAAGTCTTCCTGCGACCCATGTCCCGAAACGTGGACACGACGGCTGCCTGTTAACACATTCGCACCGGCACGGTAAAGCAAGTTGACAGTTTTCGCCATAAGAATTTCCAAACCAGCTGAAGGAGTCGCTGTAATCAGCACCGTATCACCTTCTTTAATCTTCACATGGCGGTTTGTTCCTTTCGCCATTTTTTGAAGCGCTTCGATCGGCTCACCTTGCACGCCAGTTGCTAAAATAACGACTTCATGGTCCGCATGTTTGCTGATTTCATTTAAATTAATTAAAATATCTTCTTCTACATGCAAATAGCCAAGGCGGATCGCAATGTCATTGACACGCTGAATGCTTTTTCCGCTTACGGCTACTTTACGGCCATTTTCATAAGCTGCATCAAATACTTGCTGCATCCGAATCAAATTGGACGCAAACAGCGATACGATAATCCGCCCATTGGCAGAGTGAAACGCATCAGACAATTGTGAAGCGATGACCGCTTCTGACGTCGTATAACCCGGACGCTCTGCTTCTGTAGAATCAGAAAGCAATGCGAAGACGCCATTTTTGCCAAGGGCCGCCATTTTACTGATGTCGGGTGCATAATGACCTTTCGCACTTTGATCAAATTTAAATTCACCGGTATGCACAATCGCGCCTTCTGACGTATGAATCGCTACGCCGACTGAATCTGGAATGCTGTGCGTCGTCCGGAAAAATGTCACGTCCGCATGATCAAACCGCAGTTTTGACTCTGAGTGAACATTGTAAAATTTCACGTCTTCTTTCACGTTTTCTTCACGCAGGCGCATTTTCGCAAGTGCCAGCGTCAGTTTCGTTCCATACACAGGTGCCTGCACTTTTTTCAGTACATATCCGAGCGATCCAAGTGCGTCTTCATGACCGTGTGTAAGGAAAATACCTTTTACCCGTTCTTTGTTTTCCTCCAAGTACGTTATATCCGGAATGACAATGTCAATGCCGAGCATTTCGTTCTCAGGAAACATGAGACCGGAATCGATCACGAAAATATCTTGATCCACTTCCACTACTGTCATGTTTTTCCCGATTTCTCCAACTCCACCGAGCGGAATGATTTTAATTAACTCGTTTGTTCTCTTGCTCACATTATTTCCTCCTAAACATTTAAGAAACCCGATCCACACATTACGTCTATTATAAGCGATGGAGAAAATGAAAGCCAATACTATCTTTCAGAAAAGCGCAATGCGCCCGTTTATCGGCGACAAGCATAAGACGAGCCCTTCTGGAGGCGCTTTTTTGCCTCCAGAAGGGCTGGGCTTATGCCAAGGAATAAAAGCTAAAGACTCGTCATTGTGCCGCGGCGCTTCAAATCTGCCACGTCCTATGGCATTCATCATCCGCATCGTCGCAACGCTTTTGTGACCCGCATCGTGCGGGCCTTGATGGCGCTTGGAGCTGGATACTGTCTCAAAATAAGAAAGGCCGGTTTTTGCAGTAAGTCTGCAAAACCGGCTTTCTTTTAAAGCAGTGTAGACAATATGGTCCGTTCATCTTCTGTTAATGGAATGAGCGGCAAGCGGACGCCGCCGACATCCAATCCTTTCATCTGAAGCGCCGTTTTAACCGGCACCGGGTTTGGTGCAGCAAACAGCCCTCGGAAAAGCGGAAGAAGGCGTTGATGAATAGATGCAGCCGTCTGTACATCGCCAATTAAAAAGGCGTTCACCATTTCTTTCATTTCATTGCCTGCCACATGAGACGCCACTGAAACAATACCCGTTCCTCCGATGGAAAGAATAGGCAGTGTCAGGCCATCATCACCGCTGTATACGAGAAAGTCATCTTCGGTATTTGCAATGATTTCCGTAATGATGTCTATACTGCCGCTTGCTTCTTTCGTCGCCATAATATTCGGTACTTCATTCGCCAGGCGGATCGTCGTTTTTGGATCAATTAAAACGGAAGTCCTGCCTGGAATGTTATAAATCATCACTGGAAGTTTTGTTGATTCCGCAATGATTTTAAAGTGCTGAAATAACCCTTCCTGGCTCGGCTTATTGTAATACGGGGCAACAAGCATAATCGCGTCTACGCCTTCTGCCTCCGCTTTTTTGGACAGTTCAATTGACGCCCTTGTGTTATTGCTTCCTGTGCCGGCAATGACTGGAATGCGGCCATTTACCACTTTTACAGTATGACGGAAAAGCGCAATTTTTTCTTCAGCTGTAAGGGTCGGTGATTCGCCGGTCGTGCCTGCTACGACGAGCGAGTCCGTACCGCTTTGAATTAAATGTTCAATCAGTTGAGTTGTTTTGTCGAAATCAATGTTTCCTTTTGAGTCAAACGGCGTCACCATTGCCGTCGATAACCGGCCGAAAGAAATCATATGCAATCGTCTCCTAATTCCGGCTTCCTAAATCTATTCAGCCTATTCGTTTATTTATTGAAGTAAAAATGTATCGTGCAGTGCATTAACAGCAGCCGGCATCTGTTCTTCTTTCACAAGAACCCAGATCGTCGTATGACTGTCAGCCGACTGCATAATATTAATTCCCTGGGCGGCCAGCGCCGAAACAATTTTTGATGTAACTCCTGGCACACCCGTCATGCCGGCTCCAACAACCGATACCTTTGCACACTCCGGGTCAATAATCGGTGTATAACCGCTTTCTTCTAAACATTGTTTCGCTTTTGGAACATCGGAATCAGCAATCGTGTATGTAACACGATCTTCAGAAATATTAATAAAGTCAACACTGATCCCTTCCGCCGCCATCAATTGAAAAATATGCGCTTGTTCCCCTGTCTGCACTCTCACACGTGTGATGCCGGTCACATGGGCAATGCCCGTTACGAGCCGATCCCGCGTATCAGATCCTCGATTTTCATCCGGTGAAGACGTTACAAGCGTGCCGGTTTCATCTGAATACGTAGACCGAATGCGCAGCGGCACTTTCGCCTGCATCGCAATTTCCACTGCACGCGGATGAATCACTTTCGCTCCTTGGTACGCCATATTGCATACTTCTGTATACGTGACAACGGATAATGGCCGCGCATTTTGAGCAATCCGCGGATCTGCCGTCATAATGCCGTTTACATCTGTGAAGATATCGATAAAATCTGCCTGCAGCGCCGCACCGAGCGCAGCCGCCGACGTATCGCTGCCGCCCCGCCCCAGCGTCGTCACCTCGCCTGCTTTAGATGCACCTTGAAATCCTGCAACGACAACGACGTCACAGGCTTCAAATTCCTTGAGCAATCTGGCAGGTTCTATTTCGACAATTTTGGCGTTCATATGATCATGATCTGTGACAAAACCGGCTTGACCGCCTGTCAATGCGACAGACGACAAACCGTTTTCTTTCAGCATAGCCGAAAAAACGAGGCTGGAAATAAGCTCGCCCGTTGACATGAGCAAATCGGTTTCTCGTTTCGTCAGCATGCCGCCTCCGCTTCCGGCAAGCGAAAGAAGCGTATCCGTCGCATACGGATCGCCTTTTCGCCCCATTGCAGAGACCACAACAACGACTTTATATCCTTCGCGGACTGCGCGCTGTACATGAACCAGCGCGCTCAGCCGTGACTGTTCATCACGTACAGAGGTGCCGCCGAATTTTTGAACGATAATGTTCACACTTTACACCTGGCTTTCTCGATTAGGAGGTGGCAGCCGGCTTATTTTTCTGTGACAATCCCCATCTCGATTAACGTTTCAGCGATCTGCACAGAATTCCAAGCTGCTCCCTTTAACAGATTATCAGAAACAACCCACATATGGAAACCATTATCTGTATCAAGATCTTTACGGATCCGTCCGACAAATGTATCATTTTTGCCGACGCAATCTGCCGGCATCGGATAAATTTGTTCAGATGGATTATCTTGAAGCACAACACCTGGTGCATCTTTTAGCAATCCTTGAATGTCGGCTGCTGTCAAGCCGCCTTTTTCTGTTTCAATGTAAAGAGATTCAGAATGACCTGTCGCAATTGGCAGACGAACACACGTTGCCGCTACCGAAAGGTCTTCCATATGCATAATTTTTTTCGTTTCATTAATCATTTTCATTTCTTCATATGTGAAGCCGTTGTCCTGAAATTTATCAATTTGCGGAATTGCATTAAATGCAATTTGATAATGCTTTTTATCGCTGCCAACCGGCAAAATTTGCGGTTCGAAAGGCTCATTATTTACAATTGCTTTTGTTTGTCTGTAAAGTTCTTCAACTGCTTTAGCTCCTGCACCCGATACTGCCTGGTAGGTAGAAACGATTACTTTTTTCAGGCCGTAAGCCTGACGGATCGGCTCAAGCGCCACAAGCATTTGAATCGTTGAACAATTTGGATTGGCGATGATGCCGTTATGATTGCGCAAATCTTCTTTATTCACTTCGGGCACTACAAGTGGCACATCTGGATGCATACGGAATGCGCTAGTATTATCAATGACGACAGCACCGCGTTTCGCCGCTTCTGGTGCGAGCGCTTCAGATACACTTCCACCCGCCGAAAACAAGGCAATGTCAATGCCTTCAAAGCTTTCCGGCTTTGCTTCTTGAATTGTTACATCCTCGCCTCTAAAAGAAACGGTTTTTCCCGCTGAACGGGCGGATGAAAGAAGCGTCAACGTCTTAATCGGGAAATTGCGCTCTTCCAATGTTTTTAGCATTTGCTGTCCGACCGCTCCCGTCGCACCGACGACGGCTACGTGAAAACCTTTGTTACTCATGTAAATCTTCCCCTTCCAGAATAAAAAGTTCATCTTTTTGTATACAGATACAGTGTTGAATAAAAGTGAATGTTGAAAAAAGTATCTTGATACTGATAATAGCATTATTTTAACACAATAAAGTGTGTTGAAAAGAAGAAAATCAATTGCAGGCAAAAAAAGCAGTCATTTATTGATTGATATCGGGATATTCTTTTAAAAGCGGCTGAATTTGTTGATGCAAAAGCGCCTTTGAAACCGTTGCAGGAATCAAATCCATGATGGCGACAAGAGAATTTGGTTTTTTATATGGGTCATCCTGGCCAAATGGAACAAAATAAATATTTTTCATATTTAATAGCTTCACAACATTTTGGCTGTTTAATCCCAGTGCATCATTTGTTGAAATGGCCAAAACGACAGGGCTCCCGTTACGAAGCGTTGCTTTCGCAGCCATTAACACAGGTGAGTCTGTTGCCGCATTGGCAAATTTACTGATCGAGTTTCCGGTCATGGGCGCAATCACCATGCAATCAACGGGTATTTTGGGTCCAAGCGGTTCTGCATCTTGAATCGTAGAAATAGCTTTCCGGCCCGCCACTTCTTCTACTTTATTCAGCCATGCCCCAGCTGATCCAAACCGGCTCGCTTCTTTTTGGGCCGTATATGTCGCAACCGGAACGACATCAGCACCTAACTCTTTTAATTTCGCCACGATTGGCACGATTTCCTCAAATGTACAATGTGAGCCCGTCAAGCCAAATCCGATCCGCCGTCCTTTTAAAAGTTGATCCACGCTTTACAATCCCCTTTCATTTTTCCATTCTTTCACAGCATCTATCAGCACATGCCCCAGTATTTCTCCAGCTGTTTTTGGCGCTATTTTGCCTGGCAGACTAAGCGCATGAATCACTTGAATGCCCGCTTTTTCAGCTGCTTCAAAATCTGTTCCACCCGGCTCAGAGGCAAGATCGATAATAATAGACGCTGGATTCATTCGAGCCAGAATATCTTCTGTCAGGACCAAAGCTGGTACTGTATTGATGACCACATCAGCATATTCTATTTCGTCTATCAGGCTTGCCATATAAAAAGGGTAAATGTTCATTTCTTTTGCTCTTGCAAATATGCCCGTCTCTCTTACTGCTGTAGTAACGCGGGCACCGACTTGATGAAATAAACGGGCGGTTGTCGTGCCGACGCGGCCAAAACCTATGACCATAACGTTAGCGCCATGGATGGTGTGATCTGTTTTTTGCATCGCAATCATCAGCGCCCCTTCAGCCGTCGGGATCGAATTTAAGATCGCTGCATCTTCTCTGTCAAAAATGTAAAGAACATCGCGCTGCACAATGTTTTTTAAGGCTGGAGTAGCAATTCCACTAATTATGATACAATCTTCTGATAATGATTCCGCTATTTCTTTCGTCATAAAAAGTGGACTTGTCGAGAATGGAGCATCCACATCTCCACCTTTTTTCACACCAGATACTGGTAAAATAAACAGATCCATCGATTCATAAGACAGGTCTTCATTTTTGATGACTTGTGCACCCATCAATTCGTTTTCTGCTTGATCAAATCCGGCCATATATACGTGGATGCCGCGCTCCATTAATATGCGGCCCACTTCAATCTGCCTAGCATCCCCGCCAAAAATCAATGCGTTCACATTCATCTCCTCCAATTGCGGCCTATTCTTTTTATTGTATGAATTACAATATCCGCTGTGCGTTCTGATTTCGGCAAAAAAAAGAATCCGCTAAAAAGCGGATTCAAATTGCAGCTGTTTTTGGCCACTTGCCGTCCGGGCTAATAAGCGATGCCGAGAACGGTTTATCAAACAATTTTTTTGCCAGTTCATCCACACGTTCTTTTGTTACATTGTCAATGAGTGACACCACTTCATCCAATGTACGGTGGCGCTTTAAGAGTAACTCATTTTTCCCGTTGCGGCTCATACGACTGTTTGTACTCTCTAAGCTGAGCATCAAGCTGCCTTTTAGCTGCTCTTTGCTGTTATGAAGTTCTTTTTGCGTGATACCTTCCGCCTTCACAAGATCGATCGATTCAATGATGGTCGCGTATAATTCATCCAATTGTTCAGCACCTGTACCGCCATAAAACGTAATGAGGCCAGTATCTTTGTAAGAAGAATGATAGGAATAGACCGAATACGCAAGACCCCGCTCCTCACGAACTTCCTGGAAAAGACGGCTCGACATGCTTCCGCCAATAATATTGTTCATCACAATTAAATTGTAAATGTCTTTATCCCCAATAGAAATGCCTTCATAACCGAGGCACAAATGCGCTTGTTCTGTTTCTTTTGAGCGTGATTTTTTGTCATAGTAAAAATCAGAAACGGATTCCATAATCGTTGCTTTGCCGCCTTTATATTCGCCAAACAAAGCTTCTGCTTTCTTGACAATATCTTCGGTAATATTTCCGGCGATGGAAATAACGACCCGATCCGGCGTGTACATGTTATACATGTAGTCTTTAAGCGTATCTCGCGTAAATGAAGACAATGTCTTTTCTGTTCCTAAAATTGGCAATCCGAGCGGATGGCTGCCATACGCGGCGCTGCTGAGCAAATCGTGGACGATATCATCCGGAGCATCTTCGTACATTTTGATTTCTTCTAAAATGACATTCCGCTCTTTTTCAAGCTCCTCACTGTCAAATTTCGAATGAAAAAACATATCCGCAAGCACATTTAACGCATGATCTGCATGATTATCAAGCACTTTTGCATAGTAACATGTATATTCTTTTGATGTAAAGGCATTTACTTGCCCGCCAATACTGTCAAAGCTTTCAGCAATTTCTTTCGCGCTTAATGTATCCGTGCCTTTAAAAAACATATGTTCAAGAAAATGTGACACACCATTTAATTCCGGCGACTCGTCGCGTGAGCCTGTCGCGATCCAGATCCCGATTGCGGCTGAGCGAACAGTCGACATTTCTTCCGTTACAATGGTCACACCGTTTTTGCATGTAAATCGTTTTATCAACGTAATCATGTCCCCCTAATTTCTGTTTCTTCTTGACAGCGGTATAATATCAATGAATAACAATACCACATTTCGCTTTTGAATGCTAGAACAAAAGCGCAAGCGCCCTGTTTAGCGCTGCATGGACTGGAGCGCTCTGCTCGAGATAAAGAAGATCAAAGGCTAGGAACGCGGCATCATGCCGCCGCGCTTCAAAGCTGCCACGTCCTGTGGCATTCGCCCGACTAGATCATCCGGATCGTCGCAACGCCTTCGTGATCCACATCCTGTGGACCCGCGATTCGATGTTGATTTATCGCCAGGAGGAATGCGAAGTACACGAGGCGCTAGGATGCTGGAGCTAGACGTAGATATACTTTCTTATAAAATAAAAAAAGCGGTGACTCTGAATGGAGTCTCCGCTTTTGAAAGATAAGAAAGTATATATTTTCAAGGGTGTCCAGCTCCAGGCACCATCAGCTCGAGATCATAAGCCAAGTCCTTCTGGAGGCAAAAAGCGCCCCCGCCAGTCCTTATCTTATGCTTGTCGCTGATAAACAGCACCTTTTGCTTTTCTTATCTTATTGCTGCTGTTTAGCCGCTTCTTCTTTTTCACGTTGTTCTTTTAAAACCGCTTTTCTAGATACGTTCACACGGCCTTGATTGTCAATGGCAATGACTTTCACAAGGAATTCGTCGCCTATTTTCAATACATCTTCCACTTTGCCGACACGTTCTTCCGAGAGTTCAGAAATGTGAACGAGACCGTCTTTTCCTTTGAACAATTCAACGAATGCGCCAAACTTTTCAATTCGTTTTACTTTGCCCATGTAAAGTTCGCCCACTTGCACTTCACGAACGATGTCTTCAATAATTTTCTTCGCACGTTCGTTATCTTCTTGATTAATCGATGAAATAAAGACCGTTCCATCTTGTTCAATGTCGATTTTAACGCCCGTTTCTTCGATGATTTTATTAATTTGTTTGCCGCTCGGTCCAATAACATCACGGATTTTATCCGGATTAATTGTCATTGTCATAATTTTCGGCGCGTAAGCCGACAATTCATTGCGCGGTGTATTAATGACAGACAGCATATGCTCTAAAATGTGCATTCTGCCTTCTTTCGCCTGCTGCAGGGCTTCTTCTAAAATTTGGCGGCTTAAGCCGTCAATTTTAATATCCATTTGCAAGGCGGTTACACCTTTAGCCGTACCAGCCACTTTAAAGTCCATATCGCCAAGGTGATCTTCCATTCCTTGAATATCAGATAGCACTGTATAATGCTCCCCGGATTTAACAAGACCCATTGCAATACCAGCAACTGGTGCTTTAATCGGTACACCGGCATCCATCATCGCCATTGTACTTGCACAAATACTTGCCTGTGACGATGATCCATTTGATTCAAGCACTTCAGATACAAGACGAATCGTGTAAGGGAAGTCTTTTTCATCTGGAATGATTGGATAAAGTGCACGTTCCCCTAGTGCCCCGTGCCCGATTTCACGGCGGCCTGGTGCGCGAAGAGGACGTGTTTCTCCCACACTGAATGAAGGGAAATTATAATGATGCATAAACCGTTTTGATTCTTCTGTTCCTAGACCGTCCAAAATTTGAACGTCCCCTAATGCACCCAGTGTTGCGATGCTGAGCACTTGTGTCTGCCCGCGTGTAAACATAGCTGATCCGTGCGTGCGCGGAAGCAGTGTTGTTTCAGACGCAAGTGGACGAATTTCATCAATTTTCCGGCCGTCCGGACGAATTTTTTCAACGGTAATTAACCGGCGGACCTCTTCTTTGACGATTTTTTCAAGAATAGCAGACGCTTCTCCGATTGATTCACTTTCGCCTTCTGACTCAAGTGCATCCTTCACCGCTTTTTTCACTTCTGTAATCGCTTCTTCACGTGCATGTTTTTCAGCGGTTTGAATCGCTTGTTTCATATCTGCCTCGCACATAGAGCGAATTTTCGCTTCAAGTACCTTGTCATTCTCATAAAGAGTCACTTCACGTTTTTCTTTTCCAAACGCTGCGACAATTTCTTCCTGGAACGCGATTAACCGCTTGATCTCTTCGTGTCCGAACATAATCGCTTCAAGCATGATGTCTTCCGGCACTTCATCTGCTCCGGCTTCAACCATATTGATTGCTTCTTTTGTACCGGCAACCGTTAGATCAATATCACTTTTTTCCAGTTGTTCTACATTCGGGTTAATAATAAATTCACCGTTAATGCGGCCGACGTTTACACCTGCAATTGGACCGTCAAATGGGATGTCTGATACAGACAAAGCCAATGAAGAACCAAACATCGCCGCCATTTCTGATGAACAGTTTTGATCTACACTCATGACCATGCTGATCACTTGAATTTCGTTGCGGAAACCATCTGGAAAAAGGGGACGGATTGGACGGTCAATTAACCGGCTTGCCAGCGTCGCTTTTTCACTTGGGCGTCCTTCCCGTTTAATAAATCCGCCTGGAATTTTACCGGCAGCGTAAAGACGCTCTTCATAGTTTACCGTTAATGGAAAGAAATCCACTGCTTTTGGTTCTTTTGAAGCTGTTGCAGCACTTAATACAACGGTCTCGCCATAGCGAATAAGCGCTGAACCATTGGCCTGCTTCGCGATTTGCCCAACTTCAACAGTCAGTTCGCGCCCTGCCCAGTCGATGGAAAATGTTTGTTTTCCCTGCTCCATTTGGTTGCACCTCTCTTTATTTCAAAAGTTATTTAAAAAACGTTTTTTCCCTAACAAAAAAGCGGGAAAAATCCCGCTTTATCGTGAATTATCGGCGCAAACCGAGTTTTTGGATCAACTCGCGGTAACGAGCTACATCCTTGTTACGAAGGTATGAAAGCAAGTTACGGCGGCGGCCGACCATTTTCAATAGACCGCGACGTGAATGGTGGTCTTTTTTATGCGTACGTAAGTGGTCATTCAACGTGTTGATTTGTTCAGTCAATACAGCGATTTGCACTTCTGGAGACCCAGTGTCGCTTTCGTGTGTTCTGTACTCCTGAATTAGTTCGTTCTTGCGTTCTTGTGATAATGCCATTTGTAATTCCTCCTTTATAATGGTTCATCCCCGTCAGCCGAGCACGCGTTGGAGAATCGCAATGCCAAGCAGCGGTTCAAAATGTCAAGCACTGTATATTATACGAAACTTATGCTTTTTCGTCAAGGCGTTTGCTGTCGAAGAATTGGATTGACGCTTCTTTATCCCGTTCAATTTGAGCAGCGAGTTCTTCAATTCCATTGAATTTTTGTTCACCACGCAGCCTGATAAACCAGTCCACTTCCACTTCTTCACCATAAATGTCTCCAGTGTAGTGAAAAATATGCACTTCAATTGATAAAACCGGCTTGTCCGGACTTTTAAAAGTCGGCCGATACCCGACATTGCAAACCCCTTCGTGCCACTTATTCTGCACGCGAATTTTCACTGCGTATACACCGGTCAGCGGCAAAAAATAATCATCATCCGGTTCAATATTTGCAGTTGGGAAACCCATTTTCCGCCCACGCTTATCTCCATGAATAACCGTACCATGCATACGGTAAGGCCGGCCAAGCAAATCAGATGCATCGCGGACGAGACCTTCTGCCAATAGCTCTCTTACTTTTGTCGAACTGACTTTTTCTTTTTCAAATTCCAGCTTCTCAACCGATGTAAACGTAAACTCGCCACGCGAATGAAACATTAACGTTTCCATCGTTCCTTTGCCAAGCCTGCCATATGTATAATCAAAGCCAGCAGTCACATGTTTAACGTTCAGGCCGATCATGTATTCATCGACGAATTGCTGCGGTTCAAGCGCTGCAAAATCAGATGTAAATCGGACGATAAACAGATAATCGATACCGAGCTCTTCAATGAGCTGCTTTTTTTCTTCGAGCGGCGTAATATGGCGGATATGCCGGTGCTTTCTGCCGAGAACGACAGATGGATGTGGGTCGAATGTCATGACAGCACTTTTCCAGCCATGTTGATCTGCCATTTTTTTCGCTGCAGCGATCACTTGCTGATGGCCTTTATGTACGCCATCAAAAAATCCGAGCGCAAGCGCCATCGGTTTAAAATCCTCTTTTTCGCGCCTATGCGGATGGCGCAGCATGATAACATCCATCTCTTCACACCTATCTCTCTATCATTGTGGCATTACTTTAACCGGCTTGATTTTCCCTGTTTTTTCTGGATGAAGCCGGTAAATCGCCAAAAGCTCACCATGTAAATAAACAGCAGCTTCCGCTTCCCCAGACGGCCATTGGGCAGGTACCGGCAGTACTGCTCCGTTTTTTATCATTACTGCTACTGTATCATTTACATGCCACTTCGGCAAATGAGAAACAGCGATTTCAACCGGCTTCAATACCTCTTCAGGCGCGCATTCGGCAAGCGCTGATAACGTGACACAGTCCTCTTGTCCAAATCCGCCCGAATGTGTTCGGACGAGGCGGGACATGTGGGCCGGATAGCCAAGCTTTTCACCAATCATCACAGCCAATGTTCGAATATATGTCCCTTTTCCGCAAACGATCCGAATCGAAAAGCGGGCATTTTTTTCATCCTGTTCAATCGGACTGATTTGTTCGATACTATAAATGGAAACAATCCGCGCAGGACGCTCTACCGCTTCACCAGCACGTGCATACTCATATAAACGCTTGCCGTTCACTTTAACAGCTGAATACATCGGTGGTGTTTGTTCAATGTCGCCTGTGAGCTGTTGAAGAACTGGCGTGAGTTCCATTTCAGTAAGTGGGGAATCAATTTTTTTAGATTCCACTACAGTGCCCGATGCATCTTCTGTTTCGGTGGATGTCCCAATTGTCACTTCCGCTTCGTAGGTTTTGCCACTATCGGTAATGTATTCGGCAAGCCGAGTTGCTTTTCCAATGCAGAGCGGCAGCACGCCTTCTACATCTGGGTCAAGTGTGCCCGTATGGCCAACTTTTTTCGTTTTAAGAATTTTGCGGGCTTTAAACACGCAATCGTGCGATGTCATGCCTTTTTCTTTCCAAAGCGGTAAAATGCCATTCATAATGATTCACTCCTTTTTTCATGAAAAAAAGCGCCCGTCGAAGCAGCGAAATAACTCCGCCGCTTCTCCAGGCGCCTTTTTTATTACGACGGGTCTGAATCTTTAAGTTCTCTTAGAAGCGTATCAATTTTATTCCCGTACGCAACCGATTCATCAAATTCAAACATAAGCTCCGGTGTTTTCCGAAGACGGATACGCTGGCCAAGCTCTGAGCGGATGAACCCTTTTGCTTTTGCCAATGCTTTTAACGTACCTTCCCGTTCTTCTTCGCCGCCAAGCACCGTAATATACACGGTTGCCTGCTGCAAATCACCGGTTACTTCTACATCCGTTACCGTTAAAAATCCAATGCGTGGATCTTTCACTTTACGGCTTAAAATTTCCGTCAATTCTTTTTTCATTTGTTCTGCCACACGATTTGAACGCATCGACATACTTTTCACTCCTTCAGGTGAAGGTTACTTGCGCTCGATTTCCTGTTCGATGAACGCTTCAATAATATCGCCTTCTTTAACATCATTGAAACCACGAATGGTAATTCCGCACTCATAACCTTGCGCTACTTCTTTTGCATCATCTTTAAAGCGTTTTAGCGCATCGACTTCGCCTTCGAAAATAACGATGCCGTCACGGATCAAGCGAACGCCTGAATCACGTGTAATTTTGCCTTCTGTTACATAGCTTCCCGCAATTGTACCGATTTTAGACACTTTAAATGTCTGGCGTATTTCTGCCTGCCCGATAATTTTTTCTTCAAACTCAGGATCAAGCATTCCTTTCATCGCTGCTTCAATTTCTTCGATGACCTTGTAAATGATCCGGTGCAGACGGACTTCCACTTTTTCGACTTCCGCTGTACGCTTCGCATTCACATCCGGACGCACGTTAAAGCCAATCACAATCGCATTTGAAGCAGATGCTAAAATAATGTCAGATTCTGTAATTGCACCGGCACCTGTATGAATGATTTTAACATTGACGCCTTCTACTTCAATTTTTTGGAGAGCAGACGCTACCGCTTCAACCGAACCTTGTACATCTGCTTTTAAAACAATGTTCAAGTCTTTCATTTCACCTTGTTTCATATGTTCAAACAAATTATCGAGACTGACTTTCGTTTTTTCGCTCCGCTGCGCCTGAAGCGCCTCTTGTGCACGAGATTCACCGATTTGGCGTGCCGTTTTTTCATCCTCAAACACGACAAAACGATCACCAGCAAGCGGTACATCATTTAATCCAGTAATTTCAACCGGCGTAGATGGACCTGCTGTTTTTACACGGCGGCCGACGTCATTAACCATCGCACGGACCCGGCCAAACTTGTTCCCGACTACGATTGGGTCGCCAACATTCAACGTACCGTTTTGAACGAGCAGTGTTGCAACAGAGCCACGGCCTTTGTCAAGCTCAGCTTCAATAACCGTGCCCATCGCTTTTCGTTTCGGATCGGCTTTTAATTCTTCTACTTCAGCGACGAGAAGAATCATTTCAAGCAACGTATCGATTCCTTCTCCATGTTTAGCTGAAAGCGGTACAAAAATCGTTTCGCCGCCCCATGCTTCCGGTACAAGTCCATGCTCAGTCAATTCCTGCATGACACGATCCGCATTCGCTGCCGGCTTATCAATTTTATTCACTGCCACAATAATTGGAACTTCGGCTGCTTTCGCGTGATTGATCGCTTCAACGGTTTGCGGCATTACACCATCATCCGCTGCAACAACTAGAATTGTAATATCTGTTATTTTTGCTCCGCGCGCACGCATTGTTGTAAAAGCGGCGTGGCCTGGTGTATCAAGGAACGTGATTTTCTTGCCGTTCGTTTCTGCTTGGTAAGCCCCGATATGCTGCGTGATACCGCCTGCTTCGCCTTCTGTCACTTTTGTGTTGCGAATTGAGTCAAGAAGTGTCGTTTTTCCGTGATCAACGTGACCCATAATCGTTACAACTGCTGGACGTTCAATGGCATTTTCATCCGTATCTTCATCTTCGAAATACGTTTCAAGATCTGCTTTGTCGATTAAAATTTCTTCTTCAACTTCTACGTTAAACTCGCCTGCCACAAGTTCAATGGCATCTTTGTCAAGCTCTTGGTTTATAGTAGCCATCACGCCGAGCATAAACAATTTTTTAATAACTTCGGATGGTTCAACATTCATTTTCTTTGCCAGCTCTGTTACTGTCAAAGAACCCGAGAAGACAATTTTTTCTGGTATTTCTTTCTTTTTCACTGGAATCGGTTGTTTTGGAGCACCTTTACGCTGCCCTGAACGTCCTTTTCCACGTGGTCCACCATTAATGCCGCGTGAACCCGGTTTTGAGCCACCGCGAGCAGCGCTGCCGCCTTGTCCTTGTTTTTGTTGTCCTGGCTTAGAGCCTGTCGGTTTTGGTTTTGCCGGTCCACGGTTTCCTGCCGGCTTATTAGTAGTAGATTGTTGATTATTCGGTTTGTTATTCAAATTTGAACAGCCTCCTTGTCATAACAGTTTTCAACTGTCATTCCCCATCGATAAGCGTTTTGAGCTTTTTAGCAAAACCGGCGTCTGTCACGGCCACCACAACGCGCGCTTCTTTGCCAATGGCCTGTCCGAGCACTTCACGGTTTTCCACACGACAAACCGGTACTTTGTAAAAAGCCGCCTTATCCGTTATTTTCTTTTCTGTATTGCGTGATGCATCTTCTGATAATAAAACCAGCTTTGCGTTGCCGCGCTGAATTTCTTTTACGGCCATTTCTTCACCGGTAATGAGCTTTCCGGCCCGGTTTGCAAGACCGAGAAAAGATGCCCATGGATGCGCCGCCATGTTAGCTGCTGCCTTTCATGACAAGATCAAGCAGCTCATCATAAATCGATGGCGGTATATCCGCGCTAAGCTGTCGCGCAAGCACATTTTTCTTTTTTGCCGCTTCAACCGCTTCTTTCGTTTTGGAAACGTATGTGCCGCGTCCCGATTTTTTGCCGGTCGGGTCTACGGATACATCGCCTTCTTTTGAACGAACGATGCGGATCATCTCTTTTTTAGGCTTCATTTCACCTGTTGCCGCACATTTTCTGAGTGGGACCTTTTTAGGTACTGGCATCGCGATGCGCCTCCTTATTCGATTTCTTCTGAAAAGAAATCTTCAAGGTTATCATTACCATCAGCCGGCGAGGCTTCATCCTCTTCTTGAATGACGCTGTTTCCGCTCGGATAAATCCCTGCCGCACGGGCGTCTGTTTCGCTCTTAATATCGATTTTCCAGCCGGTTAATTTTGCGGCAAGGCGGGCATTTTGACCGCGTTTACCAATCGCAAGCGACAATTGATAGTCCGGTACAACCACCTTTGTTGCTTTATTTTCTTCATCAACATTTACTTCAATGACTTTTGCCGGACTTAGAGCATTGGCTACAAAAATTACCGGATCGTCCGACCATTCAACGATGTCGATTTTTTCGCCTTTCAGTTCATTCACAATCGCCTGAACCCGGTTTCCTTTCGGGCCGACACATGCGCCGATTGGATCGACTTCGGAACTTTGGGCATGCACAGAGATTTTAGAACGATCGCCCGCTTCACGGGAAACGGACCGAATTTCAACTGTACCATCAAAAATTTCCGGTACTTCGATTTCAAACAAGCGTTTTAAAAGACCGGGATGTGTACGGGATACATAAATTTGAGGCCCTTTTGTCGTCCGTTCCACTTTTGTAATAAATACTTTTATTCGATCATGCGGTTTGTACGTTTCATTCGCCATTTGCTCCGCCTGTGGCAAAAGCGCTTCAATTTTGCCAAGACTCACATAAATAAAGCGGGCATCCTGGCGCTGTACGATGCCGGTCATAATATCTTCTTCACGATCGATAAATTCTGAATAAATAATGCCCCGTTCTGCTTCACGAACACGCTGCGTGACAACCTGCTTGGCTGCTTGGGCAGCAATGCGGCCGAAATCTTTCGGCGTTACTTCCATTTCAACAACATCACCGATTTCGTAAGCAGGATTAACTTGTACCGCATCAGCCAAAGCAATTTCCAAACGGAAGTCAAACACTTCGTCTACAACTTCTTTACGGGCAAATACACGCATGGAACCGCCCTCTAAATTCAACTCTACCCGTACGTTTTGCGCTTGGTTAAAGTTGCGTTTATATGCTGAGACAAGTGCGGCTTCAATTGCTTCGATTAATAAACTGCGCTCGATGCCTTTTTCTTTTTCAAGATAAAGAAGCGCATCATATAGTTCTGAACTCATTGGCTAAAAAGCCTCCTTACATCCATATCTTATTAAATTTCTTTAAAATGTGACAGCAAGACGCGCTTTTGCCACTTTTAAAAGCGGGACCGAAATTTGTTTTTTACGTGTTTTGATCATGTACTCCACGGTCAATTCATCTTCAACAAACGAAAGAAGCGTTCCTTCATATGTTTTTTCCCCGTCGATCGGCTCATAAAGCTTAATATTGACATGCTTGCCGACAGCTCGTTCAAAATCCTGCTGTTTTTTTAATGGCCGTTCCGCGCCCGGTGAAGATACTTCAAGAAAATAGTTGTGCGGAATCGGATCCGGATCGAGTGCATCAAGCTGTTCACTTACCCGCTCACTTACAACCGCACATTCTTCAATTTCGATGCCATTTTCTTTGTCAATGTACAGACGCAAAAACCAGTTTTTACCCTCTTTTACATACTCTACTTCCACTAGTTCAAGGTTTAATTCTTCAATGATTGGTACGGTGATTTGTTCTACCGTTTCGATGATTTTACTCATTTTTTATCCTCCCGCATGAAAGAATTTGTTTCGGAACATCCCCGCAACAAACACGAAAGAGTGGGGGCGGCCCACTCTTTCGAAGAGAGTTATCATGCAATTTCCATCTTCAAGGATACCATAAATAGGTCCTTTTTGCAAACGCGCATCAAAATAACGACAACTGATTTTGATCAGGCAATGCGTCCAAACAGCCCATCTTATCCAAATACTCCATAATCGTTTTAGATACTTTACCTCGCTGCTGCAAATCTTCTTTTGATAAAAACTCACCATTTGCCCGTGATGCCACAATATTTTTTGCCGCATTTGTTCCAAGTCCAGGCAGCGCATTAAATGGAGGAATGAGTGAATTTCCGTCAATAACAAATTCGTCTGCACTTGAGCGGTACAGGTCGACTTTTTTAAACGTAAAGCCCCGTTCTACCATTTCAAGCGCCAATTCAAGAACGGTCATCAAGTTTTTCTCTTTCGGCGACGCATCAAGACCTTTTGCATTAATTTCCTGCAGCAGCGCTTTGATCGCTGATGATCCTTTAGACATCACATCTATATCAAAATCCTCTGCCCGAACGGTAAAGTAAGCGGCATAATAAAGGAGCGGCAAGTGCACTTTAAAATAAGCAATACGAACGGCCATGAGCACATATGCAGCAGCATGCGCTTTCGGGAACATGTATTTGATTTTTTTACAAGAATCAATATACCATTCCGGCACTTCATTTTTGCGCATTTCTTCTTCCATTTCATCAGAGAGCCCTTTTCCTTTACGGACGGATTCCATAATTTTAAACGCAAAAGCGGGGTCAAGTCCCTGATAAATTAAGTAAACCATAATATCATCCCGACAGCCAATCACGTCAGACAGCTGGCAAATCCCTTTTTGAATAAGCTCCTGCGCATTGCCCAGCCAGACATCCGTGCCATGGGAAAGACCGGAAATTTGCACAAGCTCGGAAAAGGTTGTTGGTTTCGTTTCTTCAAGCATTTGCCGGACAAATCTTGTGCCAAACTCAGGGATCCCAAGCGTACCCGTTTTACACATAATTTGCTCTTCGGTTACACCAAGTGATTTGGTTCCGCTGAAAATTTTCATCACTTCCGGATCATCGGTTGGAATCGTTTTTGGATCAATACCCGATAAATCTTGGAGCATGCGAATCACAGTCGGATCGTCGTGGCCGAGAATATCAAGCTTCAGCAAATTATCGTGAATTGAATGGAAGTCAAAATGCGTTGTTTTCCATTCTGATTTATCGGAATCGGCCGGATACTGAATCGGCGAAAAATCAAAGATGTCCATATAGTCCGGAACAACGATAATACCCCCTGGATGCTGGCCTGTCGTCCGCTTAACACCGGTACAGCCGGATACAAGCCGGTCTACTTCCGCACTCCGATACTGCTTCGTATATTCTTCTGCATACTTTTTCACATACCCGTACGCCGTTTTTTCTGCCACCGTACCGATTGTCCCTGCTCTGAACACGTACTCTTCTCCAAATAGTTCCTTTGTGTAGTTATGAGCACGCGGCTGATATTCACCGGAAAAGTTTAAGTCAATATCAGGTACTTTATCGCCTTTAAAGCCCAGAAACGTTTCAAATGGGATGTCGTGGCCGTCTTTTTTATATGGAATGCCGCAATCTGGACAGTCTTTATCCGGCAGGTCAAACCCTGAGCCGACGGAGCCGTCATCGAAAAACTCCGATTTTTTGCAGGTTGGGCAAACATAATGCGGCGGAAGTGGATTTACTTCCGTAATTTCCGTCATCGTTGCGACAAAAGACGAGCCGACGGAACCACGTGAACCGACGAGATAGCCATCATCAAGCGATTTTTTCACGAGTTTGTGTGAAATCAAGTAAATAACCGCAAACCCATGACCGATAATGCTTTTTAATTCTTTTTCAAGCCGCGCTTCAACAATTTCCGGCAGTTCGTCTCCATAAATTCTTCGCGCCATGCCATAGCTCATTTCACGCATTTCTTCGTCAGCGCCGTCAATTTTCGGCGTGTACAGATCATCTTTAATCGGTTTTACGTCTTCAACCATATCGGCGATTTTATTTGTGTTGGCGACAACAATTTCATGCGCTTTTGCTTTTCCTAAAAAAGAAAAAGCATTAAGCATATCATCGGTCGTCCGGAAGTGAACGTCCGGGAGTGTCTGCCTGTTTAACGGATTCGCTCCGCCCATAGAAGAAATTAAAATATGGCGGTACACTTTGTCTTCTTCATTTAAATAATGAACATTACCGGTCGCAACAACGAGTTTATTTTGTTCTTCACCGACCGTTAAAATATTTTGAATGATGTCTTCAAGTCCTGCTTCGTCGCGGACAAGTTCCATTTCAATTAACGGGGCATAAACGGCTTTCGGCTGCACTTCAAGGTAATCATAAAACTCAGCCGCCCTGCGCGCTTCGTCCATTCCTTTTTGCATCATTGCTTCGAACACTTCACCTTTGTTGCAGCCTGAGCCGATTAAAAGACCGTCCCTGTGTTTTTGCAATACAGAACGCGGGATGCGCGGCACACGGTAAAAGTAATTAATATGTGACAGTGAAACGAGCTTAAATAAGTTTTTTAACCCTTCTGCGTTTTGCGCAAGAATTGTGCAATGATAGGGACGAGCCCGTTTATAGGCGCCGCCTTCTCCCATATAATTATTAAACTCGTTATGCTTTTTAATGCCTTTTTCATCAGCATCTTTTAATAGCTTCAGCAAAATATAGCCGGTCGCTTCCGCATCGTAAATCGCCCGGTGATGCTGCGTTAATTCAACATCGAACTTTTTCGCCAATGTATTCAGTCGATGATTTTTCATATCCGGATAAATAAGCCGTGCCAGTTCAAGTGTATCAATGACCGGACTCGATGTTCGGCCGATGCCATATTTATCATAGCCTGTTTGAATAAAGCCCATATCAAATGACGCGTTATGAGCAACCAATATCGCATCGCCGGCCCACTCTTTAAAGTCCCGGAGCGCCACGTCTACATCTGGCGCGTCTTTCACCATATCATCGGTAATACCCGTCAATTCGATCGTTGTAGCAGAAAGTGGGTGATGCGGATTGGCAAATCGTTCAAACCGATCAATGATGTCGCCGTCTTTAATTTTTACCGCGGCCAGCTCAATAATCGTGTCATACACCGCAGAAAGACCAGTCGTCTCGACGTCAAAGACAACATATGTATCTGTTGCCAGTTCCCGATCCGCATCTTCATAAGCAATCGGAACACCGTCATCAACAAGGTTTGCTTCCATGCCGTACAAAATTTTTACGCCGTTTTTCTTGCCGGCGCTGTATGCTTCCGGAAACGATTGGGCAATAGCATGATCGGTAATAGCGATTGCTGAATGCCCCCACTTTTTAGCCTGTTCAACTAGTGCGCTCACAGATGACACTGCGTCCATTTGGCTCATTGGCGAATGAAGGTGCAGCTCCACCCGCTTTTCTTTAGACGTATCTTCCCGCATGGGCGGCCGAATTTCATTAATATCGTTGGCAATCATAACAAGGTCGCGGACGAACGTATCATTTTGAACAGAACCTCGGACGCGTACCCACATGCCTTTTTTCACTCGGTTAAATATCGCCGCATCCTCTTTATCGCGAGAAAACATTTTCACCATTAAGGAATCAGTGTAATCGGTAATCTTAAATGTAAGCAACGTCCGGCCGCTGCGCAACTCTTTCGTTTCCGCATCAAAAATGTATCCTTCTGACGCAATGCGGCGTTCTTCATCGATAATTTCTTCAAGCTTTTTGAATTCTGCATCCTGCTTGATCGTGTAGCCAATTGTGACAGGACCGGAATCTTCTGAAGCAGCATCTTGTTCTTTCGCACGGTTTTGCATATCCATAACTGCCTGCCGGGCTCGTTCAGCATCTTCTTTCCGTTTTTCTTCCAAAAACTTTTCATATTCTTCGTTTTGCGTGTTTTCTGACACTTGCACGTCAAATGTAAGTGGCGGAAAGCCTACGCTTTCATATATATCACAAAGGCGGCGGCCGTATTTATTTTTCAGCGCCATTCCTTCCATTTCATTTTGAGTGCGGATAACCAGCTTTGTTCCAGATACACCCGGCTTTTGTTCATTTAAAGCAGCTAAAAGCGGCGGAGCGATTCCATCAAGCTGACGGACGCAATATTGCCAGTAGTCAGTAATGTGATCAGGTGTACAAACACGGTCCTCTATTTCAATTGAGAATGTAACCGATGCAAATGCTGAAAAAGTGCCGGTCAGCGCGTCGGCAAATCGCATTAGTACATTACATGGGATCAGTGCCGGCGCTGAAAAAACGAAGTGCCACTTTTTTTCCTGCTTTAATACAGTCAGTTTTTTTATTTCAATTTGGTCAAAATGGCGAACTATCTCATCTTCTGTCAACCGAAGCTGGTCAAGCAAAATCAAAAACCGGCTTCGGCCGCTTGATGCATCTCCATTCATTTGGTTTCCCCCTTACACAGAAAAGGATGAGCGGCACAGGCCGGTCATCCTTTTTCTTTTTAAAGTGCAGCTTGCAGGTTACGTACAGCCTGCACAATCTCATTGACAGACGCTTCAACAACGTCGCCTGTTTTACGAACTTTAATCTCGACAATGCCTTCAGCCGCTTTTTTTCCAGCAGTTACACGGATTGGCAAACCGATTAAATCACTGTCTGTAAACTTAACACCCGCCCGTTCAGCGCGGTCATCAAGCAGGACAGTTATACCGGCTGAACGCAATGCAGTATAAATATCATCCGATGCTTTTACTTGCGCCGCGTCTTTCACGTTAACCGGAATCACATGCACATCAAATGGTGTTAAATTCACCGGCCAGACAAAGCCGTTTTCATCGTTAAATTGTTCTGCGATCGCCGCAACAATACGGGATACACCGATACCGTAGCAGCCCATAATCATCGGCTGTGTCCGCCCGTTTTCATCTAAATAAACAGCATTCATCGCTTCACTGTAACGGGTGCCGAGTTTAAAAATGTGGCCAACTTCAATGCCTTTAGCAAATTGAATTGTTCCTTCACCATCTGGAGACGGGTCGCCTTCTAAAATAAAGCGAAGATCAGCAAATTCTGTTACGTTAAAGTCGCGCTCCATGTTGGCATTCACATAGTGCCACCCGTTTTCATTCGCGCCACAGACGACGTTTACCATTGAATGAACGGCATTATCGGCTAACACTTTTACATCGTCAGGGAGCCCAACCGGTCCAAGCGATCCAAACGTGGCACCGAATAATTTAGCCGCTTCTTCTTCCTGTGCCATTTCAACCGTTTTCGCATTCAGGACATTTTTTAATTTAATATCGTTAATTTCATGATCACCGCGCGCTAACACAACAACCATTTCATCATCAACGTTAAAAAGGAGCGTTTTAATGCACTGTTCAGCTGAAACATTTAAAAAAGCGCCGACGGATTCAATCGTTTTTGAGTCTGGTGTTTCTACTTTTTGAAGCGGCTTTTGCTCTTCACTGCTTTTTTCGTGAACCGTTACAACAGGGGCCATTTCGACATTCGCCGCATAATCAGATGTATCTGAATAGGCAATCGTGTCTTCCCCAATTTCAGACAGTACCATAAATTCATGAGTGTCTTTTCCACCCATCGCGCCCGAATCGGCAATAACAGCCCGGAAGTTCAATCCGCACCGGCGAAACACATTAGAGTATGCTTCAAACAAGCCGTCGTATACTTCATCTAAACTTTCCTGGGATGCATGGAATGAATAAGCGTCTTTCATCACGAATTCACGGCCGCGAAGCAAGCCAAAACGCGGACGCTTTTCATCACGAAACTTTGTTTGAATTTGATACAGGGTTAAAGGCAGACGCTTATATGATTTAATTTCGTCCCGGACAAGTGACGTAATGACTTCCTCATGTGTAGCGCCGAGTGCGAAGTCCCTCGAATGACGGTCTTTTAGGCGCATCAATTCCGGTCCGTACGTCTGCCAGCGTCCGGATTCCTGCCAAAGCTCTGCTTGCTGCAGTGCTGGCATTAACAATTCAACCGCTCCCGCATCGTCCATTTCTTCACGAACGATGTCTTCTACCTTGCGGAGCATTTTTTTCCCAAGCGGCAAATAGCTGTATATACCGCTCGCATTTTGCCGAATAAAACCGGCACGAAGAAGGAGCTGATGACTTTTTACTTCTGCATCAGCCGGCACTTCCCGCATCGTTGGAATTAACGTTTTGCTTTGTTTCATTCAATCGCACCTCAACTAAGATCATAATAATTTACTATAAAAAGAACCGCTGAATGTCGTTCCACGTAACAACAATCATTAACAGCATGAGCAGCGCAAATCCGACAAAATGCACCATGCCTTCCATTTGACGGTCCACTGGTTTTCCCCGCACCGCTTCATAAAGGAAAAACATGAGGCGTCCGCCATCAAGGGCAGGAAGCGGCAGCAAGTTCATAATCCCTAAATTAATACTTAAGACGCCTGCCCATTTCGCCAAATTCATGATGCCGGATTGGGCAACCGTATCGGTCGACACATAAATGCCAACAGGCCCTGACAGCATATCAATGGAAAATTGACCGGTCACAATCGTGCCCAGCAATTCAAAAATAAGCTTTGTCCAATTGTACACTTCTTTTGCTCCGTACGTAAATGAACCGACAATAGAATGTTCAAACGGACTATATACACCAATCCGCCCGAATGTTTTTCCTTCCGCTTCTTCTGCAGAAGGTGTGACTGGCACCGTTAACTGGTCTCCTTCACGGTCAATCGCAAACGTCAATTCCTTTTCCGGATTTTCCTGAATGACGGTAACAATTTCTTCCCAGGATGCCATGCTTTCTCTATTAATAGAAACAACACGGTCTCCTTCTTGCAAGCCGGCTTCAACAGCTGGCCCTTCATTAATGACTTCACCGAGTTCCGGCTCATTCGTCGGAATTCCTTGAATCATAGCCAGCACGACAAAGATAATAAAAGCAAGAATAAAGTTAAACAGCGGTCCCGCAAAAATGGCCATTGCCCGCTGCGGCAGCGTTTTTGAATTAAACTGACGGTCATATGGTGCAATTTGTGTGCTTAACTGGTCTTCTGTCATAAGTGCTTCACGATGAACAGGATAGGTTTTTAATTCCTCTTCCCCTTCTTCATAACCACTGATCGTCAGGCCATGTTCAAGATCTGCTTTTTCAACCTCAATGATGCGTGCATCTTTAAAGCGGTCTCGGCCGTTTACAATAAGGTTAACAGCCTCTCCTTGACTATTAAACACAACGCCGATTCGCTGGCCGGCTTTTAATTCTGTCATTTCCGGGTCTTCCCCTGCCATTCGGACATACCCGCCGAGCGGAAGAAGTCGAATGGTATAAACGGTTTCCCCTTTTTTGTGGGCAAATACTTTTGGCCCGAACCCAATTGCAAATTCACGGCATAAAATGCCTGCCCGTTTGGCAAATATAAAATGGCCCAGCTCATGGAAAAAAACAAGCGACCCAAATATAACGATAAACGCTATGACGGTATTCAAACGTTTCTAACCACCTTTTTTATGATAAAGTGAAACTTCTATCCGAGGAAGGTCACCCTCCTCGGATGGTTAGTTGAACTAATCGGACCTTTACGGGCAGTTAATATCACGCCTAGTTTCTTTGCTTCCCATCACCTTGAGGCGTGAGGATCTTACTGCCCGTTAAGTGTGGGGTAAAAGTGAGCGTACTGTCGCTCTTGCCTGTGCATCTGCTTCCAAAATGGCGCCAAGTTCTGGTGATTGCACAGTTGAATGGCTTTCCATTGCCCGCTCCACCATTTCTTCAATTTGAAGAAATGAAAGCTTTCGATCTAGAAAAGCAGCCACTGCTTCTTCGTTCGCCGCATTCATAACTGCCGGCATCGTTCCGCCAATTCTTCCTGCCTCATAAGCAAGATAAAGCATGCGATACCGCTCCAAATCCATTTCTTGAAAATGAAGCTGGCCGATTTCCGCTAAATTTAACACTTTTGTATCCGGGAGCGGCAGCCGGTCCGGCCATGTCAGAGCATATTGAATCGGAACACGCATATCAGGCGAACCGAGCTGAGCCATAACCGAGCGATCATGGAACTCAACCATGGAATGAATGATGCTTTCCCGATGTAAAATAACATCAATCCGCTCATATGGCAAGTTAAACAGCCAATGTGCTTCAATCACTTCAAGCCCCTTATTCATCATTGTAGCAGAATCAACTGTAATTTTCGCGCCCATTGACCAGTTTGGATGATTTAATGTTTCTTCTACTGTCACCTGTTTCAATTCTTCCCGTTTTTTATCGCGGAAGCTTCCACCTGAGGCTGTTAAAATGAGGCGGCTTATGTTTTTTTCCTGTTCACCTTGCAGGCTTTGGAAAATAGCCGAATGTTCACTGTCCACCGGCAATAAATGAACTCCAGCTCTTTTTGCAGCCGCTGTGACAATATGACCGGCTGTCACGAGTGTTTCTTTATTTGCAATGGCGATATTTTTCCCTGCTTCAATCGCTTTTAACGTCGGCTCAAGTCCGACACTGCCAATCACTGCATTGACGAGTGTATCCGCCTCTGCATGAACAGCCACCGCTTCGAGCCCTTCCTTTCCATACAGAACCTTTACATGCGGGAAATTCGATTGTAGACGATCCGCTGCATCTTTCTCCAAAACCGACACAAGTGCAGGATTAAATTCACGAATCGTCTTTTCCGCAACGAGTTCATTCCGTCCTGCGGAAAAAGCCGATAATCGAAACGAATCCGGATGCTGACGGATAATGTCAAGTGTCTGCATTCCGATAGACCCGGTCGCCCCTAATAAACTTATCGTTTTCAATACATCATCCTCCTACAATAATTGAAGCATATGTAACAATGGAAATACGAAGAGCCAGCTGTCTGTCCGATCTAAAACGCCTCCGTGCCCGGGCAGCAGTTTACCAGAGTCTTTTACGTTACAATGACGCTTCAATGCCGATTCAGCTAAATCGCCAATTTGCCCGGCTACAGAAAGAATCGCGGCAGCAACGAGTACCCATACAGCCGGTGCATTAAAGTCAAGGATGAATAAAAAAACAGCAGCGACAAGGACAGCCGAAGCAATCCCGCCGTAAAATCCGGCTACCGTTTTATTTGGGCTGATATCCGGCCAAAGCTTTCGTTTTCCAAATGAACGGCCAATGAAATAAGCACCTGAGTCTGATGCCCACGTAATAAGCAGGGCAAAAAACACAAACGCGATGCCCGCTTCTCTCGTTTCGATCAAATAAGAGAAGCCAAAGCCAATGTATAACGGCAGCAGGACACAATAACCTGCGTCTTCAAACGTAAAATGATTTTTTGTAATGACCGTATTCACAAGAAAGAATAAAACAAATAAAACAAGGTATTCCAATTTTCCCAGCCCTAAAAAGGACCATACCTCTGCCCCGCTCTGAGGTATGAGCATAATAAAACAAAGCAGTATTGATAAAAAACCCGGCATTGAAAAAACAGGGATTTTTTTCATTTTTAATGCTTCCATCACCGCAGCCGTGGTCATTATATAAATAAGAAGAATAAATGGCAGACCACCAAGCAGCACAATTGGCAAAAATGCGGCAGCCGCAATAATTCCTGTAACGATTCGTTGTTTCATTTCAATTAATCCTCCACCATTCCATTACGACAAACCGCCAAACCGCCTTGATCTCTTTTGATAAGAAGCAATTGCTTCAAGCAAATGTTTTTCAGAAAAATCTGGCCATAGAACGTCCGTAAAGAAAAATTCAGTATAAGCTAGCTGCCATAACATAAAATTGCTTAACCGGTGCTCTCCACTCGTCCGAATCAACAGATCCGGTTCCGGCAAATGGCTGGTCATTAAATAACGGGAAATGGTTGCATCCGTTACCTCCTGCTCAGATAATGTTCCTGCCCTTACATCTTGGATGATCGAATTTACAGCCTGGACAAGTTCGGTGCGGCTGCCATAATTTAATGCGAAATTAAGAATAAGTCCGTCGTTTCCAGCTGTTCGATTCATCGCATTTTGAACAGCTTTTTTTGTATGTTCAGGCAGCTGCTCTATATCACCAATCATTTCCACCCGAACATTTTCTTCTATCAATTCAGGTAAGAACGTAGAAAGAAATTCTTCTGGTAACTTCATTAAGAAATCAACTTCCAGCTTAGGCCGTTTCCAATTTTCTGTAGAAAATGCATAAAGCGTCAGCACATTGACGCCGAGCCGATTTGCGGATCTCGTAATTTCTCGAACGGTTTTCATTCCCTCGTTATGGCCGGCAATACGGGGCAAGGCTCTTTTTTTTGCCCAGCGGCCGTTTCCGTCCATAATGATGGCAATATGTACAGGGATACCTTCTTCAGAAATCACAACATCTTCTGTATTTTTTGATTGCCAGAACCACTGTTTATGTGCCATACAAAATCCCCCATATCGCTTCTTCCAACCTATTTTACCATACATACCGATTTCGTAGTAAGTGGAGCAATAAAATCCAAAAAAAGAAACCCTCCTGCCAGCAAGAGGGTTTGCTTTTTACACTTCCATGATCTCTTGTTCTTTTTCTTTGGCAATCTCGTCCACTTTGCGGATATAATCGTCCGTCTGCTTTTGAACATCTTCTGTATAGCCGCGAAGATCATCTTCAGTCAGATCGCCGTTTTTTTCGCTTTTTTTCAAGTCGTCATTTGCATCGCGACGAATGTTGCGAATCGCCACTTTTGCCTCTTCAGCTTCTTTTTTCACGAGTTTCGCCAGCTCTTTCCGGCGCTCTTCTGTTAAAGCAGGGAAATTCAAACGGATGATAGAACCATCATTTGATGGCGTTAAGCCAAGATCCGATTTCATAAGCGCTTTTTCGATATCTCCCATAGACGATTTATCGTATGGGGTAATAGTGAGCAATCGTGCTTCCGGAATATTAATAGAAGCAAGTTGATTGACCGGTGTAGGCGCTCCGTAATAATCAATCGTAATCCGGTCTAACACATTCGCACTAGCCCGCCCGGCACGGATAGAAGCAAGCTCACGGTTAAACGCTCCAATGGCTTTTTGCATTTTTTCTTTGGACTGGTTCATAATTTCTTGAGACACCTTATTTCCCCCTTACCGTTGTTCCAATATTTTCACCTAATACTACACGTTTAATATTGCCTTTTTGCATAACAGAAAACACAACTAACGGAATATCGTTATCCATACATAAGGAAGAAGCTGTAGAGTCCATCACTGCAAGCCCCTCTTTAATAACATCCAGGTAAGACAGTTCTGTGTATTTCACAGCATTTTTGTCTATTTTTGGATCTGCACTATAGACGCCATCCACATTGTTTTTTGCCATTAAAATCACTTCTGCTTCAATTTCAGCAGCGCGTAATGCGGCTGTTGTATCAGTCGAGAAGTAAGGATTTCCTGTACCTGCAGCAAAAATGACCACACGCCCTTTTTCCAAATGACGAATCGCGCGCCGGCGAATGTACGGCTCTGCAATTTGGCGCATTTCAATGGATGTCTGTACACGGGTTTCAATGCCCAGCTGCTCTAAGCTGTCTTGCAGGGCCATCGAGTTCATAACGGTTGCCAGCATGCCCATATAATCCGCTGTTGCCCGGTCCATGCCCATTTCACTGCCGATTTTGCCGCGCCAAATGTTGCCGCCGCCAACAACAACTGCTACTTCAACACCCAGTTCGCTTACTTCTTTTACTTGTTCAGCAACAGATTGAATGACAGTTGGATTAATTCCAAACCCTGCCTCACCTGCTAATGCTTCACCACTTAATTTTAATACAACGCGTTTATACTTGGGCTGGCTCATATAGACCTCCATCTGTAATGTACATGAAATCCCTCACCAAAAGCGGTAAGGGATTCCACTTATTCCTTTCCGGCTGGCGGATACGGAATCATTATTTTTTCACTTGGTTCATAACTTCTTCAGCAAAGTTTTCTTGACGTTTCTCTAAACCTTCGCCAACTTCATAGCGAATGAATTCAGTCAATGTCGCACCTTTAGATTCAAGGAATTGACCCACTTTTTGATCCGGATCTTTAACAAAGCCTTGATCCAAAATACATACTTCTTCAAAGAATTTGCCAAGACGGCCTTCAACCATTTTCGCAACGATTTTTTCAGGTTTTCCTTCGTTTAATGCTTGTTCTGTTAATACTTTGCGTTCACGCTCTACTTCTTCTGCAGAAACTTGATCGCGTGAAACATATTTCGGATTTAGTGCAGCAGCATGCATCGCAACGTCTTTCGCTGCAGCAGCATCTGTTGTGCCTTCAACAACGGCTAAAACGCCAATGCGTCCGCCCATGTGAAGGTATTCACCAAAAGCAGCGTTTTCGCCTTTTGTGCGAATTTCAAAGCGGCGAAGCGTGAGCTTTTCCCCGATTTTTGAAATGGCTTCACTAATATAAGTGTCAACTGTTTTGCCGTTTTCCATTGTTTGCTCAAGCGCTTCTTCTACAGAAGCCGGCTTGTTAGCAAGAAGGTGTGCTGCAATTTCTTTTACAAGCACTTGGAAGTTTTCGTTTTTCGCTACGAAATCTGTTTCCGCGTTTACTTCAAGAAGAACAGCTGTGTTGCCTTCGCTTGTAATATATGTTGTACCTTCTGCTGCAATACGATCCGATTTTTTCGCCGCTTTTGCAATTCCTTTTTCACGAAGGTAATCAATCGCTTGATCCAAATTACCGTCTGTTTCAACAAGTGCTTTTTTGCAGTCCATCATGCCTGCGCCTGTTTTCTCACGAAGTTCTTTTACCATTTGTGCAGTAATAGCCATTTTTGTTCCTCCTTTGAATATGTAAGGCCGCTTTTTGCGGGTTCATCTTTAATTTCTTTAAAAAAAGGTGATAAGGGTATCCCTCTTATCACCTTTATCTGTTTGATTACTCAGCTGCAGCTTCTGCAGTTTCAGCTTGTTGCACTTCTTCTTGAGCAGCTTCTTCAGCAAGTTCTTCGCCTTGTTTCGCTTCAAGAACAGCATCAGCCATTTTACCTGTTAGAAGTTTAACCGCACGGATTGCATCATCATTCGCTGGAATCACGTAGTCGATTTCATCCGGATCACAGTTTGTATCAACAATTCCAACGATCGGGATGTTTAATTTACGTGCTTCTGCAACAGCGATACGCTCTTTGCGTGGATCGATGATGAAAAGCGCATCCGGAAGACCTTTCATATCACGAATACCGCCAAGGAATTTCACAAGACGCTCATGCTCTTTTTTAAGCTGAACAACTTCTTTCTTTGGAAGCACATCGAATGTACCGTCTTCTTGCATTTTTTCAATGTTTTTCAAACGTTGTACACGTTTTTGGATTGTAGAGAAGTTTGTAAGTGTACCACCCAACCAGCGTTGGTTTACGTAGTATTGACCTGAACGTTCTGCTTCTTCTTTCACAGAATCTTGTGCCTGTTTTTTTGTTCCCACGAACAATACTTTACCACCGTCACCGGCAACTTCTCTTACAAATTTGTACGCTTCTTCCACTTTGCGAACTGTTTTTTGAAGATCAATGATGTAGATCCCGTTACGCTCCTGGAAAATGTACTTCTTCATTTTTGGGTTCCAACGGCGAGTCTGGTGACCGAAGTGAACGCCTGCTTCAAGCAATTGCTTCATTGAAATTACTGACATGTGTTGTTTCCTCCTGTTTGGTTAAATTTCCTCCGCCTTTCTCGTTTTCAGCCAGCTTCCGTCAAGAACGGCACCAGTTGGCGAATCAAAAGGCGTGTGTATTAACACCGTTAGTTACTATATCATATTCACTATTGCCCCGCAACTATTTTTGTTCAATTTTGTTAAATTTAAGCGCAAGCTTTACTTCCGTCATGCCGACATGCAGCGCTTTTGCTATTTCTTCGTCTGTCATTCCTTGTTTTTTCATTTCACCCATTTGCAGTGCAAGCGGCATATCTGCCTGTAGTTCTGTTTCTTCTTTAGCAGATTTCGCCCCAGCATATGCTTTTGCTGCTGCTTTTCGCGATGTAAGTGGTGGTAAAAGCTTGTCTTCATGTTCAATCTCGACAGGCGGTTTTACTTTTTTTATCGGTGCTTCTTTTGTTAACTGGGCAATGAACTGTTCATTTTCTTCTTTTATTTCCATTAAAAAAGCCGTCATCATCTCTTCCATTTCCACTGCGGTCTGCTTCATTTTTTTCTCTGAATTATGCAGCTTGTTCTGCCGCTGAAAAAGGATGATCAAGGCGAATAAACTCATCGCATGAATTAAAAAAGAAATCGTGATTAAAAATGTTGTCATACGTCCCTCTCATCCGCTGAAGTTGATTTGCTGCCCCTTATATGGATGCGCATACGCCTTCTTTTGCTGTTTCTTTTTTCGCTGTTGCTGTTCCCCTTGCTGCTTTTCAGGGTTAGACTGGCTAATTTTTCAGCAGCTGCTGCTTTAGTTTAAAAAGTGCTTTTGAATGAATTTGAGAAATACGTGATGTGGAAAGGTTCAGTACTTCACCAATCTCAGTTAACGTGAGCTCTTCTTTATAAAAAAGATCAATAACAAGCTGTTCTTTCTCTGTCAACTTCTTAATTTGAGCTGACAATTCCTCAATTTGTTCTTGTTTTACTACTTCTTCCTCCGGCGTTTTCGTCAGCTGATCTTTTAAGACAAAGCCGGCTCCTTCCGGTTGATCCTGGTCTTGAAGCTGCTCATCCATTGATAGTATATGAGCGAAAAAATGTTCTGCCATCGTGTCTTGCACGTCCTCGACAGAAAGCCCAAGTTCTTCCGCTACTTCATCGGGTGTAACAGCCCGTAAATATTTCTGCTCCAGCTTTGAAGAAGCAGCTTCAATTTTTTTCGATTTTTCCCTTGCTGCTCTTGGGAGCCAGTCCTCTTTTCGAAGTCCATCTAAAATGGCTCCTCGAATGCGAAAGGAGGCATATGTGTCAAACTTTAAATCCCGCGACGGCTCAAATTTCAGAAGGGCGTCGTAAAGACCTGTCATTCCATAGCTCGCCACTTCTTCTCTGCTCACTGTTTTCGGGAGAGCAGCGCCAATACGCCGGCAATGAAACGTAACGAGCGGCATATAACGGGCAACGAGGACATCCCCATCGTCCGGATGCTGCTCTTCTTTCCACCTCTCCCATAATTTCTGCTCATCCTGGGGCATTTGTTTGGCCATCTAATCTCTCCTCCCAGCGTAATAAATGACAGCACGTTGCAAGTCTTTCTTTTATTTTAAAGAAAAGTCTCCTTCTTGCCAACAATATACACAAAAAAGCAGCGGAATGCTTGCCGCTGCTGTAATTAAATCGTTTGTTCACCTTTATCCACAGTTCGAATATGAAGCAGAGAAGTGGAGGGGTTAAATTCAATTGTCCGACCGCTGCTGCCGCCGGTATCTTCCGAAAGAATCGGGATACGCGCCGCTTGAAGCTGCTCTTTGACAGCGGCTACATTTCGGGGACCTATTTTCATTAAATCAGTCCCGGATTTAAATTGAAACATTTGAGCACCACCGGCTATTTTTGCTTTTAAGCGGACCGATCGCGTGCCGCGTTTTTCCAGTTCCTTAATGAGCGCCTGAATACCGGTATCCGCAAATTTCGCTTTATTTTTTATATCCGCTTTGGCAAGGCTTGAATCCGGAAGCATAACATGCACCATGCCGGCAATCTGAATCGATTCATCGTACAGAACAACACCCACACAAGAGCCGAGTCCTGACGTTCTAATCATGTCAGGCGGCTTTACAACATTCAGATCGGCAATACCGACTTTTACGATTTCGCCCGTCTTATTTACCATAGCCAGCTCCAAGTGCTTCGAACAACACCGGAAAGGAGTCGGGTGACAGAAGAAGAAAAAAATGACCTTTTACAATTTCCACATTCCCTTCATCCATTTCCGTTAAAATGGTGTCAATGACAATTGTATAATCACTGTATTGAGAGATTTCAAGCAGTCCGTAGCTAATAATGGCTCCAAACATATCAACAGCAAGTTCGGGTACAGATGGCTGCAGCTTTAATTGTGTAAAATCACCTAGTGCGGATAAATAGGAACCAGATAAAATATTGCCCATTTCCTGCATAGCGGAAAAGCCAATATTATGGACATTGCGATCATGAAACGTAAACGATTCATCGTTCATTAATTTTTGAATAAAGCGGTTTGCTTCTTCTACTGTCAGCATAAAAAACATATTGCCGCCTGCTTCTCCTTCAATACCAAGGCTGACACTAACAACCTCTTTTTCAGAACCACCTGTCAACTCCATCATTTCTGCAAAAGGAACAATCCGGACGTTTGGCACTTTCATATCAATTTTTCGGTTTAATAGGCTAGAGAGGGCTGTAGCAGCATGACCCGCCCCTATATTGCCGACTTCTTTTAAAATATCGAGATGAATGGGCTGAATTTTATCAATGTAGTTCATAATCGGCCGCCTTTATTTAAAAATCTTTTGTAGACTTAGCATAATCAGCAATCTTTTGTCGAGCTTAGCCACGCCGGTTATATATTCATCTCCGAGTGAGCCAACTACTTCAGGCTGGGGCTCAATGGCATCAACTGGAATATCAAGTACATCATTTGCACCGTCGACGATGAGCCCGACTTCTATATTGTCGAGGGCCGCAATAATAATGCGGGTCGAATCGTCATATTGTTCATCAGATAAGCCAAATCGACTGCGCAAATCAATAATCGGTGTCACAACACCACGCAAATTAATGACTCCTTTAACAAATGAAACAGTTCCTGGCACACGTGTAATATGCATTAATTTTTCAATCGAGTACACCTGATGAACTGGAAGTGCATATTCTTTATCTATCAATTGAAAAGCAATAACTTTTACTGTTGTGGATGCATGAATCTCACTCACTTTGTGCACCTCCCCTTATTTGATCAGCGCATTACAGTCTACAATTAGCGCTACTTGTCCGTCACCTAAAATAGTGGCACCGGAAATGGCAAAAACGTTTGATAAATAGTTCCCAAGCGATTTCAGTACGACTTCTTGCTGACCAATAAATGAATCAACAACTAAACCAGCCATTTTCTCGCCTTTACGAACAATCACAATCGAATAAAAGCGGTCGTCTTCCTCTTGATGAGGTACGGAGAAAATATCTTCTAAAAACAGAAGAGGAACCACTTTTCCTCTAAAATCAATGACTTGCTGATTGTGCGCGTTTAGCACTTCTTCTTTTTTGACAATAGCTGTTTCGATAATAGAGGAAAGCGGAATCGCATACTTTTCTTTTTCCACTTCCACGAGCATAACGGAAATAATCGACAGTGTCAGTGGCAGTTGAATAGAAAAAACAGATCCAGATCCTTCAACGGAATCAATTGTTATCGAGCCGCCTAAAGATTCAATCGTCGTTTTCACCACGTCTAATCCAACGCCTCGTCCAGACAAATCAGAAATGACTTCAGCGGTTGAGAATCCCGACGCCATAATTAATTCAAAAATTTGACGATCCGTCATTCCAAGTGCCTGCTCTTCCGTTACAATACCTTTATCCAGCGCCTTTTTCAGTACTCGTTCTTTATTAATGCCTGCGCCATCATCTTCAATTTCAATGAAGACATGATTACCGCTGTGATAAGCTTTTAGCTTTATTGTTCCTTCAGCCGGCTTTCCTTTGGCAAGACGCGCTTCCGGCATTTCAATTCCATGATCACCCGCGTTTCGAAGTAAATGGACGAGCGGGTCACCAATCTCATCAATAACGGTACGATCAAGCTCCGTTTCCGCACCAATGATTTCTAAATTGATTTGCTTGTTCAAGTCCCTTGACAGCTGGCGAACCAGTTTTGGAAAACGGTTAAAAACGGTTTCAACGGGTACCATCCGCATATTTAGAATAATATTTTGCAAATCTCCTGAAATACGTGACATGTGTTCCACTGTTTCATTTAATTCGCTGTGATTCAGTTCTGCCGAAATGGACTCAAGACGCCCTCGGTCAATGACGAGCTCTTCGAACAAATTCATTAAAATATCGAGACGCTCAATGTTCACACGAATCGTTTTGTTGGAAACGGGCTGCTTTGATGATTTTGCTGCACGTTTCTCTTCTTCAGCTGGCTGAATTGTCTCTTTTTCTAGTACTGGATTAGTCTGTTTGGCTTCAGGAACAGCCCGTTGTACAGGAGTTTTTATTTCCTCCTGGGTACCAGATACAATTTCTGTAATACGAACATGCTCTACTTCGGAGACTTTTTTTGTTTTTGCCTGAATATCTTCTACGGGTTCTTGTGTAATTAACGTGACTGTGAAAGTTTCATCAAATTTTTCTTCTTCCAGCTGATCTGAAGAAGGAACAGACTTGATTACTTCTCCACACTTTTCGAGTACTTTAAATACCATAAAAACACGGGCTGCTTTAAGTACGCAGTCTGCCCGGAGTGAAACAGCCACCTCCAAACAAGTAAATCCCTGCTCTTTCGACTGGTCAATAACTGTCCATTCAAATTCATCATATTGAAGGCTGTTTCCTGCTGCAGCATCCGCTGGCGCTTCAGGAACGTCTATTGCCGCTGCCGCTTCCCCTTGCTCAATGAGAAGAAGCTTCTGCACAATTGCAGCTACATCCCGCTTCCCATCGCCTCCTGCCGCAATATCTTCTACCATCGCTTCAAGGTCATCCACTGATGAAAAAACCGTATCCATTATGGCTAATGTGACAGATATTTGTTGATTGCGAATTGCATCGAGCACATTTTCAAGCTTGTGCGTTAAATTAGCTAAATCCTCATAGCCCATCGTAGCCGACATGCCTTTTAATGTATGGGCTGAACGGAAAATTTCGTTCACTATTGTGATGTTGTTCGGCTCTTTCTCCAATTGGAGTAAATGTTCATTCATTGCCTGAAGATGTTCTTTGCTTTCGTCAATAAAAATTTCTAAGTACTGATTCATATCCATCCGTGTTCACCTCTTATTGTATACGTGCTTAACAATAGCTGAAGCAATTTCATCGACCGGGACTACGTCATCGATAAGATGGGTCGCAACGGCTGCTTTTGGCATCCCATAAACAACACATGTTTCTTTCGCTTCCGCAATCGCATTAACAGTGCCGGTTTCTTTTAATTTAATCAGCCCTTCTGCTCCATCTGATCCCATACCCGTCATAATAACTGCCACTTTTTCAATATCATGGATTTCTGCCGCCGAACGAAACGTAGCGTTAGCTGACGGCCGATGCCCTCCCTCAGAAGCCAATTCATCTAATACTACAACAATAGACGTTCCCATTTTTCTTAACCGTAAATGTTTTCCGCCTGGTGCGATATAAACTGTCCCATTTTGCAAAATTTCCCCGTCTTCGCCTTCTTTAACTCGGATATCAGACAGCGAGTCAAGTCGGTCTGACAGAGACTTCGTAAAACCTGGCGGCATATGCTGCACAACGATCACCGGTGCCGGAAGTGAACCAGGCAGCTTTGTAACTACGTGCTGCAATGCGCGTGGGCCACCTGTTGATGTAGCAATTAAAACAAGCTTGTTCATTTTTTTTTCCCGTGTTTGGGAAAAAAATGTGTTAGTCACTGAATGCGGATTGTTAACCGGCGGCTGAATCGTCACCGGCTTTGCTGACAAAACAGGCTTCATGCTAATATTCGCTTTTGATGCAGCTAAGACTTTCTCAATAAGCACATCTTTAATTTTGTGAAGGTCTAACGAAATTGTCCCAGATGGTTTGGCGATAAAATCCACAGCACCAAATTCCATTGCTTTCAACGTTGTTTCAGAGCCTTCTTTTGTTAAGCTGGACAGCATTACAACAGGGCAAGGCTGTTTTTCCATAATCACTTTCAATGCTTCGAGCCCGTCCATTTCCGGCATTTCAATATCAAGAGTAATGACATCTGGTTGTAATTCTAACGCCTTTTTCACAGCATCTTGTCCATTACGTCCGAAAGCAATGACTTCAAGTTGAGGGTGTTCAGATAAAAACTCGGAAATTAGCTTTCTCATAAAAGCGGAATCATCCACAACGAGAATTTTTTTTGTATTCATTCGTGATCCCCTCTTTCTGTAAAGAAGCGGCGGAGCTTCGCAATAAAGCGGGGCCGGTCTTCAAGAATCGTTTCTGGCACATCAGCATATTGATGAACAATTTGCTGAAAAGATACCGAAATCTTTGTTTTCGGATAGGAGAGAATAAATGGATGTCCTATTTTCACAGCTTTTCTTACGTATGAATCTTCCGGAAGCGATCCAAGGAAAACAGGCGTTACGTTCAAAAAAGCTTCCATTGTACTCTTTAAGCGATTGGCTGTTTCTTGTCCTTCTTTCGTTGTCTCAACCCGATTGCAGACTAAGTAAAAAGATTTTTGACGATCGCGCATATAAATAAACTTGATCATGGAATATGCATCTGTCATCGCTGTCGGCTCAGGTGTTGTGACTGCCAGCACCTCATCTGCTGCTTCAAGAATATTCAAACTTTCTTTCGTGGCACCCGCACCCATATCAAAAAGCAAGAAATCATATTCTCCAGCAAGCGATTCAAGTGCTGAGATCCATTTTTCCTTATACGCTTTTTTCCATTCAAATAGCTGCGAGAAAGCGGAGCCTCCATGAATATAAGAAATGCCCTCAGGACCACCTTGAATTAATTGAACCATCGGGCGATCTTTTTCAAAAAAGTCAGCAATTGATAAAGATGTGTTGCCATTAATTAAATGATAAATATTACCCATCCCAATATCCATATCAAACAGCAAAACTTTTTTATTTAATTTGGCGAGCCCAATTGCCAAATTAACTGAAATGTTCGTTTTACCAACGCCGCCTTTGCCGCTGACAATCGCTAATGTCTTGGCATGTTTTTGATTCTCATGCGTTGGTCTTAATGACTTCTGCATCATTTTTTGGCGAAGTAATGCTGCTTGATCATTCATATTCTTCAGTCCTTAAATAAGCATTCTATTAGAATATCGTTTGATGATTCAATTAAATCATCTGGTACATTTTGACCATTGGTTATATATGAAGTACCGACTTTATAAGTATACATCAAATTTATAATTAAACCTTTTGTTTTTGTCTCATCTACTTTTGTAAAAATAAAACCATCCATTTTTACAGATGAAAAGTTTTTGATAATCTCATGTAAATCTTCTTCTTTTGCTGCCGCACTTAAAACAAGAAAGTAAGCTGATTCTTTTATACGCTGCCTGATAAAAGGCTGAAGATCCGCTACATATTGTCCTTCAAGATAATTTCGGCCCGCTGTGTCAATAAAGACACTTTCAAAAGAATCAAATTCTCGAATCGCTTGTTTCATATCCTCTTCGGAATAAGCAACGTTCATCGGAGCATTTAAAAGTCCAGCATAGGTTTTCAATTGTTCAATTGCTGCAATTCGATACGTATCCATTGTAATAAACGCTACTTTTTTGTTTTCTTCCAATACTTGCTTAGATGCAAGCTTGGCAATAGTTGTCGTTTTTCCAACTCCCGTCGGCCCAAGAAGGTAAAAATACTTTACTGTTTTTTTCTGATTCGGATTTATGGACGGCAGACAGTTCTTTAAATAATCAAACGCCCACTCTTTTGTTTGCTGTTCTGTCACGGCTGCTTTTTCTACGTTCCATTTTTCAAGCAAATAGGATGCCGTTTGATCGCGAAGCTCCCGTAATATGCCTTGTCGCTCTAACTGATCCATTACGGACTTCATGGCGTCCGGATATAAAACAGGCGAAGAAGCAGATTTTTGCAGCTCTTGAATCATTTTTTTCATGTTGTTCATCTCACTTTTCAACTCTGCCGGCATCGTCAAAACCGGCTTCTGCTGGACAGGTGATAGGGCAATATCCGGCACATCTGCGACGAGTGCAGCGTTAGGATCAACAGCCGCTACAACTTCAATGTTTTTTTTCTTAAATAAACCTAAAAATCCGCCTGAATAAACCGTTTTTGATTGCAAAATAACCGCTTGGGCACCAAGTTCTGCCCTCACCTTTTTCATCACTTCCGGCATGGAAGAAGCCCGGTATTTTTTTACTTTCATTCGATTGTCACCACCCCTGTACTCTGCACTTCTACACTTGGTTCAAGTTCATTATAAGACAGTACTGGAATTTGTGGAAAATACCGTTCCAGCAGCTGTCGCACATACATACGAATAGCAGGTGAACAAAGGATCACAGGCGATTGCTGCATGAAAGATGCCTGTTCGACTTGCTGAGCTGTCGCTTCTAGTATGCGTTGTGAATCATTCGGGTCAATCGATAAATAATTTCCGTGTTCCGTTTGCTGCACGCCATCTGCAATTAACTTTTCAATCCGCCCTGAAAGCGTAATAACATTTAAGGACCCGCCTTCATCAGCAAATTGCGTCGTAATTTGACGGGCAAGCGCTTGACGAACGTATTCTGTTAATAAATCAGTATCTGATGTCATCTTCCCAAAATCAGCAAGTGTTTCAAAAATAATGGGCAAATTGCGAATGGATAAGTTTTCTCTCAATAATTTCGCCAGCACTTTTTGAACTTCACCCACAGACAACGGATTTGGTGTGACTTCATCTACTAAAATAGGATAGGTTTCTTTCAAATGGTCAATAAGCTGCTGTGTTTCCTGGCGGCCTAAGAGTTCGTTCGCATGTTTTTTAATCGTTTCTGTTAAATGAGTCGAAACAACACTTGGCGGGTCAACGACCGTATAGCCAAAAATCTCCGCCTGTTCTTTTGCTTCTTCTGTAATCCATTTAGCTGGAAGACCAAATGAAGGTTCAATTGTGTCAATACCTTCCACCATGTCGTCCTCTTCACCAGGACTCATCGCTAAATAATGGTCAAGCAGCAGCTCTCCGGCTGCCACTTCGCTGCCCTTAATTTTCATACGGTATTCATTTGGCTGAAGCTGAATATTATCACGAATCCGGACAACCGGAATGACAAGACCCATTTCAAGCGCCAGCTGCCGTCTGATCATCACAATACGGTCAAGCAAATCTCCACCTTGATTTGTATCAGCCAGCGGAATTAGCCCGTAGCCAAATTCAAATTCAATGGGATCCACTGTCAACAAATTAACGACAGATTCAGGGCTTTTCATTTCTTCTGTTTCCGTTTCTTCAACTGATGGCAATGAGTCGTCCACTTCTTCTTTCGGTGCACGTGAAATTCTATAACCGCCAAAAGCAATACCAGCAGCAACCGGAATCGTCAAGATATCATTAATTGGCGTGGCAAGGCCCAGCAGAAAAATAGTTCCGGCTGCAATGTACAGCATGGACGGATAGCGCAAAAGCTGTTCAGTAATTTCTTCACCTAAGTTCCCTTTAGAAGCGGCTCGTGTGACCACAATACCGGTTGCGGTTGTAATCAGCAAAGCTGGTACTTGGGAGACAATCCCATCGCCAACAGTTAAAAGAGAATAACGAGCGGCGGATTCTGCAAACGATAATTCCTGCTGCATCACACCAATCACGATGCCGACAATTAAGTTAATAATGACCATGATGATTCCGGCGATCGCGTCTCCTTTAACGAACTTTGTTGCTCCATCCATCGCGCCGTAAAAGTCGGCTTCGCCGCTGACTTTTTCGCGCCGTTCACGCGCCTGTACTTCTGTAATCATGCCAGCATTCAAATCGGCATCAATACTCATTTGCTTCCCCGGCATAGCATCGAGTGTAAACCGGGCTGCAACTTCTGATACACGTTCGGCCCCTTTTGTGATAACAACAAATTGAATAATGACGAGAATGATAAATATAACCATACCAACGATTAAATTGCCGCCAACAACAAATGTGCCGAATGTCTCGACAACGCCCCCAGCTTCACCATGACTCAATATGGAACGCGTTGTCGACACATTCAGACCAAGCCGGAATAATGTCAATAATAAAAGGAGCGATGGAAATACTGAAAACTCCAACGCTTCTTTCATGTTCATGGAGATGAGCAAAACGAGAAGCGCAAGAGAAATATTTATGATGATTAGCACACTTATCAGCCATGTTGGCAACGGAACAATAAGCATGGCTACAATTAAGATGACGCTTAATAAAACTATGAGATCTCTTGCTTTCATTTTTTTCTCTCCTAACAAAAAATTACAATTTATTTTTTATCCGATATACGTACGCCAAAATTTCAGCAATCGCTTTAAAAAATTCTTCCGGCACCGAATCGCCAATTTCTGCCTGACCATGAAGCGCCCGGGCAAGCGGACGATTTTCAACCGTCATTACACCATTTTCTTTTGCGACCAGTTTAATTTTCTGGGCGACGTAGTCTGTTCCTTTTGCGACAATATAAGGCGCGTCCCTTTTTGACTCATCATACTTTAACGCAATGGCATAGTGGGTCGGATTCGTAATGACAACATCCGCATTCGGCACTTCCTGCATCATACGGCGCATCGCCATTTCTCTTTGTGTCTGGCGGATTCTTGATTTGATGAGCGGGTCCCCTTCTGAATTTTTATGCTCATCTTTAATATCCTGCTTTGACATGCGTAAGCTTTTTTCAAAATCAAATTTTTGATAAAAATAATCTAAGACCCCCAAAACAAGTAAAGCTGCTGCTGCAACTAGCCCCATCTGGACTGTTAAAGAACCGACAAAAGGCAATGTATCTTCAATAGGTTTCAAGGCAGTTTTTAATACCTCATCCATATTCGTCCATAAAATTACGAAAGCGGCAGTGCCGACAAAGCCGATTTTTAAAATAGATTTTAATAATTCTACAATCGATCGTAAAGAAAATATTTTTTTAAATCCTTTAATCGGATCTAATTTTTCCAATTTTGGCATAAGGGGTTCCGTTGTCACAAGCCAGCCGACTTGAGCGTAATTTGCAATGACCCCAGCCGCTACGGCTGCGAGCATTAACGGAGCCAGAATATAGAAACATTGTTCCATAATTTCAAAAACGATCGTTTTTAAATTCGCTTCTGTTACATCCATTAACATGTAATATTGAATCGAATGCTGAAACATATGAAAAATATTTGTCCCCATCGAAACTGCAAATATTGATAAAAAACCGAATAGAACTAATAAACTGACCGCTGTATTTAAATCCTGGCTTTTCGTAACCTGTCCTTTTTTACGGGAGTCCTGCTTTTTTTTCGGCGTTGCTTTTTCAGTTTTTTCACCAGCAAAAAACTGCAAGTTCAGTTTAAGCAGCATAACGTTACCCGCCTCCAAAAATAGTCATTAAATCCCGGATTGTATAGAGCATCAGACCGAACAAATCACGTACTAATGTAAAAATAACACCTATGACAATAAATAAAACCGCAAAGCCTGCGCCTATTTTTAGCGGAAAGCCGACGACAAAAATATTCAGCTGTGGCACCGTACGTGCAACAATTCCGAGCATCACGTCAGTTAAAAAAAGCACTGCAACAACCGGCATTGACATTTGAAATGCGATCAAAAATACACCGCTGAATGTTCTTGCCATGTAATAGGCAGCTTCTCCATTGCCAAAAGGCAAATAAAGCTGATCGATTGGAATAAATTCATAGCTATAAAAAATGCCATCTAATATTAAATGATGGCCGTTTAATGAAAGCAGCATTAAAAGCGAAAACATGTATAAATACTGTCCCATTAATGGACTTTGAGCACCCGTTTGCGGATCGATGACATTTGCGATGGCAAAACCCATCTGAAAGTCAATAAACCCACCGGCAATCTGAATAGCGGATAAGACAATAAACGCTGCCAGCCCGATCAAAAGACCTGTCATCGCTTCTTTTAAAATGAGCAGAATGTATTCCCCGTTAATTTCAAAAGGCGTGGCATCGATTGTATAATACATTGTCCAGGCGAGCACCAATGAAAAAGCAGCCCGGTGCTGTGCGGGAATCGTTCGGTATGAAAACAAAGGCATCGTCACAAAAAAGGACGATACACGAACGAGAATAAGCAGAAAAACAGATAAATTTGGGATAAGCTCTGTCATACTCGCTACCCGACAAATCTCGTTAAATTAGTGAAAATATCGGTTGTATATGTAATAATTCGTTCAAGCATCCAAGGACCAAAAAAAATCATCCCAATCATTACCCCAGCAATTTTAGGCACAAAGGCAAGAGTTTGTTCCTGGATTTGGGTTGTCGCCTGAAAGATGCTAACCGCCAGCCCAATACCGAGCGCAAGAAGCAGGAGCGGCGCGCAAACGATGAGGATTGTATATACACCTTTTTCAGCAATAGAAATAACCATTTCCGTGTTCATTTTTTCACCTTCCTAGAAGCTTTGAAGTAAAGATTCAATCACTAAATACCAGCCGTCAATGAGAACAAAAAGCAAAATTTTAAATGGAAGAGAAATCATAACCGGCGGGAGCATCATCATCCCCATAGACATCAGGACACTCGCCACGATCATATCAATAACAAGAAACGGAATAAAAATCATAAAGCCGATTTGAAAAGCCGTTTTTATTTCGCTTAACGCAAATGCTGGTACAAGTGTCGTTAATGGAATATCGTCAATCGATTCCGGCTGTTCAGCTTGCGTGTAGTTTAAAAACAGCTGCAAATCTTTCTGGCGGGTTTGCTCACTCATAAACTCTTTAAAGGGCCCGCTTGCGAGTGTATATGCTTCTTCAAGATTAATTTCTTCATTAAAAAGCGGTGTCAGCGCTTTATCATTCACTTCCTGAAGGACAGGAGACATAATAAAAAAGGTTAAAAAAAGCGAAAGTCCGAGCAGCACCTGTGTCGGCGGCATTTGCTGCGTTGCGAGTGCCGTTCGAACAAATGACAGCACAATAATGATCCGCGTAAAACATGTCATTAAAATTAAAATGCTGGGAGCAAGGGAGAGAATCGTCAGCGTTAACAGTAATTTTACAGATGTAGAGACATTTTCAGGATCACTTGAATTGAAAAACTCCATAAATTCATTCATCCTGATTTCGCTCCCTATCTGCTAAATCCCGCATCGCTTGTTCCCGGTTTTTTTTCAGCTCGTTTATTTTCTTCTCGAATTCCCGTTTAAATTGAACTGGTTCTTTTATTTCTGCCTGTTTATTAAATCGGTTTCTCAGCTTGTTCACAATGTCAGCAGGCTGAATCATCATCTCAGACTGATCTTCGTAACGGCTGATCAAATCTTCGCGTTCAACTGGATCCTCAATTTCTTTTAATAATGAAACGTCCTCCCCAACACCTAGGACAAACACTCGGTCTCCCACTTTCACAATTTGGACAGAGCGGCTGCCCCCAAGCGCAGTCCCTCCTAAATGTCGAACAATGTGACTTTCCTGATAAGAACGACTTTTTTTGTTAATAAACCTCAATAAAAAATAAAGAAGCGCCACTACGAAAGCAAGTGCCGCAATCATCCGGACAATATCTAAAAAGCCGATGCCAACCGGAGCTGCCACGTCCTCTGTTTCTGACTCTTGATTATTTTCCTCTTTCGGCTGTTCCTGCTCGCACAAATCCGGATTTTTTATACAATCTTGTACACTACTTTTATTGGATAGGGCTGCTCCGGCAATGATTTCATTGCCGGAAAACAACACAAATGTCAATAATAACGCAAAGATGCATTTTATCAATGATTTCATGAATAATCACACCTTAAGAAGAAAGCACTTTGGAAATTGCTTCAATAACACGATCCGCTTGGAACGGTTTTACAATAAAATCTTTTGCGCCAGCTTGAATCGCATCAATAACCATTGATTGCTGTCCCATTGCCGAACACATAATAATTTTGGCACCTGAATCGGCTGCTTTAATTTCTTTCAATGCAGCAATCCCATCTTTTTCAGGCATTGTAATATCCATCGTGACTAAATCCGGCTTTAATTCCGCATATTTTTCGACAGCCTGTGCTCCATTTTCAGCTTCTCCCACTACCTCAAAACCGTTTTTCGACAAAATATCTTTAATCATCATTCGCATAAATGCTGCATCATCCACTACTAAAATTCGATTACTCATTCTTTTAACCCCCTGTGATTAATTAATTCAAATTTTTTAATCGGTCTGCCGGACTAGCGATATTTGTAATTCGGACACCGAAGTTTTCTTCTATTACGACAACTTCACCTTTTGCAACAAGGCGATTGTTGACGAGAACATCAACGGGTTCTCCCGCTAATTTATCTAACTCAATAATAGATCCAGAAGTTAACTCTAAAATATCTTTGACATTCCGATTTGTACGGCCAAGCTCAACCGTCACTTGAAGTGGAATATCAAACAACATATTTAAATTACGCGCTTCATGTTCGCCAAGCTGCGGTGACTGGAAAGATGAAAAAACTGCCGTTTCCACATTTCCTTGTGCAGCCTGCCCAAACGAACTGCCTCCTATGTAAGCAGGCTCGTTTGTTGGTCTAGAAGGAAGCGGTGGCTCCGCGTATGGAGGAGGCTGCGGGATTGTTTCCTTGGTTTGTGTATGAGACGGTGGCGGCAGTGAAGGATCTGCTGCTGGAGCCTGTTGAATCGGTGGTGCCGCCGGTTCGTTTTGCGGCTGCGCCGGGTTCATTAATTCGGTTACGAGCTGTTTTCCAAATTGAAGTGGGATCAGCTGCATAATATTCGAGTCAATCAATTCCCCGACAGTTAGCCGGAAAGAAATTTTGATTAACAGCTCTTGTTCAGGTATTGTATCAGTTCCTTCTCCTTCATGAAGGTTTAAAAGAGAAATGGATGGCGGCGAAATATCCACTCTTTTATTAAAAATGGTCGACATAGATGTTGCGGATGAACCCATCATTTGGTTCATCGCTTCCTGTACTGCACTCAACTGTAATTCCCCAAGGTCATGAGCCACATCTACACCGCTTCCCCCAAGCATTAAATCCGCGATAATGGCAGCATCATTTTGATGGATCACAAATAAATTAGCCCCAGAAAACCCTTCGGTGTATTGAACTTCAATCGCCGCATATGGGTGAGGGAATTCGTCTTTCAACCGACTTTTTTCTACAACTGAAACAGTCGGAGTCGTTATTTCTACTTTCTGATTAAGCAGGCTTGAGAGTGCAGTAGCTGAACTGCCGAAAGAAATGTTGCCAATTTCGCCAAGCGTATCCTGTTCAAAAGCATCTAAGTATTCTTCAACACTTCCCACTGAATCGAGCGCTGAACTTTCTTCTAAATCTTCATTGTCTCCGCCTTTTAACAAAGCATCAATTTCTTCTTGTGATAACATGTCATCACTCATCATCGTTTTCCCCTCCTTTCGCATAATCAAGCACTTGAACGGCTAACTTGCGATTAACTCGTCCAGGCTGAGCCGAAAATTTTGGCACATTGCCGACTTTTATTGTCAATGCATCTCCGACCCTTGTGTTTAAACCAATGACATCCCCTTCCGACATCATCAAAAACTCTTCGATCGTTATGACGGTTTGTCCAAGTTCGGCTATGACAGGCAATGATGCTTTCTTTATTCGACTGTCTAGATTTTCAACTTCGTTCGGACTCCGTTCTTTTTTATCCGGATTTTGCATCCAATAATGAACAGACAGTTTCGGGATAATAGGTTCCAATACAACATGGGGAATGCAAATATTGATCATGCCTGTTGTTTCACCAATCGTTGTATTCAAAGAAATAACTACGACTGTTTCATTAGGTGAAACCATTTGCAAAAATTGTGGATTTACTTCAAAATCGGTCGCAATTGGATCAATTTCAACGATGTTTGACCATGCTTCCCGGTAATTTTCAAATGCATGATCAAACATATTGGACATAATCCGTGTTTCAATTTCCGTTAAGTTTTCCACTTTATTAACACTTACTCCACGCCCGCCAAGAAGCCGGTCCAGCATCGCATAAGCGACATTTGGGTTCACTTCCATTAATATTCGGCCTTCAAGAGGCGGCACTTCAAACACATTTAAAATCGTTCGATTCGGGATGGATCGAATAAACTCTTCATATGGAATCTGGTCGGCAGATACGACTTCGAGCTGTACGTAAGTTCGAAGCTGAGCCGCAAAAAAGGTTGTTAAAATTCGGGCGAAGTTATCGTGCATTCTCGTTAAACTTCGAATTTGATCTTTTGAAAAGCGCAATGCTCTTTTAAAGTCGTATACTTTTACTTTCTTTTCTTCTTCTTCTTTTTTTAATTCTTCTGCATCCATTTCTCCGGTCGATAAAGCGGACAATAATGCATCAATTTCATTTTGAGACAAAATTTCTCCTGACAATTGCCTCACCTCCGATCAATTACAGGCATCGTTATTGAATAATGTATGAGGTGATGTACACAGCCTCTACTTCTCCATCTTGCATAATACTATTTAACTCTGTTTTAAGCGTTTCTGTAAGTTTTTGTTTTCCAGCCTCGCCTTTTAAATCTTCAGCCGTCATTTCTGAAAGCTTTTGAATAATTAAATCCTTCGCTTGAAAATCACGCTTTGTCATTTCTTCCATCGCTTCCGGACTGTCTGTTTGGATTTTAAACGAAATCCGGATAAAATCATCGGATGCAAGATTTGTCGTCATTTCAGGAATATCAACTGACGATTCAAGTACTTCATCAATGGTCGGTTCTTTATCCGCTCCATCTCCGCCTGATGACCGTAAAATAATGACTACGGCGATCGTTCCCGCTAGCAAAATGACAGCCAGCAAAACAACCATAATCATCATTAATTTATTTTTAGGCGCCTTTTGTTCATTCTCCATCGTGGTCCTCCTCCGCTTTCACTTTCCCGAGAAGCGAAATGCGTGTGTAAAACAATTCAATATCCGTCATGACTTGATCATGTGGCTCGCGGACGACATATTTTTTTCCATTCGTTAACGTAATGGTTGTGTCCGGAAAGCTCTCGACTGTTTCTATGTAAATAGCATTTAACGAGAACGGTTTGCCGTTCAGCCTCGTCACAGTAATCATATATGCCAGGGCTGAATAGATCAGCCCTGTCCCTCCCCTGCACTCAAGAGTAAAATAAGTATATTAACGCTTCATGCTCATTAATTCCTGCAATATCTCATCTGATGTTGTAATGATTCGCGTATTTGCCTGAAAACCACGCTGTGCCACGATCATTTCGGTGAATTCTTCAGATAAATCAACGTTGGACATTTCTAATGAGCCAGGAGCAATTGCACCTCGACCATCTAAACCCGGTATACCAATTTCCGGCTCACCCGAGTTGTCGGTAATTCCATAGAAGTTCGCCCCTGCTTTGCTGAGGCCCTCAGGATTCGCAAATTTTGCGATTTCAATTTGTTGTGCCGTATTTAAAACACCGCCATCAATGTAACTGATTGTCCCACCGGTCCCAATGCTGAGGCTTGTGGCTGTTGTCGGAATGTTAAATGGCGCCCCAACTTCCCCCAGGTAAAACCCATCAGAATTAATAAGATCTCCATTTTGATCCATATAGAAGTTACCTGCACGCGTATAGTACGTGTTCGTACCGTCATTCACTTGAAAAAAACCATCGCCAGAGATCGCTAAATCAAGTGTTCTTCCTGTTGTCTGTGTGGATCCTTCTGTATGAATCGTATCAATAGCAGCCAATTGTACACCGAGCCCTACCTGCTTAGGGTTTACACCTCCACGCCCTCCAGCAGTTGGTCCATTTGCGCCTGCTATTTGCTGAGATACAAGATCTTTAAACACTGTCCGTCCTTTTTTAAATCCATACGTATTAACATTGGAAATATTATTCCCAATCACATCAAGCTTTGTTTGAAAGTTTTTCATGCCGCTGATCCCTGAGTACATTGAACGTAACATAATTTTGTTTTCCCCTTTCGAATTCGTCTGCGTCGGTCGGTCGGCAGACGGTTGGCTTCCTTTACGGTCCAGCCAGTTTGAAAATTAATTATCCATGAGAATAGTGCCGTTAATATTTGTAAAAATATGTGTGTTTGCTTCTTCTCGGTTCATTGCCGTAATGATTGTGTTGTTTTTGGCGCTTGCGACAAGTGCTGCATCTTTCAATACGACAAGTGAATCCGTGACGCCTTTTGATTTTGCTTCTGATAACTTTTGGCCAATTAAATTCCATTCATTTTCATTGATTTGAATGCCCCGTTCGTTTAACCGCTGCGCCGCATGTTTGGAAATGGTGAGCGATTCAGAGAGCGTTGAAATAGTTTTCAGCGTTTCATTAAAACTCGTCGAAACACTTTGGCTTGTCTCTTTTTTTGCAGGCGGCATAATCGGCTGGCGTGTTCCATGTACGATCGGGTTGATTGATTTCATACTTATCACCCGCCTATTCTATTTTCGTTAAGGTTGAAGCAGCTATTTTTTCTCCATTTGCAAGCTGCAGCCAAACTTGTCCATCCTTCATTGAAACGGACTGAACCGCTGCGTTTTGTTCTGAACCGTCTGCTCCCCACGTAACCGTACGACCAATCAGATAGCTCGCTTCAACTAATGGATTTGAACTAATGATACTGCCAGAAGAACTTTCGTCGCCCATTAATTCAGAAATATTACCAGGCTCGAGTACGGTTCCATCTGCTAATGTAAACTGCACATTTTCTCCAGCGAACTTAATTGATGCTACCGTGCCATTTCCTGTTTCCACAACGGGCTGTCCATCTGCATCCTTTTGATCCGTTAATTTATGCCAAACAACATTTTTGCCGACGAATGACTGATAATTGATCATTTGGGAAGCGGTTTGAGCTTGAACCATTTTTTCAATCATAGACGTCATGTTGGTCATTTGCTCAAGTGATGAAAACTGGGCCATTTGTGCAATAAAATCTTTGTCTTCCATCGGACTGAGTGGATCCTGGTTTTGCAGCTGGGCCATTAAAATTTTCAAAAATTCGTCTTTCCCAAGCGCACTATTGCCTGTTTGTTTCGTTTGGGCCGGATTGTTCGCTAAATAAAGCGAGGGATCAATTTTCGACATGGGTTATACCTCAACTTCCGCATGTAATAATGCCTCTTCAAATGAAGAAAGCTTTTCGCTGTCATTTTGCTCTTCTGACTGTTCATTCGACTGTTTTTGTTCTTGCTGACGCTGCTGTTGGGCACCCCGGTCAAACAAATGCTGTCTCGTATCCGGACTTGCAATATCAAGTTTGTCGACTGTTACATTTTGCTGGTTAAATGCGTGCTTTAACTGGTGGGCGTTTTGCTCAAGCAGTTCTTTCACCGCTTGGGTAGACGACAAAATTTTAGCCGTCATGACACCATTTTGCTGCAGCAATTCAATACGAAGCGAGCCAAGCTGCTCGGGGTAAAGCTTAATAAGCATTTTAGTCCCGTTTGGTGTTTTCATCATATTGGCTTTCCCTAAAATTTCTGTGAATTTCTCGATAAACTGTTCCATGTTCATCGGCCGCGGATTAGTCTTGACGCTCATGACAAACTGTTCTGTTTTAGACAACTGATTTAAAAACGGGTTCACTGATTCAGCTGACTGCGCAACAGATTTTACTGATGGAGCCTTACTGCCAGTGGCTTCTCCTACCTCTTGAGCGCTGTTATAGTTTGCAAATGCGGTTTGTAAACTAACTTGTCTTGTACTTGATTGTGAAGAGGTGACAGTTTGTTGTTCCAACAGTACTGCCTCATTTTTCAACGCTGCCTGCAGTGTTTGAAAACGAGCCTCCTGTTTCGGAAGGTGTTTCGCAAAATAGTTTACTAGCTGCGCTGCTTTCACTACAGAAGCTATCAACTGCTTATCCGTTTCTTTAAATGGCAGTGACGCATTCTCTGTTATCAGCTTTATAAGGATCGTTAGTTCTTCTAAAGGCAATTTGTCTGCTGGCTGGTTCGTACTCACTTCATTTAGCATAGAGTCAATTGCTTTTTTTAATGATTCGCTCAATTCTCCTTTACTGCTAAATAGCTGTGCCAGTTTTCGTAATGAATCTTGTAAAGCCTCTGCATCTACTTGCAGCAAAAAAGCCAAGTCCTGAACCGAGGGCATTTCTCCTTTTTCAAGAAGTTCTTCGGCCATGGCCGCGAGCTCCATCTTATCCTCTACTAATGCTTCTATTGAATCTGCCGGCTTGAATAATGAAGCGAGCATCGTAGAGAAATCAGATGAAACGTCTTCAATTGTTTTATTTGATGCTTCTGTATTTTGAGCGCTTTGCTGAACCGAGCCGAGAAGCAAGCTGCTGAAGCCGCCTGCTGTTGGCAGCAGCGATGGGCTTAAAGATGCACCGTTAGATAACGATGTAGAAATCGAGCCTAAAACAACCTGCATGTACTACACCTCCTTTTCCTTCAACATTATCTCACATTTCCAGTCATTATTCTTTACTCATTCGATAATATTTTTGTATATTCAGCGGCTTTTTTCGCTTCCAGATTTTCTAATACAGCCGCTTGTTTCTCCACACTCAGTTCCTGCAAAATAGCGACTGCTTCATTATTAGTTAAGTTGATGATAATACCGGCAATGCTTTCTTCATCCATTGATTCATATGTTTTTGCTACATTGTTTGTTGTTTCGGTTTTCACCGTATCTGCTGTTTCTTTTTGCTGCTGTTGAAGCTGCTTTAGTTCCGCATTCAGCCGGTCCTGTTCTGTCAGCAATTCTTCAATTTCTGTTTTTGAGCTTTCAAGGTCGCCTGATAACTGCTCAATTTCTGCTTCTTTATTTTTCATTTCAGCCTGAAGCTCTACTACTTTTTCGCTATCTGATTTTCCATCCTGTTCTGCAGGTGCGATCCACTCCGAAACATACGGCACATTTCCTGCTATTTCTTTCGTTTTCTCAAACACATTGACACCTGCAATGGTCATGACAACTAATGCAATTGTCAGTGCAAACAGGATAGGAATGACGGCTACAAACAAGATCCATTGAAATGTGTTATATCCCTTTTTTTCTTCCATTTCAGCCGGATCGACTTTTTTCTTTTTTCTTGCCATTTGCCTATCACCTGATCTTTCGGTTCATAAACTGGATAGAGGAAAGCTCGTCCATTTGTTTCATTTCTTCTAAAGCCATCGACTTGCGATAATGCGTTAAATCGTTCGAGCGGATTTTACTATATTTTTTCACTTCAATATTTTTTTCTTTGAGCTGCTGTTCGCACCATTGCATTCGACCGCGTGCGGTTACGACTATTCGCTGCTGCTGATCAATTAACTTTTCTAAATTAGAAATAAATTGCTGATAGTGTTGAATGTCAAGAACCGAAAAGCCTGACTTCATTTTTTGTTCCTGCATGACAATTAAATCTTCTTTTTTCTTTAGCAGCCCATAAAGCTTGTTTGCTTCTACTTCAAATTGATTTTGCGCTTCTCTAAAAACGGTCTCTGATTCTTCTTTTTCACGCTCACGAAGCTGCATGATTTTTTCGAACTTGTAATCAAATGCCACGTCCTATCCATCCTTTCCATCTACAAGACGAACTAATCCAAGGGCTGTTTCATCCAACGTTGCTTGTTCATCAGTTCGCTGCTTTAAAAAAGAGAGAATCGGCTGATAGTTTTGTATCGCCCGATCGATTTCAGCAGACGAACCTTTTTTATAGGCACCGATATTAATTAAATCTTCCGAGTTCAAATACGTGTTCAGCGAATCCCGTACGGCAACAGCTGCATCGTAGTGACTCCGGCTGACGATATGCGGCATAAGCCGGCTGACGCTTTTCAGTACATTGATGGCCGGATATTGCCCTTTATTTGCAAGTTCGCGATCCAGCACAATATGTCCATCTAAAATTCCGCGCACTGCATCTGCAATCGGTTCATTCATATCATCACCGTCAACGAGGACTGTGTAAAAAGCTGTGATCGTGCCATGTTCATTTGTACCCGTCCGTTCTAACAGCTTTGGCATAATCGCAAAAACAGAAGGTGTATATCCTTTTGTTGCAGGTGGTTCGCCGACCGCCAGACCAATTTCACGCTGCGCCATAGCCACCCGTGTAACCGAATCCATCATTAGCATTACATTGAGCCCTTTATCACGAAAGTATTCGGCAATCGCTGTTGCTGTAAAAGCACCTTTAATACGCATCAATGCAGGCTGATCCGACGTTGCGGCGACCACGATTGATTTTTTCATTCCTTCAGGACCGAGATCACGCTCGATAAATTCCCGCACTTCACGTCCACGCTCACCGATTAAAGCAATGACATTTAAATCAGCTTTTGTATTTCGAGCAATCATGCCGAGCAATGTGCTTTTTCCAACGCCGCTCCCTGCAAAGATTCCGACACGCTGGCCTTTTCCGACTGTCAGCATACCATCGATAGCCCGAACGCCGACCTCAAGCTTTTCACGAATGGGCGGTCTTGTCATCGGATTCGGCGGTTCTGCTTCTGTTTCGATCGCTGTTAATGTGCGGGGCAAAACAGAATCATCAAATGGCTCACCAAGCGGATCAATAATTTTCCCAATCAATGCTGGACCCACTTTTACTTGAAGTGGATGGCCCAGTGATTCAACAAGGCTTCCTGGAGAAATTTCATTTATATTTCGATACGGCATTAATATAATCATTTCATCACGAAATCCGGTTACTTCCGCCATAACTGTCCGCTTGTTGTCTTTAGAGTGAATCAAGCAAATATCACCAATTGAACTTTCCGGTCCTTGTGATTCAATCATTAAGCCAACTACCCGCTTCACACGCCCATACCGTTTAAATGAATCAAGCGACGGAATCTTATATTTTAAATCGTGCGCTTTCATCTTTTACTCACTCTCCAATAATTGAAGAAGCGTTTTACGAAGCTGATGCAGCTGTGTGTCAATTCCTGCATCAATTCGGCCATTTGACGTTTCAATAAAACAAGTATTTTCGTACGCTTCTTCGTTGGGGAAAATATAACAATTAACCTCACTTGGAAAAAGGGCTTCGATTTCATCTTTTTGAGAAATGACTAATTCGTACCTTTCGGGATGGACATGGATTTGCACTTCTTTTTGATTTCTCACTTCTTTTAATGCAGAGCGGACAATGCCCATAAACGATTCATCGTCTTTTTGCAATTCTGAACGAAGAATTTTTTCCGCACAGATGATAGCAAGCTCTACAATTGTACGTTCTGATCGCTCAACATTTTTTTCATATTCAATTTTCGATGAATCGACTATCGATCTTGCTTCAGCGATCAGCGCACTTGTTTCCCGGTAGCCGGCGTCTCTACCTTCTTCCGCTCCTTGCTGGAAAGCTCGTTCATACGCCTCAAGCTGCAGCCGTTCTTTTTCATGCTCCCATTGCTGCTTCCAATTTGATGCTTCTGACATGATTTTCTGCTTTTTCGCCTCAGCTTGTTCAATAATAACTTTAGCCTGACGATTTGCTTCTTCAATAACCGTTGACCGTTCTGTGGAAAAATCAGGAACTGCTATTTCTTCATGCTCACTATTTGCATAAAAAGGCTTTATTCCAATAACTCGCTTTGGGCTCTCATTCACGTTTGGAAACCCATTTTGGCTAAAATTAGACAATAATATCATCTCCTCCACCGCGGGCGATAATAATTTCACCTGTTTCCTCTAGGCGGCGGATTGTTGCAACAATTCGGGACTGGGCTTCTTCAACATCACGAAGCCGGACAGGGCCCATATATTCCATTTCTTCTTTAAATGTCTCAACCATGCGCTGTGACATATTTCGGAAGACAACTTCTCTTACTTCTTCACTGGACACTTTTAGTGATAGCAGCAAATCTTCATTTTCACAATCGCGAATAACACGCTGAATGGACCGGTTATCAAGCGTAACAATGTCTTCAAAGACAAACATACGCTTTTTGATTTCTTCAGCAAGTTCGGGATCTTGTATTTCCAGGGCATCGAGAATGGTTTTTTCAGTTGAACGATCTACACCATTCAGCACTTCAACAACTGCTTCAACACCGCCCGTTTGCGTATAATCCTGTGTCACAGTAGAACTTAATTTCCGTTCCAAAATCGCTTCGACTTCATTAATGATTTCTGGCGACGTACTATCCATTATCGCGATTCTTTTTGCAATATCTGCCTGAACTTCCTGCGGCAATTCAGATAAAATCTGCCCTGCTTGCTGTGGATCCAGATAAGAAAGAATAAGGGCAATCGTCTGCGGATGTTCATTTTGAATAAAATTTAATATTTGCCCCGCGTCCGCTCGGCGCGCAAAGTCAAATGGACGAACTTGTAATGAGGACGTCAAACGGTTAATAATATTTTGCGCCTGATCTTGTCCAAGCGCTTTTTCAAGTACCGTTTTTGCATAGCCAATTCCGCCTTGGGAAATATAATCCTGTGCGAGTACAATGTTATGAAACTCTTCGAATACTTCTTCCTTTACATCCGTATCCACTTTTTTCACACCCGAAATTTCCATAGTCAGCCGTTCAATTTCTTCTTCCGATAAATGCTTATAAACAGAAGCCGAATGATCGGGTCCGAGAGAAATAAGCAGGATCGCGGCTTTTTGTTTTCCAGTTAGTTTTTTCTCGCGTGCAGCCATCTAATCCCCCTATTCCTCAGTCAGCCATGTACGAAGCAGTTTTGCAAATTCTTCCGGCTTTTCTTTCGCCATTTTTTCCAACTGCTTACGGCGTGTGCTGCTTTCCGTTTCATTCAGTAATTCTTCTACATCTTCTTCAAACTCATCTTCAAATTCTTCTTCCTCTTCTTCACGACGTCTTCTCACCATCATGAAGATCAACACACCGATGATTACAATCAAAATACCGCCAATGAGGTATACCCACCATGGAATAGAAGAAGTTGCTTCTTCTTCAAATGTAACTTTTCCGTTCAGCTCTTGAACCGATACGGTGATTTTTTCTTCAAGGGCCTGATCAGTCAAATCGGTATTATAGCTTTCATCAACGGAAGTTCTAACAATATTCCCAAGCAATTGTTGAATATCTTCTACGCTTTGGTCAGGCATTGTATTTGGATCATCCGGTGTCGGCGGCTCAACCATCACTTGAATGCCTAGATCACGAATTTTATACGGGCTCTCGGTAATTTCACGACGGATTCGATTGACTTCATTATTGATTGTTTCTTCTGTCCGTTCATAATCGCCACTGCCTGTTGCTCCTTCAAGATAGGTAGCTGTATCCCCCGCATCTTCTGCCTGAGGAATTCCTCCTGCACCTGCCGCATCGCCCGTATACGTTTCGGTAATTCGCTGGGCACTAATTTGAATACCTTCCATGTTTTCTTCATCAACCGGCTCTACCAGGTTTTCTTCTCGGTTTTCCTGGGTAAAGTCTATATCGGCTGTAACGGTTGCAACAACCTTATCAGCACCCATTAGCGTACCTAGCATACTTTGAACTTGACGCTGGACGTCGCGCTCTACTTGCTTTTTCACAGCCATCTGCTGTTCAAATGAATCTCCTGAACTGCTTCCTCCACCAGCAAGATCAAAATACTCAAAGTTTTGATTCATAATGACGATATTATTAACAGGAAGGTTTGGTACACTTTTCGACACTAAGTGATAAAGCGACTTGATTTGTTTTTCATCAAATTGATAACCCGGCTCTGTATTTAAAACAACAGATGCAGATGCCTGTTCGGCTTCTTCTGTAACGAAAATTTGTTCTTGAGGAAGGTTGATCATGACATTTGCATCTTTTACCCCTTCAATTCCTTGAATGAGTGTTCCAAGCTCTGTCTGCATTGCATCAAGCTTCAATACATTGAATTCATTATCTGTCATACCAAATCCCGCGTTTTGGCTAAAAAAGCTATAATCGATCGTTCCGGATTGAGGAAGGCCTTCTGCCGCTAAATCTACTTTTAGTGTATCGACAGACTCTTCTGGAACGAGAATACCCGTCCCGCCTTCCGTAATTTCATACGGAATGCCGCGTCCATCCAGATTTTCTTTTACCGCGCCGATTTCAGAAGGCGCAAGCTCACTGTAGAGTGGAGCCATTGTTGTTCTTGTCGCAAAAAAAACAATCAGTGACAAGGAAAGAACGAAAAAGGCAAAGAGTGCCGTTCCAACCACTTTTTGTTTTTTTGATCGGGTGTTCCAGTATTCTTTTATTCTTGCCATCTGCTTTTTTATATTTTCGTTCATTACAATCCCCCGGTCACTTCAATGCCTCTACATTACATTTGCATCCGCATGATTTCCTGATATGCTTCTACCGCTTTATTACGAACCTCCAGTGTTAACTGCATCGTTATTCCTGATTTTTGAGCTGCTGCCATTACTTGATGAATATCAACGTTTTCCCCGTTAATCATTTTTGTTGTTAATGAATTGGACCCCGCTTCTGCCTTCATAACACCATTCAACGAATCTTTTAAAAAGTCAGCAAATTTTTGCTGCGATTCATACGGCGTTGCTGTTTGTTTCACATTGCTGGGTCCTGTCATTACGGAAGAGACAGCATTTAATGCTTCTATAGCCATTTATTTCATCTCCTTATTTTCCAATTTCAAGCGCTTTTGTCATCATTGCTTTCGATGCATTAAACACAGTCACATTGGCTTCATATGAGCGAGTTGTACCCATCAAATCAACCATTTCACGCAGTGGATCCACATTTGGCATACTAACGTATCCTTCTTCATTTGCATCTGGGTGTTCAGTGTCATAAATTAATTTGTTTGGCGTTTCTGTATCTTCAACAATTTTTGTCACTTTTACCCCATTACCCGCTTCCTGGCGATTCGAAGCCATTTGTAAAAAATTTGAAAACGAATTTCCCTTTGGCTGCATGACAACCGATTTACGTTGATACGGCTGCCACTCTCCATCGACGAGTTTAGCCCGCGTAGATTCAGCATTCGCCATATTAGATGAAATAACATCCATTCGAAGCCGTTGGGCCGTTAAAGCAGATGCCGTAATATTCATACCGTTAAACATATTTATCTGCCTCCTTTAATGACGTTTGTCAAAGAAGAATATTTTGAATTCAACCGATCGGTCAACGCATTATAGTAAATTTGATTTTCAGCCATTTTTGACATTTCAGCATCTAAATCAACACTATTGCCACTTTCGTTGTAGGACATGTTACGTGCAGCAATAACCGTGCCATTTGGTTGCATTGAAAAATCAAAATGTCTCTTGTCTGTACGGTTATTTTGAAAATCACTTCGATTATCATCCAATATTTTCTTGAAATTCACTTCTTTAGATTTGTAATTTGGTGTGTCAACATTCGCAATATTATTTGCAATTGTTTTTTGCTTTAGCGATGCGTAATCCAAACCTCGTTCTAACGAGGTTATTGAATTTGAAAAGAGGTTCAATTAAACCACTCCATTTTCATAAATTCTTATTTTCACAAATTATATACTTTAAAAAATATAACATAAAAGTCATTTTTCGACACGTTTCTTAACAAAAATAACAATAAAATTTCATATTTCATAAATATAGGCTGTAATTTGTCATAAACCTACGTGTATTATACATTGATGTAAACTTTTGCACAAAATAATTATTTAAAAAAGGCACCAGCGGAGTAAAAATTCCGCTGATGCCTTAAAATTACTTAGATTTCAATTTTTCCAATTCCATCAAAAATTTATTATTCAGTACTTTAATATAAGTGCCTTTCATTCCAAGTGAACGCGACTCAATGACCCCCGCACTTTCAAGTTTGCGAAGTGCATTTACAATGACTGAACGGGTAATGCCGACGCGGTCCGCAATTTTAGATGCCACAAGCAGTCCTTCTTTCCCATCGAGTTCTTCAAAAATATGTTCAATTGCTTCGAGTTCGCTGTAAGAAAGAGAACTGATCGCCATTTGAACCACTGCTTTGCTGCGTGCTTCTTCCTGCATCTCTTCTGCTTTTTCACGCAAAATTTCCATTCCAACAATGGTCGCACCGTATTCCGCCAAAATTAATTCATCATCATGGAACTGCTCTTCTAATCGGGCTAGTACGAGCGTTCCCAGACGTTCGCCAGCACCCACAATTGGTACAATAGTGGTTAAGCCATTTTGAAATAACTCTTTGTTTTCAACTGGGAAAGCTGTGTATTCGCTGTTTACATCTAAATTTGATGATGTTTCCGTTAAGTTAAACAAGTTTTTTGTGTATTGCTCAGGAAATTGCCGCTCCACAAGCATTTGCTTCATTCGTTCATTTTCAATTTGCTGGTTTACGCCGAACCCAAGCAATTTACCACGGCGGCTGACGACGAAAATGTTTGCTTCAATGACTTCAGAAAGAGATTCAGCCATTTCTTTAAAGTTTACTGTTTTACCCGCTGCGTTTTGCAACATTTTGTTCATTTTTCTCATTTTTGCTAAAAGATTCATGTTGTGGTTCCTCCGATTGATTATAAAATAAATTCACTCAAGTCTTTGTTTTGTGAAATAGCAGATAATTTTTCATCTACGTATTGTGGTGTAATCGTGATTTGCTCCATCGTAATATCTGGCGCTTCAAACGATAAATCTTCAAGCAGCTTTTCCATAATGGTATGCAGACGGCGTGCCCCGATGTTATCGGTTTCAGCATTTACATGAAAGGCAATTTCAGCTAGACGCTGAACGGCTTCGTCGGTAAAATCGATTTGGATACCTTCTGTTTCAAGCAATGCTTTGTACTGCTTTAAAAGCGCATTATCCGGCTCGACTAAAATACGAACAAAATCGTTTGTCGATAATTTTTCTAATTCAACCCGAATCGGAAAGCGGCCTTGAAGCTCCGGAATTAAATCTGATGGTTTTGACATATGGAAAGCTCCTGCAGCGATAAACAAAATATAATCTGTTTTCACAGCACCATATTTCGTTACAACAGTAGATCCTTCCACAATTGGTAAAATATCGCGTTGAACACCTTCACGCGAAACATTTGCTCCTGACTGCGCACCGCCTTTTACCGCAATTTTATCAACTTCATCTATAAAAATGATACCCGTCTGCTCTGCACGACGAACTGCTTCCTGTGTCACTTCGTCCATATCAATCAGTTTTTGCGCTTCTTCCTGTTCTAAAACAGGACGGGCGTCTTTCACTGTAAATTTTTTCTTCTTTTTCTTTTTTGGCATAAGGCCGCCAAGTGCATCCTGCATGTTCATGCCCATTTGCTCCATCCCGGAGCCTTGAAACAAATCAAACATAGAGGGAGGCTGTTCCTCTACCTCAACTGTAATGACTTCATGTTCAAGCTCGCCGGCTGAAAGCTTTTGTTCAATGACACGACGTTTTTCAAAAATAGACATATCTTCTGCGGTTTCTTCCGGTTCTTCTTGCTGCCCATTATTGCCGCCGAAAAGCATTTCAAACGGGTTTTTGACTGACGTCCCTTTTTTACGCGAGGGGACAAGCAATTCAACAAGACGGCGATTCACAGCTTCTTTTGCCGGTTCGCGCACATCGTTCATTTTCTCTTCTTTGACAAGCCGGACAGCGGTTTCGGCTAAATCCCGCACCATTGATTCTACATCTCGTCCAACGTAGCCGACTTCCGTAAACTTTGTTGCTTCTACTTTAATAAACGGTGCACCTGCAAGCTTCGCCATACGACGTGCAATTTCCGTTTTCCCGACACCTGTCGGTCCAATCATCAGCATATTTTTCGGAATTACTTCGTCGCGAATTGTCTCATCTAATAAACTTCGGCGATAGCGGTTACGCAACGCAACAGCAACAGCTTTTTTTGCTTCTTTTTGTCCAACTATATATTGGTCAAGACGCTCAACGATTTGACGAGGCGTCATATTCATTGCATTTGGCTTCATTTTTTCACTCCTCACTGCAGTTCCTCCACAATGATATTATGGTTTGTATACACACATATATCCGCCGCTGTTTTCAACGCAGCTTCTGCAATTTCTGCCGCCGATAATTGAACAGCATACTGCTTTAATGCCCTTCCTGCAGACAATGCATAATTGCCGCCTGAGCCAATTGCTAGAATCCCATCGTCCGGTTCAATGACTTCTCCTGTTCCGGAAACAAGCAGCAAGTTATCTTTATCCATGACAATCAGCATTGCTTCTAAACGACGAAGCATTTTATCTGTACGCCACTCTTTTGCAAGTTCTACAGCCGCCCGCTGCAAATTGCCGCTGTATTCATTCAGCTTTTTCTCAAACAGCTCAAACAGTGTAAATGCATCAGCAACAGAACCTGCAAAGCCGGCCACCACTTTGCCATTAAAAAGACGGCGTACTTTTTTAGCTGTATGTTTCATGACGACGGCATTTCCGAATGTTACTTGTCCGTCCCCTGCTATAGCGGATGATCCGTTATGCTTTACTGCAAATATGGTTGTTGCGTGAAATTGTCCCACTTCATTTTCTCTCCTTTACGCGCGTGGATGATGATTCCGATATGTGTGCTGCAAATGCTCTTTCGTAATATGTGTATACATTTGGGTAGACGACAGACTGGCATGTCCGAGCAGTTCCTGCACTGTTCTCATATCTGCACCATTGTTTAACATATGCGTTGCAAACGTATGCCTTAACATGTGCGGATGAATTTTTCCTGATAACGATGCTTTTTGGATTAGTCCATTTAAAATATGGCGGATGCCGCCTGTCGTGACCGGCGCGCCTCTAAAATTAACGAACAGTTTGTTATGATCTACTTTTTTCATTAATAAGGGTCTGCTATTTTGTATATAGCTTTCTACTGCTTCTGCGGCAAAGCTGCCATATGGAACATACCGCTCTTTGCCACCTTTTCCGTGTACGAGCAAGACACCAAGGCGCGTATCAAGGTCTGTAAGTGTAAGACCGGCACATTCACTTACGCGAATACCCGTTCCGTATAAAATTTCAAGCAATGCACGGTTCCGAATGGAAAGGAAGTCTGACCCTTCAACTGTTTCAAATAATTCCCGCATTTCTTCCTCATAAAAAAAAGACGGCAGTTTTTTCGTTCCTTTCGGGCGATGTATAAGTAAAAACGGATTTTCTTTTACAACATCTTCCCTCATCAAAAAACGGTAAAACCCGCGGATGGCGGATATTTTTCGAGAAACAGAAGCACGGGCCATTTTTTTCTCGTGAAGCAGCGTTAAGTATAAACGAGCCGTCTGGTATGTGACATCTGTCAAATCTGCTAACTGCTGTTCGTTCATAAACATAAAAAAGTGCTCCAGGTCATCACGATAACTTTTCATCGTGTGAACAGAGCTGTTTTTTTCAATTTGCAAATAAGCAAAATAAGAATGTGTATAATTTTTGAAAAGTTTAGACATTTCTCCACCTCATAAAAGGGCTACTAAATGATAGCACATGTTAGTAACCCTCCGCAAGAAATTTACAAACTTTTCGAAAAAGTTTGAATTTTTCCTAATGCACGTTCAGCAAGCGCCTCGTATCGTTCTTTCTTTCCTTTAATCTTCATCGGCAATACTGGAAACAAGCCAAAGTTTGCATTCATTGGCTGAAAGTTGTCCGGCGAGGCGTGCGTAATGTAGTGCGCCATGCCGCCGATGGCTGTTTCCTGTGGCGCGGTAACAGGTTCTTCTCCCAATGCAAGTCTTGCTGCATTTATACCAGCCATTAAGCCACTCGCTGCCGATTCCACATACCCTTCTACACCGGTCATTTGCCCGGCAAAAAACAAATTCGGACGCTCTTTCAGCTGATACGTTGACAGCAGCGCTTTTGGCGAGTTAATAAACGTATTGCGATGCATGACCCCGTAGCGGACAATTTCAATATTTTCAAGACCCGGAATAAGCTGAAGCACTTCTTTTTGCGGTCCCCATTTTAAATGTGTCTGAAAACCAACAATGTTATAAAGTGTTCCAGCTGCATTATCCTGACGAAGCTGAACGACCGCATATGGACGTTTTCCAGTACGTGGATCTTCAAGACCAACTGGCTTCATCGGACCGAACAGCATTGTTTTTTTGCCTCGGCTGGCCATCACTTCAATCGGCATGCATCCCTCAAAGAAAATCTCTTTTTCAAATTCTTTTAGCGGCACTGTTTCTGCCGCAATGAGCGCTTCATAGAAACGATCAAATTCTTCTTCATTCATCGGGCAGTTTAAATAAGCGGCTTCTCCTTTGTCATAACGAGACTTCAAATACGCCACATCCATATTAATACTGTCTTTTTCAACGATTGGCGCAGCTGCATCATAAAAGTATAAATAATCTTCGCCTGTCAGCGCCTGAATTTTCTCAGCCAGTCCGCTCGTTGTTAATGGTCCTGTTGCAATGACGGTAATGCCTTCTGGAATCTCAGTTACTTCTTCATTGATCACCGTTACGTTCGGATGATTTTTTACACGCTCTGTTACATGTCCTGCAAATTCATGCCTGTCAACAGCGAGCGCACCGCCAGCCGGAACTGCACAGGCATCGGCTGAACTAATAATAACAGAATTCAAGCGGCGCATCTCTTCTTTTAAAACACCAACTGCATTTGTTAGTCCATTCGCGCGCAGCGAGTTGCTGCAGACAAGCTCAGCAAATTTATCCGTGTGATGGGCTGGTGTTTGCTTTATGGGCCGCATTTCGTATAAACGAACCTGCAGACCGCGTTCTGCAATTTGAAAAGCGGCCTCACTTCCAGCAAGTCCGGCGCCGATTACATTAATTGGTTGAGTCATATTTAGTTCCCCCCACTTTAAAGGTACGTACCTATATATCCATTTAGCATTGTACACTACCTGCTTATAGAAAAAAAGAAAAATGTTTTTAATCAACATGAAAAACCGCCTGATATTAAATAAAATCAGGCGGTCCAATCTGGTTTATGCTTGAGGCTGTTCTTTATAATCGCATTCTGTACATTGAATCTGTACACCTTTTTTAAGCTTTTTCTCAACAAGCAGCTTTGCACATTTTGGACATGGACGTTCAATCGGCTTATCCCACGAAAGAAAGTCGCATTCTGGAAAGCGATCGCATCCGTAAAAAATACGCCGCTTTTTACTTTTTCTTTCTATTATATTACCCTTCGTACATTTCGGGCATTTCACGCCGATCTCTTTGACGATCGCTTTTGTGTTCCGGCATTCAGGAAAATTACTGCACGCCATAAATTTTCCATAACGGCCCATTTTAAAGACCATTTCGTGCCCGCACTTTTCACAGTCCTCACCAGCAGGTTCATCTTTTATTTCTACCTGCTCCATTTCTTTTTCAGCTTTTTCAAGGTGGCCCTCAAAACCTTTGTAAAACTCATCGATGACAGCGACCCATTCCTTCATGCCATCTTCTACGTTATCAAGGTCCCGTTCCATTTTTACAGTAAATTCAACATCAATAATATCAGCGAAAAACTCAACCATCAATTCATGAACGATAGTCCCGAGCTCCGTTGGGACAAATCGCTTATTATCAAGTGCGACATATCCACGCTTTTGAATTGTATCAAGTGTTGGCGCATACGTAGACGGGCGCCCGATACCCTGCTCTTCCAGCGTTTTCACAAGACGGGCTTCCGTATAGCGTGGCGGCGGCTGCGTGAAGTGCTGCTTAGAATCAAGGTCTCCTGACTGTACCGCATCCCCTTTTTCGAGATTTGGCAGGAAGTTTTCTTTTTCTTCATTCGCATCATCTGATCCTTCAACGTAAACTTTCATAAAGCCTTGAAATTTCACTTTTGACCCCGTCGCTCGGAACATTACGTCCCCATTCACAATATCTGCGCTGACTGTATCCATTACTGCAGCGGCCATTTGACTGGCGGTAAACCGTTCCCAAATGAGCTTATAAAGACGAAGCTGGTCACGCGACAAAAAGTCCTTTAATGAAGATGGTTCACGCAGCGTACTAGTTGGACGAATCGCTTCGTGTGCATCCTGCGCATTCGTTTTTTTCGGTTCTTTTTTCTGTCCTTGTTCTTTTACGTACTCTTTTCCATATTGGGAAACAATATAATCCAGGCTTTCTGACTGTGCCACTTCTGACACCCGCGTTGAATCCGTTCTCATATACGTAATTAAACCGACGGTGCCTTCTTTCCCAAGATCAATTCCTTCATACAATTGCTGGGCAAGCATCATCGTCTTTCTAGCTCGGAAGTTTAACTTTCGGGCTGCTTCCTGCTGAAGTGAAGACGTTATAAAAGGGGCTGCCGGATTTCGGCGCCGCTCTTTTTTTGTAACAGATCCCACTGAGAATTGGTTTCCATTAATCGCAGCTAACACTTTTTTTACATCTGCTTCTGATGTGAGTTTTTCTTTTTTTCCGTTTAAGCCATAAAAAGAAGCGCTAAATGTGTCACGATCTTTCGTAAATTCTGCTTCAATTGTCCAATATTCTTCCGGAACGAATGCTTTAATTTCATTTTCACGATCAATGACAAGGCGAAGTGCCACCGACTGAACACGTCCGGCACTAAGTCCTTTTTTCACTTTCTTCCATAATAACGGGCTGATGTTATAGCCAACAAGCCGGTCTAAAATGCGGCGCGCCTGCTGGGCATCCACCAAGTCCATATTAATCGGCCGTGGGTGCTTAAAAGATTCCTTAATAGCATCTTTTGTGATTTCGTTAAAAACAACCCGGCAGTCAGATGACGTATCAATGTTTAATGAATGAGCCAAATGCCAGGCGATGGCTTCCCCTTCACGATCCGGGTCAGCCGCGAGATAGATTTTTTTCGCTTTTTTCGCAGCAGTTTTCAATTCTTTTAAAACGGGTCCTTTACCGCGGATGGTAATGTATTTTGGATCGTAACTATTTTCCGTATCAACGCCCATTTGGCTTTTCGGCAAGTCCCGAATATGCCCCATTGATGCGCGTACTTTGTATTTCTTCCCGAGATAGCGTTCAATTGTCTTCGCTTTCGCCGGGGATTCCACTATTACTAAATAATCTGACATAAAATAAAGCCTCCCCCGAGAGGTAAAATGAATAATTAGACATATTATTATGCGGATGCCGCTTGTTTGTCAAACGTTTCTCTTTTACATTATTCATTTTTGTTCTCTATATGTTACAAAACAGGACATGTTTTGCAAAATCATTCTGTTGCAAAATTTATATGATATTGACAGAAATTGCAACTGTTTTCGCAAAAAGTTTTTTTATTCCTGCTTGAATTCCATTAAAATATCGTCAGCACAATGAACAATTTTGGCTCCATCTGCAATTAACGAATGGACCCCTTCGGAAAGCGGATGTGTAATAGGTCCCGGCACCGCAAACACATCTATTCCTTGTTCCATTGCAAAGGAAGCGGTAATGAGCGACCCGCTTTTTTTCGCCGCCTGAACGACGAGTACACCTTTAGACAATCCGCTCACAATCCGGTTTCGGGCTGGAAATTGCCATTTTTCCGGTTTTTTATCTGGCGCATACTCAGATAAAACTAATCCTTCTTTTGAAATCCGCTGAGCCAGCTGTATATTTTCCTGAGGGTAAAAGTGCCCAAAACCGCCCGCAATAACCGCAATTGCTTTGCCGCCTGCCTGTAATGCCAATTCATGTGAAAATGCATCAATCCCTTTAGCAAGCCCACTGACAATTAAAATGTTTCTCTCTATTAAAGACGGAATGATCGACTGAAGTGCTTCTTTTCCGTACTGATCACCATTTCTGGCGCCGACAACAGCGAGCATGTTTTCTGTTGTCAATAATTTGACGTCCCCCATCGCAAACAACCCCCACGGTGGCTGTGGCAGCCTTTTTAGCTGTTTAGGGTACAGCTTATCGTAAATCGGAATAAAGATCGATGAGGACTTCATTAATGATGAATAAAGATGATTGAATGATAAAGAGTGGAGCTTTTGTAAAATGAGGTCTGCTTGTTGAGTGGATCGACCAGTAATCTGGGCGTATTCGGTACTTGGCATTCGAGAGAGCGTTTCTAAATAATGATCATGTTTTAATAATAAATATTGATCTTTCCAACTAATATTCTCACAATATTGCAGTTTTAGCAGCCATTTTGTCGTTTCATCCACGTTCATTTCCCTCCTTTAATTCACACAAAATGAGACGCCTGATCCAATCAGGCGTCCATTCACGATTAATGTGTTTTACACTCTTCCAATAGTCCTTTTTCTTCAAGAACTTTAATCAATGTTTCACCCATAACAGAAGGCGTTTCTGCTACTTGAATACCGCACTCGTTCATGACGCGGATTTTTTCATCAGCTGTTCCTTTACCACCTGAAATAATCGCGCCGGCATGGCCCATACGTTTGCCTGGAGGTGCTGTACGGCCGCCAATAAAGCCGACAACGGGTTTTGTCATGTTGGCTTTTACCCACTCAGCCGCTTCTTCTTCAGCTGTACCGCCGATTTCACCGATCATGATGACCGCTTTTGTTTCTGGGTCTTCATTGAAAGCTTTTAATACATCGATAAAATCCGTTCCATTTACCGGGTCGCCGCCGATGCCAACTGCAGTGGACTGACCGATGCCTGCCTGCGTCAGCTGGTGAACCGCTTCATACGTAAGCGTGCCGGAGCGTGATACAACGCCGACATGGCCTTTCGTATGAATGTAGCCCGGCATGATGCCGATTTTGCACTCGTCCGGCGTGATAACACCGGGGCAGTTTGGTCCGACAAGGCGTGTTTTCTTGCCTTGCATATACCGTTTTACTTTGACCATATCAAGCACTGGAATATGCTCTGTAATACAAATGGCCAAATCAAGATCCGCGTCAACCGCTTCTAAAATCGCATCCGCCGCGAATGGAGCTGGAACGTAAATAACTGAAGCGTTTGCACCAGTTTCTTTTACCGCTTCCGCCAGCGTGTTAAATACGGGTACGCCTTCAACTTCAGTGCCGCCTTTTCCAGGTGTGACACCGCCAACGATTTTCGTGCCGTATTCAAGCATTTGTTTTGTATGAAAAAGGGCAGTAGAGCCCGTAATGCCTTGGACGATTACCTTTGTATCTTTATTAATAAATACACTCATGCCTGTACCTGCCTTTCTATTGTCAACATCTTGATTATTTTACGAGACTAACGATTTTTTGCGCGCCATCTGCCATTGAATCTGCTGAAACAATGTCAAGTCCTGACTGGTTCAAGATTGCTTTACCGGCATCTACGTTCGTACCCTCTAACCGGACGACCAGCGGTACAGATAAGCTTACTTGTTTCGCCGCTTCTACGACACCCGTTGCAATAACGTCGCATTTCATAATGCCGCCGAAAATGTTGACGAAAATTCCTTTTACATTTTCATCAGAAAGAATAATTTTAAACGCTTCTGTTACTTTTTCAGCTGTCGCGCCGCCCCCAACGTCAAGGAAGTTGGCGGGGTCGCCGCCATAATGTTTAATAATGTCCATTGTGGCCATTGCAAGACCGGCGCCGTTTACCATACATCCGATGTTTCCGCCAAGCGAAATATAGCTGAGGTCATATTTGGATGCTTCAATTTCTTTTTCATCTTCTTCATCAAGATCGCGGTATTCCAAAATGTCTTTATGACGGTACAGAGCATTTGAATCAAAGTTCAATTTTGCATCAAGCGCCATAACCTTGCCATCACCTGTCACAACAAGCGGGTTAATTTCTGCAATCGAGCAGTCTTTTTCCACAAATGCCGTATAAAGGCTCATCATAAATTTCACAGCTTGTCCAACGAGCTCTTTCGGAATGTTAATGCTGAACGCAATACGGCGCGCCTGGAATGGGCTGAGACCTGTTACTGGATCAATGTACTCTTTGAAGATTTTTTCAGGCGTCGCTTCTGCCACTTCCTCAATTTCTGTTCCACCTTCTTCAGACGCCATTAAAACGACTTGAGATGTGGCACGATCCAGGACAAGGCCAATGTAGTATTCTTTTTTTATGTCGCACCCTTCTTCAATAAGAAGGCGCTTTACTTCTTTACCTTCAGGGCCTGTTTGATGCGTGACCAATACTTTGCCGAGAATTTCTTCTGCATATGTACGTACTTCATCAAGATTCTTTGCAACTTTCACACCGCCCGCTTTTCCACGACCGCCCGCATGAATCTGTGCTTTGACAACGTTTACTTTTGTGCCAAGTTCTTTTGCTGCTTCAACCGCTTCTTCAACAGAAAACGCAACTTTCCCATTCGGTACGACAACACCGTAGCTTCTGAGAACTTCTTTCCCTTGATACTCATGAATATTCATCTTTCAGCCTCCTATCGATCTCAAACACAAGTCTCATTGCAAAACAGACTGCGACTTCATTGTAGAGAAAAAAAGAAATTATGTCTAGTTTTTTCAACATAAAAAACCCGCTCTTTTTTTCAAGAACGTTTTTTTTGCAAAACGCTTACAATGTTTATTTACCTAGACGCCGATCGAGACGGTACACGAACGCGAATACTTCAGCGACGGCCTGGTACAAATCCTCTGGAATCGCTTCATTTATTTCAAGCTGACCGAGTAGTTCAACAAGTGCCGGGTCTTCTTGAATCGGAATATTGTTTTCTCTTGCAGATTCAAGAATTTTATCTGCAATGATTCCTTTTCCTTTTGCTTTTATGATTGGTGCACCCGCTGAATCCGGATTATAGGACAGGGCTGCTGCCTGCTTACGATTTGTTCGATTCATATGCGGATATCCACCCCCATATAGCCGTCATCATCCATGATGCGGGCAAGTGGCGGCTTTGATTTATCCTCAACTTCTTGCAGGGATGGTTCTTTAAAATGGACCCCTGACAGACGGTACCCGCCTCCTTCAAGTGCTTCTTTCAAAGAGTCAAATGCCGGACTGCTTATTTTTTTCAAGAGAGGGATAGGTGCATCTACACTAATATTGATATGCACGATCCGGTTTTGTACTTGCATATCAATAACCGTATTTCGTAAATTTGGCATTTCCACGTAAAACAAAACACGACAAAAATCGGCATCGATTTTCCCGTCCTCTTTTTTCTTCCCTTGCCACTTGATCGTGACATCTCCCTTAAATTCACCGAATTGAACAGGAGACTGCATAACGAGCTGCTGCAGCGGACCAGATTCAGCAGATAAAATATGCTGAGCATTCAGACGGCCGACTAGCTGCTCTGCCGCTTCTCTGACCGGTACAGGCATTGTTTCCGTCATCAGCTTAATCAATTCCTGCTTGACAGTTTGCGGCACGGCTTCCGGCTTATTTTTTGACGCAATCATTGCTTCATGATCCAGTCCAAGAAAGCGAAACGCATCGCGCAATGACGCATTCGCTGTCGGTTCTGGGAACGAAAGAGTTTCTGCGCCGAGAAGCATAGCCATACGCGCAGCTGCTTGATCGGGAATGGATGCAGCAGCTAAGGAAGCGAACTGAAACAACGACGCGGTCATTTTCGCGTCAGGCATCTGGCCCATTTTTAGTTCACCTGTCAGCTGCGCTAATTGCTGCATCATTGCCAGACGGTCTGGGTGCTGCAGTGGAATCGATAAGGAAACAGCTTCTTTAAACACCGCCACCGCTTCTTGGGACGTGGGACGGCTGACAAGTTGGACAAGTGTTTCTTTTATCATTTGAACGGGTGCAGCCACTTCATTTGCACCACGATTTGTTATCGGGATGCTTCTTACAATGGCAGCAAGTGATTCCTCTCCGCTTCCTCCTGTCATGGCAGCGCCAGGCGCAAGCGATTGATGAAGTACTCCAATAGCTGCTGCTTTTAATGATGGATTTGTACTTTGCAGAGCCAGGGCTAACTGGGCTGCTTTTTCATTTGGACTGCCTTGAAAACTATGGGCACTAGAAGGCTTTTCCCCAAGCAGCCGGCTAATGGCCTCGACAGCATTTTTGTTATCAACACTGTTTTGTGGAAGCATTTGCTGCAGGGAAACCATTTTTTCCGTCATCGAATCTGGTGAACGGGCTGCCACAAGAGCTTGAAAAACGTTTTCCGTCATCGGCAAATTGCGGTTCATCATAAAACGGAGTACTTCTGTCCCATCTGCTAATCCGGATTTCCCCAGCCAGCCTGACACCGTTTGAATGAGCTCTTTAGACAGTGTCTTTCCATTTTCAATTGCTGCTGTCGTAAAAGCAATGTTTTCTTTTGTCGGCTGAATCTGCAGCTTTTCAAGCAGCATGGACGCTTGATCCGCGGACCGGTGAAACGGCGCATAGTCCGTCAGAACATTGAGCTGGATTCCTTTATTAAGAGAAGCCACTTGAAAAAAATAACGTTCTCCCATTTGCAGCGGCACTTCTAACTGTGCCGTTATTTTTTGCCCAAGCACGGCGAGCTCCGCCATTTGACCCGGCAAAAGCTTGATGGCTTTGCCGGAAAAAATTTGTCCTTCTTTTAACATTTCAACCGGATTACGCCCTTGCTGCACTCTTAGCCCTCTTTGTATTGCCTGTTGGCCAATTTCCATGCGTCTTCACCCCGCTTTATGCTTTGTCATTTAAATCATCTCTTTTATTGGTGCAAACGTTTTACGGTGCTGTGGTGTAATGCCGAGTGTCTGCAGTCCATTTAAATGCTCTTTCGTTCCGTACCCCATATTTTTCTCAAATCCGTATCCGGGATATTCAATCGCATATTGTTTCATAAGTCGGTCGCGCGTCACTTTGGCAATGATGGATGCTGCAGCGATGGAGGCGCTTTTTGCATCCCCTTTTATAATCGATTCTTGGCTAATTGCACATGGGAGCGTCATCGCATCAACAAGCAGATGATCCGGCTGTTCTGAAAGTCCATTCACAGCAAGAACCATCGCTTTTTTTGCCGCTTCGTAAATATTGATTTGATCAATTTCTTCTGCACTGACGATACCGACACCTGTTATGGCTTTTTCTATAATGAGCGCGTATAATTCGTCCCGAACAGACTCTTTTACTTTTTTCGAATCATTTAACCCTTCCGGCAAAAAATCTTTCGGCAATATGCAAGCAGCCGCTACAACAGGACCGGCAAGCGGCCCTCTTCCTGCTTCATCAATTCCGGCAATCAGCTGCATTCCTTGTTTCATAGCGTTTCGCTCATACGCCATTATTTGATGCAGCCGTTCCTGCTCATCTTTATTTTTTTGAATGCGGCGCTTGCACGCTTTAACAGCTGCTTGAACACCGCTTCTATCATCCATGGTCCATTGGATGAGCCGCTTATCTTCTAACGTCGTAATCGATACGAGTTGTTCTTTTATTTGGGCAATCGTTTCGTTTTTCATTTTCACTTTGCTCCTTACGTTTATTATCGGCTCCTCATTCTTTTTTTCCACAAAAAAACGCGAAGGAAATCCTTCACGCTTTTTTTGGGGGAATATCAAATGTAAGACGGCCAAATTGCGTTGTGCGCACATCACGGATAATAATATCCGTGACTTTGTCATAATCTATGCCGCCCCCCGGGGATAAGGATCCCCGCCGCCCTCCAATTTGTTCAAATACAGCTGCCATATCATCCGGCAGCTCCCTATAGCCATATCGTTCTTCCAATCTGGACGGATATCGGCTTTCAAGAAATCGCAAACCCCAAATTGCGACGTCCTGCAAGTTTAAAATTGAATCTTTAATCGCTCCTGTTAAGGCCAGCTTAAAGCCAGTTTCCGGGTCCTCGAACTTCGGCCATAAAATACCCGGCGTATCAAGAAGCTCCAGATTTCTTGCAGTTTTAATCCACTGCTGCGCTTTCGTTACACCCGGCATATTTCCGGTTTTGGCAATGTTTTTCTTCGCGATACGGTTAATGAGTGTCGACTTTCCGACATTGGGAATGCCGACAATCATTGCTCTCATCGCACGTGGCTTTATACCTCGTGCACGCATCCGGTCGAATTTTTCTTTTAAAATGTTTTCGGCTGCTTTCACTATTTTATCAAGCCCATTCCCGGCTTGTGAATTAACCGAAACCGATTCAACACCATGCTCTTTAAAATAATTGATCCATTCTTTTGTAATCACCGGGTCCGCCATGTCCTCTTTATTAAGAATAACGAGCCGTGGTTTTTGATTTAAAATTTCATCGATCATTGGATTGCGTGAAGACAACGGCAGACGCGCATCAACCAGTTCGAAAATAATATCAACGAGCTTCAATTTTTCGGTCACTTGCCGTCTTGCTTTGGCCATATGGCCGGGAAACCACTGTATCGTCAAGCTTACACATTCCTTTCTGTCCGTTTAGTCTACTAGATGAACCTGATCAAACGGCCAGTAGACAAATTTTGTTTCACCAACAATCTCATCTATTTTGATTGTGCCAATGTGGCGTCCATCTTTACTAAAGCGCCGGTTGTCGCCGAGCACAAAAATCTCACCCTCCGGCACCGTTTCCTGCCCGGTAATTTCAGCGAGTGTAAAGTCCGGCGTAAGCGGTCCATCTGTTACTTCGCTTTTGTATTCATCTAAATACGGTTCATCGATTGCTTTGCCGTTTACATACAGCACATCATCTTTATACTCGACTGTTTCGCCAGGAAGGCCGATCACCCGTTTTATGTAATCTTTATTTTCCGGCGCATGAAAAACGACGATATCAAAACGATCTGGATCGCCGAGTTTGTTGACAATCATTCGATCTCCGCTTTCAAGCGTCGGCATCATCGAAAGTCCATCGACCACAATCGGTGCAAAAATAAAATAACGGATAAGAGCAGCAAGCCCGACTGCGATCAACAGTGCTTTTGTCCATTCCCAAAATTCATTTTTCCCTTCAGCCATGCTGGCACCACCTTCATTCTAAGTACATCCATCATATCATGATGTGTGTAAAACCTGAAAGAAAAAGGAGTCTGCAGGCAGACTCCTTTTAACATCCTAGTATCTGATTTCTTTAATGCGCGCTGCTTTACCGCGTAGGTTACGCAAGTAGTACAATTTCGCACGACGAACTTTACCACGGCGCATTACTTCGATTTTCTCGATTTTCGGTGTATGAAGCGGGAATGCACGCTCAACGCCCACACCGTAAGAAATCTTACGCACTGTGAAAGTTTCGCTTACGCCGCCGCCGCGACGCTTGATTACAACGCCTTCAAATAACTGAACCCGCTCACGTGTACCCTCGACAATTTTAACGTGTACACGTACAGTGTCTCCGGGACGGAATGCTGGAAGATCGGAACGAAGCTGCTCCTGTGTTAACTCTTGAATCAATTTGTTCATTGTGTTTTCCTCTCCTTCTAACAAATGCTCATACCCGCGCAATCACGACAGCGGAACACCGTTGTAATGCAGTGTGTTATTTTGCACACTGACTCCAAAATTTTATCATATTCTTATATTGAAATCAACTTATTTTCGTATTTTCCATGAATTAATTTGCTGCTGTTCTTCTTTTGTCAGCTCAATCAATTCTAATAAATCCGGACGTCGTTCCAATGTACGCTTTAATGACTCTTCACGGCGCCATTCGTCAATATGTTTATGGTTGCCGGACAGGAGCACATCGGGTACTTTCATGCCTCTGAAATCAGCCGGCCGCGTATAGTGGGGATGCTCCAAAAGCCCGGATGAGAACGAATCCTGCACTGCCGAGTCTTCATTTCCAAGTACACTTGGCAGCAGCCGGACGACACTGTCTGCCACAACCATCGCACCAAGCTCGCCGCCTGTTAATACATAATCCCCAATCGAAATTTCATCAGTGACAAGATGCTGGCGGACTCTTTCATCATATCCTTCGTAATGTCCACATAAAAAGATAAGATGCTTCTCTTTTGAAAGCTCCTCGGCTTTTTGTTGCGTGTATCGTTCGCCTTGTGGACACATCAGAATAACGCGGGGGTTCTCCGCTGTTTTTTTCAAGTCATCAACTGCGTCAAAAAGCGGCTGCGGCTTTAAAACCATTCCTGCTCCGCCGCCATACGGATAATCATCGACCACTTTATGCTTTCCTTCCGCATAATCCCGGAAGTTCACAGCCCGAAATGTGGCTTTCCCTTTATCAGCTGCTTTTTTCATAATGGAAGCAGAAAAAACTCCTTCAAACATTTCCGGAAACAATGTTAATACATCGATTTTCATTCGAGCAATCCATCTATCGGCTCGATGATGATGAGCTTTTCATCTGGATCAACCAATTTCACGACGTCATCGATATAAGGAATATAGACTTCTTTGGCGCCGTTCTGCACAACCCACACATCATTGGCGCCGGGCGTAAGCACTTCTTTCACGACACCAATCACGTCACCTGCAGCTGTTTTCACTTCACAGCCGACGATTTCATAAAAATAAAATTCTCCTTCATCCAAATCGCCCAGGTGCGCTTCATGGACTTTTAAGACAGCGCCTTTAAACGGCTCCACGTCTTGAATCGATGAATAGCCTTCAAAAGTTAACAGATCAAAGGTTTTATGAGTACGATACGATGCGACAATAACTGGAGTGCCTTCCTTATCTCCTTGTTTAAAAACTGCTAGTTCGCTTCCTTTTTTGTACCTTTTTTCAGGAAAGTCTGTCTGCGACAAAACACGGACTTCCCCGCGCAGGCCATGTGTATTGACAATTTTTCCAACGTTAAACCATTTGCTCATTTTTTCACCCCTCGGTGCGGATTTCGATAATGATGCCATCTTTTACAACGATTGTGCCACTGGTTTTTCCATCAAAACGATCACCGGCTTTTATATCAACAATCGATTGAATGTCCCGTTCTTTCAGTTCAGTGCCAAGCGGCAGCTGGTCAAGCTGGCTCATTTGAAATTCCACCACTGCTAATTTTTCATGGCGCTGATCAATTTCAATTTGAAACCGGGCCGCTGCTTCCGCTTGCTTAGAGCCGCCGCGCTCCGCTTTTTTCTTTTCGAATAACAGCTGGGCTGTTTCCCTCTCTAACCGGCGCTTTTGCTGTTCATATGCATCCATTCGCATTTGTTTCAGGGAATCTGTTACCACTTGAACGACTGATACTGTTTGTAAAATGTGCATCCCCACCGCTCCTTTACATGGAACAAAAATGGCAATTCCCCAAAAGAAAATTCTTTTGGGGAACTGTTGTCTCGTAATAGCTTACTTGCTATATTTGGCATTATGGAATTTTTCCATAAGACCTTCTTTTGAGAAAAGATTGCGGACTGTATCAGACGGTTTCGCACCATCTTGAAGCCATTTAAGCGCAAGCTCTTCATTGATTTTCACTTCTGCTGGCTGAGTAACCGGGTTGTATGTTCCGATTGTTTCAATTGAACGGCCATCACGCGGCGCGCGGGCGTCAGCTACTACGATACGATAGAATGGGGATTTTTTTGCACCCATACGTTTTAAACGAATTTTTACTGCCATGCTAATAAGCACCTCCGAAATAGTTTCACACAAGATAGAATAATACCAAATAGTTAAAGTGTTGTAAAGTGTTTTTTCTTTACAGATTAAATCTGTTTTAGATTACATAAAAGGAAGCTTTGGCATGCCGCCTTTTTTCTTGCCTTTTTGCTGCATCGAAGACATTTGTTTCATCATTTTTTTCATGTCTTCAAACTGTTTTAACAAACGGTTTACTTCCTGAATCGATGTACCGGAACCGCGGGCAATCCGCTTACGACGACCAGAATTAATAATTTCCGGCTGCTGTTTTTCATTCTTTGTCATGGAGCGGATGATCGCTTCAACACGGCCGATTTGTTTTTCGTCAACCTGCACATTGTTTAAGCCTTTCATTTTGTTTGCGCCCGGAAGCATTTTTAAAATTTCATCGAGCGGTCCCATTGAACGCACCTGCCCCAGCTGTTCTAAAAAGTCATCAAATGTAAACGACATCGTCCGCATTTTTTGTTCCAGCTCTTTTGCTTTCGTCTCATCCACATTTGTTTGGGCTTTCTCAATAAGCGATAGCACATCGCCCATCCCTAGAATACGGGACGCCATCCGCTCTGGATGAAACTGCTCAAGAGCGTCTAGTTTTTCACCCATCCCGACAAATTTGATTGGCTTTCCGGTTACAGCGCGGATCGACAATGCAGCTCCGCCACGTGTATCCCCATCGAGCTTTGTAAGCACAACACCGGTAATGCCAAGCTGCTCATTAAAGCTTTCCGCTACATTTACGGCATCCTGGCCGGTCATTGAATCGACGACGAGAAAAATCTCTTCTGGCGATGACAGGTCTTTAATTTGTTTTAGCTCATCCATTAACCCTTCATCAATGTGAAGGCGGCCGGCTGTATCAATCAGGACATAATCCAAATGATCATCTTTTGCTTTTTGAATCGCCTGCTTGGCAATTTCAACCGGGCTCACTTGATCACCAAGTGAAAAAACAGGCATATCAAGCTGTTTCCCTAGCGTTTCCAGCTGTTTAATCGCCGCTGGACGATAAATATCCGCCGCAACGAGCAGCGGCTTCCGATTATACTTTTTACGAAGCAGGTTCGCAAGCTTTCCGGTCGTTGTCGTCTTCCCGGCCCCTTGCAGCCCGATCATCATAATGACGGTTGGCGGGCGCTTTGCTGTGCTTATCCGGCTTTCTTCGCCGCCCATTAATTCTGTTAATTCTTCTTTAACGACTTTAATGACCTGCTGGCCTGGCGTTAAGCTTTTCATCACTTCCTGGCCGACAGAACGCTCGCTTACTTTTTTGACAAATTCTTTGACGACTTTAAAGTTAACATCCGCTTCTAAAAGAGCAAGACGTACTTCTCGCATCATTTCTTTTACATCGGATTCGGATACTTTCCCTTTGCCGCGGATTTTCTGCATTGTTCCTTGCAGTCGTTCGGCTAATCCTTCAAATGCCATCATGCAGTCCCCCTATTCAAGCTCCTCAATCGCCTCGATTACTCTCAGCATGTTTTCATCAGCTCGCTCTTTCAGCTGATCAATTAACGCCTGGCGCTCTTGGAATTTCTTTAGCAGCATTAATTTCGCTTCATATTCTTCAAGCATTGCTTCTGTACGTTTTATATTATCATAGACCGCCTGGCGGCTCACTCCATATTCATCGGCAATTTCGCCGAGCGAATAGTCATCCAGGTAGTATAGGGACATATAGCTGCGCTGTTTGTCGGTCAGAAGCATCTGATAAAAATCATACAGATAATTCATCCGCATCGTTTTTTCAAGCACGGCTGTCCCTCCTTTGTTAAGTGAAAAGCCTTTACACTAAAATAGTGTACCTGCTTCTGTCTTTTCTGTCAAGAAAGGTGAAAAACAGCCGATTATTCGGCTGTTTCATCCTCTGACTCGGATTCTTTTTGTTCAAATGCCTGGGCAAACAGTCCATAAGCGTATTTTTCGGCATCAAACGGCTGCAGATCGTCCATTTTTTCGCCAAGACCGACAAATTTAACCGGTACGCCAAGTTCTTTCCGGATGGCAAGTACGATACCGCCTTTGGCTGTCCCGTCAAGCTTTGTCAGCACAATACCCGATACAGCCGTCGCTTCTTTAAACGTTTTTGCCTGAATGAGTGCATTTTGTCCCGTTGTCGCATCTACAACGAGCAGGACTTCATGAGGCGCCTCTGGAATTTCCCGTTCAATTACGCGCTTTACTTTTTGCAGTTCGTTCATAAGATTGACTTTGTTTTGCAGACGTCCGGCTGTGTCACATAATAAAATATCGGCGCCTCGTGACTTAGCTGCGCGTACAGCGTCATACATGACGGCCGCCGGGTCGGATCCTTCCGCCTGCTTAATAACATCTACGCCAGTCCGTTCCCCCCATACTTCGAGCTGCTCAATCGCGCCCGCGCGGAACGTATCGCCGGCCGCAAGCATCACTTTTTTGCCTTCCGTTTTAAATTGGTGCGCAAGTTTGCCAATTGTTGTTGTCTTTCCGACGCCGTTGACACCAACAAACAAGATGACCGTTAATCCTGTTTCTTGAATATTTAATTCAGATGACATCTCATCATCGCCAGCGTAAATACCCACAAATTTTTCAGTAATGATTTCCCGGAGCGCTTCGGGTTCATTTGTGTTTTGGCGTTTCACTTCCAGCTTCAGTTCATCAATCAACTCCACCACTGTATCAAACCCAACATCCGCACCAATCAGAATTTCTTCAAGCTCTTCAAAAAAATCTTCATCGATCTTGCGGTAGCGTGCAAATAAGTTATTCATTTTTTCGGAAAAGCCGGACCGTGTTTTCTTTAGCCCTTCCGTATATTTTTCCGTCGTTTGTTCCTGCTCCTGCGAGCCGGAAAGTTTCTCTTTTAATTTTTTAAAAAAGCTCATCGTTTTCATCCTTTCTTTTATTATGTCACTGCCGCTTCTTCAAGTCTCACTGATACAAGACTTGTAACTCCGGATTCCTGCATGGCAACTCCATACAGTGCATCCGCTTCTTCCATCGTCTGTTTACGATGCGTAATAACGATAAATTGCGTTTCTTCACTGAACTCTTTTAAATAACGGCTGAATCGGTGAACGTTCGCTTCATCGAGTGCTGCCTCCACTTCATCTAGAATACAAAATGGCACCGGCCGCACGCGCAGAATCGCAAATAGGAGCGCAATCGCTGTCAGCGCCCGCTCGCCACCCGACAGTAAGCTTAAGTGCTGCAGTTTTTTCCCCGGAGGCATCGCCGAAATATCGACACCTGAATTCAGAATATCTTTCGGGTCCGTCAATTTCAATTCCGCCCGGCCGCCGCCAAACAGCTGAATAAATGCCGGCTGAAATTCAGCTTTAATCGCTTCAAATGTTTCCGAAAAACGGCGCATCATTTCAATGTCCATTTCGCTCATAACGTCCCGAAGTGTTGATTTCGCTTCTTCCAAGTCTTCCTTTTGACCACGCAAAAAAGCCACCCGTTCAAACGTCGTTTCATATTCTTCAATAGCGCCAATATTCACATCGCCCAGTTCTTCTATTGCTTTTTTAATGAGTCGCACGTTCCGTCTCGCTTCGTCAATTGGGCGGGTCAAAGGATACAGTCGCTCCGCTTCTTCAAATGACATGCCGTATTGCTCATTTAGCTTTTGCAGCCACGTATCAATCTCAACATCTAAACGGGCAATGGCTACATCATGCCCACGCACTGATTCTGTCAAGCCTTTCAGCAGGCGGCGTGATTCTTGCAGCGAAGCCGCTTCCTCTTCCAACTTTTGCGCTTTGTCATTTCGTTCTGCCTTAAACGAGGCAATTTGTTTCACAAGCCGGTCTTTTTCAATTGCCAGTTCATCCGACTGCTGTGCAAGTGTCAATCCGGTCGATCCACTGTCAGATCGCTCGTTTTCCATAAACGCTTGTTCATCTTTCAGCTGCTTCAGCTGCTTTTGGACATCTGTCAATTCCATACGCAGCCGGTTTTCCTGCTGATTGTTATATGCAAGTTGTTCTTCAAGCACCGCTATTTGTGGACGGAGCGTATTGACCTGCTCCGCCAGCCGGTCCCGTTCGGAGGAGTCTGTTTTTTGCTTTTGTTCGATCGAAGCCATTTGATTATCCAGCAGGTGAATCGCTTGCTGTTTTTCGGATAAAAGCTTGAATGCTTCGTGTTTCCGCTGCTCAAGCCGGTCTTTTTCTTCCTGAAACTCTCGTTTTTCCGCGTCATATACAGCGAGCCGGTCGTTAATCGACTGTTCATTAAAGGACCATTCCAGCTGCTGATTTTTTGCTTCCTGAAGTCCCTGCCGATACAGCTCGCCTGTTTCCTCAAGCCGCCCGACGAGTTGGTCGCATTCAGCGGCGCGAATCTGAAATGCTTTCACTTCTTTTTCCACTTGAGCTGTTTTTTGCTCCATCTGTCCAATTTGTCCGTTTAACGTTTCTAGTTCATTTTTGCGGCCAAGCAGCGACGCACCTGTTTTTTTCATTGAGCCCCCGGTCATTGAGCCCCCGGCATTCACCACGTCACCTTCAACTGTTACAACGCGATACCGATGATTCACTTTACGAGCGATGTTGTTTGCTTCTTCAAGTGCTGCTGCAATGATGACATTTCCCAGTAAGTGGCGGGCTGCGCGCGCATACTGCTCATCGTAGTCCGTCAGTTCCACAGCTGTTCCGAGAAAACCGTTCTCGTGCCGGACAGATGCTAATACATGATCCGGAACAGATTTTTCTTTTACGGTTGACAGCGGCAAAAACGTCGCCCTGCCATATTTATGCTGCTTTAAAAAAGTGATCGCTTTTCTGGCAGCTGGCTCATCGGTCACAATAATATGCTGAAGGGCACCGCCAAGTGCTGTTTCAATTGCCAGTTCGTATTGTTTCGGCACCCGGATTAATTCAGCGGCAGCGCCAATCACGCCGGACAGACGGCCTTTTTTCTCTTTTAATACTTCTTTAACACCAGAGAAGAAGCCCGAATAGTCTTCTTCCATTGAGACTAAAAGATCACGGCGGGACGACGCTTCCTGCAAAATTTGGTATGCCTTATATAAAGCATTTCGTTTTTTTTCAAGCGATTCTTTTACTTCATTCCGCTCCCGTTTTGCCCCACGATAAGCGGTCGTATGTTCATCAAGCTTTTGTTCTGCTGACAAACGTGCTTTTTCAATTTGCTCCTGTTCTTGCTGAAGCGCGGCTCGTTCAGACAAATATTGATCGTTGTGCCCGCCGAGCCGCTCAAACCGGGCCGTCAGCCTTTCAAGCTGGCGGTCAATTTCAATCAGCTCATTTTTAGCGGCTGCTTCTTTGCTTAAATGGTCAATGTAATCTGCTTTGAGCGACTCAAGTGTATCGCCGCTGTTTTGGGATAAAGCGCGCAGCAGTGCTTCTTTTTCCGCTGCTTCTTTCTTTAATGTCCCAAACGCCTGCTTTTTTGTTTCGGACAACGTTTTTACTTCCGCTAATGCTTGTTTTAACGAAGCTTCTTTTTCTTCCGCTTCCTTCATCGATTGGACGAGCTTTTCTTCATTATAAGAAGCATTTTTTTGGCGTTCATCCATCAAACGCCGTCTTCCCTCAATTTTTTCGAGTGATTCAATAATAGTCATAAGCTTCTGCTGGGTCGATTCTTCTTGAAGTGAAAGCTTTTTCACTTCCTGTTCTAATGTCCGGATGTGTGATTCAGCTTTTTCCGCCTCTTCACTAAAATAGGTAATCTGCCCTTCTTGATGATGCCGGTCCTTTTTTCGTTCTTCCCATTCTGCATGTGACTCGGCAATATCATGCGCCCAGACAGATGCTTCCACTTCTTTTAATTCTGCTTTTTTTTCAAGAAAATCTTTTGCTGCAGCCGCCTGAATTTCCAGCGGTTCTACCCGCTGCTCCAGCTCATATAAAATGTCCTGCACACGGCTGACATTTTCTTCTGTTTCAGCAAGCTTTATTTCCGCTTGTTTTTTGCGGGTTTTATATTTCAGCACACCAGCCGCTTCTTCAAATATCGACCGTCGTTCTTCAGGACGGCTGTTTAAAATTTCATCGACGCGTCCTTGTCCGATAATAGAAAATGCACCGCGGCCAAGTCCGGAGTCCATAAACAATTCAATAATGTCCTTTAGCCGGCAGCTTTGTTTATTGATAAAAAACCCACTGTCGCCATTTCGATTTACGCGGCGCGTGATGCTTACTTCACTGTAATCAAGCGGAAGTGCCCCATCCCGATTATCGAGCGTAATGGTCACGTCCGCTTCATTCAGCCGCCTTCTCGAATCACTTCCGGAAAAGATAACATCTTCCATTTTTCCGCCCCGCAAATTTTTAGCGGACTGTTCACCAAGCACCCAGCGAATCGCTTCGGTAATATTGCTTTTCCCTGAACCATTCGGCCCGACAACAGCTGTCACACCGGGCATAAAGTCGATGGTTATTTTCCCTGCAAATGATTTAAATCCCGCTATATCAAGCTTTTTCAGGATCATGTCTATCCACCTGTCTCCTACTTCGATTGTTTTACATGTTCAAGCGCCATGCGCGCTGCAAATTGCTCTGCTTCTTTTTTTGACCGTCCGGCACCACGGCCGAGCACGGTGCCATTTAACGAAACTTCTGTAATAAATTCTTTATTGTGCGCAGGGCCTTTTTCTTCTAATATCCGATACGATGGCGCCCCTTTAAGTTCACGCTGCACAAATTCCTGCAGCTGGCTTTTAAAATCCATCACATGAGAAAAAGCACCGGCGCTGATTTTCGGAAAAACGATCTTTTCCAGAAAAGGAACAACCGCTTCCATTCCCTGATCTAAGTAAAGGGCGCCAATATATGCTTCAAATACATCTGCTAAAAGAGCGGGCCGCATTCTTCCTCCAGTCATCTCTTCCCCTTTTCCAAGCAAGATGAGCTTGCCGAGTTCAAGCTCGTTCGCAAATGTGACCAGTGATGGTTCACAAACGACCGCTGCCCGGAGTTTCGTTAATTCCCCTTCTGACATAACCGGATATGTTTTATATAAAAATTGCGAAACAGTCAGTTCTAAAACAGCATCTCCTAAAAACTCCAGCCGCTCATTATCTTCATACGGTTTTCTCCGATGCTCATTCACATATGATGAATGCGTAAATGCCTGCTTTAATAACGATTCGTTTTGAAAATGGATGTCCATTTCCTCTTGAAATTCATGAAACTCCATATTTTTCCGTTCGGAATAACGCTGCTCCCGATTTGTTTTTTTCATTCTTGTTCCTCCGCAATGTTAAAATGCACACAAAAATAGTTTAGCCGAAAAAAATGTATAGCGCAAAGAGAATTAAAAAAGCAGACCCGATTAGCCGGATCTGCCGTTAATGGACGATTAGTTTTTGCTGTTTATGTACGTTACAGCGTCGCCTACCGTCGTAATATTTTCCGCATCATCATCGGAAATTTCCATATCGAATTCGTCCTCAAGCTCCATTACAAGCTCAACAACATCTAAAGAATCTGCGCCAAGATCTTCCTTGAATTTTGCATCAAGGTTGATTTGTGATTCTTCGACACCTAGACGATCGACGATAATTTTTGTTACACGTTCTAATACATCTGCCACTATGATTCACCTCCCCTCAAGTATTATAGACGATTCAATCCGTCAAAACACGCTTTTTCTTACATCGCCATGCCGCCGTCGACACCGAGCACCTGCCCGGTAATATATTTAGCGCCATCACTTGCTAAAAATGCAGCCGCGGCGGCGATGTCAGCAGTATCACCGAGCGTTCCAAGAGGAATCTGGCCGATCAGCTGCTCTTTTGCCTCTGCCGGCAGTTTATCCGTCATATCTGTTGCGATAAAGCCAGGAGCAATTGCGTTGACGGTAATGCCACGTGCAGCGAGCTCACGCGCAGACGCTTTTGTTAAGCCGATTACACCTGCTTTAGCTGCCGTGTAATTGGCCTGACCTGCATTTCCGATCCGGCCGACAACCGAAGAAATATTAATAATCCGGCCGCTTCTTTGCTTCATCATCTGGCGGGTAACCGCTTTTGTACATAGGAAAACACCTTTTAAATTCGTGTTAATAACGTCATCCCACTCCTGATCTTTCATACGCATAATCAGGTTATCGCGCGTAATGCCCGCGTTGTTCACCAAAATATCAAGGCGGCCAAATTGAGCAACTGTTTCTTTTACCATCGCCTGTACAGCATCACTATCTGAAATATCGCATTGAACGATAAATGAACGTCGTCCCATTGCTTGGATTTCATCGGCTACTTCTTTTGCTTTTTGTTCATTCCCAGCGTAATTGACTGCAACATCCGCACCGTGACAGGCAAGTTCTAATGCGATGGCTTTACCGATGCCACGGGACGCGCCTGTGACAAGTGCTGTTTTCCCTTCAAGATTCATTCCGTTTCCTCCTTCAGTGCTGCCACTGTTTTTACAATCGATTCTTCATCGCTGATGGCGAACGTCCGAACACGCCGATTTACTTTTTTGATTAAGCCGGACAAAACGGTACCTGAACCGATTTCAATAAACGTGTCAACTCCTGCCTCAAGCATCGTTTGCACGCTGTCTTCCCATAAAACCGGTGAATACAGCTGTTTCACAAGGTTTTCTTTAATGGTCTCTGCATCGGTAACCGGCTGTGCATTCACATTGGCAATGACCGGTATCTGGCTCGGTTGAATATTTGCCTCATCAAGTACTAACTGTAACTTTTCAGCAGCAGGTTCCATAAGCGGCGAATGAAAAGGACCGCTTACATTTAATGGAATGACTCGTTTCGCGCCTTTTTCTTTTAGAAGTTCAGATGCTTTTTCAACACCTTCTTTTGACCCTGAAATCACAATTTGACCCGGGCAGTTAAAATTGGCTGCTGCCACTATATCGCTGCCTTTTGAAACTTGTGCTAACACTTCTTCAAGTGCCGCTCGTTCCATGCCAAGCACCGCTGCCATTGCGCCTTGGCCGGCCGGTACTGCTTCTTCCATTAAATTACCGCGCTGATGAACCGCATAAACCGCTTCTTCATATGTAATCGCGCCAGCTGCTGCTAAAGCAGAATATTCTCCGAGGCTATGACCGGCAGTAAAGTCTGGTATAATACCTTCTTCTTCAAACCGTTTTAACACAGCCATGCTGACTGCTAAAAGAGCTGGCTGCGCGTTTGATGTGAGCGTCAGCTTTTCTTCCGGTCCGTTAAACATAATGTCCGTTAATGAATAGCCGAGTTTTTTATCCGCTTTTTGAAGCATCTCTTTTATATATGCATGCTGATCAGCAAGTGATTTTCCCATGCCGACCATTTGGGAACCTTGTCCCGGAAATACAAACGCGATTTTCCCCATCTGTTTCGTCATTCCTTCCCACTGGCAATTTGTGATTCAATAATAGCCGGCACATTCGCCTGCGCCATTTTATGAGCTTGTTCGATTGCATGATAAAAAGCATTTGCGTCAGATGATCCGTGTGCTTTAATAACAGGCGCTTTTAAGCCAAATAAACCGGCGCCGCCATATTCAGCGTAATCCATTTTATTTTTCAAGCCCCTCAATTCATCTTTTAAAAGCAAGGCACCAATCTTTGATTTTGTTGAAGCGGTTAACGCTGTTTTTAACATAGAGAAAATAGACAGTGCACTGCCTTCAATCGTTTTTAACACCATGTTGCCAGTAAAGCCATCTGTCACAACAATGTCCGCCACTCCGTTCAACAGCTCACGCGATTCAACGTTGCCGATAAAGTTCATTTCGGGCGCATCACTTAACAGTTTATATGCCGCCTTTGTTAGTTCATTCCCTTTTTTTTCTTCCGTTCCGATGTTTAATAACCCGATGCGCGGTTTTTCAATGCCGCGGACTTTTTCAGCATAAACAGAACCCATCACCGCATATTGCAGCAAGTGCTCCGGCTTTGCATCTGCATTCGCTCCGGCATCGAGCATGACAAATCCTTTGCCGTCAACAGTCGGAAACGTTGGCGCCAAAGCTGGCCGTTCCACCCCGTCAATACGGCCGATAACGAATAATCCTGCTGCCATAAGCGCACCCGTATTACCCGCTGACACGCAAGCAGCTGCTTTTTTATTCGCCACAGCTTCAGCCATCATAACGAGGGATGACTGTTTTTTTCGACGAACGGCCCGAACGGGTTCGTCTGTACCAAGAATAACATCCGGTGAATGAACAACTTCCACCCGGCTGCCTGCATCTAAAAGCGGCTGAATTTTCTCTTGATCTCCAAAGATCATTAATTCCAGTTCCGGTAATTCTTTCAATGCCCGGTTGACACCAAAAATAATTTGCTCAGGCGCATGATCACCGCCCATTGCATCAATTGCCAGTTTCATCTTTTTCCTCCTTTTCTACAGATGGTGCGCGAAACATCGAGAACTCACCCCGGAATACAAGATCACTGCCAACAAAACTCGCCACATCTACAATGGTTCGTCCTTTTTCAGATCGCGTGACTTTTGCTTTTGCAACGATGCGGCTGCCTTCTTTAACCGGCTGCGTAAACCGGATTTCAGCTTTACCTGTCAATGCCAGTTCATCATTAATGACTGCTACAGCCAATGAATTGGCTTGCGCAAATAAATGATGGCCGCGCGCAATGCCATTGCGTGTAAACACGTGCTCTTTTTTTACATCAAAAATCGAAATGGCGCTTTTGTCCAATTCGATATCAATAATATCGCCAATCACTTCTTCAATTGGAAGCGAGCGGATCTCATCCTGCATGTTTTTCTCTGCTACATATTTAATGCGTTCTCTCAGCTCCGGAATGGACAGCTCCATTCGATCAAGCCGAATCGTTTGAACGCTTACGCTAAATTCCTGCGCCAGTTCTTCATCGGTCACAAACGGATTTTCCTGAATCGTTTTTTGCAGACGCTCCTGACGTTCTTTTTTTGATTGTTTCATCTTTCATCCCACCATCCGATATTAGGACTAGGTACTAAAAAACAGTATAAAGATAACAAAAAAAGAATGCAAGAGGCAACTTGCATTCTTAATCAAGCTTTTCGCCGGCGAGCACGCCGGAATCGGTCAAAGCGCTACGCAAATGGCGATATTCATCGTTCGTCCAAAAAGCTGGATCATTGATCAACGTATTGGCATCTTCTCGTGCGGTTTCAAGCGCTCGATAGTCGTGCACCATATCCGCCATTTTAAATTCAGGCAGACCGCTTTGCTTACGGCCAAAAAAATCGCCGGGTCCGCGCAGTTCCAAGTCTTTTTCACTTAATACAAATCCATCATTTGTTTCTGTCATCGCAGTCATGCGCTCTTTGCCGGTTTCGGATTTCGGGTCGGCAATAAGCATACAATATGACTGCTCCGAGCCCCGTCCAACACGTCCACGCAGCTGATGAAGCTGTGACAGGCCGAATCGTTCAGCATCATAAATAATCATGACTGTCGCATTTGGCACATTCACACCGACTTCCACAACAGTCGTTGATACTAAAATATTTAGGTCATTTACGCTGAACGATTTCATCACAGTTTCTTTTTCTTCGCCACTTAATCGCCCATGCATAAGACCGACAGTAAATTTCCCGTGAAAATGGCTTGTCAGCTGCGCATGGACATCAAGTGCATTTTGGAAATCGAGCTTTTCTGATTCTTCAATGAGTGGACAAATAACATATGCCTGCCGTCCTTTTTGAAGCTCTTTTTCCGTAAAATCAAGAACGCGGCCAAGCATCTCTTCTTTCGCCCAGTACGTTTCAATCGCTTTTCGGCCTGCAGGCATTTCGTTAATGATCGACACATCCATTTCACCAAAAACGGTAATAGCAAGTGTCCGTGGAATTGGCGTTGCAGTCATAAACAAAACGTCTGGGTTTTCTCCTTTTGACCGGAGGACCCGGCGCTGGTTGACGCCAAACCGATGCTGTTCATCTGTGATCACAAGTCCGAGATTATGAAATATAACATCATCCTGTATAAGCGCATGTGTCCCAATTAAAATATCGATGTCGCCTGCTTGAAGGGCGCCAAGCAGCGCTTTCCGGCGTTTGCCTTTTACTGTGCCTGTTAACAAAGCGGTCGAAATACCAAATGGCTCAAGCATGTCATGAAGCGATTTCGCATGCTGCTCAGCCAAAATTTCAGTTGGCACCATTAAAGCACCTTGAAATCCAGCTGTTACCGATGCATAGAGTGCTAGTATGGCTACCGCTGTTTTGCCGCTGCCGACATCTCCTTGCAGCAGCCGGTTCATCCGGTACGGCGCCTTCATATCCGCACAAATTTCATTAACGGCTTTTTTCTGTGCATTGGTTAATTCAAAAGGAAGCGAGTCAATTAATTTCTTCAGCCTGGCAAGGTCATATTTTTGTATGATTCCGCCGGACTGCTCCCGAATCGTTTTTCGGAGCGCCTGCATTTTCAGCTGAAAATAAAAGAATTCTTCATACACAAATCGGCGGCGCGCCTGCTTCATTTCATCGTGTGATTCCGGAAAGTGAAGCGCCCGAATCGCCTCTTTTCTTTCCATCAACCGATACTGCTCAGTCAAGCGGACCGGCAATGTTTCTTCAATGTAATCACCGTACAAGTCGATCGCCTGCTTGACGAGTTTTCGAAATTGCTTAAGCGGGAGCGCGTTACGCAGCAAATAAACCGCTTCAAAATCAGTTCCACGCGAATAGGCGCCGGTCTCCATCATCTGTCCGGAAATCGCCAGCCGGTGACGGTCCCACTTTCCAGTCACGGTTACTGTATCGCCAACAGCCGCTTTTTTCTTCAAATAAGGCTGATTAAAAAACGTTACGTTAATCAAATGGGACCCAGACAGCATTTTAAACGTCAGGCGTGATTTTTTCTTTCCGTAATACATGACTGACGGCTCTGTTTGAATCACGCCTTCGATTGTTACTTTTTCATCATGGGCCGCTTCTTCGGGGTTTTTCAGCCGCATATCATCATAGCGGGCTGGAACAAATTCCATTAAATCGCCAACAGTCAGCACGCCAATAGAGGACAGTGACAATTGAGCTTCTTTCCCCGCTCCTTTCAATACACTGATTGGCTGATTAAGCGGATGGCTGGTTTCAAGCATCGTTTTTCCTCCTTTCATATACAAGGATCAAATGCTAGAATCACGACGTCCCTGTCGCAACGCATTTGTGACCTGCTTCCTGCAGGCCCAAGGATCAAATGCTAGAATCACGACGTCCCTGTCGCAACGCATTTGTGACCTGCTTCCTGCAGGCCCAAGGATCAAATGCTAGAA
>NZ_LAJA01000038.1 GCF_000970675.1 Domibacillus tundrae | reverse complement strand
TTGATTGCTCAATTGTTTCTGTATAAAATGACGAGCATCTTACAATAGAAGTTTCTTGCTTAAAACGTTGACGTTTTTATTGATTTTGTTCAGTTTTCAATGTTCAATTCAGCTTAGCGCCTTTGTCATAAAACGTAAGACAGCGACTTTAATATAATACCAATATGAATCAAATTCGTCAAGTATTATTTTCAATTTCTTTTTTGCTGTCTTAGCTTCCTCTAACAGCGACGCTAATTAATATAACATTACGTAACAGATGAGTCAATGATTTATTTCGAAAAATAATTAATCTTTTGTCACGTGATAATAACGATGGAAAATCCCTTGCCCTTTTGTCTGAACAGACACCACACGAACAAGCTGTCGATCAATTAAATATTCTATTAATGTCACAAGATCTACCGCATAATGCCTTACTTCTTCATGATTTAGCAATTCACTAATGCTCCACCATTCTTTTTCTTTCATCAGCGTCAGTAAATGATCTGCTCCACGTTCAGTTCGGGAATGAATTAAAAATTCACTCGCTAAAAAAAGCAGTTCCAGTCTTTTTTGCAAGTTCTCATCACTTGTTAAAAGTTCTTCGTACAGTTTATAGATGCCGGGCTCAATATGGCGAACTTGATTCCACACAGTCAATTCCGGGTAAAGTCCATTTTCAATGACAGAAAGCCGCGCCAAATGGTGCAATGAATGCAGTACGTGATTATATGCGTCTAAAAAATGGGCATCATTAAAAAATGCTTTCCCGTCTGTGTAACGTTTAATTAATTTCGCAAATTCAATCGTCATTTTAATTTTGCGGCCGTAAAATGGAAAATCGCGCATTTCCGTTTTCAACTCTTGTACATATTCGTTTCGATCAAACAAAATCCGACCATGATAAAGCCATTCAATGACTTTCCGGTTTGTGCCTAACAGAAGCCACTCTTTTAATTGTGCTTCTGTTATGATATACATAGAAGCTGTTTCTTCATTCCAGTCCCCATAGTGTTTAATAAAAACAGCTTCTTCCGCTTCTTTAACAATGATAAGCAAAATAGAATCAAAGTTTTCAGTAAACGCTCGGTTTTGTTCGTTTTTCTGTATAGCCAATACACCGAGTGTATTTTGCTGACTTGTCCGTTCTTGATATAAAGGGCGCAGTAAATCTTCCACTTCCTTTTCCTCCAGACATTTAAATTTCGTTTTGTTTAGTTTCGACATAAAATGTCGAATTCCTGCCGCAAGCGGGAAGAGATTATATGATATAGTATTGAGTGGGAGGATGAAACGATGGCAAAAAAATATTCAAGTAAAATTAATAAAATCCGCACATTTGCGTTAAGCCTTATTTTTATTGGATTTATTGTGATGTACGGCGGTATTTTCTTCCGGGAGAACTTCCTCGTCATGACGATCTTCATGCTGCTTGGTCTTTTATGCATTGTGGCTAGCACCGTTGTGTATTTCTGGATCGGTATGCTGTCGACCAGAGCGATACAAGTTGTTTGTCCGAACTGCGGGAAGCCGACTAAAGTGCTTGGACGTGTCGATATGTGCATGTACTGCAACGAGCCGCTTACACTGGATCCTTCTTTGGAAGGAAAAGACTTCGATGAAAAGTATAATCAGAAAAAAAGCCTTGATTAATCAGACTCACAAAAAAATCTCCATCCCGAAAAGGGTGATGGAGGTTTTTTAGTGCAAATCTTTATGATGACATTCCGTGCATGTTCCGTAGACTTCCATACGGTGATGGCTGATTTTAAAGCCTGTTACGTGCGCTGCAAGCTGCTCTACTTCATCAAGACCCGGATAGTGGAAATCAACAATTTTGCCGCATGTTTCGCAGATCACGTGGTAGTGCTCTGTTGTAACGAAATCAAAACGGCTTGATGTATCGCCGTACGTTAATTCTTTTACGAGACCTACTTCACGGAACACACGCAAATTATTGTATACAGTGGCAACACTCATATTTGGAAACTTTCCTTCAAGCGCTTTATAAATATCATCAGCGGTCGGGTGCGTCATCGACTCGACGAGAAATTCAAGAATCGCATGGCGTTGAGGTGTAATGCGGACACCGGTTTGCTTCAGGGCATCAAGCGCATCTTTCAACTGATCATGGGATTCATGGACATGTGTGTGTGACAAGGACCTACACCTCTTTTCTTTTTGAAAAGGATTATTACTTTATAATCTTTATAAACAGTTTACTCGCAAATGAGTATGATTGTCAATGGAAAAGAAAAACCGGCTTAGCGTTGGTTTCAGAGTGTAGACAAAGTTAGAAAGCAGGCTGATTGAAAACGCTTGTCTTTCAAGGAACGCCGCCGGTTGGGAAGCGGAGTGACCTTTTGGGGGTCATGAGCATTCACACACGGCAAGCAACGCCGAAAGCGAGCGTTTGTCAACAGCCTGAAACCGGCTTCGCGCCGGTTTAGTACCCTCTCTCCACGTCAATGACATTCTCATAATCCCCACCATCGATAAAACAGCGGAGATTATGTTCAAAAATCACCATTGCTCTTGGAACGTACTGCTTTGTCACACTGGAAATGTGAGGCGTAACCGTGATGGCCGGATGACGCCAAAATGGATGGGCTTCAGGGAGCGGCTCTACCGGGAATACGTCCAAGTACGCATGTGCAATTTCCTCATCATTAATCGCAGAAAGCAAAACCAGTTCCGAGACAAGGTCACCGCGCCCAATATTGATAAATGCAGCCGTATTTTTCATCGTTTCAAAGTGTTCTGGCTGTAGCAGACTGATCGTTTCTGGCGTACTCGGCAAAACCGCCACAACAAAATCCGCACTGAGAACAGCCGACTCAAGTTCATAAATCGTAAAAATTTGATCAAACCCTTCAGCATGTTGCCCGCTTTTATTAACACCGGTTGTTGTCATCCGGAATGCTTTTGCAAGCCTGGCGATTTCTTGACCGATCGCTCCTGTTCCCAGAATCGTCACTTCTTTTCCGGCCAACTCCTGAAGCGGCAGCTGCTTGTTCCACGTTTCTGACTGTTCGAGCGTATGCAGCTCAGCAAACCGCTTGACGTGATTCAGCATGAAACCGAGTGTGAATTCCGCCATTGGAATCTTATGTATACCACGAGCATTTGTCACAAGAATGTCTCGGTCTTTAATCGCTTGAAGCGGCATTTCTTCAATACCAGCCGACGCCACCATAATCCATTTAAGAGACTGGCACTCATGAATACGTTCTTCTGTCAGATCACTCCCGAATGTCACCAAAATTTCCGCTTCATGGAGCGATTGAGCTTCATCCAGCTGCTTATAAAACGAAAACGTTTCGTTTGGAAATTTTTTCTGAAGATCCGCTTGAATATCCCGCGGCGGGCGAAATGTAAATACGATGTTCAACGAAGTCCCTCCTTAGTTTAACGCTTTTACTGCTTCAAGCGTTTCTTCTACATGTCCTTTTACACGAACTTTCCGCCATTCTTTTGCAATAATGCCTTCTTTATTAATTAAAAAACTCGAGCGTTCAATACCCATATATTCTTTGCCGAAGTTCTTTTTCAGCGTCCAGACGCCGTACAGTTCTGCTGCAGTTTGTTCTTCATCTGCGAGCAAAGTAAAAGGCAATCCATGTTTTTCAATAAATTTCTGATGGCGCGCAGCCGGATCTGGACTAATGCCAATAATGACCGTCTCGTATTGGGCAAAGACGCTGTTCTGATCCCGGAAGTCACAAGCTTCTGTCGTGCAGCCCGGCGTCATGTCTTTCGGATAAAAATAAAGAACAATATTTTTCCCTTTAAAGTCAGCAATGTTAACCATCTCGCCCCGCTGATCCGGCAATGTAAAAATCGGTGCCAGTTTTCCTGTTAAATTCTCCACAAGAATCCCCCTTTTTCTTTTAGCGTAGCGAATCGGGTTGAAATTGGCAACTGTAGAGCCGTACGTTGATTCCTTTTTCGAAGAAGTCTACAATGAAACAGAAAAAAGAATCAGGAGGCCATACGTTATGAAGTTTTCAAAGTCAGATGCACTTCACGAAGAAGCGCTTAAACATATTGTTGGTGGCGTGAACAGCCCGTCCCGTTCCTACAAGGCAGTTGGCGGCGGCTCACCTGTGGCAATGGCGCGCGGCGCGGGCGCTTATTTTTGGGACGTAGACGGGAATCAATATATTGATTATTTAGCGGCATACGGCCCGATTATTACTGGACATGCTCATCCCCATATTACGGAAGCCATTACAAAAGCAGCACAAAACGGCGTTTTGTTCGGTACGCCGACCGAGCATGAAGTGATCTTTGCCAAAAAGCTGAAAAAAGCGATGCCGGCACTGGATAAAGTCCGATTTGTGAATAGCGGCACCGAAGCCGTTATGACGACAATTCGCGTGGCGCGCGCATATACAAAGCGTGATAAGATTATTAAATTCGCCGGCTGCTATCACGGCCACTCGGACCTTGTCCTCGTTGCTGCCGGCAGTGGTCCGTCTACACTCGGCACCCCCGATTCTGCCGGCGTGCCGAAAAGCATTGCGCAGGAAGTCATTACCGTTCCATTCAATGAAACGGGTCCATTAAAAGAAGCGCTCGAAAAATGGGGTGATAACGTAGCCGCGGTCATGATCGAACCGATCGTTGGCAACTTCGGTATTGTAGAACCAAAGCCTGGCTTTTTAGAAGAAGTAAAACGGCTCACTCATGAAGCGGGCGCGCTGCTTATTTTCGATGAAGTGATTTCTGCTTTCCGTTTTATGTACGGCGGCGCCCAGGATTTACTCGAAGTAACACCCGACTTAACGGCACTCGGCAAAATTATCGGCGGCGGTTTGCCAATCGGCGCTTACGGCGGCCGCGTGGATGTAATGGAAGAAGTGGCGCCGCTTGGTCCTGCGTATCAGGCGGGGACGATGGCCGGCAATCCAGCTTCAATGCTGTCCGGTATCGCCTGCCTCGAAGTGATTGAACAGGATGGTGTTTACGAGCAGCTTGATCGTCTTGGCGCCATGCTTGAAGAAGGACTCTTACAGGCCGCAGCAAAGGCAAATGTCCCCGTGACCATTAATCGTCTGAAAGGTGCGTTAACGGTTTACTTTACCGATCAACAAGTGGTGAATTACGATCAGGCAGAAGCAACAGATGGCGAGCTCTTTGCAAGATTCTTTAAGGAAATGCTGCATCGCGGCATTAATTTAGCTCCATCAAAATATGAAGCCTGGTTTTTAACGACCGCCCACACAGAAGAAGATATTCAAAACACCATTCGCGCTGCGGAACAAGCATTTGCTGCGCTTTCATAACGAATGAAAAGATCGTCTCTATAAAAGAGGCGTTTCTTTTTCATTTTTCTGTTACTTGCAATGCCTTCTTTTCCGTTGTATAGTACAGTTTGTTTGACCCACAGGGATTTTCGGTAAACACGTATCAATACAACTATTCAGGAAAGGAACTATACATCAAATGAAGCTGGGTGCCCGCATTTTCAAAACGGGAATTGCCATTGTTTTAGCCCTTTACATTGCACAATGGCTACAATTGCCGTCACCGGTTTTCGCCGGAATCGCGGCTGTTTTTGCTATTCAGCCGAATATTTACCGTTCTTATTTAACGGTAGTGGAACAAATTCAAGCAAACGTGATCGGTGCCGCGATCGCTATTTTATTCGTACTCGCTTTCGGAAATCATATTATTATCGTTGGACTCGCAGCGATTATTGCCATTATTATTCTGCTTAAATTTAAGCTTGAAAAATCCGTTAGTATCGCTCTTGTGACAATCATCGCAATTATGGAAGTCCAAAACGATCAGTTCGTACAATTCTCGATGATCCGTATGTTTAATATTTCAATCGGCGTTTTATCTTCATTCCTTGTGAATTTGGTCTTTTTGCCACCTAAATATGAAACGAAGCTGTTCTCATCCCTTAACCAATTGAGCGAAGAAGTTTTAAAGTGGATTCGGATCACCTCCCGAAACGCGTCGGAATCTCATTTGCTGAAAAAAGACATGGCTAAACAGCGCGAAAAATTGATTAAAATCGACAACATGTTTTTGCTGTACAAAGAAGACCGGACCCCGCTGAAGAAAAATCTCCGGGCAAAGCAGCGAAAAATTGTCCTCTATCGGAAATTGATTTTAACGACCCGCCGGAGCATGGATATTTTACAGCGGCTCAATCAATATGAAAATGAGCTTCACCATTTAAACCCTGAATTGCTGCGTACAATGCAGGATCATCTTGACTGCCTTGTCAGCTACCATGAACATTTGCTTCTCCGGTTTGTCGGCAAAGCAAAAACGACTGAAACGTCTGAAGAGCTGTTTGAGCCGTGTATGAACCGGGATGAGTTTATGCATATGTTTACAGATGAAATATACAAGGACAATAAAGAAGAATTAACATCATCGATTCATCTTCTCCACATTGTATCGTCGATTTTGGAATATGGGGAGAAGCTCGAACACCTTGATCATCTAATGACAAGCTTTTATAAATATCATAAAGATGACGAAGCGCCTGAATATGAAGAAGAATAAAAAAGCGATGCCGGCTTAGGCATCGCTTTTTTATTGGTCCAGCTGCTGGACTTGAAACAGCCTCCAGTAGCCGCCTTGTTTTTTCATCAATTCATCGTGCGAACCGTCTTCAATCACTTCACCATGTTCAATCAAAATAATCCGGTTCGCATGGGTAATCGTTGACAGCCTGTGGGCAACAATAAACGTTGTCCGTGTTTTTGCCAGCGACTCAATGGCCTCTTGAATAAGATGCTCGCTCTCCAAATCAAGTGCCGACGTTGCTTCGTCCAAAATAAGAAGCGGCGGATTTTTCAGGAACACGCGGGCAATGGCCACACGCTGCTTTTGACCGCCGGACAATTTGACCCCGCGTTCACCGACCTTTGTTTCATAACCGTTCGGCAGCGCCATAATGAAGTCATGTGCGTTCGCTGCTTTGGCTGCTTCGATCACTTCTTCATCCGTCCCCTCTGGGCGGCCAAGCAAAATATTTTCCCGAACCGAATCGCTAAACAAAATGTTGTCCTGCAGCACCATACCAATTTTATCACGCAATGAGCGGACGTTAAAATCACGGATGTCGGTGCCATCAAGCAAAATCCGTCCATCTGTTACATCGTAAAAACGTGGAATTAAGCTGACGAGTGACGACTTGCCGCCGCCGCTCATTCCGACAAGCGCCACCGTTTCTCCTGCTTTCACATGTAAATCAACATCTTTAAGCACCAGTTCTTCTCCTTCGTCATAACGAAAATGAACGTGGTCAAACATGATGTCCCCTTTTACGTCGCGGCATTCAATCGCTTCCGGTTTATCGGTTATATCGTATTTTTCATCAAGCAGCTCAAATACGCGGTCCATGGAAGCGATTGCCTGCGTTAACGTCGTCGATGAATTAACGAGACGGCGCAGCGGATTGTACAAACGATCAATGTACGCAATAAACGCCGCCATTGTCCCGACGGTTAAGTTCCCCTCAATAACTTGAATACCAGCATAACCGATGACTAAAAGTGGCGCGATATCGGTCATTGTATTGACGACGGCAAATGCTTTTGCGTTCCAAGCTGTCTGGTCCAGCGCTTTTTGCAGGAAATTTTTGTTGTGTGTTCGAAAACGCTCCTGTTCAACCGGTTCAATGGCAAAACTTTTAATAACCGGCATTCCTTGGACGCGTTCATGCAAGTGACTCTGTACTTCTGCGAGAGCCTGTGAACGGACGCGGGTCAAATGGCGCAAATTACCGAAAAAATATTTGACGCTCAGTGCGTAAAACGGAAACACAACAAGTGCCACAAGCGTTAATTTCACGTCCATTGTCATCATAATCGCAGCAGCAATGACAATGGTTGCCGCGTCAAGCCAGACATTCATCAGCCCGGTAATGACAAAGTTTTTCGTTTGTTCCACGTCGTTGATCACACGCGAGATCACTTCACCTGCGCGCGTATTGGCATAATACTTAAAGCTGAGTTGTTGAATGTGTGCAAACAGGCGATCTCGGATGTCATATAAAATTTTACTGCCTGTCCACTGGGCAAAGTATTGCCGGTAATATTCAACCGGATACCGGACGATAACGAACAAAATGAGCATAAGTCCGATTAACCAGTAAAGCTGTTCTTTTTTTTCCGCTGCACTCATCGACCCGCCAACAATGTCATCAATAACATATTTGATCAATATTGGCAGCAAGAGCGGAATACCAAATTTAATGATGCCAATCAACAATGTCCCGGCAATCTGCCACTTGTATGGCTTGACAAATTGCATATATCGTTTGATAACGCCCATCCCTTATCCCCTTTCTTTCCACAACGAAAAAACCTGTTGAACACTTCAACAGGCATTCAGCGGCATAGCTGTGAGTATTTCCCATAACAGCGCTCGATAAATCCGGGCGAAAATGGACCTTTCTGCTGCTCAATCAATTGAAGCAGGTGATCCATATTGCGCCGCAAAATTTTATCAATGACCTCTGGATAGTTCATCTCGTGGCTATGCTGTCGGTACTCGTCTTCATCAAGTAAAATGTACGTCATATCCGGAAAAACCTTTACGTCAAGATCATAATCAATATACTTGAGCGCACCGTGGTCAAACACGAATGGCGAACTAATATTGCAGTAGTAATGGATGCCGTCTGCGCGAAGCATGCCGATTACATTAAACCATTTACGTGTGTGAAAGTAACAGATTGCCGGCTCACGTGTCACCCACGTCCGCCCGTCTGATTCTGTTACAATCGTCCGGTCATTTCCACCAATAACAATATTTTCAGTTGCTTTTACGACAACTGTTTCTTCCCACACCCGATGAATGCGGCCATTATGCTTGTAACTGTGAATCTGCAACGATTCACCTTCTGCAGGAATCTCCATCGTTGTCCCCTACTTTCTAGCGTCACATGCTGTTTTATATTCCCTTTTCGCAAGGACGGTAAAACATTCATCTTCTATTATAACGATTAACTGCTCAAATGAAAACAAATGAAGCC
>NZ_LAJA01000037.1 GCF_000970675.1 Domibacillus tundrae | reverse complement strand
CAAAAAATGTTCCTACCAAGTATTTATCTTTTAATAAAAATCTTTTAAAGATCTTACGTAAGAAGGATCGTCTAAATTCGTCTTTTACACCGAAAGTGGTTCCAGATGAATTTGTGAAAACGGCGAAGCCTTTCTTTGATGATGCAGAAGACATTTATGACCTTTGGAAAAAAGCTGCCCTTGTGTATCGCCAGTTTGATTTGCTGCATGAATTGGAACAGTACACGGAATTAGTGATTGATGCGCTGAAACAGTCTGTTTATGCCCTGAAACACCGGAAGATCCGAAAGGATTTTAAAGGCTATTTCTACGGAACCCTGCTTAAAATGTTTACATACCAAAAACGCCAGGAGACTTTTTCTAGCCACCCGTCTATCTTTAACTGGCTTGAAGATCAGGAAGAAGAACCAGCCGGCAGCACGAAGAATTGGCGTACAGAAGTTCAAGAATTAATGGCGAAAGAAGAACGGAATCTGGATTATTTGATTGAGGAACTTCCCTACTGAATCATCCAAAACCGTTGCTAGAAAAAGAGAAAACCGTTCTGTAGGGAAGTCGAAAAATGCAGGCAGCTATTGTGTCTGCTTCTGAAAAGAACGGTGTCTTTTTCTAGCAAATGCTGTTCTTTTGCGTTCTTTTTTTAGCTATGCCGTTTTATTTTAGGTGTCAAAAAGTTTGCCAGATGGCTGAATTTGCTGTCAAAAATTTTGACAGCACCCCTGTTTTAAGTGTCAAATTTTTTGCCAAAATAGAAATTTCATGTACCCACGGAAACACTAGGCTCTGCCTAGTACCACACGGAAAGTGGGGTCACGTTTTCCTTATGCTCTTTCTCACTTTAAAACCAAATTGATAAGGAGAAATGAAATAATATTATGAGCTCTAGCCTTGTTGTAGCCCTTCTCCTCGTTTTTTATTTTATTGGTTATTTGATTTGGACTTCACGAAGCAAAGAAGCAGCCGAAAAAAGAAACCAAAAATTAAAAGAAGAATTTAAAGGTGAAAATAAATATGGTCTCTTGATAGCTTTTCTTTTTGCAGTTCCTTTTATAATTTGTATAGGAGTTTTATGGTTCATAACAGAATAATTGGAAGGTGGAAAATCAATTGTTTTCATGGAGAGTGACAAAATATAATCCACTAAATAGACATGCTGATGGTAGCTATATTGATCAAGATGAATGGACAAGTTTTTCTGAAGTAGGCACCAAAGTAAGTATGGAAGATTACCTAAATACAGAAAAGAATTATATTAATGCGATAACTGCTTTTATGGAAGATATGCAGCTGAAGTCTGTGTGTTTAACCTCGTTAGAATATTGGCCCGACGAAACCGAAGAATACGATGTAGCTGAATTTATGTCAAAAATGCAGATAGGAATAAGTTTGTCAGTGCAGGAAGTCAAGGAGTTGGCAAAGCTGACATTACGAGAAATTATTTGGTGTAAATTAAGCTATAAAAAACAATTCTTTGTTCATTTTGGATACGATTACTATATGTATATCGGTACTGCCGAAAAATGCAGTACGGCTAGACAAAAAGTTCAGTCATTAGGGCTCTACGTTGAACCATTTGTTTCACCACATGCAGATTTATGATAACTCTCTTAATTACAGCTAGATCTCTGGTTATCGAACGAATGAAAGCTGTATTTGATGAAGACCTTCAGTAGATGAAGCAAGCAGAAAGGCGCTTATTATAGATTATTTGAACGGAGATATTTGACTGACTAAAGGCATCTCAAAAATCAGCGCCTGAATAGTTTCAGGTGTTTTTTTATTTGAGAAATCACAGCAGCCGTTTTTCTGAAATATAAAGAGCAGGCTTAAAGATTTTGATGTTCCCATGTAGAATGGCAGTAAGAGGTGAATGAACGCATGGAAAACGCAACAGCATACGGCACATTAGCGAAGGAGATCGCACTTCACTTAGGTGTAAACCCCAATACTCTAAGGCGCTGGTCACTTGAACTTGAAAAGCGACATTACCTTTTCGAACGGAATGCTAAAGGGCAGCGCATTTATTATGAACGCGATATTCAAGCGTTATCGGAATGTAAAATGATTTTAAATAACGGCGGTTCAATGGAGAACGCGGTCACAGCTGTGGCAGCAAAGTTTATCGAGCGAAAAAACGCTCAAAAAACGCTAGGCGTTATTCTCGATGAACGCGAAAATGATGAGAATGTAGCGTTATCCATGCGTGATTTAGAAGCAATGATTGATTCGGCCGTTCAAAAGGCAGTAGAGCAAGAACGTGAAGCAATGTTCCAGGCATTGGAGCTGAAAATGAATGAAGCAATTGAGCAGCGCGATCGGATGCTGATGCAAAGTCTGAATCAAAAAATAGAAGAAAAACGTTTGGAAATTGCTGCAGCAACTGAAAAAGAAAATCAAAAAAAATCAATTTTCAACTGGTTCAAAAAGAAGAGATAGCAACACGCAAAATAAATGCAGTTTTTTAACGCTTAAGGCTTTTAAAGTGAGAAAGAGCATAAGGAAAACGTGCTATCACTTCCAGTGTTAGACTAGGCAGAGCCTAGTGTTTTCGTGATATCACGAAATTTTGATTTTGTCACACCGTGTGCCACTTAAAAAAGGCTGTTTGGCATACGGTGTGACATCTGAAAAAGCTGGTTTGTCACATGGAATGCCAGTTAAATGCTTGCTGCATTGACTAAAAAAGCAGGTTGTACGTTTATACTTTTACGTATTCTAATAATATTATTTAACTAATGGGTTGGGTGTTTAAGAAATGAAAATGTATTGTTGCGAGGACATAGAATATCACTCTACTTTTAACTGTGATATTCATGAAAATCCCTTTGATTGTCCAGATCAACTTATCTATTACGACAAGAAGGAAAAGGATTTTGGGTTAATTATTCATGATGGTGGCAACTCGGTCATTGCCATTCAATTTTGCCCTTGGTGTGGAAGTAATTTAGAGCAGAAATAAAGTGAATTAATAGTTGGGAGCTAAATTTTTATACTTAGTGTTAACACAAAACTTTACAATTAAAGCTGACCGTACTGTAAGATAGCTTTATTCTAATTAAGCTAATGGAGGCTTTTGTTTACTATGGTTCCAGCGATAAATGATTTGATTATTAGTTGCCATTACTCCCTCTTAAGTGCAATACCCAACAAATTAAGAGGGCTAACAGTAGCATTAGAAAACGAAACGCTGTACTGGAAAGGTTATTTTGATGGGGAACCAACTGAGGAAGAAAAAGAAATATTAAGCATTGCCTGTACTGAGGTAGTAGCTGATTTCCCCATAATTAAGGTTGTTGAAGAAGAATATTTAAATCATACATACCCTTTAAAAATGGAAATGCTGCAATTTTGGGCTTTTTTAAGATGGGAACAAGATTAACTCTTATTAAACTCCCATGTAAGAACGAGTTTCCTTACATAATCTGTGGTGCAGTGGTTGTGTTGCATGGATGGCTAACGGGGGCTTTTGTTTAATATCTCGGCTGTCATTTCGGCAGCCTTTTCTTATTCAGCTAACGGGCAGGATAATTCAAGAAGGATAAACAAAAAAAGGGCGAAAACTAAAAGATGAGGAAAATTTTGTCCAAGAGGAGATTAGTCTTGAATACAAAATACAATTGGTTTTATATTCCGTTGGCTGTAATTTCAATTATAGTTTTGACGTTACATAAGGCTGGACCGTTAGAAGGTCAATTAAGACCTGTTGGTTTTGCTCTATTTACATTACTTTGTGTGAGCTTCATTGTTTTCAATAAAAACTCCAGAGGGAAAATAATTGGAGCAATACTATATTTTATTTTTGGGATTGTTGCTTTCTTATAAAGTTTTCGACTTCAAGAGTCAGTAGCCAAAGGCGGCTTTTTGTCATTGAACTATCGGGTGCGATGCTTCGATATCGAAGCATCACTTTTTCCTTATTCAAGTAACGATGCAGAATAGTTTAAGAAATATTAGTTAATTTATATTCTTTCCTCTGCTAAACTTTGAATGTAATCAGTTATTTAAAAGGGAGAGAAAAATAATGTCTCAATCACTAATTTTTGATATGGATGGAACACTATTTCAAACAGATAAGATATTAGAATTATCACTTGATGATACCTTTAACCATTTACGGTCACTAAATAAATGGGATACAGTAACTCCAATTGATAAATACCGTGAAATTATGGGTATACCTTTACCAAAAGTATGGGAAACTTTATTACCTAATCATTCCAATGAAGTAAGAGAACAGACTGATGCTTATTTTCTTGAAAGATTAGTTGAAAATATAAGAAGTGGGAAAGGTGCTTTATACCCTAATGTAAAGGAGGTTTTCAGTTATTTGAAAGAGAATAATTGTTCAATTTACATAGCAAGTAATGGTTTAACGGAATATTTAAAAGCAATTGTAAGTTATTATAATTTGGATAATTGGGTTACTGAAACATTTAGTATTCAACAAATCGAGTCGTTGAATAAATCAGACTTGGTTCGGAGTATTTTGGAAAAATATGATATTACTAATGCAGCAGTAGTTGGAGACCGTTTATCTGATATTAATGCTGCAAAAGATAATGGATTAGTTTCAATTGGATGTAATTTTGATTTTGCACAAGAAGATGAACTTTCTCAGGCTAATATTGTAATAGATGACTTAATTGAATTAAAAACAATTTTACCTAAATTGGAAAATACACAATTAATAAACAAATAGCTACGAACGAAGGCTTATTTCTTCAACTATGTATGTAAGCTATCTCGTTTAAAAACTAAATTAGATTGTGAAGAATTGTACTTACACTAATGGGGGCGTTAGTTGAACAAGTGAACTATAAAACTCGCTTCCAAATGCAACATAATTGCTATTATGTTGCATTCGAACGAATACAAAAAAACAGGCGTCATCCCAGGATTATCAAGGGATGGCGCCTGTTTCGGTTTGACAGCTACTCGTTTAATACAACATATTGGATATATATGTTATATTAAACGCAACATAACAAATCGGAACGGAGGTATAAATTATAATGTCACACCCATACGAAAAATTTGAAAGTACTGCTTTATGGGAAATTATTAATAAAGGGATAGATAGCCTTGTGGAAAATAACGATATTGAAGAGACAACAAGAAGAGAATACATAGTTGGCTATCTTTGTGCGTTAATAAGTGAAGCAGAAATAGAAAAGGAGTAATTATATCTGAAAAGAGGGATTTTTATGGCTGCAAAACAAGGGCAAAACACGGTCGATCCGATCCGTGATCCAGAACAAATTAGAGCGATGAAGGAGTATCTGCTTCACCAATCGTACCGGGATTATTTTTTGTTTACCTTCGGCATTAATTCGGGGCTGCGCATTAGTGACATCGTGTCTCTTCGCGTGATGGATGTCCGAAATACCGATCATTTGCGTGTGAAAGAGAAAAAAACGGGGAAGATCCGGAAAATTCGCATGACTGGCGCATTAAAACAGGAAATCGAGAAATATACGCGCCAGATGGCCGATTCTGACCTTCTTTTTCCTTCCCGAAAGGGCAAAGGTCCAATCGGGCGAGAAAACGCTTGGAGGGTCGTTAACGGGGCTGCACGGGCCTGTGGCATCACAGGAGCCATTGGTACTCATACAATGCGTAAAACGTTTGGGTATCACTTTTACCAGCAGACAAAGGACGTGGCGATGCTGCAACAGATTTTTGGGCACTCGGCACCTTCTGTAACCCTTCGATATATTGGAATTAGCGAAGATATGGTAGATCAAGCATTGGATAATTTTTCTTTATAAAAAGGCTTGTCAAGTAACCCTTTTTCAATAAAATAATAAACGAGAGAAAATAAAGATCTATCAAGGAGAATAAATGAAAAAAACATTATTTGCTGTAGGATTAGGCTGCATTTTTTTGATCCTTTTATTTATTGTGATATTTAATAGCCTTCAACAAGATATGAATAGCTTACCTAAGGGAGAACTGGTTGAAGAAGTACCTTCACCGAGCAAACAATCAGTCATTCGAATGTATTTAGTTAGTGAAGGAGGTGCTACAAGCCGTCATCAAATGAGAGGCGAAGTAGTCTATGAAAATCGAGAAAGAAAAAATATTTATTTTAATTATGATGAAGAGCGTACAAATGTAGATTGGATCAACGAGGAGACAGTAAGTATTAACGGAGAAAAGATAAATATAGAAGAGGATGTTTATTTTTGGAAAGATGATCCTAAATGGGAAGAGAAACGTGAAAAAAAGTATGAATGAAAAATTCATCTAATACTTCCATGTCTTGTATAATTTCTGAAAGTTTGCTATAAATAGAATCAATTAAATCGAGCGGAAAAAGCAAAAAGGCAAAAGCGCGTTATAGTAGGACTGCAATCCTCTATAACCGTCCACCGTGATAGGGCCACGGTAAACACTTGCTTTCACCTTTTCTTACTACATTAATGCCTGTATTGTACGGCATTTAAACGTAAGTTTCAAGGGGAAAGTTTCTCTTTTACAGTCATGCAAAAGACGTGTTTACCGTTTTCATACGGTAAATGCGTCTTTTTTGTTTTCCGAAAAGGAGACAGGATCATGACAGTCAGCAGAATCGCAACCATAGACGAATTTAAAAAAATGATGAGCTACAAGGTGTATGCAGAGAATCATGAGCAGCAGCAATCCCTAAAACTACAGCTTTTAAAAGAGGTCGAAGCAGCGTATGGCGAACGCTACTGGCGCCTGAAGGAAGAGACACGCAAAGCAATTGATATGCTGTGCTGGTTTGCCTCAGAGCGTGGATTTGTCTTTGCGAAGGATGAGTACCTGGCCAACCGGTACGGCGTTTCAGCAAAAACGATCCGGAATGTCCTAAAAAAATTACGGGAAGACGGTGTGATCTTTACGGTGTATCGCCGGCCAAGTAATCAAAACTGCCGGACGGCTCCCGTTCATTTATTTACGGCGCACCCGTATTACAAGTATTGGGAAAACATGCTGGATTTACGTGATTTCCAGAACGATTTCCAAAACGAAGTTGCTGAAAAGCCTTGTGAGAGTAAGGAAGAACAGC
>NZ_LAJA01000036.1 GCF_000970675.1 Domibacillus tundrae | reverse complement strand
CTGTATGACCGCATGAATGGCACTTCTGAGAAGTGCAGTGTGGATCAACGGCAATGACCTGTTTGTCATACCATGTCGCTTTGTATTCCAACATTGTACGGAACTCGGACCAGGAAACTTCGCTGATTGCTTTGGCTAATTTACGGTTTTTCAACATGTTGGATACTTTTAGATCCTCAATCCCGATCACATCGTGGTTTTTAATGATTTCGGTTGTGATTTTCTGCAAGTAATCAGTACGTGCATTTGCAATTTGTTCATGGATACGTGCCACTTTGATTCGTTGTTTTTGCACATTTTTTGCTTCTGATAACGGTCTTTTCTGCTGAATTGCGAGGCGTTGACGTCGGGAAAGAATGCGTTGTGCTTTCACCAGTTTTTCTTCTAATTTGCGGAAAAACTTAGGGTTTTTGTACACTTGTCCATTCGAAAGAATGGCGAAGTCTTTCAAACCAACGTCTATACCAACAGTAGAACCTGTTTTTTCCTTCTCTTTTACTTCCGTTTCAACAAGAAGAGAAACAAAGTATTTTCCAGAAGGGTTTTTTCGCACCGTTGCATTCAGAATACGACCTTCTACTTTGCGGCTGTTCACAAAACGAACCCAGCCCAGTTTCGGCAGCTTTAAACGGTTCCCGGAGATACTGACGTCTGGCTGCTGATTTTTCTTTTCAATATTGGTCGTGTAAGATTGGACTTTGTTTCGTTTATTTTTAAAACGCGGAGCATCGTTCTGTTTCTTGAAAAAACGATCAAAGGAATCCGAAAGGTTTTTTAAAGAGGACTGCAAAGCATGGGCATCGACTTCTTTCAGCCAGATCAATTCTTTTTTTAAACTCGTAAGCTGGTTGGAGCAAGCACTGTAAGAAAGACCTTTTCCAGTCGTTTGAAATCTTTCGTTCCACAACGATAAAAAACGATTGAATACAAAGCGACTCGATCCAATTGTTTTGGCAATTAATATTTCTTGTTCTTTATTTGGATACAAACGAAATTTATACGCTTTATTGACTGACATTAATTCACACCTCCAATCCTTCGATTTTCAAT
>NZ_LAJA01000035.1 GCF_000970675.1 Domibacillus tundrae | reverse complement strand
AAAGCTTCAGGCAGCCGTATCTGGCTGCCTGAAGCTGGACAACGTAAGAAAACCGGTTTTTTATGCCCATACAATGAACGCTTCTATCCAGTTTTGAAAGAACACTTCTTTCGAACTTCATAGTCAGGTGGCTACAGCGAAGAGGTCACACCCGTTCCCATCCCGAACACGGCAGTTAAGCTCTTCAGCGCCGATGGTAGTTGGGGGTTTCCCCCTGTGAGAGCAGGACGCCGCCTGGCAATATATTTAAGAGATGACACTACGTCATCTCTTTTTTTACATTCTTTATTCCTTGGGAGGTTCTGCCGAATGGATCATTCTTTTATGCCAGTTATGAAAGCGTTAAAAAATCATAAGCACAAGAATTCAGTTTCTTTTCACGTTCCAGGCCATAAAAATGGTTTACTCGGTCCTTGGATGGATCTTTCATTTGATGTTACGGAGCTAACTGGACTAGATGATCTTCATGCTCCCGAAGAATGTATTGCCGAAGCAGAAAACATGTTGTCGGATGTATATAAAACGGTTGAAAGCAAATTTCTTATCAATGGAAGCACCATTGGAAACTTGGCAATGATTCTTGGGACGCTTTCAAAAGGCGATACGGTATTTGTTCAGCGTAATTGCCATAAATCTGTTTTGAATGCATTAAAAATGGCTGAAGCTTTTCTTGTTTTTCTTGCGCCGGATGTTGATGAACGTACGCAGACAGCGACTCTTATTTCTGTTGAAACACTGCAAGAAGCGTATGCAGCCTATCCTAATAGTAAAGCTGTCATTTTTACCTATCCGACATATTATGGAATGACCGGTTCTTTTCAAGAGCTGGCGATAATGGCGAAATCCCATGGATCATGGGTGCTTGTAGATGAAGCGCATGGTGCGCATTTCAGGGCGAATGGAAAAGGGGTTCCGATGAGTGCACTGCAATTGGGAGCCGATATTGTTGTACAGTCGGCCCATAAGATGCTGCCGGCGATGACGATGGGAGCGTACCTTCATATTCAGTCTGAAAGAATAGATCGTGGGCGAATCCACTTTTATTTGCAGGCGCTTCAGTCCAGCAGTCCATCGTATCCGATTATGGCTTCATTGGATTATGCACGCTCTTATTTAGCTTTATATACCGAAAAAGATCATGCTTATTCGATGGATGTGAAAAAAAGAATCGTTCAGCTTCTGGAATCAAAAGGCTTCATCTGTATAACAGTAGATGATCCGTACAAGCTGCTTGTACGGGTAGAGGGACTAACAGGATATAACGTACAGGAATTGTTTGAAGCCGTCGGTGTGTACATTGAACTGGCTGATCCATGCCAGGTGCTTCTGGTTTTTCCTCTTTTAAAAGCAGGAGAAGTGTTATTTGAAGAATATGCTGCTGGAAAGCTCAGTGTCCTGCAAGTAAAAGGAGAAAAAGCAGCTGTTTCGTTTCCGAGAGACTTTCAATCTGAGCGTGTATCTGTCTTGGCATTGCCTTATAATGAGCATAGTTGCTATAGAAAAACTGCTGTTTCATTTGAAGAGGCAGCCGGGGAAGTATCGGCGGAAATGATTATTCCTTATCCGCCGGGTATACCGCTTGTTATGGAAGGGGAACGTATTTCAAGCGGACATATCCAAATGATTCAATGGCTTATGGAGCAAGGATCCCGTTTTCATGGCGGAAGCGGGTTAAACGAACAGAAGATTGTTGTGTTTCGGAAGGAGAGCTAACATGGCAGGACTATTTATTACAATAGAAGGACCCGAGGGAGCCGGTAAGACAACCGTGCTCGATCGGATTGTAACCGAGCTTCGGAAAAGAGGGCTCGATATTGTTCAAACGAGAGAACCGGGCGGCATTGCAATCGCCGAACAAATTCGCTCGGTTATTTTAAATAAAGAAAATACAGCGATGGATGCACGGACGGAAGCGTTGTTGTACGCGGCTGCCCGTCGTCAGCATTTAGCAGAAAAAGTTATTCCGGCTCTTGAACGGGGAGCGACTGTGCTTTGTGATCGGTTTGTGGACAGTTCGCTTGCATACCAAGGTTATGCACGAGGGCTGGGGATGGAGGAAGTCGGTTCGATTAATGCTTTTGCCATTGATGGAGTTATGCCCGAATTGACGCTGCTATTTGACGTCCGTCCTGAAATCGGGCTTGCACGCATTCATCGTCATGATGGCCGAGAGGTAAACAGGCTTGATCTTGAGGATCTTTCTTTTCACAAAAAAGTGCAGGAAGGTTATACGAAATTAGCGAACTTAAATAAAGATAGAATTGTGATTATTGATGCAGAACAAGAAGAAGAACACGTTTTTCAAGAAGCGCTTGCTAAAATTGAAAAAGTGCTTCGGGAAAAGATTTGGTATAATGAAAGAAATCCTGTAAGAGGGGAAGATGGTATATGAAGTTGATTATGGCAGTTGTACAGGATCAAGACAGCAATAAATTGTCTCATGCGCTCATTGAACATCAATTTCGTGCAACAAAGCTTGCTTCAACAGGCGGTTTTTTAAAAGCGGGCAATACGACGTTTATGATCGGTGTAGAAGATGACCGGGTACAGGATGCGCTTGAAATTATCAAAAAAAATTGCCAGTCGCGTGAACAGATCGCCCCTCCCGTATCGCCGATGGGAGGTAATGTTGATGCATATGTTCCCTATCCAGTTGAAGTGCCGGTCGGGGGCGCAACAATATTTGTGCTTCCAGTTGAGCAATTTCATCAATTTTAAAGGGCGTGAAGCACGTGTCTAACCCGTGGAAAGAAGCAGAAAAACGCCAGCCGATTGTGATGCGGATCATTGAAAATAGTTTACTGCGCGATCGTGTGGCGCATGCTTATTTGCTTGAAGGCGACCCGGGCACCGGGAAAAAAGAAACAGCAATGCTGTTTGCAAAAAGCCTGTTTTGCCTGGAGCCGGAAGATGAATTTATGCCATGCGGCGCCTGTATTAATTGCCGCCGCATTGAACATGGCAATCATCCGGACCTTCATGCTATTGAGCCGGATGGCTTATCGATCAAAAAAGAACAAATTTATTATTTGCAGCAGGAGTTTATAAAAACAGCAGTTGAATCGGTTTGGAAAGTATATATTGTAAATCAGGCGGATAAAATGACAGCGAGTGCCGCGAACAGCCTGCTCAAATTTTTAGAGGAACCATCCGCCAATACGGTCGCTTTTTTATTAACGGAACAAAGCAGCCGCATTTTGCCGACAATTTTGTCACGCTGCCAGCAGCTGACATTCAAGCCGATTGATTCAGATCGACTGAAGCAGCGCCTTGTTGAGGAAGAAATCAGTATTCCGATGGCGTCGCTTACATCCAAATTAACGAATCACTTGGAAGAAGCGCTTGAACAATCACGTGATGAGTGGTTTGCACTGGCACGTTCAATAGTGTTAAAATTATACGAAGGTCTAAAAGGCGGAGGGCTCTCAGCCATCGTTCCGCTTTCAGAAGACTTTTATTCGCATTTTAAAGAGAAACAGCAGGTCAGTCTTGCCCTCGATCTTTTCGTTCTCATCCATAGGGATTTGCTTTCCATTATGACCGGTGAAGAACACGGTCTTGCATTTCCTGATCGTCTCGCTTCTTTTCAACAGGATGCACTGCTCTTGTCGGCAGAAAAGCTTGCCGACCGAATGGCATCCATTTTGGAAGCGAAACGAAGACTCAATAGTAATATGAACCAGCAGCTGCTGATGGAGCAGCTTTTGTTAAAGTTACAGGGGGGACACGCCTTTGTGTAATGTAGTAGGTGTACGCTTTAAGCAAGCGGGTAAAATATATTATTTCGATCCAGGCGACCTCGGTATTCAGAAGGAAGACCATGTCATTGTGGAAACAGTGCGTGGCGTTGAATACGGACATGTCGTTGTCGGACCGAAAGAAGTTGATGAAGACGATGTCGTTCTGCCATTGAAAAAAGTCATCCGGACAGCGGATCAGAAAGACCGCCTGGCTGTTCAGGAAAACAGTGAAGCGGCCATGACTGCGTTTGATACATGCACGAGTAAAATTACGGAGCATAAGCTTGATATGAAGCTTGTCGATGTCGAATATACATTTGACCGAAACAAAGTCATTTTTTATTTTACGGCAGATGGCCGCGTTGATTTTCGTGAGCTTGTGAAAGATTTGGCATCAATTTTCCGAACGCGGATTGAACTGCGGCAGATTGGTGTCCGCGATGAAGCGAAAATGCTGGGCGGCATTGGACCATGCGGCCGAATGCTTTGCTGTTCAACATTCCTTGGTGATTTTGAGCCCGTATCGATTAAAATGGCAAAAGATCAAAACTTATCATTAAATCCAGCTAAAATTTCCGGTTTGTGCGGCCGATTAATGTGCTGCCTGAAGTATGAAAACGATGAGTATGAAGATGCGCGTCGTGTGCTGCCGGATGTTGGCCAAAAAGTGAAGACGCCAAGCGGAAATGGGCGTGTGACGGGCTTAAATATTTTAGAGCGGCTCGTGCAGGTGCACATTCCGGAATTGGAACGGACGCTTGAGTTCTCATCTGATGAGATTGGGAAAGAAGGAGCCGTTTCTGTGAAAGCAGGTGATTGATGCGGTGGAAAAGCTAGACAAGAAAGGCATTTTTGATTCAGTCAGCCATATGGAGCTGCAAATCGGTGAACTGTATCAGCAGCTTGGCGAAGTGAAGGTGCAGTTAGCCGAAATATTGGAAGAAAATAATTCATTAATGATTGAAAATGATCATTTGCGCCGCCGTCTTGAAGAACTAGACCGCGGTCATGAACGAAAAGCATCAGGGGCGGCTAATGTACAGGCGCGTGGAGCAGATATCGGCGAAGGCTATGATAACCTGGCCCGTTTGTATCAAGAAGGATTTCATATTTGCAGTGTGCACTTTGGAAGCCCGCGTAAAGACGAAGACTGTCTGTTTTGCTTATCCTTTTTAAATAAAAAATAACGAGATCGAAGCCTTCCTTTTACAAGGAAGGTTCTTTTGTGCAAAAGGAGTAAGGATTATGTTCGAATTAAAAGAAGGTGAGCGGCTTGATTATTTGCTGGCAGAAGAGCTGCGGATCATTCAAAGTCCATCTGTTTTTTCCTTTTCACTGGATGCCGTCCTTTTAGCTCGATTTGCTTCTGTACCGAAAACACGCGGATCTATCGTTGATCTTTGTTCAGGAAACGGTGTTGTGCCGCTCTTAATGTCGGCGAGAACGAGCGTATCAATGACTGGCGTAGAAATACAGGAGCGGCTTTATGATATGGCAGTCCGAAGCGTGACATATAACGGCTTAAACACGCAAATTCAAATGGTGAACGATGATTTAAAAAAAGCGCCTGAGCGGCTGGGTAAAGAAAAGCATACACTCGTCACATGCAATCCTCCGTATTTTTTGACCCCGTCAGCAAATGAAATTAATTTGAATGAACATTTGGCCATTGCCCGCCATGAAATTATGTGCACGTTAGAAGATTGCATTCTGTCGTCTTCCCAGTTGTTAAAGCAAGGAGGAAAAGCGGCATTTGTCCACCGCCCCGGCCGGCTGCTCGATATCGTTACGTTAATGAGAAAGTACCGGATTGAGCCGAAGCGCATCCAGTTTGTCTATCCGAAAGCGGGAAACAAAGAAGCAAATACTGTCCTTGTGGAGGGCATTAAAGACGGAGCACCAGATTTGAAAATTTTGCCGCCGCTTTACGTTTATGATGAAAAAGGCGAATATACAGACGAAGTGAGGACCCTTTTATATGGAGACGAGCCACCATTTTTACGTCGTTAAATGCAATGACGGCTCCCTTTACGCAGGGTATACGAATGATTTGGACAAACGAATGAGTGTCCATAATGCGGGAAAAGGAGCAAAGTATACACGCGCCCGTCTGCCTGTGATGCTTATTCATAGTGAATCATTCCAAACAAAACAGGAAGCAATGCGTGCGGAATATGCCTTTAAACAACTTCCGCGCCGAAAAAAAGAAGCGTACTTACAAAAAAGGAGTGTGGGCGGTGAACTCGCAGAAAAGCTTTGAAAAAAAGACGGGCATGCTGTACCTTGTGCCGGTGCCGATCGGGAATTTGGAAGATATAACGGTCCGTGCGATTCGGATTATGAAAGAAGCAGATGTCATCGCGGCGGAAGATACGCGCAATACGAAAAAACTATGCAATTATTTTGAGGTAGCGACACCGGTAGTCAGCTATCATGAATATAGCAATAAAGCAGCAGGCCGCAAGCTGATTGACCGTATGCAGGCGGGAGAAACCGTTGCGCTTGTCAGTGATGCCGGCACGCCATGTATTTCCGATCCAGGGCATGAACTTGTTGTGATGGCAATTGAGTCGGGTGTGAACGTTGTGCCACTTCCGGGCGCAAATGCGGCCGTGACAGCATTGATTGCTTCTGGTATTGTACCACAGCCATTTTATTTTTACGGCTTTTTAAGCCGCGGAAAAAAAGAAAAGAAAAAAGAACTTGAAAAACTGGCGAATGTGCAGCATACGTTTATTTTGTACGAATCGCCTCATCGTTTAAAAGAAACACTTACGCTCATGGAAGAATATTTAGGGACCGAGCGGCGGATTGTCTTAAGCCGTGAACTGACGAAAAAGTTTGAAGAATTTTTGCGCGGAACCATTCAGGAAGCGGCAAAATGGGCAGCGGAATCGGATATTAAAGGTGAATTTTGCTTGATTATTGAAGGAAGTGGCAAAGAACCGGCCGCTGAAATAGAAGTGCAGTGGTGGACAGACATGACCGTTGAAGCTCACGTTGCTCATTATGTAACAGAACAAAGCATGAATTCAAAAGAGGCGATTAAACAAGTAGCGAAAGAACGGAATCTGTCAAAACGCGATGTTTATGCTGCTTACCATATATAAACAAAAAAAGGTGCCCGGGAAGGCACCTTTTTTATAGTCTTATTTACCTTTTGCGAATGCTTCTTCAATTTCTTTCATTAAAATCTCAGCGCCTTCATGGCTAAGGATTAGTTTGCCATCGGCAAGTTTGATGTTATCGTCAGATACTTCGCCTGTTACTTGGCACGTCATGCTCGGCTTGTATTTTTTAAGAATGATTTTTTCGTCATCCACATAAATTTCAAGCGCGTCTTTTTCTGCAATTCCCAACGTACGGCGCAATTCAATTGGAATAACGACCCGTCCGAGTTCGTCTACTTTACGTACAATACCTGTTGATTTCATTTTAAAAAGCTCCTCTCAATATATGTGTGTCGTTCAAATAGCGTTATCTAAATTCATTCGTCAATATTCGACAAAAAACTTACCCTATGACGTAATTATACCAAGACTTGCCATAAACGTCAATAAATAAAATCTAATTCTTCAAGTAAATGAAAGGCTTAAATGTTGATTTACCAATGTTTTAAGTCAGAAAAAGCAAAACACTTTTAAAAATTTTTTCGACATGTGTCGAAATTTGTCGAATAAAAGTGATTATTCGACAAAGAAATTAACAGAAAAAAAAGTGTTCATATTTACATTTATTCAGATATGGGAGAAAATAAAAGAAGTGACTAAAAAAGCTTATCGTACATAAGCGGATGCTTTTTAAGGAGGATTTTCCAGTGAATGAGCATAAAAAATCGTTTTACTTAACAACACCTATTTATTACCCGAGTGGCAATTTGCATATCGGACACGCTTATACAACAGTTGCGGGAGACGCTATGGCACGCTATAAGCGTTTGCGTGGATTTGATGTAATGTATTTGACCGGAACAGATGAACATGGTCAAAAGATTCAAGAAAAAGCGGATGAGAAAGGTGTCACCCCGCAAGAATACGTAGATGAGATTGTATCGGGTATTCAAAAGCTTTGGAAAACAATGCACATTTCCAATGATGATTTTATCCGCACGACGGAAATGCGCCATAAAACAGTCGTTGAAAAAATTTTTCAGCAGCTTTTAGATCAGGGAGACATTTACCTTGGCGAATATGAAGGCTGGTATTCGGTTCCGGATGAGACATTTTATACTGAAACACAGCTTGTCGACAAAGAATTAAATGAAAAAGAAGAGGTCGTTGGCGGGAAAAGTCCAGACAGCGGCCATCCAGTCCAAAAAGTTCGAGAAGAATCATACTTTTTCCGGATGAGCAAATATGCAGACCGTTTATTAAAATATTATGAGGAAAATCCGACATTCATTCAGCCGGAATCCCGCAAAAACGAAATGATTAATAACTTTATTAAACCAGGTCTTGAAGATTTGGCGGTATCCCGGACGACGTTTGACTGGGGCGTCAAAGTGCCTGGCAATCCGAAGCACGTCGTATACGTATGGATTGACGCATTGTCAAATTACATTACAGCACTTGGCTATGGAACAGAAAATAAAACGAAGTTCGAACAATATTGGCCGGCGGATGTCCATCTAGTCGGCAAAGAAATCGTCCGTTTTCATACGATTTATTGGCCAATCATGCTGATGGCACTTGATTTGCCGCTGCCGAAAAAAGTATTTGCGCACGGCTGGCTGCTTATGAAAGACGGCAAGATGTCGAAATCAAAAGGAAATGTCGTGGATCCTGTCACATTAATCGATCGTTACGGCCTGGATGCACTTCGCTATTATTTGCTGCGTGAAGTACCATTTGGCTCTGATGGTGTATTTACACCGGAAGGATTTGTGGAGCGGATCAATTACGATTTAGCCAACGACCTTGGCAACTTGCTGAACCGGACGATTGCAATGATTAACAAATACTTTGACGGCGACATTCCACCTTATAGCGGTTCAGATGGCGAATTTGAACAGGCGCTTGTTGAAATGAATGACAAAACAGTCCGTGAATACGAAGAAGCGATGGAAAACATGGAGTTCTCCGTTGCACTGACGTCACTTTGGCAGCTTGTCAGCCGGACGAATAAATATATCGATGAAACACAGCCATGGGTGCTCGCAAAAGAAGAGAAAAAAGATGGGCTCGGCACTGTGATGTATCATTTAGCTGAATCATTGCGCCGAACTGCTGTTTTGCTGACGCCGTTTTTAACGGGAACACCATCAAAAATTTTTGAACAGCTTGGGCTGACGGATGAAAGTCTGCGGAAATGGGAAAGCTTACACACATTTGGAGCAATTCCACCGAGTGTTAAAGTTGTTAAGAAAGGCGAGCCGATTTTCCCGCGTCTTGATATGGAAGAGGAAATTAACTTTATAAAAGAAAAAATGCAAGGAGCAGCCCCGGCACAAGAAAAGAAGCCTGCAGAAAATTATGCACCGGTTGCGGAAGAAATCAGCATCGACGATTTTATGCAAGTGGATCTCCGTGCTGCCACGGTTATTGAAGCTTCTCCTGTTAAAAAAGCAGATAAGCTGTTAAAATTGCAGCTGGACCTCGGTTTTGAAAAACGCCAGGTTGTATCTGGTATTGCGCAATATTATAAACCGGAAGAACTTATCGGCCGTAAAGTAGTCGTTGTTGCGAATTTGAAGCCGGTTAAGCTGCGCGGCGAACTGTCGCAGGGAATGATTTTGGCCGGTTCAAAAGATGACATTTTAACGCTGGCCGAAGTGCCGGAAAACTTGCCAAATGGAGCAAAAATCAAATAATTGTTTCACGTGAAACAAAAGACGGGTGATAACATGCTATTTGATACACACGTTCATTTAAATGCAGATCAGTTTCAAGAAGATGTAGAAGATGTTATGAAGCGCGCTCAAGAAGCCGGTGTAAAACGAATGGTTGTGGTCGGATTTGACCGGCTGACGATTACACGGGCGATGGAACTTGTGGAAAAATATGATTGGCTGTATGCGGCTGTCGGCTGGCATCCGGTTGACGCCATTGATATGACAGAAGAAGATTTGAATTGGATTGAAGAACTCGCTAACCATCCGAAAGTCGTCGCAATTGGGGAAATGGGCCTTGATTATCACTGGGATAAGTCACCAAAGGACGTGCAAAAAGACGTATTTCGCCGCCAGATTCGTCTGGCTAAAAAAGTGAAGCTGCCAATCATTATTCATAATCGGGAAGCAACGCAGGATATTGTTGATATTTTAAAAGAAGAAGGCGCCAGCGATGTGGGCGGCGTTATGCACTGCTTTAGCGGCAGTGCTGAAACGGCACTTGAATGCGTTAAATTAAATTTTTACATTTCTCTTGGCGGTCCCGTGACGTTTAAAAATGCGAAGAAGCCGAAAGAAGTGGCGGAAGCGGTGCCGCTTGATAAGCTATTGATTGAAACGGATTGCCCGTATCTTGCGCCGCATCCATATCGCGGCAAGCGGAACGAGCCCGCTTATGTAAAACTCGTGGCTGAGGAAATTGCGGCGCTTAAACATCTTTCATATGAAGAAGTGGCGGCTGCAACGATGAAAAACGCCAACACACTGTTTCAACTTGATTAAGCAGGGGGCTCACAAAGCCTCCGCTTTTTCGTTCGGAGGAAAAATGAAAATTAAAGAAATTATTGTTGTTGAAGGAAAAGATGACACGGTGAAAATCAAGCTGGCAGTGAATGCTGATACAATTGAAACGAGAGGGTCCGCGGTCGACGATAGCGTCATTGACCAAATTCGCCATGCTCAAGCTACGCGCGGCGTTATTATTTTAACGGACCCGGATTATCCTGGTCAGCGCATCCGCAGCCTTATTGCTGATAGAGTGCCTGGCTGCCGTCATGCTTTCTTGCCGAAAAATGAAGCAATTGAAAAACATGGACGCGGTGTCGGGGTGGAGCATGCCTCTATTGAATCGATCCGAAAAGCGCTTCGTGACGCGCAGTATATGGATGAGGAAGCAACTGAACAGATAACAAAAGAAGATCTCGTTGCAGCCGGGCTTATTGGCGGTCCTGCTTCAAAAACACGGCGTGAAGTCATTGGACAAAAGCTGAAAATTGGTTACGTGAACGGAAAGCAGCTGCACAAGCGGCTGATTATGTTCCAGATTACACGAGAACAATTTGCTAAAGTCTTAACGGAAGTACTGAAGGAGGAACAATCATGAAAGATATCGCAACACCGTCCCGGACGAAAGATATTCTCGCTCGGCACAGATTTTCATTTAAAAAAAGCCTCGGTCAAAACTTTTTAATTGACTCGAATATATTGCAGCGGATTACCGAAACAGCTGAACTGACGAAAGAAACCGGCGTCATTGAAATTGGTCCGGGGATCGGAGCGCTGACGGAGCACTTGGCCCGTTCAGCGGGTAAAGTCGTCGCATTTGAAATTGATCAACGATTGCTGCCGATTTTAGATGAAACCCTGGCGCCATACGACAATGTGAAGATTATTAATGAAGATGTGCTAAAAGCGGATATGAAAACAGTGGTCGAGCAGGAATTTGCCCAATTTGACCGGCTTATGGTTGTAGCAAACCTTCCTTATTACGTGACGACACCAATTATTATGAAGCTGCTTGAAGACAAAATACCGGTCACTGGATTTGTTGTCATGTTGCAAAAAGAAGTAGGCGCTCGTATTTCAGCGAAGCCGTCAACAAAAGAATATGGCTCCCTTTCCATTGCGGTTCAATATTATACGGAAGCATCGATTGCGTTTATCGTGCCGAAAACAGTTTTTATGCCGCCGCCGAATGTGGATTCCGCCATTATTAAGCTAGATGTGCGCGACGAGCCTGCTGTTTCTGTTGACGATGAAGACTTTTTCTTTAAGGTCACAAGAACCTCTTTTGCCCAGCGCCGAAAAACCATTTTAAATAACCTCGTTAACGGACTGCCAGGTGGAAAAGAAAAAAAAGAAGATATTACTACCGCGCTTGAAGAAGCTGGAATTGAGCCGTCTAGACGAGGTGAAACGCTATCGCTCGCTGAATTCGCTTCGCTTACTGAATCTTTGACAAAAAAAGGAATAGGGAAATAGTTAACTGCTCTTGAAAATAGAGTGGTTTTTTTTATAAACTTGGGAAATACTAACGTTATCGAAAAAAATCGATATTTGCCGAACAAAAAATATTGACATTAGAAGGCGACGCTGATAAAATATTTTATTTGTTTGACTAAAACAGGAGTTTGTGCTACACTAAACATAGTGAGGTGGATGCAAATGCCGAAAACATTAGCTGACATAAAAAGATCGCTTGATTGTCATTTGGGTAAAAGATTGTTGCTGAAAGCGAATGGTGGACGACGTAAGACGATTGAGCGTTCCGGTATTTTAACGGAGACGTATCCTGCTGTTTTTGTCGTAGAACTTGATCAGGACGAGAATTCATTCGAGCGCGTTTCTTATAGTTACGCGGATGTACTCACTGAAACAGTTGAACTGACATTTGAAGATACAGCGGCAGGCAACGCAGTATAAATGGCTTGCTTTTTATAAAGCAGCACACCGGGGAGCCGGCTCAACAGATTCAATTTGAATCTTTTGAGCCGGCTCTTTTTCTTTTGTGATAAAATAAGACAATAATTTATTGCGTATAACATAAAGTAGGTGGACTGAAATGAAGTTAATGATTAAAGCACCAGCGAAAATTAACCTGACGCTTGATGTGCTCCATAAACGGCCGGATGGCTATCATGAAGTGGAAATGATTATGACGACAGTTGATTTGGCTGACCGTCTTGAATTGGAAAGCTTGGATAAAAACGAAATCCGGATTATTTCGCACAACCGGTTTGTACCGGATGACAGCCGAAATCTCGCTTATCAGGCAGCAAAACTGCTGAAAGATCGATATGGTATTAAAACCGGCGTGTCCATTCAAATTGATAAAGTGATTCCGGTCGCAGCAGGGCTGGCTGGCGGAAGCAGTGATGCCGCAGCCGCGCTAAAAGGGCTGAATCAGCTGTGGAATCTTGGCCTGTCACTTGATGAGCTGGCGGAGATGGGGGCAGAAATTGGCTCGGATGTATCTTTTTGTGTATACGGCGGTACAGCACTTGCGACGGGTCGAGGGGAAAAAATCGAGCATTTACCGACACCGCCAAATTGCTGGGTTGTGCTTGCAAAACCAACGATCGGCGTCTCTACAGGTGAAGTGTATAAAAACTTAAAGCTTGACCGCATGAAACGACCAGATACAAACGCAATGATTGAAGCAATTAAAGAAAACGATTATAACAAAATGTGTCAAAACATGGGGAATGTGCTGGAATCCGTCACTTTGCACGCCCATCCCGAAGTGGCGCTTATTAAAGAGCAAATGATCCGTTTCGGGGCGGATGCCGTGCTGATGAGCGGTAGCGGTCCGACCGTGTTTGGCTTAATCCGCCACGATTCTCGTATGCACCGCGTTTATAATTGCCTGCGTGGATTTTGTGATCAGGTGTACGCAGTGCGCATGCTTGGGGACACGGACTTGGTTGATTAAAACCGTATATTAAGATATATTATAATTAAAATATTCGGTTTTACTCCCCAGGAGGTTTAAATAGAACGATGAAGTTTCGTCGAAGTGAACGTATTATTGATATGACGCATTATTTACTGGAGCACCCGCATCAGCTTGTGTCATTGACCCTTTTTGCGGCAAGATTTGGTTCTGCCAAGTCTTCCATTAGTGAGGATTTGGCTATTATTAAAGAAACATTTGAGAAGCGCGGCATTGGTACGCTTCAGACTGTTCCGGGTGCAGCGGGCGGTGTGAAATTTTACGCACGCGTAGATAAAGAAAGTGCGAAAGAGTTTATCTCAGAGTTATGCCGGCAAATCGAAAATCCGGAGCGTCTTTTGCCAGGCGGCTATTTATATATTATGGATCTGCTCGGAAATCCATCCACAATGAATAAAATTGGCAAGCTGCTCGCATCAGCATATGCAGACAAAAAGATCGACACCGTCATGACGGTTGCCGCGAAAGGCATTCCTATTGCTCATGCAATTGCGGCTCATTTAAACGTGCCGGTTGTTGTCGTGCGCCGTGACAGCAAGGTGACAGAAGGACCGACTGTCAGCATCAACTACGTATCAGGCTCAACAAAGCGTATTCAAGCAATGGTGTTATCGAAACGCAGTTTAAAAGAAGGATCAAAAGTTCTTCTCGTCGATGATTTTATGAAAGGCGGGGGCACAATCAACGGCATGATCAGCTTGCTGGCTGAATTTAATGCCTCCGTAGCCGGAATAGCGGTTCTTGTGGAAGCGGAATATCCGGATTGTCTTATTGATGACTATATTTCACTCGTTAAATTACAAAATGTAAATGAAAAAGATGCCTCCATCTCCGTTGTGGAAGGCAACTATTTTATAAAAAATAATGAATTTTTACAGGGGGAATCAAAATGAACATCGTCAATACTATAAAAGCACCTGCAGCAATTGGACCGTACTCACAAGGAATTATTGTGAATAACTTGTTTTACAGCTCCGGCCAAATTCCGCTTACAGCAGAAGGCACACTTGTAGAAGGCACAATTGAAGAGCAGACCCATCAAGTATTCGCAAATTTAAAAGCCGTCCTTGAAGAAGCAGGGGCTTCCCTTGAAACCGTTGTGAAAGCAACTGTTTTTCTGTCTGATATGAATGAATTTGCACCGTTTAATGATGTGTACGGGGAATATTTCTCAGCGCACAAGCCTGCCCGTTCATGTGTTGAAGTAGCGCGTCTTCCCAAAGATGTGAAAGTAGAAATTGAAATTATTGCGCTTGTAAAAGCATAAACCGGCCTTGCGCCGGTTTTTTTTGTTCAAATTTTTTTGGTTAAAAAAGAAGGAATATTGCAACGATTATGGAATAAGTAGTTTAGGCTTTTTTAAATACGGGGAAAGGGGGTGAATATGCGTGGAAATAACAGACATAAGATTACGCCGTGTTCAAACAGAAGGCCGGATGAGAGCGATCGCATCCATTACATTTGACGGGGAATTTGTTATTCATGACATTCGCGTCATTGACGGCAATAACGGCCTATTTGTGGCAATGCCAAGCAAACGGACACCGGAAGGAGAATTCCGCGATATTGCGCACCCGATCAATTCCGGAACCCGCGGGAAAATTCAAGATACGGTGCTTGAAGAATATCACCGCGTATGCAAAATGGAGAAAGAAGAACTGGTTGCGCTTGAAGAGGCGTAATTATGTTTTTTATTTCATCAACGTGGCAGCTGCCGCTTTTTTTTTCAGCAAGAGCCTGATTATGTGGGGGCTCTTTTTTGCGTTGTCAAAAATGTGTCATTTTCCTGCTTTGATTGAAATTAACCGGTATTTAAGATATATTCAATAGTGGATAATCAGGTGAGGAGGCCTTTCATGATGAATATTTACGCTGTGATTCTGGCTGCAGGACAGGGAACGCGCATGAAGTCAAAATTGTATAAAGTGCTGCACCCGGTCTGTGGAAAGCCAATGGTAGAACATGTTATTGATCAAATTTCAGGTTTACATACAGAACAAATTGTGACAATCGTTGGTCACGGTGCTGAAAAAGTAAAGGCGCAGCTTGGAGACCGATCTGCTTACGCTCTGCAGGAAGAACAGCTCGGTACAGCACATGCGGTTATTCAAGCGCAGTCGATGTTGGATGGAAAGGAAGGCTGCACGCTTGTTGTGTGCGGAGATACACCTCTCATTCAGACGTCAACAATGGAAGCACTTGTTAAGCATCATCAGGAAACAAACGCAAAAGCGACGATTTTAACGGCTCATGCGGAAAAACCGGATGGATATGGCCGTATTCTTCGTGGAACGGATGGATCTGTTACCCGTATTGTAGAGCATAAAGACGCGTCGGATCAGGAGCGTGCTGTGAAAGAAATTAATACAGGCACGTACTGCTTTGATAATAAAGCATTGTTTGAGGCATTAAAAAATGTTTCAAATGAAAATGTCCAGGGTGAATACTACTTACCGGACGTCATCGAAATTTTAAAAGCGGCCGGTGAAACCGTTTCTGCGTATCAAACAGAAAGCTTTGATGAAACACTAGGCGTCAATGACCGTGTTGCACTTAGTGAAGCAGAACGCCTTATGCGGGCACGAATTAACGAACAGCATATGCGCGCTGGTGTAACCATTATTGATCCGCAAAACACATATATTGGGCCGGATGTTGCCATCGGTTCTGATACAGTGGTTCACCCTGGAACGATTATTTCCGGCACCACATCGATTGGTGAGGACTGTGTCATTGGACCAAACAGTGAAATTTGTGAATGCGAGGTCGGAAATCGGACTGTGATTCGCCAGTCGGCGGCCTTTGACAGCCAAATTGGCTCAGATGTTAACATTGGACCATTTGCACACATCCGTCCAAAGTCATCGCTTGCCAATGAAGTGAAAATCGGCAATTTTGTTGAAGTGAAAAAAGCATCATTTGGCAAAGGCAGCAAAGCGTCTCACTTGAGCTATATTGGTGATGCACAAGTAGGCAGCGATGTGAACATCGGCTGTGGCGCCATTACCGTCAACTACGACGGGAAAAACAAATTTTTAACAACGATTGAAGACGGTGCGTTTATCGGCTGTAATTCGAATCTTGTTGCACCTGTCACCGTAAAAAAAGGTGCTTATGTGGCCGCGGGATCTACGATTACCGACGAAGTGCCGGAAGAATCAATGGCGATTGCCCGTGCCCGCCAAGTGAATAAAGAAAGCTACGTTCGAAAAATCTTTCCGAAAAATGATTAAATTAGGACAGTGGAGGTCATCATGAGCAATCAGTATTTAGATCCAAATTTGAAAATCTTTTCGTTAAATTCCAACCCGGCACTTGCCCAGGAAATTGCGGAATTTATCGGAGTTGAACTTGGCAAATGTTCCGTTACCCGTTTTAGTGATGGAGAAGTACAAATTAACATTGAAGAAAGCATCCGCGGCTGTGATGTGTACATCGTCCAATCCACAAGCGGCCCGGTCAATGAACATTTGATGGAATTGCTCATTATGATTGATGCGTTAAAGCGGGCGTCAGCGAAAACAATCAATGTTGTGCTTCCGTATTACGGCTATGCGCGCCAGGATCGTAAAGCGCGTGCCCGTGAGCCGATTACAGCAAAACTCGTTGCGAACTTGCTTGAGACAGCGGGAACGACCCGTTTGATTACACTGGATCTTCATGCACCACAAATTCAAGGGTTTTTTGATGTCCCGATCGATCATTTAATGGGTGTGCCTATTTTAGGTCAATATTTTCAAGAAAAAGGGCTTAATAACGAAGAAATTGTTATCGTGTCCCCGGATCATGGCGGCGTAACGCGTGCGCGTAAGCTTGCAGACCGTCTTAAAGCACCAATTGCGATTATTGACAAGCGCCGTCCACGTCCGAACGTATCAGAAGTAATGAACATCGTTGGAAACGTCGAAGGGAAAATTGCGATTTTGATCGATGATATTATCGATACGGCTGGCACGATTACACTTGCGGCGAATGCCCTTTCTGAAAGTGGTGCAAAAGAAGTTTATGCTTGCTGTACGCATCCGGTTTTGTCAGGCCCTGCCATGGAACGCATTGAAAATTCGAATATTAAAGAGCTGGTTGTAACAAATTCAATTGCGCTTGCTCCTGAAAAGAAAATAGACAAAGTCGTGGAACTATCTGTTGCGCCGCTCATTGGCGAAGCGATCATCCGTGTTCACGAAGATCAGTCTGTCAGCACCCTGTTTGATTAATCATTACCTGAAACCTGATTCCTTCTAAGGAATTGGGTTTCTTTTTGTGCTGTTCATGTTTATAAATCACCTTCCAGGGGAATACACAATCATGTACACATAAAAAAATGACCGATTTATAAATCAGGAAGGTGAAGATCAGCTATGAGTAAATTACAAGCAAAAAAACGTGAAGGTTTTACGAGGGCAGCATTAACTGAAATTCGTACAGCAGGCTTGTTTCCGGCTGTTATATATGGAAAAGGCGTGGAATCCGAACCGGTGTCCGTTGAAGAATCCGAGTTCATTAAAGTGATCCGTGAAGTAGGAAGAAATGGATTAATTTCACTAGATGTAGATGGAAGCAAGCATGATGTTATTCTGCAGGAATACCAGAAGGATCCGATTAAAGGGTTTATCGTACACGCAGACTTCCTAGCAGTCGACCGTTCATCTGAAATCACCTCCCAAGTGCGTGTAGATATTGAAGGGGAAGCGGTGGGTTCTAAAGAAGGCGGCGTTATTCAACAGCCATTATTCGAGTTAAACGTTACAGCGAAAGTATCAGATTTCCCTGAACATGTATCTGTTGATGTGTCAGAGCTTGCGATTGGTGACTCGATTTCAGTCGGTGATATTCGTGATAAATATGATTTTACGATTGAAAACGAGGATGAAGATACAATTGTTTCTGTTCTTCCTCCACAAAAATTGGAAGAAACAGAAGAAGGTACTGAAGAGGCAAGTGAAACAGAAGCAGAAGCATCTGCTGAAGGCGAAAAAAAAGAAGACTAATCATTTGAATAAAGACGGGCAGATTAATCTGCCTGTTTTTTTTGCATGTGGTCATGTATACTGAAAGTAACTGTGAAAAATTGAGGTGCAATGAAAGATGAAATTAATCGTAGGCCTTGGCAATCCAGGCATGAAATATGCGGAAACACGCCATAATATTGGCTTTGACGTCATTGATGAACTGGCGAAACAGCTGGGCGCCGAATTAACAGAAGCAAAACATAAAGGGATATACGGCATCGCCCGAAAAGGAACGGGAAAAGTCATTTTATTGAAGCCGCTCACATATATGAACTTATCAGGTGAAAGCATTGGTGAAGTGATGCGTTATTACAGCATGGAAACGGATGATGTAATCGTTGTGTACGATGACCTTGACCTGCCGCAGGGGAAAATACGGCTTCGGCAAAAAGGCAGTGCTGGCGGCCATAATGGCATCAAATCGACCATTGCCCATTTAGGTACAGATCAATTTAAGCGGGTACGGATTGGAATTGGCCGGCCGGATGGCCCAATGAAAACTGTCGATTATGTTCTAGGCAAATTCAGCAGCGATGAGCGAATCGTGATGAATGAAGCGGTAGAAAAAAGCGCGGCAGCTTGTATTCACGCAGTAGACCATTCATTTATTGATGTCATGAATGAATTTAACCAATAAGTTAGGAAAGCGCAAGGCGCAAGTCTTTCAGCGACAAGCATAAGACGAGCAATGGCGGAGGCGCTTTTTGCCTCCAGAAGGGCTTGGCTGGCTTAGAGCAAAGACTTTGTGACTTACATCCTGTGAGCCCTCAAGCTGATGGCACCTGGAGCTAGAAAATGAAGTAAAAAAGCTTTGGGCGTATGCCCCAAAGCGTTTTTCTGTTTTGGAAAAGGGGGAGTAATCGGGATGAACCATTTACTTGATTTATTTTTAAAAAATGATGAAGCAGTATCTGTCATCAATGGAATGGAACTTGGGATGAAAGAACAGCTGGCCGCAGGTTTGTCCGGTTCACTCCGGGCTGTTTTTGCAGCTGCTGCACACCGAAAGCTTCAAAAACCGGTGATGATTATTACATACAATATGCTTCAAGCTCAAAAACTGTATGACGATATCGTTCAATTTATACCAGAGGAACACGTGTATATGTATGCTGCCAATGAACTGATTGCGGCAGAAATCAGTATTGCCAGCCCGGAGCTGCGCGCACAACGAATTGAGATGCTGAACCATCTGGCACTGCAAGGAACTGGAATATATATTGTGCCTGTAGCTGGATTAAAAAAGCTGCTTCCTTCTAAAGATAGATGGAAGCGACTTCAAAAAACATTTACATCTGGAGAAGAAGTGGAACTGGAGAGCCTAAAACACGAGCTCGTGGAAATGGGTTATGAGCGGGCGGATATGGTGTACGCACCGGGTGAATTCAGCATTCGCGGCGGAATTATTGACCTTTATCCACTCACGTCTGAGTATCCGGTCCGAATCGAGCTGTTTGACACGGAAATTGATTCCATCCGGACGTTTGCACCGGATACGCAGCGTTCGATTGAAAACATGACCTCTATTTTGATTGGTCCGGCGGCGGAAATGCCGGCTTCAGCGGAAGAACTGGCTGCACTGGCCGGTCGACTTCAGGACGCACTGGATGACACGTTAAAGAAAATCGGCAGCCCGGAAGTGAAAAAGCAGCTATCTTCTTATGTAGGCGCGGATATTGAAAAGTTAAAACAAGGCATCCGCATCGATGAGTTAGGCAAATATACGTCTCTTCTTTACGATCAAACGGCGCTTGTGACATCATACTTGCCGGAAAGTGGAGTCGTCTTTTTTGATGAAATGAGCCGAATTAAGGAAATTAGTGATTCGTTAGAAAAAGAGGAAGCAGAATGGTATACCACTCTTATTGAAGAAGGAAAAGCAGTTCATGGCTTAACGCTCGCACATACTCTTCAAAAAGCAATTCAGGCAACTGTTCAGCCTTCTGTATATTTATCGTTGTTTATGCGCCAGACAGCTGGCGGGAAGCCGGAAAATATCGTGAATTTTTCCGCCCGCTCAATGCAAAATTTCCATGGTCAAATGAATGTGCTTGAAGGAGAAGTCGAGCGTTGGAAAAAAGCTGGAACAACTGTGCTGTTTTTAGGCGAAACGATGGAACGGGTTGAAAAAATAAAAGCGACACTGAATGATTATGGCATGGAGATCACAATGATTAAAGATCAAAATGAAGTGATCGAAGGTATTGTCCAAACAGGTCCTGGCGCTTTAACATCCGGCTTTGAGTTTCCGCTGTTAAAGATTGCGGTCGTTACGGAGCAGGAGCTGTTTAATAAAAAAGCGCCAAAAAGCAAGAGGCGCCAAAAGCTTTCAAACGCAGAGCGGATCAAAAGTTATTCAGAACTGAAGACCGGCGATTATGTCGTTCATGTAAATCACGGGATCGGGAAGTACCTCGGCATTGAAACGCTCCAAATTAACGGCGTCCATAAAGACTATTTGAAAATTAAATACCAGGGCACAGATGAATTGTTCGTCCCAGTTGAACAAATTGAACTCGTGCAAAAATATGTTGGTTCAGAAGGAAAAGAGCCAAAAATTTATAAGCTTGGCGGCAGTGAATGGAAACGGGTGAAAAAGAAAGTTGAATCATCAGTTCAGGACATTGCGGATGATTTAATTAAACTTTATGCTGAACGAGAAGCAGCACGCGGTTATGCTTTTTCACCAGACGGGGATATGCAGCGTGAATTTGAAACTGCTTTCCCGTATGAGGAAACAGAGGACCAGCTGCGGTCGATTCAAGAAATTAAGCGCGACATGGAACGTGAACAGCCGATGGACCGCTTGCTTTGCGGCGATGTCGGCTATGGGAAAACAGAGGTAGCGATCCGGGCGGCATTTAAAGCAGCGGCGGATGGCAAACAGGTAGCAATTTTAGTCCCAACAACAATATTGGCCCAGCAGCACTATGAAACGCTGAAAGAACGGCTGCAGGACTTTCCTGTTAACGTCGGCCTGCTCAGCCGCTTCCGCACACGCAAGCAGCAAACAGAAACGCTCAAAGGCTTAAAAGCAGGAACGGTCGATATCGTAATTGGTACGCACCGCCTGTTGTCAAAAGATGTGCAGTATCAAGACCTTGGCCTGCTTGTCGTCGATGAAGAACAGCGGTTTGGTGTCACACATAAAGAAAAAATTAAACAGATGAAAACAAACGTGGACGTGCTGACGTTGACAGCGACGCCAATTCCACGAACACTTCACATGTCGATGCTTGGTGTACGGGATTTGTCGGTTATTGAAACACCGCCCGAAAACCGTTTTCCTGTCCAAACGTACGTCGTTGAGCACAATATTGGTCTTATCCGTGAAGCAGCTGAGCGGGAAATTGCCCGTGGCGGACAAGTTTTTTACTTATACAACCGGGTTGAAGACATTGAGCGGCGTGCCGATGAAATTTCGATGCTCGTTCCAGATGCGCGGGTTGCCTATGCGCACGGCCAAATGACAGAAACAGAGCTTGAAGCCGTTATTCTCGGCTTTTTAGGAGGGGAATCAGACATATTGGTGACAACAACAATTATTGAAACCGGCGTCGATATTCCAAATGTAAATACATTAATTGTTCACGATGCTGACCGGATGGGGCTTTCTCAGCTGTATCAAATCCGCGGGCGTGTCGGCCGGTCCAATCGGGTCGCGTATTCGTATTTTATGTACCGGAAAGACAAAGTGCTATCTGAACCGGCAGAAAAACGGCTTCAAGCAATTAAAGAATTTACCGAGCTCGGTTCAGGCTTTAAAATCGCGATGCGCGATTTATCGATCCGCGGTGCGGGTAATTTGCTTGGATCCCAGCAGCACGGCTTTATCGACTCGGTCGGTTTTGATTTGTATTCACAAATGCTGAAAGAAGCGATTGAACAAAAACAAGGCGGCGATAAACAGAAAAAGGCGCCTTCATTCGAAGTAGATGTGACCATTGATGCATATATTCCAGATGCGTATATTACGGACAGTGCACAAAAAATTGATATGTATAAGCGGTTCCGTTCAGCGGATTCGTTTGATGAAATAGATGAGCTGAAAGAAGAAATGACCGATCGCTTTGGCGACTACCCGCAAGAAGTGGCGGATTTGTTTACAGTGGCAGAAATGAAAATTTATGCGGCTAAAACGAAGCTGGAATCCATTAAGCAATCAAAAGACACAGTTGCCATTTTAATGAGCGATGAAGGGACAAAAGAAATTGATGGCTCCAAGGTGTTCGCCATTTGCAACAAGTTTGGCCGCATGTGCGGGTTGGGAATGGAAGAACAGCGCCTGAAAATAACGATCGACCCGAAAAAAGCGCCGGAGCAAGGTTGGTTTAATGCTGCATTTGAACTTATAAAAGAGCTGGAAATGGCAAAAAAACAAGTATAGTTTCATGTATAGAATGCTTCCTCCTGAAAGATACTAACGCCAAGAAATGGTTTTGATATTTTGATGGCGAAAGAGAGGCAGTCCATGATGAAAGCTACAGGTATCGTTCGACGTATTGATGATCTTGGCCGTGTGGTTATTCCGAAAGAGATCCGCCGTACACTTCGAATTCGAGAAGGGGATCCGCTGGAGATTTTTGTAGATCGTGACGGCGAAGTCATTTTAAAAAAATATTCACCTTTTACAGAACTGGGTGATTTTTCGCAGGAATATGCAGAAGCACTGCATGACAGCCTGCACTACGCAGTGCTTATTTGTGACAAAGATACCGTTATTTCTGCTGCGGGTGTGAAAAAGAAAGACTTTGTAGAACGAAAAATCGGTCCGATTGTGGAATCGGTCATTCAGGAAAGACGTTCAGCTGAAAGCAATGAGCGGCGTGATGTTGAATTAACCGATGGCCGCACAGTAGAAACTGAATCGTATTTTATAACACCGATCATTGCAGCTGGTGACACCATTGGAGCTGTTGTTTTATTTTCAGAAGAACGTTCAGCCGGTGAGGCTGAACAAAAAGCGGCGTTCGTCGCTGCGGCTTTTTTCGGTAAACAGATGGAGCATTAATCCGGCATCCCTTATAGGGAGCCGGATTTTTCTTTTCAAACAGGATAAAAATGAGTAAAGTAGTCACTGAGGTGGTCGCGTGGAAACAGAGAAGTCATTATTAAAAGGAGCGGTTTTGCTGACAATCGCCGCGTTATTTGTAAAAGTGTTAAGCGCGGTGTACCGTGTGCCTTTTCAAAATATAGTTGGGGATACCGGTTTTTATATTTATCAACAAGTGTATCCGTTTTACGGAATTGCCGCAGGGCTTGCTGTTTCCGGTTTTCCGGTTATATTATCCCGTATAGTGGCAGAGGCGGATGAACGGAGAAGTCAGGTGGCTGTCCATACCGCTTTTATAACAATTGGTATGATGGGTTTTATCGCTTTTTTATTGCTTTTTTTCAGCTCCGGGTGGATGGCCTCATCAATGGGTGATGAAGCACTGAAGCCGCTCATTCAATGCAGTGCGTTGTTTTTTTTATTTGTTCCGTATATTGCGGTGAAGCGGGGAACGTTTCAAGGAAGCGGCAATATGGCACTGACAGCCTCCTCTCAAATGGCGGAACAGTCTGTCAGGATCGTGGCTATTTTACTTTTCTCAGCTTATGCTGTTTTGTCGGGTAGAACACTGTATGAAGCGGGACTTGGTGCTGTTATTGGATCACTGTTTGGAATGGCAGTATCTGCTTTTGTCGTTTGGCAGTACAGCCGAAAGCAAAAGCGGAGTATTTTGTTTCTGTTTGACCGCAGGACAGCTGTGGAGATTATCACACGCGGGACGGCGGTTTGTTTGTCTGCATTGACGCTTGTTTTTTTACAGCTGGCAGATTCTTTTCAAGTGTACAGCGGACTAATTGACTCTGATATGGCGGCAGCGGACGCGAAAAAGTGGAAAGGTATTTTTGATCGCGGCCAGCCGTTGCTGCAGCTTGGTGTTGTGGCAGCTGTGTCTATTTCATTAACTATTGTTCCACTGATTTCGAAAGCATGGAAAGAACAAAACCAAAAAGCGGAAGCCGCATTCAGCCAGCTGGCGCTGCGTGTCAGTTTTGCGCTCGGTCTCGCCGCTTCTGCCGGTCTGGCTGCTGTTATGATTCCGCTGAATACGATGCTTTTTAAAACGGCGGATGGCTCAGGATTTTTAGCTATTTTTGGATTATCGATCTTTTTTTATTCATTGATGGCGGTAATGAACGCGGTTTTTCAAGGAAGAGGAAATGACTGGATACCCGCCGCAGGAACCGTAATCACGGTCGCTGTCAAATGGGGAGCAAACGCACTTTTAATTCCAGGATACGGATTGTACGGTGCCGCATTTGCGACAGCAGGTTCGCTTCTAGCCGGTGTTTGCTTTTTGTCGGTTATGTGGAAAAGAAAGTGTGCGCCGCTTTTAACGCATGTATTCGTCTTTAAAACAACGGCAGCCGTGCTCCTAATGGCGTTAGTAGTTTTTTTCTTTATCCAACTTATTATTCCAACAGATGCAGGGAGAATATGGAACGGGGCTGCTGCCATAAGCGGAGCGCTTCTCGGTGCCTGTTTGTTTTTTGTTTTCATGATAAAATGGAGAATATGGAATGATGACGACTTGCGTATCCTGCCGTTTGGTGAAAAGCTGGCAAAACGGGCGGAAATGCGGACTAAAAGGAAGTGACGGACAGTTGACGAATCAAATAACGATTGTCGGCCTTGGTGCGGGCGATCTGAATCAAATGCCGCTTGGCGTATACCGGCTGCTGAAACAGGCAAAAACCGTTTGGCTCCGGACGATGGAGCATCCGGCTGTAGCAGAATTAAGAAAAGAAGGCATTCAGTTTGAAAGCTTTGATGCTATTTACGAAAAGCATGACCGGTTTGAAGCGGTATACGATGAGATTGTAGCAGAACTTTTAGAAAAAGCCATCCACGAACCCGTTATCTATGCGGTTCCCGGCCATCCAATGGCGGCGGAAAAAACGGTTCAGCTTTTACTTGAGCGAAAACGGGCAGGAAAAGCGGATGTCGTTATTGCCGGCGGACAAAGCTTTCTTGATGCTTTGTTTACAAGTGTAGAAATTGACCCGGCAGATGGCTTTCAACTGCTTGATGGTACAGCCTTACACCGGGATGACCTTCATATTTTCAGCCACATTATTATTGCCCAGGTATATGATTCACTCGTCGCATCAGACGTGAAGCTGACCCTGATGGAAAAGTACCCGGCCGAACATGAAGTAACGGTTGTAACAGCGGCCGGAAGTGAGCATGAAGTGATTCGGACCGTGCCGCTTTATGAGCTTGATCACAGGATGGAACTAAACAACTTAACGAGCGTGTACGTGCCGCCTGTCCAAAAAGAAGAAAATACATATCGTGAATTTTCGGTGCTGCGCGGTATTATTGCACGTCTTCGGGACCCGGAGAATGGATGCCCTTGGGATCTTAAACAAACACATGCTTCTTTAAAAAAGTATTTGCTTGAAGAAACGTATGAACTATTTGAAGCGATCGATAATGAAGACGACGGTGAAGTGGCTGCTGAGCTTGGTGATGTTCTGCTTCAGGTGCTCCTGCACGCACAAATCGGTGAGGATGAAGGTATGTTCTCAATCGATGATGTTATTGAATCGACTTCGGCAAAAATGATTCGCCGGCACCCACACGTGTTTGGTGAAGCCACAGCAGAAACAGCTGAGGATGTAAAAGCGAACTGGCAGGAAATTAAAGCTGCAGAAAATGGACATAAGCGAGAAAAAGTGCTCGATGGCATTCCGAAAGGGCAGCCAGCGATGATGGAAGCATACGACCTTCAAAAAAAAGCGGCGAAAACAGGCTTTGACTGGCCGGATGCAGCGGGTGCGATTGCTAAAGTAAAAGAAGAATGGGCCGAATTTCTGGTGGAAACGGAATCGGGCCAGCCGGACAAGCTGCGAGAAGAATTTGGCGACGTCCTTTTTACCCTTATTAACGTAGCCCGCTTTTACGATATTCATCCAGAAGAAGCGCTTGAGGCAATTAACCGCAAGTTCCGCCGCCGCTTCAGCTTTGTAGAAGAGCGTGTCCTCGAGAGCGGCCGTCGGTTTTCGGATTTTACCCTTCATGAATTGGATTCATTTTGGGATTTAGCTAAACAGGAGGAAAGAAAATGAGACTCGATAAATTTTTAAAAGTGTCCCGGATTATTAAACGGCGTACGCTGGCTAAAGAAGTGGCGGATCAAGGCCGAATTTTGATTAACGGAACAGAAGGAAAAGCGAGTTCAACTGTAAAAGCAGGCGATGAGCTGACGATCCGTCTTGGTCGTCATATCATGACCGTAAAAATTGAAAAATTGCTTGATACAACGAAAAAAGAAGAAGCAGCCGGCATGTATACACTTCTTAAAGAAGAACAGCTGGGCGACTAATCGAAAGCATCCGTTTAAGGCGGGTGTTTTTTTCATGAAATGGGCTTTCTATGCATAGCATTTCTATAAAGGGGATGGATGCAATGGACATAAGACAAAGCCATACCGTAAAAATGGACGGGCGTAAAATGATTGAGTTAACGGGTGTTATGCAGGTGGAACGGTTTGACAGCACGGAATTTTTACTCGAAACAGTCATGGGGAAGTTAAAGATTCGCGGCACGGGCCTGAAGATGAAGCATTTTGATACGGTCAAGAAAGAAGCAGCCATTGAAGGACGCATCACGGCTTTTATGTACGTTGAAGGCGGTTTGGGAAAATCATTCTTTAAACGGTCAACATGAGCCTCGGTACGCAGTTTGATACAGCTATTGCAATGCTTGGGATGGGGATTTGTTTCGGGTTAATGGCTGAAATTTATCACCGCATCCGTCCGAAAACAAAAGGTGTTGTCTTTTTGACGGATGTGCTGTTTTGGATCAATTATGCCGTTTTGTTATTCGTTTCTTTATACTATGTAAACGATGGCATTGTCCGGCTGTCTTTTTTTCTTTTTTGGCTGGCTGGCTGCATGATGTATATAACAGGGCTGCGGCGTTTTATTCTTCCGCTTGTGGATGGTCTTTTTTTCTGTATTCGCTTTTTATATCGAGTCGTCTATGGAATTATTCGAATATTTTTTGTGATTCCAATCCTTTTCATCGCAAAATGTACGCTTTCCCTTGCCAGAATGAGTAAGTTTCTATTATTATGGGTGGTAAAGGTACTGATCGTGCGGCCGTGGACGGCAATTGTCCGCATGAAAAAATAAATGTTGGAGGAACGTCGATGCGCGGATTAAATAAAGAAAAAGTAGCTTCCTTAAAAAATGCCTTTGTCATGAGCGAAGAAAAAAGATCCATGTTTAAGATGCAGCATAAGCGAAAATTAATGCGCAGGCTTGCTGCGTTTACTGCAGTGACACTAATTATTCTCGGTACCCTTCTATCGGGTTTGATCACACAGACCGGCAGTTTAAAAGAGAAAGAACAGGAGCTTGCGGAGGCGAAATCAACGCTGTCTGGGCTTGAGCAGCAGCAAAAGCAATCCGAAGAAGAGTTGGTCCGCCTGCAAGATGATGAGTATATTGCAGAGCTTGCTCGGAAAGACTATTTTTTGTCAGATGATGGAGAAATTATCTTCAATATACCCGAGGAAAACGAAAATGTACAAAATACAGAACAGTAAAGAAAGCAGTGTCATGTTGACACGCTTTTTTTACGTACTATAATAATAAGTAAGGTTCGAACAATTTTAAGGAGGAACAAATTTTTTATGTCAATCGAAGTGGGCAGCAAGTTACAGGGTAAAGTAACCGGCATTACAAAATTTGGCGCATTCGTACAACTGCCAGAAGGTTCGACGGGTCTCGTCCATATTAGTGAAGTGGCGGATAATTACGTCAAAGATATCAACGATCATCTAACAGTTGGCGATGAAGTGGAAGTAAAAGTTTTGAATGTGGAGAAAGATGGCAAAATCGGCTTATCGATTCGAAAAGCAAAAGATAACCCGCCACCGCAGCAAACGCAATATCGTCCGCGTCCACAGCGTCAGGGTGATTTCCGAAAAGGACCGCGCGGCGGAGGACAGCCGCCAGTCGAAAACTTTGAATCGAGAGTGGCCCGTTTCTTAAAAGACAGTGAAGAACGCATCTCAACATTAAAGCGTCAAACAGACTCACGCCGAGGCGGAAGAGGCGGAAGACGCGGATAACGCTGCTCCCTGTCGATCCCATATATACGCAATAAACATTTATTTTAAAGTCCCGAATAGTATAATTCGGGACTTTTTTTCATTTTTGGCTGAAAGGAAGCGAATCAGAAGCATTCCCTTTAAAGGACCAACTATTGCTCTAAGTGAAAAACCGGGAGTAGGCTATAATTTTGTGAAAAATAGCAGAGGGTGAGAGAAACGATTCGATAGGAGCGTCTGGATAAGGTAAAAGAGTACACAGATGCAAAACAATAGGTCCAATAAAAAAGATCGGTGAGCAAATGCTCACCGATCTTTTTTGCTGTATGACCCCTACGGGATTCGAACCCGTGTTACCGCCGTGAAAGGGCGGTGTCTTAACCGCTTGACCAAGGGGCCGTTATGAGACTGAAGTAATGTAATGTCTAGCTGCGTTCGCCAGAAGCTCGGAGGCTCACAAGAGGTGAGTCACAAAGGTGTTGCGACAGGACGTCGCATTCTTAACCTTTGTTCATCTCTTATGCCTGTCGCTCCTGAGCGAGCGAACTCCGCTTTTCTTTTATAGCGGCGGAGGGGATCGAACCCCCGACCTCACGGGTATGAACCGTACGCTCTAGCCAGCTGAGCTACACCGCCAAATTGTGTGTGTCTGTAACAGCACAAAATCTATAATAACGGCGGGGTGATAAAAAGTCAATATTATTTTCAATAAATGTTCATTCTAATTTTGTCGAACGATTTTTCCAGCTTATTTCCTTCGTTTGACAAAGTTTGAGCAAACGATCTTTTATACTTCACGGTAACGATTAAAAAGGAGTGGTTTTGTGCAAAGAGCGGAGCTGGGAATGACGGGGGAAGCGGTTCTAGGCCAAGGATGGGAAAAGGGATTTGCGGGGAAAACGGCCTTTATCCTGCTGGATCGCGGATGGATTTTAGTGCCGGCTGGCTTTTTATTTGGACGAGCATTGCTGCTTTCGCAACTGTCGCCATTTGCGCTTTCCTTTTTTGCAGCGGTATTTATGTTGAAAAAAAATGTGGCACCGCGGGTATTTTTAGCTGTACTGGCCGGAGCACTTTCGATTTCACCGATACAGGCATCAAGTGCCTTCGCTTTGTTGTTTTGTTTTCTTATCCTTCACCGGGTATTTCGTTCACTTCATAAAGGAGAAACAACGCCAGTTCCTTTTTTCGTCTTTTTTACGACTCTCGCCGTGAAAAGTATCTTTTCTTATGTATTAAATGGATCAGAATTTATACCAGCGTATGATTTAGTACTGGCGGCGGTAGAGGCTTCACTTGCATTCGTCCTGACGCTTATTTTTATGCAGTGCATGCCGTTTTTATCCCTTTCCGGACGAATTCGGACGTTGAAAACGGAAGAATGGATCAGTCTTTTGATTGTTTTTGCTTCCGCGGCAACAGGGATGGCTGGGTGGGTGATCGGTGGTCTGGAGGCAGATCATATTGCCGCAAGATATTTGGTTACGGCTATTTCTTTTTTATCTGGGGCGGCATTTGGATCAGCAGCCGGTGTTGTCAGCGGGCTTATCTTAAGCTTGGCCGGCGTCAATGATTTTCATGAAATGAGTATTTTGGCATTCGCCGGTTTGCTGGGGGGCTTATTTAAAGAATGGAAACGGGGCGGCGCAATTGCAGGCTTGATGACAGCAACAGTGCTGGCTGGTTTTTATGGAGAGGGAAACCTGACAGATATGGTTACTTTGTATGAATCAGCCGCCGCCGCCATTTTATTATGCTTAACGCCGAAAACATGGACAGACCATCTGTCAAAATTAATACCGGGTACAACAGAGCATTCGATTGAACAGCAGCGTTATTTGCGAAAAGTACGGGATGTAACAGCCAATCGAATGGAGCAGTTTTCAGATTTGTTTGATGCGCTTGCAGGCAGCTTCTCACAGTCCGGTCATCATCACGAAACAGCCGAACGAGAAGTGGATTTGTTTTTAAGCGGCATTACCGAAAAAACATGCCAGACCTGCTTTAAAAAAGAACAATGCTGGGTGTATCAATTTGATGAGACATACAAGCTGATGAAAAACATATTGGAGGACGCGGATACAGGGACTGATTCGCTTTCTCCTCATTTAGCAAAAGAATTAGAGGATTACTGTTTCCGTCCTGCCCGTGTTGAAGCGGAAATTCGTTCTCAGCTGACGTATTACCGGGCAAATAAAAAGCTGAAACAGCAAATGAAAGAAAGTCGGAAAATTGTCGCCGATCAGCTTGAAGGAGTCTCGAAAGTGATGAGAGACTTTGCAGGTGAGATGAAGCGGGAAGAAGAAACGCACATTTCACAAGAAGAAAAAATTACAACAGCGATTGAATCATTTGGGATGGAAATTACAGATATTAGCGTTTTCAGTGTTCAAAAAGGAGCAGTTGATATTGAAATGACCATTCCTCATTCAAGAGGACACGGGGAAAGCGAAAAAATTATTGCACCTATTCTTTCTGATCTTCTAAATGAGTACATCATTGTTGTAGATGAGCAGCATGATGGCTCAGGCATCAGAAGTATTTTTCGTTCCGCTAAAGCGTTTCGGGTCGTGACTGGACTTGCTCATGCAGCAAAAGGCGGCGGTCTCATATCCGGTGATTCTTTTTCAGCCATTGAAATTGGAACGGGGAAATTCGCTCTTGCGATCAGTGACGGAATGGGCTATGGGGGCCGGGCGCACGATGAGAGCAGTGCCACGATCAGCTTGTTAAAACAAATTCTACAGTCCGGCATTGAGGAAACGGTGGCGGTCAAATCAATTAATTCTATTTTGTCTTTGCGAACGAACGATGAAGTGTTTTCTACACTGGATTTGGCGATTATTGACCTTCAAGACGCACGTACTGTTTTTTTAAAAGTTGGCTCATCACCAAGTTTTATTAAACGGGGTGACCAAGTGCTGAAAGTAGAAGCGGGCAATGTGCCGATTGGTATTTTGCAGCAGTTTGAAGTGGAAACGGTTCAAGAACAATTAAAATCAGGTGATTTGCTTATTACGATGAGTGATGGTGTTTTTGAAGGAGCAGACTTCATTGAAAATGCCGAGATGTGGATGAAAAGAAAAATCAAATCAATCGAAACCAACAATCCTCAAGACTTTGCTGATTTATTGATGGATGAAGTGATACGGACGCAATCGAATGAAATAAAAGATGATATGACGCTTTCCGTCGCACGCATCGAACACAATGTGCCGGAGTGGGCAGCGATCCCTGTGTATGATATTAAACCGTCTGAAAAAACAAAAAAACGGTCAACACGACGCCGGGCTGTATAAAATCATCTTTTTCAGTCCAATATGAAGAAAACGAATGAGAGGCGGGGACAATCATGAACATGGGCACAATTAAGCAATTGCTTTTATTAACAGATGGCTGTTCCAACACAGGAGAGGATCCGGCGATGATAGCAGCTTTTGCCCGGCGGCGAGGCATTACAGTTAATGTCATCGGCATTGTTGAGGACAGCGAAAGCGATTCGGGGCTGGGTGAAATTGAAGCGATTGCAAAAGCGGGCGGGGGCGAGAGCCGGATTGTGCAAGCTGCTTCTTTATCTGAAACAGTTGTCAACGTCACAAGGCAGGCAATGACGGGTACAATTTACAACATTATCAACGAAGAGCTTCGGGGCATTTTAAATAAAGAAACAAACGTGGAATTATTGCCGCCGGCAACGAGAAGCGAGATTGCGGAAAAAGTGGAGGACATCAGCGAAGAAGCCGCACTTGAGCTGCTTGTCCTTACCGACATGAGCGCCAGTATGAAAATGAAGCTGCCTGCTGTTAAAGAAGCGCTTTACGATTTGTCTATGACAATGCAGTCCCGGATCGGTCCGTCTTCTTTTTCATTATGGACATTTCCTGGGAAATACAGCGCGGCAGAAGAGCGGATTGGCTGGACGACTCATGCAAATAAATTGGCAGAATCGTTCCCGCAGCTTTTATCTGGTGGTATTACACCGACAGGTCCCGCCATCAGACAAGCACTTTCTTCATTTTTGGAAATGGATGAATACGATGAAAAATCGATATGACGCAAGGCCCGGCGATTTGATTAAAGGAAAGTGGACAGGGCACGTGTGGCAGGTAGAGCGGGAAATTGGCCGCGGGGCAAACGGAATTGTTTATCTTGTAAACGGGAAAGTCGGGCAGGCCGCGCTAAAATTTGCAGACTCTGCTTCTGTTGCGTCTGAGACGAATGCATTGACAGCACTTGAGCGGGTCAGGGGAACATCTCCCGGCCCTTTTTTCATTGAAGCGGATGATACAGAAAAAAAGGGCGTCATTTATCCGTTTTACATTATGGAGTATATTAATGGGCCGATGCTTCATACATTTATAAAAGAGAAAACAGATGAATGGGCGATTATCCTCCTTATTTGGCTGCTTAATTTTCTCGAACCGCTTCATAAGTCAGGCAGTGTCATGGGCGACTTAAAGCCGGAAAATTTTATTGTAGCCGACAGGGGACAAACGGTACGAGCAGTGGATGTAGGAGGAATTACAAAGTTTGGACGGTCCGTGAAAGAATATACAACACTTTACGACCGGGCAGCATGGCAGGCCGGAACGAGAAAATCGGAGCCTTCCTACGATTTATTTGGTGCTACGGTACTCACCATCGCTCTTGTGCATAAACAGCTCGTTCAAAAAGCGCTGGGTGATACAGGCAAACTGGAGGATATTGTTCAGTCATCACCTGCCCTGCAATTAATTGCACCCGTTTTAATAAAAGCATTCAACAATGAGTATGATAGTGCTTTGTCGATGAAAAAAGAACTGCTTCTTTGTTTTACCAAAAAGAATACAATGAGGCAAAGTCGAAAACAGACAATATCGTTTTCGAAAAAATGGATGGTCTTTGCGGGTGCTTTTGCCGCCATCCTTACGCTGTTTTTGTTACACTAAAAAGAAAAAGCAGAGAGGCGGCGCAGGGGCTGTGCATTTTTTTGAAGAAAACGTAAAGCAGTTTATGGAAAAAAAAAGAATGGTTGAATGGGGGGATCATGTGGCCGTCGCGGTCTCAGGGGGGATTGACTCGATGGCACTTCTTTCTTTGCTGCACAAACAGCGAACGAGGCTTGGTATTTCCGTCAGTGCTATTCATGTGGATCATATGCTTCGAGGCTGTGAATCGTATGAAGATTTGCGTTTTGTTGAATCGTTTTGCCGGGAAAGAGATATTTCTTTTTTTGGCAGGAGAGCAGATGCTCAGCATGAAGCGGATGTGTCACGAATTGGTATTCAAAAAGCAGCCCGGCATGTGCGGTACGCTCTTTTTGAACAAGGAATGGACGAGCTCGGCGCTAATAAGCTGGCAATGGCTCACCATGCCGATGACCAGGTGGAAACGGTCTTGATGCAGCTGACGCGGGGCGGGCATACACAGACAGGCATGCCAGCGATTCGTTCGTTTGCCGGGGGCCAGCTTATTCGTCCATTTTTAGCGGTTACGAAAGAGGATATTGGGGCTTATACAATCGAAAACTCGATCGCCTATCGTGAAGATCCAAGCAATAAAAAAGACACATATACGAGAAATCGGTTCCGGCATCAGGTGCTGGCATTTTTAAAAAAGGAAAATCCAAAAGCCTCTTTTCATATTCAGCATTTTGCGGAAGGACGTCAGGAAGATGAGTGTTTGCTGCGCGCGATGGCGGAGGAACAAATAAAGAATATGACAATCTGGAAACAAGAATCCGTGTCACTGCAAATCAAGCCGTTTCAGGAGGTGCCTCTGCCTTTACAAAAAAGGGCGATTCATCTAATATTAAACTATCTTTATCATGGAAAAACAGCGTTTTCTTTTCTACATATTCAACACATTTTACAACTGCTTCAAACAACCGCCCCATCAGGGAGATTAAACCTTCCATCATGTCTTTCTGTACGCAAAATAAACGAGCAGTGCGTCTTTGCCTACGAAACGGATGATGAACCGGACTGTGACCCCAATCTTCTGTTTGTGGAAGATCGGCTGTACCGGCGGGGCGTTGGCACATTTACGCTGACAAACAACAGCGGATGTCCGGACGGAGCAGATTGTTTTCGTTTGAATCCTGATACGCCAATTCCGATTTGTATCCGGATGCGGCAGGATGGGGATCGGATTCAGCTGAAAGGAATGAATGGTTCTAAAAAGCTTGCGCGGCTTTTGATTGATGAAAAAGTTCCACTTGCATACCGAGGCCACATTCCAGTTGTAACGGATGCGAACGGCACGATCCTGTGGATACCGGGAATCCGCAAGTCGATTCACGAAGGGGACGGGCCGCTGCTGTTGATTTATGAAAAGGAATGAACCAATTTTGGGAGGAAAATCTATTGTTACGTAACGATATCGAAGAAGTATTGATTTCGGAAGAGGCAATACAGGTGAAAGTGAAAGAGCTTGGAGCTCAATTAACAGAAGAGTACAAAGATCGTTTTCCTCTTTTCGTCTGTGTACTAAAAGGTGCAATGCCTTTTATGTCTGATTTGGTAAAACGTGTGGATACCCATCTTGAAATAGACTTTATGGACGTTTCGAGCTATGGCGCATCGACCGTTTCATCTGGAGAAGTAAAGATCGTGAAAGATTTGAACACGTCTGTGGAAGGTCGTGATGTATTAATCATTGAAGACATTATCGACAGTGGATTGACATTAAGCTATCTGGCAGAGCTTTTTCATTACCGAAAAGCAAAGTCTGTGAAAATTGTCACCCTTCTAGACAAACCTACTGGACGAAAAGCGAAAATTAAAGCAGACACAATTGGTTTTACGGTTCCGGACGCATTTGTTGTTGGGTACGGTCTTGATTACGCAGAACGCTACCGGAATCTTCCATATATCGGTGTTTTAAAACCAGCTATTTACACAGCGGCCGAAGAGGAATAAACGTTCAGAATGAATAGGCTAAAAGAAGGTTCAAATAGTTGTAACACCAACTTTTTGTATGATAACATTGCATATAGTCAGTTTTTCTCGGGAGGAGGTAAGGAATGAACAGAATTTTTCGATACACTATATTTTATTTACTAGTTTTTCTTGTGATTATTGGTGTTGTCAGTTATTTCAACAACAATAACGCACCGACGAATAACGTCACATACAATGAATTCCTGACATCGCTTGAACAGGATGACGTTGAAAAATTCACGATTCAGCCTGAACGCGGTGTTTATGAAATACGCGGCCAATTAAAAGGTGCAGAGGAAAGTGAAGTGTTTGTTGCTTACGTAACAGGCAACGATACGATGCTGAACCAAATTAATGAGGCATCTCAAGGCACGACGGCGGAAGTTCTTCCAGCCAAAGAAACAAGCGGGTGGGTTCAGTTTTTCACAACGATTATCCCATTCCTCATTATCTTTATTTTCTTCTTCTTCTTACTGAACCAGGCACAAGGCGGCGGTGGCGGCCGTGTGATGAACTTCGGTAAAAGTAAAGCGCGTCTTTACAACGATGAAAAGAAAAAAGTCCGGTTTAACGATGTAGCCGGAGCAGATGAAGAAAAACAAGAACTTGTCGAGGTCGTTGAGTTTTTAAAAGACCCGCGCAAATTCACGGAGCTTGGCGCCCGCATTCCAAAAGGGGTTCTGCTTGTAGGGCCTCCAGGTACTGGTAAAACATTGCTTGCAAAAGCTGTTGCCGGTGAAGCAGGCGTGCCTTTCTTCTCGATCAGTGGTTCTGACTTCGTTGAAATGTTCGTCGGTGTCGGTGCATCCCGTGTACGGGACTTGTTCGAAAATGCAAAGAAGAACTCGCCTTGTATCATTTTTATCGATGAAATTGATGCAGTTGGACGTCAGCGTGGTGCAGGACTTGGCGGCGGTCATGATGAACGAGAGCAAACCCTGAACCAATTGCTTGTTGAGATGGATGGTTTCAGTGCGAACGAAGGCATCATTATGATTGCCGCAACAAACCGCGCGGACATTCTAGATCCAGCCCTTCTTCGCCCGGGCCGTTTTGACCGTCAAATTACGGTTGATCGTCCGGATGTAAAGGGTCGTGAAGAAGTCCTTCGTGTTCATGCAAGAAACAAACCGCTCCACGAATCCGTTGATTTAAAAGCAATCGCGCAGCGGACACCTGGATTTTCCGGTGCAGATTTAGAAAACTTATTGAACGAAGCCGCGCTCGTTGCTGCTCGTACTGATAAAAAGAAAATTGACATGACAGACGTCGATGAAGCGACAGACCGTGTTATTGCAGGGCCTGCGAAAAAGAGCCGCGTCATTTCCAAGAAAGAACGGAAAATTGTTGCATTCCATGAAGCGGGCCACACGGTCATCGGGCTTGTGCTTGATGATGCAGATATCGTTCATAAAGTAACGATCGTTCCGCGCGGTCAGGCTGGCGGTTATGCCGTTATGCTGCCGAGAGAAGACCGTTATTTCATGACAAAGCCAGAGCTTCTTGATAAAATCACCGGCCTCCTCGGCGGCCGTGTAGCAGAAGACATTATCTTTGGTGAGGTATCAACTGGCGCTCACAATGACTTCCAGCGTGCGACAGGCATTGCCCGCCGCATGGTCACGGAATTCGGAATGAGCGACAAGCTCGGGCCGCTTCAATTTGGACAGTCGCAAGGGCAAGTATTCTTAGGCCGCGACTTTAATAGCGAACAAAATTATTCTGACCGGATTGCCTATGAAATTGATACGGAAATCCAGACGATTATTAAAGAGTGCTATGCGAGAGCAAAACAAATTTTAACGGAGAATCGCGATAAGCTTGAACTCATTGCAAACACGCTCCTTGATATTGAAACGCTTGATGCAGCACAAATTAAGCATTTATCTGATCATGGTACACTGCCTGAGCGTAACTACAGCGACACAGATGGCGAGCTTGTGAAAGACAATGCGGAACAAACCGGAGAAACAGCGGAGACAGAAGGAACACCAGCGACAGAAACGACAAACTTGCCGGCTGATGCTGCTGATGGATCCCAAGTGCGCGACGATCTCCAAAACCCACCGGATAGCGGCGGGCCAAAAGTGTAACAAAGAAGGCGTCCGAAAAGAACTCTTTTCGGGCGTCTTTTCTCTTCTTTTTTAGGAGGGTATGTTATGATAAAACTCGAAAATTAGACGGACAGGTGTGGTGAAGGTGATTTTTGTACTGGATGTAGGGAATACCAATACTGTGCTCGGTGTATACGAAGGGGACACGTTGAATCATCACTGGCGCATTGAAACGAACCGAAATAAAACCGAAGATGAATACGGAATGATGATCAAGAGCTTGTTTCAGCATGACGGCCTGCAGTTCGAACAAATCGAAGGGGTCATTATTTCCTCTGTCGTTCCGCCAATTATGGCGGCACTGGAGCGTATGTGTGAAAAGTACTTTCACGTAAAGCCGCTTGTCGTCGGTCCCGGTGTGAAAACCGGGTTAAACATTAAATATGAAAATCCGCGTGAAGTCGGAGCAGACCGTATTGTAAATGCAGTTGCGGGTATTCATGAATATGGTACGCCGCTGATCATCGTCGATTTCGGTACAGCGACAACCTACTGCTATATTGATGAAAGCAGCCATTACATGGGTGGGTTAATCGCGCCGGGAATCGGTATTTCCACTGAAGCACTTTATACACGTGCGTCGAAGCTGCCGCGCATTGAAATTACAAGGCCGGAAGCGGTGGTCGGAAAAAATACAGTTTCAGCGATGCAAGCGGGGATTTTATATGGGTATGTCGGACAGGTAGAAGGCATCGTCAGCCGGATAAAAAAAGAAAATAATACTAATCCTACGGTTATCGCTACAGGCGGGCTGGCCGGCTTGATTGCCAAAGAATGCAGCATGATTGATATTGTCGATTCGGATTTAACGTTAAAAGGACTCTTGTTAATTTATAAACGAAATGTATGAGAAAGGAAGAGGATTGTGAGCGATTATTTAGTGAAAGCATTGGCTTTTAATGGCCAGGTGCGTGCATACGCAATAGACACAACGGAAACAATTGGTGAAGCGCAAAGAAGGCACGGCTCGTGGCCGACGGCATCCGCAGCACTTGGACGTGCAATGACAGCGGGTGTCATGATGGGTGCGATGATGAAAGGAAATGAAAAAATCACCTTGAAAATTGAAGGCGGGGGCGAAGCGGGACGAATTCTTGTCGATAGCGACGCCAATGGAAATGTGCGCGGCTACATTACACGTCCGCAAACGCATTTCGATTTAAATGAGCAAGGAAAACTGGACGTCCGCCGGGCTGTTGGGACAGAGGGCATGCTGACAGTCGTTAAAGACCTGGGCCTTCGCGAAAATTTCAGCGGCCAGACGCCGATCGTCTCTGGAGAGCTTGGAGAAGACTTTACGTATTATTTCGCCGTTTCCGAGCAAGTTCCATCCTCTGTGGGAGTTGGCGTGCTTGTAAATCCAGACAACACCATTTTAGCGGCTGGCGGGTTTATTATTCAGCTTATGCCAAATACAGATGATGCGACGATTGCCATTTTAGAAGAACGCATCACAACGATGGAGCCGGTCTCAAAGCTCATTGAACGCGGTTTGACGCCAGAGCAGCTTTTAAACTACATTCTTGGTGAAGAAAACGTCAAATTTTTAGAAACAATGCCAGTTCAATTTGAATGTACATGCTCTAAAGAGCGGTTCGGCAATGCGATGATCAGCCTGGGCCGTCAAGAAATTCAAGAAATGATTGATGAGGACGGTGGCGCAGAAACGCAATGCCATTTCTGCAATGAAATATTTCACTTTTCGAAAGAAGAACTTGAACAATTAAAACAAGAGGTATAATTTAAAAAAACCTGTCTATTTTGGCAGGTTTTTTGTATGCTATTCCCGAAATTATATCAAAGTAATTGACTTTTCAATCAAAAGCTGGTAAATTCTATATAACCAATGAAAATACTCGGCATTTAAAATGGAGGTAACAAATTAATGGTACGTATAGCGAATTCAGTAGCCGATTTAGTCGGCCAAACACCAGTTGTGAAATTAAACAACGTTGTAAGTGAAAACAGTGCAGATGTTTATGTAAAGCTTGAATACATGAACCCGGGCAGCAGTGTAAAAGACCGGATCGCTCTTGCTATGATTGAAGCGGCAGAGAAAAACGGCAATTTACAGCCGGGCGGCACATTAATTGAGCCGACAAGCGGCAACACAGGAATTGGTCTTGCGATGATCGCAGCGGCAAAAGGCTATAAAGCGATTCTTGTTATGCCTGAAACGATGAGCATGGAGCGCCGTAATCTGCTTCGCGCATACGGTGCAGAACTTGTTCTTACACCAGGACCAGAAGGAATGGGCGGCGCCATCCGCAAAGCGAAAGAATTAGCGGAGGCAAACGGCTATTTCCTGCCACAGCAATTTGAAAACGAAGCAAACCCTGAAATTCACCGTTTAACAACGGGGAAAGAAATCGTAGAGCAGTTCGACCAGCTTGATGCGTTTGTATCTGGGATCGGTACAGGCGGTACGATTACAGGAGCTGGACAAGTCATTAAAGAAAAATGGCCAAACGCGCAAATTTTTGCGATTGAGCCGAAAGATTCACCGGTTCTTTCAGGCGGCAAGCCAGGACCACATAAAATTCAAGGGATTGGTGCAGGATTTGTTCCAGCCATTCTTGATACAAAAATTTATGATGAAGTCATTCAAATTGATAATGACACAGCGTTCGAAACAGCCCGCCGCGTTGCGCGTGAAGAAGGTATTCTTGGCGGTATCTCATCTGGTGCTGCAATTGCTGCTGCCATTCAAGTGGCTGAAAAGCTTGGCAAAGGCAAAAAAGTATTGGCGATTCTTCCTTCAAACGGCGAACGTTACTTGAGCACACCGCTTTATCAATTTGATTAATTCGACCTCAAGCCAGACTGTCTAAAGCAGCCTGGCTTTTTTTCATGTTAAAATAAGAGGGAAAAGGAGCGTTGGTAAGGAATGAAAGCAAGAAATTACATACTTGATTTTCAAGATAGAACACACATTATGGGCATCTTAAACACGACGCCTGACTCGTTTTCGGACGGTGGACGCTACGATGAGACCGAAGCGGCGGTCCGGCATGCAGTTCAAATGGCAGCTGAGGGCGCGCACATTATTGATATCGGCGGAGAATCAACACGCCCCGGCTACACACCGATTTCAGCCCGGGAAGAAATAAGCCGGACTGTTCCGGTTATCGAAGCAGTGGCAGCTGCTGTAGAAGTACCAATTTCAATTGATACATTTAAAGCACGGACAGCGGAAAAAGCGGTAGAAGCAGGGGCTTCGATTATTAATGATATTTGGGGAGCGAAAAAAGAGCCGGAGATCGCCGCGGTGGCCGCAGAAAAACAAGTGCCGATTATTTTAATGCACAACCGGGAAAAAATAAATTACACGAATTTTATGAGAGACTCTTTAAATGATTTATACGAAAGCATTACGATCGCAAAAAAGGCAGGCGTAGCGGATGATCAAATTATAATAGATCCCGGTATCGGTTTTGCTAAAACAATGGATCAAAATATTGAAATGATGCAAAATTTAGATCGCGTTATTGCTTTAGGCTATCCCGTTCTGCTTGGCACATCACGAAAAAGGATGATTGATTACGTGCTGAATGTGCCAGTGGACGAACGAATGGAAGGGACGGGTGCCACATGCTGCTTCGGAGCGCAAAAAGGCTGCTGCATTATGCGCGTACATGACGTGAAGCCGATCGCGAGAATGATGAAAATGATGGATGCCTTAATGGGAAAGGAGCAAAAGCGTGGATAAAATTTATGTAACGGGTATGGAGTTTTGGGGCTATCACGGTGTATTTCCGGAAGAAAACAAACTGGGACAACGGTTCAGAGCGGATGTTACATTAAACGTTTCGTTAAAAAAAGCGGGTGAAACAGATAAACTTGACTACTCGGTCAACTATGCGGACATTTATAATGCGTGCAAAAACGTGATGGAAGGAGAGCCGGTAAAGCTTATAGAAACATTGGCTGAAAAAATATCTGCAAGTATTTTAGGAAGTTTCTTATCTGTTCAATCCTGCACTGTTAAAATTATAAAGCCTGACCCCCCAATCCCTGGGCATTATGATTTTGTCGCCATTGAAATTACGAGGGAACGCGGAGAATGAACAACATCGCCTATTTATCACTCGGCACGAATATTGGTGACCGAGAAGCGTATTTAAAAGAAGCGGTCAGTCTCCTGGACGCTCAAAAAGAACTCCATGTTTCGGCGGTTTCCTCCATTTATGAAACAGATCCCGTTGGCTTCACCGATCAGCCGCCTTTCTTTAATATCGTTATAAAAGCAGAAACAACACTCGAACCGCATGAACTGCTCTCCCTCTGCATGGAAATTGAAAACGAGCTTGGTCGAAAGCGGGTCATCCGATGGGGTCCGCGCACAATAGACCTTGACATTTTACTGTATAATCACGACAATATTAAATCAGATAGTCTTATTATTCCTCACCCGCGCATGAATGAGCGTGCTTTTGTGCTTATCCCGCTGGCAGAAATAGATGCAGCAATCGAACTTCCTGACGCAGGTTTGCCACTGGAACAATATGTACAAAATGTGGAAGGGAAAGAAGGCGTTAAGCTTTGGAAAACAGCGGACGCCTTTTACCGCTTGTGAAAATAGAAAGGTGATTATATATGTTAAATATCGGACCGGTTGAATTGAAAAATCGGGTAGTGCTTGCGCCGATGGCTGGTGTATGCAACTCCGCTTTCCGCCTCACAGTCAAAGAATTTGGCGCTGGCATGGTGTGTGCTGAAATGGTCAGTGACAAAGGGATTGTACTTCAAAATAAAAAAACAATGAATATGCTTTACATTGACGAGCGTGAAAACCCACTCAGTCTGCAAATTTTTGGCGGTGAAAGAGAAACGCTCGTTCAAGCTGCAAGCTTCGTGGACAAAAATACGAATGCGGATATTATTGACATTAATATGGGCTGTCCGGTTCCGAAAATCACAAAATGTGATGCTGGCGCAAAATGGCTTTTAGATCCGAATAAAATTTATGAAATGGTATCTGCTGTTGTTGATGCAGTCGATAAGCCGGTCACGGTAAAAATGCGTATGGGCTGGGATGAAGACCATATTTATGCAGTCGAAAATGCCCGTGCTGTTGAACGCGCTGGCGGGCAGGCAGTGGCGCTTCATGGACGGACACGTGTTCAAATGTACGAAGGTCACTCGAACTGGGATATTATCAAAGAAGTGAAACAGTCCATTAACATTCCATTGATCGGAAATGGTGATGTTCAAACACCGCAAGATGCAAAGCGAATGCTGGACGAAACAGGCTGTGATGCCGTTATGATCGGCCGTGCCGCGCTTGGCAACCCATGGATGATTTATCAAACCGTTCAATACCTTGAAACGGGTAAATTAATCGGTGAGCCGACGCCACGTGAAAAAATAGATGTATGCCTGCTTCATTTGGATCGTCTAATCGGTTTGAAAAATGAAAACGTGGCAGTACGTGAAATGAGAAAGCACGCGGCATGGTACTTAAAAGGTATTCGTGGTAACGGAAAAGTGCGCAAAGAAATTAATGAATGTGAAACACGAGATGAACTTGCCACACTTTTAACAACATTTGTCGGTGAAGTAGAAGAAAAAGAAGCGTCCATCCAGGCGGTTTAATAGGAGTGAACGGAATGAGTGAAGAATTAAACGACCAGTTGTTGGTCAGAAGAGAAAAATTACGGTCTTTACAAGAAAAAGGCCTCGATCCGTTTGGCGGCCGGTTTGACCGTACGCATACAGCAGAAAGCATTTCTGCCCAATTTGATTCCTTTTCAAAAGAAGAGCTTGAAACGAAAGAAGCAGAAGTAGTCATTGCTGGCCGTATTATGACAAAGCGCGGGAAAGGCAAAGCAGGCTTTGCCCACGTGCAGGACTTAAGCGGACAAATTCAGATTTATGTGCGAAAAGATGCCGTTGGAGAAGAACAATATGATTTGTTCACAATGACAGATCTTGGCGATATTGTCGGGATTAAAGGAAAAGTCTTTAAAACGAACGTCGGAGAGTTGTCAGTTAAGGCAACAGAATACATCTTTTTAACGAAATCACTTCGCCCGCTTCCGGACAAGCACCACGGTTTGAAAGATATTGAACAGCGCTATCGTCAGCGTTATTTAGATTTAATGACGAACCAAGAAAGCCAAAAAACATTTATCGCCCGCAGCCGTATTATCCAATCGATGCGCCGCTACCTTGATAACCACGGTTACCTGGAAGTAGAAACACCAATGATGCATTCCATTGCTGGCGGAGCTGCTGCCCGTCCGTTTGTGACACATCATAATGCGCTTGATATGGAATTGTACATGCGGATTGCCATTGAACTGCATCTAAAACGTCTAATCGTAGGCGGGATGGAAAAAGTATACGAAATCGGCCGTGTATTCCGTAACGAGGGCATATCTACGCGTCACAACCCGGAATTTACAATGATTGAACTATATGAAGCGTACGCAGACTATAGCGATATTATGCGCTTGACTGAGAATGTTATTGCTCACGTGGCTGAAGAAGTAATTGGGACAACAACCATTGAATACGGCGAGTATACGGTAGAATTGAAGCCGGAATGGCGTCGTCTTCATATGGTTGAGGCTGTAAAAGAATACACGGGTGTTGATTTTTGGAAAGAAATGAGTGACGAAGAAGCTCGTGCACTTGCCAAAGAACACGGCATTGAATACAAAGAAACGATGCAATTTGGTCATATCATCAATGAATTCTTTGAACAAAAAGTAGAAGAAGAGCTTATTCAGCCTACTTTTATTTATGGACATCCAGTTGAGATTTCTCCTCTTGCAAAAAAGAATCCGGATGATCCGCGCTTCACAGATCGTTTTGAATTATTTATCGTTGGCCGTGAACATGCCAATGCGTTTACTGAATTGAATGATCCAATCGATCAGCGCGAACGTTTTGAATCACAGTTGAAAGAACGTGAGCAAGGAAATGATGAAGCGCATGAAATGGACGATGATTTTATCGAAGCCCTCGAATACGGTATGCCGCCAACAGGTGGGCTGGGTATTGGCATCGACCGTCTTGTTATGCTGTTAACAAACGCTCCTTCGATTCGTGACGTGCTGTTATTCCCACTTATGAGACATAAAGATTAATAAACAAACCTTTGGTGGAAACACCAGAGGTTTTATTTTTTAAAAAAAATTAAAAAAACGCTTGCGTCTAAAGAAACGCGATGGTATATTTATATTCGTTGTCAGTAACATAGAACAACGAAGTTGAAAAACATCTCAAAAAAGTGATTGACATCACTTGAAGGAAATGTTAAGATATTAAAGTCGCAAATGACACATTGAACATTGAAAACTGAA
>NZ_LAJA01000034.1 GCF_000970675.1 Domibacillus tundrae | reverse complement strand
TCAATTTTTTCGATTTCAATCTCCGGATACGGTCTTTTAAGAAATTAGCAGAAGAAGTGGTCTTGATGTTCAATATATTTAAGATATTGAAGGCGCAAAGTCTTCTCCTACAGATCAACATTTATATTCTTTATTCCATTCTTTAGAGCTAGAGGACTTGTACAGCTGGCTTAATGATCACTTAGATTCTGTTATAGAATAGATGGATCAATAAGATTAGGTAAATATAAAAGAACAGCTGGAGATCTTTTAAAAAAATAACTTCACTAAAGTCTCCTTCTATGTCTTTAATGCAGAAGAATATACAAACCATACAGGAGAAAAGGTGATTCGAACTGTTCCAAAAGAAGAATTAACAGAACGCTTCTTTTCTTTGAATCACCTCTTAGAAAGAGACGGAAATGTTTATTACAAAGGAAAAATTTTATCCCAAAAAGATCGAGACAAAATAAAAATCCTACTTAACCTTATGTTAGAGAATTAATGAGGAGCGTAAAAACCAGTGGCTTATATCTATCAAACGAAAACTGGTAAATGGGGATATAACGTCAGCCTAGGGATTGACCCTGTAACAGGAAAGCAGCGTCAAAAAACAAAATCTACGTTTAAGACGGAAAAAGAAGCGATTCGTGCTGCTGTCCTTTTGGAGACGCAATTTGAAGACGGGGAATTAAAGACAGAAGCAAAACTGAAAGTGTCCGCCTTTCTTCCGGAATTTTTGACTTGGTATGGACATCATGCTAAAGAAAGCAGTGTTCGTGCTCGCCATATTGCTTTAGAGAAATCAACGGATTTATGGCAAGATACACAGCTCCGGCGAATTACAAATCAGCATCATCCAACGTAGCTTTTCGTGTTAAGTATTTCATACGAGAAGAGGGAAAACCCTTATTTTCCTGTGCAAAATCTTAAAAGAAAGGAAGAGGAGAGATTAAGTAGAGAAGATAATCGCATCAAAATCTGTGGAGCCATATAAAAAAACTGCCCGTCATAATTGGCAAGGCAGCTTTAAAATGTACGAACGATATTTTGATGGAATAAATAGATTTTGCAGATTTTTGGCCAGAGAATATGGCACACAAAAAATTGCAAATATTTCGGACAAGCATCTAACAAAATACGTGAATATATGAAAGTGCAAGGATTCTAAGCAGCCTCCATGGCTCTCTTGTTTATCTTGCTTAACTATTCGACCATGTACTGACCTATATCCTCTCTTTCTGAACTCGTCTAACTATTACAAAACATCTAGTTTGGCCACAATGGCCACGAGGATTTGAAGTAATGCTTGGATATTTACGGCTAAGTCTGTGTCAGTTGTTGTAACTTTTACATGCTTTGACCCTTCAATGACCGTTTTTTGAGTATTTTGCTGCTCCGTCTTCATGAACTGCTTGAGATCTTGAATGACGCCTTTACTTTGATCCGTATCACCAATAGTGATGCTGATGACGACAGCGATAGCTGCCTGGATTCCTAGTTGCAAAGATAACGCTGCTTGCGTATCTGTTGTTTGGACCTCCACATCTTCAGAATCTTTAACGATGATCCATTCGAAGGACTTCTGTTCAGTAGCAGCTGACTGATCCGCTTCCTGCAAAACGTCTGCATCGTTTTCATTACTGTTGTTATCCCAATGATCCAATGCTCTCCACTTTTTCTCACTCATGTTATTCACCTCTCTCAATTTTTTAATAAAAAAAGGGCTTTTGATTACAAAACGTCTAATGTAGCCACTAATGCAAGCAGCACTTCTAGGAGTGCCTGAATGTTGACAGCCAAGTCTGTGTCAGTTGTTGTGATAGTGACGTCTTTTGAATTTTCAATAAGAATTTTCTGTTTGTTCACTTGCTCAACATCAAGTTGTTGGAGAAGTTCTTGCGCTACAGTTTGGCCTTCATCTGAATCGCCAACAGTGATGCTGATCACTAAAGCAATGGCTAGCTGCAAGCCCACTTGAAGAGAAACGGCTGCTTGCGTGTCTGTTGAATGAACTTCAATATTGCATGAATCTTTAATCCATACTAGTTCATCGGATTCTTGGTCGATGAAGGAATTCTGATTACCATCCTGCAAAACCTCTGCATCATCGCGCATATTCTCGTCATCTTGTGCACCCTGCCGATTTTTGTTCTGACACTTCTTACAGTTGCACTTCTTCTCAGTGGACTCGTTCTCGTCCTGATATTTTGACATAGTCCTAATAAACCTCCTTTTTCATGTTATACAATACCGTATGAGGTCATCAGTCTTTAGGTAACGGCGTATGTAACTGTTTCAAAAAAAAATAAAAAACCGCCTATAAACAGGCGATTTTAGAAAACAAAATATTTATTTTGAATCCTTTTGTTTGGAGGACGGCTGTTTAACAAACGAGTCCACTTGCTTAGCCAGATCTTCTACTAATTCTTTAAACACTTGTTTCTGTTCGTCTGATAACTTTTGTTTGGCTTTCTCTATATTGACCCCGTTTTTTTGAAAGGTATTACTTACAAGCAAATCAATGACTTTGTCGGAAAGTACTTTTGGACTTTTAGGTGAATCACTCATCTATACCACTCCCTTTCTTGATATTCACTTCATATCAATGTATGCAGTTATCCGCCAGGAGGAAACGGGAGTAGTTTTTTTTTTACCATCTTTATGCCTTGAGAAATGGTCTTGCTGCCTTCTAAAGAAGAAATACTTCCTTTAAACGAATCAATGGCAAATAGCACTTTCATAAGGAGCACCTCCTTTATCTACCTTGAGAATAAGTAAAGAGATGAAATTTCAGAATTAAATTTTGAAGCGGTTGGTACAAGCATTGAAGCAAGATGGGCATGAATTCCTACTTTATCCGCAATAGAGAAGGTTTTGTGTACCATCTTGCACCTCAATAAATTTATTGTTTGCTTCATAATTTCCCATACGGCGGTTTAGATTTAGAAGGGTCGAAAAACAATATATTTTCTCGCTATGAGTTTTTTTGATTAGGAAGAAATTAAAAAAGCGCCAAACCCTGATAAATCAAGATTTGGCGCTTTTTCGGGGGATGATATTACATCATGCCTGCACCAGCTGGTTCTGGCTTGTCTGCTACAACAGCTTCTGTTGTTAAGAACAGAGCTGCGACAGATGCTGCGTTTTGAAGAGCATAGCGTGGTACTTTCATTGGTATAGTCACGTTTCATTAGTTTCTAGGAAGGTATAGACTACTTCACAATTTTTTATTTATGTAAGGAAATAGTATATCATTTCATAAAAAAGAAGGTCATCATAAATATATTTGGACGTAGGATCAAAGGTGATTTTATTTGAAAAAAGTCTACACCAATGTAGGCTTTTTTTCATACTATATTTTGGGGGTGAAAAAATGCCAAGAGTAGGTTACCGAAGTTCGGACGTTGAATTAATGGCAAGGATGATGAGAGCAGAAGCCGAAGGCGAAGGAAAACAGGGAATGTTATATGTTGGAAATGTAATTGTTAATCGTCTTAAAGCAAATTGTTCAGACTTTAACAATTTAAGAACAATTCCCCATGTTATTTATCAAATACAAGGAAGTAATTATTCTTTTGAAGCTGTTCAAAAAGGTACTTTATTTTATCAGAAAGCTAGAACTGCTGAAAAAAGATTAGCAAAACAGAATTTGGATTATTGGAGACAACACCCAGCGAAATATGCTCTTTGGTATTTCAATCCATATGCTCCATGCCCTCCAACATGGTACGGTCAACCTTTTTCTGGTCAATATAAAAATCATTGTTATTATGAACCAGCAGCTGGAACATGTGATAATGTTTATAGTTAAGCTTACTCTTTGAGTAAGCTTTTAACCTTTCCAACACAACATCAGGCGTTCTTTATCTGTATGTGACAATTTGCCGATATACTTTAACAAGTTACTAAACGCTTTGCTCAACTCCCCACCGAACGCTTGTTTTTACAGGGATTATAACAACAACTCGGATAGGCATCAAATATCAACAATGGCCTTTAACAGAGACATCCATGCTAATAAGATTCGCACCATGGCGCATGAAAAAACGTCTTTTTAGAAGGATATTTTCAGGGTAGCCTTTCGAAAAGGGCACAATTGAGGGGCAGTTTCTTTCGGAAATTTATAGGGATATAGATTGGTGATTTCGAAACTAAGCAATGGAAGCCCCTCAATATACAAACACAGTAAGCGGAGGGTGATATGCTTGAGGAAGCTTTACATTATATTGCTAAGAAACCTAGAAAAGGAGAAGCAGGATACCATGTTCTCACTTTTGAAGGTACACAAGAAGAATTTCTCGAGTTGTTTGAGGAAATCACTCTTCCTGCATATGGCTGCTATACATTTAATATTGTACATATCAAGAAAACCAATATGTACCTTGATGGCCTGAAAAGGAAAGGCAGAAAAAAAGAATTTAGAGTTACCATCAAGGATGTCTGATTTCTTTTTGTTGAATTATCAATGTCATCCAGCAAATCCTAAAAGCGAATCCTAGTTCAGTGTGACTGAACAGAAAAAACTAGTCTAGAGGGTTAAAGAGTATATATGCACGGTAAGATAAAAACAGAATTTTATTCATACGTACAACACACGCAAAAACTCTGTTCATTGAGATGATTTTAAGTATGTCGCTAAAGTATTTGTACATGTAGTACAACCTCATTCTCGATGCAATAACTCCCAAATTCCCCAAGTAAGTTTTCATAATTCTTGATGTTGGTCTTTGTTGTGTTCTTGAAACGTCTGTCATCCAAAAAGTCTTGATACGCAAATTTCAGCAACAAAAAAAGACTACCTCCTTATTTTCAGGAAGTAGTCTATACTTTAGAAAAAATTGATTTACGTGACCAGTTCTCATTTTGGATGAAAAGCAGCCGTAACTGCTTTCCAAAATGAGATGGTGGATGATGCTTTAAAACGTTGTGTTCAACGCTTTATATTACATCATGCCGCCCATCACGCCGCCTATAAAATTAAAGGAAATATTTTTAAAGAATGGCTTTGAATCAACGTTTTCCGATTTTGTTTTAAATGAGATTAAGCCAAAATGAAAAGTACTATGAGAAAAAGTATGAATTTGAATACGTATTTATAAAAAGGGAAAACTAATACTATTAGCACTCCATGTATACACAGCTAATGCACGCAGAAAAGCCGAGATTTTTTCTCGGCTTTTTTAAACACGATAACAGCTTCCGCCCCTATACTCCCTATAATAATACTACGATATATTCAAAGTAAGACAATTCGGATAGTTGTTTTTTGCCCAGTAATTTTGTAATAAAGAAAAGCCCCGACACGAATACAAGACCTCGGTCTATACTAACTAACCATTTTGGCAGTGTTTCCTACCTTCGCAAAAGAATTAAAATTCTTCTTTCTTTTTCACAGACAAAAAAGGCTGGCTAAGGTAACCAGCCTTTTTTGGTGATTATTGTTGTTTATATTGAGGTTCTTCTTGCAAAATTTGCTCGATGCGCGGAGAGAAATTATCAATAATCGTCTGTGTTTTTTGAGCAGCATCCTGATAAAGTGTTTTTGCCTGTTGATTTTCGGTGCCAAGCGCAAATGTTTCGAAACTCGCCTGAACGGTTTTGAGTCCAGCCATTGTTTGTTTTACGTCACTGATAACGGTCATCGCTTATTCCTCCTTGTGTTTTTTTTAGAACGGTTTTAGGATGACCAGAATGGACCTTTTTTATGTTTTTTAAATTTATCAAGATTGCGAAAAAGGCTCAATACACATCTTTACTCTTTTTGATCCATGTAAAGCTGTTTCATGTCTATATTTTTGCAGCAAAAAGGAAACACCTATGTTACTCCCTCCAAAATGACGCCTGGACTCTTAGCGGGTGCTGCTTTTTTCACTATCCAGCTTCCTATGGATAAAAAACTTTTCATTGGTTAATTTAAAAATGGTCATTACTTTGAGGAGGAATAACAGTGAAAAAAATAAGCATATTAGCGGCAGCTTCCCTGGCCATTTTCTCGTTAATGGGATGTAATAATAATCAAGATGAAGAAGCAACGAACAAGGATAACAATAATGGAGCAGAAAATGTCGTCCATGAAGAGAATAATGACACAAACGATACTGACCTGGATCATAACGATCAAACACGGTTTGAAGCTGCTGAAGAAGCTGCCGATCGCGTAGCTGAATTAGACGAAGTAGACAGTGCAAACGTAATCGTTGCAGACCAAACGGCATATGTAGCTGTCGTTATGAGTGATGGGAAAAATGAAGAAGTAACAGAGGATATAGAGAACAAGATTGCCGAACACGTAAAGTCTTCAGATCCAGCTATTCAAACGGTATATGTATCCGCCAATCCGGATTTTGTAGACCAAATGAAGGACTATGGTCAACGGATTCAGGAAGGCGATCCAGTCGGAGGCTTAGTTGATGAATTTAGCGATATGGTTCGAAGAGTATTTCCTGATGCTCATTAAATAAAAGAAACATGTTCTAAGAACGGCCAAAGAGAGAGGGCGGAAAGCACCGTCATCTCTTTTGTAATAACATTATCCCTCCTGTTAACTTATTCAAAACGCCTTATTACAGATGTTAATTTCTCACATAAATCCTCGTATTAGTTTAATGAAGCAGGCTTCCAGCAATTACAGAAATAAAAAACAACGGGATAATAAATTAGAGCATGGAAAATAATACCTCTAATAACCAGCCTTCTGTGTCAACATACTAAAAACGTTTGGTCAGTCTTTTCAAAACAGTGTTATCGAAATCAAATAAAAGGAAGGGGAGTTATTTTCATGAATAATCGTAATGGGATGCTTTCTTCATTATTTACTTGGGTAACAATGGCGGCGGCTATTTTTGGACTCGCAAGAGGAATGCGCAATGGAACCTTCCAGCCGTTCCTGCAAACCATTCGGAGTTTCATGAGTGGATCTGCAGCCCAACAAATTCCACAGGCCGTGCAGGGAATGATGAATGGGCAGGCCGCGCAAAACATGGCACAGCCCCTCCAAGGGATAATGAATAACCAAAGTTCCCAACAGCAATCATCCAACCAAAAACCGAACAATATGAAACAAAGTATAACCAATCCGAGCAATAATAAATCAAATTAAAGCAGCTTAGCTTATAGATATGGCCTGTATCAAGGCCGTTCTATAAGCTTTTTTATTTTTTTAGTTAAGTATTCACCTTTCTCTTTTTATCCATACTAATCACAATGTAAAGAGAAGGGTGAAGTCATGATACGCAAAATTGTTATATCCGTTATTCTTTTCATATTCATGATCGCTGGTCTATGCTGGTATTTTTTAATTACGCCTACAAAGTCCGACGCTTCTATCCTTGGGAAGCTTGTCACAATTCAACCATGAAAATGATTGGTCTAATCGTATGTGGAAAGCAATCGGATTAAACAATCAATTTACGGCAAATGAATTGAAGTACTTTATTCAAAAGGATCAATTACCGCCCTTTACGCTGGCCTACTTCCCCGATATGGACCACCAGCTTCATAAAAATGGGCCAAAGGAGCGTAAAGGAATTGAAGAAATGGATAAGCAGCTACAGATGATCTTGAACACCTATCCTTCATGGGAGGAAGCGATTCAAAAGGCCGTCTGGATTGTACATGGTGACAGCGGGCAATCTGCACCGCAGCAAGGCGCTGATCGATGTAAATACGTTATTAGATGAATACACGTTTTGGCAACCGGATGAATCATTTGACAAGCAGCTTGCTTTAGCTGTCAATGAACGTATGGCGTACATTTATCTACAAGATGAAACGATTAAGCTCTCTGATATTTCATCAAAGTTAAAAACCGATTCCAGGATTGGGTTCATTGCCTGGAAGAAGGGTGAGATCAGTTATGTAACGGCGGCAGGATCCGATAAGCCTTTTACTTTTTCACCTAACGGCCCATACACAGATCCGTACAGACAATCCTGGGAGCTGAATGGAGATCCTTCTATTTTGGATTTGTTCATCAATGAACAAAATAAAATTAACTACGGTGACTATCCGGATGCCCTTGCTTCTTATTTATACAAAAATATTTTCACATTATCGGCATCATCCATGGTCACTAATAAAATATCCTTTATTTTTGCCTTGGCTGTTACCTTCAGTTTGTTTTTTCAGCCAAACTTAGTCTCTATCGCTTTTGTTTAATTCATCAGTCTTTTTTCCTTCTTTAATAACCGTCCTAGGAAGAGAAAATGGTTTTGTCATCAACAGGTGTCAGAGTTGGTGTTTAAAAAAAATGAAAAGCCTACATCAGGTTATGAAAGAAAACATACGATGAAAGGTGCTAGTTATTTGATTGGAATCTGGAAATTTTAAGAATGAGGTGATTTTTCTTTAGGTTACTATACTCATGAAGAAAAAACGCGATGATGATGACCAGAAGAAAAAACGCCACCATCCGTAAGATAGGTAGTTGCTTAAATAAAAAGCATCTTGATTCTGTACAGGATCAAGATGCTTCTTGGTTTTCTGAAGGTTTATTTTTCCTTGTTGAATAATTTTATACAGGTTGCTCAGCGCAGCAATTCGAATTGTTTTTCTTTGATAAGCTTTTGAAGTTCCTTCTCTTGTATGCATATATGTGCGGGAACACCTTGGCATAAATAACGGAATTCAATAATATCGTGATCTATCATGTGTTCCCCAACGATTCTTAACCCTCGCCGGTTCATTTCTTTTCTCAATTCTTTCAACTGTTTTAGGGCTTGAATCTCTTGATACTGATTAGCTGATGAATAGACTTTTTTCATTTTTATATTCGATTTTTCAGCCTCTTTTCTTTCACTCTGCAGGCTTCGTATTGTTAGATTGTTTATGATATAGTCGTGAACGATTTTTCTGTCTTCATCTGTAATGGTTATCATGATTAGCCCCCCTTAAATGCGGAAAAATGTCTATTTTCTTCATTAATGATTTTCTTGCAGATGCGGCACCAAAAACTCTCCCGTTAATTAGTCTTTCATAACTTAAAGATTCTTTCTCAAAGGAGATATTCCTTTCAAAAAAATGAATTTTTTAAGTTATTTACTAGGAAAACAGAGGTTTATTAATTTATGTCTAGCAGCTATGCGAAATAAGTTAATAGCAAAATAAATTTTACTTTTCACACTAAGAAATTGATCGTTATGACAGGCAAAGAGAGCTGCCGAAAAATACGGAGAGCCCTTTCTACAACCAGAACCATACTGAAATCAGGATTGCTTTCTTTAAGACTTCTTGCCGTGATGTACAATGAGATTCGACTATGCTCTATATGCTGCTGTTTATGGAGTATCCCTTTTTACCGCATATTAGTAAGAGAAATTATCTGCACCTCCATCATCACTATGCTGGCACAACGGAACCTGCTCCTACGGGAGTACCCCATACTCATCGATACTTTACGGTTACTTCCTTTGATGATGGACACGAACACGAAATCCGTGGGGTGACTGAAATCCGTGGGGTGACTGGTCCTGCTATCCCCCTGCCTGATGGCAGACATTATCATACCTTTCAGGGAATAACGACTGTTAACTGCTCTCATCCCCATTCCCACAAATATAGCGGCAACACTAGCGTTTGAAACTCCGAAAAAGCTGTCGGATAGTCCGACCGACAGCCTTTCACTAAGGGGTGTATTTCACTATAATTGCGCCATCATCAGTATCTGCCTGACTGCCCTCCGTAAGGATATCCTCCGCGCCCAGGATAATAGGGGTAACGTGGATATGGCCGATAATACGGCGGATATGGGTAATAGTATGGTGGATATGGCTGATAATACGGCGGATATGGATAATATGGCTGTCTTGGTCTTGGTCTTGGATAAGAATATGGCATTTGCACTTCCATTGCATCATCTACATGATCACTGTCACTTAATGACGAGAACTGTTCTTCAGGGTGAAAATCCTTCAAAGTAAAAGCCTCCCCTTACGTTTTTCACTTCTCCATCATCTTATTCTATTTCTCCTAATGTGGTGTAAAGGGAAAAGGGGAAAAAAATTGAGGCAAAGTTTACTGAATGGTTCTTTTGTTCTATTTCCCTTGGATTTGCTCTATAAAGATTTATACACTCCTCTGGTCATTCTCATTTAGCTTTCTTGACGAACACATGCATAATGTAAGCCAGCGCATGTTTAATATGGTCACTGAATAACCTTAAAGTAAATTTCATTTATTATTTAAGGGGGATAAGTGATGGATGCTCTTTTCGTAAGCAGATCTTTAGACGAAATACGGTTTTGGTCCAGAATCATGAAAGAGCATGCTTTATTTTTAAGTCTCGGGTTTACGTATGAGGACAAAGAACTGATCGAGGAAGCAAAACAATTTATTAGAGTATTTGAACAGATTGAACAACAATTGAGCACATACACGATTCATACAGATCCCCAACTAATTAAAAAATTTAACAGTCAGGTTTATCAAGCCGCTGCGTCCATTTGGGCATTTAAACGTAAGGTACTGGGATTGATTTTACGTTGTAAAATCAGGTCAAACAACTACGCACTATTAGTGGATCATACAAGTCGTGAAGCTGCCTATTTTGCTAAGCGCTTAAAAGAATTAAACGAAGGTAAATTAAAACCTTTACCTGAAGCGATTATTAAGGAAAATGTATTTTTCCTTAAAATTATGGCTGATCATGCCAAGTTTATTGGGCATTTACTTGATCCTTCCGAAAGAAAATTAGTAGAGCAGGCACGAGAGTTTAGTTATGATTTTGACCAACTGCTTTACCAGGCGATTGATTTAGATTCGATGAGTCCACAATCCGAAACAAGACCAATCTTAAACCAATTCCTGGATGGGAATCGGGTTTCCGTAGTCTCTTTACGAAATTTCAAGAAAACAGCCCGGGATTTAATCGAGGAATGTAAAATTAAAAGCAATATTCATCCTCTACTGGCCGATCATGTTTTCCGTGAAGCCGAAAGGTTCTTGCATATCATTGATATGTTTGAGGCCAGTCTTAAAAAAGCAAATTAACACAGATTATAAAGCCATTTAAATAAAAAAATGACTGTCGGTGACAGTCATTATATACATATGGAAAATCGGAAAGGTACATAAATCGTACTTCAGTGTTTGAATATTAACCACTAGTTTAAAAAAATAGATAAAAATCACTGCGAAAAACAAGCATCAGGCACTAATACTAACTGAAATCTTCAAAAAAATTTTTGGGGCTTCTCTGCCTTTATTAATTCATTTTACAAGCCAAATAAAGCATAAAAAAATTAATTTTTTACATTTTTGCCCATACCCTTAAAGAAATTAATCTTCTCCTTTTAATAAAAATACTTTCCCTAAATGGACTAGATTAAGTGTCGTAAACAATTTAATTTGGTTCTACATGCACATGGACTTCAAAGACATCATAAGAAAAGGACTGGAGATGTTGAAAATGAGATTTGGAGTGACGTATCAAACATCAAAACAAGTGGGAAGTTTGTATATGCCTGTTGGACCAGATCGATATGAAATTGTAGAAATAAATGCCGGTATAGGTAAAGCACCGGAGGAATTAATAAAAAAAGAAATAGGCGTTAGAGTAGAAAATAATCCTGAAAGTGTTTATATATATGCAGTCGAGGTGTTGCAACCTTAAAGCTAAAGGAAGTGTACATAACAGTTTTCATACAACTGCACTAGTGCTTGATCATTAGAGAAACATAAAGGTTTCCCGAAGGACTTTTTCTTTTTAATTTCAAATATCCCAATGCAGCATAAGGGTATTTTGCTGCATTAGAACTATGCACTAAAAACAGGCTTCATCCCTTATATATCAATGGATTAAGCCTATTTTTGCTTGAATACCATTTTCTGAATACAACGCATTAAATTTATATGTTGTATTGAATAAAACATATCGTATTGATTTAATAATCATAAACCTTTTCATTTTCGAATAGTACAGTTTTTATGCATAAAAAGAAGCGGGTTTAATCCGCTCTTCCTTATTATTCGTCCCTTAGACAAATACCAATATCCACCTGTTTTTTTATGTCATCCGGCAATCCTGAACTCTCGATACATTTAAAAATGTTTCCCGTAATATTGAATTAGCTGCCAGCAAATCAGCCGATAGAGCATCCGGACATCCAACTCCATTTTGACAGGCTGTCACGACTCCATCTAAAGGAGTTGTAGCGGCCACTCCAGCGAGATACGCACACTCGTAAATTACTGCCTGCTTTTCAGGCGTTACATTCGGATAATCAAAACCCGCATAAATTCCCACTATATGATCAATCCAATTCACTCCACATGGAAACCTAAGCCCCAAAAATTCAAGTATTTTTTTTCAGGCAGGCTATAAACGATTCTTCTAATCAAGTTTTCAGCTCCTAGCAACTCTACCACCTCCTATTATTTTGATATACTATAATTTATTCCTAGAGCCTGTAACACGATTGAGCGATCAACTCGCATAAAGGATATACTGTACTTTGCTGAGATTCCCATTTGAATTGACTGTTCGTTTTGACTGATCTTTCTGTTTCGTTTTCCGCAAATAGGCTGGAAGTTTAGATTCGAATTTTTTCGCACATTAGGCTTTGACTTCTTCTTGTGTCCATTGCTGCTCAACCACTACTGATCGATAAGCCATCTCATTGTCCCTCTCCCATTCTCTTTCCTGTAAGTTCCTCAAACCACTCTTTGTCCTTCGTAAGAAGCGCCAGATCAATAAGCGCTGTTTTATCCTGCTTTTCATCCAACAATCTGCCAAGGGGTTCAAGACGATGCTTCTCAAATAGCAGCCTCGTTGGCTTTGTCCATTTCACTTCGCCGTTTTTGAGTCTGGCGACTCTCACTATTTCAATTTGAATGCCGGAATAACCGATGTGACTGACATATCTGATGACTGTAACGTCCCCAATTTTGACTTTCTTCCACGCTCCGATCTCCAAGGCTGTCACCCCTTTTTTTGAATAAGCAAAACACAAACCTTATTAGGGATAAAAAGGCGGTAAATTCATAGATTTTCTAGACTCTGTCATTGCGGTTCCTGCTGTCTTAGTACTAACACAGCTGATAAAAATCTTTTTTAAACCTCCTAAACCATTCATTCCAACAATAGTGCTGGTAATCGGCTTATTAATTTCAATATTTATAAGCCACATAGATCATTTAGTTGCCGGCTTAGTTATGGGATGGTTTTATGGTTATGCAGCCATCAGTTCCTAAGCTTCTTTAAAAACAACGATCCTGTCTTATCTAAAAAAAGTAAGACATAAATAATATGCGAAAGTTCACTATTCAGCGAACTAAATGTCATTTTCTCAATCGTTGCTTCATATGATGAATTTAGCCGGATACCTCCATTGCTCTTATTCAGAAATTTTCGAAGTAACTATTCTCGGCTGGAATAGTTACTTTTTTCCAAAATTATCCTTCGAACCTTTACTATTCTATCTTGCAAATTCCCATTACTGTTCGTGTAAACCTAAGATCACCGCTTCCTCCCCCACTCCCCCTGTTTATATTTTATTACCGTTACTCCCTGCCCGATCGTCTGTTCAAGCAATTTCCGACGGAGCGAAAATCCCTTGAAGCTGGTCCGCCTCTAACATCGACAATGACCCAATCTCCCTCTGAAAACTGCAAGGCTGTCACCCCTTATTCAGTTTTTGAACGCCCTTTTTGTGATAGTTAGCAATTTGGACGCACTATTGAATAAAAAATTAAAATCTTGATAACTAACTGGAACATCCTCTTAACTAAACTTCAGGTATATTAACGGCCTAGGTTTAACGCATAAACTGTAAATCTCTCAAAATCCTTTTCTTTATCACAACGCAGCATTTTCCACATAATATTATAAGGAGATCGTCCTCATTACATTTCAGGAGGGAGTGCATTGAGCAAACGTCATCTAAGGGTTGTTCAACAGGAAGATTCTTCGCTGTCTTCTGCAGTAAATGCATCTAAACTCGATGTTGTTGTTTCAGGACTTGTAACCTTTGCTGACGCTATCGCAGCACTTTCCGCGCTAATGGCTTTGGATGCCGTAACAAACAGCGACTCTCAAGATCAATCCAATTCCGAACCACTTCAAAAGCAGTTAGCAGCAATGAAAAAAAAATTGATTGCTTAACGAAAGAAATCTCTAAAAGACAGTAAACATTTAGCTGCTTCACTCATTTTATTGATTTCTCCACTTAGCTCGGGTCTATTTCATATTCCTCCCGGGCGCCTCTTCAGGTGATTTTTTAAAAATGGAGGTGGTTTTTATGGCGATGTTGATTGACGTATCAACATCACAACATCAATTAAAACTTTTTAATGGAAACAGACTCATAAAAACGTATTCGATTGCAGTTGGTAAAATCTTGTCACCCACACCTTCTGGAACATACACAATTATCAATAAACAGCTTAATCCGGGCGGACCATTTGGCGTGCTTTGGATGGGATTGTCAAAACCTCATTATGGGATACACGGAACAAATAACCCAGCTTCAATTGGCAAGAATGTCTCACATGGATGTATTAGGATGTTTAATCATGATGTTCTAGAATTGTCATCTAGCGTTCCAATTGGTACTAGGGTTTTTATTCATAAATGACTCTGTTAATCCCCTCTCTACTACATGTTTTAGCTCAACTTTTTCATTTTATTTGCATAAGCGATTCTTAAATGGCGCATAATGATTTCGGCATTACAAAATGGCACTTTTAAAATGTCCACCTCAATTTAGCAGGCAGGTCCTTGCCTGACTGCTTTTTTGCACTAAAAATCCTGCAATAGGATAAATGATAATCAATAAGAAGAAAGGAACGGTTAGTTCATTCTTCTTACTTTACATGCTGGACGTACTGTTGAATAAAATTTCGAAATTTCAATATGATATCATTAAAAAAGGATGATATCTCACTGGATTTCCTCACAATCTCAACTCCTGTTCTTATAAAGAAAGCACTCTCTGAAATCAAAGAGCGCTTTTTTGTCGTTATTAAATCAATCCATCCAGCCATCCCAATAGTGGCTGCAATACCAGCAAAATCAGGTAAGCAACAATCGCAATATAAGCTGTGCTTTTATGTTTTTGCTCTTTTTATGCTCATCACTGACTACAATGTACATCAAGGCTGTTTTCTACATGAATTTCAATCGGGGGATCAATTTTAAGAAGAATAAGAAGCAATTCATTTTCTAACTATGAGTTTTTTTAAATTTAAAGAAAATAAAAAAGCGTCAAACCCTTATAAATCAAGGTTTGACGCTTTTTCGGGGGATGATATTACATCATGCCGCCCATTCCACCCATGCCGCCCATATCCGGCATGCCCATTCCGCCAGCTCCAGCTGGTTCTGGCTTGTCTGCTACAACAGCTTCTGTTGTTAAGAACAGTGCTGCGACAGATGCTGCGTTTTGAAGAGCGTAGCGTGTTACTTTCGTTGGGTCGACGATACCTGTATCGATCATGTTGACCCATTCGCTTGTTGCTGCGTTGAAACCGATGCCGATTTCTTCGCGTTTCAGACGGTCGATGATTACCGAGCCTTCAAGACCTGCGTTGTACGCGATTTGACGGACTGGCTCTTCAAGGGCACGAAGGACAATTTTCACGCCTGTTGCGACATCGCCTTCGCCTTCTACTGCGGCTACTTTGTTGTATACGTTCACGAGCGCTGTACCACCACCGGATACGATACCTTCTTCAACCGCTGCGCGTGTTGCGTTCAAGGCATCTTCAATGCGTAGTTTGCGTTCTTTTAGTTCTGTTTCTGTTGCTGCGCCGACTTTGATTACCGCTACGCCACCCGCTAGTTTTGCAAGGCGTTCCTGCAGTTTTTCACGGTCGAATTCAGATGTTGTTTCTTCAAGCTGCGCGCGGATTTGGCTGACGCGGCCGCCGATGTTTTGTGAATCGCCAGCGCCCTCAACGATCGTTGTGTTTTCTTTTGTCACAACGACTTTAGAAGCGCGGCCAAGCTGTGTGATATCTGTTGTTTTCAGTTCAAGACCAAGCTCTTCTGTGATCACTTCGCCGCCTGTTAAGACTGCGATATCTTCAAGCATTGCTTTACGGCGGTCACCGAAGCCAGGTGCTTTAACAGCTACTGCGTTGAATGTGCCGCGTAATTTGTTTACAACAAGTGTTGCAAGCGCTTCGCCTTCTACATCTTCAGAGATCAATAAAAGCGGTTTGCTTTGCTGAACAACCTGCTCAAGCACTGGCAGGATTTCCTGGATGCTTGTAATCTTTTTATCCGTAATCAAAATATACGGATTTTCAAGGACCGCTTCCATTTTGTCAGAATCTGAGATCATGTATGGAGATGCGTAGCCGCGATCAAATTGCATACCTTCTACAACGTCAAGCTCTGTTGTGAAGCCTTTTGATTCTTCGATTGTAATAACGCCATCGTTACCAACGCGCTCCATTGCTTCTGCGATCAATTGGCCAACTTCTTCGTCAGCAGATGAAATCGCCGCAACTTGTGCAATCGATTCTTTGCCTTCGATTTGTTTTGAAATAGCTTTTAGCTCTGTAACAGCTGCTGCAACTGCTTTATCCATACCTTTACGGATGCCGACAGGGTTTGCGCCTGCTGTTACGTTTTTAAGACCTTCACGAATCATCGCCTGCGCCAAAACCGTTGCAGTTGTTGTACCGTCACCGGCTACATCGTTTGTTTTGCTTGCTACTTCTGCTACAAGCTTTGCACCCATGTTTTCAAATGCGTCTTCAAGCTCGATTTCTTTCGCAATTGTCACACCGTCATTTGTAATAAGCGGCGAACCGAATTTTTTCTCCAATACGACGTTGCGTCCTTTTGGTCCAAGCGTTACTTTTACGGCATCTGCAAGCTTGTCTACACCAGCAAGCATTGCGCGGCGTGCGTCTTCACTGAATTTAATATCTTTAGCCATTTTAAAAGTGCCTCCTTTAAATTAATGATTCTATTAGTCGTTTCGTTTCATGTATAGGGGATCAAAGGCTAACTACGCCGCGTCCTGCGGCAGCGCCTTTTTAACCCACTTCGTGTGGGTCTTAGCCGATAATAGCTAAAATGTCGTTTTCACGGAGCAGCAAGTAATCTACGCCTTCGTATTTCACTTCTGTTCCTGCGTATTTTGAGAAGATGATGCGATCGCCTTCAGCAACTTCTAGTGCTACACGCTCACCGCTGTCAAGAACACGTCCTGTTCCAACTGCCACAACTTTGCCTTCCTGTGGTTTTTCTTTTGCTGAATCAGGAAGTACAATTCCGCTGGCTGTTTTTTCTTCAGATTCTACCAGTTCAATTACTACGCGGTCACCTAGTGGTTTTAACAAGTGAAACCCTCCTCAAAAATGGTTAAATAAGTTTTATTAGCACTCTACTCTAATGAGTGCTAACACAAGTATTATCATAAAGGAAACCGTATCTCGTTTGCAAGCGTAAAGCTAAAAAATTTTCAGACTGCTTATTTGAAGCGTGTTCTGTTCAATAGTACAATAAGAACAGGATGCCCATTTGAGGGCTTTGATCTTAATAAAGGGGTTTTTTTGTGAAAAAAGAATATGGGTTTATTTTAATCACGTATATCTTGATGCAACTCTCCGGTATTGCCGGGGGACCGCTTCTTTATAAAACTGGCGTGGCGCTTGGGGTCGAACCCATCCGAATGGAAACGCTTGTCCCAGGATACTGGACGGTGATCAGTTTTTCGCTGGCGACGCTCATTATCCTGCTTATTTTATGGCGGTCGACGTACAGAAATGATATTGAGCGCCAGAAACCTGTTCCGCTTCATTTCGCGGCGCTCTGGGCTATTCTTGGTGTATTCATGGCTTTTGCCGCTCAAATCATAGCCAGTAGCATCGAAACAAGACTCGGCATCCCACAAGGCTCAGAAAATACGCAGGACATTATTGAGCTCGTCAAAGGTGTGCCACTAGTCATTTTGGCGGTTGCAGTCTTCGGTCCTATCTTAGAAGAGATCGTCTTCCGCAAAATTATTTTCGGTTCGCTTTACAACCGGCTGCCGTTTTTCTTTGCGGCGCTTATTAGCTCGCTTATGTTTTCTGTGGCGCACGCGGAACTCGAGCACACGATATTATATGCGGCGATGGGCTTTACATTCGCATTTCTTTACGTGAAAACAAAAAGAATTATCGTGCCGATTGTAGCGCACGTTTCGATGAACACGTTCGTTGTGCTTATACAGTATGTATTTGCGGACGAGATTCAGGAAATGATCCGAAAAGCGGAGAAAATGGAACAAATGTCGCAATGGATCAGATGGTTTTAAGGAGGAGAAAATGTGCAGTCGTATTTCACAAGAGGCATCTTTTTTAATATACTCGGCATCTTTTTCGTGTTTCTCGCGATTCAAGATGTGAACAACAACGAGTTCGGTTTTTTCACATACTTGCTTATTCTGCTGGCAACGATGGATATCGGCACCGGCATCCGTCTCATGTTTACACATTTTAAACTGAAAAATAAGCAAAAATAAAATCCGTCCAGTTTATTGGACGGATTTTTCATCTTGCATTGCTGCACGGGCTTCTGCCTGCTGCGCTTTTTTGAAGCCGATTTTCGAGACAAAAATGCTCACTTCATACAAGATAAACAGCGGCATGCTCACGATCATATGCGAAATGATGTCAGGCGGTGTAATCAGCGCTGCAATAACGAGTAAAATAAAATACGCATAACGGCGGATCTGGCTTAAAAACTGCGGTGTCACAATGCCAAGACGCGTTAAAAACAGCGTGACAACCGGCAGCTGAAACAAAAAGCCGAACGGAATAGTCGTTTGAAATAAAAACTGGAAATATTCATTAATGCCAATAACCTGCTCGATATTTAAATCCCCGGACAGCTCCATCATAAAATGAATGATATAAGGGAATAAAACAAAGTAGGAAAAAGAGAGCCCGCCAAGAAACAGCAGAACGGACGCCGGGATGTAACTGAGCGTGACCCGCCGTTCTTTTTCATGCAGGCCCGGGCTTACAAATGCCCAGAGCTGATATAAAATAACCGGCGACGTTAAAATAATGCCAATTACAAATGCCATTTGAAAATAAATTTTCAACGGATCGGTCACGCGAAACGCATTCATTGTTAATGCCGCCGCTTCATCGGCATGCTGCAAGTAATGAATGATTGGCTTCGCGAAAACCAGCCCGGCAATCACAGCAATAAAAAAGAAAACGACGACAATCACCAGCCGTTTTCGAAATTCTTCTAAATGTTCATATATCGTCATGTCCTGCTGACTCATTTGTCAATCATCCTAACATTACTTGGACTCTTTTTTGTCCTCTGTCTGATCGTCATCATCATCGGCTAATCCTTTTGTTGAGTTTTTAAACTCACGCAATGTATCACCGGCTGCTCGTCCGAGTTCCGGAAGTTTTTTCGGTCCGAAAATCAAAAGCGCTGCTGCGCCGATTACAACCATGCTGCCAACACCTACCATTGGCACACACCTCCCTTTTCCTTATCATAACTGATTTAAGTCCTTAATTCCATGATCATTTTTCGACAGATTCGTCCGGATAATTTTTCAAAAAATACACAAGCGACTGCAGCTCAATCGCCAGATCGATGTGATGAACGCGGATTTCCGGCGGGACATTGAGCCGAGCCGGGGTAAAGTTTAAAATCCCTTTAATGTCCGCCGCCACTAACCGATCGGTAATCGGCTGCGCTGCTGCTTGCGGAATCGTTAAAATCGCGACAGGTACATTCAAATCGGACAGTGTCTTTTCGAGATCATCCATATGGTGAATCGACACATCACCAATTTTTGTGCCAACTTTGCTTTCTTCTACATCAAATGCGACTTGAATTTTCGTATTGTTGTTTTTCAGAAAGTTGTACTTTAAAAAAGCAGTCCCTAAATTCCCAACGCCAATAAGCGCCACATTGGTTACTTCATCTTGATCAAGCGTTTTTCGAAAAAAAGACAATAAATAGCTGACATTGTAGCCATAGCCTTTTTTGCCCAGCGCACCGAAATACGAAAAATCCCGCCGGATCGTCGCCGAATCCACTTTAACTGCCTCACTTAATTCCGCAGATGATACCCGCTGTTTTCCAGATGAGTGCAGGTTTTGGATAAACCGATAATATAAAGGCAGACGCTTCGCCGTTGCCTGTGGTATTTTCATAGAATCATTATTCATTTTCTTCCCTCCAACGTGATACCGCTTCCATGTTTCTTTTTACGGCCTAATACAATCATAAATCTTTGTATCGTTTTTCACAAGAACTGCTTCTTTTTCATTGCCGGGAGCGCGGACCTCAAGTAAAGTGTAGAGTGAGGTGAAAAACATGATTCTTCTGCAAGTACAGCAGCTTTCGAAATATTATGGAGCTGAACTTATTTTATCGAATATTAAGCTCGAGGTGCAAACGGGAGACCGGATCGCGCTCGTCGGCCGCAATGGCGCCGGCAAATCGACGCTATTAAAAATAATTGCCGGACAGCTTTCTCATGAAGAAGGCGCCATTATGAAACCAAAAGATGTGACAATTGGCTACCTGGCGCAAGATACTGGTCTTGAATCCGATTTGTCCATCTGGGACGAAATGAACAGCGTTTTTGACAACTTGCGTGACATGGAACAAAAACTGCGGGCGCTTGAAGCGGATATGGCCAACCCGGATGTATACAGTGACACGGCAAGGTACAATCAAGTCATGACTGCCTACGATCAGCTGCAAAACGAATTTAAAGAAGCAGGCGGCTATCAATACGAAGCAGACTTGCGCTCGATTTTACACGGCTTCCGTTTCCACGATTATGATTATAGCACACTTATTTCCACATTAAGCGGCGGACAAAAAACACGTCTTGCCCTTGCTAAGCTGCTACTCACAAAGCCAGACATTTTAATTCTCGATGAACCGACTAACCATCTCGATATCGATACCCTTTCCTGGCTGGAAAACTATTTGCAAGGCTATTCAGGCGCGATTCTGATCGTTTCCCATGACCGCTACTTTCTGGATAAAACCGTGAACCAGGTATATGAGGTCTCCCGCCATAAAATCCGCAAATTCACCGGTAACTACAGCAAATATTTAACGCAAAAAGCCGAGCAGTTTGAACGGGAAATGAAACAGTACGAAAAGCAGCAGGGAGAAGCCGCAAAGCTTGAGGACTTTATTCAGCGCAATATTGCCCGGGCATCTACAACAAAAAGAGCCCAAAGCCGGCGTAAGCAGCTTGATCGTATGGAGATGATGGCACGTCCGGACGGCGACGAAAAACCGCCTGGTATGCTTTTTGACATTAATCGGCAAAGCGGAAACGAAGTGCTGAACATTGATCAAGCAGCGATCGGCTACAATGGCGAAAAAATTGGAATGGATTTGTCCTTTTCCGTTACACGAGGTGACAGCATCGCACTCGTTGGACCGAACGGTGCAGGCAAGTCGACATTATTGAAATCCATTACCGGTGCCCTCCCGCTGATTGACGGCCGTATTGGGCACGGTGCCGGCGTCGAAATCGGCTACTATGATCAGGAGCAGTCTCATTTAAACCGAAAAAAAACGGTGCTTTCAGAGCTGTGGGATGACTATCCGGGCACATCAGAAAAAGATATTCGTTCTATTCTCGGAAGCTTTCTTTTTTCAGGAGATGATGTGCTGAAACCCGTTGCCGCCTTAAGCGGCGGCGAAAAAGCCCGGCTTGCACTAGCAAAGCTGACGATGCAAAAAGCGAATTTTCTTATTCTCGATGAACCGACCAATCATTTGGACCTCGACAGCAAAGAAGTGCTGGAAAATGCCCTGATTGATTATCCAGGAACACTTTTGTTCGTGTCTCATGACCGTTATTTTATTAACCGGATTGCCACAAAAGTGATCGAACTCGACAAAGAAGGCGTCACCGTCTATCTCGGCGACTATGATTACTATGTTGAAAAGAAAACTGAACAAGAAGAGCTGGCCGCGCTTGAATCTGTTCAAACTGTTGCGAAGGCTGCAAAACCAGCGGCCGCTGATTCGTATAAAACAGATAAAGAACAGCGAAAAAAAGACCGGCAAAAAGCGCGGCGCATTGAAGAGATTGAAATAGAAATTGGCGTGTACGAAGAAAAAATAACCGAAGCGGAAGAGCTTCTTTGTCTGCCGGATATTTATGAAGATCACGAAAAATCACTGGCACTTCAGCAGCAGCTCGATGAAGCGAATAAAGCGATCGAACAATTAATGGATGAATGGGAGCAATTGCAATCCCATTAAGTGAGAGGCTATCCACAGCCTCTCTTTTTTTATCCACAGAAAAACAAAGAAAATTCTGCTATTTGCAAGGGTTTCCACAGTTTTATACACATTACCCACAGGATGTGGACCATCTTATCCCCCTTTATTCACAAAAAAAAGAGGCATTCTCTTTAGAATGCCCATTGATTAAAACGTTTCAATATCTAAACCAGGATCACCATTCATGTCCATCCCATCCCGTTTCCCTTGCTCAAATAAGATTGTTCCCGCTGCCGCGATCATTGCTGCATTGTCCGTACAAAGCAACAAAGGCGGAATGACGAGCTGCACCTCTTTCAGTTCACTAAAAACCGTTTCAAGCGATGTACGCAGCCCTTTATTGGCCGCAACACCACCTGAGAGCAGTACTTGCTTGACATTGTATTCTTTTGCGGCACGAACCGTTTTTTCCGTCAGCACTTCAACGACACTCGCTTGAAAGCTGGCAGCCAGATTTTCCGGAATAATAACTTCTCCCCGTTGTTCCGCATTATGAACCGTATTAATAACGGCTGATTTTAAGCCGCTGAAGCTGAAATCATAGGATCCTTCTTCTAAACGGACACGCGGCAGCCCATAGGTATCCTGTCCTTCCGCTGCCAGACGGTCAATATGCGGCCCCCCCGGATAAGGCAGATGCAATGTACGCGCGACTTTATCATATGCTTCTCCCGCCGCATCATCGCGTGTTTCTCCGATCACTTCAAACGATCCATGTTCCTTCATATACACAAGCTCCGTATGACCGCCTGACACGACGAGCGAAAGGAGCGGGAACGTCATTTCTTTCACAAGCCGGTTGGCATAAATATGTCCGGCAATATGATGAACACCGATCAGCGGCAAATTATGAGCAAATGCAATCGCCTTTGCCGCATTGACGCCGATTAACAAAGCACCGACCAGTCCAGGTCCTTTCGTTACAGCAATTGCGTCCATATCACTGAATGTTAATCCTGCCTGTTCAAGTGTTTTATTGAGCACCGAAATAATCTGCTCTACGTGATGACGCGATGCAATTTCCGGCACGACGCCGCCAAATCGTTTATGACTTTCAATTTGTGACGATACAACGTTTGACACAATCTCAGTGCCATTTTTCACGATGGCCGCTGCCGTTTCATCACAGCTTGTTTCGATCCCAAAAATATATGTGTCTTTTTTCATCATAAATTCACCCACATTACTAAAGCATCTTCTTGATTGTCGGTATAGTACTGCTTCCGGATTCCACCCGGCTGCAAACCGAATTTTTTATATAATGTCATCGCAGAAATATTGCTGACCCGAACTTCAAGTGAAAGAACGGACCCTCCATATCCCCTCGCTTTTTCGATCATAAAGCCAAGCAGTTCGCTGCCACAGCCTTTCCCTCGAAACTCAGGCAAAATGGCGATGTTCGTTATCTGCACTTGATCGTACACAACCCACATACCGCAATAGCCCACAATAAGGCCGTCCTGTTCAGCCGTGTAATAATGGGCATATTGATTAATCGCGATTTCCCGTTCAAATGCTTCTTTCGGCCACGGAATCGTAAAGCTGGCCAGTTCTACTTCAAGTACAGCTGGAATGTCTTCTATGACCATTGGTCGAATGTGCAGATCACTCACCGCCATTCGTCTTCTTTTCATTCGCTTCTAGCCATTTTGCCTCCGCTTCGGCCAGACGCGCATAATTCGGCACCACTTCTGCCGGATTGTTCTCTGTTTCTTTTCCGAGCGTTAAAAGAGCAGCCGGGCGTGTGTAAGGCACGGCTTTTCCGGCAAATACAGCCGATTCACCCATTTGTTCCGCAATTGTTTTTTCATGCAGAATGCTTTCCTGGCCGACAAACAGGATTTTTTCATTTTGCTGAAGCAGCTCTTCGCACCAATCCGTTACTAACACATTTCGGTCTTCAATCATCGTTTCTACTGTCCCATTTGATAAACGGTATAAACCAGTAAACACTCGGCCCCGCCGCGCATCAAATATTGGACAAACAAGCCCGTCAATAACCGGTGCTGACGCCGCTAACGACGCAAGACTTGAAACAGCAGCAATCGGAATATTTAACGTCCACGCCAGCGTTTTTGCAATCGTGACACCAATGCGGACACCTGTATAAGAGCCGGGACCATTAGCGACAATGATTTTTTCTAAATCTTCCGGTTTTATCTCCACATCGTTCATTAATGACTGAATAGCAGGCATGACCCGAACCGAGTGATTTTTTTTCACGTTTGTCACCTGCTCAGCCAATATGACATCCCCGTCTGCTAAGCCAATCGACAATGTATAAGTGGATGTATCAATCGCTAACGTTTTCAATCGTCTTCACCTTCTCAAGAACGCGGTCATATCGATCCCCGTTTACTGTTAATTGTATTTTGCGCTGTCCTTCCACACCTGTGTGGAAAAGGTTAATTTGTATATACTCTTCCGGAAGCTGATCAGCAATTAAATGCGCCCACTCCACAACGGTAATGCCATTTCCAAAAAAGTATTCATCGAATCCTAAATCTTCTTCGGATTCTTCCCCTAATCGATACACATCCATATGGTAGAGGGGATAAATTCCTTCATATTCTTTAATGATGGTAAACGTTGGACTGTTCACGTTTTTTGCTACGCCGAGTGCCTTTGCTAAATGCTGTGTAAATGTTGTTTTCCCCGCTCCTAAATCACCTTCAAGCAATATGACGTCTCCTGGAAGAAGAACAGATGCGAGTGTTTCCGCAAAGCAATTTAAGTCCTGCAAATTATTCATAATCCATGTATAAGAGGATGTCATCTATCTACCTTCTTTCCTCGAAAAAAAACCTTAGGATAGTGATGATCCTAAGGTTTCTGATTATATTGTTATTATATCGAATACTTGTGTAATCTAAAAGTAAATGGCGGTCCGGACGGGACTCGAACCCGCGACCTCCTGCGTGACAGGCAGGCATTCTAACCAACTGAACTACCGGACCAAACGATTGCGGGGGCAGGATTTGAACCTGCGACCTTCGGGTTATGAGCCCGACGAGCTACCGAGCTGCTCCACCCCGCGACGATAAAAATGAATATAAATATTTGATTCACAGCCAGGCGGCGTCCTGCTCTCACAGGGGGAACCCCCCAACTACCATCGGCGCTGAAGAGCTTAACTGCCGTGTTCGGGATGGGAACGGGTGTGACCTCTTCGCTGTAGCCACCTGACTATGAAGTTTGAAAGAAGTATTCTTTCAAAACTGGATAAAAGCGTTCATTGTATGGGCATAAAAAACCGGTTTTCTTACGTTGTCCAGCTTCAGGCAGCCAAATACGGCTGCCTGAAGCTTT
>NZ_LAJA01000033.1 GCF_000970675.1 Domibacillus tundrae | reverse complement strand
CGATACGGCTTTTGATAATTGATTACACTTGAGTATCTGCTCTTTCGCATGCTAACTGATACTTACTTTCATAGTTTACTCATTTCTTGAGCCGAAGTTTGTAGAAGTCAGGATCTCTTGCATCTTTAGCAATGTTTCTTAACGTCTTTAAATCTTCATACACGGATACCACTCGCCCCGCATATTCATTAAGCTCACCTGTTGCCATGTAATAGGCAAGCTGTGGAGCTTGATACGGTAGAACATCAATGTTTTGCTTAAATAAATCTTCTATTGCACTTAAATAACGTTGACCATCTTCACTATTTCTTTGATATCGAGTCATGTCTGTATCATTTAAGCCTGGATCTAATGCAAATACTTTAATAGGCGTTTCCTTTAATTCTTCAGATAAATTTTCTGTTAATCGTGCAACACCTGTTTTGGAAGTTCCATATCCGTTTCCATATTTAAAAGCTCCTACCGTTCCACCACCAACAATATTGATAACGCTTCCAAATTCTTGATTTATCATGAGTGGCACTACCGCTTGGACACAGTAAAAGGCTCCAAATAAATTAGTTGTTACATCATTTATCCAATCTTTTTGTTTAACTTCCCAAGTAGGTCCTATTGCTTTAAATGCTCCGGCGTTATTAATCCAGACATCAATACGGCCATATTTTCTAATTACATTTTCCACTACCTGCTGGATTTCTTCTGGTTGGGTTACATCCATTGATACCATCGAATGTTCAGATGAATATTTTTCAAGTTCAGTCTTTACTTCTTTTAATTTTTCGGAATTCCTCCCTGTTCCAATCACTGTATATCCCTTTTCCGCAAAAAACAAAGCCGTGTTACGGCCAATTCCTCTAGTTGCCCCTGTTACAACTACTACTTGTTTGTGCTCCATTAAAAGTCCCCCATTCCTAACAGTTCATATGTGGTGAAGCAGGCTCCATTTGCATAAATTCAATCCGATTTCCATCAGGGTCTTTAATCCAGCATTGATAATTATTATCTTTTCCTTTAGTTGGTTCAACATCTAAGGTCAACCCTTTAGTCTTCAGATGATTGGCTACTTTGTTTATATCATCTACTTCTAAGCAAAAATGATTAAAACCGATTTCATGACTTTTTTCTTGGTGTTTATTTTGTCTACCATAAAATAACTCAATAAATTGTCCCGGAGCTACTTTAATATATTCAATCCAGGGATTATTTTCATCGTCACGAATTTCAAAAGCCCTTTCAAAACCTAAAATATCACAGTAGAATTGAAGTGATTTATCCATATTTTGAACCGTTAATGCTAAATGCCCAATTCCTTTAATCAAAGGTATCTCTCCATTCTTCGCCTAATAGTAAGGCTTTTTCAAACCAGGCTAATTAAGCTAAAATTGATTCGATTCTGTCTTGTATCTCAGATGGAAGAACTACTTCTATTGCTTTAACATTTTGTTCTACTTGACCTGGCCTACTAGCTCCAATTAAGGCACTCGAAACAATTGGTTGTCTTAAAGTCCAAGCTAATGCTAATTCTGGTAATGTAATTTCCATCTCCTTAGCCACTTCTTCTAATTGCTCAACTTTTTTAAAGACATCCTCATTTAGCATCCCTTTTATAGAATTATTTATGGTTTGATTAGCTGCACGACTATTATCTGGTACATGACCACTTTGGTATTTTCCTGTTAGAATCCCTTGGGCTAAGGGTGAAAATACAACTTGTCCGATACCATGTTTCTCGCTTACAGGAATAACTTCATTTTCAATGTATCGGTTAAACATATTATAAATTGGCTGATTAACGACAATTCGATCCAACAAGAATTTATCAGCAGTTGCTACCGCTTCTTCAATTTGTGCTGCACTCCATTCACTTACTCCAGCATATAAAATTTTCCCTTGACGAATTAAATCATCAATTGTTTTCAGTGTTTCCTCTACAGGTGTTTCCCGGTCATAACGATGACAATAAAAAATATCAACATAATCCAGGTTCATTCTTTTTAAACTAGCATTCACTTGCTCAATAACATGTTTTCGAGATAAACCACGATCATTCTGTCCCTCTCCCATAGGCCAAAATGCTTTTGTTGTAATAACATAAGATTCTCGAGGGTATTCCTTTAACACTCCAGCAAGTACACGCTCTCCTTCACCTTGCTCATACACGTTAGCAGAATCAAAGAAATTAATCCCAAGCTCATACGCTTTGTGAATTGTTTTTTCTGCCATATTATCTTCTACTGATTTCCCATAGGTTAACCAGCTTCCTAAACTAATTTCACTAACTTTTAAACCCGTTCTCCCTAATCTTCTATATTTCACACCGCAACAACCTCCATTATATGTTATTAATGGTTCTATATGTATTGTAGTAAAAGTGATAAAACAAAAAAAGTACTGAATTTATTTAAAGATACTTACCATAACTTTAGTTAATGTATTAACCTGTCATAAGGAAAATATGTTACTACCTAATTTTGATACAAATGGATTTCTTCAGCAAGTTTTTTTCGATTCGACCTGGTTAGAACAAGAGCCCCTCGCACCTTCAACCGCTGTTGTTGCATAGCAGAATGATAATGCTCTAAATCTCTTACGTAAAGGGATGTTTGTGTATACTCCGCTTCTTTCACGCTGTTATAGCTTTTAAACTCTAAGACGACTACTTCACCAGGCAACAACAGCAAAACGTCAGGACGTCTCCCGCCACCTTTAAAAATTTAACTGGTGAACCAATAACTATCATGGACGGCGTTCTTTATATAAAAGATCAACTAGGTAATCTCAAACTTGCGAGTGCTGATATTCTTTTATGCAGCTCTTCATAAAATGAAACATGCAGCGCGTAATTATCATTCTTTTCAAGTAACTCCGCTTCATATTCCTCAAGCTGTTCAAAAGACATCTCATGAAATTTCATATGTATTAAAAACCTCATTTCCAAAATTTATTTAGATTACCATGTCCTTGTTTTATATTGCCGAACATCTGTAGTTCTCTACTAATTTTTCTCTATCCTTTATTCATTAATGTAATAAAAAAGACCGGCCGCAGCCGATCGTTAAAAGGGTTCATTTTGCTGGTTATATTTTAGCAGCTTTATCCCTCTCATCCGAAATGTTTCACACAAAAGGTTCTTCATCTGATAATATTCCTTCTGATTGGATTTTGCCAGAGGATAAAAATGCTCTTGTGTCTTCAATCAGAATATTCATGTTACGGGCGGCAAGCTGGATGAGTTCAATCCAGTCTGTATCTAATTCTAATTCATCCATTTTTTCCATCTTACCGGGAATTTTTTGCACAGAAAGTCCCTCCCTCCATAATATTCCTTCTAATTGGATTCTGAAAATGCTCCATTGTCCTCAATCTAAATATCCATGTCACGGGCAATTTGAATCAGTTCAATCCATTCCTTATCTCATTTAACCTCGACTCGATCCAACATCAAATCTCCCTATTTTCTGAGGTAACTCAGCCATCCTAGCTGCTTGACCTTAAATCTGTTAGCCTTGCGTTCTACTCCTTCCACTAGTTTGTCATTATCTCGATTTCTATCTATCTGAAATTGTACTACATGATCAATTGAAATTTTGTCGGAAGGTGTCACTAGATAAAAAATATGATTATCCCTTTATCAAGCTGAATCTTTAATCGATTTCGACAGGCATTTCCTTCTATTAAAACTAAACTATATAAGTTGAACAAATGATTTTAGATTCTGCTTTTCAGAAAAAGTGTATGAGAACAGCACTTAGCCCGGGCAATGGAACAGCGGCATCCGTGGGGCTTCGCGTTCCATGTGGCAGGTGCTAAGCCCACCGTCACCGCTCTGCGGCTCCGCCGGTCTTATCTGCCCGCTCGTCCCATAGGAGTCTCCGCTCCGCCCCGCGCCTGCCGCCTTTGTGGGGAGGAAAAACAGCCAGTGCCAAACAGGCTTGTTTTTCTTCTTCTATCAAAAAGAATAGAGAGTCCGTATCTATTCATTCATGGCCGCTTCTTTCCAGAAAAGCAACGGGCGGAGGGAGGGCGGCGGAGACTCCCGCGGGACGAGCGGACAGGCTGAAACAGGCAGCGCGAAGCGGTGGCTGGTTCAGCGTTCGCCCCTGTTGTTAGCGCAGCCGCCAGCCCGTAGCCCAATACGCTGCTTTTTTAAAAGGAATTCCTACACTATAATAAACGACGAATGTAAAAAGTTTAATTCAACTTATATAGATAAAATTTCGCAAAAAAAAGATGCACATTATGGTTTTGACTGTGCATCTTGCCTTTAAATTGATATTAAGCCAGCGCTTTATTTACCTTCATTTACCGTCTTATGTTTTGCAGTCAAGGCCACACTAACGTTCTGGAAGAGGCCTCTGTTTTTTTCGGCAGGGCAATTGCTGCCATCCATCGATATTACTTACTCCTTATTTACTTGGCCTGGCTGTAAGCATGTTCTTTTAAAACCAATACCTCTTGAATGGCTTGCGGCGGTGTACGATATAATCTCTCAGAATGATAGGCATGAGCTTCTTTATAAACAGTGGCCATCTTTTCCATCGCCCAGTCTTCCGATTTCACAGCCGGGGACCAATAATAAATCACCATTTCATTCAATTCTTTTGTCATAGGGTGTATACGCGTGTATTGAACCGTATCTATATGCCTGAATCCTGCTTTTTCATAAAAACGAACTCTTTTCACTGTATCGGGCCATGAACCGAGATCGGTTCCACTTCAAGAATAATAGGCTTGTTTTTGTGTTTTAACTGGTTGATGACTTTACTCCCAATACCCTCACTTCGGTTCCTGCTCTGTACTAACATATAATCTACAAATAGAAAATCTTCTTTTTCGAAATAAACCAGCACATACTCAGGTCCTTCTTCTATTTTATACAGTGCTTCTTTGTCGGACAAAAGCAAGTCAAAGTGCTCTTTTGACTTCATTTCATTTGCAGGAAAGTATTCTTTTAGAGCTGTGTACCACGTACTCATTGTCGTTATGTTTAATCATTTTTTCTGCCATACTCAGTCCCTCATTTCATTTGAATTGGAATGAGGAAAATCGGAGTTAACGCAAACGAATGCAGTGGATCATCATTATGAACGCACTCCCTTCAAGACGTTTTTCTTTGCTATGGGTATAACAGAATGTCATTTTACCTTCACATATGATTACCTTCCAACACTTTCCTCCAGGGTGTTTTTTGTATAAATCTGCGTTAAACTCCTCATGATAAAAAGGTATTATTCTTACGAAAAAGGAGGGCATAGGGAATGACAAAAAACAATCAGAGTCATACGGTACGCTCAGAGGCTGTAAAGAAGCAGCTAAATCAACTCGAATCAAAATCAAAAAATGACCAAAACAAAAAGGGCAGCACGAATGAAATCCAGCCACTTGCAACTGATAATGGAATGACTCAATAAGCTCTTTCTCACTCCCTGTCGGTGCTTGACTGACAGGGCTGTGTCTTATTTACATTCTTTTTTATTTTTAACTCCAAGATCATGATCGCTTTTTCATATAACCCGTTAGGCTGTCCACCGGTTCAGAAACCCAACAAAGTTCTTCAACAGAGACAGCCATGCTAATAAGATTCGCACCATGGCGCATGAAAAAACGTCTTTTTGGAAGGATATTTTCAGGGTAGCCAAAAATGAAAGTCTTTTCCGCCTTCACTAAAAGAAAGCACTAGTTATCATTAAAATAATTGAATGCCTGAACGGCTAAAGCGGCGGATACTTCTGCTACGATTCGAAAAACAGCCAGTAAAAGTTCCAAGTGTTTCCTCCCCTTTCCCTCATCAATACGAAGAAGTGGCGGGGAAAGTTTCACATAATCCATTTTGAACGGCTAGATTAATGTCCGGGTGATGACAGACCGTTATTCATGATTTCGTCGAATTTGAAAAAAAGCCCCCTCCGGCTAGTTTTCGTACGCGCGCCCTTTCCACGTATGGCTCGTTTTTTTCATCGCCGTGAGAAGCAAAAGCAAAAAAGCGGCGGCGGATGCGAGTATGAACAGCAGAAAAAAAGGAACAATATAAAAAACGGTTTAAAACAGGATCAGCAATCCCGCCGCGGCTTTGGAGCGGCCGATGCCGTTAAAGCTGTTTTTCAAGAACCCTTCCCACGTTTCTTTGTTTGTTTCATACACGGTACAGGTGACAGAAGGCGCGATATTGGCAATGACGGCCTTATTCCCTTTTCTTTTCACTTCGCGGGCCAGATGCACATCCGCCACAAGAGAGTTTTTCAACGGCTTATGGCCGCCCGCTGCTTTATATGTTTCACGTGAAAAGAGCATAAAACCGCCATGTGCCGCTGTTGCGGCCGGCCACTTTGTCCAATTTGCCAGCAGCACCGGCAAGTGGAAACACAAAAAACGCCTGCATCGGCACGAGCAGCTTGGCGAGAATGGATTTTGCGGGAAAGCGGGCAAACCCGGAAAGCAGGCCGGCGTTTCGCTTATGCAGTAAGAAGACGGTCTGTGCTACAGCATCGGACTTGAGGCGCACGTCAGCGTCCAGAAACAGCAGAATCCGGGTCTTTCCGTCCAGCGCAATCAGGTCAGATTAAATGCAATCGCCGGCAAGCAATTATTTAAACTGGAGCCGGACACCGTCTTTCAAAAATTCTCAGCTCCTTTTATTAAAGGTGCTTTATCCATACAAAAAAGCGGGAAATGATGGTCATTTCCCGCTCGTGTTTATTTTCCGATAAACATTTGTGTCCAGTGGCCGTCTACATAGCCGACACCGATGTGTGTAAAGTCAGCACTTAGAATATTTTTCCGGTGGCCATCGCTGTTCATCCATGCCTTCATGACTTCTTCCGGCGTCTGCTGGCCTTTGGCGATGTTTTCGCCGGCCGTATTATATGTGATGCCAAATTGTTTCATCATGTCAAATGGGGAACCATACGTTGGCGATTGGTGATCAAAGTAGCCTTTATCTTTCATATCCTGCGATTTCGCACGCGCTACTTCACTAAGCTTTGTATCTAATTCCAATGCTTTTAATCCCGCTTTTGCCCGTTCTTCATTGACTAATTTAGCAACTTCTTGTTCAAAAGCATTAACAGATTTTGCAGCTGGCTGCTGTGGTGCTGTTTTTGCTGGTTGTGCCTGTTGTGGCGCAGTTGTTTGTGCAGTTGGTGCAGTCTGTTGCTGCTGTGGTGCTGCTTTTGCAGGTGCCGCCTGCTGCGGTGCTGCTTCAACTGGCTGTTTTACCTGATAGTCTTGCTGGTATTGTTTATATGTTTCAAACTGATCTGTTTTTGCGACGTTGCAAGTCGGCGCTGCTGCGTTCGCTTGCCCTGCTGTAAATAGTCCAGCAGAAATTAAGCCGGCCATTGCGGCGATGCGGATATTTGCTTTCATAGTAGTAAAACCTCCTACGTTTTTTAAGTTCTGTCCGTGCTGCCTGATTACTATAGCCCGAAACGAACCGCACCCGCAAGAGATTTTAAGGTGGAAAATGCTAGACTCATTTCATAATGATAGTTTCCTCATTTGTCCATGCAGCTCAGCTTATATCCAGCCGGCAGTCCAGTCTTTCTCAAAAACATTGATTTCATCCAACGAAATAAAAGTGTAATCAGATGACGTAAATATTACAACGATGGATTATCATTTCCCTATGTTTTTTGAACGTAAATCATCTCTCCCCTCTTATTCGAGAGGGCACTGAAAAAGTCCGTCTAGTTTAAAGAATGCCTGGCTTTTTTCATTTATAATGAATTCAATACATATAGGTGGTGCTCCCAATGATTTCAAACCAGGAAACGCTTATGTTAACCCATTTGCGACTATTTACGATATCGTCGTGCCAAAAGACAATATGCTTCGCCAAATCAATGAGCTGGTGGACTTCTCCTTTATTTTAGAAGAACTAAAGACAAAGTATTGCCTGGACAATGGTCGCAAGGCAGTTCCGCCAGTCCGCATGTTCAAATATTTACTGCTAAAAGCCATTTTCGAATTGTCGGATATAGATGTTGTTGAGCGCTCAAAATATGACATGTCCTTCAACTATTTCTTAACAATGGCACCGGAAGATTCCCTGATTGACCCGGGCCTGCTTACAAAATTCCGCAAGCTTCGTCTTCAGGACGCAGGCTTATTAGATATGCTTATTGGAAAGGCCGTTGAGATTGCGCTTGAAAAAGAAATCATCAAAAGCAGCACGATTATTGTGGACGCCACCCATACAAAAGCACGCTGCAATCAAAAATCACCGAAAGAATTCCTGCAGGCCTTAATCGAGAAAAGCCAGGAAGCTGGAATGGAAATAGATATCGTGATCGGGGACACCGTGTACTCAGAAAAAGCAAACTTACAGTATGCGAAAAAAGAAACATTTCAATTGGCCTCCAGGCTGAATCCGCAAATCACACAAGGTGGACGCGTGAAAGAAGATGAATTTGAATTCAACAAGGATGCAGGGAAGTATGTGTGTAAAGCTGGGCACATGGCGATTCGCAAGGCTCGTACTGGGAAAAAAAATCAAGGCAAGAACCATCGGCAAAAATATTACGTTGATATCGAAAAATGTAAAGTTTGTCCGATTAGGGAAGGATGTTATCAGGAAGGGGCTAAAAGTAAAACGTATTCGGTGACCATTAAATCGAACGAACATACGGAACAAGAAGCGTTTCAAAATAGTGAAGAATTCAAAAAGCTCGCACGCGAACGATATAAAATTGAAGCGAAGAACAGCGAGCTAAAACACCGGCATGGGTATGAAAAAGCGTCATCGGCGGGTCTTTTTGGCATGGAAATACAAGGGGTCACCGCGATTTTTGCGGTCAATCTAATGAGAATCATTACAATCCTAAAGGAAAAAGAATAAAAAAATGAAAGGAAATAGGCAGCTTTCTGTTCAAAATCGAACAGAAAGCTGCCTATTTTCGTTTGAAAACAATTAAGAATGTAAAAACGCAAGTTTTTCAGTGCCCTCGGTATTGAGAAGGAGCAGGCTTTTCCTTATAGGTCATCATAAATGTCATCTTTATTGTTCGTGGAAAGAAACCCAAGGCTGTGGCTGTAATCGTTAGAGCTTTTATTATTTGTGACAGTAAATGTATCGAGTTGATGGCTCTTTGAACGGAAATAAGCAATCCAGCTTTGCGACCATTCATCCTGAGTGATCTTTTCTTTGTCGAAGTCTTCCCAGAGCACACCGTCTATGTATAAAAGGGACGCTGCTTTTACAGTGTCAAAGCCCCAGTTTTGCATCACATATAAGCTTGGGTACGATTGTTGAACTTGGGCTAAAAGCGCTGTATAGCCTTCTCTTAATTTTGTCTGAAGTGGTTCATTCTCATCGAAATAGTCATCAATATTTCCGGCGGTATCAAAGAAGACACCATCCATTCCTTTCTTGTGAACGTGTGATGTTACTTTCGACAGCACTACGTTTCGGTAATGGGCTTTTGTAATATCCATCATGTAGGAATCCCATTTTGGAATGTGCCATTTTTCATTGTTTTTTAAAAGGAAGTCAGACGGCTGTACAAGATCTTCATGCCATACTTCTAGTTCCATTACGCTGACATAGCCCAATACTCTTGTGCCTTTATTCTGAAGTTCCGCCACTTGTTCTTTTGTAAATAAAGCCGGCTCGATCACAACCATGTCATATCCACCCAGCTCTTCCACCGCTTCTTCTGTCGCGTCGCCATAATAGATTTTAAACGAATGTACATCGTTCATTCGATTGTCACCCCGGATTCCGCCAATGATAGAAGGGATGGCAAACATACCGATCATCAGGACAGACAAGATTTGTGCGCGTTTTTCATGAACCCGCTTTGCGTTTTTTTCTTTGCCGATGAAAAAATAGAGACCGAGATGAATAGAGAGTGCTGTGACAAACCACCCGGCAACGTTTTGCGCCAGAATATCGAGAAACTGTCCGCCTTCTTCCCACACCCAATATTGCATTAACTTGAACGCAGCTGGATCAATAACGAGACCCATCGCAACCGCAAGAAGCGACGCAAGCACCGGATAACTCATGCGGCGCGGCTTGTTTTGCGGACTGATCAGCGCAAGTCCTGCTGCAATGACCACCAGCCAGGCGAAACCAATTGTCACCGGCACGCCGAGCACGTGGACACCGAAATCTTTTTCATCATGATAGCGGCCAAATACAAGACCCGTTTTTGCTCCAAACGATTCGACGGTCATCGACCACACACTAATAAACAACGTGAGGATGAGCCCTTTTTTTGTTCCAAACCGCTTCAATAAGTAAACGGCGCTAATGAGCCCTGCTAAACACAAAAATACAGCGTTTACCCATTCCAGCATGGGCGGAACGAGGTCAAACGCCACGAGCGCGATACAGATCAAGCACCCAATTAAAAAAATCCGCCAAAGCCATTTCGACATACAAAGCACCTCCACTTTCTTTCAATCATCCCTCTTTCATTTGCTGAATTTTCAGTATTTCCCAGACAAAAACCTCCTCCCGGTATTGAGAAGGAGCAGGCTTTTCCTTATAGGTCATCATAAATGTCATCTTTATTTTTAGTGGAAAGAAACCCAAGGCTGTGGCTGTAATTGTTAGAGCTTTTATTATTTGTGACAGTAAATGTATCGAGTTGATGGCTCTTTGAACGGAAATAAGCAATCCAGCTTTGCGACCATTCATCCTGCCTGATCATTTCTTTGTCGAAGTCCTCCCAGAGCACACCGTCTATGTATGGAAGGGACACTGCTTTTACAGTGTCAAAGCCCCAGTTTTGCATCACATATAAGCTTGGGTATGATTGTTGAACTTGGGTTAAAAGCGCTGTATAGCCTTTTCTTAATTTTTCCTGAAGTTTTTCGTTCTTATAAAAATAATCATCAATATTTCCGGCGGTATCAAAGAAGACACCATCCATTCCTTTCTTGTGAACGTGTGATGTTACTTTCGACAGTACTATGTTTCGGTAATGGGCTTTTGTAATGTCCATCATGTAGGAATCCCATTTTGGAATGTGCCATTTTTCATTGTTTTTCAAAAGGAAGTCAGACGGCTTTACAAGATCTTCATGCCATACTTCAAGTTCCATTACGCTGACATAGCCCAATACTCTTGTGCCTTTATTCTGAAGTTCCGCCACTTGTTCTTTTGTAAACGCAGCCGGCTCGATCACAACCATGTCATATCCGGCCAGCTCTTCCAGCGCACCTTCTGTCGCATCGCCATAATAGATTTTAAACGAATGTACATCATTCATTCGATTGTTAACCATGATTGCTTTCGCTCCTTGAAAAGAAAAGTGAATTCCAAAATGAATAAAAAAACGCCAGGTATGTATTTTGGAAGCATAACGCTGCCTCCTTTACATTTTTACCCCCCCCCGATGTAAAAATACAGCAGCACATCCATCATCTTGCATAAATACGCCTTAGCAAACGGTTTAGAAAAACGTCCCGCCTTTATGCCGCGCGGGATATTTTTTTGTTTTATTTAATTTTTCTGCCAGCGATGTAAAAAAAGCGGGCTTTCCATGCTGTAGCGCAGGTGCAAATACATGGTAATCAATTTTTTTTACATAAGCAAACAGACGCTGAAGCGAGTACATGAACGCTAGGATAGAACCTAATGCAAAACTGATGCCATAGGCTCGTTCCCCAAATGGCAGCAAAATCGCTGTTAAGAGAAGGTTTACTGTAAAAAACAGTGCCGCCGCTTTTGCTGCACCGCTTTGATCTTCAAAATAAAGCATGAGCAGCATATTAATTAACAGCATAGCATTCGCAAAAGCACCGATGATCCCAAGCTGAAGAATCGTATACGCATTTTGATTTTGTCCAAAGTTAAAGGAGTAAAATAAAACGCCCACAATGATTAAAAAGGTCACTACGCCTTGATTGCGCATCAAACGCTCAATTTCGTCACGAAGCGTTTTTTGCATTTCTTCTTTTGACTGATTAATCTGATCAAGTGTTCCACCATTGTTAATATAGTTATAAAACCGTTTATATTTTGTGTAAAAACGGGTCTCGATGCTGATAACAAAAAACATGTACGTCGGCACAATCGTCAAGTACGACCAAAAAATGGCTGTATCATACTGAGGATTCATGCGAAATGTATCCTCAATTACCAGGCTGCCTTCCCCAAACCAGATGAGCACATTGCAAACCCATAAACCAGCATTGTAAAAAAAGCCAGCCCAGAACATGCGCGGAAATTTATCGATATAAGTCAAGAAGGAAAACATACCGTCCGTCGATTTTTCTGGAAACATTTGAAGAAGAATGGTACTCAGCCAAACTGCCGTCACAATCATGCCGAACGTAAATGAAGCGATCACCCAGCCTTCAAATAAAAACGCGGTACTGGTTTGAATCGGCAAAATCGAGACAATCCATGTACATGCAACAGCAACAAACGCCCCTGCGCCAAACGCTTTTGTAATCGCTGTATAATTTTTTGCGGCTGTTAAAAAGATTGTTTGAGACCAAATAATATTGAGCGCTAAAAATAACATGAGCAGCAGCCACTTGTATACAATCGGCATAGGCGATAGCAGCGCGAAAACGATCCATATCGTTGTTGAAATTGCTGAAAGAAGCAGAATCAGCCCTGCCATTGTTGGAAATAAACTGTTTACATCTTTTGCATAAAGCCGGTCAGCCGCATACCGGGTGGCGATTAACTGGAAGCTTCCAAATAACAGCTGTGAAAAAATAAAGCAGTAAGAAATGGATGCTGTAATAATATTAAGTCCATTAAACGATGGATCGCCAAATTGCGCGATAATGGACCGAATCAATAAAAGCGCGGCGATTACAATCAGCCACGGACCTGCTGTGACCATTGCGGTAAAGCTATACGCCCGCATGTGAGAAGACAAGTGATCTTCTTTAAATAACTTCTGAAGATGGAACCCGATGCCGGCCATGGCTCTCCTCCTCTCTTTTGAGCGACTGATAAACGGCACGGTATTGGGTAATAACATGTTGCAGCTGATAGTGTACTTCGATTCTTTTTTGGCCGATTAAGCCCATATCCTGAATTTGGTCCTGGTTGTTATAAAACCATTCCATTTGAAATGCGACCGCATCCGGCGCGACAGGCGGTACGTAAAACCCACAGCGTCCAAGTTCATCCTCAGCTGCCCCTGCAACCAATTCCCGACAGGATCCAACATCCGTTACAATCCATGGGATGCCAGCTGCCATTCCTTCAAGCATCGCTAAAGGCTGTCCTTCAGAGACACTTGTCAGCACAAGCACGTCTGTTTTTTTCAAATAGGCTTTTACATCGGCCTGCCCGGTCATCACAATATTGTCCTGCAGTTGAAGACGCTCGATTAACTCTCGGCATTCTTCCGCATATTCAGGCTCTTCTGTCGTTGGTCCGACCAAATAAAAAAGAAAAGGAATCTCTTTTTCTTTTATTATTTTCGCTGCATAAATCATCGTTTTTACATCTTTGATTGGCACGACCCGTAAGACAGACGTAAAGATGATTTCTTCTCGTATTTTCGTTTCGACCGGTCTCAGGCCGGCATAAGCATCCATTTCTACTCCGTTTGGAATCACCATGAGCTTTTCTAAAGGAGCACCAGCTTCTTCCTGCAGACGGCTGTTCCGATCAAACAGTGAGATAATGACGCGAGCGCGGTCATACGCTTCATTTGCTAATTTTTGAAAAAAGCGAATCCACCGATTTTTGTAAATGGACGGAATCCAGTCGGCTTTTAAAATCTCTTCTTCACGTTCTCTTGTATAAAGTCCATGTTCTGTCAACACAAGCGGGCAGTCAAACCGAATGCTCAAAACAGAACCGAGCAGGCCCCCATAACCCGTTGAGACTGCGTGAATGACATCAGCTTCTGCCGTCTCGGCCTGCAAAACTTGTATAACGGCCTGGTACATCGACCGAAACATCCACAAGTAATCGAGAAAAGAAGCCGTTATTTTTTCTTCCACATAACATTTTTTAACAATGTCATAAAAAACCGTACTATTTAAAAAAGCTTCTGTATTCCCGACTTTGTCCTGTTCCTGTAAAATTTGCAGCGCTTCTTTTCCGGATTGTTTAAAAGCAAACCAGTTTGAAACGATCTCGACTTCTTCATCTGTTAATTTTGTTGACGGGTAAATCGGTTTCACGTCTTTATGAAGCGGAATGATTTCCAGTCTTTCTACATTTTCCGGCAACGTGTACTTCATTGTCATGGAGGGATCTTTATGAGTCACAATGGCATAAATCACAAATTTATGCTCCGAAAAATGACGCACCATCGTTTGAACCCAGGAAGCCACCCCACCACTGACAAACGGGTAGCTTCCTTCTACAACCATTCCAATTCTCATGACTGAACCTCCATAATGTTAATCTCTGCTTCAGCTTCTTTTAATTGTACATTGTACAAACCTTCAGAGAGCTTAATGACTTTCCCGTACGAAAATGTTCCTTCTTCAAGCTCTTTTCCCTCTTCCACCCGAACAAGCAGCGACGTAGTGGACGGTACTTTGTCATATGAAATAAAAATCGATTCATCTGTATAGGTTCTCGTAATCTTTGACTTTTGATACGCTTTTATCGCTGCGGTAGCCTCCCGCTGTGTCACACTCGTCAAAAATGGATACCACTTTCGGACATCTTGAAGAAGCCTTTCGTAATTAGACGCCATTTTTGCCCAGCTGCTATTTTTTGAACGAAACGGGTCCAGCACATCGTCTGGGTGAATAAAATGAGAAAGGGTCCCAATGTGGGCCATGGCATCTGCCATTGTAAATGTTGCCGTATTGTCAAGGCTGTATCCGCTTGTTATACGTGGATAATGGTACAGTTCTGGATAGGTTTCGTCGTATTCGAATTCTTGTATAAAGCTGCCGTTGCTTTCAGATCCTGTGTATAAAGATGCTATCGTTTTCAGTTCTGGCAATTCTTTTACTAGCACATCAATCCCTTCCCGGTCAATAATGTTGGACGGCGGCACATACGTCTCAATCTTCTCATTAGGGAAAAAGTGAGCCACTGTTTCTTTTAGCTTTTTCACTGCTTCTCCCATGCTTTGTTGATCCGGCCACGGAACATAACCAAGCTCTGGATCAACGTACGTGCCCGCTGTCACTAACGGCTGATGGTTATATCCGTGGTACCCGATCTCTCCTTTATGCTCCAACAAAGTCCGTCCGTAATAAATGTAAGGCCGACGGATTGCTTCCGTCATCTCTTTGAATGGCGGATTCACATTGTTTTCGTACGTCGCAATGGTTCCGCTTGTAATCTTAATACCATACTTTTCAATCATCTTTTCAATGTCCCGCCACCAGTAATGCTTATAAAAATCCCTGATAGATATCTCTTCATCTATAAGACTTGTTCCTGATAAAGACCCCTCCGGGACAGGTGAAGGAAAATCATCGATGTACACAATTTCTGTCCCAACCTGCGCAGAAACGAAAGAAGGGAATAATAAGCCAACTGATTGAACCATCAAGCCGCGTGCTGATTTTTCATTTAATACAGCTGTATTCCAGACAGCGGCTTTTCCTTCTCCAAAATCATTTGTCCAAAAAACCGGATTGCTCTGTGCGGTCATCCAAAGATCCGTTGTTGTCTCATCAAGCTCCACTTGAACGGCGCTGTGGGTGAACAGATTCGAATCTCCAGGTACTTCCGGGTAGCCTGGGAATAATGGCTTCTCAAACGTCAAGCCCTTCGCCGTCATAAATTCTCCCATCTCACTGATGCCAAGCAGGTCCAGCCACTCGCCTTGATAATAAAAGCTGTTTGCTACAAAAAGCCGGCCGCCTTCTTCAACAAATCCACTTAACTTCTCAACAGATAAATCTTGAAGATGGTCCCCTGAAACAAAAATAGCATTGTATGGGGATGGTTCAATTTCATCAATTTCATCTTCGTCAAGCGGTAACGTTTGAATATGAGCATAACCGGACGCATACGCCAAATTTTCTCCTACCTTCGCTCCAAGGTCGCCTTCACCTGCAATAACATAAAGCTGAATGGTTTCTCCTTGATTTGATTTGTTGTCCGCCGTTAAAATCCGAAATGATTGCTTGGCGGGTGAGGCTTCCGACTTTGTCGATCTCACAAAATAATCAGATCGAAAAAACAAGATAGCCGCAACGGTCAAAAGAAGAACACCACCGCTGATCCGAACCAATTTATTTGATGTTTTAGTCATCTGTTATTCCCCATCCTGTCAATAATCTGTTCAAATTTATACGGAAACTCAATATTATGTTTAGATGCTTTGCGAATCATATTGTACACGGCGGGCCAGTCTCCTTGTTCATAAAATGTTTCAATCAGTCCCTCATATCCGGAAGAAGAGGCCGGATTCAACTTCACGAGCGATTGAAAATAACCTGCCGCGCCCTCATAATTTTGCTCATGCAGGGCCTGTTCCCCCCGATAGTATAAAAGAATAGTTTCTTTCGGAAATAAGGCCATCGCCTCATCGATAAAACCCTTGTACTCATTTCTCAGCTCTTCCTTCTGGCTGCCATTTAAAAAGCCACTTTGAAGAAAAGAACGATATACAGTTGTGAGTTCCAAGTAAGGCTTACTCTCATTTCGGCATTGGCTGCGCAACATTTCAATATTTTTTTGAAAGCGGTCTTTCAAACTATTCATGCTGACTGCCGCATAATGGGCCGTTTCGGTATTATGATGACGAATGGCCCGCTCTAGAAAGAATCCCTGTCCCGTAATATCTACTTCACTCAGTTCCATAATCAACTGCTTTTGTAACTTGTTTTTGTTTAGTTCAAGACCTGATAAAAAAGGAATCAAGTTTTTATCTGCTGCGGCCTGCCTGCGAATATCAGCATAGTTCACTACTTTTTTCTGCATATAATTTTCGTATTCCTCAAACCAGTCGACAGTCTTCCTTTTTTTATTAAGACCCTCCAAAAGCAGAGAGGCGAGCAGTCCTACAATGGGAAAAGCAGCGGACAGAATGAAATAATACAACAGCATTCCGGCATAGGCTTCTGTCACGCGTCTACTCAAAGATCTATATACAACTATCATCATAATGAGATACATCATATAAAGAATGAACCAGCTCATTATACTTCCACTCGTTTCGTTTCAATGATCTTCTGCTTAATCCGCTCCAAAACAATCTTGCTTTCCTCTGCATTTGTATTTGGAAGAATGATCATCAGTTTAGCGTTTTCCCTATCAAATCCAACAACATCAATTTTACAAATCTGGCGCAGCTGTTTGCTCAATAATTCCTGCAATTCATATACATTGACTGTCAATACACTCAGTTCCATATACGAAAAAGGAAAGCCAAACATTTTTTCCCTCGTTTCATATATAGACAATACATGCTGCATTTCCGACGGGTAATAAATGCCTGTTCCCTCATATGTTTTTTTCCTTACATCATCATTCCACCACTCCACGGCATGGTCAAGGCGATCACCAAGCCAGCGGATAAACCAGACAAACAGCTCAAACTGGTGATTGGTCACTTCCTTAAAGGGAAGGCGGTCTGCCACTATTAAATATTGAATTTGGTCATTGATAAAGACCGGTCCTGCAATCATTGGGGCATTTTGTGGATCTGCTTCCATTCTGAAATAAGGAATGCCGTCCGATAATGCGCGCTCGATGACCGGCGGCTTTTCATCAAGAATGGACTTTTGAAAACGCCCTTTTGTCTCTGATGATTCGACTTTTAGGCGCAAGACGCTATGATCTCCGTTAACAGAATAAACAGCCACCTCTTTTGCACCCAGATCTTTTTTTAACACTTCTATGGCCCGGTCAAGAACAACTTCAGGATGCTGGTGATTAATTGCCTTAAACATCGAGTAAATGGTTCCTAAATGGTTGTTGTTTTCAAGCAGCCGCTCTTTTAACACTTTTTTCGTTTCATTAAGCTGGTCGACAGTTGCTGTTAACTCCCCCATTTCCCGCTTTATGTACGTATTTTCATCAACAATATCCTTATATCGCTCCTGTCTCGACGTGCTGTATAAGCCGCATATTACGGCTGAAACTGCTAAAAAAAGAGTCTCGTACATAAATTCCCTGGAAACAAAATAAAGTAAAATGTCTTCTGATGTTGCAATTCCATACATGATTCGATACAAAAACGATAGAACAAATACTCCAATTGCTGAATAAATACCATACTGAGAAGAAAATAAAATAACAAGAATCGCTATCGCTAAAAGCTGAACTGTTTCTTGATGAAAAAAACCATTACTAAAATAAAAAAGAATGCCTAATGCCAAAAAGGCAGCCAACGGTTCAACAGCCGTTCTCCATGTCTTGTTTTGAACGTATATCATCTTATCTTTCCTCTCTTATTCTATTGGGGCAGGACATTCGGCCCTATCACTACTTTTCTGCCTTATTCGAGTGGGGATAGATTATTCGTCTATATCTCAACTCTCCTATTCTATTCAAATAGGAGATAGATTATTCCTCTATATCATATCTTTTATAAAAAAAGTACAGGCAATCTGAATTGATTACTTGTTAATACACCTTTTATCTCGATCTTCCAGATCATTTTTGTGCTATACTATTTTCCGGTGAAGGAGTTGATCAAGTTGATTGAAACGGCTACAACGCGTGCGAAGATACGCCAGTTTTTATACATTTTAATCCCGATTATGGTGACGCAGATCGCCATGTTTTCAATGACGTTTTTCGACACAATCATGTCAGGCCGCTACAGCGCGGATGATTTGGCCGGCGTGGCAGTCGGCTCTTCGCTTTGGATGCCTGTATATACCGGTCTTAGCGGGATTTTGCTGTCAATTACACCAATCGTCGGGCATTTAATTGGCGGAGGCCGGCGGGAACAGGTTTCCTTTTCCGTTATGCAGGGGGTGTATGTGGCACTCGTCATTTCTGCCGCAACGTATGCGCTCGGTTTTGTGTTGCTTGAGCTGGTGCTTGGATTGATGAATTTGGATGAAAATGTTCGGAGGATTGCGTTGGAGTATGTGATCGCCCTGTCATTCGGCATCGTGCCCCTCTTTTTAACGGCTGTGCTGCGCGGATTTATTGACGCGCTTGGCAAAACCCGTACATCAATGATTATTATGTTGGTGGCGCTGCCACTCAATGTCGCGTTTAACTACGTGCTCATTTACGGAAAATTCGGATTTCCGGAACTCGGCGGGGTCGGTTCCGGCTACGCGTCGGCAATTACGTATTGGCTTATTTTCATTTTAGCCGCTTGGATTGTTTGGCGTCACGAGCCGTTTTCTACGTACAGGCTGTTTTATCAACTGCCGCACGTAGCTCTTTCAAAATGGAAAGAAATCTTGGTGCTAGGGCTTCCGATCGGCTTGTCGATCTTTTTCGAAACGAGCATTTTTTCTGCCGTGACGCTGCTCATGAGTGAATACAGCACGAACGTCATTGCCGCGCATCAGGCAGCACTGAATTTCGCTTCACTGACGTATATGATTCCAATGAGTGTGTCGATGGCACTCACGATTGTGGTCGGCTTTGAAGTCGGAGCTGGCCGGTTTCATGACGCCCGCCGCTACAGCCTCATCGGCATTTTCATGGCAATTGGCGTTGCGGCAGTCGGCACTGTTGTGATCTTTACGTTCCGTGACGCATTTGCGCATTTGTATTCAACCGACGCGGAAGTGCTTGAACTGACTGCGGGCTTCTTAATTTTCGCCGCCATTTTCCAGCTGTCCGATGCGGTACAGGCGCCGGTTCAAGGCGCACTCCGCGGCTATAAAGATGTCAATGTCACCTTTATGATGACCATGATCAGCTATTGGGTCATCGGCCTCCCACTCGGCTGGACCCTCGCCCGCTGGACCGACTGGGGACCGTACGGCTACTGGATCGGTCTTATCACGGGACTTACGTGCGGCGCCATTACTCTCTCCGTTCGATTATGGCTTGTGCAACGAAAAAAAGCCCTCTCACGCATTGGTGCGTGAAGGGCTTTTTCCCTATAAAGTGTTCCACATATTCGCTAACATTTCCTCGCGCATCTCGACCAGTTCCGGGAAATCATAAAAGAACAGGATTTTCTTTTTTAAAACGCCTTCATACATCTCCACTTCGTCCGCCGTTGAAAAAAGAAAGTACACCCATGATTCTGCTAAATCTTCATCCGGATACGTGGTCGCGTAATACGTTAAAAATTGATCGGTATATTTGTCGTAAAACGCGTCTTGCGCCTCGACATCTTCACTGACTTTTTCCGCCGCCCACTCCACATACATCGGACCCGCCCAGAATGTCTGGAAAAACTGGTTCATATAGGATTCTTCTGCCATGCAGCCGTAGTCCGATTCGTACGTTGCACACGCTTCTTCCATGTCAGTGAACTGATCATCCGCAAGCGTCACAATGTGAGCAATTTCGTGCAGCAGCGTCCCGTACAGCTCTATTTCATTGTCCGTATCCTGAAAGTCGATTGCCACTTTCCAGTAATACGTATCGTCCATCGGTTCCACGTACGCGAGGGTTTCATCCGATCCATCTGTGAAAAATTCCAGTTCACCGACCGTATCGATATAATCGGCCGGCATCATATGATAAAAATGGGACCATAACCGCTCCTGATCCTCCCAATTATCCGCATAGGCGTCATCTGACCGGTTTGTTTCTTCCATAATTTCACCATTTTCAACTGAATAGGTGATCACTGCCGTTTCTTCCGGAGGAGATTCAGGTGCTTCTGCTGTCTCTTCTTCAAGCGCTGACTCATCCGGAATTAATTCGCCGTATTGCCCGGCCAGCTGTTCTAGGTACCAATCCCCATCCTCTTGCGGTTCTTCTTTAAGCTCATCCAAAGCCTGATCCTCTTCTTCAATCACTTGATCAACTGCCTCTTCCGAACACCCACCCAAAAACAAAACGGCCGCTAGAAACATGTTACGGATTATCACCTTATAAATACCCCCATCCCTATGTAACTCTAATATACGAGGCTTAATATCCTTAATGTATCCGGTACTTTCTAATAATTCAATCTTTTCGAACAAATCGAATGATTTATCCCGTCTGCACATCTTCAGATGCGTATTTAAAATGAGTATCTTGTTTTTTGGCAAACATATAAGCAAGAGGCAGCGTCAAGTTCATCGACAGCCCGACCGGCGCAAATGCAGACACTTTTTTAAACATAAGAGGCAAAAAAGCAAGTCCTCGACGACGTTAATCAAAAACATCCCCATAATGATAGTGAAAAAGCAATCATCGTAATGGACAATACTCGTATGACACATTGCGGCTTAATCGTACGCCGGAACATATTAGCGTCCCTATTAAAACAGCACTGATGTATGTAAGAAGCAGGACGGCTGCCGGTTCAAGATGTTTCTTTTTCATCAAATATTTCTTCTTTCGTCAGGAATGGATTCATTTTATGCCGTGCAGCTAAAAAAGTAATGGTTGATTTTCAATTCCGAAAATGATTCAGCCTGCTGCGCCCCAGAACGGTAATTAATCATAATAGAGTGACCTGCTGCTGCCAAATATCCCGCCCTATTTCTTTTGATCCGCCTGTTACAAGTGCCGTCTTTGCCGTTGAGCGCCCCCTATTCTTCCCTTCTATCCTAAACGACGGGTTGTTCTACTGACAAATTTAAAAAGCCGGTGCTTTGGCACCGGCTTACACTGATTCATTCATGCAAATAAACCCTTTTACATGAATGTTATATTTTTTCAACAACCGAACGGAAAAGTTCCGTTCAACCGCTGATGCAGCCGCAATGTACACTTCCTGGCCGCCGAATTTACCCGCATTGCGTGGAATATAGCCGCACGGAATATGCTCCGCGCCCGCAAGAGGCAGACGATTGGCTTCCTGCCAGTCCCGTACATCAATAACTGGATGCCCAGCCGCTTCATCCGGCAAAATGCGCTTAACATTGACCGGCCAATACCGTTTATATCCAATTAGCAACATCGCCGCTAATACTGCCGACGCGATGATGAACCCTGCCATCTATTTTTCCCCCTTATTCACTCACTGCGATTATTTTATACACACAGGGGTACAAAATCAATCTTTTTGCTTTCGTTTTTCGAAACAGTTGACATAGGCCGAAATAAGCGTCATTTTGTCCGAATCTGACAAAGACGAATCACGCACACGGCGCACCGCTTCAAAAAACTTCACTTCCGGTTTTTTTCTCAATCTCGGGTGATTTAGTTTATCTTCAAGCTCGTTCTCCATCGCTTCATCTACATCGGTAAACGTTCGCCCTTTCCAAAGCGTTTCGTATAGTACCCGCCAGTCAGCCAAAAACCTCCTCCTTCACTCCCAGATTTTATTTTATGCTGAATTTCACGATTTGACCAGCGGCAAACAAAAGTTCCAATGCCATCCTGAAAATATAATTTCGGAAAGTAGAGAAGATGTCCTTCTCTCCATTATGGAAGATCGAGGAATAACCGTGTTCACTCTTCCAATTCATGTCCATTCCTACACCGTTGTGTCCATTTAGCCAAGTTTGTGTCCATTCAAAAACCCCTCCAAAAAAATCGGAGGGGTTTCCGTTTACTTTATTTTCGATTGCACGGATTCAAGCGCCTGTTTCAGCTGTGTGTCATTTTCTTCGAGTTTCAGACGAAGGTTTTCCATCAGCTTTGTGGTCGATGCACCAGTTAAAACACCGGTTGGTTCGATATCAGCCGCTTCCTGGAATTCTTCAACGGCGCTTTCGGTCGATTCGTCAAAGTAGCCGTCTACTTTGCCTGGATCGTAGCTGAGAGCTTTTAGCATTTGTTCAGCTGTTTTCACTTCATCCGATAGCGTCTCAAGTTTGAGTTCGGATTCTGGATTAATGTACGTTAAGGTTGCGTAAGCTGGAAGTGCTACGGCGGTATCCGGCGTAATGCCTTTTTTATGGATCCACGTGCCGTTTGGCGTCAGCCATTTCGCCGTTGTCAGCTTCAGGTTGGATTCATCGCTGAAATCTTCCGCTGATTGGACAGTTCCTTTACCGAATGATTTTTCCCCAATCAATGGAATGCCCGCTGATTCTTTTAACGCCGCCGCCAAAATTTCTGACGCACTCGCACTGCCGCTATCAATTAAAACAGCGGTTGGCAGCTCAATTTTATCGCCGCCTTCTGCTTTGTATTCCTGTGTTTCACCGCCGGACTCCACTTGCAGAATGTTTTTGCCTTCCGGAACGAACAAGTTGGCCATTTCAATCGCTTGGTCAAGCAGTCCGCCCGGATTTTGACGAAGATCAAGGACGATGCCTTTCATGCCTTCTTTTTCCATATCAGCAAGAGCCGTTTTCAGCTCCTCTGCCGTATGCTCGGAAAAGCTTGTAATTTGAATGTGGGCAATGTTGCCTTTCCCCATTTCAGCATACACCGTTTCAATCGGAATCTCATCGCGGACAATTGTGATGTTTTGTGATTTTTCCGTTCCCGCTTTTCGTACTTCCAGTGCCACTTTTGTTCCTTTTTCACCGCGGATTAAAAGCACCGCTTCTGAAGCGCTCATGCCTTGAATGCTTTTTCCATCGACAGACAAAATCATGTCATTTGGTTTTAAACCCGCTTCTTCCGCCGGTGATCCTTTAATCGGCGAGACGATCATAATAAATCCGTCCTGCTCTTGAATTTCCGCACCGATGCCCTGGAATGAGCTTGATACGTCTTCATGGAACTGGGATGCTTCTTCTTCATTCATATAATCAGAATACGGATCTTCGAGTGAATCGATCATGCCGTTAATGGCACCGTTGACGAGCGTTTCCTGATCCACTTCTTCATAATACGTGCTTTTTATTTTGTCATATGCTTCATAAAATTTACTGAATTCTGACCGGGCCGGTGCTCCGACTTCGACTGCTTTCTCGTCACCGAAAGCGAGCGTAATCGTTGTCACCGCCGCCGTAATAAACACGAGCGCAAAAATCAACATAATAAACGGAAACCGTTTTATTTTGATATAATGGCCCTGTTCCGGCTTTTCTTCTTCCATTCTGTTCCCCGCTTTCTCCATCTATGTACACTGATCTTTTCATTTTAGCAGTTTTCAGGGATTTTTGAAAACAAAAACCTTGTCGAAAAAAAACCGGCAGATTACTCCGCCGGTTTTACTTGCTCAAAATAGTCTTCTAATGTCCAGTCGTTTTCATAAATCATGACCGCCGCATCGCCCCCAACATAGCGGAAATGCCACGGTTCATAAATGTACTGGGTAATGTCTTCTTTGCCTTTTGGATAGCGCAAAATAAAGCCGTATTCGTGGGCGTGATCTTTCAGCCACTGGCCTTCTGCAGTCGTTTCAAAAGACTGATTTAATTCAAAGCCGTTGCTTTCCGATGAGATGTCCATCGCAAGACCGGACTGATGCTCACTCATGCCTGGCGGTGCAATGGACTTTAACGCTTCTTCTTCACTGCTAGCGGCAGCACCCGCCGCTAAAATTTCTTCCTGGCGGTCGTACGAACGGTAGCCGGATACTGCAAATAAATACTGGCCATCTTCTTTAGCACCTTTAAACAGCGTTTCAAGCGCTGCTGCGGCTTCACGCCTCATATAGCTCTTTTCAATATCCTGATCGCCGAATGAATATTGAACGTTCGGACGGACAAGGTCAGGCGGCGTGTAAGCTGATGGCAGCGCAAATTCTTTGTTCACAAGCACCAGCGGGTTTTCCGGATTTTGAATAACTTGCAAACCGTCCACCTCTTTCAATTCATTGAAATACGATGCGTCAATGACAGGACCGGTTTCTTTTTCTGCTGCCGGTTTTTCCGCCGGCGCGGTTTGTTCCGTTTCTGTTGCGGTTTCTTCTTCAGCGGACGTACATCCGGCTAACAGCACTACGGCTGCCAGCGTTAAAACATTTTTTTTCATTACGACTGAACCGCCGCTTCAAGCGCTACTTCGATCATTTCATTAAACGTTGTCTGGCGTTCTTCCGATGTTGTTTCTTCACCCGTAATAATATGGTCGCTCACCGTCAGGACTGACAGTGCACGGCGGCCATGTTTTGCAGCGAGTGTGTAAAGGGCCGTCGTTTCCATTTCGATCGCCAAAATGCCATATTGTGCCCATTTTGCATGGTCTGCATTGTCATTGTAAAACTGATCCGCTGTAAATACGTTGCCGACTTTCAGCTGCAATCCTTTTTCTGTTCCAGCATCAAACGCCGCTTTTAACAATTCCCAGTTGGCAGTCGGCGCATAATCGACGCCTGGGAATGTCACGCGGTTCATGCTTGAATCGGTTGATGATGTCATCGCTAAAATGACATCACGCACCTTGACATCTTTTTGAATCGCACCACACGTACCAACCCGAATCAATTTTTGCACCCCATAGCTTTGCATCAGTTCATTCACGTAAATCGAAATGGATGGTACGCCCATGCCAGTACCTTGAACCGATACTTTTTTTCCTTTATATGTACCGGTATAGCCAAGCATGCCTCGAACTTCGTTATAGCAGACCGGATTTTCTAAAAAGGTTTCTGCAATGTATTTTGCCCGAAGCGGGTCGCCTGGAAGCAAAACCGTTTCTGCAATGTCACCTTTTTTTGCACCAATGTGTACACTCATTCAAAATTCCTCCATAAAAACATATGATTAGGGCCAACAGAATGTTGATCACTCGGACGTTGCCACAGGACGTGGCGTTCTTAGTCCGAGCCCCTTATAACAGGATGTTGGTCACTCGGACACTGCTCCAGCATACTACGCTTTTCATCCGAGTTGTTCAGCATCATTATCTTATCATGCAAAACGGCTGATTGTCTCGTCAAGCTTTGAACGCACTTGCGAGAGCTCCTGCCTCTTGACACGCAGACGGACATTCCTTTCATCGGTGCCCATCGCTTCCGACAAAAAGCCGCCAAGTCCCCGCGCCCGCTTGTCTACTTGCAAAAGCACGTTCACTTCGTCTTTTGACTGCTGCAAAAAGGAGACTTCCAGCTCATCCAACTTGCCTGCATAAGCGCCTGTTACCGGAACAAATTCAAACTCTTGTATAAATGGATAATTGGTCATGCGGGCGTGCTGGCATTCCACTTCACGGAGCCGAAATCCAAGCGCACGCACGCCGTCCAGTACTTCTTCCGCGATGACGGTTGGATGCACCTCAATATAGTCTTTGTCAGACGGATCCACCGCTTGTTTAATATCAAGCCCGGTCGCGATCCAGACGCGTGTCTTTCCTTGCGTCACAGGCGTTTCATGCGGCAGTGTCATCTCAAGCGGAAATTCGCGTGTTTCCCCCGCATTGATCGTAAACGGCTCATTCAATTTTTCTTTCACGATGACCGCTTCATCGGTCACTTTCCGGTCATCCGTTTCCCGCTCATACGTTGTCATGACCGCGACATAAATAGAATCGACATCCTGCGCTATATTGCCGCCTTTGACTTCGACAATGCCTCGCAGCACGTCACCTGCTGTGTATTTCGCTTTTTCGAGCTTCGTGTCCACTTTTGCATTTCCGATTCCTATGCTTGCCAATGCCTTATTAAATAACGCCATCCTGCCTCACTCCATTCACCGTAATAGTCCTATTTACGAACAAAAAACAAAAAAGTTTCAGCGAGTTAATTCATCCTGCTCATATTTGTCCCACGCCGTATCAAACACACTCATCGTTGGCAAATAATCAACATCCATTTCCAAGTAGCGGCTCAGCACGTCATATGAATCCGCTGTTTTTGGAAAGGAGTGGTCGCCGAACGCTGCATTCGCAAACGACGCCAGCTCGTCACGCGGCGGCTCTTCTCTATATTTCATTAAATAGTGATAAAACGATTTGTGCATTGGTTCCCTCCAAAAAAAGACCCTTTAGCAAAGGTCTGAGACTGTCGACAAAGTCAACGTTCGTTTTTTTAACAAAAATTTCTATTGCCGAAAAAGGCAGGTATCTTTCAGAGAAGCAGGCTCTTTTTTACCTGGAGCCGATAGATGAAACTGCCCGGACTTCGCTTTCCGCGGGAGTCTTCGTCCGTGCGGCTTCACCAAATGTTTTAGAAAAGCAGCGAGAGGAAGCAAGTCCTGATAGGCTGTATGTATGGAACAAACGCCAGGGACATGACTGCATCCTCTTGCTCATTGTCGCTGTTGAAAAAGATGGATCTGCCAGACATGGCTGTTTCGTTTAAACGCACAGGCGGCGGGCGGCGAAGACTCCTATGGGACTGGCAGGACCGCTGAGATCGGATCTGCCGCAAAGCGGCGGAGACGAGCTCAGCGCCTGCCCCCATGGAAAGCGAAGCCGCGCGCCTGCCGCCTTATCGGCTCCCGTCAAAACAGCTCTCATGTGAAGAAACAAAAGGAGATTCTGTTAAAAGTTTTATTAGTCTACAGTCTGAGACCCTTTAGCAAAGGTCTTTGTATTCGCCGTATCCTTCCGCATCCAGGTCCTCTTTCCGTATAAAGCGGAGCGCGGCAGAGTTCATGCAGTAGCGCAGACCGCCGGCATCTACCGGTCCGTCCGGGAAAACGTGGCCAAGATGCGAATCCGCTGTTTTGCTGCGGACTTCGGTGCGGATCATGCCGTGAGATATGTCCCGTTTTTCCAGCACTTCTGCTGTCTCAATCGGCTTTGTAAAGCTCGGCCAGCCGCAGCCTGCATCGTATTTGTCTTTCGATGAAAAAAGCGGTTTGCCAGAAACTAAATCTACGTAAATGCCGTCCGCTGTTTCGTTCCAATATTCATTGTGAAACGGCGGCTCGGTACCGTTTTGCTGAGTTACATTAAATTGCATCGGGGAAAGCGTTTCTTTTAAGTTTTCTTTATTCATTTAATATCCCTCCAGTGTGATTGAATAAAAGCGGCGCGTCCAGAACCTGTTTGATACGCGTTATAGTGCGCCGGATTTTTCTTGTAATAATCTTGATGGTACGCTTCCGCCGGATAAAAGATTTCGGCCGGCAGCACCTGCACCGCGATCGGCTTTTTGAACCGTCCGCTTGCATCAAGTTGTTGTTTGGACTTTTCAGCCAGCTTCTTTTGCTCGTCCGTTGTGTAAAAAATCGCCGGCATGTACGAGCGGCCACGGTCGTAAAATTGGCCAGTTGCATCCGTCGGATCGATTTGCATCCAAAACACGCCAAGCAGCTTTTCATATGAAAAGACGTCCGGGTCAAATGTAATTTCAACGGCTTCAATGTGGCCGGTTGCCCCGCTGCACACTTCTTCGTATGTCGGATTTTCCGTACGGCCGCCTGTATAGCCGCTTATAACGGACTCAATACCCGGCTGCTCATGAAACGGTTTGACCATACACCAAAAACAGCCTCCCGCAAAGATTGCTTTTTCCATCTTTGTTGCCTCCTATTCAGCAGCCCCTTCTGGTAAAAGCACTGCAAATTGAATGTTATCTTTTGCTAAGTTAAATGATTCTGCTTTAACACGCATGCCGTTGTCAAGCCGCATTTCTGCAAGTGATAAATAAATCCGTTCCTCGTCTGGTACGACATGCACCCACTCTGGAAACGCATAAGCACTGTCTGCCGTTTTTAACACATACGAGGCCGGAATATCAAGCAGCCCGACTCGCAGCCCATTTTGGCGAAGAACGATATTGCCGTCTTTCAGCGCTTCCGGCTCAAACGTCATGTAATAATCAATGTCCGCACCAAGTACTGGAAACGACCCATACAATTCCACGTCATCCCCAATGTACACGTCGTAGTCAATCGGCGCATTACCCGCTTCTTTTGCTAAATAATAGCTTACGAGCTGGTTCAGTTCCGCTTTTGACGATGTTACATGAAATGCCGTTTCGCCTTCTACTTCCGCTATGACCGGCTTTTCTGCATTTGATGGGAGAAAAATCAAAATAGCCACGAACCCGATCACGGCGATGATGCTGAGTAATAATAAAAAAAAGGCCACTTTCCATTTTGTCAATTTGATCCCTCATTCGAAATAACAATTTTTTGATTGGTCAACTCTTCAAGCGGAGCTCCGTTGATCGTATCAAAAATGCGGCCGGCCATTTGTTCATACCCGATATCGTTCGGATGAAACTGATCTTCAAAAAACAGCCCGTCACTGCCTTCGCCGAAAATCGTTTCCACACTTACAAATACCGTCTGCTCGAATGATGCGGCCACTTCCTCCGCCCGTTCATTCCACGTCCGGACAATCATTTCATCATCTTCCGTGTCGACAAAAATGCGGCCGAACGGATTGTAAATGCCGACGAGAACGATTCCCGCATCTTCATTAATCGCGCGGATTTCTTCTAAAACCGTATGAATCCGCTCCGCGTAGCCGTCTTCTTCTTTTTCAAATGTATCGACCGTCAAATGAGACCAGTTTTCTTTCACGACTTTGACGACATCATTGCCGCCGATCGTAATAATGACAATGTCGGCTTTTTTTATATCCGCTTGAATTTCCGCTTGCTCCAGTCGTTTAATCAGCTGATTGGTCCGATTGCCCCGCTTGCCGTAATTCACAAACGATGCTTCCTTTATTTCATCGAGCGATTCCAGTTGGTATTCTAAATAGGGTACATACCCGCCGGAGTCTGTACTGTCGCCGACTCCTTCAGTCAACGAATCGCCAATCGAGACAATATTCACATTTTGCGGAACACCTGGCGCCGCTGTTTCTTGCACTTCATCCGCTTCATCCGCACATCCTGCCAGCAGCACTGCCAGAACTATGCCCGCCATTACCCGTTTCAAAGCGGTCACCTCTTCTTCTTCAAAATCGTATCACGTTCCTTGCACGGTTGAAAGAGATTAGTTTTCAATGTATGATTATATCAGTTTTCCAGGTATTCTTCTATTTGAAAGGGGCAAAATACATCTTGAAAAAACAATTATCCGCGATCGTACTGACGATGGCGATTCCATTTGCGGCTGCCTGCGGAAACGATGATGCCGCCCAATCCCACGAAGACCATACTCACACCGCAGAAAATGGCGACTTGCAGGAGATGACCGCATCGGCGGACACACTGCCGTCTTTTTTAGATGACAAAGACGATAACATGCGCGCGATTTATTTAGCTGCCGCCAAACATGCAGACGTGCTCGACCAAATGCCATGCTACTGCGGCTGTGGAGAATCGGCTGGTCACAAAAGCAATTTAAACTGCTTTATCGCTGAACGTAGCGGCGATGAAATCACATGGGACGACCACGGCACCCGCTGTGGTGTCTGCCTTGAAATCGCCGCCACAACCGCTGTTATGACCGAGGAAGGCAAATCGCCTGAAGAAATCCGCACACTCATTGATAACACATATAGTGAAGGTTACGCAGAACCGACTCCGACCCCACTGCCGGGCGTTTAAAAAACGCCCGGTTTTTCTTTCATTCGTGTAAATTCCCAAAGTATGGTACAATTTAAATATGTCGAAACAGAGGATTGGTAAAATGAGTATCAATGTTTTTCTTGATGACTACCGCACATGTCCTCCTGATCATACACTAGTTGAAACAATCGATGAATGCTTCACATTACTTTCGACTGAAAAGATTGGGCATCTTTCGCTCGATCACGATTTAGTCAGTAAAACCCAAAACGGCTTTGTTCTTGTACAGCGTATGGTGGAGCATCAGCTGTTCGCTGAGCGCATCACCATTCACTCCGCCAATGCCGGACGCGGAAAAGCGATGTACAATTATTTAAAACAAGCCCAGTCTGATTTTAAAATGCCGCGGTCTATTAAAGTGATTCTTCGCCCTTTGCCTCTCCACTAATTTTATATATATGAAAAGGAGTGCCCTGATATAGATGTTCAGGACACTCCTTTTGTGTGATTATTTATATTCTTTCGCCTGGTACATAATTCCGACTGCTCCTGGTCCCGCGTGAGCTGAAATAATCGGCGCCGTAATACAAATATCAATGTCTTTAAAACCGGTCATCTTCGTGACTTCTTCTTTTAGTTTTTCCGAAAACGCGGCGCTGTTATGGCCGGCGTGCACAATCGAAAAGTGAACGAGTTCTTTTCCTTTTAACTCTTCACCTAATTGATCGACGAAAAATTTAATGCCTTTTGCATGCGAACGCACTTTGGTCACAGGAGAAAGTGCCCCAATATCCAAATTCGCAATCGGCTTAATGTTCAGCAATGATCCGATAAATCCCTGCGCTTTGCCGATCCGACCGCCTTTAATCAGATTTTCAAGCGTATCGACCATAAGGTAAAGCTTCGTTTGTGCGCGTACTTCATCTAGCCTTGCCGTAATTTCCTCTACAGAATGACCTAATTCCGCCATTCGAGCCGCTTTTAACACTTGATAAGACAGCGCTTTTGAGATGTAGCGGGAATCTACAACCGTCACGTCTGATGAGGACATTTCCGCGGCCTGCTTCGCGGATTGATACGTGCCGCTCATGCTGCCTGTCATATGAATCGAAATGATTTGGCTGCCATCCGCTCCAAGTTCGTCAAACACTTCCATAAAGCGGCCAACCGGCGGCTGCGACGTTTTCGGCAAATCTTTCGTGTTTGCCATTTTCACCAAAAATTCTTCTGCCGAAATTTCGACGCTGTCTAAATACGTTTCACCGTCTACAAGTACCGTCAGCGGCACCATTGTAATGCCCATTTCTTTTAGTTCAGCACTCGTCATATCAAGCGCGGAGTCCGTTACAATTTTAATTTTGCTCATAATAGATCCCTTCTTTCCTGCCATTCAACGTGCATATGCATTTATTTTACTATTCTTTATCCGTTCTTCCTACTTTATTAACGTGTTTCATAAAAAAGAAGAAGACATATTGTCTCCTTCTGCATTTACGAAAGCAGCGAACGATCGCTTAAGCCTCCGCCACCTTTTATTTTCTGGAACTCTGCCAGCAACTTTTCCACTGTTAATTCCTTTTTTTCTTTTTCATTGGCCGAGAAAATAATCTGGCCTTTGTCCATCATGATCAGCCGGTTGCCTAAATCAAGCGCCTGCTGCATATTGTGTGTCACCATGAGCGTTGTCAGTCCTAGATGCTCAACAATTTCTTTCGTTAAATTCGTAATCAGCTCCGCCCGTGACGGATCGAGTGCTGCTGTATGTTCATCAAGCAGCAAAATTTTCGGATCGGTAAACGTCGCCATGAGAAGCGAAAGCGCCTGCCGCTCTCCCCCTGAAAGCAAGCCGACTTTTGCCTGAAGACGATCTTCGAGTCCGAGATGCAGCATTTCAAGCTTTTCCCGGTAAAAATCGCGCCGTTTTTTTGTCACACCGAACGAAAGCGTCCGCTTTTTTGTCCGGTTGTACGCAAGCGCCAAGTTTTCTTCAATCGTCATCGTCGGAGCCGTTCCCGCCATCGGATCCTGAAACACACGGCCGATTTTCGAAGCACGCTTATGCTCCGCGAGTGTCGTCATATTTGTGCCGTCGATCATCACCATTCCCATATCCGGCGATAATTTTCCGGAAATGACGTTCATAAGTGTTGATTTCCCTGCGCCGTTTGAACCGATGACCGTCACGAAATCACCTGGACGCATCGATAAATCCACTTTGTTTAATGCAATTTTCTCATCCGGTGTGCCTTCATAAAACACTTTAAAGATTTGGGTCATTTCAAGCATCAACGCCGCCTCCTAACTGCTGAAGCCGTTTTTTCTTCCGCTTTGCTGCTTTTTGCCGGTCGAGTATTTTCGGCAAAACAAGGGCAATAATAACAATAACCGCTGTAATAAGCTTCATATCGCCTGTATCCAAAAATTCAATCCGCAAGGCAAGCGTTACGATCATCCGGTACAGCACCGCACCAACTACAACTGCAAGCGTCGCCCGGGCAATTGAGGAATGACCAATCACCGCTTCGCCGATAATAACGGAAGCGAGGCCAATAACAATCATCCCAATCCCCATTCCGACGTCATTAAAGCCGTTGTACTGGGCAACAAGTGCACCCGAAAATGCCACCAGCGCGTTGGAAAGTCCGAGGCCAAGTACTTTCATCCACCCTGTGTTTGCTGAGAAACTGCGTACCATGCCTTCGTTGTCTCCAACAGCCCGCAAGCTTAAACCAACTTCTGTTTTTAAAAATAAATCAGTAATGAACTTAATAATCAGTGTAACAACAAGCATAAACAATAAAATACTCCAGTCTGACGCAAACCAATTGTCGATTTTCGTCATAACCGTTTCTTCCGCGAGAAGAGGCACGTTCGGCTTGCCCATAATACGCAAATTAATTGAATAGAGGGCAATCATCATTAAAATCCCAGATAGAAGCGGGTTGATCCCGCCTTTCGTATGCAAAATACCCGTCATGCAGCCCGCCAAAAAACCGGCAAAAAGGGCCGCAATCGTGGCCAAAAACGGGTCACTTCCATTTACAATCATGATCGAGGCAACCGCGCCGCCTGTGACAAAGCTTCCGTCTACCGTCAAATCGGGAAAATCAAGCACACGAAATGACAAGTACACACCAAGCGCCATGATCGCGTAAATGACGCCTGACTCCACGGCGCCAAACATCGCTGTCATCATAAAAAAATCCTCCTGTTTACATGAAAAGAGCGCCTGGTGAAGGCGCACCTTTTCCCCTTATTTTACAATCTCTGCATCCTGTTTCCATTCTTCTTTAATCTCGATACCCATTTCAGCTGCAGCTGTTTCATTAATAACGAGCTTTAAATCCTGCGGCGGCAGAACTGGCAGTTCACCTGCTTCAGCTTCACCTTTTAAGATTTGCGCGGCCATTTTGCCGGCTTCTTTCCCAATGTCTTCATAATCAAACCCGTATGCCGCAAATCCACCACGGGCAACAGAATCTTTTTCTCCTACAAATAAAGGAAGGTCTTCATCATTTGCGACTTGAATAACGGATTCAAGCGCCGAGACAACCGTATTGTCTGTGAAAATGTAGAACATGTCGACTTTGCCGATCAAGCTTTCCGCCGCCTGCTTTACTTCAGAAGACGTTGAAACAGTAACAGGCGCCATTTTCAAGCCGTTTTCTGTTAAAACAGCCTCCAGCTGTTCTGCCTGGGCAACCGAGTTTTGTTCCCCGGCATTGTAAATAACACCGACATTTTTGCCGTCAAATTCTTCTGCCATAAATTTTACTGTATTGGAAATGGCCTCTGGATGCAGGTCCACCGTTCCTGTTACATTGCCACCCGGTGCTTCTGTATCTTTTACAAGTCCAGCCGCAACCGCATCTGTTACGGACGTAAACACGATCGGAATATCTTTCGTTGCATTCAGCGCCGCTGTTGCACTTGGTGTCGAATTAGCGAAGATTAAATCAACGCCGTCCGCTACAAAGTTTTGAGCGATTGTCTGATTATTGTTTTGGTCGCCTTGTGCGATCTGCTCGTCAAACTCAGCCGATACGCCCGCTTCTTCCAACCCTTTTTTGAAGCCTTCGTACGCATTATCAAGCGACGGATGCTCGACAATCTGGGTTACGCCGATTTTGTACGTTTCGCCCTCTGACGATCCGCCTGAATTTGTTTCCGCTTCTTCTTCGCCGCCTCCGCACGCTGCGAGCATCATCGCTGCCGCACCGGCTGACATCATCCATTTCCACTTGCTCATCCAAAACTGCCCCCTCTTTTTTGCTTAACCGCTTTTATGTAGTAAATTAATTTTCATTATCGTCGAATAATAACAGAAAAGCAAGAATTTTTTCAATACCATAAACTTACTGCATTTTTACCAGCTGGGCTTCAATTCGCTTCTGCACATCCGCAGCCGTCTGCTTTAAATCTGCACCTGTGTGTTCGTGCGGCAAGAGTGGTGGCAGGATCGCGACGTTCACACGTGCGGGCGTTAACTTTTTGCCGGAATTATTTTCAAACACATCGGCTGTTCCTTTAATCGCGACTGGCACAATCGGCACTCCTGCGTCTTTTGCCATTCGAAATGCTCCGGTTTTAAATGGCTTTAATTCGCCGCCCTTATTCCGTGTTCCTTCGGGAAAAATAAAAAGGGAATGGCCTTTTTCTAAAATGGCGGCTCCAGTGCGAAGCATTTTCACCGCATCGCGCCGGTCATTCCGGTTTAAAAACAAACAGTGAATGTGCTCCATCCATGTGCTTAAGAGCGGAATTTTTTTCATTTCCGTTTTCGCCACAAACCCGAACGGCTTGTCAATATAGCCGATAAACGCTGGCACATCAAAGTCTCCTTCATGGTTGCTTACAAACATGACAGCGCCCGCTGGTACGTGGTGCTCACCCGTTACATTTACTTTCGCACCGGCCATTTTCGCGACGCCGCGGTTCCACTTTTTCACGAGCGGATGAACACGCGCATCCCGATCCGCCACCGGAAGCGCCGGATCGATTTTTTTAAATTGCAGCATTTTAGGAATAAGGCCAATCAAGGTTACGATCAAGTAACCGAAAAAAATGACAAGCCGGATCATGACCTCACCCGGTCGTACACGCAAAAATAGTAATCATACGGGTTTTCATCATTTTTTTCTCCTTTTGTACAGGACGTTTCTTGAAACTCTTTCCAAGGAATAAAATCAATAACCGTATCCCCGTTAAATTCTGCTTCAATTTTTGTTACGTATAAACGATCCGCATGCGGCAAAAATTGTTTAAATACATTGGCGCCGCCGATAATAAAAAGATCTTGTTCCTTTGCCATTTTTAAAACGTCCTCTACGGAATGAACAACAGTGACCCCATCCGGCTTAAAGGAGTAATCGGTCGTTAAAATGACATTTTCCCGTTTTGGCAGCGGCCGGCTTCCGAACGACTCAAATGTTTTCCGCCCCATTACAATTGGAAACCCGAGCGTTGTTTTTTTAAAATAACGTAAATCTTCCGGCAAACGCCATGGCAGATTGTTATTGAGTCCGATCACGCCGCCTTTGCTTTCTGCCCAAATAAATGAAATCATGAAATCTTCTTCCTTTCTTTCCCCTTATTTTCTCCTCCCATCGTACCATATTTGCCAATTCGCACGCCATGCTGTTCTTTTCGCACCAGGCCACGCACAATTCGCACGCTTTTCCTTTACATCGCACCTCGCCACGACATTTTCGCTCCATCAGCGGAAAGTCACACAAATCCTCAACGCTTTCGTTCCTCATGCTGAAAAATCGCACAAAAAAACCGGCACAAGGCCAGTTTTCACACTGCAACAGAGGCTTTAATCGCGGAGTGCGGATCGTAGCCGGGCAGCTTCATATCATCAAGCTCCATCTCAAACAATGATTTTCCTTTTTTGAGTTCAAGCGTCGGCAGCTCACTTGGCTAACAGACCAGCTGCGTTTTCACCTGCTCAATGTGATTTGTGTAAATGTGTGCGTCGCCAATTGTATGAACAAACTCTCCCACATCAAGACCGCATTCATTGGCAATTAAATAATAACCGGCAATGTTAAAGGGGATTCCCCAAAAATTTAGAAAGTAAAAAACTGCTGAACCTGTTGCGAGGTTATTTACTGTAAACAAGTTAGTTTAGAATTTCGGTAAAGTCCATCAGTCGAATACTTCACGTAACCTTTTACGATTGAATAACTCTATCCCGGCAATTGTGTATCTTTTCGGAATAAGAGCCAATCCGCATCTCTGTCCATCATTCCATGAAACGTACTCGTTCTTACTTACCTATCACGAATACAGAGGATCGATAAGCCCTTGTACTTTTAATTAGGAAATACCTCAAAACGTCGAAAAGCCGGAGCCATATTTTTTGATCCTTCACTCTGAAACAAAAATTAATTTAATACTTCCGTATCCTAAGCAATACAAGATTATACTCATATCTTAACAATAAGGAACAAAAGGAGGTGAAGAAAGATGAACCGAAACCTTCCCGGCTCCCCTGGTTTTCTCCTAGGCTTTCAAGTAACTTATCCACCCTGGTCTCAGCTTCCTTATCCGGGCGAAGCGTCCCCGCCTTCGAACTTTGAACATGGGGAGCCTTTCAATCCTTCTTGGCCGCTCGTTTTTTTAAAAAGGGATGAAAATAACTGGTTCACAGATCCAGCCGGAAACCCGCTGCCACAAGTCAAGCATCCTACTACGATTGATTGGGACAGCGAGTTGAAACTCGTGCAGAAAACGCTAAAAAACCTGACCACAAAACAAAAAGCGCTTGCTGAATACTGGGGGACAAGGCATGTCACGAAACAATGGACACCGATTATGGATCGCTTAATCGATATTTATGCAACCCTTCAGATACCTTTTCCGCTGGTATCCTCATCCGCTCCAGGGGATGGACGTATTCTTGTACTTATTCCAGGAGCAATCAATGATGCACTGATTGTTTGCTCGACAGTTAAGTATCGCTATAAGGTAGCGCGGCCAAATCAGCTGGGCCACCCGCTGCTGACATTTCTATCCACCCCCCGCCAGCCTTCCTATATTTCAGGGCATTCTACTATAGCAGGGATGCTGGCCGAACTGTTGAGCTGCTTCTTTCCAGCTAAACGAAATCAGTTGCAGAAGCTTGCGGAAGAATGTGCGAGTTCGCGTGTATATGGAGGCGTTCACTTTCCAATCGACAGCAGCGAGGGATTACGAATCGGCCGGGCAATCGGGCGAAGCCTTGCCAGCTATTTTTCCAAACAACTGGATGCCATAGACAAGTCGGGCTGACAGGCCGTTTACAAAATCGATAGACTGTGGATATGTGGCATCGAGAGCTTGTTTCAATTTTGGCATCTTATTTTTGCACCTAACAGGGTTTTAAAAAGTTTAATAGCCTATTCTGTGATCGGCAACTCAGTCATAGTGATGAATGATTGACCTGAAAACAAAAACATGAGACCCTGTTCGCGAGTGCCGACTTACCTTTTTTATGCTGCCTGCTGTTACTCTTTTTATTTATTCAATTAGCCGTTTATTGGCTTCTTGATTATTTCAATGGTGTAACGTATACACGATCTTTTACCTTTTTTTCAAGATTCGTGATTCTTTTTTTCTTCCTGTTTTAGTTATCATGGCTGTTCCCTCCTTCTGATCGCAGAAAAATTTCCGATCCCTTACATAGAGAATAACAGGTATAAACCGGATCGGTGTATCTTGAAGTGTCCGCCGGAGCCGGCTGAATATACAGATGGACAGCAAGGCCTATTCCATCTTGAATTACATGCTGTCTTCGCTCAAAGGAAAGTGGAATGAATTAACACGTAGTTACTCAACAGTAGACTGAAAATGTTGAGTAAAAAAGAATAACGCCACATAAGTTTTGACACAACTTCACGATGATCATCTACATAAACAACAGTGATGTGTATGCCATCATGCGTCCTCTTGGCCATGAAAAAATCGAGACAACGATGATTTATTTGCAGAAAGATTATGGAGTGGGAACAGCACGGGGTCCACCGATGGAAAGATAATGCGCTCGGACGATATATATAGCTCGTCACAGATTTTTAAAGATATTCAAGTGCCTGGAGGTTTAATTATGGCAAAAAGTGCGCATTTTGGTGCTAACAATTACGATAATCGACTTGGTATGGATGCGATCTCATGATCATTTACTGCTGCGATAGATAAAAGCCATTTCAACTGAAATAGTTGGGATTTAATTTGAATTTAAAACAATAAAATTGCGAAAACAATCAATTAAAACTACATTTAGACAGAAAAACTTATTAAGAACCAGGCACCAGAAAAAATTTTAATCATATATAGATGATATCCCGCTCGAATTTGTTAAGGAGGATATCATGCAACCTATATTACCTTTCGAAAAATATTTCGGTAAGTTGGAACTGGTTTATGCCTTTTATGGAGCTATGCCTACAGGTGTTAGTGTTTCAGAAACCGGTCGTATTTTTATTTGCTTTCCGAAATGGGGAGATAACGTTAAATTTACGGTGGCGGAAATTGTTGAGGATAAATTGCAGCCATATCCTAGTTTAGAAATCAATATGGTTAACCCCGGGAATATTACAATGTCTTTCATCAGTGTCCAAAGTGTAGTTGCTGATGGCCGGGGAACGCTTTGGATATTAGATACAGCGGCACCAAACTTTTCTGAACCTATTAAAGGGGGGGCAAAATTAGTCGCTGTTGATTTAAAAACCAATACAATAAGAAGAGTATATACCTTTACAGAAGATATTGTCCTGCCAACAACTTATCTGAATGATGTCCGATTTGATTTTCGTGTTGGAAAAGCCGGTTATGCATATATAACTGATTCTTCTTCCAAAGGGCCCGGAGCTATTATCGTCGTAGATTTGGATAATGGAGATGCGTTTAGACGGTTAAATGGAGCAAATTCAACTTCACCCGATCCCTATCTTTTACCGAAAGTAGAAGGCAAAATTTTGATGAATCGAAATAAAGATGGCTCAACTTCTCCATTTAGATTGGCGTCTGATGGTATAGCGGTTTCTCCCGACGGAAAGATTTTATTTTTTTGTCCACTAACCAGTCGTCATCTGTTTTCGATCTCAACAGAAGTCCTAAGAGACAGAACTATACCGAACATGGATTTACCTTATCATGTGGAGTATTGGGGTGAAAAAGGTGCGTCTGATGGCATGATCACCGATGCAAAAGGAAACATTTATGCTGGAGACTATGAAAACAACAGTATTCGAAAGATATTACCGAATGGCATAATGGAAACCATCGCACATGATCCAAGAATTTTATGGCCGGATACTTTTTCGATTGGTCCGGATCAATACTTATATTTTATTGTGAACCAATTACATCGGCAGGCAAGATTTCATTATGGAAAAGACCTACGACAAAAACCATATAGTTTACTTCGCATGAAAATCGATGAATTACCTGCTCCTACCTTTTCATAATAGAAATAGTGATTAATTTTTTTACATTATTTAATTTATAATAGGCTATTAAGGAATTTATATCCATCAAATTTGACCTTTTTGTTCCCTTAACAACACAAAATTAAAAAAGACAGAACATGCAAGCTGTCCTGTCTTTTCCATTATCACACCGCAATCGGCGCTTTAATAGCTGGATGCGGATTGTATCCCTCAATTGTTAGGTCTTCTAATTCAATATCGGATAAAGACTTCTTCTCTGGATTAATTTTAAGGGTTGGTAATTCCCTCGGTTCGCGCGATAACTGCTCTTTTACTTGCTCAAGATGGTTAGAGTAAATATGGGCATCCCCAATGCTGTGAACAAATTCCCCTGGCTCTAAACCGCATTCGTGTGCAATTAGATGGGTTAATAGCGCATAGGAGGCGACATTGAATGGACACCCAACCAGGTTTTCGGTAGCAAAAATTTGATGAACCTATTGATAAATATGCATCAATACAGCTCATTTAGGGCTTCATCAATTTAAATTTGTTTAGTCCAGGCATTCAAATTACTTCAATATAATGTCTCCTGCGGTGTTAATGAAAAACCTATCCAGTTATATAATGGTAAAGACATAGTAAATAACCTTTTTCTTTAGAAATAGGCTACCCTGAAAATATCCTTCCAAAAAGACGTTTTTTCATGCGCCATGGTGCGAATCTTATTAGCATGGCTGTCTCTGTTAAACAATAGTGTTGATTTTGAACAAACAAAAAGGACCCTGTGAGGTCCTTCTATTATTCCTTGTTCACAAAAGCACCTGTTAGTTCAATAAGGATTCCCTTTTTAAACCTACAAATCCTCAGATAATCGAATTATATCTCTACATTATATCCCAAAACAAACAGGCCTTTAAGGCAGCTTGAAATTTAACAAATAAAAAAAGCGCCACAGGCGCTTTAACTGTTCTCAAACTCTTCTTCTAAATAGTTTGTTTTCAACTCATTAATTTGTTGGACCAGTTCGTTAAACGTAAAGGTATCATGTTTGATTTGGTAAAAATAATTCAGAGCATCTTCTAAAAAACGTCTTTGCTCAAACTGGTCCTCAATCCATTCTAAAGTGTATTCCACTAGCGAGCACCCTCATATTGATTTAATTTTATATATCTACTATAAGCGTTGGTTTAGCTTATCTAATAACGGCTGCTGAACATCTAGTATCCGTTGCTTTGCTTCTTGGAAAATGCAGCTCTCAGCGCTTTCCTCTTCTTTTTCTTTTAGAAAGGAAGCTAACCGTTCTTTATTTGTGATGGAAAACAAGTAATCCTTATTCATTTAAACCATCCCCCTGTTCCTTCATTATTCATTCCAACTCCCACTGAGTTGGATTAATAAAATCTGGAAGCGTTCCGCATATATTTTCATACGTAGAGAATTGCGGGTTATTTGAGAGGACGGCAATACTAGTTCCGTCATAGCCAATCCAAAAGATACTTGCATCCGGTTCTACTTTCACTACGATTGTTTCTGTGATTTTCCCATCCCAATTTCCTGTCCATTCCCTTTGTTCCACACTAAACACATCTTTATTTGCTGACCATACAACGATTTCATTTGAGGTTCCCATTGTAATGAACCAGGGGAAAATCTCCTGGAATTGCTTTTCATTTTGAATCTCTGTAACCGCCACAGTTAGCTGAGGGCTTTGGAACAAGTATTTGTAATAAACATTTGCTTCCTCGCAATCTTTTTCATACTCTTCTTTCCAAGAAGAAAGGATTTCAGAACAAAAGTAAATGGGATATGCTTTAATATTTTTCATCCATAAAAGCACGAAATTTTCATCACACTCAGGAAGATAAAAGTCATGTATATCAAAAACATAACTTGCAGTTCCTTCAATAGCAAACGGAAAATGACCACCAGCATCGGGCTTATTACTAAAATAATGTTTCGGAAGATAGGCTATTCCAACATCCATACGTATTCATCCTTTTATTAATGAATTATTTATTAAATCTTAATATACCATTATGCAGCAGGATTTGAATGTCGTACTCGTTAGTTAGCATAGGATTATGTGGTATTATAAAAAGAATAAATTTTAGCTATATGACTGATTAGCAACTAGTCGTGATAAAGTTGATTATTGAAATAGACGGTATGTTTCACCAAGCTTTACTGACAGGTAAAAAGTGTTCTAAAACACAATTAAGAAAAATGTATTTTCAAGCCCAAGAATTAACTTATGAGATAGAAGACTTTCCACAAGTGTTTTGCAGACTACATCATTTTGACCCAATACCTTATACAGAAGATATAACGGTTGATTTTGTAATAGACACTGATACAGACAGAATTTACTCACCTTTCTCTTAGGTCAACTTTTAACAGGTAAAAATGAATGTAATATAAATGATGTTACTAGTCTCTTGTCAGAGACCGACTTTTACAACAGTTCAGACCATTAGAGATGCGGGTTAAGTACGGCTCAACGAATGCCAAATTGAGCCATTTATTAAAGTGTTGCTTAAGTCCCAAAAAAAAGAGACTGCTATCTCTTTAGAACTAACGTGCCCATTTTTTAGCTGTAAATGTCTTATTGACTAATTAAGATGACAGGCGGCTTATTAAAAAACTTAACAAGTTTTCCACCATCATTTTGGGCTTCCTGACCTAGTTCAGAAGCCATTGATTCTTGGAAGGCTTCCATATTTTCAAATTCAAGTTGTGCTATCAAGTATAAATCGGCATCTGTATTTTGAGTCTGTAACACATTTTGATAGCTTAAATTTTTTAAATTTGGCAGTTTCTGAACAAGAGGAATATGAACGTCATAATAATGGTTTTCAAATCCTTCTTTGTCCTTTGGCTGTTCATAAATAACTGTCATTTTCACCATACAAATCAACTCCCCTAAGTCTATTTTCCTTATATTACTATCCAATAACAGAATTAAAAATATGACAAATATGTTAGCTGTTAGGCTAAACATTCGCCTTTATGCTCTATTTCTCCTTCAACCACAGAAAATAATTCTTATTTAACTGACCCGCCCCTTTAGTGGAAGAAAAATATCCCTAAGCAACAATCATCCAGAACAGAGCCTTTTAGAAAGAAACAAAACAAACTCTCAGTTCTCACCGTAAAAAGCCCATTTAAAATTGTTAGCAGCCAACACACTGAAGGGTTTGCTCCTCTTAGATATATTCACCAGATAAACAATAATAAAAAACGAAAACAATTAATGTCTTGTTTTCGTTTTTTCTAATAGCTCTTTTCGTAAAGTTTGTTGCTTTTTTACATACATTCAGATTGGACAGTATAATTACTCCAATTCGGATACTATAATGTTATTATACAAATCTAAAAACATAAAAGAGGTGTATCAGTATGAATGACAAAAAAGATGTCTTAGATAATGGTCCTTTTTTTCATGGTACTAAAGCAGAACTAAAAATTGGAGATTTATTAGAACCACAACACATATCAAATTACCAAGATAAAAAATCTAACTATATATATTTTACTGCAACATTAGACGCTGCTAAATGGGGTGCTGAATTAGCAACATCCAAATCAAAAGAAAGAATTTATATTGTAGAACCATTAGGTGAATTTGAAAATGACCCGAACGTAACTGACAAAAAATTTCCTGGGAACCCAACACGTTCCTATAGGTCTAAATCACCATTGAAAATAATAGCTGAATTAGGTTCATGGGAAAGACATTCCGATGAACAAATAAATCATATGATTGCATCTATAAATAAGTTACGTGAAGAAGGAAAATTTGTAATATACGATTAATCCATAAATATACAATTAACAACATATTTAACGCAGGTAAGGTTAATGATTATGGAAAAGTCCACGCTCCACAAGAAAAGATTGTTGTGGTTTTACAACGTTAAGCCTATTTTCATTCAAGATAATTATCCCAACGACAAAAACACGCTCTAAACCAAATAATAGGTTGAGGGCGTGTTTTACGTTTTATTTATCTAAATTATTAATAGCGTAATCGGCTTCTTCTTGTGTGAATTTCTCACCGTATTCAGAAACAAGTTGGTCTCTTATCGCTTCTGGTGACATACTCATTGATGTCTGATAATCTTTTGCTTTTGCTAAAGCATTTTCATTAAAATTGGCTTTCAAAGTGTCAATTGCGTACTGTGCTTCATCGGCAGTAAATTTCTCACCATTTTCAGAAGTAAGTTGTTCATAGATGCCTTGTTTTGACATGTTCATAGTTTCTGAATAGGATTCGGCTTTTTTCAAAGCGTTTGCTTTCCAGTCATCAAACTCAATATTATCCATCGCATACTTGGCAGATTCTGCGGAAAACTTTTCACCATATTCTGAAGTTAATTGTTCAGAAATAGCAATTTTGGACATATTCATTGTTTTTGCGTACGTTTCAGCTTTTGTCAAAGCAGACTTGTACTCTTGAGGAACGTCATCCTCTACCTTTGTATCTTCTTTTGCCGGTTCAGCAACTGCTGGAGTGCTTTCCTCTTTGCTTGCGTCAGCTTTTTCAGCATCATTGCTATTAACAGCAACCGCCGGAGTGCTTTCCTCTTTTTATGTCTTTTTGTAGAAAATTACACCATATAAAACTATAAACTAGTCTAAGCCCCTATAAGAGTTTCATAGAACAAATAAAGCAGCAAGTGCATTCGCTTATTTGTTCTTTAACTAACGCCCCCGTTAGCTTAAGTACAATCCTTCACAATTTGCATTTATTTTATAGTATGAGAACATATTTCTAGTTAAAGTACCTTCTAGGTATTACCCATTTCTTCTTCTCAAAATTGAGGTGTATATATTAGGAAGATATCTATAAATTCCTCTCAAACAATATCCCTATTTGTTCTTCCATGACATGAGGTGGACAAGGCATTTCATTCTTAAACCACCATTCCACTGCCCCTACGTAAGCTGTTCCAAAAAATTGAAGAATAACATCTGCGCTTAAACCGCGATTTTTTCCTTCTGTTATATTCCATCCATTTTCTACGTTCTTTATATCTTCAATGACAAACTCAAGGAACCGACTGCGAAAGAAAGGGGCTCCTTTACTGGCTAACATAGACGAAAAGAATAAATAATGACTTTCAAAGTAATCGAACCAAGTCACACTACTATTTATAGAATCCGTTTCAGTTTCCCGTTCGCAGATTTCCCGTAGTTCGTTAATATGTTCTTCAATGAGCTTATCCAGTAAATCATATTTATCCTGGTAATGAAGATAGATGGTCCCTCGGTTAACATTTGCCCTGTCGGCAATATCCTGTATTGTAATGTCATCAAAATTTTTATTAGACATCAGTTCAATAACAGCTTTTTTGATGGCTTCTTGGCTTTTGATTATTCTTCTATCCACTTTAGACATTATTAGGTCACCAAACTTTCCTAAAGATAATGAACAATTTCAATTCATTTGTTGATTAATCAACAAATTGCATTCATTTAATCATTGTAAGTATCCATTTACTTTTTATAATTATAGACAGGCGTTGATTAATCAATCAATGTTTATTTTCGGAGATTCTATTTTCAGCTAAATTAATAAAAATTAAAAGGAGATATAATTTTATGGCTAAACGAAATAATATGCTCATATTTATATTGATGATAGGAGTTTTCGGTATTCTAACTACTGAAATGGGAGTTATCGGTATATTACCTTTGATTGCTGAACACTTTCATATCAGTGTATCCAAAGCAGGTTTGCTAGTGAGTCTCTTTGCACTTGCTGTTGCAATATCAGCTCCAACTATGCCGCTATTGTTTTCGAGTATAAATCGCAAGAAAGTCATGTTACTTGTACTAGGCATTTTCGTTCTGGGTAACATTACCTCAATGTTTGCAACAAACTTTACTGTTTTGCTTATTGCTCGTGTGATACCAGCCATTTTTCACCCAATATATTGTTCATTGGCTTTGACGGTAGCAGCTACATCCGTTAGCAAGGAAGAAGCACCAAAGGCTGTTTCTAAAGTAATGTTGGGAGTTACCGCAGGGATGATACTTGGTGTGCCAATCACTAATTATATTGCTGGTGCAACTTCTTTAGAAATGGCGATGTTATTTTTTGCGATTGTTAATGCACTTGCTTTCATTGCTACATTGCTATTTGTGCCATCAATGCCTGTTAAGGAAAGACTTTCTTATGGAGCTCAAATAAGCGTATTGAAAAAGCCAATTGTTTGGTTAGCTATTGCTACTGTCATATTTATAGGTTCTGCAAGTTCAAGTATTAATAGTTTCATTGCAGAATATCTTGGAACCGTTACAAATATATCAGGGAAAACCTTAACTTTAGCATTATTTTTATTAGGCATAGCCAGTCTTATTGGAAATGTTGCAGGAGGAAGGTTACTTACCAAAAATGCTATGAAAACTGCAACATATTTTCCAATCGCATTAGGAATCGTGCTTCTATTGTCATTCCTTACAGGGAAGTCCACTGGACCTATGTTGATAACGATTATGTTATGGGGAATCCTATTTGCCATAGGTAATAATGTTAGTCAATATTGGATTACTTCTTCAGCTTCAGAAGCTCCTGATTTCGCTAATGGATTGTTTCTATCATGCGGTAACTTAGGAATAACGATTGGAACGGCGGTAGGGGGATTATTTATATCAGGAATGGGTACACAATACATCGTATTAGGGGGATTACTATTCATGATATTGAGTTTAGCATCTATTTTACTGAGTAACTTCATGTTTAGTCCCGCAAAACAACTATCCAGATAAGTAATCAATAAAGAAAGAAAAGCCAATTTTTCTGGAGTAGGATGATTGGCTTTTTCTTTAACTTTGTGAAGAAATATACTTAAACTAACCTCCCTCTATAAACA
>NZ_LAJA01000032.1 GCF_000970675.1 Domibacillus tundrae | reverse complement strand
GTTTTTTTATGTTTAAAAACGGAAAGCCCTCTGTTTTGAATAAACAGAGGGCTGCATCAACATGGATTGTTAAATGGTACATTGAGTATACCACAATATCTTTTTCATAGTGCGTTTATTTTCAAGCGGCGAATTATACGCCCATCTTCCGGCGTGAGTTACTTACTTTTTTTGTTTGCTGGCTTTGCAGTTTTTTCGTTGAATTATTAAAGCTTCCATTCGCTTTGCCGCCTGCATTCTGTGCTTTTTTCTCTTCCAGTTTTTTCATCATCGCTTCTTGAAGTGTCATTTTTTTTTCAGTCATGTTTATTTCCCTCCACATTTCTTTTTTATAGTGTATCATTTTTTTCATTGTTTTGCTTTAATCATCCCTATATATGATACACTTTCCTCAAACCGTTTGACCAGAAATGGAGTGAGGCTTGTTTTGGAAGCAAAAAAACCATTGCCTATTTTATTCGCTGTCATGTTTCTTGTGATGGTCGGTTTCGGCATCATTATTCCCGTCTTGCCATTTTACGCTGAAAACATGGGCGCATCGCCGGCGGAACTCGGCTGGCTTATGGCGGTCTACTCCGTTATGCAGCTTTTATTCACGCCTGTATGGGGACGTGTATCCGACCGAATCGGACGCAAGCCGGTCATGATGATCGGCATCATTGGCCTTGCCTTGTCATTCTTTTTAATGGCAGTCTCTTCTTCGCTTTGGATGCTGTTTGCTGCCCGTATCATCGGCGGGTTTCTTTCTGCCGCCAACATGCCGACTGTCATGGCCTATGTGGCGGATGTAACCACACCTGAAGATCGAGGCAAAGGAATGGGCATCATTGGCGCGGCGATCGGCCTAGGCTTTATTTTCGGCCCGGCGATTGGCGGTATTTTTTCAAAAGCTGATCTCTCCGTACCGTTTTACATCGCCGGCTTTTCGTCTTTATTGACCTTTTTTGTTGTGCTTTTTTTCTTAAAAGAATCGCTGCCGAAAGGAAAAAGAAAGACATCAAACGAATCAGGAACTTCACGCTGGCTGGCATTTAGCGGACCATCCGCCATTTTATTTCTTCTGCAATTATTTGTCTCGATTTCCTTGGCCGGCCTGGAAGCGACATTTGCTTATTTTGCAGTACAAAAAGCGGGGCTGGGGACCGTTGAACTAGGTTATATTTTTATGATTATGGGCTTTGCCGGCGCGATTGTACAAGGTGGTCTCGTCGGACGCCTGACGAAAAAACGCGGCGAGGGTTTCACCATCCAGCTTGGCATCGCCATTTCGGCTATTGGTTTTGCGCTCATCCTCCTCACAGACGACTTTGCAACAGCCGCTCTTTTTTTAACCATCTTCGGCATTGGCAATGGCTTTATCCGGCCAAGTGTCTCATCGCTTATTACAAAAATATCCACTGCTGGTCATGGCAGTGCAACTGGTCTTCTTTCCTCCTTTGATTCACTCGGAAGAATTACCGGTCCCCCGCTCGGCGGCTGGCTTTTTTCGATCGCAGCCGGTCTGCCGTATATGCTCGGCATTCTCTTATCAGCGATTGCCTTTATTTTGTACCGTTATTATGCTGTGAAATCAAAAACCGCGCAAGGAATTTAACCCTTCGCGCGGTTTTTGATTTACTTTCCTTTTTTCAGCCAAATGAAAAAAAGCAACAGTAAAAAAGAAGACACCTCTTGCTAGAGGTGCCTTTTGTCTGCGTATACATTTTTCATCAAGTCCCAATGAGTTACGTATGGCGTACTTCATCGCGGTTAATTAACGGCAAGAATTTTAGCGAATACAATGCAGACAATCCAACAAGTATATAAACAATTCTTGCTAGAAGAGCATCTTGTCCACCGAAAATGGAAGCCACTAAATCAAATTGGAGCAAGCCAACCAGCAGCCAGTTAACGCCGCCGATAATTAACAATATAAGAGCAATGGAATCAAGCGATCTCATTTTCTGAACCTCCTTTCGCCACTTCGCAGTTATTATTACCCTTATAGCCAATAATAAACATATAAATGTGTGAAGGTTTTAGAAAACAGAAGGTACGACGGACTATTCTACAGAAAACATGTGAAAAACAATTAAGTTGTTTATTATGGTCATACTAAGAAAAACATTAGAGGTGAAAAAATGATTAAAACAGATCAATACGTAGAACACATTAAACAGCACGCTGTTCGTTTTGCCAACACGGCTGATTTGGAACCGCTCATTAAAGCGGCTGCTAATGCTAAATATGTATTACTTGGAGAAGCTTCACACGGAACATCTGAATTTTACACAACCCGGGCTGAAATCACGAAAAAGCTGATTGAAGAACACGGGTTTTCTTTCGTAGCGGTTGAGGGAGACTGGCCTGCCTGTTTTGAAGCAAACCGCTATATTAAGGGAAATGCTCCCGAGTACTCAAATGCAGCGGAAGCATTGCATTCCTTTCACCGCTGGCCTGCTTGGATGTGGGCTAATGAGGAGGTCACCCGCCTTGTTGAGTGGCTTCGTGCCTTTAACCGCAATCAAAACAAACAAGTCGGCTTTTATGGCATGGATGTTTATAGCCTTTGGGAGTCCATGGAAGCTGTTGTTCAATATTTGGAAAAAATAAATTCTCCAGCCGTCGATAAAGCGAAGAAAGCATTTGAATGCTTTGAACCTTTTCACCGGCAGCCGGAGCAATACGGTATTTCGGCCGCCTTTTATGGCGAAAGCTGCATGAGCGAAGTGATGGATCTATTGGAAACGATTCAGCAAAATCGAAAAACCTATGACAACAATCCCGAGTCTTCCCTTAACATGCAGGTGAATGCTCTTGTGGCAAGTAACGCAGAGGCTTATTACCACGCAATGGTGACAAACGGAAATGAATCATGGAACATAAGGGACCGCCATATGGTTGAAGCCTTGGATTACATTGGTACGTATTACGGGCCAGAATCAAAAGGGGTGATTTGGGAACATAATACCCATATTGGAGATGCCCGCGCGACCGATATGGCGCAGGAAGGAATGGTGAATGTCGGACAGCTTACCCGTGAAAAGTATGGACAGGATCAAGTTTATGCAATTGGTTTCGGCACCCACCGCGGCACTGTCATCGCAGCTGGTAAATGGGGAGAAGCGATGGAAGTCATGCCTGTTCCAAAAGCGATGCCAGGCAGCTGGGAGGATGTGGTTCATCAGGCAGGTGAATTTAATAAATACATGATGTTCACGCCGGAAAACCAGGAGTTGTTTCAAGAAACCATTGGGCATCGTGCCATCGGTGTTGTCTACCATCCGGAAATGGAGCGCTTCGGCAACTATGTCCCTTCCCGCCTTTCTGAACGGTATGATGCGTTTATTCACATCGACGAAACGAGCGCCTTGTCTCCGTATGTTTTTTAACAGCTATTTGTTTAACATAGCAAAAAGAGCGGATAAAATATTTCTCTGCTCTTTTTCGTCATATCATTTAAAACGCGGATAAGCTTGTTATCCTGCTAAAAACTTACCGGTCAAATAAACACCAAAATACAGGGCTTGGACAAAAAAGACCAGTCCCCACAGGCGGCTCGATATCCCGGTAAACCTTTTTAACGCCGATGCGTCTCCAGCTTTTAGAGGGGAAACGATACTTAAATACAAGATCACCCAGCTGCTCCGGACCGATTCGACCAGCAAAACGGCTGTAATAAGATACATATACTTTTGCCCAATCGTCTCAGGCGCGTATCGGTATACGGCTGCTGTCCCCGCTAAAAAAGCAACAATCCAGAAAAAACCGAACCAATTGCGTATCCAGAACAGCAAACTGACCGCTAAAACAGTAAACAGCGCATAATACAGCCATTCCGTGTAACCTTGTGACGATGCCCAATAAGCTGCAAAAGCCGCAGCCGATGCAAAAGGATAACCGGCAAGCGTTGTAAAAATTGAAGTAAAACGATTAGAAGTAGTGGTATAGGCTACACCGCTCGTATCCCGGAAAAGGTGAACATGATAAATGCCGCCGCCCGACATGAGGCTGGCCAGCATATGGCCGATTTCATGCAGCAATGTATTTAGAAGGCGGAAGTACTTCCCGGCCACAGGGATATAAATCAATATGACAGCGGCTGCTGTAAATAAAATAAACTGACTAACGGTCATTAAACCACCTTCTTCACCAACATATCTCTCAATGCTAAACTTTTTTCAAATCAGCAGGCTTCTTATTCTATCATGCGTGAACAAAGCCTTCCACTCTTTGAATACTTGCGGCAAAAAAGACGCTGCCGCAAGCATCGTCTTTTTCCGTCACAATTTTATGACTAAGCCTCTCCTGAATGATTTTCGGCTTCACCTTATTCGCCGCAAGAACGCGGCATGCGTTAGCAGAGAAAGAAGATCAAATAAGTGTTAAACTCGATAAAAGTGGATTTAATTCTAAAATATATAGCAAAAGAAAAAGAGAAAGTCAGCTAAAAGCGGGTCATAACCTCACTTTTTCTTATTTTGCCATTTAATAAATTCTGAATATAAAGTATAATTAATCTAATTTGAATAAAGGTGGCTTAGTTATGAATTTTTTAGCGAGAATCAGCACGGCAGCAGGAAATACATTTGTTATTTGGGTATTATTATTTACCGCTTTGGCCATGTTGTTTCCACAAGGTTTTACATGGATTGCCCCTCACATCTCTATTTTACTTGGAATCATAATGTTTGGAATGGGGCTGACTTTATCGGTTGAAGATTTTAAGGCAGTATTTAAGCAGCCATTAGCTGTGTTCGTTGGTGTTGCGGCTCAATATATCATTATGCCTGGTGTAGCCTACCTTTTGGCTGTGGGCTTAGATCTTCCTCCCGCAGTGGCGGTTGGGGTTATATTAGTAGGCTGCTGCCCCGGTGGAACGGCTTCTAACGTCATGACTTTCCTAGCGAGAGGAAATATCGCGTTATCACTTGCAGTTTCGGCAGTTGCTACATTGGTATCCCCAATATTAACACCAGCACTTATTTATCTTCTTGCTAGTCAATGGCTTCCTGTTTCTGGTTCAGCCATGCTTATGTCAACAGTTCAAATCGTTTTAATTCCGATTATTTTAGGCATCATCTTTAAATGGCTTTTAAAAGAAAAAGCTGAAGAAGGAGCTAAAGTCCTTCCACTCGTTTCAGTTATCGGGATTGTAGCTGTAATTTCTGCAGTAGTAGCCGCAAATAAAACTCAAATTCTGGAATCTGGGCTTCTAGTTTTAGGAGTAGTTATTATACATAATTTAATTGGATTGTTCTTGGGTTTTATGATTTCAAAATTATTCAAGTTCCCTTATGCCGATCAAAAGGCAATTGCTATTGAGGTTGGGATGCAAAATTCAGGACTGGCTGCAGCTTTAGCCACCGCCCATTTCTCTCCGATTACGGCAGTACCGAGTGCGATTTTTAGTGTTTGGCATAATATATCAGGTCCTCTTATTGCAACATATTGGGCTAAAAAAGCACAAAAAATAAATAGTGAAACCATGAAAAAAGGGAAATCCAAAGCTATTTAACTTTTTCGCTTTATGTTTTCACAATGCACAGGGAGAGAAGTTTTCTAACGGGGTGCGTTAGGTAAATAAAACATACAAAAGGACCAAACTTAGCCCTTTTTCTTTTTGATGAATTATCAACATTCATATTTAACAAATCCATAAATAAGAGGCATCCCCAGATGGGAATGCCTCTTATTTTACGTATAAAAGCTATGGTCACACCTTATGAAAAACAGCCGTTTTTGGTGAACCATAATCCTTATTACCGGTTATCAATTTTCTCCGGATACAAATCATGATTCATCATCCGGTACTCCGCCATTTTTTCGTACTTTGTCCCCGGCTTGCCGTAGTTTGTGTACGGATCAATCGAAATGCCGCCACGCGGCGTGAATTTGCCCCATACTTCAATGTAGCGTGGGTCCATCAATTCAATGAGGTCATTCATGATAATGTTCATACAGTCCTCATGAAAGTCGCCGTCTGTAAACTCAGTTATATCAAGGGCTGAGCGGCTTCATTCAGTCACTGGTCACCGCTATGGTCACTAGACTTGAACAATTCATCAAACGTGCCAGCCGCTTCAAGCTGCATAGATGGCAATACGTGGCTGTATGTGTTCAAGGTTACCGTTACATTCTTATGACCAAGCCGCTCCTGAATGATTTTCGGATTCACCTTATTCGCCATCAAGAACGTTGCATGAGTATGGCGTAAGTCGTGGAGACGGATTTTCGGAAGACCTAACTGCTCAACTGTCACCTTAAAGGCTCTTCTAAAGTTGTTCGGATGCACCCAGTTTCCGTTCTTCGTGCATACAACCAAATCATATAAAAGATACTCATCTGCCAGCACTGCTTGCTCCCGGATGATATGCTTATGATGTGCTCTCAGGCTGCTCAGCAGAGCGTCAGGGACGTACACAACTCTCAGAGCGGCATCAGTCTTCCCTTCATCTGTAAAGCCGTACACATTGTTCTCGTCAACCTTACTGAGTGTTTGTCGAATGAAGATTCGTTTACCTTCAAAGTCAATGTCACTCCACCGTAAGCCAAGGACCTCACCCATACGCATACCTGTCTGGATGGAAATATTAAAACCAATAAAATGCCTTGTTAAATTCAAAATACGTTGAGGCGCATCCAAGAATAGCATCATTTCATCCGCTGTCCAAACCCGAAGTTTTTTTGGCATTCTCGGCAACGAAATATCGTCTAATATTGACTTATTTAAGATACCTGTCTGAGAAGCCTTATAAAGCACTTCGGCTACGATGCCATAAGCGGGTTCGGATTGTCGCTGGAGACAGTTTGCGCTCTTTGTGGAGCGTCTGGACATAGTTCTGAATGATCGACTCATTGAACTCATCCATCCGCACATCCCCGATATACGGCGCAATGTTGTAGCGGATTTGTTGCTCATAATTTTGAATTGTACTCGTCTTTAATTTAATCTTCTTTGCATTGAACCAACGTTCTAAATACTTGTGAAAATGGAGCCTAGACAAACTTATTTCTTTTTCTTCACTGATTTGCACTTGAAGTTTTGCTAATGCTACCTGTGCTTCTTTTTTTGTTTCAAAACCTCTTCTGCGGAATTGAGTCCTCTTTCCACTAAGCAAGTCTCTACCAGCGTCTAAAACGAAATAGTATTTCCCTGTACTTAAATCCTTCTTTATTAAAGTCATTCTCATCACCTGCTTTTCAAGTGATGCGACTTTATCATTATACGTAAGATCATTTTAACATGTTTTTATACTTTTCTATAATCTATGGGAAATTAATAAATAAAGATTTTCTCTTCAATGCAAATTATCAGAAAGTTTATAACAAACGCAGCATTTGAAAAGATTTTATTTCTTGCAGCTAAACATCTTTAACTGATTTATAAAATTGCTTCTTAACTGGATGGTTTTCAGGACAAGACAGTTGCAACTTCTCCTGTTTTAGCAATTTTGAAAGGTATTTAGTTTTAATGGTGCTTGATGATCTGTCAAGAAATTCTGCAAGCTCAGCTATGGACAATTGTCTTATGGAACACATTTTGATAATAATCTCTTCTAACTCTTGAGAATTTAAACGTTTTTTGTCTCTAGCAAGTTTAGAAATTTTTAGTAATTCTTCGTTCATTATCCTGTCTTCAGATTGATTTTTATCAGCCATCTCATTTTTGTGAATGTATAAGCTTTCATTTTTATTAATCATTGAACTATTATTTGCTAAAGGCATCTCTGTGTTATTATTTACCATTTCACCTTCACGAGCATTTCCATTAATATTGTAATTACCAAATATATCTTCATCGAGGATATTCCTCTTTAATAATTTATCAATACCAAGACTTATCTGCTCTTTGGAGAATTTTTTTACTTTTTCTTCTGACCAATTTTCCAACTCTTTGTAAATCAATTCTTCATTTAGACCTTTTTTTCTTTCTACAATGCTACATATTGTTGATAACATTTCTAATTCTTTATCAGTAGAAATAGAATTAACAAAATCAACTGCATTCTCTAAAGGATCTTTGAAATGAGCTAATTTCTTTTCAATCGATTTACTTACGAGAGTATTCATAGCAATATCAAAAGCCTTGATTGTATCTGTTCCATGGTAATCTTGAAACCTTTTTATGTCTTTGGTTAAAATTTCAATGGAGTGAGCATAGGGGCCATATTTATATTGTTCGAATTTAAAATACTGTTCATTGGAAAATAAATTCATGAAATAAGCAGATTTCTGTAATCTTAATTTATTAAACCTTTTGAGCTTAGGTTTAAAATTCATTAAGATTAAATGTGACGCATTTAATTTAGGTGCTTCTTTGATTTTAGGTTTATAGTTCAGAGAAGGTTCATATATAATAATCTCTGTACTTCCTGAAACCATTTTTAGGTAATCCATAATGATTTTTTTAACTTCTGTCCAATCAAGCCCTCCATTTCCACAACCTAACGGAGGGATTGCAATAGACTTTATACCTTTTGCGTCAATTAATTTCACTAATGCTTGCATACCTGAATGAATATAACTTATCTTTGATTTTTCCCTCCATTTGTTTTTGGTAGGAAAATTAATAATCAATTTATTATCTTCTTGAAAACAATGCAGCTTACCGATTGTTAGGAATCCAGTTTTACAAGCTTTTTCATAGTCCCGGTTATTTTTAGGAAACTTCAATTTAAATTGATATGCAATTCCTTTACCCATGTATCCTTCACAATTTACTGTATTAATTAAGCATTCTGCACTTGATTCTAATATATTACCTGTAACAAATTTGATCATAATCTACACCCCAGATACAAACATACTTGTATTAACACGAATATTAAAAGGAATCCTCCCTAGTTTACCCAGTGTTAATCTCTTCACAAACTCACTCGTAGCCTCATCCTTAACATAAATGGCACAAAAATCATTTGGATAAATAATGCAGTCACTTAAAGATTCAGCCATACACACCTGCCTACAATAGGTATCCTGATAGTTTGTTTCCTCCATTGTATCCCAATCAATTTGCTCCATACCTTCATTATAATCATATAAAAACAAATTATCTCCCATTGCAATTGGATGAGTAGGAATAATTCTAAAGTTATTACGTTGGGCAAAAGTTCTATAAACACATACATAGATAAAGTTTGTATCGGGGTAGTCTTTTTGAACTCGTCCATCAAATGGATTTTTAGAAAAGAAATGAAAGGGTACATAATCATTTAATCCATTTCTTCCTCTAAAATCGATAATTTCCGGATCAGCAACATCCTCAAAGCTTCTCAAAATGTTTCTAGGGCATAATCCTTTCAATAAGATACCTGTAATGTTTTCTAAAGAAGTTAAATGATACAACATGTGTTTGTTTCTTATTTCCCTTGGCATTTTTCTATCCCTCACTTTCAAATTTCTAAATTAAGTTCGATTCAATCACTAAATCAGACAAAATATTCAGAACAATAAGATCATTAATTTTCACAGTTTCTATCCAGTTGTAACCGTCCGACACTTTTGAACACTTTTGCTGATTTAAAGTGAACATATGACTGGAAATTGGTGCAAGCATTTTGTCACTTTACATGGAGCCTCTACGGGCAAGATTATTGGCCAAGAAGCCAGATGTCCCAATGAATCTGGCTCAGCCTTGAAAGGCTATCATGCCCGCCTCTCCAAATAAAGTGCACGTCTCTTCTGGAAAAAAGTGTTCACGCTTGCTCAGCATTATTAAGCAGAAAAGTGTTCATTAATACTTGGCAGTTATACTAGTATCAAGGAAATACACGTTCCATTCCTTTTTACATGAAGTTATGTTAATTTTTTAGAAAAAATACAATTATTCTTTCATTATACATTATTTTCTTGTATGATAAAATTAGTCATTAGGTGGCGAGCGGAAGCTATGTTTGTCGATAACAGCATCGAATTTTGTTGCTCGTTGTCGACGCTGGAGAAAAACAGTCAAATGTTTTTCGACGTGAGACCTACTTTTACTTATAGCTTCCGTGCCTCTAACCTTGCCGATAATCGGCAAGGTTATTGTGTATATTTAAGGGGGATTAGCATGTTATTAAAGAGTATCCAAGATTCTATCGATAAGATTGCTCGTCGGAAAATTATCGAGCATCAGACCTATCATAATAATCTCCACTTAACATATGAAAGAGAAAAGAGAAGAATAAAAACCCCTGCACAAAAAGAAATTAAAACACCAGAAGAATGGTCTATAGATAAAAAATACAATCCTTTTTATGTTGAGAAACACCAAAAACAAATAGCACATTCTATTTTTAATAAGTTGATAAATGGAAATTACAAACCCCATGCGCCTTATTTAAAACAAATACCAAAAAAGAATAGTGATAAAACTAGACCCATAAATATTTTTCAAATACCTGATGAAGCCATCTCCAACTATTTTTATGAACGCTTGCTTAGCAAAAACAAACATAGGTTCAGTTCTTTTTCCTACGCTTACAGAAGCGATAAAAATGTACACTATGCTATACAAGATATTGCACTTGATATTAAGGCAAGCCCTAGAATGTTCGTAGCAGAATTTGACTTCCGTGATTTTTTTGGTTCAATCGAGCATAAATACTTGTTAGATCAATTAAGTAAAAATGGCTTTTTAGTAAGCGATGTTGAGAGAAATATAATAGAAAATTTTCTTAGCCATTTTCCTAAGGGAATCCCACAAGGCACCTCTTTATCTCTGTTTTTAGCAAATCTAGTCTGTTGGAAATTAGATAAACGACTAGAAAAGGAAGGCCTACGGTTTGCAAGATATGCAGATGACACCATAATTTGGTCTGAAGATTACCAAAAAATATGTAAGTCCTTTGATATTATTCATGATTTTTCAAAAGAAGCAGGAGTAGAAATTAATTTTGATAAATCTGAAGGCATACACTTATTATCCAAAAAAGGAATGCCCTCCGAATTAAAAGCAAAAGAACATATTGAGTTTTTGGGTTATCAGATTTCAGGAACAAATGTAAGTATCAAACCAGCTTCTTTAAATAAAATAAAAGCAAACATCAGTTACTTGCTTTATAAAAATTTAATACAACCACTAGCTGGAAATACACTTCAATCAGTTGAAATTCCTAGTAATAATAATGATAAAGACTTTGTTACAGCTATAATGCAAATTAGAAGATATTTATATGGAAACTTAAACGAGCATATGTTAAAGAATTATCTAAATGGTTCTTATAAACGATTAAATTTTAAAGGGGTTATGAGTTTCTATCCCCTTATTGATGATGAGGAACAAATGAAAGAATTGGATAGATGGCTATTGTCCACTATTCTCAATTCTATAAAGAAGCGAGATAAGCTTTTACAAAAACATGGACATTTCCGTTCTAACCAGTTTCCGTTCAACTTGGATAAAGAAACTCTGCTTTCAGAGTGCAAACACAGAAAAATTTATAACAAAAAAGGACTAATTGAGATACCTAGCTTCATGAGGATATACCAGGCTATACAAGAAGAGGTTAAATTAAAAGGTATTGAAAAAGTCATGAACCCTAAATCCAATCAGTATGATTATTAAAAGACATCCTATTTATTATAGGGTGCTTTTTTAAATTAGGTTTTTCTCTTTTTCAAGAAACATAAAGGGTTTTTCTAAGAGTCTGTCTCAGCTCCCCACTTTTTCATACGTAACAATCCTCTCTTTTAAGAGGGTTCTAAGCCACTTTTAGCAGTTGAGCATACATACGTAAAATCTAAACCGATTGCAGGAGTGAAACAGCCTATATCCACTTAATAAAAGGCGTACAGGTAATTGGGGACAAGTATCCCCGACTCCCATTCAATCACGTTTAGATAGCATAAACATAAGAGGTAAAGTTATTAACCGTTCTGGTGAAGCAGCTTTATAGTTTATATTTGGATTTATGTTTAAAGCGGTTTATGTTTGAGTAGATATGACCGCTTATGATATTTTGTGGTGTTTATGTTTGAGGTTTTTAGTGGAGTAACTTTGAATTACTGATTCAATAGCGGGTCATTTTTTGCTTCATCGTATCTTTAACGCTTCAAGCATCTTTTCGTATTTATTAACGTACTGGCCATTCCTTTTCAGTTCACCGAGATAACTTAAATCTTCTTCCTTAACCTTTTCTTCTCTGCTCTTGGCACGGGTCATAGCACTATTTCCATAACTTGAATAAAAACCAATCAACATCTTTAACAACCCTTCTTCATTTAGCCCATAAGTAAAATTCAGTTCACCTTTCTTCTTTAACCTTTCAAGGTATCTTTCAATGTCTTTATCTGTCACACATAAAACAGCCCCGTGTGCTTCATAAATGTACCTAAAACCAAAATCTTTTTTAAGTCGCTCGCTGTATGATTCCCAGTATTTTTTAACATTTTTATCATTTCGCTTCCACAAATCACTGGCGCTGATATTATTCATAATTAACATGTAACGCTTTAACTCACCGATAGCTGTAAATTCCTCGTCTGTAAGCGGTCTATGATGCCCGCTATCATCAATACACCCATACCACTCAATCTTGTGCATGATAATCTTTGCTTTTGCCAGTTTATTGAAAGTGGAGCGCAAATTATTTTTCATTGTATTTAATTCTGTTTTTATAGCGTGTTCTAACATAATGTAATCTTTATCATTAATTAAACCTTTATACTTCTCTTTCAATTCATCAAACAGCCTGTCCTTTATCACATCAATGTAATAAGATGTGGTAAATGTCTTGCTACCCAATCCAAGTTCTACAATCCAATGATTTAATGACATTGGCTTAATTGGTTTGTTTTTCAATATATAATCAATCACCATGCTGTTAATTTCATACTCATAAGGTAAATCTCTGCCGTTGTTTTTGCGATTGTCTTCTTTAGCTGTTGCAAATTCTTTTTTACCTTCACAGATGAATTTTCTTTTAGCACCCTTGCCCTCAACTGTCACCGATTCAAAATAGCACTCAATATCCTTCACCAGACTGTCAATGCTTCGCTTGTTCAAATTACCCTCTCCCTTTTTGCTTTCTGTCTTTGATTTCTCAAATGACGCTATTTTCTTTTCATCCCCAAATCCGTAAACTGCTTCTTCTAATGTGTAAATCTTTGTCAACTTTCTAACATCCTTTTTCTATTTTTAATTTTCTGTGCAGAATCAATTTGATAAACTTAAACCCATTAGTAAATTGATTTTGCATAGTTTTTTTAATTCCATAAACTGTTTGTATTGTTCGCAGGCTCACATCCGCTTGTGGCGTAACGTTCGAACTTCGTTCTCCCGTTCTTGCCACAATCGTCGTTTTGCGAACAAGTTCGCAAAAGCGAGACATAACTCGTTCTACCGTTTTTTCTTTCTCCCACGCCCTCACCGCTTCCACCAACAAGTCCCGACGCCGACCTTTTTTTGCTTCTTTTTTTGGGGCGGCAAAAATGCGCAATAAGACCGAGCTTGCGAGGGCTTATGTGCATGAGCCAAAAAAAGAAGAAAGCATACATATCGTTCACTCCCTCGACCTTCGACCTCAACTGACTTGTAGTGTTGGTTTAGCAATAGCATTTTAACTAATCCATTAAAACCATATGAAGTTATCTCACCCCGTTCCGTTGTCTACTGCTGCTCTTTGTGCTGTTCTTAATCGTTTCTTTACTCCTCCATCCTCCTTCACTAAATAAAGTTAATTATTTGACTAAAAGAGAAGTAATCTTCTCTCCTAACCTTTAATAATATTATACCATAAATGAGAAAAATTATCAATTATAATCGCATAATATCATTGATTTTTAAAATAAAATGTTATATAATATATAAATTTTAAATAGAATATCAAAAATTATTCTTTTTATTACAATCAAGCAGAGACTTAATTATACGTTCCTTTTTTATTTCGATACGTTCCGCCCTTTGCCCGTACTTTGCGCTCAACTTCGCTTCGCAGCAAAGTGCGGTCTGCATCAACACATTCGCTACGCTCGGTGTGTCGATGTAAACCAATCACATTTTGTTATTCATCATATCTCTAATGTAACTAAGCAGGTGTAAGTGACGAAAGCAAATCGGAGCGTAGCGGAGTTTGCTGGAGTAAAATGGAGTTTGCAGTGGAGCGTAGCATAGTGAAAACTACATTTATGCTCTTGGTTTTGGTCTTCTCTTTACTTCCACATCAAAATTATTACGAATATCTTTAAACCTTCACCCTTCCTTCAAAGGCTCAAAAAAAATAACCCCCAATACAATACGGAGGTTACCTTCTAGCTGTATAAAAAGCAGACTTTTTTAAACTGTTCATTCTTCGGATCACAATTTACAATTACAACTTACCATTTAAGTATTTGAATGAAAATAGAGGGAGCCTGTAATTATTCAATTTAAAGTGGTTCTGGTGACTTATTACTACGTGAATCCCACCATTACGCTTAACTACTTCTCCTACTCCAGAAAATTTCAGAACAATGTCTTTAGATAGGCTATCTTCAACATTTTTAAACATACCGATTGCATTTGTAGCAGCATCAGCAAAAAAAGCTTCTTCAAAATACAAATTACACTTTTTCTTATTTGAGGATAACGTAATTATCACATGCCGATTAGCTATTGTAATAGCATCTATTATTCCATAAACCGCACGAGTATAGCCCACATCGCTATCACTTAATAATTGAATATCAAACCTTCTTTTCACACTTGGCGCTCTCAGTAAATCCCCACGAATATCATCTCCTTCTTTTCCAGTAGTAGGATTAATATTCAAAGCGGGCCTTGCAGCTTGTGAAGCATCGATTGTTTTATTTTTCGCCTTTCCTTTTTTACGTTGTTTTTCCAAACGTTTGTTTCTTTCTTCTTCACTTTCATTTGCAACTTTATACATATCATTTAAAACGCTATCAATATGCTTTTGAGACAATAGAACATCGATAGTAGCAGACCCTTTTTCACTTTTTCGTTTTTGTTCTCTTTCAAAATAGTCTTCACAACCTTCAGTATGATCTTGTTTTGGCCATGTTTTAAAATAAGCTTTCTTTTTTCCTTTTGGTACATATTCTATCCTTGCTTTACATCCATTAAAAGCACAAAAGAGATTTTTTCTAACTAACTGAAATTCTTTGTGTTTTTCAATAAAATTAATATGGACTTCTTCTTCAACTTCTCTATTTTTATACAATACGACATCAATCGCCATTACATCACCCCTATATATTGTGTTTGTTATAATATATTATACAATATATAGTATATAGAGGCAACAAATCTCTACATTTTTTTGGATATTTTACAATTTTCTTGGTTATTCATTGTTAAGTTGAAGATGAATAAAAACAGAATTTTATCATACGTGGAGCACACGTAAAAACCCTGTTTATTAAGGAACTTTCAAACATACAACATACACATGCGTACGTGATTAAAATTCAAAGGGATTATAGGGATAGAAGTGCTAATATCTATTTAATTAAGAGGGAATCGAGTATTTGGTGAATTATACCCCCTGTTTAAATAAATTTAGACATTAAAAGCAGCAAAAAATATTAACATTTTTAAAACGGCGTTTCATTATTTGGAAAATCCCTTTTATTAATGCTTTTTCAAGCGCTTTTATAGCTAAATAAAAAGAACCGCCAAAATTGACGATTCTTTCTGAGCAATACTTGCTTTAGTTTTAATTATCTTCTTGCATTATTGGTAGAAGGTCTTTGTAAATAGATTTTCTCTCAAGTTTAGTAACTGTTCGCTCAATCTTACGTTCGAGAATTTCCCAAAATTTACTCCCTCTTCTCATTTTATTTTGAACAAACCCTTTTCTGTTATCCCCAATTTCATCTTCCACACTCGAATCTTCAAAGAAATTACTTAGTATATCGTGTGTCAAATCCAATAATTCTTTATTTAATGCTACATCCTTAATTATCTTAGTTATTAAACCGTTATCTTTCAATTCTTTTGGTTCTTCAAAACTTGTTCCGTTAATCTTATTGTAAACTTCTGTAATGAACATATAATATGTTGACAGAAATAAGAATATTGAATTTTTCTTAAAATCATTGGCAGCCGGTTTATATCCTAGACTTTCTTTGGCATACTTTAATAATAAGTATGGAAATAAGAAATTCTCTAAAGGCATACTTTTAGTTTCTTCATTTACAATTTTATCCCATTCACTACCAAATGGTGTTAGTTCATTGGCTCTGCCATAAGCAATATTTGGTCTTAAATTTATGGCCGCCGTGAAAGCTTGGATCACTTCTTTGGCTGGCAAACAGAACTTCTTATTTCCTTTTACATTTTCTAAAAGATAATTATATTCAGGATAACCTTCATAAGATTTTTGATTTGCCCTAGACTCTGTTATAAATGCGCCTCTTTGAATTTCATAATAATAGCCATAGGATTTTAGCCTTTTTCTTAAATTTCTTTGAAATTCATCCAGTGCATAAAAATCTAAACCTTTAACTGCGTTTTGGCTGTTTGTATATCTTGTAATGTCGTCTCTTAACGCTTTTTTGGCTTCATCATCTGCATTTCTTTTGTTTTTTATGACTTTCACTAACAAATAGCCATCTTCGTCATTTTTTAATTCTTGATTATTGTAAAAATGATGCCAGAGTGATTTAGCAGTTTGACAACCATTAACTATCTGGGGAGCGTGAATGGTTACAATATTACTCTGAGAAGAAAACTCCTCGCAAACAATCGTAATGCCGTTATTGAAATACCAGAATTTTTCTGGTGAATTATTTAAAGTTTCCTTCATCCTCTTATTTATTGTAGTATTTTTACCTAAGTAATTTCTGATGTTTGAGTAGAAAAGCATATTTCCCCCTTCATCAACAAATTTAGCTAAATCCTTTAATTTAACCATACCAACAATTGACGTTTCAAAAATATCTTCGAAATTCTTCCCGATATTTAACTGAAGTTTCGTCTCTCTATACTTTCTAGGTAGTTCTCCATCCTTGATTTCCATGTTTTCAAGTATATTTTCAAAACCATAAACATGGAATTTCATGTTTTTATGGGCTTTTTCGGCTTCTTCTTTTACACCTTTAGTTTGTTTATGTTCCCACTCTATAATTTCCTCATTTGTAATGTAATAACAGTTGATTACCTCATCTTTTTTCTTGTATGTATCCATTATTTTTTTACACATTCTAATCACAGGTTCTCTATCCGTATTGGGCGGGGTCACAACTATTCTCTTACAATCCGATATAAATTTATGAATAGAATCAACTTTGTGGGAAGAATTGTATTTTGATTGAAGTATACATAACTCATTATTGTATTCAAAAACTGCATCTATTCCATTATCAAACCTACCCGATATTTCAGTAGCTTCCATTACCTCGTCTTCTCTCAATTCAAATATGTTATATAAAATCCATTCACAAAAGGCATCACCTAAGGCCACTGTGTTACCTCTATCTTTAACGTTTTCATCTATATATTCTTCAATTGACACTGTAATATTTTCAGACAGGTACTTTTTATTTTCTCTCTTTTTAAAACCAAGCTTTTTTGCGCACATAAATAACTCTCCTTTTAGATTATAAGCAAATATTATTCCTCGTTTTTTTATACCACTTCTTTAAACAATATTATAGGTTTTTTCCTTTTAATAGGAATTTTAATTAGGAGAAATTCAAAATAAAAACATGCTTAATGACAAGCATGTTATAGTTTAAACATTTCAAAATCCTTTTCAATTTCTTCTGCCGTAATCCCGATATAGTCCAATGTGATAGAGGGATGAGAATGATTCAAAATACGTTGCAGCTTGGCCACATCTCGAAATTGTTTGTAGTGCCAGTACCCAAACGTTTTACGCATCGTATGTGTTCCAATCCCCGTTTTTATATCTGCCATCTCTGCTGCTTTGTTTAACTGTCTGTATGCTTGAATACGTGTTATCGGCTTATCTCCTTTACGTGATGGAAAAAGCCATTCTTTATTCCCTATTGTATGGATATATTGCTCAAGCTCCTCTCTAATCTGTTTCAGGTGAATCCTTCTCACCTTCTTCGTCTTCCCCTCTTTTACTGTGATTTCATTCTTCCCGCTTATTTGTTTTGCTTTTAATTCAAGCAAGTCCCCCACTCGTAAACCGCTATTGATACCTAATAGGAACAAAATGTAATCTCTTTCACTACAATGTCTTTTAAGTGACCATTTCATGTTGTCTAAGTCTTCTTTGTTTCGAATCGGCTGAACATCCTTAATAGTTGCCATCCCTCTCACCCCTTTAAAATCAACATTTTGAATGTAACGTATTTAATATATAATCTGATTTTAGATTAAAACTTAATAAAAGTCAACAAAACAAACATTTTGAATGTAACATTTTAACTTTCAAAAGAAATCAAATACTACATAGCTTGGATTTACTTCAAGTTAAGGTTCTGAATAGTCAAGCCAAACTGAAATAAGGAAATAAAAAACACCCTTTGTTAAGAATGCTTTTTCATAGCTGGTCTTTGATTATGTATTTAAATATTTGTAATTCATTCTGTTTATACAATTCCTCAAGCGGCAATCTGTTTTCTTTAATAATTTTCTTTATTCTTAGTTCATCTTTAGGTTCTATTTCTCTTAGATAGGTATATCTTTCGCTTACCTTTTAAGATAGGGAAATTAGTTACGAAATATTTTTATATTTCATCAAAAAAATTTGCATAATAAGATTTATTACCTATTATTTTGTATTATAATTACATAAGATAAAATTTTGGTAAAAGGAGATAAATTATGATCATACTGGATTGGCTTTCCTTTTTGTCATTCGCTACGCCCTTACTCACTACTGCTATATCGTGGGCTAATAAAAAAAGAGAAATGCGAAGCACAACTACAGCAGAGCAATTTGAGCAGATAGTAGCGGAACTTTATAAAACAAGCAGCTTTAAGAATCAAATAGCTAAAAGACTTGATATTACTTTTAATAATGCAACTTATGACCTTCTAATAGAACGCACTTTAGTCGGTAAAGGAAGTAAAGGCGAAACCCATCAATATACTATAAAAAAACAATACAAGAAATCTAAAGTTGTTGATGAACGAAACGAGAAAAAAAATTCTTTTGCATTAACATCTTTAATAGTAAAGCATACTGCTAAGGCAAATACAGCTTCCTATCTATATCTAGGAGCAAGTTTTATTGTCTACAGTGGATTAAGAATGTTGGGATTAATAAACGAGAGTAATATAATCCCAGCCCTTCTTCTATTTTTTGCACTTGTAATTTTTATTCGTCATAGAATTTTAGTGCATAGAATCCAAACGGGACAATATGGTAGTAATGAGCACGAAGCTCGGGAAATCCTGAAGTTTATTCTAGATGAAACCAATAAACATTACTTTAATGGCAAGGGTGGAGCACCTAGAATTTTTGGTGAAGAAGATTTGAAAGAAGTAAATGATGCAGTTGGAAAGTATGGTATGGAGGCCCTAAAGTTATGATGAAAGACTGGCTACCGATCATTAGAGTACTATTGGATAATCTGCTTTTAAGAAATGGCATAGGAACAATTCGAGGTATTTTAGGGGGCATAGTAGTTTCTGGTTTTTTAAATTTCCTTAGTCCGCTTCTTCAAAAAATTAAGGGTATTGATTTAGAAAAATTAACTGCCTTTCATATTATCTGTCTAGGAATACTTATAATGAATCTTCCTTATTTCACTAAAAAAACAAGTTTTCCTCCACACATAGAAGTAGCTTTTAAAGCAATAGATGAAGCAAAAGCAAGTGGGCTCAGTGATATACACATTAAGCAACTATATAGACAGGTTTGCGAAATGGCAATTCAAAATATTCAAGAACAACCAACAAGCCCTTTGTCAGAAGCTGTAAATGTTTTAGGAGAAAAGATGAATCAGCCATAAGATTTATAGTGAAAGCTGAAAAACAGGAGAAGTTCTACTTCCTCCTGTTTTTTATTTTTCAAATGTATTGCGAACTGAGTTAGTATCGACAAAAGGACAGTGGGAGGATTTGTTGCAGCATTTCATTCGTGTAAATAGCTGCTCTCCTGAAATTATAAACGAGCTTGATTTGGTGATAAAGAAAGCACTACAACAGGAAAGCAATTGGGGAAAGCCGTTAAAACCATACTCTTTAGAGGAAATTTATGAGTTAGCAGAAAATCCTGCAAGATTTACTATTCACTCTTCCATCCCCTTTGCCGAGGAATTAAAGATGTAGATAGAAAAAAGGAGTTGCTTTATGAGTCCGAGTAGCAAGAATAACTATATCTTTAAATAATAACCTTCATGCCACCCTTGACAGGGGAAGCATGAAGGATTTTTTTGTATACAGTATTATGATGTTAATTAAATGTCTAACGAGTTGAGCGAACTACACTTATCACTTATCATTTTGCTCCCTCAGTTCATTCCCCCACATGGCAACATAACGCATCGTCACGTTGATGTTTTTATGCCGCATTAGTTTCTGTATAGCCCACTGTTACCCATTACTTAGCTTTATTTTCATAATCCTTGTTCGTATTTTTGTTTCTGGCTTTTACCTTGATTCATAAAATCAGAGTTTTATCACATGTAGAAGCATACGTAGAAACCCTCTTTATTAAGGGGATTTCAAACACAAAAAATACACATTCATACGTATGCAAAACTTAAACTGATTGCGGCGTTAGCAGTGCCTATATCGCTTTATAAAGAGCATTTCAAGCAATTGGTGAAAAGTACCCCCACTCACTTATATATTTATCCCCAACTAATTAAAGCGATCATCTAGCGGTAGCTTTTGTCCTCTACAGGCATCTGTCCTCTTTTCACCTTCTTTACTACCCTCTTCGTAAAATTGGCTACAAGTGCTTTTGAAGGCTTTTCCATCAAAGTTTGTCTACCCGTTTCAATTTAATTGTTTTCAGTCCTGCCATACAACTCCATTAGAAATTCATGTTACTTAAAACCGCTCTCCTTTAGGGGTTTATATACCTGCTTTTGTACGCAACCATATGTGTAACGATTTCACATCCTTGTTTGGTTTTCTCCTTAGTTCTGTAAAATAAAAAAAGAAAGAGCCTAAGCCCTTCCTTTTTTAAATACATAGGAATTAGAACTTGCTGATGAAAATATATGAATTTACATATCAATCTGAGTGACAAGAATAAACACGAAGAAGTTATGAGGAACATTCATGAATTAAGTCATAAATACGACCTTCATGAGACAGTGCAGATTACATACTGAAATAAGAAAAAATAACCCAGCAATTTTGCTTAGGTTATTTTTTCTTTGGCTCTTATCATAAACTCTGTTGTTTTTAAGCTTTTTATTATAAGCCTACTTGGTTCGCAGCATAAGTAGCATCCTCATTGCTGAAACCTTCAAACA
>NZ_LAJA01000031.1 GCF_000970675.1 Domibacillus tundrae | reverse complement strand
ACTCTCCAAAAAGTGTTTGACTGCTCAATTGTTTCTATATAAGATGACAAGCATCTCACATGGAAGTTTCTTGCTTAAAACGTTGACGTTTTTATTGATTTTGTTCAGTTTTCAATGTTCAATTTGCTTTAATTCGTCTTAAGCGACATATAATATCATATCATTCATCTTCATTATATGTCAACATCTTTTTTAAACTTTTTTCTTTCGTGCTGACTGCTTTTCAGCAGCAACGTTTATTATTATACCACCTGCTGCAGTACTCGTCAATCACTTTTTTGATTTGTTTTATCGGAAAATAAAAAAATGAATGGCCGCCAAGGAGAGAACCCCTGGCAGCCCTAGGAAACCGGCAAGAAAGGCTGTAAATGGATTCATTACTATATGCAAGCCTGTCTGTTGAATTAACACATTTGCCCCATATAAAAAGAAAGCACCTGTTACCATTTTTTTTAACACTGTAAATAACATTGCACTTGTTTTTTGCATATCTCTTCACGCTCCCCTTCTATACGTATGGAAGGAGATTATTCTTTTATGCGGATTTGACGTTTTTTTGCTTCTCTAAATAAAAAGAAATATTTAGCCTGAGCGGCTTTTGTTTGTGCTTCAAGCTCATCATTTTGCTCAAAACTAAGACGAAGCAAATCGCGGCGCTTAAACCAATCCGTTCTCGAACGGTCTAGCAATTCGATTAATTTATCATCATATACACTGCGCAACGTTTGTTTTTTACGGAAAAACATGAATGATTCTCCTCCTTACAGCTCACGGCGGCCTTCAATAGCTTTAGACAATGTTACTTCATCTGCGTATTCAAGATCGCCGCCTACTGGAAGACCATGGGCAATGCGCGTTGTACGAATGCCGGATGGTTTTAGTAACCGAGAAATATACATGGCAGTTGCTTCACCTTCAATATTCGGATTGGTCGCCAAAATAACTTCTTTAACAGTTTCGTCCTGCAGTCGTTTGATGAGGTCAGGTACATTAATATCTTCTGGCCCAATCCCTTCCATTGGCGAGATAGCGCCATGAAGAACATGGTAGAGCCCATTATATTCTTTCATTTTTTCCATCGCAATAACGTCTTTTGGATCCTGCACGACACAGATGATGCTTCGGTCACGCCTTTCATCTTTGCAAATGGAGCATGGGTCCTGGTCGGTAATATGACCACAAACTGAGCAATAGCCAAGATCACGCTTTGCATTGACGAGTGCTTTAGCAAAACCAAGCACATCGTCTTCTTTCATATTTAAAACAAAAAAAGCCAGACGAGCCGCTGTTTTCGGCCCAATGCCCGGCAGTTTCATGAAGCTGTCAATCAGCTTCGTTATCGGTTCGGGATAATACATCCGCAGTTCCTCCTCTTTAGAAAGGAAGGTTCATCCCTTTCGTAAACTGTCCCATTGTCTGGTTTGTTTCGTCGTCCACTTTTTTCAATGCATCGTTAACAGCTGCAAGAACAAGATCCTGAAGCATATCGATATCATCTGGGTCCACGACTTCTTCTTTTATTTGAACGTCTGTTACTAGTTTTTGACCGGAGATGCTTACTTTCACCATGCCGCCGCCCGCTGTTCCTTCAAATTGCTTTTCAGCCAGCTCTTCCTGTGCTTCCTGCATTTGCTTTTGCATTTTCTGCATTTGCTTCATCATATTTTGCATATTGCCCATTCCTCCGCCACGCATCATGTTCATCATCCTCCAATTAAGTTAGTCTTTAATTTCAAGAAACTCTTCCCCGACAAGTTCCAGCGCTTTTGATACGAGAGGGTCTTCTTCCTCTTCCTGCACATCCGCATCTGTTCCGTCAGACGGCGGTGTATAGCTGCCGTCTTCTTTTTGCTTTTTCAAAAAAGAACGGCGAATGTCCATCCAGGCATCTTCCGGCACAACAAGCGGCCGGTATGGCTTGCCGGTTAATTCATTTAAAATCGTCGAAATAGAATCCATAAATGCTTTATTATCGGACGCCATTTGACAATGAATTTCATATTTAAATTTTAACACAAATGAGTCACTAGACGCAGCGACAGGTTCCGCATCGTTTAAAAGAGCTGCCTGCGAGCGCATTTGCCGCTCGCTTAAGTAGCCAATCATATTCCCCCAGCAGCTTTTAATGTTTTGAATGTCCTGCTTGGTGGCTTCCGAGAGCACTTTTTCAATTTGCGGCATAGAGACTTTAAATAGATTGCCCGGGCGTGATATTTTTTTGGCTGCTGGTTTCAGTGCTTCTGCTTCCGCCATGCCGGACGGCCGATTTTTCAGTTCCTGGACTTCCTGCTCAAGCCGATTTATTTTCTCGATCAATCCAGCTACTTCTGGACCAGATGCAGAAGATTCAGCTTTTATATGCAGACGGCACATTTTCACAATTGCCACTTCCAGATAAATACGTGCATGATTTGTAAACTTCATATCCTGCTGTGCTTTATTTAAAACCGCAATGTATTCATAAATGGCTGATTCAGAAAACTGGCCGGCCATTTCTTTAAAATCCTCATCCGCCATCGTCCGCTCCATGGACTCTTCGAGACCAGGAGCCATTTTAAAGAGCAGCATATCACGGAAATATAAAATCATATCTTCTGTGAAACGGACCGGATCTTTCCCTTCCATTAGCAATTTGTTTAATGTCTGGACCGCTTCTGCCGCATTTTGCTCATAGATGGCCTGCGCAATTGCATTCAGTATTCCCTGTCCGACTGTCCCAGTTACCGTCAGCGCATCATCTTCCGACAAGCGGCCGCGGCTGTAGGAAACGGCCTGATCAAGCAAACTAAGTGCATCCCGCATTCCGCCTTCTGCGGCGCGAGCAATGATCGGCAAAGCCAATTCATCAAATTCTGTATCCGTTTCATTTAAAATGAGCGTCATCCGGCCCGTGATCGCGTGAGCGGTAATCCGCTTAAAATCAAACCGTTGACAGCGGGAAATAATTGTTAAAGGAATTTTATGCGGCTCCGTGGTGGCTAAAATGAAGATCACATGGGATGGCGGTTCTTCGAGTGTTTTTAAGAGCGCATTAAAAGCGCCCGTTGAAAGCATATGCACTTCATCGATAATATACACTTTATAACGGACAGAACCAGGCGCGTATTTTACTTTATCGCGTATATCCCGAATTTCATCTACACCATTATTAGAAGCAGCATCAATTTCAATAACATCTTGAATCGAGCCGTTCGAAATACCCCGGCATGATGCGCATTCATTGCAAGGTTCTGCAGACGGACCGTTTTCACAGTTTACCGCTTTGGCTAAAATTTTCGCCGCACTCGTTTTTCCGGTACCACGCGGACCTGAAAAAAGGTATGCATGCGAAATTTTATCTTGAAGGAGAGCATTTTGAAGCGTTTTCGTTATATGCTCCTGCCCAACGACATCTGCAAAGTTTTGCGGCCGCCATACACGGTATAATGCCTGATAGCTCATTCTTTACCTCCTTCACCTTTCTTGTTTTATTATAAACGAACGAGAGCACCTTTTCTATTCCGATAAAAGCAAAAAGACGCCCGGCAAGCCGGACGCCTTTTGATTATGTATACCGTGCACCTTCTGTCGACTGCCAATCACAGGCGTTACTTGAGCAGTTAGCTCAGCCCAGGCTGTCCCACGGCACATGAGAGAGTCCACTTAATGCTGCTTCCTTCCGGACCTGACATGGTTCATGGGTTCTCATTGCGCAGGACCCGGGCGTCAACGCCACTTACAAAAGGCAGGCCCCACAATTAAACAGCCTCGAGAAGGAATTCAGTTCCGCTAGAGCGGATTGCGGATACAGGGCACCGCTACCTCCCCACTTAGCACGGCAAGAACTATTATACTATTTAACCGGCAAAAAAGCAACGGTGAAGCTATTCCACTTTTTGCTTCTTCTGGTCTTTCTTTTTTTTGCGGAGATTTCGAAAAAATTCCGTCAGCAGCATCCCGCATTCATCCGCCAGTACTCCTGGAACAACCTCGCATCGGTGGTTAAACCTTTCATCGTCCAGCAAATTCATTAAAGTGCCGGCGCACCCCGCTTTCGGATCGTCCGCCCCATATACCACTCGTTCCACACGGGAAAGCAAGATAGCGCCGCTGCACATCGGACACGGTTCGAGAGTGACATAAAGCGTCGTCCCCTCCAATCGCCACGACCTTGTTGATTCACATGCTTTTTCAATCGCCAGCAGCTCCGCATGGGTCACCGCATTTTGGGTCGTTTCCCTCAAATTATGGCCTGATGCGATAACTTCATTGTTTTTAACAATAACGGCTCCAATCGGCACTTCACCAAGGCGCTCCGCTTTTTTCGCTTCTTCGATAGCCATTTTCATAAAAAATTCATCCATTTCCATGCTCCTTTCGGCAAAAATTCGGGTAATACTATAGAAAATAAGGAGGAAAGATAATGACAAAGAAATGCGCGCTTCTCATTATTGATATGATTAATGATTTTCAATTTCCAAACGGGGAAAAACTGGCAGAGTTCACGAAAGAAATCGTCCCTCCTATTTTACAGTTAAAAGAACATTTTTACGAAAAAGAATGGCCCGTCATTTATGTAAATGACCATTATCAGCTTTGGAAAGCCGACATTGCCCTCATTACAGACCATGCGACGAATGACGTGAGCGCTCCTATTATACAGGAAATGAAGCCGGGTCATAAAGACTACTTTTTAATAAAGCCGAAGCACTCTGCATTCTACGGAACTGCTTTACATACGCTTCTGCACGAGCTGGACGTCACATCCGTCGTCAATACAGGAGTTGCCGGCAATATTTGTGTATTTTTCACAGCCAACGATGCGTACATGCGTGAATTTGATATATATATACCGAAAAATGCGATTGCATCGGAAGAAGAAAAGTTTAACGAGTATGCGCTCGAAATGATGGAAACTGTTTTAAAAGCGGACGTGCGCCCATCAGACGAATTCATTCAACTTTTGTCATAAGAAGCTGTCCCTCTCTGTACATATAATAAAGAGAGGGGGAAGAGCGTATGCACATTTATGTAGTCAAAAGCGGCGATACACTGTTTCAAATTGCGCGGCGATACGGGACAACCATTCAGGCGATCAACAAAGCAAATCAACTTCCAAATCCGGCGCAGCTCGTCATCGGGCAGGCGCTGGTTATTCCCGTTTCCGGACGATTTCACCTGATTGCCGCCGGAGACAGCCTATGGAAAATTTCAAGGCAGTACGGTGTTACAGTGGAAGAGATCGTCCGAATTAATGGCTTGTCACAGTCCGCCCCGCTGCAAATCGGGCGGCAGCTGCGCATTCCATCGCCTGCAAAAACACCCATTGAGTCAACGGGCTATATTGAGCCTTCCGCATCCGGCTACTCAGGAAACATCCTGAACCAGGCACGGGAAGCGGCCCCACAGCTGACCTATTTTTCCCCGGTCAGCTACAATGCCAAACGGGATGGCTCACTTGAAGAACCACCCATTCGTCCACTGTCGCCAATTGCTGAACAAAATGGCACCGTCTTTATGATGAATATCACAAATTTGGAAAACGACCAGTTCAACGCAGAGCTTGGGCGTATTTTGCTTAACGATGAAGCAGTCCAGCAGACATTTTTGAATAATATAAGCCGGATCGCCAGGCAGACAAATTTCCGGGACATTCATTTTGATTTTGAATATTTACGCCCGGAAGACCGGGAAGCATATAATCGGTTTCTCCGCCGTGCTACAGAACGCTTTCATCGTGAAGGCAAAACTGTATCAACCGCGCTCGCGCCAAAAACGAGTGCCACACAAAAAGGTCAGTGGTATGAGGCTCATGATTACAAAGCTCACGGAGAGATTGTCGACTTTTCCGTTATTATGACGTACGAATGGGGATACAGCGGCGGACCGCCAATGGCCGTGTCCCCTATCGGACCGGTACGCAATGTTTTAACTTACGCGCTGACAGAAATACCCGCCTCCAAAATCGTGATGGGCCAAAATTTGTACGGATATGACTGGACGCTTCCGTACCGTCAGGGAAATCCACTGGCAAGAGCGATCAGCCCGCAGGAAGCAATTCGGCTGGCGGTCCGCTATCGGGCATCGATCCGCTATGACTTCACTGCGCAGGCACCATTTATCGATTATACGGATGAAAATGGACGTGCCCATAAAATATGGTTTGAAGATGCGCGTTCGATTGACGCGAAATTTTCTCTTTTAAAAGAATTAAAGCTGCGCGGCATCGCATATTGGAAAATCGGCCTTTCTTTTCCGCAAAACTGGCTTCTGCTTGCTGACCGCTTTACCATTATTAAAAAATAAAAAGAACGCCCATCTGATAAACAGATGGGCGTTCATATCTCTAATTATGCACGTATGGTAAAAATGGAGGAGGAAAGGGGATTCGAACCCCTGCGCGGTTTAACCCGCCTGTCGGTTTTCAAGACCGATCCCTTCAGCCGGACTTGGGTATTCCTCCGTCGTATCGACAAGAATTAATTTATCATAATCTAAATTATCCTGTCAACACGCTTCGACTTATTTTTTTTCGATTTTTTCTTTGCCACCCATGTATGGACGAAGTACTTCCGGAATAAGAATGCTGCCGTCTTCCTGCTGATAATTCTCCAAAATAGCGGCAACGGTACGGCCGATGGCAAGACCTGAACCGTTTAATGTGTGCACATGCTCCGGCTTACCATTTTTCTCGCGGCGGAAGCGGATATTTGCCCGGCGTGCTTGGAATCCTTCAAAGTTAGAACAAGAAGAAATTTCTTTGTATGCGCCATAGCTCGGAAGCCACACTTCGATGTCGTATTTTTTCGCCGCTGTAAACCCAAGATCGGCAGAACACATGTCAAGAACACGATACGGAAGACCAAGCAATTGGAGCACTTTTTCCGCATGGCCCGTCAGTGTTTCCAGCTCCTCATAAGAATTTTCCGGCTTCACAAAGCGGACCATTTCCACTTTGTTAAATTGATGCTGGCGAATCAACCCGCGTGTATCACGTCCGGCAGAACCCGCTTCAGAACGGAAGCACGCGCTGTACGCCGCGTAAGAAATCGGCAAATCCTCGCCATTCAAAATTTCATCACGGTGGTAGTTTGTAACTGGTACTTCAGCTGTCGGAATCAAAAAGTAATCTTCTGCTTCAATCCGGAATGCATCTTCTTCAAACTTTGGAAGCTGGCCAGTTCCAGTCATACTCGTTCGGTTAACCATATACGGCGGCATCATTTCTGTGTAGCCGTGCTCTTCTGTATGCAAATCAAGCATAAAGCTGATGAGCCCACGTTCCAGTTTTGAACCAGCGCCTTTGTAGAAAGTAAAGCGGCTGCCTGTTACTTTGCCGGCACGCTCAAAATCGAGAATATCAAGATCCGTCGCCAAATCCCAGTGCGGCTTTGTTTCAAAATCAAATGCCGGTACATCGCCCCATGTGCGAATTTCCACATTATCATCTTCTGAATCGCCTGCCGGTACACTTTCATGAGGGATATTCGGCATCCGAAGCATCAGTTGCTCGAGCTTTTCTTCAGTATCACGAAGATCGGCGTCTAATTCCTTAATTTTATCGCCCACTTCACGCATTTCGGTAATAAGGGCATCCGCATCCTGTTTTTCTTTTTTCAAGCGTGCAACTTCCTGCGATACACTGTTGCGTTTTCCTTTTAGCTCTTCTGTCTGGCCAAGCAGCTCACGGCGTTTTTTCTCCAGTTCTTCAAAATCTTCAAACGCGCTCATGTCCTCGCCCCGGAATTTCAGCCGTTCTTTTACTTTTGCAAAATTTGACCGCAAATATTTCATATCCAGCATATGCTATTCCTCCTTTAGAAAATAAAAAAACTTCCGCCCCCTATATAAAGGGACGGAAGTTATATTCCGCGTTACCACCCTGATTGAAAGCACAACATGCTTTCCTCTCAAAACAACGTTTTAACGGCCTGCGCCGGTCAATGCTTACTCTTATTTCAGCATCCCGCTCCGGAATGGATTCACATGACTTCTCCACCGGTTCGCACCACCCACCGGCTCTCTTTTGAAGTAAATCAAGCTACTAGCTTCCTTCATCGCGTTTCACTATTTTATTTGAATTCAATGTACTACATTTTTTATGAATTCGCAAGTGACGCTTTTGCCTGCTCCGCCATACCGATAAAGTAGCCCGTAATACGGTGATCATCCGTCAGCTCTGGATGAAAGGAACAGCCGAGGTAATGGCGGTCGCGCGCGGCGACAATCCGGCCGTCGCATTCCGCCAGTACTTCTGTTCCTTCTCCAGCTGAAACGATATGCGGTGCACGGATAAAAACGGCGTTATAGTCATCCGCCACATCTTTAATCATAAGATCCGCTTCAAAGCTTTCTTTTTGGCGGCCAAATGAATTCCGTTCAACGGCAATGTTCATTAATCCGAGGTGTGGTTCAGCGTAACCGACTACTTCGCCAGCGAGTAAAATAAGACCCGCGCATGTTCCAAACATCGGACGCCCGGATTCTCCAAAAGCACGAAGCGGCTCCATAAAACTGTACCGGTCGATCAAGCGGCGCATCGTTGTGCTTTCACCACCCGGCAAAATCAAGCCGTCCAATTCATCCAGCTGTTCGGGCCATTTTACAACGACCGCTTCCGCTCCATTTTCTTCAATCGAGCGCACGTGCTCACGAACGGCACCCTGTAATCCAAGTACACCGATCTTTGTCATTACCAGCCGCGCTCCTGCATGCGTGATTCCGGCGCGATTTTTGAAATTTCAAGACCTTTCATCGGCTCGCCCAGTTCTTTTGAAAGCTCAGCAATTAATTTGTAGTCTTGATAATGCGTTGTCGCTTCCACAATCGCGCGGGCAAATTTAGCCGGATTGTCTGATTTGAAGATGCCGGATCCGACAAATACGCCGTCTGCACCAAGTTCCATCATAAGCGCTGCGTCTGCTGGCGTTGCAATACCGCCTGCTGCAAAGTTTACAACCGGCAGTTTGCCTTCTTTTCTAATTTGCATTAGTACTTCAAACGGCGCACCGTGATTTCTTGCTTCTGTCATAACTTCATCTTCGCTCATATGAACAAGCTTGCGAACTTGTGCGTTCACTTTGCGCATATGGCGAACAGCTTCAACGATGTTCCCTGTTCCAGGCTCACCTTTTGTACGAAGCATCGAAGCACCTTCACCGATCCGGCGTGCTGCTTCGCCGATATCGCGGCAGCCGCAGACAAACGGTACTGTGTAGTCGCTTTTCAGCAAATGGTACTCTTCATCAGCTGGCGTCAATACTTCACTTTCATCCAAATAATCAACACCCATTGCTTCAAGCACACGTGCTTCCACAATATGGCCGATACGCGCTTTCGCCATAACTGGAATGGTCACAGCATTCATTACTTCTTCCACGATACGCGGATCTGCCATACGAGCCACTCCGCCGGCTGCACGAATATCAGATGGGACACGCTCGAGCGCCATAACCGCTACTGCACCTGCTTCTTCTGCAATTTTTGCCTGCTCTGCATTCACAACGTCCATAATGACGCCGCCTTTTTGCATTTCTGCCATTCCCCGCTTAACGCGATCTGTACCTGTATTCATTTTCTTACTCCTCCTATATTGGTCAGAAAAAACTGATTTTTTGTAAAATACTTAAATCCTAATAAACACGAAAAATCACCTTCTGTCAATAGCAGAAGGTGATTTTCATTAAAACCAACCAGTTACTTTATCTACAACCCAATTCCATCCATTGCTAATGCCGCCCCCAACTGCGCGCATTGATAAAACAAACCAATTCGCTTTCTCAACGTTTTGGGCTGTTTGTACATTTGTTTGACCGGCTGCCTTTAAAAATGGAACTGCTTGGCCTTTATCATCTTGAATTGATACAAAACCAACCACTTTATCCTTTTTCACCGGTGCAATCAATTTTCCATTTTCGTTTAAATCCGAACTATTTAAGGTAACTTTTGTTTTATAATTCGTTTTTGAAGCTTTTGGCACTAAAATAGATAAAGAAGAAGCTGTTTGAAGCTTCACTTCTTTTTCTTTTCCTTTTTGAACAGATATTGTTTCAGTCCCTTTCACCGCACTGCCAGCTGCGACAAGCTCTTTAGACTCGAACTGAGTAAAACCATAGTCCATCAGCTTCTTCATTTCTGTAAACCGGGCATTATATGTTCCTTCGCCGCTTTCACTTGTCGCACCCATCACAATCGCAATAAGCTTTTGGCCGTTGCGTTCAGCTGTTCCAGTAAAACAGTAGCCTGCAAAATCAGTTGTTCCTGTTTTTAAGCCTGTCATCCCTTCATAAGCAAAAACAAGAGAAGGAAGCATCCAGTTCCAGTTTTCCATTGAAATTTCATCATCGGTTCCTTCACGGAATTTCTTTTTTGGAATTCCGGCTGTCTCCAGCACTTCCGGGTAATCATTTACTAACCGGTATGCAAGTGTGGCTACATCACGGCCGGACATCATATTTTCATCCGTCTCAGCACCAGTTGAATGATTTCCTTTTAAATCTTTATTATTTAATCCAGTTGAGTTGACGAACTTCACTTTTTCCAAACCAAGTGCTTTTGCTTTTTCATTCATCAATTTGACAAATTCCGCTTCGGAGCCTGAAATTTTTTCCGCAATGGCAATTGTCGCCGCGTTTGCTGAATAAATTGTCATCGCCTCGTACAATTCTTGGATCGTGTACGTTTCATCGGCGCGGAGCGGGACATTTGACAAACTCCGATCTTGAGAGACGGTATACACGTAGTCTGATACTTGATATGTATCATCCAAACTTACTTTGCCTTCTTTGACCGCTTCAAGCAGTAAATATTCCGTCATCATTTTTGACATGCTGGCCACACCAAGCTGCTGATCGCTATTTTTCTCATACAGCACTTGGCCGGTTTCCGCATCAATCAATACAGCGGCGGCCGCATTGACATCAAAAGCCGCACGTGCTTTCATTTGGCCAGGGGAAAACAATCCAATAAACAACAACACACTTAACAGAACAGCGCCAAGCCGATACCCACTTCTCTTTTTCACACTCAAAACCCTCCATTTTTTATGCAACACTTTCGTTATTGTACCATACACGTTCATGGGAAAAACAGACGAGAAACGACCTAGATGCCATATACTAAAGGCAGGGGGAATAATTTTGAATAACTTATCAATCCGTCCTGCTTTGCCAAAGGACGCTGGCTTTGCCATGCCGCTTATTATTGAGGCAATTGGAGCAATTGCCTGCAGACTAACGGGAATGCAGAAGGAAGAAGATGTAGTCCGAACGCTGCTCACTCTTTTCAAACAAGAAACGAATCGGCATTCATATTTATACACGTGGATCGCTGAACAAAAAGGAGTTCCCGCCGGCATACTCGTTTTATACGATGGACAAAAAGGAGAAGAATTAGATGCCATTTTGTCAAGCTGGCTACAAAAAAATGGCGCACCGATTTCTTTTTTAGATAAAGAAGCACATTCAGATGAATGGTATATTGATACAATTTGTGTTCATCCCGATTTTCGCGGACAGGGGATTGGCACGATTCTTTTAGACCATGCTGAAAAAACCGCAAAACAGCATGGGGCACAAAAACTCGCTTTAAACGTCGAAATCGAGAAAAAAAGAGCGCACTTGCTGTATAAACGGAAAGGGTTTGAAATCACAGAACCATGGACAATTATCGGCGAACCTTTTCACCACATGGTAAAACATATTTAAAAGCAGCCTGTCCAATACTGGACAGGCTGCTTTTCCTTATAATGAATAGTTAGGCGCTTCTTTTGTAATTTGCACATCATGTGGATGACTCTCACGAAGACCTGCGCCTGTCATACGGATAAATTGGCTGTCTTCACGAAGTGCATCAATGTCTTTTGTGCCGCAATAGCCCATACCGGAACGAAGACCGCCTGTCAGCTGATACAATGTATCAGACAGCGGGCCTTTATAAGGAATACGCCCTTCGATGCCTTCCGGAACAAATTTCTTTGCGTCTTCTTGGAAATAGCGGTCTTTTGAGCCTTTTTCCATTGCGCTGACAGACCCCATACCGCGATATACTTTAAAGCGGCGTCCTTGGAAGATTTCTGTTTCGCCCGGGCTTTCTGTTGTACCAGCAAGCAAGCTGCCAAGCATTACAGCAGAACCGCCTGCAGCGATCGCTTTTACAATATCCCCAGAGTATTTAATTCCACCGTCCGCAATAATCGCTTTGCCGTGCTTACGAGCTTCTGTCGCACAATCATAGACAGCCGTAATTTGTGGTACACCTACGCCTGCAACAATACGCGTCGTACAAATAGAGCCCGGACCGATGCCAACCTTCACAACATCGACGCCTGCTTCAAACAACTCGCGAGTGGCTTCAGCTGTCGCTACATTCCCAGCAATAATGTTTAATTCAGGGTAAGCAGAACGAATTTCTTTTACTGTTTCAATAACACCTGCTGAGTGACCATGCGCTGTATCGATCACAATAACGTCTACGTGAGATTGGACGAGCATTTCAACACGCTTCATCGTGTCACCCGTTACCCCAACCGCTGCGCCGGCAAGAAGGCGTCCTTGTTCGTCTTTCGCTGAGTTCGGGAACTCAATTACTTTTTCAATATCTTTAATCGTAATAAGGCCTTTTAAGACACCATCTTTATCAATAAGCGGAAGCTTTTCAATTTTGTGTTTTTGCAGAATTTGCTCAGCTTCTTGAAGCGTTGTGCCAACCGGAGCCGTCACAAGATTTTCTTTCGTCATAACATCCGTAATTAAAATCGAGTAATCCTGGATAAAACGAAGGTCACGGTTTGTCAGGATGCCCACAAGCTTTTGCTCTTCCTGGCTGTTCACAATCGGCACACCAGAAATGCGGTACTTGCCCATTAAATGCTCTGCAGCAAATACTTGATGCTCGGGTGTTAAAAAGAACGGATCGCTGATAACGCCGCTTTCTGAGCGTTTTACCTTATCCACCTGCTCAGCCTGCTGTTCAATGCTCATGTTTTTATGAATGATCCCCAGACCACCTTGACGCGCCATCGCAATCGCCATATCGCCTTCCGTAACAGTATCCATTCCAGCACTGATCATTGGAATGTTCAATTTCAAACTTGGCGTTAATTCCACCTTGAGGGATACATCTTTTGGAAGCACCTCTGATTTCGCTGGTACAAGCAATACATCATCAAACGTTAATCCTTCTTTTTTAAACTTATCTTCCCACATATTTAAGCCTCCCTGACCGAAAAATATTATTAGTAGGTTATCAATTGAACGGGTATAATGTCAAGGTTCGCTTTATAAGTTAGACTTTTTTGAATTTTCGCACTTAAATCCGAACATTACAAGCAAACGCTTTACCAATGTACTAATGAAACAACTTCTTCCAACTCTTCCAAAAATCAATATCGCGCTATACCATTCTTTTGATTTCAAATGATTCTTTTGTATTATTTTATCTTGTTCAGAAAAAATTACAACAAAAAAGACAACCTGAATATTCAAGTTGTCCTGTCGTGCCAGGCGGCGTCCTGCTCTCACAGGGGGAAACCCCCAACTACCATCGGCGCTGAAGAGCTTAACTGCCGTGTTCGGGATGGGAACGGGTGTGACCTCTTCGCTGTAGCCACCTGACTATGAAGTTCGAAAGAAGTGTTCTTTCAAAACTGGATAGAAGCGTTCATTGTATGGGCA
>NZ_LAJA01000030.1 GCF_000970675.1 Domibacillus tundrae | reverse complement strand
GCCGGTACAGGTTTTTTTATCATTATTCTCCAACAACAAACTCAAAGTTCGCGCTGAATTTCACGTCTTTCGCAACAAGTACGCCGCCTGTTTCAAGTGGTGCGTTCCATGTTAAGCCATATTCTTCACGGTTTACTTTGCCATCCCCGTCAAAGCCGGCGATTGTGCTGCCGTCCATTGGGCTTTTAGAGGTGCCGTTGAATTCCACGTTAAATGTTTCTGTATTTGTTACACCTTTAATCGTTAATTGACCTGTTACTTCATATTCATCGTCTGATGCTTTTTTGATGGAGTCACTGACGAATGTGATTTGAGGATGGTTTTCCACATCAAAGAAATCGCCTGAACGAAGGTGGTTATCGCGGTCTTCGTTATTTGTGCTGATTGAAGCTGCATCAATTGTAACCGTCCACTTTGCTGCTTCAAGGTTGTTGACGTCGCCGTCAATTTGCACATCGAAGTTTTTAAACTCTCCCTTTGTTTTTGTTACCATCATGTGTTTCACTTGAAATGCGATCCCGCTGTGTACTTTGTCCAATGTAAATGTTGCCATGTTACATTCCTCCTCGATTCATAAAAGTAACTTACTTACCTTACTATACACAAAACTTATTTCGAATTCAAGATAAATGTTTATTAATCTTTTGTAAATGAAAAACGTCCCGGCGTTTAGGCCGGAATGTTCTTCTTAGTGAATATCTTTTTTCTTAAATCGGCCGCCGCGCACTTCGGCAATATCTGCTACAGCGAGAAAGGCTCCTTCGTCCATGTCTTCCACAATCGATTTTAATTTTGCTTCTTCCAGACGGTTAATCACACAAAAAATGACTTTTTTGTCGTCACCCGTATATGCGCCTTCCCCGTTTAAATACGTTACACCACGGCCAAGACGGGCAATAATTGCTTCGCCAATTTCCTGGTACTGGTCACTAATGATCCATGCTGATTTCGATTCATCCAGTCCTTGAATGACGACATCGATCGTTTTAAATGCGACAAAGTATGCTAGAACGGAATACATCGCCCGGTCCCAGCCAAATACGAAACCGCCCCATATGAAAATAAAGATGTTGAAAAACATAACAATTTCGCCTACCGAAAACGGCAGCTTTTTGTTAATTAAAATGGCCAAAATCTCTGTTCCGTCTAATGACCCCCCGTAGCGAATGACAATGCCGACACCGGCACCGAGAGTGATTCCGCCAAAAACCGCAGCTAAAATAATGTCACTCGTAAAAGCCTCTACCGGATGGAGAATCGTCGCAGCGACGGACAAAATCGCAATGCCGAATACCGTTGAAATAGCAAAGGTTTTTCCAATTTGCTTATACCCGAGAAAAAAGAAAGGAATATTAAGCAGAAATAAAAAGAGTCCGAGATTAATGCCAGTTAAATTGGATAAAATGATGGAAATCCCAACGATTCCGCCATCCATTATTAAATTTGGCACAAGAAAAATTTCGATGCCAATAGCCATTAAAATTGCGCCAATAAAAATAAACAGCGTTCGTTTCAGCAATCGCTTCAGGCTGGTTTTTCGATGCTGCTTCTGGATAGATCCTTGCTGTCTTGCCATTTGTTCCTCGTCCACAAACTCACGCCCTCATATTCTGTTTCTTCCTATTATAGCAATTTTTCCTTATCAAAAAAAGCGTCCCTCCTTAGAGAGACGCTTTCACTTAATTTACACCACGCATAAAGCTGCGGATTTTGGATGATACAACAAGCAATACAAGACCGATAAAAATCGAAACGCCGCCGATCACGCCAAAATAAATCACTTCCGTGTCCTGGCTGTAAAAACGGACGAGCTGGGCATTAATCGCCTGCGCGGATGCATTCGTTAAAAACCAAAGACTCATTGTCTGTGCACTAAAAGCCGAGGGTGCGAGCTTCGTTGTCACGGACAATCCGACTGGTGACAAGCAAAGCTCACCAAGGACAACAAGGAAAAAGCTGAGCGCAAGCCATATTGGGCTGACAAGTGTATCTGATTCTCCAAGTGCCGGAATAATCATGACGAGAAAGGACAGACCTGCAAAAAACAAGCCAAGCGAAAACTTAACCGGGGTTGATGGCTGACGGCTGCCAAGCTTTACCCATAGCCAGGCAAAAACCGGTGCCAGCAGGACAACAAACAGCGGGTTTAACGACTGAAACCAAGAAGATTGAAGTTTCATGCCCATAAACGCAAGCTCTGTGCGCTTATCCGCATATTGCGCCAAAATAATCGCGCCTTGTTCCTGAATGGCCCAAAACATAACCGCCGCAATAAACAGCGGGATATACGCAAGCAGGCGGGACTTTTCCGTATCCGATGTTTTTGGACTGCGGTACATAAAGAAAAAGTATGCAGCCGGAATCACGATACCAAGCACGCTGATCGTCATGGTAAAAACGCCGAGCGTCAATACCCCTTTCACCAGGCCTGCAATAACCAGCGCTGCAATCACAGCAGCGCCAATACCGATTTGTGTAAATACTTTTTTCTTTTCCGTCGGTGACAGTGGATTTGGTACATACGACCCGGCCAGGCCAAGGTTTTTCTTCTGTGTCGCCAAATAAACAGCCAAGCCAAGTAACATCCCAAATGCGGCGATACTGAAACCAAGGTGGAAGTTGTATTCCTGGCCAATGGTTCCGACGATAAACGGGGCAATAAGTGCGCCCATGTTAATACCCATGTAAAAAATACTGAAGCCTGAATCACGGCGTCCATCTGTTTCTGCATACAAATCACCGACAATGCTTGAAACATTCGGCTTCAAGAGCCCAGTTCCGATTATGATAAACGCCATGGAAGCAAACAGGCCGGATGCGCCAAACGGCAATGCAAGCACAATGTGGCCGATCATTATCAAGACGCCGCCATAAAAGACCGTTTTCGATGTACCAATTAACCGGTCCGCAATCCAGCCGCCAATAATGCCGGACATATACACAAGAGAACCGTAAATCGCCATAATAGAAGCGGCTGTTGTTTCACTTAAGCCAAGTCCGCCTTCTGACACTTCATAATACATATAATAAAGAAGAATCGCCCGCATGCCGTAATACGAGAATCTCTCCCAAAACTCTGTGAAAAACAGCGTAAATAGCCCTTTTGGATGACCAAAAAAGCCTCGCTGCGGAACACTGTCAACAATTGCTCTTTTATCCATTCCCTCTGCATCCTCTCACACCGAAAATTATATTAGAAAATCTTCAGAATCCTTAAACTTTTTATATAAAAGGTGTTTAACAGGATATCAGACTATTAATTATTATTCAACAAAAAATAAAAAAGTTGTTTTTTTCTTAATTATGTTTTTTCAATCACGCATTCTGATTCCGAAATGAATTAACTGTTCAGCATTTCGCCATTCCGATTTTAAATTTGTTCAGTGTACTGAAAGAATTGACCGTCGGTGTTGTTAATTACGAACATTTACTGATCATGCTCGGCACGAATCTTTTGTGCGTGGCCGTCTTTTTGATCATCGGACGAATGCTGTTTTTAAAAGATAAATGGGTCATGAATTAAAAAAATGGGACTGTCTCTCTGAACGAAGAGACAGTCCCTCTTTTTTTAGCGTGCCTGTAAAATTTCTGTAAGGATCGGAACGATCTGTTTTTTACGTGATACGACGCCTTTCAGCACTGCCTGGTTGTCTTCAAGCTTCACGTTAAATGCTTCTTCAACAGCTGATGTTTCAGCACCAATTGCCACAGCAACTGAATCACTGTTTAAGATGTCTGTAATAACGACCAGGAACAAGTCAAGTGTTTTTTCAACGATTGCCTCAGTGACAGCTTCTTCAAGTTCCGCTTTCAATGCTAAAACGTCCGCTGGATCAATCGCGTTAATTTGCGCGATTTCGACCTTTTTGCTGCCCATCGGGAACACTTTTGCGTCGATGCCGATTAGTTCAGCCGCTGTTTTTCCGCTTAAGTCCGCGCCCGCTTTAAGCATATCAAGTCCGTACTCGTCTGTGTTTACACCTGCGATTTCCGCCAATTCTTTCGCTGCTTTCATATCTTCTTCTGTGCATGTTGGCGATTTAAACAATAATGAATCGGAAATAATCGCTGACAGCATAAGGCCGGCGATGTTTTTTTCGATCTCCACGCCATGTTCTTTATAAAGCTTGTTTAAAATCGTTGTTGTACAGCCAACCGGTTCTGCACGGTAGTAAAGTGGGTCTGTAGTTTCAAAGTTTGCAATGCGGTGATGGTCAATGACTTCAAGAACGTTTACGTCATCAATGTCATCTACACTTTGCTGGCGCTCATTATGGTCGACTAAAATAACCGTTTCCACTTCCGGTGCCGCTTTTTCAATTAAGCGCGGAGCTTCCGTGTTAAATTTCTTTAAAGCAAATTCTGTTTCGCCGTTTACGTCGCCAAGGCGGACCGCTTCCACGTCAAAACCAAGCTTTGTTTTCAAGTCCGCATATACGATCGCTGAGCAAATTGTGTCGGTATCCGGGTTTTTGTGACCAAAAATAAATGTTTTTCCCAATTGTTTTCCCTCGCTTTATGTAGAGTATTCCATTTCATTTTAACGCAAAACAAAAAAAGTTTCCTTACTTAATTACAGTATAACGGAAATCAAGTTAAACTCCTATAAGGTTAATTCGTTTAAATGTTAAATTATTGTAAAGGGCAGGAACATAGGCCAATAAGTACGAATTGTTAATAAGATGGAGGTGCTTTTATGCAAAAAACGCACGGCTGGAAACTTTTTTTCACGCTGCCTGTTCTTTCATGGGCATTGTACGATTTTGCGAATACGATTTTTTCGTCGAATATTACGACGATCTTCTTTCCATTTTATGTTCAGGAAGTGGCCGGCGGTAATGAACGGCTTGATCAGATCGCCAGCACCTTTTTGTCGTATGCTAATGCGGTTTCGAGCTTATTTCTTGTTATTTTTTCGCCATTGTTTGGCGTGTGGATCGACCGGAGTGGACGGAAAAAGCATTACGTGATTGCTTTTGCGCTCGCAGCGATTTTTTTCACCGCACTTATGGGACTGATCGCGCCGCAAAATTTCGGCCAATTTGGCGGATTGCCGGCTGCGTTTGCTGTCGTTGTCTTATTGTTTGTTGCCGCCAAGTTTTTTTACCAGTCGAGCTTAATTTTTTATGATGCGATGCTGCCAGACATTGGCACGAAAGATACGATGTCTGTTCTGTCGGGATTTGGCGTGGCTGTCGGTTATATGGGGACACTTGTCGGACTTGCCGTTTATCCGCTTGTCAGTGATGGCAATTATGCGGATGCGTTTTTGCCGACGGCGATTTTATTTTTCCTCTTTACGCTGCCGATGCTGTTTTTGTACAAAGAAACACCAGGCCCTACACAGGAGAAGCGGCCCTTTTTCGCCGGCTATCGCGATGTATGGGAAACGTTTAAAGACATGAAGCAATACCGGGCGATCTTTTTATTTATGATCGTGTACTTTTTCATTAATGATGCCATTGCGACGGCGATCGCGATGATGGCTGTGTACGCGAAAGCCATCGTCGGTTTCACGTCAGGCGAATTTATTTTGCTTTATCTCGTTTCGACTGTTTCAAGTATTATCGGTTCCTTTATTTTTGGCTATATTACACGAGCAGCTGGTGCAAAAAAAGCGGTGTTTTATGTTGGTCTCATTTTATTTGTGGCGCTTCTACTCGGTACGTTTGCGGTGAACCGGCCAATGTTCTGGGTGACCGGCAGCTTGTTCGGCGTCGCTCTGGGTGCTGTGTGGGTTACATCCCGTATTTTTATTATTGAGTTGTCTCCTGAAAATAAGCGCGGCCAGTTTTTCGGCTTGTTTGCTTTTTCGGGAAAATTATCAGCGATTGTCGGTCCGCTCATGTACGGAACGATTACGCTTCTGCTTGCCGATTACGGAGACATCGCCAGCCGGGCCGCTCTTTCGTCGTTAATGATTTTTGTCTTGATCGGCTTGATCATTCACCGGAAAATTCCTGCATAATATCACGAAGCTTTTCCATATCCGCATGAATTAGTTGAAGCAGGCTGCGGTTATAAAAAATCGAAGCTGGATGAAAGGTCGGAAAAAGACGATATTGTTTTTCTGTCCATTCGTACTGGTCGCACTTTAACCTCAGCACCGGCTGTACAAGCAGCTCGCCGTGAAGATCGGATACTTTTTTCTTGTTTCCGATCAGCCGATTTAAGCCGATATTGCCAAGCGTGACAATAATCGGCGCGTGGACATGCTCGATTTCATAATCGAGCATCGGAGCGTGTGCCAGGATTTCACTACTTGTCGGCGCCCGGTTATACTTCCGCATGATTTTCGTGCCGTCCGGTCCGTTTTTCTCTCCCCATTTGTAAGGGCGGCTCCGGACGGCACTTGTAATATAAACCTCTTCCCGCATCACACCTGCCATTTCTAAAAACTTCATTAATTCTTTACCTGCCCGGCCGCTAAATGGTATGCCATTGCCGATTTCCGTTTCACCGGGCGCTTCACCGACGAGCATCAACCTTGGATGTTTCGGTCCACTCCCATATACAAACCCTTCTACAGGATAAGGCTCGATCCTTTTTTTACCCAGCTCTGCAAGCTCTTCCGGAATTCTCATACGATCGCTTCTTTCTTTTTTACTCATTTTTCCCTTTGAAACGAAATAAAAACCCCGCTTTAAACGGGGCTAATTTTTAAAGTTGCATTTCCTGTGCACTATTTACAATGTCTTCCGTTACAGTGTAATTGCTGTAACCGGCATTCATAACCTGTTTCTGCATTTGTCGCCAGTTAACTGTCATTGTGTTTACTTATAAAGAGTTTTATCCATTAACGCTGGTTTATGTCCCATTATAAAAGCGACTCAACGCCATCCACGTAGACGACAGAGCCTGTTACGTGGCTGGCGGCATCGCTTGCTAAGTAATGAACGAGATCCGCCACTTGTTCTGGCTGTCCGGAACCGCCGGCAAGCGGCTGATTGCCTTCTGGATAATGAATTGGAATTCGAATCTCCTTCAGCTTTTCTTCTTCCATATTCGTACTGTCGTCAATGTTTGTTTCAATTGCACCTGGACAGACTACATTTACCCGAATTTTAAATTGCGCAAGCTCCACTGCGGCCATTTTGCCAAGACCGACCTGACCAGCTTTTGTTGTGGCATAAGCGGAAAAGCCAAAATTTTTAAAGGTGCGCGTCCCGTTAATGGATGAGGTGATAATGATGCTGCCGCCCTGCTTTTTCAAATAAGGAATCGAATATTTTAATGTTAAAAAGGTGCCTGTTAAGTTTGTCATCATCACCGAATTCCAGTCATCCGGGTCCAAATGTTCAAGCGGCGTGAATGTTCCATTTTGCCCTGCATTTGCAAATACAATATCGATGCCTCCAAACTTCGCAGCGCCTTCTTGAATCGCTTTTTCCATTTGATCAGCATCTGATACATCAGCCGTTACATGCAATGCGCGATCTTTGCCGATCTCTTGGACAAGCTGATCTGAATCTTCCGGGCTCCGGTCTAATAAAATAACGTTCGCTCCCGCTTCTGCCATTTTAATGACGGCTGCCCGGCCAATTCCTGATCCTGCGCCTGTAATAAGAGCTGTTTTTCCCTTTAGTGATGTATTCATGTCAATTCTCCCCTTTCTTAATGACACAGACCGGTTCTGTCACCGACACACGCTGGCCCGTGAAAACAGGCAAGCCGTTTTCTTCAATTTTAAGCAGGCAGACTTCATTAGAATCTTGATACGCAATCACTAAATAAGGATCGTTTTCTAAAGCATAAAAACTACGTGGCGTCTTTCCGTCTAGTTTTACGTGACGCGGCTTTGAGAGGCTGCCATCTACTCCAACATCAAAAACCGCCAGCCCATTCCACCCGCGAATCGTCGCGTATAAAAACTGCTGATCCGGGCTTAATTGCAAATCAGCCCCCGTATGTTCACCGCTGTAAGCAGACGGTAGTCCAGCAAATGTATCCAGATGCGTAATCGACCCTTGATCGCCCACCTTGTAAATCGAAACAGTTGAATCAAGCTCGTTCATCACATATACAATCGGCTTCTTTGGATGAAAAAGCGTCATTCGTGGTCCGGCGCCCGGTGCCGCCTTCACTTCTTTTATAATTTCCAGTGTGTCTTTATTGTAAACAGCAAGTGTGTCGGTGCCAAGATCGCAAACGAGCAAATGCTTGCCATCCGGAAAAGGGGTGATGGAGTGGACGTGCGGCGCATCCTGGCGTTCTTCATTTGGACCGCTTCCTTCATGTTTTGAAAAAGCCGTTTTCGCAAGTGTTTCGCCGCTCCGTTCATATTTCGTTACAGAACCTCCGTAATTTGCTGTCCATGCATATGTATCTTCAGCGTAAATGTGGCATGGAGCCATTTCCCCTGAATCAGCCGTTCCTTTTAATACAAGGTCGTCAGATTCAATGGCAAAAAGAGCCGCTTTCCCATCCATCGATTCAGACGCCGCATATAGATAACTGTCCGCCTCCGCCAAGAAAGATGGATTTTCCACGCCGCTGTAACGATTTTTAACCGCCAGTGTTTCGTTATCCGTATCAACAATCACCTTGTAAATACCCGGCTCTTCTTTTTTTGCATAACTGCCAATCCAGAGTGTGTGATTCACCAATAAATCCCTCCATTTACGTTTCGTTCTATTTTATCTTATTACCCCGTCTTTTCATTTTTCATACATGTCCGCCCTGATTTTGTTGCAGATACTTTTCTGCAAACGCTTTAAATTGGCGGGCCGCAGGTGATAACGGCACTTGTTTTTTCACGCCGATAGCCACTTTCCGAATGAGCCGATAATCATTAATTTCAATAAAAATGAGCGGCTCATGTGCGATTTCCGGTTTTTTTGGCAAAACGGAAATCCCAAGCCCCGCCGCGACAAACCCAGCAATGGTGGACACCTCCTCTCCTTCGAACGTAATGTCCGGTTCAAGTCCCATTTCTTCGCACATCACATCGAACATAAACCTGAGACCGAACCCTTTTTTAAACGAAATAAACGGCTCAGCCGCTGCTTCGCGAAACGAAATGTTTTTAAAACCTGCAAACGAATGCTGCATGGGCACAGTGACATAGAGCTGCTCTTCCCGGACGATTGTCCACTCAATATCCGGACGGTCATAAGGAGGCGCCGTAATGCATAAATCCACCTGTCCTTCCTGCACTTTTTTCATATTCACTTCCCCGGCTCCCTGTGACAGCCCAAAGGAGACATTCGGAAACTGCTGCTTATATTCCGCGATCAAATTTGGCAGTACGTGCGGTCCGAATGTCGGCAAAAAAGCAATGGAGACATTTCCTTTATCAGGTGAAGCCATTTCTTGAACATCTTCCTTCGCTTCTTTCATCAGCTGAAGAATCTGCTTTGCTTTTTCAACAAATACCACTCCCGATGGTGTCAGCCGAATGTCTTTTTTGCCGCGTATAAAAAGCAGCGTACCGAGCTCTTCTTCTAATTTTATGATAGACCGGCTTAGTGCGGGCTGCGACACTGCTTTTTTTTTCGCTGCTTTCGTAAAATTTCGGGTTTCGGCGACAGCCACTGTATTTTCAATTTGATGCCATTCCATCCGATCTCCTCCATAACATAAATGCATGATAATGATGTTAATTATAAATTGGAATTATCATTTTTCAAAGCGTATAGTAAATGTATGAATTAGGAAGAAAGAAGGATAAAGATGTCTTTTATTGAAAAAGGAACAGATGAACAAAAAAAAGCCAGTTTCGCCCTTTTTTTAGGAGGCTTTGTCACATTTGCGACGTTGTATACGACACAGCCCCTTATGCCGCTTTTTTCAGAGCAGTTTGGCGTTTCTGCGTCAGCCGCAAGTCTCGCGCTTTCCTTATCAACTGGCATACTATCCATTGCCATGATTGTCGCTGGAGCCTTATCCGATGCTTTTGGGAAAAAAAAATTGATGGCTGTTTCAATGTTTGCCGCTTCTATTATCGGTATTTTAACAGCACTCAGTCCAACGTTTTGGACATTGCTTGCTTTCCGTGCACTCCTTGGTATATTTTTGGCAGGGGTGCCTGCGATTGCGATGGCATATGTGTCAGAAGAATTTAATCCGAAAGCGATCGGCTCAGCAATGGGGCTTTATATTAGCGGTACGACGATCGGCGGTATGTCCGGCCGCATATTAACCGGATTATTGACTGACATATTTAATTGGCGCGCGGCACTCATTATGATCGGCTGCATAGCGCTTGCTGCGAGCATCGTTTTTTTATTTACACTGCCGGAGCCTCGTCATTCCGCAAAAAAACAACCTTCTTTAAAAAAAATGATCATGACATACCGGATTCATTTTTACAATCGGCCGCTTTTAGCTGTTGTGTCATTTGGCTTTTTGTTAATGGGCAGCTTTGTTACGCTCTACAACTACATTGGTTTTCTCTTGAGCGAGCCCCCGTACTCGCTCAGCCAGACGCTCATCGGTTTTATTTTCATCGTTTTTTTAACAGGGACGTTCAGCGCGGTATATATGGGGAACAAAGCTGATACGTACGGCAATCCGCTTATGCTGAAATGGTCGATCAGCATTATGGCTGCTGGAGCGATGCTGACATTGCCTGCCGTACTTTTCATCAAAATCATTGGGATCGCGTTATTTACATTCGGTTTCTTCGCCGCTCATTCGATTGCAAGCACGTGGGTGGGTGATTATGCCGGCTTTAATAAAACACAGGCTTCATCTATCTATTTATTTCTTTACTACCTCGGCTCAAGCATCGTCGGTTCGTTCGGAGGCTGGTTTTGGACGCACTTTCATTGGGTCGGTGTCATCGGCTTAATTCTCTTGCTTCTTACCATCACCATCCCACTCATTTTCTATGCAGAGTGCCACCTGCCAGGTGTTTATTGCTCGCTAAAAAAACAAAAACGCTCAAGCGCTATGGATAGCGCTTGAGCATTTTTTAGTTATTTATTGTTTCATCTTCATCACTTAAATACATTAATTCTTCCATTGATAATTCATAAAGCTGACGGTCGCCATACTTAAAAATCCCCTGCGCCATAAGCCTTTCAATCCAAATCATTTGTTCATTTTCTGTCGTGTGCATGATGTACTTCCCCTTTTTTTCTTGTTGCCTTTAGTATATTCCCCGCATAAGTACTTTATGAAACATACTTTACGACAAATATTTACAAGAAAAAGAGATAATGATTTCCAGCCGCCACATTCGCCAGCTTCATTTTTACATTCACTCATGAAAATGCAGAGGCGGCAGGTGTGCGGCGCAGACTCCAGTGGGACTAGCGGGCCAGGTGAGAGCGGCGGAAACGAGCTCAGCGCCTGCCCTATGGTGCGCGAAGCCGTGCGCCCGCTGCCATTTCGGCTCTCGTTAAAAGAAGCAAGCCAAAACGCTCCTCACACAAAAGAGACCGTAACAGTGGGTATGAAGCTGGTTTTTGTCAGGCAGGCCACTCTTTAGAGGGTGGATCGTTCACCCGAGCGGCAGAAGGCAAAATGATAAGGTCAACTTATATAGTTATCTTAATAATAAAATAATTCGGTCGTTTTGTCTTGTTCTGTCGAAAGAAATTATCGTGACATTCAGCTTTTTTTATGATAGGCTTTAAAAAACTGAATATTCATACACTGGAGGTGCCCTTTAAAAGGGCTGAGATCAAAGTGATTGACTTTGGGATTCCTGGAACCTGATCCAGTTCATACTGGCGTAGGAAAGTGGCGAAGACGTTTATTACACCTGAACTGTATTCTTACAGCGCTGCTTTCCTTTTTGGAAGGCAGCGCTTTTTATTTTGTTTTTTTTAGGATTTAGGAGGTGAAGCAGGATGATTCACGCTGTAACAGATGGGGCTGGCCTGCCTTGGTACGTTCAAGAAACGATTCTTTTCATCTTTCAGAATGTTGACGCAGTCTGTCTCCGCGAAAAACAGCTGTCGGTTAAGGAATTATCGGTTAAAGTGGCAGAGCTCATCCAACAGGGCGTTCCACCCGAAAAATTGATTCTTCATTCAGCACCTGAACTGGCGCATTTTTTACCGGTGCGAGGCGTTCATTTTACGGAATTTGATAATCGGCTTGCACCATTTAAAAAAGCGAATTCAGACAAGCTTGCCGGTCAGTCTGTACACTCGGCCGCATCTGCTCAAAAAGCGGAAGCGGACGGAGCCGATTACCTTTATTTTGGTCATGTGTTTGCGACGAAATCCAAAAAAGACCTGCCCGGCCGCGGTCTTGCCGCGCTGTCTGAGGTCGCTGGAGCCGTTTCGATTCCGGTTATTGCGATTGGCGGTATTCACGAGGGAAATATTTCGTCAGTTCGGCGGGCAGGCGCCTCTGGTTCCGCGATGATCTCTGCTTTTTTTAAATGAAAGGTGTGAATTGGTTCATGAACACACACGATTATTTGTTAATCGGCGGAGGGGTGATTGGCTGCTCCATCGCTTATCGGCTGGCCCAGGCGGGTTACGCGGTTGCACTTTTTGATTCCGGCACTGCTGGAAAAGCGTCTGTGGCGGCGGGCGGAATGCTTGGCGCTCAAAATGAATTTGAACGTGAAAATCCGCTCATGGAGATCGCGCTGGAGAGCCGGGATATGTTCCCTGATTTGCGTGATGAATTGCTGGAAGAGTCCGGAATCGATATTGAATTTCGGAAAGCCGGCTTGCTGAAAGTTGCCGCATCTGTTGAAGACCGCCCGGCCCTTATGGCTCAACACCAATTTTTATCCCGAAAAGATTCATCTGTTTTGTGGCTGGAGCCAGACGAAGTGCCAAGTGCTGAACCAAAAATGACCGCCCATACAGCTGGCGCAATTTATTTGGAAAAAGACAATCAAGTAAAAGCACCGCTGCTCGCTCACGCCTTGCTGCAGGCTGCGGTTAATGCCGGTGTCCATGTTTATGAGCATTCCAAAGTTCAAGGTCTTCTGATCGAAAATGGACAAGCTTTTGGTGTAAAAACGGAGCTGGGTACTTTTTTTGCGGAACGAATCATCAATGCTGCTGGCGCATGGAGCTCTTCTCTTTTGACAGAAACAGGCTTTGCACCACCAGTGACTCCCGTTAAAGGAGAATGTGTCTCCGTCAAATTAAAAAACGATGCGCCAGTCAAAACAGTGTTTGCGGTCGACGGCTGCTATATCGTACCGAAACGAAACAACGAAATGCTGATCGGTGCCACGTCAACACCGGATTCATTTGATCCATCTGTCACAGCTGGCGGCATCCGGTCTTTGTTGAACCGGGCCGCATGTCTTTTGCCGATTTTAGACACGGGCACGATTGAACGGACTTGGTCTGGTGTGCGCCCACTGGCAGCGGATCACCTTCCCGTCATCGGTCCCCACCCCTTTATCGATGGGCTTTACTTATGCACCGGACATTATCGGAACGGCATTTTGCTCAGTCCTATTACCGGTGTCTTGATGGGAAAATATTTAAGCGGCTGCCCAAAAACAGCGGAGCGCCTTGCACCCTTTTCACCGGCGCGTTTTTTAAAAATAAAAGCGTAAGCACCCTGTTTAGCGCCGTATGGACTGGAGCGATCCGTTCGAGATAAAGGAAACACGAAAAATTCGATGTTGACTTATCGCAAGGAGGAAAGCGAAGTACACTAGGCGTTAGGGTGCTGGAGCTAGATATGAATAAACTCTTTTAAAAGTTGATCTCATTCTTGAAGTGACACTTTTTAATAGAAAAAAGGAGGCATCACCTGTATGAATATGATTGTAAATGGAAGAGAAGTCGATCTTCCGGAAAACGTCGCGACAGTTCGCGACCTGCTGGACCATTTTCAGTTGAATAAAGAACTTGCCATTGTGGAATTAAACCAATCGATTTTAGATAAAGCGACGCGGGATGATAAAAAACTGACGAATGGCGACCGTGTGGAAATTGTACAATTTGTAGGAGGCGGATAATATGTTGAAGATTGGACCTTACTCATTTAACTCGCGTTTACTGCTCGGAACCGGGAAATTTCCCGACTTTGATACGCAAAAAGCAGCGATTGAAGCATCTGAAACAGAAATTTTAACGTTTGCGGTGCGCCGGATGAACATTTTCGAACCAGATCAGCCGAATTTTTTAGAAAAAATCGATGTGAAAAAGTATACACTGCTGCCTAATACAGCAGGTGCCAAAACAGCGGAGGAAGCGGTCCGGATCGCCAAGCTTGCCAAAGCGTCCGGCTTATGTGACATGATTAAAGTAGAAGTGATCGGCTGTGATAAAACCCTTTTGCCTGACCCAGTTGAAACATTGCGGGCGTCTGAAATGCTTTTAGAAGAAGGGTTTATCGTGCTGCCGTATACATCCGATGACGTACTGTTGGCAAAACGGCTTGAAGATCTCGGCTGCCATGCGATTATGCCGGGGGCGTCTCCGATCGGAACCGGGCTTGGCATTGTCAATCCGCTGAATATCCACTACATTATTGAACAGTCGAATGTGCCGGTTATCGTTGATGCGGGAATTGGCGTGCCGTCTGACGCGGCGAAAGCAATGGAACTTGGCGCGGATGGTGTCCTATTGAATACAGCGGTTTCCGGTGCAAACAATCCGGTTAAAATGGCGGAAGCGATGAAGCAGGCTGTACTGGCAGGACGGGGCGGCTTTGAAGCGGGACGTATCCCGAAAAAGCTTCATGCGAATGCGTCAAGCCCGCTTGAAGGGATGAGCGTGCTTTGACAGATCGTTATTCACGGCAAGTTCTGTTCCCCGGCATTGGCCGAAGCGGACAGGTCGCCTTGCAGAAAAAAAATGTTCTCATTATTGGTGCCGGCGCGCTCGGTGCGGCGAATGCGGAAATGATCGTCCGTGCCGGTATTGGCCGGGTCACGATTGTGGACAGAGACTATGTCGATTTTTCCAATTTGCAGCGGCAAAATTTATACACGGAGCAGGATGCGATTGACAGAATGCCAAAAGCAGAAGCAGCGCGTAAAAGACTGACAGCAATCAATTCAAATGTGATTATTTCTGCATTTACACAAGACGTCGATACCGCTTTTTTGGAACACATTATAATAGAAGAAAAAATCGATTTAATTATCGATGGTACAGATAATTTCGATATTCGATTTGTGATAAACGACGTCGCACAAAAATATCACGTGCCTTGGGTATACGGCGCATGTGTCGCATCCGGCGGCTTGTCGATGTTTGTTTTGCCTGGGAAAACACCGTGCCTGCACTGCTTAATGGACACAATGCCAGGGGCGGGAGCGACATGCGACACAGCCGGTATTATTTCGCCTGCTGTGCAAATGACCGCTTCCATCCAGACGGCCGAAGCACTAAAATGGCTGACAGGCAGCACGGACGCACTGCGCGGAACCATTTTTTCATTCGACTTATGGAAAAATCAATTTTCATCCGTTGACGTGCAGCGCATGAAAAAACCGGACTGTCCTTCCTGTGGAGTACATCCGATTTATCCGTTTTTATCGTACGAACATACAACAAAATTCGCCGTGCTGTGCGGCCGCGATACTGTACAAATTCGGCCAGCCGGCGTCACGAAACGAAACCTGGATGAGCTGGCTGACCATATTAAGCATACGGCGTCCATTACCCATCAAAATGGCTTTTTGCTTTCGTTTCAACAGGAACCCTATACTGTTACTGCTTTTGGAGATGGACGTGTATTTATTCAAGGCGTATCTTCAATTGAAGAAAGCAAGAAAGTGTATTATCACTTCTTTCAGTAACAGAAATTGCGGTCTTGAGCGGCCGCGATTTTTATTTATAGAAACTTAATTTCTTCTTAAACGATATAAACAAATAGATATACAGCAGAAGGGCTAAAGCGACAAAACCGGCAGACACTACTTCTGCCGGATGCCCCTCCATTTAAAAATAAGGCCTGTCTGACTGCAAATGAGCAAAAGAAACATCATCATATAAAATTGAACCATTCTCCGCACAGACTCTTTCATCGATTCAAGGTCGGTATAAATTTTGTTAACACCTGGTTGATCTGCCCCTTTTCTAAAATAGTGAAAACGGCCAATGCTGCTATCGATATGTTTCCAGCCCATTTCGCTGTAAAAAGAAAAATACTCATCCTCTGCCTCGTGGAAATCAATTTGATAAATATATTGTTCATCCAGATTTTGGTGAAAATAATAAACACCAAATCGATATTTTTGAAAATGCAGGCCTCTTTCCGACATTTCGTTCAGCCATTTTTCTTCTTTTTCAACATTAGACGCAAGAAAGAACCTTATTTTTTCACTTCCATTCATCTCATCTCCTTCTTCTATTAATTCTTGTGTGTTTACAACAAGCGACAACAGCCGTTCATATTCCTGCTTTACTACTTTTTCACCTAAATTCGTCAACACATAATACTTACGCCGATCAGATGCGCTTATCTCTACTTGTTTAATGACATCCTGTTTTTGAAGTTTGCTTAACGCACCATAAAGTGTTCCTGGATCCAACGCCACACTGCCTCGGCTGATTTTTTCAACATCCTGCATAATCGCATAGCCATGGCGGCACTGCCGTAAAGCCAATAAAATATAATAGGTTGCTTGTGAGAGCGGTAAAAAACTTTCTGCTTGTCTGATCATTCATTCACCTCTTCAATTATATCATCATACGATATATCGCATGACGATATAATGCCATTTGTTACCAAAAATTTCCACATAAAAAAAGCCGGCTTCCTTAATGAAAGCGACCTTCTCTTATGATTACTTTACCCTTTATTCACCGTGCGCTTTTTTTCCTTAAGCAAACCTACAAGCGGTAAGGCCACAACAAGCGGAAGAAGCGAATATAAAAAGACATTACCCGCTGCAATTGCGGATGAAGCATGAGCATCTGCTCCCTGTCCCGCATAAATAGACGAACGAAACGCAAGCAGTGCAGAGAACAATGCGATCGATAATGAAGCAATCGACTGGCGCGCCCAGTTGTTCAGCGCGGATGCATAGCCGGTCATTTCTATCGGAATCGCTGACATGCCTACATTTGTAATCGGCATGTTGCAAAGCGCAATCCCGAGGTAGCGGACCGATGTCCAAATAATAACGTAGAGCATCGTTGTTTCAATGCTTAAATTCCCCATCATATACGTCCCTGCTATCATAACGATTAAGCCGGCTAAAATAAGCGGCGCGGGGCCTGTTTTATCGTACAATTTGCCGGTTACCGGTGTAAACAGCGCCATCACAAGCGCACCCGGCATCATAATTAAGCCGGTTTCAAGCGCACCGAGACCAAGAGATCTTTGCAGGAAAATCGGTACTAAAAAAGCACCGGCATACAATCCAACCGACATAACGGAACTTAGCATCAGGCTGAATGCGTAACGACGATGCGACAGCACTTCGAAATTCAACAGCGGAAATTGAACGCGCATTTCCCGGCGGACAAATAAAAATAATAAAACCAATGCCACACCTGCCACTGCAAGCGTTTTGGCATCTGTAAATCCCCATGATTCCGCTTCAGCAAACGCGGTCAGCAGCAAAATACTGCCGCTGAATGATAAAATTAATCCTGGCAGATCAAACGGCATTTTTGCGCCCGCATCAGTACCTGGAATAAATACCGCCGCTGCCCAAATCGCGGCCGCTGCAATCGGCAGATTTAAGTAAAACAGGGCCGGCCATCCTGCAGCATCAATAAAAAATCCAGCTAAAACCGGACCAAGAGCCGGAGCCAGCACCGCTGACAAACTCCAAAGGCTGATACCATAAGCCTGTTTTTCGCGCTCAATTGTTTTATATACAAGCGTCATTGTCGACGGCATAATCATGCCACTGAACAGCCCTTGCAAAATACGCAGGACAATTAAGCTTTCGATACTCCACGCAAATACACTAACGAACGAGCAGACAAAAAAGCCCATCAGCGCCGATATATAAACGCGCTTAAAACCAAAACGCGCGCCGAACCATCCCGCCGCCGGTGCCACTGCTCCTGCTGCCAGCATAAATCCGGTCACCGTCCACTGTGCGGCCGGCAAGTCTGTATGAAATTCCTTCATAAACGCCGGAACTGCTACATTTATAGTAGACGTATTCATGACGGCTAAAAAATTTCCGAAAAAAACCGCAAAAATGATCGACCAAAACTCGGTTTCTCTTTTTTCACTCATCCTTACACCTGATTTCTATTTGATCTGCTGTACAGTATATCAAAAACCTTCGTAATCCGAAATATTAACTCAATCTATCGTCTTCACAAAGCTGAAAAATGATCTACCTAGATTCATTAAAAAACTGTGCTAAACTAAAACAAACGATTATGAAAGGACTATTAAAATGATAAAGCGATTTGTTTTCATCATCCCGATCATGGTGATCGTGTTTTCCGTTGCAACGTGGATGCTGAATAAAGACTATGCGATGATTGAACGCGACATCCGCCTGCTTATTTCCGCCGGCGCTGCCGTTTTGTCCGGCATAATTACCTTTTTCCTTATGAAAGGCGATGCCGAAAATTTAGCAGCCGCTCACCGGGACAGGCAGGAAAATAAAAAGAAATGAAAAAACGCCCATCCGATTGGATAGGCGTTTTTTCATGCGCGTACCTCCCGTGGGTACGCTTTTATCAGCAGGAATCCATGAAACGCGGCCAGCATTTGCTGAAACAGCATACAAACAACGACTGGCACCGCTGCTTGCGGCGGGAAAAAGTTGACGGCAATAACGGCACCGGCACTAATATTCCGCATCCCGCCTATGTACAGGAGCGTCACAATATTCTCTCTTGGCTGCCTGAATGCAATGGCGAGCCCCCACGAAATCAAATACCCGCACAATACGACGAATAAAATCGTCAGTAAAATCCGGATAAACTTTGCGTCAATGTCGCGCAAGTATGGAGCAATAACTGCGCTATTAATCACAATGACAACGGGGAGTGACAGCTTTGAAAATGGTGACAGTGCCTGACTGATCCGGCTTGCTTTTTCTGCTTTCAGCCACTCGTTCACGATCATGCCGAGCAGCGATGGAAGGACAATCATCCAAAACAAACCGCTGACCATTGCCGGCACATCCATTTCCACTTTACTTCCTGCAAAAACTGACATGCTGAATGGAACGACAAGTGGCGAAAGCATCGTATCAATTAAAATGATCACAAGTGCAAGCGGCACACTTCCTTTATACATCGTCACCCAAATCACACTTGTGATGCCGGTCGGAATGACCAGTGCGAGCGTAAATCCGGTCACCGTCAGCGGGTCATCCGGAAACATAAAGTGACCAACTGTCCAGGCAAAAACCGGGGTAATCAAATGAAGAATCGCCAACGCTAAAAAGATAGGAAAAGGATGCGTCATCGTATGGTAAAACATGCGGAAATTTGAATTCAAGCTTCCGGTAAATGTCATAAAGGCAAACACCCACGGAACGATAATAACCCATAAATGAATGTATTCAGCCAAAAGAACACCGAAAAGTACGCTGAGTGGTGTCAAAATCGGCATCCACCTTGTTAAAAATAGATTAATTGCTTGAAGCATGTAAAGACTCCATTCTTTCTTTTTAGCCCTATTGTATCATTATGGCCGGACCGGCTGTATGTATTCTTGGGCACAGCAGCTATGCTAATCTATATCTGTTGATCGGCCGCCCAATGCCCCCGTACTGGATATCGATTTGTACTTTTCCACGTTTCTCTAAATAATCTAAATATCTTCGTACGGTAACTCTTGCGGCGCCGATCCCTTCCGCTACTTCTTCCGCCGAAACAGATTTATCTATTTGATTCAAATAAGAGATGATTTTTTGCAATGTCACTGCATTTAATCCTTTCGGCAAATTAGCCAGATCCTCATCGCGTTCTTTTTGGAATAGCAGTTCATCTAGTTCTCTTTGGCTGATCGTTCCATCATCACGCAGGCGATTCCGAAAGGACCGGTAATTTTCAAGCGCTTGCTTTATCCGTTCGAATTTAAACGGTTTCATAATATAATCAAATGCCCCTTGCTGGATGAATTGGCGCACTGTATGTATATCACTTGCAGCTGTTATGACAATGACATCTACTGGATGACTTTCTTTTCGCAGAAGATGCAATGTTTCAAGGCCGTCCATCATAGGCATATATAAATCGATGATAACAAGGTCCGGTGACAAACGACGGATCTGTTCCATCCCTTCAATTCCATTTCCGGCAAGCCCAATGACCTCAAACCCATCCACTCTGTTAATAAATTCCTTATTCACTTCCTGAACCATCAGATCATCTTCAACAAGCAGCACCTTAATCATCCTATCATCCACCTCTATTCTTTTTCATGATTCATCGGAAATACAAGCTGAAACGTCGTCCCTTCACCAGCAATTGACTCCATTTGAATGTCTCCGTTCCCTTTTTCAGCAATATCTTTGATTAAATACAGCCCTATACCTCTTCCTGTATCTGCTTTTGTGGAATATCCCTGCTGAAAAACAAATGGCTGATCTTTTTCTTTTATTCCCTCGCCATTGTCTTCTACTAAAATAGATAATACGTCATCTGTTTGCTGAATGCTGACATAAATTTGATTGTCTTCTCCTGGCTGTTTAAATGAATCAAATGCATTTTCTATTAAATTTCCAAGTGCCAAAACAAAATCATGATGATCCATATAAGGAGGAAATGCGTGCAAAGAGCTATGCCGGTCGATTGTTACTTGAACACCCAATTCTTTTCCACGGCTTACTTTACTCAGCAGCAATCCAGATACACTGTCATCCTGTATGCTTTTCGTTAAAAAGCGTGTTAGTTCTTCCTGCTCCTCTGATACTTGAAAAACATATTCAAGCGCTTTTTCACGGTTGCCAAGCTGAATCAAACCAGCGATCGTATGAAGTTTATTCATATGTTCATGATTTTGCACACGGAGTGCGCTGACAAAAGCTTTTACACCTGTCAGCTCTTCCGCAAGCTGCTTTACCTGCGTCCTGTCCTGGAAAACAGCAATCGCGCCTACTGTTGACCCTTCAATACGAATCGGGACGCGTGTTGAAAGGATGGCCCTGTTTCGAATATTCAGATCTTTGTTTAAAATCGGACGATCCAATGTTAAAATTTCCGGCAAATAAGTATCAGGAAGCACGTCTCTTATTTGCTTTCCGATCACATCTCCGTTAATAGCCAGCATCTCTTTTGCTTTATGATTAAAAATCGTGATTCGTTCAAACTTATCGATGGCGATAATTCCTTCGTGCATCGCATTAAAGGCTTCTGTCCGCTCCACAACAAGCTGCGCGATTTCATGCGGTTCAAGTGTAAACATTTGCCGCTTAATATTCCGCGCCATCATATAAGCTCCCCAGCATGAAATCAAAAGAGCAATTCCTGTTGTAATAAAAATTTCTCTTTTTAAAGACAGCAGCGTTTCCATAACCTGAGGCAGCTTATAACCCGCAATCACAACCCCCGCCTGATTGTGTGCCTCGTCCATAATCGGTACGAATGCACGGATCAGCGTTCCTTCTTCTCCCACACCTTTGGCTGTATACGCATGCTCTGCAAACGCCGGCCCCTCATCATCTCCTCCTGATATTTTGCCGATCTGACTTCTAACAGGATGCGTTAACCTGACACGATCCATGTTAAGGATAACAATATAATCCGCTTTATTGATGACCCTGAGCTCTTCAACGGCTTCTGCAGCTTCTTCGGCCACATTGCCCGAGGACGATAATTGATCAGACACACCTGGCAGTTCAGCTACCGTACGAGCCGTTAAAATGGCCCGCTCCCTCAGTTCGCTTTCCGTTGTCTCCAGATAGTTTCCCGTTAATACAATGCCAAGCACTAAGAATGAAAACATTAAAATAAAGATAATAAGTCCGGTTATTTTCCATTGGATCGGAACTCGCACCATTCATAACGCCGCCATTCTAAAAAATAATCAACCATTTCTATCATTTTACCACGTAAGCAAGAACAAGCACTCCGTCCAAAAAATGATATGATAAAAAGAAAGACTTTTAAACAGGTGACGCTTATGACAAAATATATCAGCTTCTGTCTTTTGACCCTTGCACTGCTTACCGGCTATTATTTTTATCAGTATAATGGATCTCAATCTCTCTCATATGATGACGAACAGGAAGAGCTCAAATCACATATTACCATCCGATTCTCTCATGTTGTCGCGGAAAACACGCCAAAAGGACTTGCTGCTCAAAAATTTGCTGAACTGGTCAGTGAAAAGACGAAAGGCCAAGTGGAAGTGGAAATTTATCAAAATGGGATTCTTTATTCAGATGATGATGAGTACGAAGCGCTTCAAAAAGGCGATGTTCAAATGATAGCGCCCTCATTCTCGAAGCTTATTGATACCGTACCTGAATGGAAGGTACTTGATCTCCCGTTTATTTTCGAACGTGAAACTCAGGCAGAAGCCGTTTTTACAGGTCAAACAAGTGAGCAGCTTCTTTCTATGGTTACTGACCCGAAAGTAACAGGGTTAGGCTTTTGGAGCAACGGCTTTAAGCAAATGACCAGCAATGAAACCGCTTTGCTTGAGCCGGACGACTTTCAAGGACAAACATTTCGTGTTATGCCCGGACCCATTATTGCCGAGCAGTTCCGCCTCTTAAAAGCAAATACGATCGTGATGTCTTTTAATGAAGTGTATCAAGTACTTGAAACGAAAAAAATTGATGGGCAGGAAAACACGCTTTCCAATATTTATTCCAATAGACTGTATAAAGTGCAGCAGCATTTGACGATCAGCAATCATGGATATCTCGGGTATGCCGTTATGGTAAATGAGGAATTCTGGGAGAGCCTGCCCAACGACATTCAGAAAAAAATTCGACAAGCGATGATTGAAACAACAAAATGGAATATGAAAGAGTCTGTTCACATGAATGCACAGCAGCTTCAGGAAATCCAAAAAAATTCTCCTATTCAGATCCACTACTTAACAGAACAACAAAAACAAAAATGGCTGCAAACATTTCAGCCGCTTTATCAAAAAGCAGAAAATGAAGTTGGAAATAAATTAATAAAACAAATTCAATTTCCATCTGATGAGGAACGCTAAAAAGCGTTCTTTTTTTTGACCATAAAGACCAAAAAAACCATTATCACCAAAAATATTTATTTCATAAATAGTCTGTTAATATTTCAATCAAGGTCATGAAACCGCTATCAATTAATAAATAAGGAGGTTTTCAGATGCGTAAAGCACTAAATAATTTAACCGTTCGTGTCATTATAGGGATTCTTTTAGGTATTGCAGTCGGATTTGCCTTTCCGGCTTTTGGAGAAGATCTGAAAGTACTGGCTGATATTTTTATTAAAATGATCAAAATGGTCATTGCCCCAATTATTTTTCTTACTGTCGTCATTGGAATCGGCAGCATGGGGGATTTGAAAAAAGTTGGACGGATTGGCGGTAAAGCGCTCCTTTACTTTGAAATTGTCACAACATTCGCACTTGCTATTGGTATTTTAGTCGTTAATATTCTTCAACCAGGTGCAGGATTTAATACGAGTTCTGTTGAAGGCGGAGATATTTCAGAATATACAAAAGGCGCTGAAGAATCGAGCCACGGATTAATGGAATTTGTTCTCGGCGTTGTTCCAGACAACGCAATGGCGGCACTTGCAGGCGGCGACTTGCTTCCTATTTTGTTCTTTGCCATTTTCTTCGGACTTGCTCTTGCTTCTCTTGGAGAGCGCGGAAAACCGGTTGTCGACTTATTTGAGCGTTTAGCTGATATTTTCTTTGGCATTGTAAACATGATCATGAAAGTGTCTCCTGTTGCCGCATTCGGCGCAATGGCGTACACAATCGGAAAGTTTGGTCTTGGGTCACTCGTATCACTTGGCCAGTTAATGCTTGGCGTCTACATTACATGTGCCCTTTTTGTTATCGTGATTCTGGGCAGTATTGCCAAGCTTTTCGGCTTCAACATTTTCAAATTTATCGCGTTCATTAAAGAAGAAATCTTGCTTGTTTTGGGAACATCATCTTCAGAATCAGCACTTCCAAAATTGATGAAAAAGCTTGAAGACTATGGATGTTCAAAACCTGTTGTGGGACTTGTTGTGCCAACCGGCTATTCCTTTAACCTTGATGGAACGTCTATTTATCTTTCAATGGCCGCGATCTTCATTGCCCAGGCTTATGGGATAGATTTAACAATCTGGCAGGAACTTACGCTGTTGGGCGTTCTTATGCTGACATCTAAAGGAGCAGCAGGTGTTACCGGTTCCGGATTTATCACACTTGCAGCAACACTGGCGGCTTTCCCGATGATTCCTGTTGAAGGAATTGCCCTTCTTCTTGGGGTAGACCGGTTTATGTCAGAAGCACGCGCCATTACAAACTTGATCGGAAACGGCGTGGCAACTGTTGTTATTGCTAAAGTAGAAAAAGAGTTTACCCCCCCTGCCGATCTTAAAGTGACGAAATCAAAAATGGCGAATTAACTTAAACACTTTATCGTCTTGAAAAGCAGTGAAAGAAACGAAAAGCGAATATCGCTTTTCGTTTTTTTATTTTGTGTACTCCAGAAGCCAGCAATTATGATGTTTCCCTTCATGCCACTCATGTTCAGGCAGCAGCTTCACTTTTTCAAAACCGCACTTTTCGTAGCAGCGAATCGCTCGGACATTCCATTCCTGCGGGTCCATAACTACTTTTTGTGCCTGTTTTGTTTTCACAAGATGTTCAACGACTGATTTCACGAGCACTTTCCCGATGCCTTTATTCCAATAGTCGACTTCTCCGATCAGCTGATCCGTGCCGTAAACAATGTCACTTGTTCCATAGCCGTACAATTCACGCTCTTCTGCGCTCAATGGGTAATATTGAATGTAACCGATCTCATTTCTATCAAACTCAATAATGCCCCGCACCATACCTTCTTCTTCCGTGTAAAATTCTTTTTTTACTTTTTCAAGATCAAATGCGTTGTCACGTCCTTCATAAAATTCCAGTACGACAGGATCTGACAGCCATTTAACAAGTAGATTCTCGTCTTTTTGTTCCAGCGGTCTTACTTTTAATTTCCCTTTTTGAAACAGCATCCCTATCATCCTCCTGTTTCTTTTACACTTAATTTAAAAATACCTAATATTCAGATAAAAGTAAATCAAACTATCACAATTTCTTTGTTTGTTAAAAGAGATAATGAAAGGACAAACAATCCTTGTCATCGCTTATCGGCTTTCGACCGCTGTTCACGCGGATCAAATCATTGGTCTTGAACATGGTGAAACAACCAGCACTGGCACACACATTAATTTATTTCATTCCCATCCTATTTGCCGTGAACTGGCCCAAAAACAGAATTTGCAAGAATCCATGCATTCATTCTCCTGTCTGCCTGCTGCAGGGAGGTTTTTCTTTTTCTCTTATTCTTGTATAATAATAAGGAAGAAGTCTTCCGGTCAGGAGTTGTCATTCGATGATCTTTTTTCGCAAACTCTTTTTCAAAGCGATCCATATGAGCAACTGGACCCTCTTTTTCGCCACGTGTTCACTCATTTTGTTCAGCAGTTTTTTCATGTACTACATCGAACCAGAAACGTTTGTATCGCCTTTTGAAGGATTATGGTGGACGATGACAACAGTTGTCACGGTTGGGTACGGGGATGTGTCGCCGGCCACGGTGCCTGGGAAGCTGTTCGCAATGCTTCTGTATATTTTTGGAATTGGGCTGATGACCGTGCTGATTGGTAAAATTATTGATGCATTGAGTATGCGGAAACGGATGAAGGAGGACGGACGGTTGACAATTACACGTGAACAGCACATTATTCTCATTAATTGGACAAGCCGTGCGCGCATTACACTGACGGAACTGCTCGAAACATTTCCCGATGTGCACGCAGTTATCATTGATGAAGCTGTGGAAAAAATCCCTTTTTTACACGAACGAGTTGATTTTGTGAAAGGAGCCCCGGCTTCTGAGCAAACGCTAAAGCAAGCGAATTTTTTAAAAGCGAAATCAATCATGATTTTCTCGCCGGATCACGCTTTGAATGCATCAACAGCTGATGGGCTGACACTTTTGATTGCATCCGGCATCGAAGCCGCTGCTCAAAAATATGGCCGGAACGTGTACACAATTTGCGAGGTGGCCGACTCCACCCATTTAAATGCATTTTCGCACGCAAATGTAGAGGAATTTATTACACCGAATGATACGGCTGCCCATTTAGCCGCCCGCTCGATTTTATTTAACGGTTCAAGCGAAATTATCCGACAGCTGACGTGTCACGACGGATATGATCTTTATCATATTGACAACAAAGCCGGCTGGCAGACATACCGCGATGCGAAACGGGCGCTTGATGAAAAAGGCATTCTTCTCGTCGCCAATCATCATGATTTTTCCATTATGGGAAAACTCGATGACCCGATTCCAAAAAATGCCCGGCTTTTTATTATTTGTGATGAAAAATCCTACAGCAAGCTTTAAACAGGAGCATTTTCCCGCTGTGGTAAACTGTCTTATCAGCGCCGCCATACTGCCCGCGTAAAGCAGCTTTAATGGCGGCGTTTTTACTGATATATGCTGAATCAATGCATTGAAAAGGTGCCGCATCTTTAAGCGATTCGAATTTTCTGAGCCACTTTGATTCCGCACGTCTCTTCTAAAATATTCATATCCAGTAATTATTATATTCAATACAAAAAAATTCAAAAAAATGGCTGACGGTCGAATTCTTTCTTTTTTTAACTGTCATGGATAAAAATCCGGCCAAGAAATAAAGCTTGCCCAAGAAGTGTTTCGTCACTTTTCAGGCAAGCTTTTTTCACCGCGCAGACGGCGGCATCATTTCTTCAATTTTTTTCATTTTATGCTCCCAGCAGGACGGGCTTAAATCGACCGGGTATTGTTCCGGATTGATCGGCCGTTTATATTCGTCCCATAAAACCGACAAGCCTTGTTCCACATGCTGCCGGATGTCCGCGAGCGGCGGCTGTGTATAAACCAATTTCCCATCTGCAAAAATGTCCACATGCAGGTCAACGGCTGTAAAATCAGTCACGAATTTGCTGATATACGTATGAACAGGATGGAACATTTTCAGCTTTTCCTGTTCCCGCGGATTTTCTTCCTGCAGGGCGATGTAGTCCCCTTCTGCTTTTCCATTCGCATTGTTAATAATACGGTAGACATTCTTTTTACCCGGGGTCGTCACTTTCTCCGGATTGCCGGAAATTTTAATGGTATCGACCATATCGCCCTGTTCATTTTCAATGGCAACCAGCTTAAACACTGCTCCAAGTGCCGGCTGGTCAAATGCGGTAATGAGTTTTGTACCGATGCCCCAGACGGTGATTTTTGCGCCTTGTGCGTTCAAGCTCATAATAGTTTCTTCATCAAGATCATTGGATGCGATGATCTGCGCATCTGGAAATCCTGCTTCATCAAGCATCACACGGGCTTTTTTAGATAAATATGCAAGGTCACCACTGTCGAGACGAATGCCGACAAAATTTATTTCATCCCCAAATTCTTTGGCGACACGAATCGCATTCGGCACACCGGACCGAAGCGTGTCATATGTATCCACAAGAAATACACAATCTTTATGCGTCTCGGCATATTTTGTAAACGCAACATATTCGTCCTGATAAGCCTGTACCATCGCATGGGCATGCGTGCCGGATACGGGAATGCCAAACAGTTTCCCTGCACGGACGTTGCTCGTGCCGGCAAACCCGGTCAAGTAAGCGGCCCGCGCTCCCCAAATGGCTGCTTCAGTTTCCTGTGCCCGTCTTGTACCAAACTCAAGCGCCGTTCCACTCCCGACGACTTGCATCATACGCGACGCTTTCGTCGCAATAAGCGTTTGATAATTGACGACATTTAGCAGAAGCGTTTCTAACAGCTGTGCCTGAGCAAGCGGCGCTTCAATACGTATTATCGGCTCATTGCCGAAGACGGTTTCCCCTTCACGCATCGAGCGAATAGTACCTGTAAATGTCATTTCTTTTAAAAATGCTAAATAATCTTCCCCGTAGCCGAGTTCTCGCAAATAATCAATATCACTATTTGTAAAGCCGAATTTTTCAACAAGGGAAATGACCCGTTCCAGGCCGGCAAACACACCATACCCGTTTCCAAACGGCAGCCGCCGGAAATACAAGTCAAAAACAGCATTGCGGTCGTGAATGCCATCACGCCAGTACGTTTCTGCCATATTAATTTGATACAAATCAGTGTGCAGCATTAAGCTGTCGTCTTGATGTTTCGTCATTCTTCATTTCCCCCCTTTGGCCCCAAGCGTATTCACGAAATGGCTGAGTGCCCATTCGTGCCCTGCTTCATTAAACGATGCGACCGCTTTTTCATAAACGACAATATCATACCCTTTATTATACGCATCAACCGCTGTATGCAAAATGCAAATATCAGTACACACACCCACAAGATGCACTTCTGTAATTCCACGCGTCCGCAGTTTCATGTCGAGGTCCGTTCCGGCAAACGCCGAATAACGGGTTTTATCCATGTAATAAACGTTTTCACGTGTTTTATTTTCCTCATACACAGATTGAAGCTTCCCGTACAAATCGCGCCCTTTAGTGGCACGAATATTATGAGGTGGAAACAGCTTTGTTTCAGGGTGGTACGGATCTTTTTCGTCATGCACATCAATCGCAAACACAACATAATCGCCGTTTTCAATAAACTGTTCTGTCAACCTCACAATTTCTCTTTCAAGCACTTGGCCAGGCTTGCCGCACGTCAATTTCCCGTCATCGGCAACAAAATCATACGTATAATCGATATTTAGCAATGCTTTCATAAAACATCCGCCTTTCTTATCCGTAAATGGATTCGATTACTTCAATGTCGTTAAATGTGTACAAGCGGGACGGCCGATATGAATGCCGCGTCGTTTTTTTCGGCTGTCCGGCTTCATCAAGCGCCAGCTCCAGAAACGGGAGCTTCGGCATTCGGGAAAAAAAAACCGGGTCAGACGCGATTTTTGCATCATTTGTGACAGTCAGGAGCACCCGCTGCAATTCTGACAGTGTAAATTCAGCCGGCAAAAAGTTTTTCGCCATCGTCGTCCGCAGCATGTCTGATTGAATAAGAACGAGTGCATCGTTGACAATTTGCCGATGGTCAAATGCAAGATCCAAGTTCAGCACATCTTCTATTGGAAACAGCTGAACGTCCGCCGCATCATCCGAAGCCGTCCGGTTAAGAAGAGCTGCTTCCGGTACAATGGCATAAAAAGCATTGGAAATAATCCAGCCGCGCGGGTCACGTCCCGGTGTATCATACATACCGAAATGACGAATATGCAGCCCTTTAACGCCGGTTTCTTCCGCCAGTTCCCGTGCTGCTGCTTCGATTCCCTTTTCATTGGGCTGTATAAATCCGCCGGGGATCGCCCACTTTTCTGCTTCAATATTAGGGTTTCCTTCCCTGTCTTTTGCGGCCCGCTGAATAAGCATCATATGCAGCTTCATATCCGGCGGCGCTTTTTCTTCTTTTTTTTCAGACAAAATTGTAAAAACAGCGATATCCGCAGTGTATCCGTCGGGTGTTCGGTATTTCGAGGAGTCATATTGATTCATTTTATCCTCTCTTTTCTAATTATTAATTTTATAATTACTAATTATATCGACTGCTTGTTTATTTTGCAAGAAAAAAACGGCTTTATTCAGCCGGTTTTTCTGAATTGTTTTTATATTCCCCCTGCTCAATCTAAGCAAACGATATTATTTATTCCCAGTGCCAATGCTTTTCCCGCTCATTCACCGCGGCATTGGCCAACAAAATTTCCACGGCACATAAAAAGAGAATTGATAAAATACCCGACATAGTTGCCACCCCTCCATTCATTTTTTACAATGTAAAGTATGAAACCCATTTCAGTGCAAGCATTTTTAAAAAAAGAGGAATGATAATGGCAAATATTCACGACATTGCCCGGGTTGCCGGTGTTTCCGCCGCGACTGTTTCACGAGTACTAAATGGTCATCCATATGTAAGCGATGAAAAAAGGCAAGCTGTGTTAGACGCAGCTGATCAGTTGCATTATGAAAAAAATATTAACGCTGTCCATTTAGCTCGCGGCAAAACCGAAACCATCGGCGTTATTTTACCATTTGTAAGCCATCCGTATTTCGGGATCATTTTAAGCGGGATTGCGTCAGCGGCCGAAAAAAATGGTTATAAGCTGATGATTGTGCAGACCAATTATAATGTCATGCAGGAAATGGACGCGCTTGACATGTTAAAACTGAAGCAAGTGGATGGACTGATCATCACGTCACGCGAATGCCCGATTGAACTTGTAGAAGATTACAGCGAATATGGACGAATCGTCTTGTGTGAAGCGCTGTCTGGGAATCTTTTGTCTTCCGTTTTTGTGAATCAATATGAAGCATTTAAATCTGCTTTGTCTTTTTTGAAAGAGAAAGGAAAAACAAATATTGGTTACACAACCTTAAGAATGGAAGGAAAAAGCAGTTCTGCCCGGAAGAAAGCGTATGAAGAACAATTTGGTGAAATGCGCCGTCATTGGGTCTTTGACCAGGCGCTGACGATTGAGGATGGAACAAGGATCGCTGGAGAGTGGGCGGCACTCCATGACCGGCCGGACGCCATGGTTATTACCAATGATTTTGTGGCAGTGGGATTTCTGCTTGAATGCCGCCGGATCGGCTTTTCCGTGCCGGGAGATGTGTCTGTTGTCGGTTTTGACAATCATCCGATTTCCAGTGCGCTCAACATGACTACGGTTGAGCTTCCCTTGCAGCAGCTTGGGGAAATCGCATTTCAGCAAGTCATTTCAGTCGAAATCTCACATATGGAAGTGCCCTTTCGATTGATCAAGCGTGGAAGTGCTTGATCGTGAACATTCCGCTTCAAAAAAATCAAAAAACTGCCGGGCGGGCAAAGCCGCCGGCAGTTTCTGTTTATTTACGGTTGAATTCAGCTGGAACAGGACCTGTACGTTCGCCTTTATCAAGCGACGTAATTTGCTCCATGTCTTCTTCTGTTAATTCAAAATCAAACACATTGAAGTTTTCTTCAATGCGGGATGGTGTAACTGATTTCGGGATCACGATGGAGTCGTTTTGCAGGTGCCAGCGTAAAATTACCTGTGCCGGTGTTTTACCGTGCTTGTCGGCGATTGCTTTTACGATGTCGTTTTCAAGCACGATGCCGCCCTGCATAAGCGGGCTCCACGCTTCCACATAAATATCATTTTCCTTACAGAACGCTTTTAATTCTTTTTGTACAAGATGTGGGTGGCACTCCACCTGGTTCAAAACTGGCTTCACTTCGCACTCATCCAGTAAACGCTGCAAGTGGTCGATATCAAAATTACATACGCCGATCGCTTTCACGCGTCCATCCGCATACAATTTTTCAAGTGCTTTGTACGTGTCCACATACGTATCTTCCGCCGGCGTTGGCCAGTGAATCAAATACAAGTCAACGTAATCAAGACCAAGCTTTTCAATACTTTCATCAAATGCTTTTAATGTTGCATCATACCCCTGGTCCGCATTCCACACTTTTGTCGTAATGAACAGCTCTTCACGCGGCACGCCGCATTCTTTAATCGCTTGTCCGACACCACGCTCGTTGCCGTACACTGCCGCCGTATCAATGGAGCGGTAGCCTGTTTCGATTGCTTTTAGCACAGCTGGCGTTGCTTTTTCATCTTCAACCTGCCAGACGCCGTAGCCAAGCTGTGGCATTTGGAGTCCATTATTTAATGTAACAAATTGCATTCTCCCGCTTCCCTTCCTGGTAAGTTATTCACGTTGAAAGTATAGCATAGCCCATACTTTCATTTCCTTTCAGACGACTTACATAACGATCCATGTGCCCAAAAAACCTGCAGCCACTGTAATCGCTATATAAAACACCGCCTTTTTCACATCCATTTTCTTTACCTCAAAAAGCCACGTTGAAAACGTCGTGAATGCACCAAGAAATCCAGTACCGAATAAAAGACGGCTATTTTCACCTGTTTCGCTTCCAATAAGCAGCCCAAGTAAAAAAGCTCCAAGTACATTCACTAGAAGGGTCCCAAATGGGAAAGGTTTTTTATTCAGCTGATTGCTTACCCAAAAACGGGCGATCGCGCCGAAAAAACCGCCAATTGCAACGAACATCATAACCCGCGCCCCCTTTTATAACCGAGGTGAACAAAAAAAAGCCCGCCGGCAATGCTTAACAGAACATAACCAAACGCTGTTATCGCTTCACCTGTTTCCAAAAGGGCTATTGTTTCGACACTGAATGTAGAAAAAGTTGTAAACGAACCAATTAAGCCCGTAGTGATCGCTTTTTGCATCGATACAATCATACGATCAGTTAATTGAAGCGTCAGAAACGGCAATAAAAAGCAGCCGATATAGTTCGTCAAAAGAGTAGCCAGCGGAAAATTCCCTTCCCACCAAAAGGCTGTTGTAATAGAGACCGTGTACCGCAGTAATGCGCCGATCATTCCGGCCAATCCAATCAATATGTAGAGTAACAAAAAAATCCTTCTCTCTTTTCTGCATTTTCCTTTTATCATTATTTTTGCTGGTGAATTTGTCAAGGCAGGGTGATAATAAAGAAAAAAGGAGGCATACATAATGGCTATTTCAAAACTTGAGCATGTTGGCATTCAAGTGAAAAATTTAGATGTAACAATTGATTTTTATACGAAGGTAATCGGACTTGAATTACTTGAAAAACAAGGACACCCCGACCCAAGCTTAAAAATTGCTTTTCTCGGTTTTCATCAGACAGATGAAACATTAATTGAATTAATTGAAGGGTACAATCCGGCCTTGCCCGCAGAAGGCAAAGTGCATCATATCGCGTTTACTGTGGACAATATCGAAGAGGAAATTGCGCGGGTGAAAACACATAATGTCATATTTGTGGATGAAGTCGTGACAACACTTCCGAACGGATCCAAATACATCTTTTTCTACGGACCGGACGGCGAATGGATTGAGCTGTTCGAACGGTAATAGAGAAGCGTTCCATTGGGCTGCCGCTGTTCATTGCAATCGGCGGCATTCTTACTATTAATTGGTCTCTTTTTCTTTTTAATGAAACAAAGACCTTGATGAATGAAAAAAGCGGATTTGTTGTAATCCGCTTCAGGCTGTCGACAAAGTCGTCGGTCTTTTTTTGAAGGGGCCGATAGGTGAAGCAAAAAGGACTTCGCTTTCCGCGGGCAGTGCGTGAGCCTCCTCGTTGCTCCCGCTCCTGGGGGGTCTCACATTCACCGCTGTCCCCGCAGGAGTCTGCGTCCTTTTTGCTTCACACCATTTTTTAAAAGAGCTGCGAATGTTCGTGCCGTTTTTTGGCTGGCTTTTATTCACGAAAACGAATGGGGCAACGTAACGGTCCCATTTTGGCGCTGTCGCCAGCAGAGCATGTCCCCATGAACCGGCTCTTTTATGCGCTGCTTTGGCGGCGGGCTTGCGGCGAAGACTCCTGCGGGACTAGCAGGCCAGGTGAGATCGGTGGAGGCGCGCAGCGACGGAAACGAACTCAGCGCCTGCCCGCGGAACGCGAAGTTGCGAGCCCGCCGCATTTCGGCTCCAATCAGAAAGCTATACACTGCCATCACCAAAGAACAAGGATGAAGAAGAAAAATCAAATGTGCTGACAAAAGGTTTTATTTGTCTACACTCTGAAGCGGATTTGTTATAATCCGCTTTTTTTCATGCTCTGCGTCGAAATGGCTTTTCCAACAGCTGTCCGGCGGTCTCTTTCTCACGGAACAGCAGCCAAATCAGCAAACTCAGTATGAGTGCCAACGCTTCAAGTGAAAAAATGTACCAAGGATGCGGACCGAGCAGATCAAGCAGGCTGGCACTATCCGGCTTATGGCTTAAGTATAAGTAGTTGCCGCCTGTCCACTTATTCACACTTATGACGACAGGAATTAATAGATTTAAAAACAGCATTGTTTTCAGAATAGAATAAATGGTCGGTCTATATCCTTTTATCCAGGTAAAATAAAGCGGCACAATCATTAAAAATGCATGGACTGTAAAAAAATGAAAAAAGCGAAAATGCGGAAAATCGTAATTTAAATAAGGAGTCAGCAGCGCCTGCGATGTTCCGAGCAAACCGGTAAACAATAAAATTTCATAAATGACTTTCTTTTGCGTCAGTAATAGTGCCACAGCTAAAAACAAACTAATGCTGCATAGCTCCAGTGGAATGGCATGCTGGATCTTCCAGCTGTCGGTTGTCAGCATCCAAATATGATAGAGTGCTTCTATTAATAATAAGAAGAAAGCGATACTGACTTCTGTTTTCCGACCGATATGTGCAATCAATTGACGGCGAAAGGCATATATTCCAATGAGCGCGGCACAAATAACTGCTAACACACTAAGGTGGCTTCCTGAAAACATGCTGAAATCATATTCCTCATAGCTTCCGCCAAACCAGTTCATCTTCCTGCCCCCCTCTTTTTTTGCCAGTGTATCATATTTGAGGTGCAATCATCCTTTTTTTGTCATAGATTTAGTCATCCTTTTTTCATTTTATGAACTCTTTCAGCAAAACATGAGCAGGCTAATGTCACAGGTCTAATGACTCCAAAACCCTTCTAAGCCGTACATTAATCCTCTTTTTAAAAATGATTGTTCTGCTTTTTTAGTGTCACATTTCTTTACACGAATTGAAAAACCCCTAAAAAACTATTGACGAATCTTCTTTTTCCGCATAAGATAAGTACATGTTACAAAACATAACATTAAAAGTTACTAAAAATAACGTTCGGGAGGGTTTTAACATGGAAGATATGTTGTACTTGATGAACAGCCTCTGGGTCATGGTTAGTGCTATTTTAGTTATTTTCATGATTGCCGGATTTATTATGCTAGAGGCTGGATCAACTCGCATGAAGAACGCCGGTCATATTGCCGGGAAAACCGCTTTCACATTCGGACTTGCTTCCCTCGTTTTCTGGGCTGTCGGATTCGCATTTATTTTCGGTGATAACGCAAACTTTTTCGTTGGATTATCGAACTTTTTCTATTCCGGTGCTGAATTAGATTTAGGCCTTTCATCCACTGTGTTTTTCGTATTCCAGCTGGCATTCGCAGGGATCGCGATCACGATCGCTCTTGGCGGTTTCGCGGAACGTGCAAAGTTATCTGTATACGTTTTGTTCACAATTCTTTTCTCAGCATTTGTTTATCCAGTTGTCGCACACTGGATTTGGGGCGGCGGCTGGCTTGCAGAACACGGCAAGCAGGATTTCGCCGGATCAACCGTTGTTCACTTAACCGGCGCGATGGCTGCCCTTGCTGCCACTATCTTGCTTAAACCGCGGATTGGCCGCTTTAATAAAGATGGTTCTGCTAATGCGATTCACGGACATAATCAGGTTTTCACATCACTCGGCGTATTGATTCTATGGGTTGGATGGTTCGGCTTTAACGCAGGCAGTACTGTATCGGTCGACGCCGGATTCTTCGGATTTGTAGCGTTGAATACACAGCTTGCCGCTGGTGCCGGCGCTGTTGCAGCCTTGATTATCTCATGGATTGTTCTCGGTAAATCAGACATTCCAACAATTTTAAACGGCGCACTTGCCGGCCTTGTTGCCATCACAGCGTCTTGTGCATTCGTTGATACATGGGCAGCCGTTGTGATCGGTTTAATTGCCGGCGTTCTCGTTTTCTACGGTGCGAAATTAATGGAGAAACTCGGTATTGATGATCCAATCTTCGCTCTTTCCGTTCACGGTATTCCTGGAATTTGGGGTACACTGTCAACTGGCTTCTTCGCAACACCTGAACTTGCCACTGTCGGCCAGCCTGGTCTTTTCTACGGCGGCGGCTTCACTCAGCTTGGTGTTCAAGCAATGGGTGTATTGGCCAGCGGCGCATTTGCATTCGTTGTATCGTTTGCGCTTCTGTTCGTGATCAAAAAACTTCTTGGCGGTCTTCGTGTTTCAGAAGAAGAGGAAATCATGGGTCTCGACATCAGCGAACACGGTACTTACGGCTATCCGGAAGTATTCGCTGATAACCAATCGAAAGCAGCGGGAAAATAATATTAATAATACGCAAAGCGAAGCCGCTTTGCGTATTATTAGTTTAAAAAGGATGTGAAAAACGATGACGACGCGGGAGCAAACATACGCAGACATCCGCCACGAAAAAGATGGAACGATCGATCAGCATCTCCATTCAACACAGCGCTTGAATACCTTTCATGACAATATTATGAAGCAGGTTTTCACCATCGCCCTGCAGAACCATGAAAATCAATACGGTTCTCCCCCCTGCCCATACTCCTTGTTTTTGCTCGGCAGCGCCGGACGTTTTGAACAGGGCATAATCAGCGATCAGGACCATGGCATCGTATTCCAGCTGGATACAGAAGAAGCTGCTGGCTATTTTCTCAAGTTAGGCCAAACATTTTCAGATGGCTTAAATGAGACCGGCTACCCGTATTGCGAAGGGAAGGTCATGAGTTCTAATCCTGTTTGGTGCCGTTCGTCAGCGGGCTGGAAAGAACAGATTGCTTCATGGATTGATGCCGAAACACTTGATACCATCCGCTCACTCCATATGATTTGCGACGCCCGGGTACTGCACGGAGAAAAAGCACCGGTTTCCGCTTTGAAAAAGCAAATAACTATTGCATTAAAACAAGATCCACACAAGCTGAAGCGTTTTTTCGAAAACATTCAATTTATGAAAAAGTCAGTCGGCTTATTCGGACAGATTTTCACCGAACAAAACGGACAGCACGCGGGATCGTTAAATATAAAACAATCTGCTTTCCTGCCATATGTCAATGCCATTCGGGTACTTGCAATGAAAGAAGGAATCGAACCTTCTTCTACGTTAATACGTATGAAGGCATTAAAGCATGTTGCTGCCCACGACGGCCGCATCGACGATTATGAAGAGGCTTTCCGAACGCTGCTCGATTTCAGGCTCCGCGCATTGAAGAATGCACCGGATTATGACAGTTCCCATTATGTAAACATTGAGTCACTCGGACCGGTACGCAAGCGGGAGCTGCGCCATATTTTAAAAACCGCGGAGTCCCTTCATCATTACGTGCAGCGATTTACAGCAAAGGGATGATGCATAATGGGCTTTAACGATTTCATGAAAAATTTAAGCGGCAACCGTTTTACAGGGCTGCAGGGCGGCCGGCAAGACATGGCGTTTATGCGCAGTCTCCAGCGGGACTTGAAAACAAAACAAACAACATCGATTCCGCTCAATAAATTACAGGTGGTTGTGTTCGATTTAGAAACAACAGGGTTTCATCCGGATAAAGGCGATCAAATTTTATCAATTGGTGCGGTGAAAGTAACAGGCCGCCACGTTGAAGATGAATATTATTCACCCGTTCGCTTTAACGAAGAAATCCCACCTCTTGTAAAAGAATTGACGGGCCTTGAGGAATCAGAGCTGATCCATGCACCGGAGCCTGCTAGAGCACTTGAACAGTTTTTTAAGTTCAGTGGCGCTTCCCCGCTCGTTGCCCATCATGCCAGCCATGAAAAAGCGTTTATGACGTACGTAAGCCGTAAATATTTCCGTGCGCCTTTTTCACACCGTCTAATTGATACGTCTTTTATGTATCGGATTGCCGAACCGGACAATCCTTATGTCCGTCTCGAAGATTGCTGCGAACATAATAAGATTCCCGTTGTCGGCCGCCATCATGCACTTGGTGATGCACGCCTTACCGCAGCTCTTTGGGCTGTATATGTTGAAAAACTTCAAAAAATGGGTGTTACGACACTTTCTCAAGTATATGAAAGACTCGCCATAGTTCGATAAATGGCGGGTCTTTTGTATTATTTTCCTTCTTTCCGAATCTTTTCTTTTTTATTATTCGTATGGATGAAAAAGGAGGCTGCAACAATGAGAAAACAATTGGTATTTTTTATTCTTTTTCTTTTTGCATTTGCGACGCCGGCCATGGCCAGATCGTATAATGTTGCCGAAGTACAGATCCGCGCCTGGATCCATACGAACGGCAATGTACTAGTAAACGAAATTTTCCATTATACATTTAACGGAAAATACGACCATGCAATTCGATCTATTCATACAGACGGGCATAACGGTGTACAGAACTTTGAAGCTTATGAGCTGACCAACAAATCAGCGGAGCCCGGTTTCGTTAATCAAGCTGATTTGCAACCACTGACGGTCAGCCGGGATGAAAACACGTACAGTGCCGACCTTTCCTCAGAAGATGAAGAAAAGTCTGTTTTTTTTACATATGAACTTGTCAATGGCGTCCGTTCTTATGAATCTTACAGCGATTTGACAATTCCTTTTTTCGGAACGGACGACCATCATGATAAAACACTCGAAAACGTCACAATCGACGTCGTTTTTCCAGAGTCTATCGAACCTTCCCGCTATTATGCGTTTATGCATGACCGGTTCGGAGTTGTGGAGGAAAAAGGAGCGGAAGTAGTCCGCTTTATAACGCCGAAGTCGCCGCTTTATTCTTTAACGGAAGTGCGTGTCCTGTTTCCGTCTTCCGTGATGATGATACAGGACAAACCGGCTGCGCCTGTGACATTGACAAAAGCGGTGGAAAAAGAAAATACATTGGCCCAGTCATTTTATAAAAAAGAAGACCAAAAACAGCAGCTGGAAACGATTTTGAAAGTGCTGTCGGCCGCTGCCTCCCTTGGCATTCTTGCTGTTTTTTTACTGTGCTTTCGCGGCGGTCCGGGCGATTCCTCTTCCTTGTTGCACCACGATCCACTTTATTTATATATGATTGACCGCAATGGACGTTCTGATGAATATGCTTTTCTGGCCGGTCTTTATTCACTGGTTGAACGAGGAATGGCAACAGTGGAGACTGTTCAATCAAAAGGACGCTTCCAAAAAGACCCGGAAGCGCCGGATGAAACGCTTCAATTTACACTAAACGTTAAGCTGAGAAAAGTTCCGGCATGCGACCAGAAATTGATAAAGATGTTGTTTAAAAACCGAAAAACGTTTACCATGCATGATCTTGCTGGGGTGACAAAACGTGAAAAAATATTAAAAAAGGGCAGCCATCTGCACAAGAAAGTCCGTTATTACCAAGAGCAACAGGAAGAATGGGCAGACTGCATTGTACAGGAATTAAAAAATGATGGCTTTTTCAGCAGCGGGATCCCATCCTTTTTAAAAAAATTGATGCTGCTAACCGTGTATGCCTTTATTTTATACGCGTATGCCGTAGACTCCTTAGCCGCTTCAACAAGCATTGTTTACGGCGTGATCGGCCTTGTGCTTTTGCTTGTCATTTGGCGGAAGCCGAAAAAACGCTGGCCGGCCATTCTTTTTTATATCGTATCTATCATTGCTGTCGCCATGTTGTACGATACCGATGCCGCACTTTGGCTCCTTTTGTTCATTTTACTGAATGCGCTGCTGTATGCTCTGACACCACGCTTTTTACTTTCTAGTGAAGCAGCCATCACGAAATCAGATATAAATAAGTTTCAAAAAATGAAGTCAATTCCGGAAGGCGATTTAGAAAAATGGATGGTCCGTTCACTGTTGCTGCGCGCTAAACGATCAGCACCCGAAACACCAGTAGAACCGGCCATGGCTGCTACAGCCCCGCTCGCTTATTTGATGCTGACTGATCAAGAACCAGTCAACTATGTTGCACACACATGGAAATGGAGCGCACCTCCCGGAAGTTCTTCCTCTTCATCTGATGGGGGCGGCGGTTTCTTCGGAGACAGCGGCGGCGGAAGCGATGGTGGAGGTGGCGACGGCGGTGGAGGTGGAGGTGACTAATGATCACTCCTGTAAATCAATGTCCAACTTCCAGGTAAACTTAATACCCTTTCTTGAAATCGGTGGCGTTCATTAACGCTTGTTCTTCCGCCGCAATTCGCACAGTGAGCATGAACGCATTAAGCAAAGTGAAAATTAGCGCTGTATAATATGCTTGGAACAGAAAAGGAATAATGATAAATTCCATTGTGACAATGATATAGTTTGGATGACGAACCCATCGATACGGTCCTTTTTTAACAATTTTTGCTCCGGGCAGTACAATGATTTTCGTATTCCAAAAGGTTCCAAGTGAACGAAGAGTCCACACTCTGCTTAGCTGGGTAAGCAAAAACAAAGTCAGCCACAAGGGCCAGTCCGAATTAATTGTCTTATGAAGGAGTTCCACTTCGATGATAAGGCTAATAAAAAAACTAATATGAAGAGCGACGATGAACGGGTAGTGGCGCGTACCCGTTTCATAACCGCCTTGACTAAGCATCCATTTTTCATTTCGCTTGGCTATAATCAATTCTGAAATCCGCTGTACACAAACGAATAGGATAAACAGCCAAAACAACTCTCTCATATTCCCTTCCCCCATTGTAATAGAACTAATTCTCCTGAAAACCCCGGTCCTAAAGCAGCCATTAATCCGTAATCCCCTTTCTTCATTTCATCCATCATGAAATGTTCAAGTACATATAAAATGGTAGGGGACGACATGTTGCCAAATTCCGAAAGAACAGCACGAGAATGTGATGTTTTTTCCTTTGAAAGCTGCAACGTATCCTCATAGGCATCGAGCACTTTTTTACCGCCTGGATGTGCTACAAAATGTGCAATTTCTTCAATAGATAGCTTTTGATTCTTTAAAAAAGTGTTCACAAAATGCCCGAGCCAGTTGCGAATGATCATCGGAATGTCCCGGGAAAAAACAACATGAAGACCACTGTCTTTCAAATCCCATCCCATAACGTCCTCAGAATCAGGAAGTAGTTTTGATTCTGTTTTTAAAACGGAAGGCATGAGTTTTTTCGTCTTTACTCCCGCCTCGTCGCCAGCCATCAATACACATGCAGCCCCATCCGCAAATAGCGATGTGCCAATTAAATTACTTTTAGAACGGTCGTTTCGCTGGAACGTTAAACTGCATAACTCAACCGACAAAACAAGTACTTTCGCTTTAGGAAAAGCTAAGCAATACTCATAAGCCCGGCTAATACCCGCTGCCCCCCCGGCACATCCAAGCCCCCAGATCGGTATGCGTTTTGTATTATCCAAAAACGGCAGATGATTCATGATTCTCGCTTCAATGCTTGGGGTCGCTATACCCGAACTGGAAATAAAAAAAACAGCCTCAACTTCATCAGCTGACAGTGGATTCATTAAAAATCGATCATTATCCAGACACCGCGAAATGACTTCAATTCCATAATCAACAGCCTTCTTAACATATAAATAATTTCGCTCCTGCAGACTGTGATCCTTTTCAAACCATTTTAACGGCATCGCAAAATGACGTTTTTGAATCTGCCCATTTTGAAAAACAGCTAAGAGCCGCTCGATATCTCGAAAATCATCTTTAAATAATTCATGGGCAAATTGGGCTGTTTGTTTTTGTTCCACTATATTCGGAGGGTTAAACGTACTAATGGATACAATAATCGGCATGCTCATCCCACTTTTCTTTTTCTTTACCCTTCCCCCTTCATTCCTTTTTATACTGATTTATGAACTCCTCCCTGCCATTCTCTTCTTTTATAACTTGAAAAATTCTGTTTCGATACATATGAATAAGAAAAACCCCGGGCAGTCAGCACCGGAGCTTTATCATGCAACTAAAAGCAAAATAGAATATACGGTTAATCCTGTGGCAAAAGCGCCGAAACTACTATCGCTTTCTTCCGGCAGCTCTTCTTTCAGGACATTCAAAATGAGTGCACCAGATAAAAAAGCAAACATCATAGAAATTAACGCTTCCTCAAGCTGTGTAACAGCACCGATACTCCAGCCGACCAAAACCGCAGCCGTGAGGATCCAGCGTCCATACCGGTCATAAACATGCTGGTGTGTTTCCCGCATACTTTGATCCACCGTCACAAAATGAACGGATAGGGCTAGAAAATAAAATACCATCCCCATTACATGCTCAAACTCTTCTTGAATAAGCAGATAACCAATCAACATATTATAAAAAAAGAATATTCCGACATGAATCCAAAAGATGCCTGAACCTGCATGCGTCTGTTTGTCTTTTGTAGCGCGTGATACCGCATTTTCAAGTCCATAAAACAGAGCAAGTCCAAAAAGCGCCATCAAGTAAGCGTGATTTTCAACAAATTGAAGCACACCATTATCAGCTTTTTCTAATACTTGCTGGTGTGTATTTAAGTCTGGCAGAAGGTGTACAAACACATAAGAAACTGCTATGCCGCCCGCAAAGGATAAAAATCGGCTTCTTGAAACGCGGCTAATAAACGCCATATACTTTGCTGAAAAATGGATGGCCGCAAAACCAATCGCAAACAATAAACTAAGGATAATCACGAAACTCCTCCTTCCTCTCAATAATAAGGAGTTTTCCACGCCTAAAAACCTTTAAACACTTTCTGTCGCAAAAAAACCTGTCCCCGTTAAAAGGGAGAGAGTTTTTCACTGCGGGAGGAACACGCAGGCTGCTTTAATCGAAAATAGGCCCGGCCAGAACACCATTCATCGTCATACTTGGATCGGTTTTGCCAAACTTTTTCAGTGTCATGAACAGTACAGCCGCACCACCGCTCGCCCCAGAAAGTACCGTATTAATTGCAATTGATGCAAGTGATGTCTTAGACGCATCCAAATTACGGACGGCGTTAAATAAAAACCAGCCAAACCACAAAAAACCACCCGTCTTTTCAGAAAGGTGGATCGTTTTTATATTTTAAATTGATGCACCATCGATTGAAGATCATCCGCCGTTTGCGCTATCGATTTAACCGCAGCTGAAATTTCTTCCATCGATGCAAGCTGCTCTTCTATTGCGGCTGATACTCCCTCTGTGTTTCTGGCACTTTCTTCTGCCGTTTCGGCAATCACGTCTGCTGTCCGCTTGAACGTAGCGACACGCTCATTTATTTGCCGAAGTGCAGCCGTAATCCGTTCTATTCTTGGGACCATTTCATTGGTCCGGTCCATAATATCACGGAATTTTTCAGATGTATCCGCCGATGTCCGCAGGCCGACTGAGGCATTTTCCGAGACAGTACCCATAATGCGTACCGACTGTTCAGAATCTTTTTGCACGCGATCAATGAGCCCGCCAATTTGTTTTGATGACTGAAGTGACTGTTCTGCCAGCTTACGCACTTCTTCTGCAACAACCGCAAACCCTTTGCCGTGCTCACCTGCACGCGCCGCTTCGATGGAGGCGTTAAGCGCCAGCAAATTCGTCTGGTCCGCAATGCCGCTGATGATTGTTAAAATACTCCCGATTTCGTTTGATCGATCGGACAATGAACGAATCACATCATGAGATTCAGCAACAGAATCAAATATAAATTGCATTTGCCGTACGTTGTCCTGAACGGCCAAGCCGCCTTCTTCTGCCGCTTTTAATGTTCGGAGAGATAATGACTTCAGCTCTTCTGAACGAATGGAAATGCCGGTAACACCTGATTCAATTTGATCCAGGATAACTGCATTTTCTTTTATTTTAAACGATGAGCTTTCTGCACCACCTGCAATTTGCTGAATCGAGGATGTCACGTGTTCAACAGCTTGCACAGACTGATCAGCACTTGCTGTTACCTGGGCCGAAGACGAGGCAAGGAATTGAGCCGAATCACTAATTCGCTCAATCATGTCGCGTAATGATGCCGTAAACTGATTAAACGAATGGGCCAGCTTCGAAAATTCATCATTTGTTTTCAGCGCAATCTTTTGTGTTAAATCCCCGCCCCCCTGAGAGATCTCTTGTAATTGCCGATCAAAAAGGCGAAGCGGCTTCATGATCGAAGTAATAATAAACCACGCGAACATACTGCCAAACAATAACGTCAATAAGACAAGTAAAACCAAAATAATCGTGTTTCGCTCCTGCTGATCGGCCAAACGCTGATTATCCACTGCCATTTCTGCTTCAATCGCTTCAATAATTTCGTTTATAGATGGATCCAGCTGTTCTTTTCGAATTGTGCGCTCTTCTTCAAAATGAAGTGCCAGCGCTTCATTCTGATCTGTTTGATACAGATTTACCGTTTGTTCACTAACCGCCCAATAATCTTCTATGTAAGATTGAATTTCTTTTATGTGTTCAGTTTCTTCTGCACTTGCAACCAGCTCTAACGCTTCTTGCAAATGAACACCGATATCCGCTTTTTTTTCTGCCATGCCTTCTGGGAACTGCGGATCACCATTAATCAAAAACGCCCGCTCGTCATTCGAGATACCGGCAAGACGATATTGCACATGCTTTACTACTTGAAGAAGTTTTGCGTCCTCCTGTATTTCCATCGTCTGCTTATTCGTTTCATTAAATGTATAAATCGAAAAAATTCCCGTTGATGTCATTGCTGCAATCAGGACAGCTACAAGGATGATTAACTTTAACTTGATACTCATGTCGCCCTCCATTATTCCTATTTTACTTTCATTATTATACTCTTAACACATCAGCGTGAACCTAAAGAATTTATAAAGTTTTGCAAAGAAAAAAGAAAGCGTCACTTTTCGGACACTTTCCAACATTGTTCTTTAAATTATAAAGCTTCATTAATCATTATTTTCATATTCACGGCTTCAACCGCCTTTTCATATAAACGAAATTACCATAATGATTTGTTTGGAACAAAAAAAGACAACCTGAATATTCAAGTTGTCCTGTCGTGCCAGGCGGCGTCCTGCTCTCACAGGGGGAAACCCCCAACTACCATCGGCGCTGAAGAGCTTAACTGCCGTGTTCGGGATGGGAACGGGTGTGACCTCTTCGCTGTAGCCACCTGACTATGAAGTTCGAAAGAAGTGTTCTTTCAAAACTGGATAGAAGCGTTCATTGTATGGGCA
>NZ_LAJA01000029.1 GCF_000970675.1 Domibacillus tundrae | reverse complement strand
TGTTTTTTTATGTTTAAAAAAGCGAAATTACGCTTTTTCTACGTTTGTTGCTTGTGGTCCACGTTGGCCTGCTTCAACATCAAATGTTACAGCTTGACCTTCGTCTAAAGATTTGTAGCCGTCGCCTTGAATAGCTGAGAAATGAACGAATACGTCATCTCCAGATTCGCGTTCGATAAAACCAAAACCTTTTTCTGCGTTAAACCATTTTACTTTACCTTGTTCCATGTGTGTTTCCTCCTCGTGTGCTGTGCACACATTGTGTTACTATCCTTGCTCAATACTTCGAGATGGAAAGTGTATCACTTAACAACTTTTTTCCGAACAAAAATAATTCTTCATTATCATAACAGGAATTTTAAAATAAAGCAAGCCGATCAATGAAGAAAGAAAAAGAAGATACGCAATTAAATAAATTTAATATTCAGAAAGTTTGTCAACCTTTCTGACAAATGTTAAGACAGACGGATTTTTATCATATATGCTGTATCCAGAAGAATCGAAATGAAAATAAGTTGAAAGGAAGATGGAAATGGACATCACTGCAATCGCAAGTCAACAAGCCGGTGCTGTGACATTGGAGACAGATATATGTATTGCAGGAGACGGGCCGGCTGGAATGATAATGGGGCTTTTTTTAGCGAAGCAGGGTATGAACGTTATCGTTTTGGAGAAGAGCACGGATTTCCATCAGCCACACCAGCAAATGAGCGATCCATCGTTCATGCAGCTCATGTACGAGCTCCAGCTGCTCGACAATGTCGACCGGCATATTAAGCCGGCGATGCAGGAACTTTTATTATTTCTCCAAGAGGAGAAGATACAGCAGCTGTTAATGAAACCGCTATATAGACAAGATGGACATATGAATCGGATGGTATTACTGGCCCTTTATCAGCAGACGGACCAATTTCCGAATTTGAAGCTGCTGAAAGGTGTTTCTGTAAAAGGTGTTTTATACGATGATGATCTCATCGCTGGTGTGTTTGCCGAAACGGATCAGCAGGATCGCTATTTTATCCATTCGAAAATTACGATTGGAACGGAGGGCGAGCTGCAGGAGCAAATCGATAAAACAAAATTAGTTGATACAAGTCTTCTTTGGATGGCAGATGATATTCAAGTACCTATATCAGATGAAATTTGAAGAGAAATTGTAAAAAAGCAGCCGCTGCTTTATGAGCAGGGCTGCTTTTTTTGTTTAATTTACATTAAAGTATCGTGCATCCGGATGAGCAAAAACAATGGCGGAAACAGACGCTTCCGGTTCCATCATAAAGCCTTCTGTCAATTGGACACCGATTTCCTCCGGTTTAATAAGACCAAATAATTTTTCCTGGTCTTCAAGGTTTGGACAGGCCGGGTAGCCGAATGAAAAACGCTGCCCCTGGTATTTGGCTGCGAATCGTTCACGCATTGTAAAGTCAATCGGATCGGGAATACCCCACTGGTCGCGCATTTCCTGGTGAATCCGTTCAGCAAAGCCTTCTGCAAGCTCAAGCGCTGTCGACTGAAGCGCATGGCTATCAAGGAATTTCCCTTCTTCACGCAGCTTCATCGCTGCATTACGAACACCAAATCCGGCTGTGACAACGAAAAATCCGACGTAATCCATTTCGCCGCTTTCAACAGATTTCACATAATCCGCCAAACAGAGGAAAGGCTCTTTCGTCTGGCGCGGGAAGGTAAATCGTTCAATTTCTGTTTTCGCATCAGACGGATCGTAAATAATGACATCGTTGCCTTGTGACTGTGCCGGGAAAAATTGATAGACAGCAGCTGTTTTTAACTCGCCGTCATTTAAAAAGCCGGTAACTGTGTCGTGAAGCTGAATCGCTTTGTCATTTTGTTCTTCAATCAGCTTTTTCACATTGCCTTTCATGCCAAGGTGATGGCCGATCAGTGTCTGCATATTCACGTACGGCTTCAAGTGGGAAATTGAATAATCTTTCAACAAGCGGCGGCGCTGGTCACGCGGCACAAAAACCGGTACATCTTCCCGAACGGTTTTGACCGGCTTCGGTGCGGTCGCAATTGCTTGTTCTTTCCGCTCCTCACGGTATGCTTCCACTTCTTTTCTTTTTTCTTTTTTATCTTCAAGCTCCTGTAAAAGTGCCACTTTTTGCTCCGCATTTTGCAGGCGGTTGGCGATATCGAGGCCGTCCATCGCATCTTTAGCGTATAAAACAGGACCCGTATATTCCGGGGAAATTTTTGTTTCAGTAAACCGGCGAGACAGCGCCGCGCCGCCGACTAAAATTGGGACATTGATATCCGCTGACTTAAAGTCCTGCGCAGTAATAACCATCTGCTGAGCTGACTTAACGAGCAGGCCGGATAAGCCGACCATGTCTGGTTTTTCTTTCCGGATGGCCTCTATTAACGCCTGTGGTGTGACTTTAATACCGACATCAACCACTTTAAAGCCATTGTTGCTTAAAATAATGTCAACCAGGTTTTTGCCGATGTCATGCACGTCGCCTTTTACAGTCGCCAACACTATTTTTCCTTTGCCGTTGTCATCTTCTTTTTTCTCCATGAACTGCTCAAGGTAGGAAACAGACGCTTTCATGACTTCCGCACTTTGCAGCACTTCTGCCACGATCAGCTGGTTGTCATTAAACAAACGGCCGACTTCTGCCATTCCTTTCATGAGAGGCCCATTAATAATATCAAGAGGTTCATCATACATGCCGCGCGCCGCTTCAAGATCCGGAAGAAGGCCTTCTTTCGTTCCTTCAACCACATAGTAACTTAAACGCTCCGGTACCGTTTTTGGAATATCTTCTTCTTTTTTCTCTTTTTTCTTGCCGCGGTAAAAGTCAGTGAAAACAGCCAGTGTTTCGTCTGTCGTTGTAAACAGCAGTTCATCCGCAAGCTTGATTTCTTCTTTCGGAATCGACGCGTAGCGTTCAAGTTTCTCCGTGTTGACGATCGCATAATCGAGTCCTGCTTGTGTACAGTGGTACAAATACACCGCATTCAGCACTTCACGCCCGACAGGAGGGAGGCCGAATGACACGTTGCTCACGCCAAGAACAGTTAAGCATCTCGGCAGTTTTTCTTTAATAAGCCGGATGCCTTCAATCGTTTCAACCGCAGAACCTATATACTGCTCATCGCCGGTTCCAACAGGGAAGACAAGTGGATCAAAAATAATATCCTCTGGTGCAAGCCCCCATTTTTCCACAAGCAAGTCATGTGAACGGATGGCGATTTCAAGTTTTCGCTCTCTTGTAACGGCCATGCCGACTTCATCAATCGTTCCAACGACGACAGCTGCCCCGTATTGCTTTACAAGCGGCATGACTGCATCAAAGCGCTCTTCGCCGTCTTCTAAGTTAATCGAATTAATAATGGCTTTCCCTTGTGAGTATTTTAGTGCTTCTTCAATGACTTTTTCATCGGTGGAGTCAATGACGAGCGGTACTTTTACTTTTTTGACGACTTCTTGCATAAATTGTTTCATGTCGTCCAGTTCTTCACGATCCGGGTTGGCGAGACAAATATCGATAACGTGTGCGCCGCCTTTTACTTGCGCCCGGGCAACTTCTGCCGCTTCTTCAAATTTGCCTTCAATGATCAGCCGCTTGAATTTGCGTGAGCCGATAACGTTTGTCCGCTCTCCAATGAAAAGAGGGCGCATAGAATCGTCATATAAAAGCGGTTCTATGCCGGAAACAGCGTGTCCGTGCGGCTGCTCAGGCGATGTACGCGGTTTTTTTTCTTTGACCGCTTCACGCATGACACGAATGTGTTCAGGTGTTGTACCGCAGCAGCCGCCGACGATATTCAGCCAGCCTTTATCGGCAAATGCTGACAATTTTTGCGCAAGCGAGTCCGGTGATTCATGATAATTGCCTTCTTCATCCGGAAGACCGGCATTCGGATAACAGCTGACATAGCTTGTTGCAAGGTCTGACAGGGAGCGGATATGATCCGTCATAAATTCCGGACCGGTCGCACAGTTTAGGCCGACTGACAGAGGCTTAATGTGTTCAATGGAAATGTAAAACGCCTCAATGTTTTGTCCGGCAAGTGTCGTGCCCATTGGTTCGATCGTACCCGAAATCATAACAGGAAGCTCAACACCAGCTGCATCAAAAGCGCGGCGGATCCCAAGCGTTCCGGCTTTGACGTTCAGCATATCCTGACTTGTTTCCATCAAAATTAAATCCGATCCGCCTTCAATTAACGCTTTTGCCTGAAGCTCAAAATTGTCAACGAGTGCATCGAATGTGATGCCGCCTGTGACAGACAATGTTTTCGTCGTCGGCCCAATGGCGCCTGCTACAAAACGAGGCCAGTCAGGCGTGGAAAATTCATCGACGACTTTACGGGCGATCTGTACAGCGCGCAAGTTGATTTCATACGCTTTGTCGCCTAAGTCGTACTCGTCCAGCACGACGGGTGTTCCGCCAAACGTATTGGTCGCGATAATGTCAGCGCCCGCTTCTAAATATTCGCGGTGAATGCGTTCGATCACATCCGGTCTTGTCAGCACAAGGTTTTCGTTACAGCCGTCATATTCTTCGCCGCCGAAATCATCCGGCGATAAATCCGCATTTTGAAGCATTGTTCCCATTGCACCATCAATGAGAAGAATTCGCTTTTTCAGTTCTTGTTCAATTTGATATGTGGTCATGCATAGCCCCGCTTTCTTTCTTTGCATCAAGTTCTTTTATATAATGAATCAATTCAACCGACATGTCGTAACGTAAAAACGGTGTAATAAGATACAAACCATTAAACAGTCCGGCCGCCGTATCAATCAGCTCTTTCGCAATTTTCACGCCTTCTTTTGCGGACGCTTCTTTATCTTCGCCGCATGCGCGCATTCTTTCAAGTGTTTCGTCTGACAGCTTAATACCTGGCACTTCATGATGCAAAAACTCAGCATTTCGCATGTTCGTCAGCGGCATGATGCCAATAAAGACCGGAGTGGGTAAATGCTTGGTCGCTTCATGGACTTCAATAATTTTTTCTTTTGTAAACACAGGCTGGGTAATAAAGTAATCCGCGCCGCATTCGATTTTTTTCTCCAGCCGCTTTACGGCGCGGTCGAGCACGCGTACATTCGGATTAAACGCGGCTGCAACCGAAAACTTTGCTTTCTTTTTCAGCGGCTTGCCGGAGAAGGAAATGCCTTCATTTAATTGCTTAATAAGCTGAATCAGTTCAAGGCTTGATACATCGTACACACTTGTCGCACCAGGGAAATCGCCTACTTTCGTCGGGTCGCCAGTAATGGCAAGCACGTCATGCAGGCCAAGAGCGTCAAGCCCCATCAAGTGGGATTGCAGCCCGATTAAGTTACGGTCACGGCACGTAATATGAACGAGCGATCGAACGTCATGTTTCATTTTTAATGTCGCACCCATTGCCATGTTGCTGACACGTGGGGAAGCGAGCGAATTATCGGCCATCGTCACGGCATCGACACCGGTCGCATATAACGCATTCGCGCCTTCAATAAACTTATCGGTCATTAATGTTTTCGGCGTATCGAGCTCTACGATCACCGTCCGTTCAGTTTTCGCTTTCTCACAAATGGACACGTCCGTTGCAGGCGCCGCTTCTTGAATAACAATCGGCTTTTTCGTTTTTACTTTTTTCTCCATTAAAGGAGGGAGGCCGGCGAGACGTTTTTTGGCTGCTTCAATATGCTTCGGCGTCGTACCGCAGCAGCCGCCGATGAGCCGTACACCTTCATTACGGAGAAGAACGGCCGCCCGTCCAAAATAATCGGCTTCGGATTCATACACGATCCGCCCGTCTTCTACATCAAGCAGGCTCGCATTCGGATAAGCGGATAAAAAGGATTTGTTTGGCAGTGTCACGTCTTCAAACGCTTGAATTGTATGATAAGGACCTAAGCGGCAGTTGACACCAACAACGTCTGCGCCGATTCCTTCCAATTGCTGAAGCGCGTCATTTAATGACAGCCCATTTTGCAAAACGCCCGGTTCGTGCATTGACACTTGTGCAATGATCGGCACATCGCTCATTTGACGAAGCAGCTTCACGGATGCGGACAGCTCTTCAAAATCATAATACGTTTCAAGCAAAAGTCCGTCCGGATCACCAGCTAATAAACTTTCTGCCTGCTCGCATACGGAAGCGAGAATTTCATCGTTTGTCGCCGTGCTTTTACGAATGCCGCGGATGCCTCCGATTGTGCCAAGAACAAACTGGCCGCCTGGTGCCGCTGCTTTTTTCGCAATGTTCACAGCTGCTTCGTTTAATTCGCGCACCCGGTTTTCAATGCCATAGCGCGCCAGCTTTAATGTATTGGCACCGTATGTATTCGTTTGAATAACATCCGCGCCGGCTTTAATATAATCTTGATGAATTTTTTCGATAATTTCCGGTTTTTCTGTATTCAGTTCCTCGTAGCAAAAATCAATTCCATATGAATATAAAAGCGTGCCCATCGCTCCGTCCGCGGTCAGCACGTCTGTTTTTAACTTATCGAGCAGTGTCATGGCGCAGCATCCTCTCCGTAGTAAAATAAAAAAAAGCCTTCCTGAGGGCAAGAAGGCTTTTTCAACATGTATGTGTTGTCCGTTCCTTCTCATCTTCCAGACTGCAGCAGTCTGCTGGATTTAGCACCTGACCGTCCGGCTGGTTGCTGAAGCGTCATAGGGCCAGTACCCTCGGCTTCTCTCGATAAGAATTAGGTTATAAAATTGCATGAATAATTAAAATTATCATATCGTTTCAAGAACGCTCAGTCAAGAAGAATTTTCACTGTAGGATTATATTTAACGATGCATTTTTTTGAATAAAAGGTATGACTGGATAAAAGGAATCAATGAGATCAGAATAATGACAACGATCAACGCCGTAATTTTAACAGCGACGGGCAAAAAGGCTGCAACAACCAGCACAAGTCCTCCAATGACAAACAGCAGGCCGCCTGTCCGGTGTGTTTTCGTCCAGACCTGGTCATCTGCAAGTGTCCACGGTGTTCGAATGCCAACTAAGTAACTGGGGCGCACGCGCGGCATGTAATTGCCGATGACAATAAAGAGCGAACCAATTAAAAGAGAAACGGCTACATCCATTTGCACAGCATACCCAAGCCCGTTAACCAGCGTCAGTAAGTGAATGATAAATAAAAGCGTAACCGATGCATTCATAATAATAAGGTAGCTGCTCTTAAATTTTCCGTAATTTTGACGGCGTGGATCGATTTTTGGAGAAGCGATCAAAAGGACGCCGACAAATAGAAGCATGAGCGGTCCGAAAAATGCACCAAACCATTTAGAAGAATAGCCGTCCACTTCTCCAGCAGGACCCCAATGTGTCGCAATTTGATCCGGCAAATAGGGGAGGATGATAAAGCTGATCAAAAAAGCAGCCGAGATGACGAGCCAAAAATAACGATATTCTTTCATTTTTCATTCTCCTTTCCAGATACATTCATCATCCACATCATAATGTCTTGAAAAACGGTTGTGTTCAATGAATAAATAATGTGCTGGCCGCTTCGTTCCGATAAAATAAGTCCTGCTGTCTGAAGTGTACTAAGATGGTGCGAGATACTGGGCTTTTTCATGTTGAACTGCTCGGCAATATCGCCGGCCGTCATGTCTTGTTTTTTTAACAATTCGATTATCGAACGTCTAGTAGGATCAGCGAGCGCTTTGAAAACAAGTGTAGCGGACATCTGCAGCCTCCTTTATTTAGATGTTTATCTAATTATCTAAATTATAATGTATCGACGTGAAATATTCAAGGAAAACAATCACTGCTTTTGGTATACTTTTCTTTTATTAAACTTTTTTATCAAGGTGTTCCATACGAAAAATAAAGGGGCTGCCTTTTTCATGGCAGCCCCTTTATTTTTTTAAGACGTCACTTTTTGTAATTTTTTCAGTACATGTAATGACCGGCCAGTGCCGATCGCGACAGATTCCAATGGATTTGGTGCTAAATGAACCGGCACGATGATTTCTTGTGCAAGCCAATCCTGAATGCCGTTTAAAAGTGCTCCGCCGCCGCTGATCACGACGCCGCGGTCAACGATATCGCCGCTCAGCTCCGGTGGCGATGATTCAAGTGTAACGCGGATCGTTTCTAAAATAGCTGACAGCGATTCGCGAAGCGCTGTTTGAATTTCATACGAGCTGACGTTCACGGTTTTTGGCAAGCCGGTCACAAGGTCGCGGCCGCGTACATCCATATGCATCTCATTATGCTCAATGGGTGCATAGCCGATTTCCATTTTGACATTTTCTGCTGTCCGCTCACCAATCAATAAATTGTATTCTTTCCGAATATATTGAATGATGTCTTCATCTAATTTATCACCGGCTAAGCGGATCGAATTGCACGTAACCACTCCGCCGTATGAAATAATAGCCACTTCCGTCGTACCGCCGCCAATGTCAACAATCAGGTTGGCAATCGGTTCCTCTACAGGGAGGTCTGCACCGATTGCTGCCGCTACAGGCTCTTCAATTAAATGAACCGTTTTGGCTCCGCTTGATTTGATCGCATCTTGAATCGCACGGCGTTCTACACTGGTTGCGCCAGAGGGTGTGCAAACAACGACTGTCGGCTTCCGAATTGTAAATCCGGCTGCTTTTCCGGCTTTTTTCATTAATTCTTTTAACATTTCGGCTGTTACATCAAAGTCGGCGATGACACCGTCTTTCATCGGGCGCACAGCTGCAATCCGTCCCGGCGTTTTTCCGATCATTTCTTTTGCATCTTTACCAACAGCTAGTACTTTTTTTGTATCCATATCAATGGCAACAACAGAAGGCTCATTTAAAATAATGCCTTTATCTTTACAGTAAACGAGCAAATTAGCTGTTCCCAGGTCAATTCCGATTTCAACTTGTCCAAACATATATCCATTCCTCCAAACGGCATTTTCTCGCCTGCGCTCATTATAAGGAAGAAAAAGAATACACGTACATGGGACAAAAAGATGAATTTGCTTTTATTACAGTCATGACAGAAGAAAAAGCCGCCGTTATAGTAAAAGGGGACAAGCTTGTTACGAAAACTTAAATTTTGTTACGGTGAAGGGAGTTCAAAGGTCATATCTTTTTAAAAAATAAAGCTAGTTCTTTACTATGATCTTTTCTGGTTTTTCGATATGCGGCACGTGCGGGAGCGGTGTCAGATAACCATTTTTCTTCTTCTGATTCTGGTACGACGCTTCCTACTTCTACCGGTTGACCGTTTTCATTTAATGCGACAAATGTCAAAAATGAAATGGCGGCCACCTCTTCTGCGCCGGTAATAAGATTTTCAGATATCACCCGAACAAATACTTCCATGCTCGATCGGCCGGTGTGGGTCACCATTGCTTTAAGCGTGACTGTATCGCCGACTTTAATCGGCCGAATAAAATCAACAGAATCAGTAGATGCTGTGACCGTTGGATTACGGGCAAATCGTGTCGCAGAAATAGAGGCGACATCATCAATATGCGCCATTAATTTCCCGCCAAAAAGCGTTCCATAATAGTTTGTATCCGGAGGAAACACTTGAGCAGACTTCACTACAATCGTATCTTGCATTCGCTTCGGTTCTTTCATATATAATCACCTTTTCCTTCCATAAAGAGTATACAGGAAGGGAGGAGGCTGATAAAGAATTTCAAATAATTTATTTTAAAAAGGTTGTATTTTAATTCTTTATAGTGTATAAATATAAGTATAAACACGGTGACGACACGTCGGGGTGACTTTTATGATCACGATGGAACAAGTAGTGAAGCTCGATTTAAAAGGGAAAGACTTCTTGAAGCTTCTTGACTTCAGCATTGAAGAAGTGCAGGCACTTGTCGTGCTTGCTGACGATATGAAAAAACAAAAAGAAAAATATTTTGATGCCTTAAAAGGGCAGATTCTTGGCATGATTTTCGAAAAAAGCTCAACGAGAACGCGTGTTTCTTTTGAAACAGCTATTCTACAGCTTGGCGGAAACGGTATGTTTTTAAGCTCGGACCAGCTGCAAATAGGCCGTGGTGAAACAATTGAAGACACCGGCAAAGTGTTATCAGGCTACCTGGATGGCATTATGATCCGTACGCACGGACATGATCGGATTGAAACGCTGGCAGAAGCAGCGTCCATTCCTGTTATTAATGGACTGACGGACTTGTATCATCCATGCCAGGCGCTGGCTGATTTATTGACCGTTTATGAGTACAAAGGCAGTTTTAAGGGCAGCAAAATAGTGTATGTTGGTGATGGTAACAACGTCGCACATTCTCTCATGATCGGTGCGGTCATGATGGGCATGGACTTTGCTCTTGCGGCACCAAAAGGATATGAAGCAGACAGCAGCGTGATCCAAAAGACAAAAGAAATTGCGGCCAAAACAGGTGCTGTCGTGACATTCACGGAAGATCCGAATGAAGCGGTACAAGGAGCAGATTTCATTTATACGGACGTATGGACGAGTATGGGGCAGGAAGAAGAATCAGCTCTTCGTCTGGAGGCATTTGCACCGTATCAAGTCAATGAAGCACTGCTTCAACAAGCAAATGGAAACTGCAAGTTTATGCACTGCCTGCCTGCGCATCGCGGCGAAGAAGTATCTGCTGGCGTGATGGATGGAGAAGCGTCCATCGTGTTCCAGCAAGCAGAAAACCGCATGCACGCCCAAAAGGCAGTTTTGTACAGCTTAATGAAAAAATAAAGCATCACCACCTTGTTCAGCCGTTATTGGAGAATAGCTGGACGCAATGAAATACTTACTTTCAGCTGTTATTGGAGAACAGCTGATCCTAAACAAAACAATTCAAAGCATTCAGATGTCATAGGAGGACACTGAATGCTTTTTTGTTTGCTTCTTTTTATACAGCGTTCCCTTTTTCCATTTCGTTCATGCTAAAATAGAAGCAGTTAAAAACAAATAAAAAGCAATCATGTATGATGGTGGGTGGATATGGAACAAAAATTAAGAGTTTTTTTAACCGTAGTAAAGCATATGAATTTTTCAAGGGCGGCAGAAGAGCTGTTTATTACGCAGCCAGCAGTGAGCCAATACATTAAATCGTTTGAAGAAGAGCTCGGCATTAAACTTATTGACCGGACGAACAAAAAGATCCGTTTGACGAAAGCTGGCAGCCTTGTTGCCTATTACGGCGGGGAGATTTTTACGTTAAACGAAAAAATGAAGCAGGCAGTGGAAGATTTGGCTGGTGAAGTAAAAGGGAAGCTGGCCGTTGGCGCAAGCTACTCGTTTGGTGAATACATTTTGCCACACATTGTGGCGGACTTTCTCGAGAAGTTTCCGTCGGTGGATCCTCATATTACGATCGGCAACACACAGGAAATCGCCGAAAAGGTCATCCATAATGAAATTGATCTTGGGGTTGTGGAAGGGACTGTCGCCTCGGATAAACTGATCGCTGAGAAAATTGCTTCGGATAAAATGTATGTCATTAAAGGAAAAAAAGAAAATACAGAGAAGCGTGTTCATTTAAATGAAGAAACATGGATTGTAAGAGAGCAAGGATCTGGTACGAGGGAAGCATTTGATTGGTTCGCGGCGAAAAACAGCATTCGTCCGGCGAAAATTCTTGAATTCGGCAGCACACAGATTATTAAAGAAGCAGTAGAAGCGGGGCTTGGTGTCGCTCTTTTATCCGAATGGACGATCCGCAATGAACTGGAGCTCGAAAAATTGAAGATTGTCGGTGGCGGAAGTCTTTATTACGAACGAAATTTTTATGCGATTATTCCAGATGCGCCGTTTATGACGAAAACAGCTGAAACGTTTTTGCATTATTTAAGAAGGGACTAGCAGACGCTGGTCTTTTTTTGTGTGGAATTGTTGTGGTTCGCTGTTTTTGACGGGAGCCGAAAAGGCGGTGGGCAAAACAGCGTCGTCTGGCAGATACATATTCTTTCGCAGCAGCAGGGGTGAAAGAATTCGGAGAAATGTCCCTGACGATTGTTAAATAAATGCAGTATATAAAGACTCGCTCTCACTTGCTGCTTTTCCAAAACCACTTGGTGAAGCCTGTCAGACGAAGACTCCTGCGGGAAGTACAGTGAATCGGCAGATCCCGCAGGCGCAGACGATGAAGCTGCCGCACTGCCCGCGGAAAGCGAAGTCCGGCCGGCTTCACCTATCGGCCCTTTTCAAAACAGAAAAAGGCTGCCGACAACGTCGACAGCCTCTTGTGCTAGTTAAGGAAGTTTCGTTTCACCCATCAAGAAGTGGTCTGTTTCACGTGCTGCTTCGCGTCCTTCATGGATCGCCCAGACGACAAGACTTTGTCCACGGCGCATATCACCAGCGGCAAAAATGCCTTCTTCGTTTGTCTTGTACTTGCCGTATTTCGCAAGAACGGTATTCCGTGCTGTTGTATCTACACCGAAGTGAGAAGCAAGCGGCATATCTGTTCCACTGAAGCCGATCGCGACAAGCACAAGTTCAACAGGCCAAACTTGCTCGCTGCCTGGAATTTCTTCCATCGTGTAGCTTCCGTCTTCAAGGTACGTTTTTTCCATACGAACCGTATGAAGTTCTTTTAACTTGCCGTGTTCATCCGCGACGAATTTCGTTGTCGAAATCAAATATTCACGTGGGTCTTCACCAAACACAGCTGCTGCTTCCGCGTATGCGTAATCAAGCTCGAATACATTCGGATACTGAGGCCACGGGTTATTTCCCTTGCGTGCCATTGGCTGTGCTTCATGCTTACCAAACTGCACAACGCTTTTGGCACCTTGGCGAATCGCTGTAGCGACACAGTCAGCGCCTGTATCGCCGCCGCCGATGACGATTACATTTTTGCCTTCTGCTGAAATAACGCCTTCTTCAGACTCATTTAAGAGGCCTTTAATGCTTTTTGTCAAATAGTCCATTGCCAAGTGAATGCCATCTGCTTCGCGTCCTTCAATGACGATGTCGCGGTGTGTTTGTGCACCTGCACACAAAATCACTGCATCGTATTCTTCTTTCAGCTGTTCTTTTGTAATGTCTTTGCCGATTGTTGTGTTGACAACAAATTCAATGCCTTCATTTTTCAACAAGTTTACACGGCGTTCGACGGATTCTTTTTCAAGTTTCATTGAAGGGATGCCGTACATAAGCAGGCCACCGATCCGGTCGTCACGCTCAAAAACTGTTACGAGGTGGCCTGCTTTGTTCAGCTGATCTGCGGCAGCTAAACCTGCAGGACCTGATCCAACGATTGCTACTCGTTTACCTGTGCGGCGTTTTGGCGGGTTCGGCACGATCCAGCCTTCTTCAAAACCTTTGTCAATGATCGCTTTTTCAATGGATTTAATGGCAACAGCAGGATCGCTGATGGCAACGGTACATGAACCTTCACAAGGAGCCGGGCAGACACGGCCCGTGAACTCAGGAAAGTTGTTTGTTTTGATTAAACGGTCCAATGCTTCTTTCCAATGACCGCGGTAAACAAGGTCATTCCATTCCGGGATCAAGTTGTAAAGCGGGCATCCCGATACAGTGCCCCCAATCATCTGGCCAGTGTGGCAGAAGGGAGTCCCGCAGTCCATGCAGCGGGCCCCTTGAATTTGTAATTCCTGTTCAGGAAGTTTTGTGGTATATTCTTTCCAGTCTTTCACCCGATTAGCCGGGTTTCGTCCTGGCGCTGTTTTACGATCATATTCGATAAAACCGGTAGCTTTCCCCATCAATTCATTCTCCTTTCTATGCGTTTTCAACGACTGGCATTTTTTTCTCTGTGAATGCGGCATATTTCGCGTCAGCCGTTTTCATTCCTTGCTGCTCATAGTAGGAAATGGATTTCATCATTTCTTTATATTCATGAGGGATGACACGGATAAAGTTGTTTTTCTCCGTTTCCCAGTTTTCTAAAATGGAAGCGGCAAGCGGGCTGCCTGTCCATTGAACGTGGCTTGTAATAAGCGCTTTTAGTTCAGATTCTTCCTGTGCACCGTCTAATGATTCTGTTAATACCATTTCACGGTTTACGCGGCTTTCCGTATAATCGCGCTCCGTTACATATAAGTACGCGATACCGCCGGACATACCAGCAGCGAAGTTCCGGCCGGTTGGACCAAGAATGACAACCCGTCCGCCTGTCATGTACTCACAGCCATGATCGGTAATGCCTTCAACAACAATATCCGCGCCGCTGTTACGAACCGCAAAGCGTGTGCCGGCACGTCCGTTAATGAACGCTTCTCCGTTTGTTGCGCCATACAGGTTTACGTTTCCGCAAATCGCATGTTCATGCGGTACAAGATTAGCGTCATTATGTGGACGGACAACGAGGCGTCCGCCTGACAATCCTTTGCCGAAATAATCATTCGCATCGCCGTTTACAGTAAACGTCAATCCTTTTGGAAGGAACGCGCCGAAGCTTTGTCCGGCAGACCCGTTAAACGTGAATTGAACTGTATTGTCAGGGAGACCTTCTGCCCCGTATGCAAGCGTGACAGCTGAACCCGTAATTGTACCCGCTGCACGGTCCGTATTGACAATGTCAAACTCACCTGCAACAACTTCCCTATTTTCAAGCGCCGGGCGAACGGCGTCTAAAAGAAGACGACGGTCAATCGTACGCTCTAATTTATAGTCCTGATCTTTCGTTTTGTACTGTTTCTGCCCGGGTTTAAGCGGCGTCATATATAGAAGAGGAAACAGGTCCAAGTATTTTGCTTTCGGATGCTGATCTTTCCGCGCATGCGGCTTTAACACTTGTTTCTGTCCGATCATTTCGTCGATTGTGCGGAAACCAAGCTCAGCCATCAATTCACGGATTTCACGCCCCACAAACGTTAAGTAGTTGACAACATGATCCGGATCGCCCATGAATTTTTCGCGAAGAGCCGGGTTTTGTGTGGCAACACCAACCGGGCATGTATCCATATGGCACACACGCATCATAATACAGCCAAGAACAACAAGTGGAGCTGTCGCAAAACCGAATTCTTCGGCACCGAGAAGAGCTGCCATGATAACGTCGCGGCCGTTCATTAATTTTCCATCTGTTTCAAGCGTTACTTTTTCGCGCAGGCCATTCATAAGAAGAGTCTGGTGTGTTTCAGCCAAGCCGATTTCCCACGGGATGCCGGCGTGTTTAATACTTGTTTTCGGAGAAGCACCTGTACCGCCTTCGTAGCCGCTGACGAGAATAACATCTGCCAAACCTTTTGCTACACCGGCTGCAATTGTGCCGACACCTGTTTTCGCCACGAGTTTCACGTTAATGCGTGCTTTGTGGTTTGCATTTTTCAAGTCATAAATAAGCTGCGCCAAATCCTCGATTGAATAAATATCATGGTGAGGAGGAGGTGAGATCAAGCCAACACCTGGCGTTGAGCCGCGTGTTTCCGCAATCCAAGGGTAAACCTTTTTGCCAGGCAAGTGTCCGCCTTCACCCGGTTTTGCGCCTTGTGCCATTTTAATTTGAATTTCTGTTGCTGTATTCAAATATTCACTTGTGACACCGAAACGGCCGGATGCCACCTGTTTAATCGAACTTGAACGCATGTCTCCATTGGCATCCTGGCGATAGCGGCCAGGATCTTCGCCGCCTTCACCGCTGTTGCTTTTACCGCCTAAACGGTTAAGGGCAATTGCTAATGATTCATGTGCTTCTTTACTAATAGAACCGTAAGACATCGCCCCGGATTTAAACCGTTTAAAGATGTTTTCAAGCGGTTCAACTTCATCAAGCGGAATCGATGGACGGACTGAGAAATCAAGATCAAGCAAGCCGCGAAGGAACATAACGTTTTCCTCGTTTATTAGCGATGAATATTGTTTATATAGCTCATAATCATTCGTCCGTGATGCATGCTGAAGCATATGAATGGTTTTCGGATTAAACGCATGTTTTTCACCTGTGCGTCTCCATGCGAACTCACCACTCGAATCAAGCGTCGGATCGCTGAATTCGCCTTTGCCAAATGCATCGTGATGACGGATAAGTGTTTCGTTTAAAATAACATCAAGTGTAATGCCGCTGAGTGCTGTCGTTGTACCGGTAAAGTATGTTTCAATGACGTCGTGGCCAACACCGACAGCTTCAAAAATTTGCGCGCCACGGTAACTTTGAACCGTTGAAATACCCATTTTAGCCATTACTTTGACAATGCCGCTTGTTGCCGCATAGTTGTAGTTTTTCTCTGCTTCTTCCGTCGACATGTTTTGAATCTTGCCATCTGCCACCATCGAACGAAGAGATGCGAGCGCAAGATACGGATAAATCGCATCTGCACCGTAACCAATCAAGCAGCAGAACTGGTGAACATCACGTGCTTCCGCCGTATCAAGAATCAAACTGACATTGGTGCGTCGTCCTGTTTTAATTAAGTGATGATGAAGACCGCTCACTGCAAGGAGGGCAGGCACAGCTGCTTTTTTGCTTGATACACCCCGGTCTGACAAGATGAGGAGTGACGCGCCATTTTCAATTGCTTCATCCGCTTGTTTAATCAGTTGTGACATCGTTTCCGATAAAGACGTTTTATCTTTTGCGTTAAATAAAAGGGAGAGCGTTTCTGTTTTGAATGCTTCTTTTTTGTTTAACGCAATTTTGTTCCATTCTTTTTCGCTAAGAATCGGCGTTTCCAAGCGGATGCGACGGCTGTTTTCTGCAGAAGGAGTTAAAATGTTTCCTTCGTTGCCAAGAAGCGTCATCATAGATACGACGTTATCTTCACGGATCGCATCAATCGGCGGATTTGTTACTTGAGCAAAAAGCTGTTTAAAGTAATTGTACAAAAGCTGCGGGCGTTCAGATAGAACCGCAAGCGGCGCATCATACCCCATTGAACCGATCGGGTCTACTTTTTCCGTTGCCATCGGCGCGATCTGTTTTGTTAATTCATCATACGTGTAGCCGAATGTTTTCTGAAGATTCAGTATCTCTTCGTCGGTAAATGACTCATCTTGTGCGTCAGTGGCTTCTTCAAGATCTGTAATATGTGTTAAATTATTGTCAAGCCATTCACGGTAAGGCTCAGCTGTTGTAATTTCCCGCTTGATTTCTTCATCAGACACGATACGTCCTTCTTCCAAATCAACAAGAAGCATTTCACCGGCGCTGACCGTTTCTTTTTTCACGATGCGTTTTTCATCGACTTCGATTGTGCCGACTTCAGATGAATAAATGATGTGGTCATCATCCGTCACATAGTAGCGGGCTGGGCGTAAACCGTTACGGTCAAGAATCGTACCGATTTTGCGTCCATCCGTAAATGAAATCGATGTTGGTCCGTCCCAAGGCTCCATTAGGCAGCTGTGGTATTCATAAAAAGCTTTTTTCGGATCCCCCATATGCGGATCACGGTCCCAAGGCTCGGGAATCAGCATCATTGCCGCATGAGGAAGTGAGCGTCCTGACAGTGTTAAAAACTCAACCGCGTTATCAAGCATCGCCGAGTCACTGCCGTTCGTATCAATGATTGGCAAAAGGTCTTCATATTGATTGCCGAACAATTTTGAATAGCCGGCTTTTTCACGTGCCTGCATCCAGCTGACGTTTCCACGGTTCGTATTGATTTCACCGTTATGAATCAAGTAGCGGTATGGATGCGCACGTTCCCAGCTTGGGAATGTATTTGTACTGAAACGAGAGTGAACGAGTGAAAAGGCGGACTGGTAGTCTTCTTTTGCAAGGTCAATGTAATATTGATCGATTTGCTCTGGTGTCAGCATTCCTTTATAAATGATGGTCCGTGTTGAAAAACTCGGAATGTAAAACGTACCTTTCACATCCGGATTATGACCAATTTCATTTTCGACGCGTTTTCTCATTATATAGAGTGCGCGTTCAAAATCTTTTTCTGTTTCATGTTTTTTGCTTTTTTCAACGAATAATTGCATTACATATGGAGCGATGACAAGCGCTTCTGGTCCAGCTGCCTCTGGATTGACCGGAACGTCACGCCAGCCGAGAAGTTTTAATCCTTCTTCATGAAGAATCAGTTCTGTTTCCACTTGAATCTGCTGACGTTCTTTTTCGTTTTTAGGAAGGAAGAACATACCGACTGCATACTCATACGGAGCAGGTAATGTAATGTTCAAGCTTTCACATTCTTTACGGAAAAAATCATCACAAATTTGCAACATGATGCCTGCACCATCGCCTGTTGTTCCGTTCAAGTTTCCGCCGCGGTGTTCTAAGCGGCAAAGCATATGAATACCATCCTGCACAATTTTGTGGGATGGGCGTCCTTTAATATTCGCGATAAAACCGATACCGCATGCATCATGTTCATTTTGTGGGTCGTACAAGCCCTGTTTTTCCGGGTAACCGTATAGATTCATGTTGTGCACCTCCGCGTTCAAATCATCTTTCTCTGTTAATATTTATTGTAAAGACGATAAATGATACAATCAATATATTATTAATCAGTTATTCATCTCGAAATGATATGAGTTGAAGGGTGTGGATATAAATGGAAATGAGACAAGTGAAATATTTTATGGAAGTAGCACGACAGGAACATGTCACGGAAGCTGCATTTCGTCTTCATGTCGCCCAGTCTGCGGTCAGCCGCCAAATTGCAAAGCTCGAGGATGAACTTGGAGTAGAGCTTTTTTTACGGGAAGGAAGGAGTGTGCGTTTAACGCACGCCGGCCGCATTTTTTATGATCATGCTGTCATTGCAATGGAAGCAATGGATAAAGCGGTGCAGGTAATTGAAGATTATTTGAATCCAGAAGCTGGAAAAATTCGTCTCGGCTTTCCGAACTCGCTGGCGACGAAAACATTGCCGCGGGTCATTTCCGCTTTCCGAAACCAATATTCGGATGTCGGATTTGATTTTAAGCAAGGGTCGAACAGGGAACTGCGCGACCGGGTGGAAAAAGGCGAAATTGATCTGGCGTTTGTCTCGCCTGTACCAGAAGCAACTGCTGAAATTGATACGCACGTTTTCTTCTCTGAGCATATGAGAGCGTTAATTCCTACTCACCACCGGCTTGCCAAGCAAGTATCGATTAACTTGCGCGACTTGATGGATGACCAGTTTGTTTTGTTCCGGACGGGATATGATATGCGGGCGCTCGTCATTGATGCATGCAAACAGGTGAATTTTGAACCTGCCGTGGCATTTGAGAGCGAAGATATTTATACAATTAAAGGATTAGTAGAAGCAGGGCTCGGTGTCAGCCTGCTGCCGGAGACGCTGTTAATTGACCAGACGCCGGTAGGCACAGTCAGTATCCCGGTCAGTGTGCCGCGGGTCACTAGAACGGTTGGCGTCATCATAACCAAATCGAGAACAATACCGCCATCCGAAAAATTATTTTATGAATTTCTCATTAAATACTATAATCGCTTGAATGAATTTAGTTTATAACAGAAAAGATCCAGTGCCGCTTATTTGCGGCACTGGATCTTTTCTATAGTTTCATTACGCCCAGTTGCCGTTGCGGAAAACGGCTTCACGTGTACCATCCGCTTTAATGCCGTCAATGTTCATCTCAGCGGAACCGATCATAAAGTCAACGTGGGTAATGCTTGTATTTAAACCATTTTTCTCAAGTTGTTCCTGCGACATTTCTTTGCCGCCTTCGATGCAAAATGCATAAGCGCTGCCGATGGCTAAATGATTCGATGCATTTTCATCAAAGAGTGTATTGAAAAACAAAATGCCCGCATTTGAAATTGGTGAGTCATGAGGGACAAGCGCCACTTCCCCTAAATAATGAGAGCCTTCATCTGTATCGACAAGCTGCTTCAGCACATCTTCCCCTTCTTCAGCAGATACATCGATGATACGCCCGTTTTCAAATGTAACGGTAAAGCCGTCGATAATGTTGCCTGCATAGCTGAGCGGCTTTGTCGCTTTTACATAGCCATTAACACCTGTTTTAACAGGGACCGTAAACACTTCTTCCGTCGGCATATTTGCCATAAAGCTGTGTCCTTGTTCACTTGTACTGCCCGCACCGACCCATAAATGTGTGTCTGGCAAGTCGATCGTTAAGTCCGTTCCGGGAGCTGTATAATGAAGTGTTTTAAAATGCTGCTCGTTCAATACGGCTACTTTTTCACAAAGGCGGGCATCGTGGTCTTTCCATGATTGCACCGGATCGGCATGATCAGCGCGTACTGCTTTGAAAATCGCTTCCCAAAGAGCTGGGGTTCGCTCCTCTTCAGGAAGTTCGCTGAATACTTTATCTGCCCAGTCCTGTGAAGGAGCTGCAATAACCGTCCAGCTTACTTTATCAGACTGAATGTATTCCCGGTATTTTTTCATCGCGGCACCAGCTGCTTTTTGATAAGCGGCAATTCGTTTTCCGTCGACTCCTTTTAACAAATCCGGGCCAGATGAAACGATCGACATAAATGCGGCGCCTTCTTCTGCAAGTGATTCCATCATTTGTTTGTTCCACTCAGGGAATTCATGAAATGCTTCTTCCGGTGCAAGTGTATATTTTAATTTAGAGACAGCATCGTCGCTCCAGTCGACATATACGTGCTTGGCGCCTGCTTTATATGCTTTTTCAACGATTAAACGGACAAGCTGTGCTGAATCAATCGCCGCACGAACGACGAGGGTCTGGCCCGGCTGAACATTTACACCTGTTGAAACCGACAGCTGCGCATATTTTTCTAATTGTTCCTGAAAATTTGTCATTGATATTCTCCTTTATATAAGTAGTATAGTCAGTTTATCAAAAAAAACGCTCCATTACGTAATAGAAGCGTCAGATTCCAAAAAGATACGAAGCATGTCTTTATCGGCTAAAAAATCATTCAATGTATAGCGGTCCAGCACCGACATAAATGCCTGCAGCGCTTCCGCAAATACGTGCCGCAATCCGCAGATCGGCGTAATGACACAACGCCCGGGATCAACAAAACATTCAACAAGATGGAAGTCATCTTCTGTTTTCCGGACGACCTCGCCAATATTAATATCCAGAGGATTTTTAGCAAGCCGGATGCCGCCATTTCGTCCTCGAATTGTTTCAATATAACCGAGTTTGCCCAGTTCGTGGGTTACTTTCATTAAATGATTTTTTGAAATATTATATGCATCTGCAATTTCTCTAATATTTGATAATTCACCTTCTTCTTTTGCTCCAAGAAAGACGAGCATCCGAAGGGAATAATCTGTATAAAGCGTTAATTTCATTTTCCTCACCTATCCTATATACCTATTATGTCACGTGAAAAGAACGATGTGCAATTATGAACATTTTTCAAAACATACATTTTCTATATTGTTATTGCAGATCCAATAACGTATTTGCATGATCAATTAAAAGAAGGGGATACGATCGAAGTAAGTGCGCCGGCGGGTGATTTTTATTTGGAAAAAAGCACGCAGCCTGTCGCACTTATTTCCGGTGGTGTCGGTGTAACACCCATGATGGCAATGCTTGATGCGGTTGCTGCGAACGAACCGAACCGAAAAACAGTCTTTATTCACGCGGCTCGCAATAAAGAAGCGCACGCATTTGGCAGGGAATCAGCAGAAAAAATCAGCCAGCTGTCAGACGGAAAAGTGTACATTGCCTATGAAGAGAAAAAGCACGAGTCAGATGTATGCGATGTGACCGGATTTATTAGTAAAGACTTTTTACAGAAAGTGATTGATTCACAGAGCATTTGCTACGTTTGCGGTCCAGTTCCGTTTATGCGGGCGGTTGTGCAGCATTTGACTGAACTGGGCTTTGATAAACAAAATATAAAATACGAATTTTTTGGTCCATCGCTTGCCTTGCAGTCTTAAATGAAAAACGCAGAACCCTATTTGGATTCTGCGGTCAGAGTTTAGACAAATAAACCCTTTTGTCAGCGCATTTGATTTTTCTTCTTCATCTTCATCCTTGTTCTTTGGTGATGGTGGTTTATGGCTTTCTGATTGGAGCCAAAATGCGGCGGGCTCGCGACTTCGCGTTCCGCGGGCAGGAGTCTTCGCCGCAAGCCCGCCGCCGCTGTTTCTATAAGAGCATCGCCGGTTCTCACGGACACGCTCCACTGGCGGCAGCGCCGAAACGGGACCCTTACGATGCCCACTCGTTTTCGCGAATATAGGCCAGCCAAAAAACGGGGTGAAGCAAAAAGGACGCAGACTCCTGCGGGAACAGCAGTGAACGTGAGACCCCGCAGGAGCGAGAGCGACGAGGAGGCTCACGCACTGCCCGCGGAAAGCGAAGTCCTTTTTGCTTCACCTATCGGCCCCTTCAAAAAAACTGAAGACTTTGTCGACAGGCTGACCGCAAAACCCTATTCGGATTTTGCGTTTTATTTATTATGAACCGTATTTTTTCTGCGCGTAACGTGCTTCTAAAATGTCAGGGCGTTCGGACCAGCTAATTAAATAGCCTTGAATAGAGTCGCAGCCCAATTTTTTTAAAATGCTCATCTGCTCCTGTTTTTCCACACCTTCTGTCACAACAGACAACTTAAACAACTTCGCAAGCTGAATGATCATTTCAACAAGTGCTTTGTCCTCGAAGGATGTATGGACACCATCGATAAATGACTTATCAATTTTTAGTGTATCAATGAGGAGTTTCTTTAAATAAGTAAGCGAAGAAACCCATGTGCCAAAATCATCAAGGGAAATCGAAATACCTTCTTTTTTTAAAGAATTAATAATGGTAAGAGCAGCATCAAAGTGCGCCATAATCACAGTTTCCGTTATTTCGAGTTCAAGATGACGTGCTTCCAGGCGAGAATCATAAAGAATATGGCTAATCATTTTGGGGAGTCGATCCGATAAAAACATTGGGGCTGAAATATTGACAGCTACTCGTTCAATCGTATGGTTCATCTGTTTCCATTTCTTCATTTGGCGGCACGCTTCACCTAGAATCCACTTTGTTAAGTCAAAAATAAACCCGTTTTTTTCGGCAATAGGAATAAAAGTGGCAGGGGAGACAACGCCGTGAATTGGACTATTCCAGCGGATCAGCGCCTCGACTGAATCAACACAGCCTTTGTGAACATTAAATTTCGGCTGGTAGCACAAATAAAACTCTCCGTTTTGGAGGGCGCTCTGAAAGCTCATCGCAAGCCGGCGTTCTAGATCCTGCTGTTGAAAGGATGCATCGTATAAGACGATATCATTTTTCCCATTATGCTTTACATGGCGCAAAAGAGTATAATAATCCGATCCATCCTCCGAGGCCAATGCCACACCGGCTGAAAAAGTAAGATGGACAGGCTCGCCGAATACGTGAAAAAAGTTTTGCAGCGGCAAAAATTGTTCAGAAAGCATCGTTTGGATTTCCTGGCTGTTATATGTGCTGGGAATGGCAAGAGCAAACTTATTTCCTTCAATTCGTGCTGCCAAACTATGGGGTGGAGCTGAAAAAACGAAACGTTGTGAAAATTCAACGATTAAGGCATTTCCGCTTTCATAGCCGTACTCTTCATTAATCCAATTAAAATTATCAATATCAATCACAACGACAGCAATCGGCAAATTAAGCGGAGTCGTCCGAGCGTGAATGAATTTTTCTAAGCTGCTTCGGTTTGGAAGCTGCGTTAATTGATCTGTTCGTTCAAGACGAAACGCAATTTTTTTTCGCGGAAAAAACAAGATTGTTATAAAAAGGAAAATAAGAAAAAGAATAATGTAATCATAGGTGAAAAGACCTCGTTCTTTTATGAATTGGTTTTATTTTATCTAATAGATGTAAATCTAATGATAAGATTTTATTAATTTTAATTCAAAAAGACTATTTATGTAACAGCTTTGCCATTCTTTTTCTTTGTCGAAACGTGTAAAATATTCCTTAACTGAATTATAAGTAAAAAGTCTATGAAAATAAGGAGCTAGCATATTATGGATAAATCTTCTCTTATTGGTATTATTTTAGGTATTATTGCGGTCGGAGTCGGAATGATGGCCAAAGGAGTCAGCCCAGCTGTTCTTGTGAACCCGGCTGCTTTTTTAATTATCATTGTAGGGACTGTAGCAGCAGTAACCATTGCGTTTCCTGGATCGGATTTAAAGAAAGTGCCTAAGCTGTTTGGCATTTTGTTTAAAGATCAAAAAAGATTGAGTCCCAAGGAAGTTATCGGACTGTTCACAAGCTGGGCAGAGCTTGCCCGTAAAGAAGGCCTGCTCTCTTTAGAATCAAAAATGAATGAAATTGAAGATGATTTTCTGAAAAATGGCATGAGTCTGGCAGTAGATGGGCAAAGTGCGGATTACATCCGTGACGTACTGAGCGAAGAAATTGCGGCAATGGAAGACCGTCATATGTCTGGAGCAGCTATCTTTACACAAGCCGGCACTTATGCACCGACGCTTGGGGTTCTCGGAGCAGTTATCGGCTTGATTGCTGCACTCGGAAATATGAGTGATACAGATGCGCTTGGTCATGCGATTTCGGCAGCGTTCGTGGCGACGCTTCTTGGTATTTTTACCGGTTACGTGTTATGGCATCCCTTTGCGAATAAATTAAAACGAAAATCAGCGATGGAAGCAAAAGTGAAAGAAATGATGGTTGAAGGTATTTTGTCTATTTTAGAAGGGGAGGCCCCGCGCACCCTTGAACAAAAGCTGGCTTCTTATTTACCGGCAGATGAAAAGAAAAAACTGCTTAATGTAAGTGGAGGAGGACTAGGGGATGGCGAAGCGTAAGCGGCATAAAAAACATGAAGAGCACGTGGATGAATCATGGCTGATACCGTACGCGGATTTGCTGACGCTGCTCCTCGCTTTATTTATTGTTTTATTTGCGAGCAGCTCCGTTGACGTCCAGAAGTTTCAGGCTATTGCTTCTGCTTTTAATAACGAGATGGAAGGCGGCAGCGGCGTTCTCGATTTTCCAAGTCCCGTTTCCAACCCATCCATGTCTGAAACAGAAGAGCAGGAAAATTTAAAAGCAGCGGATCAAAAAGAATTGCAGGAAATGCAGGAAAAAATGACAGCCTACATTAAAGAAAATAATTTGCAGGATAAAGTGGAAACGACGTTGAATGGAGAAGGCCTGCTTTTGCGTATTCGCGATAACGTCTTGTTTAACTCCGGTGAAGCTGAAATTCAGCCTGCCCATCTTAAAAATGTACAGGAAATTTCAAAATTGCTTGTAATGGACATTCCGCGCAGTATTATTATCAGCGGTCATACGGATAACTTACCGATTAGCACGGCGCAATTTGACTCGAACTGGGAGTTGAGTGCGATGCGCGCAGTTAATTTCATGAAAGAAATTTTAAAGAATGAACAGCTTGATCCACGTCTTTTCAGTGCAAAAGGATACGGGGAATATCAGCCGATTGCTTCAAACGACACTGATGCAGGACGTGCGCAAAACCGGCGGGTGGAAATTTTAATTTTGCCGCAAGGGGAAACCGATCAATCAACAAATTCTTCGACCCAATGACAGAAAGGAGGCCATTCCTTTCTGTTTTTTTTGTTTAAAGGCTGGATCTCCGGGTAAACTTTCTACTGTAAACAAAAAGGAAAGTTAAAAAAGAGAGGGGCATACATTGATTATGAGTAAAAAAATTGCTGTTTTAATTACGGATATGTTTGAAGACGTTGAGTACACGGAACCAGCAAAAGCTTTTAAAGAAGCTGGACATGAACTGGTCAACATTGAAAAAAAATCAGGGAAAACGGTGCAAGGAAAACAAGGAGAAGCGATAGTCTCGATCGACAAAGGAATTGATGAAGTGAATTCATCTGATTTTGATGCACTTTTATTGCCAGGCGGTTTTTCTCCGGATCAGCTCCGCGCTGATGACCGCTTCGTTCAATTTACGAAAGAATTTATGGATGCAAAAAAACCTGTTTTTGCCATCTGTCACGGACCACAGCTGCTCATTACGGCAAAATCTCTTGAAGGCCGCGATGCAACAGGATTTAAATCCATCCAAGTCGACCTTGAGTATGCCGGCGCAAATCTTCATGATAAAGAAGTTGTCGTCTGCCAAAACCAGCTTGTAACAAGCCGTCAGCCAGACGATATTCCGGCATTTAACCGCGAATCATTAAAATTGCTTGCCCAGTAAAATACTGTATGGAAAAGACCGCTAATTTTTTTGCGGTCTTTTTTTTGGGGAAAATATCGTTTTTTGAAGGCGAATAAATGTATAATGGGTTATATGAACTATTATGTTTTGCTTATTTATTAAAGGGGTGTCAACGATGAAGAGTGTGCGGGGAAAACTTTTATTAAGCTTTGGTATTTTAATTGCATTAGCGGTTATCATTTCGGCAGTGAATTTCATTTCAATCTCGATCTTAAATAATAATACCGAAAATCTACTTTCAGAGACATTGCCAAAATTGTTGAATGATGAAAACATTTCAACTGAAAATGCACAGCAAATAGCAGCACAAAGTGAAAACGTTATCGCGTTTGGTCAACAGTCCATGGCAATCAGTCTTATTTTGGCGATTGTGTCGTTGATGGGTGGTATCGTATTGGCATGGGGAAGCGCCCGTGCCATTACTCGTCCACTGAAAGCAGTGGCTGCCCGGATGAAAGACATGGCTGCTGGGCGTGTTCAGCAAGAGCCTCTCCACACAAAATCAAATGATGAAGTTGGACAGCTCGTTGTGGCAATGAATGAAATGAACAGCCAGCTTGGCTCAATTTTTTATGATATAAATGGCGTTTCGAAAAAAGTTGAAGAAGAAAGTGCATCGCTTCATCAGCAGTCAGATCGGGTTCAGCAGGAAACGGGCCAGGTCGCGGCGATGATGCAGCAAATGTCTGCAGGTGCAGAAGAACAGGCACGATCGGCTTCCACATTGACTGAAATGTTCGGAAAGTTTGTTGAGGATATTTCAATTGCGGCGATGAGCGGGGAAGAGGTAAAACAAGGTGCAGCGGATATGGTCTCTTTAACCGATGAAGGAGAAAGAGAAATGAAACAGTCGGTTGATCAAATGAATACGATTTATCAAAACATGACGAACGCGCTCCAAAAAGTAAAAGGGCTCGATGACCGGATGAAAGATATTACGGAACTCGTCAGTATTATCCGCCAAGTAGCAGAGCAGACAAACTTGCTTGCTTTGAACGCAGCCATTGAAGCAGCCCGGGCTGGCGAACACGGACGCGGCTTTGCGATTGTCGCGGATGAAGTACGGAAACTGGCTGAGCAAGTGGCTCGATCAATCACAGGAATTAATGATATTATTGCGAGTGTTCAGCAGGAATCTGCTGAAGCGGTTGTGACGCTCGAAAGCGGCTATGACCTTGTTGCGCAAGGAAGCAGCCAAATTACCGGCACTGGTGAAAAGTTTAGTGAAATGAAAGAACGGATCAGCCAGGTAAGCACGAATATTACATCTATTTCAGACTCGCTGTATGTCGTAATGGATCATACAGTAAAAGTGAATCAATCAATTTCAAATATTGCTGCGGTTTCTCAAGAATCAGCGGCAGGAATTGAAGAAGCGGCCGCAAGTGTGCAGGAAACAAACCGGTCAGTGGACGCCATTTCACATATTGCTGCGCAGCTCGATCAGCATTCTAGTGAATTAGGTGATCATATTGAAAAATTTCAGGCAGGGGGCAGCCGCAAAATGGACCTGATCAGTGAAGAAACAGACGAAGAGTCAATGAACGGATAAAAAAGATACCCGCGGCAACAGCCAGCGGGTATCTTTTTTATTTGCGCAAATTTCCAAGCTCCTCAGCAATCGCCTGCATTTCATTTGGGCTGAACGACTGCTTGCGGATGACCAAATCGTAAATGTCTTTTAAATCTTCATACGAAGAGGTGCTGAAATGTTCCGGGCTGATGGCGCCTGTATTCACCATCCGGAGTTTTGTTGTAATTTGGTTGACCATATACTGAATATTTTGGGCTGATTTTACGCTTAAATCCACGACTTTGTCACCTTTTTCATTTTTTATAATCATTCCATGTTTTGCAGCGCTTGTCAATAAAGTATAATAAGCGATTAAGCGGTGTGCTTTTCTTCTTTAATTTTCTTTAAAATAATGCGTGTTTCCGCAACGACAACACCGGACAAACCGAGTAAGCCGACCAAGTTCGGAAGCGCCATCAAACCGTTCATAATATCAGCAAATGTCCAAACGAGTTCAAGACTAGTCACCGCACCGACGAACACGGAGAGTACGAAAACGATGCGGTAATAGTTCACAACTTTTTTGCTGAATAAATACGAGAAGCATTTTTCACCGTAGTACGACCAGCCGATAATTGTTGAAGAAGCGAAAAACAACAAACCGATCGCCACGATATAAGAGCCGGCTGAACCAAGAAACGCGCTAAAGGATGCCGTAGTCAATTCGCTTCCTTTAAGGCCGGAATCGTATTTTCCGGCTAAAACAATGACCAATCCGGTAATTGAACAAATGACGATCGTATCGATAAATACTTGCGTCATTGAAACGAGCGCCTGGCGGGCAGGCATATCCGTTTTTGCTGCCGCTGCTGCAATGGATGCAGAACCGAGGCCGGCTTCGTTTGAGAACACGCCGCGTGCAACCCCATAGCGTATAACAGTTCCAAGTGCACCGCCGGCGACAGCTTCTCCTGTGAAAGCGTCGGTGAATACTAATGCCAGTGCGGCCGGAATATCAGCCAGGTTCATTGCTAAAACAATTAAGCCGGCAATCACGTAAAAAGCAGCCATTACCGGGACGAAAAAGGCGGTGACGCGGCCAATGCTTTTAATGCCGCCAAGCAATACAAGTCCCGTAAAAATCGTTAAAACAAGCCCTGTTACCCAGGCGGGTACATTAAACGTTGAGTTAACAACTTCTGCAACCGAATTTGCTTGGACAAGGTTACCGATGCCCAATGCCGCAATTGCACCAAATAAAGCAAATAAGACACCAAGCCATTTTTGATTCAGTCCATGTTCCAAGTAATACATCGGACCGCCGGACATCTCGCCATTCTCATCTTGCACACGGTACTTTACAGCCAAAACCGCTTCCGCGTACTTTGTGGCCATTCCAAAAAAAGCGCTGATCCACATCCAAAAGAGTGCGCCCGGACCGCCGATCAATACAGCTGCTGCCACACCAACAATGTTTCCGGTCCCGATGGTCGCGGCGAGCGCCGTCATGAGCGCTTGAAAGTGGGAGATGTCCCCTTCGGAATGAGTGTCTTGATTTTTGCTGAATGCAAGTTTAAGTGAATAAGGCAGAAGACGTATTTGTAGAAAGCCTATCCGCATCGTAAAATAAATACCAGTACCGACAATAAGAACTAAAAGCGGCGGCCCCCAAATAAACGAACTGATCCTGCCAAGCATTTCTAAAAGCTTGTCTTGGTCCATAAATCTCCCTCCCCCTTTAATTTTTCACTATAAAAGACAATTCTGAAAAACCTGCATATTACTCAAATAAAGTTTATTTTTATGAATATGTGTTTCAATTTTTTTTAATAAGGGAAAAGCTTCAACATCTGACAAGGAAAATCGGCATGGCAAGCCGAATACTAGACAGTATTGAGATAAAGAAAGGATGACTATTCAATGGGTAAAAGCAAATTTTTCGTAAGTGTGGCAGCAGGTGCTGCTATCGGAGGTACAATCGCGCTTCTAGACCGTGGAACGCGCCAGGCAATGTCTTCATGGGCAAGTTATATAATGGCGCTTGCGAAAGATCCAGAGCAGTTAACAGAGTCATCACGTGAACTGATCGACCGGGCAACTGAAACAGCGCAAAAAATTAATGAAGATGTTTCGTTCATTAAAGGAAAAGTAGATGACTTAAAAGAGTTGACGCCGGAAGTAAAAGACCTTGTTCAAGAGACGAAATCAACTTTTGTGCCGGATGAACAAAATCCAGCAGCTTCGTCACCAAGCGCACAATATCCGTCGTCATAACGGAGGAGAGCATTTTTGGCAAAACATACAGATGAAAAAACAGAATTTCGTATCTTTTTTAAACACTTGATGCGAAGAGTAAAAGCATCAGATGTACCGGGTATAGCGGCACAAATGGCTTACTTCTTTCTGCTTGCTTTATTCCCACTGATGATTTTTATGGTAACATTGCTTGGATACCTGCCGATCGATCCGAATGAAGTGTTTAATATTATTAAAGACTTTGCACCTTCCGATTCGTTAAGCCTCGTACAGGATACGCTGCTGGAAGTCACGTCTAATCAAAATGGCGGCTTATTATCAGTCGGTGTTCTTGGGACAATCTGGTCAGCGTCCAATGCGATGAATGCAGTGATTAAAGGCTTAAACTACGCATACGACGTAAAAGAAACCAGAGCTTTTTACGTAGCGCGCGGATTATCGGTTTTGTTGACCTTCGCATTTATCTTTATTATTGCTGTCATGCTTATTCTTCAAGTATTCGGTGAGCAAATTGGCGAGTTTGCGTTTGAATTCCTTGGTATGGGCGACCAGTTTTTAATCATCTGGACATGGATTCGCTTTTTGCTGCCGCCAGTTGTTTTGTTTCTGGTGTTTGTAGGCTTGTATTATTTAGCGCCAAACTTAAAAGTGAAATACGTGACGGTTTTGCCGGGAGCAATTTTTGCGACGATTGGATGGATTATTGTATCACTCGGTTTTTCATTTTATGTCAATAACTTTGGTAATTATTCTGCCACATATGGAAGCATTGGGGGCGTCATCATCCTCATGATTTGGCTTTACTTATCCGCAATGATCCTTCTAGTCGGTGGTGAAGTCAACGCGCTCCGTAATGATCAAAAGCGCGGAGTAAACTGAAAAAAACCCGCTTGAGAAATTTTATTCTCAAGCGGGTTTTCCTATGCGCTTTTCAAAAGACGCAGACCATTTAAAATAACAAGAATCGTACTTCCTTCGTGTCCGAGTACGCCGAACGGCAAATCAAGCGCCTGGAAAAAGTTTGAGATGATCAAGAGAGCGATAACCGAAATAGAAAAAATGATATTTTGCTTTACAATCCGCTGCATTTTACGAGATAGCTTGATCGCTTCGGCAATTTTCGGCAAGTCGTTTTTCATTAAAACAATATCTGCTGTTTCAAGCGCGACATCTGAGCTTTCGCCCATCGCGATCCCGACTGAAGCGGTAGCGAGGGCTGGAGCATCGTTAATACCGTCACCCACCATTGCAACTGTCCCATACTTTTCGAGCAAGTCCTTTACATGGTCGACTTTTTGCTCTGGCAGGCATTCGGCAATATAGGAATTGAGTGCCGTTTCAGAAGCGATCGCATCCGCTGTTTTTTGGCTGTCACCCGTCAGCATAATTGTAAAAATGCCCTCTTCCTGCAAAATCTTCAGCGCTTGTTTTGTTTCTTCACGAATAATGTCCTTTAAAGCAATGACGGCAGCAATGCCTTCACTGTCCGCTGCATAAATTGTTGTTTTGCCTTCTTCGGCAAATTGTAAAGAGATACCGTTCGCAAACGTGGCTGCTCCTTCTTCGCCAACAAACGCAGCCTTGCCAATTTTCCATTCTTTTTCGCCAATAACTCCTTGAACACCCCAACCGGCGACATCTTCAAGGTGGTCCGGCGGCGCAAAAGAAAGTTGTTCTTGTTGAATGTACCGAACAACTGCATGCGCCAGCGGGTGATTCGACCGGCTTTCAATCGATGCTACTGCCTGAAGCAGCTCCGCGCGGTTTAACCCATCACGAATGACGACATCAGTGACTTCTGGCTTCCCGAGTGTCAATGTCCCTGTTTTGTCAAACGCGATCGCTTTCACATGGCTCAAATTCTCAAGGTGAGCACCACCTTTAAACAAAATGCCGTTCCGGGCCCCGTTTGAGATCGCGGATAACGTCGCCGGCATGACAGATGCGACAAGCGCACATGGGGAAGCCACAACGAGCAGCACCATCGCCCGGTAAAACGTTTCTGTCCAGCTCCAGCTGAGAAGAAAATAAGGCAAAAACATCATTAATGCGACAACCGCAAGGACGACTTTTACATATGTTCCTTCAAACCGTTCAATAAATTGCTGCGAAGGAGATTTTTCACTTTGTGCCGACTGAACGAGATCAATAATCTTTTGGAAAAGAGTTTCATCTGATTTCTTTGTAACATCAATGTAAACAGAGCCGGTCATATTCACTGTACCGGCAAAGACATCAGCACCGGTTTTTTTTGAAACGGGAATGGATTCTCCTGTAATAGCGGCTTCATCGATCGTTGTGTGTCCTTTTGAAATGGTGCCGTCCGCGGGAACCCGTTCGCCCGGCTTAACGATGATAACGTCGCCACGCGTTAATTCGGATACATGGACTGTTTCTTCAATGCCGTCACGGATGAGAAGAGCAGTGTCCGGCTGGATGTCCATGAGCGCAGAGATTTCACGCTGGCTTTTGTTCATCGTATATGTTTCAAGCGCACCGCTGAGGGCAAAAATAAAAATAAGGATAGCGCCCTCTGTCCAGTAGCCGATCGCCGCTGATCCTGCGGCCGCTAAAATCATCAGCATCTCAACGTTTAATTCTTTCTCTTGAATGGTCGCTTCAATGCCTTCTTTTGCTTTTGCATAGCCGCCAATGACAAATGCGGACAAATAAACAAGGACAGAAATCGTTTCTGCGCCATTTCGGTCAAGAAACCAGCCGGCTAAAATAAGTACACCACTGAATAGCGCCGCAATTAATTCAATGTGAGGAGCCAATTTATGAAATATGCTTTCTCGTACTGTTACATTCTCAGTGTAGGTTGTCATCTGCATATCCTCCTAATCTAATTGAGAATTAAAATCAACTTATTGATGATGATTATCATCAGTAATCCTTTAATGATAAGGAATTTCAATTAGAATAAATTAATTTTTATTTTATAATAATTATAATGTAAACTTATAATATCATAATCAATAAAAGATGCAAGCTTCTTTTATTGGCTCGATTGAATGGATTCGATACAATAGTGAGTATTAAGATGAAAGAGAGATGAAAATAGATGGAATTTAAAATGAAAGAAGGCGGATTTACAGCAGATTTCCCATTTGGGGAATTGCATATTTCAGGGGATGAATCGTATGGCTTCCGTCCATATCAATTACTCGTCTCGTCCGTTGCAGTATGCAGCGGCGGCGTGCTGCGTAAAATCTTTGCTAAGCAGCGGATCGACATTGACGACATAACGATACAAACGGACGTGTTACGCAATCCAGATGAAGCGGACCGCATTGAGAAAATCTCTATTCACTTTATGATAAAAGGGACAGGATTAAAAGAAGAGAAAGTTCGAAAAGCACTTGAATTAACGCGGAAAAATTGCTCCATGGTGCAATCGGTCATTCCAGCAATAGAAATAGAAGAAACATTTGAGCTAAAATAATTTGGTTTATAGTGTTAGGTAAAGTAAATAGCGGGTAAGATGACTAAGTACTAAGCTGTTTATTTTGACGTAATGGAGAGTGGGATTATGGGGAAAGTGTTTGCAATTATGATTGCTGCGGGTGTTCCGCTGACGATTGCAGGTTCACTTTTGCACTGGCCGAGCGTGGTCATGTTTGTGATTTGCAGCGCGACGGTCATTGCGCTGTCGAGCTACATGGGAAGAGCGACAGAAAGTCTGGCGATTGTAGTTGGGCCGCGTATCGGGGGATTATTGAACGCAACATTCGGAAATGCAGTTGAACTTATTATTTCTATTTTTGCTTTAAAAGCGGGACTTGTCGGCGTGGTGCTTGCGTCATTAACCGGTTCCGTTCTAGGAAACCTCTTACTTGTTGCAGGCCTTTCGTTTTTTATGGGCGGATTGAAATTCAAGCGGCAGACATTCAGTGTGCACGATGCGCGCCATAACTCAGCGCTGCTTATTTTCGCAGTTGTTGTCGGGTTTGTCATTCCGGAAATTTTTTCAATGTCAATGACGGAAGCGAAAACGTTGAACCTGAGTATCGGCATTTCAATTGTCATGATCGCGATTTACCTTGCAGGCTTGTTTTTCAAGCTTGTGACACATCGTGGTGTATATGTATCAGAAGGAAACGAAACACATCATGAAGAAGTGCCTGAATGGGGTAAGAAAAAGGCAATTGGCATTTTGCTTGCAGCCACGGCAGCAGTTGCGTATGTGGCAGAAAGCCTTGTTCATACATTTGAAGCAGTTGGCGAGCAATTTGGCTGGTCTGAACTTTTTATCGGGGTTATCATTGTCGCTATTGTCGGAAATGCCGCTGAACATGTTTCTGCTATTTTAATGGCGATGAAAAACAAAATGGACATTGCGGTTGAAATTGCGATTGGTTCTACGCTTCAAGTCGCGATGTTTGTCGCACCGGTACTTGTTCTTATTTCACTTTTGTACCCGACACCGATGCCTCTTGTCTTCACAATACCGGAGCTCGTTTCTATGGTTACCGCTGTGTTTCTCGCCATCAGCATTTCCAATGACGGAGAGACGAACTGGTTTGAAGGGTTGACACTTCTTGCCGCATACTTCATCATGGGCATTGGATTTTACTTGTTATAATGGAAGAAGGGAAGAGTTGAATTGAAACCAATTCAAGATAAAGAAAAGCAGGTCGTGTATTTAAAAGAGCGGCTGAATATTTTTATGGAAGTACTGGATTCGATTGATCCGGAAGAAGCAGAAGTAGAAGACATTGACCGCTTAATCGAGATGATCGATGACATTGAATTAAAATGTGAACAATTCCGCGGCCGCGGTTAATTTGGAAAGCTTAAGCTGTGTACGTGCAGCTTAAGCTTTTTATTTTTTCGTTAGCAGTTAATTGAAACCGTTTGCGATTTTTTCTTTTAAACATTATATGACAGGCGTATAATGAACGTGTTGACCTAAGTTTTATACATAAGAAAAAATTCTGAGGGGGAACTGCACAATGAATTTGGAAACACTTCAGCAAAGCATGTACACGTTGATTGTCGAAACATCGACGAATCTTCCGAAAGACGTCCGCCGGGCAGTGAAAAAAGCGAAAGAGCGCGAAAATGCCGGTACACGGGCAGCAATGAGCCTCGATACCATCACGACAAATATTAAAATGGCAGACGATAACATTTCACCGATCTGCCAGGACACAGGTATGCCCACATTTAAAATTAAAACACCTGTCGGGGCAAATCAAATACATATTCAAAAAGCAATTTATGCGGCTATTGAGCAGGCAACAAAGAACGGAAAGCTTCGTCCGAATTCCGTTGATTCACTTGATGGCTCAAACAGCGGCAACAACCTTGGTCCGGGTACACCAGTCATTAAGTTTGAACAGTGGGAAGAAGACTATATTGATGCGCGTCTTATTTTAAAAGGCGGCGGCTGTGAAAATAAAAATATTCAATATAGTCTTCCATGCGAACTTGAAGGAATTGGGAAAGCGGGCCGCGACTTGGACGGCATCCGTAAATGCATTATGCACTCTGTTTATCAGGCGCAGGGACAAGGCTGCTCTGCCGGGTTTATAGGTGTCGGCATTGGCGGAGATCGCTCGTCCGGATATGATTTAGCGAAAGCGCAGTTGTTCCGCGGTGTGGACGATGTAAATGAAAATGAAGATTTACGCAAGCTGGAAGAGTATGTAATGGAGCACGCGAACGAGCTTGGAATCGGCACAATGGGCTTCGGCGGCGAAACAACATTGCTTGGCTGCAAAGTTGGCGTGATGAACCGCCTGCCTGCAAGTTTCTTCGTGTCCGTTGCGTACAACTGCTGGGCATACCGCCGTTTAGGTGTCGCAATCAATACAGAAACAGGTGGAATTGGCGAATGGTTTTACCAGGATGGGGAAGAAGTATCATTTGATACGACTCAGCAGCAGGAACAGGAAGTGAAATCAGAAAGCCGGGTTGTCACACTGCAGGCGCCGATTACCGAAGAACAAATCCGTGACTTGAAAGTTGGAGACGTTGTCCAAATTAATGGCATGATGTATACCGGCCGTGATGCAATTCATAAACATTTAAGCACAGCAGACAGCGCACCAGTTGATTTAAATGGACAAGTTATTTACCACTGCGGCCCGGTTATCCTGAAAGATGAAGCCGGCCAGTGGCACGTTAAAGCAGCCGGTCCCACAACGTCTATTCGCGAGGAGCCGTATCAAGGCGATATTATGAAACGATTTGGCATTCGCGCTGTAATTGGCAAAGGCGGTATGGGACCGAAAACATTGCAGGCACTTGGTGAACACGGCGGTGTTTATTTAAATGCAATCGGCGGCGCGGCGCAATATTATGCAGACTGCATCAAGGGTGTCGAAGGTGTAGACTTAATGCAATTTGGTATTCCGGAAGCGATGTGGCATTTGCGTGTAGAAGGATTTACCGCTGTTGTCACAATGGATTCACATGGAAACAGCCTTCATGAAGAAGTCGACAAATCATCACTCCAAAAATTGGCGAAATTTAAAGAACCTGTATTTGCTTAATCGTTAAACCGGCCTTTTGCCGGTTTTTTTGTTTTGAAATATGTTTCCACGGATGAAGCAGCATTATACAGCACATCTTAAGAACAAAAGGTGGTGCTGAAATGAAACAGTTTATTTTGTTTGTTGTTTTCCTTTTTATGCTGCCGGTTATTGCGGTATCATCAGAAGCCATTCATTGGGGATTTCAAAAGGGTTCAGACGGGCAACAGGCGGAAGCGGGCGGCCAGCTGGATCAAATGCTAAAGGAGTACGATTCATTTTACAAAGGAAGTCCGAAGAAAAAAGTCGTGTATTTAACATTCGACAATGGATATGAAAACGGCCATACGAAAACGATTTTAGATACATTAAAAAAAGAAAAAATACCGGCGGCTTTTTTTGTCACAGGACATTACGTGGAAAGCGCCCCTGACTTGCTAAAAAGAATGGTCAAAGAAGGGCACATTATCGGCAACCATTCCTGGCACCATTACGATTTAACAACAGTACCAGGCAGCACAGTAATTGAGGAATTGAAGCTTGTAGAAAAAGAAGTAGCCAAAGTAACCGACCAGAAAAAAACAAAGTACGTCCGGCCGCCGCGCGGTATTTTTTCGGAGAATGTTTTAAAAACTGCTGAAAAAGCCGGATACACTCACGTTATGTGGTCTCTCGCCTATGTGGACTGGTACGCGGATCAGCCAAAAGGGAAACAATATGCATACAATGAGATTATGAAACAAATTCATCCAGGCGCCATTATTATGCTTCACAGTGTCTCCAAAGATAACGCTGAAGCACTGCCGGATGTGATCCGTGATTTGAAAAAGAAAGGCTACACTTTTAAGTCTCTTGACCACTTTGCCGGCGCGTAACGCCCGGCTTCTTTTGATTGGTCAAGTTCTATGATACAGTAAAGCTTGAGGTGACCTAAATGAAAAATGGAATTGAAATGAAGCCGGGGCAGACGTTCCCGCTTACAATAAAACGAATTGGGATCAACGGGGAAGGTGTCGGCTATTTTAAACGAAAAGCGGTATTTGTACCGGGCGCTCTGCCTGGTGAAGAAATTACTGCAGAAGCGGTAAAAGTGATGCCGAAATTTACAGAAGCCGTGATCAAAAAGCTGCGAAAGCCATCTCCAAGCCGTGTAACGCCGCCGTGTCCGATATATGAACAGTGCGGCGGGTGTCAGCTGCAGCACCTTGACTACAGCGCGCAGCTGACAGAAAAAAAGGGCTTGATTATTCAAGCGCTGGAACGTTATACATCTTTTAATATCGACAAGCTGCCGATTCATGACACGATTGGCATGGACGATCCGTGGCGATACCGGAATAAAGCGCAATTCCAGACAGGGATTCAAAAAGGTAAAATGGCGGCTGGATTGTACAGCCCGAACTCAAACGAGCTGGTGAATATTGAAGAGTGTATTGTCCAGCATCGGGTAATCGATGAAACAATTCGTCTGTCAAAAAAAATCATGAACAAGCTGTCGATTCCGGTATTTAGTTCGAAAAACAAGCAAGGCGTCAAAACGATTGTGGTCCGGTATGGATTCGAAACAGGTGACGTGCAGGCTGTGATCGTCACGGGGGATAAAACATTCCCAAAAGCATCACAGTTTGCCGAACAGTTAATGGCGCAAAAGCCGCGTGTAAAGTCAGTCGTCCACAACGTAAATCCAGGCAATACGCATTTAGTCATGGGTGACGTATCAAAAACGATCGCCGGCAGTGACACCATCTCAGAAAAACTGGGCGAATTTGAATATGAATTATCGGCTCGTGCCTTTTTTCAATTAAACCCTGTGCAGACGAAAAAATTGTATGATGAAGTCAGAAAAGCCGCAAATGTGAAGCCAACAGACAAAGTGGCCGACACTTACTGTGGATCGGGCACAATTGGGCTTTGGATCGGCAAAAACGCGGCAGAAGTGCGCGGAATGGACACGATTGCTGCATCCATTAAAGACGCCCGTGCCAATGCTGAGAAATATGGCGTCAACGCGACCTATGAAGTGGGGCCTGCCGAGAAATGGCTGCCAATCTGGAAAGAAAAAGGCTGGGTGCCAGATGTGTTAGTCACCGATCCGCCGCGCACCGGACTTGACCGGAAGCTGATTCAAACGATTAAACAGATCAAACCCGCCACATTTGTGTACGTTTCCTGTAATCCATCGACTCTTGCAAAGGACTTAACCGACCTTGCATCCGTATACAAAATCGACAGCATTCAGCCGGTCGATATGTTTCCACAGACGGCTCAAGTGGAATGTGTGGTAGCGCTGAAAAGAAAATAATACAGTCCCAAACAATTTACATGTCTTGACTGACTTTACAATCGGCATGAAACAAACGGATATTGAAGAAGAAGTATAACGAAGACAAATCGTAAATCACCGAAAATTAAATGTTGGGCATAAGCATCTGCACAAAGTTGTGTGGATGCTTTTTTTAAACATACAATCCAGGCTGCTAAAAGTATTCTTTCAGCAGGTGTCATTATGCGGAAAAAGCATTTTGGCATTAGCTTGCCGGCTTATCATTAGAGTTTTCAAGTTGAAAGAGAGAAGATTTACCATTGACTGTAGGTCTTTTTTCTCATATATTGATAGTGTAATTAAAAAAGCAATGCTCAACAAGAAATGGCAAACTTGCTGAAAAGCAAGGACGCAAAGCTATGGGTCTACGGAATTTGATTCTATGGCTGCCGGGCCGCTGAAAATGAGGAGAAGGTCGAAACATCTCTTATTTGGGGTGTTTTTATTTATTTTGTGTAATGGTCATTTTATGCAAAAGTCTCCTCCTATTTTCCATTTATGGATGAGTAATAAAAAAAGGGGAGAAATTTTTAATGAAATTAGTGGTTAAAAATACATTTATGCTCAGCCTGCTAATCGCCATTTCCATGATGAGCATTTCAGCGTTCGGCTATGTAAAAGCGAAGGAATTTTTGTATGAGAAATTTCAGGAGCAGGCATATAATCAGCTGGAATCGGTGAAAGCGAATATCAATATTTGGACAGAAGGAAAGCAGGAAACAATGGAGTATATTGCAGAAGCTGATGCACTGAAAGCAGATGATACGACGAAAGCTGCTGCTCTGGGAACGAGACTTGCTGAGCGCATGGAAAATCCAGATGCGTTTGGTTTCATGGATGCTGAAGGATTTTTGCACTTAGGTGATGCACAAATCCCGGTGAGTGACTATGAGCATTTTATTGGCGGCAGGAAGGGAGAAACGAACGCATATAATCCTGTTCCTTCTGCATCGCCGGGGGTAAACGAAGCGCCGATTGTGCTGGCTTCATCGCCAGTGTATGGCGATAATGGAGAAATTGTCGGCGTCGCTTCCGGTGGATACCCGATCGAAACATTGATTAACATTATTTCCAGGGTGACATTAGGCGAAAGCGGCTATGTCACGGTTTTCACGAATGATGGCACGATCGTTGCAGGACAAAACAAGGAAGACACATTGAATAAAAAAACAGCCGATTATGAAAATGAAGACTTAAATCAGCTTGTAAAAGAAAGCATGAATGGCAAAACAGGCGTTGTGGAAACGAATTTTAACGGTGAAGACAGCCTTATTTTTTATAGCAAAGCCGATGAAGTCGACTGGGGTGTTATGATTTCTGTTCCAGTCAGTGAAGCTTTTGCCGATGCTAATTCTTTGCTGAACTACTTTATCATCATCACAATTATTTTTATTGTGGGAAGTGCCATCATTAGCTATTTGCTGAATAACCGGTCTTTGAAACCGATCACAGATATCAATAATAAAATTGCGGAATTGGCGAATGAAGAAGGCGATTTAACGCAAAGGCTTCGGATTAAGCGAAAGGATGAAATTGGGCAGCTTGCAGGCAATGTCAACGCGCTGCTGGACAGCTTGCAGGTGTTAATTAAAGGTATTCTTCAAAAAGGAGAAGTAGTGTCAAAAAGTACGTCCGACTTATCCGAAAGTGCAGAAGAAATCGTACAGCTGTCCAATGACGTCACACAAAATGTTCAAAACGCAGCCGCACTGTCAACAGAGCAGGAAAAAGGTAATAACAAAAACCTGGCGTCCATTACCGAAATAACTGAAACGGTTGATGAGATGAAAGATCATTCTTCATTAGTATCAGAGAAAACAAAGTACGCTTATCAGGAAGTAGAAGCTGTGAATCAAGAAATTCAGACCTTGATCGAGCAAATGACGTCCATACAGGCATCCATCCGCCATTCTGCTGACACAGTGAAAAAACTAGGCAGTCGCTCATCGGAAATCGGTAATATCGTGGATTTGATCACGGGGATTACAGAACAAACGAATTTACTTGCGCTTAATGCGTCGATCGAAGCAGCAAGAGCTGGAGAACATGGAAGGGGCTTCGCGGTAGTAGCGGAAGAGGTTAGAAAGCTGGCGGAGCAGTCGTCTTTATCTGCCAAACAAATTTCTGAACTTGTAGGCGAAATTTTAACAGAAACCTCGAATGCTGTTAATGGCATAGAAACGGGCACAAGTCAGTTTGGAACGGGAATGGAAACATTAAAAACGGTAAATGGCAAATTGCAAAATGTGTATCGTTCAACGGCAGAATCGTCCGATGAAGCATTGAATATTTTTCGGGAAATGGATAACCTGCTTTTAAATGTAAAAGAAGTCGAGCGTGTTATTTCTGACAACTCAAGAAAGTCGGCAGCATCGTCTACGTATATTCGTGAAGTAGCCTCATCTTCTGAAGAACAGCTGCTGTCAATTCAGGATATTACTGAATCTATAGAGAAAGCAGCTCAATTTGCTGAAGAATTAAAAGACTTGTTGAACCGGTTTAAAATTTGAGCTTTGTAAGGCGCAATTCGGGATGAATTGCGCCTTACACTTATTTTCGGGATGAATACAAGTCCTCAATCGCTCCCCGCACAAGTGGAAATTCAAACTGAAACCCTTTTTTCAAAAGCTTATCCGGCAGTGCTTTCTGGCCGTCTAACACAACCGTGCTCATTTCCCCGAGTGCAAGCTTTAATGCGGGTTCCGGCACAAACAGCCAGTGCGGGCGCCCGAGCACTTTGGCGAGTGTTTTGCCGAGGTCGTTCATTCGGACCGGGGTAGGTGCAGTGACGTTAAGTGGCCCTTCAATTGAATCGTTTTCAGCTGCGAATCGGATTGCCCTTACCACGTCTTTTACATGAATCCAAGACATCCATTGCCGGCCGGAGCCAATTTTGCCACCGCCTCCGAATTTGTACGGCATCGCCATACGTGAAAGCGCCCCATCTTCCGAGCTTAAAATAACGCCAAACCGGGCAAGTACTGTGCGAATACCGACCTTATCTGCTTCAATCGCTTCCTGTTCCCAAATGTTGACGACATGGCTTAAAAATCCGCTGCCCGCCGCGTATGAGAATTCTGTGAAGGTTTCGGTTTCAGAGATGGGATAGATGCCAATCGCGCTCGCATTCACCAGAACCTTTGGCTTTTGTTCCAATACATTCATGATCCGGATGATTTCACGAGTGGCAATGATGCGGCTGTCCAATATTCGTTTTTTTCGCTCTTCTGTCCACCGTCCGCTGTTGATAGATTCCCCGGCTAAATTAATAAAAATGTCAACGCCGGCGAGTTCTGCTTCCGGTTTTGCACCAGATGTGAGCCACTTTACGTAATGAAGATGCTCTTCTTCTTTCTTATTTCCGGTGTTTCGCGTTAAAATATAAACATCGTATCCATGGCGCACTAATTCATTCGTCAGTTCTTTTCCGACGAAGCCTGTACCGCCTGCGATCACAGCTTTCATAATGAAGCCCCCCTGATTCTTTATATATGTATATGTTATTTTACCTATTTAGACCATAAACAAACTATTCGAATGTGCTGAGGAGCGGGAGTAATGGGTGTTATTACAAAAATAACGGTTCAGCAAAAACGGGTGGACCGCTATAATATAGAAATTGACGGCGAATATGCGTTTAGTACTGATGAAGCGGTGCTCATCGAATTTAATTTAAAAAAAGGCCAAACGATCACCGAAGCAGAAATCACCGATATTCAGGTGCGAGATGGCGTTCAGCGAGGCATCAATACAGCCATCAACTTCTTATCCGTCCGCATGCGGTCAGAAAAAGAAGTACGCGACTATTTGAAAAAGAAAGAAATTGAGCCGGATTCATGGGATGAAATTATGAAACGGCTCGCGTCGATGGGGTATTTAAATGATGAGCAGTTTGCGGACGCGTATATTAAAACGCAGATCCAGACGACGGAAAAAGGACCGGCAGTTATTTTGCGTGAGCTGAAGGAAAAAGGCATCGAGGACCACATCGCCGCTTCGCTTATTGAACAGTTTACAGAAGAAGAACGAATTGAAAAAGCGGCAGCTTTATTCGAAAAGCAGCTGAAAAAATACAAGCGGGATTCTGCTTTTCTGCAGCAAAAAAAAGCGGAGCAGCACGTTTTAACGAAAGGCTACTCTGCGGTCGTTATGAAAAAAGCGGCAACCAAAGCTGAACCGGACGCGGAAGCGGAGATGGAGGCGCTTATGCATCAGGCAGAAAAAGCGCACCGCCGCTATCGTGCATTTGAGAACCGGGAATACCGCCAAAAAATGAAAGCGTCTCTTTACCGAAAAGGTTTTGATTTATCGGATATTGATCGGGCGATTGACCGTCTGTTAGAAGAAGAATAAGAGAGGAAGAGATGAACATGGAACAGGAAAAACGGTACAGTGACATGAGCGAAGCGGAATTAAAGCAGGAAATTGCGCAGTTGCGGGAAAAAGCGCGAAAAGCGGAGCAGCTTGGTATCGTAAATGAATTCGCTGTTTACGATCGGCGCGTGTCGATGGCTCAGGCCTATTTACTTGATCCAGATGTTTTTAAGCCGGGGAAACTATATGAATTAACAACAGACCCGAGGCAATATTTTAAAGTAAACTATTTAAACGGTGTATTTGCCTGGGGATACAGATTAAATGGAGACGGAAAAGAAGAAGGCATACCCATTTCGCTGTTAAATAAAGGAGTGTAAGGAAAATGGAAGAAACGTTTCGGAAATTAACAGAGCGGCTGCTCCAAAGAAACAGCCGCTTGTCAGTGACCCGCGCAAGAACATGGGTCGAGCTTTTATGGGAAGATTTTGAGACGACGTATGCAAAAGCCGGCCATGATTACCGAGGGAAAGAACTAACTGAAAAAATGGTCACACAGCTGATCGACAGCTACGGAACAAAGCTGCATGAATTTGCAGCCCGCAATCCGAAATATAAGCATTTGCTTGATGACTCAAATGATATAACTCATTAATCACGAGGCAAAAAGGTGAGTTTTTTGCGTAATTTTTCTTCGCTGAAAATCCAGCCGGTATACGAACCGATTATGTTGTAGTCAAAATCAAGCTGAACGACTGCAACAAATGGATAATAGTTTTTGCTGCGGTAACGAAGATCGATGAATTTTACTTCATAGCAGTCATTATATTCAGCCATTTCCCACCGGTAAACAGGAGAAAAGTGAAGAAATGCATCCAAGTTTTTATCTTTTTTCGCTGCTTTAAATAAAATTGACTCCGGTACAGGTACGCGCTTGTATTTATCTAAAATGGTCACAGACCGCCGGTAGCCGCTTGCTACGTAAAAATGGTCAGGGGACTTTACCGCAATGCGCCACTGGTTAAACCGGATCGTTGGCGCAATAATAATCTCTTCCGCATCCGGAATAAGCCGGCGGACGGAATGGCGAATGGCTGCCTGCATTTGAAAGCGAAGGATGTAGTAAATAAACAAAATCGCATAAACGATGATGAATATGAACGCCGGATCAAAGCCGACAAGCCACCAAAGCAATAATCCGATGACGTGCATGGTGAAAATAAATGAGTCGAATGTGTTAATGACACCGAGCGCTACCCATCTTGATGAAAATGGACGGAGTGCCTGTGTGCCGTATGAGTTGAAAATATCGACGAATACGTGTAAAAAAACGGCTGTTTGTGACCAGAGCCAAAGGTGGAACATATTGGCTTCCGGGAAAATAAAAAACAGCGCTCCAGTAATAAGAAGTGGCCACAGCAAAACAGCTGGAATCGAATGGGTGGCGCCTCGATGATTTCGAATATAAACCGCGTTATTGCGGAGCTTTAAAATGGTATCAATGTCAGGTGCCTGCGAACCGATGACGGCAGCTGTCATGACCGCATATTTCGTTGCGGGATCTGTTGCAACAACCGGATCAAGTGTCGCGAGACCGCCAAGTGCGAAGCCCATGACAATGTGAGTTCCAGTATCCAATAAGGGCAGCCTCCTTTGCTAAAAGAATCTAATTATTAATGGTATTCCCGAATTCAAGTCTATTGTAACATGCAGAAAGCGGAGGGACAGTTAATTTGCTGGAAAACAGTGCATTGCAGAAAATAAACATCAACAAATTCCAACAGGATTTAGTCAGCTGGTACGCAGCGGAAAAGCGGGATCTTCCGTGGCGGCATGAACGGGACCCATATAAAATCTGGGTGTCGGAGATTATGCTGCAGCAAACACGTGTTGACACCGTTATTCCGTATTTCAATCGGTTTATGGAACAGTTCCCGACCGTTGAATCATTAGCGCATGCCGATGAGGAAGCAGTCATGAAAGCATGGGAAGGGCTTGGCTATTACTCGCGAGTCCGCAACTTGCAGTCAGCGGTCAAGGAAGTAACGGAAAGTTATGGCGGAACTGTGCCGTCTAATAAAGATGAATTTTTATCATTAAAAGGAGTCGGTCCATATACAGGCGGGGCGGTTTTGAGCATCGCCTACGGACTGCCTGAACCGGCTGTCGACGGCAATGTAATGCGCGTCCTAGCCCGCATTTTAACAATTTGGGACGATATTGCCAAGCCGTCAACGCGCAAAATTTTCGAGGAGGCCGTTCGGCACTTAATGTACGAAGAAGATCCGTCTTCTTTTAATCAGGCGTTAATGGAGCTGGGGGCAACCGTCTGTACACCAACATCGCCAGCTTGTCTTTTATGCCCTGTGCAAAATCATTGCCAGGCATTTGAAGAAGGAGTACAGCGGGAGCTGCCGGTGAAAACAAAAAAGAAATCAGACAAAAAAATCCGGATGGGGGCAGTGGTGCTGCGGGCGCCGGATGGAACTGTGCTCATTGAAAAGCGGCCGGAATCCGGGCTTTTGGCGAACTTATGGCAATTTCCTAATATGGAGCTGCCAGCCGGTACGAATCCAAGGACCGTGATGGAAGCGTATGTTGAAGCAGCATATGGATTGAATGCCCGCGTCCAGCCAGAAAAAACAATTGAAATCACTCATGTTTTTTCCCATTTAACGTGGGAAATTGATGTGTATATTGGAACAGTCGATATAAAAAAAGAAAAAGAACGAACGAAATTTGTTTCAAAACAAGATGTGGAAACATATGCCTTTTCCGTTTCGCATCAAAAAATATGGAAGCACGTGAAAGGAATGGGACAATGAAAACCGCATTAGTGACAGGCTCAAGCCGTGGTGTTGGGAAAGCAATTGCCATTACACTTGCGAAAGAAGGATATGATATTGTTGTCAATTATGTGCGAAGCAAATCAGCAGCAGAAGAAACCGCAAAAGAAATTGAAGCACTCGGCCGCCGCGCACTCGTTGTAAAAGCGAATGTCGGGGACATAGCAAAAATTAAAGAGATGTTTGAAACAATTGACGAAGAATTTGGCCGGCTAGATATTTTTATTAATAATGCTGCATCGGGCGTACAGCGTCCGGTTATGGAGCTTGAAGAAAAGCACTGGGATTGGACAATGGATATTAACAGCAAGGCATTACTATTTTGCGCAAAAGAGGCGGCAAAATTGATGGAAAAAAGCGGAGGTGGTTCCATTGTCAGCATCAGCTCACTCGGATCGATCCGGTATTTGAAAAATTATACAGCTGTTGGCGTATCAAAAGCAGCTGTTGAAGCATTGACACGTTATTTGGCCGTGGAATTTGCAGAAAAAAATATTGTTGTTAACGCGGTGTCAGGAGGCGCGATCGATACGAATGCCCTTAAACATTTTTCCAACCGTGATGAAATTTTGGAAGATGCAAAACAAAATACTCCGGCTGGGCGAATTGTTGAAATGGAGGATATTGTTCAGGCGGTGCTGTTTTTAACGTCTCCTGGCGCTTTTATGATCCGTGGACAAACGATTATTGTCGATGGCGGCCGTTCACTGCTCGTTTAAGTTTTTACGAATAAGATAAGCCTTTTTCGGTCAATATAATCAGCGTGGCGGGTTCAACACCACAAAGACAAAATAACCGTAGGGGTGAAAAAATGAACAACAACCGCAATAAAACAACAGCTGGCACAGACGTTAACCAAGTGAGACGACAAAACGCTGCATCCGCTCAAGGACAGCAATATAAGACAGAGTTTGCTTCTGAAACAAACGTACAGGAAGTAAGACAGCAAAATGCACAATCTACACAAAATGCAGGAATGACTGGTGGTTCTGCAATGGCAGGCCGCAATGCCCGCAGCAGGCAGGCAAATCCAGCACAGCAATATGCGGCAGAATTCGCAGCTGAAACAAACGCACAGGAGGTAAGGCAGCAAAACGCAGCCTCTACACAAAATGCAGGAATGACTGCTGGTTCTGCAATGGCAGGCCGCAACGCCCGCGGTATGCAGGCAAATCCAGCACAGCAATATGCTGGAGAATTCGCAGCTGAAACAAACGCACAGGAAGTAAGACAGCAAAATGCACAGTCTCAAGCACGTAAAAAAAATTCAACATCAAATCCAAATCAATAAAATGAAAACAAATGAAGCC
>NZ_LAJA01000003.1 GCF_000970675.1 Domibacillus tundrae | reverse complement strand
TAAGCTTTTTAAATGCTGTCCTTTTTTGTTTCCTAAAAGAAGGAAAAGGGTAATGTGAAAAGATATTTGCTAAAGTGTGAATATTCGACTTTTTATCCGAACAAGAAAGGGGTTTTTGCGTTGACGGAATACGTGGGGATTAAAGTGAATGGGCACAGCATGAGCATTCCTGGCGGCGTGTCAGTTATGCAGGCGTTGAAGGAGCAGGCGATTGATATTCCAAGCGTGTGCTATCATCCGGCGCTTGGAGCAATTGAAACGTGCGACACATGTATCGTACAGGTAAACGGGGAATTTGTCCGGTCGTGCTCAACGACGATTCAAGATGGGGATGTCATTGATGCTGCGTCACCGGATGTAAAGCAGGCGCAGGACATTGCGATGGACCGGATTTTATACAATCATGAGCTGTATTGTACGGTGTGTGATTACAATAATGGCCGCTGTGAAGTACATAACACGGTCAAACAAATGAAAATTGAGCATCAGAGCGAGCCGTTTACACCGAAGCCTCATGAAATTGACAATTCGAATCCGTTTTACCGGTATGATCCGGACCAGTGTATTTTATGCGGACGCTGCGTCGAAGCGTGCCAGGACGTGCAAGTAACAGAAACACTGTCGATTGACTGGAGCTTAAAACGTCCTCGCGTCATTTGGGACAAGCATTCACCAATTAATGAATCTTCATGCGTATCATGCGGCCATTGCTCAACAGTCTGCCCATGTAACGCGATGATGGAAAAAGGCATGGAAGGCGAAGCAGGCTTTTTAACAGGAATTAAGAAACCGACGCTTCGGCCAATGATTGAACTGACCAAAAATATTGAAACCGGTTACAGTTCGATTTTAGCCATTTCAGATGTGGAAGCAGCCATGCGGGAATCGCGCATTAAGAAAACAAAAACAGTCTGCACATATTGCGGCGTCGGCTGCAGCTTTGACGTTTGGACGAAAGACCGGAAAATTTTAAAAGTCGAACCGCAAATGGAAGCACCGGCAAACGGCATTTCCACGTGCATAAAAGGCAAGTTCGGCTGGGATTTCGTCAACAGCGAAGAGCGCCTGACGAAGCCGCTTATCCGGGAAGGCGATTCTTTCCGTGAAGCGGAATGGGAAGAAGCGCTCGCGTTGATTGAGGGGAAATTCAAAGAGGCGAAAGACACATATGGACCGGATTCAATGGCCTTTATTTCTTCGTCAAAATGTACAAATGAAGAATCCTATTTAATGCAAAAACTCGCCCGCGGCGTGATCGGCACGAATAATGTCGATAACTGCTCGCGTTATTGCCAGACACCGGCGACGGTAGGCTTATTCCGCACAGTCGGCTATGGCGGTGATTCCGGCTCGATTACGGATATTGAACAGGCAGGACTGATTATTGTAGTCGGATCAAATACATCGGAGTCCCATCCGGTACTAGCGACAAGAGTAAAACGGTCGCATAAATTAAATGGCCAAAAACTGATCGTGTCTGATTTGCGAAAGCATGAAATGGCGGACCGCGCTGATTTGTTTATTCAGCCAAAATCTGGAACCGACCTTGTCTGGCTGTCAGCAGTCACAAAATACATCATCGACCAAGGGTGGGCAGACGAGCAATTTTTAGCGAGCCGCGTGAATGGCGTCGATGATTACGCGAAAAGTCTCCAAAAGTACACGCTGGATTATGCTGAGCAAGTCACCGGGCTGCCGAAAGCAACGATGATTCGCGTGGCAGAAGCGGTACACGAATCACCGACTACGTGTGTTCTCTGGGCAATGGGTGTCACACAGCATTTAGGCGGCAGTGATACGAGTACAGCCATCTCCAACCTGCTGCTGGTTACCGGCAACTACGGGAAACCGGGGGCGGGCAGTTATCCGCTTCGTGGCCATAACAACGTACAGGGTGCGAGTGATTTTGGCAGCATGCCGGATCGGTTCCCAGGCTATGAAAAAGTGGCGGATGATGCGGTACGGGCTAAATATGAAAAGAGCTGGGGTGGGAAAATTCCGGCGGAACCAGGCTTAAACAACCACGAAATGGTATCCGGCATTCATGCGGGAGACGTGAAAGTGATGTACTTAAAAGGCGAAGATATGGGCTTAGTTGATTCGAACTTAAACTATGTTCAGGCTGCTTTTGAAAAACTTGATTTCTTTGTGGTTCAGGATATTTTCTTATCAAAAACAGCTCAATTTGCCGATGTGGTACTGCCGGCTTCCCCGTCGTTTGAAAAAGAAGGAACATTTACAAATACAGAGCGCCGCATTCAACGTTTGTATCAAGTGTTTGAGCCGCTTGGTGATTCAAAACCCGATTGGCAGATTATTATGGAAGTCGCCAACCGTCTTGGTGCCGGCTGGACATACAGTCATCCCGGCGAGATTATGGCAGAAGCGGCCAGCTTGATGCCATTGTACGCCGGTGTTACGTACGACCGTTTAGAAGGCTATAATAGCTTGCAATGGCCGGTTGCTCCGGATGGTACGGATTCACCGCTTCTGTTCTTGGATGAATTCCCGTTCCCGGACGGCAAAGCGCGCCTATTCCCGGTCGAATGGACAAAGCCGCTAGAATACGAGGAAGAATATGATCTTCACGTAAACAACGGACGTTTGCTCGAGCATTTCCATGAAGGCAACATGACATACAAATCAAAAGGTATTACTTCCAAAACACCAAGTGTCTTTTTGGAAGTCTCGCCGGAGCTTGCGGCAGAGCGCGGCTTAGAGGACGGCACTGTTGTACGGCTGACGTCACCATATGGAAGTGTCAAAGTGCCATGCCTTGTCACGGACCGGGTGAAAGGAAAAGAAGTATACTTGCCGATGAATGACTCGGATGAGGGTGCGATCAATTATTTGACGAGCAGCCATGCCGATAAAGATACGGATACACCGGCATACAAAGAAATCAGCGCCAAAATGGAAATTTTAAAAGCAAAAGGCGAAAGTCCACTGCCGCGTATTAACTCTCGTAACGGTGATCCGCAGCCGCAGATCGGCGTACAGGTCGAGAAAAAATGGGCGCGTCCTGACTACATTTTCCCTGGCGATCTTGTAAAGAAAGGGGCGGGTCAGCGTGGCTAAAGCGATAACAACGATCGATCGGCTGCAGTTGAGTGAAGAGGAACAGCATCTTCGTGATTTAGAAGAAATTAAAACACTTCTTGTCGAACATAAAGATACACTGAAAGAGTTTCTTCATATGTTAGGAGAAATAAACAAGCGGGGCGGCTTAGAAATGGCCGCCAGCTTGTTCAGTGAAGGCGATCGTGTGCTAGATGTACTTGTTAAAGCGGTGGACAAGCCGGAAGCAGCCTCGATTTTGAAAAATGGGCTGCTGATGCTTGGTACACTTGGAAAATTGAATGTTTCCGGGCTGGGTCCACTAATGCACAAATTAAACGGCGTCATTTCGATCGCAGCGAAAATCAGCCGGGCGGAATCATCTGCCGTTCAATTGATAAAAGGGAATGCAATGTCATCTAAAGGCTGGTTAATCGCCGCAGCGGGGGCGTCGCTGGCAGGTATGGCATATATGGCGAAGAAACCTGACCAGTAAAGCGGGGGATCTGACCGATAAAAGAATTTTATCGGTCAGATCCCCACAATGATCAGTTAGATCGTTTAAAAATGAAAGGGGTATAGCTGATGGGAAAAGTCAAAAATCGGTGGCTCATCGCGGCATCAGCCGTAGGTATTCACTTATCGATCGGGTCTGTTTATTCATGGAGCGTATTTACAAATCCACTCAATGAAGACCATGGATGGGGATTAACAGAAATTTCATTAACATTTAGTATCGCTATTTTTTTTCTCGGCTTATCCGCCGCATTTATGGGGCATTTTGTGGAAAAGCATGGTCCAAGAAAAGCGGGCATCATTGCCTCGATCTTTTTCGGAATCGGCTTAATTGGTGCAGGTTTTGCGAACAGCATTGGTTCCCTGTATTTGCTTTATTTCTTCTACGGGGCAATGGGCGGCATCGGTCTTGGGATCGGCTATATTACACCGGTATCATCACTTGTCAAATGGTTTCCGGACCGGCGCGGGCTCGCCACAGGTCTTGCGATCATGGGCTTTGGCTTCGCTTCATTGATTGCGAGTCCGATCATTGCCCGCTTAATTAACAGCATTGGCATCAGTAATACGTTTTATTTGCTTGGCACCGTTTACTTTTTTGTCATGATTCTGTCTTCTTTATACCTTGCACCGCCGCCAAAAGGCTGGCTGCCGGCCGGGATGAAGGAAGGTCACGGTGGGAAAGAAACGAAGAAAGCCGATTTGTCTGAACTGACAGCGAATGAAGCGGTCAAAACAGTCCGGTTTTGGGCGCTTTGGTCTATGTTATTTATTAACGTGACATGCGGCATTGCCATTATTTCCGTTGCCTCACCAATGGCACAGGATATTGCCGGATTATCAGCTGCCGCCGCTGCGACAATGGTTGGGATTATGGGCTTATTTAACGGCTTTGGCCGAATCGGCTGGGCATCGATTTCTGACTATATCGGACGCCCGAATGTATACACGGCTTTCTTTATTATTCAAATCGTTGCGTTTATGCTTTTGCCGAATTTAACAAATGCCATTTTATTTCAAATTACGGTTTTTATCATTTTATCCTGCTACGGAGGCGGATTTGCGTCAATTCCCGCGTACATTGGCGACTTGTTCGGAACGAAGCAGCTCGGTGCGATCCACGGCTATATTTTAACGGCCTGGGCCGCAGCCGGTCTTGTAGGTCCGATCGTTGCCTCTAATATTCGAGAAGCGACGAACAGCTACTCGCTTACGCTGTATATCTTTACCGCCGCCTTCGTTGTGGCGCTTGTCATCTCAATGCTTGTCCGTGTGAACATCCGTAAAGTACGGGAGGCGAATGAACTGACCGCCGGGAAGATGAGGAAAGCATAACTCCCAAAGACTCGCTGATACATGTCAGCGGGTTTTTTTGTGGACAGACAAAAGCCAAGCAAAATACTTTACTTTCAACTTGAAAATGACTATCATTTTTAAAGTTGATTAATTCAATCAGAAAGGAAGGTTTTTTTGTTGGCACAACATGTTATCACGTCATCCGACAACGTTCCGTATAAGCGGACAACGGTTGTTGCAGAACTAAGTCCAATGCAAAAACCATTGGTCGCAGCAGGTATTATAGCTGCTTTGGTGCTGTTTATTGCGATTGTCAGTACAACAAACTGGACACAGGGTGTTTTATATATCATTGGTCTTGCGCTCGGCATGACGCTTTTGTACGCGCGTTTTGGTTTTACATCCGCATTCCGCCGGCTTATGTCTGTCGGAAATGTACAGGGACTGCAGGCGCATATGCTTATGCTCGCGGTAGCGACGACGCTTTTTGCGATTATTTTAAGTACAGGATTTAGTTTTACGGGCGTCACGCCTGTTGGATATGTTTCGCCGGTGGGGGTCAGCGTCATTTTTGGAGCGTTTATTTTTGGGATTGGCATGCAGCTTGGAAATGGCTGTGCATCCGGTACACTTTATTCAATAGGCGGCGGTTCATCGTCTATGATTTTGACGCTGATTGCGTTCATTGCCGGCTCTTTGCTCGGAGCGTATCATTTTACGTTTTGGATGGAAGACACACCGTCCCTTCCGCCAATTTCATTGGCTGAATCAACGGGGCTTGGTTATTTTGGGGCATGGGTGCTGCAGCTTGCTCTCTTTGCTCTCATCTATTGGATCACGATTCAAATTGCGAAAAAGAAAAATCCTCCAATGATGAAGCCGCTTCCGACCACAGTTGGCTGGAGAAAAGTCATTCGCGGTTCTTGGCCGCTTTTTGCAGCAGCGATTGTTCTTGCATTGCTGAATGCCCTCACATTGACAGTGCGCGGGAACCCTTGGGGCATTACGTCCGCATTTGCGCTATGGGGCGGTAAAGCATTGACCGCTGTTGGGATTGATGTGTCTACTTGGGGTTATTTTTCAGGACCTGCCGGCGAAGCACTGACACAATCGGTGCTGGCCGATTCTACAAGTGTGATGAATTTCGGCATCATTCTCGGCGCCTTTATTTCCGCGGCGTTTCAAGGCACATTTAAGCCGGGCAAAATTAAGCCTGGCGTCGCTGGTGCAGCCATTGTCGGCGGATTAATGATGGGTTACGGCGCCCGCTTGGCTTTTGGGTGCAACATCGGTGCTTATTTTGGCGGTATTGCCTCTTTCAGCCTGCACGGCTGGGTATGGATGATCATGGCGATGCTCGGAACGTTCTTGGCGTTATGGATCCGGCCGCTGTTCGGCTTGAAAAACCCGAAATCGACCGATTCCGTCTGCTAAAAAACAAAAAAGGGAGTCTCAATATCGATTGAGGCTCCCTTTTTTCGTTTTAATCGAGCAAGCCGACCATTTTTAAGCCATTTAAAATGCCGTCTTCATGTACATTCGTTGTCACATGCTTGGCGGCATTTTTAGCATCTTCATGCCCGTCGCCCATTGCCACGCTGTTGGCCACAGTCTTCAGCATTTCCACATCATTTAAGCCGTCTCCAAACGCGTAAATATTTTCAGGTGAAATGCCAAGCTGATCGATAATTTTCTGAATTCCTTTTGCTTTAGAGCCGCCCGCTGGGACAATATCGACAGAAAAAGGGTGCCAGCGGACAAAATCAAATTCCGGAAACTGCTTTTCGTATTCTTTGTCTTCCGGGTCCTGGCAAAACAATAAGGATTGATATAAATCGCGCCCTTCATGGTACGTCGGGTCATGTTCCGGGAAGTAATTAATTTTTAATGAATTAATCCCGGCCGTTACATGCTCGTGGTCCGGTGTATTTGCTTTCATGTCCTCATGATCCATAAAAACGACCGGATGATTGTGCTCAACCGCAATATCGGTTAAGCGGAGCAGCGCTTCTTTATTAAGTGGATTTTGATACAGAGGTTCGCCTTTAAATACGACATATTGCCCGTTATAGCTGACAAATGTTTCAATGCCAAGCTCCGCGCGTAAGTCCTTAAACATAAACGGTGCGCGGCCTGTTGCGATCGCCACTTCATGTCCTCGTTCCTGAAGGTCACGAATGGCCTGACGAGTTGAATCAGGCAGCTGTTTATCATGATCGTACAATGTGCCGTCAATATCGAAAAAAATGATTTTTTGACTCATAAAAATCTCCTTCACGTTTTATTTCCCTTTATATACTAGCAAATGCCAGCTTATTGAACAAATGAATCAATGATTTGGAAGATGCGCACTCTTCGGGCGAAAAGCTTTTAAGAAAGCCGATAAGCAGGCGGGGGATGTCTGTAGACCAGCTGATTGGCATATAATAAAGAGGAAGCACGGAAATAGGTATGAGGGAGTGGGCTGAATGAAAATTTCCGAAATGGAAGCCGGCCTTTATTGCACGCGTTGTCACGATGAAGCCATTCACCGGGTGTGTACGTGAACAATAAAATTCAAAGTATTGAATGCGAAGAATGCCACCGATTGACCGGTGTGAAAATTAATGCTAAAAAAGAATTGTATGAAGAAGTATATGACCGAATTTCAACAAAACCGTCACGAATAACTCAGGAATACAAGCAGGATTTAAGCAAGTTTATTTCCGGTATGCCGCTGCGGGTCATCAGCAAGCCGTACAGACTTATAAAATACGTTAATGAAACAAGAAAAGTATTAAAACAATCAAAACTTTCCTAGTGTAAGCGGTATGCTTTTTTAAAAGGCAGCCACTTTTTTTTGTGAAAAAAACGGCGCACTTTTCAGTGGCCGTTTGGTTCGATATGAATGTGGGTAATATGGATGTCGTGTTCCTGCAGCAATGCTTCTTCTACATATTCGGTAATGTCGTGGCTTTCGATGACATTTAAATCAGGGTCCACCAGCAGAACGACATCTACAAAGGTGACGTTGCCGTGTGAGCGGGCTTTAATACTTGGCACGCCGCGGACACCCGGCACTTTTTCCACCGTTATTTGCATGCCTTTCAGCTTGCCGAGGTCAAACGCATCCGTTAAGGTGAGTGACGCTTCGGCGAAAATAGACCAGGCCGTTTTTAAAATAATGAGACCGACAACAAACGCCGTCAGCGTATCAAGCCAGTCCAGGCCAAACCGTGCTCCGATAATCCCGATAAACGCTCCGATACTGACTAAGGCGTCGGAACGGTTGTCTTGAGCCGCCGCCATAATGGATGGGCTTTTAATTTTTTTCGCGAGACGCGCATTGTACATATACACACCGTACATGATGAACGCAGCAGCTAGTGCGGTCCAGGCTGTGAACATGTCAGGGACTTCATGGTCTGCCTGAAAGAGAGAAGTTCCAGCTGAGATGAGTACCTGAATCCCGACAGATGCCATAATAAAAGCCGCTAGAAGAGAGGCGACCGTCTCCGCGCGAAAATGCCCGTAGCGATGGTTTTCGTCCGGCGGCTTGCGGGCAATCTTTAAGCCGATGAGAATCGCGATCGACGCGATAATGTCGGTTGAATTATTTAATCCGTCAGCTTTTAGTGCTTGTGACGCGCCGATCCAGCCAACGGTCAGTTTTAATGTGGAAAGGAACAGGTAGGCGATAATGCTGATCCATGCGCCGCGTTCTCCCTTTTTTAAATCTTCGTATGCTGTTTCCACCTATATTTCCTCCAAAAAGTTAATGTTTTTACTATACCAGTCCGCATTCGGGTGGGTCTATGGCAACATGATTGCCGTTGCCTTAACAAGTTGCCTGGGCGCTACAATTGTTCTTTTTGACAAAAAAGCCAGACAGGCGCAAAATAACCGAGTAGAGAAAGGGAGATGTTAGACATGATGAGTACATTTAGCAGTCTGCACCCTGCACTGCAAGCCCTGATTGGTGGCCTGATCAGCTGGGGAATGACAGCACTTGGTGCAGCAGTGGTATTTTTCTTTCGCGACATAAAAGAATCGGTCATGAAAATGGTGATGGGATTTGCGGCAGGTGTCATGATTGCTGCTTCGTTTTGGTCACTGTTGGCACCGGCGATTGAATTTAGTGAAGAAAATGGGCAGATTGCCTGGCTGCCGCCGGTCATCGGCTTTTTGCTTGGCGGCGTCTTTTTGCGCCTGCTTGACGTCGTTGTACCACACGTGCACGTCGGACGGACAAAAGGAGAAGGTCCTTCCACGCAGCTTAAAAAAACAACGCTCTTATTTTTAGCGATTACGCTTCATAATATTCCGGAAGGGCTGGCGATTGGAGTCGCATTTGGTGCGGCGGCGCTGGATATGAATGGGGCAACAGTAGCGGCGGCCCTGGCGCTTGCATTTGGAATTGGTATTCAAAATATGCCGGAAGGTGCAGCGGTGTCAGTACCGCTTCGTGGAGAAGGAATGTCGCGGACAAAAGCATTCAACTACGGGCAAATGTCTGCAATTGTCGAACCGATCGCTGCTGTAATCGGAGCGGCTGCCGTGCTGTTTATTCAGCCAATTTTGCCATATGCTCTCGCGTTTGCGGCAGGTGCGATGATTTTCGTTGTGGTCGAAGAACTCATTCCCGAATCACAGTCATCCCGTAATACGGACCTTGCCACGATGGGAGTCATGGTCGGTTTTGCACTTATGATGGTACTTGATGTTGCGCTCGGGTAAAGGATTAAAGGCTAAGAGCGCAGCGTCCTGCTGCAACGCCTTTGTGACCCACATCATGTGGGCCCAAGAGCGCAGCGTCCTGCTGCCGCGCTGACAGTATAGAAAAACAAAAAACAGCCTCAATGCACAATTGAGGCTGTTTTTTGTGCCATATAAACGGTTTGCAGCTGATAAAAGAAAATAAGGCTCAAGCCAGGTAAATAAATAGAAGGTTTTCGTTCCACGTGCTCATCCATCACTGGTTGTTCCTCCCTTATCCGTTCAAGTTCATACCTGTAGGTTCTTTTATTATGAAAGAATGAATTTGGCTTGTCATTTTTTATGATAGAAATTCTCACATATTTTTCACACTGCTTCTTCTATTGCTTCGCTGCGCTTATCGGCCAGACGCCAATACAAATCATGATGTCTGTCACTTACTGTTACATGAATCCGAAATTCGTTTGCATCGAGCCTTACTTTATGATCGCGAGCCCACGTCAAAATCGACCGAAAACCATATTTCACTTCTTCCGCTTCGCCGTGAAATTCAAGCAGTGCATATGAGCCTGCCGGAATCGTCAAGCTTGACATGCCAGCGGGAATAATATCGATATGGTTTACTTCCATGGCAATACAGTGCGTATAAAGCTGGCCGGCCCGCTTGAGGCAAATATCCATAAGATTGCCGTCGGTCTGTTCCGAAATCTGGCTGGCTGCCTCTAAAAAACGCTCTTTCCATTCAGGGCGCAGTGCTGCAATTTCTTCTTCTGTTCCGCTCATTTCATACCCAACAACTGTAACGGCACGAACGTCTACGAGTTTCGGATTCATGCTCTCAGCTCCTTTTCTCTTCTTTTCCCGCTTTTACGTGTTTTCACACCGGTTGAACAGGGAATAGTGATTGTAAAAAGCATAAACAAAAGTTATACAGGGAGGACTCCTTGTGAAAACAAATGTGTTTATCTCAGGCGGCGGTATTTCCGGTCTCATGCTTGGGCTGATGCTGGCACGCAATGGCATTGATGTAGTCGTGGCTGAAAAAGATGCAAAGCCGTCCATTAAATATAAAGGAGAATTACTTCAGCCAAAAAGCTTAGACATGATGAACCGTCTTGGCATTTATGAAGCCGTTCGGACAGCCGGTTTTCCGATTCATACAACGTCGATTACCGAGTATGACGGCAGCCGCGTGATGAAAAAAATTCAATATCATTACAACGTGATCGATCACCCATTTAATGAAGCGCTCATGGTGCCTCATGAAAAGCTGAAAGAAATCATCCGAAACCATGCGGAGCAGCATCCGTCTTTTCACTTTTTAAATCCGGCGAAATTTACTGAATTTCGTGAGCCGGGTGATATAAAAAAAACGGCGGTTGTTATGCATAAAGAGCGGGGTGAAATCGAGATTGCGGCCGACTTTCATATCGGAGCGGAAGGACGGGTGTCACCAATCCGTAAAAGCATCGGCATTGAATTAACAGAAACAGAGTACAATCATTATTTTTTAACGGTTACGTTTCCCCGTCCCTCGAATTTGACAGAAGGAGAAATGATTGTGCGCGGGCATTATTTTCTTGGCTTGTTTCCATTGCCAGATTTACAGGTGCGTACTGTCCTGCTTATTAAAAAAGAGGAATACAAGGAAATGAAGAATGAGGGACTTGGATCGTTTTACAGATGCTATACTCGTTTGAAGCCGGAGCTTGACGGGTACGTGCAAAACATCACAACATGGAAAGATATTCAACTGATGGTGCCCACGCGTCATAATGCGGACCGTTACATAAGCGGCAACTGCGCGCTCATGGGTGATGCGGTGCATACCGTTCATCCGATGGCGGGGGAAGGCATGAATTTAGCCATTCAAGATGCGTATACACTTGGAGAGCTGCTGAGCTCTATGTATGAAACCGGCAATCTTGATGTCGCACAATTAAAGCGATATGAGCGGGTGCGTAAGCCACGGGCAGAATTTTTGTCTTCGCTCTCGAATTTATCGGCCCTGGCGTATTCGTATTGGCAGGGGCCATGGCCGAATGTGAGGTCACACATACTGAAGCGAATTGAATGCGTTCCGGCACTTCACTATAAACATATGCTGAATATTTCGGGGCTTGGCATGTGGAAAGATACACTGCTTGACAGATTTGTGCAAATCGGGCTTTTGCCCGGCGGTATTTTGCCGAAAGTGAAAGGCACGGAGCATCAATATACGGAATATGATGATCATCCGTAGACAATGAAGGAGGAAAAGGAATGATTGCAGAATACCGGAAAATGTGGGAAGCCCGTAATTGGATGAAAAAAAATGAGCCGTTTTTGCCAACGTGGCAGGCGTATGTCGGCTACCGGCTTGATTTATTTGAAAAAATTTCCCGAGGGGCGACAATTGAGTCACTCGTTGATGAATATGGATACGAAGAAAACCTGCTTCGCTCTTGGGCGGACACAGGTGTTGTCCTTGGCCATTTAAAAAAAGAGGGGGACAAGCTCGTTCCATCGAAAAAAATGCTTAGATTTTTCTCGCAAAAAAGCGATGATACGGTTGGCGAGCTAGTAAAGGAATTATTTGAAATGCATATGCCGGCGCTTATGAATTATCCGGAGATGATCGAATCAAATCGAAAAGAGAGCTTTAACGGAGATGATTTCGGTAAAACGGTTGCAGCGACATCCGCCTTAATTGAAAAAAGAGCATTCGGGCACGTGGCAGCGGAGATTGATGCACAAAAGGCGAACTGGGTACTCGACATCGGCTGTGGAACAGGCGGTTATTTAATGAAGCTGGCGAAAAAAATGCATCAGGGCACTTTTGTCGGTGTAGACATCAGTAAGGATTGCATCGATGAAGCACGTGAAAACACAGTAAGACAAAGTTTAGATGAAAAAGTGAAATTTTATTATGCAGACATAAATACATGGGATGTACCGAATGGATTGTTTGACGTTGTCATGATGAACAATCTTCTTCATTATTATTCACCGGATGCACGGGAAGATTTATTCATGCGCGTTGCGGAACTAGTCAGTAAAAAAGGGACGGTCATTGTCATTACGCCTCTTTACTTGGAAAAAGGCGGCCGGCGCTTTTCGGCAGCCTTTAATTCTTTTATGGAGGCGCATGAGAATTTATATCCGTTGCCGCGCAAAGAGGAACTCATTCACGATGCGGCGGCGGCAGGCTTCAAGCTAAAGTCCGTTAAAACGGTTGTCCGCGAAGGAAGCTGGTACTGTATGAGTTTTGCAAAAAAATGAGTATAATGGAGGTAAACAACTGAAGCGAGGCGGATAAGATGGCAATTGGCTATTTAAATGGAAAAGTGATCAGTTCAAGCGATCCGGTGCTGCCGATTGACGAGCGCGGGCACCAGTTCGGGGATGGCGTCTATGAGTACATTCGCATTTATAACGGGCGTGCGTTTATGATGGATGAGCACATGGACCGCTTTTTTAAGAGTGCGGAAGCGATCAAGCTGAATCTCGGCCAGACGCGTGAAGAAATTATCGCGGTTGTGGATAATTTAATCGGGCGCAGCGGCTTATCCGATTGTGATGTGTATATGCAGGCGACCCGAGGTATTGCTCCGCGCAATCATTTGTTTCCGAACGTCCCGGCATCTATTTCCATGACTGTGAAGCCTTTTCGGGCGATGGATGAAACGCTGCGCGAAAATGGAGCGAAAGTGAAGCTGCTGCCGGATGAACGGTGGCAAAATTGCTGGATTAAAACGTTGAATCTTTTGCCGAATTTGCTTGCAAAGCAAGAAGCTTTCGAAGCTGGCGCGTTTGAAGCGGTGCTCGTCCGCGATGGCATCGTCACGGAAGGATCAAGCTCAAATATTTTCCTTGTGAAAGACGGAAAGCTGATCACGCCGCCGGCAACGAAACACATTTTGCATGGGATCACCCGCATCGCCGTGCTCTCCATTGCGGCGGAACTTGACATTCCCGTTGAAGAAAAAGAATTCGCACCTGACTTTATTTTCGAAGCGGATGAAGCCTTTTTAACAAGCACTGGAATCGAAATCGTACCAGTTACATCAGCCGATGATCGTGCAATCGGCGACAGCAAGCCGGGAGCCGTGACCACTAAAATTTACGAAGCCTTTATGAAACGTGTATGAGGAAGCACCTGTCCTGTGAAGGGGATGGGTGTTCTTGTGTATAATGAAAGAAAAAGCGCGGAGGTGCCTGCATGCGTGAAATGAATTTGACAGACGTAACGAAACGTATTGCTGATCGGCGTCCGGCGGTGGACCAACAGATTTTGAAAGACCGCGGCCAGGAGCGTTTAATTAAGCGGCGCCCAAGAGATCCGAATGAAGCGGCTGTGCTCGATCAGTTATGCATAGAGCGCTGGAAAAAGGCTGAGGCAGCTGGGAAAATCAAATATTTAAGCAAGCGGGAATGGTACTATGAGCTCGATTGAAAAAGCACGCCAGCGACTCGATTCTCTTGAAGATTGTTCTTCCTTTGAAAAAATGATTGAAACGACTGCTCTTTTAACAGAACTTCTAGAGCCTTACCGCATTCAGCCAACGGTAGTAGGCGGGCTTGCTGTAGAAATTTACACACGGAGTGATTATACGACTGTTGATATTGATGTAATCATTAGCGACAGGAAAACAGCTGGGAATATTCTTGAGCAGCTGGGTTTTTTAGTGAACGGAAAACATTGGTACCATCCTCGGTTATTGATTAGTATTGAAATTCCGAATGACATTTTAGAAGATGCGGATCTTGAGCGTGTCATCAAGATGAATATTGGAGAAGGAAAAAATATTTATGTAATAGGGATAGAGGATATTATTTTAGATCGTATGCGTGCCTGTGTACACTGGAAATCGACCTCCGATTGTGAGTGGGGAAGAAGGATGTTTTTGCTTCACTTTGACCACCTTGATTTGAAATATATGCAAGAAACAGCCACGACGGATGGAACTCTTTCTTTGTTAGAAAATTGGCTGAACACTTTTACGTGAGTACACTTGTCCGTGAATTGGGCGGGTGTTTTTTTGTTGTTTAAAAATTGAATTTTCAGAAAATAGACTGGTCAATTTTTAAAGTGTGTGCAATAATACTAAATATATTTTATTAATTGCTTTTATTTGAAAAATATTAAAAGGGGATTAGCAATATGAATGATCAAAAATTAAAAATTAATAGAGCGCGTTTGCAGGAATCACTGGAGGCCTTTGCCGACTTTGGGAGAACGGAGCGAAATGGTGTAACGCGCCTGGCTCTTTCGGAAGAAGACCGGCTGGCGCGTGATTATTTCCGTTCGTGCTGCGAAGACATTGGTCTGGATGTAAACGTGGATGACATGGGCAACATGTACGCGATGCTTGCCGGACGTGAAAAAAGGCCTCCGGTTGTCATGGGTTCGCATTTAGATTCGGTGAAAAAAGGCGGGCGTTTTGATGGAGTGCTTGGTGTAGCCGCAGGACTTGAAGTGATACGTACACTCGTTGAAAACAATGTCACACCTCCCATACCAGTTGTTGTCATGAACGTGACGAATGAAGAAGGGGCGCGGTTTGAACCGTCGATGATGGCATCCGGGGTCTTGTCTGGGAAATTCGACAAAGAAACGATGCTTGCGAAAAAAGATGTGGAGGGCGTGACGTTTCATGAAGCGCTGCGATCAATCGGTTATGCGGGATCGATTGAAAATAGGCTAAAAGAAGCATCGGCGTTTTTAGAGTTACATATTGAGCAAGGCCCCATTTTAGAAAAAGAACAGCTGGCAATTGGTGTCGTAGAATGTGTGCTTGGTATGGTGTGCTATGAGATCGAGGTAACCGGTGAATCCGATCACGCCGGCACGACGCCAATGTCAATGCGAAACGACGCGCTGTTTGCGGCGATGGATTTAATGAAAGAAGCACGAGAGAAGCTTTCGGTGATCGATGATGATCTTGTGTATACGATTGGCCGAGTCAATGTGCTGCCGAATATTCATACCGTGATTCCGAATAAAGTGATTTTTTCGCTGGAAGCGCGCCATACGTCGGCTGATGTGATCAGCGAAGTGGAAAAAGTCATTCATGGCATGACGGCTTCATCGCAAAAAGCTGAATGTGACGTATCGGCGAAAAAGCTATGGGAACGCGACACGGTCTGGTTTGAGCCGGCGCTTTGTGACGCGTTTGAACGGGCAGCGGTTTCACTTGGCTATTCCCAGAAGCGAATGGTAAGCGGAGCAGGGCATGATGCACAGTTTATTGCCTCCTACGTTCCGTCCGCTATGATTTTTGTGCCGAGTGTGAATGGAAAAAGCCATGATGAAGACGAATTGACGTTATGGGAAGACTGTGAAAAAGGCGTAAACTTGCTGCTTGAAACAGTGCTTTCGCTCACATAATCGCACCAGAAGCCAAGGTTTTCGCACCAATCGGGCAGGTGTCGCACGAGAAGCCGCGAAAATCGCACGAAACGAACAAAGTCGCACGCAAATAAATGAGATCGCACCAAAAAAGGCCCGATTATTTAAAGTGATCGAGCCCTTTTTTAAAGATTTCCAAAATAATATCGTGCTGTGTTTTACTCATGACGTGCTGGCGAATGTCGTTCAGTTCGGCAACGAGGCCGGCGTCCAGGTGAAGATTGACCGTTTTTCCTTTGTCAGCCGGCTGAATGTCATAACCGCCATCACGCATTTTGCTTTGGCCGTCTACTACGGCAATAATGTCAAATGGAACGCTGTCCGGAATCCGGATCAAGTCGCCTTCGAAACAGATTTCCGCTGCATCTTCAGAAAAAGAAATCGTAACTGGATAGCCGCTGCTGCGGTTTTCATTTCGGATGAGACGGGCTTTTTCCTGGTTATCCAACGTATTTTGAATGTTAATTTTCGCTTTCATTTCCCGCGTCTCCTTTCACCAATTGCGATTCTTTTACTCCTTTTTTCACCTTGAATGACGTTTCCATCTGTATTGTATAGTGAAACTCGCCTTTTTGGAGCGCCGCATCCATTACCATTGCACGCTCCGTTTCAAGCCAAACTTGATCGAGCACATCAAAAGCCGGTACCAAGTAGCCTTTTTCATATAAAAAGCTGTATACCTCTTTTTTCGGGTATAAAAACCGTTTTTTCCCCTGTTTTGTGCGAAGGGCCGGGAATGCCTGCTTTTCATCGATCACCTCACCAAGATATCCTTCATCCGCCCATCGTTTAATCGTTGACATATTTAGTTCACGGCCGGTGTGATGCCGGATAAGCTCAATGATTTCTTTGGACGACAAAAACTGTTTACGCGTTTCTTCCTGTTCAGCGACAACGGCCAGCTGGCCGCGCAGCTGCTCCAGTTCCATCTCATATTCGGTTATTCTCTGTTCCAATTCATTTTTTTTCACGCCTGTCACTTCTCCCGTTGTTAGTCTCTTCATCGTACAACAAATGAATATCGTTTGTCAGAAAATATACCAAAAATGATGTTAAGTATTTTTGTTTGCTGTATAAATATTTTAAGATGCAATCAATAAATAATCAATAGATATAAAAAATGCAAGGGGGAATGAACGATGCATATGAATCGAATGAAAGACCGTTCTGTTTCATTAACAGACCTGACAAAAAACTTTCTGGAAATGGAGCCGGATTTAACCGCCAAGGAAGCGATGGATGAAGCAAACCGCTGCTTGTATTGCTATGACGCACCGTGCATTACAGCGTGTCCGACTTCGATCAATATTCCATCGTTTATTAAAAAAATCGCGTCCGGAAATTTAAAAGGATCTGCCAAAGTAATCATGGACGCCAACCCAGTCGGTGCAAGCTGCGCGCGTGTATGTCCGACAGAAGAGTTGTGTGAAGGGGCGTGCGTCCTTAATGACGCATCCCAGCCGATCATGATTGGCAATCTACAGCGGCATGCAGCCAATTGGGCGATACATAACAATGCACAGCTGTTTAAAGCGGGAGCGAGAAATGGCAAATCGGTCGCCATTATCGGCGGCGGACCAGCGGGATTGTCATCGGCGCGTGAGCTGGCACGGCTTGGCTTTGATGTGACGATTTTTGAAGCGAAAGATAAAGCAGGCGGCCTTGATACACATGGCATCGTTTCATTTCGGCTTCCGCAGCGTGTTTCGATGTGGGAAGTGGAGCAGGTGGAAAGCCTGGGCGTCATGATCCGGACGAATACAATAGTTGGCCGCGACATTGGGCCGGAGGAAATTTTAACAGCGTACGATGCTGTTGTACTGGCGATTGGGATGGCGAGTGTTCCGCCGCTTGGCATTGAAGGAGAAACAGCCAGAGGTGTTTATGATGCGATTGAATTTGTGGAATCGACGAAAACGCCGCCGATGGATACACATTTGACCGGCAAAAAGGTGGTTGTGATTGGTGCCGGCAACACGGCGATTGACGCGGCGACGTGCTCAGTAAGACTGGGCGCCGCCGATGTGAAAATGCTGTATCGCCGGACGGAAGCGGAAATGACCGCCTACGAATTTGAATATGAATTTGCGAAGCAGGAAGGCGTGGAATTCCGCTGGCTGACACAGCCGATTGGTATTATCCAAGACGAAGAAGGGGCGGTAAAAGGCGTAAAGTGTCTTCAAATGGAGCTTGGAGCTGCGGACGAATCCGGCCGCCGCCGGCCGATTCCAGTCGAAGGATCGGAATTTACCATTGAAGCAGACGCTGTCATTCGGGCAATTGGCCAGGCACGTTATGTGAAATTGATTGAAGCATTTGGCTTAACGCATAAATGGGGGACGGTCAAAGTCGACTTAAACACGTATCAAACATCAAACGCAAAAGTGTATGCGGCGGGAGATGTCATTTTTGGAGACGGACAAGGCGATGCCATGGTTGTGACAGCGGCTGAGCAAGGAAAACAGACCGCGTATTCTATCTACAAGCAGCTTGTCGGTCTCGGCATGGTGCAAACATCTTAAAGGAGGAGATTGGCGATGGCAGATTTACGTGTGAATTTTGCGGGAATTAAAGCGCCGAATCCATTTTGGCTCGCATCCGCACCGCCAACCAATTCCGGCTATCAAGTGCAGCGGGCATTTGAAGCGGGATGGGGCGGAGCGGTTTGGAAAACGCTTGGCGATCCCGTTATTAATACCTCTTCCCGGTTTGCGGCCATGCATTTTAACGGCCAGCGGGTAGCAGGATTTAACAACATTGAATTAATTACGGATCGTCCGCTTGAAGTGAATTTAAAAGAAATTTATGAAACGAAAAAACGATTTCCGAATCACGCGGTGATCGCGTCACTTATGGTGGAGCCAAAGCAGGAAAAGTGGCATGAAATCGTGAAAAAAGTGGAGGCAGCCGGGGTAGATGGGCTTGAATTAAACTTTGGCTGCCCGCACGGCATGGCAGAACGCGGCATGGGTGCAGCATCCGGACAGGTGCCGGAACTTGTGGAAAAACAGACAAGATGGGCAAAAGAAGCAGCCAATACACCGGTGATTGTGAAACTGACGCCGAACATTACCGATATTACTGCAACGGCCTGGGCAGCGGTGCAGGGCGGCGCGGATGCGATCAGTATGATTAATACAATTAACAGTCTTGCCGGCGTGGATCTTGATTCGTGGAATACGGTGCCGCATGTGGCCGGAAAAGGAGCGCACGGCGGCTACTGCGGTCCAGCCGTCAAGCCGATTGCGTTAAACATGGTCGCGGAATGCGCGCGCAACCCGGAAATTAATATCCCAATTTCAGGTATTGGCGGTATTTCCAATTGGAAAGATGCTGCTGAGTTTATCTTAATGGGGGCCGGAAGCGTGCAGGTTTGTACAGCGGCGATGCACCATGGATTCAGCATCGTGGAAGACATGATCGACGGCTTAAACAACTATTTGGATGACAAGCAGCTGGCGTCCGTTAAAGAGTTAATTGGCCGTACCGTGCCGCGCTACTCAGACTGGGGCAATCTTGACTTAAATTATAAAATTGTCGCCGATATTAACACAGATACGTGCATTAACTGCAACAAATGCCATATCGCCTGTGAAGACACGGCGCATCAGTGCATCGATATGCTGACGTCGCCGGATGGCAATAAATACTTGCAGGTACGCACGGAAGACTGCGTTGGCTGCAACCTTTGCTCGATCGTCTGTCCGGTGGATGGTGCGATCGACATGATTGAAATTCCAAACGGCCCGCCGATGACATGGAACGAACGCCAGGCAGCTATTAAACAGCCAATCGCTTAATGAAAAGGAGCGGATCAACATGAAAAAGATGATTAAAAACGGTGTGATTGTGACAGCGGCGGATCAATATGAAGCGGACCTTTTAATTGAAAATGGAAAAATTACTAAAATCGGTGTTCATCTTGATGATGCGGCGGATGAAGTGATTGATGTGAAAGGCGCATATCTTTTCCCTGGCGGCATTGACCCGCACACGCACCTTGATATGCCATTTGGCGGCACAGTGACCGCAGACGATTTTGAAACGGGCACCATTGCAGCAGCGTTTGGCGGCACGACAACGGTCATCGACTTTTGCTTGACGAATAAAGGAGAGCCGCTTCAAAACGCGATAAATGCGTGGCACGACAAGTCAAAGAACAAAGCAGTCATTGACTATGGCTTTCATTTAATGATTGGGGAAGTGAACGACGCGGTGCTGGAGGAGATTCCAAATGTGATTGAAAAAGAGGGGATCACCTCGTTTAAAGTGTTTATGGCATATAAAAATGTGTTCCAGGCAGACGATGCGACGCTGTTTCGTACACTGTTAACGGCAAAAGAGCACGGCGCCCTCGTGATGGTTCATGCGGAAAACGGCGACGTCATTGATTACCTCGTCACCGATGCGCTCCAAAAAGGCCACACCGATCCAATTTATCACGCACTGACCCGGCCGCCGGAAGTGGAAGGAGAAGCAACCGGACGCGCTGCCGCCCTTACAGGTCTCGCTAATTCACAGCTGTACGTCGTTCACGTATCCTGTGCGGAAGCGGCTCATAAAATTGCCGAAGCGCGCCAGAAGGGTTTTCAAGTATGGGGTGAAACGTGCCCGCAATATTTGCTTTTGGATCAAAACGATTTAGAAAAACCGGATTTTGAAGGCGCAAAATACGTCTGGTCCCCGCCGCTGCGCGAAAAATGGAACCAGGACGTTTTATGGGATGCATTGAAAAACGGACAGCTGCAAACGATCGGCTCCGATCAATGCTCGTTTAATTTCAACGGCCAAAAAGACCTCGGAAAAGACGACTTTACGAAAATTCCAAACGGCGGGCCAATCATTGAAGACCGGTTCAGCCTGTTATTTTCCGAAGGTGTGAAAAAAGGGCGTATATCCATTCACCAGTTTGTAGATCTCGTGTCAACGCGTTCAGCCAAGTTATTCGGCTTGTTTCCGCAAAAAGGAACGATCGCCGTCGGCAGTGATGCAGACATCGTCATTTTTGATCCGGACAAAGAACGGACCATTTCCGCCGAAACGCATCATATGAATGTTGATTACAGCGCATTTGAAGGGGTGAGAGTGACAGGCGAACCGGTCTCCGTACTTTCACGCGGTGAATTTGTTATCCGGGACCGGAGATTTACCGGCAAGCCGGGCAGTGGACAGTATATAAAACGAAGCCGCTACAACAGCACGCAGACCCGCCAGGCGATCAGTGTTCAATAACAACTAAATACGAGGAGGAATGACAAGTGAAAAAGTCCAGCCGTTATTTAAAGTCTCCGGATTTATTGCCGATTGCTCATGGCGACCGTAAAATTGGCACCTTTGGTTTTGCGTTAATGTGGATCGGGATGGCGGTTGTTTTAGCTGCTTTTGCAATTGGGGGAGCAGCCGTCGAACAGATGCCGCTTTCCTGGGTGCTCGCCGCGTCCTTTATCGGCTGTGTGTTGATCGGCCTTTTCATCTCGGTTATTGCTGATATCGGCATCGAACATGGATTGTCATTCCCCGTATATATGCGGGCACCGTTTGGGACAGTTGGGACACATATCCCATCCGCTATCCGCGGCATTGCAGCGTCAATGTGGTTTGGTATCAACACGTATTTCGGCGCGATGGCCATTAACGGTATTTTAAATATTTTATTCGGCTTTGATAACTGGTTTGTCTGCTTCCTTGCCTTTGTCGCCGTGCAGGTCGCAAATACGATTATCGGAATTAAGTCGATTGAAAAATTCGCGGATTTAGCTGCGCCAGTCATTATTTTAATTTCGCTTTGGATGTACGTGACATTGGCCGATCAAGCGGCCGCAGCCGATAAAAACGTCTGGTCGTGGGTGGAAAATCCACTGACTGGCGGGTTGTTGTTTAACGCATTCATGGTCGTCATTCTTGGAAACATGGGTTATTGGTCCACTCTTGCAGCGGATATTGCCTCTATCTCACGCTTTATTAAAGCGCCGCAGTTTGAACGGAGCTGGGTGAAGCGTAATAAAAGTGTGCTTGTCGGCAGCTTGATTGCTATGCCGCTTACACAGACGTTTGTGGTCGCTATTGGCGGCGTTTCTTTTATTGCAGTTGGCAATTATGATCCGGTGGCGGCGCTCCAGGAAACATCGAGCGGCATTGTCCTCGCTGTGTTGCTTCTTATGATCGTGTTTGCCCAGTGGTCGACAAATACAGCAGCTAACCTTGTTCCGGCAGCAACGGTATTTTCAAACATTGGCGGGCCGAAAGTGCCGTTTTATGTGGGTGTGCTGGCAGCAGGTGTTATCGGTATGGTGACGCAGCCGTGGAATTTGTTCAACGTGCTCATGCCGTTTTTGCTCGTTGTTGGCGGTATACTTGCCTCCATTGTCGGCATTTTATTTGCTGATTACTATTTAATCCGCAAACGCCGTGTGAATGTACCAGATTTATACGAAATGGATGGACAGTACCGTTACCATTACGGCGTCAACTGGGCTGGCATTATTTCCTGGGTAATCGGCGGTGCGCTCGCCGTCACATTTTCAACATATTCCTTTTTTATCGGCTTTGCGGTCGGAGCCGCAGCATATTATGTACTGGCGAAGTTTTGGTGGTTTAACAAATACCCACAGGCTGAGCTTGAAGACCCAAGCGATGACAAATTCCTCGGTGTGACCATTGGGCGCGACTGGACCATTCCGTTAGAAGGCGAACCGGCTGCCGAAGAGCTTCCGGCTGCCGCAGGCGAAAAACTGTAAAAAGGGGGTTGTTTTCATGTCAGATTACAAAGGGTTTATGAAAGAAAAAACAGCTATTGATGCACTTATTCAAGATGGTTACCGCATCATTGCGGTGAAAGAAACGCTTGAAGGGGATTTCATCGAATTTGAACGTCATCTCGAACGAAAAGAGCTGCATTTGCTGACGGCGGATGCGCGCAAATACATCGGGACGATTCTTATTGAGGCGAAAAGAGGCGGACATATTGATTCATACGGCGGAGCATTTGAGCAAGCTGGCGCAGCAGGATCGTGATCATCTGTGGCATGCGATGGTCAAGTTTAATGAGCAGGCATCGCCTTTAATGGCGGTCAGCGGCGATGGTGCATGGTTTACCGCCGCAGATGGAAATCGGTATATGGACGGTGTTTCCGGCCTTTGGTGCTTAAATCTAGGCCATGGCCGAAAAGAAATTGCGCAGGCCGTGTACGATCAGCTGATGAATGTCTCCTATTTCCCGCTGACAATGAGTCATGAGCCAGCAATTGAACTATCGGCTAAATTAAGTGAGCTGCTAGGGGCGCCGTATACAACCTTTTTTACGTGCAGCGGCTCGGAAGCGAATGAAGCGGCATTTAAAATTGCTCGCCAGTATCATGCACAAACCGGCAAGCCGGAAAAAACAAAGATCATTTCCCGCTATCGTGCGTATCACGGCTCAACGCTTGGCGCATTAAGCGCCACGGCACAAGCGAACCGGAAGCTGAAATACGGAGCGGGTGCGCCGGGTTTTCTTCACGTGCCGCCTCCCTATCCCTACCGGTCTTCGTTTGAAGATGATCTTGCTGCCGCTAATCACATTGAAAACGTGATCGAATGGGAAGGAGCCGACACAATCGCCGCTGTTATTATCGAGCCGTTTATTTCCGGAGGCGGTGTGCTAATCCCATTTTCCTCTTATTTGCAGCGGGTATCAGAAATTTGCCAAAAACATGATGTACTGTTGATCACGGATGAAGTTGTGTCCGGCTTTGGCCGTACCGGAAAAATGTTTGGCTTTATGCATTCGGAAGGGGTGCAGCCGGACATTGTGACGATGGCGAAAGGCTTGACCGCCGGCTGTATGCCGCTCGGTGCGACAGCCGTTCAGACGTATATTTATGACGCATTTAAGCAAGCAGAAACGGGCTCCCATTTCCGTCACGTCTCTACATTCGGCGGCCATCCCGCTTCCTGCGCTGCTGCTTTAAAAACGATTGATATTTTGGAAGAAGAACAAATTTCGGATCGGGTGGCGCGGCTCAGCGAGAATATGATGAAAGAATTGCACGAACTCGAATCGTGCCCCATTGTTGGTGAAGTGCGCGGTGTCGGTTTCTTGTATGGTATTGAAGTAGTGACAGATAAAGAAACGAAAGAACCGGCCTCTGAAGACACGATGCTTGCAATTGTCGGCGCGTGTAAAGAAAAAGGATTGATTATCGGGCGCAACGGCGATACAGTCCCAGGCTATCAAAACATTCTGATCATCGCCCCGCCGCTTTCTTCCGCAGATGAGGATTTACGCTTTTTAATCGACACGTTGAAACAAGCTGTTACAGATATTTGTTAAAAAGGTTTGCTCCCTGCAAGCCTTTTTTTTGTGCGTTTTCATCCGGCTGTAAAGGGAGTATGGTAAAATACAACTATTAATCAGGAAGCGAAATAAGATTTTTCATTTTTTTCTGAAAATAGATTGACGATGCTTAGGGAATCATGATATAAACGTAATAAGATACTTTATTGCATAAAAGCATAAAAGCATAAAAGCATAAAAGCATAAAAGCATAAAAGCGCGAAAGTGAAAATAAATTGGCTGACAAGCAAAAGAAATGGGAGGAAGTGATTGTTATGGGAAATCGCAGCAAAATTATAGACTGTACGATCCGTGACGGGGGCTTAGTAAACAATTGGGATTTCAGCGTTGAATTTGTTCAGGACTTATACAACGGCTTAAGTGAAGCTGGTGTTGAATATATGGAAATTGGCTACAAAAATTCGGCGAAACTTTTAAACGCGACGGAGCCTAATCCGTGGAGATTTCTTGACGATAATTTCCTAAAAGAAATCATCCCGGAGAAAAAGTTCACAAAGCTGTCTGCGCTCGTCGATATCGGCCGTGTAGACCCGAATGACATTCTGCCGCGTGAGGAAAGTGTCCTTGATATGATCCGTGTGGCGTGTTACATCCGAGAAGTGGATAAGGGCCTGGAGCTTGTACAGATGTTCCATGACTTAGGCTACGAAACGTCTCTTAATATCATGGCTTTATCCAGCGTGCCGGAGCACCAGCTGATTGAAGCGTTTGAACTGGTGAAGGAAAGCCCTGTCGATGTTGTTTATATCGTGGACTCATTTGGAAGCTTAGACCCTGCGGATATCGAGCACCAGGTGAAGAAGTTCCAATCGATGATCCCAAACAAACAGCTTGGCATCCACACCCATAATAACATGCAGCTGGCATTTGCCAATACGCTAGCAGCGATGAAAAGCGGTGTCACATTCCTTGATTCCTCCGTTTACGGAATGGGCCGGGCAGCCGGCAACTGCAACACGGAGCTGCTCGTCAGCTACATTCAAAAACCAAGCTACGAAATGAAGCCGGTCCTTGGCATCATTGAAAAGCACATGATTGACATGCGCCAGAAGTGGGAGTGGGGCTATATCATTCCCTACATGATCTCTGGTGTACTGAATGAACATCCGCGTGTGGCGATGGCGTACCGCAACAGCGACGATCGTGACAAGTTTGTCAATTTCTACGACAAAGTTACATCACCCGAAGCTAATTTGGCCCCAGCGTCCAAGTAATATAAAAAGTTAACTCTTCATAAATGAAATGCCTGGAAGTAGTTTTCTTCCGGGCATTTTTATTTTTATCGCTGGCATTTGTTATGTGATTGATTTTTTCTTTTTAAATTACCGGGCGAGGAAAAGAGCAACAAACTATTTCAACGTGAGATTTTCTTCCAATATGATCAAAAGGCAAAAAGAAATGTGGTAAGCTGAAATCAATTTTCACAATATGGACGTTTGCCTGCCGGAGGAATCAATCGTGAAATGGAGGCTGGAACAATGAAAAGGACGGGGTATCGCGGTATTAGTTTTCAAGAAGCGGAACGGGTGGTCGCCAATCAGCGTTATGAGCGGATGGAACGGCGCCGGTTTCAGGATGGCGTTCAGGCGCGGTCTATTTTCGGGTCCGGCCTTTATTTAATTAGTGATGCGGTGCTCGCGGCTCAATACGCGTTTTGTCATGCGGAAGCAGAAGGAGGCGGACAGGCAGCGGTATTAAAGCAGGAAATTAAACTGGAGCGGCCGCTCGTCATCAATTGCCGGTATTCCGAAACACAGCTTCGTCAAGACGCACTCGATTGGAAATATAAAGGAAATACAATGCCGAATGTGCGGCCGGAGCATATTCACGCCTGGATTGGCCGGACAACGAAAGAATACGTTCTTGCCCATTCGTTTGACGGGCTTGTGTATCATCTGGATGATTCGGTTATTTATTATGTTGCATACTTCCAGGAAAAACAGGTCAGCGGGATCGATCTTAAATTTGTTTTTACAATGAATGGTGCATAAGGCAGTTCGTTCAAGCGTAAACGCCCCTTCTTTTGATACAATAAGAAGAAGACTCACTAAAGGAAGTGGCGTACATGATCAAACGAAGCCTATTGTTATGCTTTTTTCTTATAAGCAGTATTGTGCTGCCTGTGCAGGCATCTGCGATGAATTATGTGGCGATCGGGGATTCGCTTGCAGCGGGCCAAACACCGAATCGGGAAATTGGGGCGGGGTACGCGGATATGATCGCGCTGGCGCTGCAGCCGGAAGTCTTTTCAAAACAGCTTTCAGTGCCTGGGTACACAGTGGGGCAGGTGATCGGGCAGGTGGACAGCGAAGCTGGGAAAAAAGCGATTAAATCAGCGGATTTGATTACGGTTTCAGCTGGGGCGAACGATTTACTGCCGCTTATTCAAAACGATCCGAACCGTGGCATGTTGACATTTAATGCGGTGACAGCCGCGTTTGCGCTGAACGGTGTGCGAGAGGACTACGCACTTTTACTGGAGAAAATAAAGTCGCTGCAGCCGGGTGCGGACGTGTACGTGATGGGGTATTACTTCCCCTATCCTCATGCTTTTGACCAGCATAAGCCGGCTGTCAGTGAACAACTGGACGTACTGAATCAAATCATCAAACAAGAAGCGGACAAAGCAGGGGTTGTTTTTATACCGGTGGCGGACCGGTTCGGACTTGATGCAGTTGAGTATTTGCCGAATCCCGGTGATGTCCATCCAAATGAAGCCGGCTATTTAGAAATGGCTAACGCCTTTTTGGATGTCTCTGCGCCTGGCATGCAAATTCCGGCATCTATTCTGGAACAGCTGCCGGAACCGGTGTCGCTCTCTGAATTGATCAAGCAGCGGAAAGCGGCGGAAGATGAGCCGCAGGAAACCAAAGAAATAGAAGAAACAGCCGCGATTCAAGGCTGCACAAGAGAAGAAGTATACGCATAACCACGTGAGAGGACGCGTTTGAACCGAATTCAAGTCAACAGAAAAAGGTGTTCCCGAATTTCGGGAACACCTTTTTTGTTTTAATTAAACGACACCTTGTGAAATCATCGCATCCGCGACTTTTACGAAGCCGGCAATGTTCGCGCCAACAACAAGGTTGTCCTCGTAGCCAAATTCAGCGGCTGCTTCTTTCGACTGCTTGAAAATGTTTTTCATAATGCCATGAAGCTTGGCATCTACTTCTTCAAACGTCCAAGGCACACGCGCGCTGTTTTGCGCCATTTCAAGAGCGGAAACCGCTACGCCGCCTGCGTTGGCTGCTTTTGCCGGTGCAAAAAGAACGCCGTTTTTCAAGAAAATATCGATTGCTTCAAGCGTTGAAGGCATATTCGCACCTTCGCCGATAGCTTTTACGCCATTGTTCACAAGAAGCTGTGCTGATTCTGCATCGATTTCATTTTGTGTTGCACAAGGAAGAGCGATTTCACATGGAATGCTCCAAATGCCTGCGCAGCCTTCTGTGTAGGTTGCGTTCGGGTGGAAATTCACATATTCGCTGATACGCTTGCGTTCTACTTCTTTTAATTGCTTAACTGTGGCGATATCAATGCCGTTTTCATCGTAAATGTAGCCGCCTGAATCCGAGCATGCGACAACAGTTGCACCAAGTTCTGTAGCTTTTTCCATCGCATAAATGGATACATTTCCAGAACCAGATACAACTACAGTGTGTCCTTTAAATGTTTTCCCTTTGTCACGAAGCATTTCATCAACGAAATAAACCGTTCCAAATCCTGTCGCTTCTGTGCGTGCAAGGCTGCCGCCGTATGCGAGGCCTTTCCCTGTTAAGACGCCAGCTTCATAGCTGCCGCGAAGACGTTTGTACTGACCGAACAAGTAGCCGATTTCGCGTCCGCCGACACCGATGTCGCCAGCTGGTACGTCCACATCTGGACCGATATGGCGGTACAATTCTGTCATGAAGCTTTGTGTAAAACGCATCACTTCATTGTCGGATTTTCCTTTCGGATCAAAGTCAGATCCACCCTTACCGCCGCCGATCGGCTGGCCAGTCAATGAGTTTTTAAAGATTTGCTCGAATCCAAGGAATTTAATGATGCTTGCATTAACAGACGGGTGGAAGCGAAGACCGCCTTTATATGGTCCGATCGCGCTGCTGAACTGAACACGGAAGCCGCGGTTTACCTGCACGCTGCCGTTATCATCTGTCCAAGGCACACGGAAAGAAATCACGCGCTCCGGCTCAACCATGCGCTCTAAAATGTTATGCTGAATGTATTTTGGGTATTTTGCGAATACCGGTGTCAAAGATTCAAAGATTTCTTGAACCGCCTGATGAAATTCGTTTTCGCCGGGATTGCGTTTTTTAACAATTTCAAATACATGGTCTACATATTGTTTAGCAGCCTGCATTTCTTGTGTTAATTCATTTGTGGTTGTCATTTTTATAATCTCCTTTGTGCATAATAAACAATTTTCTGATAACATCATCATATTCTGAAAAAACGATGCCATCAATGCTTTAAAAAGATCAAAATCATCTCTTTTTGATATAGATTTTTTGATTTAAATAGATAACCCGCTTTTTTCACTAAAATCAGTCTTTTTTATACCTAATAGTTACCAAAAATAAAAAATATAAATATTTAATATCATTTTGAGATTAAATTAATAAAACATTCACGAAATAGTCATCATTCGTGAATGCTTTTCTGTTACTTTGCTTATAATTGAATCATTGTATACACAAATACGACAGCAATTGTCACGGGCACAATCCAGCGCATAAGGGGCAGCCAAATGGCATAAGCCGGACTAAGTCTCCCGGCGCTTAACTCAAATTGCTCTTTAACAAGCGCTTGGTCCATCCGCCATACAATAAACAGGGCGATCAGCAAGCTGCCGAGCGGAAGCAGGATGTTGCTGACAAGGTAGTCGGTTAAGTTAAAAATGGTACGGTCAAAGTATGAAATATCAGCCAAAACGCTGAATGACAGCGCAGCAGGAATACCAGCTAAGAAAACAATAATACCCGAGATAAGTGCCATTTTTTTACGTGATGATTCCTCGCCTTTTGTAAAAGCGGCCGTAATGATTTCAAGCAGGCTGAACGACGACGTAAGAGTCGCAAACAGAAACAGCAGCAAAAACATAAACAAAAATAGTTCCCCAAACGGCATTTGCGCAAAAACAGACGGCAGAACGATAAAAAGAAGACCGGGTCCTTCAGTCGGCTCCAGACCGAATGCGAAAACGGCCGGGAAGATGGCAAGTCCCGCTAATACCGAAACGAAAATGTTCATGATCGAAACCCAGCCTGCAGATGCCGGGATGCTGACATCTTTGCCCAAATAGGAGCTGTATGTGACCATACAGGAAAACCCGACAGCCAGTGAAAAAAACGAATGGCCGAGTGCATAAAGAACCGCTTCTCCGGTAATTTCTGAAAAGTCCGGCTGTAAAAAAAACGCAACACCTTCCATTGCGCCATCCAGGGTCAATGAGCGAATGACTAAAATAATAAAGAAAATAAACAAAATGGGCATCATATATTTGCTGGAACGCTCAATTCCATTTTGAATGCCTGCCGCAATAACAAGAATATTCAGCAGCATAAAAACAGCATGGCCGCCGATCGTTAATCCGGCATTAGCTGTGACGGCGTCAAAAAGCGCGACGGGGTCACCGCTATTAATGACGCCTCCGTATAAAGAGCGGACCGTGTAAATAAGCACCCAGCCGCCGACAACGCTGTAAAACGACAGCAGCAAGAAGCAGCCGGCAACACCGATTTTGCCGGTTACCGTCCAAAAGGAATCTGGTGCTAGTTTTTTATAAGCGCTCACTGCTTCACGCCCAGAGCCGCGTCCAATTATAAATTCCGAAATGAGCATTGGCAGCCCGATAAGCAGTGTAAAAAGGATAAATAAAAGCAAAAAAGCCCCGCCGCCGCTTTGCCCGGTCACATAAGGAAATTTCCAAATGGCTCCGAGTCCAATTGCTGCTCCGGCCGATGACAAAATAAAGCCAATTTTAGACGACCATTGTGGCTGTTTTTCCAAAAGATTTTCCTCCAATTGCAAGTGATTTTTTGTTATTTTACTATAACATAAATTGAAATGCATGGCTGAATATATGTTCAAAGCGGATCGAATCGTTTATAATGAGGAAATTAAATTGATAACTGGAGTGTACCCAAATGACTGTAAATATAAATGCGCTTGAAAACTTTCTGAATGGGCAAAGCCGCTATGTAAATCGCGGAAGGCTGCTTGTCAAGTGTCCAGATGGACCCGGTATCGTATCCGCGCTGTCGAAGTTTTTATTCGAACACGGCGCCAACATTATCGAATCGAGCCAATACACGAGCGATCCTGAAGGCGGCACGTTTTTTATCCGCCTTGAATTTGACTGCGACGACCTCATGGCAAAGCGCAGCGTAATGGAAGGGGATTTCACGCCGCTTGCAAAAGAGTTTGACATGGATTTCCGCTTTGCATACAGCAGCGACCGGAAAAAAACGGCGATTTTCGTATCAAAAGAGCCACATTGCTTATTAGAGCTTTTATGGGAATGGCAAAGCGGGGATTTACAGACGGATATCGCCTTTGTGGCCGGGAATCATGAAGATGCCCGTGGCATGGTTGAATCGCTCGGTATTCCATTCCATTACATTCCGGCAAACAAAGACATCCGCAATCAGGTCGAGGAAGAACAATCCCGCCTTATTGAACAATACAATATCGATGTCATTGTCCTGGCTCGTTACATGCAAATTTTAACGCCTGAATTTGTAGAGAAATATCCGAACAAAATTATTAACATCCATCACTCATTCTTGCCGGCGTTTATCGGCGCGCGTCCGTATGAGCGTGCGTATAACCGCGGTGTAAAGCTGATCGGTGCAACGTCTCACTACGTGACAAACGATTTGGATGAAGGTCCGATCATCGAGCAGGATATTGAACGCGTGGATCATCGTGATCATGTAGCGGATTTGAAAAAAATCGGCCGCTCGATTGAACGGCGCGTTTTAGCTCGAGCGGTGAAGTGGCATTTAGAAGACCGTGTCATCGTTCATGGAAATAAAACGATCGTGTTTCAATAAGAAAAAAAGGGATGTGCCCATGCTGGCACATCCCTTTTTTACGTCTTTAAATTTATCAGCATCTTGTGCGCTGCCTCCACTGAATTGGCACAGCCGGTTCATGCGTTTAAATAGTAAAAAAGAAAGAGCTTATTTTTGAAGAAACCGCTTATGCGCCCGGATCGACCGCCAGTAAAAAATGAGTGATACGGCTAAAAGAGCAGGGCCTCCGTATAGGAGCACAGCTTGTTCAGTCCAAAAAGCGGCTGGCACGGTCGGGAATGCAAGAGCGGTGAACAAAAGCGCGTCTCGACGGCTTTTCAGCAAGTAGCGCTCCATTTCGGCGCGTTCCCGATGTGCATCTTGCTGCTCCCGCAATCGGGCTGGTTCATCGAGCGCGGCCGACAGCTTTTGCGGGAGAGAAAGAAGCGGACGCAGCGACTGAAGTAAAATCGTCTGTGGATTTGTTTTGCCGGCATGTTTCCCGAGCCAGTCCAGCACCGGCTGCCGTCCAACCTCCATTAAATCGATATTTGGGTCTAAAATATGCAAAAGACCGATGAACGTAGAGGCAGCCCGTCCTAAAAAGGCAAAACCGGCAGGCATCTGTACTGGTTCCTGCTTAACGATTAGCTGTATTTCTTCAAGCAGCTGCTGAGCGGCAAGATCATCCATTCGCTTAAAAGACTGCGATGTGTACGCGTCGATCATCGCTCTAATCACACGCTTCATCCGTTCCTTGTCCGCACGCGGCAGTAGAAATTGCAGTCCTTCAAGCCCGTCCACCACCTTACTGTAATCTTCTGTTAAAATGCCTTCAATCATTGCGCGGATGTAGATGGCGTCAGTTGCCGGCAGCATGCCGATCATGCCGAAATCAATGAGTACAATCGTGCCATCTGCCTTGACTAATATATTGCCGGGGTGCGGGTCGGCATGAAATTTGCCTTCCTGTAAAAGCTGCTCCAAAAACATGTTAGTCAAACGTTCGGCTAATATATGGCGGTCAATGCCGTTTCGTTCAAGAAAGGCGAGATCCGTGATGCGCGCGCCTTCAATCCATTCCATCACAAGCACGCGTTTTGTTGAAATGTCGCTGTTGTAAGACGGAATATCCACCGCATTAAACGACTCATACCGCTGTTTAAAATAACGGCCGTTGGCAAGTTCGCTTTTAAAATCGAGCTCTGCTCCGATAATGGCAGTCATTTCACGATACAAAGCCGGCAAATCCGTCTGCTTGCCGAATGTCGTGAACCGGCCGGCAAGATTCATTACAATACGGACTGCTTTAAAATCAACGGCGATAATTCGATCAATATCCGGACGCTGTACTTTCACCGCAGCCTCTTCGCCAGAATGAAGCGTTGCTTTATATACTTGACCGATCGAAGCGGACGCCACTGACCGTTCATCGATATGAGAGAGAATCGTCTCAATCGGGCCATTCCACTCTGATTCCATAACCGCTTTGGCTGCTTCCCAGGGCACGGCTGGAACGCGGTCAATTAAATCTTCCAGCTCTTCTAAAAACGCTTTTGGCATGATATCCGCTCGTGTGCTTAAAAATTGCCCAAGCTTAATAAGCAGCCCTTCAAGACGAAGAGCCGTACGACGGTACTCTGCCGCCTGTTTTTTCACAAGCATTTCCCATTTGCGATTCGTTTCCTCTGTCCAGCTGCCACGGTGCCGTCGTTCAAATAACGTCAGCTGAATAAAAAAAACAGCGGCCATTTTAACAATCTTAAAAATACGGAAAAAGGCGATATTGTTCAAAAAATCCATCCTTTCCGAATACGTTTTTTTAAAAGATAAAAAAGTATATATTTTTGGAAACTGTCCAGCTCCAGGCGCCTTCGGCTTGGTCATAAGCCAAGCCCTTCTGGAGGCAAGAAGCGCCTCCTCCAATACTCGTCTTATGCTTGTCGCCAGTAAACGGTCGCCTTGCGCTTTTCTTATTTTACCGGACGGCTGCTGCCACTGTACAATTTCAGTTTGCGAAAGCGCTGTTAGTTTTCAAAACATAAAATGTGGGAACAAACACGGTAGTATGTATAAAAATGTGTGTAAGGGAAAGGGAGATGTGATGTTTGATTCTTTACTGTTTTGCTTAATGATCATGCTCGTGGTCGGAATTGCATCTCAGTGGATGGCTTGGCGTTTCCGGCTTCCTGCGATTGTTGTCATGTCAGTTGCGGGGCTGTTAATCGGTCCGCTGTTTGGCTGGTTTAATCCGAAAGATGTATTTGGGGACTTATTCGGTCCGATTATTTCAGCGGCTGTTGCTATTATTTTATTCGAAGGAAGCTTAAACCTTGATTTTCGTGAAATTAAAACGGTCCGGCAGCCGATCCGCCGTATTGTGACACTCGGCGCGTTTATCGCCTGGATTGCGGGGTCCCTCGCGGCGCATTATGTAGCAGGATTATCTCTTGCTGTAGCATTTGTCATCGGTGGATTGTTTATTGTGACAGGGCCGACTGTCATTTTGCCACTGCTGCGCCAGGCAAAATTAAAACCGCGTACGGCCGCTATTCTGAAATGGGAAGGGATTGTTGTTGACCCATTTGGTGCACTTCTCGCTTTATTCGCATTTGAATTAATTAAATTTTTTACAGGAGAAGTCACTGCGGCAACGTTTATTAACTTCTTGTTTGGCTCAGCTTTTGCCGTTGTGCTTGGCGTTGTTTTTGGAATTGGACTCGGCAAGGCACTTGAGAAAGGACGTGTCCCGGAGTATTTAAAATCACCTGCTGTTTTTATTGTTGTCATCGCCTGCTTTACGATTGCAGATGAAGCAATGCACGAGACAGGTCTTTTGGCCGTTACCGCAATGGGAATGGTCATGGCAAACATGCACATTTCTTCTATTAAAGACATGCGTCATTTTAAAGAGAACATCTCCATTCTCTTGATTTCAACGATTTTTATTATGCTAACCGCGTCTCTGACGAGAGAGACGCTTATGCAGATTTTTGACTTCCGTATTATTGCATTTGTATTGATCATGCTGTTTGTCGTCCGTCCGCTTTCGATTTGGCTGTCAACGGTTGGCACAGACATGACCAAACAGGAAAAAACGCTTGTCGGCTGGATTGCGCCGCGGGGAATTGTGGCGCTAACTGTATCCGGCTACTTTGCCCAATCCTTATTTGAAGCGGGTTATGAAGACGCGTCACTGCTCACGCCGCTTACATTTGCCCTTGTGTTTTCAACCGTTGTTGCCCACGGGTTTTCGATCGGCTGGCTGGCGAAAAAGCTAAATCTCGCCTCTACAGACAAGCCGGGTGTCCTCCTTATCGGCGGCAATACATTTACCGCAAAGCTCGGCAAAACGATGCAGGACTTAAATATTCCGGTTCTTGTCGCAGATGAATCGTGGCAAAGGCTCCATTCAGCACGCCAGGCGAATTTACCGGTGTATCACGGTGAAATTTTGTCAGAAAGCACAGAGTATCATTTGGAGCTGACTCGGTATGACTATATGATCGCTGCAACAAGCGATGAAGCATACAATGCACTCGTTTGCTCAACATTTGTGCCGGAAATGGGGCGTGTGAATTTGTACCAGATTGCAGCAGGGCCGGAGCGGACAGAAACGGCGAAAGAATTCGACAAAACGGTCGGCGGGAAAGTATTGTTTGATTCATCTGCCCACTACCAGGCGCTCACATCACGGGCAGCAGACTACGTTTTCCGAAAAACTGAATTAACAGACCGGTTCCGATACGACAAGTATTTAAAAGAGCTTGATGAAAATACGCTGCTTCTGTTTATTGTTAAGCAATCCGGCAAGCTGGAATTTTACACGCGCGACGTTTCGCCAAAAGGGGAGGCGGGTGACACGATTGTAAGCTTAATGCCGCCGGTGAAAGAGATGGCCAAAGCAAAAGAAAAAATCGCGGAACAGCGCCGCGGCGGGTAAAAAGAAAAAAGCGGCCTTCACCGGGGCCGCTTTTTTCTGACAGTAAATCAGAGAGAGTATGGAATGTATTTTGTAAGTTGAGCCGGTTGGATCGGCTTCTTGACTACAATTATAAATTTATTTGAAAGTGCTTTCATTAAAAAAAGCACAAAATATCATATAAACGACACGAAGCAGAAAAATTTTGACGTTAAGAACAAATTTTGAATGAGATAAATAAGTGGGCTGTTTTTTTCTTATGAAATTGTCGATTTTTCTCCCGCTTTTATACCAAAAAGAGCTGCTTCCGAAGCAGCTCTTGTGAAGGGAAGGTTCTATATATAAACGCCGTACCGTTTTTTTGCTGGAAGTCGGTTTGAGATCGAATTCTTGAGTTGGTTTGCCAAAAAGCGGCCGAACAGACGTCACGAAAGGGAAACAGGCTGTTCCTCACGCATCGTACCGGTTTCAGCGAGTCGTGTATGCCAGGACAATGCTTTTTCGAGTATATGCGGTGTTTGGCCACCACGTGTAAGCGCCTCTTCGTAATAGCTGCGCAGCTGGTCTATGTATGCCGGATGCGCACAATTTTCAATAATAACAAGGGCCCGTTCACGTGGTGCGAGTCCACGCAAGTCCGCAAAACCTTGCTCGGTCACGATGATGTCCACATCGTGCTCCGTATGGTCAACGTGTGAAGCGAACGGGACAATACTGGAGATGGCGCCATTTTTTGCAGTTGATTTTGTCACAAAAATCGCGGTCCGGCAGTTGCGGGCAAAGTCCCCTGATCCGCCGATGCCATTCATCATTTTTGTACCAGAGACGTGAGTGGAATTCACGTTTCCATAAATATCCACTTCAAGCGCCGTGTTAATGGACAATAAGCCAAGTCGACGGATGAGTTCTGGGTGGTTCGATATTTCCTGCGGCCTGAGCACCAGCTTGTCCCGGTACTTCGCTAAATTCGAATAAATGTCGGTCATTTTTTCTTCAGACAATGTAATGGAGCAGCCGGAAGCGAAACGGATTTTACCGTGATCAAACAAATCAAAAACGGCATCCTGCAGTACTTCAGAATACACTTCCAGGTTTTCAAATTCCGAGTCAATAAGTCCGTGCATCACTGCATTGGCAATCGAGCCGATGCCGGACTGCAGCGGCGCGAGTTCATTCGTGAGACGACCCGCTTTGACTTCTTCACGGAAAAAGGTGATTAAATGATTGGCCATTTGTGCCGTCTCTGCATCTGGCGGCACAATAGTGGACGGTGAATCCTGGGCATTCGTCAGTACAATGCCTTTTACTTTTGCGGGATCAACGCGAATGCCGATGTCCCCAATGCGTTCATCTACTGATGTCAGCATGATCGGCCCTCGTCTGCCTTGATCGTTCGGACTGTAAATGTCATGAAGGCCTTCGAGTTCCGCCGGCTGTGCGGTATTCAGTTCAACAATGACATTCTCTGCTTTTTCCACAAAAATTGATGAGTTGCCGACGGAGGTCGCCGGAATAATTAGCCCGTCTTCTGTAATGGCGACTGCTTCTACAATGGCATAATCAATCGGGCCGAGTACACCGCTGCGGATGGATTCCGCGGTGTGGGATAAATGCTGATCGACAAAAAACAGCTGGCCGTCGTTTATTTCTTTTCGCATCACTGGGTCCGCCTGAAATGGAAGGCGTTTATGAATAATTCCGGCTTCTGCCATCATTTTATCTAAATCAAAGCCGAGCGAAGCCCCCGTGAAAATGTTCACTTTAAACGATTCTGTTTTCGCCCGTTCCACAAGTGACATCGGCACCGCTTTTGCATCTCCAGCCCGTGTAAATCCGCTTAACCCCAATGTCATCCCGTCTTCAATCCAGGATGCAGCTTCATCCGCGCCCACTATCCTGCTTCTTAATTCCTCGATGCGAATACGTTCATTCATTGTGAATCGATCCCCCTGGTTCATTTTAACAAGTGTAGCAGTATTTGAAAGGGTTTTCATTTGCCTCGGAATGAAAAGCCGCAAAAAAGACGCGAAGGAGAAATTTCGCGTCATCAAGCAAGTTTGTTAATAATTGAGCGCTTTACGGAATGCGCTCGTGTACGTTTGAGTAACGGGGATTTTCGTCCGGTCCTTCATAATAAGCAAAAAAGTCGAATGGGAATCCGGCTGAATTTCCTGAATAAAGTTCACGTTGACGATGTAGGAGCGGTGTACGCGGATAAACGCGTCGTCCGGCAGCATAAATTCAAGTTCTGTTAAGTTCAGCTTATGGTAGCCGCTTCCTGTTTGCGCCAGCACGCGCGTTTTACGTCCTTCCGATTCCAGGTATAAAACATCAGAATACGGAATCGGATACCACCGGTCTTCTGCTTTGATTGTTAAAATATTACGTGAAATCGGCGAAGGTTTAGCCGGATAAATGGTCGTAATCGCGCCAGTCAGCACGTGGTCATCAAAAATCGGTACACTCATTGCATAGTAGGGGATGCCGTACACATCGCTGTCAATATACGTTGACACTTGATGCTTTTCCGTAATTGCCTGCTGTGTCACGCTGCCTTGTTTAATCGGATCGCCCGCCCGGATGTGCAAGTCAACTAGGCGGCTAGACTGGTAATAAATAAATTTTTCGTGATTCGACACGGCAACAGACGTATTAGGCGGAAAAAATTCTTTCATCACTTCCATCAATCCGGAAACGGTCAGTTGATCCATTTATTCCACCTCTTTATATGGGCTATAGTACAATAATTTTAACATATATATAGGGGGAAACACTGTGGCAAAAGGAAAAACAAATGCGATGCGGCTGCTTGACGCGGCAGGCATTTCGTATCAAATGCATGAATATGACAACAAGGATGGAAAAATTGATGGCGTGTCCGTTGCGGAGAAAATCGGTGTCGCTCCGCAGCGCGTCTTTAAAACACTGGTTGCACAAGGCACGGGTCGATTGTATGTGTTCGTTGTGCCGGTAGAATGTGAGCTTGATTTAAAAAAAGCGGCTCGCGCGGCAGGTGAAAAAAAGATCGAGATGATACCAGTGAAAGACATCCAAAAGCAGACCGGCTACATACGCGGCGGCTGTTCACCGGTTGGCATGAAAAAGCTGTACCCGACATTTATCGACGTTCAGGCGGAAAAATTAAAGACTATGGTTGTCAGTGCCGGCAAGATCGGAGCACAAATTGAACTCGCTCCGAAAAAGCTTGCTGACGTAGTAAACGCTTCTTTTTTTGAAGTTGTGAACAAAGTTTGAATGAAATGTTACTGAATTGTGGAAAATGTGGTTTTCGGGCGGCTGGCGGTTCTTTTTTGAAAAAAATGGGCGTATACTTAGGGCATCAAATTAAACAGGAGTTGACCCATAACCATGATGGTCGTTGAAAATCTTCTTGACGTGAAAAGCTATTTTGCCGGTGAAGTAAAAGAAAACTTTGTAGTGCAGTACGAAAAAATGGCGACATCAGGCGCATTTTTTAAAGCAGGCGGATGGCATGAACTCGAAGAAGAAACAGCGGAATGTGTAAAAGTGTTATGCCAGACAGGAGACGCATGCTCCGTCACACGAGTAAAAGAGTATCCCGTAAACGCTGAATCAACCGTAGATGCCGTTTTAGCCCGCATCCGCGAATCACATAGCGACATTTTTAAAGGATAATATATATGAAAGAGCCGGTTTCCCTTTTTGTGAGGGGAGCCGGCTTTTTTGTTGAAAATGGACGTCAATTCGGCTGAGTGGACATAACTGTGTGTGAATGGACGTAAATTTTTATTAAGTGGACAGAAAGAAGGCAGGGGGTGGACACAAAACTGGCCAAGTGGGCATAAAAAATGAAGCAGCACCGCACACTGCCTCATTTATAGTCAAAAAACGCACCAATTTTTTCATCAACAATCGCTGTTTCATGAAGGCCGCTATGAGTAATGTTTTTATCATACAGTACCTCAACGCGGTATTGGTCTTCCGGCACAAGCGCTTTGAAGCTGAGCGCGCTTTGAAGCCGGGTTACCTGATCACCAGTGCCTGCAATATTTAATACGTTCGTCCCTGACGGAAACCGGTTATGATTGGCGGCGATTTTTGCAAGTGCCGGGGACCCGGGCATTAAATCATATACGGCAGGACCTTGATTTTGTATGAACCAGCGGCTTCCGGAAACGCCATCAAATGGACTGCCGATCGTGACAAGCTGATCTGTCATCGGGTGGAGATCAGGGTTATACAGCTCCTGTAAAAATTTCACTGAAACAATTCCACCCATCGAATGGCTGACGATTTTTACACGCTCCACGCCATATTCTTTTTTCAGCACTTGCATGACAGCAGCAAGTGCACGTGATGTATCATCAAAAGAAGCCCGGTTATTTTCAAAAATCAAATGAATAAAGGCGGGGCGATCCGCGGAAAAAGGCTCTTCGCGAACAAGCAGCCGGCCGGTCCGGGTAACATTCATCGTCAGTGCTCGTTCTCCCCAGCCCCGCTTCTCAAATCGGCCAATCATCATATTAAACGACCGCGCTGTGCCTTTAAAGCCGTGAACGAACAAAACCGGATCTTTATATTGGTTGCCAGATACGGCATAATCACTTTTTTCGAGGGTTAAAAAACTCATATAAATCAAAAAAGCTGCTGCTAAAAATAAGCCGTATTTCCGCATGGCCGGTCGTTCCTCTCCGTTAAAAGTAGTGCTTTTTATTATACGAAACTTCGACAAAAAGATACAGACCGGAATATTATCGAATAAAAGGGAGGTGGTTTCAGTGAAGGAATTGATTGGTCAATGTGCTGCATGCGGGAAAGATGTGTATTGCCTGGACGGATTTTTAAACGGCGTGAAAGAAGAAGAGGAGTTACTTTGTTTTGATTGTGCGGATGGAGACCAATAAGAACAATCTCTTGCTGGTCTCCAGAAATTCTTTTCTTAAAATTGAACACGCCTGATGTACTCTTGAAAATGTTCTTCGGCCTCCGCCACATCGTACGTACTGAAGAGCCGGTAAGCGTCCGCGTCAAGCACACGGTAGTGGCCGCTGATCATGTTTTGCTGAAGACGGAAGCCGTTTTGGTGATCAAGCTCCCGCCACCAGACACGCCCGCCCATCGTTTTATCTCTTTGAGGACGTGTAATAGTATCGTGCGCAGCGAGCTCGGCGATTTCAACGGGATCACCGCCGAGCGCGGATTGGAGAATGTCACTGTCACGGAACAAAGCGCAGACAGCTGCGGTCGTCGTCCAGCCTGCTAATATGCGTTCTTTTTCAATTTGAACAAGTGTTTTTTTCGATAAGCCGATTACTTCTGCCATTTTATCCTGTGTATAGCCACGTTCTGTGCGGATTAATTTAAATTTAGACGAAACAACGTCGATTACGTTATCTTTCTTCATGAACATCACCTCTTTCGTGTAGTTTTACACCATGAATAAAATCCGTCAACCTTTTTTAACGTGAATCGTTTCTACATCGCCTTTTTCCAAATCACTATATACTTTTTGCTCATCCGCCAGTGAAAGGGTACCAGGAATCATGACAGTTGTTGTAAGCTCTTCTTCTTGAATAATTCCGGTTTTCACGATAACTTCATTTTTTGCCTGGGACTGGTATACACTTGCTCCGATAAAAGCAACAATAATAACAGCAACAAGTGGAACAAGCACTTTCTTTTTTTGAGCATCTTAATAACCTGTCCCCATTAAGAATCCGATTACAATGGTGACGATGGAAAGAACAGCTACAATAATCCATGCGGCCCGTTTTGAAATCGATGCTACAACTGGGAGGCCGGTTCCGGTAAGAATGACTGACCAAATTGTGAAGATTTCTACCATATTGAGAGCGCCGCCCATTTTCCCATCCAATCCCAGCAGGCCGTTTATACTCGTCACATTTGGATCTGTACCTGCTGCTAGAGCAACACCGTAGTTGATAATTTGCCCGATCGTAATAATGAAGACAAGAAAGATGGTAAAGCTGACTAAATGCTTAAACGTTGTGTCACCACCAGCTATTTTCACAATTAAATACATAATGCCGGCACTGATTGAAATAGTAAGTGGAAACATAATTACACCCGTGATCAAGCCGGTAATCAGTGAGATGTTTCGGGCTTGGTCTATAGACAAGCCACTTTCTGACATGAGTTGAAGTGATTCAGGAAGCAGCATAGCCAACAAAAGGGATCAGGTGAAAAGAATGAGGACGATGACACTGGGTCCCCAAATTACCGGTCTTTGTTTCATCCGTTTGAATTGCTCAACAGGGCTTGTGATCAAGCCAAAAAGGGAAGGTTTCGGATGCGTGGTCTTGCTTGTTTCTTCAATCATGTTCTCATACTCCTTTTTTTGATAAAATAGGTACGGGAATTCATACGTATCATGTCGAAAAAAATGGAAATAAAAAAGCTGTCCCATTTGAGACAGCTTTCCTTTTTAATCAATTTCTTTCCCAGCTGCTTCACGAATTTCGGTCCGCTTCTGGTACAAGTTCGATAAAATTGTTTTGACGACACCGTAAAACGGAATCGCAAGAATAATACCCCAAATACCAGCGATATTTCCAGCTGCTAAAATAACGGTAATGACCGTGAGCGGGTGAATATCGAGCGCTTTGCCCATAACGTTCGGTGAGATAAAGTTACTTTCAATCTGCTGGGCTACGAGCATAATGATCGCGACGTAAAGCGCCATTTGCGGCTCTTGCATCAACGCGATAATCAAAGCCGGCACAACGGCCAAATACGGGCCGAGAAATGGAATCACGTTAGTGAACATGCCGAACAGTGCCAACAATAGTGCATAATCAAGACCGATAATTAGGTAACCAATTAATAACATAACGCCGACAAGAAAGCTGACCAACAGCTGGCCTTGAATATAAGAACGGAGGGTTACGTCCAAATCGTGCAGCGTCTTACGAACCCATGTTCTTCGTTCACCATGGAAAAAGCCAGCCAAAAACGGGGCGAATTTTTCATGATCCTTCAGCATGTAGATGAGGAAAAATGGCGCTAATACAAGTAAAAATAGTCCTTGAATAAAGTTTTGCAGGAATGTCAGCAGCCATGAGCCAAAGCCGGCAGCCCAATCATTTACATTGTTTGTCACATTGCTGATCGCTTTTTCAACCGAATCCTGTGCCTGCGGCGGAAGATCATCGCGCTGGCTCAGCAAGTAATCAACCCATTTCTCGCCTTCGTTAATCATTTCAGGTGTACTTTTGGCGAGAGATGCTGATTGTTCCCCAATTACCGGGGCGATCATCGCATAAATAAGCCAAAAAGTAAAAATGACAACGGTAAGCACGAATGTAATCGATGCCCAGCGCGGGAGTTTTTTCGACTCAAGAAAGTGGAGCAGCGGCCGTGTTAAGTAAAAAAGTACACCACCAATTAAAAGCGGCAGGAAAATCGTTCTGGCAATAATAACGAATGGATTAAATACTTCTTGAATTTGCTGAAACATAAAGATAATCAGCATTGCCAGTAAGATACCGATCCCTGTTTGAAACCAAAGTTTATGTGTCAAAATAAACTACTTCCTTTCTATGTAACATCTTATCTTTACCCGATTATACGAAAAAAAAGTCGGGAAGTTGCGGCTTTTTAAAAATAAAGATGCGCAATGCCCGCAATAATAGGCAGTGAGATAAGTGTACGGATGATTAAGATAACAAATAGAAATTCTTCCTTTGTGTAAATATTCATCACTTGCACAATTTAATTCATTGTTCCCCGAAACTATATGCTTCAGTATATGTTCATAAAAAACAGAATTTTGATGGCGCTTACAATCCTTAAGCCGCAGTATTCCAGCATTTTTCCGGCTTCCGAACTATTTTCATGTTAAAATGGGAAGGGATTAAATATAAATGAGAAGGTGACACGAATGATTACAAGCATCGCAACGGATATGGACGGAACGTTACTGAACGGAAAAATGGAAGTAAGCGAAGCGAACCGCGCCGCCATTAAAAAAGCGCAGGAGCTTGGCATCGAAGTCGTTGTCGCAACAGGCCGATCTTATATGGAAGCTCGTTTTGCGCTCGACGGAACCGGCATTGAGTGCCCGATTATTGCCGCAAACGGGGCGGAAGTGCGCAATGCGAAAGGTGAAATCATTCAATTTACGGCGCTTGAAGATGATTTGGCATACGATTTGTATCACCGTTTGAAAGATGTCGGTGTTTACTTTGAAGTATATACCAATCAAGCGACTTATACAGACAACGCGGAAAAAGCAGTTGAGCTTTTGATTGATATCGTGCTGTCTGCGCATCCTGAAACAAAAGAGGAAGACATTCGTGAGCGGGCGAAACTCCGCATTGAACGCGGTCTCGTAAAGCAAGTGAACGATTATGAAGAAATCATTCGTGACACGAGTCAGCACATTTACAAATTTTTCGTTTTTTCAACAGATTATGATCTATTGCAAAAAGCGGCCGACCGGCTTGAAAATATAGACGGTGTAGCGGTCAGTTCTTCAGGAAATGAAAACTTGGAAGTGACGAACGACCAAGCGCAAAAAGGAATTACTTTGGAGAATTATTTGGCATCAAAAGGGCTGTCCATGAAAGATGCGCTTGCAGTCGGCGACAATTACAATGATTTGTCGATGCTCGAGCGTGTGGGCTATTCGTATGCGATGGGCAATGCGGATGCGAACATAAAAAAAGCCGCCCGATTTGAAACGGCGAAAAATGAAGACAGCGGCGTGGCCAAGGCGATTGAAGATGCACTGGAACGAAGCATGGTCAAATGATACAATAATTCTTAAAATTCGTAATTAGAAGGAGAATTCGCTTTGTCAAAAGTATCGGTAGAAGAAATCGTCGTGGCGAACCAGGTGCTCAAAGACGTGGTTATCAAGACACCGCTTCAAAAAAATGATATTTTATCCGCGCGTTACGGCTGTAACGTGTATTTAAAACGCGAAGATTTACAAATCGTCCGCTCATTTAAGCTGCGCGGGGCGTACAACTTTATCCGCAGCCTTACGGCGGAAGAACGTGCAAAAGGAGTGGTTTGCGCGAGCGCCGGCAATCATGCCCAGGGCGTCGCTTATTCGTGCTTTGCGATGGGCATTGAAGGGAAAATTTTTATGCCGTCAACAACACCGCGCCAAAAAGTATCACAGGTGAAGCGGTTTGGCGGCGATAAAGTGTCGGTTGTGTTAACAGGCGACACGTTTGATGATTCTTACATAGCGGCAATGGAATACTGCACGGCTGAAGAAAAAATGTTTGTCCATCCATTTGATGACTACCGGACGATTGCTGGACAGGGGACTGTGGCTGTGGAAATTTTAAACGACATGCAGGCACCGATTGACTACATGTTCTGTTCGATCGGCGGCGGGGGTCTGGCTGCAGGCGTTGGTTCCTATTTAAAAGGCATCAGCCCGGCAACAAAGCTGATCGGCGTGGAGCCAGAAGGAGCAGCCGGCATGAAAGCGTCACTGAATAATGGACAAGTAACCCGCCTCGATACGATCGATCCATTTGTAGACGGTGCAGCAGTGAAACAAGTCGGTGATGTCACGATGGACATTTGCATGGACGTGCTGGATGGCATTTCAGTCATTCCGGAAGGCAAAGTTTGTACAACGATCCTGCAGCTGTATAACGAAAATGCGATTGTCGCAGAGCCGGCAGGCGCATTATCTGTGGCGGCGCTTGATTTTTATAAGGAAGAAATTAAAGGGAAAAATGTTGTCTGCATTGTAAGCGGCGGCAACAATGATATTGAACGCATGCAGGAAATTAAAGAGCGTTCGCTTATTTATGAAGGACTGAAGCATTACTTTATTGTCACATTCCCTCAGCGCGCTGGTGCACTGCGCAAATTTATGGATCAGGTGCTGGGCGAGCAGGATGACATTACCCGTTTTGAATACACGAAACGGACGAATCGTGATGAAGGCCCGGTGCTTGTTGGCATTGAGCTGAAGTATAAAGAAGACTACGAACCGCTCGTGAAGCGCATGAAAGAAAATGGATTCCCATATATGGAAATTAATAATGATCCGTTGTTATTTAACTTGTTAATCTAAAAGAAAAGCGCAAGACGGCCGTTCAGGCCCGGCAGGCGTAAGACGGACCAGCAGAGTGGCGCTCTTTGCCACACGGCTGTGACGGCTTATGACCGAGGGCCTGGCCGTCTGGAGCTAGACATCACCTTAGAATAAAAGGCTAAGAGCGCAGCGTCCTGTGGCGTTCGCCCGACAGATCATCCGGATCGTCGCAACGCCTTTGTGACCCGCATCCTGCGGGCCTAAAAAAGCTGATCTGCGGCCGCAGATCAGCTTTTTATATCTGTTACTTTATCTTTTTCATCAAATGTATACGTCCAAAAATGTTCGTAGTTGAAGCGATCGTGCAGCTCGCTTCCTTCAGCAGCCACGCTTGTTTCAAGTTCTTTCAGCATCCAGATTGTCTGGGAGATATGTGCTTTCATCGCTTCCATTTTTTTATCATACACGTGCCGGATGTCGTAGCGAATATCCGCCGCACCAATTTCTTCAAGCGTATTGTTCGCAAACGCGACGCAGTGCAGCTTCGGCCGTTTTTCTGCATCCATCGCGCGTACCGCCCGGACAACCGCGCGTGCTGTCGCTTCATGGTCTGGGTGGACGGAGTATTCCGGATAAAAGGAAATTACAAGTGAAGGATCAAGCTCGTTAATTAAATTCGTTACGAGGTCCATCATTTTTTGATCATCTTCAAACTCAAGCGTTTTATCACGAAGCCCCATCATGCGCAAATCTTGAATGCCAATTGCGTCCGCTGCTTTTTGCAGCTCCGCTTTCCGGATATCCGGCAGCGACTCACGCGTCGCAAACGGGGGATTGCCAAGGTTCCGTCCCATTTCGCCAAGTGTTAAACACGCATATGTGACCGGCGTTTTACGCTCTGTATGAATGGCAATCGTGCCAGAGACACCAAACGCTTCATCATCGGGATGCGGGAAAATGACGAGTACGTGGCGCTCCTGTTCAATTTCCATTGTTTCTGTCATCGTCTTCATTCCTTTCGTTTACTTAAATGGTGTTGTGCCCATTTGCAGTGCGACCGCCAGTTTTCCGTCAAAATCGTGCCCCGCCATCAGCAGATGCCCGTCTTCATCAAATCCGTAATGTGTCAGTCCTTCTGCATACACCCAGCCGATAGTAAGCTTCAGCCCGACACGAAACGGTCCGTCGCCGACAATTTTGCCATGTTCATATGTAAGTTTCGCATTGCGGATATACGCCCCCGCTGAGAAAAACTTTTCATTAAAGTGCGATGCATACGCGCCGTTTGTCGTTTCCATGTGAAGGTATACTTCATCACCGGCAAACTTGTTAATGAGTTCCTGCACCTTTTCAGGTAAAATCGGTTCCATGCCCGTTGCCCTCCCGTCAAAATAAGTTCTGGTTTTATTGTACTAAAAAATGATTCGGATAGCGAAAATCCTGCTTTTTCAGTATGATGAATGGAGAAATAATTTTGAGATAGAGGTGTTAATGTGCTGAAAACGATTATTCGAGAACGACGATCCATTAAAAAATTTAACGGGAAGGCCGTAGCCCTGTCAGACGTAACCGCTGTTTTAAAAGATGCGGCCTGGGCGCCAAATCATGGAAACCGCGAGCCGTGGCGTTTTGTGGTCGCAGCTGATAAAGGCCTTGACGCGATCCGAAATACGATGAAAGAATGCACGATTCCGAAATGGAACATGATGACTGAGGAAGAACTAGAACAAAAAACCGCTGGCTTTAAGCTGCCGGGCGCCTTTGTTTTTGTCATCATTCCGGAAGACTCACGCCAAAAAGAACGGTTTGAAGACTTTTCTGCTGCGTGTGCCTTAATTCAAAATGCGCAGCTGCTCGCCTGGGAAAAGGGAATCGGCACATGCTGGAAAACACCCGTCTGGATCGATGCGCCAAAATTCCGACAGGCGCTCGATGTGAAGCCAGGGGAGCGCATTTTAGCGATGCTGCAATTCGGCTACTACGACGAACTGCCAAAAGCAAAAGAACGGACACCAATCGAAAAGAAAATAACGTATTTTGGTTGAATGGACATAAAAGGGATTGAGTGGACACAAATCCCGTTAACTGGACACCAATTCGAATAAGTAACAGAACTACAATAAAGCACCCGCCTGACACATTGTCTGGCGGGTGCTCCTGTTTAGTTTTTATTATAAGCGCCGTGCATAACCGGTCCAACGTATTCGTTTAGTTTCCAGCCGTGTTTAATAGCTGCATTAACGAAGTTTTTCGCGTTATTGACCGCTTCTTTTACGTCCTGTCCATTTGCTAAATTAGCTGTAATCGCCGCCGCAAACGTACAGCCGGCGCCATGATTGTAAGTCGTGTTATGTTTTTCGCCTTCAAGCAAAATAAATTCTTCTCCGTCGTAGAAAAGATCGATCGCTTTGTCGCTTTCAAGCTGCTTGCCGCCTTTAACAACGACGTTTTTCGCACCGCGCTCATGAATTTTTTTCGCCGCTTCTTTCATATCGTCAATCGTACGGATCGGACCGACACCGGACAATTGCCAAGCTTCAAACAAGTTTGGTGTTACAACAGTGGCGAGTGGCAAAAGCAAATCACGCGTTGCTTCAGCTGCTTCAGGGTTTAATACTTCATCTTCGCCCTTACATACCATGACCGGGTCGATGACGACTTTTTGGACGTCGTTCGCTTTAATCGATGCTGCTGCAGTTTCGATAATTTCCGGTGTCGCAAGCATCCCTGTTTTTAGTGCGTCAATGCCGGTCGACATCGCCGTTTTTAATTGTGCTTCGAGCGCATCAATCGCTAATGGGAAAACACCGTGGCTCCAGCCGTTATCGGGATCCATCGTTACAATCGTCGTCAACGCTGTCATGCCGTAAGTGCCGTGCTCCTGGAACGTTTTTAAATCAGCTTGAATGCCCGCACCACCGCTCGTATCTGATCCTGCAATGGTTAATGTCTTTTTCATGAATGAAATTCCTCCTCTTTATACACTTCCTCCAGTGTAAAAAACTATTCCAAAATGCACAAGAAAAAACGCCCCTTTTTTTCTCAGAGTGTTATTTTGTATCATCGGCTGTTTCTTTTGCTATAACGACAAAAAGCAGGCCGGGTGCGAGCTGTTCTTCATAGTCCGCCGCTTCAGTTTGATTTGTTACGATTTTTGCAGTATACACACAAAAATCTCCCCGTTTTTCAACTTTGTACTGATTTAACCGTCCGCTTTGTTTTTAAACAGCGCTTTATTCCTTTATAATGAGAAGGGAGGTGAGCCGCATGACAAAAAAAATAGTAACGAACGACTGGGCGCCGCTGCTTGAAGACGAATTTGAAAAGCCATATTATCAGGAGCTCCGGTCTTTTTTAAAAGAAGAATATAAAACGCAGACGATCCATCCAAATATGAATGATATTTTTAATGCGCTTCATTTTACATCTTATAAAAACGTAAAAGTCGTTATCCTTGGACAAGACCCGTACCATGGTCCAAATCAGGCACACGGTCTTAGCTTTTCGGTTCAGCCGGGAATCGTGCCGCCGCCATCGCTGAAAAACATGTACAAGGAATTAAAAGAAGACCTCGGCTGTCCAATACCGAATCATGGTTATTTAAAGCAATGGGCGGATGAAGGTGTGCTGCTGTTAAATACGGTTTTAACCGTTCGGGAAGGAAAGGCTCATTCGCATCGGGGCAAAGGATGGGAAACGTTTACGGACCAAGTCATTCAATTGATCAGCAACCGGGAAAAGCCTGTTGTTTTTTTACTATGGGGGAGGCCTGCCCAAAGCAAGAAAGCATTGATTGATACAAAAAAACACGTCATTTTTGAATCGCCGCATCCAAGTCCATTGTCTGCATCACGTGGCTTTTTTGGCAGCCGTCCTTTTTCACAGGCAAATGATGCGCTGGCTTCAATGGGTGAAAAGCCAATTAACTGGTGTTTAGAAAATAATGTTTCACGTGAAACGTAATAAAAAGGAGGGGGCTTAAAACGGAACCAAATTGTATGAAATGCCAACATTTTCACGTAACGTGGGACCCCCAAGCACCGCGTGGCTGCCGTGCTTACGGATTTAAAACAAAGCAGGTGCCGTCTGTTGTCGTCAAGCGGTCATCAGGCCATCCATGTTTTCAATTTTCGCCGAAAGCGGGTGAGAAAAAATGAAGGTATCACTTGAAAAAGTGCTGCAGAAGATGGAGCAGGAGATTACTGCTGCTAAAAATGCAAATCCAAATGATATGGAGAAGCATGTTTATGCGATCAAATCAATGTGCGATTTGTTGATGGGAATAGAAACACCAGTGCCAAAACCGATGGCGGCACCGGCTGTTATTCCGCAGCCGGTACAGCAGCCGGTGCAGGTCGTAGGTCAGCCAGGACGGATTGCAACAGGGGATGGATCAAACGGAGAGTCTATTTTTGATTTTTAAAGGAGAAAAACAATGAAATTATTTATTATTTTAGGAGCGGTTAACGCTTTTTTAGCGGTGGCACTTGGTGCATTTGGCGCCCACGGACTGGAAGGGAAAGTGGAAGCGAAGTATTTAGAGATTTGGAAAACGGCTGTTCAATATCAGATGTTTCACGCGATCGGCTTAATGATCGTCGGCTTTTTAATGGGGCAATTCCCGGGTAGCTCAGCGCTTAACTGGTCGGGCTGGCTTATGATGGCCGGGATCGTTTTATTCTCAGGGAGCCTGTTTGTCCTTGCAGTCACAGCCATTAGTAAACTCGGTGCGATCACGCCGCTCGGCGGGCTCGCATTCTTGGCAGCGTGGATTTTGGTTATTATTGCTACTGTGAAAAATATGTAACAAAAAAGGTGATCCCAACACGCGGGTCACCTTTTTTGTTATCAGTGATACGGATATTCGTAAACAACTTCACCTTCAAATGTGGCATAATCCAGATAAAGAAGCGGGATAAGATAGCGCCGGCCGTTAGGCTCACTTAAAATTAAATGGTCACGTCCGGCTGCTTCGATTTGTCCACGGAACACTTTAGCGTTCCACTCTTTATTGTTTTCAAATGTAGTATATACCGTCACCATTTTGCCTCGGTTCAAGCGGAAAATGTTCTCGATATAAGACTCTTCCATTGTAGGCTGAGCGGGAGCCGCACCCGGCCCTTGACCCTGCCCCATGCCTGGTGGATATTGCCCTTGCCCTTGTCTTGGACCACCAGGCATCGGCATCGGTACCTGCTGAACGGGCATCGCCATGTAACCGTAAGGATTCATCTTTACTATTCCCCCTTAATTAATATACACGTGGACAGACGGATGCAAGTGGACTGTAAAAACAGTGTGATTTGTATCGGCTGGTATTGTACTGACCATACCATTGAGCAGGGCACGGTCCTTCAGGCTCAAAAAACCAGAGTGCATTGGATGCCGGGGTGATAGCGGCCGCCGTTAACGACTTTTCATGCCAAATCAATGTCTACCTGACGTGCTCTTTGACAAAAATATCCCTTTTGTGTTGCCTCAAAACCGCCTGGAGACTGAAAGACCATGTCTTGTAAATTACGAATTTGGTTGAAGTCAAGACAGTCTGCACGTGTTCGGTTAACGCCTACATTTCCAACCATCAGCATACCAAGTGGACCTTCTCCTCCGGCTTCCGACCGCATCAGCCGGGCTAAAAGCTTTTCTTCTGTGTAAGCAATAACAGGCAAATGAACACCTCCCTTTGTAAAGTATGCAGATTCGTATTCAAAGGTGCTTTTGTCTACGGCCCTTGCATAAAAAAAAACGCGCCCGGTGAGGGCGCGTTTTCATTCAACAGTTAATTAACATGCATCATTTGTGCGAATTTTTCGTCTGTCAGCAAGCTGCCGACAAAAAAGGAGCCAAATTCGCCGTAGCGTGCACTCACTTCATCGAAACGCATTTCATAAATTAATTTTTTAAATTGAAGTACGTCATCTGCGTAAAGCGTGACGCCCCATTCATAATCATCAAATCCGACAGAACCGGTAATAATCTGCTTAACGAGGCCGGCATACTGGCGTCCGATCATGCCATGGCTGCGCATGAGGGAACCACGTTCTTTCATTGGAAGCATATACCAGTTATCTTCTCCCTGGCGGCGTTTGTCCATCGGATAGAAGCAGACATATTCTGATTTCGGCAGTTCCGGATACAGACGTGCACGAATTTGTGGATTTTGATAGGGATCTTCGTCAGAAGAAAGGTAGTTGCTAAGTTCGACTACCGATACGTAAGAATAGGCCGGAGTCGTAAACTCGGCAATTTTCAGCTTATTAAATTCGGTTTCAATCACATTCAATTCTGCCATCGTCGGGCGCAAAATCATCAGCATGAAATCGGCTTTTTGTCCAACGACGCTGTAAAATGAATGACTGCCTTCTTTCGACTCCTGTGTGGCTTCCAATTTATAAAGAAACTTGCGGAATTCGCTGATTGCACTTTCCCGCTCGTCACTCGACAGCATTTTCCATGATGCCCAGTCAATTGAACGGAAATCATGCAAACAGTACCAGCCCTCAAGCGTTTTTGCTGCTTCACTCATTTTCATTCATCTCCTATGTATTGTATTCTGACTCTACTATAGCATAAAATGATCAAAAGCTAACTTCGCGGTGTCCTCCCGCTGCGCTTCAAAGCTGCCATGTCCTGTGGCATTCACGCGACTAGACCATCCGGGTCGTCGCAACGCTTTTGTGCCCTGCTCAGCAGGCCTAAAGCTTGAACCGCTCCCGTCAGAAAGCTACAGTTGAAAGAGAACATTTTGTGAAGGGGAATAACAATTATGGATCAATCAGAATCGCTCATACGCCGTCCGGTTTGGCGATTTATCGACCAATCCGCCTATGGACCTGGCTTTAACCCGCTTCATTCATTTGCAACCGACGATGCGCTGGCAACAGCAATCGGTGCCGGATACAGCCCGGCAACTGCACGTGCGTGGGTGCATCATGATACGGTCGTGCTGGGCATTCAAGATACGAAGCTTCCGTATTTAAAAGACGGCGTGAAAGTCCTGGAAGACGCCGGCTACCGGGTCATTGTCCGAAATTCGGGAGGCTTGGCGGTACTCCTTGATGATGGCGTGCTAAATTTGTCGCTTATTATACCAGATACGGAAAAAGGCATCGACATTGACCGCGGCTACGAAGCGATGTACACGCTTATGTGCCATATGTTTCCAGAGGCCAATATCGATGCCTATGAAATTGTCGGTTCCTACTGTCCTGGAAGCTATGATCTTAGTATTGGCGGACAGAAATTCGCTGGTATTTCACAGCGCCGCTTGAAAAAAGGCGTTGCTGTTCAAATCTATTTATGTGTGAATGGCAGTGGATCAGAAAGAGCGGCAGAGATTCGTACGTTTTACGAAGCGGCCAAACGAAACAATGAGACGAAATGGGTTTATCCGAATATCGAGCCGGATGTGATGGCGTCTCTTGCCGAACTAACCGGAGAGCCGTTGACAATCCAGAGCGTGATGATCCGTTTCCTTCAATCGCTAAAAGAACTCGGTGGTCCGCTTGAAGGCGGCTCCATGACTTCGTTTGAAGCAGACATCTTTGACGGCTATTTGCAGCGGATCATCGAACGAAACGACAAAGCACTCGCATAGGGTTATTCGGCTACTTTTTCGAGGTTGCCGTTTCGTTCCATTTTAAATGTTACAGCAGGTGTCTCATCATCATCTAGAGCGACAAATTTACGGGCACGATTCATAATTTTCATCAATGTTTCATAGTCTTCCTGCATAATTTCAGAAGATTGCTCGATTTTATCCAACCTGTGCTGCAGCTGTTCGTTTTCGACGCGCAGCCGCTCGTTTTCTGCTTTGACAGTGTCAACTGACTCAATGCTTTGCAAATAGCCGATGACATCCGCCATTGTTAAGACTCCTTCAACAGGAGGGGCATACAGCACTTTTTTCTCAATCATTCGGTTTCGTTGTTTTCGCTGTTTTTTGGCGAGACCGAGCGCTTTTTCATATTGTGTGCGGACGACGGCATTCCAGCGAAATCCGCAAGCGGCGGACGTTCTGTTTAACAAATCGCCTACTTCTTCAAATGCGTTCAACTGTGTGCTGCCTTCGCGCACATGGCGAAGAACCGTTTCAGCTAGCAGCAAATCATTTTCTTCTGACCAAGCATCTTGACGAACTTTCATCTTAGCATCTCTCCTTATGAAAATAGTCTCTATGGACAGGATAGCCGGACATTTGCCGTTTTATACATGGTAAGCTTGCAAACACGCTTTTTTCCATGTAAAATATCGTGATGAATGAACGGAAAGGAATGTTTGACATGGCGAATGAATTTCGCGTATGCGATGATTGCCAAGCAGTAAATCTGAAAACATTGATTCCAAAGCTCGAAAAATTAGATTCGGACGCATCGATTGATATAAAGTGCCAATCATATTGTGGTCCTGGCCGCAAAAAAACGTTTGCGTTTGTCAATAACCGACCCGTTGCGGCGTTAACAGAAGACGAGCTCATGGAAAAAATCGTGAAAAAGCTAAAGTCATAATCCAAATCACCTTTTCTTTTGAAAAAAGGTGATTTTTTTTCTGTTTGCTAGCAGTATATGCATCCATCAGTGCGAATTTTCCCATAATGATTGATTTTTCCGTTATAATGGACAAAAAAAGAGACTGGGGGCGCATATGTGAGCTACGCGAAGCAGAAGTTGAAAGAAGAGAAAGTGTTTAAAGATCCGGTTCATCGCTACGTTCATGTGCGGGATGTGGTGATTTGGGATTTAATCGGCACGAAAGAGTTTCAGCGGCTGCGTCGAATTCGTCAGCTCGGTACAACGTACTTCACTTTTCATGGGGCAGAGCACAGCCGGTTCAACCATTCTCTCGGTGTCTATGAAATTGTCCGCCGGATTGTCGATGATATTTTTCGCGGCAGACCGGAATGGAATGCGGAAGAACGTCTTGTCAGTCTTTGTGCGGCACTATTGCACGACGTTGGCCATGGCCCGTTTTCCCATTCATTTGAAAAAGTATTTGGGCTTGATCACGAAGAATACACGAAGCGGATCGTACTTGGTGATACAGACATTAACCGGGTACTGTCCAAAGTGAGTGACGACTTTCCAGAAAAAGTAGCCGCGGTCATTAATAAGACGTATCCGAATAAACTGGTTGTAAGTTTGATTTCGAGCCAGATTGACGCGGATCGGATGGATTATTTACAGCGCGACGCGTATTACACGGGCGTAAGCTACGGCCACTTTGATATGGAGCGCATTTTGCGGGTCATCCGTCCGCGCGAGGAACAGGCTGTCTTTAAATTGAGCGGCATGCATGCGGTAGAGGACTACATTATGAGCCGCTACCAAATGTACTGGCAAATTTATTTTCACCCGGTTACGCGCAGTGCCGAAGTACTGCTGTCCAAAACATTGCACCGGGCAAAAGTGCTGTATGAACAGGGATATTCATTCCGGCAGGAGCCCGTTCATTTTATCTCTTTGTTTGGCGGGGATTGTACGCTTGAAGAATATGTGAATCTTGACGAGTCGGTTATCATGTTTTATTTTCATGTCTGGCAGGAAGAAGATGATGAGATTTTACGGGATTTGTGCAGCCGGTTTATGAACCGGAATTTGTTTAAATACGTTGAATTTGATCCAGCGGCGGAGCAGGAAAAGTATGCAGAGCTGGAAGAATTATTCCGAAAAGCAGATATTGATCCCGAGTACTACCTCGTCCATGATTCATCGTCTGACCTGCCGTACGATTTTTACCGGCCGGGTATTGAATCAGAGCGGCAGCCTATTTATTTATTGATGAAAGACGATGAAACACTGCAGGAATTGTCCAGCCGCTCGGACATTGTTGAAGCGATTTCCGGCAAACGGCGGACGGATCACAAATTATATTTCCCGGTTGATCTGCTGCGGGATGAATCATCGAATCGGACGGTGAAACGGAAAATAAGAAATATATTAGAAATATATCGAAAGTAAAGGAGATTACTTTTTGGAACAATTTTTAGCATTTCGACTGGAGCAACTGCCGTTTGTTATTATTGCGCTGCTTGTCGCATTTACGGTGCATGAGTTCGCACACGCATATACAGCGTATAAATTCGGGGATGATACGGCAAAAAATCAGGGAAGACTAACGTTAAACCCGGTTCACCATCTTGACCCGATCGGAACGATTTTCATTTTAATTGCCGGGTTTGGCTGGGCGCGCCCGGTGCCGGTTAACCGCCGTAACTTTAAAAACCCGAAACTTGCCGGTGTGCTCGTGTCGCTTGCGGGGCCGCTCAGCAACTTTCTAATTGCATTTATCGCATTGGGCATTTTATATTTGATCGGCGGCAACGCGAATGAATTTGTTTTCAAGCTATTTGAAACGATGGTCTGGCTGAACGTTCTCCTGTTTGTGTTTAACCTGCTGCCGTTCCCGCCGCTCGACGGTTACCGGATTTTAGAAGATTTGGCGCCGTCGCACTTGCGGGTAAAAATGACGCGGTACGAACAATACGGCGTGCTGCTGTTTTTAATTCTGGTTATTACACCGCTTGGCGATTATACGATCAGGCCATTTTTGGACACGATGACAAACGCAGTACTCGCTGGATTCAATACGATTTTTGGCGCATTTTTGTAAGGAGGGCTAAACAACGATGGAACAAAAAAAGAAAGTCGGCTTTAACATTATTAAAAACGACCCTACAGATGGACATAAAGGATTCGGGAAGAGTGCACTCAGCCTTGAGCAGATGTCACCGGTTATTATTGACGTGGAGGATGGGTCCGCACATATTGATATCGGTGCGATGCATGCGCGCAGTGCGGTTGAAAAAGGCATTAAGTTTTTAAAAACAAAAGAAGAAGTGCCGGATGCAAAACTATATTGGCTCGTTTGGGTGACAGTGGATCGAAACGAAGAAGGACCGTATTATGCGGGCGTGACAGCGTGTGAAATGACGGTGAACCGCGAAATCCGACGCGGTTATAAGTCGCTGCCGGAACACGTGAACCGGATGGATAAATCGTTAAAACGCCACATTATCGTTGATGTGATGGATGATCGTTCAAAAACAATTTTGCGTGATTTTCTCGTCAGCCATAACGCGGATATGTGGGGACGTTCGTCAAACGAATTGAAAAATGGGTTAAATGTGACGAAAATGTGAAAAATCCAAAATTTAGCTTTCTTCTGTTGCCGGATACTGCAAAAAAAGAGTAAACTGAAAGCAATGCATAAATGCATACGCTAGGACATGCAAATCGCCCGGGGGACAGCACCCCCGGGCTTTTGCATGTCATCGGAACCATTCGGGCAGCTCCGGAAATAGCATATCTTCTGTATGATCATTTGTTTGCTGACATTCTTCCTTCGGTTCGGTCCCGCGCTCAAACAGCAATTTATGCCCGCCGTTGCACGCTTTTCCGCTTATGATATCCACTTCCACTTCTATTAATCCGCGCGGCTGCGTGAATTCTTCCGGCTGCCGTCCCGCGTGGACCTTTTCCATATACTGTGACCAAATGACCTTCGCACGTGAACGGTCTTCTATTTTTGTAATTTTTGATCCATCATCGTAGCCGGTCCAGACGACAGAGGTAAGAGAAGGAGTAAATCCGGCCATCCAGTAGTCGTACGGGGTTGACCCGGATTTCCCGGCATATGGACGCGTCAGGGCACCCACCATCGCCGCGCCGGTCGGCGTTGCATAATCACTCATTGTTTCGTCAAACATACCGGTCATTAACCGCGTCAGCACAGCGATTTTTTTTTCGTCAAACCGCTGTTCATGACGTTTTTTGTATCGGTAAAGCACGGTTCCGTCTGTGCTTTCCACTTTTGTAATAAAAACCGGCTTCCCATACGTGCCGCCTGAGGCGATCGTGGCATATGCGTTGGCTGTTTCAAGAGCCGTCATACCTGATGTGCCGAGTGCGAGGGATGGGACAGCTTCCAGCTCGGATGTAACACCAAATTGCTTCATCGTTTTGACAAGTGTTTCCGGCTCCAGCAGCATATTTGTTTTCACCGCGTAAATATTATCGGATACGGCAAGCGCCTCTGCCATCGTCACGCCCCGCTCCGCGTATTGGCTGTTAAAATTTTTCGGTGAGTACGCCGCATTAAACGTTGTCGGTTCGCTTTTTCGTTTTGTCACGGGTGTGAACCCATTTTCAAGCGCTTCGTAGTACAAAAAAGGTTTCATTAAAGAGCCAGGCTGCCTGAAGGCTTGAACGGCTCGGTTAAACGGACTTTCGGTGTAATCCCGCCCGCCGGACAGGGCTGTTACATAATGGGTGTCAGGATCAATTGAAACAAGTGCCGCCTGAACGGATGAACCATCTGCAATGCCTTCCGCTACTGCTTCATTAGCTGTTTTCTGATGTGACGGATTAAGTGTCGTGTACACTTTCAGCCCGCTTTGCTCCCGAAACCCGAGCGATTCCAGCTCGCTCCTCACAGCGTCGATAAAATAGGACGCTTCATTTTCGCTGTTCGCAAACGCCCCTGTCACATCCGGAATTTCGGCTATTGCTTCTTCGTACTCGTTTTTTGGCAAGTTCATTTCGGACAAAATAAGCCGGCGCCGGTCTTCTGATTTTTCACGTGAGGCGAGCGGTGAATAAATAGACGGACCTTTCGGAATGCCGGCAAGCAGTGCCGATTCCGAAGTTGTTAAGGCATCAGCGGACTTGTCAAAGTAAAATTGGGACGCCGCTTCAATGCCATACGCGCCATGGCCGAAATATACGGTATTTAAATAGCCTTCCAAAATCTCGTCTTTTGAATAAAAGGCTTCAATCCGCAGCGCCTGCCACGCTTCTTTCAGCTTGCGTGTCCACGTTTTATCATGTGTTAAAAAGACATTCCGCGCATATTGCTGCGTAATCGTGCTTGCCCCCTGCACTTTTGCCATCGCTTTTATGTCTGCCAGTGCGGCTCCGGCAATCCGTTTCGGATCGAGACCAAAATGGTGATAAAACTGCTTATCTTCGATGGAAATGACGGCATCGATCGCAGACGGGGCAATGTGATCAAGCTTCACCCAATAGCGTTTTTCACCTGTATGCGTTTCGGCTGTTTTCGTTCCATCTGCCGCATAAAACAAAGTGGAGCGCGGCACCGTTACATCCGGCGGTCCAGCGGCATATAACGCGTAAAAAAAGACAAGAATAACACTGGTGACCAAAACGAGTATCGCGATGATCCACTTTTTCATGCGGCATATCCTCCTTTTTCTAAAAATGAGAAAGTGTATATTTCTGAGCATTGTCCAGCTCCAGGCGGCCAGTCCTTCGGTCATAAGCCGTCACAGCTGTGTGGCAAAGAGCGCCACCCTGCTGGTCTGTCTTACGTCTGCCAGGCCTGAACGGCCGCCTTGCGCTTTTCTTTTGTTGTCCAGCTCCAGGCGGCCAGTCCTTCGGTCATAAGCCGTCACAGCTGTGTGGCAAAGAGCGCCACCCTGCTGGTCCGTCTTACGTCTGCCAGGCCTGAACGGCCGCCTTGCGCTTTTCTTTGGTTGTCCAGCTCCAGGCGGCCAGTCCTTCGGTCATAAGCCGTCACAGCTGTGTGGCAAAGAGCGCCACCCTGCTGGTCCGTCTTACGTCTGTCAGGCCTGAACGGCCGCCTTGCGCTTTTCTTTGGTTGTCCAGCTCCAGGCGGCCAGTCCTTCGGTCATAAGCCGTCACAGCTGTGTGGCAAAGAGCGCCACCCTGCTGGTCCGTCTTACGTCTGCCAGGCCTGAACGGCCGCCTTGCGCTTTTCTTGTTAGTATGAAAAAAATGGTGGGTTTTTAAACGTCTTATCACAAAATCACTATGCTTTTTCATCAAATTGTTCTATACTTTTTTTTTAGAGTCGCACGAAGCGGCATTTGTAATCCTTAAAGAAACAAGGAGGCAGTAAAAATGAGTGAATTATGGTACACGGAAAAGCAGACAGGCAGCTACGGCATCACGATGAAAGTGAAGCGTACTTTGCATACAGAGCAAACCGATTTTCAATATTTAGAAATGGTCGAAACAGAAGAGTGGGGCAACATGCTGTTTTTAGACGGCATGGTAATGACAAGCAAGCGCGATGAATTTGTCTATCATGAAATGGTTGCACATGTGCCATTGTTCACGCACCCGAACCCGGAAAACGTTCTTGTTGTAGGGGGTGGTGACGGCGGCGTTATTCGCGAAGTGCTCAAGCATCCGTCTGTGAAAAAAGCGACACTTGCCGAAATCGATGGGAAAGTCATCGAATATTCAAAAGTATACTTGCCGGAAATCGCAGGCGATCTTGAGGATCCGCGTGTAGAAGTAAAAGTCGGTGATGGATTTATGCATATCGCAGAATCTGAAAATGAATATGACGTGATCATGGTGGATTCAACAGAACCGGTCGGACCGGCGGTTAATTTGTTTACAAAAGGCTTCTATGCCGGCATTTCAAAAGCATTAAAACAAGATGGCATTTTTGTCGCTCAATGTGATAATCCTTGGTTTAAAGCAGATCTAATCCGTCAGGTGCAGTCAGACGTGAAAGAAATTTTTCCGATTACGCGTCTTTACACAGCAAATATCCCAACGTACCCGAGCGGCCTTTGGTGCTTTACAATCGGCTCGAAAAAATATGATCCGCTTGCAGTAGAAGACGCCCGTTTCCATGAAATTGAAACGAAATACTACACAAAAGAGCTGCACAAAGCGTCATTCGCGCTGCCAAAATTCGTGCAGGATTTAACATAAGATGAGATTTGACGAAGCGTATTCAGGAAATGTATTTATCGGAACACAAACTTCATTTGAAGATAGCGATGTTGTGCTGTACGGCATGCCGATGGACTGGACGGTCAGCTACCGTCCGGGCTCGCGTTTCGGCCCTGCCCGTATTCGTGAAGTATCAATCGGGCTTGAAGAGTACAGCGCGTATTTAGACCGCGAGCTGCATGAAGTGGCGTATTTTGACGCCGGTGATATTCCATTGCCGTTTGGCAATGCGCAGAAAAGCCTTGATATCATTGAAGACTACATTGACAGCTTGCTTGAGGCTGGGAAAAAACCGCTTGGCATGGGCGGTGAGCACTTAGTATCATGGCCAGTTATGAAAGCAGCGGCTAAAAAGTATGATGATCTCGCCATCATTCATTTTGATGCACACACGGATTTACGTGAGGAGTATGAAGGCGAGCCATTGTCGCACTCTACACCTATCCGTAAAATCGCTGGGCATATCGGACCGAAAAATGTTTACTCGTTCGGCATTCGCTCCGGCATGAAGGAAGAATTCCAGTGGGCAAAAGAAAACGGCATGCACATTTCGAAGTTTGAAGTGCTCGAGCCGCTGAAAGAAATCCTGCCAACACTTGCGGGACGTTCTGTATACGTCACAATTGACATCGATGTGCTTGACCCGGCGCACGCGCCTGGTACAGGGACCGTGGACTGCGGCGGGATTACGTCAAAAGAGCTTTTGGCATCGATTCATGCGATCGCCGGTTCTGACGTAAACGTGATCGGTGCCGATCTCGTTGAAGTCGCGCCAATTTATGATAACTCTGAGCAAACAGCTAACACAGCATCAAAGCTGATTCGTGAAATGCTGCTTGGTTTCTTTTAATGAATGAAGTGTCCGGTTTTCAGCCGGACGCTTTTTTCTCGCGTCCGCAGCGGATTGGTCACGAAAAGCGGGAATTGCTGACGATCACAGTAGATTAGTCATAGAAAATAGGAATTGTCCACGATCAAATTCGGTGCTGACGAAAAACTGAGTTCAGCCTTTGTCGTTTCTGTGTTAAAATATACACACATTAAAACAAGGAAGTGATTCGGCGTGACAGATGAGCAGATGCCGGTGAAAATCTGGGTGAAGACGGATGTGGCGCACGAAGGGGAACGTGAGACATTTGAATTATCGCTGTTCGGACGGCTGTTTAAAAAAGATGGCTCGACCTTTTTAAAATACGATGAAGTGCAGGATGAAGGCGTTGTGCATACGATTGTAAAGCTGGCAGATGAAAATGCGCTTATCTTGCGGAGCGGTGCGCTGAAAATGCGGATGATTTTTGAAAGAGGCCAGCAATTAAACGGCTCATACGAAAGTCAGTACGGCACCCTGCTTGTTACAACGGATACGCAAGCCTTTACGCATAACACGAGCGATGCGGGCACCGGGCAGGCAGAATTAGTTTACAAGCTGCTCATGCAGGGCGACGCAGTCGGCACATATACGATGAACATTCATTATGAACTGGAGGAAAACTTGTGAACATTGCAGAACAAATGCAGGCACAGCTGAAAGAAGAAATTAAAGCAGCTGTCCTGAAAGCGGGGCTTGCCGCAGAAAGCGAAATTCCCGCCGTCCTACTCGAAACACCGAAAGACAAATCACATGGCGATTATTCAACGAACATGGCGATGCAGCTTGCGCGTATCGCGAAAAAAGCGCCGCGTCAAATTGCCGAAGCGATTCAAAAAAACATGGATTTGTCAAAAGGCTCGGTTGAAAAAATCGACATTGCCGGTCCGGGTTTTATTAACTTTTACATGAACAACAGCTATTTAACAGACCTCATCCCGGCAGTATTGAAAGCAGGCGATGAGTACGGGAAGTCGAATGCCGGACAAAATCAAAAAATTCAGGTCGAGTTTGTTTCTGCCAACCCAACCGGCGACTTGCACCTTGGCCATGCCCGCGGCGCATCTGTCGGTGATTCATTGTGTAATGTGCTTGATGCAGCCGGCTATGACGTCACACGTGAATATTACATTAATGACGCCGGTAATCAGATTCATAATTTGGCGCTGTCCGTTGAAGCGCGTTACTTCCAGGCGCTTGGCGAGGAAAAAGCGATGCCGGAAGCCGGCTATCACGGAAAAGACATTATTAACATCGGGAAAGAGCTCGTCGATGAATTTGGCGATGAATTTGCGAAAATGCCAGAAGAAGAGCGCTATAAAACATTCCGCGCGCATGGCTTAAAGCTCGAATTTGCCAAGCTGCAAAAAGATTTAGCGGATTTCCGCGTGAACTTTGACGTCTGGTTCTCTGAAACATCCCTTTATGAAAACGGTAAAATTGACGAAGCACTCAAAGCACTCGATGAAAAGGGTCATTCATTTGAAGAAGATGGTGCACTTTGGTTCCGTTCAACAACGTTCGGTGACGACAAAGATCGCGTTCTTCGCAAGCAGGATGGATCTTACACATACTTAACACCAGATATCGCTTATCACCGCGATAAATTCGAACGCGGCTTCCAAAAAGTCATCAATATTTGGGGTGCTGACCATCACGGCTACATCCCTCGTATGAAAGCGGCGGTCGAAGCACTTGGTATGAAGCCGGATCAGCTGGAAGTGGAAATTATCCAGATGGTGCAGCTGTATAAAGACGGAGAAAAAATGAAGATGAGTAAACGGACAGGGAAAGCTGTAACGATGCGTGAGCTTGTCGAAGAAGTCGGTTTAGACGCCGTTCGTTATTTTTTCGCGATGCGCAGCGGCGACACACATATGGACTTTGACTTAGATCTTGCTGTATCGCAATCAAATGAAAACCCTGTTTATTATTCACAATATGCTTATACCCGTATTTCAAGTATTTTGCGCCAGGCGGCCGAGCAAGGCTTAAAGGCATCTCCAGAAGCAAATGTTGCATTATTAACATCTGAAAAAGAAATTGATTTGCTGAAAAAAATCGGAGACTTCCCGCAAGTCGTAGCTGAAGCAGCAGACAAGCGCATTCCGCACCGAATTACAAACTACGTTCATGAGCTTGCGGCTGGGTTCCACAGCTTCTACGGCGTGCACAAAGTCGTTGATAAAGAAAATGAAGACGTATCAAACGCACGTCTTGCACTCGTTCAGGCGGTGCAGATTACATTGAAAAACGCATTGAAATTGATTGGTGTTTCCGCACCTGAAACAATGTAATAAATTTTTTTAGCTGCCCGGCGAAAGCCCGGCAGCTTTTTTATGCATCAAATATATGAACGATATGACTGCATATACATTTTTCGAGAATGCCATAAAAAATATTGACTGAATGCTCATTCATATATTACGATAGAAGAAATCAAAGGGGATTAATGGGAAAGGATGTGCACGGTATGAATGGGTTGTTATGGATAAATTTAATTGCTGCACTTTTTGTAATCGCTTACGCAGGTTGCTTATTCGTATATCTATTAAAAACACGCTATGAATTCATTAAGCTTGGCAAAAAAGAAGAGTTTGATCGGAAAAAGGATGAGCGAATCCGAAATATTATAGTCAACGTTTTCGGTCAGAAAAAACTATTAAAAGACAAAAAAAGCGGTGCGATTCACGTCATGTTTTTCTATGGCTTTTTGCTTGTTCAGCTTGGGGCGCTAGACTTTATTATAAAAGGGATCGTACCGGGAGCGCATTTGCCGCTCGGCCCGCTTTATGGACCCTTCACCTTTTTCCAGGAACTTGTGACGCTGATGATTCTCATTGCGGTCATATGGGCGTTTTACCGCCGTTATATTGAAAAGCTTGTCCGCCTGAAGCGCGGCTGGAAAAGCGGACTTGTTCTCATTTTTATCGGCTCGCTTATGGTGTCAGTGTTAGTCGGCAATGGGATGTCGCTCATCTGGCACGAGGAAACGGTTCATTTGAGCTGGTCAGAACCGATCGCATCTGTTATTGCGCTTATTTTCGCCGGCCTCTCAAAGCCAGTTGTCATTGGATTGTTTTATGTGATGTGGTGGATTCATTTATTCGTCCTGCTCACATTCCTTGTATATGTGCCGCAGTCGAAGCACGCACACTTGATCGCAGGGCCGGTGAACACGTATTTTCATCGGTTGAACAAAGCGGGTACACTCCGCAAAATTGATTTTGAAGACGAAACGCAGGAATCGTTTGGCGCGGGAAAAATTGAAGACTTTACGCAGACACAGATGATTGATTTTTATGCATGTGTGGAATGTGGACGCTGCACGAATATGTGTCCGGCAACCGGAACAGGAAAAATGCTGTCACCGATGGATTTGATCGTGAAGCTGCGCGATCATTTAACGTTTACCGGTGCAGCGGTCACCTCCCAGCAGCCGTGGGTGCCGGCTTTTGCGTTTGCGGAGACGCAGGGAAACAAAATTGCCAGAGGGATTGATCCATACAGTCCGCAAATGATCGGCGACGTCATTACAGAAGAAGAGATTTGGGCATGTACGACGTGCCGTAACTGTGAAGACCAGTGCCCGGTCATGAATGAGCACGTGGACAAAATTATTGACATGCGCCGCTACCTCGTGCTGACAGAAGGGAAAATGAATCCGGATGCGCAGCGCGCGATGCAAAATATAGAGCGGCAGGGCAATCCATGGGGATTAAATCGGAAAGATAAAGAAAAATGGCGCGAACTGCGCGATGATGTCCATATTCTGACTATGAAGGAAGCGCAAAAAGCGGGCGAAGAGCCGGAATACTTATTCTGGGTCGGTTCTATGGGGGCGTTTGACAGCCGCAGTCAAAAAATTGCTCTGTCATTTGCAAGGCTGATGAATGAAGCCGGCGTCTCCTTTGCGATTCTCGGCAACAAAGAAAAAAACTCTGGCGACACACCGCGCCGGCTGGGCAACGAATTTTTATTTCAGGAGCTGGCGGCTGCGAACATCGCGGAATTCGAAAAAAACGATGTGAAAAAAATCGTCACAATCGATCCGCATGCGTACAATATTTTCAAAAAGGAATATCCGGACTTTGGTTTTACAGCAGACGTGTACCATCATACCGAATTATTAGATACACTAGTGAAAGAAGGAAAACTGAAGCCGGTGCATGCTGTAAACGAAACGATCACGTTTCACGACTCGTGCTATCTCGGCCGCTACAACGACGTGTACGATCCGCCGCGTGAAATCCTAAAAGCCATTCCAGGGGTCGAACTGGTAGAGATGAAACGTAACCGCCAGGACGCCATGTGCTGCGGCGCAGGCGGCGGCATGATGTGGATGGAAGAAGATACGGGCCATCGGATAAATGTTGCACGTACCGAGCAGGCACTTGCCGTTGCGCCGTCAGTGATCAGCTCCGGCTGCCCGTTCTGCCTAACAATGCTCAGTGACGGAACGAAAGCAAAAGAAGTAGAAGAGTCCGTCGCTACATATGATGTGGCAGAAATTTTAGAGAAATCAATTTTAGGCACGCAGCAAGAATTAAGTGCATCATAAAAAGTAACGGGAAGCGGCATCATGTTTCCCAGTTTCCTGTTCCAAAAGGAGGACGGCACGTTTGAAAGTAAAAAAAATAATGGTTATCGGCGCCGGACAGATGGGTACGGGCATTGCACAAGTATGCGCGCAGGCCGGCTATGATGTGCTTCTTTATGACATTGACGAAGCTAATCTTGATAAAGGCATAAACAAGATTGAAAAAAACCTTGCCCGCCAAGTGGAAAAACAGCGTATAAATGAAAATGAAAAAAAAGATGTGTTCACAAAAATTCGGCGATCGGCCACATTGTACGATGCATCGGGCGTCGATATCGTCATCGAAGCAGTCGTTGAAAAAATGAATGTAAAACGGGAGATTTTTGCCCAGCTGGACGAAATTACGCCGGATCATACGATTCTCGCTTCGAACACATCATCGATGCCTATTACAGAAATTGCGGCGGCAACCGATCGTCCGGAAAAAGTAATCGGCATGCATTTTATGAACCCGGTGCCGGTGATGAAGCTTGTTGAAATTATTCGCGGACTTGCTACATCAGATGAAGTATATAAAAAAATAGAGGAAGTCACCAGAGCGATCGGCAAGGTGCCGGTTGAAGTAAATGACTTTCCTGGTTTTGTTTCAAACCGCATTTTAATGCCAATGATTAACGAAGCCATCTATACGCTATATGAAGGTGTGGCGACGAAAGAAGCAATTGATGACGTCATGAAGCTTGGCATGAATCATCCGATGGGACCGATTCAGCTCGCTGATTTTATCGGGCTCGACACATGCTTGTCGGTTATGGAAATTTTGCACGAAGGCTTTGGCGATGACAAATACCGGCCGTGCCCGTTGCTCCGGAAATATGTAAAAGCCGGCTGGGTTGGCAAAAAAGCGGGACGCGGATTTTACACCTACGATTAAACGGGGGGATCGGGATGAACTTCGGGCTTACCGCTTCACAGCAGCAAATGCGTGACGCCGTTCGTCATTTTGCGGAAAACGTTGCAGCGTCATTTATTCCGCAAATGGAAGCGGGTGAATTTCCGTATGCACTCGTGCAAAAAATGGCAGATCACCAGTTGATGGGCATCATCATTCCTGAAACATACGGCGGGACCGGGTGCGATTTCATCTCGTACATCATCGCCATTCATGAACTGTCAAAAGTTAGCGCGGCTGCCGGCGTTATTTTGTCCGTCCATACATCAGTCGGCACAATCCCGATTTTATCCTTCGGGACAGAAGCACAAAAACAAGCGTACATTCCAAAGCTTGCCTCCGGTGAGTGGCTCGGCGCTTTTTGCTTAACCGAGCCGTCGTCGGGTTCTGATGCGGCGTCTTTGAAAACATCCGCGCACCGCGATGGAAACATGTACAGGGTAAACGGATCAAAACTGTTCGTTACGAACGGCGGCGCGGCGGATACATATATCGTGTTTGCCAAAGCTGAACAAGGCATCACTGCTTTTATTGCAGAAAAAAATATGCCGGGCCTCGTTATTGGCAAGGATGAGAAAAAGATGGGGCTGCACGGATCAAAGACGGTCTCTATTACATTTGACGATGTGTGTATTCCGGTTGTGAACAGGATCGGGGAAGAAGGGGACGGTTTTAAAATCGCGATGGCAAACCTCGATGGGGGGCGAATTGGCATCGCCGCACAAGCGCTGGGCATTGCAGAAGCAGCATTTCAGTATGCGAAAGAACATCATCCAGGTATACAGCTGGCTAACATAGCTGCGTCCGTTGAAGCAGCCAGACTGCTCGTCTACCAGTCGGCTTTTCTACGGTCGGCCGGGCGGCAATGCGGAAAAGAAGCGTCGATGGCAAAGCTTTTTGCTTCAAAAACGGCTGTGGCGGCAGCTGGTGAATGTGTGCAGCAAATGGGACGGAACGGCGCGGCAGAACGATATTTTCGCGATGCAAAAGTGACAGAAATATACGAAGGTACATCAGAAATTCAACGGATCGTCATCAGCAAGCATTTAGCAAGGGGGATGAAGAGATGAACTTTACACTATCAGAAGAACATACCATGATTCGCAAAATGGTACGGGACTTTGCCGAAAATGAAGTCGCGCCGACCGCAGCAGAGCGGGACGAGGAAGAACGATTTGATATGGATATTTTCCGAAAAATGGCGGAGCTTGGCTTAACCGGTATCCCGTGGCCGGAAAAATACGGCGGCATCGGCAGCGATTATCTTGCGTATTGTATTACGGTCGAAGAATTATCCCGTGTCTGCGCATCCACAGGCGTAACGTTATCTGCGCATACATCGCTTGCTGGCTGGCCGATTTATACATTTGGCACAGAAGAGCAAAAAATGCGTTATTTAAAACCGATGGCACAAGGGGAGAAAATCGGTGCATATGGCCTGACAGAATCCGGAAGTGGTTCAGATGCGGGTAGTATGAAAACGACCGCCCGCCGTGACGGAGATGATTTTATTTTAAACGGATCTAAAATTTTTATTACAAACGGCGGTGTTGCGGACATTTACATCGTTTTTGCGATGGCAGAAGAAGGCGTCACAGCGTTTATTGTTGAAAAAGAACTCGACGGGTTTTCCGTCGGCAAAAAAGAACAGAAAATGGGTATCCGTTCTTCTCCAACGACGGAGATTATCTTTGACAATTGCCGTGTTCCGATAGAAAATATACTTGGTGAAATTGGAAGCGGTTTTAAAATCGCGATGATGACGCTTGACGGCGGCCGCAATGGGATCGCCGCGCAGGCAGTCGGCATTGCGCAAGGTGCACTTGATGCGGCACTCCTCTATGCACAGGGACGAAAACAATTTGGCAAGCCCATTATCGCCAATCAGGGCATTTCGTTTAAGCTCGCGGATATGGCCACGTCGATTGAAGCGTCAAGACTGCTTACTTATCAAGCAGCATGGCTGGAAACAGTAGGGCTGCCGTACGGAAAAGCGTCAGCCATGTCAAAGCTGATGGCTGGTGATACGGCGATGATGGTCACGACAGAAGCAGTACAGATTTTCGGCGGCTACGGCTACACAAAAGACTATCCGGTTGAGCGGTTTATGCGTGATGCGAAAATTACGCAAATTTATGAAGGGACGCAGGAAATTCAGCGTCTCGTTATTTCCAGAATGCTGACAAAGTAAGGCGGTGTTATGAATGGAACAAACGAAACGGCCAGTGCATACGTCGGTTAAAGATGAACAGCTCATTGAAAAGCGCCGGGCAGAAATGATTCGCGGCTCTGTGCAGCTTTTCAAGCAAAAAGGATTTCACCGGACGACGACCCGTGAAATTGCTAAAGCGGCCGGTTTTAGCATTGGCACGTTATATGAGTATATTCGGACAAAAGAGGATGTCCTTTATCTTGTCTGTGACAGTATTTACGATCAAGTGAAAAGCCGGCTGCAGCAAATTGACCTTGAACAAGGAACATTAGAAAGTCTAAAGCTTGGGATCAGTTATTATTTCCACGTAATCGATGAAATGCAGGATGAAGTGCTTGTCATGTATCAGGAAGCAAAGTCGCTCTCAAAAGATGCGCTTCCATACGTGCTGCAAAAAGAAGTGGATATGACGGGCATGTTTGAGACACTTATTCAGCGCTGCGTCGACCGCGGTGTGCTGGAAATGAGCGAAGCACACGTTCATTTGCTGGCGCAAAATATCTTTGTACAAGGGCAAATGTGGGGTTTCCGACGCTGGATGCTGCAAAAAAGCTTTGCACTAGAAGAATACATTGACCTGCAGACAGATCTTTTGTTTGACGGTCTCACAGGATATCAAAAAAAATCCGCCCTCAGCTGAGAGCGGATTTTCTTGGGCCTGCGTGATGCAGGTCACGCAGGCGTTGCCGCAGGACGCGGCGAAGTTAGCCTTGGATCCTTAATGTTAAAGCAAATCACGGCCTGTGCGTATTTTGCCGTCTTCTTCAATGTGTGCTTCCTCACGACGAACTGTATCGCGGACTGTTTCTGTCTCTTCCACTTTTCGTTTGCCAATGACAATTTCTTCTGTTACAACCGGTTTTTTCGTTACTTCAACGCGTTCCTCCGTAATTGGGACACGAATCGTTTCTCCATCATCTTTAAATGCACGATCACGATCGTCAAATGCGGTTAAATCATCGTCTGTTGCTGTAAGGTCGCCGTCTGTCACCGGGCGGCGTTCAACGAATACTTCTTCGCGCTCAACCGGCACGTCAATGACCTGCTCTTCTTCAATGACTTCTTTTTCAACATAAACCTCGCCCGTTTGAACGCGTTCTTTATTTACATTTAAGCGTTCTTCATGCAAACGAAGCGTTTCTTTTTCGCTTAACGTGTCATCTGTCCGCAGTCTGTCCCGCTCGGTATGCATATTGCCGCCTAGATTCGTATCTGTCAGACCAGTATCTATCGAAGAACGTTCCTGGTTCCGGTTCATGTTATCAAGAGCGTCATAATCAATCGGCTCTAAACGTTCTCCAGCTAAATCCGCTGTATTTCCATTAGCGATGCCGACTGTGCTGCTTGGATCATAATCGCTGCCGTAGCGGCTGCCATAATCACGGTCTACATACAAAAGCATGCCGCCGTTTTCAACTTCTGTATAGTAACGATCTGCTTCTTCATCCGAAACGCCCATATTACTGAATGCACCTCGGATCGGATCAACGCCTGATAAGAAAGACATAAAACGGTCTCCCCATGAGCCGCCTGCCGTTTCAATCTCAGCGTTTGTCCGGCCGCGAACCATTGAAACCGCCTCTTTATCTTTCACAGTAATATACATATCTTCTTCTGCATAGCCATTTGCTTTTAATTCATCCATTTTCGCCAGTAAATCCGTTTCATTGTGGTATACACCAATAAATTTTTTGTTATCCATGTTATTTGTACCCTCCTAAAAGGTTTTTATTTGTGGGTGCTTCTGCTCTTTCATTTACCCGGTTAACGCAGCCTAAAACTAATTGGATTGAAAATGGTTATAAGGATGCATGTCTATATTGAAAGTTTCTTTTTTGGTTAAAATACGGGTGAAATCGAGTTATTTTTTGAAAAAGTGGGAATACTTATAATTAAATTTACATTTCATACATATTCTTATTATAGTAAGAAGGTATAATTAGGAATGTGAATATAAAATTGAGTGAAAAATGTCGAAAGAAAGGACGTGAAAGCGTGAGGCAGTTTCTTACCTATTTAACAATTGCAGTTGTCTCAATTGGATCTTCTTGGCTTTATATGAAACAATTTGGGGCTGTTCCGTTCCTGCTTCTTTCGATTTTTTTCTTTTATAAAACGTATGATGAAGTGACAGGAAGGGCAAAAAAGCGCCGAGAAACGAAGCAAATGAGCCATTCCAGTGCTCCCGCAGGAAAAAAAGCAGAAATCATCACATAAATATGGCGTAGAGCCATATTTTTTGTTTATAATGGAGAATATGCCAAAAACGTTTTTGCTCTTTTTTTGGGCGTGCAAATAGAGAAGGGAAGTGCGGATGGTGAGCTTGCAACATTCGAAAGAAGAATTAAAAGAAATGTCATTCCTTGAACTGGCACATTTGATCCTTGCCGACAAACGTGAACCAATTTTGTTTAAAGACCTGCTGGCTGAAATTAAAAAGCATTTGGAGATTTCAGAACAGGAATTAAAATCCCGTATGGTCCAGTTTTATACAGATCTAAATATTGACGGGAGCTTTTTATCGCTTGGTGAAAACCGCTGGGGGCTTCGTGCCTGGTATCCAGTTGAAAAACTGGAAGAAGAAACGACAAACGCACCAGTGAAAACACGTAAGAAAAAAGCGAAGAAGGCCGTTGTGGATGACTTTGAAGAAGAAGTCCTAGAAGAAGAAGAGGTCCTCATTGATTTTGAAGAAGAAGAAGATTTTGATGAGGTGGAGGAAGATCTTGACGTCGAGGAAGAGGATCTGGATGAAGATCTTGAAGACGGCCTGGATGTTGTCGAAATTGATGAAGATGATGAAGATGATGAAGATGATGACTTTGAGAAAGAAGAGGGTGCCGAGGACGAGTACAATCTCGGCGATAAATAAACAAGAATCTTCCCTTGACTATTTCAGTCGCGAATTGTAGTATTTTATTTGGGCTCTTTATGAGACGAAGAATTTAGTCGATAACGCTCCTCTTACTGAGAAGTAAGCGGGGCGTTTTTTGTATTTTTTGGAGAATTAGAACCATTTAAGGAGGATTTTCACTTTGACGAAATATATTTTCGTAACAGGCGGCGTTGTTTCATCTCTTGGAAAAGGCATCACTGCTGCATCTCTCGGCCGCTTGCTGAAGAATCGCGGATTAAAGGTATTCATTCAAAAATTTGATCCGTACATTAACGTAGATCCGGGAACGATGAGTCCGTATCAGCATGGAGAAGTATTCGTAACGGATGACGGTGCAGAAACGGATCTTGACCTTGGTCATTATGAGCGCTTTATTGATATTAACTTAACGAAGCTGAGCAATATTACAACAGGTAAAGTATACTCTACGGTTCTTCGCAAAGAGCGCCGCGGTGAATATTTGGGCGGCACGGTGCAGGTTATTCCGCACATTACAAATGAAATTAAAGAGCGCGTCTTCCGTGCGGGCAAAGAGTCAGGTGCAGACGTCGTCATTACAGAAATCGGCGGCACGGTCGGTGACATTGAGTCCCTTCCGTTTTTAGAAGCGATCCGCCAAATTAAAAGTGATGTTGGCCAAGATAACGTTTTGTACATTCACTGTACGCTTATTCCGTATTTAAAAGCAGCTGGCGAAATGAAAACAAAGCCGACACAGCATAGCGTAAAAGAATTGCGCAGCTTAGGCATTCAGCCAAACATTATTGTTGTCCGGACGGAAATGCCGATTTCACAGGACATGAAAGATAAGCTGGCTCTTTTTTGCGACATCGCGAAAGAAGCGGTTATTGAAGCCACAGATGCTGACACGTTGTATGCTGTTCCGCTTATGCTTCAAAAACAAAATATGGACGAACTTGTTTGCCGCTTGCTAAAAATGCAGTGCCATGAAGCCGACATGACAGAGTGGAACGCGCTCGTAGACAAAGTGCGCAACCTGCCGAATAAAACACGCATTGCCCTTGTCGGGAAATACGTTGAATTGCAGGATGCCTACATTTCTGTTGCGGAATCATTAAAACATGCGGGCTATCAGTTTGATACAGATATTGAAATCGACTGGGTTAACTCAGCGGAATTGTCCCAGGAAAATGCAGCAGAACGCTTAAAGGATGCAGCGGGCATTCTCGTGCCGGGCGGATTCGGCGATCGCGGCATTGACGGAAAACTGGCTGCGATTCAATATGCGCGTGAAAATAATGTTCCGTTTTTTGGTATTTGTCTGGGCATGCAGCTCGCATCAATCGAATACGCACGCAACGTGCTGAACTTAGAAGGTGCCCATTCTGCAGAAATTATGCCGAAAACGCCATATCCGATTATCGATCTTCTGCCGGAACAAAAAGACATTGAAGACCTTGGCGGCACGCTTCGCCTTGGCTTGTATGCATGTAAATTAAAGCCGGAAACGCGGGCGCGCGCAGCCTACAATGAAGAAATTGTATACGAACGCCATCGCCACCGGTACGAATTCAATAACGAATTCCGCGAGCAAATGGAGAAAAATGGCTTTATTTTCTCTGGTACAAGTCCGGATGGTCGTCTCGTTGAAATCGTTGAGCTTGCGGATCACCCGTGGTTTGTCGCCGCGCAGTTCCACCCAGAATTCACATCGCGTCCGACACGTCCACAGCCCCTATTCAGAGAATTTGTTCAAGCATCAATTGAAAATAATTAAAAAAAACGGAACCGGATTTCAATCGGGTTCCGTTTTTTTAGGTAATTTTTTTGACTGACAGCTGAAATAAACAAGAGGGAGGTGGGAGAAATCGAAAAGACGGTCGGGGAAAATTTTTTCAACCGTTCAGCTTATTATCTCGACCGTTATCACTCTCCATATTCAGCTGCAATTTCTTCAATCGTCATTTTAAGCAAGAAGTAGGCGTACAGCCCCGCAATAGAAGAGGGAAACCCAGTTCTTCCGCCTTCATCATCCGGTAAAAGTCCTTTTGTCAAATGCAGATCGATAAACACATCGGCTAACTCGTCGATACCGGATTCATCTTTTTTTGATGCCAGTGCCACAAATGGAATGCCGTCTTCATGAAGCTTTTCAGCCAGCCGCAATGCATCAGGATCGTCTGAAAAGCGCGTTGCCACGAGCAGGCGATCTGCTTCAGTCAACCGGGCATCTGTTGTCCAGCTCTTTACACCGTCAAGCACTTCGGCACCGTGAACCGCTTCGATCTCAATCGCGGCCATTTCATCAAATCCTTTTATATATATAGATCCTTCGCTCATTAAGCTTTGAGCTAGTAAACGTCCCGCATCTTCAAGCGGGAATTCTTCTTTTTCACTAATCTTTTTTAATAAACCGCTCAGCTGCGTCATAAACATTTTCGACAAATCGAATCACTCTTTCTGTTTTTCTTCATTATAAGGAAATTCTCCTAAAAACGCACACGTCCTGTGTGCAACGGAGAATCCAGAACATCCTGTTCAAGTGAAATTCTCCTAAAAACGCACACGTCCTGTGTGCAACGGAGAATCCAGAACATCCTGTTCAAGTGAAATTCTCCTAAAAACGCACACGTCCTGTGTGCAACGGAGAATCCAGAACATCCTGTTCAAGTGAAATTCTCCTAAAAACGCACGCGTCCTGTGTGCAACGGAGAATCCAGAACATCCTGTTCAAGTGAAATTCTCCTAAAACGCACACGTCCTGTGCGCAACGGAGAATCCAGAACATCCTGTTTAAGTAAATTGAAAAAAGGAATTTGAATGATTTCGTCGAATGTAAGTAAAAAGACAAAAACGGCAAGCGACACATAGGAGGAATATCGAATGGCGGCAAAGATACTCATTGTGGATGACCAATACGGCATCCGGATTTTATTAAACGAAGTGCTGAAAAAAGAAGGATATGAAACATTGCAGGCGGCGAACGGCCCGGAAGCGATTCAATTGGCGAAAGAACAAAACCCCGATCTTGTTTTGCTCGACATGAAAATTCCGGGTATGGATGGGATCGAGATCTTAAAAAGAATGAAAGCGGAAAACCCGAATATCCGGGCGATTATTATGACCGCCTATGGGGAGCTGGATATGATTCAAGAAGCCAAAAACATCGGCGCCATTATGCACGTTCCGAAGCCTTTTGACATTGATGATATTCGCAAAACCGTTAAAGAGCATTTAACTCATTAATGGAATAGGGTAGATTCTGTTGGTAATAAAAAGATGAATTTGATATGATACAAATGTGGTTTTTTTCATGAAGCAAACATTTCCCTTAGAGGAGGAACCAAAATGCCATTAGTATCAATGAAAGAAATGTTAGACACTGCGAAAGAGAAAAAATACGCAGTAGGCCAATTCAACTTAAACAACCTTGAGTTCACTCAAGCGATCCTTCAGGCAGCTGAAGAAGAAAAGTCACCAGTAATCCTTGGTGTATCTGAAGGCGCGGCTCGTTACATGGGCGGCTTTAAAACAGTTGTAAAAATGGTGGAAGGTTTGATGGAAGACTATGGTACAACTGTACCTGTTGCCATTCACCTTGACCACGGTTCAAGCTTTGAAAAATGTAAAGAAGCGATCGATGCAGGCTTCACGTCTGTCATGATTGACGCATCGCACCATCCATTTGAAGAAAACATTGCGACAACTTCTCAAGTTGTGGAATATGCACATTCAAAAGGCGTTTCAGTTGAAGCGGAACTTGGCACAGTAGGCGGGCAAGAAGACGACGTTATTGCTGACGGCGTTATTTACGCAGATCCAAAAGAATGCGAAGAGCTTGTTAAACGCACAAACATCGACTGCCTGGCGCCAGCGCTTGGTTCTGTTCACGGTCCTTACAGCGGTGAGCCTAACTTAGGTTTCAAAGAAATGGAAGAGATCGGAAAAGCAACTGGTCTTCCGCTTGTTCTTCACGGTGGTACAGGCATCCCAACAAAAGACATTGAGAGATCAGTTTCTCTTGGAACTGCTAAAATTAACGTAAACACAGAAAACCAAATCGCTTCTGCAAAAGCAGTGCGTGAAACACTTGCAGCAAAACCGAACGAGTACGATCCACGTAAATACCTTGGACCGGCACGTGATGCGATTAAAGCAACAGTAATCGGCAAAATGCGTGAATTCGGTTCTTCTGGCCAAGCATAAGACGGCGTTCTTAGCTTTTGACCATGTTAACTGAAACTTAATGATAAGATCACAACAAGAACCGCCTTTTTTAACGAATAGGCGGTTGTTGTCTATATAATAAAATGAACTGAAAAGAGGGAATATTTAATGAAATTCTTTATCGACACGGCTAACATCGACGAAATCCGCGAAGCACATTCTTGGGGCATCCTCTCTGGTGTTACGACAAACCCATCATTGGTGGCGAAAGAAACCATCCCATTCCACGACCGTCTTCGTGAAATTACCGAGCTTGTTTCGGATTCAGTGAGTGCGGAAGTCATCGCGCTTGATGCGGAAGGCATGATTGAAGAAGGCCGCGAACTGGCGAAAATCGCGCCAAACATTACGGTGAAAGTACCAATGACGCCGGAAGGTTTGAAAGCGGTCGCAGTATTCGCTAAAGAAGGCATTAAAACGAATGTCACTCTTATTTTTAGTGCGAACCAAGCATTAATGGCAGCTCGTGCAGGTGCTTCATACGTCTCGCCATTCCTTGGCCGTTTGGACGATATTGGACAAGACGGACTTGAAGTGATCGAAACAATTGCCGACATTTTTGTGATTCATGGGATTGAAACAGAAATCATTGCAGCATCTATCCGTCATCCGCAGCATATTACAGCGGCAGCATTAAAAGGCGCACACATTGCGACAACACCTTACAAAGTGCTTGAGCAATTATTCAAACACCCGTTAACGGATAAAGGCATCGAAGGATTCCTGGCTGACTGGGAAAAACGCAAAGCGAAGTAAGAATCGTACATGAGACGATTGTTATCGGTTAAACTACGACTACCAAGAAAGCTTTCCCGCTTTCCGTTTACACAGGAAGAAGGGAGTACAACATGATGGAAAAGTTAAAAGTTGAAGGCGGTCATCCGTTAAAAGGAACGATCAAGGTAGACGGGGCTAAAAATAGCGCCGTTGCCCTTGTGCCGGCTGCCATTTTGGCGGAATCTCCGATCACTATCGAAGGACTGCCGGATATTTCTGATATTCATATGCTGAAAGGTCTTTTGGAGGAAATCGGTGGAAACGTGACGTTTAAAGACGGTGAGATGAAGATCGATCCGACGAACATGACGGCCATGCCGCTCCCGAACGGAAAAGTCAAAAAGCTGCGCGCATCTTATTATTTGATGGGTGCGATGCTTGGCCGTTTCAACAAAGCGGTTATCGGCTTACCGGGGGGCTGCCACCTTGGTCCTCGTCCAATCGACCAGCATATTAAAGGATTTGAAGCGCTCGGTGCAGAAATAACCAATGAGCAGGGCGCGATTTATTTGCGTGCCAAGGAGCTGCGCGGTGCGCGAATTTATTTAGATGTTGTCAGCGTCGGGGCCACAATTAATATTATGCTGGCGGCTGTCAAGGCAAAAGGACAGACGATTATTGAAAATGCTGCAAAAGAGCCGGAAATCATTGATGTTGCAACACTTTTATCAAATATGGGTGCCAACATTAAAGGGGCCGGCACGGATATAATCCGCATCGACGGTGTTGAACGGCTTCAAGGCTGCCGCCACTCCATTATTCCGGATCGTATTGAAGCAGGAACATTTATGATTATGGCAGCTGCCGCTGGCGAAGGCGTTATTATTGATAATGTCATTCCGCTTCATATGGAATCATTAACAGCTAAGCTGCGTGAAATGAACGTGCCGATTGAACTCGGGGAAGACCGCATTTTTGTTGGGAAGGCGGAAAGCCTTAAAACTGTCGACATTAAAACGCTTGTATATCCAGGGTTTGCGACGGACTTGCAGCAGCCATTTACATCGCTTTTAACGAAAGCGTCTGGTTCGGCCATTGTGACCGATACGATCTATCCAGCACGTTTCAAACATATTGATGAACTGCGCCGTATGGGAGCAAATGTGAAAACAGAAGGTCGTTCTGCAATCATTAATGGACCGGTTCAGCTGCAGGGTGCGAAAGTGAAAGCGAGTGATTTGCGTGCGGGTGCAGCGCTTGTGCTGGCCGGATTAATGGCAGATGGCGTAACAGAAGTAACCGGACTTGAGCACATTGACCGCGGCTACAGCAATCTCGCGGAAAAACTCACAGCGCTCGGCGCCAATATTTGGCGGGAAGAAATGACGGCAGAAGAATATAGCGAAATAAAAAGTTGATAAGGTTATGATGAACAAATGGTAAATGTGTTACAATATATAGAGAATATGTGGCATAAGGCCGCTGTTTGTTCGTCGTATGGGGGTAGGGAGCAATGGAGAGAAGTTTATCGATGGAACTGGTTCGTGTAACCGAAGCAGCGGCGCAAGCGTCAGCACGCTGGATTGGGCGGCGGCCTGAAAGACGAAGCGGACGGTGCAGCAACATCAGCCATGCGTGATGTATTTGATACGATTCCGATGAAAGGCACGGTTGTAATCGGCGAAGGGGAAATGGATGAAGCCCCTATGCTTTATATCGGTGAAAAGCTTGGAAACGGATACGGTCCACGTGTTGATGTTGCAGTTGATCCACTTGAGGGAACAAACATTGTCGCAGCGGGCGGCTGGAATGCATTGGCTGTTCTTGACGGTCCGTTTTGTCGATGGACGCCATAGCTTAAATAAAAAACCTAACCTTGTCATTAAACCATAAACCATAAACCATAAACCATAAAACATACTAACAGCGGTGCAGCCGGTCCGGTTCTCCGCTGTTTTGCTTCATCTGCCCACTCGTCTAGAATGCTTCAAGATTGCCGGCTATCGACCTCCCTCCCTCTTAAAAATCAATTTAATAAAGTGTGGTGCCATAATGGAAGAACTTACAATCAATTATCTTGAAAACTTAAAGCTGAAGGAACTATATGAACTTGCCAAAACGTACAAAATCTCCTACTATAGCAAGCTCACCAAAAAAGAACTTATTTTTGCCATTTTAAAAGCACGTGCTGAACAGCAAGGCTTCTTTTTCATGGAAGGTGTATTGGAAATTATTCAATCAGAAGGCTTCGGTTTTCTTCGTCCGATCAACTATTCAGCCAGCTCAGAAGATATTTACATTTCCGCTTCCCAAATCCGCCGCTTTGATCTTCGGAACGGTGATAAAGTATCCGGAAAAGTTCGTCCTCCAAAAGAAAATGAACGGTATTACGGCCTTTTGCATGTAGAAGCCGTTAATGGAGAGGACCCGGAAACAGCGAAAGAACGTGTTCACTTTCCGGCTCTTACGCCGCTTTATCCGGACCGGCACATTATGCTTGAGCTCGAATCAAAGCATTTATCAACCCGTATCATGGACCTTGTGTCCCCGGTCGGTTTTGGCCAGCGCGGATTGATCGTAGCGCCGCCAAAAGCAGGGAAAACGATGCTGTTAAAAGAAATTGCCAACTCGATCTCGGCGAATCATCCGGAAGCGGAGCTGATCGTTCTGCTGATAGATGAACGTCCAGAAGAAGTAACCGACATTGAAAGGTCGGTTGAGGCCGAAGTCGTCAGCTCAACGTTTGATGAAGTGCCGGAAAATCATATTAAAGTGGCGGAACTTGTGCTTGAGCGTGCAATGCGCCTCGTTGAGCATAAGCGTGATGTTGTTATTTTAATGGATTCGATTACACGTCTTGCCCGTGCATATAACCTTGTCATTCCACCGAGCGGCCGAACGCTTTCCGGCGGGATTGACCCGGCAGCATTTCATCGTCCGAAGCGCTTTTTCGGAGCCGCGCGTAATATTGAAGAAGGTGGCAGCTTGACGATTTTAGCAACCGCACTCGTCGATACAGGGTCACGGATGGATGATGTCATTTATGAAGAATTTAAAGGAACCGGCAATATGGAGCTTCATCTCGACCGTTCACTGGCCGAGCGCCGTATTTTCCCGGCAATCGATATTCGCCGCTCAGGCACACGAAAAGAAGAGCTCCTGATTGGGAAAGAACAGCTTGATATGGTATGGGCAATTCGGAAAACGATGTCGGATGCGCCAGACTTGGCCGATAAAGTACTCCGTCGTCTCCGTCAGACGAAAAACAATGAAGACTTTATTGCCCAGCTGCTTGCGGAAACGAAGAAAAACGGTGCATCGAAAAAAATGCTGTAACACATTTGCAATTTTTAATGGTGCCTGCTATAATAGAATTTGTATGAATGAAATAAATAATTAGGACTAGCGCCTGGTTATATTTAACTCTGTTTCGGAATGACTCAGGGCGGAAGGAGAGAAAAGACATGCAAGCAGGACTTCATCCTAACTACAAAACAGCACTTGTTAAATGTGCATGCGGAAATGAGTTTAACACTGGTTCCGTAAAAGAAGAAATTCGCGTAGAGGTTTGCTCTGAATGCCATCCATTTTACACTGGTCGTCAGAAATTTGCTGACGCAGGCGGACGTGTGGATCGCTTCAACAAAAAATACGGTATTAAAGATCAAGCAAGATAATGATAAAAAGGGACAGGCAAGGAGTGAAAACTGCTTGCCTGTTTTTTTGTATGTAAAAACGGAGGGACTACCAGCATGGCCCAGCTTTTTTTCAAATATGGCGCAATGAACAGCGGCAAGTCGATTGAAATTTTAAAAGTTGCGAATAACTATGAAGAACAAAATAAATGTGTGCTTTTGTTTACATCCGGACTCGACACGCGGGATGAAGTCGGCTACATTTCCAGTCGTATTGGTCTTCGCCGCCCGGCTCGTCCAGTATTTGCAGATACGAACGTATTCGATGAAGTGAAAAGCGATCCGTCTAATCCATCATGTATTTTACTGGATGAAGTGCAGTTTCTATCAAAAGAACACGTGTTGCAACTGGCGAGAATTGTAGATGAACTAAACATTCCGGTTATGGGATTCGGCTTGAAAAATGACTTTCAAAACGAATTATTTGAAGGAAGCCAATATATGCTCATTTACGCGGATAAAGTAGAGGAAATGAAAACAATCTGCTGGTTCTGTGAGCGGAAAGCAACGATGAATTTACGCGTAGATGAGGCGGGTAAGCCGGTTTATACAGGTGAACAAATTCAAATTGGCGGCAATGATTCCTATTATCCGGTTTGTCGGAAATGCCATCAAAATCCGCCGCTTTAATAAATGAGGTGAACTGAATGTTTGATCGATTACAGGCGGTGGAAGACCGCTATGACAAGCTAAATGAACTGCTCAGTGACCCGGCAATCGTCAACGATTCGACGAAGCTGCGCGATTATTCTAAAGAGCAATCTGACATACAAGAAACAGTGGAAGTCTATCGGCAATACAAAGAGGCAAAAGCGCAATATGCGGACGCGAAAGCGATGCTTGACGATAAGCTGGATGCGGACATGCGTGAGATGGTCAAAGAAGAAATGAGCGAGCTCGAAGAAACATTGGTGGATCTTGAAGCGCGGATGAAAATTTTGTTGGTTCCAAAAGACCCGAATGACGATAAAAATGTCATTATGGAAATTCGTGGCGCAGCCGGGGGCGATGAAGCCGCCCTTTTTGCCAGTGACTTGTACCGGATGTATTCGCGCTATGCAGAAGCGAATAACTGGAAAATCGATGTCATTGAAGCGAGTACAACGGGTGTCGGCGGCTATAAAGAAATCATTTTTATGATCAACGGCCGCGGTGCGTATTCCAAGCTGAAATATGAAAACGGGGCACATCGTGTGCAGCGCGTGCCGGAAACGGAGTCAGGCGGCCGGATTCACACATCAACCGCGACGGTCGCTGTTTTGCCTGAAACAGAAGAAGTTGAAATTGACATTCACGACAAAGATATCCGGGTTGATACGTTCACGTCAAGCGGCCCAGGCGGCCAATCGGTTAATACGACGATGTCTGCCGTCCGCCTGACTCATATGCCTACAGGAATTGTTGTATCGTGCCAAGATGAAAAATCGCAAATTAAAAATAAAGAAAAAGCGATGAAAGTATTGCGTGCGCGCATTTATGACAAATTTCAAAAAGAAGCGCAGGCTGAATACGATGCAGTGCGTAAATCAGCGGTTGGTACAGGCGATCGTTCCGAGCGGATCCGTACGTACAATTTTCCGCAAAACCGTCTCACGGATCACCGGATTGGGTTGACGATCCAAAAGCTGGATCAAATTCTTGAGGGCAAGGTTGGCGAAGTGATCGACGCGCTTATTGTGGAAGATCAATCAAGCCGCCTTGAAAACCTGGAGGATTAACCTGTGGAACAAAAAGTATACGAAGCCCTAAAGTGGGCTTCTTCTTATTTAATGGAGCATGGCCGCGACGCGAATGCAGGCGAACTTGTCATGAAGCATGTGTTAAAGACGAGCCGTTCTGATCTCCTGGCGCGTCTGCATGACCGATTGACAGATGAGCAGTCGGCTGAATTTCAACAAATGGTTACAGATCATGCAAAAGGAGTGCCGGTGCAGCATTTGATAGGCACAGAAGACTTTTACGGGCGGTCGTTTATCGTCAACGGCGATGTACTCATTCCGCGCCCAGAAACGGAAGAACTCGTCTATCAAGCACTCCAAAAAATAAAAACGAGGATAAATCCTGTTATTGCTGACATTGGTACCGGCAGCGGGGCCATTGCGGTCACGATGAAGGCGGAAAGACCGGATGCAGATGTCTACGCAGTTGATTTATCAGCGGAAGCAATCAAAACAGCCGCTCAAAATGCCGCAGTGCTTGGAGCGGAGATCATTTTTTTACATGGCGACTTGGCGGCGCCATTAATAGAGCGGGAATTGTTTGTAGATGTTTTGCTATCTAATCCGCCATATATTCCTGTGAATGAACGAGAAACATTGTCCACAGTGGTTGTGGATTACGAGCCGCATATGGCCTTATTTGGCGGAAAAGATGGGCTTGATTTGTACCGGAAATTAGCCGAACAGCTGCCACTTTTAGTGAAAAAAGGCGGGCTGGTGGGCGTAGAGACAGGCGCCGGCCAAACAAAAGACGTGGCCGCGATATTTCAAGCGTCTTTTCCAGACAGGGAAACAGAGATTGTGTATGATATTAACGGAAAAGATAGAATGGTATTTTTGTACGTTTAAGATTGTTCTGTTCCGGTGATACTGATTGCCGGGAGGGATGACAAAATGAAAACAAAAATTCTTATTTTATATGTATATGGACTTACAGCAGCTGCCTGCTTTATGATGTACTTTGCCCCGGCGGATCCGGCAGCAGGCGGTATTCCGGATGAGGCGATCCGTATAAGGGTAGTAGCGCATGATAATAGCAAAGCAGAGCAAGAAAGAAAAGAGCGCGTTCATTTAGCGGTGGCGGCTCAAATCGGAGAGTGGGCTGCTAAAGCGCAGTCACGCGAAGAAGCGCGAGTACTGATCGCAGAAAATGTACAAGATGTGACAAGCAATGCGTCAAAAGCGGCCGGCGAAAACGTACAAGTTTCTTTCGGTACAGAAGCATTTCCTGCTAAGCAGTATGGCCGCTATGTGTATCCGCCAGGTGAATACGAATCACTTGTTATCACCATTGGGGATGGACAGGGGGATAACTGGTGGTGCCTGCTGTATCCATCGTTTTGTTTTCCAGAAGAAGAAGAGGAAAAACCGGAATACAAGTGGGCGGTCATCGAATTATGGGAAGAGCTGCAGAGTGAAGATCCTATAAAGGTGAATGATAAAGCCATTGTCACAAAAAATGATATCAAGTCACTTTGTACAACAATTGCAAAAAATCCACAATCATCCACACAGTTATACACAAAAGCGGATGAGTTATACACATATTGTGAATAACTTTGTTTGTAAATGAATTAGAAAGTGGATTTATATATAAAAAAATAGGATTATATTAGATTTTGTGAATAAAAAAGTAAAGGTGACGAATATGGAGACGAAACACTGGGTTGTGGATAAGTCGGTTATAACTCATCAACATTATCCACATATAAAAGAAGCAGCCGACCTTATTCGAAATGGTGACGTGGTTGCTTTTCCGACAGAGACGGTTTATGGACTGGGTGGACAAGCGAAATTAGACAATGCTGTGGAAAAAATTTTTCAAGCGAAAGGCCGTCCGTCCGATAATCCGCTAATTGTCCACATTGCGGATCAGGCGGACGTGGACAAATTGGCACATTCGATTCCGACATACGCATATCTGTTGATGAATGCGTTTTGGCCGGGACCACTGACTGTCGTTGTGCCGAAAAAAGAAGGAGTCTTGTCCGAGCGTGTAACGGCTGGTCTCCAAACAGTCGCGATTCGCATGCCGGATCATCCTGCGGCGCTGGCGCTTATTAAAGAATCGGGCGTTCCGGTCGCGGCGCCAAGCGCGAACCGCTCCGGCAAGCCAAGCCCAACAGCTGCAAAGCACGTGCTGGATGATTTAAACGGGCGTATCGCCGGTGTATTGGATGCCGGGGAAACAGGAGTCGGACTTGAGTCCACCGTTGTCGACTGCACAGGAGACTATCCTGTTGTACTGCGCCCGGGCGGTATTACGCAGGCCGATATTGAAGCGATAGCCGGAAAAACAGATACAGATACGACACTAAAACAAAAAGAAGAGACTCCGAAAGCACCAGGCATGAAATATGCGCATTATGCGCCTGAAGCGCCTCTTTACATAATGGAAGGACTGCCCGCCGTGATTCAGGAAAAAGTCGATGAGTGGCGTGCGGAAGGAAAAAAAGTCGGTGTGCTTGCGGCAGCAGAAAGCGCTGCAATGTACAAAGCCGAAGCGGTTATAACATGCGGTTGCCGAAGCGATTTAGCTTCTGTCGCAAAAGAATTATATGGAGCGCTCCGGTCGTTTAATGAACAGCCGGTTGATGTTATTGTTGCGGAAGCTTTTCCGACAGAAGGAGTCGGAGCTGCCATTATGAACAGATTGGAAAAAGCGGCAGGGGATAAATGGATTAAAACGAAGTAAGCAGGCTGCATGAGCAGCCTGCTTTATTTTTTTCTTATCTGAAAAGCGAAAGCCGAAAACATCACTCATATTCATTGTTCCTCCCCATTACGTGTATAGAAAAAATCAAAAAGCATATAAATAAGCATGGATATTTTTATTTTATCATTGGCGCTGTCGGCAGATGCATTTGGTGCAGCACTGGCTGTTGGAATGAGGCGCATGGGGCTTTTGGACAAGCTGATGTTAAGTGCAGCGGTCGGCATTATGCATATTTTACTGCCATTGATCAGCATGACAGCAGGCAGTGAATTGCACGGACTATTTGGTGATATCCTCTATTCGGCGGGCGGTATAGTGCTCGCGCTTACCGGGCTGCAAATGGTATTGTCTTTTTTCAAAAAAGAGGAACGAAAAAAGCCGGCAGGACTTGGGATGGTGCTTTTTGCGTTTGGGGTAAGCATGGACAGCTTTTCAACCGGGCTGTCACTCGGTGTGCTTGGGATGGACAAGTCGATAGCGGTCATAAGCTTTGGTGTATGTGCCGCTTGTATGACAATGGCCGGTCTTATGTTCAGCAGCCGGATCAGTACAGCCGCAGGGAAAGCGGGTGAAGCGGCAGGGGGAGTGCTTCTATTGTTAATTGGTTTAAAATGGATATTTGTTTAGCGGAAGTCCTTTTCTTCACGAAAAGGACTATTTTCCTGTAAACCGTTCCTTTATAATGAAAGAAAACGGATGCAAAGGTGGTTTTTATGAATATTTTGTTTGTGTGTACAGGCAATACATGCCGAAGTCCGATGGCGGAAGCGATTTTGCGTCAAAAGAAACCGGAGTGGCAAGTAAAATCGGCAGGTTTATATGCACATCCAGGTGAGCCGGCTTCGAAAGGAACCACCACAGTGTTAGCCGAAAAAGGCATTCCGCATCATCATACTTCTTCTCAAGTAACGGAAGAATTACTTGACTGGGCAGATTCGGTTTTGACGATGACATCGTCACATAAACAATTGATTGACATTCACTTTCCCCATTTTCGGGATAAAGTAACGTTGCTAAAAGAAATAGACGGTGACGTGGCAGACCCATTTGGTGGTCCCGATTCCGCATACAGAAAGACATTTGAAGAATTAGACCATTACATAAGCAGATGGCTTGAAAAGGAGGCACGGAAATGAGAGAGAAAAAATCATATTCATTTGGCATTCGAAAAAAACTCGTCGTGCTCGTTACATTGCTTGCACTCATAACGTATACGTTTAGTGCGTTATTTATGTATTACGTATATCCGGCTTATTTTTCACATATAAACGAAATGGTTTTTACCATTGGGACGATGGCACTTGGCATTCTTTGGTCAGCGATTTTGGCTTATTTTGCTGCTTCCTATTTTGTAAACCCAATCGTCCGGCTCGAATCAGCGGCTCACGCGGCGGCTTCAGGGCGGATTGAACATGAAGTGGAACTTCCGAAAAGTGACGATGAAATCAGGGCGCTCGGCGTCACATTTAATGATATGCTGACCAATTTGCGGACGATGGTGCAAAGCATTGAAAGCAATTTTTCTGTCACAAATGAAAGTGTCGGGCATATCGCAGAGATTAGCGGTCAGGCGGCACAGCAGGCGCTCGGCATGGCGCAGACGGCTGAGGAGATCGGGAAAGTTCGGCGCACGCTGTCCAGGCGACAGCCGAAGCAATGGAGGAAGTAGCGGACATTGCAGGATCAGTACAGAAAAAAGCAAAGGAATCCGCTCACAAAGCAGGCAGTATGGTACAGGAACTGGACATAAGCCGGCAAGCATTTCAATCCCTTATTTCCGGCATGGATACACTTGCTGCGGACAATATAGAATCACTCGAAGCGGTAAGGGCACTTGAAGAAAATGCGCGCAAGGTGGGCAATGTCATCAGCCTTGTCGGCGACATTGCCGCGCAGACAAATTTACTGGCGCTTAATGCCTCAATTGAAGCAGCACGCGCTGGAGAGCATGGAAAAGGATTTGCAGTTGTGGCAGAGGAAGTAAGGAAGCTGGCAGATGAAAGTGCCACGGCGGTAAAAAGCATTTCCGCTCTCGTTAAGCAAATTCAGCTTGAAGTTGATCATGTCGTCCGTAAAATTACCGATCAGGCGAAAGCGGCTGGAGAAGGCGTTAAAAAAGGAGCATCCGCCCAAGAAGCGGTTGGCCACATTAGCGGAAAAATTAACAGTATGGCAGCAGAAGTCGAAGAAATTTCGCGTCTCGTTGACAAGCAGATGGGCAAAATCGAACAAACAACACGCCAATCTCAAGAAGTGGCGGCGATCGCAGAAGAAGCCTCCGCCGGTGCAAATGAAGTCACACATGCGGCTCATACACAATCGGATGTTATTCACGAAATCGGCGGAATCAGCCAAAAATTGCAGGAGCATGCGGCCGAGTTAAAGTCGGTTATTACCCGTTTCAAATTGTAGTTTTCGCGTAAAATATGAGAAAATAAAAACAGAAAAGCTTGAAAGGAGCGTTTTAACATGAAGGTGGCAATTGCATCAGATCACGGCGGCATGAACATTCGCGAAGAGATTAAAACATTAATGCAAGAACTCGGTATTGAATATGAAGATTTCGGCTGTGAATGTGCCACGTCTGTTGATTATCCGGATTATGCCATCCCAGTAGCAGAAAAAGTAGCGGCAGGCGAATTTGACCGGGGAATTTTAATTTGTGGGACAGGCATTGGCATGTCGATTACGGCAAACAAAGTGAAAGGCATTCGCTGCGCACTTGTTCACGATGTGTACAGCGCCAAACTGACCCGCCAGCATAACGATACAAACATCATTGCGATGGGCGAGCGGGTTATCGGAGCCGGGCTTGCACGGGAAATTGCCCAAACATGGCTGACAACGAACTTTGAAGCAGGCCGCCATGCCACACGGATTGGAAAAATTGCGGAATATGAAGAAAAGAGTGAGCTGTGATGGACGCGTCCGCTGCGTTCCAGCAAGCGTTAGAGACACTTCTTTTGGAGCTGCAGGAGCAAGCGCAGTTTAAGAAAGGACAGTTATTTATCGTTGGCTGTTCTACTTCTGAAGTCGCCGGAGGCCGGATCGGTACAGCCGGCACGGATGAAACAGCTGCTGCTCTTTATGAAGTACTGGATTCATTTGCAAAGAAAACAGGTGTTCATCTGGCTTTTCAATGCTGTGAGCATTTAAACCGGGCGGTTGTGCTTGAGCGCCAAACTGCTGAGAAATTCGGCTATGATGAAGTGGCCGCTGTGCCTGTTCGGACAGCTGGCGGTGCCATGGCAGCATATGCATTCGGGCAAAAAGATTGCGTGCTCGTTGAATTTGTCAAAGCAGACGGCGGGATTGACATTGGCGATACGTTTATTGGCATGCATTTAAAACACGTGGCAGTGCCGGTTCGTACGTCCGGTAACTCGGTGGGTGCGGCACATGTAACAATGGCGAGAACGCGTCCGAAATTAATCGGCGGTCCGCGTGCTGTTTACGAAAAAACGAATGTAAGCGATTTGAATGGGCCTGAATGTTAAGGAATTGCTGTCTTTTTTGTGGGAGACAGCCCTTTTTTTACGGAAAAGACGTAAAAAAGCATAAAATGCAGTTGAAAGATTCGGAAAACATGTTATTATGAAAGAGGATTTTTTAACAACTATTCGTATACATTATTTTATAGATCGGGAAGGGGAACAACGATGAGTAAAATTCAAGCGCAAGACCCGGCTGTATTTGCAGCAATTGAAGATGAACTAAAGCGCCAGCAAACGAAGATTGAGCTGATTGCGTCAGAAAACTTCGTATCGGAAGCGGTAATGGAAGCACAAGGTTCGGTTTTAACGAATAAATATGCAGAAGGCTATCCAGGCAAACGCTACTACGGCGGCTGCGAGCACGTTGACGTTGTGGAAGATTTGGCGCGCGATCGTGCAAAAGAACTTTTCGGTGCAGAATATGTAAACGTTCAGCCGCATTCAGGTGCACAGGCAAACATGGGTGTTTACTTTGCTGTTTTAGAAACAGGCGACACGGTTCTTGGCATGAATTTATCTCACGGCGGCCACTTAACACACGGAAGCCCCGTTAACTTCAGCGGTGTTCAATATAATTTTGTTGAATATGGTGTCACAAAAGACGAGCAATTAATCGATTATGAAGATGTTCGTCAAAAAGCGCTTGAGCACAAGCCGAAATTAATCGTTGCAGGTGCTAGTGCATACCCGCGTGCAATCGACTTCGCAAAGTTCCGTGAAATTGCGGATGAAGTCGGCGCTTACTTGATGGTGGACATGGCGCATATTGCTGGTTTAGTTGCTGCAGGTCTTCACCAAAGCCCAATTCCATACGCGCACTTTGTGACAACAACAACACACAAAACGCTTCGCGGTCCACGCGGCGGAATGATTCTGTCAACTGAAGAGTTTGGCAAAAAATTCGATAAATCCATTTTTCCTGGTATTCAGGGCGGTCCGCTTATGCACGTTATTGCTGCAAAAGCGATTGCATTTGGCGAAGCGCTTCAGGATGATTTTAAAGTATACGCGCAAAACGTGATCGATAATGCAAGCCGTTTGGCTGAAGGCTTGAAAAACGAAGGCATCGACATCGTGTCAGGCGGAACAGACAATCACCTTCTATTGATCGACCTTCGTTCACTTGGCCTGACAGGTAAAGTGGCGGAAGCTGTATTGGACGAAGTCGGCATCACTGTAAACAAAAATACGATTCCATATGATCCGGAAAGCCCATTTGTAACAAGTGGTGTCCGTATCGGTACAGCAGCGGTTACATCACGTGGATTCGATCTTGCGGCAATGGATGAAGTAGCGTCAATCATTGCGAAAACATTGAAAAACCATGAAGATGAAGCGGTGTTGAAAGAAGCGGCTGAACGTGTGGCTTCTTTAACATCAAATTATGCGCTTTACCAGGAAGCATAAAAAAACAAACTGCCGGCCGTGCGCCGGCAGTTTTTTTCACGATGCTGCAGAATATTCCAATTCTCATTCGGTTGCCCGCATTGTGCTTTTCAAGTAAAATAGGATTGGCTTTGCATGAGCGTATAAATGAGGAGTGAAAATGATGGGAAAAGTTTATGTATTTGATCATCCGTTAATTCAGCACAAATTGACGATGATCCGTGATAAAAACACTGGCACAAAAGATTTCCGTGATCTGACAGACGAAGTAGCCACATTAATGGCGTTTGAAATTACACGCGATTTGCCGCTTGAAGAAGTAACGGTTCAAACACCGGTTTGTGATGCAAAAGCAAAAGTGCTGGCCGGCAAAAAGTTAGGAATTGTGCCAATTTTGCGCGCGGGTATTGGTATGGTGGACGGAGTGCTTAAACTCATTCCTGCTGCAAAAGTGGGTCATGTCGGGTTATACCGTGATCCGGAAACGCTTCAGCCGGTTGAATACTATGTGAAGCTTCCTACGGATGTGGAAGATCGTGATTTCATCGTTGTCGATCCAATGCTTGCAACAGGCGGTTCTGCGATTGAAGCGATTAATTCCCTGAAAAAACGCGGCGCGAAAAATATTAAATTTATGTGTCTGATTGCAGCTCCTGAAGGCGTGGATTTATTAAAAGAAGCACATCCGGATGTGGACATTTATATTGCTTCACTGGATGAAAAGCTAAACGAAAAAGGCTACATCGTTCCGGGTCTTGGTGATGCCGGCGACCGGTTATTCGGAACCAAATAAAGAAAAGCAGGTGGAGAGAATGGATCGCCCGATTAAAGTAATGACGATTTTCGGCACGCGGCCGGAAGCGATTAAAATGGCACCGCTCGTTTTAGAATTAAAAAAACGTCCGGAAGAATTTGAAGCCATCGTAACCGTAACAGCACAGCACCGCCAAATGCTTGACCAGGTGCTCAACATTTTCAATATTACACCGGATTATGATTTGAATATTATGAAAGACCGTCAGACGTTGATCGATGTAACAACGCGTGGACTTGAAGGGCTCGACCAGATAATGAAAGACGTCAAGCCGGATATAGTGCTTGTTCACGGTGACACAACAACGACATTTGTTGCAGGTCTTGCTGCATTTTACAACCAGATTGCGGTTGGCCATGTGGAAGCGGGTCTTCGTACGTGGAATAAATACTCACCGTTCCCTGAAGAAATGAACCGCCAGCTGACAGGTGTGATGGCAGATCTTCATTTTTCACCGACAGCACAATCTGAGCAAAACCTGTTGAATGAAAATAAAAATCAGGAAGCGATTTTTGTTACAGGAAACACGGCGATTGACGCATTAAAAACGACAGTGAAAGACGAGTATACACATGAAGTGCTGCAAAAGCTCGGCGCCGACCGTCTCGTATTAATGACCGCACACCGCCGTGAAAATCTCGGCGAGCCGATGAAAAATATGTTCCGCGCGATCAAGCGTCTTGTCGAAGATCATGATGACATTCAAGTTGTCTACCCGGTTCATTTAAATCCAGTCGTTCGTGAAACGGCCGATTCGATTCTGGGCAACGATCCACGCATTCATTTAATTGAGCCGCTCGATGTTATTGATTTTCATAACTTTGCAGAGCGTGCCCACATTATCTTGACGGATTCAGGGGGCGTGCAGGAAGAAGCACCGTCACTTGGTGTACCGGTTCTCGTTTTGCGCGATACTACAGAACGTCCTGAGGGGATTGACGCCGGAACATTGAAACTTGCCGGTACTGATGAAGAAACAATTTATTCACTTGCTTCCGAGCTTCTGACAGATAAGACTGCTTACGAAAAAATGTCGAAAGCATCGAATCCATATGGTGATGGGGAAGCGTCACGCCGCATTTGTGACGCGATTCGCTATTACTTTAAAGCGGCAAAGAACAAGCCAGAGCGATTTGAAGTGAAATAAAAATAGAAGAAGGTCGTCTAAAATAGCGGACGACCTTCTTCTATTTTGAAATGAACGTTCGGAAAAAATGGAAAAAGTATGAGCATTTTGTGAAATATCCGTGTTGGCTGCTGAGGTTTTCGTTCACAACACATTGACATTGAAAAAGGGCTATTGTATGCTAACAAAGGGTAAGGAGAATGGGTTTTATACATAGTGTAACCGTTTTTTTGCCGCTGTTTTTTTATGTCGTCAAGCATACGATTGAGGTGTGTGATGAACCGGAATCAGAAAAACCGACCTTTTAGGGCGATGGCGCTTTATAGTGCTGTACTTGCTCAGCTCGCCGGCTCGATGATTGCCGGTATTTTTGCAGGTCTGGCGCTTGACAACCATTTCAATACAGTGCCTCTTTTTTTAATCATCGGACTGCTGGGAGGCCTCTCGGCAGGAATTTACGCCATGCTGCGGACAATTCAACATTTCAATTCAGGAGACTAGCAATCAATGCCCGAACTCCAGCATTCCATTAAACGACAGCGAAAATATTTGCTTTATCTGCTTGCCATCTTCGTCATCGGCTGGGGATTTACGTCCGCTCAAGCTGTTTATGCAGGACTGATCTTAGGGACTGCGCTCAGTCTTTACAACCACTGGATTATCGCAAGAAGAATTGAACGCTTCAGCAAAGCAGTGGAAGATGGACGGAAGATTCCATCTCTTGGCACCATTCTGAGGATGGGATCTGCAGCACTTGCAGCAATGATCGCTCTCCAAAACCCGGATCAATTCAATTTGATCAGCACCGTTATTGGATTAATGACTGCTTATGCAGTGATTATGATAGATTTTGGAATCCAACATATTATAAAACGCACGAACGGGAAAGAGGTGAAATAATTTGGATCATAAGTCTCCATTAATTCATCCTGAAATATTTGGGGTGACATTGACGTTCAATCTGGCAAACATGCTGATGATTACAGTAGCCAGTGTCATTGTATTTCTGATCGCGGTGCTCGCTACACGAAAGCTGGCATTGAAACCGACCGGAATACAGAACTTCTTTGAATGGGTCATGGACTTTGTCAAAGGGATTGTTAAAAGCAATATGGACTGGAAGACAGGCGGGCGATTCCATGTTCTTGGAATCACACTGATTATGTACATTTTCGTATCCAATATGCTCGGACTTCCGTTCGCGATTGTTTATAACGATTATTTATGGTGGAAATCACCGACAGCCGATCCGGTTGTCACACTCACGCTGGCCGTAATGGTAGTGGGCTTGTCTCATTATTATGCGATCCGCATGAAAGGTTTTTCCGAATACGGAAAGGATTTCTTCCGCCCGATGTGGTTTATGTTCCCGCTGAAAATTATCGAGGAATTTGCCAACACGCTTACACTTGGTCTCCGGCTTTATGGTAACATCTTTGCCGGTGAGATTCTGCTTACACTACTTGCAGGATCGCTTGCTACAGGCGTTGGCGGACATCTAGCAGCTGTCATTCCGACACTTGCATGGATGGGCTTCTCTGTTTTCGTTGGTGCCATTCAGGCATTCATCTTTGTTATGTTAACGATGGTTTATATCTCACATAAAGTGAGCGATGACCATTAATATAATTACCTGTTCAGCCATTGGACAAACAAATTTTAGTAAATCAGGTTTTCAAAAATAAGGAGGAAAAATTAACATGGGTCTTTTAGCAGCAGCAATTGCAATTGGTTTAGCGGCCGTTGGTGCCGGTGTAGGTAACGGTCTGATCGTATCGAAAACAGTCGAAGGTATGGCTCGTCAGCCAGAAGCACGTGGTATGCTCCAAACAACAATGTTCATCGGGGTAGCACTAGTAGAGGCGATTCCTATCATCGCCGTAGTAATCGCGTTCATGGTACAAGGACAATAAGAAATGCGGAGACGGCCTGATCAGACTCGACAGGCATAAGGGGCATTGGATGTGTGGCGCTTTTTGCCACATGGCCGGTGACACTTATGACCCCGAGAGTCTGGCCGTCATAGCTGGACATAGTACAAATTTATGGCGAAGATCACATTCTTATGGGAGCCTTCGCCATTCCTTTATGTGTAAATCGCAATAACCGTTTATTGGAATGTTTTTTCTATTAATAGGAAAGAACACGAACCTCTTGAAGGGAGTGAAATGATCGTGACGACAAACGCATACGTACTTGGAGCGGGCGCCGGCTTTAATGGCGGCGACATCATCTTCCAATTACTCATGTTTATCATCTTGCTCGCATTGCTGAAAAAGTTTGCTTGGGCGCCATTAATGGGCATCATGACTCAGCGTGAAGAGCATATTGCATCGGAAATCGAAGCGGCTGAAAAAAGCCGTGTCGAAGCGAATCAATTATTAGAACAAACACGTGTGGAAGTAAAAACAGCCCGCCTTGAAGCACAGAATACAATTGAAAACGCCAAGAAAATCGGCGAAGAGCAAAAAACAGAAATTCTTGCGGCTGCTCGTGCAGAATCAGAACGCTTGAAAGAATCTGCGAAGCTTGAAATTGCGCAAGAGCGTGATAACGCAATGAACTCATTGCGTGAGCAAGTGGCTGCATTATCTGTGATGATCGCCTCGAAAGTGATTGAAAAAGATCTTTCAGCTGCAGACCAGGAACAGTTAATTAATGAGTACATTAAAGAGGCAGGGGAAGAGCGATGAGTAAATCCGGAGCGGCAAAACGCTACGCGATCGCGCTTTTCGAACTGGCAAAAGAAAAAAACGAAGTAGCGAAGTATGACCAGGAACTGCGCGTCATAAAACAGGTCATCGATGAAAATAGCGAAATTTCCAAACTGTTGGAATCGCCGAACTTATCAGTGGCAGACAAGCAGGCCCTAGTTAATACACTGGCTGCCCACGCATCAGTAACCGTTTTAAATACGCTAAAGCTGCTTGTTGAGCGCCGGCGTGCCAATGAAATCGTAGCTGTATGTGAGGAATTTATTAAGCTTTCTAATGAAGAACGCGGCATAGCTGATGCCACTGTTTTTTCCACGCGTCCACTGACAGAAGCAGAAAAAGTGAGCGTATCTCATACTTTTTCCCGTAAAGTCGGCAAGCAGACGTTAAACATTGAAAACATTGTGGACCCGAATCTTCTGGGCGGCTTAAAAGTCCGGATCGGCAACCGCATTTTTGACGGCACTTTGCGTGGCAAATTAAACCGTCTTGAAAAACAATTAACGACAAATTTATAATTTAGATAGAAGCATTTAAGCTTCTTGAAGAAACTGAGGGGTGACATGCATGAGCATCAAAGCTGAAGAAATCAGTGCGCTGATAAAAAAGCAAATTGAAAACTTCCAGTCCGACATTACAGTTAGCGACGTCGGTACTGTCATCCAGGTTGGGGACGGTATCGCACGTGCTCATGGCCTCGACAACGTCATGGCGGGAGAGCTTCTTGAATTCTCTAACGGCATCATGGGGATGGCTCAAAACCTGGAAGAAAACAACGTAGGTATTATCATTCTTGGTCCTTATACTGGGATCAAAGAAGGCGATGAAGTGCGCCGCACAGGCCGCATCATGGAAGTACCGGTTGGCGAAGAGCTAATCGGCCGCGTTGTAAACTCACTTGGTCAGCCAGTCGATGGTCTTGGTCCAGTCAATACAACGAAAACACGTCCAATCGAAAGCCCGGCAACAGGCGTTATGGCCCGTAAATCGGTTCATGAGCCGTTGCAAACTGGGATTAAAGCAATTGACGCCCTCGTGCCAATCGGCCGCGGACAGCGTGAATTAATCATTGGTGACCGTCAAACAGGTAAAACGACAGTTGCAATTGATACAATCTTGAACCAGCGTGACCAGGATATGGTATGTATCTATGTTGCGATTGGCCAAAAAGAATCAACAGTCCGTAATGCGGTGGAAACACTTCGCAAACACGGTGCGCTTGATTACACAATCGTTGTAACAGCGTCGGCGTCTTCACCAGCTCCATTGTTGTTCCTTGCGCCTTATACAGGCGTATCAATGGCAGAAGAATTCATGTTTAACGGCAAACACGTTTTGATCGTATATGATGATCTTTCAAAACAAGCAGCTGCATATCGTGAACTTTCCCTTCTTCTTCGCCGTCCTCCAGGTCGTGAAGCGTATCCTGGTGACGTATTCTACTTGCATTCACGCCTTCTTGAGCGTGCAGCGAAATTGAATGATACACTTGGTGCAGGTTCGATTACAGCACTTCCATTCGTTGAAACACAAGCAGGGGATATCTCCGCCTACATTCCAACGAATGTTATCTCAATTACAGACGGACAAATCTTCTTGCAGTCTGACTTGTTCTTCTCCGGTGTACGTCCGGCGATCAATGCGGGTCTTTCTGTATCACGTGTTGGTGGTTCCGCACAAATTAAAGCGATGAAAAAGGTAGCAGGTACACTGCGTCTTGACCTTGCCGCTTATCGTGAGCTTGAAGCATTTTCACAGTTCGGTTCAGATCTTGATGCGATTACGCAGTCGAAGCTAAACCGTGGTGCCCGTACAGTTGAAGTATTGAAACAGGATTTAAACAAACCGCTTAAAGTTGAGCGCCAGGTTGTCATTCTTTATGCATTGACACGCGGCCACCTTGACGATATTGCGGTTTCAGATATCACTCGTTTCGAAGATGAACTGTTACACTGGCTCGATAAAAACCACACAAATGTGTACGATCATATTCGCACAACGAAAGAACTTCCGTCTGATGATGAATTGAAAGCAGCAATCAGCGAGTTTAAAAAGTCGTTTGTGAAATCCGAATAAGAGCAGCATGAGGGCGGTACCGTCTACCGGACGTCCGCCCTGTCTGCGTCATCAAACACAAAAAGGGTGGTGAGAGAAAGTGGCATCGTTACGCGATATACAAACACGTATTACATCGACGAAAAAGACGAGTCAGATTACGAAAGCCATGCAAATGGTATCCGCTTCTAAATTGAGCCGTGCGGAATCAAATGCAAAATCATTTGTTCCTTATATGGATAAAATTCAGGAAGTTGTTGCGTCAATCGCGCTCGGCAGTAAAGATGTAACACATCCGATGCTTGTCTCCCGCCCCGTTAAAAAAACCGGGTACCTTGTTATTACATCGGACCGCGGTTTGGCGGGAGCTTATAACAGCAGCATTTTACGTTCTGTTTACAAACAAATTCAAGAGCGTCATACGTCAAAAGACGAGTATGTTGTCATTGCGCTTGGACGCGTTGGCCGGGATTTTTTCCGCATGCGCGGCATTGAAGCCATTGAAAGCGTCACAGGTCTTCCAGATCAACCGTCTTTCGCTGATGTAAAAGAGATCGTTCGTAAAACCGTCGATCTTTTCTCAGAAGGCGCATATGATGAACTTTATATGTACTACAGTCATTTCGTCAATGCCATTCAGCAAGACGTTACCATGAAAAAAGTATTGCCTTTGACGGATATCGAATCGTCAGGCGGCCGCCTTTCTTCATATGAATTCGAACCTTCCGCAGAAGAAATTCTTGAAGTATTGCTTCCTCAATATGCAGAAAGCTTAATTTATGGAGCACTTCTTGACGGAAAAGCGAGTGAGCACGCGGCGCGTATGACGGCTATGCAAAGTGCAACCGACAATGCCAAAGAGCTCATCCGTGCATTAACACTTCAGTACAATCGTGCGCGTCAGGCAGCAATTACCCAGGAAATTACGGAAATTGTCGGCGGGGCAGCCGCACTCGAATAGTAACATAAAGCGGGCGGTTTTTGTCCATGACCTACAAGAAGCAGGTCGCAAATACGTGGCGATTGACGCCGCGAAATTAGCATTTGATCATTATACAATTCAAATGCAATTGAACAAAACAGGAGGGAAAATGATGAACAAAGGACGCGTTCTTCAAGTCATGGGTCCGGTCGTTGACGTTAAGTTTGAAAACGGTCAGCTTCCTGCCATTTACAACGCCTTGAAAGTTCAAATCGGCTCAGAAGCCGGCAGCAAAGCTTCTGAACTTACGCTCGAAGTCGCTACGCATCTTGGCGATGATTCTGTACGTGCGATTGCAATGGCATCAACGGATGGCCTTCAGCGTAACCAGGAAGTAGTGGATACAGGAAGCGCGATTTCAGTACCAGTTGGAGATCTCACACTTGGTCGTGTATTTAACGTACTTGGTGAACCAATTGATCTTGCAGCACCAATCGAAGCAGGAGCCCGCCGTGATGCGATTCACCGCCTGGCGCCTACATTCGACCAGCTTTCAACTGAAGTTGAAATTTTGGAAACAGGGATCAAAGTTGTTGACCTTCTTGCCCCGTACATTAAAGGTGGTAAAATCGGTCTCTTCGGCGGTGCCGGTGTAGGGAAAACAGTACTTATTCAGGAATTGATCAACAACATTGCGCAGGAACACGGTGGTATTTCTGTATTTGCCGGTGTTGGAGAGCGTACTCGTGAAGGGAATGACCTTTTCCACGAGATGAGTGATTCCGGTGTTATCGCGAAAACAGCGATGGTATTCGGACAAATGAATGAGCCGCCGGGTGCACGTATGCGTGTTGCCTTAACTGGTTTGACAATGGCTGAATATTTCCGTGATGATCAAGGGCAGGATGTACTGTTCTTTATCGATAATATCTTCCGTTTCACGCAAGCGGGTTCTGAAGTATCAGCCCTTCTTGGACGTCTTCCGTCAGCGGTAGGTTACCAGCCGACATTGGCAACAGAAATGGGTCAGCTTCAGGAACGTATCACATCAACTAACGTAGGTTCTGTTACATCAATCCAGGCAATTTATGTCCCAGCCGATGATTATACAGATCCGGCTCCAGCGACAACATTTGCTCACTTGGATGCAACAACGAATCTTGAGCGTAAACTTTCTGAGATGGGTATCTACCCTGCGGTAGATCCACTTGCATCAACGTCACGTGCCCTTTCACCGGCAATTGTTGGAGAAGAGCATTACAACGTCGCACGTTCTGTACAGCAGACATTGCAGCGTTACAGAGAATTGCAGGATATTATTGCAATCCTTGGTATGGATGAATTGTCAGAGGATGATAAATTGACGGTTTCGCGCGCGCGCCGCATTCAGTTCTTCCTTTCACAAAACTTCCACGTGGCGGAGCAGTTTACAGGCCAAAAAGGATCTTACGTACAAGTACAAGATACAGTACGCGGATTCCGCGAAATTTTGGACGGCAAACACGACAATCTTCCTGAAGATGCATTCCGTTTGGTCGGCAGCATTGAAGAAGTTGTGGCAAAAGCACAAGAAATGGGTGCGAACGCCTAATATAGGGACCAGGAGGTTTAGCTATGAAGACATTTAACGTCAATATCGTCACTCCTGACGGTCCGGTCGTAGATACGAACGTGGAACTTGTTAGTGCGAAAGCACAAAGCGGTGAGCTCGGCATTATGGCCGGCCACGTCCCGATGGTCGCTCCCTTGCAGATCGGCGCTGTCCGGTTGGTTACGGACGGCAAGCAATCCGAATTGGTCGCTATCAGCGGCGGCTTTCTCGAAGTTCGTCCGGATCAGGTAACGATATTAGCGCAAGCTGCTGAAAAAGCGGAGAACATCGATGTTGCCCGTGCAAAAGAAGCTCAGCAGCGTGCTGAGCAGCTATTGCAAAGCAAACAACAAGAAAACATCGATTTTAAACGTGCCGAACTAGCTTTGAAACGTGCGATTAACCGCGTTAATGTATACGAAGGCAAACTATAAAAAATGCTGCCCATCGGTTGTGACGATCGGGCAGCTTTTTTCTTTTTTAATGAATAACTAGACTTCGTTTCGCGATCAAAGTCTACGCGCGTGAACGAATTTACATGTTCGTGACCAACCACAACATAAAAAAGGAGAAATGACGTGATTGAATCATTTGGACAAGAAGCATTGATCAGCATGATTCTCAGCCTTTTTTGCATTGGCTTATCGTTTTGGGCATTACAATCGCTCCGGCTCGACCAGCTTTTTCGCAAAAATCAAGTTGCACAGGCGCGTATGCTTTATCTGCTGCTTTCGATTGCCATCGGGTCAGCGGTCAGCAGCTTCTTTTTAAACTATTTGCAATGGGCTCGTCAGCTTCCCTTACTGTTTTAATTCAAGTCGTGCACTGACGTACTTGCCTTTTCTGGGAAAATCATTTAAATTTGATGGAGACACTTTGTGAAAAAACATTCATTGTGGGTTTGTTACCTGATAAGACGGGAAAACAAAAAAAGGTGGTTTTTTGAATAATTTCACAAATTCTCTACAAAATGTGCTAAATTTCACTTGTGAAACGCGCGATTAGGATGGTAAACTTTAATAAGTTTTGTCGAAGTTATGAAAAAGACATTGGACAGGGCTGGAACGTCAGTCCACTGATTTGAATATGTATAATAGAAAAGGACGCGGAGGGGAACAGTTTGGACAAAATTATCGTCCGCGGCGGCCGTCAGTTGAACGGTACCGTCAAAGTTGAAGGTGCAAAAAACTCGGTGCTGCCAGTTATTGCAGCAACCATGCTTGCAGGAGAAGGAAAGTGTGTCATTCGTGATGTACCTACTTTATCCGATGTATATACGATTAATGAAGTATTACGCCACTTAAATTGTGAAGTAACGTTTGAAAACAATACGGTAACAGTTGATGCAACACAAGAACTTTTAATTGAAGCTCCATTTGAATACGTTCGCAAAATGCGCGCCTCTGTTTTAGTTATGGGTGCACTTTTGGCACGGAACGGAAAAGCACGTGTGGCATTGCCGGGTGGATGCGCGATCGGTTCACGTCCCATTGATCAGCATTTAAAAGGATTTGAAGCAATGGGTGCCCATGTACGTGTTGAAAATGGCTTTATTGAGGCGGAAACGAATGGCCGCTTAAAAGGCGCAAAAATTTACTTCGATTTCCCAAGTGTAGGGGCAACGGAAAACATTATGACAGCAGCTGCTCTTGCAGAAGGCACAACCATCCTTGAAAATGCGGCAAAAGAGCCGGAAATCGTTGATCTTGCAAACCTCATTAACAAAATGGGCGGCAGAGTAATCGGTGCCGGAACAGAAACGATTCGTATTGAAGGTGTTGAAGTCTTAAGAGGTGCAGAACATGCCATCATTCCTGACCGTATTGAAGCAGGCACATTCATGACGGCCGCAGCGATTACAGGCGGAAACGTTCTCGTCGAAGGCGCTGTTGCAGAACATATGTCATCTTTGATCGCTAAAATGCGTGAAATGGGTGTTGAAATTATTGAAGAAGATAATGGCGTTCGTGTCATCGGCCCTGAAAAGATGAAATCGGTCGATATTAAAACAATGCCTCACCCTGGTTTTCCAACAGATATGCAGTCACAAATGATGGCACTTATGCTGAAAGCTGAAGGAACAGGTGTCATTACGGAAACTGTTTTTGAAAATCGTTTTATGCACGTGGAAGAATTCCGCCGTATGAACGCAAATGCAAAAATTGAAGGCCGTTCGGTTATTATTGACGGTCCAGCTGACCTGCAGGGTGCAGAAGTTGCAGCAACTGATTTACGGGCTGCAGCAGCTCTTATCGTAGCCGGTCTTGTTGCAGATGGCTACACACGTGTCACAGAATTAAAGCATCTTGACCGCGGATATGTAAACTTCCACGGCAAGCTTGCAGCGCTTGGTGCAGATATTGAGCGTGTAACGGAAACAGCAGATACACCAGTCGCGGTGAAGAGCTGAATTCATTCTTAATTCTTTATTTTATTTTTTTACAAAAACCGTCTGTAGGTGCAGGCGGTTTTTTTACGTTCAGTCATAATCAGTATAGTCGGGCATATCCCTTTTTATACAGCAAGGAGGGAATTTTGTTGAAAAAGCCGTTATACACATTTTTATTTATTGTCATCGCTGCGATTGCTATCCCTGCCGCAGGTCTATTACTCACAGAAAATAAAACAACACCGGACGTGCAGGAGCCGACAGTCGATGTTGTCCGATCGGATACGCAAAAAACAGAATCCTTTCCGCTTGAAGAGTACGTTGCAGGCGTGGTGGCGGCGGAAATGCCTGCTTCTTTTGAAAAAGAAGCGTTAAAAGCACAAGCGGTTGCCGCACGGACATTTATTTTAACACAAACGCTAAAAGGGCTGGATGTGACAGATACGGTGGACGACCAAGTGTTTAAAGACGAAGAAGACCAGAAGGAGATGTGGGGAGAAGATTTCGAGACAAACAAAACCAAGATCGAAGCGGCCGCACGTGAAACAGAAGGTGAAGTGCTCGTATATAACGGCAAGCCGATTACAGCTGCTTTTTTTTCATCCGGCAACGGGCAAACAGAAAATGCGGAAGAATACTGGCAGTCAGCTGAGCCGTATTTAGTGAGCGTCGCCAGTCCGTGGGATACAGCTGCGCCAAACTTTGAGCAAGAAGTGGTTTTGACAAAACAAGAAGTCGAAGAAAAGCTGGGTGTTTCACTTCCAGAATCAGGTAGTGTAGGTGCTATCACTAAAAAAACAACGGGAGGCCGCATTGGAGCCATTACCATTGATGGGAAGTCATTTACCGGCCGCAGCATACGAGAAACACTCGGACTTCCTTCTGCGGATTTTCAGATGACGGTAAGCGATGGAGATGTTGTCGTCACGACAAAAGGATATGGACACGGCATCGGCATGAGCCAATATGGAGCAAATGGAATGGCAAAAGAAGGAAAGAAATATGGAGACATTACCGCCCATTACTACCCGGGAGCCGTGATTGGTGATGTCCAGACGTTTCTGAAGCGCTGAAAACAGAATGAAAAGCACGTCCGCTCTTATTGCGGACGTGTCCATTCGCTAAAGCCATCCATCCAGCGGCCAACTCGTGATTTTTGTTCAAAATACATATATTTAACAGCCAGAAAAGCAATAATTACACCGGTTACATCTTTAATCGCATCAATTAACGTCGCAGACCGGTATGGAACGAAAGCCTGATGAATTTCATCAGCCAGCCCATAAAAAGACGCAAAAACCGCTGCAGCAAGACTGACAAAGGGCGTTAATTTGTCATTGGCCAAAAATGCAAGCGCAATGAGTCCATACAAAATCGCAAATTCAACGAGGTGAAGCGATTCTTTCACAAATAAATCCACTGTATTATTCGGCAAATCCATAATTGTATCGTGCGGAAGCCCTGACATGATCCAAATCGCAATCATATATAAAACAGGCAGCGCCATCAATAAGAACCGAATCCCTTTTTTCACTACCACACCTCCACATCCTCTTTGATTTTACCACCTCCTTACAATACGAACGGGCACGTTTGTGGCGTTTTTTTTACGATTTGGGGAATTTTATGGCACATATGTATAAAAAATCATCTGCCTGTCCAAAATGGTTTTTGAGGTGATGACCATGAAAGAGGGCGGCAAAAAAACACTCCCCCCAAAACTGAAAGACTTTTTTATGAAGCGGCGGGCTTTGCCTGCGATTTATCTTGCTTGTGCTATTTTATTGATTTCGAGTCTCATGTTTTATGAAGTGATGAAGCCGGATGAGCAGGAAGATGCGACTGTATTTAATGAACAGGCAGAAAGCGTCAATGGCAGCGGAGCGCCGGAAAAAATGATTATGCCAGCCGTTGAAGAAGCAGTCGCGAAAACCGCTTTTTATGATGAAAAAGCGGAATCAGGAGATCAGGAAGATGCGCTTGTTGTATTTAACGACACGTATTACGAAAGCACGGGCGTCGATTATGTTCTTGAAAACGGAAAAACGTTTGCTGTCTCAGCACCGCTTTCGGGAACGGTTACGGATGTCCGCGAAGACGCATTTCTCGGCAATTACATCGAGATTGATCACGGAAACGGCGCGATCAGCACATTTCAATCGATCACGGACATTCAAGTGAAAAAAAATGACACTGTCAGCCAAGGACAAGAAATTGGAGAAGCCGGACGAAGCATTTTAAATGAGTCAGCCGGCGTTCATGTTCATTATGAAATGACCAAAGACGGCGAATTATTAAATCCATCTGCGCTCTATGGAAAAGCTATAAGTGAATGGAAATGAATATTTCCCAGGCTATACGCATATTGTTAATAAAAAGAAATGGGTCTACTTTCATTCGATGAAACCTGTGGCCGCACCATTCGACACCGCTCATCCCGTTTCCGTTGAAGGAGGCGTGTGCGTGCGCGAATACATCAAAGAAAGAGCGCTGAAGGCCGGCAAGCATATCGTCGAAACAAATAAAACCGTCCGGGACATTGCCAAAGAATTTGGTATCTCAAAAAGCACCGTCCACAAAGACTTAACCGAGCGGCTGCCGAACGTAAACCCAGAATTATCTGCCCGCGTGGAACATATTTTACACTACCATAAATCCATCCGGCACCTGCGTGGAGGAGAAGCGACCAGACAAAAGTGGAAGAGGCCGGTCTAAGGACTGGCGCACTTCCACTTTTGTAAGAATGAATACTAAAAACGCCGCTTCCTGCGGCAACGTATTCATGATTCACATCCTGTGAACCCGAGGACTGTTTAGGCTCGACAAGCACAAGAGGCATCGGCGAAGTGGCGTTCTTTGCCGCATAGCCGTTGACACTTGTGACCTCGAGAGCCTGGCCTCTGGAACTGGATGAAGCAAAGTGGAAGAGGCCTGTTTAGGCTCGACAAGCACAAGAGGCATCGGCGAAGTGGCGTTCTTTGCCGCATAGCCGTTGACACTTGTGACCTCAAGAGCCTGGCCTCTGGAACTGGATGAAGCAAAAGTGGAAGAGGCCTGTTTAGGCTCGACAAGCACAAGAGGCATCGGCGAAGTGGCGTTCTTTGCCGCATAGCCGTTGACACTTGTGACCTCAAGAGCCTGGCCTCTGAACTGGATGAAGCAAAAGTGGAAGAGGCCGGTCTAAGGACCAGCACACTGTAATGATCGAATGCTAAGAACGCCGCTTCCTGCGGCAACGCATTCGTGACCCATATCTTGTGAGCTCGTGGCTTGTTTATGCTCGATAAGCACAAAAGGACGTCTCAAGTTTCCAATGAGCGTCCTTTTGCATGGTTAAAAACGAATATTCACCGTCCATTCTCCCCTGAATATATGGTAAAATAAGTAGTTGGAACATAAAACCTAACATTATATGAAAAATAGATGAAGAAAATTCAGGGGGAATTGAATATGCTATCTAGAGATATCGGGATTGACCTTGGCACGGCCAACGTTTTGATTCATGTAAAAGGACAGGGAATCGTTTTAAATGAACCTTCAGTTGTGGCGCTGGACCGCAGCACGAATAAAGTATTAGCAGTTGGAGAAGAAGCGTATCAAATGGTTGGCCGGACACCGGGAAATATTGTCGCAATCCGGCCGCTTCGTGACGGTGTTATTGCTGATTTTGATGTAACGGAATCGATGCTGAAGCATTTTATTAATAAATTGAATGTAAAAGGATTTTTGTCTAAGCCGCGTATTTTAATTTGCTGCCCGACGCAAATTACAGCGGTAGAACAAAAAGCGATCCGTGAAGCAGCGGAAAAAAGCGGTGGGAAAACCGTTTATCTTGAAGAAGAGCCGAAAGTGGCAGCGGTTGGCGCCGGCATGGACATTTTTGAGCCAAGCGGCAACATGGTGATAGACATTGGCGGTGGAACAACGGATGTAGCCGTTTTGTCACTGGGCGCGATTGTTACGGCTGAATCGATTAAAGTGGCCGGAAATACATTTGATGCGGATATCATGAACTACGTGAAAAAGCAGTACAAATTGTTAATTGGCGAACGGACAGCGGAAGCAATCAAACTGAATGCCGGCACAGTGTATCCGAATGCGCGGAATGAAGAAATGGAAATTCGCGGGCGTGACATCATGACCGGCTTGCCGCGTATCTTAACGATTACTTCAACAGAAATCGAAGGAGCGCTGCGCGAATCTGTTGCGCAAATTGTACAGGCATCCAAAAAGGTGCTGGAACAAACGCCGCCGGAATTGTCAGCGGATATTATTGACCGCGGTGTTATGCTGACAGGAGGCGGGGCGTTATTACACGGTATTGATCAGTTGCTGGCGGACGAACTGAAAGTACCGGTTTTCGTTGCGGAGAACCCGATGGATTGTGTGGCGATTGGTACAGGTATTATGCTCGATAGCATGGACCGAATTTCTTCCAGAAAAAGAAAGATATAATACAACAGAGCTGCTTAGCAAAAGCAGCTCTATTTATATCGTCTCATTCTGTGTAATTTTCTTATTATTTTCTGTTAATACATATAGTGCCTATTGTATAATGAAGACGGCGTCTACTGCTTGAAAATGAGGTGAATAAGTTGTTTAAAGGTTTTTACACAGCTGCTTCGGGCATGATTGCGCAGCAGCGGCGCACTGAAATTTTAACAAATAATATGTCAAATGCGAATACACCGGGCTATAAAGCAGACCAAACGAGCGTAAGAGCTTTTCCGGAAATGCTGCTGCAGCGAATCGATGAAACGTCTATACCGGTCGAAAATAAATTAAATTTGCCTTTTGAACCGCAAATTGGTTCTTTAAATACTGGCGTATATTTACAGGAAACAGTTCCTAATTTCCGGCAAGGTGATCTAAGAGAAACGGGTTTGACGACGGATTTAGCACTTCAGGGAGAATCTGTTTTTTTCGCGGTTCAAAATGCGGCTGGTGAACCGCGCTATACGCGGAACGGCAACTTTACACTAGATCTTGAAGGGTATTTGACGACGGCTTCTGGTTTTTATATTCAGGATACAGATGGAGAACGCATTCAATTAACGTCCGATCAATTTGAAGTAGATGGATCGGGCCGAATTACAGAAAATGGTCAGGCTATCGCTCAAATCGGCGTAGCATATGCCCAAAACTCGAATGATTTAATCAAAGAAGGTGACGGACTGTACCGGATCGATGGGGCGGCGCTTCCAAGCGCGTTCGACGCAGATGAAGCCGTCTTTTCAATCCAGCAGTCATTTTTAGAAGGATCAACAACTGATATGGCGCGGACGATGACTGATATGCTTTCGGCGTACCGTTCGTTTGAAGCGAACCAAAAAGTGCTGACAGCATACGATCGAAGCATGGAAAAAGCAGCAAATGAAATCGGACGTGTCACATAAAGGAGAGCGCAGCATGAATAGAACAATGATTAATGCGGTCAATACGCTGTCACAGCTTCAGAAAAAGATGGACGTCACCAGCAACAACGTCGCGAATATAAACACAACTGGATATAAACGAAGTCACGCGACTTTTGCGGATCTCATTCATCAGCAAACTGTCAACATGTACCGTGAAAACGAAGACATGGGAAGGCTGACACCGTATGGTATTCGGCTTGGTACTGGTGCAATGATGGCGCAGGCGCAAACGGTCGGCACACAAGGAAATCTTGAGCAGACAGGCCGGTCACTCGATTTTGGTTTAACGAAGCCAAATCAGTTTTTTAAAGTGCTCGTGCAGGACGAACAAGGCAATAATCGTGTGCATTATACGCGTGATGGCTCTTTTTCCGTTACATCAGCAGGCGGGGGAAATGTTATGCTTGTTACATCAGAAGGTCATACAGTGCTTGATGAAAACAACAATCCGATCGTTATGGCAGAGGATGATATGGAAAAGCAGGCAGCAGGTCTTCTCGGTCTTGTCGAAGTCGACAAACCGCAATTTTTAGAACGTGCTTCTGCAAGTATGTTTGTACTGCCGGAAAATCCGGCGACAGCCCAAAATCAAATTTTGCGAAATTTAAATGCGGCAGAGCGGCAGGAAGCTGGCATTCAAGCCGGAACGCTTGAAATGTCCAATGTCGATTTTTCAAAAGAAATGAGTGATCTGATGGTCACGCAGCGTTCTTACCAATTTCAATCTAAAGCGATTTCCATCGCAGATCAAATGCTGGGCTTAATTAATGGGGTTAGATAGAGGGGAAGGATACTAGTGGCACATGAACTGAAGCGGAGGAAAGAAACCCGCCTCACCCCCCTCGGCAGATTTATGATCTCATTATTTTTCATTGTCCTGACAGCCATTATTGGCGCGCTGATTGGATACAGCATTATCGGTCAAGGAGACCCGATAGAAGTATTTAAAGCGGACACATGGATTCAATTGTATGATGTAGTCGTAAACAGTCTTTTTTAAAGGTGGGTGTCAACATGGATATTCGTGAAATTAAAGAAATAATCCCACATCGCTATCCGTTTTTGCTTGTGGACCGGATCCTCGAAGCAGAAGATGGCAAGCGTGCGGTCGGAATCAAAAATGTGACTGCTAATGAAGAATTTTTTAACGGTCACTTTCCAGAGTACCCGGTAATGCCGGGGGTTTTAATCGTTGAAGCACTGGCGCAAGTCGGCGCAGTCGCAATGCTTAAAAAAGAAGAAAACAAAGGCCGTCTCGCTTTTTTTGCGGGAATTGACAACTGCCGCTTTAAACGTCAGGTCGTCCCGGGTGATCAGCTTCGCCTTGAAGTCGAAATGACCCGTTTGCGCGGTTCAATCGGGAAAGCAAAAGCAAAGGCAACAGTGGAAGGCGAGCTTGTATGCGAAGCAGAGTTAATGTTTGCGCTGGAATAAAACGAAATAAAAAAGCGGTGCTTAAAAT
>NZ_LAJA01000028.1 GCF_000970675.1 Domibacillus tundrae | reverse complement strand
TGACCTGCTTCCTGCAGGCCTAATGAGAAAAAGAGAGAGAATGATCTCTCTCTCTTGTTTATTCAATCGAAAAAATAAACGGATACAGCGGCTGCTTTCCGTCGTGCACTTCCACTTCAACATCTGGATAATTTTGCTCGATAAAATTCGTTATTTGTTCCACCACTTCTTCTGAGGCTTCTTCCCCATAAATAACAGTCACAATTTCCGACCCATCATCGAGCAGTGATTGAAGAAGCTCTTTCGCCGCTTCTGCTTTTTCTGAATGCGTCACAACGATTTTGCCTTCTGCCAGACCCATGAAATCATCTTTTTTAATATCAATGCCATCAATCGTCGTATCACGGACAGCATGTGTTACTTGCCCGGTCTTCACCTGGGCAAACGCTGCATTCATGGCGTCCCGGTTTGATGATTCAACACCATCTGGATTAAACGCGATCAACGCAGCAAGACCTTGGGGTACGGTTTTCGTTGAAATAACAGACACAACAGATTCTGACACTTCCGCTGCCTGTTCTGCGGCCATAATAATGTTTTTATTATTCGGCAGCACAAAAACATGCTCGGCATGGCAATCCTCGATTGCTTTGACAATGTCTTTCGTAGACGGGTTCATTGTCTGGCCGCCTTCAATAACAGCTGTTGCGCCGATGCTTGTAAATAATTCCGCTATTCCTGAACCCATTGCAACCGCAACAACACCGTATTTTGTTTTTTCGGACGGCTTAGCCGCAGGTGCCGAAGATGAACCTGTAATCGCGCTATGCTGCTCACGCATATTTTCAATCTTCATACTGATTAAACTGCCGTATTGCTGTCCAATTGTTAATACATCACCTGGATGCTCGGCATGAATGTGTACTTTAGCAATTTCATCATCGGAAATCACAAGCAGCGAATCACCGAATTCACTCAGTTCATGACGGAACCGGTCTTCGGAAAAAGGATTTTTTGATAGCTTTTTCTCTTCGAACTTCACCATAAATTCCGTGCAGTAGCCGAATTCGATGTCTTCTGTATTCATAAAGCTCTGTACACTTTTATGGTGCTCAGCACTGACCAGATTTGTCATGTCCTGCCGCGTGGAGAGCGCTGCCGGAAGTGCTTCTCCTTTAAGCTCAGCTAAAAAGCCTTCATATACAAGCAAAAGTCCTTGTCCGCCGCTGTCGACCACACCTACTTCTTTTAAGACCGGCAGAAGCTCGGGCGTCCGATCCAACGAAGCCTGGCCTTCTTTTACAAGTGCTTCCATAACCGCAATAATATTCGTTTCTTTTTGTGAAACGGCTACTGCTTTTTTGGCCGCATCTTTTGCGACAGTCAAGATGGTCCCTTCGACTGGCTTCATAACCGCTTTGTAAGCTGTTTGAACCCCCGCCTCAAACGCAGCCGCCAGTTCAAAAGCCGAGACTTCCTGCTTGTTAGCGATTGCTTTTGAAAAGCCGCGGAAAAGCTGGGACAAAATAACGCCAGAATTTCCCCGTGCGCCCATCAAAAGCCCTTTCGACAGCGCTTCCGCCGTTTTGCCGAAATGCGTTTGTTTCGACGATTCGGTTTCTTTTGCTCCTGATGTCATCGATAAATTCATATTCGTTCCCGTGTCGCCATCCGGAACCGGAAACACATTCAATGCATCCACCATATCCGCGTTCACCGATAAATGCTGCGCGCCCGCCTGAACCATCCTGGCAAAGCGCAGCCCGTCCAATGAAGTCATACCCACAAAAATTTCCTCCTCACACTACGGGTTCGTTACCCGTACACCCTGTACAAAAATATTAACAGAATCGACTGATAGTCCTACTGTTTGATTAAGCGTGTATTTTACTTTTGACTGAACGTTGCTCGCCACCTCGGAAATTTTTGTTCCATAGCTGACGATAATGTACATGTCAATAAAAATGCGATCTTCTTCCTGGCGTACGAGCACACCGCGCGTAAAATTTTCACGGCGCAAAATTTCCGCAATGCCATCTTTTAATTGTTTTTTTGACGCCATTCCGACAATGCCGTAGCAGTCTACTGCCGCGCCACCTGCAATCATCGCGATCACTTCATTTGAAATGTCAATTTGACCGAGTTCTGTCGTTAATTCAATCGTCACAAAAAATCCTCCTCGCGAATCAAACTATAGTCATTTTACTATATTTATATACAACTTCACAACTGAACAAACGGATTGACTTCCTTTTTAACTGTCAAGTGATTTTTCTTGAAAGACTTTTTCAAAGCTGTTGCATTCATTGGTTGATTATGATAAATTATTTAAGTGTCTTGCACATAAAAACGTAGACAATGATGATCCTGAATAGTAAGGAGTGAATACAATGCCAAAAAAATGTGTTATTTCTGGCCGTAAAGCACGTACTGGAAACAACCGCTCACACGCGATGAATTCAAGTAAACGTACATGGGGCGCTAACCTTCAAAAAGTTCGTATCCTCGTTGACGGTAAACCAAAACGTGTTTGGGTTTCTGCCCGCGCACTTAAATCTGGAAAAGTTGAACGTGTTTAATTTTTCCATAAATAAAAAAGCACCGGCGCCAAATGGCACTGGTGCTTTTTTATTTTCTTTTTTTCCCGGCTGACAGCACCATACGGATCATGCCCCCGACAAATTTCGGCAGTTTTAATGTGTAAAATTTCAATGGCTTCTCCTCCCGTCACGGCTTCTAATAACCATTAATATGCCTGAACGAAATGAAAAGACCCCTTTTTTTTCAAGGATTTCATTGCTGACACATCTGGAGGAACCTTTTTGGACGGTGAAGTTGTGAAGCGGAAATTTAAACCCAGAAAGTGTCAGCCCTTCAACTTTTTCACTCATTGCAAAAAACGAAATATAGGGCCATTGTTCTTTTTGGTCAATGACCGTTTCTCCCGGCGAATAAACAGAAATTTCATTTTGGTGGTCAACAATCACAACAGGACAATCCAGCTCTTTTTTCATAAGCAATGTAACCGCGCCGAAAAAGTGATCAAGCCGGCCGCCTGTCACTCCGTACAAAAAAATCGCTTCTGGTTGTTGCTTTATTGCAACATTCAGCGCAATTTCAAGATCGGTTTCGTCTTTTTCAGCTGGGAATTGAACATAATCCGGGACCACAGCCGCAATCCGGTTCCATTCTTCAGCCGTTATCGAATCAAAGTCTCCAAACGCTTTGGCAGGTGTAATACCTCGTTCAAGCAAATAAAGGGCGCCCCGATCGACGCCAATCCATTGGTCATCCGTTTCAGGATTCATGTTTAAAATTGGCAGTTCCTTCTCTGGTCCACCGGCTACAATTCGAATGATCACGCGTTTTCCGCAGCGGCACGAATTGCCTGAATGGCCGTGCCTCGGTCCTTTTCATTGTAAATAGCGGAACCGGCTACAAGAACGTTGGCACCGGCTTCTGCACACTTTTTAGCAGTTTCTGTATTCACACCGCCGTCCACTTCAATGTCTACTGTCACGCCCGCCTCTACAATCATTTCACGGACATGGCGAATTTTTGGTACAACCGCTTCAATAAAAGATTGGCCGCCAAACCCAGGATTGACCGTCATCAATAGAACCATATCAATATCTCGAATGACATATTGGAGCGTATCTGCCGGCGTAGATGGATTTAGGACGACACCCGCTTTTACACCAAATGAGCGGATGAGCTGAATGGTCCGGTGCAAATGTGGGCAGGCTTCAGCATGAACCGTAATAATATCCGCTCCCGCTTTCGCAAACGCTTCAATGTATTGGTCTGGATTGCTGATCATTAAATGCACATCAAGCGGCAGGCTTGTTACCGGACGGATCGCTTCTACAATAAGCGGGCCGATTGTTATATTTGGCACAAAATGACCATCCATTACATCAACATGGATATAATCCGCGCCACCGTTTTCCACGTCTTTTATTTCTTCACCAAGCCGCGCAAAGTCAGCGGACAAAATAGAAGGGGCAATCTTTATCATAACATCAGTACCTCGGCTTTCTCTCTTTAATTTCCTCTATAAACTGTAAATAATGATTATAACGATAAGAAGGGATTTCTGACTTCTCCACCGCTTGTTTTACGGCACATTTTGGTTCATTAATATGAATACAGCCACGAAATTTGCAGGAAGAGCTCAACTCTGCCATCTCGGGAAAGCAAGCCGAAACATCTTCCACATCAATTCCATCAAAATCCAATGAACTGAATCCAGGCGTATCTGCGACCAGCCCGCCTGCTGCCGGAATTAATTCCACGTGCCGGGTTGTATGCTTGCCGCGGCCAAGCGAGCTGGAAATTTCATCCGTTTTTAATTCAAGATCCGGTCGAATTGCATTTAATAATGATGATTTTCCAACCCCAGATTGTCCTGCAAACACTGACGTCTTACCGGTTAAATAATCTTCAAGCGAGTTAAGGCCAGCCATCGTTTCAGAAGATGTCTCCACAACGGTATAGCCAATCTTCCGATAATCTGCAATAAATGCATTAAGCTTTTTCTGATCGTCAGCCAGATCCATCTTTGTCAGACAAATGACCGGTTCGATATTTTTTGACTCGATCAGCAATAAAAAGCGGTCAAGCAGCATGGTACTGAACGCCGGTTCCATCACGGAAAAAACAAGCACAGCCTGGTCAATGTTAGCGACTGGCGGCCGAACAAGATCATTTTTCCGTTCTCCAATGGATAAAACATAGCCTTCTTTATCATTTTCTGCCTCATATTCAACATAATCTCCGACGAGCGGGGTAATATTTCGTTTTCGAAATATTCCCCTCCCGCGGCATTGAATAATGTTTTCCCCATCAAGTACGTAATAAAAACCGCTTAACGCTTTAATGATTTTGCCTTCTGGCATGTAGCACCACCTTATTCAGATTCTGTTTCTTCGGGATACGGAATGGTTTCATCAATAATGACTACTTGGTCCCGCATTACTTTGTATCCTGCTTTTTCGCCTTTTTCAACGACAAATTCAAGCGTACGCTTCGTTTCTTCCGTAATTAAAAACTTTTCATACGGCTCAGTCATGCTATGGGTTGCATCTTCCATGTAAATCTGAACTTCCTGCGGATCTCCTTCTGTTTCCGGCTCATATGGAATGACAATTTCCGTTGATACTTCTGCCAGTGGAATCTCTTCCGGTCCTTTTGACAGCGTCACTTCTACCGTGCTTCCCGGTGCCACTTCAATTCCAGCTTGCGGAGACTGGCTGATCACCTGTCCTGCAGATACCGAATCGGAAAATTCTTCACCCGAAATGTCAATGATAATCCCATTGGAATCTTCATAGTCTTCCAGGCTTTTTTCGGTATAGCCGGCAAGATCCGTTAACACCACATTGGCAAGACCGGCACTGACAGTCAATTCAACATCCGATTCTTCCGGAATGACGGGTTCATCTACGTTTGGATTTTGTTCCAAAACCGTTCCGGCTTCACTTTCGTCATAAATCATTTCCGTTTCCACGTTGCGAAACCCGGCTTCTTCAAGAAGTTCACGTGTTTCTTCCAGCGTTTTTCCCGTGTAATCCGCCATTGCTTTTCGTTCTTTTCCAGCGGAGACAAATAAATCGATTTCACTGCCTTCTTTCACCGTTTCCCCAGCTTCCGGAACGGTCCGTATCACTTTTCCCTGCTCAATATCCGTACTGAACTCTTCATCGGAGTCGCCGACAATAAAGCCAGCATTAATTAACATAGAGGCAGCCGCTTCAGGGCTGTTCCCATTTGTCTCCGGCACTTCTGCATCTCTCGGTGTCGTTGCTACTGTCCAAGCAATAGCGCCCAGAATGCTAAGAGTAATCAAAAAAAGCAAGATCCATGGCCATTTCTTTTTCTTTTTCAATGGAACCATCTCTTGTTTTTTTTCAGAAGAGGATACAGTTGGCTGAATACGTTCTGGCGGCTTCGGGGTAAAGACTGGAATAGCTTTCGTCACTTCGTCATTGTCGTCTGGAATCATAAACTTTTCTTCATGCAGGCGGTATTCTTCAAGAGCGGTTGATAAGTCATGTTCCATTTCTTCTGCACTCATGTAACGATGAAACGGATCTTTCGCTGTTGCATGTAAAACAATATTTTCAATGCTTTGTGGAACCCCTGGATAGAGCTGCTTAATAGAAGGTGTTTCTGTCTGCAGGTGTTTCAATGCAATCGATACAGCTGATTCACCGGAAAATGGGAGCTTCCCTGTTAACAGCTCGTACATGACGATGCCAAGCGCATAAATATCTGACTTTTTCGTTGCCATACCGCCTCTTGCCTGCTCAGGTGAAATGTAGTGAACCGACCCGAGAACAGCATTCGTTTGCGTAATGGATGTGGCGCTCATTGCCATCGCGATGCCGAAATCGGTCATTTTCACCGTTCCATCCCGGTCCATCAACATATTGTGAGGCTTTACATCACGGTGAATAATCGAATGCTGGTGAGCAAACGCAACAGCAGCTGTCATTTGTTTCATAATATCAATCGCTTTTTCGTATGGAACCGGCGAAAATTGCTGAATGTATTCTTTCAGTGTCATTCCGTCCACATACTCCATAACGATAAAGTGAACATTATCTTCTTCGCCAACGTCATAAATATTGACAATATTCGGATGAGCAAGGCTTGATGCAGCTTGAGCTTCACGCTGAAAACGGCGTAAAAATTCATCTTCCCCTGCAAAATCAAACCGGAGTACTTTAATGGCCACATCACGGTCTAAAATCATATCACGCGCCAAATAAACGTGCGCCATACCGCCTCCGCCAATCGTCCGGACAATTTTATAACGTCCGCTTAAGCTTTTGCCAATTAACATGTGTTCACCCGCTTTCGCGTTCGGCACAATGTTCAAGAATCACGACGGTAATATTGTCTTCGCCGCCATTTTCATTGGCCATCTGAATAAGAGTATCCGCTTTTGCAGGAAGCGAATCTGTTAATTGTAAAACACAGCTCATTTGGGCATCCGCTACTTTATTAGATAAACCGTCTGAACAAAGAAGCAGCAAATCTCCTTCTTCAAACATAATCGTTCTATAATCAACAGCCAGCTTTTCGTCCGTTCCGAGCGCGCGTGTTAAGACATTTTTTTTCGGATGACTTTCCGCTGCTTCTTTTGTAATTTCGCCAGACTTGACGAGTTCATTCACAAGCGAATGGTCTTCTGTTACTTGTGAAAAACCATCTTCACTTTGCAAATAGCATCGGCTGTCACCGATGCTTGCAATCGCGCAAAATTTTTCTGTACAAAGAGCTGCAACAAGAGTTGTCCCCATTCCACTGCATTCCGGGTACGTACTGGCATGAATTAAAATGTCTGCATTAATCGCTGGAATAATCGATTTCAGCCAGTTCATCGCATCGTCGGGCGACTGAATGCCCGCTGCTGTTTCATTCCAATGTTTTTCGAATGATTCAATCGTCATCCGGCTCGCGGTATCTCCCGCGTTATGCCCGCCCATTCCATCCGCTACAATGGCAAGACTGAGGCTGCTATTATGATGAAACACGCCGCCATTGTCTTCATTGTGTGAGCGGATTCGTCCACGGTCTGTTTGAAAGACTGCATTCATACGGTCACCTCGTTTCGCCGGCACGCTCTTTCGCGCGAAGCTGGCCGCATGCCGCGTCAATGTCTGTTCCTTGTTCACGTCGAATCGTTACATTCACACCATTTTCTTTCAATGTTTTCTCAAATTCAAAGATTTTATTGCGCGGTGTACGAACGTAGTCCCGTTCCAGCACATAGTTAACCGGAATTAAATTTACGTGGCATTTAATTCCTTTAATCAACGCAGCCAGTTCTTCCGCATGCGCCACAGAATCATTTTCACCGCCAAACAGTCCATATTCAAACGTAATACGGCGGCCGGTTTTTTCCGTATAATAACGGATTGATTCCATTAAGTCTTTTAATTTGTACGCACGGTTGATGGGCATCAGCTTCGTCCGCAATTCATCGTTCGACGCGTGAAGTGAAACAGCAAAATTAATTTGTGTTTTTTCATCGGCAAATTTATAAATTTTCGGTACAATGCCGCTCGTTGACACCGTAATATGGCGCGCTCCGATATTCAAGCCTTTTTCGTGATTGATCACGTGCAGAAAGGACATCATTTCATCATAGTTATCAAATGGTTCTCCAATCCCCATAATGACAACAGAGCTTACCCGCTCTCCTACTTCATCAAGTGCTTGCTGTACCTTCACTACCTGTGCGACAATCTCGCCTGATTCAAGATTTCGCTTCAAGCCGCCAAGCGTGGATGCACAAAACGTGCAGCCTATCCGGCAGCCAACTTGTGTTGTGACACAAACAGAGTTCCCATATTCGTGGCGCATTAGGACCGTTTCAATAGAGTAGCCATCATGCAGTTCAAATAAAAATTTAATGGTTCCGTCCTCAGACTCTTGCCGAATCGCTGTTTTTAATACGGTAAACAAAAACGATTCATTCAGTTTTGCGCGCAGTTCTTTCGATAAATTGGTCATGTCTTCAAGCGTTTTCGCGCGCTTTACGTACAGCCAGTCAAAAATTTGGTCGGCCCGGAACGGCTTTTCACCGTTGTCTGAAAGCCACTGTTTTAATTCGTGAAGTTCCAATGAATAGATCGATGGCTTCTGCACTTCCGTTTGTTTATTTATTGCTTTTGTCATTTATGAGTTTTCCTTCTTTCTGAATTTACTAATGAAAAATCCGTCGCCGCCGAAGTCGTCCGGAAATACTTGGATCATTGTGTGTTCCGGTTTGATCGGGATTTGTTCAAGCGGGACTAGCTCAAATTTCGGATGAGCGTTTAAAAAGGCTTCGACGGTTCCTTCATTTTCTTCCTTATCTACGGTGCATGTACTATACACAAGCACGCCATTTTCTTTTAACAGCGGAACAGCTGCGTCCAAAATGGCAAGCTGAATGCGCTGCAAGTTTTCTAAGTCCTGTTCGGTTTTCGCATATTTTAAATCTGGTTTTCGGCGAATAACACCGAGCCCTGAGCATGGGGCATCAACAAGAATCGCATCAAATGTTTCTTCTGCAAACAACTCACCGGCTTTACGCGCATCTTGTTTTTGAACATGAATATTAGAAAGCGCCAGCCGGTCTGCATTCTGCGTGACGAGCTTTAGTTTATGCGCATGAATGTCAAGCGCATCAATGTGGCCTTCTCCGTTCATTTGTTCAGCAAGATGAGCAGTTTTTCCGCCCGGAGCCGAACACATATCGAGAATGCGCTGACCTGGTTTCGCACCGACAACCGGGGCCACGAGCATTGAGCTCTCATCTTGAATAGAAATAGCACCATTTTTGTAAAGAGTCGACCTTGCAGCATTTCCCTTCATAATTCGAATCGCATATGGCGAAACATCAGATGGCAATGCGTCAAATCCTTCTTCCTTCAAGACAGAAATAGCTTCATCACGTGTCATTTTCATCGTATTTACCCGCACTGTCTGCTCGGGAGCGGTCAAATTATGCTGGCACATCGCTTCAGTTTTTTCTTTGCCGTACGCCTTCATCCATCTTCTCACAAGCCAGAGTGGATGGCTTGTTTCAATGGAAATCCGTTCGGCATCGTCTTTAATCGATTTCGTGTCCGGCACGCCTTCACGCTGGATGGACCGAAGCACACCATTCACCATTCCTGAAATCCCAGTATGTCCGCGTTTTTTTGCAATATTAACCGCTTCATGAATAACAGCCCGCTCCGGTACTTTATCAAGATAGACCATTTGATAAAGAGATAAACGAAGCAAATTATGAACCCATCGTTCCGGCTTTTTTTTGAAGAAAGGAGCCAGGTAAAAATCAAGTGTCAGCTTTCGCTGAATCGTACCATATGTGATTTCAGTTAATAATGCAGTATCCCGTCCGGAAATATTATTTTTTTCAATCGCGTTGTTCAGCATTAAATTGCTGTAGGAGCCGCTTTTTTCCACTGTGTCAATTAAGTCCAGCGCAATTTCGCGTACATTTAATGTTTTCATTTTATTCTCCAAATACTGTACCAGCTTGAAGCGAAGATCCTGAGCCGCGCAAATAATCGCGTGCGCTCATCCGCTTTTTACCCGCCGGCTGCAGTTCCGTTATTTTTATCGCTGTGCTTGAACCGGTTGCAGTCACAATGCCGTCTTCTTCAATCGAAAGAATGGTTCCCGGTGTGCCGCTCGTATTAGACACCTTTTCACTTTTCCACACTTTTACTGCTGATCCGGCCAGTGTTGTATAAGCGACCGGCCATGGGCAAAGGCCCCGTACTTGATTATGCAGTTCTTCACCAGAACGGTTCCAGTCGATTTTTTCATCAGACCGGCGGATGTTTGATGCAAATGTCGCTTTTGATTCATCCTGAGACGTTCTTGAAGATGTGCCATTTATAATTGCGGGAATCGTCTCAGACAGTAAGTCAGCCCCTACTACACTTAATTTGTCGTGAAGGATTCCCGTATTGTCATTTTCGTCTATTGTTACGGCCGCTTGTGCAATGATATCGCCCGCATCCAGCTTTTCGACCATATACATAATCGTTATGCCTGTTTCTTGTTTGCCCTGTAAAATCGAATAATGGATCGGCGCACCGCCTCGAAGTTCCGGCAAAAGAGATGCATGCACGTTAATGCAGCCATATTTAGGTGCTTCGAGCAGCTCATTAGGCAATAGCTGTCCATATGCTGCCGTCACAACTAAATCCGGCTTTAAGCCGATAATTTCGGCCAGTTCGTCTGATTTTGATAATTTCTCAGGCTGCAAAACAGGGAGACCATGTTTGATTGCTGCTGCTTTTACCGGCGGCGGCGTCATGACTTTTTTCCGGCCGACCGGGCGATCCGGCTGCGTCACAACGGCAAGAACGTTATTGCCGTCTTTAAGTATTCTTTCAAGCACTGGTACGGAAAAGTCCGGGGTGCCCATAAAAACAATATTCGTCACTCTGCGTCCACCTTTTCCAATTCCTCGGCCGGAATGTATTTTTTTACTTTGGATGTAAATAACACGCCATCCAAATGATCCATTTCATGCAAAATCGCCCGTGCTAAAAACCCTTCTGCTTCAAACGTGTAAAATTGGCCTTTTACGTTTTGCGCTTTAATTTTAATTTGATTTGGACGTGTGACTTCCCCATATAAATCCGGAAAACTTAAGCAGCCTTCCACGTCTGTCTGTTTGCCTTCTGCCAACAGCAATTCCGGATTAATGAGTACAATCAAGCCGTGATCATCTTCAATATCAACAACGGCGAGACGCATATCTTTTCCGACTTGCGGTGCAGCAAGTCCCACGCCGTCCGCTTCAATCATCGTTTCCTGCATATCACGCACGAGGCGCTTTAATTTACTGTCAAACTGCTTTACCGGCTGGCATTTCGTCTCCAAAATAGCCGCTGGATGTTTAACAATGGATAAGATCGTCATCGTGTTCCTCTTTTCTACATCAGTACATATGGATGGATATCAACGGATACCATCAGTCCATTTGATTTCCCTTGTTTCGCATAATGCTCAAGCACTTGTTTCAACACAGCGCCAAGCTTTGGTTCACGTTTGTATTTTATCAGACATTGCCACCGATATCTATTGTTGATCCGTGAGATCGGTGAGGCGACCGGTCCTAACACAACAGCCGCCGGTGACAATTCCGGCTTAATGTTCATGACAATTTTGTTCGCTTCACCCGATGCCGTGATCGCTTCTTCATGGCTGACGGTAATAAGCGCCAAATAATAAAATGGCGGATAGCCGCCCATTTTTCTCATTTGCATTTCCTGTTCATAAAATGATTGGTAATGCTGATCAGCGGCGAGCTGAATGCTGTAATGCTCTGGTGTATATGTTTGAATGACGACTTCGCCGGGCAATATATGCCGTCCGGCCCGGCCGCTTACTTGTGTTAACAGCTGAAAGGTTTTTTCTGATGCGCGAAAATCCGGCAAATGCAGCATCGTATCCGCACTAAGCACGCCAACAAGTGTAATATCGGGAAAATCAAGCCCTTTTGCGATCATTTGGGTACCAAGCAAAATATCTGCTTCTTTATGAGCGAATTTTTTTAACAGCCGCTCGTGCGCTCCCTTTGTTCCAGTTGTATCAACATCCATCCGGATAACCCTCGCTTCAGGCAGCAATTTCAGCAATTCTTCTTCCACTTTTTGCGTGCCGGTGCCGAAATGCCGGATATGTTCACTGCCGCATTCCGGGCATACGTTTGGAGACGGCTCTTCATGACCGCAGTAATGACATTTTAACTGATGACGATGACGATGATACGTCATTGAAACGTCACAGTTCGGACATTCTGCTACATATCCGCAGTCACGGCACATAATAAAAGAGGAATATCCCCGCTTGTTTAAAAACAGAACAATTTGTTCTCCTTTTTCGAGACGGTCCTTTATTTTATCAAATAAGTTACGGGAAAACATTGATCTATTTCCTTCTCGAAGCTCTTCACGCATATCGACAATATCAACAGTCGGCAGCGGCCGGTCATTGACACGTTCGGCTAATGTTAATAATGTGTAAACACCTTTTTGCGCTCGCGCGAAAGACTCAAGAGAAGGTGTGGCACTTCCTAAAATAACCGGGCACCCGTAAAAGCCCGCCCGCCAAATCGCGACATCACGGGCATGGTAACGCGGATTTTCTTCTTGTTTATAGCTTGTTTCGTGTTCTTCATCAATAATGATTAACCCAATGTTTTCAAATGGAGCGAAAACAGCCGAGCGAGCTCCGACCACGACTTTTACTTCTTTACGGCTGATTTTTCGCCATTCATCGTATTTTTCGCCAGTTGACAAGCCGCTGTGAAGCACCGCCACATCGTTTCCGAACCGCTGCTTAAAACGATCGGTCATTTGCGGCGTCAATGAAATTTCCGGCACTAGCACAATGGCTTCTTGTCCTTTTTTCAATACTTCACTGATCGATTGCAAGTAAATTTCCGTTTTTCCGCTTCCTGTTACACCATGCAGCAAAAACGTTTCCGCTTTTTCTTCCTTTACTTTTTCAAGAATCGGCTCAATCGCGGCCTGCTGGATGTCCGTCAGCACCAGCGGTGTATCCGGTGTAAACGTACGGCCGGCAAGCGGATCCCGGTACATTTCTTCTTGCTTTTCTTCAAGCAGTTCTTTGTCAATCAGTGCTTTTGCTACAGCAGAAGACATACCTGTTTCTTTTAACGGAATCCACTCGCCGGTTCTCCCTAAAAAAAACTGTATTGCTTCCACTTGTTTTAATGCATTTTTCGGCATTGATTGAATCGTTTCTTTGAGCAGCCCCTCAGACAACCTGCACTTGACCATTCGAACCGTTTTTTTTCGGCCTTTGCTTTTGACTGAATATAGAACATCGAGTGAGCCTTGTTTTACTTCTTTGCGGATTTCAGAGAGAGCACCTGCTTCTGCTGCTTCTTCCCACGCTATTTCATCTCGCCCGTTAAACAGAGACTGAACGGGCAAACTGAGCGTTGCAAACCCTGTCATCCGAATTCGCTTTGAATATTTCGCCTTCATCGCAGCAGGCAGCATCACTTGAAGTGCTGAAATTTTAAAGCAGAGGGATTCAGCGGTGAGCCAGTCTGCGAGCGACAGCAACTCTTCATTTAATACCGGGACGATATCCATCGGTTCAACAATTGGCTTTAACTTTCGGCTTTCATTTTCTTCTTTGATTTCCAGTACAAACCCTTGTACGTGGCGCGGCCCGAAAGGCACAATGACACGCATGCCGGGCTGGATCACATCCTGCCACGCTGGAGGAATTTCATAGTCAAATGGACGGTCGGTCTGCATGACGGCAACGTCCACAATGACAGAAGCAATTCTCATTCCGCTTCACCTATTCTTACGGCCGCATCCTTCAAAATCTGAACAGCGGCTTCTTTTTTGGTCATTTTTTCAAAATCACGGTGTGTTCCATCCCGATGAAAAATGGAAATAATATTTGTATCGCCGCCAAAACCGGCGCCTTCCTGTTTCACATTGTTAGCGACAATCATATCAACATTTTTTGATTCGAGCTTTCGTTTCGCATACATTTTCACATCGTTTGTTTCCGCTGCAAAGCCGATTAAAAATTGATTTGTTTTCCGTTCCCCAAGCGTTTTTAAAATATCTCTCGTCCGATCAAGCTCCATCGTCATCGAACCTTCCTGCTTTTTCATTTTGTTTTCGTGAACAAATCTTGGCCGGTAATCGGCAACAGCAGCTGTTTTTACAACGAGATCTGCCCCATCGTATACATCCATAACCGCCCGAAACATTTCTTCTGCACTTTCTACCTGGCGGATTGTAACGCCGGACGGCGGAGCAATGCTGACAGGCCCTGAAATAAGCGTAACGTCTGCACCAAGTTCATACGCTGCCTCAGCAATCGCATACCCCATTTTACCGGATGACTTATTTGTGAAAAAACGGACCGGATCGACTGCTTCCCGTGTTGGCCCTGCTGTCACGACGACCTGTTTTCCGGAAAGCAATTTTTTTTCTTTTCCGTCAAAAAACTCTTCCACCAGCCGGGCAATCACTTCAGGCTCTTCCATCCGCCCTTTCCCTGTATAACCGCAGGCAAGATAGCCTTCTCCCGGCTCAATAAATCGATAACTAAATGATTTTAACGTTTCCATGTTTCTTTGCACGGCGGGATGGACATACATGTTTACGTTCATTGCTGGAACGACCCACTTTGGTGCTGTACCGGCAAGAAGAACAGTTGACATCATGTCATCTGCAATGCCATTCGCCATTTTTGCGATCATATTGGCCGTTGCCGGTGCCACAATGACAAGGTCGGCCCAGTCGGCGATGTCAATATGCGCAATTTTGGATGGATCTTTTTCATCGAACGTATCGGTATAAATGGGCTCGCCCGATAACGCTTGAAACGTTATAGGCGCGACAAATTTTTGGGCAGAATCGGTCATAACGACTTTTACACGGGCGCCTGCCTGTTTTAGTTTGCTTGTCAGTGCGGCCGCTTTATAGACAGCAATACCGCCGCTGACACAAAGTAAAATGTTTTTTCCGTTCATTCATTTTCCCTCCGGTTCAGTCGAATCTTTATGTAAATATGATAGCATACAAAAAGAAAAGGCCGGTATTCGCCGCCCTTTTCCTTTTTTGCTTATTTACACTTCATCTGAATACGTTTTATTCGCGTCTTTCTTTTTCATAACAAGTTCATCGGCATAAATTTCTTCTAATGCTTTTCCAACAAATTTATGAGACTCGTACGCGCCAAGAGCGCCTTTTCCTTTGTTCTCCTGCATAAAACGAGCGCGTTTTGCCGCTACGCTGACCAATGAATATTTAGAATCGATTTTTGTCAGTAAGTTATCAATAGATGGATATAACATTATTGTTCCCCTTCCAGTTCCAGCATAATTTGGTATCGGTGCTGCACGCGTTCACGGCGACAATGCTCTGCTTCAACGATTGATTGAATTCGAGAGCATGCCCGCTCCACTTCATCATTTTCAACGACGTAATCATACAAGTCCATCATGTCGATTTCTTTGCGTGCTTGTTCCATCCGTCCTTGAATGACTTCGTCTGTTTCGGTGCCGCGACCGATAATTCGGCTGTGCAGCTCGGATAAACTTGGCGGTGCCAGGAAAATAAAGAGCCCTTCCGGAAACTTTTCCCGTACCTGACGTGCGCCTTCCACTTCAATTTCAAGAAAAATATCTGTGCCTGCATCAAGCGTTTCCCGGACATAATCAACCGGCGTACCGTAATAGTTGCCAACAAACTCCGCATATTCAAGCAGCTTGCCTTCTTGGATCAGCTGCTCAAACTCCTCACGGGATTTGAAAAAATAATCAACGCCATCTACTTCCCCTTCACGCGGCTTGCGTGTCGTCATAGAAATAGAATAGTCAAACGTTATATCTTCTTTTGAAAAAATCGCTTTTCGCACAGTCCCTTTGCCAACGCCGGACGGTCCGGACAATACGATCAGCAAACCTTTTTCTTTCACTTACTTCACAATCCTTCCTCAGCATCCTCATCTTTCAACGCCGCGCGGTTCGCGACCGTTTCCGGCTGCACAGCCGATAAAATAATATGATGGCTGTCTGTTAAAATGACCGCACGTGTCCGGCGGCCAAATGTTGCATCGACGAGATTTCCTTTTTCACGCGACTCCTGAACGAGCCGCTTAATCGGTGCCGACTCCGGGCTGACAATCGCCACAATCCGTTCTGCCGAGACGACACTGCCAAATCCGATATTGATTAACTGCATCGTCTTTGCTCCCCTTTGTCACGTTTCGTCCGTTTTTGCACACTCGATCTATTATATCATATTTGCCCCTTTTCCTGCTCAATAAAAGATAGAACCTCTTCTTTTTCTTCAACCGGTTTCGTAAATCTGAGCTCCATCTTCATTTTCTCCGTTTCAAGCAAAAAGTTTTCCTGCTTCAGTTTTTCCAATTCGATCTGGTCTTTTACCATTTTGTACTGAATTTTCGACTGACTCCTCATATGAGCTGTCACAATTGCCACGAGCGGGATTGAAAATATCATAATAACCGAAATTAAATCAGTCATACTGCCTCCCTCTTTTCTCCATTAGTTTGTAAAAATAAGTATACAGCAGTTTTCATTCTTAAAAAAGCGATGTTCTCGAATTTACGAAAGCAGCGTACACATGTTAAGATGAATAAATATGTTCGTACAAAAAGGGAGTATGATTCATGGCATTTGATGGATTATTTACAAAAGTAATGGTTGAAGAATTAAATGAAGCCCTCACAGGCGGGCGCGTGAATAAAATTCATCAGCCGTATAAAAATGAAACAATTATGGTGATCCGGGCACGCGGTAAAAATAATAAATTGCTCATATCTGCCCATCCGTCTTATGCGCGGGTACAGCTGACTGAAACCGTGCAGGATAACCCGTCCGAGCCGCCGCTTTTTTGTATTATGATGCGAAAGCACTTAGACGGGGCCATTTTAGAGAATATCCGCCAGTTTGGTCTTGACCGGACGATTGTATTCGAGTTTAAAGGAAAAAATGAAATTGGAGACATTTCCTATAAAGATCTTTACGTTGAAATTATGGGCCGTCATAGCAACATTCTGTTAGTCGATAAAGAAAAAGGGACCATCATTGACAGTATTAAGCATGTTCCTTCTTCTATGAATAGTTATCGGACAATTTTGCCCGGTGCAGAATATGTGGAGCCACCCGCACAACATAAACAAAACCCATTAATCGCGGATTCGGAACAAGTTACACGTGCAGTTGATTTTAATGCCGGTAAAATTGCTAAGCAGCTTGTGTCTGCTTTTGAAGGATTGTCACCGCTTATCAGCAATGAAATTGTCAGCCATGCAGGTCTTGCTAACCGTGAAACAGTCCCTTCTGCCTTTCTACAGGTAATGGCTCCATTATCAAAAGGTGCTTATTCACCAGTCATGATCGACAGCGGGGATAAAACATATTTTTATATGATCGACTTGCCTCACATTCAAGGCGAGCGGACGTATTTGAAAACGGTATCGTCGCTTCTTGACCGTTACTACTTCGGCAAAGCTGAGCGCGATCGTGTCCGTCAGCAGGCAAACGACCTTGAACGGTTAATTGGAAACGAACTTCAAAAAAATCGTTCTAAAATTCACAAGCTTGAACGGACGCTTGCGGAAGCGGAAAACGCTGGAGAATATCAGCGCCTCGGTGAACTGCTGACCGCGAATTTGTATGCCGTTAAAAAAGGTATGAAAGAAATCGATGTCATTAATTACTATGATGAAAATGGTGCAACGGTAACAATTACGCTTGATCCTCAAAAAAATCCGGCGGATAATGCACAAAAATATTTCTCCCGTTACCAAAAAGCAAAACATGCTGTTATTGTTGTTCAGGAACAGATTGAAAAAACAAAAGACGAGATTCGGTATTTTGAGGCCCTTTTGCAGCAACTTGAATCGGCTTCACCACGGGATATTGAAGAAATTCGTGAAGAGCTGGCTGAGGAAGGCTATATAAAAGCGCGGCATATAAAAAAGAAAAAGAAAGCAGCCGTCCCTGCGATCGAAGAATATGTGTCAACAGATGGAACAGTTATTCATGCCGGCAAAAACAACCGGCAAAATGATTATTTGACAAACAAGGTGGCCCGCCGGGATGATATTTGGCTTCATACGAAAGACATTCCAGGTTCACACGTTGTTATTCGTTCCGATGATCCATCAGAAGAAACAATGTTAGAAGCTGCTATGATCGCGGCGTACTATAGTAAAGCGAAAGATTCTTCTTCCGTGCCGGTTGACTATACGAAAGTTCGATACGTAAAAAAACCGTCCGGCGCTAAACCCGGCTTTGTTATTTACGACAATCAGCATACCGTCTATGTAACGCCGGATGAAGGCCAAGTGATGGCCATGAAGAAATAAAAACAGCGGTGAGC
>NZ_LAJA01000027.1 GCF_000970675.1 Domibacillus tundrae | reverse complement strand
CCACCATATCCGCCGTATCCACTACGAAATGGTCTTCCAAAGCCCTGGGCTGGTATTTCTCCTTCGTTCTCATGAGCTGTTAATGCCGAAACATCCGTATTATCCATATTTTCACCTGCTTCCCTTGAAAAAAATATCTAGCCCTTTACATGCTATGATTCATAGCTAGGAAGGAGTTTGTCCTACCTCCAATATATGCAAAAAACAGAACTCTTAAAGCCTGATGGGCATAGAATTAAGAAGAAATCTCATTCGTAAATTCAAAAAAAACACTGTTGAGAATAGTACTTTTTAAAATGTATATTGTTGTTCCTAAATGCAACAAAAATGTTATTATGTTGTATTGGAAAAGCCCCGGATTTTTAGAATCCGGGGCTTTTTTTCGATTGCCCATACTTTCAACTAATTTATTTAGTAAACGTTTATGGTTATTTTTTAATCAGGAAAAATATCTTGATTTCGAAATAAATTGATGGTAACATCATTTGTGGATTATCTTGAATTCGAGATAATTAGAAATATAAGCCCTTATTAAATAACTATTTAGGAGGTTTAACTAATGTTAAACAATAAAGGAATTGGTGCTTTGATTTTACGGATTACGCTAGGGGTTATTTTCTTGGCTCATGGAACGGCGAAGTTTCAAGGTGGTATAGAAAATACCGTCGGCTGGTTTGAAAGTATTGGGCTGCCTGGTTTTATGGCCTATGCTGTGGCTGTGATTGAAGTAGTAGGAGGCATTGCGCTAATCGTTGGTTTGGGTACAAGAATTGTTTCGGCTTTGTTTGCTCTCTTATTAATCGGCGCTATTATCAAAGTAAAATTTGCAGCTGGATTTTTAAATGGATACGCGTATGATCTTGTTTTGCTTTCACTATCTGTTTCTCTTTTTGTAGAAGGAAGCAAGCTGTACTCTATCGGAAATCTTCTTTTCAATCAAGACAAAGAAACCAACCGTTATTCAAAATCAGCTTAAATATGTCGATTTCTAGGGTTTTAAATCGAAATTTAAGAATAAGAACCGTCTATATGGGTAAAGGTACTATTGGATTTTATCCGGACCTGTGACGGAGTTTTGCTATGAAGAGATAAAAAGGTGCAGGTGATCTAGTA
>NZ_LAJA01000026.1 GCF_000970675.1 Domibacillus tundrae | reverse complement strand
TGAAAACTGGATAGAAGCAACACATTGTATGACCAACGCATAAAAAACCGAGTAAGATACACCGCCATTTTAGGTTAAGTTAGAAAGGGCGCACGGTGGATGCCTTGGCACTAGGAGCCGACGAAGGACGGGACTAACACCGAAATGCTCCGGGGAGCTGTAAGTAAGCTTTGATCCGGAGATATCCGAATGGGGAAACCCGCCATCCGTAATGGGGTGGCACCCCTGCCTGAATACATAGGGCAGGAGGAGGCAGACCCGGGGAACTGAAACATCTAAGTACCCGGAGGAAGAGAAAGCAAACGCGATTCCCTGAGTAGCGGCGAGCGAAACGGGACATAGCCCAAACCAGAAGGCTTGCCTTCTGGGGTTGTAGGACACTCTATACGGAGTTACAAAGGAAGAGAATAGGCGAAGCGGTCTGGAAAGGCCCGCGAAACAAGGTAACAGCCCTGTAGCCGGCATTTTCTTCTCTCCAGAGTGGATCCTGAGTACGGCGGAACACGAGGAATTCCGTCGGAATCCGGGAGGACCATCTCCCAAGGCTAAATACTCCCTAGTGACCGATAGTGAACCAGTACCGTGAGGGAAAGGTGAAAAGCACCCCGGAAGGGGAGTGAAACAGATCCTGAAACCGTGTGCCTACAAGTAGTCAGAGCCCGTTCATGGGTGATGGCGTGCCTTTTGTAGAATGAACCGGCGAGTTACGATTTCATGCAAGGTTAAGCAGAAGATGCGGAGCCGCAGCGAAAGCGAGTCTGAACAGGGCGAATGAGTATGAGGTCGTAGACCCGAAACCAGGTGATCTACCCATGTCCAGGATGAAGGTGAGGTAACACTCACTGGAGGTCCGAACCCACGCACGTTGAAAAGTGCGGGGATGAGGTGTGGGTAGCGGTGAAATTCCAATCGAACCTGGAGATAGCTGGTTCTCTCCGAAATAGCTTTAGGGCTAGCCTCAAATGAAGAGTTCTGGAGGTAGAGCACTGTTTGGACTAGGGGCCCATCCCGGGTTACCGAATTCAGACAAACTCCGAATGCCAGAAACTTATATTTGGGAGTCAGACTGCGAGTGATAAGATCCGTAGTCAAGAGGGAAACAGCCCAGACCACCAGCTAAGGTCCCAAAGTTTACGTTAAGTGGAAAAGGATGTGGAGTTGCCCAGACAACCAGGATGTTGGCTTAGAAGCAGCCACCATTTAAAGAGTGCGTAATAGCTCACTGGTCGAGTGACTCTGCGCCGAAAATGTACCGGGGCTAAACGTAGCACCGAAGCTGTGGATTGATACCGTTGGTATCAGTGGTAGGAGAGCGTTCCAGGGGCGGTGAAGCCAGACCGGAAGGACTGGTGGAGCGCCTGGAAGTGAGAATGCCGGTATGAGTAGCGAAAGAAGGGTGAGAATCCCTTCCACCGAATGCCCAAGGTTTCCTGAGGAAGGCTCGTCCTCTCAGGGTTAGTCGGGACCTAAGCCGAGGCCGAAAGGCGTAGGCGATGGAGAACAGGTTGATATTCCTGTACCGCCCAGCAGCCGTTATCAGCAACGGGGGGACGCAGGAGGATAGGGCAAGCGCGCGAATGGATGCGCGTCCAAGCAGTTAGGCCGGTAACGAGGCAAATCCCGTTACCATGAAGGCGGAGCTGTGATGGCGAGGGAAATTAAGTACCGAAGTTCCTGATTCCACACTGCCAAGAAAAGCCTCTAGCGAGGCTGCGGGCGCCCGTACCGCAAACCGACACAGGTAGGCGAGGAGAGAATCCTAAGGTGAGCGAGTGAACTCTCGTTAAGGAACTCGGCAAAATGACCCCGTAACTTCGGGAGAAGGGGTGCTCTGGTAGGGTGTTAAAGCCCGAGAGAGCCGCAGTGAATAGGCCCAGGCGACTGTTTAGCAAAAACACAGGTCTCTGCAAAGCCGCAAGGCGACGTATAGGGGCTGACGCCTGCCCGGTGCTGGAAGGTTAAGAGGAGGGCTTAGCGCAAGCGAAGGTCTGAATTGAAGCCCCAGTAAACGGCGGCCGTAACTATAACGGTCCTAAGGTAGCGAAATTCCTTGTCGGGTAAGTTCCGACCCGCACGAAAGGCGCAACGATCTGGGCACTGTCTCAACGAGAGACTCGGTGAAATTATAGTACCTGTGAAGATGCAGGTTACCCGCGACAGGACGGAAAGACCCCGTGGAGCTTTACTGCAGCCTGATATTGAATTTTGGCACAGTCTGCACAGGATAGGCAGGAGCCTTGGAAGCCGGAGCGCCAGCTTCGGTGGAGGCGCTGGTGGGATACTGCCCTGACTGTGTTGAAATTCTAACCCGCACCCGTAATCCGGGTGGGAGACAGTGTCAGGCGGGCAGTTTGACTGGGGCGGTCGCCTCCTAAAATGTAACGGAGGCGCCCAAAGGTTCCCTCAGAATGGTTGGAAATCATTCGCAGAGTGTAAAGGCACAAGGGAGCTTGACTGCGAGACCTACAAGTCGAGCAGGGACGAAAGTCGGGCTTAGTGATCCGGTGGTTCCGCATGGAAGGGCCATCGCTCAACGGATAAAAGCTACCCCGGGGATAACAGGCTTATCTCCCCCAAGAGTCCACATCGACGGGGAGGTTTGGCACCTCGATGTCGGCTCATCGCATCCTGGGGCTGTAGTCGGTCCCAAGGGTTGGGCTGTTCGCCCATTAAAGCGGTACGCGAGCTGGGTTCAGAACGTCGTGAGACAGTTCGGTCCCTATCCGTCGCGGGCGCAGGAAATTTGAGAGGAGCTGTCCTTAGTACGAGAGGACCGGGATGGACACACCGCTGGTGTACCAGTTGTCTCGCCAGAGGCATCGCTGGGTAGCTACGTGTGGACGGGATAAGTGCTGAAAGCATCTAAGCATGAAGCCCCCCTCAAGATGAGATTTCCCATTACGCAAGTAAGTAAGATCCCTTGAAGAAGACGAGGTAGATAGGTTCGGGGTGGACGTGCGG
>NZ_LAJA01000025.1 GCF_000970675.1 Domibacillus tundrae | reverse complement strand
CTCCCTCTATAAACATTGATGTATCAACGGTTTACATCACTTCGTGATGAGAGGAAAATTATTTTTATACTTACTTATAAACATAGTTTTGAATTTATTGTTTTTATTACCAAGTTGAGTGTACGCTTCGCTAAAGCTAATGGAAATTATTAGCTTTTATTTCCGTTATTTTGATGCACAATGGATCTCTGCAATACTTATGACGACGTACCCTCCCATGTCTCTTAGCGTCAGTGCGCTTACATTCCTTCGTTCGGTCTATTCATAAGGCAGAGGCCTGCTAAGCTGCCCCGGGGACTCGTGGTCTTAGTTTAGTTATCATGCCGGCTTCTCCGTGTCATCCTTCTTGTTATAGTCGATTAATTGAAATATATTACGCTGCCACTCCAAGACAGTTGAGATCTTGCATCATATACCTTGCCTCAAAACGTACTCTCTTCTTACAAATACCATGTAATACCTTGAGTAATTTACCGCATAGCACAACCATTGACTGTTTTCCCCTCAGGGGATTAAGTGGTCGGGTTGTGTAATATTCATGAAGCTGTTTAAACGCCTCGTTATGCCGAATCAGTGGGACCATCACTTTGAAAAGAACCATCCTCAATCTCTTTCTGCCGCGCTTGGAGATATGTTTTTGGCCCTTGTGTTGGCCGGATGAAGTTTCACGTAATGTTAATCCCGCTAGTTTGATGAGTTGGCGTGGATTTTCATAGAGTGAAAAGCTTCCTACTTCCGAAAGCAGATCGACGATTGTGGCATCCCCTAACCCAGGAACAGAAGCAAGGAATTCGTATTCTTGAGTCGCTTTCGCCATTTCGGCTAATTGACTGTTTACGCTCTCGATTTCTGCTTCTAACAACCGGTACTGGCGCAGGAGCGTGGCAATTTCATGTTGGGCCATCTGTAATCCTTCTGTCAGTCCGATCGAACTCGTGGCTGCTTCTATCAGAAGCTTCGCTTTCGGCAATTGTGGTGCCCGCATTCCCTCTACCTGCCGGTAGAGAAAGACTAACTCTTCGGCGGTTTTCCCTTCAATATCCTGTGGCAGAGGCGTCATTTCGAGTGTCGCAAGCGCCATCTTTCCGAAGGACGGATAGACTTGCGTAAACTCCGGAAAATAACGGTCAAGCCAACGGATGATCCGGTTTTTGATACTCGCTAAATCCTCCGTCAGCTTTGAACGTAGTGTAGAACCGATCCGTAGCTCAGCCTCGACATCCTTGAGGAGACGGGGGTAGCTGAAGCGGCCGTCTTTCATTAATCTGGCAATGACCAACGCATCTTTCTTATCGTTCTTGGTTGGAAGATTATCATCCAGTTCCTTTGAGCGTTTGACGTGCAACGGATTTACCATGACAAGCGGTACCCCATATTGGTCCAGGAAATAGGCCAAGTTCATCCAGTAGTGTCCTGTCGGTTCGATTCCGATGATCACTTCCGTTTTCTTAGTCTCCTTCATGGCTTGGCGAATCTTTTGATAAAATGCTTCAAAGCCTTTCCTTGACTGATGTACCGCAAAGGCTTTTTCAATTACACGTCCTCGTTCGTCCACAAAGCAGGCGTAATGCACGGTTTTGGCAATATCCATGCCGACGACGAGAGTGTTTTCCGTGACTTGATTAAGTTTTTCATTCGCTTTAAAATTCATAGAGGAGTCCTCCTTGTTTGATGATGGGTCAATTGGTCGTTGACACTCATGCATCATACTAGAGGGCTCTTTTTCTTTCAAGATGGCGCAAATCCTTCTAACAGGAATGCTGCCCCTTTAGCTCAATAAGAAAAGGCTGCCGAAATGACAGCCACAGCCGAGATATTAAACAAAAGCACCCCGATAGTTTAAGAAGAAATCTTTAAAGTTTGAAATCTAAATTATTTAAAGTCCATTCAATATTTATCTGAGTTTCTCCGCCAACTCTAAAATAATACCCTCTGGACCACGAACATAGCATAACTTATAACTTTC
>NZ_LAJA01000024.1 GCF_000970675.1 Domibacillus tundrae | reverse complement strand
CAAGGCGGATACGGTGGATACAGACCATTTTAAAGCGTATATGGTAGATTAGGCAGCTTGCAATATGGCTTGTATTAGCCTTTTTTGCACTATCTACTCTTTGGAAAATAATATTAAAAAGCCTTAGGAATAATCCCAAGGCTTTTTAACACGACATAATTTCATTTATGTTGCATACAGATATTTGAAATTAAAAAGAAAAAGTCATTCGGGAAACCTTCACATCTCGCTAATGATCAAATACTGGTGCGGATATATAAAAACTGTTATGTACACTTCCTTTAGTTCTAAGATGGTAACACCTCGATTGCGTATATATAAACACTTTCAGGATTCCTTTCTACTTTAACGCCTATTTCTTTTTTTATTAATTCACCCGACGCTTTACCAGTACCGGTATCTATTTCTACAATTTCGTATCGATCTGGTCCAATAGGCACATACAAACTCCCCGCTCGTTTTGATGTTTGATACGTCACTCCAAATCTCATTCGCAACATCTCCAGTCCTTTTCTTTTTCTTTTGAACAGTTTTATCATCTCCCTTTTTTAATTTTCAGATAAAAAAAGGTGTTTTATTCTTTCCGGCAAGTCATTACATGTAATAGAAAGGCCGTAGAACTGCCGCAGTGGAACCGTAAACCGTCCATAATAAAAAGCGGTCCCTGCAAGGTGACCGCTTTAACGCTTATTGGAGGCGTCCATGTGGTTGAATTACCACTTGGTCATATATCGTATGCTTTATACTAAAAATGTCGAGGGCGGCTATCCCTAAAATCAAAAAAAGCAGCCTCGGAGTAGCAGCCGCTTAATTAGATATACGAGGTGATGGAGTGATGTATGACACAGTCTTATCGTATGTATTCGTATTAGAAATATGAAAGGATAGCTGCTAACGCAGAAGCGTGACAGGGGCGTCCAATCTAGTAACAAAAATAGGAGGAATCAGGGACAGTGATTTTTTAACATAAAAAATCGACTGCAGTGAAGACAGTCGTGTGAAAAGTGGGAATGCGATTCCTTTCTTAGTAGTAAGGACGGCCATATCCGCGTGGATAACCGGGGTCTACGACGACGTTTCTTGTAATAGGCTGATAAATATGCCGCGGGACGTTGACGATGTGCTGTCGATTGACGTGCACAATCGGGTGGATATAAGGGACCTCACGGGGAATATAGGAATCACGATACACACATCGCGGTGGGCATACTATCGGTCTCGGACAACGCATGAAAATCACCTCCTATTCTCATCACCTTTTAAAAAATGATGCCTGATCTATATACGAAGAGAACATTAATAACCGCCGCTGAATGAAGCACCAATAATGATTAAAAGAATGAACAACACTACAACCAGCGCAAAACCACTTCCGCCCATATTATTTCACCTCCTTTTTGGAAAATCTGATAAAGCGCCATTACTAAGCGATTGAGAACTCCGGGGGGAATTCGCTATAATGGCGCCGGATCATTTAAATTAGTACGCGCCTTCGCCTTCTACGCCGCCTTCGCCGCCGCCGTAGCCGCGGTGCATTGTAGCACCGATGATGATTAAAAGAATGAACAATACTACGATCAGCGCAAAGCCGCCGTGACCGTGTCTAGGTCTCTCACAGCACTCAACAGCTTCTACACGTCTCTCGCAGTGTCCGTAACCGCCGTAACCGCCGCCGTAACCGCCGCCGTAACCGCCGCCGTAACCGCCGCCATATCCACCGCCGTAACCACGTCCGAAACCAAACATATAATTTCAACTCCTTTACAGAAAGGTAGCGATGCAATTATATAAATCAATATCTCTAACATCTTTTAATTGATCTATAATAATTGGATCTATCTTACAAGATATGAACAGAGAAACGTATTGGCTTAAGCCTTTGCCTCTACTGATAATCTTTTTTTGTAATAAGTTGATTCGTTTCATCGGCAGTGAAGGGCCTGGGCCTCGACGGTAAAAAAAGGCGGGGGTGCGTCAAATTTCCGCAAATGTGATTGAATCTGGGGGGTATCGGGCCGCTGCGTTTATGCAGGATCGCGTATACAGACGCGGTCCTTCCGCTGGCTCATCCGGCTACACGCAGCTACCAACGCCAGTACGCACGAATATACATCGACGAATTCAGTCTTACCAACGGTTGAACATGCGTCTTGCATAAACAGAACGGCTTGCTGATAACTTTGCGTAAGTCAGCGATAGCCGACAAACGTTGGTGTGGAGCGGCTTCCGTTCAATACGAAGTTTACATAAGATTGATGTATGAGCAGCCCAAAAAACGCCCCAGATTTTTAGAATCTGGGGCGTTCCCAATGCAACATAATTCTATTTATGCTGCATTTATATTCACAATCTATATATGTAAAATCATCTGATCAGTTCCTTTAAAACCCACTGATTCATATAGTTTTTTTGCATTATCACTGGCTAATAAACGAATCGTTTTAATTTCTTTTTCAAAAAACCAATCTAAAACTTCATTTGTTAGTTTCCGTGCATATCCTTGTTGTCTAAACGGCTGCTCCACATATACATCTCCAATGAATCCATACTGATTTTCTTTATAAAAACAATATGGAATGTCTTCTTTAATAAATGCACCCGCACATGCAATAATCTCATTGTCATGTTCAATAACAAAATGTCGCGCCTTTTCTTTTTGATATAGATTTTTATACGTTCTTTCTACCTCTTGAACAAAATCTGCTTTAAGGATCTCTTCCATTCCAACTTCTTGAAACATTTTTAGTTTAAGTAATGTTATCGCAGAAATATCTGATTGTGTCGCAACTCGTATCAATTTTAAGTCCTCCCAGTAAAAAACAGACTTTTATATTTTTTATATAATAAGCTTTTTTACTAGAAATAAAAACCAAAAGAATTAACGTCTTCTTTTGGTTTTTCACCCCCAACGCAACAAAATTGCATTTATGTTGCATTCATTCTGTATACTTTTTCAGAAAAAAGGATATTTCTTAAATTTACATATAAAAAAAGCCACGGAGGGAGCCCCGTAGCAAAACAAAAATGTGTATGTATTAGATGCTACCACATAAAACAAAATTCTACAAATTCCGACATACTGCCACCAACCTAACTCGAAAGTATAAAAAACGCTCCAGATCTTAAAGATTTGGAGCGTTTTTTATATACCATAGTTGCATTTATGTTGCATTTCTAACATGCTGCTAATATCTCAATAGCTTTTTTTAAAAGGGTAATATCTTTAACTATCTCTCTTTTAATCTTCACATTTTCACAGCGTTCACACTCACCATATAAACGAGTGAGCTCTTGCTTAAAAATAAGCCTTTCTTTATCACTCATGGCGGTGTGTACCTTCCACTTCTGCAACCCGGCTATCCTTGTCCCTAAGGAACTTAGACACGTGGCTTTGCGTCCTAATCTTTCGATTAGTTTGCCTTTAGTTTTAGCTGTTTATGATTATATTTTATGAAAAGACTAGAAAAAAAACAATTATATTGTGATATATTAACTACGATTTTATATTCACCAGCAATTGATTACGCACTTTTTTATTGTTTAAAAAAATACATAGCATGAGTAAAAAATCGGTGTAATATCGTATTAAAAAAGAGCACTTACGACTGCTCTTTTTTATATTTTCAAATTTTCACTTGTTCCATGCTGCAAGCATTTGTACTGTCATTTCATGTGACAAACCGACTTTTTCAGGTGTCACACCGTATGCCAAACAGCCTTTTTTAACTGGCACACGGTGTGACAAAATCAAAATTTCGTGTACCCACAAAAACACTAGGCTCTGCCTAGTACCACGCTGGAAGTGGGGGCACGTTTTCCTTATGCTCTTTCTGTCTATTTAGCTTTCCACGCTTGTTTTTTCGTACATAACAGGAACCATTTTCATTTCCAGCTTTTCAGCCACAATATAACGTCTGTATCCATCTGTCAGCACCTTAGTTTCTCGATTAATCGTAATCGGCTCATCCAAAATGCCGGACTGTTTCACATGGTCAATCACCAGCTGCGTCTTGTACGGATTCGGCTGAAACTGCAAAAATTCTTCCGGCACCTTGATCTGATCCAGCGCCACAAAATCTTCTGTTCCCTCCGGTGCTTTCGGCTGCTCTTCTTCCTTCACTTCTTCTTTTTTCTCTGGTTCTTTTGCTGGCTCTTTGTCTGCCTTCACAGCTTCTTTTTGTTTTTCAGGAATCAACGAAACCTGAAAGCAAACGACACCGATCTCGCCCGGACAATCATCCACCGGAACATCTAGTGTGGGTTCTCCCTGCACCATAATTTTTTCATTTTGAATATTTTCTTCTGTTAAACCGGCTTTTTTTAACTGCTTTTGGCTGATAAAAACGGTATAGGTAATCGTTGAACTTTTTGGAAGACCTTTGGGGGCTGCCGGAGAGCCTTTTTCCTCCATGTCGAATGTGTAGCAATTCTTCTTGGATCGCAATGTACTCACTGGCTTGCCTGTTAACGTAATTTTGTGTGGCATTCTTTTTTCTCCCCTTCCACAAATTCGTGGGTGTCGTATGACAGTATGGATAGTGGCTGAGACGCTCCTCATTTGAAAAAACGTGAGAAGAATCCTTTTTTCTTTTCAGCTTGCTCTGCCTTTTCCTGCAGCATTAATTTCTTTGCTTCCTGCGTCTCCTTCAAGGCCTGCATCAGCTGACGATCCCGTGCTTCCAATTTGCTATCAATATAGGTTTGCTGCTCGTCGAGCTTCTCGACTAATGCCTGGTTAAATTCCTGCTGTTTCTTGGCATCTTCTCTTAAGAATTGAATGGCTTCTCGCATTTTCTGAAGCTCTTCTGCCAGCATTTCGTCCGGTCCCTTTTCTGGAAGTGGCTGAAAGGATTCTCCACCTGTCGCAAAATAATGGTTAATTTGCTTAATTGAATAGTTTTGCTGCCGGTGCATCTGTTTAATTGATTTCATTTTCTCTAACGCTTCATGGCTAAATACGTTATAGCCACTTTCATTTTTAGTGAGGGGAATATGTTCTCGAAGTTCTTTCATCCAGTTACGAATAACGTTTGGGGATTCATTTAAGAGAGTAGCCACTTCTTTTACCGTAAATTCTGTTTTACCTTGATTATTATCAAGGTTTTTATCACCTTGATAAATACTTTTATCCACGTTAGCACCTACCTTCTAAACCTAGGTAAAAACCTAGATATTCTTAATACTAAGGGTTGATATTCATTATTATCAAGGTTCATACTGACGTTTCAACCTAGATATTTATTTAGGTACGGATTTATCGACTATTTTTCGATTACTAAGGTTTTGCTGCTTTCCATACAGGAGGCTTTCGAGTGAATAATGAAACTGTTTCGTTCAATTTCCTGCTACCTTTACTAAAGCACCCAGGAGATTAACGATATCTTTGAGACTGGTGCTTATATTAAATAATGCTGTTGTACTAGCGATTGCACAAAGCACATCCTTTTCTGTTTTTTCGTTGAGATCCGCTTCACTTTCTTTCAGCCATCCAGATCAGAATTTGGCTGTATCTTGTCTTTAAAGTGAGAAAAGAGCATAAGGAAAACGTGCTATCACTTTCAGTGTCAGACTAGGCAGAGCCTAGTGTTTTCGCGATATCATGAAATTTCCGTTTTGGCAAAAAATTTGACACTAAAAATAGGGTCACTGTCAAAAAAATTGACAGCAAATTCAGCCAAATGGCAAATTTTTTGACATCTAAAATAACGCATCATCGTTCAAAAAAGAGCGTCAAAAAACAGCATTTGCTAGAAAAAGACACCGTTCTTTTCAGAAGCAGACACAATGGCTGCCTGCATTTTTCGACTTTCCTGCAGACCGATTTTCTCTTTTTTCTAGCAACGGTTTTGGATGATTCAGTAGGGAAGTTCCTCAATCAAATAATCCAGATTCCGTTCTTCTTTCGCCATTAATTCTTGAATTTCTGTACGCCAATTCTTCGTGCTGCCGGCTGATTCTTCTTCCTGATCTTCAAGCCAGTTAAAGATAGACGGATGGCTAGAAAATGTCTCCTGGCGTTTTTGATATGTAAACATTTTAAGCAGGGTTCCGTAGAAATAGCCTTTAAAATCCTTCCGGATCTTCCGGTGTTTCATTGCATAAACAGACTGTTTCAGTGCGTCAATGACTAATTCCGTATACTGTTCCAATTCATGCAGCAAATCAAACTGGCGATAGACAAGGGCTGCTTTTTTCCAGAGATCATGGATCTCTTCTGCATCATCAAAGAAAGGCTTCGCTGTTTTCACAAATTCACCGGGTACATTCTTCGGTGTAAAAGAGGAATTCAGACGATCCTGCTTACGTAAAGTCTTTAAAAGATGTTTATTAAAAGATAAATACAAGGTAGGAACTTTTTTCGGCTGTTCCTCCTTACTCTCACAAGGAGGAACAGCGATTTCGTTTTGGAAATCGTTCTGGAAATCATGCAAATCCAGCATATTTTCCCAATACTTGTAGTACGGATGCGCCGTGAATAAATGGACGGGTGCCGTCCGGCAGTTTTGCGTGCTAGAACGGCGATACACGGTGGAGATCACTCCAGCTTCCCGTAATACCTTCAACACATTTCGGACCGTTTTGGCCGACACCTCGTATCGATCAGACAGGTATTCGTCTTTCGCAAATACAAAGCCACGCTCCGATGCAAACCAGCACAGCATATCAATCGCCTTGCGTGTGCCTTCCTTCAAGCGCCAGTAGCGTTCGCCATACGCTGCTTCGACCTCTTTTAAAAGCTGTAGTTTTAGGGATTGCTGCTGGTTATGGTTCTCTGCATACACCTTGTAGTTCCTCATTTGGTTAAATTCATCTATGGTTACGATTCTACTTACTGTCATGATCCTGTCTCCTTTTAGAGGAACAAAAAAGAACGTCTGCCTGCCGTAATGTTCACCGAAAAATATCGGAAAAGGATACGACAAAACAAACGCTCTTCATGTAAGACAGAAGTTCCCTATTGAACTAAACGTTTATATGCGTTAAAATAAGGGCATAAATTTGTTAGTTTCAAAAGAGTCTGAGCAAGTGTGTTGCCGTGGTGTAGACACGGTATACCGTATATGGGGATTGCCGTCCCACATATACAGCTTTGGCTCTTTTTTCTTTTTATTCCGTTCATTTAGTTGCCTCTATGATACTACTTGTTAGCCCAATAATACAAGCAATATTTGGTTAACAGATTTTTCGAGCATGTGAAATCTTGAATAAATTGTGAATTTTGCACATATATCAAAATTCAAATAATGAATGTAAATTCACAGTTTGAATAAATGACCTTATTATTCATGAACGACATCAACTGCTCAAAGTGTGAAATTTTTTAAGCTATCTTCGATCTGCTCCTCCGTGATGCCAATGTACCTCAGCGTTATTTGTGGATGCGAGTGATTCAAAATCATCTGCAAAGACGCTATATCCTTCGCCTGCTTGTAGTACCAGTAGCCAAACGTTTTCCGCATCGTATGAGTACCGATCCCATCCGGCATATCAACCATTTCAGCCGCCTTATTAAGCTGTCTGTACGCCTGGATACGGCTGATAGGCTTATCGCCCTTGCGTGACGGAAAAAGCCACTCCGTGCCTTCTAGCGTACCGATATAAGCGTTCAGCTCATCATAAAGGCCGGCAAGATGAATGGTCCGTATCTTTTTCGTTTTGCCCTCTTTAATCGTCAGCTTCTTCTTTCCCTTTACGTCTGCTATTTTCAACTTCAATAAGTCGCTAACCCGCAGCCCCGCATTGATTCCGATCAAAAAGAGTATGTAGTCGCGTTCTGAACAGTGCCGCTTTAAACTCCACTTCATATCATTCAGCTTTTCCAGTGAACGGATCGGCTGCACATCCTTGATTTCATCCCGTTTATTTTGAGCAGCTGCTTTTTCTCCCATTACTATAACTCCTTTAAAATCATCATTTTGAATGTAACTTTTTTTAAGATAGTTAAAGAATAACGCTCTTTCCGGAAAAATTCAATGAACAACGGTAAACGAATGTAACTTAATATAGAATATGTTACATCCATTATTTTAATTTAATCAATAAAAAAACATCCAAATGGATGCTTTTTATAATCATGGTCTAAAGTTGAATTTAAGACTTTTTTTATCTCAACAGACCTGACAAACAGGTCTGTTCTTTTCAATACATATAAGGCAGCCAACTCACCCCGTTGCCCACTTTTCAAATTGTTTATACTATCTTTTACTTTTGCACATTGTTTATTTTGTTTTTTTAAGATGTACGGTACAAGAAAATATGTAAAAAGGCCCCTTTGCAGGGACCTTATTGCCTTAAAAGGCACAGCCTCGCGAAGAAGGCTTTAATCGATTATATTTTATTCAACTTTTAAAAAATTATACAAAAAAACCCCGGAAATATCAGAGGTTTTTTAATCTTGCGATAAACGCATAACCCCGCGAAGAGGGTCTTAAGTTCTTGCTTTTCAGCATGATCCCGCGATGGAGATCTTAATCTTTAAATAAACTTTAACACGATTTTATTTTTTTATCAAGTAACTTGTTTTTCAGTTCACACTTCTGTTAAAGCTTGAATTTCTTCATTTGCCGCTATTCTTTTGCTTTTTTCTGATGAAAACAGACCACTAAGCAATTGAAATCTCTTTCTTGTATTTAAAGAAACGTCAACTAAAGGAAAGTCTTTAAATTTTGTTTCATGCGGAAGTTTATAAGAAACCTTTTCAGTATCTACGTCTACCTTTATATGTCTATTAATGTGTGGCACAAGATCGTCCGGGATAAACAATGGAATTTTATTTCCTGTTTCAAAACAAATTTTGTAAAATAAATCTTTTTCACGTAAATGTGTGTATCGAAAAAGAGATTCCATATGTTTTAATTGAAATTCAGTCAGTTCCAACGGAATATCTTGCTGATTTCCATTCTCGTCTACCCCTCGCCGCGTCCAAATATGGATGCTTTCCCGCGGGACTACATGCGACTGTTGAAATAATACAAGATTGACTGGAGATCTCAACCCACTGATTGGTCCTAAATTGAACATTCCCTGATTCCTTTTGATTTTACTCGACATAGGTAGCACAACAACTTGTCCTTCTTTTGGATTCACGTTCCAGATAAGAGCAAAGTGTTTGCCGTTTAACGCTGTCCCTTGACCGACGAATTTCGCCTGGACTACTTGTCCTTTTTTTAGAGGTGGAGTAAAAATTTTTGTTGCTGCATCTTGTTCAACTTCATCGTTTTTTTCCACATCACACATTAATCTAAACCTTTTTAAAAGAGCTTCTGCTTTTTCCTCTGAAAGATCTTTTATTTCTTTATAAATTTCTTTTTTCAATGTTTTTATTTTTTGTAATTTATCTTCTGATTGATCTGCCATCTTCTCCATCCTTTCTCTATTAAACCTAAATCTGTTTTATTGTACCAAAGAAAGTTATCTAAGAACTATATTTAAAGCTGCCACCAGACATTGACTTGTATTTTGATTTTGTGCGGTTACAGCAACCTTTTCAATTAGTGGTATAAATTCGTGTCACCTCATCGCGTTCATGCCCTAAAAGCCGCGATACTTCCAAACGTGCACCGCGGTCGCTTAAACCTCGATGTTTCGCTTCTGCATAGCAATCCTGCGCGTATGCGTGCCGCAAACCATGGAATGTGACGTTTTCTTTCAGCTTTTCACCCACAGCAATTCGTTCAGCTCGGCTTTCATTATTAGTTCTCATTGAACAATTTCTACAGTAAACTATATTTACAGGAATACATTTTACTGTAGAGGAAGGGATTAGATGGCTATAATTGTTTCTTTCGGACTTCAAAAGGGTGGAGTTGGAAAAACCACTACAACAGGCATTACAGCTTTTTTTCTAGCCAAAGCAAACCGTGTATTAGCCGTAGACTTAGACGGACAGGGCAACTTAACCAGGATGCTTTCTGGACAAAACAAGAATGCTTTTAAAAGCACGATCTATGAAGCAATAAAACACAGGAATACAGAAAACTGTATAACTGTATTATCAGAAAATCTTCATCTCCTTCCAGCCAACGATGATATTTCCCGAATTTCATCTCTTTTGGATCAGCATACTGACAGGCGTCTACAGGTACTGGCTGATGTACTCGATTCAGCCCGTTCTTCCTATGATTACATCCTGCTTGACCTGCCTCCAGCCCTCTCTGAACAGACACTGATTGGACTGACAGCAAGCGACTATACTGTAACCATGCTGCAGACCGAGCCATTTGCCTATTATGCTCTCGAAGATTATTTAGAGACATGCCAGGTTGTTCAAAAGAAATACAATCCAAATTTAAAACTGGCTGGCATTTTATCGGTTCTGTTAAATTCGCGTGCTTCGTTAGACCAGTCCATTTTAGAAAAAGTACGAGCAGACTATGAGGATATCGTGTTCGAAAGTGTAATCAAGCGAAAATCCCGTATAAAAGAATTAGCTATTACCGGCGTTGTAGACAAAACAAAAGCTGATCAGCAGGCACTAAAAGAATACAGCGATTTTGTAGAGGAGTTGGTGAAACGTGTCCAAAAAAACTAAGTTTTCCGGTCTGCTTGGCCAAGAAGAAAACACCTCAGAGGGACTGAAGAAGAAAGAAGAAGTATTAGACAATATTTCTGTAAATACAGAAATACAGGAACCTGTAAAAAAAACTAAGAAAACAAAAGCAACCTTTGAATTGGATGCAACATTACATAAAGAGTTAAAGATGTTTGCAGCTCAACATGATAAGAAAATGGTTGAAGTTGTAGAAAGTGCATTGAAGGAGCATTTCTCTTCTCAAAATAATGAAGAATGATTGTGTATTTAAAGTTTATTATTAAGAGTAATGAAAAGGATGTTCAAATGGAAGAAGGCAAAGATTTTACTCAATAAGAGTAACATTTGTTGTATTTAATATAACGTAAACATTCAATATGTTTCATTTAAATATCCGAAGCCAAACAAAAACAGGCGCTATTCCTTTTGATACAAGGGATGGCGCCTTTTTCCTTGTATCCGTCCTAATGCAACATAATATCCTTTATGTTGCATTAGACCAATAACGAAGAAGCTAAATAAAAAAGGTCATAGAAGCTCCGCAGCGATAAAAAAGATGTCATAGGACAAGGCATGGAATTAGTTATTCTGCCTCTGTTGCTGCATGCATAAAATGAGAAGTCCAAAAAAGTAAAGGAAGAAATATTCCAAATATCTTACTGAAAGGAATGATAGCGTGTCAAAAAAACCAGAACAAAAATATTTTGATTATATCGTCATTGGTGCTGGAACCGCTGGCGGGGTTGTCGCAAAAGAATTATCAGATGATTCCAGAACTTCTGTACTCACTCTTGAGGCAGGGACAAACATGACAAATGAGTTAAGCAGTGCTTCTAACCCAGGCTCAGGCGTTTTAGCTACCGATAACAGACACTCGTTTAATGTAATGACTAATTTAGAACCTAGCATTAACAGCCAGCTAAGAATGTCAAGCGGTCGAGCAATTGGTGGAAGCTCAGAACATAATGCCATGTATGCAGTAAGAGGAAGTCGTGAACTTTATGATCAGTGGGCAGAGCTTGTTGGACCTCAATGGAAATATGATAATGTCAGTCCTTTATTCAAAAAAAATGAAACATATACAGGAAACACCCAAGAACCGGAAGAACGGGGAAGAAAAGGTCCGATTTTTGTTAGACAACAAATCATTCCTAAAGATGGTCTTGTAACCACTTTAGCTAACGCAGCATCAGATATTTTGGATATCCCAATTGTTGAAGACTATAATACAGGCATAAGAGATTGCACATTTTATAAATCACAGGCGACGAACAAAATGGTGAACGGGAGATTTGTTCGTTCATCCACAGCAACTGGATATTTAGGCAATGATGTGGTCACACAAGGAAATGAGATCAAGTCTGATGAATTTGGGGTTGGCAGAAGACAGCTGACTATTTTCGCAAAAACAACAGTGAATAAAATTCTCTTTGAACAACAAAAAGGAGTTCAGGTTGCTGTCGGTGTTGAGTATGTCAAGAACGGAATAACCAGAAGGGCTTATGCAAACAAAGGAATTGTTCTTTCTGCGGGAAATTTTTCTTCGGTCATCCTTCAACGTTCAGGAATCGGAAATTCTAGGGATTTAGTCAGAATCGGTGTATCAGCGTTAATAGAGAGTCCGAATGTGGGACACAACTTCCAAGCTCAATTTACTGGCGGAGTAGGGGTTGAAGTGGAAACCAGCCGACTTCTGGAAGTGAGGGATGCTGACCCAGATCTACCGTTTCCACTAGGTGCTCACAAAGGAGAAGGACCAACAGGAGGCCGCCGTCTTCAAATTTATAGCAGCATAACACCTTCTTTTCTTCCACCAGCCGTTGTCTTCGTGAACAGCTGGGGGTTTGATCCAAATAAAAAGACGAATGTGATGAGTATTGGTCCTTTCGACAATAACCCGAGAAGCAGAGGAACGATTTTGGCCGCTCACAGCGATCCTGAAGTTTATCCAACCGTTAAGCTCAATCCATTGCAGGATCCGAATGACTTAGAATTCATGATCGATCAGTATATTGACATTTACAAAATTATGAAGAGAGCTCGAGAACTTGATCCTGAGGGTATTTATAAGTTGGTCTACCCTGCTGAAGATGTCTTTGAAATGACAAATGAGGCAGAAAAAAGAGCAGAGATTGCTAAATATGTTAGAGCTGCCTATCGTAATATTTTCCACTTCGGTGGAAATTGCAGGATGGCTAGGAGCATTCAAGAAGGAGTTGTGGATGGGTATCTCAACGTTTTTGGTACTAAAAACCTGAAAGTCGCAGATCTTTCCATCTCTCCTATTTTACCAGATGGGAACACTGCCATACCAGCTCAGATGATCGGTTTAAATGCGGTACGATTTATTCGAGAGGATTCTGACCCATATGTAGTGGATGATAGGGAATTTGACGATGATGACCAGAAGAAGCGTCACAACGACAATGATAATGACGACCGGAAGAAAAGTCAACGTGACAACGATGATAACTAGAAGAAAAAGCGCCATGACGGTGATGATGACCATTCGAAGAAAAAACCTCACCACAAGGGAAGACACTGAAAAAAGTCATTGTTTTTCAGTGGAGATACAGCGCCAATGAAAAACAGGATAAAAACAGCCACAATTCTTTGAACAAACGAATTGTGGCTGTTTTTTAATTCACTATTTTCTGCTTCAATGCAACATATTTATATTTATGTTGCATTGGAATTTGAATTCATATCTTATATTTTCAAATTACTCACAGAATAAAAAGCAATTACCTCCGGACGAAGTAATTGCCAAATTGAATATATGTGCTAAAAGAAAATGACAAAAGTGCCGCAACACACTCTCGAAGGTAAAAAGTTACTTCAAAATAAAATAATTGCATGCCGCATATGGTTAATTTAGGCGTTAGCGTCTGAAATCATTAGGAAGGTGTGATTTTTTGAGTCAAAGCGTAAACCCCTCAGATCCAAATACAATCCCAAAATTTGTGGATGAACTGAAAAAACCGCGTACACTCCAGCCCACCGACAATGATCGTTATCCCGAAGGTTCTTATTACAAGATCGTCATGAAAGAAGCAAAACATCGATTCCATAAGGATTTTCCGAATACGCGGATTTGGGGATACAATGGAATCAGTCCGGGGCCTACAATTGAAGCGTCCAAAGACAAAACAACTTATGTTAAGTATGAAAACAAGCTGCCTGAAAAACATTTTCTCCCGGTTGACTATACGCTGCACGGCTCTTCCGATACACCGGAAGTCCGGTCTGTTGTACATCTTCATGGAGCCAATGTAGATTGGAAAAGTGACGGGCACCCTGAGGCCTGGTACACACAAAATTATGAAAAGACTGGACCCATGTTTCGACGAAAAGTACATGCGTATACCAATCACCAGCCCGGAACGACCCTCTGGTATCATGATCATTCAATGGGGCTCACTAGATTAAATGTATTTGCAGGTCTTGCTGGATTTTATCTGCTTCGTGACTCACTTGAGGAACGGCTTCAACTGCCAAAAGGGCGGCATGAAATTCCATTAATGATTCAGGACAGATCATTTAATGAGGACGGCTCTATTTTTTATCCCGATTCTCCTCCTTTTCCTGTGCCCATTCACCCGTCAATTACACCAGGTGTTACAGGAAATACCATTACAGTAAACGGAAAAGTCTGGCCTCATCTCAAAGTAGAACCAAGAAAATACCGGTTTCGGATCTTAAATGCTTCTAATAGAAGAGGCTACCTATTAAGCTTATCAGATGAAAAATCTTTCACTCAAATAGGCACGGATGGAGGATTTCTTAACAGGCCGGCTGAGCTGTCGTCGATTCAATTGCTTCCTTCTGAACGCACAGATGTGATTATTGATTTTTCTGGCATGGAAGGAAAAGAAATTATCTTGCAAAACAGCGACACGGAATTTTTAGATGAGCATACAAGTATTGTCATGCAGTTCCGGGTAGAGCTTCCGTTACTGGGGAAGGACACCAGTGAAATTCCGGCTGAACTGGCTCCGGCCATGGAATTGCATGAGCACCATGCTCACATCATCAGAGACTTGCCCCTAACCATTTCAACAGATGAATATGGACGTCCTATGTTGATGCTTAATGAACGTATGTATCATGATCCGGCTACAGAAAAGCCTTCACTTGATAGTGTTGAAATCTGGAATTTTATCAACGCAACCCCAATCCAACATCCGATTCATGTTCACCTTGTTCAGTTTAAGATTATAGAACGCCGTCCGTTTAATTTAGAACGTTACGAAAGTGAAGGTGTAGTCGAATTCACAGGACCAGCAGAGGAGCCCCGGGATTACGAACGGGGCTGGAAAGATACCGTAAAAGCCGACATTGGAAAAGTCACCAAAATTATCATGCATTTTAAAGAGCATACAGGCAATTACATTTGGCATTGCCACTTCCTTGAACATGAAGACCATGACATGATGAGGCCTATCCGGATTATTAAAGATGCGCACCCTGTACAACTTCCTCATGCAGATGAGGAAAATCATTCTTCTGAAGATTCCCTTGCTGATGATTCAGCTAATGAATAACACAAAGGAGCTCTCATAAGCCGGTTTTTCTCATTTTTCTAACAAGGCTTGCTGTGCTTATTTATGTACCATCCGGTCCAAAGCCTGATCTAATACTCCGTTAAAATAGCCCGGTAAGTTGATTTGTTTCATCGCCATCACGAAGCCTATCCTTGGACATAAAAAGCCCCAGATCATTAGAATCTGGGGCTTTTCCAATACAACATAATAACATTTATGTTACGTTCAGTATCTTAAATAACCGTCTTTTCATCTTTGGATATTACTAAAATTTTGCCTCTGGCAAGTTGTTGTTCATAAGCCACTGCCCCAAAAAATAATCATAGAAATCATACCTATGATGGTTTTCTGTCTACTTTGTAAACCCATCGCATGATTGACAAGGAAATTATCGCGTTTTGGTGTCCAATCGGAAGTCGCATTTGCTTTCATTCACGAACTTAGGTTTCTTAAAAACACTGTTTCCATCTTGGAGGCTTTTCTTTTTATAGGCAGAGAATCCGGTGATTTCTTCTGCTTCCCATATCCAGCGCGTCTCTTCCTCTCCCTTATCTAGGTAATAGACATTGTTGTCTATTTTGTTTTCTTCGTTTTGCTTGAAAGGGCTGCTGATAAGGAGGCGGGAATTTCCAGCGACCATGGTGTTGTTTTCAATTCTATTTTGTTTGGTATTGTATTGGAGGAGCAACTGTCCGCCATCCTGATATTTTGTATCATTTTTATACAGGATGTTGTCGGTAATGATGCTGTTTATGGTGCTTCCTCTTTCACTGTCATAGCCTCCTATTGCAATACCTGCACTCCTATTTTCATAAATCGTATTTTTTCGTATGGTTATAGAACTTGTGAATTTGCCCGCATGTTCGCTAGCTGCTTCTATTCCTATATCGTTTTTATAAACCCTATTATTTTCGATAATAATCTCTTTTCCACCATCGACATAGATCCCGCCAGCCGAATAATGGTTTCCGTAGGCTGGATTTCCGTAACTGGATATTTGATAGACCGTGTTGTTGCTGATGATTCCGTTTCTTGCCTGATCAAACGCTTCAACAGGGGATACGCCTTCAAATCCGATGACATCGATTCCTATGTTATTGTTTCGCCTTACGATGTTGTCTGTAACCTTGAAGTTCGATACGTTTCCGTTTAACACCAGCGTTTCACTCCAACCCAGTTTCATGTCTTCTAGTTTGTTGCCCGAAATGAAAATATCTTCAATCGCTTGTGGTGCTTTTGTACCGTATACAGCAATCCCATGAGCGTTCCCATTTTTATGAAGCGTTTCGATATGATGAACATGGTTCCGCAAAATATGGATTCCTTTTCCACTTCCGCTGACCGAGATGCCAATTGGCACTAAATCTTCTTCTTTAGTTTTGTAATTTTTAATTTCAAATCCTTCGATAGTGACGTAGCTTTTGTCATGTATCGATACTAACCCCTGATAGTCCCATGATACCTTAAGACCGCTCCCATCGATGGTCGCTTTTTCCTTTGGATAAGCCTTAATGATGATCGGGGAATCTTTTAGTCCGGATTTCCGTATGATCACTTGTTCTTTGTAGGTGCCTTTTCTTACATAAACAGTTGTACCAGGTTCCGCCAAATCGACCGCTTGTTGTATGGTTTTTAAAGGCTTTTTCTTGCTTCCTGCATTTTTGTCATTCCCAACCGGAGACACATACAACTCGTTTTTCTGAGCGGCTTGTCCTGCATTTCCATGTAGGACCATCCCGATAGAAAATGCGATCAAAAGAACCATCACCGCTCTCACTTTTTTGTTCATATTCGTTCCCTCCTTGAAAACCCTCTAAAAAACGTCTGTTCTTTTATTTTAATTATAACCGAACAGACGTAATAGACGTACTTTATTATTAACTTTATTATTCTTGAACAACAGCCTTCTCATAACTGTGCGTAAGTAACCGATAAACGTTGATGTAGCGTAGCTTCCACCCAAATATAAATTGACACAAGATAGAGTATGAGCAGCCCAAAAACGCCCCAGATCTTTAGAATCCGGGGCGTTACAAATGCAACATAATACCCTGATATGCTCCCCTTTAAGT
>NZ_LAJA01000022.1 GCF_000970675.1 Domibacillus tundrae | reverse complement strand
TCGCCGGCTTTTGTATGTAGTCTATTTATTAATTTCTCTTCGAACGGTCGGCGCAATTTCTACAGCCAATAATTCGATTATCTCCGAATGTGTAAAGACCAACTTCAAACTGGCGGCTCCCTTTGTCGATTACTTATTCAATTCTTTATAAAGAATAATCCCCTGAGAACAAATATGAAAATCCATGCGGAGAATGTCATGTACAGGATGATTATCATCTATGCCGTTTTGAAACAGATACTGCTGTGCTCTTGAATATAATAAGGCCGCAAGTTCGTCAGCATCTGTTATTCCTACTGCTGTTTCCATGAAAATATCCAGCCATTCTATCACCATGTCAATGGCTGTTTCCGGATCTTCCGTCATTCCGTAGTGGCCAAAGTAAATTCGTTCCGGGTTAAACGACATCATTTTTTGGATGGATTTTTTCATTTCATCCGGGTTAAATTGATTCGGTGATGTCGTTGGCAAATAAAACGAAAACCCTTCATCAGTGAGCTGCGCATATTGGATACCTGCCGTGTCACCAGTGAAAATTCCATTGGATTTTTTATCATAAATTGAAAAGTGATGATTGGCATGTCCAGGCGTGTGAACAAATGCCAGTTCCCGTCCGCCAAGGTCCAATTTCCCGCCATCCTCCATCTCGATAATTCGTTCTTTAGGAATCGGCACAATCGGATCAAACAAGTCTTCAAACTGATCGCCGTACACCATTTTTGCACTTGCAATAAGCCGGCTCGGATCTGCTAAGTGACGTGAGCCTTTTGGGTGGACAACTAGTTTTGCATTTGGACAAGACTGTAAAAACAAACCCGCACCGCCTGAATGATCAAGATGGATATGAGTAACAATGACATACTCAATTTCCTCCGGTGATATTCCAAGCTCTTTTAACCCGCGAAGTAAATAAGGGACAGATGGGCTTGCACTCGTTTCAATAATCGCTTTTTTCGATTCATGAAAAACATACGAACTAGTCCGTCTCGATAACCCCAAATCATGCAAATCAATCAATGACAAATCAAATCCTAGTGAAACCGCTGACATTTCAACACCTCTATTTTTAGAAAATAAACGAACTGCCCGAAAGCAGTTCGTTGGGTCCGCACGATGTGGATCACGAAGGCGTTGCGGCAGGACGCCACGCTTTTAGCCTTTGATTCTTTATGTTATTATTTTCCCGCAGAAACCGGTACTTCTGTTACCCAGCCAAATGGATCTTCAAGAGCACCTTTTTGAATGCCAGTAATTGTATCATAAATTCGTTTCGATAACTCTCCCGTTTTTCCACCGTTCAATACCATTTGTTCATCACCCCAGAAAAACTCACCGATCGGCGAAATAACAGCAGCGGTGCCTGTACCAAATGCTTCTTCCAATTTTTCGTCACGGTGTGCCTGTGCAATTTCTTCCATTGAAATACGGCGCTCGGAAACGGGAACATTCCAGTGCTTCAATAATTGAATGACCGAGTCACGGGTAACACCATGTAAAATGCTTCCGTTCAGTGCAGGCGTAACAACTTCACCGTTGATTTTAAAGAAGACATTCATGCTGCCAACTTCTTCAATATATTTTTTCTCTACTCCATCGAGCCAAAGTACCTGGGAATATTCTTTTCCAGTCGCAAGCTCCTGCGCTTTTAAGCTGGATGCATAATTGCCGCCTGTTTTTGCTTCGCCGGTGCCGCCTTTTACCGCGCGGACAAATTCATTTTCCACTAAAATTTTAACCGGTGCAATGCCTTCTTTGTAGTAAAGCCCCACCGGTGACATAATAATCATAAACGTATAGTTTTTTGCAGGCGCTACACCAAGGAACGGTTCTGTCGCAATAATAAACGGACGAATGTATAATGATGTGCCTTCAGCAGTTGGAATCCATTCCTGGTCAACCTTGATCAGCTGCTTTAATCCTTCGATGACAAAGTCACCATCAATCTGCGGAATGCAGAGGCGGTCGTTTGAGCGGTTTAGACGTTCCATATTTTTTTCCGGACGGAATAAAAATACGCGGCCTTCTTCCGTTAAATAAGCTTTCATCCCTTCGAATACCGTCTGTCCGTAATGGAACACCATAGCCGACGGATCGAGGGTAATCGGCTGATACGGAGTGATGCGCGCATCATGCCATCCTTTGCCTTCCGTATAATCCATCATAAACATATGATCGGTAAAAACACGGCCAAACCCGAGATTTGCCTGATCGGGTTTTTCTCTTTTTTTGTCAGCTAATTGTACGGTCAATTCTTGTGTCATCTTCCAGGACTCCTCATTTGTAAAAATTAGTCAGCGCATCGCTGATGTATGTACTTCTTCTATCATACATTTTTTTTGAATATTTTCACACTGTAAAATCAAAATTTTTCACCATCTATTTTGGCTCCTAATTATGAATACGGATAAGACGCTGTCTTTAGAAGCAAAAGGAAGACATTCTTTTCCCATCTACATTCTCCTGCAGTTCCTCATATTTCACTGGCATTTTATTGTAAAAAGAAAAATCGATATTTAAATCACAAAGAAGAAATTTCTTTTTTGAAATATTTTCAACAATCTTATTACTATTTTTAGCATGATGATTCTACCGAAATTATAGGAGGAGAGTTCTGTGTCTTTTGTTATTTACATAGCAATCAATTCAGCCAATTGTTGCCGTTATTCTTCTAAAGAAAATAGCTGAGCAAAAGAAAATTTTGGATGCTCATCAAGGAGACAATTTTCCGGATTCTTATGTTCATATTGGCAAAAAAATGGCGTCATTTAATGGTATTACTCACCTTGCAGCTGTCCTGTTGATTATTTTAATGGTGACAAAGCCTTTTTAATATCGTTTTTGTACATACATAATTCTTTTTTTATAGGCCATAGTTTTAACTATGGTTAGCGTGTAGACAAATTAAATTTTTTAAGTGAAAGAATACATAGAAATGTCCCGGACGATTGTGAAAGAATTGCCGTATATAAAGACCCGCTCTCCATCGCTGCTTTTCTAAACACCTGGTGAAGCCGTTCGGGCGAAGACTCCTGCGGGATGCACAGTGAGTCGGAAGACCCCGCAGGCGGACGCCGAGGAGGCTTCCGCACTGCCCTAAGGTGCGCGAAGTCCGGACAGCTTCACCTATCGGCTTCAAGTAAAAAAGCGGGACAGCTTCCCTAAAAGATGTCTGTTGCTTTTGTATATGGTTATTTTTAATTTGAATTATGCACATTGTTAAAATAGTAAAATTGAATTTTGTGGTTTTTATTCTAATCGTTGAACCCACCCATCCCACTCCAATAAAATGGTGTTTTAAGGAATTAATTCGTGTCTATACCATGCACATTTGAAAAAACCTACCAAGAAAAGAATCGAATAACTGCTGATCAAAAGCCCTGCAAAAGTGTGTATGCATTATAAATTGTCACAAATACCTCTTCCTCACCCTGCCCGGCTTTTTTAAATCGTGTAAATCTACTATAATAAAAGAAAAAATCTGGAGCTGTTTGCATGAATATTGATGAATTAAAATCCGTTTTTTTACACAGAACCCCGGATATACTGGGCAGTGAAAATCTGTCTAAATTTTCATTGCTGCTTCCTCTCGTTCAAAAAGAAGATGGACTTCATGTTTTATTTGAAGTCCGTTCTCTGTTTATGCGGCGGCAGCCAGGTGAAATTTGTTTTCCCGGCGGTAAAATTGACCTTGACGATCCAGATCCTGAATTTGCGGCAATTCGGGAAGCACACGAGGAACTTGGGGTTCCAGCGGAGAATATTGATCTTCTCTTCCCTCTTGACTTTATGCTCTCCCCGTTCGGTACGATTATTTACACCTACGCAGGAATGATTAACTTGTCCGAAATGAATTTAAACAAGGCGGAAGTCGATGAAATATTTACAGTGCCACTTGATTTTTTATTAAAAGCAGTTCCGGACATTCATTACATTCAGCTGCGACCTGAGCCGGACGAAAATTTTCCATTTCATTTAATTAGCCAGGGAAAAGAGTACAACTGGCAAACAAAATCAATGGAAGAATATTTTTATTTTTATGAAAACCGAATCATTTGGGGATTAACCGCCCGGATTCTTAAGCATTTTCTTGATGTGATCCGGGAGCACCCACCTGTACTTGACAAATAGTCAGAATATACGATAATAAAGAAGAATATTGATAAAATGATGGGATCAGTAAATGACATGTATCCGGATCAGAGAAGGGGTTCACCGGCTGAAAAACTCCTGCGGAAAACATCATTGAACCTGCCCTAGTAAACATTGCTTATGAAAACATAAGCCGGTTTTTCCCCGTTACGGATGTAAAGTGGGCGCAGTTTCGCGTCAAAAAAGGTGGTACCACGGAAAGCATACCCGTCCTTTATGGACGATTCGGTGTGCTTTTTTTTATTGAAAAGGAATGAAGACTCATGAAAAAACAACGTATTGTCGTGAAAATCGGCAGCAGTTCGTTAACAGATCACAGCGGAAATATTGTTGAAGAAAAAATTGCTGACCACACGTCGGCTATTTCGGCGATGAAACAAGCGGGACATGAAGTCATTGTTGTCTCATCGGGTGCAGTGGCTGCCGGCTTTCGGGCACTCGGTTATCCATCCCGCCCGAAAGTGATGGCTGCCCGCCAGGCATCTGCCGCCGTTGGGCAAAGCTTATTAATTCAGCGATACATTTCGCACCTGTCACCAAAGGGCATTACAGCTGCTCAAATACTTTTGACGAAAGGCGATTTTTACTCAAAAGGACGGTTCCAAAATTTTTATACATCGATGACCGAACTTTTAAATCGCGGTGCCGTGCCGATTATTAATGAAAATGACTCTATTTCAATTGAAGAATTGACGTATGGAGACAACGATATGCTGTCAGCACTCGTCAGCGGCTTTTTGCAGGCGGATGGACTGGTCATTTTAACTGATATTAATGGGCTTTATGACAGCAACCCGAAAACAAATCCGGATGCGAAGCGGTTTAATTTCGTCCCTGCTATTTCTAGCGAGATGCTCCAAGCAGCCGGTGGAAGCGGGTCGTCAGTCGGAACCGGCGGCATGAAATCCAAACTATTAGCAGCGGATAAAGCACAATCTCTTGGTGTTTCTGTTTTTATCGGCAATGGCACTGGTGAACGCAAGCTGCTGGACATCGTCGAAGGAAAAGGCGATGGAACGTACATCGGATCACCGATGCAACAGCATATGCAGCGAAAAAAGCAATGGCTTGCCCACCACGCTAAACCATCTGGAACCATTACGATTGATACTGGGGCGGAAACCGCCGTCCTAAAGGGTCGGAAAAGCCTCCTTCCTGTTGGAATTATAGCTATCGACGGTTTATTCGATGCACTAGATGTAGTGGATGTGCGCAATAAAAACGGCAATCTCCTTGGCCGCGGCCAAGTATTTTATTCATCTATCGACCTTGAAAAAGTGAAAGGACTGCCAGGCCCTGAAGCAAAAGCGTATTCAATTAACGAACGGGCTGAAGTGATTCATCGTGACAACTGGGTCACATTAAAAAATGAAGGCTAGGAGTGGGGAAAATGAGTGAACTTTTACAAAAAGCCACGCTTTTAAAACAAGCATCTTTTGACATGGCGATGAAATCAACGAAAGAGAAAAATGACGCACTTCTGCTTATTGCAGATGCTTTAATCGATCAGACACCTGCTATTTTAGCTGCTAATGAGCAAGATATGGATGCGGGGCGCGAAGCCGGTTTCACCGATTCACTGCTCGATCGGCTGCAACTGACTGAAGACCGCATTTCAGCGATTGCAAACTCAGTCCGTCAGCTGACGAAATTAGACGATCCGATTGGGGAAGTCGTGGAATCATGGACAACGGAACACGGCCTGAATATTGAAACGATTCGTGTTCCGCTTGGCGTTGTCGGCATGGTCTATGAAGCACGCCCAAATGTAACTGTTGATGCTGCGACACTTTGTTTGAAAGCAGGCAATGCAGTATTGCTGCGTGGAAGCACATCTGCCCTCCATTCCAATAAAGCGCTGACTGCTGTTATGAAGCAGGCACTTGATCAATCACCAATTCCAACTGACGCGCTCCAGCTTTTGGAGGATACAAGCCGAGCGACCGCATCAGAAATGTTTAAGCTAAATGATTATTTAGACGTGCTCATTCCGCGCGGGGGCGCCGGATTAATTCAATCTGTTATCAAGCAGTCTACAGTTCCTGTTCTTGAAACAGGCGTTGGCAATTGCCATATTTTCATCGATGAATCGGCCGAAAAAGAGATGGCTATAAACATTGCATTAAATGCAAAAACACACCGTCCATCTGTGTGCAATGCAGCAGAAAGCCTTTTGATCCACCGTGATTGGCCGTACCAGCAGGAATTAATGTCCGTCCTTCAGACTGCGGGTGTAGAAGTGCGTGGAGATGAAGAATTAACCCGTGAGTATAATAATGTCATTCCTGCTTCTGAAGAAGACTGGGGACAGGAATACTTAGCAATGACACTTTCTGCTAAGCTCGTTGGAGATACGCGGGAAGCCGTTTCTCATATTAACCGCTACGGTACAAAGCATTCCGAAGCGATCGTAACAGAAAACGATGAGCATGCGGATTTATTTTTCCGTGGGATTGATGCCGCCGTTTTATACCGAAACGCCTCCACACGATTTACAGATGGAGAACAATTTGGTTACGGCGCTGAAATTGGTATTAGTACACAAAAGCTCCATGCGCGTGGTCCAATGGGATTAAAAGCGATTACAACAGTGAAATCACTCGTCCGCGGTTCCGGGCAAATACGGCATTAAAAAAGCGCGCGGGAATTATTTCCCGCGCGCTTTTTTACATAAATGCTTTGTGAATGTAGCTGCTTTCTTTTAAGATAAAACCATCCTGGATAAGCGATTCCCAAAGCGCACGATCAATCGCGTAAGGCGACTGTGCCTGCAGCTGTCTTAATGTTTGTTTATTTAAAACAAAAGAGTAAGAAAAACCATCGATAATAAAAAAACCAAATACATCCTCTGATTGCTTTTCCCAGTTGAATAAAAGCATGGTGTTAACGCCCCAATCAACCAGCTGTTTCTCCATGCAGTTAATAACATGAAAAAAGAAGCTTTCCTGATCCATTACTTTGGCTAAATAACCGCGCAGCATTCCAGATGTATTCATATATCGCATCCCCCTATTGCCCATTAAATCGCATAGTTTTTTCTTCCCTTTTCTTACTCTTTTAAACGAAAAAAAGCGCATCAGAACACGATACGCTTTCTGATTTATTATTTTACATCATTAATAACGAGTTGTTCCCCGTTTTCTACATAAACGAATGTTACACTATCGCCTGTTTCCATCGCTTCAAGTTTGGCCATCGTCTCACTGCCGGCTTCTACCTGATACGCGTTTGGTACGCCGTCTACTTCAATTTCAACTGTATGGGGATCAGCCAGACCATTGAATGTACCAGTTGCTTCTGTTCCTTCAACCGATGATTCTTCTGTTTCATTTTCAATGCTCTCTTGTACATCATTCGTGCCTTCTTCAACTGTTTCACCAATGCCGGCCGCCTCTTCTTCGACTGCATCTGCCGCTTCTCCAAGGCTGTCCCGGGCATCCTGTGTGGCTTCATCTACTTCTTTAGCAGCATTTTCTGTTGATTCAGATGCACTGCCTGCTGCATCTTCAGCCGTTTGTTCTGCTTTTTGTGTTTCCTCTGTTTCTTCTGTTTCTGCCGGTACTGTTGTTTCCTCTACTGTATCTTCTTCAGGTGCCGCATTTTCAGAATCTGCTGAACAGCCGGCAAGCAATCCTCCAGTAAGTATTGCAGCACCCATCAAGCCTGTTATCTTCTTCATTATGTACTTCCTCCTTACATGTTGTTACCACACATCATACTTGTTTTTTCTTTTGAAGAAAAGCAATATGGCAATAAAGGGGAAGGAATGAACGCTTTTCGCTATTTCGATGGTCCTGCCAGTCAAGGTGGATCCGGTCGATATGTTTTTTTAAATGGCACAAAGATGGAATCAATCTGTCTTTGAATTCTGAACGGGTTTAGGCTCATCAGTATACGTGGTTTATCATTATACAGCCACATGCTTTTGCGTTCAGTTCGGTGAATCAAGACACTTCCTCTTCTTTTGCCCATTCAAGCACCTCTTTCGCATAATAAAATTATAATTTTACTTCTTTTTATATCATACGAATTGAATATGAATAATATGTGAATATTTTCTAAATAACTGTAAATTCACCTTTCTTTTTTCAATTCCTTGAAAAAGCGGTATAATTACTTGTTGAAAGATAAAGAGGTGTTTCAAATGAAAAATATAATTTCGCCTGCGTTTGATCCGTGGGAAAGCTACATAGATATCGATCAGTCCAGTTCTGCCGGCTGTCCAATATTGAATTTACGACGACGACTGTGACCGCGCGACAGAAAGGAACAGTTTACGATAGATAAAGTGACATAGTTTATAATCCTGCCCATCCTACAGCTCTCCTTTGTATTTAATTACAGTAACAAAGTCCTTTTCTCCACCTACATCAGACTGCTCTTTCCAATAGTAAACTTTATCTACAATCTTATGTAACAGCTTATTAGCCTTTGTAGGATTAGCCTCTACATCCATAGAAAAAAGCATCTCTACCTTAGCCTTAGCTTTCTTATGTCTGTCTACCTCAGACTTAGCATCTGCTCCCTCTAGGTTTTTCAGCTCCTGCTGTACTGCTATCTGTTGCTCCTTAATGGACTTAATCTCATCAGTAGCCTCATCCTGCTCATATATACCTGCTTTAAAGCCATCCTGTACCCTTTTTTTTTGAGCCTCTAACTTATTGTATTGGAGAGTTAGCTCCTGTTGTTTAACAGCTACAGCATTTAAGGAGGTATTATCACCTGCTACAATAGCCTCTATCTTTGCATCTAAGTCTGTCAGATACTCCCTGAGCTTGTTAAATATGTCCTGCTCTACTCTAGCTGACCTGATACCATTGTTTTTACATCTAGCCTCTCCTGATGCCTTATGCTCTGCTTTAGCTTTCTGACCTTTAGAGGCATGACAGTTAAGGACATACAGCTCTCTAGAGTCCTTATCTAAAGCAGCTCTCCCTTTCCTGTTATTGTATTTCATACAAAAGGATAATGTTTGTCCACACTTAGGACATACAAGCAACCTAGACAGAGTATATATGCCTCTCTGAGACTGCTGAGGTACTACCCTTTTACCTACTCTTATAGCCTGAGCCTTATTGTAAGTATCAGCATCAATTAAAGCAGGATGAGCCTCCTCTACATGGATAACATCCTCACCCTCTAACTCATAATGTACAATCCCTCTGTAAGCTACATTAGACAGTATTAAGGATGTAGCTCTGACTGTAAAAGGCTTACCTGCTCTAGTCAGCTTACCTCTCATAGCTAATTGCTCTACAATCTCAGCCTGATTAAGTCCATCATTGACATACATACTATAGATGTCCTCTACTACTTGAGCCTCTACAGGATGAGGTATCAGATGCTTTGCCTCATCTTTATCATAGCCATAAGGAGCAATCCCAAAGAATACACCTTTCTTAATAGCTTGGATTCTACCCCTTTTGAGCTTTCTCTTAGTCATCCTCATAAAATGGTTATACATCTCAGACTGAATACCTGATGTAAAAATGTCACCATCATTCATAAAGTTATAAGTTTTGTTAAGAGTAAAGAGCTGTAATCCCTCATTTTTCATAAACCTAACAAATAGTCCAAAGTCTGTTCTATCCCTTGTTAATCTGTCTTGGTCTGTACAAAGGACTCCATCATATATATTCCTTTTCAGCTCCATCAACATCCTCTGAAACTGTGGTCTATTCCAATCCTCAGAGCTACCCTCCTCAGAGAATACCTCATACTCCATATTATTCTTTTCTGCATAATCAGTAAGTAGCTCAAGCTGTCTGCCTATCTCCATACTGTCAGCATCTTTAAGCCCTGACTTTCTTACATAGATTGCTACTAGCTTTTTCTGTACTTGTGCCATCCCTTAACTCCCTTTCTTCCTCTATGTAACCTAAAGCCTATTATAACAAGTATTTAGAGAGGTGAAAGATTTATTACATTCAATGTTCCAATGAACTTTACATGTTATAAGGAGTTACACATTGACATAAGTTATGCCACCTGCTCATAATAATAGAGGATTAATAAGATAGGAGTAGTTGAAATGATTAACCAATTTAGAACCATACCCAAAAGCAAGCAGACGCCTGCTACTGATGCATGGGAGGCTTACTTAGATGTAGAGAGATATGGTAAAACAACTTTATCAAGTATAGAATTTACTACCACTACCCTCTGTAATATGAGATGTGCTCACTGTGCTGTAGGACATACCCTCCAACATAAAGACCCAAAAGCATTACCTTTAGAACTACTGATACAAAGATTAGATGAGATTCCTACCTTGAGGACAATGAGCCTCACAGGAGGAGAGCCTATGATGTCCTTAAAATCAGTAGAAAATTATGTATTGCCTTTACTGAAATATGCTCATGAGAGAGGTATATACACTCAGATAAATTCTAACCTGACTCTTGACCTTGACAGATACAAACTGATTGCTCCTTATTTAGATGTATTACACATTTCTCATAATTGGGTAACAGAGGATGAGTTTATAGATACAGGATTTGCCATGATGAAAAGAAAAGGTACAAGGGAACAGAGAAAGGCACTTTTTGACAGAATGATTAGTAACTCTAAAGCTCTGTCTGAAATGGGAGTTATGGTATCTGCTGAGACAATGTTAAACAGCAGAACAGCTCCTCACTTAGAAAAGATTCATAAGCAGGTAGTAGAGGAGATGGGCTGCAAAAGGCATGAAATTCACCCTATGTATGACAGTGGATTTGTTGGTATAACTGCATTAGATAAGATGCAAGATTCCACATATTCCATGAATCAAAGTGATTTCGCAAGTGCACTTGAATCGTTAACTCTGGATGAAACACGCAGTGCGATCCATCATTTGCTTGACGTACGCAATCCGAATGTGTGGATGCTCTTTGGGACGCTGCCGTTTTTTGCCTGCAGCCCGGATGAACGGGATCGTGAGCTTGTCTTCCGCCTGCAAAATGAACCGCTCGTAACTGTCCGCAATGATCCTGATGGCCGTTCACGTTTAAATGTGAATATTTTTTCCGGTGATGTGATTGTGACGGATTTTGCCGATGCCCCGTCTCTTGGTAATATTCAAACCAATACCCTTCAGGAATCCTTTGATGTCTGGACTAATTCCGTGCTGGCGAAGGAAATTGACTGTCATTGTTCTTCCGTTCGGTGCCTTGGTCCGAATTTGCTCGTTAAAAAGGCGTATTATCCCGATTCGGACTTTACAAAACGAAAAGCTTTTACAGAAAGAAAGGAATTTCAGCGATGAAAAAAGAAACAGCAATTTTCGCCGGCGGCTGCTTTTGGTGTATGGTCAAGCCGTTTGATCAGTGGGAAGGCATTGAATTGGTCGTCTCCGGTTATACAGGTGGTCATGTTGAAAATCCAACGTACGAACAAGTAAAAACCGGCAGCACCGGCCATAAAGAAGCGGTGGAAATCACGTATGACGCAGATGTTTTTTCATACGATCAAATCCTTGAAATTTATTGGCAGCAAATTGACCCGACGGATGATGAAGGCCAATTTCAGGATCGCGGTGATTCATACCGAGCTGTTATTTTTTATCTAACAGCTGAGCAGAAAGAAGCGGCAGAGCGTTCAAAAAAGAAGCTTGCGGACAGTGGGTTATTTAAGAAAATGATCGTTACCCCGATTTTGCCGGCAGGCCGCTTTTATCCGGCAGAAGATTATCATCAGAATTTTTATCAAACTCATAAGGAAGAATATGAATCAGACCGTCACCAGTCGGGGCGTGATCAATTTTTCCATGAGCATTGGACAGCTCATGAAGCGAAGCATTAAATCAGATGGAGTCGCCAGCTGGATTAAAGACCAAATTGCCCTCGGCAAATGGTCGCTCGGCATGAAAATCCCAAGCCAGCGCGTTTTAGCCGAAGATTTATCCGTTAACCGCAGTACGGTTATTGCCGCACTTGAACAACTAAAAGCGGACGGCATCATTGAAGGTGTCATGGGAAAAGGAACGATTGTCGCTAATAACACATGGTCTCTTCTCGCTTCACTGCCTCCTGACAATAAGCCGGCATCTCAAACAGCACATACTGGCATTATCGATTTAAGCAAAGGTGAGCTTGCGGAAGATGTGTTTCCAGAAAACTATTTAAATGATATACTCAGCCGGGTGTCAGGAAAAATCAACTCGCTCGGCTATGAAGATCGAGGTGGATATGAACCGCTTCGTGAAGCGATTGCCGGCTATATGACTCGTCAAGGAACGCCCGTTACTCCATCGTCCATATTAATTGTTTCCGGCGCAATGCAAGGGTTTCAATTAATCGCATCCGGCCTGCTCGAACACCGTTCATCGATTTTACTTGAGGAGCCTTCTTATTTGTATTCTATCCATACATTTCAGTCGCTTGGCATGTCTCTAAAAGGCATTCAAATGGATCATGAAGGACTGCGGCCGGAATTACTGCAATCTGCTTGGACATCCGGTCAAAAAGGGGCGCTTTATACGATTCCATGTTTCCATAATCCGACCGGTATTTTAATGAGCGAAGCGAGAAGGAAAGAAATTCTGTCTTATTGCAGCTCAAATAGGCTGCCAATTATTGAGGATGACATATATCGTGATTTATGGCTTGACGCGCCGCCGCCGCCTTCTCTTAAATCGATGGACAGCTCGGGAAATGTCCTTTATATTGGCAGTTTGTCGAAAACGTTAAGCCCTGGTCTTCGTATTGGCTGGATTGCCGGAACTGATTCAGTCATTGAGCGATTATCCAATGTAAAAATGCAGGCGGATTATGGAACAAGTTCTCTCTCGCAGCGTGTGGCTGCTGAATGGCTTGGCGAAGGACTTTACGAACATCATCTTGAATACGTCCGAAAAGAATTGCTGAAACGACGTCAGGCAGCCTCCGCTTCATTACAACGACACTTGTCAGATTTGGCAGAATGGACGATACCAAGCGGTGGATTTTTCATTTGGCTTCGCCTGAATCAAAACATTTCATTAAAAGAATTATGTACAGAAGCATTAAATGAAGGTATTTTATTTCATCCGGGCAGTATTTATACAGAAGGAACGTCACGCGCGATCCGATTATCTTTTGGGTATGCCCCCCCTGATCAATTTGAAGAAGGCATTAAACGGATGAAGAAATGGATTATTGCATTATCTAAATGAAAATAGGAGGAAACAAAACATGATAATTACAGACCATACACTTGAGAAAACGGATGACCCGTTTGGCATTTTAGAAGGAAGTCGGTATGAGTACCATCTTTTTGCAGCAGTTGAAGAGGAAGATGAATTATATTCACCGGAAGGTTTTTACATCCGTGTACTATATGTAGTAACAGAATCGGAACATAAAATAGCCAGCTTGTTTTTGCATAACCGCGCAGATGATACGGTCCTGGATTTTGAACTTGAAGATGATGAAGTAAAACTTGTTCGTGAATATTGCGCGGCCCATTTAAAATAAGCATGTGTAAACCCCGTCTGCATTGTTTTGCTGACGGGGTTTTTAAACTGCATCCTCACTGGCTGTTTCCGTAACAATCAGTCCTTTCTCTTCTATTTTAAATGGCTTTTTGGATATACAATTGAATTTGATCTTCTGTTAAGTTGTGCATAAAGCGATAAAACGGAATACTCTTCATTCCAAAGCCCTCACACATTTGCGTATAATATTCATAAGCTTCTCGATACATTTCCAATTTGCTCACCCTTTCTGTTATATAACAATTTTTATTTTGTGTTATTAATATATAACACAGTAAATGAGTTGTCAAATGTTTTCAAATAAAAAGCAGAAAAAATTCTTTTTTTACTGAACGATAATTTGGTCCTCATCTTCCGGATCAACCGCTTGATCGATAAATACTTTCGTCCGGATATACCATTTATGTGTATCATCTGTTTTGGGTCCTTTTTCAGGAAGTTTTAGTGAAAATGGGATGGAGTCCGCCTCTCCTGCTTTTATGTTTCTGTTTAATTCAATATTCACTTCTTCAATGTGTTTATCATGCCAGGTAAAATCACTGTCTTCTTTTACCTTTTCATATTGTAAATAAAGCAGCACTTGAATTTTTTTGATTGGTTCATCTGCCAGGCCGCCTTCAATAAGAATTCGCCCATTTACTGTTTCACCTAGTGCAGCTGTTTGATTTTCTAAAACCGTATCTACTTTTACACTATCGATTCCAATACTTGAAAAAATTTCTTTCCACATAAATAAATCTCCCCCATTCTTTTTATTTTTATTCCCTTATTTTTATTATTTTAATAAGGTTTTTAAAAATTATTGTTTGAATTTAGCACATAATGTATTAATAAAAAATGCCGTAAAAACGGCATTAAAATTCTTTTTTCCAGACAGGGTAAAAAAACTTAGTTCCTTTTTTATTGGCCGGAAGCAATTTCATGTCAGCTAATAAATGGGAAATGTAACTCAAAAGAAGAACGGCAAGAAGCCCGTCGGATGGGTAAGCCCGTGTAATTTCAGCAGCGACGAAATAAAAAAGCGCGATGCCAACGATCGAATGCGTCCACGTCCGGTGTGAAACGAGTGAAGCAAATAAAATGAAAAATCCTATGTACATGATCCAGGCTTCATTTATGTACCAGCCTGCGTATACAACCAACGCTCCTGTTAAGAAAAGCATCATTCTTTGTTTAATGAATAATCTCGGCAAAAGCAGCAATCCGACGCTGACGATAAATCCGGCCGCCTGCTTTACACCGAAAAGCATAAAATAGCTGTAAAGAGCAAGCAGCAAACCTGCTGCAGCAAAAAATAAAATAAGCCATTTTTTTTCAACGGTAATCTTATTAGCGAGTTTCCCATTTACATCAAGGTCTGGCACTAAAGCAGCAACTGCCCCTGTACAAGCAAAAAGTGCTGTGTCAATCAGCGGCGACTGCATCCAGACCGCCACACCGACACCTGTTGCTGCGCCAATAACCATGTGTGAAGATCCTTTCAATGTTCTCATCCTTTCTCATGCAAAAAGCCGCCCGATGTGAGGCGGCTGTATATCTTTATGAATGTTCAATTACATGCAGGACCCAATCTTGTACTGCTTCAATGTGTTCCGCTGAAATCTCCATTTCGCATAAAACAGCGCCTTTACCGATAATTTTCAACACGGGTACAATTGCCGGTTTTTTTGGGTTATATGAGTATACAACAGTATCCACATGTTTGAGTGGTATACGCGTATGCGTCACCATTCCTGTACTTTTTAAATACCCATCTTCAATTTTAACACTATTTTTCTTCCAGCAATATGATGAATCCGTCACAACTGCTTCTGCTTGACTCTCTGTAAAGATTGCCACCATGATTGATAACCCCTTTTTTTGTTCACCGTAACTACTATAAAATAACAGCTTCTCTTTCATTTGTAAACAGCAATTTTAAGTTTACATAATTAAATTATTGTTTACTTTAAAATTCAAAAAGAAAAAACGGAGCTTTGTCCGTTTTAAATGACTTTTGCTTTAATGTATACATTTGGGTTTTGCGCTTTCACGGATTTAACGAGGCGATCCGGATCACGCAATATAAAAAAGTAAGATACATTGGAGCGTGTATAAACCGCTATCCGTTCTTTTTTTACATACGGACGGACAATATATTTTTCAAAAAAGGACGCATTCTCTGACATTTCATCCATTTCAAATACTTCAACGATTTCGTTCATTGGAATAAATGTCTCCAGGTTGCCTGTTTTTATAACGAGTACTCCATCTTCCACTTTATGACCGGATAATAACCGGCTCACCAGTACTGTTCCGACAATAACAATAATCGCTGCTGCAATATAGATCATAATCATCCTCCTGAGCGCTCTTTATTCATTTCTTTGCCATCACTTATTCTACTCATTTTTTTTGAAAAAACACCTATTTCCAGCTTGGAAATGTAGTGTTTTTGTGCCAAATGCCCGCACACGTATTAATAACGTTTACAAAGTATACGTTTTCAAAATAAGAGCTTCAAAAAATGAAAAACAGGTGAAGCATTAGCTTCACCTGTTATGGTTTCAGTCAGAATTAATTTTTTTCTACGTTAGCAGCTTGTGGGCCACGTGGTCCTTCAACCACTTCAAATTTCACGGTTTGGCCTTCTTCAAGTGATTTGTAGCCTTCACCTTGAATAGCTGAGAAATGAACGAATACATCGTCCTGTCCTTCAACTTCGATAAAACCGAAGCCTTTTTCTGCATTAAACCATTTTACTTTACCTTCTAGCATGTTATGTCCTCCTCGCGCTTGATGCGCAAATCTTTTCTTGCTGTTTGCTGTTATTTCAAGATGAAACACTGGACGTGATTCCTTTTGAAACGAGCGAACAACTATCTTTACTATAGCATCTTTTTTTTTTGCGTGCAACCGCAACCTTTCAATTTTTCTCAATTCCCAATGTTCTTACAATGTGCAAAAGGTGTGCCGGAATGTCCCATTTTATTGTACGATCCGGATAGATCCACACCCTAATAATATCCAATTTATCAAGACCGGTCTCGAGTTTTGAGACCACCCATTTCATACGGTCAAGGCCTGGATTCGCCATAATAAACAGGCTTGGGTTTGCGGCTTCTCCCTGTACACGAATCAATTTTTCAATTTGATCCCCCGTGTTTCCGCGAAGCTGGTTATTATCATATACCATACCTTCCTGCTGTCGTTTCCCACGTGACCCTTTGCATTTTATATAAGCATTCCATTCCTGTTTGGCTGCGACAAGGTCATGCCCGCCGGCTGCTGCTTCCAATTGCACAGTCCAGCCATGTGTGATTAAATAATCTATCACTGCTTTTATTACTTCTTCTTGTGTTAAGACAAATTCATCCGGTACTTTTAGTCGGTCAAGGCTGATCGGCACGTATTTTCCCTCCCGTTCTTCTTTCTATAATACATTCCACTCTAAGGACTTGTTTCCCTGCCTAGCGCAAGACTTTCCGGACAGTATTCACACGGCCTTCATATGGAGGATAAAGCAAATTTGACTGAGGCGATGATTTTTTACGCAAAATGCTTTTTTTATGTGAAAAAAGATCAAAACTTGCTTTTCCATGGTACGCATTCATCCCAGAAGCCCCAACACCGCCAAATGGCAAATATGGACTTGATACATGAATAAGTGTGTCATTAATGCATGCACCGCCAAACTGGATAGACGAGATAACTTTTTCTTCCATTGATTTTTCTTTTGTGAAAACGTAGAGAGCAAGCGGTTTCGGAAACTTTTTCACCCGCTTAATTGCCTGATCCAGTTCCGTATAAGAGAGAACGGGCAAAATCGGACCAAAAATTTCCTCTTCCATTAATGCGTCATCCCATTCCGCTTCAACGATCGTTGGCGCGATAAATAAATCTTCCCGATCCATTTCGCCGCCTTTTAAAACGGTGCCTGCAGTTTTAGAAAGCATTGTTTGCAGCCGGTCAAATTGCCGTTCATTCACAATACGTCCAAAATCCGGGCTGTTCTGTGGATCTTTTCCATAAAAATCAAATACAGCGAGTCTTAATTCTTTTAAAAAGGATTCTTTCACATTTTGATGGATAAGAACGTAATCTGGAGCAATACATGTCTGGCCAGCATTGGAAAATTTACCCCAGGCAATGCGCCGGGCTGCATTTCTCAAATCGGCGGAATAATCGATAAACGCGGGGCTTTTGCCGCCAAGTTCTAATGTTACGGGAATAAGCTGCTTTGCGGCGGCGCCCATGACTACTTTCGCCGTTGCCGCACTTCCGGTAAAAAAGATATAATCGAATGGTGCATTGAGCAAGGCTGTTACGGTTTCTTTACCGCCTTCCTGCACCCCGATAAATGCTGAATCAAACGTTTCTTCAAGGAGCGCTTTTAAGACAGCTGATGTATGTGGAGTGCTTTCTGACGGCTTAACAATCGCTGTGTTTCCTGCCGCAATGGCACCGATGAGCGGTTCTGCGACAAGCTGGAATGGGTAATTAAATGGACCAATAATGAGGATACTGCCATACGGTTCTGGCACAATATAGCTTTCAGCCGGCTGTTGATGAATAGGCGTTTTCACTTTCTCAGCAGCAGCCCATTCCCGCAAATGTCGAATCATGAAACGAATGCTTTCATACAAAAATCCAATTTCGGTTGTATACGCTTCAAATTTATTTTTTCGTAAATCGAGGTGTAATGCTTCCATTATCTCATCTTCACGTTTTTTAATTGCTTGTTTTAATTCCTTCAGACGATTTATTCGCCAGTCAACGCTGCGGGTGGCTCCCGAATCAAAAAAAGCCTGCTGTGCCTGTATCATTTCAGCAACGTTCATGCTCATCATCTCCGCTATGTATTTTCTTTATTTTAACAGCCTCTCTTTAGAGCGTCAAAAATGGCTTTCCTATTCATCGCTAAATGCGTTATGATGACAAGCAGAGGTGACGTTCGTGAAAGTAGTGTTTTGGACAGCTGGTGCTTGTCTTCAGGCAGCGGCTATGTCGATTTTTTTATTTCCGCATGCAATTTCATCCGGTGGGGCGGCCGGCATTAGTATTATGATGAATCATCTATTCCATACGCCTTATGCCGCATCGATTTGGGGTGTTAACGTTGTGATGATCGTGCTGGCGTTTAAATGGCTCGGTCTGAAAACAGCCGCTGGCACCATGTATTGTGTGACGATTGCAGCGATGGTTATTAACTGTTTAACGCCTTTTTTTCCGGTTCCCCTAGGAACAATCTGGACAGACCTTCCTGCCGGTGCCCTTCTTTTCGGCATTGGGCTTGGCATGTTGTTCAAATCGGGCGCTTCTTCCGGCGGTATGGACATCGCCGCTCTTATTCTGTCAAAATGGCGCAATTGGCCGCCGGGCCGGTCTCTTTTTTATATAAATACAACGATCTTAATTGCGACTGGCCTCGTTGTCGATGTAAAAACAATTCTTTACGCAATTGTTTGTCAATGGATCGCGTCGCGTGTCATTGATTTTATTCAGTTATTTTCCATTGAGTCAATACGCAAAAAGCCGCTTCCGAAGCAATAACTTCTAGAAGCGGCTTTTCTTATTTGTTCATAGCAGTTTTGAGCGTCTCGATATTTTGTTCCATAATCGACATATAATCTTCCCCAGCTTCTATATCCTCTTCTGTTAACGTAGCTAAGTTGTGAAGACGAAGGGATTCAGCTCCGATTTCCTTTTGGATCACTTCTGCAATTTTCGGTGTAATGTTCTGCTCAAAAATTACGTAGCGGATGCCATGTTCCGTCGCAGTATCTGCCAGTTCTTTTAACTCTTTTTGTGACGGTTCATCCGTCGGTGATAGACCGGCTACACTAAGCTGTTCAATACCGTATGACTCTTCCCAATAGCCGTAGGCCGCATGAGAAACGAGAATTTCTTTCTGCACTGCTCCATCCGCCATTGTGTGAAAATCTTCATCCAGCTGTTCAAGTTCCTTGGCAAGCGCCTCGTAATTTTCATTGTAAAGCGCTTCTTCATCAGAATTAAGCGCCACCAGCTCATCCTTTACCACTTCGGCCATTTGCTCAGCCAGTGTCGGATCAATCCAAATATGAGGGTCTACTCCGCCGTGATCATGGCCGTCATCCTCTGCTTCATGATCATGTTCGTCCTCTGTATGCTCTTCTTCCCCAGCACTATGTTCATGGCCCGCTTCAATATCCACGTGCTCACCGACGTTAACAATTACGACATCTTCAGCTGAAAGGGTTTCTTCTACTTTTTCTGCAAATGGCTCCAGGTTAAGACCGTTGTACAAAAACAAGTCGGCAGCCGCAATATCAAGCATGGTTTTGGATGTAGGCTCATATGTATGCTCATCTGCACCTGCCGGCAGCATGCTTTCTACTTCTACCGTCCCGCCGCCGATTCGTTCTGTAAAGTATTGGAGCGGATAAATGGTTGTATAAACTGTCAACACTTCATCAGTTGATTCATTTGTTTCATTGGATGTTTCACTGCTTTCATTTCCGCACGCAGCAAGCGCCAATAAAAGGCTCGCAGTTGCCAATGTCCACTTTTTCACGTATATCCCCTCCAAAAGTAAGTGTGTCTTTTATAATATAGTAATCATTCCGATTTGTAAACAGTAACTGTTCCGATTTAAAAAAACATTCACCATTTGGTGAATGCTTGTTGATTATTTCGTTAAAATAATTGGTTCTTCTCTTGTGACTACTACTGTATGCTCAATTTGTGCCACACGGCTGCCATCTGGTGTTTTAAACGTCCAACCGTCACCTGATTCTTTAATCATATCTGCTTTTTCTGAAACAAACGGTTCAAATGCGATCACCATTCCTTCTTTCAAAAGAGCATTGTCCCACGGGTCAAAATAATTTAAAATATGGTCTGGCGCTTCATGAAGCGATTTACCGATGCCATGTCCCGTCAAGTTTTTAATCACTGCAAATCCGTTACGGCGTGCTTCATTAGCCACTGCTTTGCCAATTTGATTTTGCTTCGCTCCTGCTTTAATTTTCAGCAAACCACGTTCAAAAGCCTGTTCAGCCGCTTCACACAGCTTCGTTAAAACAACGTCTCCTTCCCCGACAACAAACGAAATGCCGGTATCCGCAAAGTAGCCATCCAATGAGCCCGAAACGTCAATATTGACAATGTCTCCTTCTTGAATGACGCGGCTGCCAGGAATGCCATGAGCGACTTCATCATTGACGCTGATACACGTAAAACCTGGGAAATCATATTCCCCTTTTGGGCCGGATACCGCTCCATGTTCCGCAAACAAGCGGCCGCCAAGCTCATCAATTTCTTTTGTCGTAATGCCGGGCTTCGTAAAGCTGCGCATTTCATCCCGAATAACCGCGACAATTTTTCCGATCTTTCTTAACGCTTGAAGTTCTTCATCTGTTTTTACAATCATTATATCCATTCCTTCACTTTTAATTTTCCATTACTCATTATAGCAGAATGTTAAGATTGTGTTGAAATTATGTGTTTTCTATGTTTGATCCAGCCCTGGGGTGTTAAACTAAATAGTATACGCGGACAACGCTGTCCCGATCGAAGGAGTGATTCCGATGACAAAATGTGTCATATTTGATTTTGATGGCACCATCTCTGATTCTATTCAAGTGTTTATAAAGGCATACAACGATTTCGCCGAAAAAGAAGGCTACAATCAAGTTGCCCATGAGGAACTTGATGATTTAAAGAAAATGAGCATTCCTGAGCGCTGCCGCCATTTAAATTTCCCAATGCGCAGCATCCCATTTGCTGCTCCGAAGCTGTACCGTTCCGTGCGCGAATCAAAAGCCTCTCTTCCGCTCTTCCCCGGCATTAAACAAATGCTTGATGAATTAAGTAGCCGTGGCATTCACATTGCGATTATTTCATCTAATGCAATAGATATCATCGATCACTGCTTAAAATCGAATGGGATTGATTATATTCACGACATTTTATCGTCCAAATATATTTTCAGCAAAGATAAAATGATCAAAAAGCTGTTAAAACAATACGATTATTCACATGAAGAGGTTTTTTATGTCGGCGACGAGCAGCGCGACATTGATGCTTGCATGAAAACAGGGCTTCGTGCTGTTTGGGCCTCATGGGGGTACGATCACGAATCTCTTATCTCAGGTGAAACCTCGAAAGCAGCTGTACCGGATGACGTTGTCGATTTTGCCTTAAGAGCATAGATGAATCCCCCGCTTGCGCCTTCACCTGCAAACGGGAGATTTTCACTTTAAAAGACAAAAAAGTGCGGATGTAGAATCCGCACTTTTTTAGTGTACTGAACTGGGGACATCCCGATGCTTTTTTCCTCTCGCCCAGCGAATACAAATCATAAGCGTGACGACAATAATAATCGCCCCAAAAATATATGGAAGCCCCATGTTGATATCAAATAACATGCCTGCAAGCGCGGGACCGATCATATTTCCAATACTCATGTATGCATTATTCATGCCGGCAGCAAAGCCCTGCTCATTGCCGGCCATTTTCGAAATAGTCGTGTTGATGGACGGACGCAGTAAGGAAGCCGCGGTAAAGAATACTGCCGAAATAAGCAATACCGATATAAAACCAGTCGCAAACAAAATACTGATCATCGATAGAGCCGCAACAACAAGCATTGTATTCATAATCCGTACTTCCCCAAAACGCTCTAACACTCGATCGAGCACAAAGGCCTGCACGATGACACCAACTAAACCGCCCACAACCATCAAAATGGAAATATCCGATGGGCTGAAGCCGAATTTTTGATCTGTAAACAAACTAATTGTTGATTGGTAGTTCGCAAGCCCGAATGACAAGGTGAACATCATAACGAGCAAAATAAAATAAGGCTTTTTCGTGGAAAGAGCCAGCTGCTTTACAAGCGATTCCCTTTGTTTTGATAATGCTTTTGCTCCTTCTTTTACCGGTTCTTTCAAAAAGAAAACGGAAAGGACCGCTGCCATTGCCGCAACTGTTCCAGCAATGACAAAAGGAGCCCGCAGGCCGAATGCAGCTAAAAACCCGCCGACGCCTGGTCCAACAACGAAGCCGAAAGACATTGCTGCCCCAAGGCGGCCCATTCCTTTTGCGCGCGTTTCCACTGTCGTAATATCCGCCACAAACGCCATCATCGATGGAATCATAAATGCCCCACCAATACCACTGATCATACGTGATACATATAAAAGCGCTAAATGGTTAGAAAATGCGAATAAAAATTGAGCAAGTGAAAATAAAACAAGACCGAAAATGATCGATTTTTTCCGGCCATACCGGTCTGATAAATCACCAGCAAGCGGTGAAAATAAAAACTGGGCAAACGCAAACGTCGCAATAAGAAATCCGAATGTTTTTCCGCCTGCCCCAAACTGATGAATGATCGTCGGCATAATCGGGATAACAAGCCCAATTCCGGTCATGACGATAAACATGTTCATCATTAAAATTAACAGCGGAAATTGCTGTATCTGTTGTCTCGACATGTAAAGCCTTCTTTCTTTTATAAATGAATCGTTTCAGGCATTTTTTGCACAGCCTGTTCTAGCTCTTCTGCGAGTGGCTTCATGGATGGTATGCTTTTCAAGTTAAACAGCATCCCATTAAAAATCGCTGTGCGTGGTTTTACATCAAGTAATTCTTTTTCCAAAATTGTAATCGAATCCAGCACAAAAGCCGATGCTTTTTCCTGAACAGCCATTTCCTTCAGCTTCTTAATAAAGTGAAGAGGATGAATACCCGGCGCACATTGCGGCTCTTCTCTTTTATCTAAATGAGAACTGAAAATCGGCTCCGGTTTTTCATCGAGCATCCACTTGGAAGAAGCATCCAGGTGCTTAAATAAATAATGGGCCAGCTGGTCAAAATCTTGCCGTGATTCTCTTTCGATAATTTCTCTTAGGTATGAAATCATTAATCCCTTTAAAGAAACAGTCAAATCAGCCGCATAAGGAGCAATCTCCTCTCCATACATGGTTATAATCCGCTTTTCAGTCTGCTTTATTAAATGAAAATTTTCCCTGCGGACGAATTCATTTAAAGACGGATCTTCAAGTCCGCGAATTTCTTTCAGCTGCATCATAAAAAATTCCTGAAACGCACAATAATGCCGCGTACGAATCGCGATCTCTCGGATAAAGTCTTCTTGAAGGCTGTCCGATTCGTCTTTAGCGGCTGCGATTTGATCATGAAGCATCTGGTAATAATACGTAAAAATATCGGAAAGCAATTCTTCCTTTGACTTAAAATACGTATATAAACTGCCTTTTGACAAGCCGCATACATCGGCAATTTGCTGCATCGATGTTTGGTGGAAGCTCGTTTTTGAAAACAACTTCATAGCCGTCAGCAAAATTTTTCTTTTTTTCTCTTTCATTTCCGACACCAACCGAACAGTTTTTTATTTGACCATGCAGTCAATCATAGCATATGGCTGTTTAGAACGCACGAAAAATGTTTCGCCTGTCGAAATAACGATAAAAAAATACGCCCGGACATTTGTCTGGACGCAAGTTTATAGCTTGTTGGATTTTAGCAAGTCACGAATTTCAGTTAACAACTCTTCTTCTTTTGTTAATGAAGGAGGGGTTTCTTCCTCTTTTTTCTCTCGCGTATATATTTTATTAAACAGTTTAATAAATAGAAACATAAGCTATTTTTCATGAGGGGAGTCTTTTTTTCCATTTACTCGACGGTTCCACTTTTGTTCGGATTTAAACAGCTTGATAAACAACGTGATGAAAAAAACAGGAACTGCGTAAATAAACATATACAGCAATCCGGCTATCCATTGCATGCTTTCGCCTCCTCAGCTTGATGTTACCTTCGTCTTTCTCATTATATAAGTTGTTTTGTTTTTTTTATACTAATTTGAATTTTGCACATAATGTATTAAAAAAAGCTTCACGTCATTTCGATCGTGAAGCTTTTTTCCTATTCTGCTTCTTTTTCAGTAATAAGAAGCATTTGAACCGCTCCTTGTTCTTTTTCGTCGACAATAAAAGAACCATTCGAGTAGCGGTCTACTTTCTTTAATGAATTCACATTTACTTTTACATCAGCACCTTTTTTCATGCGCACGTAATAATCACGGCTCTCATCCAGACGCGCTGCACCAACGATGCGATGCGGATTTGCTTTTAATTCCCGTAATAATACGACACCCCGCTTAGCACGTGACGCTTGTTCAAACTGGCCAAATCCGCCACGTTTCGCAGATCCGCGATTTGTCACCGCAATGAACTGAGCATCTTCAGCATCGTTTGATACAATGACCGCGACTGTGTAATCATCTTCTTTTAAACTGTTGCCTTTTACCCCAGCGGCACGTGGTCCGACAACCGGCACTTCTTCTTCCGCAAACCGCAGCCCATAGCCATAATGCGTAATCATAAGAACGTGGCCGCTGCCGTCTGTCATAGCCGCTGCACACACCTCATCGTCCCCTTTTACGTTCATAGCGGTTAACGGACGTGAATAACGCTGCACGTTAAATTGTGCAAGCTCAGTTCGTTTGATCATCCCGCTTTTCGTCGCCAGCAAAATAAATTGCTTTGTTGAAAAGTCACGGACTGAAAACGCTGCGATAATCGATTCATCTTTAAATCCGCTGACAATGCCTGATGCGTGCTGTCCAGCGTCTTTCCAGCGAATGTCCGGCAATTCATGCACGGGCAAATATAAATAACTGCCTTTATTCGTAAACACGAGCAGTACATCGGTCGTGTTCATTTCCTGCTTAAAAGTGAGCCCGTCAGACTCTTTCATCGCGGGCAGACCGCCGGATGCCGAATACGAGCGCAAACCGGTCCGCTTAATATATCCTTCACGCGTTACCGAAACGAGAACATCTTCACTTGGTATCATTGCTTTTTGGTCAATTTTAATTTCCTGAATCTCTGCTTCGATGACTGTTCGACGCTCCGTCGCATACGTTTTTTTCATGTCTTTCAACTCATGTTTGATGACAGATTCAAGTTTTTTCGCACTTTCTAAAATCGCCTGCAGCTGCCCAATCGTTTTTTCAAGCTCAGCAGATTCTTTTTCAAGCGCCGTTATATCCGTATTCGTCAAACGGTAAAGCTGTAACGTGACGATCGCTTCTGCTTGTTCTTCAGTAAATTCAAACTGCTCTACCAGCCGATTTTTCGCGTCCTGTTTGTCTTTTGATGAACGAATACAGGCAATAACTTCGTCTAAAATCGATAAAGCTTTCATAAGCCCTGCCACAATATGGTGCCGGGCTTTTGCTTTTTCAAGGTCATAAGCAGATCGGTTTGTCACTACTTCCTTCCGATGTTCAATGTATGCATCAAGCAAACGGTGCAGCCCCATTAAAACTGGCCGCTTATTGTAAATAGCGACCATATTAAAATTGTAGGCTATCTGTAAGTCTGTCGCTTTATATAAATAATTTAAAATAAGTCCAGCATCCGCTTCTTTTTTCAAATCAATGACCACACGAAGACCCGTCCGGTCTGTTTCATCGCGTACCTCAGCAATGCTGTCCAGTTTTCGGTCGACACGTAAATCATCCATTTTCTTTACGAGCGATGCTTTATTAATTTCATATGGAATTTCTGTAATAACAATACGCTGGCGTCCGCCACGCACTTCTTCGATCTCTGCCTTGCCGCGAATGACAATTTTCCCTTTTCCTGTCTTATATGCTTTTTCAATACCGTCAATTCCTTGAATAATACCGCCCGTCGGAAAGTCAGGACCAGACAGAACCGTCATTAAGTCTTCAACCGTACATTCCGGCTTTTCCATTCGCATGATTACGGCGTCAATGACTTCATCGAGCCGATGAGGTGGAATTTCAGTCGCATAACCCGCCGAGATTCCTGTTGACCCATTCACAAGTAAATTCGGGAACCTGGCCGGCAAGACGACCGGCTCGTTTGTCGTTTCATCAAAGTTCGGAATAAAATCGACCGTTCTTTTTTCAATATCCGTTAATAATTCGCCGGCAATGGCGGACAGTCTTGTTTCTGTATACCGCATGGCTGCTGGCGGATCGCCGTCGACCGATCCGTTATTGCCATGCATTTCAATAAGCGGTGTCCGCAATTTCCAGTTCTGGCTTAACCGGACCATCGCATCATAAACAGATGAATCACCGTGAGGATGGTAATTACCGATGACGTTCCCGACGGTTTTTGCCGCTTTTCGAAACGGCTTTTGATGCGTATTGCCTTCTGTATGCATTGAAAATAAAATACGGCGCTGCACCGGCTTTAATCCATCTCGTGCATCCGGAAGCGCCCGTTCTTGAATAATGTATTTACTATACCGGCCAAATCGGTCGCCCATGACGTCCTCAAGCGGCAATTCTTGAATATGTTCCTTTTCCACTGCTTATTCCTCCCTGCTGCCGGACAACTGCTCGTTTTCTAAGAGCACTGCTTCTTCTTCTAATCCGAACGCAACGTTCGATTCAATCCACTTTCTGCGCGGTTCAACTTTATCCCCCATTAGAACAGTTACCCGCCGCTCTGCGCGCGCTGCATCGTCAATCGTGACACGGATCAGTGTTCTCATTTCCGGGTCCATCGTTGTTTCCCATAATTGTTCTGCGTTCATTTCACCTAATCCTTTATAGCGCTGAATTGTCGTGCCTTTGCCCATTTTTTTCAGCAAAGCATCCAGCTCACGCTCTGTCCAAACATACTCGGCTACTTCTTTTTTTCCTGTTCCTTTTGATACTTTGAAAAGCGGCGGCATAGCAATATATACTTTACCGCTGTCAATAAGCGGCTTCATATAGCGATAGAAAAAGGTAAGAAGCAAAACTTGAATATGGGCTCCATCCGTATCAGCATCAGTCATAATAATGACTTTGTCATAATTAGCGTCACCCACAACACAATCCGGTCCTACACCCGCGCCGATCGCATGAATAATTGTATTGATTTCTTCATTTTTAAAAATATCGGCAAGCTTGGCTTTTTCTGTATTGATCACTTTTCCGCGAAGCGGTAAAATTGCCTGGAATTTCCGGTCACGTCCCTGCTTTGCCGAGCCGCCGGCTGAATCACCTTCGACAAGATACAGTTCATTTCGTTCCGGGTTGCGTGACTGGGCTGGTGTCAATTTCCCCGACAAAATGGATTCTCCTTTTTTGCGCTTTTTGCCGTTACGGGCGTCTTCCCGTGCTTTACGGGCCGCTTCACGAGCCTGTGCAGCCTTTACCGCTTTTTTTATGAGCAGCGCGCTTACATCCGGGTTTTCCTCCAGAAGATAAAGCAATTTTTCTGAGATGACTTGATCTACAGCTGATCGGGCTTCTGCTGTTCCAAGTTTTCCTTTTGTCTGTCCCTCAAACTGCAAAAGGTTTTCTGGCACACGAACAGAGACAATGGCCGTCAATCCTTCCCGAATATCGGTTCCTTCCAAGTTTTTATCTTTCTCTTTTAACAAACTGCTTTTACGCGCATATTCATTGAATGTGCGCGTCATTGCTGCTCGCGCGCCGGCTTCATGTGTACCGCCATCTTTTGTGCGGACGTTATTGACAAACGATAGTATGTTTTCGGAAAAACCATCGTTAAACTGAAACGCAAATTCCGCTTCAATTTCATTTTGAATGCCTTCAAACGAAGCAACCGGATGAAGCGTATCTTTTTCTTCATTTAAATATTTAACGAATTCTTCTATGCCGTTTTCAAAAAAGAATTCTTCTTTTTGTTCGCGGTCTTTTCGTTTATCTTCAAGTGTAATTTTTAACCCTTTTAATAAAAAAGCCGATTCTCTCAGCCGCTCACTGAGCGTATCGAACTGAAAAACAGTCGTCGAGAAAATCGTTTCATCCGGCTTAAAATAGATTTGCGTACCGGTCGATTTTGCTTTTCCTTTTTTCTCAAGCGTCGTGACCGGCTTGCCGCCATGTTCAAAATGCTGCTCGTACTGAAAGCCATCGCGCCAAATCGTCACTGTTAACGATTGGGACAGGGCATTCACAACAGAAGCCCCAACCCCGTGCAAGCCACCGCTCGTTTTATAGCCGCCCTGTCCAAACTTTCCGCCGGCGTGAAGAACCGTCATAATTACTTCTGCTGTTGGTTTGCCTGTTCGATGTATTCCGGTCGGCATGCCCCGTCCGTAGTCACGAACACTAATTGAATTATCCTTATGAATCGTGACATTGATCTCGGTTCCGTGTCCGCCGAGCGCTTCATCAACCGAGTTGTCAACGATTTCATACACTAAATGGTGAAGCCCACGACCGTCTGTTGATCCTATATACATCCCCGGACGTTTTCGAACAGCTTCAAGCCCTTCGAGAACCTGGATGGAGTCATCATTATACACTGATTTTTTTGTTTCATCCGCCATGAACTAAGTCCCCTCTCTTTCCAACACCCGCACATAAAACGTATGTTCCTAACTATCATATCATAAAAGTCGAGTGTTCTCCAATACGTTTGTCGATTCCGTTTTAAAGCGTACGTTACTTTCCCGTGAGAATCAACCGAAATAATTTTCCCGCCATTCTTATCCCCGTGGTAAAATGAATGAGAACGTCATGCACATGATTATACAATACAAAAAGGGAGAATGAGAAATTGATTCCAGCACTTATTTTAATCATCGCGTACCTTTTAGGTTCGATTCCATCCGGCCTGATTGCAGGAAAAGCATTTTTCGGCATTGATATCCGCGAGCATGGAAGCGGTAATTTAGGTGCGACTAATTCGTTTCGTGTACTCGGCAAAAAAGCCGGTTCGTTCGTGACAGCAGCTGATATTTTAAAAGGAACCGCCGCTACTTTAATCCCAATTTTACTTCATTGGCAAGGGTTCGTTACGGGTGTCCACCCGCTTTTAGCAGGTCTTTTTGCAGTCATCGGTCACATATTTCCATTATTTGCCGGATTTAGAGGAGGAAAAGCGGTCGCCACTTCTGCAGGTGTATTACTTGCCTACAGTCCTTTATTTTTCCTGCTTTTAGCTGCGATTTTTGTGAGCGTTCTTTTGATTACAAAGTACGTCTCCGTAGCGTCTGTTTCCGCAGCCGTCGCGGCGTTTATTTACGCTGTTATTCATACGATTTATACAAAGGATTTCCCTTTTTTGGCTGTCGTTGTCGCATTATCCTTTTTTGTGATTTACCGTCATCGTGCTAATATTATCCGTTTGCGTAATGGGACGGAACCAAAAGTGTCTTCCGGCAAAAACAAATAGAAAAGCCGGTTTAACGGTCACCCGTTAAACTGGCTTTTTTAATGAGGCCGTCTTCTCCAACAAATAAGCACACCGGTCCTTCTTCATGATAAAAGGTGAGCTGCTTCATACCAAATTGAACGCTTACTTCAAGATGTACTTTCAAAAATTCAATTCTCCCGATTGCCTGGATGTCAAACTTTGTTTTAACCCCACTTTCGGACCCGGCTTCTTTTATTTTAATGAACGTGCCAGCATAAACAGAACCGCCTTTTACATAAGGCGGAAGTGTAAAAAAGAGTTTATACAAATGCATGGATAATCCGCTCCATTCCTCATCAATCAAATTATGGCAGCGGGTTGTTTTTTGAATAAATTGTTTAATTTCACTTATCATTGGTGCATTTTTTTTGCCGGTTATGAGCCGAAATACATCCCACGTCTGTGACACTTCAAGCTTCCTGATTTTTGCTTCGTTAAGTAAAAAATGAAGTGACTTTTGGACATGTTCCAAATGGATGACGATTTCCTGTAAAGTATTGGTTAATTCGGATACAATCATGTTTGATTTTCCAGATGACAGAGTCGAGGAAAAGACATTGCCTTTTACCTCGATACAATGCCCCGATTGAACAGCTGCTTTTGAAACGGAGCGGTCAATGGCCACGTCTTCTTTAGCCTCGACTTTCATGGCGTCATCGACATTTCCTTTTATGTGAATGTCGCCGTCAAAATACATATTGCCGCTCTTTAAATTCACATCTCCATCATGCTCATATTGTTTTAACAAGTCTATCTTTACCCGATTGCCGCGTTTCTGGACATGTGGCCGGCCAGACATTAAGGAAATAATTTCTTCTTGACCAAGCATTCGCACTCCTTTTCCCGCGCGAATGACGATTCCTTTTACGGGTTTTGGGAGACGTTGTTCTCCTTTAACAGTGACGCCAGGTGTTCCAGGAACCGCTTGTGTTATTTTTGCAATGGGTACTCCTTCTCCGACAGTTGGAATAAAACTGGACTCTCGATAATCTACTGTGCCGTCCGCTAATTCTTTCGGTTCAGCTTCACATGAATGCTTGTTTCGGCTCACTTACCGTTTTCTCTTCTGCCGTCAATAATTGATTATTTAAAACAGCCAGGTCCGGCCCATCTTTTTTTGTCACTTGTACAACAGCTTCTTTTTTTTGCAAGCCCCAGAAAGTGGTTCCGCCATTTTCAAGAATCATAATGTTCACATCCGTTACAGAAGTATTCATCATGTTGAGTGCTTTATGAATCGCTTCTTGTACGGTATTCCCTTTTACAACAATTGTTTGATCCATGGGAAGACCTTCTTTCCTCACGTTGTTGTGAACTATTTTGAGTAAGCCCGTTTCCATGCTACACTATGAAAAAAAGAATGGAGTGATCCGGTGTGAAAATCGATATCACCAGCCAAGCAAAAAAATGGTTCAAAGAAGAAATGCAAGTGGGAAAAGGGGATTCCGTCCGCTTTTACGTACGGTACGGCGGGTCAAGTCCGCTTCATGAAGGTTTTTCGCTTGGTGTGGCAAAAGACGAGCCGGTTGAACCGGCTGTCACCGCCGTGCATGACGGCATCACGTACTTCGTGGAAGAAAAAGATGTCTGGTATTTTGACAACCACCACCTAAAGGTAGGATTTAATGCTGCGCTGCAAGAACCTGATTATGACTACATAAAAGAAACAGGGGCTACTCAAGATTAAATCGCTCAATATGATGAAAAAGCTTTTCATGCTTTAAAATGAAAAGCTGCTTCTCACCAAGCAAATCAAAATGAGGCCGGGATGGATTGCGCATATCAATCCATTCCGGCTTTAAATCATATTGCCGGCCCCAGCTTATTAATTTTTCCACATCAAGGCAACCCGCTTTTGTGACCGTCCGGCAATGCGGAAAACGGTCGTCCTGCCAATAATGCGTTAAAAAAGAAATCTCGCCCATGGCCACTTCTTTCTTCCACTTTTCAACGTCCGCCCGCTTTAGTCCAAATGCCATTATTGATCCTGTTTTTCTTTCTCATATACAGCGTGCCATTCCGGAAATTCTTTTTTAAATTTCACCAGCCGGAATGTTTCTTTATTGACCACTGTATGTACGCTTGAACCGATTACACATATGTCGCCTTTTTCATTAACAATTTCATACGCATATGTCGTACGAATGCCGCTGTGTGATTGAATCCATGTGCGGATGGTTGCCGTTTCCCCATACCGAAACGGGCGTTTATAGGACAGCTGAATATCCGTTACCGGCGAAACAAATCCCGCTTTTTCCATATCCGCGTAATGAAAACCTAAATCTTTAATCAACCCAGTCCTGCCGATTTCAAACCAGACAACATACTGGCCGTGATACACAACCTGCATCGCATCTGTTTCTGCATAGCGGACTTCTACTTGTGTTTCAGAAATAAACAAAACAAAAACTCCTTTAATTGAGACGAATTCTACTTCTATTTTACCATGTTTGTTACGTACGTTTATGTATTTTGTTTTTTCGGGTAAACCTAAAAGAGAATTACAAGGAGGAATAGTCGTTGATTACCTATTTAAAGCAGGAAAAAGAAAACATGATTGAACTTTTGGAGAAGCTGGTCAATATAGACAGTAACTCTTACGATAAACAAGGCGTCGATAATATTGGCATGGCTCTACAAAGGGAATTTGAAGAGATCGGGATGTCCGTTGCTGTTCACCGCGAAAAAGAATATGGAAACCATTTAAGCATCACTTCCCCACATGCCAAACACCCCAGCATTTTAATTATCGCCCATATAGATACTGTTTTTCCGGACGGAGAAGCGGAAAACCGGCCATTTGAAATCATTAGCGGCAAAGCTTACGGTCCCGGTGTGAATGATGAAAAAGCAAGTCATGTTCAAGTTCTTTACGCAATGAAAGCACTTAAAGAAATTGATTCATTTGCTTTTCATAATGTGCATATTCTTTTTAACAGCGATGAAGAAATTGGTTCTCCTTCTTCTAAAGCATTAATTAAAGAAGCGGCAGATGGGAAGAAATACAGCTTAGTCGTTGAATGCGGGCGTCTAAACGAGGGGGTGGTCACCTCCCGCAAAGGGGTTGGCCGGTTCACGATGCGGGTGTCCGGCAAAAGTGCCCATGCGGGTGTAGAGCCGGAAATTGGACGAAGCGCCATTGAAGAAATCGCGCATAAAATTATTAAATTGCAGCAGTTAAATGATCATGAAAATGGCCTTTCTGTTAATGTTGGGTTAATTAAAGGCGGGACGTCCGCCAATACCGTGTCACCAGAAGCGGAAGCGGTTATTGATGTCCGTGTGAATAATAAGCAGCAGGCAGACGAAGTGGTGAAGGATATATACGCCATTGCCGAAGAAGACACAGTTCATGGGACCGATACGGAAGTGGAAGGAAGAATTGCCCGCCCGCCAATGGAAGAAACGGAAGAATCCAAACAGCTCCTTAAAGAAGTAAAAGATATAGGCAAACAAGCAGGGTTAATGATCCATGGAGAATCTACCGGTGGTGCGTCTGATGCCTCATTTACGGCAGCAGAAGGCATTCCAACTATTGATGGAATGGGACCAGTTGGAGAATTTTCACACAGCGAAACAAACGAATATACCGTTGTTGATTCGCTCATTGAACGGACCGCTTTACTCGCAAAAACAATTGAAAGGCTATCTCAGCTTAAAACGGAGGACAACTAGATGACAATGGATCATATTTGGAAAAACCAGAAAAACGATTTACACGAACAGCGTGCCCGTGGAAAAAAGGGCATGACCGCAAGTGCGACAGAAGAATCGTCAGCCATTGGCGCTGATGTTTTATCAAAAGGCGGAAATGCGATGGACGCACTTGCGGCCATGCAATTTGCGCTTGCTGTAGCAGAGCCTTTCAATACCGGGCTCGCAGCCAGTGGTTTTATTATGTACTATGACGTAAAGAAAAAGAAAACATTCGTCGTAAATGGGCATTCGAAAGCACCGAAAAAAGCCCATAAAAATGTTTTTGTCGATGAGCATCAAGATGTCATTCCTTTTTTGGAGCGCTCAACCCCGGGTACAGCTGTTGCGGTACCTGGGATTTTAAAAGGAGTAGAAAAAGCATTGGCTGAGTTTGGCACGATGTCTTGGTCTGATGTAATGGAGCCTGCTGTACAGCTTTCTGAAAAAGGCGTGCGTGTGAATTTAACATGGAATACAGGCTTAGAGCGGTTTAGCGACCGGCTGGGCAAGGAAGCAAAAACATTCTTTTTTCCGGATAGTGTTCCTCTTACAGAAGGAGAAGTTGTCGTTAATAAAGAGCTGACAAAAACACTTAAACTTTTGCAGGAAAAAGGAGCGGACGTATTTTATCGTGGAGAAATTGCTGATAAAATAGTCGAAATCGTTCAATCATTTGATGGATTTATGGAAAAAGAAGATTTGCTTTCATATGAAGCAACCGTATCAGAAGCAATTAACGGAACTTATAAAGATTATACAGTGGCTGTTCCTGCACCTCCAAATGGCGGCGGCTTTGCTCTTCTTTATATGCTGAAGCTGCTTGAAAAAGTGGATATTGCTCAATATGACATTCATTCATGGGAAAAATATTATCTTTTTGCAGAAGTGATGCGGATTATGACGGCCGATAAACTTGCTTTTATGGGTGATCCCGCATTTTATGACATCCCATTAAATGGGCTTTTAACGAAACAATATTTAGATGACAGAGTAAAACTCATTAATTTTGAATTTAGAAATGCTGACATTACAGAAGGCAACCCGTGGGAATATGATGACAAACAGCCTCATCATAAAAATGCGGGCACGACCGATCCAGGTCCGGATACGACCCACTTTATTGCGGTTGACGAAGAAGGCAATATCGCTGCCTGCACGTCTTCGTTAGAGCACTTTTTCGGCTCTGGTATTATGGTGCCAGGCTACGGGTTTTTATTAAACAATGATATGACCGATTTTGACCCGGATCCGGCCGGGATTAATTCAGTTGAATCAGGTAAATACCCTGTGAGCATGAAAACACCGACCATTGTTTTTAAAGACGGTGCACCTGTTTTAACACTCGGATCACCAGGCGGACCGACCATTCCCACCTCTGTTTTGCAAACAATGATTCATATTTTAGATTATGGAATGGATGTTAAAGACGCTATCGAAGAGCCTCGGATTTATAATGGCACCGGGCCGCTCATTTGGCCGGAAGCTGGCATTCCGGAATCAGCTAAACAGAGACTTGAGAAAATGAATTTTCAATTTGACTCCATTGCTCTCTCAATTGGCAACGTGCAGGCTGTTTTAATCAATCCGGATACTGGAGAACTGTTTGGCGGCAGTGATTCTTCCCGTCCCGGCATTCCTATTGCACCGGATACTAAATAATAAATAAAAAAAGATTTCCGGCAAAAAGCCGGAAATCTTTTTTTATGATTCTCCCCACTTATTATAATAAATTAACTGGTCCAGTTCTTTTCTTTTTCTCCATTTTGCCGTTTCTAAAATAGGCTCTTTCGGATATAGATCTGTGTATCCTATTGAGATTAATGCAACTGGATCAACATGATGAGGGATTCCTAATATGTCCCTTATGTCTGCTTTCTTATAAAAGCTGACCCACCCCATCGCTAATCCTTCTGCACAGGAAGCAAGCCACATATTTTGAATGGCGCATGCGGTCGACATCATATCTGTTTCCGGTATCGAATTTCGCCCTAATACATGTGATCCGCCTCTTGACGGATCGGACGTAACGCAAATCGATAATGGCGCTTCTTTTAATCCTTCAATTTTTAATTTCAAAAATGCGGATGACCGCTCATCATCTTCATAATGGATCGCCAGTGCTCTCCGTTCTTTATCTGCTGCCCAGGCCAGCTTTTGTTTTATGTTATCTTCATTGATCAAAATAAAATTCCACGGCTGCATAAATCCAACAGATGGCGCATGGTGAGCTGCTTCCAGTATTCTTTTTACAGCTGACTCATCCACTGGATTGGGCATAAAATTCCGTACATCCCTTCTTGAAAATATAACTTTATAAATTGCCTGCTTCTCTTCATTTGTAAACATATAAGCCTCCTCTACTCCTGTCCCGATATTTGAGCTGAATCAAATGTAGCCATCTCCTTCAGCATTAAAACAGCAGATTGGAGAATCGGAAAAGCAACAGCAGCTCCCGATCCTTCCCCTAACCTCATTTGGAGATCAAGAAGTGGTTTTTTCTCTAATAATTCCATTATTATCTTATGACCGGGCTCAACTGAACAATGTCCCATAATCATATAATCTGTCACGTTACTGGAAATCTTTTTGGCTGCTAATGCAGCAGTCGCAGCAATAAAGCCATCTATAAGAATAGGGGTCCTATTTGCTGCAGAAGCGAGCATTGCACCCGCCATCGCGGCTATCTCCAAACCGCCCACTTTAGATAAAATATCAATAGGATCATCTGCTTTCGGCTTTCTTTTTTCAAGAGCTTGTTTAATGATCATTTGTTTATACTTGATTTTTTCCTTTTCAATGCCGGTCCCCATACCAACAAGCTTTTCTACACTAATGCCGCTGATTGCCGCTGTTACTGCACTGCTTGCTGCTGTATTGCCAATACCCATTTCTCCAGGGATAAGACATTTAACACCATCGCTGATCATTTTTGATGCTTGTTCATATCCAGCTTCTAGTGCTTTCATTGCTTCATCACGGCTCATTGCGTTTTCATTATAAAAATTAGCTGTTCCATACCGAACTTTTTTCATCTTTAGCTGTTCATGCTCTATATCACTGGCTACTCCAATATCTACCACACACATCTCTGCACGAATAGACCTGCTGAAAACATTGATCGCGGCTCCGCCATTCAAAAAATTCCGTACCATTTGTACAGTAACCTCTTGTGGATAAGCAGAAATTCCTTCACATGTAATCCCGTGATCCGCAGCAAATATAATCACCCCTGGAGGTGAAATAACAGGAAATACTTCTCCAGTCATTTTTGATAGTTCAACAGCTAGTTCTTCCAGCCTGCCAAGACTGCCTTGAGGTTTTGTAAGTGAATTTATGTATTTTCGAACTTCTTCACCGGTTTTTTCATCTCTTTTCGGTATATGTACAGCCAGCAAACTCTCTTCTGTCAATGTAAAAACATCCCTTCCCCTATATACATAAATATAAAAAAACCTTAACTCGTGAAGTTAAGGTTTGCAAATAAGCCCTTTATCAATAAAAGAGAAAAAGCGTTTTTCAATCCTTTTCTTCCCACCGAAGAATTTAGAAGTGTCTATTTATAAGCAGGTTTCCTGGCTTAAGCATGTTTAAACAAAATGCTTTTACAGTAGCGGGGGCTGCTCCGGATTTCTACCGGATTCCCTATTATCTCTCAACAATTTTGTTTCGAGCACTCATAAATAATTATTCATTTATATGTATCATTAAACTACAATCATATTTGAATAGCAACTGCATCACGAAAAAAAAGTCGGTTCCCTTTATCAGGAACCGGCTTCATTCACTTTATTAGTTATTTGCGTTTACACTTTGCAATTTGCCGCGAAGGACCATTTGCAAAATACCACCGTGGCGGTAGTAGTCAACGTCAACTTCAGAATCGAAACGAACGAGCGCATCAAATTCTGTTTTCTTGCCATCTTTAGCTGTTGCTGTTACTTTTACAATTTCACGTGGTTTTACGTTATCAGTAATGGCTACTTCAAATGTTTCTTCACCTGTTAAACCAAGTGTTGTTGCATTATCACCTAACTTGAATTGAAGCGGGAGCACGCCCATCATAACAAGATTTGAACGGTGAATACGCTCATAGCTCTCCGCGATGACTGTTTTAACGCCAAGTAGATTTGTTCCTTTGGCCGCCCAGTCACGTGAAGAACCCATTCCGTAGTCTTTACCTGCAAGCACAACAAGGCCAGTACCCTGCTCTTGATACTTCATGCATGCATCATAAATCGGCATTACTTCGCCTGTAGGCCAAAATGTTGTCAATCCGCCTTCTGTACCTGGTGCGATTTGGTTACGGATCCGGATGTTGGCGAACGTACCACGCATCATTACTTCATGATTCCCACGGCGGGAGCCATACGAGTTAAAGTTACGAGGCTCAACGCCTTTTTCACGCAAGTATTTTCCTGCCGGTGTATCTTTGCCGATTGCACCTGCTGGTGAAATATGGTCCGTTGTGACGGAATCACCGAATTTACCCATTACGCGAAGTCCCGCAAGTGCCTGGATCGGTTCCGGGTTTGTAGAAAGATTTTCAAAGAATGTCGGATTTGCAATGTAAGTAGAATCCGCATCCCAGCTATAAAGCGCTTCGTTGCTCGTTTGAATTTGATTCCATTTTTCATTGCTGTTAAATACTTGACCATATTCTTTGCGGAACAATTCAGGCGTTACTGTGCGTTTAACCGCTTCTTTTACTTCTTTTGTTCCTGGCCAGATATCTTTAAAGAAAACATCCTGTCCATCTTTTCCTTTGCCGATTGGATCGTTTTGAAGATCTACGTTTACGTTCCCTGCAAGTGCGTATGCGACAACAAGCGGCGGTGACGCAAGGTAGTTTCCTTTGACAAGCGGATGAATACGGCCTTCAAAGTTACGGTTACCTGAAAGAACAGATGTAACAAGAAGATCAGAATCAATAATCGCTTTTTCAATTTCTTCTTTCATTGGGCCTGAGTTCCCAATACATGTTGTACAGCCATAGCCAACAACATTGAAACCGATTTTTTCCATATAAGGAAGAAGACCTGAATCGCGAAGGTAGCCTGTGACAACTTTTGAGCCTGGTGCTAATGATGTTTTCACGAACTTCGGCACTTCAAGACCAAGTTCAACCGCTTTTTTGGCAACAAGGCCAGCTGCAAGAAGAACATATGGATTCGATGTATTTGTACAAGATGTGATCGCCGCAATGCCGATTGCACCTGTTTTCATTTCAGCTGTTGCACCATCATTAAATTTAACAGTTGTTGTTCTGTCAAGCTCATCTGCTGTTAATCCGAAGCCATGATTGCCTTGAGGCGCACTGACCGCTGTTTGAAATGACTTTTGCATTTGAGAGAGTGGAATCAAGTCTTGTGGACGTTTCGGCCCGGACAAGTTCGGCTCAATTTCAGCAAGGTTCAGTTCAACCACTTCTGTGTAAATAGGATCTTCATTTGCCGGCGTGAAGAACATATCGTTTTCTTTCAAGTATTGTTCAACAACTTGAATATGACCTTCATCACGGCCTGTTAAGCGCATGTAATCAAGTGCTTCCGAATCAACCGGGAAGAATCCACAAGTTGCGCCATATTCAGGTGCCATATTCGCAATTGTTGCACGGTCTGCAAGCGGAAGTGATGCAACCCCTGCACCAAAGAACTCAACGAATTTACCAACTACGCCTGTCTGACGAAGGACTTGTGTTACTTTTAGAGCAAGATCAGTCGCTGTGGCGCCGTCTGGAAGTTCGCCTATTAGTTTAACACCGACCACTTCAGGAATTGGGAAGTATGAAGGCTGTCCAAGCATACCTGCTTCCGCTTCAATACCGCCAACGCCCCAGCCAAGTACACCGATGCCGTTAATCATTGTTGTATGGGAATCTGTTCCGACAAGTGTATCCGGATATGCATCAAATTCGCCATTTTCTGTTTCAATCGCGTGGACAACATTTGCCAGGTACTCCAGGTTTACTTGGTGAACAATCCCCGTTGCCGGCGGAACCGCCCGATAATTGTCAAATGCTTTTTGTGCCCAGCTTAAAAATTCGTAACGCTCTGCATTGCGTTCAAATTCAAGCTCCATGTTACGCTCCAGCGCTTCCGGTGTGCCGTAAGCATCTACTTGAACAGAGTGGTCAATAACGAGGTCAACCGGGATTTCAGGGTTAATGACTTGTGGGTCGCCGCCGATATCAGCCATCGCTTTACGAAGAGAAGCTAAGTCAACGACAACTGGAACTCCTGTAAAGTCTTGCAAAATAACGCGTGAAGGCTTGAATGGAACTTCTGCTTCCGCATCAGCATCCGCGCCCCATTTCGCCAAGTTTTCAACATGCTCTTTTTTAATCACATAACCGTCAAATTGACGGAGTACAGATTCAAGTAATACTTTAATCGAATATGGCAGGCGTGAAACATTCGCCGTACCCGCTTCTTCGAGTGCCGCCAGACGGTAGTAATTGTAGCGCTTACCATTCAGGTCAAAACTTGCGCGGGCGTTAAAGACATCATTAGTCGCCATTTCGGTTCCCCCTCTTAAGTTGAATATGTAGTGTAAGGCAGTCGGAAAATTAGTTTTTTTATTTGTTCTAATTTTTCACACCTTTTATCTTATTACATTCATAGATATAAGTAAATAACAAGAACTTTATCACTGTCCATAAGAAAAATGAATCACTTAAAAAAAGATTTTTTGCTGCGGACAGCCAGAATATCACCCATCCAGCCTTTTTTCTTTAGAAAAACATAAAGAGCAAATGTAGATGCTCCGATCAACGTGCCTGAAAATAAATAGCCGTATTTCCATTCCAGTTCCGGCATATGCTTGAAATTCATTCCCCAGATCGCACCGAGAGCCATAACTGGTGTGAATAAAGTCGTGATGACCGTGAGTGTTTTCATAATTTCGTTCCCACGGTGTGTCGACACAACATTTTCAAGATCTAAAAGCGCATCTATTTCTTCTTCATATTCACGTATAAGCGTCCTTGAACGCTCTATTCGCCTCTTAGTCCGTTTATATTGTTTTCCTTCCATCACTTCGTCGCCAAATGCTTCTTCCACTGCCATCCGAGTTTCCATCATTGGAATGATGAGGTTTTTCCAAATCAGCAGTTCGTGATCTGTATTAGCCGCCCGATCTAAAATACTCGTGTTGTTTCTTTCTTTTATCTCCCACAATAAATCCCGTAGCTTCACTTCAAATTTATCGATTTCCATTAAAAAATGCGTCATGATCTCCCCAATTAACACAAGGAATCCTTCTACCGATGTTTCAGAATGATGCATTTTTTCTTTCATCGCTTTCACGTTTGCAAAATCAAGCTTCGATAAGTCTAAATTGGCTGTGACCATTTCATTTCGTGTCAAATAAAAATGGAAAACATGCCGATTATTTTTTTCGTCTGCATGCTGTAAATAAACAAGTGAGCCCCAAAGCACTTCTTCACCGGGCGTCCCTGTATACATTTCGAGAGAATTGGTTTTATTCGTCTTCACATCTTCAATCCATTTTTTGCATGTATGATGCTTTTTCGCGAGCTCTTTCGCCTGTTCATCATTTTTTATATCGAACTCTTTCCATGTCCATTGTGAAGAGTGGAATGAATGTTCCATCGTGCCCACTTCCTCTCTTAATCAGTTTATCCTTAACATATCATTATTACCCTCATCTATCGTCTTTAAACCACTTTCTTTTTTCATCCAGCTATGTTTTGAATAGGAAAACCGCGGGTAAACTATTCTCAAGCAAGCGCCCTTTGTGGCAGCTATGAAGGAGGATTTTTTCATGTATAACAACAATGTAAATAAAAAACAAAAAAACGGCGGACTTGGCTACCTTCTCGTTGGCGCCAGCGCGGCTGCATGGTGGCTGTCTAAAGAAGAAAATCGGACAAAATTTGACGGCTGGATGACGCAGGCGAAGAAAAAGCTGAATGGAGAGTCCCAGCCATCGGCCGAAAATTTCCCCGTTCATAAAGCCGGCAATCCTCATCCAGATGATACTGCTGACAACAAGATGGTCGAGGAAGGCGCCCAGTTCGCTGTCGACTATTACAATAAAAAAGAACAGTGATCTGTAGATTGAAATAAACCTACTTTTAAAACTTTGATATATTAGAGTTCTCCAAGTTTAAAACTATTTTCTGCTTTGTAGTTTCCTGTATTCTCCCCATTATTTTGGGAGACCATGTGGGAGGCACTTAATTTCAGGACAGACGCTCTACAAAAAGAGTCCTTTCACGGACTCTTTTGCTTTTTCCTCTCTTATATACAGCGTTCTTGGTTTCCCCTTTTCCCATTCAACATATCCTAATTCTTTTAACCGATCCAAGTGCTCTTTTACAGTCAATCTAATATATAAATTTAAAATATTACATTAAATTTTCGCAGCTAGACAATAATGGGCGTTCTTCTTTTTATTTAAAGCGATGACGCCCATTTCATTGCTCCTTTCCATTCTATCTTCTGAAATCGCTTGTTCATAAGCGATTTTTTATTTTTTTAGAATAGTTACATATGCCGCTTCAAAAAGCCTGATAGCCTCATACGTTATTGTATAACACGGAAAAGGAGGTTTAAAGTTATGTCAAGAAATCATGATGAGGATGACTACAAAAAGCCAAGACGTAAGCAGAGTGAGAACAACAATGAACACGACGATTCAGATGTTCTGCAGGAAGGTATTCAGAAATCAGTCATCGAACAAGAATCCGACGAGCTAGTGTGGATTAAAGATTCATGCAATATTGAGGTTCAAACAACAGATACGCAGGCAGCTGTCTCCCTTCAAGTAGGCTTGCAGCTAGCCATTGCGCTAATTATCAGCATCACCATTGGCGATTCGGATGAAGGCCAAACTGTAGCGCAAGAGCTGTTCCAGAAATTTGATTCTGAGCAAACGAATAAACAGAAAATTCTTATTGAAAATTCAAAAGATGTCACAGTCACAACGACTGACACCGACTTGGCCGTCAACATCCAGGCACTCCTACAAGTGCTGGTTGCGCTAGTTATTAAACTAGACATTTTGTAACTAAAATCCTAAAAGAAAGAGGTGAATAACATGAGTGAGAAAAAGTGGAGAGCATTGGATCATTGTGACGACAACAGTAACCAAAATGATGCAGATGTTTTGCAAGAAGGCGATCAGGCTGTTTCAAGTGAGCAGAAATCTTTTGAGTGGATTATCGTTAAAGATTCTGAAGATGTTGAGGTCCGTACAACAGATACGCAGGCAGCGGTTTCTTTACAGCTCGGAATCCAGGTAGCCATTGCCACCGTCATCAGCATCACTCTCGGTGATTCGGATCAAAGCAAAGGCGTCGTTCAAGACCTAAAGCAATTCATGAAGACAAAACAGCAAAACACTCAAAAAACGGTCATCGAAGGATCAAAGCATGTAAAGGTGACTACAACTGACACCGACTTGGCCGTAAATATCCAGGCATTACTTCAAATTCTCCTCGCTATTGTGGTCAAATTAGATGTTCTGTAATAGGTAGACTAATTCAGAAAGAGAGGGGAAACAGATGGATAATACAGGTAAGGAACTAGTTGAACAATTACGCAAGATGAACGAGCAATCCATGAAGGAGTTGCTGAGAGATTCTCGTCACAAGCGCAGCAAAGCGAAATTTAAACAAAATCTTAAAGAAAACCAAGCTAGAGCATTAGAAGAGTTAAAAAAGCAGTATGCACCAACGGCGGATTCAACCAACTCATCTCTGAACAAAATACTAGGCAAGTTATTTGATTAATTTATAAGAGAATCAATACGTAACATTTACCTTTTACGTAAAGCAGCTGATCCCATGAGGAAAGAAAAGATCATTATGGTGTGCCCTTTAGTAATGAAGAGATTGCGGTGCCTGGCCGAAACTCGACGAACGAATTATTGATAAAAGAACATTTAAGAAAATATTAAAGAAGTATTTGTGACTGGCTACGGCCGGTCTTTTTATTATCCATTTAGTAATGATAAATTGACAGCTACCCTCTCCTTCTATCTCTCCAAACGTATATAATGAATTGTATAACCTTGGAAAGGAAAATATTATGAAGATACTTCAATGGAACATCCCACTATAAGTTGTTCTTTATCGTTGTCGATTAGCTTTCCTTTAGTTATAAACTGTAACGACCCATAGATGGAATCATACTGTTGTTGAGTTTGTACAAATGATTTTATAACGCTCCATTTTTTCATTTTAGAATCAAACTGATAAATCTTCAGCAAAGTCTGATCTGTGTAGTTATGTAAACCGCCTTCATATTTCTTCAATCTATTTACCTCCACATAAAATTTAACCAGGACTATAATATCAAAATCAAAAAAACATAAAGAAACAACTTTATCAATACAGGCAATTATTCTTACTCTCTTTTATAATTTTAATTTTTCTATTTTATACCGGCTATTTAAATAGTATAATTTACCTGATTAAAGTTAGGAGAGTGGAGTAATGCAGTATAAAAAGCTAGTTAAAATTTCCTTAACCATCATTTTATTTTTACAATTGGCGTTTCAATTTAACCCTGCTCATTCAGAGGCAGCCTCTTCAAAGTTGGGTTACGTTACCATTAGTAGTGGTGTTCTTAACGTTAGAAGCGGACCTGGAAATAATTATAAAGTGATTGGTTCACTAAAAAATAATGCTTCTGTTTCGGTTTACTCTCAATCTAAGAACGGCTGGTCGCAAATTGGCTATAAAAAAGGAAAAGCTTATGTGTCTTCTCAGTACCTACGGATGTATAGTTACCTACAAGATAAAACAAAGATTTATACATATGAATATGAACAAGAATCTTTTACTACATATTATGTAGGTAAATATTATGGCTGGGATAAATGGCTTCATTCAAATAACGATCCTTACTTTTTATATGAAGATAACACCGGGCTATATAACACTTGGCTCTCATCTGATACTTCCACTGATATTACCTATCCTTTAAAAGTCGGAAACAAGTGGAAAGACTGGGACCACTTACCGATGTCTAGAATAAAGGATATCAATGGTACATTAACCACACGAGCAGGAACGTTCAAAAATGTGGTAACGGTGAAAAGAGATGACGGCTATATCACGTACTTTGCTCCAAATGTGGGGCTCATAAAGTCAGTTTATAATGGAAAAACTGAGAAGGAGTTAGTTCGTTTAGCTAGAAAATAATAAAGTTATGACATTGACCTCATTATTTGATGAGGTCTCAGATTGTAGACAAAGTCAACAGTCGCTTTTCAGTGAAAGGTAAATGATAGGTTCTTTCAAACATTACTAAAATTAATTTAGGTGTTAGAGACAAAAAAATTTCTACACCCTTGGATGCAACTCCATTGTGACAGAATAGAATTGCGAGTAATATTTTAACGGCCGGGGACTTTTTCTCGGCTTTTTTGCATATTTCTTTTTTTACCGCATATAAATTTATTGTTGGTAAGTTTTTTATAGTTCTTCCTAATACACAGTCAGGGAAACCTGGCTTTTTTTATTTGCATAATTTTTTCTGAAATGAGCATACTTTCTAATTTTCGACTTTTCAACCGTCTCTAAAAACCCTTTTTCATTTTTTGCCGGGGATCTCCTCGGCTTTTTTACTTTGTTTGTATAAAACTTTCTGAACTTGTCCATTCTATTGATAGTGAGGAAACCCCATCCTCTCATGCAATATCCGAGTAACACAGAACAGTCAGAGCCCCCTTTGGCTGTTTTTTTATGCAAATCCCCACCGCTTCTTCGCCATTTCTTCTGGTGTCCACTGCTGTTCAATTACTATTCCACGGTATGCCATTTTAGTTTTCGTCCCGTCAGTTCTTCAAACCATTTCTTGTCACCTGTTAATAACGCCAGATCGATCAGCGTCTCCTTGTCCCGGTGCTTATCCCAAAAATCGCCGATGGGCTCCAGCTGCTCTTCTGTGAAGATGCCGGGTGATGGTTTTCTTAAAAGGTATTTACCATCCGTAATCCAAATTACTTTCGTCAATTCAACCCTGTAGCCGTAAAATTCGCTTTGGACGATATTGCTCACATATCCAACGGCTGTCATACCGCCAATTTTTACTGTTTTCCACTCTCCCTCTCTCAACAAGGCTGCCACCCCTTTAAAATAGTTTCATTTGTTCAAAAAAATCGGTTCTTTAGGTTTATCCAATGGTTTTATACATATCTATGTGTATTCCAGATCCATAAGCAATGACAAAGTACGTTTTTCCGATCATTTTCTTTGAATGATCCCAGCACCAAATGAGTTTTGCAGAGTGAATTTTGTTTCTTTCGATTTCAACCGTTCGTTTTGGCGGCTCCGGTCGCCATTTTTGGCGCTTCGTTTACTTCTGCTACCCAAAGTTCTTCTTTTCAAAACAGCCCGTATGCGCACCTTTCTGCGGAAATCTGAATGCATACACATAATCGGTACCGGCCGGAAAAAGAAAGAATGTCTCACCCGCCGGCAGGATCTCTGCATCAAGGCATGTTCCTTGAAGCACGCTCCTCCCTTCTTGCGGCTATTTTTGAATGCACATTAATACCCTTATTAGTACTGATAAGGGTATTAATGACCAATGATTTGTTTGGACGAACTATGTATGCATTTAATGTAAATAAAAGAAATATTCTTTCAGCTTGAAAAAGAGCAATACACTACAAATGATACGGGTTCTTCTGCTCCGATTCTCACTTCACGTTCCACGAATGTTTAATTCCTTCTTCAGTCATCTGACACACCAAAATCGTCCCTTTTTTTCATTTCGGGAGAAAAGTGCTGCAAGAGACCGTCTAACTCCCAGTCTTCATCCACAAAGGATTTGTATTGCCACGCATTTACTAAGCCAATAAAATTGGTATCACCAAACTCCATACAAAACTTCATTTTATCTTCCCCAGTTTTCACGTTTTTTTATCTTCTCCACCAAATTATACCTTTTAATAGAGAACGTTTAAAAGATAAGCGGCTCCCAACATTATATATTTTATTATAAAAAAACCCTCCTGCGTGTTTAAAAAACAAACACATAAGAGGGTTCAAATTCATTATTGCAATTCTTCTTTTGATACAACGAACTTAATTTCTCCTTCATTCATCGAGAAGGACGGCTCATAATAGATTTCGTACGAGTCCGATTCCGGTACGTCAAACGCTACTTTGCCGGCGTATTGTTTGCCGACTTTCACTTCATTGCTGAAGCTCGTATCATCGTAGCTGTAATATTGCTCATGCATATTGCCTTCAGCGTCTGAAATGGTAAATTCGGTATTATCGACATAAGCATTTTCTTCCGAGTTGTTTTTCACTGCGACTTCTAACGTGATAACCTTACCTTTTTGAGGCTCACCGTATTCTGCTGCATCTGTAAACTTAGCTGACTTAATTGTGATTTCCACACCATCAATGCTGACGTTATCGCCGACCTTATACGTTTCTTCAAACACGTCATTCGCTTCTTGTTCTTCGGTTTCTGCATTTGCTAATGCTTCTTTTGTTTCTGTTGGAATGTCCGCTTTAAACTCACTTCTCAGGTCTTCAAAAGCGGTTCTGTATTCAGCCTCTTCCGCAAACGGGCCGTATGCCATGACAAATTTCCCGTTAATTAAGGCAGCGATTGATTCTTCTAATCCTCCTTCCTGATCCGTCGAGTGAACAAGAACCAGTGTGGCTTCTTCGCCCTCTTCTTTTTTATGTATGGATTCAATGACTCTCAGATCATTAAAATCGTCAGAACCTTCCTCATCGGCACCAAAAGAAAATAACAGAGCCGTGTCTGCATAGACTTTTTCACTGACAAATTGTTCTTTTGCTTTTGCGTCTGTCCCTTTCATATACACCTGATAAAATTCAAGCGCCAGCTTTTCATCTTCGTTCAGGTTCTTTTTGGCCTTGTAGTTTTCTTCGGTTTTCTCGGACGTGGCGTCATCCGATACTTTTTCAATGTCTGCTTCCCCACAAGCCGCCAGTCCAAAAGAAAGTGCTCCGGCAAGAAGCCATTTTATTGCCCATTTCATTCAAAAATTCCTCCTCTAAACTAAAAACCCTTTTAAATACTATCATCAACAAATTTACATATCTACAAGTTAAACCTATTAATATGCACCATTTATGGTAATAAAAGGAATTAGTGGTTACCTATTCTTTTTTATCCAAAACAAAACCCTCTTACTGTCATGCGTAAGAGGGATTAAGACTATACAACGATCCTTATTCACTTCTGTTTACAAAAATTAAAATTATGTTAGCTTCCGCCGTCTTGTCCTTGTTTCCCGGCTTCTTCCGCTGCTTTTAATAACGTCTCTTCTATTTTGGCTTTATACAAAGGACTTGATAACGTCTCATTGATCACGTCCTGAAGATGCTTTCTGAATTCCTGGTTTTTCATGGCTTCCTGCATCGTTTTTTGCATCTCAGGGTCTTGTAAAACGTCTGTTAGCATTTTCTGATAGTCCGGATCTGCCATTAAGCCTTTCAGTACTTTTTCGTGTTCTTTTTGCATGCTTTTTGCATAGCTTTCCACAAATTTCGGGTCCTCAAAGGCCTTTTTCCAAAACTCTTTCCCTTGATCAGATGTTAAGGTCGTTTGAATGGTTTTTGTTACAGCCTGTTCGTCCATGACAAGAGCCTGCTTGATCTCTTTATCCTTTAATACTTCCTGGAGCGCTTTTTTTCCATCATCTGTTTTTAATATATCAATGACCATTTTTTTTGTTTCGTCATAATTGGCTTGACCTCCTGCTTGACCTTCGGCGGCACAGCCAGCAATCAGTACACTCATGAATGACAATGTCAGCACCATGAGGAGCGAGTTTCTCTTCATGTTCATCCAGCTCCTTTCTATTTGCAATTTGCTATTTATATTTTGAATGAGTGAGGAGAATTTATACGGGGAAAATGCTGGGCTTAGTGTAAAAACCATTTTCCTAACAAAAAAAACCCCTTATCGTGTGTTGGTTTTCAACACAACAAGAGGAGTTCATCGGTGACATTTAATCCGTAATTTTACATAACCAAAATCATGACTTCTTCGTTTGGCGGGATGCTGATTCATAAGAAATAGAGCGCTCGGAATGTCTTTTTTATAAACTGCACATTTTTTCTTTCCAACCATGATATCTTTTTTGTAAATTATTCCATCCTAAAAACGGACGTTTTTTCCATCCACCTTTCAGAAGGTCTACACTGAGCAACATTTTTTACCGGATATTCCTCTTAGGGTTGGACGGGGTTTTGGTTTTGTTTGCACGGGGCGGAACTCCATTCCCTCGAGAGTTGGCTGCCTGTTTTACCGTGTTTGTGATGTTATGAAGCACCTCACCCACATCCTGGGCAGATTCCAGCAGCGGATCGACTGTCCGCATTTTATGTTTGGCATCGACCGTTACCTCATTGGCTGTATGGATCAGCTTACTGGATTCTTGTGTCAGGCCATGTACCGCATTCCTCACCTCAACAAGGGTACGGTTGGTTTCGCCCAGCGTGACCACTCCCTTTTGAAACAGCCTGATTAAAAATACAACCAGCAAGATGAAGGCTATAGCGATGGCAGCAACACTGAATTCAATAGTCATAAAAAGAAACCCTCCCTTTTTACGATTTTATGTACAAGCCCTGCAGATATTCCTTTCTTATACACTTGATGATCGCTCCCCTTTTCAGCTTCTCCTTATAACTTTTCATGCAAAAACAAAAAATACGAAAATTGCTTCCCGTTACATTCGGAAAACAGTATTCGTATGCGACTTAAATATAAAGTTTGTGTAACACGTCCATACTTCAGGTGAAATGGAGTGAATACACGATTAATTAATTCTAAGCTTCACGATCCCATCTGATGTAGATGTGATTGTGTTTACATGACCATCGTTATCTGGTGTATAAATGTCTGCACTTGCAGGAAGGTCTTCGACAGGCGCTTTCCAGGCAGTAATTGCTGGCTGATGATTAGTGTCAATGGTTTCGCTTGGAGGAGTCTCGTTGTTTTGAACGATCCCGCTCTGTTTTACTTTATCGGTTACACTATGAACCACTTCACCTACATCCTGGGCAGATTCTAACAACGGATCAAGGAATTTAATTTTACTTTGGATATCGACAGTGACCTGTTCGGCGGAATGGATCAACCTTTGTGATTCTACTGTCAGGCTGTTGACGCTATTTTTCAATTCCGCAATTGTGAGCTGGGTTTCCCCGAGTGTTTGGATTAATTTAGCAGCCACACAAACAAAAGCAGCTGACGCGCTGGCTACGCTGATCTTAATAATCACTAAGCTTCACCTTCCTTCCCTTTACTTAACCTTATGTATTGGCCGTAAGCTATATTCCACTAGTTACAGGCGGCTGGTTCAAACTTGTCAGTTCCGCGGAGAACAAGGTTCTTCTTCCACTAACCTGCCGTCTATATTTTTCATTTGAATTAGATAGCTTGTTTTTTACATTAACACGCGTTGCAGCTACTCAGGCCAGGCTGAACAGCTACGCTTTTTTTTGACAGCGGCTTCATCGCAGGACATATGGACTTTCCAAGATATGATACACTTTTCTGTTTTTTGATTTAATTAAAGAAATAATGTTAATACTTGTTGTTGAGAAAGGGGTGGAGACTCTTTGCCAAATGAAAGTAACAAGGATTCAACAGAATCTGAATTACAAATGAGTGACGATCAACTATTAATGATAGCTAAAAAAACATACGAGCACGTAAAGGTAATTAAAAAGGAAGAGGAAGAATAAAAAGGCCGTGAATGGTCCTGTTTATAAATGCATCTATGCCGCTGGATTTGTAATGGAACAATTGATGGGAATATCCTGCGCAGCTTCAAAAATCGCGCACATCTGTAGAAAAAATGAGAAAGAAAGGTGTGGTCAGTATGAGTGAAGAAAAAAAGTGCCGGGATTCATTCGTAGTAAAAACCAGTGTCGTATTGCCTCCAGATACGAATAATCATGGAACCTTGTTTGGAGGCAAGCTAATGGCTTATATAGATGATATAGCCTCCATCGCCTCCATGCGTCATTCTCGAAGAAGCACAGTAACGGCTTCGACTGATTCTGTTGACTTTCTCCATCCCATTTATGAAGGGAACGCGGTTTGCCTTGAGGCATTTGTAACTTATACAGGCCGCACCTCAATGGAAGTATTCGTGAAAGTCATTGCAGAGGATTTATTAACGGGAGAACGGAATGTATGCGCACTTTCTTTTTTAACCATGGTTGCTCTCGATGAAAATGGGAATACTACACCCGTTCCCCAGGTGGTCCCTGAAACAAATATGGAAAAAGGGTTATTTAATACAGCAGCAGAAAGAGCCGAAAACCGCAAAAGAAGAAGAAAAGAAAGCGACAGCCTGGCAAAGGATTTTGGTACCGGTTTACCCTGGTAAAAAAAGATGCTTTAGATTAAGCATCCTTTTTTACCAGGGTATCTATGATTAACATTTTTTTGATATTTATCGAGTATCAAATGCTAGAAAAAATACGCCGTTTTGACTTGATGGGATTATGCTTTATCACTTAAAATCATTTTTTTATTAATGGTTTGTACCTGTCTTAGTAAAAATAATTTGATGGAAGTATATTACGTAAGCTTTAATAGTTCCTAGCAGCATATAAATAAAAAGCCATCCAATAAAGGACAGCTTCACACTTTCATATTAAATCACTGGAATGTTTTCAAGTTGATCAATACTTATAATATTATATTCTTCTTTATGGAAAGCGGACAATTCTTTAAAGTGTTCACCTGCTATTATCTGTGCATTGTGCAAACTGTCAGACTCAAACTGAGATATTTCAATCTTTTCATTAACAGTATAAACTACGATAAATTTTAACATGATGTCTATTCACTCTCCTGTTAATTGTTATGTAATGCTAATCATATCCACACATGAACGGCTCGGCCATCTGCCTCACATGCATTCACCTCTTGCAATCCTATTCCATCTTGACACGCAACAACGTTACACCGTATAACTGTTCCCTCTTCATTAATAACCTTAATCATATTACTCATAGTATCCAGCCTCCACAAATGATCCATCCTCATTCATCATATGTACGCCATGTATAAATAAAATATACTCATCGTACATATCAGCAAGCATACGAACCGTGTAAGCTGCTTTCTCCTTATCTTCATCCTCTTGCATATGTTCCGTTTTCATCCTTTTTTGCTGTCATAAAAACTTCCTGTTTTCATTCATTATATTGTATTAAATAAAACGTAAATATCTAAAACGCTACATTAAGGTTACTTGTTATATAGAAAAAAAGCGCCCTCCCTTCAATATCAAAGGATAGAGCCTGTTTTGTTTATCGGTTATGAATGCAACATAATAATAATTATGTCTCACATTCTTGAGCTAAAGAGTGCGTTAGTTCAAGAATGGATTAAACAATATTATTGTTTTTCAAATGACTTATTTTAAATGTTCACTTTGTTTAACCAAATCTTCAGAACCACCAAAAGTGATATTGTGTAATTGCATAAGGCCCTCTAATATCTCATTATCGGGAATCGATTTAAATGAGTGTACTTAACATTCAAATAATTCACTTTCCTTTCTTGTAAACATCTTTAATGTAATTATTCTGCGATACATATAGACAATCCTTCTTCAACTAACCTGCTCGTTAGCCATCCATGCAGCGCAAGCACTGCACCGCAGATTATGTAAGAAACCCCGTTCTTATATGGGAGTTTGGTCACATTTCCAGCAAGATTCTTACAGCGTGAATTCATTCTCATATTTCATCAAAATGTTGCATGCCTTTTATTTTGAAAGTGCCTCTTTCACAACTTCGGCACCAATGTCATTTCACCAAATCGTTGATTTAAAAGTCCATTTTCCGGCATTGTTTGGTGGAACGCTGTGTCAAATACCGCTACAGCCGGCACATTTGGCCCAATTGCTGAAACCAATACAGCAATTTTATTTGCGGAGGGGCGGAGCAAAGAGTTTGCTTAAAAAAAGGCCAGATCAGCATAAAAGCTGATCTGGCCATTTGTCATAAAGTAAGCTGTGCTGCTATTTCGGCTGTTACGTATTTTGCACTTGTTTTGTTGTCCAGGATTCCACATTCCAAATGTCCGTGGCAATATCCTGATAAAACTCAGACTCATGGGAAATCAAGAGGATGCTTCCTTTGTACTCTTTAAGCGCCCGCTTTAATTCATTTTTCGCATCAACATCCAAATGGTTGGTCGGTTCATCAAAAACGAGAACATTGCTTTCCCGGTTCATCAGTTTACAAAGCCGCACTTTTGCTTTTTCGCCGCCGCTCAGTACGGATATTTTACTTTCAATGTGTTTTCTCGTTAGTCCGCATCTTGCTAATGCCGCCCGAACTTCGCCTTGCGTTAAACTCGGAAATTCATTCAGCACTTCTTCAATGCACGTGTTATGGTTTTCTTTTTTTACTTCTTGTTCAAAATAACCGATATACTGGTAGTCTCCCCGCTCTACGCTTCCGGAAAGAGGGTTGATTTCACCGAGTATGCTTTTTAACAAAGTGGTTTTTCCGATTCCGTTTGCTCCAACCAAAGCAATTTTTTGGCTGCGGTCCATCAAAAGGTCAAGCGGCTTGGAAAGAGGGTTATCGTAGCCGATCACTAACTTTTCCGTTTGGAAAATCAGCTTCCCAGATGTTCTGGCTTCTTTAAAACGAAAATCAGGCTTTGGCCGGTCTCCTGCCACTTCAATAATATCCATTTTATCCAGCTTTTTTTGTCGGGACATCGCCAGGCTGCTTGTTGAAGCACGTGCTTTGTTTCTCGCCACAAAATCTTTTAAATTGGCGATTTCCTGCTGCTGCTTTTTAGAGGCTGCTTCTACTTGCAGTTTTTTTGCTTCATATACTTTTAAAAAGTTATGGTAGTCTCCAACGTAGCGGGTTAATTCTTTGTTTTCCAAATGATAAATAATGTTTACAACACTGTTTAAAAAAGGAATGTCATGAGAGATCAGAAGAAACGCATTTTCATAGTTCAGCAAATAGCGTTTTAACCATTCAATATGCACTTCATCCAAATAGTTGGTTGGCTCATCGAGAAGTAAAATATCCGGTTTTTCAAGAAGAAGCTTAGCAAGAAGAACTTTTGTCCGCTGCCCTCCGCTTAAATCATATACATCTTTTTCAAGCCCTATCCCGTCTAAGCCGAGCCCTCTCGCTACTTCTTCCACTTTTGTATCAATCGTGTAAAAATCATTGGTTGTCAATGTATCTTGAAGCGTTCCGACTTCATCGAGCATTTTTTCCATTTTTTCCGGAGTTACATCGGCCATTTGGCCGTAAATGGTATTAATGGCTGTTTCTATATCAAATAAGTATTGAAAAGCCGTTTTCAGCACATCACGAATCGTTTTTCCTTTTTCTAAAACGGCGTGCTGGTCAAGATAACCGACCCGCTGATTTTTGGACCATTCTACTTTTCCATCATCCGGCTGAATTTGTCCGGTAATAATATTCATAAACGTCGATTTGCCTTCGCCATTAGCGCCGACTAATCCAATATGTTCCCCTTTTAACAAACGAAAAGATACATTTTGAAAAATAATGCGGTCACCAAAATCATGACTTAAATCTGTTACCGTTAGGATACTCAATTATCGTTTCCTCATTTCGTTTCAAAATTTCCATTAAATTTTGATTATATCACACTGGTCTGCTTTCAATCAAGAATTCGCATCCAAGAAACTGGATTGTCCACACTAAATCAAATAGCTTACCTGTAATGGATTCATCAATACCCTTACATATTTCATCGAATTTAGCATTGTATAATTTATAATCATGTAAACTGGCTACAAAACAAACTTCAATTAAAATACGTTTTTTATTCGTATTATTTAGAAAACCATTAATGGAGGACGCAAGGGTGGACAAAATAGCCGTCCTTAAGGAATCATGATAATTCATAAAGAAGAGAATGCTTATAAGCGTTCTCTTCTTTTATGTTGAATGGTTTTATAATGCTGCAGGTATTTTTAATGCAACATAACATAATAAGTAGTCTTCTTTTTTATCTGTACCGCTCTCTCAATCATCACATTCTTCAATTAGCTTTTCTAAAAGGTTTAATGTCTTTTTTGTGACTGACAGATTATTTTGCAAATCAAAACATAAAGTTAATTTTCTAACTGCTGTTTCATCTTAATTGCTTTTTATTATATAAAATATGGAAAATTCCATGGTTTTCATACAGCCCTCGTGGAAGTCGCCAGCTACAAAACCTGTCCTATCACTACAAAGTATACATCTGTTACGAATAATAGTGTCTTCATTCCCCCTTCACCTGCTTTACATTTATTTTCATTGATTTTTAAAAAATGAAAAATCCCGAAAATTAAAAAGTCAGCCAAAATGACTGACTTTCTCTTTAAATCATTTTTAACATAGCATCTTTTCCAAGCATACCTTTATGAATTCCGATTGCTTCTGCTTCCAATGTAACTGATTCTAACGGTGCTTCCAAAAGCTGTTCAACTGTTTTTACACCAACAGCTCTACCAGCAATGATCTTTCTATCACTTAACCTCTCATTTAGCAATGAGACATCAAGAGCCCCACACATAATATATCCTTTTTCGCTGGTAACCATGACTAAACCTGTTTTTGGCAACATAACAGAGATGCCTAAAAAGATATGTCCATTTATTTCAATTGGAAATAAATTAACCATCTATTCCCCCCCCTCTCTTCTCATTTTCCTTATTAAATAATATGTTGAGAGGGGAAAAACGTGTCTCATTTGATTTACTATCCTAGCTTCAATTCTCATGTTTGCAGGTAAATTATAAATATTCGTTGTTAAAGAAACCTGCTTCGTTAGTTTAAGTACATCTTTTCACAATTTATATACTTTTTTTAATCCATAGTTGAGTTTTAAGGCAAAATTTCTCCACTCTTCCTTAGTGTTTTTGATTAATAGACTAATGCGTTTTATCTACTCATCAGCTTTTTCCCGATATAACTCTTAAGTTCTCTAATTGTCCTCATCCCAAACGTTTTATCGCCAAACTATAATACAACAAAAAACGCGGAAATCCTCGATACATAAGGAGTTCTCGCGTTTAGTTTTATTATATGGTTCCTACTGGGTTCGAACCAGCGACCTCTACCCTGTCAAAGCGAAACAAGCTGTTCACTTTATATGAACTTCGCCAATATGTTCCCTTATTCTACATGTGTGGACCGTAATTGACAACATACGGGATGTTGGTGATTATACAAAAAAACTAACGGAACCAATATGACCTGATTCCGTTAGCAATATTTCATTTAAGACGCCATTTTAGCTGTGTTTTTTACTTATAGGCTGATAATTTATCTAAATTAAAGAAGCAATAACGTGCTTTGAAACAATTTTTTGATTATTAGCATACAGAGTAATTAATGTTCCATTTTTAGTTAGACATAAATGATCTTCCCCATTTGCGTACTTTTAATTTGCAAATTCATAACCTAATATAGATTACTTTAATAACAAACGTATAAAGCAAAAATTGGAGGGAATGAGTCCGGTTCAATACCGTCTTCACACCAGCCAATTATCTGCTTAGTATAAACTCTAACTTTTTGGGGGCACACCAGTTTAGTCCTACTTCGCTTTTACCTTGAATGGGGACACTTCTCCTGCTCCCCCATTCTATCAAGATTCTTTGACCCAAAGTCATTGAGCAGTGAACGTGCTTCATCTGTGGACGCTGTGTTCATTAATTGATTTCTTAATTCACTTGCCCCTCGAAACCCACGGACATATATCTTAAAAAAGCGATGAAGAGCCTTGAACGGACGCAGCTCTAATTTGGAATATTTATCATGTAGATCCAGATGCAGCCTTAAGAGGTCGAGCAATTCCTTACTACTATGATCTTTCGGCTTCTTTTCAAAGGCAAATGGATTATTGAAAATACCACGCCCAATCATAATCCCATCAATACCGTATTGATGAGCGAGCTTTAAGCCAGTTTGACGATCAGGGATATCCCCATTGATCGTCAAGAGTGTATCTGGTGCCACCTGGTCACGAAGTTTCTTAATCTCCGGGATTAGTTCCCAATGAGCATCTACTTTGCTCATTTCCTTTTTTGTACGCAGATGAATGGAAAGATTAACAATGTCTTGTTTCAATATGTGTGTTAGCCAGTCGTGCCATTCGTCTACATCCGTGTAACCAAGCCTTGTCTTTACACTTACGGGCAATCCTCCTGCTTTTGCTGCTTGTATTAAATCTGCTGCAACTTCTGGACGACGGATAAGGCCACTTCCCTTCCCATTCTGTGTCACATTAGGTACAGGACAGCCCATATTGATATCCACACCCCTAAACCCAAGTTTCGCCATACCAATACTCATTTGACGAAAGTATTCAGGCTTATCCCCCCATATATGAGCTACCATTGGTTGTTCATCCTCTGTAAAAGTCAAACGCCCACGCACACTATGGATCCCCTCTGGGTGACAATAACTCTCCGTGTTTGTAAACTCTGTAAAAAACACATCAGGTCTGGCTGCTTCACTCACTACATGGCGAAAAACAACATCCGTCACATCTTCCATTGGTGCCAGTATAAAAAAAGGTCGTGGTAAATCACGCCAAAAATTATCTATCATATTCAAATTCAAATCCTCTCATTATGGATACCAGGCCAATCCCTTATCCCAAAATTAAAAAACAAAATGTCCCTGCTTCTTTTACACTTATACCATGCTTAAGCACTTTTTATCAAACTGATCGGAAATGTTTAGTTTAACTTCACAATCTCTGTACAACTAAAATAATCTCCTGCTAAAATCCACTCCATCAACCAGCATTACACTGTTCAAGTTAAAATAAAGTTTTGCTAAAAAAGACTAAAAAGAAAATTGAAAAAACACTGGATTGACAAGGGTGCAACGGGAAAAAGACCCCGAAATCGCAAAAGTATTTTTTAACGAAATCAGGGTCGAACTGGCAAATGTTTATTTTAACTAGCAAGAGCAGTTTTTAATTAGACATCTTCAATGGTAAAGTTAGAAACTAGCTTTCTTTTGGAAAAGCGGCTTTCAAGGTCATTAAACAGATTATGATAGTTCTCCAGTGTGTGCTTTGATAAACCTTCGAGTTGCTTAATTCGTGTGACAACCTCTCTTGCTTTTTCAATCGATAATGCTTCTTGAACCTGCATTTTTCTTTTCTTTTTTGCCAAAGAAAAAAACCCCTTAGTGTGTGATTATTTTCAACACATAAGAGGTTTTGAGGGTGAAATTCAAATCATGGTTTTATTTCACCAAATATTTGATTTAAAAGCCCATTTCCCGGCCTATAACCATCACCAAGCATTCACGCTAAACGTTGAAGAAACGCCTTACACTCCTGTTAAACGAGAAACGTCACGGGCAATCATCACTTCTTCGTTCGTTGGGATGACGATTGGATAAAAATGTTAGATAAATCCTTAGTTTTGTACTATCTCACGCCCGTATTACCATAAATGGTAGTTGTTGCATAGTATTTTCTTAACTTGCCACTTTTTCAGCCGTAATAATTAATAATCCCTTTTTCGTTTTATCAATATTGTTAATCTGCTGTTCAGTCTGTATTTGGAAATTAAAAAATGCTGTTTACGGCAGTATGTTTTTTGAAGGTAAGAAAGCCGAAAACATACAAGGAATGAATAAAAACTTGCATATTTTCGGCTTATGATAACTTTGGATATTAAACTAAAGCCCCCTTTAGTGTAAGTACATCTTTTCACATTTAATCTAAATCAAACTCAACTTAAAACCTGCAAGTTTAGCTTATCAAATACGTTTCATGAAGTCCTTTTTCGTTGGGCACATGAAACTGGACATATTTTAAAGAATCCAGTTGCAACAACAATATATATGTCTTCTAGTTTGAATACCCTCTTTTTAACTTTAGTAATGAAAATAAGCCGATATTATGCAACTCTGTATAAAAAGCTGCATAATATCGGCTCTAAGGATTTTATACGTTATAGAAGATTAGCTTTTCGTTACATTAACAGAGACAGCCATGCTAATAAGATTCGCACCATGGCGCATGAAAAAACGTCTTTTTGGAAGGATATTTTCAGGGTAGCCTTTCTAATTAAAAATTATAGGAAAAGTAAATGTAACGAAAGCTGCCCAAAGTCCGTAGACCGGCAAATACTTAGTAACGGCATCTTGGATAGTTGAAGGTCCGAATTTGTTTTGTAGAAAACGCATATAGGAGAGCATAATCCAAATTAGATTTGCCCAGATAAGTATGTTTACTCCTAAAACAGCAAGTCTATTAGGCGTAATCCCATAAGAAGAAAGTCTGAACACGATGGCTGACAAAGCCACACTGTCAATGATAAGCGCAAGAACAATTAAAGCAAAATTTATATAATCTGAAATGTTCTTTTTCTCGTCTGAGTCGCTCTCGATAATGGAAAATATGGTAACGACCAATACACCAAGGAGTATTCCGTTGAAGGCTATCAAGAAATTGCGGTCCAAGAATGGGTTTTTTCCGACCCATATAACCGTTATAAGATAGACCAACAATGTGACCAGGACAAGAGGACTAAAAATTTTAGCTATATATGGTGTAATATTCTTAGCAAGTTTAAGATTCATTGATACCAGGTATGCAGCCACAATAGCGAGAGCGGCAGCACCAAATAAAACGACATTACTAAAATAGAAGTCTTTTATATCCAAGCCAACAAAGCTAAATAACTGCATGGTTAATGCTGCTAGTACCATTCCGCTAACTGCCATGCTGGCGTAAAGAATACAATATTCCAAATTAAATTTAATATAGGCTAATCTTGTACTGCCTTTTGAATATTCATTTCCTGTAAATGCAAGCCCTACTAATACCCATAAGAATATGGGAAGGTGTAAATAAGCAAGGATAATACTGTCTTTATAATTTAATGGCAGCATATTAAGATAAAGCCCGGAAATTAGGAACAACGCTGCAAGGGAATAAATAACACTTTTTTCCGGAGTATTATTGTAAACAAAATAGGCAGCAATAAAGGGAATTATACCAAAAGCCAGGTTAATTGGAGCAATTGCTTCCTGTTCGACAAAATGGAAAATGATCCTGGTGCTTATCCCGGCCAGAATGGCTAAAATGCCCATGAATAAGAAACCTTTTTGAAGCAAGGAAGATTTTTCTGTATTTGCCGTCTCCTTGAAATGCAATCTTTCATACCAAACACCAAGAACCTGAGAATCAGGATTTTGTTCCCATGCGTGTGAGAATGACTTTTTAAAAGCTTTCGGATCTTTTCTATACATTCTCTCCAGCTCATGAGGGTTAGCAATATTTTCAATAATCAAATTGTTAATGTCCATAGTTATACCTCCCCTAATAATTGTTATATTAAGTTTCCTCCACAATGTGTTTAACTGTCTTCGTCACTTTTGTATTCTAAAATATCTCCAGGCTGACATTCTAAAGCCTTACAAATTGCCTCTAAAGTGGATAATCGAATCGCTTTTGCCTTTCCATTTTTCAATATAGAAAGGTTCGCCATTGTTATTCCAACCTTCTCCGAAAGTTCTGTTACGCTCATTTTCCTTTTTGCTAACATCACATCAATATTGATTATAATTGCCATTGTTATTCACCTCAGACCGTTAAATCATTTTCTGATTTGATATTAATTGCTTCTTGTAAAAGTTTTTGGAGAACAGCCGCAAAGACTGCGATAACCATCGAAGCAAAAGGAACAACCAATCCGACAAAGATAACTCCTGGTGCGTCGTCTACTTCCGCAAAGATATAGAAGAGCGGCCAAACTAGCACATGCAAAATACTGATTGTGATGGCACAGTATTTGATTTTCTTTAAAGCTTTTACAGATAAATCGGAGAAAGCTTTATTTTTGTCAATATAGCGTAAGAGTTTGAAAGCCTGATACAAAGCAAAGTAAAAAGGTATCGCCGATGCATCAAAAGCGGTGAAAACGAGATATTTTATAAAAGCAAACTCTGGAAGCAATTTTACTGCAAGATTCGCCATCTCAGGCACCAAAAAGATGCACAGAGCAAGAACTGGGACTCCTAAAAGAATAACAGCTATTTTTAAAAACAACGTTGTTACTTTTTCCATAAAAAGCACCTCACTTATTTATTCTGATTTTGATTTTAATATATATTTTATCGTTTTACAATAAATTTTTATTAATACGGATAACATTTTTATTGTAGATTTTTGTTTTAAGCAAAAATAAAAAGCATTCCTCATTCAAAGAAATGCTCTATAACTTTAAACCATTAAATTTATAACTTGTACAGCTAACCTCCCTCTATAAACA
>NZ_LAJA01000021.1 GCF_000970675.1 Domibacillus tundrae | reverse complement strand
CATACAACGATTTCACCTGCTGTTCCCATTGTAATGAACCAGGGGAAAATTTCCTGGAATTGCTTTTCATTTTGAATCTCTGTAACCGCCACAGTTAGTTGCGGGCTTTGGAACAAGTATTTGTAATAAACATTTGCTTCCTCGCAATCTTTTTCATACTCTTCTTTCCAAGAAGAAAGTATTTCAGAACAAAAGTAAATAGGATATGCTTTAATGTTTTTCATCCATAAACGCACGAAGTTTTCATCACACTCAGGAAGATAAAAGCCACTTAAATCAAAGACATAATTTGCAGTTCCTTCGATAGCAAACGGAAAATGACCGCCGGCAGCGGGTTTGTTGCTAAAATAATGTTTCGGAAAATAACCTATTTCAATATCCATATTTTTTCACCCTTTTCTTAAATCTTAATACACCTTTAAGCAGCAAGCATTTAACTGTCATTCCATGTGACAAACCAGCTTTTTCAGATGTCACACCGTATGCCAAACAGCCTTTTTTAAGTGGCACACGGTGTGACAAAATCAAAATTTCGTGATATCACGAAGTATGTATACGGCATGAATAATAAAAGAGCCAATGAACGCTTGAACTAGAGTTTTCACCAAATCACCTCTATTAGAAAATCAATCAGACCAATAAAATACGGCATCAAAAATAGTATATTCCTCGCCAAAATCTGGCATGGTTAACATTGTTGGAATGTCTGCTTTGAATGGCAGAGGCTGTGCGAGATAGGCCTGGTCGCCTATCAAATAGCCTGATTCATGTAGTCTGTTTTCAATTTCCTTAACCATAGATTCAAATCTTTCTGGGACTTGATTGATTGTGTCTACTCCTAAAGAACTCATTCCGCTATACATTTCCTTGCCGTCCTCTTCTTGAATATATTTAAGAGGGGTTCCCATCCCAAAGACTGCAAGAGGCGCTACTCGGCTTACGTACACCACTATTCCTTCCATATCTAGCGAAATAACAGCATCTTCTTCATAATAACTTTTACTTAATATTGCACTGCCATCTTTTTTAAAGCAAAAAAATTCTACAAACGAAGCATAGCCGCTTCCATAATGATCAAACTCTCCTTCACAAATAAGTTGATCCGATTTATTCAATTGATCAAATAGACGACGAACATTTTTTTCAATTTCCTCTTCACTATTTAACTGATCCGGAAAAACATTGTATAGAGGTTTTCCCTTGATCATTTTGCGAAGCTCTCTTTTTTTAAATTCCATATTTATTTCTCCATTTTATCTGATTGAATTTTAAGAACTTAAGCAAATTGCCGTTCTGGTTTTTATTAATGCTGCAAACTTTAAACTGTCACGCCGAGTGACAAAAGGCTTTTTTAGGTGTCATTCCGTGTGACAAATAGGCTTTTTTTAGTGTCACACAGTGTGACAAAATCAAAATTTTGCGATATCACGAAAACACTAGGCTCTGCCTAGTCTAACACTGGAAGTGATAGCACGTTTTCCTTATGCTCTTTCTTGCTATTTAGCTATCCACGCTTATTTTTTCGTACATGACAGGCACCATTTTCATTCCCATCTTTTCAGCCACAATATAACGTTTGTATCCATCTGTGAGCACCTTGGTTTCCCGATTAATCGTAATCGGCTCATCCAAAATCCCGGACTGTTTTACATGGTCGATCACCAGCTGTGTCTTATACGGATTCGGCTGATACTTCAAAAATTCTTCTGGCACCTTGATCTGCTCTAGCTCCATAAAGTCTTCGGTGCCCTCCGGTGCTTTTGGCTGCTCTTCTGCTTTCACTTCTTCTTTTTTCTCTGGTTCTTTTGCGGGCTTTTTCTCTGCCTTCACTTCTTCTTTTTGTTTTTCTGAAATCACAGAAACCTGAAAGCACGTGACACCGATCTCGCCCGGACAGTCATCCACGGGAACGTCCAGTGTAGGTTCTCCCTGTACCATAATCTTCTGATTTTGAATGTTTTCTTCTGTTAATCCGGCTTTTTTTAACTGCTTCTGGTTAATAAAAACGGTATAGGTAATCGTGGAGCTTTTCGGGAGACCTTTCGGGGCTGCTGGAGAGCCCTTTTCCTCCATATCGAATGTACAGAAATCCTTTTTCAACCGTAATGTACTTACCGGCTTGCCTGTTAGTGTGATTTTATGTGCCATTTTTCTTCTCCCCTTTTTCCTGCCGAATGAATTTCTTTGCTTCTTGTGCTTCATGTTCATTCAAGGTCTTTTCAACAAACGCTGGAATAATGTTCGAGAGTTTTTTCGATCTTCTGTGGACTTCGCGAGACTTTCTAACAGCAGTTGATCCCGCTTCTCCAGGGATTCTTTTATGTATGTATCTTGTTGATCTAATCGTTGAATCAGGGCCTGTTTAAATAAATCATCTTCTTTTGATTTCGCGAGTAATTCTTGAACCATATCTTGAAGAAGATCTACTTTTTTTTCTAGTTCTGATTGAACAGCAGGTGATTCCATTTTTATTTCGTTGCCGTTTAACCACTGCAGCACCATCTTATAACTCCAGTTTTGTTCCTGGATCTTCTTCTTTATGTCTATGAATAACTCAATGTCATCCTGACTGTATCTCCGGTGATTCCCTTTCGTGCGTTGTATGTTCAAATTGAATTCTTTCTCATAAAGACGAAGCAAATCAATACTTAATCCAGTCAAACGCGAGGTCTCTTTAGTTGTGTACGTGTTGTCATTTCGTTCTTTTTCTTCCAGGATTTTTTCCATGATTGCTACCTCCATATTTTAAAACCTAGAACGGGTAAAATCATTGATTTTTAAGGGTAAAACACGATACTAGAACTAGAACTTTCGAGGTTTTTTTCTAGATTTTAACCTTGAACTTAATTCTAGGTTATTGTCATAGTTCCTTCAAGTATACAGGGTTTATATTTGAATTTTACACATATATTTAAATTCAAATTAAATCGCTTTTTAGGCGAACTTTTGATTAGCCTCACTTACTGCCTTTATCCAATTACTGGTACAATAAGTAAGAGAGGTGACTATGTAATGAAAAAATATTTGCTGATTTCTATCTGTTTAGCAATATTCTTTTTATTAGAAGCATGTTCAAATGAAAAAAATACTGTCTCTACTACTACAGATACTCAAATGCTTGAGCAATTTCAAGGATACGTTGTAGAAAAAGGAACAACCGATGATGGAAGAGAAAAAGTCTTGGTTGTAGCAGGTATTACTCCCAAATATGCGGTAGAAGCAAGCTATGAAGATGTAGCTAAGAGTGAAAATCATGACAATATTGTTTGGTTCGTCAATGATGAAAATTTCTTCAAAGATATTGTAAAGGGAGAAAGAGTGAACGTTTGGTGGGACCCTGAAAAACCTATCACTGCACCTTCCATTCTTACATTAGGGGCTGAAAAAGTGGAAGTGCTAATAAAATTAGAGGAATCCACTTCAACAAATGAGACCCGCACCGAAGAGGGAAATCCCCACACACAAGCAAAAGATTCTGATTCAAAACTTACAGAAAAAGCTTCTGTGCAAGAACGTTCGCAATCGAAAAATGGTATTACTATTAAAACTGAAAAAGCACAGTATCCATCATTAGTTGAGAACATTAACGTTACTCTTCAAAATGATAGTAATAAAGAATACAGAACAGGTCCTCATATCTTCCTTGAAAAAAAGTAGAAGGTACATGGTATGAAGTGCCATTGAAGGAGGACACTTTAACCCTAGAAGAGGTACTTCATCGGCCAGGAACCTCATCATCACTGCCCCTTAAAGTTACTGACCTAGATTATAAAATGACTCCGGGTAAATATCGGGTTACTCTCGGTGAGCTTGCTGCTCCATTTGAAATTGTAGAATGAGAAAGAACCGGATTAGGTTCTTTTTCTTTTTGGTTACGGTGAAAGGTGGATCTTAACTTTCTGTTATTAAGCTGGCCAAATTAAAATTCAACTGCATTATGTCTTTAAAGTGAATTTCTTTGGTTTTAGATTTATACAAACAAAAAACACCTGAAACCATCCAGGCGCTTCCTCTCGAATCGCATTAAAAGTAAGTCGCCATACTCAGGGCTGTACTTTCTAAAATAAAGATGTACAAAAAACAATTAGAATAAAGGTCACAATGATAATCAACAATTTATATCTGAAAGACATGTCTTTTTGGGATTGACCATATTTATTCAGCAAAAAGAGTGAAAGTAAATTTACAATAAGTAATGCAAAAAACCTGGATAGCTCACTTTGAAAATAGTTAGCAGATAGAATAATTAAGGGCCAAAAAATTAAACAATGAATAAAAAATCTTATATAGATCACGGAAGAGTTTACACACCTTTCACAAAAACGGCTTTTGTAAATAACAAAATTGATACTCTGTTTCTTGACAGTTTTTTATTTCTGTCCGGCTTTTTTAAAAATATATCTTCATTTTCATCAAAACCTTCTGGCATCCAATAAGAAGCAGGCAACCCACTTTCTTCAAAATGTTTCCATAGGTAATGAATAGCTTCTTCCCAATTCTGAAACATCTTATAAGGATAGGGAAGCTTTCCTTCATCCTTCCATACAGCCCAATTCCCACTTGGAAGTTCCGCTGCATACCATCCGACATCTCCCTCTAAATGATGAATAAAAAAGCGATTTTCGTCAACTGATTTCCAGTCCTCATACCCTAACATTTTTGCAAATTCATCATACTGTTTAAAAAAAAGCGAATGAAAAAACTTTTTAACTAATCTCATGTTTAGACTCCTTTCTTTTCCTGCTTACTAATTGAGCTGGAAAAACTAAGTTTTGGATGCATTTAGTCTTTAAAGCAAGAAAGAGCATAAGGAAACCGTGACCCCACTTCCCGTGTGGTACTAGGCAGAGCCTAGTGTTTTCGTGGGTACGCGAAATTTCCGTTTTGGCAAACTTTTTGACACTTGAAACAGGGTCACTGTCAAATTTTTTGACAGCAAATTCAGCCATTTGGCAAACTTTTTGACACCTGAAATAACACGGCATCGTTCAAAAAAGAGCGCAAAAGAACAGCATTTGCTAGAAAAAGACACCGTTCTTTTCAGAAGCAGACACAATGGCTGCCTGCATTTTTCGACTTTCCTGCAGACGGGTTTTTTCTTTTTTCTAGCAACGGTTTTGATTTATTCAGTAGGGAAGTTCCTCGATCAAATAATCCAGTTTCCGTTCGTCCTTCGCCATTAATTCCTGAATTTCCGTGCGCCAATTTTTCGTACTGCCTGCTGATTCTTCTTCCTGTTCTTCAAGCCAGTTAAAGATAGACGGGTGGCTAGAAAAAGTCTCCTGGCGCTTCTGGTATGTAAACATTTTGAGCAAGGTTCCGTAGAAATAGCCTTTAAAATCCTTCCGGATCTTTCGGTGTTTCAGTGTATAAACAGACTGTTTCAGTGCGTCAATGACTAATTCCGTGTACTGTTCCAATTCATGCAGCAAATCAAACTGGCGATAGACAAGGGCTGCTTTTTTCCAAAGATCATGGATCTCTTCTGCATCATCAAAGAAAGGCTTCGCTGTTTTCACAAATTCACCGGGTACATTCTTCGGTGTAAAAGAGGAATTTAGACGATCCTGCTTACGTAAGGTCTTTAAAAGATTTTTATTAAAAGATAAATACTTGGTAGGAACATTTTTTGGCTGTTCTTCCTTACTCTCATAAGGCTTTTCAGCAGTTTCGTTTTGGCAATCGTTCTGGAAATCACGTAAATCCAGCATGTTTTCCCAATACTTGTAGTACGGATGCGCCGTGAATAAATGGACGGGTGCCGTCCGGCAGTTTTGCGTGCTAGAACGGCGATACACGGTGGAGATCACTCCAGCTTCCCGTAATATCTTCAACACATTTCGGACCGTTTTGGTCGACACCTCGTATCGATCAGACAGGTATTCGTCTTTCGCAAATACAAAGCCACGCTCCGATGCAAACCAGCACAGCATATCAATCGCTTTGCGTGTGCCTTCCTTCAAGCGCCAGTAGCGTTCGCCATACGCTGCTTCGACCTCTTTTAAAAGCTGTAGTTTTAGAGATTGCTGCTGCTCGTGATTCTCTGCGTATACCTTGTAGCTGATCATTTTTTTGAATTCGTCTGTGGTTACGATTCTGCTGACTGTCATGGTCCTGTCTCCTTTTCGGAAAACAAAAAGACGCCTTTACCGTATAAAATCGGTAAACACGTCTTTTGCATGACTGTAAAAGAAAGACTTTCCCCTTGAAACTTACGTTTAAATGCCGTAAAATACAGGCATCAATGTAATGTAAAAGGGTGAAAGCAAGTGTTTACCGTGGTTAGGACACGGTGGACGGTTATAGAGGATTGCAGTCCTACTATAACGCGCTTTTGCCTTTTTGCTTTTTCCGCTCGATTTAATTGACTCTATTTATAGCAAACTTTCTAAATTTATACAAGTCATCTTACGAACTATCAAGCTAATTTCCCTACGTTATTTGAAGAAAATAAGGTCCGCAGTCGCTTTCGTGCGTCATGATAAATGTCCATTTAAAATTCCAATCCATTACATAAAGGTCACCATAATACATGTGATTACGAATATACGGCAATTCATCAACTGTAAGCATTTTTGCATCATTAAGCAGATAAGCTTCATTTATGAATTGATAAAAGATTGTGCATTTAGTTTTTGATTGTTTTTTAAAGGCTGCTATTGCTTCTTCTTTTTCAAGGCAATTTGCCTTTTCCCAGCTACACAAATGCCACAAAAATCCGTCCATCCCTATTAATTTTTGTTCTTCATTTGTAAGATGTTTTGCAAAATACTGGCGCCATTGCCCGCGTAAATAGTCTCCCCATTTAGGTATTTCCACAACTTTTAATTCTTTATGTCTCAATGCTCTGCTCCTTAATTCTTATTTTTAAAGAGAAAAAGAATCCAATGCTTGATCTACCATATCATCATTAATTCCAATATACCGAAGCGTGACAGATGGTGCTGAATGGCCAAAAATTTGCTGCAACATCGCCACGTCCTTTGTCTGCTGGTAAAAGTGATACCCAAACGTTTTACGCATTGTATGAGTACCAATGGCTCCTGTGATGCCACAGGCCCGTGCAGCCCCGTTAACGACCCTCCAAGCGTTTTCTCGCCCGATTGGACCTTTGCCCTTTCGGGAAGGAAACAGAAGGTCAGAATCGGCCATCTGGCGCGTATATTTCTCGATTTCCTGTTTTAATGCGCCAGTCATGCGAATTTTCCGGATCTTCCCCGTTTTTTTCTCCTTCACACGCAAATGATCGGTATTTCGGACATCCATCACGCGAAGAGACACGATGTCACTAATGCGCAGCCCCGAATTAATGCCAAAGGTAAACAAAAAGTAATCTCGGTACGACTGGTGAAGCAGATACCCCTTTATCGCTCTAATTTGTTCTGGATCACGGATCGGATCGACCGTGTTTTGCCCTTGTCTGGCAGCCATAAAAATCCCTCTTTTCAGATATAATTACTCCTTTTCTATTTCTGCTTCACTTATTAACGCACAAAGATAGCCAACTATGTATTCTCTTCTTGTTATCTCTTCAATATCGTTATTTTCCACAAGGTTATCTATCCCCTTATTAATAATTTCCCATAAAGCAGTACTTTCAAATTTTTCGTATGGGTGTGACATTATAATTTATACCTCCGTTCCGATTTGTTATGTTGAATTTAATATAACATATATATTTAATATGTTGCATTTAAAGAGTGGCAGCCAAACAAAAACAGGCTTAATGCCTTGATAATCAAGGGATTAAGCCTGTTTTCTTGTCTATAGTTGAATGCAACATAATATCATTTATGTTGCATTAATTCAGGATGAAAAGACTTAAGTCTCCTCCTCATTTTTATTCTTTTACTCCAATTACTCGAATTCTCTTGTAATCAGCTATCCAGTTTCCATTTTTACGTAATCTGTCTTTTAGATTCTTCTCAACGTTTGTCACTATGTAGTCTTTCCTTTCCTCACTAATACCTACAAACATAGGACTTCCGAACATTTCAATCCAATTTCTTAATCCGTTCTCTCCGTCCAATGGTGTTGGTCTATCATAGTGTTGCGCAAACGTCACTTTAAATCCTATCTTCTCCATCAAAGACGTATATTGTCCAATGCTTGGATAATACCAAGGGAATTGTTCGTCTTCATATTCAAATCCTGCCTGTTTAATTTGAGTTATGATTTCGTCCGTTATAATTTGAACATTTCCTTTACCACCGAATTCTGCAATAAATCTTCCACCCTGTTTTAGACTCTTATAAATACACTCCAATGCTTGTTCAGGAGGTTTTACCCAATGCAGTGTGGCATTGGAGAATACCGCATCAAACATATTTTTATATACTAACTCTGTCGCATCTTGAACGGCAAACTCAATATCTGGGTACTTGCTCATTGCCTGTTCAACCATATTTTCAGACTTATCTATCCCTACAACATCCACTTCAGAATCATATAGTTTCTTCGCCAAGTCCCCTGTTCCACAGCCAAGATCAAGAATCTTTTCTCCTTTTCTTGGATCTAATAGTTCAACCAAGCTATCTCCATACTTTGAAACAAATGAATGCTTTACATCATATAAATTTGCATCCCAACTATCCTTTACAGTTTGAACTTTTTCCATCTCTACTCTCTCCTTTTTCAACGATTACAGTCTCATACTAATCTGTATAATTCTGTTAACTTGATTATAACGGAAAGAATAAATAATAACCATTAATTAAAAAACGGAAAATTGATAACAAACTGTTATTAGAGCTAAGCAAAGAAATATAATTTATTCTTTTTCAATTGGACGTCCTGTAGCCAATAAGCAAATACAACATAATAGCATTTATGTTGTATTCATTTTCAACATTAGAGAATCTTTCATATAATGTTCATTCATAATCCCAGTGAGTTGGATTTATAAAGTCTGGAAGCGTCCCACATATCTTTTCATAAGTAGAGAATTGTGGGTTATTTGAGAGAACGGCAATACTGGTTCCATCATAGCCGATCCAAAAGATATTTGTATCCCGATCTATTTTCACTATTATTGTTTCTGTGATTTTTCCTTCCCAACCTCCTGTCCATTCTCTTTGTTCCACACTAAACAC
>NZ_LAJA01000020.1 GCF_000970675.1 Domibacillus tundrae | reverse complement strand
GTTATATTTGAAACCTTATTAAGTTTTTACTTAATATTATTAGGAGTGGTTTTATGTCAACAAATGATCAGAATCCGACAGCTGGCATAGGTGATCCATATTGGTATGAATGGACTGTCGGGCAAGGCTATGTAGTTGATATGCTCAATCCTGATAACAGGATTGAATCTGTAACACTTCAGGCAACAGAAGCGCAGGGATTAGATGATGTTGTGGTTGTATATACAGATGGCAATGCAAAGTACATACAAGTTAAACACACTCGCAAAGAAAGTACAATTACATTTGGAGATGTTTTATCTCTTTTGCCAAGTATTTCGAAAGCGTGGAAAGAGCAAAAAGGTAAGTGGAATAGATGCAGTCCTGTACTCTTTACTAATCGGAAAGTTAGCTCAAGTTCTAAAAAGATGGGGAAAAATACTGCAGAATATGAAAGACCTGCATTAGATGAATTCCTAAAACACCTTCAATCGGAACTGAACACAGCAAAAGTTCTTGCTGACATTAAAATGCCAGACAAATGGTCAATTTCGTGGAAAGAATGGTGTGATCAAATAAGTACACTGCCAAGTGATAAAGAGAAATTTGACTTCTTGAAACTTTTGGTAATTGAAGGGAACCAACCAGAGTTGGATAAGCTTTCAAGTGAAGTCATTCAAAAAATTTCTAAAACATTTGGCGTTTCGGAAGAAAAAGCGACTTCTGTGTTTAGTCAACTTGATCATGCTTTACGAGAATGGGGGACAACATTCCGTGGCAACAAAGAGTCAATCAATTGTGAAGATGTATATAAAATACTGAGCATGACTTCAACAGACTTGATTGGAGACCATATGTTAACACCTCCTGAACCATTTTTTCCGAGCCGTCAACAATTTTTAGAAGATTTATCTAATGAATTATTGACAGGAAAACACTCAATCATTTTCTTGGATGGATTACCTGGGCAAGGAAAAACAAGTATTGTAAGTGCGCTTGCAAGCCAGCGGGATCCAGTAATTGATTTGCGTTATCATGCTTTTAAACCTATAACGCCTCATACAAAGAGATTGCCTGCCGATGCGGGAATTACGACAAAGGCTGAAGTGTTGTGGGGTGACCTATTGACAGAACTTCGTAGTTTTTTCTTTCAAGGAAGACTCGCTCAATTTAATGTACCAATCAGAAACGACTTCTTAACCACTGAACAACTCATTGCTGAAGTATTGAGATTAGCAAACATTCTAGGGAAAGAGAGAGGACGCCCTACTGTAATCGCGATTGATGGTATTGATCATGCTGCCCGTGCCGGCGTCGATCAATATTCCTTCCTTGACACATTGATTCCGCCCGATGCGGTTCCTGAGTATGTACGATTTTTAATCGTAGGGCAGCCTGCCGAAGCCTATGAAAAGTATCCTTTCTGGTTGAAAGAGCGTTCGCCAGATGTTTCTTATTGGAGCGTGGAAGGCATTCAAGAAGAGGATATCTCCCGACTATTGGCTGCTGAGGTTCAATCGTTGCCCGCTGAACAATTTGAGGCAACGGTTCGGTTGGTAAACGACGTTGCACAGGGAAATACGCTAGCAGCTATTTTTGCTATAGAAGAGGCGAAAGCTATTTCTAACATAGACGATCTACAAGCAAAGTTAGCAAACAAGAGGCTAAAAGATGGCATATCTGCTTATTATGAAAAAATTTGGTCAGCAGCTGTTACTCTCCTTGACGAAAGATATCCATTTTCTGGACAACGATTGGCCGGCTGTCTTTCTTTGATTAAAGAAAGAACTACTGGTCAGGATTTAGCCAAAATTTTTTCTGGAACGCTGGATATATCTCCATCTAATTGGGATGAAGCTCTTCGTGCGCTTCGCCCGTTGGTAATTGAAGAAAACGGTAGCTTTCATGTGATTCACAACGATGTTAGGGTTCATCTCACAAAACAAATACACGCTCAGCCAGAAAGGCTTCGTGAAGTAGCGAGCCTAATTGCGGATTTCTACTGGACAAGCCCTGAAAAGGGGCATGAACGGCATGCTGACCTCTTTGAATTACTAAGAAAAAGTGACCGTCATGTGGATCAAGCAAGAGCCTTTACTCCTGAATACGTAATGGAGGGTTTTGCACTGGGGAGACGGATGAGCGAATTGTATGAGCAGTCTAAACAAGCTTTGTTGCATGTTGTTGACACAGGAGACTGGGATTTCATACATAATGTATCCTGTGCGACTACAACCCTTGTTCAGTTGGATAAATCGGTTGACGGGATGGACAGGAGCTTCAATTACATTCCAGATGTACCACCTTACCTGTTTTCTGAAGGTAAGGTTCCTAACAAGGAGTCTTGGACAGTGGACTTGATTTATAACACAATGTTTGATGCTTACCGTCTAATTCAGGCAAATGAATGGGATCGCGCTTATGGCTTGATGCGTCGATGGTTTGTTGACATCAAACCGATTGATCTTACTAGTATAATCAGGAATGACTTGTTAGAAGAAATAAATGATCAGACTAATTTGACTGAGAACTTTAAGCAAGTTTTGCGTTTATGGGGGAAAATAAGCAAACACGTCAATTTACTCTGGACTCAAGAAGAAGTGGATCAAACGACAGGTGACCCAATAAAGATAGAAATATGGGCTCATTTCTTTGACGGAATGATGCAGGAAGCCTTAGAAAATGGAGAGGTACGTGATTGGATTTGGTCTAGTCAGGTTGCTCTTTACCGTTCAATTAGTGAAATGGAAGATAACTTAATGCAGTTAGCATATCAGAAGAGATGGGTAGAAGTTGCTTATACCTTGAAAGAATGGGCAGAGAGACGTGATTATCTTCCTAGTACCTTTCAAATTAAGGCTGCCGCTCTCAGTCTTTTTACAGGACGACAAGACTTGTTCAATATCTGGGTACAGCCAATCGTAGACGAAGGATTCAATAGTCTTGAGAATATTGATATGAGTCACCATTTGCAAGAGCATACACTTCTTTATTGCATGGTGAGTTTTGTCCTAGGTTGGTCGCAACCCCATCGTGAAAACGGTGGTATTGGAGGGGAGGGTGTCAAATTCTACTTTGATAAAAGGAGAGATGGTCGTCAACGAGGACATCTATCGTCTTTACTTCGCGGAAGTGCTCTCGCTGGAAAGTGGCTTGGTGCCTACATGAGGAATGGGACAAAAGTAGCTGAAAGAATTGTTAGACCAGATGAAGTCAAACAAGTACTTGAAGTGTTAATAGAAAGAAAGAGAACATACAATGAAACAGCGTATTACCATGAAATTGCGACTAGATCAATTATCGAAATTTTAGTTGAATGTTCAACCTTTATTGGTGGCACAACTGACCGCATAGTCTACGAGTTTATAAAGAACTACTCCCAGAGTTACCCCGCTAACTATATGATGGAATTATGTTGGCAATACCTTTGGAATCGGGGGGATGAAGAGTTATTGGAGAAATGGTTTCTTCACTGGTGTGGACCCGCAGGAAATGCTTGGCATGAAGAAGTAGGAACACGAGTTGATGTTGTAAAGCGGTTGTCTGATCTTGCCGATCAAATAGGATTTCAACAAGAAGCAGAGCGGGCGCTACAGCTATTAAAATGGGGTATGATAGGCTACACTAATCACAAAGAGTATGTGCTTGATAGGCCTGTAGAATGGTATAACGAACTTGCAAAAGTCAGTCCAGGTATTTGGAGGAATGAAGGTAAGATACTGCTCGAAATCAACCAGGAAGCAACAGAGTTGGGAGACAACCGATCGACAATAATTCTAGAAGCTATTGTAGCTGGTTCTGTAGCCCGTGAAGGTGCTTCAGCCATGTGGCATTTGCTGAACGCACAAAATATGAAGGGCTCATTGGTGGAAAATGTAAGGATGCTATTCGATGGCTTAATCTCTGTACTTGAAACTGCAGAGGTTTCCGCAACAGACCTTCTTTCGATCTGGTCTTTCGGAATCGGTACGTTAAACTGGCAAGGGGGTTATGAACGTTGTTATTTGGAAGATCTGAAAAAAGCAATATTGATTGCAGCGGAGCGAAATAACATCAGTTCCCTAAATAAGAAATTAGAAGTCTTAGGTCAAGCAGAATATTATGTAAAAGGGGAACAAGATCGTTACCGTATTCCTAGTAGATGGTATGAAGACTCGGAAAGCCATATATTAAGCAATGATCAACAGGAAAAGGAACTCTACCGATTATTGAAAGAACAGCCTGTCGAAAAAGCAATCGACTGTCTTATCACAATGGCTGAATCGGAGAGCCGCTCAAGAAGTCTTTGGTGGGGAATTCACCTAGTGGCCAGCAGGCTTAAGTTAGAAAAACCGGCTGGTTATCCAAAACATCTTCAACGTTTGGTGGAACTGTTGTTAACGCAAAACTATACTCCATATGAATGGAGCGGCTATGGTATTTACTTGGCATACGAGGCACTTGTGCCTCTTGTACGTGATAGCGTAAGATTTGATCTTTTGAGAAAGATAATTGCCAACTTTGATTTTGAAATGGATGAGCCAATCTGGCTTGATAGCGCTGCAAAAAATCTAGATGACTTTTGTAGATTTCGAGCGGCTTCTATGGGCAGGGAGGATCTGCATGCAGGTCTACAAAGACACCTTACAATGCATCAAATGTGGATTCGAGGCAATGGGTTCCTGCCGGATATGGTACGTATCGAACTCCCCGATGTTGTGAAAATTGATTCAATGCCTGAAACTTGGTTTGAATTTGCTACTAGGTATTTCTTCAGGATTTTGCAATCTAACAACCTTACGAGAATTGAGCTTGCGTTACGCGGGCTTTGGAGTCTTGCTCAAGTTTCACCAACGGACCTTAATTATATCGCTGAAAATTGGAATCATTTAAATTATGGCGCAAAAGAGAGAATTTTATTACTTGTAGAGAGGCTTGCAATAAGTAATCCAATTGCGTACGAACCATTCTCGGAGATTGTTAAGGCGTGCTATGAAGGAGTCAACTTGTCTTTAAAACTGCAGGCATGGGTAATTCTTCAAGCTGTTGAACATAGAACGGGAGAACAGTGCCCTGAGTGGCAATTGCCTAGACATCCAGAATACGAAGAGCTTTTGTCGAAATCATCGGTAGATAGAGGAGTCTTAGAAGTTCCAAGTATCCCTCGTGGTTTAGCGTATGAACTACACGGAATTGATATTGTACATAGCCTCCTCAAAAGACTCCAAATGGCTACGAGAGATGAAGTAACAGATATTGAATATAAATTTGCAGCTTATTCCGACATAAATCCGAATGATTTGGGCCATGTTGAGCCGGTGTTAATCAATTCAGGACAAATGGGGGTTCGTAATTTACCCTACCGAGACTATTTAATGAAGCTGATTTATCATGAACTATATATAGGTAGGTGGAAAGACGTTCCGATAGGAGCTCTTGCACAAGCCCTTTTGAAATCAGACGAACCGTTTGTATTCTTGCAAAGTCCAGCACCTGCTGTAGATGCCGAGGAATGGTTGACTGATTATGGACTGGATGAATTATCAGGGAATAAGAAAAAAATTTTAGAACGTTTTCTTCCGCGCATTCATGCTGGATTATCCGAAGATGAAGTTGTAGTTGGCGCAGTTCTACATACCTACTCCTGGTCAATGGATGTTGAGATAGTATTTGATACCGTTCTGCGAAATAAAGGATTTGAATTGATACCTGTAAATGAACAGAGCACTATGAATGGTCGTACATTTTCACTGTATAGCAGTGACCGTTTTGACCCTCAAGATATGAGTTATCCAGTCATTGGAATGACTTGTAAGGCCGGTGGAATTGGTGAATTTAACAGCCAAAGTATGTTGTGTTATCCACTTTTAACTTGGGATAAAATATTCAGATGGCAGCCATCTAAAACCAATCCGTTAATTTGGCTTGAGGATAGTGAGCCTGTCGCTAGATTTGAATACTTTCATGGTAGGATTAGAGATAGTGCACAAGATTATTTCTATCGACAACCTATTTTACAGAGATGGGTTTGTTCAAAAAAGGCACTTAATAAAATAGAAACTGAGTTAAATGTTATGTTATCTTCAACGACATTTGTAAATGTTAGACCGGGACGAGGGGAATCAGTATAGGGGCAGTTAAACGAAAAGATGGGTGAATTGTTAAATACGCGGAAAATACGCATATGCTTATCTATGTTGTGTCATTTCGGAAAGAATGTAGTTATAAATCTTAAAAGCTAAATTGAATCAACACTGAATTGTAAAAAGCCGCTCTAATCTGTAGGGCGGTTTTAACTACTTAATCTATTAAATTTCTTCTATTATTCTGAGTTATAAAGACATATAAAACATTTCCCTTTTAATAAGTGACTTATAGAAGAAGCTTATGATATCAATATTTAGATGAATTTTATGGTAGCTCCATTTTTGGTGCTGAAACCGTATCTTTTGACTTAGTAGCTAAAAACTGCACTATTTAAAATTTCATAAACCTTGTTAAATGAGTGTTTTTTAATAATGCGGGTAAGACTTCTCGCATTTAAAATTAAGAAAGCTGCTTCTTTCGCTTTGACAGTTTGGGGATAATACTAATGCCAAAAAAGTTAAATATTCAAGATATGTTTAAGATAGCTGAAGATAGGGGCGGGAAGTGTCTTTCTAGGATATATACAAATAGTCAAACTGAAATTGAGTGGGAATGTGCTGAAGGGCATCGGTGGTGGGCAAAGCCTGCTAAGATTAGGTATGGACAGTGGTGTAGAAAGTGCTCAGGGAGCTTGAAGAAAACAATTGAAGAGATGAAGGAGTTAGCCATTGAAAATGGTGGTAGATGCCTTTCTATTGTTTACAAAAATAATCATGCCCTGCTTAAATGGCAATGTAATGCTAAAGGACATATTTTTGAAAGTTCATTTTCAAGTATTAAAAGAGCCATTGAAAATGGTGGGTTTTGTTCGAAGTGTGGAAAGACGAGAGGGGCTGCAAAGAGAAAATTATCTATTGAAGAATTACAAAAAATTGCAAAATCAAGAGAAGGTAACTTGCTCTCGAATAAATATATAAACGCACATACGCTTTTAGAGTGGCAATGTAATAATGGGCATGTCTTTAGAATGAGTGCAAATAGCGTGAAGAATGACCATTGGTGTCGTGACTGTCGTTTTAATATAAACGAAGCAAAATGTCGATTCATTTTAGAAAAATTAACTGCTAAGCCTTTTAAAAGCAACAAGCGAATTTTAAAAGGTTTGGAGTTAGATGGTTATAACTCAGAGTTAAACTTGGGTTTTGAATATAATGGTATTCAACATTATCAATTTATTAAGTTCTTTCATAAAACAGAAGAGGACTTTATAAAAAGAAGAGCTGATGATAAACGTAAACAGAAAATGTGTAATGAACTGGGTATCAACCTCATTATCATTCCTTATACCCTTGAAAATGATGAAAGCCTTTTTTCCTTCATATGTGAAAAGCTTGATGAACTAAAGGTCAAGATCATTATGAGTAAAGAAGATTTTAATATGAAGGATTTTTATAAACACTTCTCAAAACTAAGGGAATTAAGAGAAATCGCTAAGCAGAGAGGCGGTACTCTGCTTTCGAATGAATATTTTAATAATAAGACTAAATTAAAATGGAAATGTCATCTGCAACATATCTGGGAGGCACGTCCTAATGATATTAAGAGTGGACAGTGGTGTGCAGTTTGTAGAGGAAGTCATAAGCTTACTATTGAAGAAATGAAACGGATAGCACTTGCGAGAGGGGGGAAGTGTCTCTCGGAAACCTACACTAATAACCGAACTAAACTTCAATGGCAGTGCTCAGAAGGTCATCAATGGTTTGCTACGCCGGATGGTATAAAACTGGGGAAATGGTGTGAAAGATGCAGGAAGAAAAGCGCTGCAAGTAAAAGAAAGTTAACAATTGAAGAGATGCATATAATTGCAAGCGAAAGAGGAGGCATTTGTTTATCTGACAAATATATCAATAGCCAAACACACCTTATTTGGAAATGTGAAATTGGACATGTTTGGAGTGCAAAACCTAATAATATTAAAAGTGGCACATGGTGTCCAAATTGTAAAAATAAAAAAAGCTGAAAAGCTGACTAGATGCTTATATCTTATCAGTCAATCTTTGAGACTTTCTCTCCTTTTGTAGGAGTAAAGTTTCAAAAACTAAATAAAGGAAAGAAGCTTTTAGTTCAATCCCATTGCTCATAATAGCAATTATGAGCGGTTTTTTTATGAACGGAAGGCAATTGATAGTACTTTAAACTTTCGATTTTAATTTAGTTCATCAATAGATTATAGGGAATTTTAAGAAGGCTTTGAAAATATTCATCAATTTAACTTGTTAGAGAAATTGGAATGGTTTATTTTGTTCCATAATTATTAAAACCCCGCATTTCTCTTGTAAAGTAACTGTTATTAAAGGATTAAAAAAGCAATTTAATTTAGAAAGGCCACAGAATGTAGTCCTTTACTAGATAGAAAAATTGAAAAGTTTTTTCAAAAGCATTATTAAGTGTTTGTGGCATTTAAAAAATGCTGTTCGTGGCAGTATATTTTTTGAATACGCTGCGCTGTACATGGAGTGGCGGATGGGTTAGGCTAATTGCCCACAAAAGCTCGTTGCTCTGGTCTTTTTAATAAAATCTGTCCGCAGCGGCTCCATGTCAAGCGACAAAATTAGAAGGAATAAATATTATATCAATAACGAATAAATATACTGCCGCTTAGTACATCAGTTAAATGCCAAATACATATTAAGTTAGTTATTTAGTATTTTTCGGTATAATTTATATTTTCTGTCAAGGTATATCGAACTTTCTTTATATAAGTAATTTAATACCTTTCTTGCATTAGCAGATCGAATTCTATAAGTGAATGTATTCTTGTTAATATTCTTTTGATAATATTTTGTCTTTACTTCTTTTCCAAAGATTGAAACTAAGTGATCAGAAGTCCAATCTATAAAATCTAGAGTGCCTGTAATAGAGATAGTTGAGTCGGATGTGTTTATACCTCCATCTCCATCAAAATAACCTCTAAGGAAGTGTTTCTTCAAGTGAAAGGGTAATATTTCAGAAGTAGGGGGGGCCAATGTTAATGATTTATTTGGATATACCCCTTTTAAAATTAATTCCTTACACAATAAAGGGCTGCCTATTTCAATATAGACCGAAGGATATTTAATTTTTTCTCCCTTTACATACAAAGTATGTGTTCTATACTTTATAAGCGTTGACGGTAGTTTTAAAAAATTACATAGCTTTTCTAAGTGATTATTGTCTCTCGGTTGAATTCCTATTGTCAATCTGGCAGTTAAATTTTTTCCTATTGATATACATCCATCAGCATAAATAAATCCCAACCAATAAGCTTTTTCTTCAGTATCAATTTCACGGAAACATTCTACCGCATATATATAATAAGGTTTACATTTTCTGAACTTTTTGTTAATAAATAGGTTGACTATTTGAGGGGGTTCAAAATGAAAGTTTTTAAATTTATCAGTATGTAAAGTTCTTTTTACTTCCCTTAAAACTATATTATGGCGTAATAATACTTTCCTTACTCCTTGTTCAGAAGCATTTATTGCCCTGGCTACCTCAGCAATATTATTACCTTCTTGATAAAGATTACAAATTTTTTTCTCTTTTTCTAAACCAAATACAATTTCTTCCTTTTTGAGTGTTAACCCTACTCTTTGTAAGTATTTTCTTATTGTGGGTCTAGAGTAACCGACAATATTACTTATCTCTTGGATCGGAATCCCTTCACTATATAAATCAATTATTTTCACAATGGTCTTTTCATCAGGGGCTAATGTGGTTTTTATATTTAGTTTTTTTAAGTACTTAGAAACTGTTGGTTGGCTAATGTTTGTGATATTTGTTATTTCTACAACACCTTTTCCCAAAGCGGCCAATTCTTTAATTAAATTTATCTTACTTTCATCTAAGGGCATTATTCTCACACCTCACATTTGTTTGTTATGAGTTGAAAATTTAATTTACCAAATTAAAAAATGGAATTTTCAATTTAGTAAATTAGACTTATAATACTATATAGTTATGCTGAATTTTCTACTTTATTCAAATGAAATTTAATATATATTTTTAATTTGAAAAAAAATAATTTTCTAAGAATAAAACTGAATTGTCAATATCGAAGTTAAACAACTTTTTTAAGTGAGAATTGCTTGTATTCAAGTGAGCCTATATAGCCTAATATCCTATTAATGTGCAACATTCTCGCTTTGTAACATTGTTGGCTCCTCATCTGTTTCAGATCAAATGCATATGTTCCTAATTTTTCTATGTAGATAAGTGTAGGTGACCCAAGATTTATTGGGGTAATTTGATAACTGATAACTTTTGAATAAGAAAAAGAACAAGAAAAACTCCCTAAATAGAATTTTTGAATTCTCAAACTTTGTTTTAGCATTTGGGAGGAATTGTTATTCGCTTTAAGGTTTTTTGAATGAGAAATAGGGACAAATGGTTAGCTCATAGTTTATTAATTTACTGTAGAACAGGCTATTTTCCAAAAGGATAAAATTTTTTTGTGTCTACTGTTAAAGAATCTTTTTTAGTTGGTGATATTGTTTAATTAGTAGTAGTTATGATGAACTTTTAAATTCCGTTAAAAATTATCTTAATAAACTAATAGTTGTTTAATACAGGAGCAACATAAGGAGATTATTTTCATGAAATTACAATTGTGGTTGGATGAGAGCGGCGACTTTCAGGATACTCTTAACAATAAACGAAACCCGTCTCTAGTAGGTGGAATACTAATAAAAGAGAATAAAATTGATCATGAAACGGCTCGGAATTTGCTGGGAAAATCCTATGTACATTTTTTAGAAGAACAATCGGAATATACACTACATATTTTGGAAGAGATTGAGGCACGGGAAGGACAATTTGTTATTTTTCAGAACACCGAGCGATTAATGGTGGTTGACGGCGATACTACATATTTAAATGTGCTTGCTGAGGGAATTATTCAACTCCTTTTAAAGCTATCTGCTACATACGGGAATTTTGAACTGTCGATTTGCATTGCTCTGAGAAAAAATGTAGGTAAGGGGCATGGTGTCATCGGGGAGGAACAATATGTACAAAGGCTAAAAGAGCGAGTCATTGTGGGTCTTGCGAGAAAGGCTTTAACAAGGAAGAGTAACTGGAAATATCATATTCAGTTTGATGATGCAAGGACAAATTGTCAGCTTATGCTGGCAGATGCCGTTTGCAATACGTATTTGACAAGGACCTCTTCGAAGTTTTCACCCAGACAAAAAGAAATGATTTCTCGACTTTATCATAAAGAGTATATCTTTTCTTTTTATGAAAATTCTTCGGAAAAAGAGATTCAACGTTGGCTGGCAGAGGGGAATTTCAGTGAAGCCCTATTTGAAATTTTGACGAATCGATATGTAGAAAATCGTGCCTCTTATCTGGAGCTGACCTTAAACCGGCTAAAAGAGCTAGATGATCATAGCATAAAGGTTCAGCTACAGAAAATATCTACCAAGATAGACACTCTTATCAAAATCGATAGAAATTACCATTTTACAAAACCAATTCTCCTTGAAATACAAGAGGATTTGCTGCCAAAACTTGCTGAAAATCACATTCTTGCCCCTGAGTTCACTCTAGACGTTATTCTTTATTTATATACCTTATACACTCATGAAGGAAGCGTGTATGGGAATAAGCAAGATCAATTGTTTTTGGAGCATATAAATGATGTAGAAGACATAATGACAAAAATGAAATATCTCAATATGTATAAGATCCGTCGAGGTGTCCATCAGAAAAATATGCTGAATATCCTGCCATCAATTCATGACCTAACACAAGCAATAAACTTGTATGAAGAGATGATCGGAATGATGGAAATCCTGGAAGATGTTCAATCAAATGCTATATCAAAATATGAGATACTAGGGAAAGCATACGGAACACGTGGACAGGGCCATACCATGCTGATTTCCAGTGATCACAGTAATTTGCCCCTTGCAATTAAAGATTTCGATCATGCGTTGCAACATTTTGGCACAGATAGAGACAGGGAACGCCAGTATATCTATAAATCCTTGGCTTATTGCGAAGGGAATCAGTTTGAAGAGGCACTATACCAGTTGTTTTTATCCTCTAATATATCTCATAATAAAATGTCACTTGAGGAATTTTTGGAAACTTTAAAAGCACAGGATACGAGTAAGGTTATTTTTAAATATTATTGTTACATAAAGATTATGGCGACGGCAGAAAAAGAAAAATCACAAATATTGGCCGATCAAATGTATAAAGCAATGAATAGCACGGGAATTACATGTGAATGGATTGAAAAAAAGTACTCATATCATCATCCGCTACAGTACATCTATTGGTTTATGGGCACCTATCTCCATAAACGCGGGAAGAAGAATTTAGCAAAAAGATATATAGACCAAGCGATAAAAATACTAGAAGATCTTCCTATGACTCAGTTAACTTTGAAAGTAATGCAGCTTGGTATTTTGGCGGAGAAGGCACTGATAACAAAGCCTGAAAAGACAAAGGTCCAGTTGATTAATTTGTACGAAAAAATAATGAGGGAACAAAACGGTGCCATGGCAAGCTATTTACAGATTTTACATGGAAAGACCGCTGAAACATTAACAAATGAGGATTTGCAATTATTAGTCAAACTTACAAAATGCATAAACTAGTTTGGAGACGGGAGGAAATGAAATGGAACCGCGAACAAAAGCAATAAGGCATCATTCATCATTTACAATCAATAGTCATCAGGAAATTGATGAGTATATTTCTGAGACGTTTGATATACAAGACCATTATTTAGTAGGCAGTGTCAAAGAAACTAAAAGAGGTGCTATAGAACCAGACTTTTTTTTTATTGAAAACCTTGTGAACCCTTTTACAGGACAAAAAATTGGGAAACTTCTTGAAGGCGGAAGACCCAAGTCCAATGCTATTTGCCGCCATGCAAAACCTGAAGATTTTGGCTTAAAAGGAGACCAACTAGTTTTGTTTCAATTTAGAATTGATATCCAATCAAACCTGGGCCTTTCTAAAGGAGAAGTCCTTGCTGTAGAAAAAGAGAGTTTGAAGCCGATTGAAGATAATTATGATATTTTGAGAGAATTGAAAATTACTAGTTCGGATTTGAGACTATCCGGTATCATCGACAAAACCAACGATAATGATATTAAGTTTTTTTTCTTTAATGACTATTATAAAGACGTCATTCAAGAAAAGGTGGAGAGTGAAATCTCCAAGATTAAAGATGAAAAAGATGAGCTGGAGGAACAAAAAAAAGAAATAAGAATTAATCTAGATGAAAAAAAACAGCTGTTGGAGCAAATAGAGAAAAAGGATAAGGGAGTACAAGACGTCAAAAGAGCGAATGCAAAAGAAAACAAAAGACTGGTGAAATTGAAAGAAGAAATTCATCAAATGAATGGGCAACTAAAAACACTTGGATTTTCGGTATTGGATGAAGAGAAAATGCAAGAGGTTAAAAATTTCCCATCATTAAAAGTACCCAAAGAAGAAATTGAATTAGTGAAAGGCATTCAACAGCAAATTACGAGTACAGGGCTTTATTATGAGGAAAATACGATTCGTAAGTTATATACGGCACTAAAAACCAATCAATTTACCATTTTAAATGGACCATCTGGAACGGGAAAGACCAGCTTGATTGCAGCTTTTGCTGAGGTAGTATCAGCTGTTTATAAAATAATACCAGTACAACCGAGCTGGGTTGATAAGCAAGACTTACTTGGATTTTACAATCCAATGAGAAAGCAATATGTACCATCTGTTTTTTTGGATACGTTAATAGATGCGGAGGAAAATCCTGAAAAGCTTTACCTAATCTGTCTAGATGAACTCAACCTAGCGCAAATAGAATATTATTTAGCTGATATTTTAAGCATACGGGAACTAAAAAAGCCGCAACTCGAACTGTACAGTCATTATGAGTATGAACAATCGATGGAGGAAATCAGCTGGTATGTTCAAAAGGTTTTTCATGCGGAAACAGACATCATAGATGAGTGGGTTGAAAATACCCTAAATATTAGCAATGTCGAACAAATTGCCTATATGCAACGTTATAAAAATCTAAAGCGTTATCCCAATACTTTTACAGTTCCACAAAATGTACGCCTAATTGGGACGATGAATGTGGATGGAACGGTTCGTCCTCTAAGTCCGAAGGTCATTGACAGAAGTTTTATCATTGAACTTTTAAAGCAGAATGAAAAAGTGAAAGCCCCTGAAAAAGTTGGCCAGTATGAATTACCGGCATCTTATTTTGATGTCAATGAGAAAGGCAAGGGGCCTCAAGATTTTAAAAAGAAGCTACAAAAATTTGAAAATCTGTTTACCCAATTAAAAGCTGATTACAATAACCGGGTAGATAAACATTTGGACCTTTATTCATCCGCCGCTGAATCATTTAAATTAACACCTGACGCATTAGGGGATGAACTTTTTGCGATGAAGCTTTTGCCAAGAATCCACTTTTTAATGGACGAAACCATGATCAGAGACCATTTTGTTAATTTAATCAAAGATGAATTCGGGGAGGAAAGCCTGAGTTATAAAAAAGTAAGGAAAATGCTTTCTACTTCAAATAGAACTAAAATCTTCTCGTATTGGAGTTAAGGGTCATGAAAATACAGCCGTATATGATCCATGTCGACTATGACTTTAATGAGGCACTATCAAATGGAACCCTACCTGTAGAAAGGGTTCAAGTAGTTGACAAAGTTAACTATGATCACGATCGGGAATGTTGGTACACCTTCAATTATTATAGAGGAAAAATTCAAACGAAACACGGCAAGATGAAGAATGAGATTCTTCAAACAGGGTTTAAACTCCTTGAGGGAGATCCAGAGAATGTTTCACTTTATTTAGCTTCAATGGACGGCAGCAACAAAAGAGAACTGTACTATGATGAAAATGAACAAATTTGGCTAGAATTGAGTCGCTTTGGAAAGAAAGAAGGGAAGTATGTCTATGATAGCAATGATTGGGTATCTGGTGTAGTTTTTTCTGGTACAGTTAACATTTTAATCGAGGAAAATGATAACGTTTTTTCAGAAAAACTTGTTTTTTTTCCATCTGGCATTTCTCAAAGGGACTATGAAGCTATGCTTGATGATCTGTATCGAATTCGGCAGGATCTTATTAGTCGAAAGAAAACCAATGTATCGGTGAGTACAAGATCGGAAAGAACCTCGCAAAGAATAAAAGAAATCTTAGACGAGATTGAAAGGCCTATTCGGCTTATCAGTGACAATCCTAAAGGCGAGCTTTCCTTTACCTGGGACTTTAGAAAGGCAGAAAAACCTGCTCGATTCCATCCTAGAACGGAGTTAGAAAAAGAAATGAACCCTGGGAAAGAAAAATATTTGACCTTTGTAAACCACGAAACAAGTGCTATTTTTGAAAATAAATTGATTAAACAGGAGCTGCTTCAGCTTAAATATTATTGTGACATGTATTCCTCCTCTGCACCGTTGCGGCAAACTGACAAAGAACAAAAAGTGAATGAGATGAAGTCCTTGTTTGAAAAAATTAATCGCAATATTCACAGGATGATCGGGAAAGTAGAAGGGGCTGACTACAATGCAGTAAAAATAAAGGTAGAGAAAGACATTTCGGATATTAAAGAAAAAATTGAAAAACAAAAGCAAAAAATTTCAAATGGGTTGAAGCCTCGGGCTACAAAATTAAACAAGGGGTATCAAGAGGTTGATGTCACAATTTCCTGTTCTATTTCCGCTTTTAATTTAATTAAGAAAGAATGTTCCTTTCAACCTTACCTAAAAACAATGATTAGGTCTGGGTGGGATAAAGAAAAAGGGGAGGCCCACCTAGCTTTCGACAAATACAGTTATGTTTTGAATGGTCAAACGTATACTGTAAACCCGCTTAGTTATTTTATCGAGATAGAGAATTGCTCTGATTTTTTATCGGATCATTGGAAATTTTGGAAATCATTACATGAGGTGATTGAATACCTTGAAATGAACCCGAGTAGTGAAGTGAATTTAAAAATCACTGGGCAAGCAGTATGGAACAAGAAACATTTTGATAAATTAGATATTTTTGGAATACCTCAAGAGGGAAAGGTCAATAGAGATTATAAATTTATCCTTGCTTCGATTTCGGACATAATTGTTAATGGCGAGTCGATTATGCCCCCAGCCGATCCAACAGTTATGCAGCAGGAATTAGCAAGATATATCCAGGATCTAGATAAAGTAACGGAAGATCTCAAACAGAAACAGGCCGAAAACCAAATTAACTTAAACACCGTTAACACTTTAGCTCAATTAGAGGTTGAGAAAAAAAACTTAACCTATGAGGGGAAGGTCATTGACAAAGTCATTGAGAAGATTAATGAGCTGTTAGACCTGCCACTATTAAAAGAAATACAATTAGGTCACTTTGAACCCTTAATCCCTACCCAACTCTTTTTACATGACCCTAATTATCAAACCATCTGGAGGCTGCTGCAATCTTTAGAGGAAGAAGTAGGCTTGTCGTTGTTGTCAAATCCAGCCCAGCGAAAAATACGAGTAAAAAAAGTAGAGCAGCTTTATGAGACATGGTGCCTTGTTAAGGTGTTGGATACTTTAACAAGCAACTTAGGGTGGGAATTTGAAGAAGCCGATACTATCGTGGAATGCATCAATGAATTTCTAGGGAAAAAGGGCAAGAGCTTGGATCGTTTTAAGACTAGTATCTCTCAGGGGGCGTGGAGAATAGATTTTCACTATGAACCAAAGATTTATATTCTAGAGGATGGTAAGAAGAAATATACGAGAGAGGAGCCTGGTTATCGTACACCTGACTATTATTTAAGTATTTATAAGGATGATTTTCTCATTGGTCATGTGTACCTGGATGCCAAACATAAGAATTTTAAAGAGCAAGGCAGAGAAGCCCTAACAAAAGAAATTATTGATACCTCCATTGATAAATACGGGAAAATGATTCCATTCGAAATGACAGGTCCAACTCTTGGATCCTTTATCGTTCATTCAGACATGGTGACTGGAATGGAAAATGAAACAAATGGTGAAAATTACTACGCCTACTATAATCGTGATGAATTTCCAGGTAGCTTAGATAGGGCTGATGATAATGAAGCTCATAAATATGGGGCAATCTATTTACTGCCTTCAGCGCTCCATTCTTTTAAGAACTTGTTTAGAATGATTATGGAATTTCGAATTGGAGCTCACAAGAAGTGCTGGAACTGCGGATGTGAGGAGGTTCATATAGAACAGCACCTAACAAGAAGCGGCTATCCAAAATACTACCTAACCTGTCCAAACTGTCATGAATTCTGGGTGAAAGTTCACTGTAGCCATAAAGGGCACAAAATCATCAAACATACGAACAATTATCATCGCCAGGTTCTTTCTGATTTTTCCTGGTATATAGTTTGTCCAACCTGCGGAGACGGTTTTGAAATTGAAGATCGTATAGAACAATCAAAAATAAGGAGTAGCAATGCTCTTTAAATACCAACTTGGGTAACTATAGCTTTTCTGATTATAGTGTAAATTATGATTCAACTTTTCATGAAAAAGACCAGATATTTAAACATCATAATTTACTTATTGAATCTAATAAGTTCAACATGAAGCCCTTTCCCTAAAATATATTTTGTTATACTTCTTTTTGTAAAAAGAAAATATTAAGAATAAGGTATTGTAGAAAATAACATGAATAATAAATCTATCAACAAGTAAAAGAACACATCGATAAAATTATAGTTTCCAGTTAATTACCTTTTAAAAGTATTCAGTGCTCAAATCCTCTATTTGGATTGAGGTAAAAAGAAGAAGCTTGTCATATCACTATTTAGAGGGGATTTAGTGTAGTGCCGTTTGTGGTGCCGAAACGGTGCCCTTCGAATTATCAGGTAAAACCTGCACTAATTAAAAATCTCTAAACCTTGTTAAACCAACGTTTTTTAAATGATTAAGGTAAGACCTCTCACATTTAAAATTAAGAATACCGCTTCTTTCGCTTTGACAGGGTAGAGGTCGCTGGTTCGAACCCAGTAGGAATCATAGGGTGTTAAAACCCCTGAGAGAGCGTCAGGAACACGGTTTCTCTACAAAAGGCCACTTCTTCGGAGGTGGTATTTTTTTGTAGTTTTTTAACCGTGGCATCCGTTTGGCAACAATTAATATGGTGATGAAGAACCAAAAATCGTTTGATCCAAGCGGTCAGATGCATCCTGCTGCATGTTGGGCAATAAATGACCGTACGTATCCATTGTAGTCGTGATTTTGCTATGTCCAAGTCTGTCAGCGATCAACTTCATTGGTTCATTTTGAAAGATCATTAAGGCAGCGTGTGTATGTCTCAAGTCATGAAAACGAATATGAGGTAAGTCTGCCTCTTCAGTCAATATTTTAAAAATACGTAAAAGGTTTCTTGGGTTAATAGGTTTACCTATCTCTGTGCACATAACCAAGTCTAAGTCAGTGTAACTTCTCAAAAAAAAAGGAGTAAGAACAAAAGTCCAACTCCTTTTCTTTCTTTTGTAATATGAACTCAATGAAATTTAACAATCTTTTCTAGAGCAAAGCGGTGATGAGGATATCCCTCACCGTCAGGCTTTCCTATAGGGAGGATTCCTGCGAATTGCACATGTTTAGGAAGATTTAATAAATCTCTTACTTTGTCTTGGTCGAAGCCCAGCATGGGATTACTCGCATATCCATATCCCTGAACAGCTGTCATGAGGATACCAAATGCAATGTTGGTTTGATTTAAACCCCATTGGCCGCGGTCTTCAACACTCATACCATTAAAGAATGCTGATAAATTCGCTACTTCTTCTTGTTTTTGCTCTTCAGAAAGACCCGGATGAACGGTGTCACCAATATTTGTAAGCACATCTTCCATATCACTAGTTACGACAATTACTGCTGGAGCTGATGTAACCTGTTTTTGACCATAGGCAGCTTCTTCAAGCTTTTTCTTCAAATTAACATCTGTTACCACATGAAAACGCCATGGCTGAAGATTCCATGCACTTGGGGACAGCTGCACAAGCTCAAAAATGTTTTGAAGATGTTGTTGGTCAATTGGTTGCTGTATGAATTTACGAATACTGTGCCGTGATTCAATGGCTTCTTGAACGGAAATTGTTTGTTCTGTAGTTGTTTTGCGCATCATGTTAATCATCCTCTTTATCGAATTTACTCAGTTAGGATAACCATTTTAAAAGAAAAATACACGCGTGTTGATTAGCCAGAATCATACAGTTTTCTTCCAGTGAACCTCAAAATAATGATGCAGAAACAAGGCCATTTCTGCCTGCCATTCCAGCGGCCAACGGGTGCATCGTGCTTTAAGCCGATCGTTTCAATGACATGAAGGGGCATATGAGTTTCCAGCGAAAAGCTCACATGAAGCTTGATGACGGATCGCTCTCCGTGGTAGACGGCCCACGGCAGGCGCGTTTTTTCCGACGGTCACCGTCGTTGAATCAACGAGTAGCAGCTGGTTTGGAATCTTAAGCGTCCGGCGTGTGACCCGGTTGCATTTACCGACAATGAGGGCAAAAACCTGTTTCATCAAGGTGTAATCCAGCTGCCCAAGCTTTTTTGATAACGTCGAATAATGGACATCGACAAGACCAGCCGTTGACCCAACATCTGCGCAGTAGCGCAGGCTTTTCCATTCACAGGCGGCAGCCGTCACCAGGTACTGGATCAAGGTTTTGACCTCCAGTTTGCGTGCGGTATCTTCGTAGCCCACCAGCTCGATCAACGGCTGGAGCTCGTGATTTTAAGGGGTGTATGATATAGTTTCCTTCATCACGCAACCAAACAGTTGCTTATGTTTGACAAGCAACCGTATAGTTGCATATAATCGACATATGGATTGGGACAAAGACGCTATATTCAAAGCACTTGGCGATGCGACTCGGCGGGTTATATTAGATGAACTTACCGAACGTAACGAGCTGACGTTGTATGAACTAACGGCACGTCTCGTTATGAAACACAACCTTTCTATTTCGAGACAGGCAATCGCTAAACATCTAAATATATTGGAAGATGCAGGGCTCGTAATATCAAAACGAAAGGGAAAATATCGAGTACTTATGTTTAACAAAGAACCACTTAAAAATTTGCTGAAAGGATGGGTAGATTAATTTTATTACTAATGACGAATGTATGAGTTTTTCTATTTGTAGCCAGATTGTTAGAAGAGAACCATACCTTGCATTTATCAAAGGAGGCCAAAACATGATGAAAATTATTATTACTAGTATATTTGTTCAAGATCAAGACAAAGCACTAGAGTTTTATACAAAAACGCTGGGCTTTGTAAAAAAGCATGACGTTCCCAGTGGAGCATATAGGTGGATAACGCTTGTTTCTCCTGATGAACAAGACGGTACCGAGCTTTTACTCGAACCTAATGACCACCCTGCTGCCAAAGAGTATCAGCAGAAGTTATTTGCTGATGGCATTCCAGTAACAATGTTTGGGGTTGCAGATATTCGCAAAGAGTACAAACGACTAGTAGAAAAAGCCGTAAAGTTTACTATGGAGCCAACAGAAATGGGCGAAGTCACAATAGCTGTCTTCGACGATACATGCGGAAACCTTATTCAGATGATAGAGAAGAAGTAACGTTATGAAGAAAGAACCTAGATTCTAGACGACACTATGGGTATGATTAAGACCAGTGAAGTGTTAGTTTAAAAATTAAACAACTTTATGTTAACCCTGTCCGTAATTTTGGGACGGGGTTTTACATATTTAAGGTATAGATTTGTGAAAAAGTTCACTTAAACTATCGGGTGCAAGAGTTTAAGAACCGGCTGCTGTTCCAGCCGGTCTTTTTTCTTCATTAACTAAAGGGCAGGATTATTCAAGAAGATAATAGCTTTTTCATTCTTGACAGACGATGCTACTATGCGATACTATATACCGGTAATAAGTAATACTGAATACCGGTGCTGCAAAGTACTAAAATATAAGTGAAATACAAATGGGGGAAAAACATTTGGAAAATATCACGGAAATGCTGAAAGGGGTGCTTGAGGGTTGTGTGCTTGAAATCATTAGCCGTGGCGAAACTTACGGCTATGAAATTACGCAACAACTGCGAGAACTCGGTTTCACTGATGTGGTTGAAGGCACAGTTTATACCATTACCATGCGGCTTGAGAAAAACAATCTGGTGGACATAGAGAAAAAGCCATCCACTGTGGGACCGCCGAGAAAATTTTACACACTCAACGCAGAAGGTCAAGAGAAACTCGAAATTTTTTGGGAAAAATGGGGTTTTGTCTCAAGCAAAATTAACGAACTCAAAATTAAAAAAATGAAAGGAGAGAAGTAAAATGAATATTTTCGAAAAAATTATCGGAAGTCTGGATGACAAGCGGGAATGGAGGGCGATGGAGGCACGTGCGAAGGCACTTCCAAGTGAGTACCGAAACGCTTACAAAGCTATCCAAAAATATATGTGGACTGCTGGTGGTGGTCCCACCGACTGGAAGGACAGCAGCCGTATCTTTTACGGCATTCTCGACCTCTTCGAAGAAGGAGCAGCGGAAGGCAAGAAAGTCACTGACCTTACGGGCGAGGACGTGGCTGCTTTCTGCGACGACCTAGTGAAGGATGAGAAAACTTGGAAGGATAAGTATCGCAAGAAGTTGAACGATACCATTGGTCGTGGCTAACGATAAAATCCTAATGCTTGGTTCAATGAATGTCATAAAATCGAGACTATAACTCCAAATTTACAAAAGTTTGTGAAACAATGTACTTTAGCTAACGGGGGCTTTTGTTTAATACCTCGGCTGTCATTTCGGCAGCCTTTTCCTATTCAGCTAACGGAGCAGTTTAGTCCTTAAACCATTATGAGTAAAAACAGTAAGGGGGAAACTAATATGACGAAGAGAGATAAGGAGTTGTCTCTGGAACAACGTGAAGAACTAATCAGAACTTTGAAAGCCCGTTTTGAGAAAAACATGAACCGCCATAAAGGTCTTGAATGGGCTACAGTGCAGGCTAAGTTCGAAGCTAATACTGAAAAAATGTGGTCGCTCAATGAAATGGAAGGAACTGGCGGTGAACCGGATGTTGTTGGCTATGATAAGAAGATGGGAGAATACATTTTTTATGATTGTTCAGCGGAAAGTCCTAAAGGCCGAAGAAGTGTTTGTTACGACCGTGAAGCGCTGGAGTCAAGAAAAAAACACAAACCAGAAAATAGCGCTATTGATATGGCAGCTGCCATGGGCATTGAACTTTTAACGGAAGAACAATACCGGGAGCTGCAGAAACTTGAAAACTTTGATATGAAAACGTCGAGCTGGGTGCAAACACCTGCTAATATTAGAAAACTCGGCGGGGCCCTCTTTTGTGATCGCCGCTACGACACTGTCTTTATGTACCACAATGGAGCAGAATCTTACTATGCTGCAAGGGGTTTCCGTGGCTTACTAAGGGTCTAAATGTTGCACAGAGAGCTAAATTTGAATTTGAAAAAAGATCAACTAGGGAAAGGCTTTAATTTCATTCTTCAACTATCGGGGGCTTTTATTTAATATCTCGGCTGTCATTTCGGCAGCCTTTTCTTATTCAGTTAACGTGCAGGTTAGTTGAACAAGAGATGATAAAATGGTCTAAAATTATTACTCCATTATGAAAAGGTGAATTTGTTTATGCTCGGAATTAAAAATTACAATCCTAAAATGTATACTAACCCATCTAATATCATAGAAGACCACAGAACTAAACTTGAAGCTCTGATTGGTAAAAATGTAAAAGAAATATGGATTGTTTGGGCGCAAGATGAAGATGAATGGTTTAACGATTGTCCTGTTATTATCTGTTTTGAAGATGGCCAATTAGAATTATGTGTATATAAAACGAACGAATACGCTATTACGTTTGATAAAATCCTTGTTTCTCAAGATCTTTCTTGGTATGGGTCAGATTTAAAACTTAATTGGGAAAAGAACAAGTTAGAAGAACTCAATTTTGCTATTGGTAAAAGAGTGATTGGGATTGAAATTATTGAAAGACGTGAAACAAACGCATCGGATTATTATTTAGCTGGTATAGGGCTTCACTTGAATGATGGATATTTCGCCATATGTAATGGATTCGATGAGAATTTAATAATCAAAAAAAGAGAAGAAGGACCAAATTTCAAGCACACAATTATCTGAGAGGCATAAATATTCTTCAATTAATGGGTGCAAGAGTTTAAGAGCTGGCTGCTGTTCTAGCCGGTCTTTTTTCTTCCTCAACTAAAGCAGCAGGTTAGTTGAATAGTGCTCTTTGACCTTTATTCAACAATTGGACCAGATTGTTGAATAACACCTTTAAAGAAAATTGGATGTCTATGTTAAAGTTTAGAATAGATTGTGAACATAGGTTTGAAATAAAGTCGAATCGTTTTACGGGGCTGTTCCAAAAGTCGATATTTGATCGATTTTTGGAATAGCCCCCTTTTTAGTGGTTGAAGTCACTCTTTCTTTTAATACTTACATGGGGAGGGGCTATTTAAACTAATGATGGAGTTAGTACGAATAAAATATGATTCGGTTCATCACTCTTGTTCAAAAATCGGTGTTTAACATTTTTCTATTTGGCTAATAAGTGAAGTGCTAATTCCTGCATATTCGGCGAACTCACGAATTGTCATACCATTCTTTTTACGATAATTTAATACCGTTTGCCCGATGCGATGATTGTTCATAGTAAAGATCCTTTCTAAAATAATGTATGTTTCATTCATTTTGTGCTGACATACTAAACATGGAGAATTAGTACTTTTATCGATTACATAAATATTTTACACTTATGTTTGTGCATTATAATGTATTGATTTTATTATTGTAAACAGACATCTAGGGGGAAACAGAATTGAAATCACTACTTATTTCTTACATGGCTTTATTTTTGGGCGTATTTGCATTATCGACTTCAGCGATCTTTGTGAAATTAGCAGATGCACCTGCGACAATTACAGCATTTTATCGGATGCTTTTTGCAGCAGTAATGCTTTTGCCATTTTTATTAGTTAATAAAAAGAACCGACAAGCATTACGTTTGTTGTCAAAAAAACAATGGGGACTTGGATTATTATCAGGCGTATTTCTAGCAGCCCATTATGTATTGTGGTTTGAATCATTAAATTACACATCTGTAGCAAGCTCGACGGTTATTGTCACCTTACAGCCACTCTTTTCGTTGGTTGGCGGCTATTTTCTATTCAAAGAGCGCTTCAGCAAAGGGGCTATAACAGGCTGTCTCATCGCGATTGCCGGAAGCATTGTCATTGGATGGCAAGATTTTCAAATTAGTGGACAGGCATTATTTGGCGATATACTTGCTTTTATTGCGGCAGGCATCATAACAGCCTACTTCTTCATTGGCCAGCATGTTCGTAAAAGGCTATCTCTTATCCCATATTCAGTTATTGGTTATGGGAGCAGTACATTACTTTTAGGTGTTTTTGCCGTTAGTCAGCAAACGCCCTTCTTCAATTATTCTGTACCAACATGGTGGTCCTTTATTGGATTAGCGTTTATTGCAACAATTTTAGGGCAAACAATTTTCAATTGGTTGTTGAAATGGCTAAGTACTTCAATTATTTCAATGAGTATATTAGGAGAAACAATTGGAACTTGTATCCTCGCTTATTTCATTTTGGATGAGGTCATTTCATTACAACAAGGTATGGGTATCGCACTCATTTTAATCGGTCTAGCATTATTTTTACTACAGCAAAGAAATAAGGAATAAACAATAGAGATTAATTGGCGGTACGAGAATAGATTTAATTGAGGAACATTTATTAGAAGAATTCTTTTAAAATGACTCCCTTGTTCAACTATCGGTCGCAAGAGTTTAAAAACCGGCTGCTGTTCCAGCGTTTTTTTTCCTCAACTAAAGGAGCAGGTTAGTGAAAGAAGCAGTAGGTGTTTTTCGTCATTTTCATAGATATCTTCATATATACTGATAGAATAATCAGAAATATTTTAAAGGTGGGACAGAATTGAAAAAAAGATTAGGATGCCTACACGCTCATTATTCAAATATTGAATATATTGAAAACGCACTTTCCTCATATGATATTGAATTAATACATTTTGTTGACCCCGCATTAATGTATCGAGTTACAGTAGATGAGAACTTCAAAGAAGCAGATGCTCAAAATAAAGTTAAGGAGCAAATAGAGTGTATTGCCCAATGTAATGTTGATGCTATTCTAATTACTTGCACAAACTATATTGCAATTTTACAGGAAGAACAACTTTCAATATCAGTGCCAATTATTAAAATTGATGAACCCTACTTTGAATATATCTGTAAAATACAGCAACCCTTGACAATCTTATTTACAAATCCCGCAACTGTTAAAGGGACAATGGAGCGTCTCAATCAATATGCTTATAATCATCAAAAATCTTTGGATATAGAGGTAATTGTCATTAACAATACTTTTGAATTAATAATGCAAGGTTTAAAACAAGAATATAACCAAGAAATTTCTAAGTTCCTAAATAAAATTATTAAAGGAGATAAAATTATCTCCGTTGCTCAATTATCTATGGTCGATGCATCTAAGGAAGTTGAGTATAAGACATCAAAGCCTATAATTAATCCATTGGATACATTAATTTCTTCCGCAGTTAGTCAATTAAAAATAGACAAGAAATCAGTGGTAATCTGATTTTTCTTATTCAACTCCTATGAAAGGACGAGTTCCCTTACATAATCTGTGGTGCAGCGCTTGCATTGCATGGCTGGCTAACGGGGGCAAGAGTTTAAGAACCGGCTGCTGTTCCAGTCGGTCTTTTTTCTACCCCAACTAAAGTGGCAGTAAACTGAAAAAGTTATATTGTCACAGCAAGGGAATTTGTTTCTAATAAAAAATAATGAAGTAACAAAAGTGGCGGAGAGAATTATAAGTGAAGAGTCTTTTCCGATTCCAAAGCTGATGGTTTTTAATCCAGCGAAAAATGAGTATCAAATCATAACAACATATGAATATGGACCGTCTAATACAAAGGCTGATGTATATAGAATGCAAAAAGGAAAGCTGGTAAAGATTTTTGGCGTAATGGGAGACCAGGGAGTCAGAATTTCAAAATCAGTAATCTATCAAGATTGGAAAAAGTATCGAAATGAAGGCGGATGGGATAAAGTGATTGCTGTCTATAGCTGGGATAATAAAAAGCAGAAGTTCATTGCTTCTAGCGTTAAACCATAAATGAAAACAAGTTGATAAAGTATAATAGATAATCTTATAATAAAAAACAATGCTTTCCCTATTGTATAGTCTTCGGGTTAGCATTGTTTTTTATTATCGTTTGATTTTATTCGTCAATCCATTTACCGCTAAAGCGCGTTATTTCATCTTTATACTGGCGGACGTTACCTTTCATATTATTAATGTCATGTGAAAAGTGATCAACCAGCCGTAGCTTATTATAAACTTTTCCAAGGTTGGGGGAGATAATGTGGCTGCTGTGTGTTTTTTGCAGATCTACTTTCATTGTCTCTAATTCCTGGATAACATGGTCTATTGCATCACAAGCATTATCAGCCCTGGACTGGATATGAAATTTCTCTTCTTGAATAAGACGGTAGAAGAAATTAAATAATTGGTTTTTTGTATAAAGAGCCATTTGAATCTTCCTCTCATTGATAATTAAATTATAGAAGAAGCTTGTCATACCAATGTGTAGAGGGGTTTATTATAGTTCTATTTTTGGTGCCGAAATGGTGCCAGTCGATTTATCAGGTAAAACCTGCATTATTTGATATTTCAGTAAACCCTGCTGTATCAATGTTTTTCAGATAAGTTAGGTCTTACCTATCACATTTAAAATTAAGAAAACCGCGTCTTTCGCTTTGACAGGGTAGAGGTCGCTGGTTCGAACCCAGTAGGAATCATTGGGTGTTAAAACCCCTGAGAGAGCGTCAGGAACACGGTTTCTCTACAAAAGGCCACTTCTTCGGAGGTGGTCTTTTTTTGTAGTTTTTTAACCGTGGCATCCGTTTGGCAACAATTAATATGATGGTGGAGAAACAAAAATTGTTTGATCCAATCGGTCAGATGCATCCTGTTGCATGTTGGGCAATAAATGGCCATACGTATCCATTGTAGTCGTGATTTTGCTGTGTCCAAGTCTGTCAGCGAGTAACTTTCATTGGTTCATTTTGAAAGATCATTAAGGCAGCATGTGTATGTCTTAGATCATGAAAATGAATACGAGGTAAGTTTGCTTCTTCAGTCAACTTTCTAAAAGCTCGTAACAGGTTTCTTGGATTAATAGGTTTATCTATAGAAGACTTTTGTGAGGATAATTGATAATAAGGAATAAAAACAATGTTAATGAAAAGCCACTCAAAAAATTGAGTGGTTGTTTAATTTAATCGATATATCTTCGCGCACCTGCATATTCCTGTTTATATGTAGTGGTGTTTGAAGCGCTTACTAGCCGAATCTGTTGAAGTGAAGAAGGTGAATCATGATCAAATAAAAAACAAGCCTTCTCCTTCATTAAGGGAAGGTTCGTTTTGTAGCTTTAAGCTGATACGAAATGGACGCAGAAAGAGATAAATAGTACAATGTTTGAAACGTTTTAGAGAAAGTACTTACACAAGCAGCTGCTTTTTTGGCTGAAGATGTTCATTATAAATGCTAAGGGAAGGTGGCTTAAGTCATGCAGTGGCTACGGATAATCCATTTGATTCATGGCGTTTTTTTTATTTTCATGCTCTTGTCAGGACTTTGTCTTTATATTGTTGCAACGAGGACTTGGTTTAATCAAATTGGTTTTCCACTTGTTCAATTTCATTTGCTCACCGCTTGTTTTTATTGCGGACTGGTCCTTTACAGTCTATATAGGATAGGTCGGTATTTACTAAAAAAGCCTCCAGTTAAAAAATTCAATTTCATTCTTAATCTTCTGTTCTTTTTGATGTGGATGGCCTCGGGATTACTTATGTATTTTCAAGCTTATTTGCTGGCAGAGGTTCGAAATGTCGCAGTCGTCATTCACGATTGGACAACATTTTTATTTTTGCCTTGGGTTTTAACACATACAATTGGCCACCTTTTTAACGTATCCCTTCCCTGGCCGGCATGGTGGAAAAGACGAGCTGCATTGCCGCCAATCATTGAAGAAAATATGCTCGAACGTCGTGATTTTTTAAAGCTTTTTAGTTTAGCATTTCTGTTCCTTCTCATTGGGAGCTGGTTCAAGTGGCTGACACCAATTTTAAATGTTACTGAAGCAGAAAATAAACGAAGAGGATACTTTCGAATTTATAATGTGACAAACGATTTTCCTCGTTATGAAGATCGCGAATGGTCCTTAACGATCGATGGTTTGATTAATAAAAAGGAGAGTATTGGTTACACTGATTTATTGCATCTTCCATCCACTACTATAATTGATAACTTTCATTGTGTTACGGGTTGGAGTGTGAGGAACGTCGAAATGAAAGGTGTTCTCCTAAAAGATTTATTTGATGCCTATGGTCTCGAAGCTAAAGGTAAATTTGTAACCGCTTACTCAGGCGATGAGGTATATTTTGATTCATTTTTAACTACCCAGTTAATAGATGAAGAGGCTCTGCTTGTGTACGAAATGGATGGTGAGTTTCTGAAACCAGCCCAAGGCTATCCATGTCGTCTCTATCATCCAGATATGTATGGGTATAAATCAGTTAAATGGGTTGATCGCCTTGAATTTAGTGGAGAACGAAAAAAGGGCTACTGGCAACAAAGTGGAGGGTACGATTTAAATGGTTACTTATAGACCAGTAAAACAAATTTTTATTCTGATACTAGCTTTGATTATGGGCATGTCCCTTTCTTTTTGGCTAATACCTTCAAAAATGGATTATGAATGGAATGTTTGGCGCGATCGAACATTAGAGTGGGAAACAAAAGATTATGAAATCAATGGTATATATACATTCGATGGCGTGAAAGCAACAACAGAGGTTGGAGATTGGTCTGAAGGAAACAGTCAATTTAACCTCACGTCTGTTGTTTCGGACGATTCAACGTTTCAATTTCAAGTTTTTTTTGAGGATGAGAAAATTTTTATTGATTCCGGTGGTAAATGGTTACAAAATGATATCAACTCTCGTTTTGTCGAAGAGCTCACCCCTCTGTATCACCCATTTGAATGGATTCGAGAAATTTTGAATGAGGCTGATAAAGTAGAGCGAATCAAGGATGGCGATAAAACAACTTTTCGGGCAATCTTTGACTCTTTTGAAGAGTTTGATTTTCGTGGAACGCTTCTTAGCAAGCAACATAAAACAACATTAATAGTTATAGAAAAAAATGGAGTTATTCAATCAGTGACGTTTGAGGCTCGGCCAATTAGGCCGGATTCTATCAGTATATTAGATCGTTATCCAGAACAGATGAGTTATAAAATAGATTTTACTGAAATCGAGTCTGCACAATTCGTGTTACCTAAAGAAGCTTACGAAAGCGAACTAATGGAATAAAGTTATCCTCAAGATGTAGAACAAACAAATGGCAAATGAAACACAACCGTTGTGTGTTGTTTACTTTTAAGAATTATATGATTGATCAAGAATTAACTGGTATCTTTGACGGCGGAATTATAAATGCGGCAGAAACAGATCAGGAAGAATCACCCTGTATAAGCTTAATTTAACAGCGGAGGGGAGTTCAAGTACGCGAAATACTTCCTTTGCGCTGCGCACCTTCATAAAAAAGACAGCAAATAATATTTCATTTTTGATGTTCTTATTCAATAAACGGGTGGCTTTTGTTGAATAAGGAACACAAAACAGCCCCCATCTTTAGTTGGTGGGGGCTGTTTATAATTACTTAATTATCTTCTTCGATTGTTTCAACAAGAATAAACAGAAAATGATAGATGAGGCTTAAAGCATCGCCTAAAGACATCTCTTCCTTAAATCCTTCTACACTATTCAAGGAAAAATTGACATCCCATAGTCCATCATCTTGGTTGAACATTAAACTGTATGTTCCAATCTCTCCTTGGAGTTCATTATTTAAGTAAGCCTTTAACACATTCCCCATTTTCTTCTGAAATTTCAAGCCAAGCAAGGCATTGTATGTTCCGAACACATCATCTACTTCCAATGAAAGTGTCTCAACTCCGATTAATTCAAACCATGAAGATTCGAAGTAAAGGAATTCGCTTTTATTGATTTTTAGGTATTCAAGGGGTTGTGATAAAAATGCAGCGGATTCTTCCGAAATCAACTCTTCGTTTTCTTTATTACTGCGCTCGATATAAGCATCAGTAAAACGGGTACTATTTTCTTTTTCTACTATAGTAAAATCATTTGTCAAGTGATGCCTTTCTGCATATTCCTTTTCCTCTTTAAACAATTCAACCTTATTCCCACTTAAAGCTTTTGATATGTATAGTTCCATTTGTTTTTTTAACATGGTGAGTGTCCTCCTAGTATCTTTTCATACCTGTTTCATTCAATCATAGCATATAAACCATGGGTTAATTGTTGAAAAAGTACTTAAAGACCGGCAATATGAAATGGATATTGTCGTGACATTCATTCGAGGAGAATATGTGAAGCCAATGAAACGCCCAAGCGAAGAGGCTGAGGAGAGTGAACGAGATGCCGTTTACTCCCATTTGTTTATTTTATGCAGTATAAATAAAACGCAAGAATCAAAAAAAGAATTGCTTTTTGACTATATCGGGAAGGAATTCAGGTACAATGTTGTGATAGATCCTGTCATCAATCTCGATGCTCCAGTAGCAGGGTTTCTTTTTCCCTGCTTCACCGATAACGCTGCGGATGTCAGCCACATTCTATATTCAGCAGGCAAAGCACACGAGCCTGATCATCAGTTCGTAGAGGAAGTATTAAATGGTGAAGAGAAGATGACTGCAAAAGGGGATAAAACCGCTTTTGAGGAAATTGTAAAAGACGTAATAGGTGATCAACTAAACACGTCAACACTCTCCAATGTATATGAAGAAATTAACCGTGTGATCGAAGAAATTGAAGATGAAGAAACGCCAAAATTAGACTACAAAGACGTAGAACATATTTTAAAGATGAGCGGACTAGAAGATGTAAATACAGAAAAGGAAGAGTATAAAAAGCAGAAAGAAGAAATCATAAAAGGTGTAATAAAAGCGATGTAAAAGAGTTTATTGAGAAAATGGGCAGTTTTTTTGAACAATGAGATGGAGGCTTTTTCTTATAGTGATGAAAGCATGTGTCACCGAGGTGGACATCTATTCATAAAGCCTTTATATTCCAGGGAGTTATACATTCTTTTAAAAAAGTAACCGACCCGGAAGGAATTTTCGATACATATATTGTTTTTATAAGAATGTTCTAATTATTACAACATTTTTTAATAATATAAATAGTATTGTAATATACAGAAAAAATATTATAATACTATTTATTAGAAAGACAGTTGTCTTTTTCAGGTGGAATAAGTTGGGGAGAGGTTGAGGTTGGTACATATTTAATAAAAGTCGGCTATGATTCAATCGTATCTATTTGTAATAGATTTCTTTCTATCATCAGGGTATAGGAAAGGAATAGCTCAACAGGAGCAATGTTACAATTTTATCTTAAACTAATGGGGGAACATGTATGAAAAGTATACTGCAGAAGTGGAATCAGGTAAGCCTGGTCAAACAAATCATTATAGGTTTGATTATTGGTATTATCCTGGCTGTCACGATTCCGGAAGCAGCAAAACCAGTTGCCATTTTAGGCTCTTTATTTGTGGGTGCTTTAAAAGCCGTTGCGCCTGTTTTGGTACTCGTCCTGGTTATGTCGGCCATTGCTCAGCACAAAAGCGGCCACCAGACAAATATGAAATCGATTATTGGCTTATATCTTTTAGGAACGTTTTTGGCAGGCTTAATCGCCGTTATTGTCAGTTTTATTTTTCCTGTCAGCTTATCGCTTGCAGAGGGCGCTGAAGGTGTTGCGCCTCCTAGCGGTGTGACAGAAGTCTTGAAGACATTACTGCTGAACGTGGTTGATAATCCGGTAAATGCGCTTGTGAATGCGAACTATATCGGGATTTTAGCCTGGGCGATTGTTCTTGGTTTGGCGCTAAGAAATGCCGCTGACACAACAAAAACGCTCATTTCGAATTTTTCGGATGCGGTATCGAAAATGGTTGCATGGGTGATTAAGTTTGCGCCACTGGGAATCATGGGTCTAGTCATTGAATCGATTACAACAAATGGACTTGAGTCGCTGCTCAGCTATGGGAAGCTGCTTGCCGTGTTGATTGGCTGTATGGTTTTTGTGGCGCTGGTTGTTAATCCAATCATTGTGTTCGCAGTGATCCGCCAAAACCCTTATCCGCTTGTGTTTAAGTGCTTAAAGGAAAGCGGAATTACAGCGTTCTTTACACGCAGCTCGGCTTCAAATATTCCGGTTAATATGAGATTATGTGAAGATTTAGGTTTGGATAAGGATAGTTATTCAGTCTCTATTCCATTAGGTGCAACGATCAATATGGCCGGTGCCGCTGTTACGATTTCTGTATTGACACTTGCAGCGGTTCATACGCTAGGGATCCAAGTGGATCTTCCTACAGCAATCCTCCTTAGCGTCGTTTCAGCTATATGTGCCTGCGGTGCTTCAGGGGTTGCTGGAGGATCTTTATTACTGATTCCTCTAGCATGCAGCTTATTTGGAATCCCGGGTGATATTGCCATGCAGGTCGTTGGCGTAGGTTTTATCATCGGTGTGTTGCAGGACTCGTTTGAAACGTCCCTTAACTCGTCCACAGATGTTCTTTTCACCGCAGCAGCTGAATTTAAAGAGTGGCGTAAAGAAGGGAAAAAAATAGACATCCATAAAGCAGGATAAAGAGAAATCCTTTTATCTGCGATTGAACGGTCCCTCCAACTGTTAGTTTAACAATTGGAGGGGCCGTTTTTATGGGAAAATAATTGATTGCCGGCAAAACCGGCGGCCAGAAACGTATATAAAAAGCAACGACTTTTGCATTCTTAATGACAATGTGAGCAATGTAGCAGAGGATAAAAAGCTAGGTACTCGGTGAAAAACCGAGTCCTAGGCGGTCCTTGTTTTAAGGGGTACCTACAATAATTCATTCAAAGTTTCTTTCAATATATTTTTCTTCTTCATATGGCGCCAATACTCCCGTAGCTTTACCTACCTCGCCGTCTAAAAGTTGCCATACGGTGTTATGGTCTTGGTCAGCGTTTCTGAAATCTCCGGCTTTCCATCGGTTCAAAATGCTCAAATATACGTCTGCATTTCTATATGTATCTTGGTTGGCGAATACCACCTCCATTAAACGGTCAATTCTTTCAGGTGTTATTTGCAAAGCGCCACGTTTTTCATCCGCTTTTACTTTCTGATGGGACATAAAATGAATGGCCTCTCTTACTGAATATTCGTCCATATTCGAAGGGAATTCTTCTTCAATGCTTTTTGCAGTATTAAAAAAATCAGCTCTTTTTTCAGCAGCTTCATTGTTTTCATCGGCAATTTCATCTTGCTCCGGTGTCGATGGAAAAGCAGCACTGAAATAATAAAGGGATGCAGCCGCAATTAATGCGGCAATTAAGCTTCCTAAAACAATGACTTTAACCGTTTGTTTTTTCATAGTTATCGGATTCCTTTTATAGTGGTTTTTAGCCAATCTTTAATCAGCTCCGGTGATTTTAAACTCCCATCAATCTCCGCTCAATTAAATCAGCAGCCGTATTATTAAATAACCCGATTTTAGGGACTAATCCGAAACATTTCTGCTGTTCTATCGCTAAAGCTACAGTACCTACATCTTCCAATAGGTTCAAATCCTAAATATAAAAATCTAATGTCTTCAAAGCTAGCCACTCATTTTTAGTAGTCCGAATGAAAAATAATCTATGCAAGCAATAATAGCATTTGGAACAAAATAATCCTTCAATATATTCACTCCCACATATTAGTAATATATCACTTTAGAAGCATAATACATCACCATGTAGCTCTCAACCTTTTTATTAAATAGCCTAAAATCGTCCTAAATGTAGTAGAAGAATGTTTTAGTGGTGCGTTTAGTTCGAGGTCATCGTTATAAAGATATATATAATTGGGCAAAAACCTCAAAAGGGAAAAAGATGCGCCAATCGAACGTAGTGAGAGTGGCAAGGGTGAGCAACTCATTGCGAATCTATTACTTCATTAATGATTAAATGCCGAGAATAAACGGAAAGACTGCAGGCTTGTTTGAAGTAGCTGGAGAGCGGTTCATTAGCCGCTTCACGAAGTTTAGTCACCAGTACCTTGTCTTTTTTGATAATGGACCAGTATGAATACTGAAGCAGGAAGCGGTGCAGATCATTAGCAGCTTGGTTATAGGATGAATCTATGGTCAATGCTCTTAGTCCTAGGATCGCAAATGATGGTATAAGGATTAACAATCCAAGTTCTTGGAGTAACCGAACGACAGGGTTCAACTTGAAAAAGGACGGATTTTTTTATTTGTGAAAGCTGCACATTAAAACGATGCTTGAATATTCTAGGTAATAGAATTAATACTCGAACTTGGAAAGAGGTATAGTATGATTCAACTATCAGGGATGCCCTTTCAACAAAGTGACAGGTGGCCGTCTGGCAGCATTGAAAGTATGATCATTCAACGGATGAATGAAGATACAGTCGTTTACTCGTATCGATCTATAGACGAATTATCATTTGAGCTTGAGTTACGAAAAAATATCATAGTAAGTGCAAGAGCCATGAATCAAAGCATGATGGAGTTTGAAGTATTTGCAAACTCCCGTTGTAATCCTCAATACTGGGATTTGACGCGTACCGGCGGATTCCTGCTGCGTCTTGGTGTAAAACCATCAGAAGCGATTCAAGATATCTACATGAACAGCTCACAATATGCGTTTGAATGTGCAACGGCAAAGGTCATTATCTATTATTATGCGGTTCTAAACGTTATAGGTGAATCCTTATTTAACCACCTATTTCAAAACATCTATTTATACAGCTGGCATACGGATCCTGACCTCGGGATAAAAGCAGCGTATACAGGCCATTTTTTGCCTGGAGATGTCGTCTATTTTGAAAATCCGGACTTCGATCCGCCAACCCCTCAGTTGAGAGGAGAAAATGCCGTTGTTCTAGGAGATGGTACGTATTTCGGACATGGATTAGGAATAAAGACAGCTGACCAAATGATTCATGCTCTGAATCAAATGAGAATCCCGGGGACAAATCAATCAGCCTACCGGACAAATATAGTTACAAGACCATCTTTTAAAAAGTTGGCGAAACTTTCGATGGCGCAGCCAGGTTATTCGATTCATAAACCTCAACATATGGTCGCCCAGCACCACGAAAGTTCAATTCCATTTGATCGATATGTGTTCTATTTATAATCGCCAGCCCAAAAGTGTTGGTTTAACATAAAATTCGATCAAAGTACGGATGAAAACGTTGATTTATCAATAAATAAAAGAATCTGTTTTTGAAAAAAATTGATGAAAAATAGGGCGATTCCACTTCATCTTAGAAAAGGAGACAACAAAACTTAATAGGACAGAAAAAAGCTCTCATGATCAAATGAACTTTTCAAAATCGTCTCTTTTTGAGGGGGTTTTTTTGTGTTTAACGATACTGACTTTTTATTTAAAACGCAGGGGGAAATGATATTTTATTGTTCTTTATTAAGAACTAATGATATAATTTTGTTCATTATAAAGAATGAAAACTCGGAACATGCATAGCAGCGAAAATCAACTTAAGGGCCAGGGCATTTTATATAAAAGAAGTGATCATTCACGAAAAAACGAAGAAAAAATAAGCGAAGTAAACAAGATAAGGAAGAAAAAATCTTCATTTACTTCGGAGCGGTTTGTGAGTCATCGATCTGCTTTAAAACAAGTTTGAGTGTGTAAAGAACATAGCCGGGCTTCATTTTATCGCCGGCAGGCTCTTCATGCACCGGCATTAAAAGAAGCAGGAGGCGAGAAAGGTGAAGAAACCTCAAAATCTCCATATACGTGTAAGAAATGCAGAATCAAAAGCAAAACAGGGGCAATCGAGTAAAAGGTTGCTGGCTTTACTGATCTTTTTCTCTTGTTTATTTCTTTTGTATACCGCATTTGTTTTAGATCATTATTTTTTTCACTTTACAGACACGTTCACGGAAGAAAACGCTGCCGATGCCTCTAAAGCAATACATGATTCTGGACCTGTGTATGAGGGAAAAGCAGTTTCACAGCAGGGAACGAACATTGCTCAAAAAGGCGGCGCATTGCTGCCGGTTGATGTAACGAATCGAAAGCATGTGGAGTGGCTCGTTGTAAACAGCGCGATTGTGCATTTTTATGGAGAAAAAAAACGCTATCCTGTTTCGCTTGAGGAGTTAGCGAGGTCGTATCCTAATAACTGGATTTCGTATGTTCCTAAAGGAATGACATACAAACGAACGAGCCGAAGCTATACTCTTTTTTTAGCAGGTAATTCTCTTGATGCTCGAAAAGGACTGGTGGAAATTCTCGTTTATCCAAGTGTGCACAAATTGGCGCTTTCCTTTCATGGCAGGCCGATTGCTGTTTATTCGGCAGCTACAGGAAAAAACGGAATGCCGTTTTCCTCTTCATATGTAACAGAAAGAGTAGTGGAACCGAACGGTCCAGGCTCCCCGTTTGGCACTAGAGGGCTTGTACTGGAACAACAAGTAGCCATACATGGAACAAACAAGCCTTCTTCGGTCGGGAGAAGTGTGTCAGGGGGCTGCTTTCGCTTGTTGAATGACCATATTGAAGAGTTGTATCCATTTGTCCCAAAAGGAACACTTTTAAAAATATCAGACGGTGCTCCTGCTGCTTTGTCCCTGCCTGGAGCAATTCCGCTTGTGTTAACGGGAAAATCACTGGAAGGTGAAAAAAACCCAGGTACCCGGTACAATTGGCGAAGATAATGAAAGATGGAATTAGTAAGGATTGGAACAGCTTTGCATAAATTCTTTAATTAAGTTGATTTTATTAGTAACAATTAAAATTTTTTTCTAACAGGAGATGATAGTATGCCCAAATTAACGGTTTCAGGGCTGGACACGTTTGAAGTTGAAACAGGAAAGAAGCTGGTGCTGGCGTTAGAAGATAATGGTGTAGATATCCTGCATCGATGCGGCGGCAAAGCCAGATGTACAACGTGCCGAGTAGAAATATTGGAAGGCAACTTTGATGATTTAACCAATATCGAAAAAAAAGCATTTGATGAAAAGGGATTGGTTGATGATCATATACGTTTATCTTGTCAAGTTCGGGTAAATGGTGAGATGACTGTCCGCCCCATTATGACAGTGCAAAACAGCGGCATGGATCCAGGTCCAAGACCGGCTGAATAAGCTGTAAAAGGATTATGTGCTGCTGCTTGGTTCGCACTAACAATTTGATGAAACGTCATCGATACGTACTAAATAAAGGAACCCGTTTTGATGACCAAGAGATCGCTGGTTTGGACGCAGCAGGAATGATACAACAAAAACCCTTGCAAATCCTTACCGGCAAGGATTTGCTGTAAAAGATTACTTTATTAGAGGCGATCTTTTTTGCTTTTTATTTCAGTTCATTTAAAGGGCGTCATCCATAGTTGGAAAGGGTATAATGACTTAGAAGAAGCAGACACTAATCGGGGCTGCCTTGCGTTAGAATGAAATGCCGTGATTTATGTGTATGTAAAAAAATATTCGGAAACAAAAAGACAAAAGCAGAAGAAGGGGGATATGATGACACAGAAAAAAGAAACGATCAAAACAGGATGGAACTTCGATAATCGTTATGCCCGTCTGCCGGAATCCTTTTTTGCGCGTCAAGACCTGAATCCTGTACGCTCACCGAAGCTGGTCATGCTCAATGATTCGCTGGCGGCATCATTAGGATTAAACGCCGAAGCGCTGCAAAGCGGGGAGGGCACAGCAGTATTTGCGGGTAACCGGGTTCCGAAAGGTGCTTCGCCGCTTGCCCAGGCGTATGCAGGTCATCAGTTTGGGCATTTTACGATGCTGGGGGACGGCCGGGCTTTGCTGCTTGGCGAGCAGATCACGCCCGATGGTGAACGGGTTGATATTCAGCTCAAGGGTTCAGGCCGGACGCCTTTCTCCCGCGGAGGAGACGGAAGGGCCGCACTTGGGCCGATGCTGCGTGAATATATCATCAGCGAAGCGATGCATGCGCTCGGTATTCCTACCACCCGCAGTCTGGCCGTTGTAACAACCGGTGAGACGGTCAGCCGCGAAACGGGACTGCCAGGTGCGGTTTTAACCCGTGTGGCGGCCAGTCATTTGCGTGTTGGCACGTTTCAATTTGCGGCAAATTGGGAAGGCGGGAAGGGGCTCCAGGCATTGGCTGACTACGCACTAGAGCGTCATTATCCAGACATTGAAGCGGATGAAAACCGCTATCTTTCGCTCCTTCAGGAAGTGATCAAGCGCCAAGCCGCACTCATTGCCAAATGGCAGCTCGTTGGCTTTATCCATGGAGTGATGAACACCGACAACATGACCATTAGCGGAGAAACGATCGATTATGGCCCGTGCGCCTTTATGGATACGTATGATCCGGAAACGGTATTCAGTTCCATTGACGTTCAAGGCCGCTATGCGTATGGCAATCAGCCGATGATTGCCGGGTGGAACCTCGCGCGATTTGCGGAAACCTTATTGCCTCTTCTCGATGAAAATCAGGAAAAAGCTATCGACCTGGCCGAGGGTGCGATTTCAGATTTTTCTGCGTTGTACGACACTCATTGGCTCGCCGGAATGAGAGCGAAACTTGGACTATTTAATGAAGAGCCGGAGGATAAATCCCTTGTTGAAGACCTTCTTGGTATGATGCAGAAGAATCGTGCGGACTATACGAATACCTTCCGCGCTTTAACGTTTAATAAACATGAAGATACGGTTCTGTCTGGAACCGAAGAATTTACTCAGTGGAATGAGCGGTGGCAGGCGAGACTAGGTCGGCAGGAGGAATCGAAAGTCTCCTCAGCTCAGTTGATGCAAAACAGCAATCCTGCGGTCATTCCCCGGAACCACCGGGTAGAAGAAGCATTGGAAGCTGCAGTGGAAAAAGGAGACTACAGTGTGATGGAGCGGCTGCTTGATGTTCTTTCAAGCCCCTATGCGTATTCGCACGAACAGGATGATTACGCCAAACTGCCTCCGCAATCACTTCGTCCTTACCGAACCTTTTGCGGAACCTAATATAAGGAGCATGAGGGACGGCTCTTTCTGCCCCCAGTCGGAATCATAAAAAATGATATAAATCCATCTTGCGAAAATAGCAAGGTGGATTTTTTGTGGCTGAAATGATTTTCCCTGAAAAATGGGGTATTTTCCTGCCTTGCTTCCTTCTGTGCTTTATTGATTTAACGGAGCGGGGGACTGACACCAGAATATCATCTCTCCCGCTTTTTTACATAAAATGATGAATATAAAATAAGGGAGCAGAAAGGTTGAAGAAAAGCTATCTCGATTTTTCAGCAGAGTCTGGTATAGGCGGGACCCATCCTGGTGGTTTTTCTTTGACCAAAGAAATCTTCTTAAGCCGCCTTGATCTTCCAATAGGGGCTTCCATTCCCAATTCAAGCAATGACATTGAAAGATTTGATTGCGTCTGCACCCGTCTTTCAAAAAGGAATGTCGCATATTCATTTAGGTGATAACTTTACACGAATCTTTTTTAGAAATTCTGAATACAAGCATACTTTAATAAATATGAATACTCCCCACCTTTCGGATGGGGAGTATTCACTGGTTATAGTTATTTAATTAGAATTGGTGCAACTCTATGTTTAGTTGCTTGTTCATATGCATAAGCCATACCTATAAGACTAGGTTCACTCCACATTTTACCAAAGAAGGCCAGAGCAAATGGGGAGCCATTTTCGTAATAGCCGGCCGGAACTGTGATCAGTGGCAACCCGCTGATATTGATTTCAGAGATAGTTGTTGATTTTACAATTTCAACTTGAAGCGACGGAATCGCTTCAGGCATCTGAGGAAAAACGAATCCGTCTAACTCATGTTGTTCCATCACCGTATTAATGATGTGCAGCAACTCCGCTTTCACTTTATCAAATTCCTTCAAATCTGGCAAAACATTTGGATCAGCCGATGCTGTTTCAGCATTGATGATATCAGAAACTAAACGTAATGGACCTCCTTCTGCCCAAGGAACTTCGCCTGCTTTTTCAAATACGCTTTTAATAGAAAGTTCTGGATTTAAATTTTTAAAGTATTTTTCAAGGTCATGAAAGAAGGTTTCCATTCCGATAAATCCATTCTTTGACTCCATGTATTCAGCAAAACCTGTCCCGGCAAAAGGATCGGTTATCACTTCTGCACCTTGTTTTTCTAATTCCTCAATGGCAAGAGCATACAGTTCTTGTGTTTCTTTTGAAAGTTCTTCTGTACGCCAACCGGGTCCATACAATCCGACTCGTTTTCCCTTAAGCGATGTCGCATCAAGGAAAGCTGGGTATCCAGCTTCAGGAATATTCCCTTTAGCAGCTTCTGTTTTAACGTCCTCTTCAGAATATCCAGCCATTACATTGAGCATAATGGCAGCATCTTGAACGGTACGAGCGTGAGGTCCTAAAACATCTCTGGTACTGCCTGCAAGGGGTGTCACTCCAGTTGATGGAATTAATCCAAATGATGGCTTAATTCCAACCAATGATTGAGCTGCAGCAGGAACCTGGATCGAACCCGCCGTTTCTTCGGCTACACCAAGAACAGCAAAGTTACCTGAGACAGACATAGCAGTACCACTGCTGCTTCCGCCAGGTGAAAGCTCACGGTTTACCGCATTATAGGTGGGACCATTCCAACTATTGTTTGCATTATAGGCACAGCTGAAGGCAGGAATATTTGTTTTTCCAAGAATGATGGCACCCGCTTCTTTTAGTCTTGTTGTAACGAGTGCATCCTTTGCAGGCATTAATTCAATTCCTCCGCTGCCTTTGCTAAGAGGAGCCCAGCCAAATGTAGACGGGTATCCTGCAACATCGACGGCTTCCTTAATGACAATTGGTATTCCTGCCAGCGGTCCGAGTGTTTTCCCTTCTTCACGCAAACGATCCATTTCTTTTGCTTCTTCTAAAGCATTAGGATTCATAAAGGTAAAAGCATTATAAGTATCCCCGAATTGCTCTATTCGATTTAGAAATGACTCAACAACCTCCTGTACCGTAAATGCGCCCTCCTGATATCCTAATAACAGTTCATTCACGGTCACTTCTTCAAAACGAAAATCTTCTTTAGTGGATTTTAGTAAGGTACTGTTTTTCAAATGCTTTACCCCTCTCCATTGAATGAATTGTTTGAGAACAAAATCACAGCCTTCACTCAAGCTGGAATTTTTTCTCGCTTTTCTATCTTATATTTGTTTACTATTTTTAAAAATGAAATTGGTAGATAATCTAACACGGAAAATAGATGAGTTTGATAAAATTCCAAGCCGATGTCAATTAAGGCCTGGTTTTGGAACCATTTTAATCATTGAGGCACTATTTTGCCGAGGAATTTATTACATTGTTATCCAAATCATCTATTTTTCAATTTTTATTGCTGACTGAAGATTAACTTGGAAAAAACGTGTGCATTCTTTTCCATGAGATAAACTCTGCATGTTAATAAAAAACCTGTTAATTTTTATAACAAGCTTACACTTACTTTCAAGGCAGCAGCGCTATAATGGTGTATTAGTTAATAGGTCACTTACTAATAGAAAGAAATGAGCTTAATGCCGGGATATTCATAATATTTATATGTGGTGCCACTAATAGAAAGAAAGGATACTTTATATGGATATTGAATCCCTGCAGTCCTTTATTATGGTTGTTCGAGAGAAAAGCATTTCGAAAGCCGCACAGTCCCTTCACGTTAGCCAACCGACTTTAAGCTCAAGAATTCATAAATTAGAGCAAAATCTAAATTTTAAACTGATCGAAAGGAGCTGGAAGGGCGTAGAACTAACCAGGGAAGGAAAGTATTTTTTGCCTTATGCTATTGAATCTTTGCACAATATCAGTAATGTTAATGCTGTTTTAACAAGTATTTTAAGCAAGGAAGTAAAGAGAACGTATCAGGAAGTAATTAACAACCCTGATCAGCTCCAAATTGGAATTGAATCATGGTTAGCGCCATGCTTTATCAAATTTATTCTGGAGGAGCTGAAAGAGATGCCAGAAATAAAGTATAAGATTATTACTCATCCTACACCCATTATTATGGAGCTGCTGGAATTAGGAGTCCTTGATTTTGGGATATTTTATGGTGGTAAAGAACGGATTAAACAACTTTCTGTCCCAATCATTGACGATGAAATGATCCTTCTCTATAGTTCAAAAGAGCGGGAAATTAAAAGTGATTTTTCAAACATGCGGTACATGATCTAGAAGCATTCATGAAGAATCCATCCTGCGAAAGAGGCAGGATGGATTCTTCATGTGTGAAATACTACCATACTGATTTTCACCTCAGCCGCTTTTTTACATAAAATGATCCATGTAAAACAAGGAATAGTTTAGATAGAAAAAACAAAAGAGCCTGAACCAGTGATTCTGTTCAGACTCTTTCTATTTTATAATAAAGCTTCAATATCTTTTTCAATATCAATAATGTCGGTAGTGGCTTCAAAACGATGAAGGACATTGCCATTTCGATCTAATAGGAACTTTGTAAAATTCCATTTGATTGAATCACCAAGCATATAATGCGGAACTTTTTCGCTAATAATAGAATTTAATATTCTTGATACTGGATGAAATTGGTTAAATCCTTTAAATGGCTTAACCGCAGTTAAGTAATTAAATAGAGGATTGGCACCTTCATCTCTAACTTTTATTTTAGAGAACATTGGGAAATCGACTCCATAATTAAGCTTGCAAAATTGATTAATATCTTCATTACTTCCAGGTTCCTGATCATCGAAATGATTGGAAGGAAACCCTAATATAACAAATCCTTTATCCTTATATCGAGCGTATAATTTTTGTAAATCTTCGTACTGATATGTAAATCCACATTTACTAGCGGTATTTACGATCAGAACAACCTCCCCTTTGTACTCTTCTAATGAACGTAAATTGCCATTTATGTCTGATGCTTGAAAATCAAAGTCATAGATACTCATGCTAGTTCTCCTCTTGTTGTATTTTTTAGGTCTGTAGACCCATTATACTATATAATCTTTTTGAACGCCCGTCTAAAGTAATGTTCATATAGTATTGTTCTGAAAGACCTGCTGTTGCACTGTCTTACCTCTTTTATCATGGGTACGATAAACCGGTGGGTGGAGAACGACACAATCTTTTTTCATTTCTGCTACTTTTTAATTGATAAAAGTTTTATCTTTGCAGGCATTCAACTTTTGAGACACTGAAATAGTAAGTCGCATCTTCATAGGGATTCTTCAAGTACGTCGTATGATTTTTTCAATTAGTCTAAAAGATAACGTATAATAAATTTTATTAAAAGGACATGTTCAGAGTGGGGAAGCATCTTAAGCTGGAATTCAAAGAGTATGGGGCTGGATTTTGAATCATATAAACAATACAAAATAAGGGCTTCTTGAACTCCCATGTAAGAACGAGTTGCCTTACATAATCTGTGGTGCAATGCTTGCGCTGCATGGATGGCTAACAGGCAGCAATAATTGAAGCAATGGGTTGCTACGGCAGCCCATTTTCTTGTTCCACTAACAGGCAGGGAGTGGTAACCAATAACCAAGCATGAATGAACCTTCCACAGCTTATTGCTGGTATAATAGGATACGTAAAATAACGGAGGAGAAAAGCGGTATTACTAAAAATATATAGCTGAACGACTGTTAATCCGTAAAGATGAGAAAGTTGATAAAGATTTTACTTATTCTTATAATTTACCAACGAGTGCACGGCCTCTATATACTTGAAAATGGATGCCACATATCGTTGGGACATAGATACACTATTTCCATAAGTTTACGATGAAGTAAAATGAAAAAAGGAGGAATACATTATGGGAAGAGCAGACGTGATTAGTAGTAGAGCCGAACAAGAACATAATCGTTTCATATTTCTAGGTCGTTACTATGCCGATGACTTTAACAGTGATAAATCAGGAGATTTTGTATTTATACAACGCTTAGAAGTAAAGGGGATTAATGGTGAAATAAAAGGTTCAACCCAATTTAATGAATATTGGTCTAACGCTAAGAACAAAGAACAAGTTAAGCAAGTGATAAATAATTCGGTTACCGAATTTATAAAAGCAAATAGTTTGAAATTAATGTTAGAAAAATATAACGTAGCAGAAAGACTAGGGGAGATTTAAATGTCTCTCCTTATATAGCTGTTAGTTAATAAACAACTGTTTGATAAAACTAGCATGAAAACGAATTCAATGACATTTGGAGGAAGTTAAAATGAGACTTCAAAATAAGGTAGCAGTAGTAACTGGTGCAGCTTCAGGAATGGGAAAAGCAATAGCTGTTCTTTATGCAAAAGAAGGAGCAAAGGTAGTTGTTTCTGATATAAATTTAGACGCGGCTAATCAAACAGTTGAAGAAATTAAGTCTACTGGTGGTAATGCAATAGCCGTAATGGCAAATGTAGCTAAAGAAGAAGATATACAAAATCTTATTGATACATCTGTTAGTACTTATGGAACGCTAGATATCTTAGTAAATAATGCTGGAATTATGGATAATTTTGAACCTGCTGGTGATATTGAAGATGATAAATGGGAAAGAATCTTTGCAATTAATACGACAAGTGTTATGCGTGCAACACGCAAAGCTCTTCCTATCTTTTTAGAGAAAGAAAAAGGGGTAATCATTAACGTTGCATCGGCTGGTGGATTACAAGGATCACGAGCTGGTGCAGCTTATACAGCTTCCAAGCATGCAGTTGTAGGATTTACAAAGAATACAGGATTTATGTACGCACAAAAAGGTATTCGCTGTAATGCAATCGCACCAGGCGGGGTTGAGACAAATATCGGTAGTTCAATGACAGGGATTAATCAATTTGGTATGGGGCGCGTCCAGCCTGGATTGGGCATCAACCCCCGTGTAGGTAAACCAGAAGAAGTGGCTAACGTAGCCCTATTCCTTGCTAGTGATGAGTCTAGCTTTGTCAATGGTACTGTCATTACAGCAGATGCTGGTTGGACTGCTTTTTAATTAAGTTGTTGACTATTAATCAACTCCTTTTCACACCTGTAAGGACCGTTAAGATTTTATCTTAACGGCTTTTTTGAGTTGGTAACTAAGTTCGTAAACATCACAGAACTGCCTGCCCTAATATACTAGCAATCGTTTCACATAAGACTCCTAATGCTATTAATATAATCATAAAATAAAATCCTTTATTAAATACTTAATTTTGCTCCTTCTGCAAAATAGTAAATTTTAGTGGTACTATGATATATATGATTAACAATGTCAGATCATCTAACATTGTTTTTTGGTTTTATTACCAAACCATATTGACCGATATGTAAAGTTTGGTATATTACATATTAAAAGGCGAGATATATTTTTGAACTATTTTTTAAATAGTGCGAGGCGGTGCTTTTCGAAAACATTTATTTAATATAGGTATGTAAGCCAATTTAACTTGGTTAATGAAGCATGTGTTAAACCTCTAATTTTTATTACTAGAACACTTTGGTAGTCTGGTGAAAACCATTTCTTTTATGAATTAGATTCTAGCCAGATATCTTTATTAAGGAGGTGGTGAAGTAACAAAGCAAGAAAAAAAGAATCAAGTTCAATAAAATAAATAATGTTATTAGACTTTTTCAGAAAAAAGGAGAAGTGATTATGGAAGCATTTATTACTGCAGTAAATGGGGTTTTGTGGAGCACTCCTGTTGTTTATGCCCTGATGGCTATCGGGCTGTTCTTTTCGGTTTTAACCCGTTTTGTACAGGTTCGGCAAGTTAAAGAAATGATCATGATTATGTTCCGTGGAAAGAGCTCAGAGGCTGGAGTATCATCATTTCAAGCATTGTCTATCGCGCTTTCGGGCCGTGTCGGCACAGGAAATATTGCCGGTGTTGCAACAGCTATCTTTTACGGCGGTCCAGGAGCTGTCTTTTGGATGTGGGTCATTGCTTTCGTCGGTGCAGCAAGTGCTTTTGTTGAATCCACGCTTGCACAAATATACAAAGAAAAACAAGATGGCCAATACCGAGGTGGTCCAGCTTACTACATCGAAAAAGGGATTGGCTGGAAATGGTTTGCAGTTCTTTTTGCTTTCGCTGCTCTTATTGCCATGGCTGTTTTGATGCCAGGGATTCAATCTAATTCGATTGCGGTCGGGATCGACAATGCATTTGGAATCGACAAGAATGTCACGGGAATTGTTGTTGTCCTTTTACTGGCTTTTATTATTTTTGGCGGTGTAAAAAGAATTGCAACAGCAGCCACCATTATCGTTCCATTTATGGCTTTAGGTTATATCCTTTTATCGGTTGTTATTATAATTATGAATATTTCAGAATTGCCATCTGTTTTTTTCCTTATCTTTCGAAGTGCTTTTGCGGTGGACTCAGTATTTGGCGGAATGATTGGGATGGCGATTTTATGGGGAGTAAAACGTGGCCTTTACTCAAATGAAGCAGGCCAGGGAACTGGACCACACCCGGCAGCGGCTGCTGAGGTAACGCATCCGGCACAACAAGGATTGGTCCAAGCCTTCTCTGTTTACATTGATACTCTATTCGTCTGCTCCGCAACAGCATTTATGATTCTCTTTACTGGAATGTACAATACAGAAACTGAGGATGGCACTCGTCTTGCAAATAATGTGCCGCAGATTGAAGTAGGTCCTGGTTATACACAAGCTGCCATTGACAGTGTGTTACCTGGCTTTGGTGCAGGATTTGTAGCGATTGCTTTGTTCTTTTTCGCCTTTACAACAATTATGGCGTATTATTACATTGCAGAAACAAATATCGCTTACTTAAGCCGGGGCAAGTACAGTACCTGGGGCATGTTGGTATTGAAAATAGTTATTCTTGCGGCCTCCTTCTATGGAGCTGCCAATGAAACAACATTAGCCTGGGCACTGGGTGATGCCGGATTAGGTATTATGGTATGGCTAAATATTATTGCGATTTTAATTTTGACAAAACCGGCCATGGCTGCTTTAAAGGATTATGAAAAGCAAAGAAAGCAAGGAGTAGTCGATCCGGTATTTGATCCGAAAGCATTGGGAATTAAAAATGCCGACTTTTGGGAACAAGAAATAAAAAATGAAACTAAAAAACGCATCCTATAAGAATAGAAAGAAAGGCCAGCCAAATATAATAGGCTGACCTCAGCTTGCAGACAAAGTCTTCATTTTAAAGGCGATGTCTGCAGGCTTTTTTTGTCTAATCGAAACATCAAAACCTTGTGGGGGAATTTGTAGGTTGTCGAACCGATCGGGAAATTATTGGAATAAACTGGAGGTTATCGCGCTCAACCAGCTTGTGCCGGTATTTAAAGGCGACAAAAGAGTTGTTACAACATTTTCAAGATCTTCTTTTCTTTTATACTGGTAATCTCTAACTCTATGTTGATTTGTCTTACGGGTATCGTGTGCTCGACTTTTATTGGCGGATATTTCTCAGGCATTATTTAAGTATCGCACGCCTATCAAAAAAGACTTTGATGGTGTCATCGACTTTGAGAAAGCTATAGCAAACCCAGCGGATCCGGATAGAGAGATTCTAATTTCTGGTTGCGACGATCATATTCACCCTAACTTTACTAGGCACCAGGCAATGGAAAATGCTATGAACCTCTCCGCTTTTAAGCCTTCAGCCAGTATAAAACATTAAGGTCCTATCTATTTAAATGCCCGGTTTATGTTAAATGAAAGGGAATTTTAACTTTTATTTTCGATTGGTCTAAATAATTTGTTCAATAACAAAAAATTAAAATTGTTCCAGACAATTAAACTGAAACTAAAGGATTGGGATTATTGATCATAAATCCATCGTCTTTAAAATCAATTTCTGTGTTTTTAATGAGATAAATATCGGCAGGGTTAATAAGCGCACGAAATTCATCAAATTCAATGATCGTATCTTGTTCTTTTTTATGTGAAGACAAGCTTAAGTCATATTCCATTTCATTACAGCACTTGCTTGTCACACGAAATGTTAAAAATGTTTCTATTCCTGTATCTTCCTGCATCATTTCCTTAATTTTTTCTTGGGCTTTTTCTGTGATCGTAAACATTTTTTCTCCTTTGATTTTTTTATTTCGCTGCTGACACTCAGTAGAAGACAAAGTGTAAAACATCTTTTTATATGAACTCTTACATAAATTATATCATGTATCTTGATAATCCTAACAAAAACCAGCTTCATACCCATTGTTACGGCCTCTTTTGTGTGAGCAAGGACCGTTTTGGCTTGCTTCTTTTAACGAGAACCGAAATGGCAGCGGGCGCACGGCTTCGCGCACCATAGGGCAGGCGCTGAGCTCGTTTCCGCCGCTCTGCGGCTGCATCGATCTCATCTGGCCCGCTAGGCCCACTGGAGTCTGCGCCGCACACCCGCCGCCTCTGCTTTTTTAATGAGTGAATGTAAAAAAGGAAAGACTGGTTTAGCCTGATTCTTTCTAAAACAAAAGGGGACAATCGCTGCGCCAATAAAAAGCGGAACTCCCCAGCTTGAATACTCGCTGCTCTTCAAAACCACTTGGTGAAACCTGCCGGACGAAGACTCCTGCGGGACGTACAGTGAGTCGGCAGATCCCGCAGGCGCAGCCGAGGAAGCTGCCGCACTGCCCGTGGAACGCGAAGTCCGGCAGGCTTCACCTATCGGCTCCTTTTCAAAAACGACAGACATTCCCCACAAGGCCGACCCATGCCTGCAAAAATAAGGTGTTATTTGGAAGAGCTGATCCCAGAACAAATCGGTGATCATCCTTGCATCTATACGAAACGCACTAACTCAAACAGCCACTGTTTTCTAAAGTAAGAATCTTTGTTCAACTTATATAGTTCAAAAAATTTCTTGTTTACATCCAATGTGAAGGGGTAACTGTTAAGTTAAAGAGAAAGATTTAGCAGCGCGCTGTGTGTCGTACGGTGATAGCTAGTATTTATTTTGCTAAAACAGGAGGCTACTATGGAGAATGCAAAGAAAAAATTTGTCACACCAACAGAAGCCATCGAAGCGGTAAAAGAAGGAGCTATTGTTCGATTTGAGAGGAAAGATGGCTATTCGGAAATTAAAAAAAAGAAAAAGAAGTATGCATTTACCGTCACCGCCAATGACAAACCGCCGCTTACTTATTATGGAGACATGCGAAACCTTAAAAAAACAGTGAACGGTCCGAATTGCAGGGAGGCTCTTTATCTCGTGGAATTCGATTGAGCAGAAACATAATTTTTTAAACCATTGAGTCAAGGTAGAGGACAAAATATACTGTTCTTACTTTTAAAAAAGACAGCCATTTATTTGGTTGTCTTTTTTGTTTCTCAGTAGAGAAAAGGAAAACCCCAGTGTAAAACATGAATTTGTTAATCAGCTAATTGAACCCGAAAAGAAAGCAGCCGCTACAAAGGCAGTTGCTTTTTTGGGAAATTATCTGAGTGAGTTTTGTTTAAACATCGTTATTTAGCATAAAGATACGATTTAACACCTTCACCAACATACGCTTTCCAAATGATTAAATTGTATGGATAGTCCCAATCGATTTCAGTCTGGTTTCGTTTAAACATTTGGTGAAGCCGGTTGTTATTAAAAATGATGGATCCTTTTTGATCAAACGCTACTCCATCTACCCATAACATAAAGTCATCGGACAAGAATTCACTGAAACGTTTCGATTCAGGAGCGTAGACGCCAATTCCTTTTCCCTCCAGCATCGTGTAAAATACATTTCCTTTATTATCTGCATGCATCCCGTCTGTAGTTGTCCCTTTGCTGCCAAGATGCTGTACGGAAGCTTTGAGCTGTTCTAACGGTGTGCTGAAATCCCTTAATAATTTCGTGTCGATCGCATATAAATTCCGGCCCGTCACCTGGCAATAATAAAGAGTCGAACGGTCAGCAGACAAGGCTATTCCATCTGCACCTATTTTAATGGGTCTGTCTTTAAAGACCGGTTTATTGTCAATTTCAAAAACAAAGCCAGGAAAATCCTGCGTGCTGTAATGTCTGTCGAGTACACGCCGGAATTTTTTTGTCTTCATGTTATACACAATGATCGCGCCAGCAAGCGGATGATTCGGCCAGCCATTTCCGGAATCGGTTATATAAACGAAACCATTCTTATTATCGACTACGACATCATTTAAAAATGAGGTTCGATAGGGTGCGATTTCATTCGGTATTTTGATCGATTGGATCATTTTATTTGTATTCAAATCCCATATAACGAGCTTTTGGGACCCTTCTGGAGAAGGAGCATAAGCTATTTTTCCTTGGTCCAAAATCCACATCCGGTTATGCTCGTCAATTTCGTAGCCCAGTACAGATTGCAGTACGTTCACATTTCCTGCTTGATTTCAATCCCAGCTTGGAAATGCTTCTAACAGCGGCTTTCCATTCTTCATGACAATTCGGTTCATCGTAGCAGGAATGCCATGAGCCCACCGCGGCACCGAAACATAATAGTTTCCTTGTTGATCCACCTTAATTCCAGCAGGCATCGCTCTTTTCCAATACTGACTCGCTTCAAACTGCTGCTTCATGCTGCTGTTAGGGAAATTCCAGTTCAAATGGTTCCAATGAAAAATCATCTGATACCGCTCTTTGTCTGCGCTCTTTAGAGCATGATCCTGCCGCGTGTATGAATTCGGTTTAGTGGGTTTTTGCACATATCGAATTTGTTGGTCTATTCTTTGTTGGTACGGAACTTGCTGATATGGGGCTTGTTCATACAGATTGAACTGTTGAAAGTATGGTTGATACGGCTACTGGTAGTATCCATACATTTGATAAGGTAGTGGCTGACACCGATAATTTTGATAATGAAGCGATGTTAATTGAGGATAATACGATCGTTGTTCATCTTTTTGGAAATCCTTTGATTCACCTGATTCAATACCCTGCATGTAACACTGCCTCCTCCATTACAATGATATTCACCTGTCTTGTATAGATATATTCCACTAGGGGGAAAAGGAGTGGGCGAAAGGTTTAGTAAATAAATGTGAAACAGGATTTAAAATGCTGTCGTTTTTATTAATAATCGTGCTCATTTGATTTTTGCTTATGCTTATAATATTTCTTTACATGGACACTCTATAGGCAAAGTACACTTTCATAGGTTGGATGGAGGCCGGTAGAATGAAGGTTTTGTCAATGATCCAGCCTTGGGCAAGTCTTTTTGTCCTTAGAGAGGCCAAATATGAAACAAGATCCTGGAAAACGAATTATCGGGGACCTTTGGCAATTCACACAAGTAAAAAAATGGATAAAGACACGCTTAGCTATGCGGCGATTCAGTCGCTGCTAGGTAAGCATGGCTATACAAAAGAGAATCTTCCCACTGGCAAAATCATTGCTGTATGCAGGCTTGAAAATTGTTTAAGGGTAACTGAAAACAACGAGACATGGGCAGTACTGGAAGATGGACAAGTCGTATCTGGCAATGACTATTTTTTAGGGGACTTTAAAGTAGGTGGCTATGCTTGGGAAGTTCAGGATATGAAGATGCTGGATGAATTTATTCCAGCGAAAGGACAGCTTGGATTATGGGAGCATGTTTTAAAATGATAGATTAAGTCCGGAAAATGGATCTGGAGTAAAAATTTTTCTCAGTTCTTAAAAGGCAAAGATTTTGCCAGGGTGAAGGTGACTGATTCGAACCCGATGGATTTGAGTGTAGCGCGTGGAGGGAAACTTGTAAAAGGCGTATAAAAAAAGCGGCTTAATGAAGTGACCCCAGAAAGTTAGACTGGTTATTTATTAAGCAGCTGGTTGGGCATGAGTCCGGTATTGTACCGGGCTCATGCCCTTTATTTTTGTCTTAATGCGCTTGTGATTGTAGTACTCGATATTATTGTGCCAGTTCCAGCTTAAAGTGCTCGATATTCTCAAACTCATTCTGTGAACCATACTTCAATTATGTAGAATGTGGAAAGATGCCGGTAAAGTTCATATAAAATAAACTTGCTCAATAATATCATTTTTTATGATTTTCCTTGCATGCTACTCTCTGCGTTTTATTGATTTAACGGAGCGGGACTCACATCCCAGCATCACATTTGCCGCTTTTTTACATAAAATAATCCATGTAAAACAAGGAGGGAAAAGAGTGAAAAAAAACTATCTAGATTTTTTAGCGGAGTTTGGTATAGGCGGGGCTCACCCTGGTGGTTTTTCTTTGACCAAAGAAATCTTCACAGGCCTTGATCTCCCAACAGGGGCCTCCATTCTAGAAATCGGCTGTGGCACAGGACAGACGGCGGAATATTTAGCTGCTGCGTTCGATTGTACGATCACAGCTATTGACAACCATTCCATCATGCTGGAAAAAGCAGCAGAAAGACTAAATCAACGAAACGTTGTTGTGCAATATGGGAATGCTGAGCATTTGCATTTTCCTGATCAAACCTTTGATTTAGTCATAGCAGAGTCTGTTATTTCTTTCACTTCCTCGATCGATCAAACGCTCCATGAAATGTCACGTGTCTTAAAAAAAGAGGGAGCGATGATTGCGATTGAAATGACAGCAGACAGACCGCTTTGCAAGGAACAAGAAAGAGAAGTTAAGCATTTATATGGCGTTTCGGCCATCCTTACAGAAGAGGAATGGATGGAAAAATTTAAACGAGCTGGCTTTGATTCTTCCGATCTCTTGAAAACAGCCAATACGTTTAATGAAGAAATCCTTACAGAGATGCGTCTTTCAGAAAACATTAGTGAAGAATTGTATGATATTTGGGATGCACATCATGCCTTTATAAGTCAGCCTGACCTGCCTTTAAGTTACCGAGTCTTTTATTGTCAAACATGAACGATTACACGCGTTGAAGATCACCATTTTTTAAATAGTAGAAATTATAGTTAAATAAGCAGTTTTAACATAAAAAGACGGGCAATTCCAATGCGGTATATAGCGCTTATAAAGGCTGACATGCTGTTTATTTTGGAAAGGCTCGTCTTTATTTTGAGGGTTAGTGCTTCGGATCCATTATGAGAAAATAAGCGAATCTGTTCTTGTGAAAAGTATGAGTTCGCTTCCATATGAAGAGCGAGAGCCTGACGACTTATGAAAGAGTTTAAATGTTTCCAAGACATAAAGAAGTGGCTTGGGCTCTAGTATTTTGAATAACAAAATGAAAAGACTTTGTGATATTTATTTTACTATCTTGCAAAAGTAGCAAGATGGTTTTTTTATGCCTGAAATTATATTCCCCTTAAAATGGGCTCTTCTCCTTAGTCAGACGTTTAAAAGGAAGATCAGAAAGTCTTGTGGAAAATAAACCATTGGATCTTAGGCACTTTCCAATAGTTGAAATCATACAATGCTGTGGGAAAAATGGTTAAAACAAGAAATACTGGGGCGCCCCATGCTCTTCGTATGAGAGATTTATTTGAGCCTTTTTGTGTGTTTTTCTTAAACAAAGTCTCAAGCATCCGCATACTATATTGTGAACAAACATTCCTTTTGAAAGGGGGTGAAATTCTATGAATAATGGGCATTCTTCATATAGTATTTTTGAAATTTTCCTTGGATTTTTAACGGGTGTAGTATGGCTGCTGCTGCCAACATCGGGGATAATATCTGATTTTGTTGTATTACTTGACATAGGAAGCATTGGTACTATTTTAAACATCATTATTGCAATCGTTGGCTTCCTTGCTTTTCTTCTCTTTGGAATATGTATCTTCAAGAGAATGTGGCGCTATTGCTTTAAGTGAAAAAGTGGATGTCAATGAATGATTATAGTCTTGGCAGCATCTAATTTTGTTGAAGCATCCTAAATACTTGTTGACAGTCTCTTTACAAGAGGTGTTTTTTTAAAATTATTTCCTCGTTCAGCCGCACTTGGTATGAAGAACGAAAAGCAAGCGCCTCTTGTGAGAGAGGGCTTGCTTTTTGCATTTTTACATTTCTCCGTCAACCACTTCTTTTAAAATCTCATACGATCGTTTTTGTTTATCCTGGTCATACATGTAAGAGACGGCCATAATTTCGTCCGCATTATATTTTTCTTGGAACCTTGTCAGTTGTTCCCGTACGGAATTTTTACTTCCGATCAGCGTTACACTCGACATGGAGGTCGCCATTTGTTTCTCCGGCTCGCTCCATAACTGATTCATGTTTTCGATGGGAGGACTTAACGGTGTTTGAGAGCCGCGTACGACATTCAAGAAAAACTGCTGCATCGTGGTCGATTCAAATTGGGCCTCTTCATCACTTTCCGCTGCAATCACATTCAGGCAGACGATCATATAGGGAGCGTCCAGGTATTGGGATGGCTTGAACCGATTGCGATAAATAGAAGTGGCTTCCTCTAGGTATCTTGGTGCAAAGTGAGCAGCAAATACATAAGGAAGGCCTAATTGGGCTGCTAAATAAGCTGAATCCGTCGAAGAACCGAGGATGTAAATTGGAATATTTGTGCCGACACCTGGATACGCTTTTACATAACTTTGAAGCTCTTCAGGCCCAAAATACGTAAGCAGCGAATTGACATCGTCAGGGAATGTATAAACAGAGTCATGCTGTGATCTTCTTAGTGCGCTTGCGGTCTTCATGTCGGTACCAGGCGCCCGTCCAAGGCCCAAATCCAGACGGTCTGGGTAGATCGTTGCCATCGTTCCGAATTGTTCGGCTACGATTAAAGGGGAATGGTTTGGCAGCATAATTCCGCCAGACCCGACACGTATGTGTTCGGTATTTTCCAACGTATGTTTAATTAAGATAGAAGTGGCTGAACTCACAAGTGTTGACGTATTGTGATGCTCAGCAATCCAATAGCGTGAATAGCCCATTTTTTCAGTCGCTTGCGCCAAATCGACCATAGCATCAATGGCTTCTTTCGCCTCCTGTCCTTTGCGAATAGGGGCCAAGTTTAGGACTGATACAGGTATTTGTATATTTGTCATTTCGTTTTGTCCTTTCTGGATGAAGTGTCCATACTATCGTAACAGTAGTAACACTGGAAACAAACTTAAATGCTTAGAAAGAAATTTATTTGCATCATTTATTGTCTTATGTTTTTCACAATAAAAAGAATGTATTCATTTTTATTTCGTACAGAAAAAAGAACGCTGTTTAGGAGTTCTTCATTTAACATGTTTTTATAATTTGAAGCGATTATAACATCGATAGGTCGAATTAAACTAAATGCTGAAAGATTAACAGAAAGAAACTATTAGCAGCAATCACGATGAAAGAGAGGCCGCTTTGCGTGTATATGAATAGAAGAATCGGGAAAACTGTCGGTGATTCACTACAATTAAAAAGGAGGGATGGTCAGATGGTGAAACGTAAAGCGGCAAGAGATGCTGTGGAAAAATATGCAAAAACACCGAAGAAAAACATTGAGGAAACAGATTATTCCGCTGAATTTGCGGCCGGGGAAGATCCAATGAAAGGGGCAAACCGCAACTCTCAACTGGGCCGGAAAGGCAGAGGCAAGTAAAGACTGTCTGCCAATTGCGAAGATACTGTTAAATACGACCCCTCTTATGTGTTTGAAGTAATCACACGATAAGTGGGTTTTTTGCAAAAATTATTCATACATCAGATTGTTTCCGGACAGGCTACAAGCGTAATCACGAAGAAGGAGTGAGAGCATTGGGGCAGAACAATCAATTTAAGCATGGACAAAAAGCGCCAAACAATGGATTTTATGTAGAAATTGGCGAAAAAGGAACCACGGTGAACGACCCGCAAAAAATCAAGCTGGAAGCGGGAGATCATTTCCCGGAAACGACCAATCATAACCGTGTTTGGACCCACGCACCAAAACCATAATAGCCGCATTAAAAAATGAGCCCGCTTGGATGTGCTAATTTCAGCGCTGACAAGAGGGTGCTTTTTTATAGCTTGAACAAACAAGTTTTGAAATGGACATGCACCTTCTCCTATGAAGAAAGAAGCGTTAAAAGTTTAACGGCATATATGGATAGTGAGACGCATAAACTGGATGATTAGAAACAAACTATTCTTTTAGGAGAGAAGGGAAGTTGATGGATGTGAAAGAAGATGTTGAATTTATTAGAGACATTATGCAGGACAAGCTTGAAGAATTAAATGAACTGATCGAATCGGGAGGAAAGCTTAGTCCGAGAGTCGAAATGACTTTTGCCATAGGGATTCAAAGCCTGCTGAACCAATCGATTCAAAAAATAGAAAAAGAGCGACGTCAAAGCCCGCCTGCCGCTAAAAAATCTGAATATGAATCTCTTTCGTCCATCGCAAACAAATAACGTTAAACAGCAGACAAAAGCCTTCCTAAAATGTCCATTAGGAAGGCTTTTGTCCATCACTCCTGCATAGCTGTGCCATGCAGCTCGCGGTACTTGGTCGGCGTCAGGCCTTCTTGTTTTAAAAAAAGCTTGTTAAAATAGCTTGTACTAGGATAGCCTGTTTTTTCGGCAATTTCTTTTATATTCATATCGCGATGATCGAGCAGCCATTGCTTGCTTTGCTGCAGGCGGCATAACGTAATAAAAGACATCGGCGTCATATGGGTGGCCTGTTTAAATAGACGGCAGAAATAATACTTGCTGACTTGGGCTTCTTTGGCCCAGTAATCAAGCTCAAACGGCTCGCATGCCTGCTGCTGCATAAGAGGAAGAAGCGCCCCGATCCGGCTGTCATGCTCCGGCGTTTTTTCAGTATTCCACGGCTCTGCATTTGTCATAAATCCGGCAAGGAAAGCGTAAGTCAGCGTGGACAGCTGGGATAAGTGTAAAAAACTATGGGTTTCCGCTTCACTGAGGGTGTGTTCATGCAACTCGATGAGCAGGGGCACATCATGAATATGCCAAAGGGAAAACCGGTGAAAGCCCCGGCCTGATAAAAGAGAGCTCAGTCCTTCTCCATAAAAATGAACCCAGCGGATGCTCCATGGATCTTCTTTGCTGCTGTAATACTTCTGCTCCTGCATCGGAAAATAGAAAAACGCGTCTCCCCGCTTTAAACAATAGACCTCTCCTTCTTTCTCTACAAAACCCGATCCCTCCACCACAAAGTGAATGCTAAATGTCGTCCACGTGCCCGCTTTGCGGTCTACATAATGATTCCACTCTTCCCAATACCACCCGACTGATTCAGGCAGAATCATATAGCGGGAGTCCTGCAGCATTGGCAATAAATATTGTCTTCGCAATTCATCACGTCCAATCGCAATATTCTTTCAGATCATGAGCAAAAAGCTTCTATATCTTATTGGTTTTCTCTTTTGTATAATGACAATATCATATTAAGATAGAGAAAGGGAGAGGGGAAAATGGAAAAAATTCGATGGGGTATCCTCGGTTGCGCAGGCATTGCAAAACGAGCAGGTATTCCAGGTATTCAGCAGTCTGAAACGGGAATGGTTAAAGCCATTGCCAGCCGCAGAATCGACAAAGCAAAAGAAACTGCCCAAGAGATGAACATTGAAACAGCGTATGGAAGCTATGAAGAACTGCTCGCTGATCCTGACATTGATGCCGTGTACATACCGCTGCCGAATCACTTGCATAAAGAATGGACGATCCGGGCGGCCGAAGCGGGCAAGCATGTGTTATGTGAAAAGCCGGCAGCCATGAATACGGAGCAAGCAGAAGAAATGAAAGAAGCATGTGAAAAAGCGCAGGTGCTGTTTGCGGAAGCCTTTATGTACCGCTATCATCCCCGTTACGCAATGATTCGTGACATCATTCAATCAGGTGAAATCGGGGACATTCGCAGCATACATGGAACCTTTATGTTTAATAATGCGGATGATAAAAACAATGTCCGCTATAAACAAGAATGGGGAGGCGGTTCGTTATATGATGTGGGCGTGTACCCAATCAGTGCCGCACGTCTTATTCTTGGGCAGGAACCGAAAGCCGCCGCCGTTCACGCATTTTTTTCACCTGAACATGATGACGTGGATATGATGGCGTCCGGCATATTGGAGTTTGAAAATGGGGTCACCCTCACTTTTCAATGCGGCATGTGGGCTCACTTTCAAAATGAGCTGTCCATTGTCGGCACAAAAGGGCGGATAGACATACCTTCTGCTTTTGTTGTTCAGCAAGATGAACAGGATCACTTTTTTGTATTGACAGAAAACGGACGGCGGCAAGTAGAAGTGCCAATGGTCAATCAATACGCCCTGCAGGCAGACGTACTCGGGCGCGGCATTCAAAGTCAGGAGCCTATCCCATATGATGCTTCGGATGCTGTTTCTAATATGCGCGTTTTGGATGCCTGCTTAACGTCTGCAAGAGAACAACGACGAATCGAATTAAAATAGGAGGAGTTCAACATGAAAAAGATTTCCATTCCAGGACTAACAAAACCGGTCTCTGCGCTGATTCAGGGATCCGATTATTTTTCGCCGGATGTGTATGAAAAAGTAAGCGCGGTACTGGACCGATTTATCGCGATCGGCGGCAATACGATCGATACGGCTTACGTCTACTGCGGCGGTGAGAGTGAAGTGGCGATTGGCCAATGGCTGAAAGAACGACAAAATCGCCAAGACGTCTTCATTTTAACGAAAGGGGCTCATCCGAAAGGCGATAGTGGACCTCGCGTAAACCCCGATGCCATAGCAGAAGATCTTTCGACAAGCCTTGAGAGACTTGGAACGGATTACATTGATTTATACGCACTGCATCGCGACGATCCGGCTGTTCCGGTTCACGTCATCATCGACGCACTGAATGAACATCTTACGGCTGGACGCATAAAAGCGATTGGCGTTTCCAACTGGAGCGTGCAACGGATCCAGGAAGCAAATGAGTACGCGGCATCTCAAAATGTAACCGGATTCACATTCAGCAGTCCGAATTTGAGCCTGGCAAAGCCAAACGAACCGTTCTGGCCAGGCTGTATTTCAGTGGATGAAGCAGATATGAGATGGTACGAGGCGAATCAAATGCCGGTTTTATCATGGTCGTCACAGGCACGTGGCTTTTTCACCGGCCGTTTCACCCCGGAGGACCGGAGCAACGAAGACCTTGTCCGCGTTTTTTACAGTGATGCCAACTGGGAACGGCTACGCCGCGCCGAACAATTGGCAAAAGAAAAAGGTGTCAGCCCGATTCAAATTGCGCTAGCGTACGTACTCAATCAGCCTTTTCCTACATGCGCGCTCATCGGGGCTCAAAATGAAAACGAGCTGCTTTCTTGCAGAGAAGGCGCAGACATTGTGCTGACACAGGAAGAAATCAACTGGCTGGAGCATGGAGAGAAAGAATATAAATTTGGATAAATGGACACAAATACAAATACGAAAAAGCGGACCGAAAAGGGTCCGCTTATTTTTTCACAAAAACGTCCGCTGCACTTTGTGCCAGAACGAATTGTTTTTCAATTTGACTGTTTTAATGATTTTTCCAGACATCTCGATTTCAATGTTTTTCGCATTTTGTACACTGAGCGCTTCATTATCGAGACCAATAATCGGGTAGCCGTTGCCGTCTTGCACAATGCTTAATGTCAGCTTGCGGCTGTCGCCTAAAATAAACGATGAGCCGAGTGTGCGGAACTGGTTGTTGTTGAGCGAGGCAATTTCGCTAACCTGCATACATGGAATACGCGGATCGACAACGGCTCCGTTCAGCGACCGGCTGTATGCGGTGCTTCCTGTCGGTGTCGACACGACAATGCCATCACCACGGAACGTTTCAAAGTGAAGATCATCGATATGTACGTCGATCACAAACGTTTTGATAATAGAAGAACGGACTGACAATTCATTTAAGCATTGAAAATGGGTATGACCGTCCAAATGCACGTCAATGACCGGATAGCGGCGTACTTCCACGCCAGCCGTTTGAATCGCTTTAATCATCGCGTCACGATCGTGAATGTGAAAATCGCAATAAAGGCTGGCTTCCACTTCATCTGTCACCCCGACATACAGGCAGTCATCACGAAAGCCGGATTTCCGCACCGCCTGCAAAAACGCCCCGTCTCCGCCAACTGCCACAATGATATTCGCTTCCGCTGAGCTGTCGACAATTGTAAATCCTTGCTCTTGGGCAATCGCTATGAGCGCTTGGATATCGTCTAATTTTCCGGGATCTTTTTTATAGGAAAAAAACATATTTCTTCTTGATTCCATTGATATAAGACTCCTTTATCGTACAAGATACATCCATTTTAATGTATAATTACGGCAATAGTAAAGGAGGACGCTGTGATGAAAAAGCGATTGTCATCGGCGCCGGACTCGGCGGTTTGTCGGCCGCTATTACCATGCAGGCAAAAGGGGCCGGTGTGACCATTGTAACAGCAACGCGTCGGTTAATTGAAGAGCGCGACCGGCCGTCTTATCCGGACAAAAAACTCGACCGGTTTGAGTCTTCGATTTCAGCTTTTGTGATCCTGGCCGGCAAAAAAGAACGGCTCACACATTTGCCGCATCATCAGGTCATGTTCACAAACGATTATCAAGCCAAATTCCGCCAAATTTTCCATGAAAAGCGCATGCCGGATGACCCGACCATACACATAAGTCACAGTGCGGCGACTGATCCGGATGTAACGGACGGCAGCAATCTGTTTATTCTCGTCAATGCGCCGGCTGCAGACGTAGATACCGAACGTTATAAAGAAATAATTTATGAGCGGCTTTTTTCATACGGCATTGATGTCGGCATTTCCGATTATGAACAAATCATAGCGCCTCGAGATATTGCCCGGCGTTTTTCTGCATAATAAAGGAGCGCTGTATGGCATTTCCTCCCATCGCTTAAAAGACTCATTTTTGCGTCCGCGAAACGGTCATCTGAATATCAAAAACATTTATTACGCCGGCGGGACGACACATCCCGGCGGCGGCAGCCCGATGGTGACATTGAGCGGACTGAATGTGCCTTTTTGATCGATCGGTTAAAAAACAAAGTAAACGTAAAGCATTGGAATACACAGGCGAATAAAGGGAAAAAGGCTGTCTCCACTAATGAGAGACAGCCTTTTTCTTTGGGTTTTTGGTCGTCAGATGAACGGATCGTTCGCTTCTTATTTGAAGGTAAGGTACGCATTGAGGGGTTCTTCGGAATGGGTGTTACGTATTACGCTTCCATTGCCTGTTCGTTTTCCTGATCTTTGCGCATCAAATAAAGCGTGAAGAGGTCTTTCGGTACTTCATATAAATCAAATACAGCATCGTCTTTATTTAATTTGGCATATACATCCGGGCGTGTTTCGTTTGCCGGTACTGCATAAGGCAGTTTTTCTGCAGCTTTACGCGAGCGGATATTCACTTTACGAATCGACATATAAATCGATTCAATGCCCATTTCGTAAAAAAGCTCTTTGAAAAATTCTTCTTTTGCCGGAGCATTATAGCCTTGACCGTGATACGGCTTGCCGAGCCATGTGCCGAGAAAACCGGCGCCGTTTTCAATGTCATACAAGTTGATCGTGCCGATTGGATTGCCCCATTCGTCAAGGATCGTCCGAGAAATTAATTCGCCGCGTTCTTCTGACTCGATGTTTTGTTTTGTCACGAACAAAAATTCTTCATAAGACTGGACTTTATGTCGCACAAAAGGGAAGACTTCCGGGTGCGTCATCAAATCAAACAAAACATGACTTTCGTGAACATCGCGCTTCTTCAACATGGTAATTCCCTCCTTTTCATGACTTGAGGGTATAGCGGTTCATCAGCGTCCCGATTCACCCTCGAAATTTTTTATCAATCAAACAAGAGCGTCACAACAGCAGCCTGTCCATCAAAAAATTCCGGGATGGGAATCGAACCCATTAGAACCGATTAAAGAAACCGGTGGCGCACCATTTGCCTTCCCACTACAACTAGCAATAACATGTCGTCATTACTTTTATAATATAAGATTTTTACCCATTTGAAAATAGGTTTTAAACGCAAATCAAAAATATTTTCGACATCTTTTTAAAATTTTAATTGAAAATGATTTTCAATATCGTATAATTATGAATGAAATTCATTATCAGTTAATGAGGGAGATCAAAATAATGAAAAAATGGACGAAAACGACAGCAATACTAACGACTGCAGTAACGCTTGCCGCTTGTGGGGCAGAAGATGCCGCTGAGCCGGTTGAAGTGGCGTCAGCACCGGATTTGTCGAGTGTGACTGATGAGTATAGAGTGTATGCGATCAGTGAAATTGATTTGTTCGTCACTGAAACCGAAAAATTTGCCCAAGCGGTGAAAACAGGCGATATTGAGACAGCGAAAGCGGCGTATGCGCCGGCTCGTATGCATTATGAACGGGCGGAGCCGATTGCCGAAGTATTCGGCGATTTAGATCCGAAAATCGATGCGCGAGAAGGCGACGTGCCGGAAGAAGAATGGACCGGCTATCACCGCATTGAAAAGGGTCTTTGGATCGACGAAACGACGGAAGGCTACGAAGAATATGCCCAGCAGTTGATCGATGATACGAAGCTCCTTCGTGCAAAGGTAGAGACGGTTGATGTAACACCGGACTTGCTTATCACCGGTGCGGTCGATCTATTAAACGAAGTGTCGACGTCCAAAGTGACCGGCGAAGAAGACCGCTATTCACACACCGATTTATATGACTTTGCGGCGAACGTAGAAGGCGCGGAAAAAATCTTTACGCTGCTGCAGCCGGAGCTTGAGAAAAAAGACGAAGCGCTGTCAGCGGAAATTGATGCGAAATTCAGCGATGTTTACACGCTGCTTGACAATCAAAAAGAAGGCGATGCTTATACGCTTTATACTGATTTAACAGATGCAGAGGTAAAAGAATTGAGCCAAGCCATTGATGCACTTGCTGAACCTCTTTCGCAGCTTGGTATCGTGACGGAGGCGTCGTAATGTGGATAATTTTTTAAAAAAAGAAGTGTCACGCCGCAATGTGTTGAAAGCGGGCGGGATTGGTGCGGCAGGTCTGTTGATCGGTGCATCCGGTGCCGGCAGCCTGCTTACACTTAAAGCATCAGCTGGTCAAAAAAGCACCGGCACGGTTCCGTTTTATGGCACGCATCAGGCAGGCATTACAACCGATCCGCAAAATCACTTGTACTTTGCAGCGTTAATGCTGACTACATCGGAAAAAGCAGAAGTGATTTCTCTTTTTAAAGAATGGACAGAAGCGGCTGCAGCTATAGCAGAAGGAAAAGAAATTGGGAAACCGGCATCGAATGTGCTAATGCCCCCGGATGACACAGGCGAAGCAGCCGGTCTTGACGCCTCGAACGTGACCATGACATTCGGCGTTGGTCCCGGTTTTTTTCAAAAATTGGCCATGACGGCAAAGCAGCCGGCGGAACTTGCGGATTTGCCTGCTTTTTCCTTTGACGCCCTTGAAGAACAGTGGTCCGGCGGTGATGTGTGCATCCAAGCGTGCGCAGATGATCCGCAAGTGGCGTTTCATGCAGTGCGAAACCTGATTCGTCTTGCCCGCGGGAAAATGCAGCTGAAATGGACACAGGCAGCATTTCAGCGGACAAAGCAGGCGAACACGGAAAAAGAAACACCGCGCAACTTGTTCGGATTCAAAGACGGAACAGGGAATCCGGACCATACGAGCAAAAAAGCGATGGATGAACATGTCTGGACGAAAAGCGGCTGGATGGCGGGCGGCACGTATATGGTCGTGCGCCGCGTCCAAATGTTTATTGAGGTGTGGGACCGAACAGCTTTGCAGGAACAAGAAGCAACATTTGGCCGCCACCGTGCAACCGGTGCTCCTCTTGGGCGTAAAGACGAATTTGAACAGCTTGATTTGGCCAAAACGGATGAAACGGGTCAAAAACAAATACCGGCGAATTCCCACACGGCGCTTGCACACGGAGACGGAAGCGTGAAGCTTTTGCGCCGGTCTTATTCGTACGCGGACGGTCTCGATCCGAAAACAGGCAGCTTTGATGCAGGGCTGTTGTTTATTAGTTTCCAAAAAAGCATTCAAAATCAGTTTGTACCGATTCAAACCCGACTGGCGAAAAATGATAAATTGAACGAATACACGATTCACCGTGGAAGTGCTGTTTTTGCCTGTCTGCCCGGTGTGAAAAAAGGAGGCTGGCTCGGTGAAACGTTATTTAGTTAAGCTTGCCGCTGTTTTGTTCATTATATGCGGAATGGGCGTACAGAGTGCATCCGCTGAGACCGATACCGACGCTTTATTTGTACCGGTTGGCGATGCGATGATGAATGTGAAAAATGAAGACTACGCGGCGGTTGAAGAGAATATGGCTCAATTTCAAACAGAGTGGAAAACGCTCGGTACGCCGTCTAAAGAAGTAGATGCGGCAATGGCATCTGTTGAAAAAGCCGTGCAGGAAAAAAATCAGGAAAACGTGCAGTCGGCGCTGAAGCAATTGTCGTCCGCGCTCGTTGGCGTTGATGAAGCATTAAATCCGGTGGACCAGGAAGCGGAACGTGCTAAAGTGGCAGAGCTGCTGCCGGTTTTATCTGACATGAACCAAACAGGGATTGACAAGTCTTCATACCGTTCATTTGAAACAAAATGGAGCACTGTTGAAAAAATCGTCAATGCCGATAGTACAGCGGCATACGGTGACATTGAAACCAATATGGCGCTGCTCCGGATTGCCGTTGTAAAAGAACCGTCTGATCCCGCGGAGGTGAGCAGCGCAGCAACCACGCTTGAAGAAGCAATTAAACGGTACTTAAATGGAACGAGTGAGGGCGGCACGGCTGAAACGGCCACACTTGCCGACTACATGGCGCTTTTAAAAAAAGCGGAAGAGGAGGCGCGGGCTGAAAACAGCACCGCTGCTGCCGCCTCGCTGACAGAATCGATCACGATGTGGCCGGCTGTTGAAGGAACCGTTCAAGTAAAAGATGCGTCGTTATACAACGACATTGAAGTAGTCATTCCGGAAGCGGCTGGCTTGCTTTCTTCTAAAGAGGTTGACAGTGAAAAAGCAGCAGATATGATCGCAGGCATCGAAAACCGCTTGCTGCCGCTCGTTGAATCCTCTTCCTACACATGGTGGGATGCGGCACTTGTCTTGCTTCGTGAAGGATTAGAAGCTGTGCTTATATTGTCGGCGCTGCTCGCTTTTTTATCAAAAACCGGACAAGAGAAGGCGAAAAAATGGATTTGGCTCGGCGCGGGAGGCGGTATGTTGGCGAGCGTTGTGATGGCGGTTGTGTTAAGCCGCGTGTTCACCGGTCTTGCGGGTGCCGCCGGACGTGAATATATGGAAGGGCTCACCGGCATCGTGGCTGTCGTCATGATGATCGGTGTTGGTATTTGGCTGCACGGAAAATCGAATATAAACAAATGGAATGCGTTTGTTAAGCAGTCGATGGGAAAAGCAGCAGCATCCGGAAGCGTTCTGTCGTTTGCGTTGATCAGCTTTTTGTCTGTTTTCAGAGAAGGCGCAGAAACAATCATTTTTTATGCCGGCATGGCACCGGATATGAAACTAGGCGCACTTGTCAGTGGCATCGCGGTGGCCGTTATTATCGTTTCAGCGGTTGGATTTCTGGTGATGAAATACAGCGTGCGGGTTCCGATGCGGCTCTTTTTTACGAGCGCGGCGCTGCTTATTTACGTGCTGGCGTTTAAAATTTTAGGCAAAAGTATTCATTCGCTGCAAGTTGCGGGCGTGGTTGATATTCATTCAACATCCATTGTGCCGTTTATTGATGTGATCGGCTTGTACCCGACGGTTGAAACGGTTTTGCCGCAGCTTGTCCTGCTTGTTGTCATTGCTATGCTTGCCTTCTGGCTGAAAAAACAAGAATCCCTCCTTGACAGACGATTTAAAGAAGGTTCATAATGATAACAACATTCGAATAAACCTTTCCGGGGCAGGGTGCAACTCCCGACCGGCGGTGATGGGCGCATAGCCCTTAGTCCGTGACCCGCATACGTGCGGTGGATCTGGTGTAATTCCGGAGCCGACAGTGAAAGTCTGGATGGGAGGAAAGGACAAAACGCGTTTTCTGAAAATTTTTTCAGATAGAAAACGTTTATTTCCTAATGATAAAAAGCCCCGTATTGAACATCAATGCGGGGCTTTTCTTGTGTACAGGCGGTATTTTTAAGAAAGGGGTTCCCTTCTAAATGAATGAAGAACATTATATGAATCTTGCACTGTCGCTTGCCGAAAGTGCCGCGTACCAGACTACACCAAATCCACCCGTTGGTGCTGTGGTCGTTAAAGACGGCCGGATTCTTGGCATGGGTGCCCATTTAAAAGCCGGCGAAGCACATGCGGAAGTAAATGCGCTTGAACAGGCGGGTGATGCGGCAAAAGATGCGGATATATACGTTACGCTTGAGCCGTGCGCTCATTTTGGGAAAACCCCGCCATGCGCCGATCTTATTATTGAAAAAGGCCTTCGCCGCGTCTTTATTGCCGCCATTGATCCGAATCCGCTTGTGGGCGGAAAAGGCATCGAAAAACTGCAGGCGGCCGGCATCGAAGTCAAGACCGGCATTTGCGAACAAAAAGCAACGGAATTATTAACACCGTTTTTTCATTTTATTCAGACGAAACGGCCTTACGTTACGATTAAAACTGCTGTCACCGCCGACGGCAAAACGGCCGCCCATACCGGGCACAGCCGCTGGATTACAAGCGACGCCGCCAGAGAAGACGTACACCTTCTCAGAAGCCGTCATGATGCCATTTTAACGGGCATCGGCACTGTCCTGCTCGACAACCCGCTCCTCACCTCCCGTCTGCCCCAAGGAGGAAAAAACCCGATTCGAATTTTATTGGACACGCATTTACGCGTACCCGTTGATTTTCACATCATTCAAAACAAAGAAGCAAAGACAATTATTTTCTGTGCATCCGACGCACAGACGAAAAAACAACGTGCATTAGAAGATGAAGGGGTCACAATCATCCGGCTGCCATACATGGCCATTGATGCGGTGCTTGATGAACTTGGCAAAATGAACATTATGACTTTGTTTGTAGAAGCCGGGGCTGAAATGAATGCGTCGTTTTTGGACATTGGCGCTTTTAACCGGCTCGTCATGTATATGGCGCCGAAATTAATCGGCGGCAAATCGGCTCCGTCCTCTTTTGGCGGACTCGGTGGCTCATCCATGGATGAAGCGCTCGATCTTGATTTTGTTTCTATTGACAAGATCGGTCCGGATTTGAAAATCGTCATGGGAAAAAGGTGATCACGTGTTTACAGGAATAATAGAAGAAATCGGTACGGTTGAGCGAATTGTCCGCGGCGGTAAATCGCTGCAGCTGACGATTGCCGCTAGGAAAGTGCTGGAAGGCGTGCAAATAGGCGACAGCATTTCCGTCAGCGGCGTCTGCTTGACGGTAACGACATTTACAAAAACGCATTTTACAACGGATGTGATGCCGGAAACGTTTAAATCAACAGCGCTTGCTGCGCTTACATCTGGCGCTCGTGTGAATTTAGAGCGGGCGATGGCAGCGAACGGTCGGTTTGGCGGCCATTTTGTCTCGGGACATGTTGATGGTGTCGGACATATTGTCTCGAAAAAACAGGAAGAAAACGCACTTTATGTGACGATTTCCTATCCGGAAGGACTCGGTCGTTACTTTTTATATAAAGGCTCGATTTCTCTTGATGGTACATCGCTTACATTATTTGGTGTGACGGATAACGACGTCACAGTGTCACTCATTCCGCATACAAGGGATGAAACGATTCTTGCGGCAAAAGGTGTTGGCGATCCGGTTAATATTGAATGCGACATGCTGGCGAAATACGTCGGCAATATGCTTGAGAAAAAAGAAGCGCCTAAGCGCGGCGTCACAATGGATTTATTAAAAGAGAACGGCTATTTGTAAGGAGGAACATCCATGTTTTCAACAATTGAAGAAGCCATTGACGATTTAAAACAAGGGAAAGTGATTATTGTTGTCGATGATGAAGACCGTGAAAATGAAGGCGACCTTGTCGGCATTGCGGAACTCGCAGATGGTGCCATGATTAATTTTATGGCGAAAGAAGGCCGCGGCCTCATTTGTGTGCCGGTTGAGGAGCAGATTGCAAACCGGCTTCAATTCCATTCGATGGTGGAACATAACACGGACAGCCACGGAACAGCGTTTACGGTCAGCGTTGATCACATTTCAACGACGACCGGCATAAGCGCATTTGATCGGGCTGATACGGTGAAAGCAATGGTGGATGATGCGTCCGCACCAGCTGATTTTAAACGGCCGGGTCATATTTTTCCGCTGATTGCAAAAGACGGCGGCGTGCTGCGCAGAACCGGCCATACCGAAGCAGCGGTTGACCTTGCAAAGCTTGCCGGTCATAAACCAGCCGGTGTCATCTGCGAAGTGATGAATGATGATGGGACCATGGCCCGACTGCCGGCGCTTGAAGTGATGGCGAAAAAATTCGATTTGAAAATCATTACGATTGAACAGCTTGTGTCCTATCGCCGTGGACGTGAAACACTGATCCGCCGGGAAGCGGACATCCAGCTGCCGACCGATTTCGGTTATTTCCGTGCGGTTGGCTATGAGGAAGACTTAACCGGCAAAGACCATGTTGCACTTGTGAAAGGCGACATTTCCGGCGACGAGCCGGTGCTTGTCCGCGTTCATTCTGAATGTTTAACCGGGGACATTTTTGGCTCACATCGCTGCGACTGCGGTCCGCAGCTTCATGCGGCGCTTCAGCAGATTGAAGAAGAAGGGCGCGGTGTGCTGTTGTACATGCGCCAGGAAGGCCGCGGCATCGGGCTGATCAATAAGCTGAAGGCATACGAATTACAGGAGCAGGGCTATGATACCGTCGAAGCAAACGTCAAGCTTGGGTTTAAAGACGACTTGCGTGATTACGGCATCGGCGCCCAAATTTTGCGCGATCTCGGCATTTCAAAAATGCGGCTCTTAACAAACAACCCGCGCAAAATTACCGGCTTAAATGGATACGGGCTCGATATCGTTGAACGTATGCCGATTGAAATGCCGGCCAATGACGACAACCGTAATTATTTAAAAACAAAAATTTCAAAGCTCGGCCACTTATTACATGTAAAAGAGGAGAATGAATAATGGGAAAAACATTTGAAGGACATTTAATTGGAACAGGACTAAAAGTAGGCATCGTTGCCGGCCGTTTCAATGAATTTATTACAAGCAAGCTGATTGGGGGCGCACAAGACGGATTTATCCGTCATGGCGTTGAGGAAGAAAATATCGATATCGCCTGGGTGCCGGGTGCGTTTGAATTGCCGCTTGTCGCTAAAAAAATGGCAGAAAGTGGAAAATATGACGCGGTTATTACGTTGGGCGCCGTTATTCGCGGTGCAACAGCCCACTTTGACTATGTCTGCAGCGAAGCGGCAAAAGGCACCGCGCAAGCCGGCATGCAAACAGGAGTACCAGTAATCTTCGGTCTTCTGACAACGGATACGATTGAACAAGCCATCGAACGTGCAGGCACAAAAGCAGGCAACAAAGGCTGGGATTCAGCGATGTCTGCTATCGAAATGGCGAACTTGCTCCGCTCATTTGACGCGTGATATAATCGCTAACGTGGCTGGTTGTCAGACCTCTGTCTGACAATACAGCGGGTAGGGAGAGGGCGCTTTACAGTAAGCAGGTTTTATTAATGAATGGAGGAATTTTTAAGCTTCGCGAACACGGAACGACTTTCGCGAAGGAATTGTCTGCGGGTGTGGCCGGCTTTTTAACAGTCATCTACATTATTGCCGTAAACGGGCTCATTTTGTCAGAAGCGGGCATGCCATTTGAAGCAGCCGCAGCGGCAACCATTGTATCGGCCGCGACCGGGTGTTTGATTATGGCGCTGTGGGCGAATGCACCGATCATAATTGTACCAGGCATGGGCATCAATGTGATGTTCACTTATACATTTGTGAACGAAATGGGCATGACGTGGCAGCAGGCGCTTGGTGTCACTGTCGTTTCCGGTCTATTGTTTGCGGTGGTCACACTGACACCAATCGCCGGAAAACTAAATGACATTGTGCCCGCGTCGCTTAAAGAAGCGATCACAATTGGCCTCGGGCTATTTCTTATCGTGATCGGTTTGGAAAAATCCGGGCTTTCGTGGGCTGCGCTTATCACGTTCGTGCTTGCAATCGTATTATTTTGGCGAAAAGTGCCGGGCACCTTTATCTGGATCATTTTAGCCGGTACCGGCATCGCCTGGCTGTTTGGCACATTACCGGAGATCTCACGTCATGTTGGCATGAGCAGCTATGCATCGGTATTTGGCGCCTGGACCGTTAAAGGGGTTTCGCCAGTCGTGTTCATTTCGGCGGTATTTTCGTTAACGATGGTGCTGCTGTTTGAAAACATCGGCCTCGTGCACGGCCACTTGAATTTGGCTGAGCAGCCGCAGAAATTCAAGCGGGCCATTCAGTCTAATGCATTTGCGGTCATCGCATCCGGCATGGCCGGATCAAGTGCTAATGTGTCGGCCGTTGAAAGCGCGGCGCCAATCGCTTCTGGCGGACGGACCGGTCTTGTACCGCTTGTTGCCGGACTTTTATTTCCGCTTGCGTTTGTCGCGGCGCCGTATTTAAATATGGTGCCAGGCTCTGCTGTTGCGCCGATCTTAATTATTATCGGCGTGCTGATGACAATGAACATCCGCCGGCTGTCTTTTTCTGACTGGACCGAATCGATTCCAGCACTTGCCATTATCGCGATCATTCCGCTTACATCGAGCATCGCAGACGGCATTGCGGCCGGTTTCATTTTATACCCGATCTTAAAAATGACCCGCGGGCGATTTCGCGAAGTACCCGTTCCGATGTACATCATCGCGGTGCTGTTCCTGATGAATACAATGATTCACTAAAAATCCGCCTCTTGGGGCGGTTTTTTTATTTTCGCAGGACCCGGATTAAATTTCACACCAAGAATTCATAAAATCGCACGACCCTTCCAAGAAGTCGCACCACCCCATATAAATCTGCTATACTGAAAAAAATAAACTTGCTGTGAAAGAGGGATTCAGGTTGGAGATTCAGTTTATTAAGGGCCACGGGTCAGGAAATGATTTTATTTTAATTGATGAGTGGACGAACAGGTACACATTCACCGAAGAAAACCGCCGTGATTTGTCATTGGCGCTTTGTGACCGTGAAACAGGCATCGGTGCGGATGGCATTGTGTTTGTCATGGAAAGCAGTCATTCGGACGCAAAAATGCGCATTTTTAACAGTGATGGCTCAGAAGCATCGATGTGCGGCAACGGCCTTCGTCTGCACGGCCGGTATGTACTGGACAAACTCGGAAGAAATGAGATTGTTGTTGAGACAAATAAAGCAGACCTTTATGTGAAACGGGACGGCGATATTTATGACGGTGTACCGGCGTATCGCGTGGAAATTTCACCCGTTTTGTTCGATCTTGCCGACTTGCCGATGACGATTGGAAAAGAACGCTTGTTTAATGAAATCGTTCCGGCATTATCTGATTCAATCCCATTTTCAGCAGTCGCCGTACCGAATCCACACTTAATTGCAGTCGGCAGCCGGGAACTAATTGCCTCAAATGAGCAAAAACAGATTGCGGCAATGCTGAACGAAAAAAATGACATTACGCCGGATGGAGTCAATGTCAGCTTCGTTCATCCAATCGAAAAAGGCACGCTGTATGTCCGGACGTTTGAACGCGGCGTCGGCTTTACAAATGCGTGCGGTACAGCGATGTCCGCTTCGACATTGACGACCTGCCAACTCGGCTTAAACGACTATGAAACACCAATTGACGTATACAATAACGGCGGAAAAGTCCGCTGTGAAGTGCATCAGCATGCAGCGGGCCGCTACTCGATTGATTTGATCGGGAACGGCACATATATGTTTGAAGGCACAATTAGCGTAGAGCTTGGTACACCGCATCGTTTTACTGTCCACAACCAACAGGCGTTTGCGGAACAGAACGCGTATGAGCGGCTGCTCGAAGAAGCGGAATCATATTTGGCTGCGCATGTTTTTTAATCCAGGAGTGACTCCTGGATTTTTTTTAATGATGAAGGGTATAAAGAAGGATGATAAAAAGAAAGGAAGATTACGATTGAATATAAAGAAGTGGCGCCCATACGTTTATTATGGCTCTCTCGCCGTATTTCTTATTCTCTTTACATGGGGGTTTTTTGAAGTCGTCGATGCACTTCAGGAAAATGAAGTAGCGGCTTTCGACGCCACAATAATTAAAGAAGTGCAATCGTGGGTGAATGAAGGCCGCACCGCTCGGATGGTCTTTATGACTGAGCTTGCTTCGGTGATATTTTTAACGATTGCGACTGGGTTGATTGCGCTGTTTCTTGTTATCCGCAGACGGTACGGATGGGCGTTGTTTTTTGTCCTTGTCAATGGGCTTGGCGGAGTGTTTAACGGCTTTTTAAAAGAGCTGTTTAAACGCCAGCGTCCGGACATTTTGCCATTAATTGAGCAAGGCGGTTATAGTTTTCCAAGCGGGCATTCAATGGGCTCGTTTATTTTTTATGGCGCCCTGTCCTTTATGCTTTTTCGTTTATTAAAAGAAAAATGGAAAAAAATGATCGCTGCGGTGCTTGCCGGCTGCATGATCCTCCTTGTCGGACTGACCCGGATTTATCTTGGTGTTCATTACCCCAGTGATGTGATCGCCGGGTTTTCCATTGGCGCTGCCTGGCTGTTTTTTTGGATTATGTTGTTTCATTTCAGTGAATACCGGATCAATCGGCGGCTTTCTCGATAATGAGAAAGCCGTTTTTTTGTCTGTTTAAGCCGATTTCCCGGCAGATTGGGCCGATTTTTCGGCTTAATGAAAGAAAAACAACTAATTAATAGCGTTTTCAAAGTTGGCACAGTCCTTGCAATATAATAAGTGAACAACCACATTTAAAGGAGGAAAAAAATAATGAAAGCAGCAGTCATAAACGAATTTAATCAGCAGTTAGAAGTGAAGGATGTACCAAAACCGACAGCGGGACGCGGCGAAATTTTAGTGAAAATCGAAGCATGCGGTGTCTGTCATACTGATTTGCATGCAGCACACGGCGACTGGCCGGTAAAGCCAAAGCTGCCGCTTATTCCGGGTCATGAAGGTGTCGGAATCATTGAAGAGATTGGAGAAGGGGTCTCGTCCTTAAAAGTAGGTGACCGTGTTGGGGTGCAGTGGTTATTTTCCGCCTGCGGCGAGTGTGAATATTGCCTGCAGGGACAGGAAACACTTTGCCCGAACCAGGAAAATGGCGGCTACTCGGTAGACGGAGGTTATGCGGAATATTGGGTGGCACCGGCTGATTATGTGGCGAGAATTCCAGACGGCCTTGATCCGGTTGAAGTCGCACCGATTTTATGCGCAGGCGTGACGACGTATAAAGCACTGAAAGTTTCAGGTGCCAAACCAGGTGATTGGGTCGCGATCTACGGCATTGGCGGACTTGGCCATATCGCGCTTCAATATGCCAAAGCAATGGGTTTTAATGTTGTGGCGGTTGATATTGCGGATGAAAAGCTGGAGCTTGCGAAAAGCTTGGGCGCAGATGAAGCAGTGAATGGGATGAATGAAGATCCGGCAGATGCAATTCAGGGAAAATTAGGTGGCGTTCAGGCGGCAATCAGTGTGGCAGTCACCAAAAAAGCGTTTGAACAGGCGTATCGTTCCGTGAAACGCGGCGGAACACTGGTCGTGGTTGGTCTTCCAAACGCTGAACTGCCAATCCCGATTTTCAATACGGTTTTAAACGGCGTATCTGTTAAAGGCTCAATTGTCGGGACACGTCTGGATATGAAAGAAGCACTCGATTTTGCGGCACGCGGTAAAGTAAAAGCGCAAGTCGAAACCGCTCCGCTTGACGACATTAACAATATATTCGACAAAATGGAAAAAGGAAAAATTAATGGTCGAATTGTGCTCACCATGTAAGACAAATGAGTTGACATTCAGTTCAGAAGACGTTATTTTGGAAATGTAAGCGTTTTATATAACGGATTTCCAACATTCAAAGGGGGAAAGGGTATATGATTTACGCAAATCCAGGGCAAGAAGAATCAAAAGTTACGTTTAAGAAAAAATATGATAATTTTATTAATGGAAAATGGACCGCACCAGTCGGCGGCCAATATTTTGAAAACGTCACACCGGTGACGGGCGAAGTGTTTTGTGAAGTGGCCCGATCACAGGCGGAAGATATTGAACTCGCACTTGACGCGGCACATGCGGCAAAAGACGAATGGGGCAAAACGTCGGTCGCCCAGCGTGCCAACATTTTAAATAAAATTGCCGATCGAATTGAAGAAAATTTAGAACTGCTCGCGGTAGCAGAAACGTGGGACAACGGGAAAGCAGTTCGTGAAACACTCAATGCCGATTTACCTCTTGCAATCGACCACTTCCGTTATTTTGCCGGGGCGATTCGGGCGCAGGAAGGCTCGCTGTCACAGATTGATGATGACACAGTTGCTTATCATTTCCACGAACCGCTTGGCGTAGTCGGGCAAATTATTCCGTGGAACTTCCCGATTTTAATGGGCGTATGGAAGCTTGCGCCGGCGCTTGCGGCAGGAAACTGCGTTGTATTAAAACCAGCTGAACAGACTCCAGCGTCGATTTTGGTCTTAATGGAACTCATTGAAGACCTGCTGCCGCCGGGTGTTGTTAACATCGTCAACGGATTCGGTCTTGAAGCAGGAAAGCCGCTTGCATCAAACAAACGCATTGCGAAAATCGCTTTCACGGGTGAAACAACAACGGGTCGACTGATCATGCAGTACGCGTCGCAAAACTTAATTCCGGTCACGCTTGAACTCGGAGGAAAATCACCGAATATTTTCTTCGACGATATTATGGAAGAAGACGATGCATTTTTAAACAAAGCGGTGGAAGGATTTGTCATGTTCGCGCTTAACCAGGGTGAAGTGTGTACATGCCCATCTCGCGCGCTCGTTCATGAAAACATTTACGACAAATTTATGGAGCGTGTCATTGAGCGTGTCAATGCAATCAAAACAGGCAATCCGCTTGATACAGACACAATGATGGGCGCGCAGGCGTCGAATGAACAAATGGAAAAAATCTTGTCCTACCTGGATATTGGTAAACAAGAAGGCGCCGAATGCCTGGCCGGTGGTGAGAAAAATACGGTCGAAGGGTTTGAAAACGGTTATTACATTAAGCCAACTATTTTTAAAGGTCATAATAAAATGCGTATTTTCCAGGAAGAAATTTTTGGACCGGTTGTTTCTGTTACAACTTTTAAAGATGAAGCGGAAGCGCTTGAAATTGCAAACGATACACTTTACGGTCTCGGATCCGGTGTCTGGTCGCGCCATCAAAACAGAGCATACCGGTTCGGCCGCAACATTAAAGCGGGCCGTGTTTGGACAAACTGCTACCACCAGTATCCGGCACACGCAGCGTTCGGCGGCTACAAAATGTCCGGGATCGGACGCGAAAATCATCTCATGATGCTGAATCATTACCAGCAGACGAAAAACCTGCTTGTCAGCTATTCAGAAGATGCTCTTGGATTCTTTTGATCAATGATTGCGCTGCCGCGTTATGCGGCGGCGCTATTTTCATAGGGAGGTGGAAAATATGACAGAGCGGGTGACGGCTACTCAAGTTGCCTTAGATTTAATCGGAAAGCTGAAAGAAAAACATGGACCGCTCATGTTTCACCAATCAGGCGGCTGCTGTGACGGCAGTGCGCCGATGTGCTACCCGGACGGCGAATTTATGACTGGTGATTCAGACAAGCTGCTCGGTGAAATCGGAGGCGTCAAGTTTTACATTAGCGATGCCCAGTACGAATACTGGAAGCATACACAGCTCATTATTGATGTCGTTGACGGACGCGGCGGCATGTTTTCACTCGAAGGACCCGAAGGAAAACGCTTTTTAACAAGGTCCCGTGTTTTTACGGACGAAGAGCGGCAGGAACTGAATCAATAAACGAAAATTCTTCCAAATGAATGGAAGACTTTTATGTTTCATTTAAATAATAGCGGATTTTCCGCTTGGAAATACCGAGCTTTTCAGCTGCCTGTTCGCGGCTGCCGGCCGTTTCTTTCAATGTTTTTTTGATAAACGCTTCCACGGCCGTTTTTACTGTACTGTAGCCGGTCATCACGACGGCTTTACAGGACGGTGCTCTTTTTTTCAATTCCTTTAAAAGATTAAGGCCATTCCGGTCTGGCAGCCGTACGTCTAAAAAAGCGGCATCGAATTGATCGATGCGATCAAGATCATCAAATGCGCGGCCACTATCAATATAGGCTACATTCATTTTTTTAAGTTGAAAAAGCCGGGTTAAAAAACGGCTGATTTCCTGTTCGTCATCCACAATTAATATATGTGCCATGTATTCACATCCTTTTCCATATAGGAAGGGCCAGCGTAAATGTGCTTTCTTTTCCGATATCACTCGTTACAGTTAATGTGCCGCCATGTGATTCGGCGATGCCCAAGCTTACCGACAAACCAAGACCGGTGCCATTGTGTGCTGATTTGGTAGTGAAAAACGGATGGAAAGTATCGTCTATTTGGTCTGGGGATATCCCAGACCCGTTATCTGTGATATGTAAATACACATGATGCTTGTCGGCTTCCGATTCCACTAATAGACCCCAGGAAACAGGAAGCCTTTCAAAAAGAGCTCAACATGATAAAAAAAACGCGACAGACGAGTTAGTCTTTCTCTATGAAGACGAAAGTCATATCCGGGATGACCAGGCTTTGCGCTCCACATGGAGTCTTAAAGGCAGACAAAAACAGATCCCCACTTACGGCCACCACGCGTCTGTCAGCTTGTTTGGCTGTGTGAACGTCCAAAATGGCGAGTTCTTCTGCATGGAGAAAGAGCCGTGCAGTGCGCAGACGTTTCTGGCGTTTCTCCGTTATATTCCAGGGATGCATAAAGACCGGCATATCGTCATGATCCCAGGCAATGCCCGGATTCATCATGCCAGGCTCTTAAAACCCTTTTTAGAGGAGAACAAACACTGCCTCGCGCTGCTTTTTCTGCCTCCATATTCTCCGCAGCTTAACGCCGTTGAGCGTATGTGGGGCTGGCTGAAAGGAAGCGTCATCATCAACCGGTTCCATGCCACCCAGAAAGATATCCGTGCATCCGTCCGTTCGTTCATGGAATAGTTGGACACTTGCCCGGAGAACGTCCTCCAGCGAATTGGTTCGTTAGCTATGTTGAAAGATTAAGTTGTACTTATATAGGAAAGTACCGCCTACACGTTTTCCTGATGCGGTAGCAGTTTCATATTATCGGAATGTTAAAAGGCTGATAGACGAACTGGGAAAGGTTACGCTGAGGGTGTTTGATGAAAGCATCCGTCCGCAGATCAAAGAGTACCGCAATCGGGCAGATGGTCAAATCTATTCAATTGATGGCCCGCTTGATGTGATCCGGCAGGCTATTGAGGTCATAAAAGGCTTATCACTTGGTATTTTTACTGCTGATAATATCCTGAACACTGCTTCTAACTTTGTAAATGGCGTAAACAATTTCAATAAAAAGAACAGGCAGGATCAAGGGCGAGTAAAAGGCATTGATCCTACACAGTTTGAACCGTGGCTTGATGAGTTTATGTGAACGTCCATAGCGGAGAATGTCAGCTATATCAGCACAATTCGGGATGAATACTTTCCGAAAATCGAATCCATCATCTATCAAGGCGTAAAGAATGGTACCAGTGAAAAAGAGATTCGGGATCAGCTGGTACAGCGCACTGGTATGTCGGAGAAGCGGGCGAAGTTTATTGCCCGGGATCAGACAGGCTCCATTCTTGGCCAAATGACTGCCAAGCGGCATAAGGCAATGGGCGTCAGCAAATTCAAGTGGAGCACATCAAACGATGAAAAGGTACGTGATTCGCACGACAAGCTGGAAGGACAGGTATTTGAATATGCCAATCCACCGGCTGTTGGGTTGCCGGGTACTGATTACAATTGCCGCTGTACTGCTAATCCCGTTTTTGATGATGATTAAAGGCCTTAGGTAAAATGATTCTGACAGTCGTGCCTTCACCAAGTTGACTGTTAACTTCTATCGTGCCGTCATGGTTTTCTATAATTCGTTTACACATCATAAGCCCTAATCCTGTCCCTTTTTCTTTTGTTGTGTAAAAAGGTTCAAATAGTCTTTTTTGTCTCTCTGGTAAAATCCCGCTCCCTTTATCGGTAAGTTCTATTAAGAAGCTATTGTCATTTACATTTTTAAGCGAAATGACTATTTTTTGGGTAGGATCAGTAGTTGCTTCAATTGAGTTTTGTATTAGGTTCATTAGAACTTGTGTTAACTGATTAGGGTCACACTGAGCAGTAAATATAGAATCAGAACTAATAAATTCGATAAAGTTTAGACCTTTTAGGTTTGCTTGGGGTTTCATAAATTCTATAACTCGGGAGACCAAAGCCTTCATGTCTGTATTTATAATTTCCATGGTTTCTTTAGGTTTAGCTATAAACATAAATTGATTAACGATGGTATTAATTTGACTTAATTCATGAAGCACTATCTTAAGATATTCGTTTGTTGTTTCGTCATTTGAACGTTCCTGAATCATCTTGATAAAACCTGTTACAGACGTTAACGGATTTCGAATTTCATGGGCAATTCCAGCTGCTAATTCACCAATTAGTGAAAGTTTTTCTAATTCTTGAATTTTAGTGACATCTTTCCAGTAATCTGTAATATCGATAGCCGTACCAACCACTTCAACAATTTGCGAATCGATAATTAACGGAGTTAACGAAGCAAGGTAATGGTATCCGTTCGCGCCTCCTTCATAGTTAACCAAATTACCGTTCCAGGCTGTTTCATAAAAACAATGTTTCTGATTTGCCTGATCTTTAGGTGAAAAGTCGTGCAAAGTTTTACCAATAATATATGCAGGAGAAAGCCCTATTTTTTCTAGAAAATCACCTTCAGCGAACGTATGGATAAAATCGTTATCTTTCTTTATAAATTTAAACACAAACCCATTTTGTCTTGGGATAAAATGCTTGTAATCAACTTGATTGTTATTAATATTCTGATTACTTTCATTGTTGTAATGATCCATGCATAACATCCTCTATTTATATTAATGGTTAATAAATTCAATTCATCATAATCGATAAAATATCTTTAGATTATACAATACATTTCGCTATGTTTCCTTTATATGACTATATTTTGTATTGAAAAATGTCACAAGACCGAGAATCGGTCTTTTTTTATTGCCTGAAAGGGGGTGAGAACATTGTGAAGGTACAGCGATATGACAAAATGCTGATTACGGACTCCATGCTGAAAAAGGATTCATATGGCTTTTTAACCGTGACAGCACCTATCACACGGCCAGGGGTTTTCCCTTACCAAAGGCAAGATGGAACCATCCAATATGAAGCGAAATTGCCAGACGATAAGGTTAACGTTCCTTATGAATTAGAAATTAACAATACAGCTAATAATCAATTTACTCAAATACCTATCCAGCTGAAGGGTGGCCAATCATACACCATCACAATCAAAACAACAGGGGTTTCCGTGGCTTTAGTGGTTTGGCGTAATCCGAATACTAACGTAGTTGACGCCAGTAGATACGGACACGCGGCAGGAGAAGGAGAATTAAAAGTTAGTTTCACAGCAGATCCGACCGCAACTGTCGTATATGTAATTTTGTGTATTTCGGCAGGAGTGGCACAAAAAGCGACTTTCTCGAATCCGATGCTCACACTAGGATCTACAGCAAAACCATTCGTCCCGCGCAATCCATCGATGTTGCTTGCACCAACAAAATTAGGTGCAATCGGAACGGCGAAAGATTTGCTGTTTAAGCAGGATGGCGTGTGGAAGCGGCGCAAAGCGGTTGAAAAGGATATTGTATTGGATGGTAGTTTGGCATGGAATTGGAGCGCGGATTTTGAAGGTTATAAGAGAATTACTCGCCAATGGGCAGATGCCAAACCGTATGTTTATGTAACAATGAGTAAACATGACGGAAAAATATTGAAAAATGTTGGAGTTGGCGCGAATACGCAAGGAGATCAATGTTTCAATGATGGGGGATTTATCAACATGACCATCCTCGATGTTGACACAGGATTTGGCGAAAATTACGTGCCGTCATCCGCTGAAATAAAAGCCTTTTTCAACGGTTGGAGAAAGACAGCTTATGCCGCAACGAATCCCTCTGCGGATCCGGGCTTAGCAGTCAGTGGAACAGGTGGAACATTGCCGGCCGGAACGTATTACGTGAAATACACATGGTGACACCAGCGGGAGAAACAATGGCATCGGCAGCGACAAGCATTGCGGTGGCGGCCGGCCAGCAACTTGACGTCACATTGCCGGCGTTTCCGTCGGGTGTTACCAGCGCTAATGTTTATATCAGCGCAACAAGCGGATCAGAAACAAAGCAGGGGAATACCACAACAGGCTCATTCACGAAGTCAAACGCATTGGCAGCAGGAACAGCATTGCCGGCAGCTAACACAACAGCGGATCAATGGAAAAGCGTTGTGGATGGCACGACAGTTCCGACAACAAACACGATTGCATTTGTATCAGCGAATTTGGCCCCGAACTATACGCCGTATAAACTTTCGTATGTTTTAGCAACGCCTGTTGTCGAAACCGTCAATGTTGAAGGTGACATTGTAGCAAACGGACCAACTCAAATTGAAGTGACAGCCGGGGCGATTGTAAGGGAGAAAGTGACACCGGTATTAAGTAATGGCGCTTATGGAATCAATGATTTAACAAGATCCGGTAGTAATTTTAAAAATAGAGCAGAAAAATTAATTGAGATTTACAAGGGGAACAGTCCGGATTTGCAAAAATGGACTATTGCAACGACAGGTTCCCCGAACGGGAAGGTTCGGGCATTCATATCCCAAGCTGATTTTGATACATTCATTGATTACTATGTGACGTACCTAGCATTTGACCGCCAATCGCTCACAATCAACCCGCTAGACGTTGACACATCCTTCTTTTCTTTTTCTATGCGCATGTGATCGGCTCCTTTACTTATAGAAGATAGTTGGCTTTCCCAGAATAGTAAAGTCGCGTTTTTTTAGATTTTTTTACATTCAATTACTACTAATCAAAAATATGTTCTCAAATCACACAAATTTAGGGTCTTGCGTTTTCAAACCT
>NZ_LAJA01000019.1 GCF_000970675.1 Domibacillus tundrae | reverse complement strand
ACGTGAAATTCAGCGCGAACTTTGAGTTTGTTGTTGGAGAATAATGATAAAAAAACCTGTACCGGCTGAGAGCCGGTACAGGTTTTTTTATTTACACCTTATCGTTTCCATCGTTTTGTGAAGGCGTGAATAACCAAATTGTCGAAAAATATTTTTTGAATTGAAAAATAGTCTGTTTTGCATAAATCCGTTATAATGTGACCGAAAAGGAAAAATGATGGCGAGTATACTTGTGTGGAGGGATGAGAGTGAGTGGAGAAGGCATTATTCGGTTCGACCGGGTGTCGAAAGCATATGACCGTAATGAGCGCGTACTTGATGAGGTCAGCTTTGAAATGGAAAGAGGCAAATTTTACACGCTGCTTGGACCGTCCGGGTGCGGGAAAACAACGATTTTGCGGCTTATTGCAGGGTTTACAGAGCCGACGTCCGGTGATATTTTCTTCAACGGCAAGCGGATGAATAATGTGCCGGCTAATAAAAGGCAGGTGAATACAGTTTTTCAAGATTATGCATTATTTCCTCATTTAAATGTATATGAAAACATTGCCTTTGGACTGCGTATTAAAAAAATGAAAAAAACGGATATCGATGCAAAAGTAACGGAAGCGCTGAAATTCGTCAATTTATCCGGCTATGAAAAGCGGGAGCTGTTGGAAATGTCCGGCGGGCAAAAGCAGCGTGTAGCTATTGCACGGGCGATCGTAAATGAGCCAGAAGTGATCTTGCTTGATGAACCGCTGTCGGCGCTTGATTTGAAGCTGCGGACGGAGATGCAGTATGAGCTTCGCGAACTTCAGCAGCGGCTTGGCATTACGTTTATTTTTGTTACGCACGATCAAGAAGAGGCGCTTGCGATGAGCGACGAGATTTTCGTGTTAAATGAAGGCAGAATTCAACAGAGCGGCACACCGATGGATATTTATGATGAACCGATCAACCGGTTTGTGGCCGACTTTATCGGTGAGTCGAATATTATTGACGGCACTATGGTCCGTGACTACGAAGTAGAATTTGCCGGATGCCGGTTTGAATGTGTGGATAAAGGACTTAGACCAGATGAACCAGTGGAAGTCATCATCCGTCCGGAAGATTTGGCTTTAACAACACCGGGTGCCGGCAAAATCCAGGCGGATGTCGATTCCCAACTGTTCCGCGGCGTGCATTATGAAATTTGCTGCTATGATGCGGACGGAAACGAATGGCTCGTTCATTCGACGAAAAAAGCGGTTGTGGGCGAAAAAGTCGGGCTTAATTTTGATCCGGAAGCGATTCACGTGATGCGTCACAATGAAACGGAAGAAGAGTTTGATAAACGGCTTGAAAGCTATGAAACAGGAGGGAGCATAAATGGACGCGAATAAACGGACATTTTACTCGATTCCATACATGCTATGGATCGGATTGTTCGTCGTCGCACCGATTTTGCTGGTTGTTTACTATTCCTTTTTTGATTTGAATGGAAATTTTACCTTTGCGAACTATCAAAACTTTTTTACGCCTGTGTATTTAATGATGACGCTCAGTTCGTTTTGGTATGCTTTTTTAATTACATTTTTCTGTTTAGTCATCGCGTATCCAGCCGCTTATTTTATTACCCAGTCTAAGTTTAAACAAATTTTGCTGTTATTGATCATTTTGCCCTCATGGGTAAATTTGTTATTAAAAGCATACGCTTTTCTTGGCATTTTCAGTACGTATGGAGCAGCCAACAGCTTTTTGAAAACAATCGGGATTGGATCAAAACAAATTTTATTTACCGATTTCAGCTTCGTTTTTGTATCGGTGTACATATTTATTCCATTTATGGTTTTGCCTATTTTCAACGCGCTTGATAAGCTGAATCCGGCACTTGTGTATGCATCGCGTGACCTCGGCGCATCTTCATGGATGACGTTTCTGAAAGTCATTTTTCCCTTGACGTCATCCGGTGTCAAAGCGGGTGTGCAGGCTGTCTTTATTCCGGCTCTCTCACTGTTTATGATTACCCGCCTGATCGCCGGCAATCGGGTTATTACGCTTGGTACGGCGATTGAGCAGCACTTTCTCGTGACCCAGGACTGGGGGATGGGTGCGACGATTGCTGTTTTTTTAATTCTCATTATGGTGATTATTATGATTGTGACCGGTACGCGTAAGAAAGGGGTACTGTGACATGAAATCATTTTGGCCGCGCGCGTACTTAGCATTTGTGTTTCTGATTTTATATGCACCGATTTTTTATTTGATGTTTTACTCGTTTAATAGCGGAGGAACGATGAGCAGCTTTGATGGCTTTACACTTGATTGGTATAAAGAATTGTTTTCCGATACGAGGCTGCTCATTATTGTGTTAAATACTATCGTTATTGCTTTGTTGTCAGCCGCGATTTCGACGATAATTGGCGTGATTGGAGCGCTGGCTATCATCTACGCGAGAAAGCGAATCTATCAAAATACGCTTCTTTCATTAAACAATGTATTGATTGTTAGCCCGGATGTTATTATCGGCGCTTCTTTTTTAATTTTGTTTACGATCGTCGGCATTAAGCTCGGTTTTACGTCGGTACTTTTGGCACATATTGCTTTCTCGGTGCCGATTGTTGTTATTATGGTGCTGCCGAAACTGCAGGAAATGAGCAGTTCTTTAATTGATGCAGCGCGTGACCTTGGCGCTTCCCGATTCGATGTTTTAACGAAAGTCATTTTACCGTATATTACACCCGGTATTTTTGCCGGCTTTTTTATGGCGCTGACGTACTCACTTGATGATTTTGCAGTCACGTTTTTCGTGACAGGAAACGGATTTACAACACTTTCCGTTGAAATTTATTCGTTGGCGCGCCGGGGTATTTCATTAAATATTAACGCACTTTCGACGCTTTTATTCTTATTCACGATATTCCTTGTGATCGGCTACTATTTTATTCAACAACGAAATGAAAAACCGGCAGCGGGGGTGCGGAAATGAAAAAATTGATGCAGGCGCTCGTTGCGGTTTTCCTGATTTCTTTTCTTCTTTTGTATGTCGTTGACCGCTTAAATGCTTCGAGCGGGCAGACAGAAGGCAGCACGTTGACCGTCTATAACTGGGGCGATTATATTGATGCAGAACTGATCGACCGGTTTGAAAAGGAAACGGGTGTGAAGGTCATTTATGAAACGTTTGATTCTAACGAAGCAATGATGACAAAAATAGAGCAGGGCGGCACAACATATGATGTGGCGGTACCTTCTGAATATACGATAGAAAAAATGCGGGATCAGGATCTTCTTTATCCAATTAACCATTCGAAAGTGCCAAATCTGAAATATATTGACGATCGGTTTATGGATTTGTCATTTGATCGTGGAAACAAGTATTCAATTCCATACTTTTGGGGGACCGTCGGTATTTTATACAATACCGATGAAGTTAACGGAGAAATTACTGCTTGGAATGATTTATGGAAACCGGAGTTCCGCAATAAAATTTTAATGATTGACGGTGCGCGTGAAGTAATGGGAATGGGGCTGAACAGCCTTGGCTATTCATTGAATGATACAAATGAAGCGCACTTGCAGGAAGCAAAAGCGAAACTGGATGAATTGACGCCAAACATTAAGGCGATTGTCGGCGATGAAATCCGGATGCTGATGGGAAATGATGAAGCATCGATTGGCCTTGTCTGGTCCGGGACTGCCTCTGAACTGATGGGGACGAAAGATAATCTTGAATATGTCGTGCCGGAAGAAGGATCGAATCTTTGGTTCGACAACATGGTGATTCCGAAGACAGCAAAAAATATTGAAGCGGCTCATGCATTTATTAACTTTATGCTTGATCCTGAAGTGGCGGCGCAAAATACGGAATATGTCGGCTATTCGACACCGAATAAAAAAGCGCTGGAATTCATGCCGAAAGAAATGGTAGAAGACAAACGCTTTTATCCGCCTGCTCACATGACCGAGCGTCTGGAGGTGTACGAAAACCTTGGACCGGAAATGCTCGCTCGCTACAATGAACTATTTTTGAAATTTAAAATGCACCGCAAGTGACCCTGATATACAGGGTTTCTTTTTTGTAAAAAATTACATTATTGTTGTATTTTTCAGAGTAATTAGATGTATAATAAAAAAGAAGAATTAAAAAAGTCTTTTTTAAGACAGCACGACTGGCTCGTGAGAAGAGACTGCTATCGGATTCAAGGATATTATTACCGTCCGCTTCTAGAAAAAGAGGTAGTAGCTCTTTTTGAAAAAAATGAAACTTTTAAAGAAAGAAGATCGTATTCACTCATATACTTCGTTAAAAAGGGAGATGGGATTATGTTTGGAAAGGTCGCGGCAGACGTATTAGGATTAAGCGATGTTGGAGCAGTCATCAAGCCGGCTGATTATGACAAAGTAGATGCGGATGATTACATTATGCATGAAGATAATGAGAAAATTTATTTTCTCATTAAATCGAAAGCAGATGAATATTGCTTTACGAACATTGGGCTTGTGCATGTAGATGGGGCAAATGCTGTCAGCAAAAAACGGATGCTTCGCCGGTTTAACTACGTGACAAACCGTATTTCGAACGTATACCTCGAAACAGCGGGTACAGTGGACCTCGATGTGGAAATTAAGTTTACACTTGGCAGTGAAACGTACTCCATTGACGTGCACAAAAGACATCTGGAAGAATTAAAAGACTTGTACAAGGCATTATGGCAAATTGCAGAAATGCAAAGGGAAAACGAAATGCATCTCGGTTACGCCCAGCAAAGCCTGGATATATCAGCAAATTCGATTAAAAACATTACGAAGGCGCAAATTGATTTATCAGCTGAATTTGAAAAAGTAAATGCTTACGCATTTGACTGGTTCAAAAAATCAAGCGATGAATATCGTGTAAAAGATTTTGGTGCCGTTTACGAAAAATATATTAATAACTAACGTGAATAAATATTAAAAAACGGCACCT
>NZ_LAJA01000002.1 GCF_000970675.1 Domibacillus tundrae | reverse complement strand
ATCAATGTTTATAGAGGGAGTTTATTAATGGACAAATTATTGTAAGTTGAAATTGTGCAATGGCATGTTAATACGAAATTAGGTATAATTTTGTCAGAAAACATATAGAAGTTGGAGAAAAATGAATAATAAAATAGAGAACGGAACAAAACGACTATCTGCTGCTCAAATAATTGTTTTTTATTACCTAATAGCTGTAGTGGTTTCAACCATTTTATTGCTGCTGCCTATCACTCAAAAGCAGAATGCAGAGCTCGCATTTATTGATGCAGTCTTCATTTCTATTAGTGCGGTAACTGTAACAGGATTATCTACGGTAGATATAAGCCAGCTGCTTAGTGTTCCCGGTACATTCATTTTTTCAATTATCCTCCAGTTTGGTGGAATTGGGGTCATGGCTTTCGGAACAATACTATGGCTTGTATCACGAAAGAGAATAGGGCTCAGAGAAAGAATTCTCATGACGACAGAACAAAACAGCCCGACTTTTTCCGGAATTGTTCGGCTCATACGAATGATCTTCTTTTTCTTTGTCATAATTGAGCTATTTGGGGCTGTTGTATTGGGTACGTATTTTTTGAAGTATTTCCCAACATGGCAAGAGGCTTATTTGCAGGGTTTCTTCGCCTCTGTGGCTGCTACGACAAATGCTGGTTTTGATATCACAGGAAAATCACTAATTCCGTTTGCAAACGATTATTTTGTTCTGACCTTTAATTCAGTACTCTTTATTATCGGATCCCTTGGATTCCCTGTTCTAATGGAGGTGAGTCAGTGGTTCAGGCATAGGGGAAAGATGCCATTCCGGTTCAGCTTGTTCACAAAAATTACAACCGCAACTTTCTTCATACTGATCGTAATTGGAGCCATTTTCATCTATCTGTTTGAGTACAGTCATTTGTATTCAGATAAGACTTGGTATCAATCCTTCGCTCATTCTTTGTTCTATTCGATATCTTCGAGGACTGGCGGAATGGCTATCAACGACATCAATAAATTTTCGGTACCTACCATTTTGTTACTGAGTGTCTTTATGTTCATAGGGGCATCCCCCAGCAGTGCCGGCGGTGGGATAAGAACAACCACGTTTGCTGTGATGCTGCTTGCCATTTACAACTATGCGAATGGGAACAGGTCAATAAAAATATTCAAAAGGGAGATCGATGATGAAGATATCATCAAGTCATTCATCGTTTTCACAACAGCTATGATACTGTGCAGTGTGGCAGTTATCGTTCTTGCATGCATTGAACCTGCCTTTTCCTTAATGGAAATTTTATTCGAAGTTTCCTCTGCCTTTGGCACCGTAGGTCTTTCGCTTGGCATTACACCGGATTTGAGTACTGCTGGGAAGGTCGTGATCATGATTTTAATGTTTATAGGGAAAATCGGGATGTTTACCTTCTTATTCTTTATGGGAGGCAAACCAGTCAAACATCCGTATCACTATCCAAAAGAGCGCATCATTATAGGATAAAAAACGTACTACTGCAAAAGAAATGATTTTAAAGGAAGCACGAAATCAATTTGTTGAAAAAGACTTTCAACATGTTTCGATGCGCAATATCGCTAAGCAGCTGGGCTGCAGCCACGGTGCGATCTACTACCATTTTAAAAATAAAGCTGAGTTATTTTATGCGATTGTAGAAGATGATTTTTCCAAATTAAATAAGCGCTTAGACGAAACCGTTCAAGGTCCTGAAGATGATGCAGCCAAGCTTTATAACGTAGTTCTTCGCTTTATTGAATTCGGTTTAAATCATCAAAGTCAGTATGAAATCATGTTTATGGTAAGGAATTCAGAGGTAGATGGCTTATCCCAAGAGGCCGCTAACCTTAGCTATCAAAAATTTGCTCAGGCAGTTCAGTTTTTATGCAGTAAAAGTCTGGCGATAAAAGACGTCTGGTCCGCGTTTTTAGCCATACATGGTTTTGTTTCTTATTATCGTGGATACGTTGACAGGTTTGAGGAAGCGCGGGAAGCTGCCAAAGCACATGTGGATTTCATTTTAAAAAGGTTAACTGAATAGAACAATGCTCTAAATTAACTTTTTGATTTAGAGCAGTCAATTATATTTTATTGGTTTTATTTGACCAGTGGTTAATTAAAAGGAGGCAACAATGATGAAAAAAGCAATGGTGTTAGGTGCAACAGGCGGGATCGGTTATGCATTAGTGAAAGAATTAGTTGAACAAGCAAAGCAAAAATTGCTCTTGTGGACAATATTTATGCGTATGGACGGCAGCCAAAAGGAGAGGGAGCGGAAGAAGCGAAGAAAAATCCACATACGAAAAAAGGAAAAATCCGTTTAGCTATGGAAAATAAGTTGAAAAACAGCAGCCCTCCTTCGTTGATTGTTCATATGCCGGACATCTATGGACCTAATGCGGAAAATACGATCCTTCACGAAACACTTAAAGGTGTTGCTCAGAATAAAACGGCAAACTTTGTCGGCGATAAAAAAGTGGCCCGGGAGTTTCTTTGCACGCTGGACGGCGCAAAAGCAATGGTGCAGCTCGCTTTTCGAGAAGATACTTACAATCAAAACTGGAATATCCCCGCAGTATATCCGATTACTGGGGAAGAAATTATTCAGCTTTTACGTGAGGAAACAGGGTACAAGAAACCTGTTAGAGCGGTGTCAAAAACAATGATTCGCTTTATTGGAATATTTCAGTCATTCATGAGAGAGATGACAGAAATGATGTATTTAACAAAGGATCCTGTCGTCTTAAACGGTGATAAGTATGAGGGAAATATCGGTTCGTTTCCAAAGACACCGTATATAAACAAAAAGCCCGGGACTCGTTTGAGCACCGGGCCATCTATTGAATAGGAAAAAGGCAAATATAAATCGAAGGAATGTGTTCCGAAATGTCTTGTGAGTTTAAGTTAAAATACGCTATGGCCTGATAGAAACGAGGGTTCCAATCGGGATTGTTCTGGAAAGCTCTTCTACATCTTGATTATACATGCGGACACAGCCTCTTGAGACATACTTTCCAATCGATGACGGATCATTTGTGCCGTGAATCCCATAGCCCTTTTTAGATAAGCTCATCCACATCGTTCCATAAGGTCCTCCGGGGTTAGGGGCTTTATTAATAATAACAAAGTCTCCTATAGGCGTTTCATGAAGCATTCTACCACCCCCAATCGGATACACTTTTCTTGTCTGTCCCTGATAAAGCAATGTCAGGGTTCTGTTTGAGAGGGAGATAGAAATGGAAAAAGGGATTGTTGCCGGGGAAGGAAAGCCTGGAATAACAATTCGCTGTCCAACATAAATCAAATTGGGTGTAATTCCAGGGTTGCCAGCAATAAGAGATCCTAATGAAATACGATAATCTCCAGCGATTGAGGAAAGCGTTTCACCGGGCTTAACTGTGTGGATCAAATTAAGCCCCCTTTTTGCCTTGATACTCTATCTTATTCACTGCTGCCTTAAAAGGGAAGGACATATTAGAAAAAGCAGTACCCAATACATGATCAGCTGGCGCTCAGCCCATCATTAAAATAACTGATGATCCGTTTCACCGCTTGTTCCCCGGCGTCTTCCCATTTGTTTTTATTTTTTATTTGTCCGTCCGGATCAACAGGATCTTGGAATTGATTAAACCCTGAAGCGGCCAGCAATGAATTTTCATCTTTATCCAGGCCAATGTTTAAGACATGCTTGATAACAAAGGGCGTTTGAAACTCAATCCAGGCATTATATTCATCAAGTGCGCCTTTCAAAACCGTAAAAGGAATTCGGATATAAATGACTTCTCCACCTTCACGCGATAAAATGGCATCGAAGCTTCCTTTATCATAATCCCAGTTTCCTCCTAAATCATATCCGAGGTCTTTAAACATATCCCGTACATGGCCAAAGTATGCATTTTTCCCTTCAAGGTCTGTTTGTAACTTCAACATCATTATTCACTCCCATTTAAAAAGATCAGTAAATACTTTTACCTTTAAATAGGAATTCAATACCTAATCTTGAAATTAAAATATTGATTCACGCCTTTTTGGAAAAGAAGAAAAGATAAAAGGAAGAAGACACCCTCAACAATAATTCAGAAGATACTTTTCTGCGCTGAAAAGATGCAGCAGAAAAAGTCCCGAGTAAATGAACTTTACTTGGGACTTCATTGAATGATAAATGGTGTGGATCAGCATGTCTAACCGCATCGTCTAGAGGCGCTTGATCGACGCCTGCATCGCCTGGAACAGCGGATTCACCGGAATCATTTAATAATTGGTTAATTGTGTGTTGAACAAGCTCTACATGGGCAATTTCTTCTAAGAAAACACCACGAAGCAAGTCGCGAAATTGTGTGTCCTTACCTCTAAAATTCGAACTTTGGAAGAAATACTGCATCATTGTTCGCATTTCGCCAAAGTGTCCGCCCAATATTTCCTGTAATACTTTCGCGGCTTCAGGATCTGGCTTGATCAGGTGTAATGATATTGATTAATTCCTCAATTTGGTCCAATCATCACTGTGAGAAACATACATAAAGAACGGATTTGAATATAAAAAACCAGCTGTCACCCCGCCAAAGATCACAGCTGGTTTTTCATCACAACAAAATCACATCGTCCCTGTTGGAAAATAAAAAAGATGAAATTCCATGTTTCTGTATTTATAGTGGGTTATTTAATCAGTCTTTCTTGGTATAAGGCTCTTGCTCAGATGCAGGCAAGTCACCGATGGAGCTCATGATGCCTTCTTCATCTAATATATCCTCATAATTTTCATGTTCCTTAGAAGGATATACTTTTATTTCTTTGCCAGTAATATCTACCGCAACAAAATTTTCGTAATCCTCTACATAGCCTATATTTTCTTGGGATTCTACATACATATCGCCGTAGTCTTCAGGAGGATTAGCAAAATCTGATGGAGATTCGGATGTTCCATATTGAGCGACTTCCTGCCAGGAATCCTCTGCATCATGGGCAACATTTTCATCTTTTTCATCCATATCAAATTTCCCAAAGGGAGGGGTTAAGACCTTTTCTTCAATCGGCCGGTCACGGGAAACATTTTGGTCTTGTGAATCCTTAACACAAAACAAAGTTGTTGGTACAGCTTCTAGACGCTCCACTGGAATTTCTTCTTTGCAGATCTTGCAAATGCCGTATGTTCCATTTTGAATGGCTTCTAAGGCTGTATCAATATCCTGCAATTCAAATCTGGAGTGTTCATCCAGCGCAATATCTTTTTCTCGCTCAAATAACTCAGTTCCGATATCAGCGGGATGATTGTCATAAACGGATAATTCTCTCGTGGAGTCAGACAAGCTTCTTGGTAATTGGAAATGATCATTATCCTCAAAGTGGGCTTCTAATTCCTTTTTTCTGTTCGTTAACTCTGTACGGAAATCGGCTAAGCGGGCTTTGTTCAGCATAATTTCAGTCCTTTACATTCCATTTTTAAAGTTTTGTTCATCATTTTCATATCCATATGGGAAAGCTCTTCCTGAATATGATTCCCAAAGTATCGATTTTGAGTCTTGGAAGAAAATTTCCGGGCGTGCTTTTAATCTGTTCTTAACGGTAAAGTCCGCCCAAATGGTAAATCAAAAAAGCGCCTAAGCGCTTTACAAATGGTCATTTTTTACTTTTCGTCTTATGGGCTTGTTTTCTTGAAACGTATTATCGGATTTCGTATCTAGTTCTGAGTTTTTCGGCAAGAAGATGAGCGAAACGATAAAGCTTACCGCTAATAATGCACATAAAAACCAACCGAAAATTTCAATAGGTAACATGTGTAAACCTCCTTATTAATGACATCAAAAAAGTGATTTAAGAAGCAGCTGCCTTGTTAAGAATTGAAGAGTGGCGAACAGTCAGCATTGTTGATGCAAGAAGGGAACATTGTCATCAATTACAGCTGGTATGGAGAACGGGTCGAACCAGTAATAGCAGCGTGTTTGTTTGTCGGTGTGCAAATGAGTGCGGAAACCGATGCCAGGCCAGCCAGCCTGTAGCCCGAGGGAAATCTGATGCATCAATATTAGGATATGACAGATTTGATTGATTTAGCACTGTTAACGAAGGAAAAGCAGTGGCTTGAAGAATTGATGGGTTCATTTTAACGATATATTTTCTATTGTTAAAATGAACATAGATTAATTGCCGAAAACAAGTTAAAATAACGGGTGTTAATTTTATTTAGCCTCAGGGGGAAAATGAATGTATCCAGTCCAAGAATTACATGAATTTTTATTAGAGAAAGCTGCACAGCTGACGGAGGAATGGTACGATTCCTTGGATAAGAGTGGCCCACATGGGGTATATGCGGCCACTGATTCAAATGCTGTCGAGCTGTTAAAAAAACAAAATTACGAATTTCATTTGCAGTTCTGCCAGTTGTTTGTTCAAGAAGAATCGACTTTTTTATCAGGCTTTGAAAATTGGATTATTCAAATTGCTAAAGATGAGCAGCATTTATCCACGCCTATTCATTTTATCGTGAGAGAGTTTTTTAGAACGCGCGACCAATACTTACATTTTATAAAAGAGTTTGTTTTTTCAAACAAAGAAAAATATTCACAGGAATTTATCGATTTATGGAATAAAAAAGTGATCAACACGATCGATAAAGTCGTGATTTGGTTTATGGAAGAGCATCATGAATTTTCGGTAAAACGATTGCAATGCCAACAAGAAATGATTAATGAACTCAGTTCACCAGTGATTACCCTTAATCGCCATACAGGATTGCTTCCATTGGTTGGAGATATCGACACAGCACGTGCAAAATTAATACTCGAAAAAACATTAAAACAATGCTCTGAAAAAAGAGTGGACTGTCTTCTGATCGATTTATCGGGTGTTATTATGATTGATACGATGGTTGCACAACAACTTTTTCATTTAGTCGAAGCTTTGGCATTAATCGGGGTAAAAACAACTCTTTCAGGAATTCGGCCTGAAATAGCGCAAACTGCGGTCCAACTCGGACTTGATTTTGATCAAATCATAATTACATCCACACTCTCTCGAGCTATAGATTCCAGTAAAATTGGTTAATATATTTTGGGTTAGTATATTTTTTAAATGGAAGTGAAGAGGGAAAATGAGCAATATTATAGATGTATCACATCACCAAGGAATAATCGATTGGGCGGCAGCTAGAAAAAATATTGCCCTGGCCATCTTGCGTGTTCAGGATGGCAGTACGACGGTCGACCGCCAGTATGCAGCAAATGCGGCCGGATGCAAGAAGAATAACGTTCCATTCGGTAATTATGCATTTTGCCGTTTTGTATCCGTAAATGATGCGAAGGTGGAAGCACGCGATTTTTGGAAACGCGGGGATCAGGAGGCTTTGTTTTGGGTGGCGGATGTGGAAGCAAAAACAATGAACGATATGCGAGCCGGCACCCAAGCGTTTATTGATGAACTCCGGCGTTTGGGTGCAAAGAAAGTCGGCCTATACGTCGGTCATCACACATACGCCGCATTTGAAGCGGCCAAAGTAAAAGCCGATTTCAATTGGATTCCTCGCTATAGCAGCAATAAACCGGCATTTCCGTGTGATCTTTGGCAGTACACTGACAGCGGAAAAATGGCCGGCATTAAAGGAAATGTCGATTTGAACCGATTAAATGGGAGCAAAACGCTGGAATGGTTCCTTGGAAAACCATCTTCTGATTTTGGAGCATCATCTAGATCACCCGAAGAAATGGAGCTGCTCGGCAAGTTCAAAAACGCAAAAAATGAAAAGCGGGTATCCGGGAGTGAACATAGGGGCAGAAGAGAAAAAAAGCTATTCACATTAGAGGATGCTGCAGTACTGGCTGTTACAGTTGTCAATCGAATATTTAAGCATAAGTGATAAAGGTTCGGCCGCAATGACAGCGGATTCGGGCTTTTTTTTTGTATATCCAGGTGTGCCTCTATAGGAAGATCCAGAAAAAAGAAGCCCTGCCATAGCAAAGCTTCATACGTAATTTATTTCGGAAAAAGATGTGTATGCCTGCTAATGAAATGTTACCCTTTTGGTGGAAAAGGGTCATTTCCATAGCTGTCTTTTGCCCGAATCTGTCCGTCACGGCCGTGTATGATCACTTCTGATTGTTGATTTTTTGCAATCCCTTTTGCAAAGTCCTGAGCCTCTTTTTGAGTCTCGAATAATTTGGTTGCTTTGGAGTTGCCGGCGCCTTTTACTTGCCAGCCTTGTTCGTGTTTTGAAACGTGTTGGTCTTTGCTCATGAAATCCATCTCCTTAATTTCACAATAATTTCCTGCTTGAACACTGATCAGAAGAGAGAAGAAAATGCGGATCATAAAAGGTTGATACAAATTTATGGCTGGCTTTGGCAATGTCAGAATGGACATCACAGAAGTCTATTCCCTCAATTCTTTACATATATTCAAATAATAAAAATAAAAAACGCCAGAAGCGCCTGCTTATTTTTTTCTTTTGGTTTCCTCATGCTGCTTTTGTGAAGAACGTAATCAAATTTCGAAAACAACTTTGGTTTTCTTAACATAAAAAGCAGGGAACCAATGAAATAGACCATTAAAAAAAACAGATAAAAATCATCCGAAAAGTTCAATTGGTGCCATGATACAGAAAATCTCCTTGTTTATGGAATTTTGAATTATACATTTACCCACTGTGAAGAAAATCAAATGTTATTTCCTTTTTTGAGGCAAAAGTAAAAAGAAAGGGAGGAAACCCTGATGAAAATAGGGGAGTGGAGAACAATTAAAATTGGCGATGCGACAGCGATTGGATATGTGAGCAACATCAACAATTACAGCTGGCACGGAGAATGTGTTGAGTTCACAAAAGTGGGGTGGGTAATTGGCGGAGCAATCGAATGGCGCAAACCAAAGCAGGGTATTTATGAATCAAATCGGCTCAATCCTGCTGCCGCACTGCTTGATCAATATCAAGATAAGACGACGCTCATTGATTTAGCGCTTTTAACAAAGGACAAGCAGTGGTTTGAAGAATTAACAGGGGAGACGGTCATCTCATGAAACAGTTGACTGAATGTGTATAAAGGTACGTTAAAAGGTATAAGCGAGATGTGAAGTTTAACATTGTTCTTTAAAAGCACCCGCCATGGCGCTTTTCTTTGCTCCAAAACAAACCGCTTTATAAAACGCTAAAAAGGTGAAGGCATGCCACTGGCAATCGTTTTTAGTTGGATAAACATAAACGCCTCGTCTGAAGAAGAGGCGTTTATGTTTATTTTTTACTTTGATTTTCATTGATCCACCAATCAATGTGGTCTAAATCAAAAATGAGAACCCCGCTGGCAGGATTTTTATGAGGAAGCTTCTTTTCTGTTAGTAGATCATGAATTTCCTCTTCCGTCAGTGGAAAAGCAGCCGAATTAAGATAAGAAATTAAATGATGGATTCCTTGGATTTTTCTCATTTCACCACCTCCCACCAAAATTTCTCTCTGCCTTGAAAGGAGAGAGAAAAATTCGTGTAAAGGATAAAAAGAGAGGCCCTATTACTGTATACCCAAATAATTAAGGAAATATACCTTATCAGTCAGTGAAGCCTCGAACTTAAGAAGCGCTATACGGCTTTGTTTCCATACACTATAATAAAAAAAGCTTAAAATAGAAATGAGGCAGAACATCTTTGAAAGAAATGACTGTTTTTCATCAAGAAAAAATGCTGACGGACGAACTACTTGAACAATTACAAGACCTGCCTGAAAAGAAAAGGGGGCAGAAATAATGCTGGATTGGATACGATTGCCGCTTGGGCTTCTTCAAACGAATGCGTATGTTGTTTATAATAAAAAAGGACGTTGTTTAATCGTTGATCCAGGTGGTGAAGAAAAGAAAATTCACCAGTTTGTTCAAAAGAAAAAGCTGAAACCGCAGGCGATTTTATTGACACATGCCCATTTTGATCATATAGGCGCGGTAGATGTGCTTCGTGAAAAGTACAATATTCCGGCCTATGTGCATCAAAAAGAGAAAAAGTGGCTTTCGAATCCGTTATTGAATGGATCTGAACAGTATGAGGGTGTTGCGTCTGTTGCCGTAAAGGGTGCGGATCATTTGTTTTCAAAAGAAGAAGAGCTTGCCATTGGCGGGTTTACCTTTCAATTATTTGAAACGCCTGGCCATTCCCCCGGAAGTGTCAGCTTTTATTTTAAAGAATCCGGCCTGGTCATTGTCGGGGATACGCTTTTTGAAGGTGGTATCGGCCGAACGGATTTAAAAGGCGGACAAGAAAGTCAGCTTTTAAAAAGCATTCGCCAAAAATTATTTTTATTGCCAGAAGGTACATATGTGCTGCCGGGTCATGATCAAGTGACAACGATTGGACAGGAAATCAAACATAATCCGTTTTTTAATAAAAAGCGAGGATGATGAATTGTAAAAAGGACAAGGAGGAAGAATCCTGAAGGATGAACTAAAATTATTGGGTGAAACGATTTTGAGAGAAAAACAAGAAATTGCCAAATCGGTTCATCAGGAAAGAATGCCTGGAGTGTCTATGTCTGAACAAGAAAAAAGGCATTCAAGACTATTGAGCAAAAAATTATAGACATTCGAACTCAATTTATTGAACTTCTTGGTGAAGGATAAGTGACCATTCAGATTCTCAAACCTCATTTGAAAAAATAGAGAAGTGGGGCAAAGAAACAGGTGCTTACTTTTTTAGCCTGGGGACGCCTTTGGATGAAGCTCTGAAAGATACAAGCTATTACCGTGCATACATATGGAAAGCGATGGAGGCAGAAGCGGCCGCGAATAACCTGTCTGCTGCATCTATTTTTAAACTTGTTTCTTTTATTTGATCCATTATTAGACCATGCAGTGTACTACTTCAGCTTAACGTACGTCCAATTTCATCAGAAGACACTTGATAACGCAAAAAGTGCTTTTCTGGAATTATCGGTACTGGTTGTATTACCGGTATCCGTCCTGAAGTGGCTCAAACGATGATAACACTTGGGTTGAATATCGATGGATTAAAAGTGAAAGCGAATTTACATCAGGCATTTCATGACATTCGTTTACTGAAAATTGGATAAGTTAAGGGGAAAACAGCAGAGGAGCCCGGATATTCAGGCTCCTCTGCTGTTTTGCATGTGTTGCAAAGGTGGTACTCGGAATTGAACCGAGGATAAAGGTTTTGCAGACCTGCGCCTTACCGCTTGGCTATACCACCGTAATGTGTTGTAAATCTAGTTTATTCACCACATAAACGAAATATTCCCCTAGTTTATCAATTTTCAAAAAATAAATAGAAAAGGTGGTACTCGGAATTGAACCGAGGATAAAGGAAATGAAATATTCCCCTATATAAGTTGAACAAAAAGAATCGATGTCTCATTTTTAGAATAACAGAAGCGGCAGTAACTGATAACTAAAGAGTAGCCTGCCTAAAAAAACAACTTCATCACTATTTTTTACCTTTGCTTTTGTGTGAGAGCCGTTTTGGCTTGCTGCTTTTGACAGGAGCCGAAATGGCGGCGGGCGCACGGCTTCGCGTTCCCTTGGGCAGGCGCTGAGCTCGTTTCCGCCGCGCTCCACCGATCTCATCTGGCCCGCGTCCCACTGGAGTCTGCGCCGCACACCCACCGCCTCTGCTTTTTGACGAGTAAGGGATAGAGAAGAAAAGGGGGGGCTGGCAGGCTTCAATTTAAAACGAAACGATGCCCCATTTAAAGAGCAAAGCGCACGGGCTTGAACACTCACTGCTTTTTTCTCCAAACACTTGGTGAAGCCTGCCGGACGAAGACTCCTGCGGGACGTGCAGTGAATCGGCAGATCCCGCAGGCGCAGCCGAGGAAGCTGCCGCACTGCCCGCGGAACGCGAAGTCCGGCCGGCTTCACCTATCGGCCCCTGTTCAAAAACCTCCGCAGGACCGAGTCATGCTTGCGCACATAAGGGATTGTGGGGCAGGATGGCTTCCAAAACAAATCGGTGATCATCCTTGCACCTATACGAAACGCACCAGCCTAAACAGTCCCTGTTTTCTAAAATAAGAATCTTTGTTCAATTTATATAGTTTATGATTTTTAAAAAAATGAGTAGAGAGCGTATTGAAAAAACGCCCCATCATTATGGTGACGGGCGTTTATATCATTCATTTTTTAACGGTTCGATGTATCGCTTTTTCTTTTATGCGCATGTTCGATTTGTTTGCTGATAGGCGAATGTTTAATGACGGTTTGTGCTTGTTCTGGCGTCATTCCGCGGACTTTCTGCAGCCAGTTGGCCATGTGCTGCTTTTCATCTTCAAATTCATCAAGCTCAAGCTGTCTCGTTTTTTCTTCTGTAGAAATTAAGTAATCTTCGTAAAGACGCTGATAGTCAATATTCATCTAGAATCGCTCCTTTTTGTATGTTGTACCCTTAAAACAAAAAAAGAAAAACTGTTTTTCTCTATTTTCAGGCAGCGGTTCTGCCTATTCATATTGGGCAATGATAGACATACATATATACAATGGACAACTGATAGGAGGAGAAAATGTGAAAAGCCAGCAGCCTTTTACGAGTGCAAAATCATATGTTCCGCCTCATAGCCCTTTTGATCCGTGTCCGCCGATCGGACGCAAGTATTACAGCACGCCCCCCAATTTATATTTAGGCTTTCAGCCGTCGGATCTTCCGCAATTTTCTCCTGCTGATGCATTGAGAAAAGGAACGCTTTGGAAAGTTTTTTATGATTATTATGATAATCCATACCGGAAAGGAGCGGGAAAGTCCCGTGACTAAACCTCTTCCTAAAGAATACTACAAACAGCTGGAAGAAATTCAGACAGCCGATTTTGTTGTAATGGAATTAATGCTTTATTTAGATACACACCCGACAGACCAGCAGGCAATTGGGCAATATAACCAATTTTCCCAATACAGCAAACAGCTGAAACGGGCGTTTGAATCTCAATTTGGCCCTTTGCAGCAAGGCAGTTTGAATCCTTCGCAAACCGATTGGGCCTGGAGCGAGTCCCCGTGGCCTTGGCAAGTCTAAAAAAGTGGAAAAGGTGGAAACGGAATGTGGACGTATGAGAAAAAACTGCAGTACCCGGTAAAAGTCAGTACGTGCAATCCGACATTGGCGAAATATTTAATGGAACAGTATGGTGGGGCGGACGGGGAACTGGCGGCCGCGCTTCGCTATATGAATCAGCGCTACACCATTCCCGGTAAAGTAATTGGACTTCTTAACGATATAGCGACGGAAGAGTTTGCCCATTTGGAAATGATTGCAACGATGATTTATAAGCTGACAAAAGATGCAACGCCGCAGCAGCTCCGTGACGCGGGCTTGGCTGAGCATTATGTCAGCCATGACAGTGCCCTTTTTTACAATAATGCAGCAGGTGTGCCGTTCACCGCTGCCTATATTCAGGCAAAAGGGGATCCGATTGCTGATTTATATGAGGATATCGCGGCAGAAGAAAAAGCGCGAGCGACATATCAATGGATTATCGACATGTCCGACGATCCGGATTTAAATGACTCACTTCGCTTTTTAAGAGAACGAGAAGTTGTTCATTCCCAGCGCTTTCGGGAAGCAGTTGAGATTTTAAAAGACGAGCGGGATCAGAAAAAAGTATTTTAATCAAGAAAAGCCAGAGCGCTTGAGCAGCTCTGGCTTTTCTTGTGGGAAAAAATGCTTCTTGGACAAATCGGCAAAAAAGTGAAGGTTTGTTCATAACAACTTAGAAAACAAAGCATATCGTATAAATGACGGGGATTATTTTCAAAGGAGGGTGTGGAGTGGGGATAAAAAAGTTTCAAGGAATCATCCAGGTTCCTTATGAACAAGCCGTAGAAAGTATTCGAACCGGTGACCTTTTATTTTGCAGCGGGACGTATTTAATCAGCGAATTTATCAAAAAAACATCTGATTCTTTTGTGAGCCACGTCGCTTTTTTATTCGAATGGCACGGCCGGATTCTCGTATTTGAAAGCGTAGAGGACGCCGGCGTGCGCATTATCCCGCTCTTGCATTATGTGACGAACTATGAAAATACGGGAAAGAAGTACAAGGGAGCGCTTTACGCAGCGCGTCATGAAACATTAATTGACTCTTCTTTTGACCGGTCTATTTTACAAAATATGATTGGAAAAGCCATTGATTCTCTTAACCGAAATTATGATCAAGCAGAATTGATCCGGATTTTAACCAGAATTAAGCTCGGAATCGGCCGGCATAAAGAAAACGAAGAGTATATTTGTTCAGAATTTGTCGACCAATGTTTTGGGCAAATAGGGATCCGGTTTCCGCGTACTGAGGCAGGATTTATCTATCCGGAACATATCGCGGCAGACCCACACGTTTATCCGATGTTTGAAATCGTACCATGATGCTCAGTCGAAAGCAAGAAAGCAACGGTTAACACACTTGCTCCATAAACAAAGAAATACAAAAAATCACGCCGCCTCGTTTTGAACATAAGAAATCCACTCCTTTTTGAAAATAAATAAACATCAATAGTATAAGCCGTTTCAGAAAGGATATTCCTTTTTAATACATTATGTGCAAAATTCAAATATTTTTTTTGAAAAAAGGCATACAATAAAACAAAAACGGGAAAAGAATGATACTGAAAATGAAAAAAGGAAGTGACCAGTCATGCAAGTAGAAAAGCGGGCATTACACATATTAAATACGATGAAAAACGGTATGAAACCAGAGCAGGGGGACACAGATCTTGAATTATTCGGGGAAGCACTTCATTTTCTCGATTCCAATAACCTAGCCACAGGAATTACCGTAAAGCGGTCCGGAGAAGGGAAAGAAATTGTTGGCTATTTGATTGAAGATGAATGTTCAGTCACTGTATCCGGCTATGAATTTCTCGAAAAAAACGCAGGACAAGAAGAATAAACAAATAAGCAGGTGGAATACTCCTTCTACAAATAAAAGGGGAGGCAATTGAATGAAAAAAGTATTAGTGGAACTATTATTTGATGAAACAGCCCATCCTACTATCGAATCTACTGTTATAAACGCATTAAAGGATCTTGGAATTCAACTGAAAATAATGCCGGTGGATGAAAAAGTAAATGAAAATCAACATTTTCAAGTTCGTCCAGATCATCTTTCTGCCGGTGCAGGTGGAATGTCTTCTCCAGAATAAAAAAAGGTGTTGTCTCCAGTCAGGTAAACTTGACGGAAACAGCACCTTTTTTATGCGGAAAGTACGTAAAGTATTTAAATCGAAAATTTAAAATCAATGCTAAAAACATGCGCATTCATGTGACCGCATGCATCTAATATTAATAGCAGTGGCGGCGAGGAGGGGGGACACATGCTCAAACCTGGTGACTGGGTCATTATTGCGAATGGGCAAGAACAGATTATCGGATTTATCCGCGATTTTTCCAGGCTGCGGAATGAAGTGTATATAGTACAGGTATCTACGTATTTGGACAAACGGATAACAGCCATGAAACCGGCGCTTGAGGTTGTTGAAAGCAAAAACATTATGGCAGTTGGCTTAACCCTTGCGAAAGAAGATTGGGATGCAATGATTGATCTCCCTATCCTAGGTAAAAGCATATATGCCCTTGGCATTCCCGCTATTTCGCACTAACGAGCCAAAAATGCTTGGATGTCCCTGGTCCATAAGAAGATCCCACCTTAGCATCAATTACAATTTCTGAAAAGATAGACGTGATTAACTGCTTGCGTTCTTCGTCCTCGGCAATATCCCAAACGGACTTAAAATGATAAATCAGATTTTCTAATTCTTGCGGGGAGAGCTCGGTCGCATTTTTCAGCTCGGATTGTTTATTCAATTCAGCAGTCGAATTTTCCTCTTGTGTTTTCAAAACCGAGAGCTGATTATTTAATTCTTCAATATCGATAAGATCGTTGATGAACATTAATTTATATTTATCGATTGCTTTTCTTATTTTATCAAGTTTTTTAGCGGCAGCCTTTGCACTTTCATCTAAATCAACAATTTGCTTTGCCTGCGGCTTTGAAAACCAGCTTTTGGTCAAATCATCAAATACGCGTATCAACTCTTCCGCTAATCTACGTTCCTGTATTTGAGGCATGGTGCAGCCTTTCGTCCTCACTTTGTTCGAACAGCGGTAATATTTTGTCTTCGTTATTTCCCCGTTTTTTTCTTTATATTTATAAGCGGTCCCGGTCATATAAGCTCCGCACTTGCCACAACGCAGAACAGAGGTAAAGTAATACTTGCCGGTTAATGATTTTCCGTATTGATGTTTTCGGTTATCAAGGATCTTCTGCATGTCCCAAAATTCTTCTTCTGTAACAATAGGATCAATGAGATCACTCTTAAATGTCCGCTGCTCTTCTAAAGACTGATATGTTTTTCCACTGCCGTCATTATAGCGGAAAATCCCGATATAAACAGGATTTCTCAGAATATAATGCACCGCAAAACCACTCCAATTAAAGCCTTTTTTTGTGCGATAACCTTCCTTGGTTAATATGCTGGCTATCTTCTCCATGCCTTTTGTTTTCCCCATCTTGAATATTTTTTTGATAATATCTGCTTCATTTTTGATTACACGAAAAGACTCTCCATCAAACGCATAACCATAAGGAATGATGCCGCCCATCCATTCGCCTAAACTCGCTTTCTTCAGCATACCGAATTTAACACGTTCAGCAAGGTTTTCACGCTCCCATTGTGCCAGTGCGGCTACAAGGGTAATGAATAAGCGCCCGATTGCTGTTGTCGTATCATAAACCTCTGTCGCTGACTTGAATTTTACGTCATGCTGATCGAAAATTTTAAGCAGCTCGTATAGATCAAGGACCGAGCGCGTGAGACGATCGAGCCGATAAACTAGGATCACTTCAAATAAACCAACTTTTAAATCTGTCAGCATTCGTTGCAATTGATCCCGTTTTAAATCCTTCGCTGACCGGCCCTCATCTCGGTAGACCTTCACGATTTTCCAGTCCTGGGACATCGCGTAGGCGCGCAGTCTTTCTTCCTGGGCAGCAAGGGAATACCCATGCTGCGCCTGTTCTTCCGTTGATACTCGTATATAAAGAGCGACTTTCATTCGTTTCACCTCATTAGCAAGCAGTCCTTAACTCATAGTAGTATTCAATGCATCCTGATATACAACTTCTTTGTCATTACATTCTTATTCAAATTTGGATCATATAAGCTGACAAAATTCCAAACACCAATTGCTGTAGCGGAAAATGCAAATGTTAAATCTAAAGAAGTCAGCTAAGGAAGAATTTCATTGAGAAAGTCACTCGAACCAATCAGAATAACTCCCGAAAAAGCGGAGAACTTGAAAATCATTTTGGAAAGAATTTTATCCAGCCATATCGGAATAAAGGGAGGCATAGTATTAAGCCAGCCCACAAATTTCAACTACGAGAGGCGGTCATTTAGTGAAAAAGCCTATTCTCAAGCCGATTGACTTCACGCCGGAAAAAGCAGAACAAGTAAAGGCCGTGATTGAAGAAATTCTGTCCCGTTATACCGGCACAAAAGTTGTGATCACCAGCTACGAGATAGCGCCGCGCAAACAGAAGGATGAATTTGCTTAACCTTTCTTCATACACTAGAAGACAAATTTCCTTTTAAAGAAGTGGAGTGATGTGTACGATCAGATCTGGTCAGAAGAATTTGACTGGTGCAAACCGCCGGAAGAGGTCAGCAAATCAGAAAAAGACAGGGTGAAGGATTTAACAGTTGAGCTAAACAAGCTGGAGAGGGCTGCAGCAAACTTCCATCGGCATTTATATGAAGCATATCTGGTGAATCCAAAGCAGGTTAGGGGTGAAACGCTGAGCAGGGCAAAAGACAAAGGATGGTTATGAGTATGGATAAAAAGGATACCCCAAGGAAGCGCCGCCGGCCATACGCCATTATCGTCAAGCGGCTTAGCCAGCAAGGAATAAACGCGAAAGTGGTGAAGAAGCGTCATGTTTTGGGTGCTTAATGCAGCGCAAACAATCATTTTAACGATTATGGGAATGTTTCTTTGGTATCACGTCAATCAGTTATGTGAGCAATACCGTGCAAAGCGGATTTTATGGCTGCAGAGTGAAGTTGACGAAATTTTTCTGGATCGTGGGCAATTAATTTTAATTTAAAATTCCGGCTTATTTACCGAAAGTGAAACAAACAGCTCAGCCAAAGCGCACGGTCAATTCAAACCGGAATCTCAGCAAGGCGCAATATATGTGGTTTATGGAGAAGCGCGTGAGTGATGGGTATATTCTTGAGGGGTATCAGGATTTGACGCCGGAAAGACTTGAGGCAGCGAATAAGCGGTGGGGGTTTGCATGAAAAAACAGCCAGAGGGGGCTCTGACTGCACTGTGTTAATGGGAATATAGCTTGGAAGGCTGGGACTGCCTTACCACCAACAGTATGACCTGGTTCAGAAAGTTTTATACAAACAAAATAAAAAAAGCCGAGGAGATCCCCGGCATAAAAAGGTTGATATAGGAGTGGAAGGATGGGTTCCTTACACCTCCAGCATGCCCATTTCGAAAGAAAATATACAAAAAAGCCGAGAAAAAGCCCCCGACCGTTAAAATAGTACTCGCAATTCTATTTTAACAGAAATGAATGATACTTTGCCCTAATAATCATATCACTTAAATGGGGGCGAGAGAGGCAGGGAATTATCTCCTTTTGTCGAATATAAGATACATGGAGATGATGTAGTGAAAATTAAAGTGAGTTATTACCCTTTGGACTCTAATGGGATGCCGGAAGGCCGGCAGAAATATGAACAGGTGGAAATAAACCCGGACTCAGATAGCGGTGTAAGTATGCTGGTTAAAGAAGAATTAAGCAAGAAATTGAATGTGAGTAAGGATAAATTAAAAGTTATAAGTATGACTTAGAAGACATACAAAAAGGCTGATCTCAATCGGTCTTTTTCTTTTTTTTGAAAAATAAGTTTAAAAAACAAGGATAAAGTTAATTAATTATACTAAACGCTGCCAATAGGTAAGGAGAATCGATATGAGCGATTTTGCAGAAACACCAAAACCACCACCGGAAACTCCAACGAAATCACCGGCAGAAACACCAATAAAGCCGCCAGCAGAAGCGCCAGCAAAATCACCGGCAGAAACACCAATAGAGCCGCCAGCAGAAGCGCCAGCAAAATCACCGGCAGAAACGCCATTAGAGCCGCCTGCAGAAGTACCAGCAAAAGGATAAGCCAAATAAATAACTACTTTAATCTGAGTCTTTTAAGTCCCCTATCTGTTATTGATGGCGGGATTCTTTTGTTGAGTCAAATTGCTCAATCAACTTATTTTTTGTATTTTTTCTTCCTTTCGTGAATCAATCAGTAAAGAAAAACACCAATCATAAACAAAACCGCTGCTAAAGCTCCATATCCAAATAACACTTCTGAATTTTTCATTTTCACACATCACGATTATATTCGGAAAAACAATGCCTGCTTTTCAATATTATAGCACTTGCCATTATGACGAATGATGAACAATGGTTTCGTCAATTATCGAAAAGAAAACCGAGGTAAAGGAACAAATGTTTACCGCCGGTTGTAAAAATGATATATTCACATTATATTGATTTATGAAAAGAGGACATAACATGATTGATCATATCGTACTTGTTAAATTTGCGGAGACGACGACTGTCGAACAGCTTGAGGAAGTGACTGCACGGTTTAAAGCGCTTGAGCAGCACCTTGATGGTGTGATTGACATTCAAGCAGGCATTAATTTCTCAGAAAAAAATCAAGGCTATCAAGTGGTGCTGACAACGCGCTTTGAAAACAAAGCAGCACTTGAGGCCTATGGACCGCATCCCGAACATCAAGCAGTGGCAGCTTTTATCCGTGAAGTGGGCCGGCTCGACAGCATCGTCGTTGATATCGAAATTTAACCGATTAGGACTCCTTGAGCGATCACGGAGTCTTTTTTTATAATGATCATACTATAGATAAGGTGGAGACATATGAGTGCTTTAGGCTACATTCCTGAGCAATTGTCCGCAATACATGTACTGGATAGTGTGGGGGATAACATTTTGATTGCGGATACGACGTATACCATTCAATGGATGAATGCGAATGCCGCAAATTTGTTGACCGTCATTGCGCCATTGTACGGCTTAACGAGCGTTGATGACATAATCGGCATGAATATGGATCAGTTTCACGCATCGCCAAAACGGCAGCAAGCAGTAATGAAGTCACTTCAAGACAGCCACCGGACGCGTATTACAATTAAAGACCGGATTGTGACAGACATAGTTGTGACGCCGATGAAAAATGAACACGGCCATATAAACGGTTATATTGTCATGTTGACGGATGTCACAACAAAAGCGGAAGAAGAAGCGGAAAAAGAAAAACTTATTCATGCCCTCTCCGTTCCAATTATTCACATTTGGGAAAAGACCATCTCTTTGCCGTTAATTGGCGAATTTGACACGGAACGCGCAGACCGGATGATTATCTCAGTTCTGGAAGAATGTACACAGCATCGTATTCAGTATGTGCTGCTGGATTTAAGTGGTCTGTTCATAGCGGATGACGCGATTCATCACCATATTCAAAAATTGACTGACTGTCTCCGGTTAATTGGAGCGGAATGCATTATGACGGGCATTAAACCAAAATTGGCACAGACAGTTGGCCGGCTTGAACACCATATTCAGACGTTTCAAACGGCTTACGCAGGACTTCAATATATTATTCAAAATAAAAAGAGACATTAAAATTATTTCATTTTGATGTCCGGCGTTTTAATACAGATAGATGAGGTAAACTCCTTACGAATATGATTTTAAAAAGGAGTTTTCAGCATGTTTAATTTAAGCGATATGGGTACATTCATGTGGGCGTTTTTTATAACTCTTCCGTTGACGCTGCTCATTCATACAGGTGGACATGCATTCTTTGCGTATTTGTTCGGCAGTAAAACATCGTTAATTATTGGCCGGGGCGGCAAGCTGTTTCAATTGAAAAACATTGAAATCCGCAAACTTTATTTCATTGATTCTGCCTGCCGATACGATCAGCTGAGACGTGAACGCCGGTGGAAGCATGCGCTTATTTACGCAGGCGGTTCTATCTTTAATACTTTATCCATTTTGATTGTCAATGGCTTTATTCACGCTGGTATTCTTCCGGTACATATGTTTTTTTATCAGTTTGTTTACTTTTCGGTCTATCTTGTGTTTTTTGCGCTCCTTCCGGTGGAATATGGAGAAGAAAACCCGAGTGACGGGAAAGCGATTTATGACGTCTTGAAGTTTGGGAAAGTATATAAAGAATTTGATTGAGAAAAGACCCCATGGCGGAGGCCATGGGGTTAATTGTGCTTAATTTTTGTCCAGTTTTGTTAATTCAGAGACCGTCTTGCCGTTCTTTGCGCTTTTGATGAATCCATTTTATAACTATAAAAACGTAAATACTTCGTGGCGACAAACGCTTTTTTGCTATTATACCGAATTTCAGACCAGCCGCTTTTTGTTTGGGAGTAAACAGTAACTTGCGAATTGTTTTGTAAAGAACCGACAACTTTATAATTTATTCCGGGACCGCTTCTGACATGTAATGTACCGCTTGACAGACTGACATACCCTGTTTTCGTTTTATCGGTATTGCCTGATTGGCTAAATACCGATAAAACGAGAAACGATGTTAAAATAAACATAACGATTTTTTTAACATTCACAGTAAATCTTCCCTGCATTCAATGGAAAAATTATACCTTTTTCAAAACTTTTGTATAGAAACGATGACAACTTTTTCCTTGGGAGGTGAAAACATGGAAGGTTTTTATCCGAAAAATGGACGCGTTATTCTCCATATTGATGCAAATGCGTTTTTTGCCAGCGTGGAAATGGCGGAAAATCCGGCGCTGAAAAACAAGCCGGTGATCATCGCAGGAAACCCGGAAGAACGAAAAGGCATCGTAGTGGCCGCCAATTATTTGTGCAAAGATAAAGGGATATATACAACGATGGCGCTCGGGGAAGCGTTAAAGCTCGTACCGGAAGCGGTCGTGATCAAGCCGAATCATGCAATCTATAAAGAATACTCAAAAAGGATTTTTGCATATTTAGCAGAGGTTTCTCCTTTGATTGAATATGCGTCTATTGATGAAGCGTATCTCGATATTACAGAGTGTGCGCACCTTGGGTCTCCAATCGACATTGCGATGAAGATTCAGCAAGAAACAGTAAAACGATTTGACATCCCTATTTCCATCGGAATTGCTCCAAATAAATTTTTGGCAAAAATGGCGAGCGACATGCAAAAACCGCTCGGACTCACTGTGTTAAGAAAGCGGGATGTGGAGCGTGTACTTTGGAATAAGCCGGTATTAGACGCGCATGGAATTGGCGAAAAAACAGCTGCGAAATTGCAAGCGCATGGAATTTTGACAATGGGAGATCTGGCGAAAGCAGACGTGAAAAAAGTTCAATCCATTATGGGCGTGCGAGGTGTCCGGATGCGTGACCGAGTAAACGGCATCGATGACCGTCCTGTTGATCCGGAAGCAAATACGTCTTATAAAAGCATCGGCAACTCGGCTACTTTTCCGAAAAATATCATTGAACCGGCTTCTATTCGTGTTAAGCTGCGTATGTTGTCTCGTGCGGTCAGTGAACGAATGAAACAGAAAAAAGCGGTCTCACGGACGATTCAAGTGATGATTCGCTACGATGATTTTAAAACCATTACAAGGAGCCAGACGTTACAGCGAGATATTCAAGAAGAAGCAGATCTTTTTGCTGCGGCCGAAACGCTTTTTTTCAAACACTGGAATGGCGAACCGGTCAGGCTCCTTGGCATAACAGCGCAAAATGCTGTTGATAAACGGATGCAGACGACCCAAATGGACTTATTTTCATTTCAAGAAGAAGCAGACAAGCTGGAGCCGCTTTTCACAACTGTCGAAGCATTAAAGCGGAAATTTGGCGACAGTATTATAAAAAAGGGATGGATGGAATGAGAAACGGACTGGATTTTTCTTTTGATGAATCAATTGTATCCATGATCGAAAAACTGCAACAAAGAAAAAATGTGCTTTGGATCAACCACAATCGTCAGAATCAAGTTTCATCTTTATTTTCAATCCGAGAGGTACAGGAAGCAGAAAACCGGCTAGAGCGATTTGCGCCATATCTCGAATCCGCTTTTTCGAAGCTAGAGGCAGCGAATGGCATCATCGAGTCGTCGATTACCCGAATCCCTCGAATGAAAATGTGGCTTGAAAAAGCGTCTGCTCAACCGATCCAAGGCGAATTATGGTTGAAAGAGGATCATAATCTGCCTGTATCCGGATCGATTAAAGCGCGTGGCGGCATTTACGAAGTGTTAACATACGCTGAACGGCTTGCGTTAGAAGACGGTCTGATTACTGAAAAAGATAATTATCATGCTTTTGCTGATCAAGCATTCAAAAAGCTATTTTCATCCCACCGGATTATTGTCGGTTCGACTGGAAATCTAGGTCTCAGTATTGGCATTATGGGCGCCAAAATGGGGTTCAATGTGACCGTTCATATGTCTGCGGACGCGAAAGAATGGAAAAAAGCACTGCTTCGTGAAAAAGGCGCCATCGTTGTTGAACATAAAGCAGACTATGAGAAAGCGGTCGCGCAAGGAAGAGAAGAAGCAAAGCAGGACCCGAACGCGTACTTTGTCGATGATGAGCATTCGCATACTTTATTTTTAGGCTATGCGGTGGCAGGACTTCGATTGAAAAAGCAATTTGATGACGCTGGTGTTGTAGTGGATGAAGACCATCCGCTTTATGTATATTTGCCTTGTGGCATTGGCGGCGGACCTGGCGGCGTTGCATTTGGCCTTCAGCTCGTTTTCGGGCCGCATGTCCATTGTTTTTTTGCGGAACCTGCAGAAAGCCCATGCATGCTGCTTGGTCTTGCCACTGGTCTTCATGACCAAATTGCAGTTCAGGATATCGGCTTAACGAATCAAACAGAAGCGGACGGTCTCGCTGTGGGCCGCCCGTCTGGATTTGTCGGGAAACTTGTTGAACCGTTTTTAGCCGGCAGCTATACGGTACACGATGACCAGTTGTTCGCTATGCTTAGTGGTCTTGTGGAATCGGAAAACATAAAGCTTGAACCGTCTGCTCTCGCTGGCATGATTGGATCGACGCTGCTTGCCGGTCAGAAAAAAGTGAAAGGCCAGCCGGTTCATCTCGTTTGGGCTACGGGAGGAAGCATGGTGCCGGATGACATTATGGAGCAGTATATAAAAAAAGGCCGCAATACTCCGATGATGTGTTTCACTATGAATTAGATAGGCTGGAACTAACTATTTTCTTTATAAGGGATGCTTTTGTTTGAGAAAAAACGATCATGCCCATTCAAGAAAAATAATTTGTGTCTACACACACTCTCCGGTAAACTATTGAAGGTGAAAACAAAGAGGAGACGTGTACTGTGGAAAACATGATTGAAGTAAAAGAGCTGCGAAAAGAGTTTAAATCACATTCAAGCCGTTCGGGACTGAAGGGTGCGTTTCGTGATTTGTTAACGCGTAATTATAAAGTGGTTCCCGCGGTAAATGACATTTCATTTTCGGTAAAAAGAGGTGAAATGGTTGGATATATTGGGGAAAATGGGGCTGGAAAGTCAACGAGCATTAAGATGCTTACGGGTATTTTGACGCCAACATCCGGAACTGTTCGCGTAAATGGGATGGACCCGCATAAAGAACGTGAGCAATTTGTCCGCTCGATCGGTGTTGTATTTGGCCAGCGGTCCCAGCTTTGGTGGGATATCGCTGTTCAAGAATCGTTTCGCCTGTTGAAAAAAGTTTATAACGTGCCTGATGACGTTTACAATGTGCATATGAACCATGTGATTGAATCGCTTGATATTGGACCGCTGCTCGATAAGCCGGTTCGTAAGCTGTCGCTTGGCCAGCGTATGCGATGTGAACTCGCGGCTGCACTGCTGCACAATCCGCCGCTTTTATTTTTAGATGAGCCCACAATTGGGCTGGATGTTCTTGTAAAGCTGAAAATCCGAGAATTTTTAAAAGAAATGAATGCAAAATATAATACAACGGTGCTGCTCACGACGCACGATTTAAGTGACATTGAAGCGCTTTGTGAGCGCGTTGTCATGCTCGATGAAGGAAAGATTATTTATGATGGGCAGCTTAGCAGCCTGCGGTCGAATTGGGGAGAAGGCAAGCAAATTGAATTCCAGTTTGCGGATACAGCCGTGACAAAACACTCCCTGCAGCCGCTCTTAGCAGAGCTGGACGCCGCTTGGACACCAGGCAACCGTCAAAACGTCTGGATTGCAAACGTGCTCAATGAAGAACATGTCATTTCAGAAGTCATTGGACGCGTAGTTGCTGCGCACAAAATTACCGATTTGAAAGTACATGAGATATCAATTGAAGACATAATCCGTAATATTTATGAAGAGGGCATTACAAATGGGTAAGTATATCGAAATGATCCGGATCCGCTTTTTAATGATGCTCGCGTATCGGACCAATTATTATAGCGGCATTTTAATTTACAGCATTAACATTGGCGCTTATTATTTTCTTTGGAATGCGATTTATGGAGACAAAGGATCGATTGAAGGAATGAGCGCACTGCAAATGACTTCTTATATTTCCATTGCCTGGATGGCGCGGGCGTTTTATTTTAATAATATCGACCGGGAAATTGCGCAGGAAATTAAAGAAGGAAAAGTAGCGATCGAGTTCATTCGTCCGTATAATTACTTACTGATGAAGACGATGCAGGGGCTCGGTGAAGGCATTTTCCGCTTGTCTTTCTTCTCTGTTCCGGGGATGGTCGTTGTGATGTTCATTTTTCCGATTGCTTTTTCAACCAATCCGGCAACGTGGCTGCTTTTTGCCCTTGCGCTTGTATTTAGTTTTTTAATTAACATGCAAATCAATTTGCTTACGGGAATTTTAACCTTTTTCTTCTATAACAATATGGGACTAATTCGGGCGAAACGAGTCGTTATTGATTTGTTTTCTGGTCTGTTGCTGCCCATCAGTTTTTTTCCCGGCTGGGCACAGAAGATTATGGATTTTTTACCGTTTCAAGGAATCAGCTACGTGCCGAGTATGATTTTCACGGAAAGTTTCAGCGGATCTGAAGTCATAAATGCGGTGCTGTTTCAAGTTGTCTGGGTGCTCATTTTGATCCTCCCGATTCAAATTCTATGGCTGATCGCCAGAAAACAGCTTGTTGTGCAGGGGGGGTAAAACATGAAATATGTACAGCTATTTTTTCAATATGCGGCGCAATATATGAAGACACGCCTCACGTACCGGACCGATATGGTTGTAGAGATTTTTTCGGATTTAATGTCGCAAGCCGTTAATTTTGTTTTTATTTTGCTTGTATTCGGACATACGACAATGATTAGCGGATGGTCACGGGAAGAAATTATTTTTATTTACGGCTTTTTCCTCGTGCCGTTCGCTATATTCGGCGCATTTTTTAACATTTGGGACTTTAATGACCGGTACATCGTCAAAGGGGAAATGGATCGGATTTTAACCCGGCCGATTCACAGCCTTTTTCAAATTGTGCTTGAACGGATGGAGCTTGAATCACTTTTTGGCGTGATTACCGGCATCGCGGTCATGTTATATGCGGGGAGCCTTCTTGATTTAAGTATGGCTTGGTATGATCCATTTATCTTTGTGCTTCTTGTGCTGGGCGGTACACTCGTGTATGCATCCATTTTTGTGTTAATTGCCAGCATCAGTTTTTGGTCGGACAGCCCGACAAGTATTATGCCAATGATGTATAATATCGGAAACTACGGCCGCTATCCAGTTAATATTTATAACAATGTTATTCGTTTTGTGCTTACATGGATTTTGCCGTTTGCGTTCGTCGGTGTTTATCCGGCTGCGTATTTTTTAGGCCGTGAAGACTGGTATACATATGCTTTTTTAACACCAGTTGTCGGTCTTGTCTTTTTTACATTCTCCATTTTTATGTGGAACGTAGGCGTCACAAAATATCGCGGTGCAGGCAATTAAACAATGAAAAGCCAGTCCAAATGGGCTGGCTTTTTTGATGTTACGGTCGAGTGAACGATTTAACAACTTTTGCGGTTGTGCTGCGCGGCAGCAGTTTTGCAGCGAAAGCACCTGCTTTGTTTTTACTGCCAGTGATCACGACACGTTTTCCTTGTAATAGTCCATTGACTGCTTCTTCGGCAACCTGTTCAGCCGGCATCGCTTGGCTGAACATTTTCGTCTCTTCAACACTGGCAACCGTTCCAAAGTTCGTCTTTGTCGCTCCCGGGCACAAAGCAGTCACAGTTATGTTGGTATGCGTCAATTCTTCCGCGAGTGCTTCAGAAAGCGACAGAACGAACGCTTTAGTTGCGAAATAAACAGCCATCATCGGACCAGGCTGAAAAGCGGCTGTGCTTGCGACGTTTAAAATCCGGCCGGAATTTCGCTTGAGCATGCCCGGCAAAAAGAGATGAGTCAATTCCGTCAACGCTATCATATTCAGCTGCATCATCTCTGTTTGCTTTTCAAGGCTTAGGTCAGCGAATGAACCGAGCAGCCCGAAACCGGCATTATTGATCAAAACATCCACTTGAATCCCAACCCGGTCAAGTTCTTCAGCCACTTCTTTTGCAGCTCCAGGTTTACTTAAATCTTTCGTAATTAGTTTCATTTCTGTATTTGGGTATGAATCCGCAAACGCTTCTAGTTTGTCCCTGCTGCGCGCGATGATCACGAGATTATATTCGGCTTTTGCAAAAATTTTTGCAAATTCAAGGCCCAGCCCGCTTGAAGCTCCTGTAATTAAAGCGGTTTTATTCATTTTTTCTCAGCTCCTTGTTTTGACTACTATAACAATAAAAGAAGTAATGAAATTTTGCAAAAAAGAATGGCATTCGCAATCGTATTGTCATAAATGAAAATAAGGTTGACAATCGATAAAAAAAAGCGTAATATAAATTATGCGATGAGCTCGTTTGCGTAAGACGGACAGGCATTCCTTTTATGAGGAACATGTTGTGGAACATGGTTTGGACGCCGCAAATTTCGAGAAACACCTTGCCTGTGGGCAAGGTGTTTTTATATGTCAAAAAAATCCCCTAAAAATTTAGGGGATTTTTTTCATGCAGCACGTGTGTGTTACATAAGATAGACAAGCTTAATGAACTTCACGGTACACACCAATGACTTTTCCTAAAATCGTCACGTTTGGAAGCAAGATCGGCTCCATCGAAGAGTTTTCGGGCTGAAGACGAATATGGTCCGCCTCTTTATAAAATCTTTTTACCGTTGCTTCATCGTCTTCTGTCATCGCAACAACAATATCTCCATTTTTCGCTGTTTGCTGTTGTCTGACAACAACGTAATCACCGTTTAAAATGCCTGCTTCACGCATGCTTTCTCCAACAATTTCAAGCATAAAAACTTGCTCATCCGGCGGAGCAAGACGCTCGGGAAGAGGGAAGTATTCTTCCACATTTTCGATCGCTGTAATGGGAATACCAGCTGTGACTTTTCCGATGACCGGCACATTGACAGGATGCTGTTTCGGTACAGAACTGTCCGTATCTAAAATCTCAATGGCACGCGGTTTCGTAGGATCCCGGCGGATGTAGTTTTTCGCTTCAAGACGGGCAAGGTGGCCATGGACCGTTGAACTTGATGCAAGTCCGACTGCTTCACCAATTTCCCGAACAGATGGCGGATAGCCTTTTCGGCGAACCTCATCTTTGATGAAATCAAGAATGTCCTGTTGACGTTTTGATAATTTAGTCACTTTTTCTACACCTCTCTTATTTAATATTTACGTACAGTATAACATGTGTTCTGAAATTTAACAAACATAAGTTCGAGTTTTCTCTTGACTGAAACAATCGTTCGCCTTACAATGAAATTATAGCACGAACGAGTATTCGAGGAAAGGGTGTTCTTAGTGGAGAAAGCAAAAAATTATTCTTTTATGTTATTATTAGCGGTAATGATGGCATCAGCGGCTTTATATTTTAGTTTTTCCGGTTCAGACGAAACAGCTTATCAGGCCATAAAAGTAGCAAAAGGCGATTCGCTTTGGAGTTTAGCTGAGGATTATCAAGAACTACATAAAATGAATCAGATTGAATTTATTAAATGGGTACAAGATGAAAACAATTTAATTACAACTAAAATAGTGCCGGGGGAAGAACTGACCATTCCAGTACCTGCTGTAACATCTGACAGCAGTCTTCAATTGGCAGACGGGGAATGATACTGAATGAAAAAAGCGGTTATTTACTGCCGTGTCAGCACGGAAAAAGAAGCGCAGGAATCGTCGCTTGAACGCCAGGAAGAAGAACTCCTCGCTCTTTCTAATTTGAAGGGATTTGAGCCGGTGCGTGTAATCAGGGACCGGGCCAGTGGTTATGAGTTGAATCGTCCCGGAATGCTCGAATTGCTCGATCTTATTAAACAAGAAGATATTGAAGCTGTTTTGATTCAAGACGAAACCCGGATTGGACGCGGAAACGCTAAGATTGCACTTATTCATTGTTTATTCAAAGAAGGCGTTTCGGTTTTTAGTATAGCGGATGATGGAGAGATGCAGCTGTCTGAATCCGATTCGATGGTTTTGCAAATTGTCAGTATGGTAGAAGAATACCAGCGAAAAATCCATAATTTAAAAATTAAACGGGGCATGAAACGAGCCGTAGAAAAAGGCTACCGTCCAGAGAAAAATTTAAAAAACAGAGGCAATGAAAATGGCCGGGTCCGGAAAGAAGTGCCAACTATGGAAATCGTTCGACTTCGTGAAAATGGTCTTACATATGAAGAAATAGCTGCAACGCTCCATGGATTTGGTTATGATATTTCACGCGCAACCGTTCACCGGCGTTACATGGAATATATTGAAAATGAATCCGGCAATATGTAAGCTTTTTTCTTGTCAGACTCCGTTCATTTCTGTACGATAGCGATAACTGAGTATGAGAAAGGAGCAGCAAAAAATGTTATCATCTGAAAAGATTGCACGTATAAACGAGTTGGCAAAAAAATCAAAAAAATCATCATTGACAGACGAAGAGTTGAAAGAGCAGGCGGCACTTCGCCAAGAGTATTTGACGGTCTTCCGCACTTCTATGCGGGATACGGTCGAACATGTTCGTGTCTTTGACCCGAACGGCGAAGAGGTGACACCGAAAAAAGTGCGCGACATCCAGAAACGCAGAAAAATGAATTGAGCCAGAACGGAGGCAGTGAAAGCTGTCTCTTTTTTCATATTGTTCTGTATTTTTGTTGTATATTCCGTCAAAGACCTTTAATATAAAGTGGTAAATCCCCTTTTGAAAGGATGAATCTCATGTTTGATAAAACAGATCAACTTGCGGTCACAACAATCCGCACGCTATCCATCGATGCAATTGAAAAAGCGAACTCCGGCCATCCGGGTTTGCCAATGGGTGCTGCTCCTATGGCGTATGCGCTCTGGACAAAAGTAATGAATCACAATCCGAAAAATCCACAATGGTTTAACCGGGATCGATTCGTACTTTCAGCAGGTCACGGTTCCATGCTTTTATACAGCTTGCTGCACCTTGCCGGCTATGGTCTTTCGCTTGATGAAATCAAAAATTTCCGTCAGTGGGGAAGTAAAACACCGGGTCATCCGGAGTATAAGCACACAGACGGTGTTGAAGCGACGACTGGTCCTCTTGGACAAGGAATTGCAATGGCTGTCGGTATGGCAATGGCTGAGCGCCATTTGGCATCTGTATACAACAAAGATGGACATGAAGTTATCGGCCACCATACATACGCGCTTTGCGGCGATGGTGATTTAATGGAAGGTGTCGCATCAGAAGCGGCTTCATTTGCAGCTCATTTGAAATTAAGCCGTTTAGTTGTTCTTTATGATTCCAACGATATTTCCTTAGATGGCGAACTTGATAAGTCATTTTCTGAAAGTGTAGAAGGCCGCTTTAAAGCATATGGCTGGAACTACATTCGTGTGGAAGATGGAAACGATCTCGACGAAGTATTAAACGCGCTTGAAAAAGCAAAACAAAACGATGACGCTCCAACGATTGTTGAAGTAAAAACAGTCATCGGCTACGGCTCACCAAACAAATCCGGTAAATCCGCTTCTCACGGTGCACCGCTTGGTGAAGACGAAATGAAATTAACAAAAGAATATTACAAATGGACATTTGACAAGGACTTCCACGTGCCAGATGACGTATACAGTCGTTTTGAAGAAGAAGCGGTCAATCGCGGTGCCGAAGCGCAAGCTGAGTGGGACAAATTATTTGCTTCTTACAAAGAAAGTTATCCCGAGCTTGCCGGACAGCTCCAAAAAGCTATCAACGGCGAATTGCCGGATGACTGGGAATCGGCTCTTCCTGTTTATGAAGAAGGAACATCAAACGCGACACGTAATACGTCTGGTGAAGCACTAAACGCGATTGCTAAAGCAGTTCCAACATTCCTTGGCGGCTCAGCGGATTTAGCCGGCTCTAACAAAACATCCATTAAAAATACAGCTGATTTTATGCCAGGCAGCTATGAAGGTCGCAACATCTGGTTTGGTGTCCGCGAATTTGCGATGGGTGCAGCGATGAATGGAATGGCGCTTCACGGAGGACTTCAAGTGTTTGGCGGCACGTTCTTCGTTTTCTCGGACTACTTGCGTCCGGCAATTCGTTTAGCTGCGTTGATGGGGCTTCCAGTTACGTACGTCTTTACACACGACAGTATTGCTGTTGGTGAAGATGGACCGACACATGAGCCGGTTGAACAGCTTTCCGCGTTCCGCGGTATGCCAAACTTGTCTGTTATTCGTCCAGCAGACGGAAACGAAACAGCGGCAGCCTGGAAATTGGCACTCACAAGCAAATCAACGCCAACAGCTCTTGTGTTGACGCGTCAAAACTTGGCGGTTCTTCCAGGCTCAAAAGAACAGGCGCATGAGGGTGTTGAAAAAGGTGCTTATACGGTTGTAAAAGCTGAAAAAACACCTGATGTTCTTCTTCTTGCAACAGGTTCAGAAGTGGGATTGGCTGTTGAAGCACAAAAAGTTCTTCAAGGCGAAGGCATCCATGCGAATGTTGTCAGCATTCCGTCATTTGATCGTTTTGATCAGCAGGATGCAGCTTACAAAGAATCTGTTATTCCGAAGTCTGTGAAAAAACGTCTCGGAATCGAAGTCGGTTCTTCATTCGGCTGGCATAAATATACAGGCGATGAAGGTGACATTTTGGCGATTGATCAATTTGGCGCCTCAGCACCTGGGGATATTGTTATGAAAGAGTATGGCTTTACTGTTGAAAATGTTGTATCGCGTGTAAAAGTATTGTTAGAAAAATAAAATGTTTTCAGTCCGGAGCCTCGGTTCCGGATTTTTTTACGCCATCATTCCGCAAAAATTTACAGGCTCTTATTGTATAATCGTGAATGGTTTAGTACACTTTGAATAGATAACTTGAAGGAGGAACACGTTTATGTTTTGGTATGTGCTTACGGCTGTCCTGGCACTCGCTGCCGGCATCGCTATCGGTTTTTTCATCGCACGCCGTTACATGATGGATTACTTGAAAAAGAATCCGCCAATTAACGAGCAAATGCTGCGTATGATGATGATGCAAATGGGAATGAAACCATCGCAGAAGAAAATTAATCAAATGATGGCACAAATGAATAAACAGCAGGATAAATAAGTCCTTGCTGTATAAGGGTTTAAAGCGATTTTTCCCTATTCATTTATTCAAGCAGAAGGGTGAAAGGTTAATCTTTCCTCACTGTTTTTGCATTTATTTGAGTTATTTTCCTTGTAAATAACGATAACCACCTTTTCTTGTGAAAGATTAACCAAGGAAGGTGGTTTTTTTGTGGAATTAGAAGATGTAATTGCTGAGTACGTCTATTACTGTTTGTAAAAAGGATTCACTCAAAAGACGCTGATTAACAAGAACCAGGAACTCAAGAACCTTAAACTTTATTTGAAAGAGAAGCGGAGAATTTCGCAGTTCGAGGGTATTTACTTGGATGATTTGAGATCGTATATCCACTATAAGAAACAGTCGGGGCTGCAACCGCTGAATATTGTGTCGATGTTTAAGGTTATTTTCAGCGTTTTTTAATTGGTGTGTCTAATGAGGGGTATTGGAAAGAAAACTTAATGAAGAAAGGTGAAACGCCTAAAGTATCGAAAAAAGTGCTGAAAGGCTTCAACGCAGACGATATATACAGCATTACAAGACCTATCAAAGAAGCCCGAAATAAGGCAATCATCGCCATGCTGGTGGATTATGGGCTTAGAGCGATGGAGTTATGTCCATTGACCATTGAAAGTGTGGGGGAAACCTCCATTCTTGTTCAATGATTATCATCATTTGTCAAAAAGGTAAATAATGCAATCAAACAACCTCCCAAAAAAGAAGTTGTTTGGGAGGTTACGTTTTTATTCAGTTTATTCTAATCCTGCTTCTTCTGAATTAATTCTTGCGAGGACAGACCGATCCTGATTTTCAAGATCTTTGGCAATCGATGATAGCAAGCGGCAACAGCCTAGCTGATGGCCTCGGAATTTTAGTAGTAACGGCGATCTCGAAACGGAAAATTCCGTCTGATTATAGAGCCATTTCAGCATGGCACGTCATATCTCGCTTACCGTTTCATTTCTTTTGAGGCAGGCGCTGCAACGATTTAATACCAGACAATTTCACGTTTTCTTTGATAAGGAGTATTTTTCAAAGTTAAGAAAAATGTAAAAGCATTTTTATTTTTCTAAAACTTGATTTATCACTTCACTCGGTTTGCTGTTATTTAGATTTTTGTAAATGCAGCTTGCCGGTTTTTCTCGTAAGGTTTCAGCAAAAGCGATTGCCAATTCGGTTTCTCCCGCTACATGGATTTCTACCCAACCTCTTTCTTTCTTTAATCGTTCTACGTTTGTCCCCATGCTTTTAAAGAACCTTTGCAAATTTTCTTTAAGCCGGGACTCTAAAAAGTCTACTTTACTACTCCCAATTACATGTCGACCACCGGGATCCATGTCCTTCTTTTTCCCCCACTCTTCAAGGTTAGGGTCGAAGCTGTAAGAAAAATCTTCTTTGACCAATCCCATTACAGTATCCAATATTCGAACTTCCCCGAAGCTTGGTAAAATGATTCCTGCTTCTGGATAGGCTTTGTGCATGTATTCCAATTGTTCTAACACCGGATGATCTTCCCAATGAAAGCTTGATTTAACAGGGACTTGCACATAGTGAACCGACCATAATTCTGGATTCTCTGAAGCGAAAATAACGACTCCTTTGCGCAAATCATCCTTATTATCATCGATTTCTTTTAATACTTTTTTCTTAATTTCTTTAAACAATTTTAATTCATTTTCATTTTTTGAATCTGTTAAATACTTATCTAAATCCTTTAAGCCGTTCTTTAAATGAATTTCCCATGCACCGTTTAGTTGGTCTGGATCAGCTGGGTTGGTGTTTAAATAAACACTCAATACGCCGCGTTCACCACTGTGATATTCTTTTAAGGTCTGGAGTTCTTTGTTTAGAGTCATAAATTTATTTTACCTCCTCAAATTTCTTTACAGTACTAGCCTGCCCTTCGAGTACCAAATATAAAACTAAGTCTTAGTCACAGGTATGGTGTTTATTAAAAATGCCTACAGATGAGCTGCAGGCTGGGAAGTGGATTAATCCGGCTGTCTTTTTTGAAGCAAACAGCGGCGATCTTTTCATTTAACCAAAAAAATAACCCGCCATTGAGTCGAGCGCTCTGGTGGGTTATTCCCCGGTATTGCTGATCATCTCTTATGGGAAGCCGGCCGGTTCGATGTTAGCGCATCGGAGCGGCTTTTTCAATTTATCAATCGTACCAACCTGAGTGTTTTATCTGGTTCTTGATAGTAATAAGAGCAGGGTATTTAGCTTTTTGATTAGATAACAAGGGGAATCTTTATGAAAATTTATTTTCGAAGCATAAATGATATGAATAGAAACTAATACTGTTCTTTCATAAAGCCAATTTTAATAAAAAAAAACAAAACCTATGCTATTATTTTAAGAAGTGTCGAACAAGAACTATCATTAAGAAGGAAATGAGTGGAATGGATAATATGTATATTGCAACTGAAGAAATTCAATTTTCATATGCTGATACCGATATGATGGGTGTTGTTTATCATGCAAACTACATAAAATGGTTTGAACTAGGTAGAACAAAACTTATAGAGGATATTGGATACAACTACTTAGATATGGAAAAAGCGGGATATTACGCACCAGTGCACAACCTTGAAGTTACATATAAGAAACCTATAAAGCTTGGAGATAAAGCCTTTGTCAAGACATGGGTGGAAAAAAATCACGCATTAAGAGCTGCCTATGGTTTTCAAATTGTCAACGGTGAAGGTGACATTTGCGCGGAAGGAACTACTACACATATCATCGTAAAAAAGGAAAACGGTGATTTCAAACCCGTTAGATTCAGTAAGGCATTTCCCGAGTGGTTTCAAAAATATGAAGAAATTAAAAGGAAAGTCTAGCAAAGACGGGAATGTTTATAAAACCATTCAGCAACGTCCCAATAATTCAACGGTTGCTTGGTCGTACGTTTCCTTCAAGCAACAACCCACCATTATGAAGAAAGGCAAAGAAGGATACATAGCCGGTCTTTGAATAAACACAGTAAAAGCAGCCGAGGTTTTAGATTTTTCTGGCACTAAATTTAATTCTGATTTAATCGTAAGATATAGGGAAATTAACGAAGGATTGAAAGGAAGTATAAAATAATGAAACAGGTAGTTACAATGGAAGAATACATGAAAATGTGGGATAAAACTTTCCAGGTTGAATCTCCAGAAACGTTTCTTTTAAAGTGGAATTGCGTAAGTTGTGAAAAGGAAAACAGAGAAAAAGCTTCTGAATTTACTCAGATTGCAAATTTTGCTCTTTCGCATTGTTATAACTGTGGTAGCAGCAATATTATTGAGCTGAAAACTAAATCAATGATCATTATTGAGTATAATGCGAAGAAAATCTAATCATCGGTTTTTTCATCGCACGCCGTTACATGATGGATTACTTGAAAAAGAATCCGCCAATTAACGAGCAAATGCTGCGTATGATGATGCAAATGGGAATGAAACCATCGCAGAAGAAAATCAACCAAATGATGGCACAAATGAACAAGCAGCAGGATAAATAAGTCCTTGCTGTGTAAGGGATAGAACCGTGTTTAAGGCAGTTTTAATCCATTGTTCATTTGTTTAAATAGCGTAAAAGGTTAAACCTTCATCGCTGTTTTCACTTTATTTTGGTTTATTTCCCTTGTAAATAACGATAACCACCTTTTCTTGTTGAAAGATTAACTAAGAGAGGTGGTTTTTTTATGGAATTAGAAGATGTAATTAATGAGTAGATCTATTACTGTCTGCCGAAAGGATTCACGCAAAAAACCCTGATTAACAAGAAGCAGGAATTAAAGAATATCAAACTTTATTTGAAAGAGAAGCGGGAAATTACATAACTAGAAAATATTTATGCAGCAGTCTGGGCTACAGCCACAAAGTGTCGTTTCAGTGTAAATGAAGAAGGTTGAAACCCCTAAAGTGTCGAAGAAGGTAATGAAAGGCTTTAATGCAGAAGACATATACAACATGATAGAGGCATTCAGCTACAAGAACTAGAGAAGCCTGCAACAAGGCTATCATCGCTATGCTGGCGGACTGTGTGGGCTTAGAGCGATGGAGATACGAACACTGCCTTGTGAGAACGTAGGAGAAGCATCTATTCTTGTGCATGGAAAAGGAAATAAGGAGCATGTCCTGCGTTGAAAAAAGTGCTGGTGAAGTACGAGAGAATCCGCAGAGAGTATGTGAAAGACAGAATCCTTAAAGAGGATGCGTATTTTTTATCCTATCAAGGACGAGGTCTCTCACATGTGTCATTAGATAATATAATAATGGAAGGAATTTGGTGAAACATCGCTCAAGATTCTGGAATACTTGCTAATTGGCTTAGCTAGTGAGCTATTCCCCGAAACACTATTAAATCAAGAAGGAGTGAACAGAAAGTAATGAAAAGACTATGTATTATTCCATGCGGAGCAAAAAAAGTGTGGGATAAGAAACCGGATGCTGGACCAACAGAAGCGGAAAATGTTTATATCGGTTCGTTCCATAACTCTTGTCAAAATTATGCTTCTCGTTTCTTTGAACATTGGGTTATTCTTTCAGCGAAACATGGCTTCTTATTTCCGCAAGATATGATTCATTCAAATTACAATGTTGCATTTAATTCTAAGAGTCCCGAAATTATCAGCATTGATAAATTAAAACAGCAAATTCCAGAAAAAAAATTAGCGGATTTTGATGAATTAGTCGTTTTAGGCGGAAAAAAGTATAGAAAAGTTGTGGAGCAAGCTTTTGGAAGCAACTATAGCTATAAATACCCCTTGAATGATTGTAAGGGGATCGGTTATATGCTTCAAAAGCTAAACAATTCTTTGCTTATTAATAAGGAAATAACGGATTCGAGCAAGGAAAATAAGTATTAGCCGATGAAAGATATGACTTCTAAATATTGTTTTATTGATGCTGTTTTTAAGAAAGTCCCTTATACAATCCCTTTAAAGAGCGTGCTTTTAACGGCTTTTCCTTATTGCTTTCTTGTTGTAGTGCTTTCGTTATCACCAAACCGAACTCATTTACAATTTCAGGAGAGAAGCTATTTACACGAATGAAATGCTGCATCAAACTCTTCCACTGTTCCTTTGTCGAAACTAACTCAGTCCGCATGATATGTTGGAACGAATGACATTTCTTGCAAATGAGTTGAATAGCGATCAAATGGCATGCTTTATTGGAGAAATCGTATTCCTCTATTTCATGCAAGTGAAGGTGTTTCATTTCAGTCTCATGTTCAGGTGTCCAGCCACAAATAGAACACTTTTTTCCTTGCTGCTCCAATACAAAAGGATGCAATTTCTTCCCCCAGAAATAACGGCTAACAGTGTTCCTTATTGTGTATCCATGAAACAGCGGCGGTTTAGCAGAAGGGAGCAGCTTTGCACTAAATAAATATGTTTTTAGCGGTAAAACATAATTTAAATTTAAATGCTTGGAATCATACTGTTGAATACATAACTATGGAAAATAAAATGACTAAGCTAGAATACTGAATCGTATTGCAAGATGTTCTATGCTTGATAATCGAAATTTTAGTAGTAGCTAAGGAGAATTTATTAGAAAAAGGGATGAATATCCATGAAGTCGCCAATCAAGCAGGCCATGCAAGTGCTCAGACAACGATGCTGTATATTAACGCAAGGAAACCTATTAAAGAGAACAATCCGTCTGCTCATTAAAACTAAGATAACCGCCTTTTTCTGTTGAAAGATAAACAGGAAGAGGTGGTTTTTTGTGTTTTTAGAGGATGAAATCAGTAGTAGATATGAAAAAAGGAGAAAGATAAGAGTGATATAGCTTAAATATATTATATAAGTATGTTTTTTCCTTTCTGTAACGGTGAGGGTAATTAAAATTGTAACAGGTGTTTAAAAGCTAAGTATCAAATCAAATAGAGTGACTTAAGTCATGAAAAGTACGACAAAATAAACAGAAAAATAACTGCTGAAATTAAAAAACAGTATAAATAGCACAAACAAAGTGATAAAGTGTAAAATATGTTCCAAGCAAAGAAAGATTTCCTAATAAATATATCAAAAGAAATGGATATAAAGGCGCGGTTGTTTAGTTGTAAAAGTTACGACAATGCGGGCAGGAGGTTAGGAGAACACAGTTACAGTACTTTCCAGCGAAAATAAATGAACGTACAAAATTATCGGAAAAATAATGATTTCTTTTTATATTTTATTTTGAATAAAAATTTTAGAGTAGGTGAGCTATTTGGCGTTAGTAAAAGAGTTAGGAGACTTGGTTAAAGGGGATATTCTTTATAGCGATGTTTATAAAAATGGAACATTGCTGCTTAGCGGAGGAACTCTAATCAATCGTACTGCAATAGAAAAATTAATTAATTGGAATATTTCAACTGTTGAGGTTCTGGAGGCCGGTGAAAGCATTCAGACTAATCAAGATACCTGGGAGGTAAAAAAGAAGACATCTATTTTATATTCAAAAGGAATTCTAAGTACAAAAAAGCTTTTTTATGACAGTTTGATTTATGTGGTGAATGAATCAAGATATGGGTATGTTCTTCATGACAATGATAAACTCATGTGGCTAGAAAATTTGTTTATTCATGTAATGGAGGATGACCGTATTTCAAATGCAGTGTTTAATTTGAAGAAATTAGATTCATATAGTTATTACCATTCATTCGATGTTTTTTTACTGGGTTCATTATTAGCAAATGAAGTAGGAATAAGAGAATTAGATATATTTGCTGCGTGCTGCTTAGTTCATGATATAGGGAAGTTACAGATATCGAAAGAATTATTAAACAAGGAAGAAAAGCTAACAAAGAGTGACTTTGATATTTTAAAAAGCCACACAATGGAAGGAGTAACCTGGACAAAGAAAAATAAGCTGCCGAAAATATTTGAGACCATCTGTAAATCTCATCATGAACGTTTAGATGGATCAGGCTATCCAAATGGATTGACAGATAAAGATATTTCAAAAGAAATCCGGATAATGGGAATTGTCGATTCTTATTCCGCTCTAACCTTAAAGCGATCATATCGTGAGCCTATTTTAGCAACAAAAGCGATTGAGCTTCTATTAAATAAGAAAAAGAAATATGATTTAATGTATTTGATCAGCTTTATTGAATTGCTAAATATATACCCGCCAGATTCAATTGTGAAGTTATCAAATGGTAAAAAAGCTCGAGTAAAGGTAGTCAATGATCAGCAGCCTTATCGACCAACATTACAAGAATTAGGTAGTTCAGTCACATTTGAATTACCTACAAATTTATCTGTAACGATTCCAAAATTCATCAGATGGGATCATGTAGAACAAGAAGCAGCAGGCTCTAAAAGGGAGCAGTATTGGAATTTATATATAAATAATTTAATAGCTGGAGATTGGGAAAGAGCATTTGAAAACTATAAAAATTTGATCGATGGGCTAACTGTTGAAAATGTATTTATTGATGTTGTGGTTAAAACCATAAAAGAAATTGATCTTAGGTGGGATACTGGTCAACTATCAGTGGGAGAAGAGCATGATGCTTTATTGGGAATTCAACAAATTCTTCAACATATGCATAAAGAACAAGCTATGTATACTGATACTCAAAGGTGACCGGAAAAGCGCCTTCTCTTGGTGTGTTTTTCACTTTACATACTGTAGACAAACAAAATTTTTAACAGAATCACCTTTTGTTTCTTCACATGAAAGCTGTTTTGACGGGAGCCGATAAAGGCGGCGGGCGCGCGGCTTCGCTTTCCATGGGGCAGGCGCTGAGCTCGTCTCCGCCGCTTTGCGGCAGATCCGATCTCAGCTGCCATGCCAGTCAGTCCCATAGGAGTCTTCGCTGCGCGCCCACTGCCTGTGCGTTTAAACGAAACAGCCATGTCTGGCAGATCCATCTTTTGCAGCAGCGGCAATGGCGCAAGAGTATGCAGTCATGTCCTTGGCGTTTGTTCCACACATATAGCCTATCAGGACTTGCTTCTTCTCGCTGCTTTTGGTGAAGCCGCCCGGACGAAGACTCCTGCGGGACGTACAGTGAGTCGGGAGATCCCGCAGGCGCAGCCGAGGAAGCGCCCGCACTGCCCGCGGAAAGCGAAGTCCGGGTGGTTTCACCTGCCGGCTCCAGGTAAAAAAACGAGCCTGCTTCTCTGAAAGATACCTGCCTTTTTCGGTAATAGAAATTTTCGTTAAAAAGACGAATGCTGACTTTGTCTACACTCTGAAACACGTCATTAGTTGACGTGTTTTTCTCTTTTTAGTAACTGACTTATAGTGTAGCGCCTCAAAAAGGATCAGTATACAGATGAACTAACTGATCTAGATAAATTTTTATTTTTTTAAAGAGTAATTGATTGAGATGGGGGTACATATAAATATTGAGAGAAAAGGAGGGGCAGCAAAATGAAAAAACGATTCTTGTCTTTATTTATTCTTCCATTTATGTTGATCAGCGCAAGTGTCCCGGTACTAGCATCAGAATATGAAGATGAATTAACAGGTACCCCATATGAAATATTAGAAAAAGAAGGTATTTCACTAAAGCATTATATTGTTACATTCAAGTCTCCTAAGATTGAAAAAGGCTATTACCGAGCAACTGCGAGCAACGGTGAAATAATTCGTTTTAAGCCGACGGATGTTGAAATTGAATTATCTGTAGGAGATCGCATCCGGACTTACTGGGAAGATGGCAATTTTAACATTGCCGAATATGTAAAACCGGAAAAAGTGGTCTATACAATTAATCGTGTGTGGTATGAACATGGGCAGATGAATTTAGAAGGAACAAGCCCGCAGTCAGGCGATATTATTTTCAATGATGAAAATATATTCGGAAATGAACTTGTGCCCGGTGATAAAGTTATAGCTGAATTTGATCAAATATTCATTGAAAACGGTTTAATAGGCATTTATAAGAAAAAATAAAAAACTGTCCCCAAGGGCAGTTTTTTTATTTTACTTGCGCTTTTTTTAAGCTGCGAATGTGAAGTTCATCATATAAATTTAAAAGCCGGTCCAGTTCCTGGCTGTATTCAATCGCAAGAGGAGAAGTGAGTCCGGTTTGAAAAGCAATATTCAGCAGTTCAGTCCGCTTTGCTTCGATGGCGTCAAGCAGGGTTTCTTTATCCACAGCGGACCACCCTTTCCATTGTTTAGTAAATTACACTATCTAGTATACCCAATCATTTACTTATTTTCAAAAAAATTTGTCGTTTTTTCACTTTTTTCTGTTCACATATATGTCAAAGTGTAAAATCGCTCGTTTCTGTTACAATGGGAAGGGAAAGGATGTTGAATTCATGACCGATTTAAATATTTTCCTGGCGTTTGGTGCAGGTTTTTTAAGTTTTATTTCTCCTTGCTGCCTGCCTCTGTATCCTGCATTTTTATCCTATATTACCGGCATGAGTGTCAATGAGCTGAAAAACGACAATGCGATGCTGCAAAAACGAAGTATGCTGCATACTCTCTTCTTTCTTCTAGGTTTTTCGCTCGTGTTTATTTTGCTCGGTTTTGGGTCATCGTTTATCGGCCAATTTTTAAAAGAGTGGGACGATCTCATTCGTCAGCTCGGTGCGATTTTTATTATCTTTTTCGGATTGGTTGTGACGGGCATTTTACAGCCGAAATTTATGATGTCCGAAAAGCGGGTCGAATTTAAAAATCGTCCGGTCGGCTATGTTGGGTCGGCATTGATCGGCTTGGCATTTGGAGCGGGATGGACACCGTGTACCGGTCCTATTTTGCTTGCGGTTATTTATATGGCCGGCACGAATCCGGACTCTGCTATGCTCTATATGATGGCGTACACACTTGGTTTTGCCATTCCATTTTTTGTTCTGTCTTTTTTTATTGGACGGATGAAATGGATACGCACGCACAGTGCAAAGATTGTAAATATCGGCGGGTATGTTATGATAGGAATGGGTATTATCCTGTTTTTTGATTGGATGACAAAGATCATTATGATCCTGACACCATTGTTCGGCGGGTTTACCGGCTTTTAATTTGCCCTAAAGGAATGATCAATATGGATTGGATGGTTGCGGCATCATCCGTGGCAGCTGTTATGATGGGGATTGCCACTTTATTTGTCCGGATGAAAGCGGCTAAAAAACCAACTTCAACTAAAAAAATTATTATGCCGCCACTTTTTATGAGCACAGGTGCGTTCATGTTTTTATTCCCGATGTTTCGGGTAACCGGACTTGAATTGCTTGAAGCAGCGGCCGTAGGATGTCTTTTTTCACTCTTGCTTATTAAAACATCAAATTTTGAAATACGCGGTCATGACATTTATTTGAAACGATCAAAAGCGTTTCCGATCATTTTAATGACGCTGCTCGTCGTTCGAATCGTCGGAAAGCTTGTTTTATCGACTTCAATTGATGTAGGAGAACTCGGCGGCATGTTTTTTATTCTCGCCTTCGCGATGATTCTTCCATGGCGGGTGGTAATGTATAGAAAATATAAAGTGTTAAAATGCCAGCTGCCAGAACGTTCTGTGGCCATGACAGAAAAAACAGCCTTTTAAGTGAAGGCTGTTTTTTCATGTTAAAATAAATGGCTGTATGGCGCGGCATCGATTTTCATTTCATCGAGTTTTTTTCGTAAGAATTTATGATCTCTTTTTGGTGTAGCCATAATATAGCCGCGGATAATTAAATCAAGGGAAATACGGCGGGCTTTTTCCTTCAAGGCAAGTTCGCCAATTTTGCCGGCGATTTTATGGCGGGCCACATCACGGAACAATTCCGGAACCGGGCTGACCAATTCTTCAAGCATATTTTTTTCTTCAGATCCCCACAATTTTCGTGTTTTGTCTACATAATATTCTTCCCAGTCCATGTCAGATCGGCCATCATGTTTCGGCAGTTTTTTTAAAAACTTCCGAAACATGAAAAATCCGCCAATCGCAAACAAGCCTACGAGAATAAACGTCCAAGCGACGATAAAGTAAGAAAACCAGCCTTCAAGCATGCTGCAACCCCCGTTATGATATCTTCTTTGCTTTCATTATACCAAACAGAAGGCGTCTTGTTGATTCTTTTCAATATCCTATTCATCTGATATGATCGGAACATACATACGTGCAGGAGGGAATTGAAATGAAATTTATTCATACGGCTGACTGGCATCTTGGCAAGATGGTGCATGGCATTTCAATGATCGAGGATCAGCGCTTTATTTTGCAAGGGCTGATTCGATTAATTGAACGGGAGCAGCCGGATGCGCTTGTGATAGCGGGTGACTTGTATGATCGGTCGGTTCCGCCAGCTTCCGCGGTGAATTTGCTGAATGAAACGCTTTTTACAATTAATGTTGAAATGAATGTACCGATTGTCGCGATTTCCGGCAATCATGACAGCTCGGAACGGCTTGCGTTCGGCTCAACGTGGTTCCGGCAAAACCGTTTTTATCTTGCCGGAAAAATGGAAAAAGATATGTTTTGTCCAGTTATTGAAGGTGTTCATTTTCATTGTTTGCCGTACGCTGAACCTGGTGTTATCCGGCATTTATTTGACGATGATTCTGTTCATACCCACCACGATGCGATGAACGTGTTGACAGGCCGATTAAGTGAAAACATGGATTCGGACGGAATACATGTTGCGGTTGGCCATGCATTTGTAACTGGTGGCGAAACGAGTGATTCTGAACGCATTTTATCTGTTGGAGGAACAGGAAATGTTGGGGTCGAACTTTTTGCGCCATTTCAGTATACGGCACTCGGGCACCTTCACAATCCGCAGGCGATTCATCATCCTTCCGTTAAATACGCGGGCTCGTTGCTCAAATATTCTTTTTCGGAAGCAGCGCATACAAAAAGTGTATCAATTGTGGAAATCGATGCACAAAAGCAGGTATCTGTCACAAAAGAAACGTTAAAACCAGTGCGTGAAATGAAAGTAATGGCTGGTTATTTTGATGAATTAATGGAGCAGGATGCCTCTGATGACTATATAAAAGTGATAATAAAAGGTGAAGGGGCGCTCATCGATCCAATGGCGAAGCTGAAATATAAATTTCCACATATTCTTCACCTTGAAAAAATGTCTGCTGCTCCCACTGCCTTTGAATCTGCTGCTTCAACGAAAAAAAAGCAAAATGAGCTGGAACTCTTTCAGGAATTTTATCACGCAATGACAGGACTCCCTTTTTTAGAAGAAAAAAGGGCTTATATGACAACCGTTCTGGAAGAAGCAAAAAAGGAGGATAGCCGCTTATGAAGCCGATCACGCTAACAATGACAGCATTTGGTCCGTACGCAGGCCGTCAGGTCATTGATTTTTCAGAGCTTGAAAATCGAAAAATGTTTGTCATTTCCGGCAAAACAGGATCAGGTAAAACAACGATTTTCGATGCGATTAGTTTCGCCATGTATGGGAAACCGAGCGGAGACCACCGGAGTGCTTCAGAAATGAGAAGCCAGTTTGCTGATCCAAAACAAATGACGGAAGTCGCCCTCCTGTTCCAATTAAAAGGACGGACATTTTTTATTAAGCGGACGCCGCAGCAGGAAAAGCCCAAATCACGGGGCGGCGGTATGACGACGGCAGGTGCAGCGGCTGAACTGTATGAAAAAAAAGCGGATGGCAGTGAGGAGCTCCTAGCGGCAAACGTCCGGGATACAGATGAAAAAATGAACGAATTAATTGGTCTAGAAGCGAATCAATTCAGGCAAATTCTTATGATCCCACAAGGAGAATTTCAAAAACTGTTAATGGCCGGAAGCCAGGAAAAAGAAAAGATTTTGCAAAAGCTGTTTCAAACGTCTTTTTATAAACGTGTGGAAGATGTGTTAAAAGAAAAATCTGATGCGCTTAAAAATGAAGCTGGAAAAGCGGCGGATCAGCAAATCGCTCTTTTAAAAAACCTGCCGGCCTATTCACTCGATATGCGTAATTTGCTTGAGCAGGAAACCATTCAAAAAGACGCTATCTTTACGCAGCTCGACATTGATTTAACTGAGATGAACAAGCAATATGAATTGCTGCAGAAACATGTGAAAGATGTGAGCAGCCACCGGGATTTTTTACTAGGGGAACGGGAACGGGGACTGTCTCGAAATGCACAGTTTGACCGGTTGGAGACGGCTCTTCAAGAAAAAGAACAGCTTGATGAAAAAAAAGAAGCTATAAAAACAAGCCAATCTCAAATTGACCGGGCAGAACGGGCGGAAAAGCTCCTTTCATACGAAATGGTTGAACAAAAAGCACGTCAAGCGGCTGAGGCGGCTATCAAACGCCGAAATGAAGCAGCGATAGCGATGCAAGAAGCAAATCGTTTATTTGAACAGGCGAGTGAGCGATTAAAAAAAGAGCAAGACCTGCAGCCAGCTCGTGATGAATCAGCGAAACAGCTGCAAAAGCTTCAGTCCATTAAAGATGCCGTTTATGCATATCGAAGTGCAGCAGATGATGCAAAAAAAGCGGAAGAGCGCCTGGAAAACATAAAACAAGCCGTCCTTCATGTGATGAAAAAGGATCAAGACATATCCGGCACTGAACAGGAAGTGGAGCAGTCGCTTCATGCTTTGCAGTCTTCGAAAGAAACATATTTAGAAACGGGACACTTAATCGAAAAACTAAGGGCGCTGCTTGATCAATTTCACGAACTGACAGTTGCTCAAAACGTGCTGAGAGAACAAGAGAATCTGGAAGAAGCGGCACGGCAGCAGGCTGAAAAAACAGCTGCGAGTGCTGCTGCCTCACTGGAAGAATTACGACATATCCGAATCGAATGGAATAAAGGGCAGTCGGCAATGCTTGCCCGGCAGTTGAAAGAGGGAGAGGCTTGTTCAGTATGTGGAGCTGTCCACCACCCAAATCCGGCCAAAGCAAATATTTCTCAATTGTCGGAACAGGAGCTTGAAGAAGCGGAAAAACAAGCTGAACGCCATAACCAAGAAAATCGCAATGCAGAACAAAAGTGGACAGAAGCCCGCTATTCACTGAAAAGTGCGCGGGACAATATAGAGAAATTAGAAAAGAAGCTGCCTGCGGATTTTCAGGTGGAAAAGGCAGCTGCCCATTTAAAGCAAGCGGAAAAAAGTCGCAAGCAGGCAGAGCAGGATATGATCAAAAAAGAAAAGCTGGAAAAGCAGCTTCTTAACGTCAAACAGCAAAAAAAACAGCTCACTGCACAACTGGAACAAAATAGAATCGAAGAAATGAATGCAAATTCGGCCTTTATTCAATCGAAAAGTACCCTGCAGCAGCTTGAACAAGCCATCCCGGAACCGATGCGGAACAGTGACTATTTTACAAAAGAGCTTGACCGGCTGGGGAAAGAAACAACCGGTCTTCAAAACCAATATGAACAAGCTATGGAAGCCGTTCAAAAAGCAAATATAGCACGGCAGACGGCGGAGTCCGTTTTCAATGAGCGTATGCAAGCAGTACAAAATGCGAAGTCTATGCTGCATGAAGCGAAGTCTGCTTTTCTTCAAAAGTGCGAAGAAGCCGGTTTTGGATCGCTTGATCGTTATAAAGAAGCGACGCAGCTGATTGAGTCGCTTGCCGAAATGAAAGACGTGGTTCAGCAATATGAACAGAAGCAGCGCGATCTTCTTTTATTGATAACAGAACTTAAAACGGCTCTTGATGGATGTATCCGGACAGACATTGTAAAGCTGGAAGAAGAAATTTATACCTTAAATGAAGAGCTTGCCCGCTGGACGGATCAAGCCGCTTCAATTACGGCACAAATAAAAGCATCCATTCATATTCGTGGATCGGTTGAAGAAATAGCCGGTCAAATGGCGCGGGCTGAAGAAGCATACCGCCTTGCGGGTCATTTATACGAAGTCGCACACGGGAAAAATGAACTGAAGGTGACATTTGAACGCTATGTGCTCGCCTCTTTTCTCGAAGATATTCTTGCTGCCGCCAATACACGGTTAACGGTGATGACGAATGGGCGGTTTTTACTAGAGCGTTTAACAGAACGGTCAAAAGGAAATGCGCAAAGCGGCCTGGACTTGCTTGTTTTTGATCAATACACGGGCGCTAACCGCCACGTAAAAACGTTGTCCGGGGGAGAAAGCTTTAAAGCTGCCCTGGCGTTGGCACTTGGATTAGCTGAAGTGGTTCAAAATTATGCAGGTGGTGTATCGCTTGAGACGATGTTTGTGGATGAAGGGTTTGGTACGCTTGACCCCGAATCGCTTGATCAGGCGATTGAAACATTAATGGATATTCAGGCAGATGGCCGTCTCGTCGGTATTATTTCTCACGTGCCGGAATTAAAAGAAAGAATCGATGCGCGGCTTGAAGTAGGACAGTCCAACACTGGGAGCAAAGCAAAATTTGTTTTCACAGGAGAAGGATAAAAAACGTTCATAAAGTATTCATGATAACCAAAAGAAGAATGTTGAGAAATGAGCCGGTTTCCTCTACCATAAAGATATAAAAGCGGTTTGGAGGGATTTTTTTGATATCATTTCGATCTATTTTTATCGCAGCGGCGATCCTGATTATGTTATCTGCATGCAGCAATAGAGATTTTCAAGGTAATATGGATGTAGAAGTCCAAAACTTTACAAATGCGAACCAAAACGGTGAAGAGGTCAGCTTAGCCGATCTGGAAGGAAAAGTATGGCTGGCGAACTTTATATTTACAAGCTGCACAACGGTTTGTCCGCCGATGACACGGAACATGAGCGACGTGCAGGATATGCTGAATGAAGAGGGGGTAGAAAATTACGAAATTGTTTCATTTAGTATAGATCCGGCACGTGATACACCGGAAGCATTGAAAGAATATATTTCCCACTATGAAGCGGATGAATCCAACTGGCAGCTATTAACAGGCTATACAGAAGAGGAGATCGGCACGTTCGCGGAGAAAAGCTTTCAAGCGGTCGCAATTCCAGACCCGAATTCGGATCAATTTGTGCATGGAACAAGCTTTTATTTAGTCGATCAAGAAGGGAAAGTCGTTAAAAGCTATCAGGGAAATAAACAGGGAAGCGAAGAAGTTCCATTTGATGAAATTGTTCAAGATGTAAAGCAATTATCAGCGCAGTAACATAAAGGCGGCTCCGGATGAAAATCTGGAGTTTTTTTCATAAAACAAGTCTTGACTTTTCTGTAATTAACAAAAAATTAATATAAATTCTGTTGCAGGATAATGGATTAATGTGTAAAATGAATATACAGACAATTATCTGAATAATCTAAATAAGAGGTGAATAAATATGAACTATGGAATGTACAAATTCGGCTCAACAAGCAGCGTCAAATGTGAGTGTGGATGGGAAGGGCAGAGGGCGGAACTCCGAAGTGCCATGGTTGTGCTCGAACAGACAAAGTGTGGATCCATTTTTGATGCGGAAGATGTCTATATTTGCCCGAAATGCGGTTCGAGAAAATACTAATCCCTCATTCTTAAGTCAAAAATCCTTCTATTTTGAGTCTATCTTTCGAGAAGTTCCTTCACCGATAAAAGTCAAATGCTGCATCAATAAGCGGGTTCCGTTCAATGGAGCCCGCTTTTCCTGATTTTTTTTTACAAGTGATCAATCGGCGATTATAATAAACGTAACCTATTGCACCGGAGGAACGATATGTCGAACGATAAATCACATTATTTTGCCCATGAATATGAATCAATCGAAATGCTGGCGGACCGAATTAGCGAGGCGCTTCTTTGCCCGATTACAATTGAAGATGCCAATCACCAAATTATCGCCTACAGCCGTCATGAGGGAGAAATTGATCCGGTTCGGATTGCGACGATCATGAGACGGAGAGTGCCGGAGCACGTGATTAACAGCTTATGGAAAAGCGGTGCTATTCCAACACTTTTTGAAACAGAAGAGCCCGTTATCATTCCGGCGATTGATCAAGTGTCTCTCGGTGAGCGCGTCGCCATCTCTGTCCGAAAACAAGATAAAGTGATCGGTTTTATTTGGGCGCAGTCTGGTGCGCATTTTTCAGGTGAACAGATGACGATTTTAAAAGAAGCAGCAAAAGCAGTGAAAAATCAGCTGCTGCAGCATGAAAAGCGAAAACGCGCCGCCGAGGAAAGCCATCAGGAATTTTTCTGGAAACTATTAACTGGTCATTTTACAACCCGTAATGAAGTAGAGCAAGCGAATAAAACGTATGGCCTGTCGTTAACCGGAAGCTTGTTAGTGATTCTTTTTGATTTTGGCCGTCCGATTGACCGGACGCTTGAACGGCAAATTGATTATTTGGCTGAAACGCTTCAACAGCTGTCATGCATTGCCCGGACATATGATGGTGAGCAGCTCGTTATGCTGATCCGCTTTAAAGAAACGGACGACTTGGACGCAGTCAGCAGCTACATTGACGATTTTATTGCCAAATCAGCAGAACGACTCGGCATTTCACCGGCGGGCGCCGCTGGTACAGCCGTTCAAAATCCGCTGCATGTGCAGGACAGCTATCAGGAAACGCTTCGTGTTTTTAGAATGAAGCAGCTTTTTTCCACGATCATACTGCCTCATTGCTTTGACAAACTGGGCATCTTCCAATCGATCGAACAATTCCGTGCCATCCGTTTAGGCAAAAGAAACGCCGTTATTGACGCACTTAATGCGTACGACGAGACGCATAATGCAAACATGCTTGAGTCGATTTATACATTTCTGGCTCATGACGGTAATGTAAACGATGCGGCCCGGGTCATGCATGTACATCCGAATACACTCGCTTATCGGCTCAAGCGAATTAGCGAAATTACCGGTTTTAACAGCAAAGACATGAACGAAAAAACAATTTTGTATATCGATTTATTGATCCGGCATATGGACCATTCTTTATTATAATCGAACGTATTTAGGTGGGTGAATTGGTTAGATCAGACTGAATGGAGTCTGGTGTACCAATGACAATTTTCGGTGACTTATCTGGGTCCAGCCATTTCATTAAAACGATTAAATGAGATTCGCTCAGTGCGAGGCAGCCGGCCGTCGGTGTAGATCCTGTACGCCAGCGGTGAAGAAAAATGGCGCTGCCCGCATTTTTTACAATCGGGTTTTCGTTGTAGCGGATGACAATGGCATGCTTATACAATTCATGATTAAGGCGTTCGAACGATTTCCAGCGTGATGAAGGATTGCCGCGGTAATAAATCCATTTGTTGTAATCAACGGAATTTGGATCATCGACCCAATAATGAAACCGGTTTGTGACCGTATAGCTCGTGCGGACACCAGCCGGTTTTTTTTCGTAGCCAAACATTCGGCCAATTTCGTACATGCCTGTGGGCGTCGCGCCGTCGCCTTCTTTTTTGTTAAATGAAAGCCCGCTTTTGCCGGTTACAGCAGGAGAAACACGTTTTAGCTGCCAGCTGCTTCCATTTTTTTCGTAAAGCCGGATTGTTGCTTTGACTGATTTTGTGCTTCCTTCTGCAAGAATTACTTGTTTACTGTCTTTTACATGTAAGAGAGCTGCTGCATATGGATCCGCTGCTGCTTGTGAAGGTGCCGGAATGAGTACGGCTGCCAGAAGAATACATAAACTTACTGCAAGTGCTTTACGCAAATGAATAATCTCCTTTTCTATAAAATAAAAAAGCAGACGGACCATTCCGTCTGCTCCTTCGTTTATTTTAACCCAGTATTGGCTTTCACCGTTACCTCTGCATACTTGCGTTCATCTGCTTTTGCAGAAACGATAGATCCGACGTATCCTGCAATGAAGCCGGCTGGTACGGAAATGATTGCTGGATTTGTTAATGGGAATAGAGCTGTTCCTGTTAAAATTGCAGTGCCTTCAGGGCTCCAAATATTCGGGCTCAATGCAACGAGAACAAGAGCGGTGACAAGGCCTGTCACCATCGCAGCAAGTGCGCCGGTTGTATTAAAGCGCTTCCAGTAAATCGTGTAAATGATGACGGGCAAGTTGGCGCTTGCTGCGATACAAAATGCAAGCGATACGAGAAAGGCAACATTCATCGACTGTGCACCTAGAGCCAAAATGATTGAGATGACAGATACACCAATGGAAGCGAAGCGGGCTGCTTTCATTTGTTCCTTTTCTGTTACATTTCCTTTTTTAATAATTTGTCCATAAATATCATGGGCAAAAGCGGATGCACCCGATAAGACGAGACCGGCTACGACAGCTAAAATGGTGGCAAAGGCAACAGCGGATACAAATGACATTAGCAAGTCACCGCCAAGTGCTTGAGCGAGAAGCGGGGCAGCCATGTTCCCGGCTGCGTTTGCAGCGACAATGTCTTCTGACCCGACAAAAGCAGCGGCACCAAAGCCAAGGAAAATCGTTAAAATATAAAAGACCCCGACAATCCAGGTCGCATAAACAACAGAACTGCGAGCTGTTTTCGCATCTTTTACGGTAAAGAAGCGCATAAGAATGTGAGGAAGACCGGCTGTTCCGAATACAAGAGCGATCATCATCGACATCGTATCAATGCCATTTGTATATTTTACGCCAGGATTTAAATACGCATCGCCAGCAGGTGTAACAGATTTCATATCGCTGAACATTTTTAAAATATTAAAATCAAATTTCATTAAAACAAGGAATGAAATAACAATCGTTCCAATCATTAATAGAACAGCTTTAATAATTTGTACCCAGCTGGTGGCAGCCATCCCGCCCCACAAAACATAGGTAGTCATCATAATTCCTACAAGTAAAACGGCGATCCAGTAATCAATGCCGAGCAGCAGTTGAATTAATGCACCGGCCCCAACAAGCTGGGCGATCATGTAAAATAAAACGATTGTTAATGTGCTGACGGCGGCGGTTCCACGAATTTTTTGCTGATTAAAACGTGCGGTAATCATGTCAGCAAGCGTATATTTCCCTAAGTTGCGGAGCGGTTCAGCGACAATATACAACACGACAAGGTAGGCAACGAGATAGCCAATGCTGTAGAAAAACCCATCAAATCCGTTTAGCGCGATGGCGCCCGCAATTCCAAGGAAAGAAGCAGCGGACAAATAGTCACCCGCAATGGCGATCCCGTTTTGCCAACCGGTCAGTCCGCCGCCAGCAGTATAAAATTCACTGGCTGAGTTTGTCCGCTTTGAAGCAAGATATGTAACAAAAAGTGTTAATCCCACAATCGCGACGAAGAAAAAGAGTCCAAGAACGCTCATATACGGTCACGCCCTTCCAATTTATTATGCTGCGTCAAAATTTTGTCTGCATCAGAATCAAATCCGTTTGCTTTTTTCACATAAATCATGCAAAGCGTCCACGTCATAATAAACTGTGCCAAGGCAAATAGCCATACCCATGAGATGTCACCAATAGCTGGTCTGTTTAGCACAGTCGAAAATGAAGTCAAGAGCGGCAGAGAAAAGTAAAACAATAAGAAAAAGACGGTAACAGGCAGCAAAAACTTGTTTTTCTTTCTGACCAGCGATTTAAACTCCGGACTGGAAGCAATAGTTTCATAATCATGCTTCGGTTGCTGAGGTACGACACGTTCCATTTTCTGTTCCATAATAGCCCTCCCCTAGGCCGTAATCAATTCTGTAATCGCTTTCAATCAAGAATTGTATCTTCATTCTAAGAAAACAATCTTAAATTAGCAACTGTTTTCGACAAAAAAGTGAACTTTTTATGAAAAAAAGACTAATCGGTCAGAAAAATAGTCTTTCATTTTCTTTCCATTCTTTTTCGTGTACAATCAGAAAAAAGACAGTAAATGGAGCGGATCGACATGACAGAAATAAAATCGGTTGGAGTGGCTGTCTCAAATGTAACAGGTGCGAGACTCCGGATTATTCACGCTATCCTCTATTCAATTCAAGCAAAAGAATTGCTTGCATTGAAAGCGAAAAGCCGTTTTTCAAAAGAAGAGGCTGTCCCTTACTTTAAAGCAATTGCGGATGAAATGAAAAAGCGCAATAACGTTTCGGATCAAGTGCTGCAGCTTGATGTATTCATGGCTTTGTCTAAATTGTTGAAATTGCCGGCCTCGCGCTTAAATGAAAAAGAAAAAGTGACGGCACGTGCGGCAGAGATTGACAATAAGTGGTTTGAAAAAAAAGCGAAAAAGGATAAATCAATTGAAGAACAATTTGAAGCGTCTCTTCTGTCAAATAAATTGGAGTTTATGCTTCATTATGAATATGTAAAGCTGCTGGAACGGTTTTTAAAAAATGAAAAAGCGGATGAGGAAAAAGAACCGCTGCAAGAAAACATTCGGCGCTATTGGGAACAGCTTCCAGATTATAAAAAAGTGCAAATTTTTGAACACTTGAAAATAAGCCGCGATGCCTCATTTGACGCTATCATTGCAGACATAGGTACAGCTTCACTTCTCTTTGAAATGGGCACTCGGTCAGGCCTCGCCATGTATGGCGCTATTTTGCCGCCTATTCAAAAAGATGTGCCGCCGGGATTGCCGAAGGAATTATGGATTCTTCACCCCGATGCTTTATTTACAGCAGATGCGGCGATTAAAACGTTATTGTCGGGAAGCTGGTCGCTGCCAGCAGCTATGATGGTTTTGTATATGCCGGATGAAAGTGCTCAAGCTGTTGATGAATCGATTTTGTCATCTGAATGGATGACGAGAGAATCTGCTTACCTGCTGCTGCTTAGACAAATAAATGAACTGAAAATGGACCAGCAAAAAGAAGAAACAAACATTCTTCAAATTAAGCAAGAGCTTGCTTTAGCGGAAAGTGCGGAAGAACGTGCGCGAGTTGTTTATCATAATTTGCGTGAGCGTCTGATTGTGCTGTTAAAAACAGACGGTGCGCGTCCGTTTCTCGGAGATGTCAGTGTGTCAAATACACGATTAAGAGAAAAATTAACACGGGTGACGACCAAAATGGAAACAAACAAGTTAAAAAAGGGCGTCTTAAAAGCGACCGGGGCGTGGCTGTCAAATACGTACTTCCAAACGGAAAAAAATACATTGGAGAAAAAACTTCAAGCATCGTATGAAAAAATGGCAGATGAAGTAATGGAAAAGTATCCGTATTATGAAGCCGATTTAATTGCGGAGTTAACGGCCGCACGTACAACCGTAAACGGATGGCAGTTTGAAAGCGACCGGCTCAGAAAAAAAGAAGCAGAAGCATCAAAATCTTTAGCCGAAATGAAAAGCGAAGAGCTGAAACTGCGCGAGAAAGCGGCGGAATCCGCTTCCAAAACGCCGGGTTTAAAACAGCTGGGTGCCGAGGAAGTGCTTGCCGAGAGTCCTATCGCTTAATAGAGCTCTTTTCTTTTGGTACGTCATTAAAGGTATCTCAATAAGAAATGTGACAGTACAACTATATCATTTTGCAATGGATACATACTAATGATCATAAATCCCCGAAGTTTCTCATTGGGGATTTATTTTGCTTGAAGTTTCGTTCCGTCTTTTCTATGATGGGTTAAGCAAGAGCATTAAAGGAGTTAAAAACATCATGGCAAAAAAAAGAAGAAAACTGAAAAAGCGGGCATATGGCTGTCTGGCGGTCCCGTTTTTACTTGCCGCCATTCTCTTATTGGCTGTTTTTTCAATGACGGACAAAACGCCAAAATTTCTGCAGTCTAAATCGATTCCTGAAGAATATATTCCCATTTATAAAGCTGCAGCAGCAGAATACGGAATTCAATGGGAGCTTCTGGCGGCGCATCACAGGGTAGAAACAAAATTCTCCACGATGGACCCGATGATTTCTCCAGTTGGTGCAGAAGGGCCGATGCAGTTTATGCCATGCACATTTGTTGGATGGGAACACCCGACCTGCAGCGGTCTCGGTGAAGGTAATATTCCTGAAGCGGAAAAAACAGATCCAAACGTTATCGCAAAATACGGAGGATACGGTGTAGATGGGAACAAAGACGGCAAATCAGACCCATTTAATGCAGAAGATGCCATTTACAGTGCAGCTCATTATTTAAGCGAAAATGGCGCAGCGGACGGCGACGTTGAACGGGCGATTTTTGCGTATAACAAAAGCGATCAATATGTGGCTGATATCTTATATTATGTAGACGAGTACACGAAACAGGAACAATAAAAATCCGCCGGAAACCCGGCGGATTTTATTGTTCTTTTTTATTATAGTAGTCGGTATCTTATAAAAACCTTCTGCTGAAAAATAATATCGTCCTCTAAGACCATTCGATAACTATTTTTCTTTTTGGGCGAATGGGCCCCGTAAGAGTCTCTTGTCCGCTTTACGGAGACTCTTTTCTTTTTTGAATCAAGGGTATTGGTAAGTCCAAGGGCTTCGCCTCTATGGAGCCCTGTGTACGCCAGGAGAAGGATTAAACTGTAGTTGGCTAATGGTTTCAAACTCTTTTGCTCCGGTGATAAATAGGCGTAATTCTGAGGGCATGAGCTAGTTTTCGTTCACACCATCCTCATATTTAGGAGTAGAAATTTTTTGAAATCTGTTCCAATGATAGACAAAAGCTTGAGCCTGCCATTTCTGTTGCTCATTCAACTGGTTGTTAAGGAGAATATACGAAACTGGACCGATCCTAAGACATGCACTGCTACCTGGATGATCTTTCACTTTAATAAGAAATAGTAGCAGCTATAAGGCTTGAAGGTTAAATAAAAACTGGGGAAGGACTAAGCAGAATGGGCACGATTATCATCTGGCGAGTGAGAGCGCTACCTTGACAGGGTAGAGGTCGCTGGTTCGAACCCAGTAGGAATCATCAATGTTTCAATAGCTTAAACCCTTATATAGCAAGGGCTTAAGCGGACAAGACTACTTCTTCTGAGGTAGTCTTTTTTGTTTTATGATCCTAAAAAGCGGGTTTGGTGCCATATTGGTGCCGAAGCGGTTCATTTTGATTTTGAGAACAGGACATCAATTTGATTTGCAGCCTCTTCCTGCATATTAGGAAGTACATGGGAGTAAATGTCCAGAGTCGTTTTGATATTACTATGACCCAGCCTTTCAGAAATTACTTTTGCATTTACACCCTGCGATAGAAGCATAGTAGCATGAGTATGACGCAGATCGTGGAAGCGGATCTTTGGAACACCCGCTGCTTGAATTAGTCGGCTGTAGGACTTTTTCAAGTTTTCGGGATTCACGGGAGTCCCTGCCTCTGTGCAAATAACTAAATCGTAATCCTGATATAAAGGACCGATCTGTAATTTCTCTTTTGCAACTGTCGCTTTATGCTTTCTTAAGACCACTACCGTCTCATTAGAAAGCTTAATGCTTCTTACCCCTGAAGCGGTCTTAGCACCCGTTAGAAACTGTTTTCCGTCCTTACTAAGGGTTTGTTGTACATACAAGACACCCTTTTCTAGGTTAACGTCCTTCCACCGAAGCCCTAAGATCTCCCCACGTCTCATTCCCGTTGTAATGGCTAAATGAAAAGCAGCGTACCATCGATGATAGGTGGAGGCTTTCAAGAAAGCTTGGACCTCTCGCAATTCCCATACTGTAATTTCCGCCTTTTTTGGCTTCGGCAGCTGTATTTTCTTCACAGGGTTGCTTGAAAGCAGCTCCATATCAACTGCATAATCCAACGAAGACTTGATTATATTGTACGCTTTTTTAATCGTACTGCTGGCCAGCCCATCCTCAATCAAATCATTTACATATCCCTGTAAAAGCTTCGGACTTAGATGAGCTAGCTTGACGTATCCAAGCTTAGGAACGATACGATTCTTTATATAAGAGTCGTATGTTTTTGCTGTTTGGAAATTGATGCTGTGTTTCTTTGTTTTAAACCAGTCTTCCAAATGATCCTTAAATAAAATGTCAGACTGCTCAAAGTATGTGCCCTTAAGTACATCAGCCTCTACTAAAGCAAGAGCTTTTTCAGCATCTCTTTTTGTTTTGAAACCGCGCTGTTTCTTACGCTTACGCTTCCCTGTAACAGGGTCAACGCCTAGTTCTGCTGTATAGTACCAGCTTGAACCATCTTTCTTTACATAACCCATAGCTGACAACTCCTTTTCATGAGGTGCCCTCTAAAGGTATGACAAGCTTCTCTATTGATAATGTAGCAAACAACCGTGCTGCTTACAATAAAATTCATAGTAAATCCCCTCCGTAATGTATAAAGAATTACTCTTCACACTTATACGAATATAGGTAAAGGGAGTTAAGGACGAGTTTTATTTTATAAGCTTTTCAATGCACTAGGCCAAGAATTGTGATTTAAAGCAAATAAAAATATATATGAACTCATTAACCCAACCCCCCCAGTGCCTATGAAATCAAAGTTTATATGAAATTTGTGAGGGTGGCTAATTTAATACCAAAGAAATTTTTTATAAAAAGTGGTGCGGTCTTTCTTAACTTTCGTCTAAGGGGAACGTATAACTACACTAGAACGTTAAAAAACTTTTAAAGGGGATTATTATTATGAAATTAAATTTTGATGAACCAATATTTACAGCCAAACAACTGACGGATTTTGCTTTAGACGATAAGGAATTGAAGCTAGTATCAAATAGGGGATTTGTTGTAACTCCTCAGAAAATTTTAAGGTGTTACCGATTGACCGATTTCGAAAAAATCCTATTAATAGATTTACTTTCATTAATGGGAGAAAGAGGCTATGCTTTTCCAAGTCATGGGACACTAGCTTTTAGACAAGGGAAAAAGAGCACAGCTTCAATTAAAAGTACTTTAAATTCTCTTTGTAAGAAAGGTTTTATAAATTGGAAAGCTGGTGGAGCCGATCTTGGAACAAATCATTACAAAGTTCAAAATTTATCTTACAATCCTTATATTATTATGAGTGAGTTTACACATTATTATGTAAATGTTCTTATTCAAAATTATAGAGGCATTATTCAATATGACGTAATGTATTCCACTGTATTGGATATTGTAGAAAAGCCTAAAAGCTTAATTGGAACTGAGGAAGATGCTTATGGAAAGTTCATTTCCTATCTTTTTAAAAATCCACATGCGCGTGATGATTATCAACTATATTACTTATTGAAGGATATTTTTAATTATCACGTTGAACTTGCAACTGACAGGGAAATCAATATAGATTGGAATAAGCATCTGACAGATCATTTTGGAAGTGAAATATTCAACGATCTGTCTCTTCATCCAATTGAGAAAGTAATTGAAAATCCATACGATAAACTTCCAATTATAGTTGAGATGGAGGAATCGAGTTGGGAAAAGGAAGATGAGGAATTCCTAGAACTCTGGTATCAAGAAGCGCAAGCTTTTTATCAAGCTAAAAGTATGGAGGAGTTGTGGAAAGAAAGTGAGGAAATCATTCTTGACGACCCTTATGCTTATTTTGGTATCGAAACCGAGAGTTACAAGGAATTTAAAAAATTGAAGGAATCGAACGGAGATTATATTTCGCTTGTAAGGAAGGTCATAAGAGACGATCCTAAAGGGTTCTTAGTCGGTTTGAAAATGCTTGAAGCTGAACGTCATCTACAAAAGTTTTAAGCTGGATTGATAAAAACTAACTCGTAAATGAGTTAGTTTTTTTATTTTAGCTAAGTTAAACTCTAATCCCCCCTGGGTTAATTTAATAGCTAGGGGGAGAGAGAAAGAAAGCTACTATATAGCTATAATTATACCTATGGATAGGTTAAAACATAGCTATAAATAATATAAGGTAATATTAAAGAAATAATATAAGTATCCTGTATAAGTCTTCTCGATTTCTAAAGAAATCGAGGGCTTAAAGTTATGATTCAGTCTTAAACTCTTGTTATAAAAAACAGTTAGTGCATTCAATTATCGTAGTAATAGTTATAATAAGAATAAGTACATCATAATTACTGTGAAATTTTGATCATTAATTATGCTTAATTTATCATTTGAATTAAACAATAAAGGGGTCTTAGGTTATTATGATTGAAATCTATGGGGAAGATATTAGTAGACTAAGTGATAGCGATTTGAGATCGCTTATTGGTCTTCTTTGCGAAGCCGATCTCCGTTCATTGAATTTGCCAACGGCAGGTGTTACGTGGGGCGGGCATCAAAATGCAAAAGATGGTGGTATTGATGTTAGAGTCGACCTTTCAACTGCTTTACAAAATGACGGCTATGTTCCAAGGTCAAAAACGGGTTTTCAAGTAAAAAAACCTGATATGAATCGAGCAGCAATAATTAGTGAAATGAAACCGTCAGGGAAACTTAGGCAAGTTATACAGGATTTAGCTGATGCTAAGGGCGCATATATTATTGTGAGTAGTCAAGGCTCAACTGCTGACTCTGCACTCAAAGACAGGAAAAAAGCCATGCAAGAAGCACTAGAGGATTACCCTAATGCTACAAATATTAAGTTAGACTTTTATGACCGTGAAAGAATTGCAGGATGGGTTCGGAGTCATCCACCTCTTGTTCTTTGGGTAAGAGACAAAATAGGACAGCCAATTCAAGGGTGGAGACCTTATGGGAATTGGGCAGCTTCTCCTAATGGTGTGGAAGAAGAATACATGTTAGATAAACATATTCGTTTGTATAATAACCCCCAATCTAAATCGAACGGCCTCTCTGCACTTGATGGGATAAATGAAGTGAGATCAATGCTTCACAAGCCTAAATCTTCTATTCGTTTGGTTGGACTTTCAGGGGTTGGAAAAACAAGATTTCTTCAAGCATTGTTTGATGAGCGAATTGGTGAAAAACCGTTAAATAAATCTCAAGTTTTTTACACAGATATCAATGACAGTCCAAATCCGCATCCTACCAATATTGCTGAACGTATAGTTTCTCTTAAGAAGCCCGCAATTCTCGCTATAGATAATTGTCCTCCAAGTTTACACAGACGTTTAACTTCTATATGTGCGGCAAATGGGAGTCAAGTCAGGCTAATTACAATAGAGTACGATGTTCGGGAAGATCAGCCGGAAGAAACTGAAGTAATTCGTTTAGAACCAGCTTCAACTGAATTGATCGAAAAAGTTATATCAGCACGTTTTCCTTATATTAATGAAATAGGGGCCCGCAGTATTGCCGATTTTTCAGGAGGTAACGCACGAATTGCAATAGCGCTAAGCAGCAGGGTTAAGCGTGGAGAGAATTTAGCCGAATTGAAAGATAGTGAACTATTCAACAGGTTGTTTCAACAGAGGAATGATTATGATAAGTCACTAATAAGAGCTGCAGAAGCGTGTTCACTTGTATACTCCTTTAACAATCAAATGGCTGAAGATACAGATATAGAATTAAGACTTCTTGGTTCATTAGTTGGCATGGAAGCTAGAGAGGTTTATGAGAACGTAAGTGAGTTAATGAGACGTGATCTAGTGCAGAAACGGAGCCTATGGAGGGCAGTCTTGCCTCATGCAATAGCCAATAAACTTGCAAAAAGAGCATTAGAAAATATACCTGTAGAAAGAATTTGCTATGTATTTGAAAAAGGTGGCTCTGAAAGGCTCTTAAAGTCTTTTTCTAGAAGATTAAGCTATTTACACGAAAGTGAAGTAGCTGTGGGGATTTCTAGAAAATGGCTTGAGGAAGATGGATTATTGGGAGATGTAAGTAACTTAAATGAATTAGGCATCAATTTGCTTAAAAACGTCGCCCCCTTAAATCCAGACTTAACGCTTGCTTCAATTGAAAGAGTAACAAAGAGGGAGAACACAAACATCTTCTTTTCGCGTAATAACATTAATTATAATTTTTTTACGAGGATCCTTCGTTCATTAGCATACGATGAAAATTTGTTTGTTCGCTCTGCTGAATTACTTTGCCGATTTGCTTTGTCAGAAAAAAATAATGAGAATCACAATCCTATAAGAAGGTTAGTTAAGTCTCTTTTTTATCTTTACCTGTCAGGTACCCATGCCTCCGCTGAACAAAGGCTAAGTATAATTAAAAATTTGACCGAATCAAATAGTGAAAAAGAAAATGAATTAGGTCTTTTCTTATTAGATGCAGCATTAGAGTCATGGCATTTTAGTTCTTTTGAAAGTTTTGAATTCGGTGCACATTCAAGAGATTATGGATTTGTTCCAAAAGATAAAAGAGAAGAAACTGATTGGTATCAATTATTTATAGAATATACTGTGAATCTCTCGACATCACAATACAAGGTAGCCCCAAAAGCTAAGAATCTGTTGGCAAAAAAATTCAGAGGACTTTGGACAAAAGCAAGTATGTACGACCAACTCGAGACCGCTTCAAAAATTATTTCTACTAAGAACTCTTGGGGCGAAGGATGGATAGCAATTCAAGAAACTAAAAGATTTGACTCCAAAAGAATGGATGAAATAACTCTTAGTCGTTTAAATGATTTAAGTAGAGCCCTTAAACCAGATTCTCTTGTTGAAAAAGTTAGAGTTTATGTTTTATTGAATAGTAACGTTTTGAACTTGATCGAGACTCTCAATATTGAAGGTGAAAGTAAATATTTTCAACTAGAAGAGAGAGTTAGGTCCCTCGGTAAAGAAGTTGGGTTAAAGGAAGATATCTTTAAGGAGACTTTAGTAGAGCTAGTAAGCAATGATAATCAAAAATTGTTTGCTTTTGGTCAAGGACTGGCTGAAGGGTGTGAAAATCCAGAAAAAATGTGGAGCGATTTGTGTGATCAATTGGTTTCTGTAGAACAATCAAAACGCAAATACCAAGTATTCCGTGGATTTTTGAATGGTCTTTTTAATATTAATGAAAGTTTGGTTGAAAAAATATTAGACGAGGCCGTTGAAAATGATTTACTTTCTGCTGAGTTTCCTTTCTTACAAACTGGTGTGCGGATCGACATTCAAGCTATTGAGAGGTTGAAAAGATCATTACAATACGGAGCAGCACCAGTATGGCAGTACAACTACTTAAACTACGGTAGGATTCATGAGGCTATAAGTGACGCTGAATTATCAGAATTGATAAACACAATAGCTTCATATCCAGATGGTATTGAAGTTGCGGTTGATATATTGTCTACGAGACTTAGCTTTTATTCAGAGAAAGGTAAAATTAGCGATATTTTAAAAATAGTAGGACAAGAGATAATATTAAAGTGTCAATTGACGCGAGAAATAAATAAGGGAGGGAGGATAAGTTATGAGTTAACGGATATTACTGACAAATGTTTTATGGGTGAATCTGCAAAAGTTAATGCTCAAGTTCTATACAAAAAACTTTTTAAATCTATAGAAAGCAACAGTGTTAATGTAATGGATTGGGAAGGCGTATTAAACGCTCTTGCCAGAAATCAGCCAATAATGTTCCTAAATGAGCTTTTAGAACAGAATAGCATTAATCAGAGGACAAAACGTCTTTTTTTAAAGAATATAAATCCCTTTCTACAAATTGACAATGATTTAATTATTAACTGGTGTAAGACTGATCCAACTAACAGGTACCCATTCCTAGCTTCTGCGATCATCCCGTTTCGAAAAAGAAATGAGGAGGATGCCTTAGAGTGGACTCCTTTAGCAAAACGAATTCTTGAGAACGTTGACGAACCAACGCTAATTTTAGATATATTCAAATCTTCCTTTTGGCCGAGATCCTGGTCGGGGTCATTAGCAGAGAAACTACAAAGACGCTTGGGGTTGATATCAATCTTAAAAAAATGTGAAAACTTATCAATCGCTGATTGGGCAGAAAAAGAAGAGATAGAATTTAAGGAAATAATACGCTTGGAACGAAATAACGAGTTGAAGCGAGAAAGAGAACGAAACGAGCGCTTTGAATAGTAATAATGGAAATAGAAACTGAAGAGAACAATTAACTTGAAAATGTCATAATTGACAACTAGATAAGACTTTTTCTTTCCAGATCTGTATTTCTGTCTTATGTACTTAGTTCCTTTCTTCTAAATAACCTGAAATGGTGATCGGTGGTGCGTTTAAATATTATAACAACGCACCTATACACACTATTTCCTATTTGCAGCTAGTAGTTTTGTTGGAATTTGAGTAGGATTAAATTCTAAGGTACTAATTATAATCTCTCCATTTTTTAATAAAATTTTAAAAAAACTCAAGTTATTTAACTTGAGTTTTTATTTGTCTACAATCGAGTAGGGTATTCGTTACATATCATAAAATTATAAAAAGAAAAACCTAGGAGTAAAATAATTAATAAAAGTGTAAGGAATTACCAACATTGAGTGAAAAGAATTTTTGGAAATATGATATATTGTTTACAATCTTTAAATGATTTTTAGCGAATTAATAGATAACTGTATATAGAATATTAATT
>NZ_LAJA01000018.1 GCF_000970675.1 Domibacillus tundrae | reverse complement strand
AGGAATGCTGCCCCTTTAGCACAATAAGAAAAAGCCGTCTCATGACGGCTCTGACTCCAGAGAACGAACCTGCAATGAAGATGGATAACAATATATCTATATCACGGAATATAATTGATATCCTATTCAAACACTTACGAAGCTATCCTTTAACACCAAATCATGTACTGCCTGCTGTAAAGTTCCAAATATCTGTATTAGGGATAAATCGGCTCCGAGCTGAACAACACTTTGGGCAATTTCGGGTCTTATTCCCGTTACAATAGAACGAACACCAAGCAAACCAAGTACGGCACTAGTTTCAAACAGACATTGGATTACCATTGCATCAAGTTCATAGATGCCTGAAAAATCGCTAATCAAAGTATGGACACTATGTTCCTGTACTTTTAAAGGCACATGTTCTAAAATATAATTCGCTCTTTCAGAATTGATAGAACCTACTAGGGGTAAGACAGCGACCCCTTCCAATATAGGGACGACTGGAGCTGATAGTGTGTTAATTTCTTTGGACACTTCTTCGAGTGATCTTTCGATTTCTTTACGCTTTGTTATATCTCTGACGACAGATTGAATCACTTTTTTATCCTCATACAAAACAGGAGTACAATTTGTTTCTACATCAACTAGTGAACCATCAAACCGTCTTAATTGTTTTTCGATAGTTCCAGTTGGTTTATTTTCATCAAGGATCGATTTTGTGTGCCTTACTGTCAGCTCTCTATACTCCTCGGGTACGATATCGAATACAGATTTACCTATAACTTCCTCACTGGAAGCGGCCCGTAAAAAGGCTACTCCTGAAGGGTTTATATACTTAAATTTCCCATCTTGTTGAATAATAATTACCTCCGTGGTCGATTCCACGATTTGACGATACAATTTTTCATCCGTATTATTTCCCATGAAAATCCACTACTCCTTATCAAAAGCTATAAGTTTTCAACTAAAAACATTATACAATAAGTGAATAATTATTGTATTTTATGCCCCTTATCTGTGCTTATTAGTTTAAAAATCCTTCTTCAACTAACCTGCTCCGTTAGCCATCCATGCCGCACTTCGCAGCACCACAGATGATGAAATATTTATTATTCTTTCATGGGAGTTCAATAAGAAAATCAACATCAGTCTTTATATACATATTATCGTCCCTGCTTTATAAACCCGAGTGATCATCTGGTCGCAGCTTGTATCCTCTATAGGCGTTTTTCTGATTTTCATCTACCTTACTACCTTCTTTATAAAATAGGCTACACATGCTTCTGAAGGCTTTCCATTCATAGTCTATCCGCTTCCCGCTTGGCTTCTATAATACCTGCTTTTGTATGCGTTTATATGTTTAATCGGACTAAACTGTTCATGCTGACTTTTATTGTGTCGTCCAAAACATGAGCGTAAATCATCGTGGTAGAAATTTCAGCATGACCGAGAATTTTCTGTAATACTCGAATCGAACCGCCATTTTTCAGAAACAACATACTGCCTGTATGCCGAAAAATATGAGGATGTACACGCTTTTCAATTCCTGCTCTTTGTGTAATTTCATGAAGATGTTTTCTAGCAGGATCATCCCTTAAAGGTTTTCCTGCATTCGTCAGAAAGATATAGTCCGATTCAAATTCCTTACATTCATCTATTAACTTTTCCAATAAATTCAACGTTTTCTTTGTGACTGGCACAATTCTAAATAAACTGTTCTTTGTCTTATTAAAAATAATTGAGCCGTGTTCAAAATCAATATCCTGCCTCTTTAATGCTAATACCTCTCCAATACGTCCAAATGAATCTAATAAGGTATGAATCAGCACGTAAACACGAAAGTCGGCATACCAACTTTTATCAAGTGAATTAAGGAGTTTGGTTATTTCTTGATCTGATAATGTATCCACTTGTTTCTGTTGTTGCTTAATATTCTTAATACCGGAAAAGGATTTTTTTGAAGATGACCTTCTTCAATCAAACATGAAAATGCTGCTTTTGCTAACCGTAAATAGGAGTTAGCCGATGTAATGTTGACACCAATTTTCTTTTCCCTGTCCCATCTCACACCTTTAAATTGTTGCTTCTCATGCAATTGCCACTCAATAAATCTTCTTGCATCTTCAATTGTGAAATTTTCCATATATTTATTTTTTGCAAAACATCGTTCCAAATTATTAAAAAGTTTGTTGTAATTCGTTAGTGTATGTTTAGATAATCCTTCCATCTGCTTTACACGAATAATAATGTCCCTTGCCCTTCTCAACAGTTAATTTGTGTTGAATCTTTGTTTCTCTAGCCAATAAAAAAATCCCCCTTTCTGTACTTGAATCCGTACAAAAAGAAGGATTAGGGGGTCATTCGTGGTAGTGGTCACAAATGAACGTATTTACCTTATTATCTAACATTATAACCATCACCAAGCATTCACGCTAAACGTTGAAGAAACGCCTTACACGCCTGCTAAACGAGAAACGTCACGGGCAATCATCACTTCTTCGTTTGTTGGAATGACGATGACTTTAACTGGTGAATGCGGGTAGCTGATGAATTGTTCCTCACCGCCTACAAACCCTTACAGGACAAGGAATTAGGGAGCTTTTAAATCCCCTCTTATGTATTGTTGGTTTGTATTGTACCATGATTGGTAATTGTTTTACTACTTTTTTGAGCGATTAAAGGCACTGAAGCATTTCAGCCTAGACAACGTGAATCTTTTTCAACCCAAGCTATAACCTCAGCATTTGTCTGTACTTCAGAAATGTCTTTAATATTGACCCATTGATTATCTTTTCTCAAGTAAAACCTTCCCGATGGAACACAAAGCTCAGCAAGAACATTCTTACGACGCTGCGTTGATTTTTTATATTCGATATTAATATCTTCATCTTCAAGAGTTTTGACTTTATAATCTGGATGTTCTTTGAAATAAGCTAGAAGAGACGAAACATGAATCACAAAAATACCCCTTTCACGTTTATATCAGTTTTTCTACAAGCTAAAAGAAAAACTTAATTGTTCAACTGCTGTTTTATACTTACTTTTTACTATGTAAAATACTATGGTTTTCATGCAGTCCTCATGAAAATCGCCGTCTGCAACTCCAGTTATATCAAGGGCTGAGCGGCTTCATTCAATCATTGGTCACCACTATGGTCACTAGACTTGAACAATTCATCAAACGTGCCAGCCGCTTCAAGCTGCATAGACGGTAATACGTGGCTGTATGTGTTCAATGTGACAGTTACATTCTTGTGACCGAGCCGCTCCTGAATAATTTTTGGATTCACCTTATTAGCCAGCAAAAACGTGGCATGTGTATGTCTTAGATCATGAAGACGGATTTTGGGAAGTCCTAACTGCTCGACAGTCACCTTAAAAGCTCGTCTAAAGTTATTCGGATGCACCCAGTTTCCGTTCTTCGTACAAACAACTAGATCATATTGAAGATACTCATCCGCCAGCACCGCCCGCTCCCGAAGGATATGCTCATGATGTGCTCTCAGGTTGCTCAACAGAGCGTCAGGGACATAGACAACTCTCAGAGCGGCATCGGTCTTCCCTTCATCCACGAAGCCGTACACGCTGTCCTCGTCGATCTTGCTGAGTGTTTGTCGAATGAAGATTCGTTTACCTTCAAAGTCAATGTCACTCCATCGCAAGCCAAGAACCTCACCCATCCGCATACCTGTCTGAGCGGAAATACTGAAGCCGATAAAATGCCTTGTTAAGTTCAACACTCGCTGAGAAGCATCCAAAAACAACATCATCTCATCCGCTGTCCATACCCGAAGCTTTTTCGGCATTCTTGGCAATGAAATATCGTCTAACATCGACTTGTTCAGGATGCCTTTCTGAGAAGCCTTATAAAGGACTTCTGCAACAATGCCCTAAGCAGCTCGGATTGTCGCTGGAGACAGTTTACGCTCTTTGTGGAGCGTCTGAATGTAGGTCTGAATAATCGATTCAGTGAACTCACTCATCCTCACATCTCCGATATACGGCACAATGTTGTAGCGGATTTGCTGATCATAATTTTGAATCGTACTCGGCTTTAGTTTAATCTTCTTTGCATTAAACCACTGTTCTAGATACTTTTGAAAATGAAGTCTAGACAAGCTGATTTCTTTTTCTTCACTGATTTGCACTTGAAGTTTTGCTAGTGCTATCTGAGCTTCTTTTTTTGTTTCAAATCCCCTTCTGCGATACTGATTTCTCTTTCCACTAAAAGAGTCCCTTCCTGCATCCAGAACAAAATAATATTTTCCCGTACTTAAATCCTTCTTTATTAAAGCCATTACCATCACCTATTCCTTTAAGTGATGCGACCCTATATTATACGTAAGATTATTTTATCATGGATTCTTGTTCGACCATGATTTTTTGATTGCTAGATACAAGCTTTCACAAACAAAAAAAGCCAAACCTCATTAAAACAAGGCTTGGCTCTTTTTAGATTGATGTGTTACTCATATCATCTTCTTCTAGCTTGTCTACTACAACTGCTTCTGTTGTTAGGAACAGAACTGCCACAGACGCTGCGTTTTGAAGAGCCGAGCGAGTTACTTTTGTTGGTATAATGACGTTTCATTAGTTTCTAAAAAATATATAGACTACTTCACAATTTGTAGTGTACATTTCAATTATAAAGTAGTCATGAAAAATAGAAAGAAGTAGAGAAAACAGCCTCTCTAGACCTTACAAATTTCTTTGGACAATGGTAAAAGTGAATAGCAAAGAATTTCAAGTTCTTTTCAAATTGCATATAGTACAAGAGGAATTATTTTCTTCTTGTCTTCTGATGTAAATTGAAAATACCCTTGAATCAATTTATCAGATTCTAATTTATCATCATGGAGTTCTTCCAAAGGCGAACCTTCATAAGCCTTTTTGTCTTCGTACTTTTTTACAATCACTTCTACATAGTCATTTTGAAATTCTTCAGATATGTAATCAGTTGGAAACCAACCTGAGATTTTGTAGAGTTTTTCAGCTGCATGATCAACATTTAAGCTAAAACTATATTGAGTTTCGTACCCTTCACTGTCTAACTTGTCAAATGTCGCTTCATACCTTCTAAGTTGTACGATGAAATCTGTAGACCTTAAAAAGTACCATACAACATCCAGCAACTCTAAACACCTATCTACATTAGGCGGTTTTGCATCATTATGCTCAATATCATTTCTTACAAGCATCAGCTTCTTCATAAATAAAGGTCTAACAATGCCAAATGCCTCTAACAATTCCAAATACCTTTTTTGTTTATTAACATTACTAATCGATCTAAAATTGTAAATCTCTTCTATTAGTTGCAAACGTTGATTGAGACTCCTTTTTAAGTTTGCTACTCCATCCGCCAGTTGAAAATCGCTGCTAGCATTTTCAATTAAATTCTTTGCATATTCCCAAATATAATATGCTCTTTTCCACTTTTCACTATCCACAAATCCACCACCATTAGAATAGCATCTCCAATTAAATACCTCATTACTGATCCAAACTTTATGTTTCTCCATATATGCCCTCACTTTTAATACATATTCTCTAATTAGGATACAAAAGAACCTATTTTTCTTCTTTTTTCAAATAATAGAAGTAAGTGGATTGTGAACATTTTTGCAAAACATCATACGTATTCCATAACTCATTCTCTTTTGCAGGAGTATGATTATGAATTTTTTTTAGTATAGTGTTAATCATCAAGGTTAAATAAAACATCATTTCTAAGAAGCAGCTCATCGTTCCTTTTGAACCTTTTGAAGCCATGCCAAATAATGAGAGATTTAAGGGTCCTTCCTCATCAAAGGAAGTGGAATATGCACCTACTACACTTGATAGATATGAATTATGTATGGTTTTGGAATAGAAATTGTATGTCTCAGAACGGGAAGTATTAAGACGAACTAACATTTCTTCGTTGTCAATGCCTAATTGAGTCTCAATCTTGGTAACTCCCTCTAATAATTTTTTGGGTTTAAAGAATTTATACCATGCACGCCGCTCCATGTCTTCATCTTCTGAATTATGATAGATTTTCATAATTTCTAAATCGGAAGACACCAAGATAACAATCCAAGATAACTCAATAAGGACTCGGAGAATTATGCGTGCCGAAAGATCAAACCCATCTTCGACTAGCCTAATAATGGATAATATATGATTAGAAATATTAGTAAAACAGTTTTGTAAAGTTAGAAGCGGTGTCCCTTCGACCTCTTCACTCCATTCCTGTGACAATTTCAAACTATTACCATTACCTTGATTAATCGCTAAACTTAGCGAAGCATATACCATACTATAAAGATAAGCAATGCTTAATTCAGTCTTTAATTCTTTTTTCACTTCATTATTGCTTTCATTTCGTCTTTCATTGATGAGTTCTTCAAACTCTTCTAAATTAAGGATATTTATGTTTGTTTCCCCCCTGAAACTCTCCATAAATTCCAACACTTTATTTCTTAACTCCTTATCCTCAACTAATTCCATAAATACTCTCCTTTGTATTGAAATGAAAAGTACCACCGGTTTCTTCAAACAATATTAACTGCGTTACTCTTCTCTCTCACCAATACCATATTGCGGAATACTCGATTAGCATTATGTTTCCCCTTGCTAGGGTTCTGTGTTTTTATGTTCAAACTGCCAACCTAGTGCTAATCGAAAATTCCAAATACTCTACCGCTTGCTGTGTTCTTCTTAAATGTTTTTAAAACGTATGATATTCGAGGTAAATTAATATATATTAATCACTTGCTACCCAATAAGACTTATTTGTTTATCAATACATATGTATATATTAATATACTTCTAATTTCGTACCTTTTAAATTTCTTCAACAGGTTCTTTATAATCAAGGTGCTTTGTAACGTGGTATACTTTGCGTTTCGGAAAAGTATAGTTTGGTTCTGTGTTCCACTCTGTTTTATCTTCTATCAAACAGTATGTACTGGCGTCGGTTTTATAATCTCCACGCTCTAGACAAAAATCAGCTGGTATACAAGCAAGCATATGATACGCTTTAAGCATTTTCAATACTGCGTCTCTTGTACTTGGCTTAATACCACTCTCCGCCGAAATAGTTTCCAATGAAATGCTCACATCAGTATTTTTACCATAACGACTACGCAGGAATGAAAGCATGTAGAAAGCATTAATTCCTAAGCCTTCTGTAGTCATACATTTTATAAAAGCATCCATACCAACCATGTGAGTGTACTCTTTTCCCCCTTCATAGAATGTGCCGTTGTAATCCGTTTCTTCCCCTTTTTTTATGTCTTCTTCGTTCAATGGATTTCTGTAACCTGTTGCCAGTAATGGTTCTTTAATCTGGCGTCTTTTAAGCTTTTCTCCATTTGTCCAAAGCTTCCTTAATTCTTCATCCCACTCTTCAAAGAAAGCGAATTGGGGGAAACCATAATCTCCATCTTCATCTGGAAACCATTCCACAGGTGCTTTTTTAAATGAATGTGTTGCTGTAATACCTAAACGGTCAAGCACGCCACCTTTTTTAAAGATGTAGGTATATTCACTACTTGTTTCAGCAATACCCATGATTTTCTTGATTGCTTTATCTGTTACATTGTCCAATTCCATCATTCCATATTTAGCATAACGATAAAGCCATGTAACCAAAAAGACATATATATAAGCAACCGCAATATGAGGTGCTTTCACCTTATTCAATTCTTTATCCTTTACCAGTATTTCAATAATTTCGTTCGGCATCAACAAATAGTTCTCCTTGTCATTATAGTCTATCATCATTTTTAACTCTTTTTCTGTTAATCTCTTTCCCACTTGCCTAATCCCCTTTTTTAATTTGCTTAACAATTTTACTTAACGCTTTGTCCAACTCTGGACTTCTTTCAAATAGCCAAAACTTGTTATGAGTTGTTTCATGTAATGCACATGTTATAAATGTCAATCCTTCTCCTTTCAAACACATCATTAGCTTTCTGTCATAGCAAAAGAAAAACCCTTGATTCAATTGTTGTACTCCCCCTTTACTTTGAAAACGCTTCTAATTGTATAAAGCACAAAAAGCCTTCACTATTTGAAGGCAAGGATAAGATATGCTTTAGCCAACGAATCGATTTTTCAAATCAATTATTCTTAGATATGTAGTCAACAACTTCTCTTGACTACTCTCTTATTATATCATTTATTCATCAATTTGTCAAATAAATATGCTATATACCTATTGACGTACATATAAATAAATGATATATGCTCGAGATAAAAATCCAATTTTATTCACACGCAAACCATACGAAAAAAACATGTTTATTAAGCAGGTTTTAATCATGCTGCTAAAGCATTTGCACGTGTGAGAAATGAGGCTGATTGCGGGGAAGGAGGTACTTATGCCTGTTTTGCTAGAACAACTTTCGAAAATGGTCATTAAACACCCCACTCTTCTTCCTCAACCATATGTGAGATTTTAAATGATAAGCGGCAAAACCAAAATAAGACCCCTCTTTTTTTGAGGGGTCTTACAATCATCATTATGGAACTAAACTTCCTTCAAGCATTCCGCCAAGCTCCGCTTCAATTTCTTCCTGTGTCATGTCTTCCACTGGCTTGTATTCTCCACCGCTGTTATAGTCTTCAGGATTATCGGAAGGACCATCCGCTGGAACATATTCGCCGTTCTCATTGTAGTCATTTGGATTTGTAGAAGGTGCCTGCGGATCGCCGTTAAGCTCCTCTTCTGTATACGGTGAATTTTCTTCTAAATCACCCGCTTCAATAATCGTTTCGGATTGTGCACCACCACTATTTGTTGTTTCTTTTGGTGCAAGGTATGAATCGATCACGCTGGCTAAAGTGTTTCCACCGATATTGTTTTCCAAGATGCTTTTTAACATTCCTACAATTGCAGCTTCTGTGTCTGCTTCATGACCAATTTTAGCGTACCTGCCTTCAATATAAGGTTTAATTGTATCGGTTATAGATTGATCAAATTTCTTTCTTTTGTCTTCTGAGATTCCTGTTATAGTTTCTTGATACATAGCTGTGGCCTCTTCATAATCTTTTTCTTCAATTGCAACCATTATGTCCGAGGCAGTATAAACGTTTCTTTCTTTTATTGCTACATCTTTTATTGCTACATCTTTTATTGCTACATCTTTTTTTCTTTTATAAGACTCTATTTTTGTGGAGAGATCTTTATCGTCAATCACCAACGCTTCAATTTCCGTGACTGTATTATAGAAGTTGGCTTCGGAAATATCTCCATCTTTCAGCTGTTTGTGCTTTTCTTTTAAATAATCCTGGAGTGTGTTGGAGACGGTCTGATTTATTTCCTCTTGTTCTTTTGTCGTTGCCTCCGCTAAAGCCCTCTCATAAATTTCTTCAGCTGTTCCATAGTTTTTTTCTTCAATGCTGTCAATCATTTTTGATGCTACAGCAGAATCACTGTTTGAACAGCCGCTCAGTATGGTAAAGGATAGCGGCACTGCGACAAGTTTTGTCAGCAACCTGCCCATTTTCATAAAATCTCTCTGTATCATACTTAATTCATCTTCCTCCCTGACACGTTAGTAACCCACTTAAATAGTAAGTCACTTTAGAACGCTCTCTGTGTTATATCCGGCTATCTACTCTATCTCTAGGCACTCTATAATACAATTGGACTTTTTGTAGATTCGAACCAATTTACCCAATACTAAGAGTATACATTTTAGTAATTAAATGTCCATAGCATATTGAGAACATCCTATTTAAAGATTACAGTTCGAATGCAATATTTACTATTCATTCTTCAATCCCCTTTGCCGAGGAATTGAAGAAGCAGATAGAAAAAAAGGGGCTGCTGTATGTGTCCGAGCAGCAAGAATAACTACATCTTTAAATAATAACCTTCATGCCACCTTTGACAGGGGAAGCATGAAGGATTTCTTATGTGTAGTCTTTTGTAATCGATTAAATATCTAAAAAGTTAAGCGGATTGTACTTATCATTTTGCTCCCTCAGTTCATTTCCCCACATTGCAACGTAACGCATCGTCACATTAATTTTTTTGTGTCTCATTAACGTTTGGATAGCAAAAGCACTCGTGCCGGACATCGCCAGCCTACAACAGAATGTATAATGAAAGGGTGAGAAATTTATTCACAAACATACTTGTTAATAAAAAAGACATCTCCAAATAGAGATGTCTCTTTATACGTATAATGCGTGGTCACATCACCTTATTTTGTACTTCTGTTGGTCACATTTTTGGTCACATTTTTCGAAAAAAAGTTGTTTTCGTGGTCACATTTAAGCCAATTTCGTGTGACCACGCTCGTTTTTCCTGCCCCTTACCGATTATCCACCGTCTCTGGATACAAGTCATGATTCATCATCCGGTACTCCGCCATTTTTTCGTACTTCGTCCCCGGCTTGCCGTAGTTCGTGTACGGATCGATGGAAATGCCGCCACGAGGCGTGAATTTGCCCCATACTTCAATGTAGCGTGGGTCCATGAGTTCAACGAGGTCGTTTAAGATAATGTTCATGCAGTCCTCATGAAGGTTGTCATGATTGAGCAGGTGAAACGAAGCGGTTTAGCTCCCTTATTTCCTCATTGTCTCTTTAGCCTGCCTTTTTTGTTTGTTCTTGTTTTGTAACCCTGCTTCTCATCCAAATGCTTAATAGGTGAAAACTGCTCGTGCTGACTCTTTATAGTCGTGTCAAATACGTGAGAGTAGATCATTGTAGTTTGAATATCACGATGCCCTAGGATTTTCTGGAGCACCCTCATCGAGCCTCCCTGTTCCAGAAACATTTTAGATGCTGTATGCCTGAATAAGTGAGGATAGATTCTTCGTTTGACCCCTGCCTTTTCGGCAATGTCTCTTAGCTGCTTTCGCACTGTGCCGCTCACCAGCGGTTTTCCCGTATTCGTTAAAAAGATATACTCAGAATCAAACTCCTCTGTTTCACGGATTAACTGTTCAAGCAAATCTAATGTTCTCGTTGTAATAGGAACAATCCTGAACAAATTGTTTTTCGTCTGTTGAAATGTGATAGAGGCATTTTGATAATCGATATCCTTCTTTTTAATACTCAGCACTTCAGTAATCCGCCCAAAGGTATCCAATAACGTATGAAGCAGTACATAAGCCCGGAAATCCGCATACCACGTTCGATCTAACACGTTTAACATCCTTGTAATCTCATCCTCAGAAAGCGTGTCAACCTGCTCCTGCTGCCTCCTAATATTCTTTAATGACTCCCATACATTCTCTTCAAGGTATCCTTCATCTTGAAGTGTATTGAAAGCGGCTTTGGCATACTGAAGATACGAATTAGCTGAACCGATCGAGACACCAATTTTCTTATCCTGTCTGAATCGCACTTCTTTGAATTGCTCTTTTTCATTCAATTGCCAGTCAATAAAGCGTCTGGCATCTTCAATGGTAAAGTTGGAAACGAGCTTTCTTTTGGAAAAGCAACGTTCAAGGTCATTAAACAGCTTCTGATAGTTCTCCAGAGTATGCTTTGATAGACCCTCAAGCTTCTTAATTCTTATGATAACCTCTCTTGCTTTTTCAATCGACAGTGATTCCTGCACCTGTGTTTTTCTTCTCTTTTTTACCAATGAAAAAACCCCCTTAGTGTGTGATGGTTTTCAACACATAAGAGGGTTCAAAGGTGAAATTCTGGTCATGGTTTTATTTCACCAAATATGCTATTTAAAAGCCCATTTCCCGACCTGTAACCATCACCAAGCATTCACGCTAAACGTTGAAGAAACGCCTTACACGCCTGCTAAACGAGAAACGTCACGGGCAATCATCACTTCTTCGTTTGTTGGAATGACGATGACTTTCACTGGTGAGTGCGGGTAGCTGATAAATTGTTCCTCACCGCGCACGTTGTTTAGTGCCGGGTCCCAGTAAACGCCCATAAATTCAAGGCCGCGCATAATGCGTGCCCGTGATGCAATGTCATTTTCACCAATTCCTGCTGTAAAAATGATGGCGTCCACACCGGACATGCGCGCTGCGTAGGAACCGATGTATTTGTGGATACGGCTTGCGAATACTTCAAGCGCTGTAACCGCACGTTCATTGCCTTCTTCAGCTGCTTTTGACAAGTCGCGAAGATCACTTGACACGCCGGATACGCCAAGCATACCGCTTTTTTTGTTCAATGTGTCTAACACTTCGTCCGCTGTCTGGCCGGTTTTTTCCATAATAAAGGGCATTAACGCTGGGTCGATGTTACCGGAGCGTGTTCCCATGGCAACGCCGGCAAGCGGTGTGAAGCCCATCGATGTATCAATTGATTTCCCGCCTTCGATCGCCGCGATGCTGGCACCGTTGCCAAGGTGGCATGAAATTAAGCGCAAATGCTCGATTGGACGGCCAAGCAGTGCCGCTGCGCGCTCAGATACATATTTGTGCGATGTGCCATGAAAGCCGTATTTACGGATGCCGTAGTCTTTGTAATATTCATATGGCAGGCTATATAAAAATGATTTTTCCGGCATTGTCTGGTGGAACGCCGTATCAAATACCGCGACGGCCGGTACGCTTGGCAGCACGGCGCGAAATGCGCGGATGCCCGTTACGTTCGCCGGGTTATGAAGCGGTGCGAGTTCTGACAGCTCTTCAATTTCCGTAAGCGTTGCCTCATCGATAATCGCCGAATCGTCGAATTTTTCGCCGCCGTGAACGACGCGGTGGCCGATGCCGTCGATTTCGTCAAGGGACGCGACGATGCCGTTGGAGACAAGCTTCGACAGCAGCATTTGAACCGCGACTGCATGATCCGGAATGTCCGTTACTTCTGTGTCTGTTGTGCCGTCGGGTTTTGTAATCGAAAAAACAGACTCTGTCAAGCCGATTCTCTCAACAAGTCCTTTCGTCAGCACCGTTTCCATGGGCATTTCAAACAGCTGAAATTTTAATGATGAACTTCCTGCGTTAATCGCAATTACTTTAGACATTATATCCTCCTCGTGATCGAACAATTTATCTCTATATATAGGAATAACGTGTTCCAGACAAAATAGCAAGCATTCCTTCTCTCGTAAACCGTTTACATGAAATAATAAATATTTTCCGACAAATCTCTTCTATGTTTTAAATTCGCTTCCTATTGTCTGCTTTTTTCTTATTTGTGCTTTTTCAAAAAAATGGGATGTTTTTCAACTAATCTCTACCATGAAAAAGCCGTTCGTCGAAATCGCTTCTTTTTATGCTAAAATACTGAGAAGGCTTTTTCGTTTGGAGGATCGGTTTATGAATGCAGGCTCGCGTGTTAAGCTGTTCATTTTCATATACATAAGTATTTATTACGGCTGGCTGTTTGTTTTCGAAGATCAGGAATGGATGAAGACGCTCGGCGGAAACGTGCTGTCGGTCGTCGCAATCGGCATTGCCCTCGTGTGGCTGTTGCAAATGATTAGATCCCCTCATGTTCGAGACCGATTTTTTTGGAAGTTACTGGCCTCTGGGTTAACGTTCTACTTTTTGGGAGAATGCCTATGGCTTCTATTTGAATCATTCTGGCGGATGAAGATACCAACAGTTGGATTCCTGGATATCTTTTTTATTGCGCATGTTTTATTTTATTCGCTTGCCATTCTGATCAAATTTAAACAAACACGCCTTACGGTGCAGACGGTCCGCCTGGTGTTTGATATGCTGATCACGATGACCGTTGCGATTAGTTTCAGCTGGCACTTTCTCATTCAGCATATTTTAGAGGATGTAGCAGCAACGCCGTTTGAATTGCTTGTCACGCTCAGCTATCCTGTGACAGATCTTGGGCTTTTGCTGGCTGTATCTACCTTATTTTTCGGCTTACATCATTCACAGGCAAAAAAAGAAATGCTTTTTATTTTGTTCGGCTTGTTCGTGCAGATTTTCGCTAATTCCATTCATTTATTTTTCATTTTAAATAATGGCTATGAGTCCGGAAATATAACCGACCCTCTGTATATTTTATCTGCCTTATTGATTGCACTTGCCGGCCGGCTGTATGGGGATGCACCGGCTGAACCTGAGACCCGCTTGAAAAGCACCTCAATAATACGCCTGCTCATTCCGTATGCTTCGGTCACCGTGCTGTTTATTTTTATGATCTTTTATGCCGGCTTTAACGCGCTAACGATCGGAGCGGCGGTTTCGATTATTTTGCTCATGATCCGACAAGCGGTGACCATTGTGGAAAATCGTACGCTTTATGACCAATTGCTGCAGCGCTCTGATCAGTTGTCTATAAACGAACAGCGCTACCGCTCATTATTTGATTATTACCCGGAAGCCGCTTATTCGGTGGACCTTGACGGCCGCTTTCAATCGATGAATCAGGCGGCTGCAAGCCTTCTCGGTTTTTCAAATGAAACCGAGGCGATTGGCCTGCTCAGCACCTCCTTTGTGGCAGATGAAGATAAAGAACGGATTATGGCGCATTATCCGTTCTTATTTAATGGAGAAGCACGCGAATTTGAAGTAACTCTTCGCAGCCAAACCGGCCAGCAATTTATTATTAATATCACGAACATTCCAATTGTGGTGGACGGACGTGTTACCGGCATTTATGGCATTGGCAAAGACATTACTGAGCAAAAAAACAAACAGCGCCAAATGAAACATTTAGCGTATCACGACGGATTGACCGGTCTGCCGAACCGGCTGTCATTTGAAAAAAAGCTGATGAAGCTTGTGCAGGACAACCAAAAAGCATTTGCGATTTTGTACATGGACCTAGATGGATTTAAAAAGATTAACGATACGTTAGGGCACGATGCTGGCGATGATCTGCTCGTTTCTGTCAGCAGCCGGCTGCTCTCATCGATTCGCACGGGTGATATGGCTTCAAGGCAAGGCGGCGATGAATTTGCGATTCTGCTCAGCGAGTTTTCCAAACTTGAGGAAGTGCAGGATGTGGCCATGCGGCTGCTTGGTTTAATCAGCCAGCCGCATCATGTGGCTGGCCAAGCCCTCTTTCTTACGCCGAGCATCGGAATCTCCGTGTATCCTGATAACGGAGATTCGCCAGAACAATTGATCAAAAAAGCGGACATGGCGATGTATGACGTGAAACAGAATGGAAAAGGCGCCTACCGATTTTATTTCGAACATGAAAAGGAGAACGTATAAATGAAGTTACTTTGGGATTTAGATGGCACGATTTTTGATACGTATCCGGCTATTGTGAACAGCTTTGCGGCGGTTCATGAAGCGGCTCATGGCAAGCCGGTGGACCGGACTGAAGCGCTGCGCTGGCTGAAGAAAAATTCAAAGCTCGCGTTTGAGCATTACGGCATCTCGGATGATTTCCGCCCGATGTTTGCGGAGCTTGACCATAAAGAATCAGAGTCAGGCTGCCTGCCGTTTGACGGGGTAAAAGAAGTCCTGGCTGCAGCGGATGTTAATGTCATTGTCACGCACCGGACAAAAGCTTCTACTACTTACCTTTTGACAAAATGGGGGTTAATTGATTATTTTGATGAAATTGTCAGCCCGGAAGATGACGGATTTCCACGCAAGCCGGATGCTGCAGCGTATTTGTATTTGCACGAAAAATATGGACTCGACTGGGCGATTGGCGACCGGTCGCTAGACTTGATTCCAGCGCGGGCAGCCGGGATGAAAACCGTGGCCTTTCAGAATATGGACATCGAGGCGGATATTTATTTAGACGTATATGACGAGACATTTTATAAAAAAGTAAAATAACGTAAAAAAATCGAACCTCATAAAGGTTCGATTTTTATTTTTTGGGAGATGTCTCCGACTTTATTCGGCGGACATTTCTTTTATTTTGCCAGCTTAAACCGTTTCGCGATCATGCTCAAGCCTTCTGTATCAGCAGAAAGACGACGGGCATCTTCCGACATTTGATGAACACTGTGTTTATTTTGATCCATTTCTCCAACTGTCCGCGCCACCTGTTCGGTAAATCGTTCGGCGATGTGATTGACGTCATGGATAACCGTCTCAAGCTGTTCGCCGTCCTGAAGAATGCGTGTCGCGTACGTCCGGTTGCTGCGGGCGGCGCTCAATGTATCAGAGGCAATGGTATTTAAGCCGAGAATCGTCTCCCCCGCTTGCCGCATATGACGAACGCTCGATTCCATCCCGCTCCGGCTGTTTTTTACTTGCTCCGCCACACGATGAATATCATCACGTGTTTTTTCAAGCGCAGACAAAATATCGGCAGAAAATATATTCGTTTCTTCCGCCAATTTCCGGACCTCTTCCGCCACAATCGCGAATCCGCGGCCAGCATCTCCCGCCCGCGCCGCTTCAATAGACGCGTTCAACGCCAACAAATTCGTTTGAGCCGCAATGGCGGTAATGGACGTAACAATGGCCATTGTGGCATCCGTATCGTTGGAAACGGCCCTCATTTTGCCTGCTGCCTGGCCGATTCCTTCCTGCACGTGCACCATGTCTGCTTCAATTTCACGCATTATTTGTGCACCCTGGCCCGCTGATTCCGCTGTTTGTTCGGACAATGCAAACGTGGCATCCATCTCTTTTTCCATGCCGCGAATGCTTGCCATCATATCCTGCACGACCGCATGTGCGGACTGCAGCGACGACATTTGCATCTCAGAACCTGATTGAAATTCCTGCATCGTGCCGGACAGGCTTTCAAATGTCTCAAGCAGGCGGGCAGACTGCTCCGCTTGCGTCCCTGACACATGCTGAACGGACTGAGCAGATTTTTGCAGCTCGCTCATCATATTGCGCATCCCAAGGACGACTTTATTAAGCTCAAAACCAATTTGATGAAATTCGGTCCGGCGTCCGCTTTTCACTTCGGATGTTAAGTCCCCGGCTGACACTTTTCTCGTCAACCGGTACCACGTTCGAATTTCCGAGGTGACCGTCCGGTACAAAAAATGGCCGGCAATTGCTGTGACAGCGAGTACGGCAAGCAACAAAAATGCAACCGTGTCTGTCAACTGGCCTGTCAGCCAAATCGAGAACAGCGCGGCCAGCATCGGCAGCGTACTGATTGCTCCAAACGCCGGGCGTAAAAATGGCTGCTGCGAGATTTTTCCAAGGCGCAAATTAAAGCGCTTACCATTTTCTAAAAAGTGAATAGGTGCGGACGCATCCATGATTAATTCTCCCGTATCCCGCGCATATTGCTGGACGATTGGCTCTTTCGTCTGAGCGGCACGCTGGCCCGTCTCATCCGAAAAAACGACTCCTTCCCGCAGCCTATTTGTATGAATGCGGGCCAATCCTGTTTCATCTACAATTAAAAGGTACTCGTTGTCTTGTAGTTCTTCATCAAGTAAATGGTGAAGCTCTTCGTAATAGTCTTCAACAAATTGTTCGTTCTTTATATATGGCTGAATTTTTTTCGCAATGGCCTGCACATTCTGCAAGGCACTGCGTTCTGACTGACGATTCATGTTTCTCCCCCTCTCCCGTTCATTATACAGGATGCCCCACATCATTTTGACTACTTTTTTAATATTTCGTTAAAATTTGACAAAATCTTTTTCTTTTACTACGGTTTAAAGAGCGTTTAGAAAAGGACGGGATTCAGTTGAAAACGATACTAAGGCTTTTATATGGGGCGGGCTTTTTGTTTGCGGGCATTGCCCATTTTACACGATCAAAAGGATTTGAAGCAATTGTGCCTGCTTTTTTGCCGTTTAAAAAAGCGATCGTCGCGATTTCCGGTGTCATTGAAATTCTCTATGGTGTCGTGCTGCTGCTCGACCGCCGCACGTCGTTTGTCACTAAAACGATTCCGGGTTTTTTGGCGGCCGTTTTCCCGGCCAACGTGTACATGGCAGCGAAAAACATTCCGCTCGGAAATAAGCAGCTGCCAAAATGGGCCTTATGGGGGCGGCTGCCGCTTCAATGGCTGCTCATTAAGGGGGCAAAAAATATCGATCAATAACCAAAAGACGTCCGATGGCTGCACCGGGCGTCTTTTGGATTTACTTGTGAAATATGCTATTGGTCATGAAAGTCTGACTTTGCTCACGAAATGAAGCCGTTGGTCACGAAACAGAGACCCTGCTCACGAATCGAATCCATTAGTTTCTCGCTTTTTGCACTTTCAGCTGCTTGCCTTTGACAGTGGTTGTTTTCATCGCTTTCAATACCAATGGACCTTTGCCGTTTAAAATATCGACGTAGGTGACATTATCTTGAATGGTAATGATGCCGATGTCTTCGGCTTTCAACCCTGGCAAATTGGAAAGGGTGCCGACAAAATCAACCGCGCGCAGCTTTTTCTTTTTGCCGCCGTTAAAATACAGCTTCATAATGTCTTTGTTTACGTTTTTGCTTTTGTCTTCTTTTACTTGCGGACGTTCGGCCATTTTTTCCTCAAACGCAGGCTTGGCGGCTGCGATCTCGGATGGAGATGGCAGATCTTTACGCGGCAGCTCAAATCCGATATAGCTTTCAATTTCTGCTACGAACTTTTCTTCAAAAGGCGTCATTAATGTGATCGCCCGGCCGGTATGGCCTGCACGGCCGGTCCGGCCAGTGCGGTGCACGTAGCTTTCTTTTTCAAGCGGCACGTCAAAATTAATAACGAGCGGCACATTTTCGATGTCAATGCCACGGGCAGCGACGTCGGTTGCACACAAGTAGCGAAACTCGCCGCGCTTAAATTCCGTCATAACGGCGAATCGGTCTTCCTGCATCATGCCCCCGTGCAGCATGCCGCATGACATGCCCGCCCGGTCGAGTGTGTCAAACAGCGTCTCCACGCGCTCCTGCGTCCTGCAAAATAGCATCGCGCTGTCCGCATTTTCTACGGCCAGAACGTCTTTTAATGAGCGGATTTTTTGGTCCTCCACAGTCACCATAACGGCGTGTGTAATCGATGACGTCGTCATTTCTTTCGCCGCTTCAATCCGCTCCGGCGTGTTCATATATTTCTCCGATAAGCGGGCGATGTCCGGCGGGAACGTCGCAGAAAACAGCATCGTTACCCGGTCCTGTGGCAATTTTTCAATAATGGCGGATACTTGCTCAATAAACCCCATATTCAGCATTTCATCCGCTTCGTCAATGACGAGAAAACGGATTTTTTGCACATCAAGTGTTTCTTTTTCAATATGATCAAGAACACGCCCCGGCGTGCCAACGACGATATGTGTTTTTTGCTTGAGCTCAAGCTTTTGGCGGGCAAACGGTGATTTTCCGTAGACCGCGGTGGCTTTTGTCCGCTTAAACCGGCCGATATTTGTAATATCCTCTTTTACTTGCGCGGCTAGCTCCCGTGTCGGTGTTAAGACAAGTGCCTGCGGCTTATTTTCATCCCAGTTCGTCATCTGGACAAGCGGGATTGCAAAGGATGCGGTTTTGCCGCTGCCGGTTTGGGATTTAACAATCAAGTCTTTTTTTAAAAGAGCGGCAGGAATGACGGCTTTTTGTACATCGGTCGGTTTCGTATAAGATAATTCGGAGAGTGCCTTCTGAATATCTGCACTGATCGAAAATTGGCTAAAGTTATTTTCCATGGATTTATTACCTTCTTTTTCTATAGTGATGAACGTTTCTCATTATACGGTAGTTTTCCATAGAACGCCGATTTAATTTCATTTTTTCACATTTTCCATTATTACTTCCAGATTCGATTCCATCATGCCGAAGTAGGTATCCCCTTTCTCCCCCGGCTGTGCAAGTGAATCTGTGAAAAGAGTTCCCCCAATCGGCACCCCCGTTTCATCGGACACCATTTGCATGCTTCTCGGATCAATACTCGATTCGACAAAAAGAACGGGGATCTGTTTGTCACGAATGAGGTCTACGATGGAACGAACCTGGTCCGGCGTCCCTTGATTCTCAGCATTAATTTCCCAAATATACCCTGCATTAAACCCATAGGCTTTACTAAAATATTTAAAGGCGCCTTCGCTCGTCACTAGAAACCTTTTTTCAGGCGGAATTTGATTAAATTCCTCTAGCGCTTTTTGATGCAAATCGTTTAATTTCGCAATATAATCTTTCGCATTTTGCGCATAATCCTCTGCATGATCTGGGTCTATTTTGATTAACGCGTCCCGGGCATTTTCCGCGTACCGAATACCGTTTTGAATGTCCAGCCATGCATGTGGGTCTTCTTCTCCTTCTTTCCCTTTCGTCGTTAAGTACATTGGTTCTACGTTCTCACTTAACCGAAAAACAGGGGCATTCTCACCGGATTTACCGGCTGTTTCGAGCAGATTGTCAAACCATGAACGACCTGCCTCTAAATTCAGTCCATTATAAAAAACGACATCGGCATCCGTTGTTTTTTGAATATCCGCCGGCAGCGGATCATATTCGTGCGGATTCGAACCGACCGGTGCCAAGCTGTGAATATCCACATGCATTCCACCAACATTTTTAACAATGTCATATAAAATGGAATACGTGGTGACCACCTGCATCTTCTCCTGTTCAGTTGCTCCTTCTGGCGATTTTCCACAGCCGGCCGCCAGCAAAAGCAGCAGACCCATCATGCCAATCATCCATTTTTTCATTTTATATTTCCCCCTTTTCCGTATTTGCATAAGTTCTCATTCTCCGCCAGATCAGGCCTTGTTTTGGAGCCAGAAAAAACGCGAGAAGGAACAAAAGAGTGGAGACGAGAACAATGGCTGCCCCGGAAGCCAGATTATACGTGAAACTAATGTATAAACCGGCAACCGATGAAATAACGCCAAGCAGTGCAGATGCATACAACATGACCCACAAACGGTCTGTCAGCAAATACGCGGTTGCAGCAGGCGTAATCAGCATCGCGACAACTAAGATGATGCCGACTGTCTGCAAGGACGCCACCGTCACCATCGTCAGGAGCACGAGCAAAATATAGTGAATCCATTGCACCGGCAATCCGTATGCTTGTGCCATCGTCTTGTCAAAAGAAGAAACAAGCAGTTCTTTGTAAAAAAGGACGATCGATAAAAAAACAACAAATCCGATGCCAAGTGTTGCCCACATATCTGCTGTGCGTACGGCAAGCACATTCCCGAACAAGATATGATAAAGATCGGTGCTGCTTTTCATCCCGGTAATGAGCAGGATGCCGAACGCGAAAGCAGAGGTAAACATGATGCCAATGGAAATATCCTGTTTTATCCGGCTATTTTGGCTGATAAACCCAATCGCTACCGCCGTCACAACGCCTGAGACAACAGCTCCGATAAAAAATGGTATCCCTAACAGATACGAAATGGCTACACCTGGAAGAACGGCATGAGAAATCGCGTCACCCATAAGCGCCATGCCCCTCAAAATAATAAAACACCCGATCATGCCACAAATAATGCCGACCATCGCAGAGGTAAGCAGCGCTTTTTGTAAAAAATCATAATAAAAAATGGCTTCTAAAAAATTCATGCGTCTGCCATCTCCTTTTGATCGAGAAATGAGAGAGGATGAACGTAAGCTTGGCGTAAAAGTTCTCGTTTAAAAACCGTTTCAGCGTCTCCAAAACCAATCACTTTTTTATTTAAAAGCAACAGCTGGTCAAAATATTCGGTTGCTTTACTTAAATCATGATGGACAACTAATATAGTCTTCCCATCGGCAGCAAGCTCTTTTAATAAAGCAATCATCGCTGCTTCGCTTGCCACGTCCACCCCGGCAAACGGTTCATCCAAAAATAGAATTTCCGCTTTTTGTGCAAGGGCACGGGCGAGAAAAACACGCTGCTGCTGGCCGCCTGACAATTCACCAATTTGTTTTTTTGAGAATGGTTCCATTCCGACCTTTTTCAAACAAACCCGAGCCCATTCCTTTTCCTTTTTCCCTGGGTTTTTAAAAAACCCTAGTGTTGGATACGTACCAATTAAGACGGTATCAAACACCGTGATTGGAAAATCCCAATCAATTTCATTTCTCTGTGGCACATAGGCGATGGAGGTCCTCATCTCCTTAAAGGATTTTCCTTGGAAACGGACTGTGCCGCCGTCTCTTGAAATTAACGACAGCATTGCTTTCACAAACGTGGATTTCCCCGCTCCATTCGGTCCGATAATACCAACTAATTTCCCTTTTTCAACGATAAGATCAGCTCTTTGAATGGCTTTCTGTCCGTGATATGAAACGGATAATTCTGAGACCTGAATAGCGGGTATCATGTTGAACACTCCTTTCTTTCCCTCTTAAAAATATTTTGCGCAAAGGCAACTTTAATCCCAAAAAAAGTAGCTACAATATTCTTATGCCCTTATCAAAGAAAGTTTCCTTATAGCAACATTTTAAATTGAATGAAACTATTTTGTCAATAAAAAAAGAGCTGCTCCAACTTTAGTTGGGGCAGCCCTTTCACTTATTTTTCATCTTTAAATGAATACAGTTCGCCTTGCTTGCCGTAGTCATTCGGTTTCAAGTCTTCAAAAAAGACAAAAACTTTGTCCGCATCAACGTCAAACGACTCTTTGACAGCGGCGGTCATGCGCTTCACTAAATCACGTTTTTGTTCGGGTGTTTTTCCTTCTAATACTTTCACGGTAATAAACGGCATATGTTTTCACCCTTTCTCTTAAACGCCTGGAAACCAGCCCGGCGTGTTTACAATCGCATTCCAAAGCGGATCCGGCACAACAAGTTTTTCCTGCGCGTTTTTGTCAATTTTCACGGCAATCGTTTCTTCCTGGCCATTCTCTACTTTTTGTACCCAATCCGGCTCGATAATAAGCCCGCGGCCAATCGCAAGGAGGTCAACACCCGTTCCAAGTGCTTTTATCGCATCATCCGCTTTGTAAATCGACCCGACGCCGATGACCGGTATCGTATTTCCAGCGCGTTCTTTAATAATTTCCAGACGTGTGCGTGTATCATCAACACCGCGTCTTGGCTCGGACCAAAATTCCATAAGGGACACATGCAGGTAATCAAGCTCTTTTTCCTTTAAGGCATCGATCAGTTCTAACGTATCTGCCATTGTAATACCCGGTGTTTCCGGCTCTTCTGGTGAAAAGCGATAGCCGACTGCAAACGGGCGGTCTGCTTTTTCAGCGGCCTTCTTCACCGTATCAACAACCGCAAGCGGAAAAGCAAGGCGTTCGCCCCATTTATCAGTACGGCGGTTGGAATGTGGCGAGAAAAATTGCTGAATCAAGTAGCCGTTGGCGCCGTGAATTTCCACCCCGTCATAGCCCGCTTCGATCGCGCGGCGTGTCGTTTCACCAAACGCCGCAATGATGTTTTCCACTTCTGCAGCAGAAAGCTCACGCGGTACAGCGCTTCCTTCTGCTTCTGCCGGCACGTTGCTTGCGCTGACGACATCCCCATCCACTAAGTTTGGCGGCACCATGCGGCCGCCGTGAAAAATTTGCAAAATCGCTTTGGCGCCTTTTTCCTGAATCGCAGACGCAAGACGCGCGAGACTGGGAATCATCTCATCGCGGTCGGCGCCAAATTCACCCGGGAACCCTTTCCCATTTGGTGTTACGTATGTGCAAGCGGTGATTACCGCCGCCACACCTTCTGCCCGGCGTGCATAATACGCCACTTCCGCTTCGGTCACCGTCCCGTCATCATTCGATGAAAAATTGGTCATCGGTGCCATCACGATGCGGTTTTTTAACTCAACACCGCTTTTTAATGAAAAAGTTTCCAGTAACGGTGCATAGGTTGATTTCATTGCATTGATTGATTTCATTGTAAAACTCCTTTTGTTGACTATCCCCCGCTGCGTTGATGCAGCGGGCGACTGACATGATTATGAATATTGCTTTTTTAGTTTGCGCAATTCTGCAGATAATTGCGCAAACCATTCTTCATCTTTTGTTAGCAGCGCCATATCAATGAGCTGTTCAAGAGATGCTTCGACTGGCTCCTGTTCCAGCACGGGCTGCAATGATTTTGTAAGCACGCGGATCATTCGTCCGGTCAGCTCTTCATTCACTGAATCGACAATATACACTTTTATAATGTCTTCCGGGTTTTCTATTTTTACGACATATCCGTAGATTCTCTGTTTGTCCCACGTTTCGCCTTGTACCCAGTCACCAACATGAAATTGTGTTTTGTTCCCCATTTCTTTCACTTCCCTGTTTCAAACGGTTATACACCTGCTTTAATTTTTTGTAAAACAGAGGCAACCGTGAATTGGTATAAAAAGGAAGCGTACGTATCTTCCGCTTCCTTAAAAATGTAATCCATTATACCTTGCGTATTCGATGAAACCGGACACCCTTGTTCCGGGTCTCCTGTCTGCCAGGTTGGCCGCAGTTCGCCGCGCGATATCACCTCATATACATGGCCAAGCGTAATTTTTTCCGGGTCCTCACCGAGCATATACCCGCCTCGGATTCCTTCTTTCGTTTTTACAAATCCGCTGTTACGGAGCATGCTCATCACTTTTCGGATGCGCGCGGGGTTTGTCGCTACATTATGCGCAATCGCTTCACTTGATGCCATATGACCTGGCAAATAAGCCAAGTAAACGAGGCTGTGAACGGCAATGGTGAAATTACTATTCAACCATGTGTTCCCCTTTCAGAAACATACTGTAATCTTATTTTGTACAGTTTAAAAAGTCAATGGAAGTGATTTTACATGACTATTGAATTATTGTCAATACATCTTTTTGAGACTTTTTCCTCTTAAAAAAACTGCCTTCCGATTAGGAAGACAGCACGTTTTGCTTCGTAGCCCGTTTTTGCCATAGGATCGTAATAAAAAACGTGATCCCGAGCAGCACAAGGCCGAGCATAAATGGAAATAATATATTGACGTCGTATAAAAGACCAGCGCATGTCGGTCCAAGCACATTTCCGATGCTCATGTACATATTGTTCATGCCCATCGCAAATCCTTGCTCGTTGCCAGCCATTTTTGAAATGAGTGTATTCAAGACCGGCCGCAAAATCGACGTCGCGCAGAAAATAAGCAGCGAGATGCCGAAAAACAGCCAGTAGTTTTTGGCAAACAGCGAAAGAAAGAATCCGAGCGCCGCCACCGCTATAAAGACATTGAGCACTTTTCCCTCACCGTATTTCGTCACGATCCGGTCGACAATAAACAATTGCACGATCACACTGACAATGCCTGTCGATGTGATCATGAGCGCGATATCCTGCGGCGTGGCCCCAAACTCGTCATCAACGAATAAGCCGAGCACCGATTCATACGCCATTAAGCCGAAGCTCATCACAAGAGTGATGACGAGCGGGATAAAATACGGCATCGTCACCGAACGGGCAAGCTTTTTCACCATCGGCTCTTCCGCCGGGCGCTCCATCACGGCTGGCTGCTCCGGACGATCCGGTTCTTTCAATAAAACAATCGAGAAAAAGACTGCAAACAAGGCAACAATCGCTGAAATCAAAAACGGCGCTTTTAAGCCGAAGTCAGCGAGGAAGCCGCCGATCCCAGGGCCCACCACAATCCCGAACGACATTGCTGCAGAAATAAAGCTGTTTCCTTTTGCCCTCTGCTCAAACGATGTAATGTCCGCCACATACGCAAAAATGGCCGGGATAAGCAGGGCCGCGCCAATGCCGCCGATTACGCGGGATACGTAGAGCATCCAAATCGAATCGAAAAAATAAAACACAAAACTTGAAACGGCAAGTCCAAATAAGCCGTAAATAATCATTTTTCGACGGCCGTAATCATCCGCCCATTTCCCGGCAATTGGTGAAAAAATGAGCTGTGCGCCTGCAAAAATGGCGATCATCAGCCCCGCGGCCATACCGCCTTCGTTAATTGAATCTAAATATGCCGGCAAAATCGGAATGATGATGCCGAAGCTGCCAATGGCAATAAACATGTTGATCATTAAAATAATCAACTTTTTCCGCTGATCACCGGTCATGAAAAAAACCCTCCTTTTATATGTGCTTGCTCATTTTAGCAAATTGTTTTGGAAACGGAAATGAATTTATGCCAGATTTGACGATTTTTTTAGAGCAGGTATGATAATGAAAGAACGAATAAAACTATTTTTGTTTTTTTAGTTTCATGATCAGGAGGATTGATACATGAAAGACCGCATTATGAATGTCTTCATCGAAGAGATTCTCGACAAGAGCATGAAGTTCACGATGGACGACCTCGCGCGGAGGCTCGGCATCAGCAAAAGCTGTTCTCTTTCTTTTGTCTTCGAAAACTAATAAAACAAAAATAGTTTTTTCATTCTAAAAGTTAGTCCTGTTTATACGATTTAAGCGTGTAGACCGCCGCCGGGAACAGCTTGATTATTAAACAAAAAACGAGCCGTCCTAACAATGGACGGCTCGTTTTTATTTACTTTCTTTATTCGTTTTCCCAGAAGTCCGTGTTTTTAATGCCGAGTGCTTTCGGGTCAAAAACCGGCTCCTTAACAAATTACCATACAACCGGTAACTTTTCATGGATAAAACCCCTGCTTTCAACAGCAGGGGTGTGCAGTTTAAGAGGTGATAAAGTCGCCGCCGTTTACATGAAGCGTCTGGCCGGTTACATAAGTCGAATCGTTTGACGCTAAATAAACATAAGCGGGCGCATTCTCAGAAGGCTGGCCGCGACGTCCCATCGGCGTATCAGCGCCATGCTTAGCCACTTTTTCTTCATCAAACGTGGCCGGAATAAGCGGCGTCCAAATCGGGCCTGGCGCAACGGCATTGACACGGATGCCTTTGTCAGCCAAATTCGCCGCGAGTGAGCGTGTAAAGGTTGTAATCGCGCCTTTCGTTGCTGAATAATCGATCAGCTCTGGCGCGCCGCGGTACGCGGTCACCGAAGATGTATTTACAATCGCGTCCCCTTTTTTCAGATGCGGAAGAGCCGCCTGTGTTAAATAAAACATCGAGAAAATGTTCGTCTGAAACGTTTCCTGCAGCTGCTCCGGCGTAATCGCTAAAAAGTCTTTCGTCGGGAATTGCTTGCCGGCGTTGTTGACGAGTACATTTAAGCTGCCGAACTCCGCAACCACTTTTTCCACGAGTTTTTTGCAATTTTCCACGTCGCTCACGTCTGTAGCGACACTTAATGCTTTCACCCCGTATGACTCAATGATCTGTACCGTTTTTTCAGCATCGCCGTCTTCATTTAAGTAGGCGATTGCCACGTTCGCTCCTTCTTTCGCAAACGCAACCGCTGTTGCACGGCCGATTCCGGAATCGCCGCCTGTTACAAGTGCCACTTTGCCGGCTAATTTGCCCGATCCTTGATAATCCTGATCATCGTAAATCGGCTCCGGTGTCATTTCCGATTCGATTCCTGGCTGCTGGCTTTGCGTTTGCGGAGGTGTCTGCTCATCAATTCGTTCAAATTTGTCTTTTTCCATAGTATCCAACTCCATCCATTTTATTCTACAAGAAAAGTATTCCCCTCTAAAAAGAAGATAAACATGGTATGATGGTGAAAAAAAGGAATGTTGAATATGATTGAATACGAGCAGCTTCATCACGTTGGTCTCAATGTCACCGACCTTGCCAAATCAAAAGAATTTTATGGGAGTGTCTTATGCCTGCCGGAACTAATACGTCCTCCATTTGACTTTGAAGGCGCGTGGTACGCCGCCGGAAATCAGCAAATTCACTTGCTCGTTTTGCCGGAATCACAGACCATTCGCCGCGATCCGTTTTTATCAAGCCGGGAAGGCCACATAGCTCTTCGGGTAAAAAGCTATGAAAATTCGCTTGAATGGCTGAAAAAACATCATATTGCAGTGCTGGAAAAACCAAACAGCATCAGCGGTTTTGCCCAGTTGTTTGTCGCAGATCCAGATGGAAATTTAATCGAACTACACGTAGAGCGGTCTTCTTGATCGCTTTTTTTGTTTGAGGAATTTATAATTGAATTTTGCACATAGTGAAATAAAAAATAACTAGTTTCAGTTTAGTATGATTCCTTGGATTCAGGGTGCCGCTTTTTATTTCGGTGTTCTAAAAGCGCATATAAAAAGATCAGTAACGCTAAAAAGATAATTGATACATACCAGGGCATCTCTTCAATTGCTTTGCCAAATGCCGTATACAAAACAGCCGGTGCGAAAACGCCGAGTATAGAATACTGCATATACTCCCGGTATGATTTGGTCATGTCCATCAAATAAACCGACAGCAAATGAAAATGAACAAACGGCATTATCCGAAGAATCATTACCTGGCCGACTGTCATTTTCCGTTCCCCCGCCACTTTCCTCTTCAATTTCAAAACCCGTTCCCGCACAGACGGAAACCAATTAACAATTTTATAAAAAACCGCTCCCATTAGCGACAGGCCGATCATCGAATAAATTGTTCCCTGAACGAATCCAAACAAATACCCACCGGCGATGCAGACAACCACAACCGGTAAAAAGAAAAACGGCCGCACGATATGCAGCAGAATAAAGAAGACCGGCCCAAGCCAGCCAGCCTGTTGGATAACTTCTTCGATCCACCGTTCCACTCCCATCATACCGGTCCCACCTCTTTCTTGTAGTGCAGCAAATTTTATTCATGAGGCGGAGATGAAGTGGATACAAAAAGTATATAATAAATCGTCATGGCAATGGAGGCCTTACTTTATATTCTCTATCGCCTGCTTAACATTAGCATATGTCTTAATCGACGAAAAATCGATTCCCCCACTAATCGCTTTTGTAGCTAAATCAGGGCGAATGCCCGTAAAAAGAACATTTATTCCCAACAAACGAAGAACATCATATACTCTAAATAAATGATGGGCAACGTCTGTATCAATCGTCACAATGCCGGAAAAATCAATAATAAGATACTCAACCTTTAAATGGGGGATACCCGGTAAAACCTTATTTAAAATATGTTCAACTCTGTATGAATCAACGGTCCCGATCAGGGGAAGAATGGCAATCCCATCTTGAATAGGCACAATGGGAGCCGATAATTCATTAATCGCTCTTTGTTTTTCATTAATCTCTCTTTCTCTTTCATCAAGAAGATTATCTGTTTGTCGTTCAAAGGCAAGTATGGTCTCTGTAACGCTGACGTCGAGCATATGGTTGACCGTTTTATTTAGCGTGACCGTATCCTCTGTAGAAAGTCCATGCTCTATAGAAATTTTCGTGATTTGTTCGATAAAACCTAATCGAATAGCAGGATAGCGTCCTATCATACTTGAAATTCTTCCCTTTAGCGCTGCTTGACGTTCTCCATTTTTTTTGCTCATTTCGATAAAACCATGTGGCACTTTATTTTCATTTAACCGAATAGACTCAGCCAATAACTCTATAAACTCAGTGTAAACGCCGTGATAATAAGTTATCTCTTCTTCAGGAAATTCAACCTCAAATCGTTGAAGAATATCATCAACGATTTTAATAGCCAATGATTCGGAATTGTCAGTAAGATATTTCGCCATAATTGAGATCGTGTTCATTATTCTTCACGTCCTTATCTATATATCGCTTAATTATATCCTTAAATTCAGAAATTGGATATGTTTGTTGGACAACATTTATATGCTGTAGCAAATCCGTTGATTTGTTGTAGTAAAGGGTTCTTCTAAGTAGTTCTTTGTATAAAAAATAGGGATAAATCGTTTATAAAGCTTTATCCCTAAAGATATAATGCGTGATACCATATTCTAAGATAGTGTATTCCTTCTAGGAATAATGTTTACTTATACCCCCTCTTTTTAGTTAAAGTTCATTTAATAAAAGAGAAATGAACAAGCCAAGAGCAGCCATGAAGCCGACGACCGGGCCGCCTTCTTGAAATGCTTCCGGCATCATCGTCGATCCGACCATCGCGATAATTCCGCCGCCCGCAAAAGCAGCGATCGCAGCCATGACGGCCTCACTCGCACTGCCGAGGAAAACGTAGCCGCCCCATGCACTTAATGCCGAGGTGACAAGCACCGTCAGCCATAAAAGAAAAATCTTTTTTTTGGAATAACCGCTCTTCAAGAGACCAGTTGTACCCGAAAGCCCTTCCGGCACATTGCTGATAAAAATCGCGATCACAAGCAATAAACTAACGCCTTTCCCGGCTAATAAACTGGCACCGATCATAATCGATTCCGGAATCGCATCCATAACAGTCCCGATGAAAATGGCCAGGCCTGATCCTTGATCCGAGGCCTGGCCATGCGACCGTTTTCGCTTTTTCGCCCCTTTTTGCGCGATCACAATGTCTAATAGCGTAAATACGAGCGCGCCTGCTAAAAAGCCGGCACCGGTCGCTAAAAACCCGCCATTTTTCGCTGATTCACTGAGCAGTTCAAATGACGCCGCCCCGATCAGGACGCCGGTTCCAAACGCCATAATATACCCGATCAGGCGCTTTTGAATCGGCACAAACAGGGCAGCCAGTGCGCCAATTAAAACGGCTGATCCTGACACACCACCCCACATTAATGCATGCCACATGTGCAAGCCCCTCCCTTTTTCTATTCTCTCTATCCTTCCCATATTATTAAATTTAAAAACGCTTTGTTTTGAATTTTACACATTGTTTCAACAGTAAAAAAAGAGCCTGCCAGAAATGGCAGGACTCGTTTTTTACTGTTGAAGTGCCCGATTTAGTAACGCCGCAAATTCTTGTCGTGTTACCGGCTGATTCGGTCTGAACGTATTGTTGTTGTATCCCTTTGAAATGTTCGCCGCCACAACCCGTTTAATCGACTCATACGCTCTCATTTTATCGTGAACGTCAATAAATGAAATCGGTGCTGATTTTGTCAAATCAAACGCGTTGGACAGGATGATCGCCATTTGTGCCCGTGTTACCGGACGGTCTTCATAAAAATGACCGTCCGTGTATCCGCTCATAATGCCATGTTTTTCAATCGCTACGGTTACATCCATCCCGTCATAAGGCAATTCGAGTGCCCAAAGCATCATAATAGCCGCTTGTCTGCGCGTAACATTTTCACCAGGACGAAACGAATTGTCATCAAAACCGTTTATAATGCCCTGGCTGGTCAATGCCATAATATCGTTATAAAACCCATATCCCGCCGGTACATCTGAAAAAGATAATGCTGGCTTGTCCGTTTTTTCAATATACGCCGAGGAAATAAAGCCCGATTCCCCGGAGGCTGTTTTCACCGGATACCAGACAAACTGCTGGGTGCTGCCAGGGTTTTGATTATATTGAAACGAGCCTGTTACCGTCAGGACGGTATTTTCGGGAATAGAAGTAATAATATCCGTGCTTGTTCCCCCTGGGACTTTGCGTAATTTCGGGATGTCTTTCAGGCTGCCTTTAGTGATGACCCGGTCGCCGGCCTTCAACTGATACACGGTTTTGTGTGTTTTTTCCGTCAGTGAATACCTCATTTTGTTAAAAACAATATTTCCGTCTGAATCCGGGCTATATTGAAAGTCTTCTGCTTGAAATGGAAATGCTGTCAGATTTGTATCTTTTAAATAGCTTTCCGCTTCGATTTTGGCAAAAACCTGTTCCTGGTAAGCGCCCGTATTCACTTGTCCTGTCTCTTTTTTAATCGGACTGTTTACTGGTTTTAACCCGTTATACGCCATCACCGGGAAATACCAGTTTTCAATGACGTCACGATCCTCACCCACAATTTTCGGGACGTTCCGGTCGTACATTTCATCTAAAACCTTGACGCCCGATTCTATATTGTAAATAAGGTCCGTTTTCAAGCGGTTTTGATCAAACTGTAATTGATTCGTCAGCTGCATAAGACCAATCCCGCCGTCCGCCGATACAATCGCATTCCCATTTTGATCGAAATGCTTCCAATCACCATTTTCTTGCGTAATGACCGCTTTGACTACTTCTGGCGGGATTTCCTGTTCAAGTGCTTCTTCCGTCACCAAGCAATTCAAATGCTGATAAGACGGGTTTACACCCGGCTGCAATTCCCCGTAAGCCGAACATGCCGAAGAAGCAGCTGACGCTTGTCCACTAAACGATAAACCCGCTGCAAGCACCGACAAAAGCCCCACGGTTTGAACTGATTTTTTCATTTCTTCGTTTCTCTTTTTTTCCTTTACTCTACCATATTAGGAGATTTAATACTAAGCAATGCTTTTTAAGTTTCATAGAAATAGGAACAAAAAAAGCGGTTCGTCCCAATGAACGAACCGCTTTTTTTATTCACCAGTTTCTTTATTCGATGTCCGAAGCGGAATTTCCCGCAGGAAAAACACTAAAATAAACGCCACAAGAACGAGTGCATCCCCCGATAAAAAGACGGTTGTCAACGCGTCACTTAACGACTCACGCAGCGTCTCGATCATTCCGGCTACAACAGGCTGGATATCCGGTGGCAGGGTTTGCTGGAGCTGTTCAAGCTTCGGCTGATCCAAAAGCATTTCGGGATTTTGAAACGCTGCAAGTTGTTGCGCCACCGCCGGATCAATCGCCGAGGTATCCATCCCTTTCGCCGCGTCTTCCATATTATGCTTTAAGCTCGTCTGCATAATCGTTCCCATGATGGCAATCCCGATCGTGCCGCCCATGTTCCGGAACAATTGTGAGGATGCCGTCGCGACACCAAGCTCTTTTGGGCTGACGGCATTTTGAACAGTCAGCGAGAAGATTGGCATGCCAAGGCCAAGACCAAGACCAAATACAACCATTGCCACAACCGCCACCGCAATACTGTCCATATATGCCATAATGGACAGTCCGGCAACCATAAACGGCAGCCCGAGCAGCGCAAATCGTTTATATTTGCCTGTCGCGGAAATTTTCCGTCCAGTAATGGCACTTACTACGACCATCGTAATAGACATCGGCATCGTCACATACCCGGAATACGTTGGTGAAATGCCTTCCACTCCCTGCACAAAAAACGGCAGATAAATAAGGGCGCCCATCATGCCGGCATTCATAATAAAGCCGATCGTATTGGAAATCACGACAATGTCATTTTTAAAAAGCGACAGCGGCAATACCGGGCTGGACGCTTTTTTCTCCGCCACAATAAACAAACCAAGAAATAGAGCGGAGGCAATAAACAAGCCGATAATTTGCACAGAACCCCACTCATACTCGGTTCCTCCCCATGAAAAGCCGAGCAGAAGCGCAATAATCATCAAGCTTAAAAACAGGGAGCCAAGATAATCAATTTTCTCATCTGTTTTCCGCTCCGTTTTTGGAAAAAGCGCAATGATCATGACGAGGGCAACGATCCCAATTGGAAGGAAAATCCAAAATAGCCAGTGCCAGTCCATATGATCGACAAGCCAGCCGCCAAGCGTCGGGCCAAGCACACTTGAAAAACCGAATACTGCCATCATCAGGCCGGTCCATTTGCCCCGTTCACGCGGTGAAAACAAATCTCCTACCGCTGTAAACGCGCTCGACATAATAATACCGGCCCCCACGCCTTGAATGCCACGGTACGTAATCAATTGAAAAATATCATTCGACAAGCCGCACAGGAAAGCTCCGATCATAAAAATAATTACACCCGCTAACAAAAATGGCTTCCGTCCATACATATCGGATAACTTTCCAACGAGAACGGTCGCAATGGTTGACGTCAGCATGTAAATGGTAATAACCCATGAATAGTGATCCATACCGCCGAGTATTGCGATAATGCGCGGCATCGCCGTACTAACAATTGTCTGATTTATCGCCGCAAAAAACATGGCCATCATAACGGCGGCCATGACCGTTACTTTTCGTTTATGTGATAATTCTTCCATTCTACCATTCCCCGCTTATCATTTTTTCCAAAAGTTTGACAGACTGCTCGGCTTCTTCCGGTGTTAATTTCGTTAAATATGTTTCAATTTTCCGGTTTTGTTTCTCACGCGCGCGCTGCAATACCCCTCTTCCGTCTTCCGTCACTTCTGCCCATACGGCACGCCGGTCTGCATCGTCCCGCGTTCGGTTCACAAATCCTGACTTCTCCAAACGATCGATCATGACTGTGATCGCACTTGGCTTCACATCGAGCCGTTCCGCCAGCTGCGTGAGCTTGCACTTCCCTTTTTCTTCAATAAAATGAAGCATGTACAGCTGCGGGCCCGTTACCGGCTCTTCCAGCTCTAAATGGGAAGAAGCAATTCCGCGCTTCAGCACTTGAAACGCCAGTTGAAATCGTTCTGGTAATGAATTCACCTCATCTATTCCTTTCATTATTTAATAGTTAAACAATATAAAAATTTAATGTATTTAAATATTAGCCCCATTAAATATATTTGTCAATTTTATTTTCAACGCAAAAAAAGCGGGCCTGCATCTAAAGCCAGACCGCTTTCCTTTATTCAACGAATCAATTTTTTTGTAAAAGAAGTGTGATTGGTAAAATAACCGTTGACGCCAAGCTTCTCAACCCGCTTCTGTTCCGCCTTTTCCTTTTTTGGCTCATTGAAAAAAACATGAACGTCTTTTCCAAGGAGATGAAGAATCGTGACGCTTTGCTGCGTTGCATCGGTCGATTCAATTCCAATGTTGTCATAAAGCGGCAAGGAGGCCTGCACGATGTTGTCCTTTCCTTTACCAAATAACCGTGTCAGCGGCACACTGGGTGCCAGCTTTTTCACTTGACGAAGGCTTTTTTGAGAAAATGACTGAATGGTGACCTTTTTTTGCTCAATCAGGCTGTATTCGTTCAACAAATCGATCAGCGGCCGCTCCATTACAGCTTCCCCGTCAACAAGCCGAGTCTCAATATAATAATGCTCGGTTCCCCCGAATGTATCAAAAAGATCGCGCAGCCGGGGAATCATCTCTTCACGTCCGCCGTTACCGACTGTCGGATAGGCAGACAGTTCATCGAATGTGAATGCCGCCACCGATCCGCTTCCGTCCGTCGTCCGGTCAATGGTTTCGTCATGCATCACGACCAGTACCCTGTCCGACGTCATCCGCAAATCGATTTCAAGTGCGTCGACGCCCTCAGTCGAGGCAATTTTATACGCAGTGAGTGTACTCTCATTAAATTGATCACTGGCTCCTCGGTGGGCAAAAAGCTTTGGCGGTTCATCATTCTCCAGATTTTCGCAGCCAGTCAAAAAAACAAGAAGGAACAGTGACCATTTAAACAGCTGTCGTTTGGTCATTTCGGATCGTCAATGCCCGTTCCGGAAAATCAGTGATAATCGCTGCGACGCCTGCTTCTGCTAATTTTGCGATTTCCCCCGGATCGTTGACGGTCCAAATCCGGAGTCGGTCCGCGATCCCTTTCAATTGCGCTTCATGGGCAAAATACACGTCTTTTGATAAATGAAGTGACTCAAAGCCGAATGTCTCCATATAATCACTTGGTAAAGAAATGGGCGCATTCAACAGCCAGGCGGTTTCAGCCGAAGAATCCAGTTCTTTCAAACGGATCAACGTCGGCAAATGAAAAGAAGAATAAACAATTTTACGGTCATGTCCATATTTTCCAACTGTTTCAAGCAACCGTTTTTCTATGCCTTCGTATGGAATCGCATATGTTTTCAGCTCGATATTCAGCTCGGTTTTATAAGGAGCAAGCAACTCCAGCACGTTTTGTAATGCCGGTACACGTTCCAGATTCCATGCTTCTTCATACCCTGGCAGTCCTGAAAAACGAATGCCGGCGCTGTACATGTTTATTTCTCCAATTGACGCCTCGCAAATAAACCCTTCTCCATTTGTCGTCCGGTCCAATGTTTCATCGTGAATGACGACCAATTCACCATCTTTCGTCATATGTATGTCGATTTCAAGCCCGTCAACGCCCAGCTCGATCGCCCGCTTAAAACCAAGCAGTGTATTTTCCGGAAGCGTGCCTTTACAGCCGCGATGTCCGTATATACTCGTTTTCATTGAGTCTTCATTCCTTTCTCCTTCTATTAGATAAAAAGAGGAGAATAAAGCCGGAGCTTTATTCTCTTCTTTTTCTTACTTTCCGCGGGCTGCATTCGCCTGCTTAATCGCCGCATTAACCTGCTCAACCGCTGTATTAAATGCCTCGTCCACATCGCCGCCGTTATAAACGGTTTCTAGCGCTGTTTCGATGATTTTCCGTTCTTCCGGAATCATATCCATGATGGCACCTTGCGTTTCATAAGAGGGCTTTGTTGCCTGCAGCTGTTCAATCGCCGTTTTCAGCTGTGGCATTTTTGCGTGGGCATCCTTCACCACTTGTTCGTCATACGCTGCCGGATTGATCGCAAAGTAGCCCGTGCCGACATGCCATTTCGCCTGCGCTTCCGGTGTTTGTACATATTTCATGAAATCCCATGCTGCCTGCTGTTCTTCTTCCGACTTGCCGCTTGACATCCAAAGGCTTGCCCCGCCGATGACCACGCCTTGGCGTTCTTCCGCTTCCGGATGTGGGATGAATGCGACGCCTACTTCAAATGGAGCGTTGTCAATAACATCACGCGATGAAGCCGACGACTGCAGGAACATTGCTGCATCGCCTGCTAAAAAGCCTGCGATCATGTTGTCGCCGTTCGTACCATAGTTTGCAAACGTGCCGGCGTCCATCATCCGTTTCACCCATTCAAATGTCGACTTTCCTTTTTCATTATCAAATGCCACTTCTGTCGGCGTATCAGACCGGCCATTGTCATTGTTCATCAGCAAGCCGCCTTGGTTGGCCAGGAGCTCCTCGTAAAGCCAGCCGTATGCCTGAAGCGCAAATCCTTTCATTTCTGGGTTGGATTCAGTAATGGCTTTTGCCGCTGCTTCTACTTCTTCGTATGTTTCAGGCGGTGCTTCCGGATCTAAGCCGGCCGCTTTAAATGCGTCCTTATTGTAGTACATAACCGGTGTGGACGAGTTGAAGGGCATGGAATAAAACTGATCATCAATTTTGTAGTAGTTACTAATGTTTTCTTCCAAAATACTCATGTCATACTTTTCTTCATCAATAAATTTTTGAATCGGTTCAATATTGCCGCTGTTGATCATCGACATCGAACCAATTTCCTGTACTTGAATAACCGTCGGTGCCTGATCCGTTCCCGCTACACTATGGAACTTTGGAAGTGATTCCTCGTATGTACCCTGAAATTCTGCGTTTACCTGCACGTCATCCTGCGAGGCATTATAATCCGCCACCGTTTCATTAAGCGCTTCTTGCCCCTGGCCGCCCATTGCATGCCAAAATGTCACGATCGTTTTGCCATCTTCGGTCTTCGGTGCTGTGCCGCTTTCTGCTTCTGTACCATTGGAACTGCATCCTGCCGCAAACAAAGAAAGACCCAGTATTCCATACGCAAGCTGTTTCTTCATGTCCATACACGCCCTTTTCCATTTAATTTTTTATTTTAAAGCCCCTTCTGTTAATCCTTTTTGCAATTTCTTTTGCCCTAAAAATAACAGAATTAAGGTCGGGAGCACGACGATGATGCCGCCAGCCATAATAACACCCCATTCATTCAGCTGCTCCTGTGACTGCAGCTGCTTTAGCCCGATTTGCACGGTGCGGACCGAATCATCCGTTGTGGCAAGAAGCGGCCACAAATACATGTTCCACGCACTTAAAAAGCCATACACTCCAAGCGTGACCAGGCTCGTTTTGGCGACTGGCAGCACAACGGTCAAATAAAATTTCAAGTCGCCCATTCCTGCAATTTCGCTTGCTTCTTTCAGTTCTTTTGGAATTTGCTTAAAGGTTTGCCGCAATAAAAACGTACCGAATGCCATTGCAAAAAACGGCAGCGACAATCCTGTATACGTATTTAGAAGATTCATATCCCGAATCGTCTGGAAATTTGGAATGATCGACGCCTCAAACGGAATCATCATCGTGGCAATAAATAAGAAAAAGAGCGCATCCCGTCCTTTAAACTCCAAAAACACAAACGCATACGCTGCCAGGCTCGACAGGAGAAGCTGGCCGGCCATAATCAACAGCGACACAATCAAGCTGTTTGTTAAATAGCTTAATAAAGGAAATCGCTCAAACGCCTGCCGGTAATGATCCAGTGTCAGCGAATCAGGAATAATCGTCCCCGTTAAAATTTGCTCGCTTGGCATAAAGCTCATCACCAGCGCCATAATAGCCGGCGCGAAAATGAAAAATGCCGATACACTTAGGAGCAAATACAGCACCACTTTTTTATACAACGGCATGATCATTGATAATGGACCTTCCTTTCTCCCAGCTTAAATTGCAGAAGTGTCAGCCCTAAAATGATGGCAAATAGGATCACCGCCTGCGCACTCGCTGTGCCGTACTGGTAATTGACGAACGCATCCCGGTAAATGGAATAGACGATAACATTTGTTTCATTTTGCGGGCCGCCTCTTGTCAGCATATCCACCTGGCCAAATGTTTGAAAGGCGTTAATAAGCGTGACCGTTACGACGAAAAACAGCGTCGGCGACAGCATGGGCACAGTAATGCGGCGCAGCTTGTAAAAATAGCCTGCTCCGTCAATGTCCGCACTTTCATACAAATACGAGTCGATCGACTGAAGACCGCCGAGCAAAATTAAAAACGTAAAGCCGATGTTCATCCAAATGGTCGAGAGGGAGACCGACAGAAGTGCCCATTTTGGATCCGTCAGCCAGCCGATCGCTTCCATGCCGAAAATGGATAAAAACTGATTCAGCCAGCCCATCGTCGGATGGAACAAAAACATCCAAAATACCGAGGCCGCCGCAACAGAAATGCCCATCGTCGATGAGAAAATTGTCCGAAACACCCCAATGCCCCGCAGCTTTTCATTGGCGATGACCGCCAGAAACAAGCTGATGACAATGGTCCCCGGCACTGTGTACAGCACGAATAAAAACGTTGTCTTCAAACTGTTTAAAAAAAGCGGCGCTGAAAAGATTTGGATGAAATTATCCATCCCGACAAAAACGGTCGGCGCCCCGCTTGCGTTTGTGAGGAAAAAGCTTAAATAGACCGTCCGGATCATCGGATAAAATAAAAAGATGGAGAAAAACACGATCGACGGCAGCAAAAACAGAATACCTTTTAGAACATTTTTAGTTCGCCGCTTTCTTTTCTCCTTTTCTATTAAATCCGCTGCATCTGATTGAACCGAAACGGCTGCCCCGTTCATATAGCCACTCCTTCTTTTTGTTTCTGTGAAGAAGCTGCTTTCATCAACTCCCCTGTTTCCGCATCAAAAAAGGAGATATTTTTCACAGATAGTCCAACAGGCACACGGTCCCCCACATGGACAATTTGCTGGCCGAGCCACTTGGCCGTCCAAAACTCCCGTCCGACTTCAAACGTCACCATTGTTTCATTGCCAAGATGTTCGACACTGATCACGTCGAGCACATGTGTTTTTTCATCTGACGTTACCTGGGAAAGATGTTCTGCTCGAATGCCCGCGATCATTTTTCGGTTTTTGGGCAAATCAACCACATCCGCGGCTTCAACAGGGATCGACAGGCTGTCTTCAACCACCAACTGCTGGCCTTTCACGACAGCACGGCCCATGTTCATCTTTGGCGACCCGATAAATGACGCAACAAAGACGTTAGCCGGCTCATTGTACAGCGCAATCGGCTCCCCGACCTGCTGCACCTTCCCGTCATTTAATACCATAATCCGGTCGCCCATTGTCATCGCCTCAACCTGATCATGTGTCACGTACACCATTGTCAAACCCAGCTTTTTTTGCAGCCGGCGGATTTCCATGCGCATGTGCGCCCGAAGTTTCGCATCCAAGTTCGACAGCGGCTCGTCCATCAGGCAAAGCGGCGCTTCACTGACTACCGACCGTGCAAGAGCAACACGCTGGCGCTGACCTCCTGACAACTGCCTTGGCTTTCGTTTCAATAGCTCCGTCAGTCCCATCATCTCCGCTGTTTCGTGAAGCCGCTTTTTCTGTTCTTTTTTGTCCATCTTTTTCGCGTTCAAGCCAAACAAAATGTTTTGTTCCACTGTCAGATGCGGGTAAAGGGCGTAATTTTGAAAGACCATTGATAAATGGCGGTCTTTTGGCGGCAAGTGATTGACGACCTGCCCGTTCATATGTAATGTGCCGCTGGTAATCTCTTCTAATCCGGCAATCATGCGAAGCAGCGTGCTTTTACCGGAACCGGATGGACCAACCAGGACGAAAAATTCACCTTTTTCAATGGAAACATCAATTTCATTCAGTACACTTCGCTGCTTATCGTACGACTTTGACACATTCAAAAGCTCAATATGGCTCATTCCAATTTCCTCCTTTGCACAAGCATCATTTAAACACGAAACAGTCGTAAAAAATCATTTTTTACAAAATTAACAGAAAACTTTAACGTTTTGTTTATAAAATATTTCAACCCGTAAAGAACAACAAAAGATTCACTTAATTTACTTATAAAGGAATTTATACGAATATTTAGTCCCAAAAAATGATATTCGCATCGTGAATAAGCACCTAATTATTCCATGTTTTTTTTACAAGCAGCTATACACTTCTTAACATCCTATTAATAAAATTGCCGTCCCATTTCACGCAAAAAAACCAGCTGCATCCACAGCTGGTTTGAGACTGTCAACATTCGTTTTTTAAAAATTTCTATTGTCGAAAAAGGCAGATATCTTTCAGAGAAGCAGGCTCGTTTTTTACCTGGAGCGGATAGGTGAAACCGCCCGGACTTCGCTTTCCGCGGGCAGTGCGGGAGCTTCCTCGGCTACGCCTGTGGGATCTCCCGACTCACTATACTTCTCGCAGGAGTCTTCATCCGTGCGGCTTCACCAACTGTTTTAGAAAAGCAGCGAGAAGAAGCAAGTCCTGATAGGCTGTATGTATGGAACAAACGCCAGAAACAATGACGGCATACTCTTGCGCCATTGTCGCTGTTGAAAAAGATGGATCTGCCAGACATTGCTGTTTCGTTTAAAAGCACAAGCGGCGGGGGCGCGGCAAAGACTCCTATGGGACTGGCAGGGCAGCTGAGATCGGATCTGCCGCAAAGCGGCGGAGACGAGCTCAGCGCCTGCTCCATGGAAAGCGAAGCCGCGCCCCCGCCGCCTTATCGGCTCCCGTCAAAACAGCTCTCATGTGAAGAAACAAAAGGAAATTCATTAAAGATTTTATTTGTCTACAGTCTGAAACCAGCTGCATCCACAGCTGGTTTTCCTATTTGCTATTTTAAAGGAAACGGCCAAATGCCGATTTTAAATATGCATCAAATGCTTTTTCTTCCCCGAGCTGCCAATATAAGCTGTCCGGATACGCCGCCTTGTCCGCATAAATATTGTCGACAATGTCCGGCTCCTCATCGGTCGTTTTTCCGCACGTCACTTGAATAAATGGCTCTGTTTCATCAAAGACAACATCAAAGCGGAGAAACCGGTCTTCAATCCGGAGCGCAGCGGCATTTTCTGCCGCTTCAAAGACAACATCCAGACCAACTGACACATACTTTTCCAATTCGTTGTCGAATACCTCTAATTTTCCATAAAAATTCAAAAATAAATCCGTTAAAAATAATTCATCTTTAAAACGATCATCGAATAGTGTAAATAATTGATCTTTAAATGCCATAGAATCTGCCTCCTTATTATTCGAATATTCATATTTTAAAGTATAGAACACTTTTCCTAGGAAGAAAACGATTGTTTGTCAAACATGACGAAAATGTACAGTTATTTTTGTTGAAACTGATATACATCTTCATTGATTTCTGATGGCTCATTCGACAAATTTTTAGTAGGATAAAATTAACCGTTTACAAAAAAAGGAGCAGGTGTCATGAAAAATATTTTTGGGTCTTCGTCACTGCTCGATGTTTATCAATCTTTGTTTGAACAAGATGACGAAATTTCATTCGCGATGGATACAAAAGGGAAAATTCAGCTTATGAATAAAGCAGCCGCACAGATTTTAGGCTACACATCAGCTGAATTTTTTCATATGGATTATAAAGAAGTCATTCCAAAAGAACATATAGCGGCTGTGCAGGCCCATTTTCGCCATGTATTTAAAGGAAACAAATCGTCGTTCCGGATGACCTTTCGAAATAAAGAAGGGGATATCATCCATTTATCGGTCAATGCTGTGCCTATTTACAGCGAAGGCCGCATCCACGGGGCAATCGGAATCGGGCGGGTGCGGACGGAGGAACGATATACGAGCGAGCTGTTAAACGGTCAGAATGCCATCTTGCAGATGATTGCCAAAGGAGCGCCCTTTCGTGATGTTCTTCGCCAAATTGTCGAGACAATGGAGCACATTTCTCCGGGACATCCGTGCTCGATTTTGCTGCTTGACGATGAAAAGAAACATCTTTTTCACGGTGCTGCTCCCCATTTGCCTGACGAGTATATTTCATTTATAAACGGTTTAGCCATCGGAGAGAATCAGGGCTCGTGCGGAACCGCAGCTTTTTTGAAAAAACCGGTGATCGTGACGGACATCGAAAATGACCCGCGCTGCGTGCAACATAAAGACATCGCATTAAAGTACGATTTGAAAGCATGCTGGTCCACCCCGGTTTTTGACGATGATCAGCAAGTCATCGGAACGTTCGCGATGTATTACGATCGCATTGCGGCACCGACAAAAGCTGACAAACAGATAATTCAGGAAGCAACGGATTTAACGAGCATCGCCATTCAGCATTATAAAGCAAAAGAACAAATTCAAAAGCTGGCGTATCACGACCATTTAACCGGCCTGCCAAACCGCCGGCATTTCCGCCAGACGCTCGAAAACGCGATCGCTCTTTACCCGGATCACACACACGCTCTTTTCTTTCTTGATTTGGACCGCTTTAAATTTGTAAATGATTCCTTCGGCCATAAGACGGGAGATGAACTGCTCACGATGATCGTCGACCGGATTCAATCGTGTCTCGGCGAACATACGCTTTTTTCCCGTGAAGGCGGCGATGAATTTACGATTTGGGTTGGACAGACGAGCAGCAAAGCGGCTGCTGAAATAGCAGAATCCATCCTCGCCACTTTCCGTGAGCCTTTTTCATTGCATGAAAATGACTTGTTTATGACCGCAAGCATTGGCATCAGCTTATACCCGCAGGACGGCCTGCAAGAACAAGAACTGTTTCGAAAAGCAGACATTGCCATGTACGAGGCGAAAAAGCATGGACGGAATACCTTTCAGTTTTACACGAATTTGCTGGACCGCCAGTCACTGAAAAAGCTGAAAATGGAAAGCGAGCTCCGGTCAGCCATTGCACGAAACGAATTAACACTTGTCTATCAGCCGATTCAACATTTATGCACGGGACAGGTTCAGGGGGCAGAAGCGCTGATTCGCTGGAACAGCCGTCTCTTCGGTTTCGTATCCCCCATCGAATTTATTCCTCTTGCAGAAGAAACAGATCTTATTATCCCGATCGGTGAATGGGTGATTCAGACGGCCTGCCAGCAATTTAAAACGTGGCAGGAGCAAGGGCTGATCCTTACATTTATGTCAGTCAATTTATCCATTTCCCAGCTTTATCAGCCAAACCTCGCCGGAACGATTGAGACGATTTTAAAAGAAACGGGCGTTGAGCCTTCTCAACTAACATGTGAAATAACCGAAAGCATGACAATGGATACCGACAATGCCGCAGCTGTTTTGCGGCGATTAAAAGACATTGGCGTGTTTATCTCGATCGACGACTTCGGCACCGGCTACAGCTCGCTCAGCTATTTGCAAAAACTGCCGCTTGATACATTAAAAATAGACCAGTCATTTGTTCGTGACATTGCAGTGAATGAAAGTTCCGAAAAAATTGCCACCACGATCATTTTAATGGCTCATCACCTCGGTCTCCACGTTGTCGCAGAAGGCGTTGAAACGGAGGAACAGCTCGCCATTTTAAAAGAATACCAATGTGATGCCGCTCAAGGGTATTTACTCGGAAGACCGGTGCCGCCTGATGAATTTTTTGACCAAACAACCCATATCAGCTCTTGATAAGATGAAAGTACAAAGCAGCCTGCTGAATTAGCTGGCTGCTTCTTCCTTCCCTATTCGTTACAGATTTAGTCACTTTCCGAAGCGCAAGCCGGGCACACCTTCACCTTTAATGATAAATGGGCAGCAAAATGCCTCTTCCTAGCGTTCCCGTAAATATACGCCCCAGCCTGCACATTCTGTTACCTTTGCTTTTTTATGCTGTAGCTGTGCAATCAGATTCACTATTTTCCTTCTGCACACAAAAAATCAGGGCTGCTCCATCTCAAACACCTGTTGCACGTCTTTATCGCCGCGCCCGGACAAATTGACAATGACGACCTGGTCTTTTTCCATGTCCGGCGCCATCTTCATCACGAGCGCCACCGCGTGCGCACTTTCTAGGGCCGGAATAATGCCTTCAATACGGGACAGCTCCTTAAACGCTTGGAGCACTTCCTCATTTGTGATGGTGTAATACTCGGCACGGCCGCTTTCTTTCAAGTAGCTATGCTCAGGCCCGATCCCTGGATAATCAAGACCCGCCGCAATGGAATACGTCGGCTGCGGATTTCCTTGCGCGTCGAGCAATACGTAACATTTAAAGCCGTGAAGCACAGCAGGCACGCCTTTTGTGAGCGATGCCGCTTCAGACGGCTCAGCGCCGATCAGCCGCACGGACGGTTCATCAATATAATGGGCAAACGACCCGATCGCATTACTCCCGCCGCCGACACATGCCATCACCGCATCCGGCAGGCGCCCTTCCTTCTCTAAAATCTGCCGCTTCGATTCTTCGCTGATGATCGAGTGAAAGTGCTTCACCATCGTCGGATATGGATGCGGGCCGACAGCCGAACCAAGTAAATAAAACGTATTTTTATAATTCGCGACATAATCATTGAGTGCCGCATCTACTGCATCCTTCAGACGGCCCTGTCCGTCCTCTACACCGACTACCTTCGCGCCCAATAGCTCCATCCGGAACACATTTAACTGTTGGCGGCGCATATCTTCCGCTCCCATGTAAATGATGCACTCCATCCCGAACATCGCACACGCTGTTGCCGTCGCCACCCCGTGCTGGCCCGCACCTGTTTCCGCAATGATCCGGTGCGCATTCATCCGCTTTGCCAGCAAAATCTGCCCGAGCGCATTATTAATTTTGTGCGATCCTGTATGATTCAAGTCTTCCCGTTTCAAGTAAATCTTGGCCCCGCCTAATCTTTCTGTCAGCCGTTCGGCGTATGTAAGTGGATTTTCCCGGCCAATGTATTCTTTTAAATAATAACGAAACTCCTCGTTAAATTCCGGCTCATCTTTGTACTTTTCAAACTGCTCACCCAAATAATCCAATGCTTCCTTTAGCTCAGGAGGAACAAAACTCCCGCCAAACTGGCCAAAAAACCCTGCTTCTGTCATCTCTTACACATCCATTCTTTGATTTTTCTGACAACATAAGTTTACTACAACGGGCCGCTTTTTCAATCGACAACTAAAAACAGGTTTATCTTCAAGAGCGTTCTTAAAGGAAAATGGCAGAAAAAGATAGTCTGTAAGTGTCACGGCTGCCTTTCCCTATAAAGTCATTGCTTACGCATCTATTTTGTAAACGCCACGCCTTTTTGTTTTTCGTTTAGGAGCAGCAACCCTTACTTTTCTTTATCAGACTGGTATAAAAGTCGCGATACCAAGAGGCCGATGCTGCCAAGAACGACAAACAGTACTGCTTTTAATGCAATAGAAGAAATGGTGATATCGAAAAAAGCTACTTTTAAGAGCACCACAAACAGCATAACAGTACCAGCAGTTTGGAGGCGGGGATACCTATAAAACCGGCCGACTGCAGTGAGTGCAATCGCATAAAGCAGCCAGGAAGAGGAAATGGCAATCGATATGGCTTGGTGAGATGTATGTTGAAACGCAAATTCTGTGTAAATGGTCAGGATATACAAAATAGATGCACAGAAAGCGAGAACAGACGCTTTGGAGTAGAATGGCCACTCCGAAAAGAATACGTGTTTTCGCCAGTATACCATGGCACCGAGCGTGACTAAGAGCGAAAGATACCCGGCCGTGACAGCAGAGAAAAAGAAATCCGGATATTGAACAAGAACACCAAGCCATCCTGCTATAAACACAAATGCCGCAAGTCCCCACTGAAATTTCCGGCCGATCCACGCACCAATAAACATGCCGGCGGCACCTTCCAGAATGTAAAGAAGCGGAAGAAGGCTTGAATCGAAAGCATGGTAAAGATAGAGGCCAAGAGAAACAGTCGTTAAAACCGCGGCATGAGCCCGGTTTTCTTCCTTCTTGTTCCAGTAATACAGAAGCAGGCCTGCATGAAACGCCGTAAGCACGGCAAGCATCCAAATAATCTGGTAATCTGCCCACGTGCTCCCAATCCAGGAGGCAAACAGAAACAAACTCGCCAGCAATCCGCCGTATACTTCGCTGTCTTCCCGTTTTGGCAAGAAAAAGTAAAGGCCTACCAGCACAAGGTGCTGTACAAGAGCCATAATGGCCGTAAGTTCCATATGTATCCATTGTTCTGAACTATAAAACAAAAGGACAACATGCAACGCGACAAAAGAGGAATAGTGAAGAAGACCGTCCTGTTCAACAAGGGCCAGCACAAGGTGCGCAAGATTTAAGGCAACAAGAATCAGCATCACAGACGTGTAGAACGGCCCGGCAATAACACTGTACATAAATAAAACGGCATGAAGCAGAAAATAAGACGTGTAATACAAGTAGGTAAAAGACTGGCGGCGCGCATAAACCCAAAAGGCTAGATATAAGCCAAGTTCATATAAATAAAAGAGCAAATGGTTTGGATGACTGGCACCGTCCAGCATAAACGGAACCAAGTACCCGCCTATTGCGATTAAGAGACCAAGCGCTTCAGACTGATAATGATGAGATGCCCAAAGACCGAGCGCAATCCAGGCGGTGAAGAAAATAAAAGCCACCCAGAATCCGATATAGCCGTACAAAGTATTCATGGCGAATGTGGTCAGTGTCAGCAAAACTAAGCTTCCAGCGGTCAGGGTTACGCCAAGGGGCTTTCTCCCTGCCTTGCTCTGGCGGTTTCCGAGCGCCCACAAGATGCCGCTGGTAAGAAAGCCAATCGCAATCCGCATCGGCTCTGTAATCCAGCCTTCTTCTACGGCCGCGACAAACCCCCAGATAAACCCAATAATCAGCACAAATAAAAAGACGCGCGGGAGCCAGATCCGCTGAAGGGCTTCATCCCAGCGAATGTCTGGCACTTTCTTCCCGGCGGCCGGCTTACTTATTGCTGGTTTTTCACCAGCCGGCTGCAAAGCAGGCGGAGAGGCCGCTGCAGGTTTTTCTTCTGCTTTCGGCTTACTGGGCAGCTGAATCGATTGTTTTATCCATTTCAGTTCCAGCTGGGTCTCGCTTAGCTCAGACTCGAGACGACTGATTCGCTCTTCAAGCGACAACTCTTTATCAGGCATGCGACAACCTCCTTTATTTGTTTGATTCTGTTGATTTTTAGAAGGTAAATGGTGATTGGCTGAGCCATTTTACATATTCCTCATTCGGAACCGGCTTGCTGATAAAGAATCCTTGAGCAATCTGGCAGCCCAGCTCTTTTAAGATCAGCAAATGCTCTTTTTCTTCCACGCCTTCCGCCACCACCGAGAGCCCAACTGCATTAGCCAGCTGGATAATAGACCGCACGATCATTTGGTCTTTCCCGCTCGTCGGCAGCTCTCGGATAAAAGAACGGTCAATTTTCAAAATGTCCACCGGCAGCACTTTTAAATGGGACAAGGATGAAAAACCAGTGCCAAAATCATCAATCGAGACGCGGACGCCCATTTTTTTCAAGATCGATATCGTTTCAATTGCGACGTCCACATTTTGCACAAGCCCGTTTTCCGTAATTTCCACTTCTAACTGATTCGTCTGAATGCCGGATTCCGCAATCGTCTGTAAAATCGTGCTGACAAGGTCTTTCCGGTATAAATGGTGAGATGAAATATTGACCGAAACGTGGCTTGGCAGATTTTGCTCCGTCCACTCCCGGCTCTGCCGGCATGCTTCTTTTAACACCCACTTCGTTATTTCATATATTTGCCCGTTTTGTTCAGCGAGCGGAATAAACTGATCCGGACTGATCATTCCTTTTTCAGGATGATTCCACCGAATCAAGGCTTCTGCACCGATGACACGCTCCGTATGCAAATCGATTTTAGGCTGATAAAACAATTGAAATTCATTCCGCTCGATCGCGTGCTGCAAATCCATTTCGAATTCTAAAATCGTATCGGAGCAGCTGCCGATCGACTCATCGAAAAATTGATACATGTTTTTGCCTTCGCTCTTCACATGATCAAGCGCCTGGCCGCTCCTTTTCACAAGCAGCTCTTCCACTTCGCCATTTTGTGGATAAAGCGCAATGCCGATGCTTGCAGTTACTATCAATTCATGGCTGTTTACTTTCCACGGCCGCCGAAACGCTTCCACGATCTTTTCAGCGACCTCTCCGGCTTCTTCAATTACGGGCAAAGGATGAAGAATTATATAAAAATCATTTCCATCGAGGCGGTATAACGTTCCATGCACCGGAAGACACGAACGGATCCGCGCAGTCATGCTTTTCAGCACCACATCTCCCGCTTCCATGCCGAGCGCTTCATTTACATATTTAAACCGGTCCCCATTCAAGTGAAGCAGGGCAAAGCCCGATTGATTCTCTTTTGCTTCCCCTAAAACAGTCTTTATATCCCTGCTGAAAAGGTGGCGGTTAGCCGCTCCCGTCGTTTGGTCATAAAACGCCAGCCTTTCCAGTTTTTCTTCATCTTTTTTTCGATCCGTAATATTGGTGGCAATCCCGTAAATGCCGACAATTTCATCGTCCACCACAATCGGTGAATTGACGATATGTAAATTTTTCCGCTGTCCCGATCGATCGATAATGTCGGCTTCGTATTCCTGTGTCTTTCCTTTTAAGGCTTTATTGAAATGCACCGTCACCCGCTCCCGGTCCTCAGGGACGACTGAAAAAACAAAAGACGTTTGAAGCATATGTTGTACAGGATACCCGGTTAACTGCTCGAACGCTTTATTGCCGCTTGTAAACTTCCCTTCCAGATCAAATGTATACACGGCGTGCGGATTGTAATCAAACAGCGACTTATACCGCTGCTCACTTTCTTTCAGCCGCTTTTTCGTCTGGAGATGCTCCGGCGCTTCCCGGAATATAGACACAAACGCCATTATTTCCTGACGTTCGTTCCGGACAGGCGTAAACGCAACAGATACGTCGATCAGCTGACCATCTTTCCGGCTGCGTTTCGTCTGCTTCAGCGGAATCATTTTTCCGCTGAGCAGCTGCTCGACATCCAGAACAAATTCCTCCTGCAGCGATTCCGGAATAAAATCCAAATCATCCAGAAACCGTCCCATCAATTCGGCTTCTTTCCAGCCGAACAGGTCAGTAAATCCTCGATTCGCCTGGATCACTTTTCCTTCAATATCCATAAATAAAATCACATCTGCTTCATTATGTGGAAGTGGATCGAGTAATGCTCCTTGTTTTTTTCGGTAACCAGTTCTCCTTTTTTTCTTCCTGTTCATGTTACCACCTCCTGCAGTAGAAAAATTATTTTTATCTCCTTTTGCTCGTCACCGTTCAAACTTGAATGGCCGGGCAAAACATCGTTCTACTCTCAATCTGTTTCTATCAGATTTTACCGAAAGAGTACCCCCACTTCAATCATGTGATGGGCGAAGACCAATGATAAGTGGCGGGGTGAATTTCGGTTTACGAAGCAAAAGCTTTTGTTTTTTATTCCAAATTTGATAAAATAATACTTAATAATATTGAAAATCGAAGGATTGG
>NZ_LAJA01000017.1 GCF_000970675.1 Domibacillus tundrae | reverse complement strand
ATTGTTTCTATGTAAGATGATAAGCATCTCACATGGAAGTTTCTTGCTTAAAACGTTGACGTTTTTATTGATTTTGTTCAGTTTTCAATGTTCAATGTTCAATTCGTTCTGCCGTCTCTTCGACAGCTATAACATCATACCATTAACTCGATTTGAATGTCAATACTTCTTTCGAAATAATCATTTCGGAAAAGCACTTTATCTTCTCTGTTTCAGATTCAAACATAACTTCTGAATGACAGGCGTTAATCATACCATCTTTCATAATAACAAGTCAATCATCTTTTCTAAAAATATCCCTGAGAATTTTCCGGTGATTATAACTTGTTGATTAGCGCATCACTCTTCTTAATTGTTCTCGAGCGACGCTAAACAATATATCATCTTTTCAAATTTGTTGTCAATTACTTTTTTATAATAAAGTCTCCCCACAGCCTAATTTGACTTTGGGGAGACTTTATTGAAAAGAAGGATCATTATAATAGATGATTTGAGACAAATATTTATTTCCTTTCACCTTGCTGAAGGCTTCTTTTGCTTCAATTTCTGTATCGAATTCAAACATTTTCATCTCGTTCTTCGAATAAACGGTGAGGATCCACATGTTCAATCTCTCCTCTTACCGTATAAAGACGGGTATCATTTAAAAACTGAGTCGCCGGAAGTGGATCAAGATAATTTACGACACCCGTTATATGATAATCACCAACAGGCGGAAGTACTTTTTGAAGTGCCTTTCCAGGAACAAGCGGTCCTTCTTTAAAAAAACAGTGCCGACATCCCCCTTATCCCCAAGTCCTGCATCAATACTTAAAATAAACGGCTTTTGAAACTGCCGGTTAATTTTCTTCATCGTCACTTCCAGGTTAAAGGCGTGGACCGGTTCTTCGAGTGTCCATATACACTGTATGGAACACCGATTTCCTCCAGCATTGTTCCAAACAAGCGGACCAAGTGAATCCCCTACAGAACGATCTGAACCAACGCATAAAATGACCGCTTCTTCTTAAGACCTTTCACCAAACGTGCCATAGCATCTATTTCCTGCTGCTTTGTTTGTTCCAGATCTTTTATATAAGAAAGCATCTTCTGCTTAACATCGATTTCTTTTGTTCCGTTAAAAAACCCCATCCTCGCTCCCCCTTTTCTTTCATTGTAAAGGGAAGCACGGTTTGGGGCATGTATAAAGTTAAACAGATGCATGAGAATGAACCTCTTTTCTTGATTCCGACGCGTGCAGCATTCTGAAAACTGGCGGAAGCAATAAAATAACAGCGATAATCCGCAGTACTTGAACAGCCACAACAAATGTTGCGTCTGCGTTGAGTACGACAGCCGTTGTCGCCATTTCCGCCACGCCTCCTGGTGCAAAGGCAAGCGCAGCCGTCATAAAAGCAAGCCCAGTTGCTTTGGAAACAATGTATGCACAGCCAAACATCGCCCCAATAAATAAGACAGTACTGACAAATGAGATCGCGATCGTTTGTTTTAACCCAACAAACATTTCTTTACGGAAACGAGAGCCGATCGATGCAGCAATGACGATTTGTGAAAGAATCATCACTTCATGCGGCCAATAAGCTATTACATCGTGTCCAACAGCAGTCGAAGTGCCCGATTGAATAACAGCTGTGAACAGCATACTTCCAAGCAGCCATGGTGCCGGGAACTTTAATTTTTTCCCGATGTGATAACCTGCGCATGCCGTAATAGAAAGAACTGCTGTCCATAGAAGCCCACTCCATCCAAATGCTGGTGCAGCCGCTTGTATGACTGGTTCCGCAGACGGATGAAAAACAAGAGCGGAGACGACAATTGGAATGATGAAAATCACGAGGAAGACACGCATCGTCTGTAAAATGCTGACGACCGCCGTATTGGCGCCGACCTCCTCGGCAATTCCCGGCATGGCGGATAAACCGCCTGGCGCTGTGCTAAAAAAGCTAGTCAGCATATCCGTTTTACTGAACTTCCATAAAATCACACCCGATAAAAGTGAAAAAGCAATCGATAGAAGCAGCATAATTAAAATAACCGCCCAATCTTTTTGAAAAACATTGAGTACAGATAAATTTATTTTTTGACCGAGTTCAATGCCTAAAATACATTGTCCGATGTATAGCCAATATTTCGGAATTCCTTTCTCCCCTAAAAAATCCGGCTTTATGAAGGAAAGGAGCATAGCGGCCAGCAGTGTCCCGAGCATCCACCCGATGGATAAGCCCGTCAATGACAGCAGGAAGCCGCCGATTGCACTTATCGCAATATACAGCCACTTTGTTTCTTTCATTTCTATTCCTTCTTTCTGTTTCCTGTACAATTTACTATAATATACAATAAGAAATAAATAAAATATGGATTTTATATGCTTAATGATAATTTTTTTTTATGTCTAAAAGAGGAGTAATTTAAAATGGATGAAAGAGACTGGCTTATTTTACAAACGCTTTATAATCATAAAAACATCACACACGCAGCACAGGTACTGTACCTTTCACAGCCAGCTTTAACAAACCGGCTGAAGCAGATGGAGAAAGAATTCGGGGTTCAGATTGTCACACGCGGCAGACGCGGCATTCAATTTACGCCCCAAGGAGAGTATTTAGCCAAATGCGCCGAAGATATGATCCATCGCATGCAGCGAATCAAAGAAAATGTGCTCAATATGGAAAAAACAATGTCCGGCACACTGCGTCTCGGCGTCTCAACTTTTTTTACCGATTATAAGCTGCCTGGCATTTTAAAACTTTTTAAAGAGGAATACCCGAACGTCGAGTTTAAAGTGACGACTGAATGGAGCAGCCATATTACGCATTTAATTTACAATCAAGACGTGCACGTCGGGTTTGTCAAAGGGGATTATGGCTGGAAAGATCAGAAACGGCTTCTCTTTGAGGAAACGATCTGCATCGCGTCAAAAGAAGAAATTGACTTAGCTCATTTGCCTGACATGCCGCGGATTGATTACCGAACCGATCAAAACTTAAAGATGGTTGTAGATCACTGGTGGGCAGAAAATTATGCAAAGCCGCCGTTAATCAGCATCGACGTCGATAAAGCTGGAACATGCAAAAACATGGTTGCGAATGGTCTCGGCTATGCGATCCTGCCGAGCATGATTTTAGATGATTTAGAGGACCTTCATAAAATTGAATTGAAGAATGCAGCCGGCGAACGGATTATTCGAAAAAGCTGGATGTTTTTTCATGAAGAATCGCTGCAGCTTAATATCGTAAAAGCATTTGTCGAATTTATTGAACGAGTTGATTTAATGAGCATCCATTAATATGAAAAGCGCAAGACGTCCGTTTATCAGCGACAAGCATAAGACGAGCACTGTCGGAGGCGTTTTGTGCCTCCAGAAGGGCTGGGCTGGGCTGGGCTTAGAGCAAAGGTTTAAAAACGCAGCGTCCTGCTGCAACACCTTTGTGACTCACATCCTGTGAACCCTCGAGCTGATGGCGTCTGGAGCTAGACATCCCTCGAAATAGATACTTTGAAAACACTAAACAGCCTTTCCATCGCTGGAAAGGCTGTTTACATTAAATATTTTTCAACGCTTTGCTAATGGTTTGTTCTCCGGAAACTAAATCAAACGAGCGGTTGAACGTATGCGCCGCATCAAGAGCGTGAAAAATCACCGCTGCGACATCCGCGCGGGGAATCGATCCCCGTTCAAGTTGCTCACCCGCTTCTACTTTTCCCGTACCCAGTTCATTTAATAAGCCGCCTGGGCGAATAATGGTATATGTTAATGAGCTTTGTTCAACAGCTCGGTCCGCATAATGCTTCGCCGCATAGTATGGACGCATTTGGTCGTTCCAGTTTTCGCGGTTGTTCGCTTGTAGCGCACTGACCATAATAAATCGTTTTACGCCCACTTTTTCCGCCGCTTCCACTGTTTTCACCGCTCCATCTAGGTCGATCAGGAGCGTTTTATCCGGACCGGTGTGACCGCCGGAACCAGCCGTGAAGACAATCGCATCACAGCCTTGAGCCGCATCTGTCAGCTCATCAACGCCGCCTTCAAGATCCGCGATCACCGCTTCAATGCCTTTTTCTTTAAACGCTTCCGCTTGCTCTTCTTTACGTACCATCGCACGCACTTCATGTTTATCGCTACCCTGTAAAAGTTCAATCAGCTTTTGTCCGATTTGTCCGTTTGCTCCAACTACTAACACTTTCATCTTGTGAGCACCTCTTTCCAAATCATTTCCTGCTCATTGTTTCAAAAATGGCGTTCGGAAGCAAATAAGACGTCTTATGACTCGGATTTGCCTGTTGTTAAAAAAGCAGCTAATTCTTTACTATGCTTTTTATGTTCTTTCCGCTTTTTTGCCCGCAGTGGTGCCGTTTCATGCAGTTTTTTTTCTTCGTTACTGACTGGAATGACTTCCGGTACAGGTGCTGGACGGCGGTCGTCATCGAGCGCGACAAACGTTAAAAAAGCAGTCGCGGCAATTTTCCGATCACCGGTTTTTAAATCTTCAGACACAATTTTCACAAACACTTCCATCGAGGAACTGCCTGTCCACGTGACAAAAGATTCGAAACAAACGGAATCGCTTGGACGGATCGGGTGTAAAAAGTCAACTGAATCTGTCGAAGCCGTCACGCATTCTTTCCGGCTGTGGCGCGCGGCAGAAATAGACGCCACCTGATCAACATCGCTCATAAGCCGTCCGCCAAATAATGTATTATGATTGTTGACATCATTCGGAAAGACCCGGCTCGTGCGGACAACCCGGGATTCACTGCATTTTTTCGGCTCCATCATTCATCCACCCGCTTATCTATAAATTTAAAATATGCGACTCATTATAATCTGAAGATACTGAAAAACAAAGACTTTTTTTAGAAGATAACGCTTGCTTAAGGAAAATTTACACAAGCTCAACAAAACCCTGCTGTTTAAATAGCAGGGTTTATCTTTTTCTGAATAATGCGTGCCACACCGTGTTCTGTATTTTTCAGTGTCGTTATCATCGCTTTTTCTTTTACTCCATCAGGCACATTGCCCATCGCAACACTCGTGCCTGCAATTTGAAACATGGAAATGTCGTTGGAATTGTCACCGATCGCCATAATCTCTTCTTTTGAAATATCGAATTGATCCGCTTATGTTCAGAAAAGACTTCATAATAGAATCCCTGCTCTGTGAAATAAGCGAGAATTTCATCAGTGTCTTCTTCGCTGACGGAGATCGCCTATACACATGTACCATTCGGATCGTAAATCGTTGCTCCATTTGCACCGATTATCCATGTCGTCAACCCTGCATCTTTCATCAGCTGGGCTGCATCAAAATAAGCGCGGCCGGTCGCAATAACGACTTCAATTCCGGTCGATTGAGCCTCACGGATTACCTGAATGTTTTCAAGCGGAATTTCGTTTCGGTCGTTCAGAAGCGTCCCATCCACATCAATCGCAATCAGCTTCATTTTGTCTCCTCCAGCAATGCAGCAAGCCCACTTGCCGCCTGCTTTTGTCCAAACATCATATACGGTCCGGCTGTCTCCATCACGCCGCCTGCTTCCGTGACGAGCAGCTGCCCTGCCGCAATGTCGTAAAATGCCGGGTTCATGTAAAGCGCCGCGTCCCATTTTCCAGCCGCGATATACGCCAGAGTGACAGCCGCCGTGCCAATGATTCGGACACGATATACATCGTTGACTATTTTCGCCAACAGCTCCAAACGCTGGACATTCGCTTCCTTATTACCATCTTTCGCGAAATCACTGTGAGAAATAAACGACTCTGATAAAGGAACATCCCGCACGTGAATCGGCGTGCCGTCCTTAAATGCGCCGCCGCCTTTTGACGCCCAATATGTTTCATTTAATCCTGGCAAATCGATGACGCCAACAATCGGATCCCCTTTATAAGTAAGTGCAATCGACACACCGTATTGCGGCACACCAATGCTGTAATTAATTGTACCGTCGATCGGATCAATCACCCATTTATAATTACTGTCGGCTTCAATCGTTCCCGCTTCTTCACTGAAAATACCATGCTCCGGGTATTTCGCCTGAATACGTTCAATAATGAGTGCTTCCACCTCCACGTCCATCTCTGTCACAAAGTCCTTCGCCGCTTTCATCGTCTGGCCGCCAGCTTTCCCCGCATTCGGCAGCAAAAAAGCGCCTGCTCCTTTCCCAAGCTCAATCGCAAAAGCTAAATAATCCTCGTACATCCAATCGCTCCCATCTTTATATTTATCTACGCATCATATCAAAAAAAGGGCCTGTCCCTCCAGCAGCGGGGGACAGGCACCATTTAATAGACGCCGCGAATATGCTGTTTTACTTCTTTCTCATAAAACTCTTTAATCCGCTTCTGCTCTTCTTGTGTAAAAGAAGGGGTACGAAGCGCCTGCAAATTTTGCTCGACTTGTTTTGCGTTTTTAAATCCAGGGATGATACACGTCACTTCCGGATGATCCAAAATCCACCGAAGAGATGCTTCCGCCATCGATCCCCGTTCCTCAGCGATCCATTTCAGCTCATCTGAGAGTTCCACCCCTTTTTTAAAGCCAAGGCCGGCAAAAGTTTCTCCGACGTTAAATGCATTGCCATCATTATTGAAATTCCGGTGGTCGTCTTCTTCAAACGTATCGCTTTGCTTGAATTTGCCGGTCAACAGGCCGCTCGCGAGCGGCAGACGGACGATGATGCCGACGCCCTGCTCTTTTGCTTTTCGGAATAGCTCTTCTGCCGGCTTTTGACGGAAAAGATTAAAGATCACTTGCAGGCTTTTTACATTGTTATGCTCCAGGCAAATAAGTCCTTCTTCCACACTTTCGACACTGACGCCATAATGACGAACCTTTCCTTCATTTTGCAGTCGGTCGAGCACGTGAAACACGTCGCCCTCTTTTAAAATTTGCGTCGCCGGGCAGTGAATTTGATACAAATCTATCTGTTCGCGTTCCAATCGCTTTAAGCTTGCTTCGCAATATGCACTCACTTGTTCATATGAATACGTTTCGGGCGCGAAAATATCGCCCTGCCGGCAAAATTTTGTGGCAATGTGTATCTCGTCTTCCCTGCCTTTTGTTGCTTTCGCCAGCAGCCGTTCACTGTGGCCGTCGCCGTACACATCGGCTGTATCAAAAAAATTCACACCTTGCTCCATCGCAAAATGCAGCGCTTTTAATGATGCTTCATCTGTCGTTTTCCCCCATGAGCCGCCAATCGCCCACGTGCCGAAGCTGACTTCACTTATGTTTATGCCTGTATTGCCTAATTCACGATAGTTCATTTTATTGTCCCCCCTGAAAGAAAACGCATTCACAAAAGAAAGTATAATGGATAAACCAAGAAATGTCAGCCGATAAAGCTTGAGTAAAAAATAAAAAAGCCTGCCCCTTCTGCGCTGACACAGCAAGAGGCAGGCAACGATCAGCCGCCAATATATGACATGTTGATTTTTTTTCGTTTTTTTGCGGTTTGTTCCGTCCGTTCATCTGAATAGCGGTCGCCTCGTTTTTCCCAAACGTTCCGAATGGCTTCAGCCAGCTGAGTGTCTGAAGCGCCGGATCGGATTAAGCTTCTCAAATCAAACCCGTCCGTTGCAAACAGGCACGTGTAAAACTTCCCTTCTGATGAAAGCCGTGCCCGTGTGCAGGATGAGCAAAACGATTCGGAAACAGATGTGATAAAGCCAATCTCCGCATCTGCATCTTTATAACGGTAACGTCCGGCTACTTCTCCGAAATAATCAGCATCGACCGGCTCGAGCTGTTCCGTTTCCTGAAGACGCGCTAAAATTTCTTTTTTCGTTACGACTTGTTTAAAGCTCCAGCCGTTGTCGGTGCCGACATCCATAAATTCAATGAATCTGAGTGTGACGCCTCGTTCTTTAAAGTAAGCGGCCATCGGGACTACATCGTGATCATTGACGCCTTTTTGCACGACCATGTTCACTTTTACTTCAAATCCGAGTGACTTCGCATACTCAATGTTTTCAAGAATCCGCTCCGGTCCGATGCCGCGGCCATTCATTTTGCCAAACGTTTCGTTTGATAATGAATCCAGGCTCACATTCAGCCGGCGCAGTCCCGCTTCATATAATGCCTGCCCGTGTTGCTTTAGTAAAAGGGCATTTGTTGTCAGGCCAATATCTTCTAACCCGTCAATCGCCGTCAGCATGCCGATCAAGTCCGGCAGATCACGGCGGAGCAGCGGTTCCCCGCCGGTTAAACGCACTTTTTTCACGCCGAACCCCACAAACAGCTTTGCCAGCCGAGTCATTTCTTCAAATGAAAGCAGCTCATTTTTTGGCATAAACGCGTAATCATCACCGAAGATTTCTTTCGGCATGCAGTACGTACAGCGAAAATTGCACCGGTCCGTTACCGAAATACGCAAATCACGCAATGGACGCTGAAGAGTATCGGTTATGTTCAAAGCGCTCAGTCCTTTTCAAATAATTTTGGTTATCCTCCGCTTACCGGCGGAATAAATGCAACGTGATCGCCCGGTTTTACAGGCTCTGTCCTCGGTACATATTCTTCGTTCACCGCAATCTGTACGGCTGAAAAATCAAACGCCGGATACGATGTTTTTGCCCATTGTAGCACATCTGCTGCCGTACCGTCTTCCCATGGCAGACTTTCTTCCGCTTTTCCCGCTGCATCTTTTAAGCCGGCAAAATAATGAAGATGAATCATGCTTGTTCACTCCCTGGTTTATACGATTGGTCCCCAATCCACTCTTCTCCGTCTTCCCACATTTCTTTTTTCCAGATCGGCACGACTTTTTTTATTTGCTCTATCGCATACTCATTTGCCTCATATGCGGCTTTCCGGTGCGGCGATGAAACCGCAATGACAACAGCGATATCTGAAATCGCCAGCTCCCCGATCCGATGAACAATCGCCACGCGTGAGCCCGGCCATTTTTCGGTTATCTCGTCCCCGATTTGGGCGAGCTTTTTTTCAGCCATCGGCACGTACGCTTCATACTTTAAATACATCGTTCGCTTTCCGTTCGTCCATTCGCGGACCGTGCCGGCAAACAGCGTGACCGCACCTGCTTCCGGATGAGTGACATACTCCATATACAAAACCGGTTCAAGCGGCTGGTCCGTAACGTGAAAAGGTTTTAATTCAGTTCCCATGATGACACTCCTTCCTCTGATCCTATGATCAAGATATCGACTTCATCGCCTTTTTGAAACCCGCGCGTGCCGCCCGGCAATACAATAAAGGCATTTCCTCTCGCAATCGATGTGACAGAATTTGATTTGTTAAAGCCGGCCGGGCGGACAAGCGAACCGGAGGGTGTTGATTTATATACCGCACGGATAAACCGGTTAAACGGATTTGGCTTTGGAAAATCCACATCAAGCACTGCTTTTTCATAAGGCAAAAATGGCTTTTCATTACCCATCATCGCTAAAAAAGCAGGCCGTGCAAACAATTCAAAGCCGACAAAGCAGGCCGATGGGTTCCCCGACAACCCGAAGAGAAATGTATTACGCGCATACGCAACCGTTGTGACACTGCCCGGGCGCATCTGTACTTTATTAAACAAAACGTCCGCGTCAAGGCGCGCATACACAGCCGGCAGAAAATCAAAATCACCGACTGACACGCCGCCGGTTGTAATGACGGCATCACATTCATCCACTGCTTTTTTCACAAGCTCAAAGCATGCATCTTCATCGTCCGGCAGAGAACCAAGCAGCCGGCAGCCAATCCCCATCCGTGCCAGCTGCGCCGCAATCATCGGGCCGTTTGAATTACGTATTTTGCCGGGTTCAAGCGGCTCGCTGACATCAACAAGCTCAGTTCCTGTCGCCAGCAGCCCAACGACCGGTTTTTTGGCTGCGTTCACTTGCCCATACCCAAATGTGGCCAGTACGGCAATGACGCCAGGGTGAATAAATGTGCCGGCTTCAACAATTATCTCGCCTTCCTGTGCGTCTTCTCCTTTTAATGAAACATTTTCAAGTGGTTCAAAGGGCTTGCGGATCGTAAATCTATCTCCAGTTATCACTGTCTGTTCCAGCATAACAATCGCATCGGCTCCGTCCGGCAGCGGTGCGCCAGTCATAATCCGGACTGCTTCTCTTGCGCCGACTGTACACGTCGATACTGATCCGGCACCAATATGGTCAATAACGCGAAAGGAAAGACGTGAGTCTCCCGAAGCCCCTTTTGTATCAACAGAGCGTACCGCAAACCCGTCATAAGGAGAGCGATCAAACGGAGGAACATGATGACTCGCCCGAACCGGCTCCGCTAGAATTCGTCCGTATGCCTCTTCAAGCGGCACCATCTCTTTTGATAAATGTGTCACCCGTTTCATGACTCTCTCGATTGCCTCTTTTACGGGAATCGGCTGTCGTTTTTCAACCATTCTCTTCTCCTCGCTTTCTTTTCCCATGCTATACTAAAATTATCTGTTAATCGAAAGGATGACCTGTATGTCTGAATTCACTCATTTTAATGAACAAGGCCGCGCCAAAATGGTGGACGTCTCTGAAAAAGCGGAAACGGTCCGTCTGGCTGTCGCCCATTCTTCTATTGAAGTAAACCAATCTATTTATGACCAAATTTCAAGCGGTACAAACAAAAAAGGAGACGTGTTCGCTGTCGCTCAAGTTGCCGGCATTATGGCTGCCAAACAAACGTCTGCTATTATCCCGATGTGCCATCCGATTCCTCTGACCGGGGTCGATATTTCATTTGAATGGGATCTAAACGAAAAGATAAGCCGCTACATTATTTTAATCGAAGCAGAAGCAAAAACAAAAGGCGTGACCGGCGTGGAAATGGAAGCATTAACTGCTGCTTCAGCCGCCGCATTAACAATTTATGATATGTGTAAAGCGGCGGGCAAGGAAATGGTCATCGGACCAACCTATTTACAGAAAAAATCCGGCGGTAAAAATGGAGATTACGAACGCGCTCGCGATTAAGCGGCGTGTTTTCGTTTTTCCGCATATGTGACAACATATAAAAACAATGCAGAAATGACGATGCTGATGGTCACATATATCCATGCGGTTGTGTCTTCCCCTTTTTCAAATGCAGTGTAAACGGCAGTCGGCATCGTCACCGTCACCCCGGGTATGTTGCCAGCAAACATAAACGTCGCGCCAAATTCACCAAGACCGCGCGCAAAGCTAAGAGTATACCCTGCAATAAGACCGTAGCGGGCAGATGGAATGTATGTATACCGCAGCACATCAATCGGGTTGTTCGTATATTGCTTGGTCACTTCCACATAGCTTTCCGGCACTGCCTGAAACCCGGCCTTCGCCGCCTGGTACATAAGCGGAAAAGCCACAACAGAAGCCGCCATCACTGCCGCAGTAATTGTGAACATCGGTGAAATATGAAACCATTCATATAAAAAAGTACCCACTACGCCGGTCCGTCCAAACAGCTTGACGAGCAAAAAACCGATGACCGTAGGCGACAGCACGATCGGCAGCATAAACAGCGTTTCCCATAGCCACTTGAGAGGAATCGCCTCGCGTATAAAGAAAAAAGCGAATGAGACTGCTGAAACATATACAATTACAGACGCGGCAGCCGCCACAAAAACAGATAACACGATCGGTTCCATAAACGTCATTTTTCTTCACCACCTGACTGAAACCCGTACCTTTCAAAAATGCGCATCGCTTCCGTTGATGATAAAAACGCTTCAAAGACGTCCGCCTCTGGATGAAGCGATTCTGTGACGATACCCGCATTGTAAACGATCGGATCATGAACAGCAGAAGAAAACACATGCGTGATTCGGACATCATTTGAAGACATCGCATCTGTTTTATAAACAATGCCTGCATCTGCCTCGCCGGACGATACCCACATTAACACGGACGACGCATCTTTTGCGTAAATCCTTATCCCGTCCCATTTCATGCTTTCAAGCACCTGTTCCGCATATGTCCCGACCGGCACGGCGCCCGGTGTTCCCATTACGACTTTTTGTACAGCCGGCCAATGCGCCTTAGAACGATCGGGTTCAATCACAACGAGCCGATTTGTTAAAAAACCGTCCGCCCGTTCCATTTGAATAAGCCCTTTCTCTTCAAGAGAATCGGCTTCTTTTTTGGACGCGAGCATGATAACGTCAATTGGGGCATACGCTTCTACCTGCCGGGCAATCATGCCAGACCCGCCTGTATGAAACCGGACATCTACCTGCGGATATTGCGCCTCAAAAGCCGCTTCAAGCTGATCAAGTACAGGGTTAAAGCTTGCTGCAGCCCCAACGATAAGAATCGACTCGTCTGTTTCTCCTTTGAATGCCTGGACACCCGATCCAACGGCAAGCATCATAATCAGCATACCAGCCCAGCGCTTCTTCATTTTCTTGCTTCATGAAGCAGATGCGCTGCTTCCGGTAAAATCAGTTTCCGCATGGCGAGATCGACCGCACCTCGTGAGCCGGGAAGTGAAAAAAGCAATTTTCCTTCGCCTGCTGTTCCGGCCACAGCCCTTGACAGCATGGCCCGCGTGCCAATGTCTTCTGTTAAGCTTAAGTAACGGAAAAATTCACCAAATCCAGGAATTTCTTTTTTCAAAAACGGCTTTACCGTTTCAATTGTAATATCACGCGGGGCGATCCCTGTACCGCCGGTTGCGATGACAATATCGACTTCTTCATCCGCCAGCCACTTTTGAATCACATGGCCGACTGCTTCTTTTTCATCCGGTACGATTGTATATTGAACGGCGTGATGGCCATTTTCTTGAAGAAGCGCCTGAATATGTGCGCCACTTTTATCTGTGGCTGCTGTCCGTGTATCACTTACCGTCAGCACTGCGGCTGAAAATCGGATTTTACTTGAAAAATCAACTGACATCGTTTTCCTCCTGTCAGCTAAACAGCTGGTTATATAATTTCAGTGCCTGATTGACGTCCTGAATGCCATGAAAAAACAAACGGCCATTTTCAAAAAGGACAATCCGGCTTTCATCTGTCGTGATCTGCAGAAAATAAGGCGTTCGCTTTTGTTTTAATTGCAGCTTTTCAGCGATCTTTTCACCGTCTTCAAGCGTCAGCGTCCGACCGGCACCCGGCGTTAGCTGGACAGTATCACGTCCGCACAACAAAGCGGCTTTTGTTTCTTCTGACTGATTCAGCGCCGGATAAATCCGCTCCAGGCCACATGATGGACAGTCGTGCCGCTTCATTTTACGGATGCCAAACGAATGCTGCTCATTTGTCCACGAATCAATTCGGAGCATCTCTCCTCGAACCGCTTCATGATTTCCCGTCAGCCATTTCATCGCTTCCGCACATTGATAAGCGGACGTAATATAGACAGCTGGCGCTATCACACCACTTGTGTCACATGTTTCGTTTGAAGATGGAAGAACTGGAAGCAGGCAGCGAAAGCACGGACCTTCGCCCGGCACAAAAGGCATGACAACGCTTGTTGAGCCGACACAGGCCCCGTATATCCAAGGTGTGTTATGCTTCACGCTGGCATCATTCATAACAAGACGCGTTTCAAAATTATCTGTTCCGTCAATGAGAATGTCGCTTTTTTGCGCCAGCTGTTCGATCAGCGCAGCATCCGCGTGGTCCATCCACGTTTCTATCTGTACTCTGCTGTTAACAGATGACAGCCGTTTTTTCGCCGCCTCAACTTTCGGAATCATGTCACGCGCGTCCGCTTCTGTGTAGAGTGGCTGCCGGTGCAAATTGGACAATTCCACGTAATCCCGGTCAACGAGCAGCAGCCTCCCGACGCCTGCACGCGCCAGTGTATCCGCGGCTGCGGAACCGAGCGCCCCGCAGCCAATGATGGCAGCCGTCGATTGCGCCAGCTGTTCTTGGCCATCCATGCCAATCGGATAAAATTTTTGCTGTTTCGCAAACCGTTTTTCCATTTTCCCACCTCTTCTTTCTCAAACCCTGCCTATACGAGCAGTTTTATTTATTTTCTTGAAAATCTGAATCCTGTTTTTTTATTTTACCATACTCTTATTTTCCTGGCGCTGTTAAGCATACAATGAAAAGGGCGCCTCATGGATTATGAGACACCCTTGTTTACCATCAAGCTTTTGACAGTGTAAATTTATCAATCGTCCGCCTCAGCGCTTCCACAACCAGGGAGCTTTGTTCTGAATCAAAGCGGACTTCTTTAATGAGTTCCGCCATTTTTCCGGTTGATCCGTCCACCAGCTCGACCGTCCGGGCGTTTTGTTCATTGATCACGGCGATATTTCCGATGATGTCTTTCATTTGGTCGGTGACATCGGGCTGTGAATCTGACGTTTGTGCCATCGAAACGAGTACATTTTGAACATTGTGGACGACGTCAACCCCACTTGCCACCTCTTGGCTGCTGTCTCCAATCGCTGAACGGACCCGTGCAGAGCTATGTTCAATTTGGTCAAGTGTGTCACTAATCTCTTTTGTTGCACGCGTTGTTTGATCGGCGAGCTTGCGAATTTCAAGCGCGACGGCACCAAATCCTTTGCCATATTCTCCGGCACGTGCCGCTTCAATCGCCGCATTTAGCGCCAGCAGGTTTGTTTGATAGGCAATTTCATTAATCGTGCCGACAATGCTGTTAATGCTGTCGGATAATTCTTTAAACTGATCGGTCATCGTCATCGCTTCATTTACTTTGCCGACGATCACATCCATTTTGTCATTAATGCCGGCCACTTCGTTTTGCGCGTGCTCAATTTGATCTTGGGACTGCTGTTCAAGACCGGACAATGTGCTGCTCACGTGGTCCACCTGCCCCATTGCCTGCTTCACATCTTTTACTTGCTGCTGAATGGCTTCAAGCATTTCGCTCATTTGTTCAATGACGAGAATCGAATCACTTTCGGCAAAGCCTGCTTTTTCACGAAGAGACTGATTTGTTTCTTCTACGTCCAGCGCCGCAGCTTTCACTTTGCCCATCAATTCGTCCTGGCTGTCAATCAAATTGTTCACCCAGCGGCCGAGCGCACCGGTTTCATCGTGAAATAACAATTTCGAATCGAGCCGGCTCGTTAAATCGCCGCCCCCTTCCGCTATTTCCCGGGTAATATCGGTCATTTTGCGCAGCCTTTCAATGATGGGCTGCAAGCTTTTTTTATAAAAAATCGTTGATGCGCCTGCGCCATAGGCAAGGCCAATGATGACATCCGTCCAGACCGGCATAAATGGAAGCATCGTTAAAGATTGCTGAAGAAGAATGCCAATGAATAAAAAAAACATAAATTGCTTAATGAGCCGCCAGCCAATCGACCGCGTACGATACACTTCCTCTAAATCCCCTTCGCACATCATTCCCCATGTGTCAGAAGACCCCGGCATCTGAAACGTCACGCCTTTTCCGATAACCGGAATGTGACGGTAATCGGAGTAGCCCGGAAACTCAACAAACAAATTGCTTCCGTTCCGTATTGTATTGGCCACGCCCGGATGAAGTTCATTTGTTGCAAGATCCGTAAACCGGATTTCGAATTCAGTATGGTTCTGAATACGAACTGATCCCCAATTCTTCGTGTGAATCCCGTCTTTTAAATTCTCACCGTGCGTGAATGTCCGATCTTCAAAACGACTGCGTGATAACGCCGTACCAGGCGCAATTGACGGGTTAAAATTGGATTTTGCCATAAACAAATAATTATCGCCGGAATCCGGATAAATATGGCCGGCTTCACGCTGAATCAAATCACCGAGCACATCATTCGGAATGCGCGCGGCAATCAATTGCTTTACACGTCCGCCCTCCATTACCGGCTGTAAAAATAGAAGTGTGACATCGTCGTGAAAATGTGAAGACCCTGGACCGATTTTCCCTGTATCCGGATCTGTATAAGGACCAAATAAAAAAGGCTTCTGCTGACGAAAGGCCTCAACTGCCGCTTTATAGATTTCCGTACCCGACTGTTTTCCCGCACGTCCGGAAAACGTTGAATAATCAATTGAACATGTGTCGTCTAAGATAAACAGTTCTGTTATATACCGGTTTTTTTTCAGTTTTTTCATTAAATAGGTATTCTTTTCGTTTGGCAAAATATGCAGCCATTCCTGAGACATCTGCTGAAGGAAATACCATTGTTCTTCTGCCCATTCCGTTAAAAGTGTCATCCGGGTACGAGCGATACCTTCAAACACTTCTTCTACGGATTCTTTTGTGCCCCGATTTAAACGATAGGACCACCAGAGAGGAATTCCTTCTTTTACATCTAACCAGCCAAACATCCCCATTTCTCTCACCGCTTTCAATTATGTCATAAAATGTTACACTGCTTTGTTATAAAAGTTATTATATTCTGAAATTTTATCAAATTCAAGACTTTATTCCTAAAAAAACGGATATTTTAGCAAAAATTCACTAAATTAAGTATTTTTTATTTTTCAAAAGCCAAATTAACCCGTTCTTCCGGAAGAGAAGCTTGACTGCTCATTGCCGTTAATTCCATTTTCCATCTACTATATGGCGATATTTTACTTTTTTTGCGTTTTTTCATAAAAAAATAGTCCAGAAATCGGTGCAGATTCGCAACGCTTCCTGAACGATCATTTTGGTGACTATTCATACTCTCCAATAATCTTGACGGCTTTTTCAGTTATGGCAGTATCAATTGCTTCGTCAAAATTGAATTCCCCGCGAATCGCTCCATTTTCTTTATACATTTCGTACTGATCGCGAATGTCGTCAACGAACATTTCGCCGTTCGGATCAAGCCCTGTCACAAAAACATCTTCCCACACGGCCGCTTCTTTTAAAGCCGTATATTGCGTCATAATATCAATGATTTCATCTTTGCCTTCGTCTTTTTTGAAGGCATCATTATAATCACGAACTCCTTTTAAATACGCGGTCATGAAGCGTAATGACACATCTTGTTCTTCTTTTATAAATTGCGGCGATCCAAGCACCATGGCAATTTGTGCTTCCGGGGCGAAATCGGTTGCGTCACCGAAACGAACGTGAATGTCTTCTGCTACACCTTGTGTAATGAGCGGCTCAATTTGCAGCGCCGCGTCAATCGAGCCATTTTCGATCGCTGCCAGCATGTTGCCGAAGTCCGGCATAAGGACAAATTCCACATCTGTTTTCTTTAAGCCTGCTTCTTTAAGCATTAGCTGAAAAATGTAATCATCTACTGCATGTTCCGTGGAAACGGCGACTTTTTTCCCTTTTAAATCACTGTACTCTTTTAATTCATCTTGTTTATCAGCGCCAATTACAAACGTGAAATATGATTTTCCTTTTTCGTTATGCCCTTTATCGGCAATGATTTTCACGTCAATGCCCTGGGCAATCGCGTTGAAAAAGGACGCTGAAGAGATCCCTCCCGCAATATCCACTTCACCGGATGCAAGGGCTGGCAGCATATCATCGCTATTCGCAAATGTCGCGAACTCTACTTTAATATTGTAGTCATCAAAATAGCCTTTTTCATTCGCAATATAAAACCCCGCGCCCGACGCTGAACCATCTTCTGCAATAACCACTTTTGTTTCTTTGCTTAAAGGAGCCAAATCACCGGACGGATTGTCTTTGCTTACGTCGTCATTGACCTTCACCGCTTCTTCTTCCGCACACCCTGCCAACAAGAACAGCATCCCCAACATTCCAATCCACTTTTTCATCGATTCTCCTCCTTTACAATCTTGATCCTTGAACTTCTGTTTGCAAGTGCTGCCAAATAGATAAAAAGACATCTGCCATTTCCGGATTCGACCGAATGTCTTCCAGTTTTCTTGGCCGCGGGAGATCGATTTTGATCTCCGCCGTTATCTTCCCGGGCTGTGCACTCATCAGCAGCACCCGGTCGCTTAAGTACAATGCTTCATCTATGCTATGTGTAATAAACAAAACGGTTTTTTTCGTTTCTGCCCAAATGGATAACAGTTCTTCCTGCAAAATATGCCGATTCTGTTCATCCAGCGCTCCAAATGGCTCATCCATTAATAAAATCTCGGGATCGTTCGCAAATGCCCTTGCAATGCTGACCCGCTGCTTCATCCCGCCGGACAGTTCTTTCGGATACATGTGAGCAAATTTAGTAAGTCCTACTTTATTCAAAAAATAGTCCGTTCGTTCTTTCACTTGCGCTTTAGGCAAATGGCGCATATTAAGGCCGAATGCTGCGTTTTCTGCGACTGTCAGCCACGGCAGAATGCCACGCTCTTGAAACACCATCGACTGGTTCGGACGATCCATGCTGCTTTTTTGGATTCGGAAACCGCCTGAACTTTGATTTTCAAGCCCTGCTACTATACGAAGCAGTGTTGTTTTTCCGCAGCCGCTTGGTCCAACGAGGCAAACAAATTCTCCTTCTTCGATATCGATTGAAATGTTTTCAAGCGCAGTGACGCTATTATGTTTTTTATAAAATACTTTCGTCAATTCATGAATCGATATTTTGGATTTTGGGTTCACGTCGTCACCTCCACGGTATTAGTTTTCGTTGCAGCCACCGTAATAACAGGGAAAAGATATAACCAAAAAACGAAATAAGAATCAGTCCAACAAACATTTCTTTTAATAAAAATGCACTGTAGGACGTCCAAATCAAATAACCGATTCCTGACCGTGCCCCCATCATTTCAGCTGCGACAATCGTAAGCAAAGCAATAGCCTGCCCCATTTGAATTCCTTCGAGCATGACTGGAAGTGAGCCGGGCAAAGCGATTTTTAAGAAGAAATCTCTTCTGCTTGCTCCATAATTTTTTGCTACATCCAAGTAAATGGAGTCGATGGAGATGACACCAGCAACTGTATTGATCACAACGGGAAAAAACACACTTCCCGCAATGGTGACGACTTTTGATACTTCACCAATTCCAAAAATGATTAAAATAATCGGCAATAAAGCAAGTGTGGGAATGGGCATTAACGCCATAATAAGAGGAGAAAGAAAGTGCCTGATTGGTGCATACAAGCCCATACACAAACCAAGGATGATCCCAGGGATGACACCAAGTAAGAAGCCCGCAAAGATTCGAAACAAGGAAATGTTTATGTGATGAAACAATTGACCACTTGTGAGCAATTCAATAAATGTGGAAACAATAGCGGTGGGCGGCGGGAAAAATCGTGCATCAATCAGCCCGCTTCGTGATAAAATTTCCCAGATGAGCAAGAGAAAAACAGGGGAAAATATGGTGAGCCCCGTCTTTAACCTTTGCTGGTTCTGCCGCTTTCGCCATTCTTGTTTTTCCGTTTCAACTGGATTTTTCAGATCCTTCATGTTCACCACCTCTTATTCAAAATAATATGCAGGATTTCGAAAATGTGTGACCCCCAAAAAAACAGCCTGCTCATGTTACGAGCAGGCTGTCTCAGCGTGTAGACAAATTAAATTTTTTACCGAAATATCTCTTTGCTTCTTTTCATATGAGCTTTTTTAATGGGAGCCGAAAAGGCGGCGGACGCACGGCTTTGCTTTTGGACAAAACAGCATCGCCTGAAAGATCCGTATTCTTTCGCAGCAGCAGTGAAAGAATACATAGAAATGTCCCGGACGATTGTGAAAGAGTTGCCGTATATAAAGACCCGCTCTCCATCTCTGCTTTTCTAAACACTTGGTGAAGCCGTCCGGGCGAAGACTCCTGCGGGATGCACAGTGAGTCGGAAGACTCCGCGGGCGGACGCCGAAGAGGCTTCCGCACTGCCCTAAGGTGCGCGAAGTCCGGACAGCTTCACCTATCGGCTCCAAGTAAAAAAGCGGGACCGCTTCCCTAAAAGATGCCTATTGCTTTCGTAATAGAAGCTGTCGTTAAAGTTAAAAAGGCTGCCGACTTTGTCTAAAGTCTGCCATTCTTTATTTTATAGCGTTATAGCCTCGGTTCCCAAACGGCTGTATCTTTTCAAGCCATTTTCGCTCCAGCTTTTCCAGCGTCCGTTTTTCATCAAAAAAACCTGTTTCCGGCTTTTTAACGATTTCGAGAATATCAAATTGAAACGCTTCCTTTCCAAACTCATTCCATTCTTTTTGCAGTTCTTTATGTGTACTTGAACCTGCTTCGAGTTCGAATTTGCGTCCATTTATTGTTTTCACATTGCGAGTGCTGCCTATGAACACTTTTCCATTCGCAGTATTTTTAATTTGATAAATTCCAGCTACCACTGTTGCTTCTTTAAATTGCTGCTTCAGTTCTTTTTTTCGATCCATTTTTGACCCCTCCATCATTCATTCACCCAATATTCGCTTCCATCCGGTTTTCGGTTTAAAAAGCCATATTCGATTAAGTATCTCCTGACTTTTACGTAATCACTAAATACGTTTAAAATCACCTCATTCGTTTGCTTTTCATTGTATATTCGTCCTGCTTTGAATTTTTTGGCGATTTCACGCATGATGATCAGCCTCTGTTTTTCCTTTGGCGGAAATGTCAGCAGTACGCCATCCGGCATAAATTTAGCCATCGCCTTTGCTTGTTCTTCTACCGTTATATCATAGCGGCTGTCAATCATTTTTGCCTGCTTATGCGGCGGTATAAGCGCGGGGGCATGTTTATCTTTTTCTTTGATTAATTCCATTATCGCCAGAAACATTTTCGCCTGACGCTCTTTTTCTTTTAGGACGAAACGATGGTTCCGGATCGTCGATGCACTTCCGATCCCCATTTCTTCCTGTACTTCTTTATCACTTCTCCCTTCGTAAAAAAGGCGCAGCAGCTTATTTTGATGATCCGTTAATCCTGTCAGCTTTTTGTCCATTCCTACGATGTATTCAAACACTGATCCATGTTTTTGTTTAATATGGATCTGCATATACCGCTCCGCTTCATAAAGACTATCTTCATAAGGATAAATGACACCTTTTTCAATCTGCGCTCCGCATAACAAGCAAGTAAAAGAACATTCCCCTTCGACGTATCCTTTTTTCAACTCATGAATAGAGGCATTCCAAAACTGTTCCGATAAACCCATATAACAAACACAACCTTTAAAAGTTTATTTATTTATAGATATATTATAAATATGTTTAATATTTGTCAATAAAAAAAGCCACCTGAATAATCAGGTGGCTGATTCTATAAGTTGGAACGGTGGCAGCGGGTCTTTAAATGCCATCCAATCCATATTCATTTCTTCATTGTATCGTTTAACTTCCACGCTGTGAATGAAATGAACCTTGCTTCGCCGCCATTCGCAAATAACTCAATGATCGTGCTCTGTTCTTTCGGATACACACGGCTTGTCATTACGGCCTCGTCATCATTTACAAATAATTCAACGGAAGAACGGTCGATAAAAAGATGCAGCCTGACGACAGCCGTTTTTGTCGTATTCTTCGTCCGGCGCAATCGCAATCGGCAAATGCTCCCAATGAATGAGGTCTTTACTTTTCATATGGCCCCAATGAATCGAGCCCGGTTTTACGTCGTATGGATGATGCTGATAAAACACATGGTACTCGCCTTTCCATTGAATAAGACCGTTCGGATCGTTGATCTAGCGGGCCGGCGCCATAATATGATAGCCGAGCCGATATGGACTTTTTGATGCCTGTTCAATTGCTTCATTAACAGATTCATGTGCTTTTTGAATTGCTTTATTCATTTACTCTGCCTCCTTTAAGTGCCAAACAACACTTTGAAAATCACCGCTTACATCCGCTGGAACGTCCATACCAGCGTACATAAGCTCATCTCCCCCTACTATCTCACCTGTCTCTTGAATACGGTACGTTTTGCCGGAGTCAAGACCGTGCGCCTTCACCGAACGGAACGGCGCATTTGGCGCATCCAATACACGGAAATAACAAAGAACGGCTTCTGTTTTCTTTTTATTCACAAACATCCAGGCTGTCTCATTCCCTGCAAACGGGCTAAGCAGCCGGTAAAAATCGCCGAACTGGATGAGCGAACGGATTTTTTTATACTGTGCGACCTGCTGTGTAACTTCTTCTTTTTCTTCGTCCGTCAGTTTCGTTAAATCGAGCTCGTAGCCTAGATTGCCAGAAGCGGCCACATCCCCGCGCATTTGGAGTGATGTCAGTCGGTTCACTTGATGATTCGGCACATCCGATACATGCGCCCCCATTGAACTGATTGGATACACAAGACTTGTGCCGTATTGAACTTTTAAACGTGAAACGGCATCCGTGTTATCACTTGTCCACGTTTGCGGCATGTAGTACAGCATCCCTGGATCAAAACGGCCGCCTCCGCCCGAACAGCTTTCAAATAAAATATGCGGAAATGATGTTGTGATTTTTTCCATTACCCGATAAAGTCCAAGCATGTACCGGTGCGCTGTTTCACGCTGACGATCCGCTGGCAGCCGGGCTGAGCCGATTTCCGTCATATGCCGGTTCATATCCCATTTTACGTATGTGATCGGCGCGCTTGATAAAATATCCATTACCATTTTTGTGACGGCAATGCACACATCGTCACGAGAAAAATCAAGGACAAGCTGATTGCGGCTTTCAGATCGATTCGCACTTGGCACATGCAGGCACCAGTCCGGATGATTCCGGTATAAGTCGCTGTCAACCGAAACCATCTCCGGTTCAAACCAAAGCCCAAATTCCATGTTCATATTCCGAACCCGACTGGCGAGATCATCCAGGCCATTCGGCAGCTTGCGCTCATCCACAAACCAGTCGCCAAGCGAGGTCTTATCATCATCCCGATGGCCAAACCAGCCGTCATCCAAAACAAACAGTTCAATACCAAGCTCACTGCCCGCTGCAGCGATCGATTCAATTTTATCCGCATTAAAGTCAAAATAGGTCGCTTCCCAGTTGTTAATTAAAATCGGACGCTCTCGATCACGAAATGGTCCGCGTGCAAGCCGGTGGCGATACAAATCATGATACGTTCTCGACATGCCGCCCAGCCCTTCATGTGAATACACCATCACAACTTCCGGACACTGGAACGAGTCGCCTGGTTCAAGCTTCCAACTAAAATCAAACGGATTGATTCCCATTGATACACGTGCAGTATGGAATTGATCCACCTCTGCCTGCGCTAAAAAATTGCCGCTGTATACAAGGCTGAATCCATATACATCACCATACTGTTCATCCGCATTTTTTCGCGCCAGCGCGAGAAACGGATTTTGCTGGTGGCTGCTGGCGCCGCGTCTGCTTTCTATCGATTGAATACCCTGGCGTAATGAATGGCGTTCTATTTCCCGCTCTTTCCCCCATGCACCGGACAACTGAATAAACTCAAAGTCATTATCTCGAAAATCCACACTGGCACTAAGCGCTCTCAATAACTGAAGAGACTGGCGGCCGCTGTTGACGAGACGGATAGAGCGGGTAATAACGGAACGATCATTGTAAACCGTGTACAGCAATACCGCCTTAAGACCGGACAACTCGTCGTAAAGCATAATCTCCAGCGTCTCAGCTTCAGCTTCTTCTTCTATATAGGTTGACGGCAGACCTTCAAGTTCTGATTTTCCTTTGAAGATTCGGTGAGAATCGTATCTGAAATCTGTAATGGTTGTTCCGTTTTCAAGCTGCACCTGTACGATCGGCGCCCGGTAGTCTGTTGTACCATAGACCGGGAACTCCTGAGGCAGCGTATCCAGTGAAAAGGTCCGGTTTTCAGATGGATGCGGATTGCCAGAGAACGCCCGGTCAGTAAACTGCAGCCGATTTGCAAACCGATATTCTTTTATCTTTTTCCCCCAATATAAGTGCGTTAAAAAACCCTTATTGACCACTTGCATCACGTAGCTTGAATCGCCCGCCTGCAAATGAAAAGTTTTCTGCGAATCATGATAGTAAATAGTCAATTGTTTTCCTCCCTATTTTAGTATCTTTAATAGATAACGCTTTCAAATATCATAATAGACTATTAACTAAAAAAACAGGTGTTTTATTGGTTACTTTTAGTAAAATATTTTTCTTTTTTGCAAATTGTACGGGTTTTCTATCATATTGTATAGTAGATACAGAGAAGAAATGGAGTGAACAACCATGAAAACTATTGCAGATATTGCCAAGATCGCCGGCGTGGCAAAAAGTACGGTATCACGCTATTTAAACGGCGGTTCGGTAAGTGAAGAAACAAAAAAGAAAATTGAATTGGTGATTGAAGAAACCGGCTATTCACCCAATGCTTTTGCGCAAAGCTTAAAAGCGAAAAAAACAAATATTATCGGCACGATTATTCCGCGCCTTGATTCATATGCGACATCTCGCACGCTGATGGGCATTGATGAACGTCTGCGCGAACTGAATTATCATATGCTCGTATCAAATACAGACCAGGATTTAACACGCGAGATTGAAAATATTTATACATTGGCGAAACAAAAAGTTGCCGGTATTATTTTGCTGGCAACCGAAGTGACGGACGCTCATTTAAAAGCATTTCAAGAAATCGATATTCCTGTCCTGCTTGTCGGTCAGCAGCACGATAACGTTTATAGCCTTGTCCATGATGACGAAACAGCGGGTTACGCGATCGGCAAGTACATTGCACAGCGCGGACATAAAAAAATTGCGTTTTTAGGTGTCAGTGAATACGATGTCGCAGTTGGCTTGAAACGAAAAAAAGGGTTTGCTCAAGCGGTCAGCGAACACGCTGTAGATGTGGAAGCACGATTTTTCGAAACAACCTTTAGTATGAGCGATGCGGCAGAGCGGGCAGGACAGCTTTTTGACGAGTTTTCACCGTCTGCTGTTGTGTGCGCAACAGATAACCTTGCCATTGGTGCGATGAAAGCCGCTTATCAAAAAAAGCTTCACGTACCAACGGACGTTTCCATTACAGGTTTTGGCGGATATGAGGTAACAGCGATGATGAACCCTTCTTTAACGACCGTTCATATTCATTTTACGGAAGCAGGACATACCGCCGCCTCGCATATTGCCAAGCTTGTAAAAGGAGAAGATGTGCCGAAGCTGACGTATTCACGGTTCGATCTTATTTTACGGGAAAGTGTTGACATTCGGACAGATCATCTTTTATAATCTAATTGAAACCGGTTCCTATAACCGCTTTCAATTTTTTGATTCTTTTGTGGAACCGGTTCCTTAACCAGCTTTTTATTCGCTCTCTACCGGAACCGGTTCCACTTAAACTTATATTTTTCATCCATAAAGGAGGAAGCAGTATGAATTACAATGAAATCGCCCGTGAAACGCTCCAAGCCATTGGCGGCAAAGAAAATGTCGCTGCTGCTGCACATTGTGCGACTCGGCTTCGTCTCGCTTTGCATGACGAATCACTTGTTGATCAGGAAAAACTAGAGGCGATGGACAGTGTGAAAGGTACGTTCTCTACCGGGGGACAGTATCAAATTATTTTTGGCTCCGGTACAGTGAATAAAGTCTTTGCGGAATTTTCTAAAATGACCGGTACGGACGGCATGTCGACAACGGACGTAAAAAGCGCCGGCGCGAAGAACATGAACCCGCTTCAGCGTTTTGTGAAAATGCTGTCAGACATTTTCGTTCCAATTATTCCGGCAATCGTCGCCGGCGGTTTGTTAATGGGAATTAACAACCTGCTTACTGCTCAAGGATTGTTTATCGACGGCCAGTCACTCGTCGAAGCGTATCCGAACATGGCCGATCTCGCGGCGCTTATTAATACATTCGCGAACGCTGCCTTTGTCTTTCTGCCTATTTTAATCGGCTTCTCAGCGACGCAGCGGTTTGGCGGAAATGCGTATCTCGGGGCTGCTCTCGGAATGATTATGGTTCACCCGGATTTACTAAATGGCTGGGGATATGGCGGCGCGCTTGTAAGCGGCGAAATTCCGGTTTGGTCTATTTTCGGATTTGAAATTGAAAAAATCGGCTACCAAGGCACAGTGCTTCCAGTTTTAGCCGCTTCGTTTATATTGGCAAAAGTGGAATTATCGTTGCGCAAAGTAGTTCCTTCCGCACTCGATAACTTGCTGACACCTCTTTTGACGATTTTTATTACCGGGATTTTAACATTTACACTTGTTGGACCCCTTACTCGTTCAGCCGGCAATCTGCTTTCTGACGGCATGATTTGGCTGTATGACACAACCGGATTCGTAGGCGGAGCACTTTTTGGTCTTCTTTACGCACCCATCGTTATTACCGGCATGCATCACAGCTTTATTGCAGTTGAAACCCAATTACTTGCCGATATTGCCAAAACAGGCGGTTCGTTTATCTTTGCGGTTGCGACAATGTCGAATGTCGCACAAGGCGGGGCAACACTGGCTGTTTTTACAATGACGAAAAACAAAAAGCTAAAAGGCACCGCATCAGCAGCCGGCATCTCTGCCCTGCTCGGTATTACCGAGCCTGCAATGTTCGGCGTTAACTTGAAGCTTCGTTATCCATTTATTGGCGCCATTATCGGCTCTTCTGTTGCCACAGCTTATGTGACGTTCTTTAAAGTAAAAGCCATCGCCCTTGGAGCGGCCGGTCTTCCCGGCGTTATTTCCATTCAGCATGAAGGACTTGTTCAATACGTGATTGGCATGATCATTGCCATTGCGGTCGCGTTTGTGGTCACCATCGTGCTTGGAAAGCGTGACGAGAAAAAACAAGCGATACAAAATGCTGCATAACAAACTCATGATGGAGGAGCAATCCTCCATCTTATTTTTATATTAACGAGGTGATCGAATTGCAATGGACAACAGAACAGCGTTACACACGCATTGAAGATATAGCTGAAAAAGACTTAACCGCTTTAAAAGAAAAGGTCGATCGTTCTCCCTGGCGCCAAACGTATCATATTCAGCCTGAAACGGGATTGTTAAACGATCCGAACGGCTTTTCTTTTTACAACGGCGAATATCATTTATTTTATCAATGGTTCCCGCTTGGCCCTGTCCACGGAATTAAATATTGGTATCATACAAAGTCAAAAGATCTCGTCCACTGGGAAAGTGCCGGCATCGCCATTCGGCCAAACGATGACATTGACAGCCACGGGGCATACTCCGGCAGCGGCATTGAGCATAACGGCCAGCTTTATTTAATGTATACCGGCAATACGCGCGATGATCAATGGGTTCGCCATCCAAAGCAGAATATTGCGGTAATGGATGAAAAGGGCGTCATTGAAAAATGGAAAACACCCGTTATTGATCATGTGCCAGATGATTACACCGATCATTTCCGCGACCCGAAAGTATGGAAAGAAAACGATACATTTTATGCTATTATCGGGGCTCAGCGGACCGACAAAACCGGCTGTGTCGTGCTGTACAGTTCTCCTGATATGGAAAAATGGACATTTGAAGGTGAAATAAAAACCGGTCTCCCCCGCTTCGGTTACATGTGGGAATGCCCGGATTATTTTACCGTGGATGATCAGGGTGTTTTCATTTTTTCACCTCAGGGCATTGCGCCGGACGGCGATCACTATCATAATATTTATCAATCGGGTTATGTACTCGGGAACCTGGATGTTCATACACAAACGATACAGCACAGTGACTTTCATGAACTGGACCGCGGCTTTGACTTCTATGCGCCGCAAACGATGGAAACGCCGGACGGCCGCCGGATTATGGTCGGCTGGATGGGGCTTCCGGAAATAGCTTATCCGACAGATGCACATGGCTGGGCCCACTGCCTGACACTGCCACGCGAGATCACGATCGAAAATGGCCGGCTCATACAGCGGCCGGTGCGGGAGCTGCAAAGCTTGCGCGGCATTCAAATGGAAGCAGCAGCTGAACTGTTAAATGAAACAAAGACGTTTGACAGCTTTAGCGGCACATCGTTTGAACTGATTTGTTCGTTTACTATTCACGACGCCGCATCATGCGGCATTGAAATCCGTGTCAATGAAAACGAAAAAACAGTGATCACTTATGATGCGGTCCAAAAGAAGGTCATTTTGGACCGGACATTTTCTGGCTCTCCCGTCAGTACCGACTATGGAACTGTACGCAGCTGTCATTTAGATGCAGAGTGCGTGACCTTTCAGTTGTTTGTGGACTCCTCTTCATTGGAATTGTTTGTGAACGATGGATTAGACGTATTTACGAGCCGTATTTTTCCGAGCGACGACTGTACCGGAATCCGCTTTTTTGCGAGTGGCGGCCGTGCATCTTGCCGGGCGGTTAAATGGACGATTGGGGGATGAAAATGGGTACCTTGTATTCGATTGGAGAAGTATTAATTGATTTTATTCCGATGCAAAAAGGACAGGCATTAAAGGACGTTGTATCATTTGAACGCGCGCCGGGCGGGGCTCCGGCCAACGTGGCAGCAGCCGTTTCGAAACTCGGCGGACAATCAGCGATGCTGACCAAACTCGGTGCCGACGCGTTCGGTGACTTTTTACTGGAAAAACTGGACGAAGCCGGCGTTGAAACAAAACATATCATTCGTACAAATGAAGCAAACACAGCTCTCGCTTTCGTTTCGCTTCGTGAGGACGGGGAGCGTGATTTTTCTTTTTACCGAAAGCCTTGTGCTGATTTGCTGATGACGGCAAATGAAGTAGATGAATCATTGTTTACTTCCGGCGATATTTTGCATTTTTGTTCCGTTGATTTAGTCGAAAGCCCGATGAAGCACGCGCACGTCAAAGCCATCGATTCAGCTAAACAGCGCGGTGCTTTAGTGAGCTTCGACCCAAACGTCCGACTGCCGCTTTGGGACAGTCCTGACGCGTGCCGTGAAACGATTTTAGCTTTTATTCCGAAAGCGCACCTTGTGAAGATTTCGGATGAAGAGCTTGGATTTATCACCGGCATTTCAGAAGAAAAAGCTGCGATCGAATCGCTGTTTACCGGCGATGTGCAAGCGGTCGTGTATACGCGCGGTGCGGAAGGAGCAACGCTTTATGTAAATGATACCAAGATCCAGGCTGATGGTTTTTCCGTACAAGTTCAGGATACAACCGGTGCCGGCGACGCGTTTATCGGTGCTCTTCTTTACAGGCTTCTTGATGCGGCCGCCGATCAAGAAAATGTACAAGCCGTTCTCGAACAAAATGGCGAAAACATGCTGAAATTCGCCAACGCTGCCGGCGCCATCACGACGACCGGCAAAGGAGCCATTTCCTCCCTGCCCTCGAAACAACAAATGGATGACATGCTAAAGCCCCGCTAAACACGGGGTTTTTTTACGGTAAAAAACTAGATCTAAAGATAGATAGCCCGTATACCAAAGCTTTTTCAAATCGCGAAAATGAATCGCCCCTCTTATCCATTAACCTTCTGGTTATAAAACGACGCCTGGTTTTCCCCATTCTTTTTAGACACATACAGTGCCTGATCTGCCAGCCGAATAACATTAAAAATGTCTTATCATCTTGCGGCCAAACAGCGCCGCGGACACTCGAGCTAATTAACAGCGTTTCAGTATACAGGGAAAAAGCCCATCTTTTTCACCATAAACAGAACAAAAAAGCAGCGCATCGTTTGCGCTGCTTTTGGACTATTTAGTTTGCATTCATTGCGTTATAAATTGCAACTGTGAATGCTTCACGTGTAGTATTATGTGTTCCATAAAACTTATCGCCTTTGAAAAAGCCTGTTTTATCAATCGATGCCATTGTCACAATGCCTTCATATGCCCAGTGGTCTGCGCTAATGTCCGTATAGCCTACACTTGCGGCTGCCGTCTGTGAAACATTCAAATGAAATGCACGTTGAATAATTGAAGCCATTTCATTTCTAGTCATTTCTTCATCCGGACGGAATGTTTTATCTTCAAATCCATTAATGATGCCAGCTTCGCGAATCGCTGCAATGTCCGCCGCAAAGCGGTTCGTTTTCGGTACATCAGTAAAGTGGCTCATCACTTCCGGTTTTAAGCTAAGCACACGGTTTAAAATCGCCGCTGCCTGTCCGCGTGTTACTTTTTCTTCTGGACGGAATGTGTAATCTTCAAATCCGTTAATAATCTCTTTATCTGTTAATGTTTTAATTGCATTATATGTTGCGGCCGTTTCAGTTACATCTACGAACCATTCCGGCGCTTTTTCCGTTTGTACGGTTTGATCAGCTAATACACGTTTTGATCCTGCATATTTCGGACCCCAGTATGAATCATCCATTGAAACAAGCGCAATGCCTTTGCTTGATGTTGCATTTAATACTTGGTTATTGCCTGCGTATACCCCAACGTGAGAAATGCCTTTTTTATATGTATTCGCATAAAACACAAGGTCGCCGACTTGCAAATCACTTTTTGCCACAGCTGTACCAACATTGTATTGCTCGCCTGTTGTACGCGGCAAAGAAATATCAGCAGCGTTTCTGTAAATGTATTGAATGAATCCGGAGCAGTCGAACCCATTTGGTGTCGTTCCGCCAAATACGTACGGTATACCCATGAACTTTTTCCCGTAAGCGACAATCGACTCACCAACAGATGCGGCTTCTGTTTTGACAGATGTCAGCGGGGACATGCTTAAAAACAATATTACAGCTAAAAATGAAAGAACTGCTTTCTTGCAACTGTTCACCCTGTACCTCCCAGATTCTCATTCTTTTTTCTCTCTATATTCCTCATAAATCTTATTTTAGCAAAAATAAACATTACATTGTTTTACGTTAAAGTTACAAATTCGATTATTTTCGTAACAATTGAAACTTAAATTTCCAGAAAAACAAAAAAAGGAGTTCTTTTCAGCTCCTTTTCCGTCTAATTCTTACCTTTTTGACGTAAATTGTATTTCAATCGGTCCGTGCCAGTCACTTATATCCGGTACGGCACGGATGATATTTTTATGCCCTTTTATCAACATCGCGGCACATGCCACTTACTGCGTATGCCTGATTCACTGTATACCATATTAATATTTTTTGTGAAAAAGAGCTGATCGGAATCAGCCCCACTTTATTATGAGTAAATAATTTCACTTTCGTTTTCACGGCTCCATGCACTGAATCCGCCTTTTAGATGTGTAACATCTTCAAATCCTAGATGCTTCATGACACTCGCCGCAATGGCCGAACGAACACCGGATTGGCAATGAATAAGCACTGGTTTTGTTTTATCAAGCTCTTCACCTGTTTTACGAAGGAGTCCGAGCATTTTGTGGTCTGCGCCTTTCATATGACTTTGCTTCCATTCACTGTCGTTCCTTACGTCAATCACTTGAGCGCTTTCTTTCAGCTGTTCAAATTGAGCCACTTTTACCGTTTCATATGTTTCAGTTGCGGCACTTGCCATTGTATGAGGTGCGGCTAATTTGACGACATCATCGAGGTGAATCGACCGAAGCGCAATCAACGCTTCTTCCGCATCTGCTTTCTCGACAATAATAACTATTTTTTCATCGTAACCAATCAGCCAGCCCGCCCAGTTTGCGAGCATCTTGCCGAACGGAATATTGATGGCGCCTTTTACAAAACCTTTTTCAAATTCTTCAGCCGGACGCGTGTCCAAGAGGACATGTTTGTTTTCTTTTGCCCATTCAATCACTTCATCGGCGCTGCCTGCCCATGCGGGTTCGCCTGCTTCCACAATCGCCGGGCCTGCTTTGTTCACGCGCTTCATTTCTGCGAAGTACACAGGGGCTTCCGGCTGATCTTTCAACAGTTCTGTGACAAACTCTTCTTCATTGTTTATCTCCATCGCCCAGTTAAATTGTTTTTCATATCCAACCGTTGAAGTTGGAACCGCGCCGAGTGATTTTCCGCATGCGCTGCCCGCTCCATGCGCCGGCCATACCATCATGTAATCTGGCAGCTGTTTAAAGCGCTGCACGGATTGAAACATTTGCTTTGCTCCTCCGTCGGCCGTCCCTTGAATCCCTGCTGCTTTTTCCAGCAAATCCGGACGGCCAATGTCTCCGACAAAGACGAAGTCACCGGTAAAAATGCCCATTGGTTTTGACGCACCGCCGCCGATATCGGTTAAGACAAATGAGACGCTCTCCGGGGTATGTCCCGGCGTATGCATGACTTTAAATTCGATGTTTCCGATTTTAAATTTCATTCCGTCTTTCACCAATTCGGCATTAATACCGTCTATATATTGATATTTCCAGTTTTCATCGCCTTCATCTGACAAGTACAGTTTCGCGCCGTGCTTAACCGCTAATTGGCGTGCACCGGAAACGAAGTCTGCATGGATATGTGTCTCAGCAGCTGCTGTGATCGTCATCCCTTCTTTTTTTGCTTCTTTAATAATGTGGTCAACGTGACGCGGTGGGTCGATGATGATTGCTTCTCCTGTGCGCTGACATCCTATCAGGTATGTGTATTGAGCTAACTTTTCATCAAAAATCGAACGAAATAACATGTATATGGTTCTCCTTTCATTTTTGGAGGTTAATATACCCTAATAGGTATATTTATACTAACACGGGTATATTCCGTTTGCAACTCTTTTATTTTTAAATTTTTTCAAGAAAAAATAAACGTGACATATAATCCAAACATGAGCATCGTTGCAACTATAATTCCGGTCAGTGCCAGCACACTGTTCCTTTCCGGCTTGAACACTTCATCATCAATCGTTTTAATTTTTGCAAAGTAACTATACGTCGAGAACCCAATCACAAAAAGGCCTGATACGACCGCAATAATACCGATCATATTCGCCATTACATCTGCACGTGCAGAATGCTGCGGCAAAAAATTAAAATGAAGGTTAATGACAAGAAACCCGATGCCGATAATCGCAATCGCTGTTCTCACCCAAGCAAGATATGTTCGTTCATTAGCCAAATGCTGTTGAATAAATTTAGAACTTTTTGTTTTTTCCATTTCTCCACCTCTTTTTTTATATACCAAAAAGGGTATATATCGTAAAATGATTTGTTTAGACTATATACGATACCCTTAAAAATGGGGAACATTTCTTAAATAGAGAAAGATGATTAACGAATCCTGTCATATCCTTTATAATAGAAGTGACAATGAGAAAAGGAAGGTGAGCAGCTATCGATGCGCTGCAAATTGCAAACGACTTAAAGAAGAAGATGGATGAACGATTAGTGTATTCACTGTTTCCATTGCGTAAGCATACGTATACGAAAACTGGCGGAACGGCAGATGTTTTCGTTAAGCCTAAACATATAGACGACCTGCAAACTGTTATCCATTATGCGAAAGAAAACAAGATCCCGCTGACGATTCTCGGCAACGGCTCAAACGTGCTCGTGCGCGACAAAGGATTGCGCGGCATCGTGATTGCTCTTGAATATTTTGACCAGATTCATGTTGACGGGCCTTCGATCACAGCCGGAAGTGGAGCCAAAATTATTGAAGTTTCCCGCACAGCGCTTGACCATCGTTTAACGGGTCTTGAATTTGCATGCGGCATCCCTGGCTCAGTCGGCGGCGCACTCGTCATGAATGCCGGTGCATACGGTGGTGAAACATCCACTGTGCTTACAAAAGCGATCGTTCTTTCTCATGACGGTGACCTGATTACATTAGGTGAGAATGATTTCCATTTCGGCTACCGAAAAAGTGTGTTTACAGAAAAAGACTATATTATTTTAGAAGCCGTTTTCGAACTGAAGCCGGGCAGCTATGAGGAAATTAAAGAAGCAATGGATACATTCACTGCGCTTCGTGAATCCAAGCAGCCGCTTGAATATCCTTCATGCGGCAGCGTATTTAAACGCCCGACCGGCTACTTTGCCGGGAAATTAATTCAAGACAGCGGCCTTCAGGGAACGCGGATTGGCGGAGCAGAAATTTCCACGAAACATGCCGGCTTTATCGTCAACGTAGATGGCGCTTCCTCAACTGACTATTTAAACCTGATTCGGTATGCGCAGGACTGCGTCCGTGAAAAGTTCGGTGTCGAATTAGAAACAGAAGTAAAAATTATTGGAGAAGAGTAATCGAAAAAGCCGCTTCGTCAAAGGAAGCGGTTTTTTTGTGTGAGGGGATAGTGGATTGTTTACAAGCGAAATGATTGCTTCTTTTAATGAACTTGAAACAGCCGTTTACCAATACGTATCGAAAAACGAAAACAACGTTATTTACATGCGCATCCGTGAGCTGGCCGCTGAAACCCACGTCCCAACTGCTGCCATTGTTTGAAGAATCAAATATTACAGCACAAGTGTCTGTTGTGTATATTCTTCAATCACTCGCCTGGGAGCTGCACGGCTGTCCCAGCAGAAAAAATAAACATACCAGATTGCTTCTAAGGCAATCCGGTATGTTTTTAAAGTTCTTCGCCATTTGTCGCAATAACGTTCTGGTACCAGGCAAAGCTGTCTTTTTTACTTCTTTTTAATGTCCTATTACCGTCAGCGTTAAGGTCTACGTAAATGAATCCGTACCGCTTCGACATTTCGGACGTTGAGAAGCTGAAGAGATCAATTGGCTGCCACGCGGTGTTCAGCCCATTAAGTCGACGCCGTCTCCAACCGCTTCCTTCATTGCTTCAATTCTAGATTACAAAGTGAACAGTCGTGTCTACATGCGGCCTGTTATTTAATTATTCGCTTAGCGCCTACATATCGATCTTTCCAATATTTATCGCTCATTTTAACAACTTTTACACCTTTTGAGGTCGTACCGATAAATGTGTCATTTCTATTATAAATGCCCACGAAGGATACTTTTCCCTTTGTGCCTGTTGCATAAAACACTAAATCTCCCGCTTTTAATTCACTCTTGTTAACAGGTTTGCCTGTTTTATATTGATTAGCACTCATGCGCGGAATGGACATTTTTGTTGCTGCGTTTTTATACACATACTGAGTAAAACCACTTGCATCAAACCCTTTTGGTGTTGTTCCTCCATATTTATAAGGGCTTCCTACATACTTGGTTGCTACGGCCGCTACTTCCTCCCCATAGTTAATGGTTGCGGATGCATTTGAAACCGGTCCAAACATAAACGCCATCACTAGAGACAAAATTGCGAAAGCTGCTGACACCCATCTTACACCTGATAAATTAATGACCAACTCTTCTCCTCCTTAAAGTGAAAAATAAACCACAAAGGTAAATATATGATCATCCGTTATTTTCATTCCTAAATACTTTTTAATTATGTTGAAAGAATTCGACAATTAAATCATATAAACTAACCGTTTCATAGAGGGATTGTTCTAAAAGTTAACTTTTTGGGACAATCCCTCTCTTTTTTCTATTCCGTTTTCAATTATTGTAAATAGAAGGTTAGTACCATCTATAAATTTATTCAGAAGTGATGTTCATATTTAAATCATTTATTTTATAGAACAAAAAAAGAACTCTCCTTGAGAGTTCGCAGACTGTAGACAAATAAAATTTTTGACGGAATCTCCTTTTGTTTCTTCACATGAGGGCTGTTTTGACGGGAGGCGACGGGCGTGCGGCTTCGCTTTCTATGGGGCAGGCGCTGAGCTCGTCTCCGCCCGCCGCCTGTGCTTTTAAACGAAACAGCCATGTCTGGCAGGTCCATACATACAGCCTATCAGGACTTGCTTCCTCTTGCTGGTTTTCTAAAACATTTGGTGAGAAGACTCCTGCGGGACGTACAGTGAGTCGGGAGATCCCGCAGGCGCAGCCGAGGAAGCGCCTGCACTGCCCGCGGAAAGCGAAGTCCGGGTGGTTTCCCCTGCCGGCTCCAGGTAAAAAAACGAGCCTGCTTCTCTCAAAGATACCTGCCTTTTTCGGTAATGGAAATTTTTGTTGAAAAGACGAATGTTGACTTTGTCTACACTCTGAGAACTCTCCTTGAGCGTTCGATTGTTGAATAATAAACGTTTATTCAGCCGCTTTTGTCCAACTATGCAGCTCATACTGCGTGACGAGTTTATCAGGAAACACTGTGTCGAATTCATTATTCGAAAAAAAGTAAATGTAAACAACTTTTCCTGATTCTAAATTCTCCTGCTGCTCTCGAACACGGCCAATTGTGGCAAAGCTGCAATGGCTGGATGCTGCTTCACGCTGAATTATTTTCTCCACTTTTTTGTCCAGTGACTCTAATGTAGCTTTAATATTTGAAGGTGTACCGGATTCAAGCGAAAATCTCTCTTTCCTGAAATAATAATCTTTCCCATTAAAACGTGTACTGGCTTGATTTTTAATCTCCAACGATTTAACAATCTCCCCCATTGTTTTTGTCGGTAAATTGATTTTCACCTAACCACTCCTTTTCGTTAAAAAGTAAGAAATCACGTTTTTACTCATTCACCCAATAACCTGAACCTTTTATATTTATTTTATTTCCAGCTTATGCACATTATTCGATTAAAAATGCGCTGGCCAGTTTAGAAAGCTTTTCGTTTGATCAGCCGAAGTGGAGCAACCTAGCGTATAGAGTACCAATTAGCGGTGCCGGTCTTGAATAAACGAAACAAGAAAGCTTATTACTCTCTTCATTAAAGAAAAAGAACAGTACGTAATATTTGACTTTGTATAAGAATAATAAGTTAAACTTATTATTAGAAGAAAAAATCTAAATTTTCGATCATTTCCCGAACCATTGCCACAAGACGGATCGATTGATTTTAAATAAGGTAGGAGGAAAAGAATTGACGAACCGAATACATCCTGGGATTGAAAAAATCCTTCAAAATATTGAAAAAGTGATAACAGGAAAACAGGAAGTGGCTAAATTAAGCCTGGTGGCGCTGTTAGCTGATGGCCATGTGCTGCTTGAAGATGTGCCGGGTGTCGGAAAGACGATGGCCGTTCGGGCGCTTGCGAAGTCGATTAGCGCAGAGCTGCGGAGAATTCAATTTACACCTGACTTGCTGCCTTCTGATGTAATGGGCGTGTCGATTTATAATCCACGGGACATGGATTTTCAGTTTTATCCAGGTCCTATTATGGGAAATATCATTCTCGCTGATGAAATTAACCGGACGTCGCCTAAAACCCAATCCGCCTTGCTCGAAGGAATGGAAGAAAAAAGCATTACAGTTGATGGCGTCACTTACAACCTCGAAAAACCGTTTTTTGTGATGGCTACGCAAAATCCAATTGAATACGAAGGGACCTACCCTCTTCCAGAAGCTCAGCTTGACCGTTTCCTGCTGAAAATGAAAATGGGCTACCCCACTCTGGATGAAGAAATGGAAGTATTACAACGGGCGCAAAAAGTCCCCCCTATTGATGACCTGCAGCCAGTTATCAGCCTTCAAGAACTTCGGCAGCTGCAGCTCGATATAAAAGAAGTGTATGTTGATGAATCAATTAGAAGATATATCGTCGAGCTTTCCAGCCATACCCGTTCACACGAAAATGTATTTTTAGGTGTTAGTCCCCGTGGTTCGATCGCCCTGATGAAAGCGTCACAGGCGCTGGCCTTCATTCATGAAAGAGATTACGTGCTTCCTGATGATATTCAGTATCTTGCCCCGTTTGTTTTTGCCCATAGAATCATCCTAAGACCAGAAGCCCGTTTTGAAGGAGTACAAATAGAAGACGTGATTGAGCAAGTGATCAGCCGGGTGTCTGTGCCAATTCAAAGGCACGTGGCAAAATATGAATAAAGCGTTTTTGAAGATGAAAGAATCTGGCGGATTTATTTTTTTAATCGGATTGACTATTCTTGCTTTCTCGTATGCTATGTTTCAAGGAGGATTTGTCAGCTGGTTTTTATTTTACAGCTCCCTTCCATTTATCATTTATGCGTTCAGCTTGTTTTTTTATCCTTTGTCCTGTACAGCTGAAAGAATGTTATCGAAGCAGGAATTTATTTTTAATGAATCTGTCCGAATTCAATTGACCGTCGTCAGAAAGAGCCGCTTTCCGCTTTTTTACATGATCCTGGAAGAGCAGGCGGAAGAATCTTTCACGCTAAAAGAAAAACAGCAGCAGAAAATACTTTTGCTGCCTGGCTTTAAAAAAACGCTTCAATTCGAATATGAGATTGATCAGCTGCCGAGGGGGGAACACCATTTCACTGGGATTCGTGTGAAAACAGGAGATTTATTCGGATTCATTGAAAAAGAAAAGCTGATTCCACTGGAAAATAAAATAGTGGTTTATCCACTTTACGAAGAACTGAGTTACCGTCCGTTTGCCGGCCAGGTTGATCAAGGTACAGCCATTACAAATAGACGAGTTTATCGAGATCAGGATATGGCTATGTCTGTTGGGATTCGCAACTACCTGCCTGGCGACCGCTTATCCTTGATTAACTGGAAAGCGACCGCTAAACGAAATGACCTGATGACAAAAGAGTTTGAGCAGCACCGGTCCCACGATTTGATGATTGTGATGGATTGCACCCCTGCTTCGCAATTTGAAACGGTTGTTTCGTTTACCGCTTCTGCCATCAGAGGCATGATACGGACAGGGACACAAGTCGGCTTGCTGACGGTAAGTGATGAACGGCGCAGTTTCACGATTCGCGGTGGAGACGTGCAGGAGCAGCGGCTTTTTTATCATCTGGCGAAAATTAAGGATAAAAGCGCTGTTTCGTTTGCCCGGGTGCTGGAGAAAGAAACTTTTCTTGCTCAGCAAGGCCGTACACTCATGCTTGTAACGTCCCAGCTGACCGAAGAAGTTGTCGAAAGGGCTCGCTATTATTCTCGCAGAAGCCAGTCCGTCATCATCTTTCTGATCAACGGCAAACAAGGGGCTGGGCCAGATATACGAATAACTGCTGCCACTGGAATCCAGATCCGAGTTGTACAAGAAGGCCAATTCGGGAAAACCTTTTCGGAGGTGAATGGCAGATGAATCAAAAGAGCACAAAACGGAATATCGATTCTTTTCTTTTGTATGTTTTTAGTTTTCTTCTCCTATGGGAATGGTTAAGACCGGTAGAACAGCTAACCGGCACGAGCTCCATCAACATTTTTCTTGGTTTTATTTTTGGATCACTGCTGCTGGCTTTTTTGGGCCTCCCGTTAGTGCCAACTGTTGTTTTAAAGCTGATTTATATTCTTTTGACGATTCAATACATTTACTTTGGAAACGTCGACACATGGATCGACTTGTTTTTAAAGGATTTCTTTCAAAATGCAGGATCGATTTTGAAAGGCCAGTGGACAGAGATGTCAGATTCATTTCGAACGTTACTGTTCTTTGCCCTCCTGTGGATAACAACGTATTTACTCCGCTATTGGCTGATTGACCGTAAAAATATCTTGTTCTTTTTTCTCGCGACACTCATTTTCATTACGGTATTGGATGCTTTTTCGCCATATGAAGCAGATGCAGCCATCATCAGATCGGTCCTGACCGGATTTGCCATGATGGGAATACTGACGTTCCGCCGGCTGGCCGATTCCGAGAACATTCAAAAAAATGGCAGGATCAAGCGGAAATGGATGTTTTCTTTGGCAGCCGTGATTGCAGGGAGCGCAGTCATTGCTTTTGCCGTTCCAAAAGCGGATCCTGTCTGGCCTAATCCTGTTCCTTTCCTTAAGTCACTGAGCGGTTCCGGGAATACAGCTGTAAATGAGACGAAACGAAGCGGATTAAGGTCGGATGATTCCGAACTTGGCGGCCCGTTTTTGCCTGCCAATATGGTCGTGTTTACAGCTGAAGTAGAAGAGCCCCATTACTGGAAAGTGGATACGAGAGATGTGTATACCGGAAAAGGCTGGATTTCTTCCAGTCGAGACGGGCAGCCGCTGAATTTCAGGCGGAACGTCCCGTCTTCTCTTTTCTCCTTTACAGAAAAGGTTCCTTCAGAAGAAAGGACAAGCATCGTATACAACGAAGAAGACCATGCGCATATTCAATATCCGCATGGCTTACAAAGAATTGATGCGACTTCTTCTTACCGTTACCAGCTGAATCAGCAGACAAATGGAATAACGGCGCTCAATGGCGCTGAACAAGAAGCTCCTGCATCGTATTCTGTTCAGTATGAGCACCCCTCTTTTCAGGCCAAGGATCTTGAAGCAAGTTCACCTGAGGAAGCCGATCGCTCTTTTCAGGCTATTGCCGATACGTATACCCAGCTTCCCGAAAACGTGCCGCCGGAGATAAGGGAGCTGGCGTTAGACATTACGCGGGGACAAGAAACATGGTTCGATAAAGCAAAAGCGGTTGAAGCGTATTTCAGCTCCAGCGGCTTCGCCTACGAGCAAGTGGATGTGCCTGTTCCGTCAGAAGACGAGGACTATGTCGCCCAGTTTTTATTTGATACAAAACGTGGATACTGTGACAACTTTTCCACTTCCATGGCTGTCTTGCTGCGAACGCTTGATATCCCCACACGCTGGGTAAAAGGCTACACAGAAGGGACATACCTGGAAACAAATGAAGCCGAAAATAAAATCTATCAGGTAACCAGTGAAAATGCCCATTCATGGGTGGAGGTTTATTTTCCAAACATTGGCTGGGTCCCTTTTGAGCCTACACAAGGGTTTACCAATGAAGACGTGCCTGAATTGGAGGAAACAACAGAGACACTCGTGGAGGAAGAAACAACAGAGAATATAGAAACACCGGTCGAAACGCCAGAGCAGCCTGTAGCAGCAGAGCCGGAACCGGAAGAAGAGGTAAATGATGCTTCTCAGGAAGCGCCGCAGCCGAATGTAGGATTATTCCTGAAAACAAACTGGAAAAACATCGTTGTCCTCGTTGCTGCAGTTTTCGTCATGGCCGCTTTATTCTACCGGTCCCGGAGAAAATGGCTGCCTTTCTATTATATTTTCATTTATAAACGAGATCGACAGGATCACCATTTCCCCAAAGCGTATCTCGTTCTTCTCACTCAGCTTGAGCGCTGTGGGTTAAAAAGGAAAGCTGGGCAGACATTGAGAGAATACGCCAAGGAAATTGACTTGCTTTTCTCCAGCAGCTCAATGACCCAGCTTACAGGTTGGTATGAACAATATTTATACAGAGGCAGTCTTCCTAAAGGAACGTGGGAAAATGCAAGGAATGAATGGGAATCCCTTATGAAGAAAACACGCTAAAAAATTTTTTGTTCCATTAGGGCCGATAATATAATTTTCAGATTCTATATAAGTTGAACAAAGATTTTTACTTTAGAAAACAGTGGCTGTTTGAGTTAGTGCGTTTCGTGTAGAGGCAAGGCTGATCAACGATTTGTTGTAGGATCAGCTCTTCCAAATAACACCTTATTTTTGCAGGCATGGATCGGTCTTGTAGAGAATGTCTGATGTTTTGAAAAGGAGCCGATAGGTGAAGCCTGCCGGACTTCGCGTTCCACGGGCAGTGCGGCAGCTTCCTCGGCTGCGCCTGCGGGATCTGCCGACTCACTGTACATCCCGCAGGAGTCTTCGTCCGTCAGGCCTCACCAAGTAGCTTTGAAGGGCGGCGACTATTCAAGCTGGGGAGTTCCGCTTTTATTGGCGCAGCGATTGTCCCCTTTTGTTTTAGAAAGAATCAGGCTAAACCAGCCTTTCCTTTTTTTACATTCACTCATGAAAAAAGCAGAGGCGGCGGGTGTGCGGCGCAGACTCCAGTGGGACTAGCAGATCAGTGCAGCCGCAAAGCGACGGAAACGAGCTCAGCGCCTGCCCTATGGTGCGCGAAGCCGTGCGCCCGCGCCATTTCGGCTCTCGTTAAAAGAAGCAGGTCAAAACGGGCCTCACCCAAAAGAGACCGTCATAATGGGTATGAAGCTGGTTTTTGTCAGGCAGGCCACTCTTTAGAGGCGTGGATCGATCACCCGGGTGGCAGAAGGCAAAATGATAAGTCAACTTATATAGCGTGAAATATTCCAGCACAAATAAAAAGCCGTCCAAAATTTTCATTTCTGGACGGCTAAACCTTTTATTTTTTCCGATTGTAAAACTCCGCTGGAATAGAGGCAAAATGGCGGCGGTGATACAGCATTGGGTCTTTGCCTGAATCGATTTGGATATCTTCCACTTCTCCGATTAAAATCGTATGGTCCCCTGCTTCAACCGTTTTGAAGGTTTTACATTGAAGAACCGCAAATGCGCCTTCAATAAGTGGCAAATTGTGCTCAGGTGAGAAAGACCATTCACATGTGCTGAAGCGGTCTACGCCTTTTGTTGCAAAGGTCATGCAGACATCCTGCTGATTTCCTGCTAAAATATGAACGGCAAATTTTCCGCCTTCCACAAACTCTTGAATCGTTGACACTTTGTGATCAATGGACCACAAAATTAATAGCGGATCGAGTGAAACAGATGCGAATGAATTAACGGTCAACCCAATCGGTTCACCATTAGCGGATGTTGCAGTCACAACTGTAACCCCTGTTGGGTAATTGCCCATCGCGTCTTTAAACAATTGCTGTTTTTGTTCGTTTGCCATTCTATTTCCCCCTTTGATTAATAATCCCTTTTATCGTATCGTTCCTTTCTATTCTTTGCCACTTTTAAATCCCAAAAAGCTGCCTCTAAAAATGGAGACAGCTCTGTTTTGGGGCGGAATATTTTATTTTAAGCCGGAATGTACTGCGTCTGGGCCGGTAAAACTTTTTTCCGCCCCAAGCAGAACAGAAACCAGCCTAAATTTGAATAAACCGCCCCAAATACTTGATTATTATGTTATTTTTCTTACTTCAATCGGGATCAACATTTCTTCAATCTTTTCCCGATGAATTTCGTACTGTGACGGCAGCTTGAGGCTTTCGCCCATTTTATCTACTGATTCATCGATCGCAAAACCGGGCGGATCCGTGGCGATTTCAAACAAAATATGACCTTGTTCTCTAAAATAAATAGCATTAAAGTATTGGCGGTCTGTGACCGGTGTTACCCCGTAGCCTTCATCCGCGACAATTTTTTGCCATTCCAGCTGATCCTCGTCGTCTTTTGCCCGCCAGGCAATGTGATGAACGGTGCCTGCACCCATTTGTCCACGCCCGGATGGCGTTGTTTTCACATCAATCACGTTGCCGATATCCCCTGCAGCACGGAATCGGATCAAGCCGCTCTCTTCAGCCACCCGCTCCAATCCCATGACGTGTTGAAGCAAATGGGCCGTTTTTTCCGGCTGCGCAGAAAAAAGAATCGCACCTCCAAAACCTTTAATTGCGACATCCGGCGTCACACCATTAAATGCCCAGCTGTTGTGTCGGCCTTCTGCCCGTTCTACAATTTCAAGCTGAAGCCCATGTGGATCATCAAACGCCAAATATTGCTCTGCGAACCGTTCTTGTTTTGAGAAAGGAATGGAAAAGGAATGAAGCCGCTTTTCCCAGAACGAAAGCGCACCAGCTGGTACCACATAGGTTGTTACACCGACCTGTCCGTCTCCGATCATGCCTCTTTGTGCGCCGGGCCATGGGAAAAACGTGATGATGGTTCCTGGACTCCCCGCTTCGTTACCGAAGTACAGATGATACGTGCCGGGATCATCAAAATTGACTGTTTTTTTCACTAAACGCAAGCCGAGAACAGCTGCGTAAAAATCAACGTTTTCCTGCGGATCACCAACGATCGCCGTAATATGATGGATACCTGCTGTTTGCTTCATGTTTCTCTCTCCTTTTTTACCCTAATAGGGCGTCAAATGCATAACGGCCGGGACCAGTTAAAGCGACACCGATTGCTGCTGCAAGCAAAATTAAGTTATACTCATAACCGTTTTGTGTGCTCCAAAATCCGTTCGCTCCATGTACTTTTACAATCGCAATAACCATCGTTCCTGCAATCAAAATACCCGCGAGCGGTGTCAGTAAACCAAGTGCAAACAACGCCCCGCCTACAAACTCCGCAAGACCCGCCAAAAGCGCCATCGTAACCCCCGGCTTCATGCCGATCGAATCAAACCAGCCGCCTGTTCCTTTCAAACCGTAACCGCCAAACCAGCCAAATAATTTCTGTGCGCCGTGACCGACAAACGCTAAACCAATGACCAACCGAATAAGTAACAAACCTGCATCTAACATGTTTTCTTCCTCCTAAGGATTTTATCTTGAATTCGAGATATATAATTAAAAAAAATCGAAATGCTTTTTTGAATTTATTTGTGATTTTATCTTGAATTCGAGATAATAATATCAGCTTTTCAAAAGGTCGTCAACCTGTTTCTTGATACTTTTTATAAATTGGATAAATTAATTCAGGAAAAATAAATCATTCAGCTTAACCTCAAACGCTTTCGCCAATTGAAAAGCTCATTCAATGGGTGGATCATACTTGTTTGTTTTCTATGATTCGCTCTCACTATCCGGTCTTCTTCCCGGCTTCTTTAAAGCGAAAAAACCACCTCTATTGAAAGAGATGGTTCATGACATCTTTAAGCGATTGGCTTCTCAGTTCCTGTTCCATTGCGTTTTGTACACGGGTAACTGTGACATTGAGAGACGACTGAATATTTTTTCCAACCGGGCATTCCGCATTCGTTTTTTCATGAACAGCAAATAACTCATCTTTTGGTTCAACTGCTTTGAAAATATCCAAAAGGGTAATGTATGATGGATCTTTTGTGAGTTCTCCCCCCTGTTTTTCCCGCACGTGAGGTCAAGAGCCCTGCTTTTGCAGCATTCCCATCATTCGTCGTATAATGACCGGATTTGTATTCACGCTGCCTGCCATCCATCCCGATCAAAAAGTTTCACGAGGATTGGATGCAATTAAAACCATTTATTTCTTTACTTCAATCATTATCGCATCGCCCTGTCCGCTTCCGGAACAGATCGCCGCAATCCCGATGCCACCGCCGCGACGGCGCAATTCATATGCGAGTGTGAGAATAATCCGCGCACCGCTTGCACCAATTGGATGGCCAAGCGCTACTGCGCCGCCATTGACGTTTACTTTTTCCGGTTCAATGCCGGCAATTTTACTGCTGGCCAGCGCCACTGCCGCAAATGCTTCGTTAATTTCAAACAAATCAATGTCGCCCACTGATTTCCCTGTTTTCCTTAAAATTTCATTAATAACGAGACCCGGCGTTTGCGGAAATTTCTCGGCTTCGACTGCGATTTCAGCATGTCCAATGACTGTGGCAAGAACGGCCTTTCCTTCTTTTTTGGCTCTTTCATCGCTCATCAATACAAGAGCTGCGGCACCATCATTGATTCCTGGTGCGTTACCCGCTGTAATGGTGCCGTCTTTTCCGAAAGCTGGACGAAGTTTCGTGAGCACATCTTTTGTTGTGTCTTTGCGTGGTGCTTCATCTGTATCAACAACGATCGGATTCCCTTTTCGCTGCGGTACTTCCACCGGCACGATTTCTTCCGCTAATGTGCCGCTTTCAATCGCCGCAACTGCACGTTCATGGCTGCGGACTGCCCAATCATCCTGCTCCTCGCGGGACAATTCTAATTCTTCCGCTGTGGTGTTTCCATAGGTGCCCATGTGCACACCGGTAAAACTGCATGATAAGCCGTCATGAATCATTAAATCAACCATCGGCACGTCACCCATTCGCGCCCCCCATCGTGCTTTGAACACTGCATACGGCACGTTCGACATCGATTCCATGCCTCCGGCCAAGATTATTTCTTCATCACCGGCGCGGATAATCTGATCAGCCATTGTTACGCTGCGAAGACCGGACGCACACACTTTATTTATCGTTTCCGTTTTTATTTCCCAGGGAATACCGGCCTCGCGTGCTGCCTGGCGTGAAGGAATTTGTCCCTGGCCCGCCTGCAGCACATTCCCGAAAATAACTTCATCCAGCTCTTCCGGTTTTATATCCGCCCGCTTCAAAGCTTCTTTCATCGCAATGCCGCCGAGTTGTGAAGCCGTTAACGATGCGAGAGAACCGCCAAATTTTCCGACCGGCGTACGCGCTCCTTCAATAATGACCGTTTTCACCATTTACTTCACCTCTGCAAGTTCCGGCGCCACTGTAAAAGGCACCTCTATTTTTTCTTTGACTTCATCTTTTTTAACTTGCTTATTTGTCAAAAGGAGCCTAAGCCCCCAGTCATCTACGCAGCAATTGCTTCTGTGAATCGTTAAGTCTTTCATTCCCTGCTCACGCAGCGCTTCGATTGCTTTCCCCTTAGTTTTGTATAAACGAAAGCGTTTACATAAGTAACATCATTACTTTGCTTAAAATACAGTCCCCCTCCTTCATTTTGTTATGTAAGAGTTTACATTGTAACGATCTATAAGTAAAATACATAAAATGAAAAGACCGCTTTTTGACCATAAAAAGCGGTCCCGTTTCTACTTTTCATATTGTTCGTAAAGCGCATCAAGCACTTGATCAACGACATTTTGAATTTCACTTGCAAAGTTAATGAAGATGAACTGCATTGCTTCTGCTTCTTCCATAAACCGCTCACCGTCTGCTCCGTGTACGCTGAAAAATGGAACGTTAAAATAAACGTCAATTTCTTCATTTCCGTCCCCTTCACTAAAGCCTTTGACGATAAAATAAATATCCAGGTCCCCAACATGTTCCTGCTCCCGGTCTTTAAAGCTGACCGTCATCCGGTACGTGCTGTTGTGCTGTCCCTGTTCGATGGCTGTTTCGATCGCATCTTTTTCTACAACTGGTTTAATTCCGCTCGCTGAAAGCATTTTTATCCATCCTCATTTCGTTTTTGAATAACCGCTTCCTGTTTTTGATCGACTGTGATTAACAGGTCCACCAAATCTATAAACAGCCCATTTTCCACAACGCCTGGGATCAGATTAAGGTTCAGTTCAAGCTTTTCAGGTGACGATATCGCCGCAAACTCACAATCGAAAATATAGTTTCCATTATCTGTAACAAACGGTTTTCCTTCGTTCATCCGCAGTTTTGGCACTCCTCCGATAGACTGTATTTTCTTCCCGGTCAATGGATACCCGAACATTTCGACTTCAACCGGGATAGGGAACCGACCGAGTTGTTTTACCATTTTAGAAGAGTCCGCAACGATGATAAATTCCTGAGCAGAAGAAGCAATGATTTTCTCCCGGAGCAAAGCCCCTCCCCCACCTTTGATCAGATTGAATGCGGCATCGACTTCATCGGCACCATCGATGGCCACGTCAATGACATCAATATCGGCCAGATTTACAAGCGGAATGCCGCATTCCTTCGCCAGCTGTTCCGTTTGAATCGATGTCGCGACCGCTGTAATGGATAGGCCATCTTTGACTCGTTCACCGATTTTTTTAATCGTATAGAGTACAGTCGATCCCGTCCCAAGTCCAACAACCATGCCATCTTTAACAAACTCTGCTGCTTTTTCCCCGGCGATCTGCTTCTCGTTTTTCATCGTCCAATCAATTCCAGACTGAAATCACCTACTGCCCCTTCTTCATACAAGTTGGTCACAGACGTGGAGTATGCATGAATTGTCGCGGGAAAGTCTAGATTTTTTTCCGGTACCTTCACCTGAAAATCCATTTCATAAAGAAGCGTTGTAATATCATGATACGCTTCATTGGTCACTTTAAATTGAAACTTAATTTTCGGTACAGATTTGCCTGTTTCTTCATTGATGATCGTTTCTTCATGGTAATCTGTCACCCGGATCGGTGTATCATTTAGAATAACGGTTTGCACCATTTTCATTCAGCTCCATTCTTTTATTTGTTTTAGAGCAATTATATCTTTATTTTCCGATACATCAATTATTTTAACCTGCAAAAATAAACCGGAGACCTCTTAAGATCTCCAGCTTTCTGGTCATGTTATGCTTCAACGGCTGGCGGCCAGCGCTTCCGCAAATCTGGCAATGCCTTCATTGATCACATCCGTCTCTTCCCGGCCAAATGTGAACCGGATATATCCTTTTTGTGAACCAAAGACACTGCCCGGTACAAATGAAACGCCGCGCTTCATTGATTCTTCGAGCAGCTGCTGTTCATTGACAGGCTGTTTTAATCGGCACCAAACATGAATACCGCCTTCAGGGATAAAATAGTCAACGTCCTTTTTTAAAAAGCGATCAAGACTTGCAACAATCGCATCACGCCGCTCTTTTAATTCTTTGCGGATCATGTGAATATGGTTGTTAAATGATGCAGATTTTAAAAATTCATTGGCGGCCCATTGCGGGAAAATACTGTGCCCGAAATCCACCTGCTGTTTTGCATCAGCCAGTCGTTCAATGACATTGGAAGGGCCGATCACCCAGCCGATCCGAAGTCCTGAAGCGACGATTTTTGATAGCGAACTTATGTACAAAACATTTCCGTTTTCGTCCATTGATTTAAGCGTGCTGCTTACTTCTCCATTAAATGACGTTAGAGAATACGGGTCATCTTCAATAATTGGTATCCCAAGATTTGATGAAATTTCAAGTATTCGTTTTCTGCGGACCAGGCTCATTTTCACTCCAGTCGGATTTTGATAGTCCGGATTTAAAAACAGCATGCGAATGCGGTGCTTTTTATGAAATCCGATTACATCCTCCGGATTGACGCCATGCTCATCGACCGGCAAAAGCAGCGTCTTTAAGCCCGCAGACTGAAAGACCGGCAGTGAATAGCAGTACGATGGATCTTCAATAGCGATCGTATCACCCGGTTTCAGCAGGCACTGAATAATAAGATGCAGCGCCTGCTGGGCACCGGACGTAATCAAAATCGAATCCGCTGACACATGGATGTTTTTGTATTGATGCACATGTTTCGTAATGGTTTCCCGCAGTGTCTCGTTTCCATGCGGATGATCGTAGCCGAGATGATCCAAAAATGGTATATCCGCCATGATCGACTGAAACTGTTTACGCGGTAAAAGAGCGGGTGCCAATTCACCGCTTGATAAATTAATCACATGCTGATTTTGATTTTCGTTCCGAATACGCTGCACGAGCGGCAAATTCGGCAAAAAGGAGCCATCTTCCATGTAACGGCCCCAATTCGGTATGCGCTTATGCGAAATACCCCAAATATCGGTACTGACGCGTGTGCCGCTCCCTTTTCTTCGCTCCACAATCCCGAGCGACTGCAGTTCATCGTATGCCGCTACAATTGTGCTTCGATTGACACCGAGCTCTTTTGCCAGCAGCCGTTCCGACGGCAGCACGCTTTCCGGGGAAAACAGACCAGTGGAAATCCCTTTTTCAATGTAATCTGCAATTTGCTTATACACCGCTTTTTTCGCGGTCCGATCCGGTTTCCACTCCATTTTCCATCACCTTCTTTTACGATGTAGCCGACACGATAAACCACACTGTGCCAACCGCAAGCAGAAAAAACGTAATAGCATAAATAATGGTTAAATTCATTGTGTTTCGCTTCGTCGACTCTCCGTATTTTGCATCCTCACTTTTCATTACAAACAGCGTACCACCCACCGCGCAGAGCAGTATAAGCACAACAAGCCCAATCGCAAAATTCATCCAGGTCCCCTCCAATTCCTCATTATTTCCTCATCCTTTAATCATAAAAAAGATCCTTGAAAAAGGACCATCCAATTCTACTCTATTTTACTCATCCAATCCAAAAACCCTTTCCTCTATCATAGCAGGAAAGGGTTTTTGAAGTATTACAGATTTCCGAACTGTGCTTCATGAAGACGGCGGTAATGACCGTTTTGTTCCAGAAGTTCGTGGTGACTACCCTGCTCTTCAATGCCTGATGGTGTCACAACAATAATCCGGTCCGCATGCTTAATCGTTGCCAGCCTATGGGCAATAACAAGCGTTGTCCGTCCAACTGAAAGTTCTGCCAGCGCCTGCTGAATGGCAAGCTCTGTTTCTGTATCAAGTGCGGACGTTGCTTCATCTAAAATTAAAATCGGCGGGTTCTTTAGGAAAATCCGCGCAATGGCCAGGCGCTGCTTTTGCCCGCCGGACAATTTCACACCGCGCTCGCCGATGACGGTTTCAAGCCCGTCCGGCAATGAATAAACAAATTCTTCAAGACGCGCACGTTTTAATGCATCCATAATCGCTTCATCTGACGCGCCGAGATCGCCGTATAAAATGTTCTCCCGAATTGTTCCGGAGAATAAGAAAACATCCTGCTGAACGATCCCAATTTGGCTTCTGAGGGACGCGAGGGTCATGTTTTTTGTATCGATTCCGTCAATCGAAATATAGCCTTCTTCTGCATCATAAAAACGCGGCAGCAAACTGCACATCGTCGTTTTCCCCGCACCGGACGGCCCGACAAACGCCACTGTTTCACCCGCTTGAATCGATAAGCTAATGTTTTTCAGTACCGGTTTTTTCCCTTCGTATCCGAACGTGACATTATTGTAGCGAATGTTGCCAGTTACGGCGTCCACTTCAATTGCATCCGGCGCATCCGCCACATCCGGCTCCGTATTGAGAAGCTCCATATACCGCTTAAAGCCCGCGATACCTTTCGGGTAGCTTTCAATAATCGCATTGATTTTTTCAATTGGCCGGAAGAAAATGTTCGACAGCAAAATAAATCCGACAAATTCACCATACGTCAGCTCGCCCTGCATCACAAAATACGTTCCGCAAATAAGGACGAATAATGTGACGATACGCATCAGCATATAGCTGATCGACATATTTTGCGCCATAATTTTGTAAGAGACAAGTTTCGTCAAACGAAATCTTCCATTGTTTTCTTCAAACTGCTGTTGCTCATGCGTTTCATTGGCGAACGCCTGCACAACGCGAATACCGCCCATGCTGTCTTCAATGCGGGCATTAAAGTCGGCAATATCGCCAAATAAACGATGAAAAGCACCAGTCATTTTTTTATTAAAGAAGACCGCCATCCATAACACGCCCGGCACGATAATAAACGTTAACACAGCCAGCTGCCAGTTGATTGTCATCATAATGGCAAATGCACCTGTTAAGGTCATGAGCGCGATAAATAAATCTTCTGGTCCGTGATGCGCCATCTCACCGATTTCCATTAAGTCGCTTGTCATCCGAGAAATAAGGTGTCCCGTTTTTGTGTTGTCAAAAAAGCGAAACGACAGCTTTTGTACATGGGCAAACAGCTTGCTGCGCATATCGGTTTCAATGTTAATGCCCAGCATATGTCCCCAGTACGTTACAATGTACTGCAGGCCGGCATTGATAACATAAATGAGCAATAAGCCAATGCCTGCAGCCAAGATTAAATTCCATTCTCCCTCCGGTAAAAGGGTATCAATAAAGTAATTTACAACGAGCGGGAATGCGAGCTCTAACAGCCCGGCCAGCACCGCACAAAAAAAGTCCAAGAAAAATAGCTTCTTATATGGACGATAATAAGAAAAAAATTGCTTAATCACACAGTCACCCGCTTTATCTATTTACATTTACCGGCTGCCTGCCAGCGCAAGCTCCGGCGCTTTTATTAAATCATATGTTAAACAAACCGGTTTTCCGTAGCGCGGATCCCGCACAATGTCGGCATCAATTTGGAAAACATCGCGCAAGTTTTCCTTCGTCATCACGGCTTCCGGCGTTCCTTCACATATGATGTCGCCGCTTCTCATCGCGACAAGGTAGTCGGCAAAGCGGGCTGCATGGTTTAAATCGTGCAGCACCATCACGATTGTCCGGCCTTCACGCTCGTTTAATTCCTGTAATAGCTCCAACACTTCGAGCTGGTGCGCTAAATCCAAATACGTCGTCGGCTCATCGAGTAAAATTAAATCCGTTTCCTGCGCGAGCGCCATGGCGATCCAGACGCGCTGGCGCTGGCCGCCGGACAGAGCATCAATTTCGCGGTTGCGGAAATTCTCTGTTCCCGTGACACGCATCGCCCACTCAATCACTTCTTTATCGTGTGTATTTAATGTACCGAATCCTTTTTGATGCGGAAAGCGGCCATAGGAAATGAGTTCGTAAACGGTCAAACCGGCCGGTGCTTCCGGTGTTTGCGGCAAAATTGCCATCTGTTTTGCAATTTCTTTCGTAGACAGCTGCTGAATATCGGCCCCATTTAAATAAATCGCGCCGCTCTTTTGATTTAACAGGCGGGCCATTGTTTTTAATAGTGTAGACTTTCCGCAGCCATTGGGCCCAATAATAGTCGTCACTTGTCCGGCTGGGATATCAACCGTTAAATTTTCCACAATCGTTGCTGCCCCGTAGCCGATGTTTACTTGTTCCGCGCGTAGTTTGCTCATTCTTTCCACCTCATTTACATTTTTATCTATAGGCGTCCGTTGCAATTGATAATCAGTTTCAATTAAAAGTTACCATAAATTCGCCGCTTATGTCCATACTTTCACGAAAAAAGCCTTGAACGAATTCAAGGCTTCATCTGTTTCATCCATTGCTCCAGCAAAAAAGGAAGCTGTTCAAATGCATGTTTGATATGAAGGCGTTCGGTCCGTTTATGAGCGTCTTTTCCGAATGGCCCGATGTTTATAACAGGTGCCTGAAGCTCCGCCATTTCCGCAAACGGGACGGAATACACATCCTTCCAAACCGGTGTATTACGCTCAAACGACTGCCATCCCTCTCCTTCTCCGCTTCCATTTACGTAGCTTAAATCACAAATGCCGTTAAAATAATGAATACGTTCAATCGGCATCCCATATTCCTTTTCGGCAAGTTCTGTGAGAAAAGCAACGGCTTTTTCTACCAATTCATCTCCGGATGAATTCACGGCTGGATAAAAAGGCGGCGCAAATAATAAAATAATTGCCGGCGCGAGTTCCTGTGACTGGATAATTAATTTATCGGCAACCCGGAATGACTTTTCCCGGTCATCCCATTCTTCGTTTGCGTAGACATCCGCTTTGACTTCTTCGACAAAAGCTTCGCCGAATTTTTCAATTGAATGGCGCAGCAGTTCTTCGTAGCGGAGGACACGTACCTTTCCAACCGCCTGAACACGATTCGCCCTGCAGATGGACTGATACGCTTTGCTGCATTCTTCAGCGGCAATTTTTGCCGTCTGTTCAAAGGTCTCCATAATCTCCTGTGCCGTCTGCTTCATCGTAAACACATTATAAAGTGCGGATGAACGATACGGTGTCTGGGTCGAATATTCAAGGCGAAGATCTTTTTGCTGCAGTGTGACCGGCAACGGGGTCGTTTCCCCGAGAACCGTTTCCTGAAATAACGGATTCCATTCCATTTTCCTCGTTAAAAAAGACGCAATATAGGGAGACGTCAGCCCGCTAAACGGCTCACCCGCATGTGTTTCCCTGCCATAAAACAGCGCACCTGGCATAATTTTGCCGATTGTGCCGGAGTACACTTTGAATGTTGTATCCCCCGGTTTCTGTGTAAACACCGGTTCGCTGTTCAAAAACAGGCTGTATGTAAGGCCAAATTCTTGCTGAATATCCAAAAGCTTTGGTACAGCGGCGCGCATCCCGGCTGAATTCACTTCTTCATCCGGCACCGTCAGAAGAAGCAAATTAACCGGCCACTTTTCCACACTTGCTTTTTCCAACAGCTGCATATGCAAAGCCAGCCCCATTTTCATATCCATCGTGCCACGTCCGAATAAATACTCGCCGGACTGCAAGTCTTCTAGCGCATCTTCCGGCAAATCATTCGGCCGCTCCATCCAATACGCCGTCAGCTCTTCCGGCTGCGTCGCAAGCGGCTCTAGTTCCCCGTATTCTTCTGTGCTGACTGTATCAAAATGGCTGATTAAACAAATGGTTTTCACAGCGGCCGGATGCTTGTAAAGCGCCGTTAAAAATTTCCGGCGCATATCGGCTGCATGAAGGGATAAGTGCTCAGGATTCTTTTGGAAATAGTCAAGACCGAGCAATTTCGATTGAAGCTTCATCGGAAATTGCCGTTCATCGTCTGTCAGCGTCATACTTTTCCAGCTGACGAGCTCACCAAGCAATGCGCGAAGTTTTTCAGATGAATCCCATAATAATGTAGACATAGCGGTCATTTCCCTTCATTGTAAAATAAAAAAAAGAATGTCTCTCCATTGTGAGACATTCTTTCCAAAAATTCAATTTTACAGGTAAAAAGAATGAACCATTCATTTCCCCTACAAAAGCTTTGTTAAAATTTTTGTTTCATTCATTTTTTCAAACCGCTTCTTTGCTTCCGCTTCATTGTCAAACTCAAACATTTGAATACGTTTGTGTAAAAAAACAGTAATGACCCACATACTTTTTACACCCACCCTCTGAATGTTGCTGCTTCCGCTGCGCGCTTAACCCCGACAATGTAAGCGGCCAGCCGCATATCGACTTGGTGAACCTGTGCCGTTTCGTAAATCATCTCAAAAGACTCTACCATGCCTTTTTGCAATTTTTTCTTCACTTCTTCTTCTTCCCAGTAGTAGCCCTGGTTGTTTTGTACCCATTCAAAATAAGAAACTGTTACACCTCCGGAGCTTGCCAAAATATCTGGCACAAGCAGCACACCACGCTCTGTCAACATTCGCGTCGCTTCAAGCGTTGTCGGCCCATTGGCTGCTTCAACAACGATCGCCGCCTTGATCTGATCCGCATTTTCTTCTGTGATTTGGTTCGAAATCGCCGCTGGAACGAGAATATCACAATCAAGCTCTAACAATTCCTGATTGGAAATCGTTTCGTCGAACAGGTTCGTCACCATACCAAAGCTGTCACGACGGTCCAGCAGGTAAGGAATATCCAATCCATTCGGGTTATAGATGCCGCCAAGCACATCCGATATGCCGATGATTCTGGCCCCTTCATCGTGCAAAAACTTAGCAAGGAAGCTGCCTGCGTTGCCAAAACCTTGAATGACAATTCGCGCTCCTTCAAGCTGCATGTCTTTTTTCTTTACCGCTTCTTTTAAGCACATCGTCACCCCTTGTGCTGTCGCTGTTTCACGGCCATGCGAACCACCAAGTACAATCGGTTTACCGGTAATAAAAGCCGGTGAATCAAACTCACGAATATGGCTGTATTCATCCATCATCCACGCCATAATTTGCGCGTTCGTGTATACATCCGGTGCCGGGATATCTTTTGTCGGCCCGACAACCTGGCTGATCGCGCGTACATAGCCACGGCTGAGTCGTTCCAGTTCGCCCAATGACATTTTTTGAGGATCACAAATGATGCCGCCTTTTCCGCCGCCATAGGGCAAGCTGGCAATGCCGCACTTTAACGTCATCCAAATGGATAGTGCTTTTACTTCTTCTTCTGTCACATTTGGATGAAAACGAACACCGCCTTTTGTTGGTCCGACCGCGTCACAGTGCTGCGAGCGAAAGCCGGTAAACACTTTGACATGCCCATCATCCATTCTCACTGGAATACGGACCGTCAGCACGCGCATCGGTTCTTTTAAAAGTTCATATACACTTTCCGAATAACCGAGTGTATCGAGTGCTTTTTTAATAATCTTTTGAGTGGACTGAAATAAGCTGGATACTTGTTTTTGTTCCTGTTCTTTCGGAAGGGCTGCTGTTTTTTTGACAAGCGGCATTTTTTTCACCTCATTTTTCAACATTGGCTTCATTATCACCTTTCTTATTTGGTTTTCTCTTTTGTTATAGATGCAAATAGTGTGCCAAACATGAAAACCCTTTATTTAGCGTTTTTTTGAATACATTCTTAAAAACGGAAAAGAAATTTTGCATTCAATCGCCAAATTTCTTTTCTTTGAGCAAACAAAAAAGCCAGCGGGTGCTCCGCCGGCTTTGTGTCACGCAAATATCTTTTCAATTTTTTCAATCGCCCAATCCAACTCTTCTTTTGAAATGATTAAAGGAGGCGCGAAACGAATGACTGTTTCATGTGTTTCTTTACAAAGCAGGCCTTCCTGCTTTAGTTGCTCGCAATATGGACGAGCCGCTTCTGTGAGTTCGACACCGATAAACAAGCCGCGGCCGCGCACTTCTTTAATGGATGGATGCTTGATTTCAGAAAGTCTTTCTTTAAAATACGTTCCAAGTTCAAGTGAACGGCTGACGAGCTGTTCTTCTTCAATCACTTTAAGAGAAGCAAGTGAAACAGCACATGCCAGCGGGTTGCCGCCAAACGTGGAGCCGTGCGATCCGGGATTAAAAACACCTAATACGTCTTTGTCCGCGACAACGCATGAAATCGGGAATACCCCGCCGCCAAGCGCTTTTCCGAGAATGAGCATATCTGGATTCACGTCTTCCCATTCGCAGGCAAACAGTTTGCCGGTACGCGCAAGGCCCACCTGGATTTCATCTGCAATAAACAACACATTTTGCTCTTTGCAAAGTGTTGACGCCGCTTTTAGAAATCCTTCGGGTGGAATAACAATTCCTGCTTCGCCTTGAATCGGCTCGATTAAAAATGCGGCTGTATTTGGTGTGATCGCCGCTTGGAGAGCGTCAATGTCACCGTATGGGATCAGCTTAATGCCAGGAAGCATCGGACCGAATCCGCGTTTATATTCCGCTTCAGATGAAAGAGAGACAGCCGTCATCGTCCGGCCGTGGAAGTTGCCGATGCAGGCGATGATTTCCGCTCCATTTTCCACCACTCCTTTTACATCATAAGCCCAGCGGCGGGCTGCTTTAACGGCTGTTTCCACCGCTTCTGCTCCTGTATTCATCGGCAGCGCCATTTCTTTGCCGGTCAATTCGCAGATTTTTTCATACCACGGGCCAAGCTGGTCGTTATGAAACGCACGCGATGTCAATGTCACACGATCAGCCTGGTCTTTCAGCGCCTGAATAATTTTCGGATGGCGATGCCCCTGGTTCACAGCAGAATACGCACTGAGCATATCCATGTACCGGCCGCCTTCCGGATCTTTCACCCATACACCTTCTGCTTCTGATACAACGATTGGCAGCGGATGATAGTTATGCGCCCCAAATTGTTCTGTTTGCTCAATGATTTTTTCTGATGCATTCGTTGCTGCTGTCATCTCGGTCTCCCCCTTTATCGATTAAAACATTTCTGAAATGGTTTTCCCCTGCATATGGTGAATCAAGTAATCCGGGCTGCCCGCTTTGGAGTCCGTACCCGACATGTTAAAGCCGCCAAATGGCTGGTAGCCGACAATCGCGCCTGTACAGCCGCGGTTAAAGTACAAGTTTCCGACATGGAATTCCTTCCGAGCCCGATTAATATGGTCACGATTGTTTGATACGAGCGCCCCTGTCAGCCCGTAATCTGTATTATTGGCAATTTGGAGCATATGATCAAAATCTTTCGCTTTGCAAAATGCGACGACCGGACCGAAAATTTCTTCCTGCATTAAGCGGTCTTTTTCTTTTACATCTGCGATAATTGTTGGCTCGATAAAGTAGCCTGTTTCGTCGCTTCCCCTGCCGCCTGTCGCAATACGTCCTTCCCCTTTGCCAATTTCAATGTAGTCCATAATCTTTTTAAATGCCCGGTCATCAATCACAGGTCCCATGTACGTCTCCGCTGCTTCTGGATTATCCATTTTCAGTGTTTTTGTCAGCTCCACAGCTTTTTCGAGGACTTCATCGTACACATCTTCATGGATAACGGCACGCGAGCCCGCTGAACATTTTTGACCAGAGAAGCCGAATGCTGAATACACGATCGAAGAAGCCGCCAGGTCAAGATCTGCATCGCTGTCGACAAGCATTGTATCTTTCCCGCCCATTTCTGCGATGACGCGTTTCAGCCAAATCTGGCCTTCCTGCACTTTCGCCGCACGTTCGTAAATGCGGCAGCCGACTGCACGGGAGCCTGTGAATGACACGAAGCGTGTTTTCGGATGTTCAGTCAAATAATCACCGATTTCCGCGCCGCTGCCTGGAATGTAGTTTAAAACGCCTGCCGGCAGGCCCGCTTCTTCCATCACCTCAACAAATTTAGCCGCGACAACCGGTGTTGGTTCAGCTGGTTTCAGCAATACTGTATTTCCTGTCACAATGGCCGCAACCGTTGTTCCTGCCATAATCGCAAGCGGGAAATTAAATGGCGAAATCACAATGCCCACGCCAAGCGGGATGTAGCCAAATTCGTTGTACTCCCCCGCGCGGCTTTCTACTGGCGATCCATTTTTCAGCTCATTCATCTGGCGTGCGTAATATTCAAGAAAATCGATTGCTTCTGCCGTATCCGCATCCGCTTCCCTCCACGGTTTTGCGGCTTCTTTTACGAGCCAGGCAGAGAATTCATGCTTTCTGCGGCGAATGATCGCTGCTGCACGGAATAAAATTTGAGCGCGTGCGGATGGGTCTGTATACTGCCATGTGTCAAACGCTTTAAGTGCCGCCTGCATCGCCTGCTCTGCTTCCGCTTTTCCCGCCATTGATACTGTGCCAATTGCCTCTTCTTTACGTGCTGGGTTTATTGACGTTGTTTTTGTTTCTGTCGTTACTCTTTCTCCGTTGATGACAAGCGGATATTCGCTGCCAAGCTGTGTATTTACGTAATTAAGCGCCTCTTGAAACGCTTTTTTGTTTCCTTCTTTTGAAAAATCCGTGAATGGTTCGTGTTTGTATGCAATCACCATGTTTATCCCTCCAGCAAAATAAATTTTGTTATAAATCTAATTGCAAGAAGCATGCCAACTTTTAAGAAGCGTTATTTCCAGCCTTTCAAAATAAAAACGATCCATTCCGCAAAAATATTTTGCACCAACTGCAATTTTTTTGCCTTTCCAGTCGAATTTTTTTGCCTTATAGTGAATGGGAGCAACGTATCTGAAACGGAGGTGTCCTATATTGAAACAGAATCAGCTGCATTTTATGAATGCCCTTCATGAATATATTATGAATCAAGTAGATGTTGGGATTCATGCAATTGACGAAGAAGGAAAAACAATCATTTATAATAAAAAAATGCGTGAGATTGAAGCGATGGATACACATGATGTACTGCATAAAAATGTGCTGGATGTTTTTATGTTTCAGGAAAATCAAAACAGCACGCTCGTCCGCGCCCTTCAGCATGGCAAGGAAACCGTCAACGTAAAGCAAACGTATTTTAACAATAAAGGGACGGAAATTACGACGATCAACCATACATTTCCGTTCAGTGTAGATGATCAAATTCAAGGCGCAGTTGAAATTGCCAAGGATGTCACAAAAATTGAACGGCTCATGCGCAGCAGCACTCGAAAAGAAGACACCCGCTTCACATTTGAAAGCATTATTGGTAAAAGTGACGCCATCCAGGAAGTAATTGAGCTGTCTAAACGTGCCACCCGCACATCGTCTTACGTACTCGTTGTTGGCGAAACAGGTACAGGTAAAGAATTGTTTGCCCAAAGCATTCATAACGGCAGCGCGCGTGCAGCCGCACCGTATATTTCTCAAAATTGTGCCGCGCTTCCTGATAATTTGATTGAAGGCCTCCTGTTCGGCACCACAAAAGGAGCCTTCACCGGAGCGATTGACAGCGCCGGCCTTTTTGAGCAGGCGGAAGGCGGTACACTTCTCTTAGATGAAATCAATTCTATGAACGTTCACTTGCAGGCAAAGCTGCTGCGCGCTTTGCAGGAAAAAAAAGTGAAACGGATCGGCGGTACAAAAGAAATTCCGGTCGATGTCCGGATCATTGCCACGATCAATGAGGACCCGATTGATGCGATCGCAAACGACCATCTCCGCAAGGATTTATATTACCGGCTTGGGGTCGTGACGATTTTTATTCCGCCGCTGAGAGAGCGTCCGGATGACATTCCGCTCCTCATTGAGCAATTTACCGCCAAATACAATGCGTTGTTTCAAATGAACGTGTTAGGTGTAGAGCCTGAAGTCCTTGACGCCTTTTACGCTTATCACTGGCCTGGAAATGTTCGGGAGCTTGAGCATGTGATTGAAGCATCGATGAACTTGCTTCTGGATGAAGAATGGATTGAATATAATCATCTTCCCTACCATTTCCGCAACAAATCAACAGGACAAGACCCGACCGCATCATCGTCGCGGCTGGCTTCATTTTTGAGCAGCGACGAAGAAGGCACCACTCATTTGAAAGATCAGCTCGAAAAATTCGAACAGTATTACATTGAACATTATTTGCATAAAAATAATTTCAGTGTTTCCAAGACCGCGAAACAGCTCGGACTAAGCAGACAAAGCCTTCAATACCGATTGAAAAAAGTTGGAATCACTTCAAAACCTGAATAAAATAGTATAAATATTCAAAAAAATGTCTACTTGAACCATTTCCTTTTTTATGTTTTTAATTAAAGGGCGAATTAATTACGATACAAGGGGGTCTTTCACATGGAAAAGAAACAAGTATCAATCATTGGTGTACCAATGGATTTAGGGCAAATGCGCCGGGGAGTCGACATGGGACCAAGCGCCATTCGCTATGGTGGACTGTATGAACGGCTGACGGATCTTGGATATGCAGTGCACGACAAAGGGGACATTACCGTTGATATCCTTGAAAACGCAGAGCAATCAGATGCAAGCAATTTAAAAAATTTAGAATCTGTCACTGAAGCGAGTGAATGTTTGGCAGGAAGAATCGAACAAACCATTACGGACGGCCATTTCCCGCTCGTATTAGGCGGCGATCACAGCATCGCGCTTGGAACGCTTGCGGGCGTGGCGAAAAAACATAAAAACCTCGGTGTTATCTGGTATGACGCGCATGGTGACTTAAATACCGCCGCTACATCTCCTTCCGGCAATATTCACGGCATGCCGCTTGCTGCAAGTATTGGAATCGGTCATCCCGCTTTAACAAACATCGGGGGCTTTTCACCAAAAGTAAAACCGGAACATGTCGTCATTATTGGGGCGCGCGACCTTGACGCGGGAGAGCGTGAACTCATCAAAGAAAAAGGAATAAAAGTATACACAATGCACGAAATCGACCGTCTTGGCATGACAACGGTGATGAAAGAAACGATTGATTATTTGCGCGAACGAACCGAATACGTCCATCTGTCATTGGATCTTGATGGGCTGGATCCGACAGAAGCACCAGGTGTCGGTACACCGGTCGCAGGCGGCATCAGCTACCGGGAAAGTCATTTAGCGATGGAAATGCTTGAAGAATCGAACATTATTACATCAGCCGAGTTTGTGGAAGTGAACCCAATTTTGGACGAGAAAAACAAAACAGGCGACGCTGCTGTCGCACTCATCGCTTCCCTGCTTGGCGAGAAACTGCTTTAATCTGAAAAAAGCCGCACATAATTGTGCGGCTTTTACTTTTTTAAGTGGAAGCGTGGGTCACTACCATTTTGTTTTTATGAATACGTTCCTATTATAAAAATAAAGATAAAAAGCCCTGAATACGAATTCCAGAACTTTATCAAAGAGTATTTAACTTACTAATTATTCAGTGGTCCTTATCCAATCATGATTTTTTCTTCTGCATAACGGAAAGAGTCTGGACGGCGATTCAACGTAAGCGCAATGGCCAGTGTTAAGGGCCCTAATCTCCCAACAAACATCGTCATAATGATGATGAATTTTCCAACAGGGGATAAATTTGGGGTGAGCCCCATCGATAATCCTGTTGTAGCAAAAGCAGAGGTCGCTTCAAACAGAATCATTAAAAACCCCTTGCCCGGTTCTGTGACCGTTAAGATCATCGTTACGATGATGACAACAAACAGGCTGATCAAAATAACGGTTAAGGATTTATAAATCAGCTTATGGTCAATTCTTCTTTTGAAAAAAACAACATCTTCTTTTCCCTTAATTTGGGACAGCATTGCTCCAACCAGCGTCGCAAACGTTGTGGTTTTAATTCCTCCTCCTGTAGAACCGGGAGAAGCACCGATGAACATTAAAAAGATAATCAAAAACAATGTCGTATCCGTTAAGTCAGGAATGTTCAGTGTATTTGAACCAGCTGTACGGGCCGTGACAGACTGGTATAAAGACCCAAGAAATTTTCCCATCCAGGACAATGGCTCCAGCGTTTTTGGGTTATGGAATTCTAGAAGAAAAATTAAGATTGTTCCCATGCCAACTAATACAGAAGTAGTCAGCAAAACGACTTTCGTATGTAGAGATACTCTTTTCATTTTTCGATATTCATATATCTCATTAATGACGACAAACCCGATTCCCCCAACAATAATTAATGCACAAATTACTAATACCACCAAAGGATCATCTACATAATCAGTCATGCTTCTATATTCGCCCATAAGATCAAATCCGGCATTATTAAAGTTGGAAACCGCATGGAAAAATCCGTAATAAACTGCCTTTCCGATCGGCATATCGAAAGAGAAACGAATGGCCAGCAGGGTGCCGCCACTTACTTCACAGACTAAGGTGAAGAGCACGACTCTTTTGACCATCCGGACCACGCCTTCTATCGTTAAATAATTAAAGGCTTCCTGCAGAATAAGACGCTCTTTTAAGGAAATTTTTTTTCTAAATAAAAAAGCAAAAAGGGTTGCAAACGTCATAAACCCCAGCCCGCCAATTTGAATAAGGCTCAAAATAACCAGCTGGCCAAAGGTAGTAAAGGTTGTCCCCGTATCGACGACAACCAGGCCGGTTACACAGGTCGCGGATGTAGACGTAAATAGAGCATTCAAGAAAGAAAGACCTTCTCCATCTCTTGTGGCGACAGGGAGCGTCAAAAGATAAGCACCTAAGAAAATAACAAAGGCAAAGCCACTAACTAATATTTTTGGAGGATCTTTTGGATAGCTGAATTTACGTTTCACCATTATCTCTCCCTCGCTTGCTCAACATAATGAGGGATAGCTCTACACGATGTAAAGCTACCCTAGAACTCTTTTTAATGGTTTTATTTCTTCAAATGGTAAGGTACCGTTGTGACAACTACATTCCTCCGGTAAAGCAAGAATGCGCGAATCAGTAAACTGGATTGGTTATGAAGAAAGTTATGCCAGCCTTTTTTCGGAATAAACTGCGGGATAAGTACCGTGACCCGATAGTTCGACTCGCTTGCTTTATGTTCAACTGTATCCACAAATTTTGTTAATGGCTGGATGATGCTTCGGTAATGCGAGTGCAATGTCACAAGCCTAATATCAGGCTGCCATTGTTTCCACTTCTCTTCAAACTTCTTTTCGTCACCTCTTTCGAAAGCGACGTACACGGCAATAATCCGTTCTGGGTTCAAGGATTTCGCATAGTTTAGCGAATTTTCTACCACATGGGTAATCCCGGAAACGGGTACAACAATCACATTTCCTTCAATCGGTACAGAAGGCTCACACGTTGTAATCCGCAGCTGGTCGCCTACTGCATCATAATGCTTTCTGATTCGGTGAAAGATATAAATGATGATCGGTAAAAACACTAAAACCGACCAAACCTGTGCGAATTTAGTTAAAAAGAACACGATGGTAACGACAAAGCTAATCAAAGCACCGGTTGAATTAATGATTAACTTTGTGACCCATCCTTTCGGCTTTTCACGAATCCACTTCACCATCATCCCTGTCTGTGACAGCGTAAATGGAATAAATACACCAACAGCATAAAGTGGAATCAGCTGTTCCGTATGTCCTTTAAATGCAATAATGAGGAGAATGGAAGAAATACCCAGTGCGATAATTCCATTGGAATAGCCCAGCCGGTCTCCTCTAAATGTAAACATTCTTGGTATAAACTTATCATTGGCCAGGTTAACTGCCAGCAAAGGAAACGCCGAATATCCTGTATTGGCAGCCAGGATTAAAATCAACGCTGTTGTTCCCTGAATAAAGAAATAAATAGCATTCCGACCAAATGTTTCTTCCGCAATCTGTGAGACAACCGTTACTTCTGCAAGAGGCGTAATACCATAATAATAAGCAAGATAAACGATGCCGGAAAATAATAAAGCAAGCAAGATCCCCATTGCTGTCAGCGTTTTAGCTGCATTGTTAGGAGCCGGATCTTTAAAGTTTGGAATGGCATTGGAAATGGCTTCAATCCCTGTTAGGGCAGAACTTCCGGATGCAAAGGCTCTTAAAAGTATAAATAAGCTGATTCCCGCTATTGGTGTGCCAACTGGTGTATGCAAGTTAGGTGGAACCTCACCTGTTGCAATGTTGTATATGCCTACACCAATTAGAATAAATAACGCTAAAACAAATAAATAGACCGGATAAGCCAAAACAGCAGCCGACTCTGTTACCCCCCGCAGGTTCAAGAGGGTCAGAAAGATCACAAATATAATGGCAATAACCACATTGTAATCATGTAAACCTGGAAAAGCTGATGTAATGGCATCTGTACCGGCAGATACACTTACTGCCACAGTTAAAATGTAATCCACCAACAAAGACCCTCCAGCGATTAACCCAGGGTTTATACCAAGGTTTGTCTTTGAGACGATATAGGCGCCACCACCGTGAGGATATGCAAAGATAATTTGCCGGTAGGATAAAATCAGAGCTGTCAACAGAATTAGTACACCAACCGCGATAGGAATGGAATACCAAAACGCCGCGGCACTCACGGTAATGAGAACAATTAATATCTGCTCCGGGCCATAGGCAACGGATGATAAAGCGTCGGAAGAAAGAATGGCTAACGCTTTCGTTTTGTTTAGTTTCTGTTCCCCTAGAGCATCTGATTTTAATGGTCGCCCAATTAAAAATCGTTTTATGGAAGAAAACACTGATTTTCACCGTCCAATAGTTTATTTATATACTTCCCTGCTAACGAAAACTTCATTACCCATACGAAAACCTTTCTTTTTAGAATAAAAAAGACCAATGACGTTTTTCTCCGCACAAAAACAAGGAAAGATGCTTCCTGTTTTGTTAAAGAAAAAGACATCATTGGTCTACGTAACGCCCAGCAAGCATTTCTGCTCTCTTTGCGTTCAGTCTTCCAAGCTGTTTTTCTAAAGATAGGCACAATAAAAAGACCTGATTTTTTGCTCAAGCTGCTTCTTTTCGCCGCAATATGCTGCCACAAAAAAAAGCCCCCTGAATAAAGGTGGTCTTTAGACCTCCTTCGCTTTAGCCGACGAAGTTAGCTGACGGGCAGGATGGCGAAAGAGTTGCTCTCATCCTTTCTACTTAAACTGTAGAATTAGCCCCAAAAAATTGGTTCCTCCGTTCCCGCTGACGGGACTAGGCCGAGGTATATAGTTGTTGATGAAGTTATTCTACTCTGCTTATTTTTTTAAGTCAACATTATTTTATTCAGCAGCGAATAATTTTTCCAAATTGCGGTCCATAATAAATACTTCGATGTGCTCTCCTGTTTTTGTGCTCATATCACTATGACTGGAAATAACTTTACAGTTTGTATGCTTTTCCACAATTTCTTCAAATTGAGCACTGTACATTTCCCGGAGTACCTGGCGCATTTCTTTCACTAGCTTCCTTCCGTCTTGGTGGCCGGCTAAATGCTTTTCTTCCACCGTCATGACTCCTTTGAAACGGGCAATGACCATATCCTGGACAATATGCGTTTTTGTTTCCTGGGGACCCCGGCCAATCAATTCACGCTGTAATTTAATGAACGCCTCACTCAGTTCTGCTTCAAGCTTTCTTTTCTGTCCCGCCACTACTGCCCCTCCATTTGTGAAAATCAACCAGGTCCTATCATACGTTGAACAATAAGCGCCTGTAAAGAGGGCCGGATATTTATTATACGAGTGTTTGCATGCCGGCTAGAACAAGGCCAATGACAAAACCGCAGACAGCACCATTTACCCGAATCCATTGAAGGTCTTTACCGATATGGTTTTCCATCATGTTGACAAGCGTTTCATTATCTAGTTTGTTTAAATTTTCTTCTACCAGCTTGCCTATTTTCGAATGATTTTCTTCCACGAGAACGGCGATTTGTTTTTGAATCCAATTTTCCATACGGCTGATTTTATCCGGATTTTCTGCCACATTCGCCAGCGTTCGTGTCATAAATGGAAGAATGTAAAGATTCATACATTCACCGCTTTGAACGAAGGCCGACGCTTTTTGCTGAATCCCGATCAGAATTTCTGTTATTTTCCCAGACAGATCCCACTCGGCAACTGCTTTCTGTTTTCTCTCTTCAATGACATTCATCCATTCTTCCCGTTCTGTGATGCTCTGCATTTCTTCCCGTACTTTTATTAAAAACGCCTGTCTGTTTAAGTCATCAGACTGATTTAGATTCATAAGCGCGTTCCGCAAAAGATTTTGCAAGAGGTTTCCAAGCTTTTCTTCGCTCAGCATTTGCTGAAACGACTTTAGGGCAAACTGCATAAACCCGTCCATTTCCAATCCTTCGATTGCTTTTAACGCTGTTCGGCCAAGCTGGCGGCTGGTTTCACTTTTGCTGATCCAATTTTCAGCGCGGCCAAGCAAATAATCGAAGGCTTTTTCATCGTATTTGTGGTCGATCAGTTTTTGAACCGCTGCTTCAATCACGCTGCTGGCATTAATGGATGAAAGTGCTGCTTTTAACTCTTTTTCGATGAGCGGCGTTATTGTTTCCACGTCAACGGAACGGATGAGTTGGTCGAGAATCGCGTTGATTTCTTTTTGAACCGGCTCTGACTGAAGCTCTTTTTGGATAACAGGCAGCAGTTTTTCAATCACCTGCACGCTCTCAAGCTTCGTTTGAATGCTTTCTTTCGAGAGCCAGTCGTTTTCAAGCGTCGTGACGAGCGCGCCAACTATTTTTTTCCGGTTTTTCGGCAAAAGAGCGGTATGCGGGATTGGAATTCCCGCCGGATGGCGAAATAAAGCCGTCACAGCAAACCAGTCGGCAAGCCCGCCGACAAGCCCTGCTTCAAATCCCCCATGCAAAATCCCGCCCCAGACCGGTCCCTGAAAAGGAATGGTCGCAGCGAAACCGCCGCCCATTACGGCAAGCGATAAACTGGCTAAATGTTTTGATTGTTTTGGTTGTTTTGGTTGTTTTGGTTGTTTAGTTTTCATGTTTTATTCACCTTTTACACATAATTTTCACTCTATTATAACAATAAAAGAAAAGATTTTAATGTGAAGCAACTTTTTGCCATACTATATTGACATAACTAATTATTATTTGTTATTCTCAAGTTTGTAAAAATTGAATAATAAAATCCTCATGGCTGTCTCAATGAGGTAGAGGTTGCGATAATTAAAAGTAGTGCACTGGAAGCCTGATGGGGCTCGTGATGGTGTTTGAAAGGAATTGTTGCCGAAGCTCAAAGGATCCATTTTATTTTTTGGGCTGGGTTTGCATCGAACAGGTGTAAAACTGTCACAGGTTTATTCTGTGGAGAACTATAAAGAGATAGAGGATGAGGGTTATTTTAAAACACAAATGTCCGTACATTTGTGTTTTTTATTTAGGAGGAAAAGAAATGGATAAAAAATGGGGAGTATGGCTGCTGACAGCCATTGTTGTTGGAAATATGGTCGGTTCCGGCATTTTTATGCTTCCAAGTACGCTGGCGCAAATGGCCAGTCCTTTAGGTGTGACGCTTGCCTGGCTTCTGACCGGCTTTGGCGTTTTAATGATTGCACTGGTTTTTAACGCATTGTCTGTCCGCCAGCCTGACTTAACCGGCGGGCCGCAAAGCTATGCACGGGCGCTGTTTCAGTCACCGAAGTATGGGAAAACAGCCGGTTTTTCAATGGTGTGGGGTTACTGGGTTGCCAACTGGATTAGCAATGTGGCAATTATCACTAGTTTTGCCGGCTACTTGTCTGCTTTTTTCCCGATCATGAGAAGTGAGCACGTTCTTTTTTCAGCAGGGTCTCAGGAAATTGCACTCGGACGGGCTGTCACGTTTATCGTTTGCAGCTTGCTGCTTTGGGGCACTCATCTTATCTTGATCACAAGCATTAAAAGTGCCGGTAAATTAAACTTTATCGCAACCTCCTCAAAAGTGATTGGATTTATGCTGTTTATTACAGCCGCGTTGTTTGTTTTTCAGTTATCAAACTTCGGGGATTTATATACGCCGATAGTGGATAGTGAAGGAAAGTCTCACGGGTTGTTCAGCCAGATGAATCTGGCCGCGATTTCTACCTTATGGGCTTTTGTCGGCATAGAATCTGCCGTCATTCTGTCAGGACGCGCCAAGTCTCAGCGTGATGTCGGACGCGCTACGGTGTTAGGCCTTTTGATTGCACTTGTTATTTATATGGCGCTTACGCTCATCATTATGGGTGTATTGCCTCAGGAAGTATTAAAAACATCTGACAAGCCGTTTGTTGACGCTCTTTCTGTTTTAATTGGGGACACCGGGGCGACTGTAATGGCTCTCCTGGCGGTAATCTCCTTATTCGGTTCAACAATCGGATGGATTTTGCTTAGTTCAGAGGTGCCATACAACGCAGCCAAAACGGGCATCTTCCCTGCTTATTTTGCCAAGTTGAATAAAAAAGGAAGTCCGGCCCGGGCTTTAACGGTCACAAATATGATGTCGCAAATTTTTATTTTTTCAACAATTTCCGGTACAATCAGTGAAGCATATACATTTTTAACGACATCCGCCACACTTGCTTACTTGATTCCTTACTTAGTATCCGCGTTGTTCCTTTTAAAGCTTTCACTAAAAGGAGACATTTACGAACCGGGAGACAAGTCGCGTGTGTCCCACGGAATAATAGCGGCACTCGCTTTTATTTACTCTTTATGGGTAATTAAGTCCGGTACAGCTGATTGGACAACGTTTTCTTTAGGCATGGGCTTGTTTTTATTAGGGATTGTTCTTTACCCTCTTCTTACCCGCCTTCGGTTGATTAAATAAGGCGCTTCGGCGCGTATAATAAAAAATCCGTCCCGAGAACCGGGACGGATTTTTTATTACTGATTTAATTTAGAGCGTTTTTTTGAATAAGTGAAGTAAATGACTACGCCGATCGCCAGCCAGATAGCAAAACGAATCCATGTTTCCGAGCCAAGCTGCAGGATTAAGAATCCGCAGAACAAAATCGCCAAAATAGGCACAAGCGGCACGGCCGGGGTGCGAAACGCGCGCGGCAGATCAGGCTGTTTAACCCGTAATACAATAACGGCCACTGAGACTAAAATAAACGCGGACAAAGTTCCGATGTTAATGAGTTTTGCCAGTTCATCAAGAGAAATAAACGCGCCAAGCAGTCCGGCAATTAATCCAAAAAACCATGTAGCAACGTAAGGTGTTTGATACTTTTTATGCACTTTCGATAAAATCGGCGGCATTAACCCGTCTCTTGACATGGAAAACATAACCCGTGTTTGTCCATATAACATAACGAGCATGACCGTTGTCATACCAAGGATTGCTCCAAGATCGATCACACCAGCTACCCAATTTTGGCCAGAAACCTGTAAAGGCAGAGAAACCGGATGAGCCACTCCTTCAAATTGCATGAAAGGAACAACACCCGTCATAATAGCTGAAACAGTAACGTAAAGCAGGGTACAAACAAATAAGGACGAAAGAATCCCAATCGGCAAATCTCTTTTTGGGTTTTTTGTTTCTTCCGCAGCAGATGCGACGGCATCAAATCCAATAAAAGCAAAAAAGACGAGCGCCGCAGCCGCAAAAACGCCATCAAAACCAAATGGCATAAACGGTTCCCAGTTAGCAGGCTTTACATATCCAGCCGCAGCCACAATAAACAACAGCACAACCGCGATTTTAATGATAACCATAATATTATTGACCCGCTTCGATTGCTTAACCCCAATCGAAAGCAAAAACGTAATCAGCATAACAATTAAAAACGCCGGAAGATTAAAAAACGTCGTCGTTCCTTCAATCGTGCCCGGAGCTGCTGTTAAAGCAGTCGGGATATGCAGCCCGAACCCTGCAAGCAATGACTGAAAATAGCCGGACCATCCAACCGATACAGCACTTACCGCCAGTAAATACTCAAGTACTAAATCCCACCCGATAATAAAAGCGATAAATTCGCCAAGCGTCAAGTAGGTGTATGTGTAAACAGAACCGGAAACGGGAACTGTTGACGCAAATTCCGCATAACACAATGCCGCAAACAAGCAGGCAAGAGCGGCAATGACAAACGATATAATAAGCGCCGGCCCCGCTGTTAAGGCACCTGTACCCGTTAAAACGAAAATACCTGTTCCGATAATGGCACCGATTCCGAGCATCGTTAAATCAAATGCACCCAGTTCTTTCTTTAATGCACTGCCTTTAGACGGTCCATCTATTAAATCCTTAATATTTTTTTTGCGAAACAAAGAATTACTCATATTTTTTCCTCACTTTCTGAAAATTTATTATATTAGAGTAATAGTATAATTAGCAACAAAAAAATTAAAATTATTCCTAGAAAATTTAACTAAAAAAAATACATTTGATCATTTCGCTTTGTACCAGTCTTTATCCCCTCTTTTATCCGTGTCTACACCTGAGTAATTTAATGTTTTGTAAAGATGCAGCTGCATGTCTTGAAGGGATTTTAAAATTTATGCTACTTTTAATGTAGAAACAATAACAGGTGAACTGATTAAGAAAGTAAGGACTAAAGGAGATGAAGATGCAAAAAATCAATTTCAGCACGCTAATGGAAATATTTGTTGTTTCAACCCGGCTCGGGCTTACATCTTTTGGGGGTCCAGTAGCCCACTTAGGTTATTTTCATGAAGAGTATGTGCGCAGGCGCAAGTGGATGGATGAAAAAAGCTACGCCGACTTAGTCGCGCTGTGCCAATTTCTCCCTGGTCCAGCAAGCAGCCAGGTCGGCATCGGTATTGGTGTGATGCGGGGCGGCGTTTTTGGTGGCATTTTGGCGTTTCTCGGTTTTACACTGCCATCTGTGATTGTGTTAATTGTTTTTGCACTTGTACTTCAAGAGGTTGATATTGCCGACGCCGGCTGGATTCACGGCCTGAAAATTGTCGCAGTAGCTGTAGTGGCCCATGCGATTCTCGGCATGGCTGGAAAATTGGCACCGGATTTAAAACGAAAAGCGATTGTACTCGCCGCGTTGGGAATTGTTCTATTATGGCAGACTGCCTTTACCCAGATCGGTGCCATTGTGATCGCCGGACTGATTGGCTTTCTCCTGTACAAAGATCATAAAACGGATTCGGTGCCTTCGTTTTCTTTTCCACTTTCCCGTACGTTTGGCGTGATGTGCCTCTCCCTCTTTTTCGGATTGCTCGTTCTTTTGCCGATTTTGCGGGAAGCAACATCATTAAACTGGGTTGCCCTGTGCGACAGCTTTTATCGAAGCGGCGCGCTCGTTTTTGGCGGCGGCCATGTGGTGCTTCCGCTGTTAGAGCGTGAATTTGTATCTGCCGGCTGGCTGACAGCTGAGCAATTTTTAGCCGGCTACGGAGCCGCTCAGGCAGTACCAGGACCGCTTTTTACATTTGCTGCTTATATCGGTGCGGTTATTAATGGCTGGCAGGGTGGATTATTAGCAACATTTGCGGTTTTTCTTCCGGCATTTCTGTTGATTCTCGGCGCTCTCCCTTTTTGGGACACACTTCGCCGTAATCCAAATATTCAAGGTGCGCTTATGGGGGTAAATGCAGCCGTAGTCGGCATCTTGATTGCTGCATTTTACACACCGATTTGGACAAGCACAATTGTCGATGCGATTGATTTTGTGTTCGCTGCTATCTTGTTTAGTATGCTTGTGTATTGGAAACTTCCCCCGTGGGTAGTGGTCATTGTTGGTGCTCTTGGCGGAGCGCTAATTAGTTTGTTTATGTAAAGAAAAAGGACTGTCTCGGCATGAAAAGAGACAGTCCTTCTCTATAATTGGACATTCACTGCTTTTTATCAATATACTTTCCATAGTCGGGAATGGCTATGTTGTCGAATTCTTGAACTAATTTTCCCAGCCCTTCTGACAACTCTTCTCCTATCACCGGCAATCCATGTCCCGTAACGGCCACAGCTGGTTTCAGGCTTGCTAACTCCTGCACAGATTCCTTCGCAGCTTTCCAATCAGTAGTAAAGTATCTTGGCGGTCCATTCACTTCCTGTTTCTGTGTTAAGACTTTATAAAGAGAATCTTGTTTAACTGTTACAAACGCGTCCCCCGCCAGTAGAGTCCTGTCTTTTTCTCTAAACAAAGAAACGTGTCCCGGTGAATGCCCCGGGGTATGAATCCAGCGAAAATCCGGCAGGTGCGGCACCGTTCCATCCATTGGCAGCTTCAGTACATTGCTTCCTAAATCGATCGGTTCATATGGAAACAGCGGAGACATTTTGGCGACCATGCCTCCTTCTACAGTTGGGTCTGGTTTAGGATAACTCGTTTGCCCTGTTAAAAAAGGGAGTTCCAATTCATGCGCATAAACAGGAACTTCCCAATGTTTCACTAATTCAATAATTGCCCCTACATGGTCGAAGTGACCGTGTGTCAGGATAATAGCTTTCGGGCGGCTGTTTGCGCCGAAATATTTTTCGGAAACTGAAACGATCTCGTCTGCAGAACCAGGCATTCCGGCATCAATTAATACAAATTCCTTTGTTTCCGGATTTCCTGCTAAGCAAATATTGACGATTTGAATCGTATGACAGAATAAATCCGGCAGTACTTCAATCGATTGGCCGCTTTTTATAGAGGTGGCAGGAACAGGTTTATAATCACTGCCATATTTCATATTTTGGTCCATTTTTCATCCTCCGTTATCATAAATGACTATAGATATTATTCCTCTTTTTAGATGAACTATTTACGGGAAATTCACAAGTTCATTCTTCAAATAATCGGATAGGACCCATCATATCTTGGATTACAGTAATAAGGGGGCCTCGAACCCACTTTAGGCACTTGATAGGTAGAAGGATTCGCCGTATAGACGATCTCTTCTTTTTCATCTGATTCGTTTACCAGCAATAGCTTTACTTCATAATTAACTTGACCAGAATGCATGATACCGCCTCCCTCGTCTTTTCTTACTTTATTTAAATACCCTCCAGCTTGCGTCTATACCGAAAAATTTCACTTTTATTAAAATCTTTTATTAAAGCTGCGATGATGCATCGATAGCAGACATCCATCATACATAAAGTGATGTTAGCTCTTATGTATGGTGAGGAGGGGATTACCATTTCAAGTAATAAAAAAGAGATGAACAAGAAACAACACCATCAGACATATCCTCTTTACCCTAATTACGGAAAAATAACACAATACCAGGACGTTTCACTTACCGTACCCGAACAGCGCCAGCTTCGTCAGCCAGGCTTAGAAAAATTGATGGTTCCCCAGCCTATCATTGAAAATCCAAATTATAAAGGAAGTGAAAAACTGAAAGGAAAGGTTGCGCTTATCACAGGGGGAGACAGTGGGATTGGCGCGGCGGTCGCGATCGCTTTTGCAAAGGAAGGGGCCCATATTGCGATTTCTTATTTACATAAGCATGAAGATGCGGAACGAACAAAGACAAGAATTGAAGCATTGGGACAACGTTGTTTATTGTTACCGGGTGATGTAAGAAAGAAACAGCAATGCACCGACATTGTAGAAAAAGTCATTCAAAAATTCGGAAAACTTGATATTCTATGTAACCGCGTCGGGATCCAGTTTCAGCAGCTAAGCCTGCTTGATATTACGGATGAACAATTTGATGACACCTTTAAAGTGAACATTTATTCCCACTTCTACACAACCCGGGCCGCCCTTCCATACTTAGAGGCAGGTAGTTCGATCATTAACACATCCTCCGTTGTCACGTTTATTGGACATAAAGAATTGATTGACTACACAGCTACAAAAGGAGCAAATATTGGGTTTACACGCGCATTAGCCAACAACCTTATCAGCAAGGGCATCCGTGTGAATGCAGTTGCTCCTGGACGAGTATGGACGCCGCTTATTCCCGCCAGCTTTTCAGCAGACCAAGTGCCACCACTTGTCGAAAACCCGATGGAGCGTCAAGGGCAGCCGTTTGAACTGGCCCCCACCTAAGTCTACCTCGCTTCTGACGACTCACGTTTCGTCACTGGACAGACGCTTCATGTAAATGAAGGAGAGTGGACATCTCTTCTTGATTGGCAAGATTCCTTTTACAAGGCAAAATGAGTTTTACGGTATGCAGAGTAAAAGCCGTGAGTATGTCTCACGGCTTTAATCCAATTATTCTCCTGTTTTGGCAAAGCGTTCAATCCGTTCGCCAATTTCATCGCGAACACGCTGGAACACAGCCCATTTTTCTTCTTCCGTTCCCTGCGCTTTGGCCGGATCGTCAAAGCCCCAATGCTCGCGTCGGACAGAAGGGGGTGTCACCGGGCATTTGTCTGCTGCGTCGCTGCATAATGTCACAGCAAACGTTGCGTTATTTAAAATGTCCGAATCGATAATATCCGATTTTTGATTTGAGATGTCGATACCGACTTCATTCATTGCTTTTACGGCATTTGGATTTAATCCGTGCGCTTCAATACCTGCGCTTTTCACCACCCATTCATCGCCCAAATGTTTTTTCGCCCAGCCTTCCGCCATCTGGCTCCGGCATGAGTTTCCAGTGCATAAAAAGTATATTGTTTTCTTTGACATGTAAATCGTCTCCTTTTATGAAATAATGTGCAGCCATATATACAAACCGACAAGTGTGATAAACAGCGTCGGGATAGTTAAAATAATGCCTGTTTTAAAATATATGCCCCATGAGATTTTCACCCCTTTTAAGCTTAATACGTGCAGCCATAAAAGCGTGGCAAGAGAACCAATCGGGGTGATTTTCGGCCCTAAATCCGAACCGATCACATTCGCGTAAATAAGCGCTTCGCGAATCGTCCCGGTCGTATTCGTATCGGCAATTGCCAGCGCATCGATCATGACAGTCGGCATGTTGTTCATCACCGATGATAAAATCGCGGCGATAAAGCCCATGCCAATTGTGGCGGCAAATAACCCTTGATCTGCCGTTGCTTGAATCACATCCGACAAAATCGTTGTTAAGCCCGCATTACGCAGCCCATATACGACGACATACATGCCAAGGGAGAAAAAGACAATCGCCCACGGTGCGCCCTTAACGACGGATTTCGTGTGAACAGCCGGACTTTTTCTTGCTATCACCAAAAAGAAAATCGCCACGACGCCGGCAATAATCGAAACCGGAATCCCAAGCGGTTCGCTCGCAAAATAGCCGACAAGAAGCACGCCAAGCACGTACCAGGACAAGTGAAACATTTTAATGTCCTTAATGGCGGCTGTTGGTTCCTTCAAGTCAGACAAACTGTAGTTTTTCGGAATGCTTTTACGGAAAAACAAGTACAGCACAAGGATGCTTGCCCCTAATGAGAAAAAGTTTGGAACAATCATCCGTGATGCATATTCAACAAAACCGATGCCGAAGAAATCCGCTGACACAATGTTGACGAGGTTGCTGACAACGAGCGGCAGCGACGTCGTATCGGCGATAAATCCGCTTGCCATAATAAACGGGAAAACCATTTTTTCTTCAAATTGCAAATTCCGCACCATCGCCAAAACGATTGGCGTTAAAATAAGCGCCGCACCGTCATTGGCGAAAAGTGCCGCGACAACTGCACCAAGCAGAATGACGTATACAAACATTTTGACACCATTCCCACCGGCGGCTCTCGCCATATGTAGGGCTGCCCATTCAAAAAAGCCGATTTCGTCTAAAATAAGCGAAATTAATATAAGGGCGACAAACGTTAACGTGGCGTTCCATACAATAGATGTCACATCGATGACATCGCCAAAATCAACAACGCCCACAATCAAAGCAATGGCTGCCCCGATGCAGGCTGACCAGCCGATCGACAAATTTCTCGGCTGCCAGATGACAAATAGGAGTGTCACCAAAAAAATAAGAGATGCTGCGATAACTGAAAACAAATTTCTTTCTCCTTTCTATTCGCAGGAAATGCGCAGTCCTTGCGCTTCCAGCTCCACAAAACGTTCATGCTGATCCGGCAGGTGTTGTAATAAATCTTCAATCAGTGCAGCGTATTCGCTGTCCGGATTCATCGAATAAAAAATCCACTGGCCCCTGCGTGTTTCCTGCACAATGCCCGCATCCTTCATTTTGCGCAAATGCTGGCTGATGGCAGGCTGGCTCATAGCAAACAATGCCGTAAACTCGCAGACGCAGCAATCATGAGACTGAAGCAGCTTCATCATTGTCAGGCGTGTTTTATCACCAAGCAATTTCAGCACATGCGCTGTTTTTTGAATATCCAATGCTGTATCGACATTCATGTTTATTCCTCCTGTTCAAAATCATTATATAACTATATGCTTATATAAAAAACCCACTCAAAATAACTGAATAGGTTTTTCATGACATCAATCGTCATCATCATCTTGAGCATCGTCTCCATCGTCCTGATCATCGTCATCCTGCACCGGAGCGGATGGTTCGGAGGCTGGGGTTGGTTCCAGGTCTGGTTCTGCTTTTGGCGCAGCAGCCGGTGCTGATGGAGCATTAACCGGTTTTGCTTCTGGTTCAACAGGCTCTTCCTTTTTTACATTGGTAAACCGCGAAATAGACGACACTTTTGCGGTAGCGGCCTGCACATAAACATGAGCGCCCCCTTTCTCATTTTCCACTGTTACTTTGTAATGATCGCCTGAGCTTGTTTCAACAGTTTCAATCTTGGTGACATTTCCATTCACTTCAGCGACAGCGGCTTCTTTTACAGTTTGTTCTGAGACAACAAATGGTTTTGCTTCCTGTGGGACCGTTATGGCGTCTGCGACTTTAATTTCATCAGATGATATGGTTTCTCCTGTTTCCAAATTGAAGACAAACCGGTAGTTCGTTCCACTTTTATCCACAATCGCTTCCGCTCTCGGTTCTCCATCACCCGTTATATCACTGATTGATGTAACTATACCATTTGAATCCCTGCTAATTTGTTCTCTTGCTTCTTCAAGTGTCAATGTGGTTTGGCTCTTCTCAAGCAACTTTACATTGCTGACTTTTTTCGACTGTCCGTCAACAGACAACGCGTATGTACCTTTATCATTTTCAAGCACAATTTCATATGCCTGCCTGTCTTTGTTCCATTCGATCGACTGGACTTTACCGTCATACGTTGATACGGCGAGCGATTCCGCTTCTGCTTCCGACACCGCTGCCGGACGTTCGACGATATATCCTTTATATAAAACAACAACAAGACCAATAAAAATAAACGCAGTCAAAAATAACTTCATCTTCATTCTTTACGCCTCCGATTTGGGCAAAAGCACAGTAAAGACAGACCCTTCCTGTTCCGTGCTGCTCATCTTAATCATACCGCCGTGCTGCTCGGCAATGCGTTTCGCGATTGACAACCCAAGCCCGGAGCCACCCGTTTTTCTGCCTCTTACTTTATCTACCCGGTACAGCCGATCAAATATATATGGCTGCGCTTCTTTCGGAATGCCAATGCCGTAGTCCTTTACTTGAAGCTGAATGATCTCATTATCCTGAGCGAGTGACACGTGAATTACGTCGTCGCTGTATTTCCCTGCATTATCAAGCAAGATCACAAGCAATTGTACGAAGCTTTGTTCATGCACATCCGCCATGATGACCGACCGTTGAATGGTATACTGAATGTGATTTTCATACATGACTCGAAGCCGTTTTATCGTCTGTTCAACAAGCGGTGAAATGTTCATTTTTCCCCGTTCGTTTTCAATCAGCTCTTCCGACACCGCTAACTGCAAAAGCTGCTCCGTTAAATAACGCATTCGACCTGACTCCGATTCAATTGCTGACAGCGCTTCTTCCATCACGTCCGGCCGGGTTGTTCCCCATCGCCGGAGAAGCTTTACATAGCTGAAAATAACGGTGAGGGGCGTTTTCAGCTCATGAGAAGCATCCGAAACAAATTGCTCCTGCTTTATGTAGCTTGCTTCAAGCCGATCAATCATCCGGTTAAACGTTGACGCTAAAATTGCCAGCTCATCCTTTGTTTCTCTTTTCACATCAATTCGTTCGTATGATTCATTTTCTTCAATCGTTTTCATCGTGTACGTCAGCTCTTGAATCGGCCGTGAAATCCACTTGCTGAGAAACCAGCTTACTAAAAACAATATGAATGCCAAAACAATAGACGTCACGATCAGCACCCATCTCAAATCGTCGATTGTTTTATAGAGACGGTCGATATTTTCGACGATCTGCAAATTGATAACCGCTCCGTCATCGCCAATGACCGGTACAGATACGACAGCAAAACGGGCGTCACGAAATGTGATTACCTGCTCGAATTGATCATCTTTAAACGCTGTTTGAATAAAGAAAAAATCATTGTCGGTTGACACCTGATCAACCGGCGTGCCTTCTTCAAGCACAATCCGAATGAGTCCGTTGCTGATTAAGTACGTTTGAAGCACCTGCTCGGTCGTCTGGTCTTCACGTGAATTCAGTTTTTCAATCACCGTTTCAGCAATGCCAATCAGCCGGTCCTGCTCTGATGAAATGCTGCGGCTTTCAAACAGCAAATAAATAGCAGTGTTTGCAGTCAGCAAAAGCAATACAATAAGCCCTGTAATCGACAGCTGTATGCGTGTACCGAGTTTCATCTGCTCAATCCTTTATCATGTAGCCGACGCTGCGAACGGTTTGAATAAACGGTTTGTTTTCTGTGTGATGCAGCTTTTTGCGAAGATAGCGGATGTAGACATCGACCACATTTGTGTCGCCAAAATAGTCATACCCCCATACCTCATTCAAAATTTGGGCGCGTTCAAGCGCATGATTTTTATTGAGAGCTAAATAAAGCAGCAAATCATATTCACGCGGCGTTAACTCGACAGCTTTGTCATTTGCAAATACTTCACGCGTATTTGGATAAATGGTTACATGCCGGACAGACAGCACATTTTCTTCTGCTTGTTTCACATGAAACCGCAAATGTGAGCGGATTCTCGCCAGCAGTTCCTCAATTTCAAATGGCTTAGTCATATAATCATTTGCTCCAGCATCAAGACCGCTTACTTTATCAAAAACCGAATTGCGTGCTGTCAGCATAATAATAATTAATGAGTCATTGATCGATCGAATGCGACGGAGCACTTCCATGCCATTCAACTCTGGAATCATAACGTCCAGCAAGACAAGGTCTATCGCTTCTTGCTCAACGATAGCCAAGGCGTCACGACCGTTGTAAGCTGTACTTGTCTGAAACCCTTCATATTCAAGCTCCAGCTGAATGACACGCGCAATTTGTTCATCATCTTCTACGATTAAAATATGACCGCTCATTTTTTCACTCCATTCAAATTGACAGACCCGTCCAGCTCCAATACGTAAAGTAAAATAGCAGCATGACCGTGATGTAAAGCGGCAGCAAATACAAGCTCATTTTCAATAAATCTTTTGCTTCATAAGAAAGGTCTCCTTCTTCATAAAAAAGCAGCAGCGCCTTAGAGCTTACCGGAAACGTCACACAATAATTCATGCCAATTAAACTTAAAAACACAATACTGGATACATCGCCATCAATCGCTAGTCCAAACAAAATGAGACTCGGAATAAACACGATCGCACGTGTCGTGTGTGATGTGATGTATAGATGACTCGTTGTTGTCACAAGTAAAATCACTATTACGATAAGCCATTCCGGCATTTGTGTAAATACGCCTAAAATCCCCATTATTTCCCGCTCCAGCCACTCTACGACTCCTGAGGTCACAAGCAACGTGCCTAAAGCGGCAGCCGCTGCGACAAATAAAATCAAATTCCACGATACTGATTGGACACCCTGCTTCCATGTCATAACACCATAGCGCGGCAGCATAAATAACAGAGCGCCGACAATAGTGGTAAAACCCAGTTCGTATCCATGAAGGCTTTCGGTCATCCAAGCAGCCGCAATGATGCCAACCAGCCAGGCTGTTTTTTTCTCTTTTTCCGAAAGCGGTTCAGATCCTGTTTCTTCTATTGATATTTTTTCTTCATGTGCCTCTTTTTTGGGCCATAACCGCCATTTCATCATATAAAAGGACAGGAATGTAATAGTCACTGTAAATGGGACACTCCATACAAGCCATTGAACGAATGAAATGGTTTCACCAGCTGCTGTTTCTAATAATCCTACCCCAATAACATGCGAACCGGCACCTATCAATGTAGCCGATGTGCTCATTAAAATAATAACCGGTGCGATCATCGCTAACGCCTCATTTTCCTTTTGGGAAAACGAGAAACGCATCTGCTTCATCATAGGCATTGATAAAGCGGCACGGCCGGATGTGGATGGAATAAAAAAAGCGGACAGCAATAAAATCGATGTGAAGCGGCTCAAAACAGAACGTCCGCTGCGAAGCACCATCCTGCTAAATCGCTCTGCCAGCCCCGACCGTTTAACCGCTTCACCAATCATAAAAGAACCGATCATCAGCCAGACCACTTCTTCCGATAAGGATGCATACAGCAGCTCAGGAGTTGACGCTTTCATTAAAATAACAAAAACGAGAATGCCAATAGCCACCAGTCCTGCCGGTATCTTTGTCGCTACCCATAGTGTCATCGCGGACAAAAAGGCAAATAACGCTATTTTTCCGCTGTACGTAAGCGAATCAATAAATGTAATAATTAACGCGTATAAAACAATTAAAGCCAAGATGGACAGCGCCCTTGTTGAGCACATATCAAGCTGTTCCATCAGCCATGGCTTGCGCTTTGCGCGCAGGGCGGATCGCTGCATCATACTTTCTCCTCCTTATGTACCGGTTTGCTTAACGCCAATTTTCATGCCGATCGACACTTGGCGTAATATACAATCCACACTTTCTTCAATCCATTGCGGTGCTTTAAAAATTGCTTTTTCAAGTGTTGACGGCTTTTGAATAATGCTTACATACGCATCAATTCCCGCTTCGTAATTGAGCTCGGCTCCACGGCCAATCGTGCCCGTAATGACAATGACCGGAATGCCGTATTTTTTTGCAACACGGGCGACTTCACATGGAATTTTGCCTTGCGGAGTTTGAAAGTCGATGCTCCCTTCCGCTGTAATCACAAGGTCTGCGCCTGCGATTTTTTCCTCTATTTGAATAAAGTCCATAATCAAGTCAAAGCGCGGATACAGAATTGCGGGTGTAAAAGCAAGAAGTGCCGCCCCGAGCCCCCCGGACGCACCACTCCCCGGCATATGGCCTACTTGGATGCCCACTGTATTCTCAATTAGCTTTGTATAATGATCAAATGCATCACTTAACAGCTGTACTTGTTCGGGAGATGCCCCTTTTTGCGGTCCAAACACACGTGCAACCCCTTTTTTTCCGCATAAAACGTTCGTCCAGTTGCACGCTACATCAATTGGGGTATCTTTTAGACGGGGATCCACCATAGACAGGTCGATAGAATGAACGTGAAGCAAATCTTCTCCCCCAGCCACATGAACGACTTCACGTTGTTTATTTAAAAAACGGACTCCGAGCGCCTGCGCCATGCCTGCTCCGCCATCGGACGTTCCTGAATCCCCGCATCCGATCATAATTCGATCCACTCTGAGACAAAGCGCGTCCCGAATAAGCTCTCCAACACCGTATGTCGTTGTTTTCAGCGGATTGCGCGCATTTCTCGGTACAAGCTTTAGCCCGGCAGCCGCGGCCATTTCAATAACGGCGATTTGTTCATTTTCTTCTACATAAACTCCGTAATGGCTGACAATCTGTTTTCCGGTCGGATCAGTTATCCTTTTATGAATTAATTCACCGTTCTTAATGGCCACTATTGCTTTCGCAAAACCTTCCCCGCCATCAATCATCGGCACGAGCTCCGTTTGAATGCACGGATCAAATCGCTTTGCCCCTGCTTCCATTGCTACAGCTACTTCATCCGCATCCATACACTCTTTAAATCCTGATGGAATCATAACTACCTTCATCGTATTTCCTCCTCGTTTTCTTCGTTACGATTACAATAGCCAACAATTCCTAATGCTTTCTAAGAAAATCATTAAGATTTAATGAGAAAAGTAGTTTGATAAAAATATTAAATCAGAAAATATTTTTATTAATAATTATTATAAATAAATATTGACTTTCGTTTGAGAAATGTTATCATTACAATATAAGCAAGACATTAACTGATGAGGTGATTCATGTGATCGAAAAAAACAATCGTTTGACGACTAGCTGGGGTGCTCCTGTTGGCGATAACCAAAACTCACAAACAGCCGGACAACGCGGACCAACATTAATTCAAGACGTTCATTTGCTTGAAAAATTGGCGCATTTTAACCGGGAACGTGTACCTGAGCGCGTTGTTCATGCGAAAGGTGCCGGCGCACACGGCTATCTGGAAGTAACAAACAGTGAAATCTCAAAATATACTAAAGCGGACTTCTTGTCAGAAGCAGGAAAACGCACACCGATGTTTATCCGTTTTTCAACTGTAGCAGGCGAGCTTGGTTCTGCGGACACAGTACGTGACCCGCGCGGCTTCGCAGTGAAGTTCTATACAGAAGAAGGAAACTATGATTTGGTCGGAAATAACACACCTGTGTTTTTTATTCGCGACGCGATTAAATTCCCTGACTTCATTCATACACAAAAACGCGATCCGCAAACTCACTTAAAGAACCCAACAGCGGTTTGGGATTTCTGGTCATTGTCACCTGAATCCCTTCATCAAGTAACGATTTTGATGTCTGATCGCGGCATTCCAGCAACACTTCGCCATCAGCACGGCTTCGGAAGCCACACATTTAAATGGGTCAATGAGCAAGGACAAGCCGTTTGGGTGAAATACCACTTTAAAACAGACCAAGGCGTTAAAAACCTTGACGTAGACTTAGCTGCAAAACTAGCAGGTGAGAATCCTGATTATCATACAGAAGATTTATTTAACGCAATTGAGAATGGCGATTTCCCTTCATGGACGCTTCATGTTCAGATTATGCCAGTGGAAGACGCAGACACATACAAATGGGATCCGTTTGATGTCACAAAAGTTTGGTCTCAAAAAGATTATCCATTAATCGAAGTTGGTAAAATGGTGCTGGACCGTAACCCTGAAAACTACTTTGCGGAAGTAGAGCAGGCTACGTTCTCACCAGGTGCATTCGTTCCTGGTGTCGAAGCATCACCGGACAAAATGCTTCAAGGCCGTTTGTTTGCATATTCTGATGCGGCTCGTTACCGCGTCGGTGCGAACCATAACGCACTGCCAATCAACGCGCCAAAAGCGCCAGTAAACAACCACCAGCGCGATGGACAAATGCGCTTTGACGGAAACGGCGGCAAGTCGGTTTACTACGAGCCAAACAGCTTTGATGGACCAACTGAAACACCAGAAACAAACGTAACGCCATTTGATATTCATGGACAAGCCGGCACACATGCTTACAGCCATGATGATCATTACACACAAGCCGGCGACCTTTACCGTCTGCTTTCAGAAGACGAGCGTACGCGCCTTGTGAATAACATTGTCGGCGCAATGAAGCCGGTTGAACGCGATGATATTAAGCTTCGCCAGATCAGCCACTTCCACAAAGCGGATCCAGAATATGGAGCACGCGTTGCCGAAGGACTTGGTCTCGCTGTACCTGCTGAGTAAAAAGCGTAAGGCGCCCGTTAATCGGCGACAAGCATAAGACGAGGACTGGCGGAGGCGTTTTTTGCCTCCAGAAGGGATTGGCTTATGATCTCGAGCCGATGGCGCCTGGAGCTGGACAATGTCCAAAATTATATCCTATTTATCTTGTGCAAATAAAAAAGAGGTATCCTGCGCGATCGCCGGATACCTCTTTCATTTTTAACATAAGGAGCGAAAACAGATGAAAAACAAATTAATTTGCCCGAATTGCCAAACTCCCATGAAAAAACTTAAACATAGCACATTGTGCGGATGCGGCAATAAACTGACAACCATTAACCGGTCAAAACGTTAACGAAACCGTTCTGGAAAATCAGTAATTATCGCCTCAATCGGTACACCGCTTTCGTTAATCCGGTTCCATTCCTTCACTTCATTAATCGTATAAAGGCGAAGGAGCATCCCGCTGTCTATCGCTTCTTTCCCGTATTCACTGAGCGCAAATGAGACCTGCGTATGAAGCGCCGTCAGCCCAAGATCTTTCGCTTTATCCAGCACATCACGCCGCATTTTCCAAACGAGCCCGGCCACCGCAATATACGGATCAAGTTCAACGACCCGTTTGATGCTGTCAAAGTTAAAAGAGGAAATAATGACTCTTCCCCGCATGTTATAGTGCTCAATCAAATCCAGCACTTTTTTTTCAATCCCATGATAGGGCACTTTATTTGTTTTTAATTCCACATTGATTTGCAGGCTGTTGCCCGATGCCCACGCAAAAAATTCATCCAGCGTCGGGATTTTTTCCCCTGCAAATTTTTCGTGGAACCAGCTTCCTGCATCAAGTGATGCTATTTCTTCTGCTGTCATCTGTTCAATCGCACCTTTTCCATCTGTTGTCCGGTTTACCGTTTCATCATGAATAACGACCATTTCCCCATCGCTTGTCAATTGCACGTCAAGCTCAATGCCGTCCGCTCCTTTTTCTACGGCTGCTTGAAAGGCCGTCATCGTATTTTCCGGATGCGTTCCACTTGCGCCGCGGTGAGCAAAAATGACCGGCTGCTGATTCATGTAAATCTCTCCTTTACTAACATCGTCCCTCTTATCTTATGTCAGAAAGGCGAAGAAACGCCACTTTCACTTGATATTCTCCTCTGATTCATCCAAATGAAATTCAGAAAATAGCGGGGTAAAGGTTTCTTAATGAAGTCGTTTTCCTTTTTGTTTCTCTCAAAATCAGTTACAATAATAAAACCATCACGTGACAGTTTGGAGGGGTTAACAATGCAATTGGGAAGGTGAAAATCGGCGAATTTGCTGAATTGGCCGGTGTATCCAAACGAACCGTTGACCATTACACGAACATAGGTTTACTGGAACCAGAACGTTCCGCTTCCGGCTATCGATTTTATGGAAAAGCTGATCTGGAAAAAATATTGCTGATCGAGCAGAAAAAAACGGAAGGTCTGGCGCTTGAAGAGATTAAAGCCGAACTCGGTGCCACGCCCCTGCAGACAGACAGTGCGGAATTAATCGGCAAAAAAATGGAGACCATTCAAAAGGAATTAGACGAAGTATTACATTTATTGAAGAAAACAGACCTTGATCAGGCCGCAATCAAGCTGGAAATCAGCCATGAAAAGCTGGCAATGCTTCAGTCAATTCTTCATTTATTTTCTTAATTACTGGAGGAACCAAATCAATTGGAAGACATATTAAACTTATTTTTAGTTGCATTACTAATCGCATTAACCGGCTTTTTCGTCGCGACCGAGTTCGCTGTCGTCAAAGTTAGAAGTACAAGAATTGATCAGCTTGTAGAACAAGGGAAACCGGGTGCACAAGCAGCCAAGCACGTCACGAGCCACCTGGATGAATATTTATCCGCCTGCCAGCTTGGTATTACTATTACCGCACTCGGCCTTGGCTGGCTTGGAGAACCAACTGTTGAACGATTGTTAGGCCCATTGTTTACACGTTTGGATTTAAGCGAATCAACATCTCACATTCTTGCGTTTATTATCGCGTTTGCGTCTGTCACATTTTTACACGTAGTCGTCGGTGAACTGGCGCCAAAAACCGTCGCCATTCAAAAAGCAGAAGCAGTGACACTTTTGTTTGCCAAACCGATTATTTGGTTTTACCGAATTATGTACCCTTTTATTTTTGTCTTGAACGGATCGGCTCGTCTTTTAGTGGGCCTTTTCGGTATAAAGCCGGCTTCAGAGCACGACTCTTCCCACTCAGAAGAAGAACTGCGCCTCATTTTATCGGAAAGCTATGAAAGCGGTGAAATCAATCAGTCTGAGTACAGCTACGTCAACCGGATTTTCAAATTTGACGAGCGAATCGCGAAAGAAATTATGGTGCCGCGTACGAGCATGGTCACGCTTGATTACCATGCGACGCTTGCCGAAAGCCTTCCCCTTATGCAGGAAGAACAGTATACGCGCTACCCGGTCATTGACGGCAATAAAGACAATATCGCCGGTGCTGTACATATTAAAGAAATGATGACGAAAGCATACAGTGGGTTAAATCCAGAGGCACTTACTGTTAAGGAATTAACACGTCCTGTTATTCGGGTCATTGAAACGATTCCCATTCACGATTTACTTTTAAAAATGCAAAAAGAACGTACACAAATTGCGGTTCTCGTGGATGAATACGGCGGCACATCCGGTTTGGTAACAATTGAAGACATTTTAGAGGAAATCGTCGGCGACATTCGGGATGAGTTTGACGAAGATGAAGTAAAAGAAATTCAAAAAATGTCCGATGATCATTACACATTTGATTCCCGGGTGCTCATTTCTGAAGTGAATGACCTGATTGGCGTTCATTTGCCTGAGGAAGACGTCGATACAATCGGCGGCTGGTTTATGACTAACAATTTCGACATCACGATTCACGATCCGATCGAAATAGGCGGCTGGCTTTTTGCCGTCATCGAATACGATGATGAACAGATTGGCCGCATTGAAGCGCGCCGAGTATAAGCAGAAGATTAAAAAATGAAAACCAGCTTCCGAATTCGGAAGCTGGTTTTCATTTTTTCATAACCTTCACGAAAAAGACTTTCAGGTAATTGCCTTCAGGGAAAGCAGCAATCGTCCGGAAATCATCCGGCAGCGCGTATTGTTCCAAAATGTCATACGCGACACCTTTTTCTTTACAGGCTGTTTTAATAAACTGTTTGAATGTTTTCACATCAACGGCGCTGCTGTTTGTGGAAGCGACAATCACTCCGTTGTGTTTCGTTAACTCAATCGTTTCTTTCAACAGCTTCGTGTAGTCCTTCGCTGCACTGAACGTACGCTTTTTCGTTTTGGCAAAACTCGGCGGATCGACAACAACTAAATCAAATGTCCGTTCCTTTCTTGCCGCGTATTTAAAATATTGAAAGACGTCATCCACGATGATTTCTTGCTGTGACGCATCTAAATCATTGGCCTCAAACTGCTGAATCGTTTTTGGCTTGCTTCGATTGGCAACATCAACACTCGTCGTTTTTTTCGCCCCGCCAAGCGCTGAACAGACTGAAAAGGCACCCGTGTAGGAAAACATATTGAGCATTCCCGCTCCGCTTGAGTACCGCTCGCGAATCGCTTTTCGCACCTCACGCTGGTCGAGAAAAATACCAGTCATCGCTCCATCGTTTAAATCTACCGCAAATCGGACCCCATTTTCTTTCACGATCATTGGAAATTCGCCACGTTCTCCTTCCACAAAATCATCGTCTTCAATGTACTGTCCTTTTTGATCAAACCGTTTTTTCTCATAAATCCCTTTAAAATCAAGCTTTTCACGCACCGCTTTTAAGACGTCCTCACGGAACGAATAAATGCCTTCACTATACCAATGAATTACATAAAAACCATCATAATAATCGATGATCAAGCCGCCAATACCGTCTCCTTCACCGTTGAATATCCGGAATGCGGTCGTATTCGGATCATTCATCAGCTCTTTTCGATGCTGGACGGCTGTTTCGATTTTTTTCGCAAAAAATGCGGCATCGATGTATTCTTCCGGCTCCCGTGTAACGATCCATCCGACTCCTTTATTTTGCACACCGTAGTAGCCCGTCCCAATGTAATTCTTTTTATCGTCTAAAATCCGGAGAATAGCGCCTTCTTCTTTCAGCACTTTCGGGTTCTCGATCGCTTCTTTTTCAATAAGCGGATACCCAGTACGGAGCTTTGCCGCTGCTTTTTTGTTCACCTTTACGTTTATCAGTGTTTTCATTCCGGCCCCCAGAAGCTTTTTTCTTTATCTTATCAAAATCCAGAGGTAAACGGTATGTTTTTAAGTGTATGGTACAATGAGAAAAAAGGGATATTGAAGGGATTTTAACATAATGATGAGAATGACAGCGGGTTCATTGCAATGGGCCGTTTTTTTAATTGCTTCATCCATTGCTGCACCGGTTGCCATCGCGGCGCTTTTCCATTTAGACGCGGCGGGCACCGCGGACTTTATTCAGCGCACAATGCTTGTACTCGGCATTGCGGGTATTTTGCAAAGCTTATGCGGACATAAGCTGCCAATCAATGAAGGGCCCGCTGGATTATGGTGGGGCGTTTTTACTATTTACGCCGGATTCTCCGGTATTTTGTATGTGAATGACGAGGCAGCACTTCAAGTGCTGCAAAGCGGAATGCTGTATGCTGGTGTGTTATTTGTTCTCTTCGCCGCGTCAGGACTGATGGACCGGATGAAGGGTCTGTTTACACCAACGATTACATTTGTTTATTTGCTGCTCCTTGTTTTGCAGCTGAGCGGTACATTTGTAAAAGGGATGATGGGACTGCCTAATGAAGACGGCCATGTGGATAGCGTGGTTATTTTCGGCAGCCTGCTGACACTTGGTTTTACCTTTTGGATCAGTGGACATCGAAGTCCGCTTTTGCGGCGTTATTCCGTTTTAATTGCTATTTGCGCCGGCTGGCTTGTTTTCGTTTTGCTTGGAAAAGGCAGTTTACCAGTTGCAGGTGAGATTCCCCTCTTTTCACTGCCGGACATATTTGCATTCGGTCCGCCAATTTTGGATAGCGGCATGATAATTACGGCGTTTTTTATTACACTTTTGCTTATTGCGAATATGATGGCGTCTATACGTGTGATGGAAGGAACGCTGCACCGGGAATTCCGAGAAAATGTGCCGAATCGAATACGACAGGCCGGCTTTTTCGCCGGTATAAATCATTTTATTGCCGGCGCGTTTTCCGCTGTTGGTCCTGTACCGATATCTGGTGCAGCCGGATTTGTTTCCGCCACGAAAATGCGCTCAATCTGGCCGTTCATCGCTGGATGTACACTGATCGTCATCGTCACGTTTTTTCCGGCAGCAATGCTTGTGCTATCTTCACTGCCCGCTCCTGTCGCGTATGCAGTAACGTTCGTTATTTTTACCGGCATGGTGCGAATGGCTTTCCACGAACTGAGCAGCACAAGTGATTTAGAGCGCTCGCTTAAAGTAGCCGCGATCGGACTCATGACCGGCGTCGGCTTTATGTTTCTTCCGCCGGACAGCGTTTCGGAGCTGCCAGTCGCGATTGCGGTGACGTTGTCGAACGGTCTCGTCACCGGCACCGTTATCGCACTTTTGTATGAACAATGGCTTCTCTGGCGTGCGCGTTCCTGATTGGATTGAGTGGACATAAACAGCGGTCTCTGCCTTTTAGGTAGGACCGCTATTCACCGTTTCTTATTTTGTTTTTGACGATTTAAATTCAAATTGAACAGTACCGTCGTTTTTATCCTTCCAAATAAGATAGGCGTCAAAAGGACGCTTTCCTCTGAACCCCTTAATCAAATTTGTTTTTCCTTTGTCGAGCAATTTTTTCACGTTTGCTGCACTGATTGATTTTCCAAGCATTTTTTTGCCAAGCGTAAAATCACACTTTGATGATTGGTAAGCAGAGCAGCCATAAAATTTAATTTTCTCTACGACCGAACTGCCGCATTTCGGACATGGACCAAGCGGCTGATTGGATGGCGGTGTAGATTTGGACGGTGCATCAAATGTCCATCCGGCAGAATGCTGCACAGCGTCCCGAACGATTTTCTCAGCAAGCCGCTTTGACTGTTCAATAAACACATTCGCCTGCGCTTCTCCTTTACCGATTTCTTTTAAGCGCTGCTCCCATCTTCCCGTCAGCTCAGGCGAAGCAAGCAGCGTATGTTCAACCGCGTCAATTAAAATAAACGCTTTGGCCGTTGGAGCAACCCGATGCTGCTCAATATTCATATAGTCCAGCTGCTTCAACCGCTCAATAATGTTTGAGCGTGTGCTTTCCTCCCCTAGGCCAGATACGGATTTCAACACGCTGCCGATCTCTTTATCTTCCATCGCGTACCCGACATTTTTCATCGCGGTAATCAGTTCACCTTCTGTATATCGTTTCGGTGGAACGGTCTTCCCTTCTGTAACCTTTACATCTTCCGCAATGCCATGCTGTCCTTCTTTCACGTCCGGCAGCAGCACGTCGTCTTTTTCGGCTTCAAACAAAACCGGGCGCCAGCCCGGCTGCAGCAGCCGTTTGCCGTTTGTCATAAACATGTGCGGGCCAATGTCCGTTTGAATGCTCGAGTGCGCAAAAACAGCCGGTCCATAGTGGGCGGCGATCAGCGAACGAGCGATCATGTCATAGATTTTCTGTTCGTCGCTGCTTAACGAATGAAGGGACGGCACTTTTTCCGTCGGAATGATTGCATAATGGTCACTCACTTTTTTCGCATCCACATAGCGCTTGTCCGCCATGATTGAGCGCGTCGTTTCAGAAGCGAACTTTTCATATGGCGAAAGGGCAGCAAGCTTTTTTAAAATACCCGGAAATGCTTCGGCTTCTTCCGGGTTTACATGATTGCTGTCCGTGCGAGGATATGTTACATAAGACCGGTCATATAAAGACTGCGTAACTTCCAGCGTTTTCTTAGGAGAAAAATTAAATCGTTTATTTGCCAGCGCCTGTAATGTGGATAAGCTGTGGAGAGTGGGCGGCGGAATATGTTTATTTTCGGTTTTCACTTTGACAACATCCGCTTCTTTCCCAACACATTCCTCGCGAATCGCTTCAGCGTCTTCTTTTTGATTAAACCGGGTTTCTTTATCTTTCGTATATTTGCCTTCGTAGACAGCTCCGTCTATGTTAAAAGTTGCTGTCACTTCATAAAATGGCTTGGACACAAAATCAAGAATTTCCCGTTCCCGCTTGACGATAAGAGCCAGCGTAGGCGTCTGGACACGCCCAACTGCGTATACGTCGCGCCCCGCTCCTTTTGTCTTGGATTGAATAAGCAGCGTGTATGCACGGCTCGCGTTCATGCCGATCAGCCAGTCTGCGTAGCTGCGCGCCATTGCCTCATGATAAAGCGGCATCGTTTCCTCAATTGGACGCAAATTTAAAAAAGCCTGTTCAACCGCTCTCGGTGTCAGGCTGCTTACCCAAAGACGCCGCATCGGCTTATTAATGCCGGACATACGGACGACGAGCTGTACAATCAATTCTCCCTCGCGAGCCGGATCGCCTGCAGCAATAATTTCCGTTACAGCCGGGTTTTTAATAATATCTTTTACCGCCTTAAAACGGCTTATTTTCGATGGGATTACTTTATATTTAAACGTTTCCGGAATCATTGGAAGCGTTTCAAGATGCCACCGCTTTAATTTCGGGTCCATTTCATGCGGCGGCACAATTTCAAACAAATGACCGCTGCACCACGCGAGCAGCGCTCCATCCCGAAATGTATCGCAAGGCGCAATTTCAATATGCGTACCCTTTTTCACGTGCCGAAAAGGGGCGGCAAGCGCTTGTGCCTGTGATGCTTTTTCTGCAATAATCGCCTGCATATTTTCCCCTCCGATCAATAAAACAAACGTTCGATACATATATTATAAAGGGGCTTCGCTTATTTAGCAAACACGAAAAAAGCAAAGCCTCAACGGACTTCGCCTACTGCTTTTTATTAATCTTTCTTTCTGCTTCTCCAATCGCCTGCAGAATCAAGCTTTCAGGTTCACGAATCATGTTTCCATGTCCGACAACAAGCAGTCTCGGCTGAAGTGATTGAATCCGTTTCGCACTTTCAATCGCTGACTGTTTATCCCATGTGGCAAGTGCCGGAAAAGGAAACAACGGCTTAACGGTCCCACTCACAGCCACACCGCCTTTTGTTTGAAATGCATCGCCAGCTATAAGAGACCCATTCTGCGCGTCAAAAAAAGACATCGATCCCGGTGTATGTCCTGGTGTGAAAACCGCCTCAAGAGAGCCAACGCGGTCTCCTTCTTTCAATAGTACATCCGGACGCGTTTTCATTCTTTTCGGTACGCCGCCTTTGATCGGCTTTTGTGGTTCATCTGCATCAATTGATAAATCGCCTTCAAGCAGCCTTGTATCGCGTGCAGACAAATAAACGGGCACGTCCGGCAAAAACTGCTTCAGCGCATCAACGGCTCCAATATGATCCTCATGCGCATGCGTTAACACAATATGCTCAATCGGCTTGTCCAGTTGTCTTACCATATTCATAATCGCTTTAACACTGTACGGCAGCGCTGCGTCGACCAATGTTAAGGATGTTTCTTCTTCAACAATGTAGCAATTAACCGGAAAAAAGGACGGCATGAATGATAATTGATACAAGCGGCCTGCTTTTTGAATACGAACCATTAAAATCTCCTTCCGATGAAAAATAGCCCCCATACGTGATGGAGGCCCTTTTTTATTTGTAGTACGGGTTCACACTGTACCCTTTTGCTTTGTAGTAATCAAGGATGCCATTGTAAATTGCGGTCGACATTTTATTCATTTGTGCATCAGACGCCATTTTGGCGGCGTCTCCCGAATTTGAGATGAAACCCAATTCCAGAAGCGCTGCGGGCATCGTGTTTTCACGAAGAACAGATAAGTTTCCGGATTTTGTGTCCCGGTCGCGAAGGTTCCAAGCGGCCAGCATACGCGCTTGAATCTTTTCACCAAGCAGCTTGCTGTCAGCCACGTGTGGATTAGCCGCCGAATAATAGTACGTTTCGGTACCAGTCGCCGAGGCCGAGGCCGAATTGGCGTGAATGCTGACGAAAATATCGCCGCCCTGATTTTTCGCAAATTTTGAACGGTCTTTCAATTCAATAAAAACATCGGTAGAACGTGTCATTTTAACGTTAAACGGTGTTTGTTTTAATAAGTTGTTCACTTGAAGACCCGTTTTTAAAACAATATCTTTTTCTTTCAGGCCGTTGCCCACTGCACCGGAGTCTTTGCCGCCATGACCCGGATCTAAAATAATCGTCTGCCCGGCAAGTCTTGAATCACTGCTTTCCGTTACTGGAGGCATTGTAACGGTACCTGTAGATGTACGTAAATAATAGGTGCTGATAAAGCCTGTTACCGAACCGGCTTTTACATACGTCCAGCCGCCAATTGAATGTGCGCCGGCTACTGCTGTATTCGCCCCAATCTTTCCAACAGTGGCATAATCTGTTGAAGGACCGGAGCGAATATTCAAGTTACTTGTCGTGGAGACAAGTTTCGAATTAAAAGACGCCGTTGATTTCAAACGGTAAGATGGATTCACTGCGCGAGCAAGAAACACTGCAAAATCAGCACGAGTAATCGTTTCGTCCGAACCAAAGGTACCATCCCCCATTCCGCTTGCAATTCCAAGGTTCAAGAGCGCCTGCTCAGGATTACCGGAATAACCGAATGCTTTTGACAGAATAACTGCCATTTCGCCGCGCGTAACAGCTTTAGAAGGAAGAAATTTATTGTCGGACGTACCGGACATAATGCCTTTGCTTACGACAGACTCTACGAAGCCAGAGGCAGCATTTCCTTTTCCTAAATCTGAAAATCTCGTATCACGTTGATCACCATTCAATTGCAATGTACGCCCAATAAAGGTCGCCACCTGCCCTCTTGTAAGAGTCGCTTCCGGGACAAGTGACGTGGACGTGACACCATAAATAATTTTTCCTTCGTTTAAATAATTTACTTCCTTTGCTGCACGCGACGGAACATCGTTAAAGCCTGCTGCCTGAACTGGCCCCTGAATTCCTAAAAAGGAAAGAACCATGCAAAATGCTAAGACGAAAGTCATCCACTTTTTCACTTTGTTGCCTCCATTCGAAAAATATGCCGCTTTTACCTATTACATCGGTATCGTTGGTTTCATTTTAACGTGTTTTTCGAGTCAATTGTATTTCATTTGTGTTACAGTCCTTTTATTCGACGTTTAAATGAAGCGGCATATAAATCGCGGCGGGCATGTAAAACAGGGTCATCCGGACATTCAATTCCAGCTGGAACAACGGTCGGATCAAACATAACCTGATCATTCGGATGCTGTATTCTTCCGCTTATCTCAAGACGGCCGATGGCGAAGGTTGTTCGTTCTTTCGGCCATGATGCTGTCGAATCCTCGACGGCATCACCTTCTTCTCCCAGTGTAATGTACAGTGTAAAACCAACCGGCAGCTGCTCATTCAGCTCCATTTCTAAGTAGTCCATTGCATGGATCGCTGCTTCTTTTTTAGCTCCCAAGCTAAACGTTTCATCCGGTACCCATTCATATTTGACCGCCTGCCGTTCCCCTTGTCCATTCACAAAGTAAAAGGCGTGAATCGGGTAATAGCGGCTTGTTGAGTAGCTGAGAAAAGGTTTCGTATGCCGAAGAATGCGAAATGCCGCTCTGCTTTCAGGATACTTTATGAACATTTTCACTAAATCCCGTGGACCCGGTTTTTGGGCCGCCAGCCGGATGATTTCGACAAATGCTTCCGGTGTTTTTGTTAAAAAAACAGGCACGGTTACACCGACTAAATACGTCACCTCTTCGTTTGGCAAATGGAACTGAACAGACATTCCTTTCACTGGTGACAGCCCGTCAATCATTTTTGGGTTTGGCGAGCTGTCTGAAAAACGGACAATCGCTTTCACCGACTCTTGCTGCAAGTGAGCCGCTGTTGTGTACGGAATTGCTTGTCCATTTGGTATAAAAACAGCTTCATAATAGCTTCCTTTCGCGTGCGCACGTCGATAGCCCGGGTGTGTCCCTGCTATTTTCTCAATGGACTCAATCGCTGTTTCGGCTAAATCCGAATAATTCTTTTCCATATGATTGCCTCCTTCTCGTATTCATCCATACCCAAAAAAACCTTCATTGATCCAAATTTGACCAACAAAGGCTTTCCATTTTTCTGCAAACTCTTTAATTGATATTAACTTTTTAAAAACACTAGCAGCTCTTGATCGAATTTTTCCCATTCGTCATAAAATGAACCATGTCCACTGTTTTCAAACGGAACGATCCGCGAATTTGCAATGCCTTTATTCATCTCACCAGCGAATTCGTATGGACAGACCTGATCTTTTTTCCTATGAAAGATGACAGTTGGCACAAGCACTTTATCTAAATCACCGCGTAAGTCTTCGTCCCGAAGCGCAACAGCTGACTTAATCGTTGAATGTCCGCCCGCCTGAGGTGCATCACAAACATTTCGTTTTCCTGTATACTGTTAATGGCTTTAAACAAAAAAGAAGGTGATTTTGCATGATTCGAACTGCAGCAATTACAACCGATCAAACCGTTTTATATGATGTGCCGCTTGAGGACTTGCGCGGTGAAAACATTCTCTGGTATTGGGTAGATCTTGATCAGCCTACCAATGAAGAAACGATGATCCTGCAAGACTTTTTTGCATTTCATCCGCTTGCGATCGAAGACTGCCTGCAATTTATTCAACGTCCAAAGCTTGATTATTACGACAATCACAGCTTCATGATCATTCAGTCCGTTAACCTGAAAACACTCGATCCAGAAGAGATAGATATTTTTTGGTGCGCCAATTTCATCGTGACATTTCACCACAAAAAATCCGTTGAAGTCGATACGGTCTGGGAACGGCTGCTTGATGCGAAAAAAATAAAAAGCTTAAATCCGGTTCAGATTTTATATCACCTTCTCGATAAAGTCGTCGATTATTTTTTCCCGAGTGTGTATCAAATCGAAGACAGCTTAATTCAGCTTGAAGCGGAAGATGCGGATCAGCTCAAAACAGATGACTTATTTGATATTCGAAAAGAATTGCTGAAGCTGCGCCGAATTATTTTTCCAATGCGAGAGCTTTTGTATCGTGTTCTTAACTCAGAGCGTATTCAACTAACGAAAAAAAACAAAGTGTATTTTAAAGATATCTATGATCATTTGCTTATGCTGACAGAAATTGTTGAGTCAAACCGGGAATTGACGAAAGACATGCGGGACAGCTACTTGTCTGTTAACTCGAACAGGATGAACAGCATCATGATGACATTAACCGTGATCACGACGATTTTTATGCCGCTCACGTTCATCGCCGGGGTTTACGGAATGAACTTCGATAATATGCCCGAGCTGCACTGGCGTTATGGCTACTTTATTATCCTTGGCGTTATGGCGGGCATATCATTGTCGATGTTTGTTTTTTTCTGGCGCAAGGGCTGGTTTCGACAGGATCATTGATAAGCCGGTTTTTTTACAGCGGTATCTTCACGCCAATTTCATATAGACGCTATTAATCTTCTTTAAAAAGCATCGGGTTTTAAACCGGTGCTTTTTCCATTTTCCAAAACTTTTTTTTCGAAAAATGCCGGTTACATCCTCCATCAATCAGGTAAAAAAACAGATCCTGCCGCTTAAAAATTTCTTTCACTTTTTGTTTTTATACCCAAATAACACAAAAAAAGTTTTGTTTTTCCTACAAACATTTTTTTTACAAATTAGTGTTAGAATTAGCACGAGCACGAATCTGAAAGCGCTAACAATTCAAGTGTCTTCTGGCATTAGGCGTTTTGATGTTCATTTAAGAGGCGTTCTCTGCAAGGAATACAGTGAAGGTTATTTCTTTTTTTCCTTGCCAATCAAAACGCCTCAAAGATAAAATGAGGAAGTGTGTTAATTTCTTGAAGCAGCACAGCATACTTATTTCCATTTTTAATCCTATTTTAAGGAAAGGAAGAACACCATGACACAACTAGATTCAAAGAAACTAACACCTAAACAAAACGGGCAAACAGAATTGCACCGTGGATTAGAAGAAAGGCATATTACGCTGATGTCACTCGGGGCAGCTATCGGAGTCGGTCTGTTTTTAGGCTCTGCTACCGCTATTCAGCTGGCTGGTCCCGGCATTTTATTCGCGTACGCATTCAGCGGTATGATTATGTTCTTTATTATGAGAGCACTTGGCGAAATGGCTATTCAAAACCCGGTCGCTGGTTCATTCAGCAAATATGCCCGTGATTACCTCGGTCCTCTTGCTGGTTACATAACAGGCTGGAATTATTGGTTTTTGTGGGTTGTTACATGTATGGCAGAAATTACAGCGGTCGGCGTTTATATGGGCCTCTGGTTCCCTGATGTTCCCGCTTGGATTTGGGCGTTAAGTGCACTCATTATTATGACAACAGTTAATTTTCTAGCTGTAAAAGCGTACGGAGAACTAGAATTTTGGTTTGCACTTATTAAAATCGTCGCCATTATTTCTATGATCTTGATCGGTATCTTAATGATTGTATTTGGCATTGGAAATGGCGGTGTCGCAACCGGAATTAGCAATTTATGGGACCACGGCGGCTTTTTCCCGAACGGCATCGAAGGAATTCTTTTGTCGCTGCAAATGGTTATGTTTGCTTATCTAGGCATTGAAATGATTGGGGTTACAGCCGGTGAGGTGAAAAACCCGGAGAAATCTTTATCGAGAGCGATTGACTCTGTTTTTTGGCGGATTTTGATCTTTTATGTGGGTGCTTTATTTGTCATCATGTCCATTTATCCATGGACTGAAATTGGCACACAGGGAAGTCCTTTTGTGCTGACATTTGAAAAAATCGGTATTCCTGCTGCTGCCGGAATCATCAATTTTGTCGTACTGACAGCCGCTCTTTCTTCCTGCAACAGTGGTATTTTCAGTACAGGACGGATGCTTTTTAATCTCGCAGAGCATGAAGAAGCGCCCGCTTCTTACAAAACACTGACAGGAAATGGGGTCCCGGGCAAAGCGGTTTTAGCTTCTGCTTCTGTTTTATTGATCGGGGTTCTTCTGAATTATCTGGTGCCTGCCAAAGTCTTTACTTGGGTAACAAGTATTGCAACATTCGGGGCCATCTGGACATGGTCTATTATCTTGCTTTCTCAAATCCGTTACCGTAAAAGCCTGCAGCCCCACGAGCAAAAGAAGTTAAAGTATAAAATCCCGTTTTTCCCATATACATCTTACCTGTCGCTTGCTTTCCTTGCAGGAGTAATTGTTGTGATGGGATTTAGTCCAGATACTAGAATAGCGCTGTTTATCGGCCCGCTCTGGCTTATCTCTTTAACAGTTGTTTACTATGCAAAAGGGTTCCATCGAAAAAACAGCCAGTAATCATTCATTCAAAGCACAAGGATAACAAAACAATGGCCGGCTTTCTTTTTGAAGCCGGTCATTTCTTTTCAGAAATCGCCTGTTTACAGGATATTTTATTGCCAAAATCCTTTATCTTATCCAGAGTGTAGACAAATAAGAAATTCTTGTGGATCCTTCTTTTTTTCTTGTTCACTGTGGTGCGCGGTATGTGTATGAATGATGTCTCTTTGATGATTTTGTATGGGAGCCGATAGGGCGGCGGGCACGCGCGGCTTCGCGTTCCGCGGGGCAGGCGATGAGCCTGTTTCCGCCGCTTTGCGCCTCCACCGATCTCATCCGGCCCGCTAGTCCCGCAGGAGTCTACGCCGCGCGCCCGCCACCATTGCTTTTAGAAGAACAGAACGTGTAAGAGGCAGTACGATGCCCCATCGTTTTTCGTGAATAAACTCCTGACAAAAAACGGCGCGAAAGCTCGCTGTTCTTCCCAAAAACGGAGTGAAGCAAAATGGACGCAGACTCCTGCGGGAACAGCCAGCTGTGCGAGACCCTGCAGGTGCATAAGCGACGAAGCGGCTCGCTGGTGGCCCGCGGAAAGCGGAGTCCATTTTGCTTCACCTATCGGCTCTTTTCATAAAAAGATTCTTCCCGTCACTATGCTAGTTCGTTTACGGCAATAGACACTTTTTTCAAAAAAAGAGTGATGATTTTGTCGACAGTCTCTATCTTATCTCCTTGTGAAACAAAAAAATTTCAGCCATACTTTTTCTGATGCACTTTTTTCAGCTTTAAATAATCCTCATCTTCGCGTGCCATTTTCCATTTCACTTCAAAAATGGCCGCGGATTTTGCTTTTTCCTCGTCAATGTTCCGCTCGTTCACATTCCCGTCTTTATCGTACTTCCGCCCGCCTTTATAATTTGTGTAACGGCGGGCGCGCGTATACCCCATCTGCAAAAACTTCCGGGCCATATCCATGCCGACAAAATCATCCTTTTCCCTATATTCCAGAAACATATCGTATATTTTCTCAGACGATTCTTTTGCAATGGCCGGCGTTTTAAAACGCCAGTGCGGCAGAATTTCACTTTTATACGGTTCTACCATCAGCACTCCCTGCTCCCCGCGTCCCACACGGTATTTCTCCGATTCTTCCCGAAAGTCAATGTTGTCAAAATCAAGCGAATAGTCAAATGACATAACGTCTCCCTCCTTTTCTCTATTTTTACCCGTCTCTTAAGTGACCAAACAGTGGGAAAATTATGTTTAAAACTGTTTCATTCGTCAATATTAGTAAGAAAAGAACACAAAGGAGAGTTATTATGAAAAAACCCTATTATGCTGCGGCTTCTTTTTTATTGACAGGAATGCTGGCTGCTGGCTGCGGAACTGACGAAAGTGAACAGCCTGTTTTAGATACGGAAACGGATACGATTGAGGAGACAGCACGTGATATGCCAAGTAAAATCCAGAACGTGCAAAATACATTGGTTGAGTTGAATACGCATATTGATGCTTCTGAAAGCATTGAAGAAATTCAAACGACCGGGAAAAGCCTGGAGGAGCATTGGGATTTAGCGGAAGCTGAAATTGAAGAACAGTATCCGGAGGACTATGCTGCGATTGAAGAAAGCCTGTACCCGCTGATCGATGAAACAAAAAAAGACAGTCCGGACACGGAAAAAATGAAACCGTGGGTGGAAGATTCAAATAAAAAGTTGACGGCTCTTTTAGAAAAAGCAACGGAACCGAAAAAAGAAGAAAATGAAGTAGAGTTAGACCTTGACCAAGGAAATAAGTAAACCGTTAATGGCTGCGGAAAGGAGCTTTATGGATTGCCTTTAGAATTTAAAGAAACAAACCAACGCCCTTTTCCGCTTCCTGCTTCTCCATGGGTAATGAAGCAGCGCTGGGATTACATGCTTTTTCTTCATTGGCCAGTTTCTGCAAATCTTTTGGCGTCCCATATCCCGGCTGCTTTTTCACTCGATTTGTTTCAAGGAAGATCCTGGATCAGTATTGTTCCTTTTTGGGCTCGGAATACCCGGCTGCACGGTCTGCCGCCCTTTCCTTTTTACCATTCATATTTGGAATTAAATATACGGACCTATATCACGTACAATGGCGTCCCTGGTATTTATTTTTTTAGTCTTGGTGCGGATAAATGGCCGGTTGTGATTGGAGCAGGAGCGGCCTCTTTTCTTCCGTATTACCATGCACAAATGAACATGTACGTACACAATAAAACGGTTCACTTTCAGTCCAGTCGCATTCAGTCTGGAAACAGACCGGAAAGGTTTCAAGCATCTTACTCTCCTTCTTCATCGATTTTCCTGCCAAAAGAAGGGACCTTGGACTGGTGGCTGCTGGAACGCTACTGCTTTTGGGTCCAAAAAGGCAGCCATGTTTTCCGCGGAGATATACATCATAACCGCTGGCGTGTGACAGAAGCCGCATGTGTTATTTATGATCAAACAGCACCTTCCTTTTTGCCGCATCACGTTTTCAGCGAAAAACCATTAGCTCATTTTTCCCATCAAAAAAACGTGTTTACCTGGCCCTTAAAAAAAGAGCGGTAAACACGTTTTTCTTATTCTGCTTCTGCCGCAAAAACAATGTTATTCTGCTTTCGGGCTTCTTCTGTAATGTGAATAACAATTTCACTGATATTCCGGTAATGCTTGTACATTTCCCGGTTATTTGACTTGATGGCCGATGCAACGGCTTCTGCCTCATACATCATATCGTTTTCTTCTTCCTGTACGGCCAATTGTTCTTTTTGACCCGAACGGCGTTCTGTAAATTCGATGCTGGAAATTGGCGCAACATGGTCAAGAGTGATCGTCCCGTTTTCGCCGCTAATTTCACCTGGCAAATAGGAATCAGTGATTTTTGAAAACATTGTTGTACATGTATGTGTTCCATAATCAAGAATAACCGAGCCGCTTCCATCCACACCCGTTGGCAGCATAGTCATATGGGCAGTAACTTTTTCCGGCTTTCCGAATAATGAAACAGCCAGGCTGATCGGGTATACGCCTAAATCGACCAAAGCACCGCCTGAGAACTTTGGAGAAAAAATATTTGGTTCTTCTCCCGCCAGCACGTTGTCGTAGCGTGATGAATATTTCATGTACTGTAAAAATGAATGGCGGAGGGGACCGACTTTCGCGATCGCATTCTTTAACCGCTCGTGATTTGGCGTATAAAGATTGCGGAACGCTTCAAATAAAAAGACGCCGTTATCATCCGCTGTTTTAAAAGCTTCCGCCAGTTCTAAAGACGTTGAAAACATTGGTTTTTCGCAAATAATATGCTTTTTATGCTTCATCAGCAAAAGCGCCTGCTCAAAGTGAAGCGAATTGGGCGAAGCGATGTAGACAACGTCGATCGACGCATCATCAGCCAGTTCGTTAAAATCAGTGAAGATTCGCGGGGCGCCCAGTTTTTCCGCTTTGTCGGCAGTGCGTGAATAGGCCCCGGCAAACGTCAACACATCTGTTTTTCCAATCGCGTCAACAAATCGCTCAGTAATGGTACTCGTTCCAATTGTTGCAATGTTCATATGATTCGTCCTCTCTTTTCACAAAAGTTGGTTCATTTACAAACTCAGATGCAGATAAAACCTGATAATATATTTTGTCATTCATCATTCTACCGTACTTGCCAGTAAAATGAACAGAATGAAAACAAAAAAGCCGTTCTGAATCTGAAGAACGGCTTTATATTTATGTGACTGCTTTTTCTGTACTGTGGCCGCCAAATTCATTTCGTAGAGCAGCAACCACTTTTCCGGTAAATGTGTCTGTTTCCATCGAACGATACCGCATCAGCAACGACATCGCGATGACAGGGGTGGCTGTTTGTAGATCCATCGCGGCTTCAACTGTCCACTTGCCTTCACCGGAAGAATGCATCACGCCTTTAATTTCCTCTAACTTCGCATCCTTGGAAAAAGCGTTCTCCGTTAACTCCATCAGCCATGACCGAATGACCGAGCCATTATTCCAGACTCTGGCTACTTGTTCATAGTCAAAATCAAAATCACTTTTTTCCAAAACGTCAAATCCTTCACCAATTGCTGCCATCATCCCATATTCGATTCCATTGTGAATCATTTTCAAGAAATGGCCGCTGCCTGATTTCCCTGCATAGTAGTATCCTTTTTCCACCGCCGTATCCTGAAAAAGAGGTTCTACCGTTTTCCAGGCTTCCGGCTCTCCCCCGATCATATAACAAGCTCCGTGTCGGGCTCCGGCCATACCGCCGGATGTCCCAACATCCATAAAATAGACTCCCGCTTCTTTTAACTGTTCAGAACGTCGTATGGATTCTTTATAATGTGAATTCCCGGCTTCAATCACGATGTCCCCTTTATTCAGCAAAGGTGTAATATCACTCAAGACAGAGTCAACAACCGAGTGTGGAACCATGATCCAAAGAACCCTTGGCTGCGGCAATGATTGGATAAGTGCAGCTAAACTGGATATTCCCTCAGCTCCATATTTTTTCATTTCTTCAACCGCATGTTCATTCAGATCGAATGCGGCCACATCGTAGTGATGATCGATTAAATTTCTTCCTATATTCAAGCCCATTTTTCCTAAACCAACTAATCCGACTTTCATGGCATTCGTCTCCTGTCTACTTGTTTTGTTCATATACGTGATCCCACCAGCTAAACCCATCTTCTTTTAATAATTGTTGAGACGCATCCGGTCCCATTGATCCCGCCGGGTAAACATGTAGAGGAATCTTGTCTTCTCCGAACGCATCTAAAATGGGCTGAACCCATTCCCATGACAATTCAACTTCTTTCCAATGCGCAAAAAATGTCGGGTTGCCGCGCAAAGCATCGGACAATAAAAGTTCATATGCTTCCGGCACGTCTTTTGAATTGGCTGAAAAATCGATGACAACAGGCTCAATTTGATTATTAAATGGATTTTTCATATTTAATTGAAATGAGACGCCCTCGAATGGATTAATGTCGATCGTTAACAAGTTAGGGGCGGCATCCGCTTTTCCCGAATGTTTAAATTCAATCACGATTCGTGTCGATTTATCCTTCATTCTTTTTCCTGTACGGATATAAAACGGGACACCCGCCCAAAAATCATTATCCACCCATAAACGGGCCGCGATAAATGTATCGTTTCTTGAAGACGCGTCTACCCCCGGCTCTTCAAGGTAACCACCTGCAGGCGCATTTAAAATTTCCCCAGGTCCATATTGGCCTCGGATCACATTTGCCTCAACATCTTCTTTTTGCAGCGGACGAAGATATTCCATTACCTTTCTTTTTTCCGCTCTGACCTTTTCCGCATCACTATCTTCAGGCAAATGCATGGCTGTCATCATGAGCAGCTGCAGCAAATGATTTTGAACCATATCCCGTATAGCACCAGCTCGATCATAATAACCGGCTCTTTCTTCAACACCAACCGTTTCGCTGGCCGTAATCTGTACATTGGTTATATGGTCCCTATTCCACAAAGCCTCAAGAGCTGGATTAGCAGATACCAGTGCTTCAAGATTTTGAACCATTGGCTTCCCGAGATAATGATCAATTCTGTAAATTTCATTTTCTTCAAATGATTCACTGAGTTTTGCGTTTAAGGTCCGCGCAGATGCCAGGTCATGTCCGAATGGTTTTTCGATAATGAGCCGCTTCCATCCATTTATAGAACCAAGTCCGCTGCTCTTAATATTTGCTGTAATGGTATCTACAAGATCAGGTGCAACCGATAAGTAAAACAGCCGGTTTTCAGGGATGCTTAACTCGTTCTCCTGTTTTTGGATATCATTCAGCAGCGTTGTATATGCCTGCTGGTCTGTTACATCCACAGCACTGTAATGAAATGCATGGAGAAATTGATTCGTTTTTGGGTTATCTTCCATAATACGTCTGGAAAAAGATCGAATCGATTCCTCTACATGTGTTTGAAATTTCTGATCAGACCATTCTCTTCTCCCGAGACCAACAATTGAAAAAGAATCAGGCATCTTTCCGTCCAGAAATAAATTATATAATGCAGGGAAAATTTTTCTTTTTGCCAAATCACCTGTTGCCCCAAACAAAACAAATATCATCGGGCTCACTTTCAATGTTACTGGATCAGTAAAAGCAGTGTTCTCACGATTATGATGATTGGAAATCGTCATGTTATTCATTACATCTTCCTCCTGCTGTTTTTTAACGACTTTATAATAGGACCCTCGTTAGTATTGGCTTTCTTGTGTACATTCATGATTATATTTCGTATAGTTAACAAAAGTAAGTACGCATTTATAATTCATATAGTATCAAAAAATATACTGTTAAAATTTTTGGAGGCGGTAATATGGGACATGTTTGCGCAAAGGAATTTAATTGTGAAAAAGAATTAACGCTTGCTGTAATCGGCGGCAAATGGAAAATGCTGATTCTTTGGCATTTAGGCAAGGAAGGAACGAAGCGATTTAATGAGCTAAAGTCGCTTATGCCGGGCATTACACAGCGGATGCTTGTCAATCAGCTTCGTGAACTGGAATCCGATTTTATTGTTCACCGGGAAGTCTATGCGGTTGTGCCGCCAAAAGTGGAATATTCCCTAACCGATCAAGGACGGACGTTGATGCCCATTTTGGAATCGATGTATGACTGGGGCAAGAAATATAAGGGTTTTATTGAAGAACAAGTAGATGAACCTTCTGTCAAAATCGGACATACTAAATAACCAGAAGAGCGTACTGGGACACGTTCTTTTTTGTTCCACAGTATACTTTTTAGCACTATATGAATTAAAAGTGCGTACTTCTTTTTTTTGCGACAATATTCTACAATGAACTGGAGACAAAACAAAAAGGAGAGACATCATGAAATTACAATTAGCACTTGATTTAGTAAACATTCCAGAAGGTATTGAGCTTGTGAAAGAAGTACAGGAGCACATCGATGTTGTGGAAATCGGTACACCGGTTGTTATTAACGAAGGCCTTCATGCAGTAAAAGCAATGAAAGAAGCGTTCCCGAACTTAGAGGTTCTTGCGGATCTTAAAATTATGGACGCGGCAGGCTATGAAGTATCACAAGCAGCAGCTGCAGGCGCTGACATCGTCACAATTCTTGGCCAGGCCGAAGATGCATCCATTAAAGGCGCTGTAGAAGAAGCGAAAAAACAAGGCAAACAAATTCTTGTTGATATGATCGCGGTTAAAGACATTAAAACACGTGCGCAAGAGCTTGACGCACTTGGCGTTGATTACATTTGCGTTCATACTGGCTACGATTTACAGGCAGTTGGCCAAAACTCCTTTGAAGATTTACACACAATTAAAAGCGTTGTGAAAAATGCAAAAACAGCAATTGCTGGCGGCATTAAGCTTGAAACACTTCCTGAAGTCATTAAAGAACAGCCTGATCTTGTCATCGTTGGCGGCGGCATCACAAGCAAAGACGACAAAAAAGCAGCTGCTGCCCAGATGCAAAAATTGATCAAAGAAGCGGTTCACGCTTAATGACAAAGCAGCTGGAACGCATTTTACAAGAGCTTCGAGCGATCTCTGACCTGATCCGTGATGAGGACGCTGCACAGCTTGTGAATCGCATTCTCGAAGCGAAAAAGATATTTGTGGCCGGCGCAGGGCGCTCGGGGTTCATGGCGAAATCATTTGCGATGCGCATGATGCACGTCGGTTTAGATCCGTACGTCGTTGGCGAAACCGTAACACCGAATGTAGAAGAAGGCGATTTATTTATTGTCGGCTCTGGTTCTGGTGAAACGAAAAGCCTGGTCGCGATGGCGGAGAAAGCCAAGTCGATCGGCGCATCGGTAGCAGCTGTTACGATTGTGCCGGATTCATCTATCGGCCGGCTTGCTGACATCGTTATTGAGATTCCAGCCCAAACAAAAGCTGACACAAGCAATAAATCGATTCAGCCGATGGGTTCTTTGTTTGAACAAAGCCTCCTGTTATTTTATGATTCGCTTATTTTGCAAATCATGGAGAAACGCGGAATGGACTCCGGCAATATGTACGGACGCCATGCAAATTTAGAATAGATACAAAAAGAGGACTGCCTAATGCTATGGCAGTCCTCTTCTTCATTATTTATGTTGAAATGGACATTTCCCTAAAATCGGTTCGCTGTCATCTCCAATAAAAAACTGCTTCCATTCATTATGCGTCGGATCACCGAAGTGGCTAATATCCGGATGTTTCGGAAGCCTGTCCCATTTTTCAACCCGTTCTCGCACTTTTTCACGTGACATAATTCCGCCTGGCTCCGTTCCAGTTAGTCCCTTGAAAATTTTTCGCGGCTGAAAACCGAGTACCATGGCATTGCCTAAATCTCTTGTTTTCCGTTGTTTATAAGCCGGAGTGTTTCCAAAAACAAAGACTGGCTCGCCGTGGAAATGAAAATCCCACAAATAATGATCCGGATCTTTTGGACTTTCAGCAGGCCACTCCTGATCATCCTGTTCATGTAAATATTGAAGAATGGACCAAAATTGTTCTCGGTACTGTTCAAGATCCCCTTCTTGCTCAAAAGGCTCAACAAATAAAAATAAACCGTGCCGAACAAATGGAGGCTCTTTAAACAGTTCGAGAAATGAACCAACAATTTCAGGTAACCTTGACCAATCCTTTTGGGTGATATACCCATATCTCAATTCGCCTTTTCGTTCACCATTCATGCCAAAATAACAAGGAAACGTGGGATCCATCACTGTTCGGTGAAACGCTGCGTATTCGTTCTTCAGCCATAAAGGCAGATCTTCACGTGTTTCCATATCCTCTTTCGTCAATAAAGCCGTTTGGGTTTTCAGCAAGGTTCCGCCTCCAGTCATTGTCATTAGACTTATTTCCCTCTTTTTACCCTTTCCAGCCACTTTAAAACGCTCTCATGTTTGAATGATGACGAAAAAGGATACATAAAGTGTATCTGTCTGCTGAAAGGATGTGTCCATATGAGAGGGCTATTATTTATTATCATTGGTATCGTTATCGTATTCGCTGCTTACAAATTACTGAAAAATTTTAAAAACCGCCGCTAAAAACAGAGCCTGATTGGATCAGGCTCTGTTTTTTATAAGTCTCGCAAAAAATAAATGTAGTCGGTCGGACAGCTTCTGTACCCCGCTTCTCTAAGCATGACCACTACATTTCCACGATGAGATGTCCCATGATTCACAACGTGTGTTACAAGCTCGGACAATGTATTTTGAAACGACGCTCCTTCTGTATTTTCATAGTGAATCATTCTATTTCTATCTGTTTCAAGTGTTAAAAACTGGCTCATTTTTTTATGCAAAGCAGTAAACGCTTCTTTTGCTTCCTGCACATCGGAAAATTCCGTCTTACCTATTGCTGATAAACTTGTCTCTTTCATACGGGTAAACCAAAGTCGGTCTACATCGTATATATGGCCAAATGTTCGCGCAATCGTTGAAAAAGGGCCGGCAGATGGCTTCCTAAACACGTCCGGAAATTGAAGGATATGATCGAGCATTCGTTCATTCGCCCAAACATGGTAATGATGAAGGTGTTTCATTCGTTTTCCCCCTCTACTATTGGATTTAATCCAAAAATCGCGACCTTCCTTTTTTCAAATATAGCAGACAAAAATGGAATATAACTGAAAATGAGAGAAAAGGCTGACTCTTTTTTAGAATAATATCTTTCGTTTCGGGTAAAAGAAGACTATCCCAAAGCAGGAGGTTTTTTTCATGCGAGCAGTCACGTATCAAGGTGTTAAAAACATGCAGGTGAAAAATGTAGCCGATCCAACGATTCAAAAACGGGAAGATATTATTGTCCGAATCACTTCCACAGCCATTTGCGGTTCTGATTTGCACATTTATCAGGGAGCGCTCCCACCGGCGGAAGAAGATTATGTCATCGGTCATGAGCCGATGGGTATTGTGGAAGAAGTCGGACCGGACGTGACAAAAGTAAAAAAAGGGGACCGCGTCGTTCTGCCGTTTAATGTTTCTTGCGGCCACTGCTTCTACTGTGAAAATGATCTGGAAAGCCAATGCGACAATTCCAATGCGAACCCTCATATCGATACAGGCGGCTACTTCGGCTTTACGGAACGCTACGGGAACTTCCCTGGCGGCCAGGCGGAGTTTTTGCGTGTACCATTTGGGAATTTTATGCCATTCGTTATTCCTGAGTCATGCGAGCTTGAAGATGAAGCCCTTCTGTTTATGTCGGACGTTCTTCCTACGGCTTACTGGAGCGTTGAAAATTCCGGTGTGAAAGCAGGAGATACTGTTATCGTGCTTGGCTGCGGACCGATCGGCTTAATGACCCAAAAATTCGCCTGGATGAAAGGCGCTAAACGGGTCATCGCGGTTGACCACGTTCCATATCGCCTCGCGCATGCGAAACAGATGAATAATGTTGAAACCTTTAACTTCTCGGAATACAAAAATATGGGCGATCATTTAAAAGAAATCACAAACGGCGGCGCGGATGTTGTCATCGACTGTGTCGGCATGGACGGTAAAAAGTCACCGGTTGAAGCAATTGAACAAAAGCTGAAATTGCAGGGTGGTACACTAAGCGCGATCCAAATCGCTATTAAATCAGTGCGCAAATTCGGTACGATTCAATTGACAGGTGTTTACGGATCAATGTATAACATGTTCCCTCTTGGTAACTTGTTTGAACGGAACATTACGGTTAAAATGGGCCAGGCACCGGTTATTCACTACATGCCGGAGCTGTTTAAGAAAATTACTGCTGGCGAGTTTGATCCAACAGAAATCGTAACGCATAAAGTGCCTCTTGAGCAGGCTGCAGAAGCGTATCAAACGTTCAACGATCATGCGGATGAATGCATTAAAGTCGTCTTGAAGCCATAATGAAGTAAAAAACGGACTGATTGAAAACACTTATCTTTGCTTCTCAATATATATTTGAAGAAGCTCGGCAATTTCGGATCATCTTCTACATCATCATTTTTTGCATTCGGATTACCCCACGTTTATCATGGAAGAAAGCTGGATTTTTTCCGAAGCATTGTTTTGTTCAGCAAGTTCGGTGAATGACTAAATAAAAGAGGCTGACTCAAAAATTGAGTCAGCCCCTTTTGTGCTAATTTACTTCCACTGAAATATGAAAGTCCCGAAATACTTGAACCATATCTTGCTTTGCCTGCTCTTCATCCGGTCCATGAATTTCAAGCTGAAACGCTTTTGACGTAAGAACAGAATGCGTTAATCCTAAAATACTTTTCACATCGATGCTGCGGCTGTCTGTTTTTAATACAATACTGGATTGAAAAGGCTGAGCCGTTTTATTTAATTCAACGACAAAACGCGCAAATGTAGGTCCGAGCTCCATTTCTTTTCCCCCTTAATCTTCTTCATTAATAATGACCGAACGGCCGCGCATTTTCATAATGAGCGGAACGCTGATCCAAAGAGCGCCAATGACAAGGAAAAGCAAGGAAACAGGGCTTGTGACGAATATCGAAAAATCTCCGTTTGAAGACGTAAGCGCGCGGCGCATATTATTTTCGATCATCGGTCCAAGCACAAGCGCGAGAACGAGCGGTGCGACCGGGTAATCATTTTTCGTTAAATAGTAGCCGAGCAGTCCGCAGATGAGCAGCAGCGCTAAGTCAAATGTATTAAACTGAACGGCATATACGCCGAATATTGAAATAGCAATAATAATCGGCAGCAAGTATTTAGCCGGTGTTTCAATGACTTTGGCAAATACTTTCACAAGCGGCATGTTCAGCACAAGAAGCATAACATTCCCGATAAACATACTGGCAATCAGTCCCCACGCTACTTCCGGATTATCTTCAAATAAAAGCGGACCTGGCTGCACATTGTACATAATGAGCGCTCCCATCAAGATAGCCGTAGTTCCTGAACCCGGAATACCCATTGTTAAAAGCGGAATCATCGCACCGCCTGATGCACCATTATTGGCTGATTCCGGAGCGGCTACCCCCGCGATAGCCCCTTTTCCAAATTTTTCCGGATTTTTGCTTATTTTCTTTTCTGCGATGTAAGAGAAAAAAGAAGCAAGCGTAGCACCTGCCCCTGGAAGCACGCCGATAAAAAAGCCGAGCAGGGAACCGCGAACGATGGGTGCGGCGCTGTCTTTCATATCCTGCTTTGTCGGCAAAATGCGTCCAACCTTGGCAATATTTCCGTCATCTTTGTCCCGGTCCAAAATGGTCCGAAATACTTCACCAAGCGCAAATAGCCCAACTGCTACCGTTAAAAATTCAAGTCCAGAATACAAATAAGCATTATTGTATGTAAACCGTGAAACACCCGAAACGTTATCCATACCGATTGTAGCCAAAAGCAGACCGGCAACCGTCATGATTAGCGCCTTTGTAATCGAGCTCCCCGCCAAGCCGCTGACTGCACACAAACCGAGCAACATTAACGAAAAATACTCAGCCGGGCCAAATGAAAGAGCTAATTCAGAAAGCGGCTTTGCCAGTAATGTCAAACCGAGGAGTGACACGATCCCTGCGACAAACGAACCGATTGCGGAAATAGATAACGCTGCTCCGGCTCTTCCTTGTCTGGCCATCTGATATCCATCCAGTGCGGTCACAACAGAAGAAGATTCACCCGGTGTATTTAATAAAATCGATGTCGTTGAGCCTCCGTACATAGCACCGTAATAAACACCTGCAAGCAAGATAATCGAACTCGCTGCCGCACTCTGCGGATCAAGCCCTGACGTAAGTGTCGCTGTAATCGGAATAAGCAGCGCCACCCCACTCATCGGACCGATGCCGGGAAGCACGCCCACTGCAGTGCCAATCAATACACCAAAAAAAGCAAATAATAAATTTTGCCACTGCATTGCAATGCCAAACCCGTTTGCGAGAAACTGTAATGTTTCCATCTTTCCACCTCCTACATAAATTAAATCGGAAATCCTGGCAATGACCCCTGCAAAACTTCAACGAATAAGTAATAAACACCAAATGAAAACAATGACGCAATGATAATTGTTTTCAGCCATCCACCCTTTTCCAAAACCTGAAAACCGATCACTAAAAAGAAAAAGGTTGTAATCACATAACCAAGTGACTCCAGCAGCAATACATAAAGAACAGCTGCCGCAAAAATAATCAAAAACCGTTTATAGTCAGGCTTGTCTCCCTTGGTTTCTTGTCTTTTATTCTTCATTGTTTCAATAAACAGCTTGATACTTAACAAGATTAACAGCACACCAAGCCCAATCGGGAAAACATCCGGTCCTACATTGCTACCGTATGAACTTGCCGAAATTTTCCGGCTTTCAAAAATGAAAAGCACGCCTATTAATAAAAAGATAATACTTGCGTAGCGATCGAACGTTTTGCTCACTTCATCCACCCCCATAATAATCGAAAAAATAACTATGTAACCGCTTTCTAAAAAATAGCAGAAATTTCATTTTGATAGAAGTTTTACAGCATAACTTCAATAATCGTCATATTTTTTATGAAATGTTAGACATCCCGTGAAAAATATGACGTTAATGTTTATTTATGAGCTTTATGAGATGAATGAGTATAATCTATTCAGGAAAAAACCGGAATGATACGATGCACACATGAAAGCGTTATCAAAATTTAAGGGGGTACAAATATGATTACTACATTCAACATGAAAAAGTGGGGAAGTATGATTACGGCCGGAGCACTGGCACTCAGCTTAGCAGCCTGCAGCGGATCCGGGTCGTCTTCCGAAGGAAATAATGAGGAAGCCGGAGCAGTATACCCAGAAAAACCAATTGTTATTAATGCTCCATCCGGTGCTGGTGGTGGCCTGGATACAACAGCCCGCGCGTTAACAAAAGTATTAAGCGACACAGGATTGAATGAGCAGTCGATGACGGTTGAAAATAAGCCGGGCGGCGGGCAGGCAGTCGGTCTTGCGGACTTTATCAGCCAGGATCCTCAAGATCCATACCGATTGTTCCTTCCTTCTGTTCCACTTCTGATTAACAATTTGAAAAAAGAAGGCAACAGTCCTCATTCGTATAAAGACTTAACACCGATTGCTCAGCTGACAAAAGATTATGGAGCTATCGTTGTACCGGCTGATTCGAAATATACCGATTTGCAGTCGTTGTTTAATGATTTAAAAGCAAAACCGGACAGCCTGACACTGGCTGGTGGTTCCTCTCCCGGCTCACAGGATCACTTAGTCGCGATGCTGCCGGCCGTAAAAGCGGGCGTTGATGCAGCAAAAATTAAATATATATCCTATGATGGCGGCGGAGAAGCGATGACAGCATTAATTGGCGGCAATGCTGATGTACTCGCAACGGATATTTCCGGTACAGGCGAATATTTAAAAGCAGGAAAAATCCGCGTGCTTGGCGTATCTTCTCCAGAAAGACTTGAAGGCACATATGCCGATATTCCAACATATAAAGAAGAAGGAATCGATGCAGAGTTTACGATCTGGCGCGGTTTGTTTGGTCCGAAAGAAATGCCGGATTATGCAGTTGACTACTGGAATAAAACACTTGACGAAATGGTGCAAACAACGGAGTGGCAGGAAGTGCTGCAAACAAATGGCTGGGAAGACGGCTATAAAAATTCCGAGGAATTTACAGCTTTCCTAGAAGAGCAGGAAGTGCTTGTGCAGGAAATTCTTGAATCGTTAAATATGCAAAAATAACGTTGCTTGAAGGAGTTGTACGATTTGAATGATCAGTCAGAATCTACAAAACAAAAAGTAAGGCAGCAGTTCGGAAAAACAGCAGAAAAATATGTAACGAGCAGCACACATTCAACCGGAACGGATCTCGCTCTTATTCCCGAATGGCTGCAGCTTCCCGTTCATTCTGTTGTCCTTGATGTCGCAACCGGGGGCGGACATGTGTCAAAAACGCTGGCACCGCATGCCGCCCATATTTTCGCAACGGATCTAACCGTTGAGATGCTGGAAGCGGCTAAACGGCATTTGGATGGATCAGCCGACAATATCTTTTATGTCGCGGCGGATGCGGAATCGCTTCCTTTTTTATCAAACACGTTTGACGCTGTGACGTGCCGAATTGCCGCCCATCATTTTCCGAATCCGGAAAAATTCGTGGCAGAAGCTGCACGTGTTCTGAAACCTAGAGGCCGATTTCTCCTCATTGATAATATTGCGCCTGAAGATGAGGTATATGATAAATTCGTGAACCGGCTGGAAAAATTACGGGATGATAGTCATGTGCGCAGCTATTCCATTACAGAATGGAAAGAATGGTTCGATGCGGCTGGACTTGGTCTTGTAAAAGATGAAATCCGCAAAAAAACACTTGGCTATCCGGAATGGGTGAGCCGGACAACTTCTTCACAGAAACAAATAAAGCAAGTGGATGCTCACCTTCTTTCTGCTAATACAGCGGTAATGAACTATTTTTCTATTACAACAGAAAATGATGCCATTCTCTCATTTACGATCGATGAGTGGATGGTGCTTGCCACAAAAGCGGAATGATCAGAAGAAACCCGGATGTCAGCGGCAAGAGCTGACGGCCGGGTTATTTTTTACGGTATCTTCGCTCTGGACGGCCAATTGTTCCGTACATAATATCCACTTCAATCTCTTCTTTTGAAACCAGATATTCCAAATAACGTCTGACGGTAGAGTTACTCGCTCCGATGGCTTGCGCTGTCTCTTCCGCATTGATGCTTTCCGTTATTTTCTTCATCTGTGTGCGGACTTTTTTTAATGTATGTTTATCAATCCCCTTTGGCAGCTCATCCGGCTGTTCTTCTTTTTTCAAAGAATCACTTTGGCTTTTCATACCAAAAAAACGATTCACATCATTTTGCTCAACGGTCGCTGAATGAAATAATTTCTCTCTCGTTTCTTTATACTGCTCAAGTGTCGATAAAAACTGATCAATCATAATCGGTTTCATCATATAGCTGAATGCGCCGCCTCTGATGGCTTCACTTACCGTATGAACATCATTTGCGGCGGTAATCATAATAACATCCACACCGCGGACCTCCTTCCTGATTTCCCATAGTAAATCGGTGCCTCTCATATCTGGAAGAAAGACATCAAGTAAAATTAACTCCGGCGTAAACACATGTAATAAATCCAACGCTTGCTTTCCATTACTCGCGGAAGCCATGATTCGAAAACCTTCCAGATTTTGTATGAATTTTTTATAAATATTGATCGTTGTTTCATCATCTTCAATGATCATTACATTAATAATTTGCTCGGACATCTTGATCACTCCCTATTTGATTCTTTCGGTATCACAATGGTGAATTGTGCACCGCCTGAATTTGAAGCGGAAACATAAATTTCCCCATTCAGCTTCTGCAGCGTATTTTTTACAATAGCCAGTCCAAGCCCATGATTTTCTCCCTCTTTTGTTGTAAAACCTTCTTTAAAAATTTGCTCCTGATATTCTTCCGGAATACCGGGTCCATTGTCCTCAATGTCAAAAACAAGATCACTCCCAAAGTCAGTAAAGGAAACATTCACATGTGCCTGTGCTTCTTTTAAGCGGATCGCTGCTTCCATCGCATTGTCAATTACATTTCCCAAAATGGTGACGAATAGCTTTGTGTCAAAAGACGGCGGTATATAAGAAAGGTTGCTGTTTTCATCAATATCAAGCTGTACTTTTAATTCTTTAGAGCGGTGAATTTTTCCGAGCAGACATGCTGCGATAAATGGATCCTTGACAGAAGATGTTAAGAACACAACAGTATCTTGGCGCTCCTTCACTTCATCAGATATGAAGGATCTCGCTTCATCATATTGTCCTAATGTCATTAATCCATAAATTGTATTTAATTTATTTAAATACTCGTGATTTTGCGCACGAACATTATCGCTGATGCTTTTAATCACCGAAACTTCTTCCTCTATTTTTTCAATTTCCGAAACAGGGCGTATCGTTAAGACGGTGCCTCTTGTTTTCTCTTTCTCCAAAATAGGAGAACCGTCGACCATATAGAGTTGATGACCAAATAAAAACTTTTGATTCACCATACTCTTTTTTGATGTAATGACCGATTCCATCATATGGATAAGCCGGTCATTAATGATTTTTCCGTCGAGTTCAATTTGATCTTTCAGCAGTTCTCTTGCCCGTTTATTGATGGACGTCACTTGATAATGGTTGTTTACAGCCACAGTCGCATCCCGGATCGATTCGAGTGCCGCTTCTTTTTCTTTAAATAGAAAAGAAATTTCTTCCGGTTCCAGATTAAAAATCAGTTTCTTTACTCGTTTGGCAATAATGACTGCGCCAGTTACACCAAGGAGGCTGATAAAAAGGGAAAAGAAAAATAATTTAAATTGATATTCAGCAATTCTCTTCTTCGCTTCATTTGTTAAAAACCCGACCGACGATACACCAATAATCTCGCCATCATCGTTGTAAATAGGTGTTTTTGCTTTTATAGCCGAACCGGATATTCCTGTTCCTTCGTATATAACTGATTCTCCTTTATGTATAGACCGGCTGCTGCTCGTTCCCATCGTTTTTCCGATATTTTCTTCGATGTGATGTGAATACCGAATATTTTCTTTATTACCGATCACTACATAACCCGCACCGGTCGATTTTCGAATTTCTTCTGCAATAGGCTGAATTACGACGGACGGATTCGGATCATCAAACGCTTGAATAATTCTTTCTTTTTGAGCAGCCATTTTCGCAACGGTCATTGCTTGATTTCCAAGTGCTTCTTCTGTCATCTCATCGATCATCGAATAAAAGATAGCGCTTACAAACAAAACCGTAAAACAAACAACAATTGAAATAAGGCCAATCATTTGTGTAAGCAGCTTTGGTTTTTTAAATGTTTTTTTCATTCGTTTGACTCGCTTTCTAATTTCCTTCTAATGAGGCGATCAATCCTCGCTTGTCCTATCCTTATTAATTCTTCATACACTCCGCAATGTCAACATTATGTTCATTTTATTCATAAAAATTTATTGTTTAACCTTCTACAAAAAAGGGAAAAACCAAGTGTCTTTGTGTCTGTAACTATTAGTCTAGTGGAGGAAACCGTAATGAACAATGAACTACGTGTTCTTGGTGAAAAGCTGGTTGATCGAAAATATGAAATTGCCCGGAATATTTACAAAAATCGCCTTAAAACAGAAGGGATTTATGAAAAAGACGAATCGGACACACAAGAAGCACTGGAGTATCGGGCCAACTTTATTCAAATGTTTGGGGATATTCTTGTTGAACAGCCGAAAACAGATTTCGCCATGAAAAGGTTCAACCAATGGGGGAGGAAAACAGGAGAAATAGCCTGCAGCATGGATCTTCCAATGGATGAAGCACTTCGCACCACAAGTATGTTCCGCGCTGCTATATGGGACGCTTTAAAGCTTGAAGTAAAGCAGCAGCAAATGTCGGTAGATACAGTCTTTGAAATGATCGCCATTTTAGATCCCTTGCTGGATGAGGCTGTCTATGCCTTCAGCCTTTCTTATGTGCATTTTCATCAGGAAACGCTTGAGGAATCCAATCAGGCGTTTTTGGAGCTATCGGCACCAGTCGTTCCAATCACAAAAGGTGTGGCAGTGCTTCCTCTGATCGGCAGCATGAACACAGAACGGGCAAAATTTTTAATGGAAGAAGTGCTTCAAAAAGCGGCGCACTTGCAGCTTTCACATTTGCTTCTTGATTTGTCCGGTGTTGTCACCGTCGATACAATGGTCGCGGATCAAATTTTTAAAGTGATTAATGCGCTGTCCCTGCTTGGCGTTGAAGCTTCATTAATCGGGATTCGTCCGGAAGTGGCTCAAACGATGATCACAATCGGTATTAATATTGGTGAAATGGATGTAAAAGCAAATTTGGAGACCGCTTTAAAAGATTTACAGCAATCTTCTTATTTATTTTCATAATGAAAAGGCTTTGTCAAAAGACATTTACTTCTTTTGACAAAGCCTTTTTGCTATTCTTCTACAACGTTCTGAAGCTTTTTCATTATGCTTCAACTGGATCTTTCACTGCCGGCTTCATGTAGCAGTCGAGCGCTGCCTGAACCGCTTCCCCCCGATGAACCTGAACGCCGTGGCGAATCAAGGCTGCTTCTAATGCACCGAGCACCGCAAGCACATTTTCACGACGGCAGCTATAGCCCATCGTGCCGATCCGCCAAATTTTCCCGTGAAGCGGCCCGAATGAGCTGGCAATTTCAATGCCGAATTCCGTTAAAAGCATATTGCGGACGGAATCCGCTTCAACTCCCTCAGGCACCTTAATACACGTGACCGTCGGCAGTTTTACATCTCTCCTGCCAAATAATTCGAGACCCATTGCTTCGATTCCTGCCATAAGCGCTTTTTCATGAAAAACGTGGCGGGCAAATCGTTCTTCCAACCCTTCTTCAAGTAAAATCCGCAGCCCTTCACGAAGCGCGTACAGCATGGATGTTGCTTCTGTATGATGGTTCAGCCGGCGCGGCCCCCAATAGTCCTGAAGCATGCCGAGATCAAAATAATTACTGCGGATAAACGTTGTATTCTGCTGCTTCAGCTCTTCTTCTGTCGCGATGCCGCGCTCCACTTTTTTCCGGCTTGCGATTCGTCTTTCAATGCGGTCATTATATGTTAGCGGCGCCATGCCTGATGGAACGGACAAACATTTTTGTGTGCCGGCGATTAATCCGTCGATGCACCATTCGTCCACCCGTACATCTGTACCGCCAATTGATGCAACCGCATCCACAATAAACAGAACATCCATTTCACGGCACGCTTGTCCGATTTCTTTCAGCGGCTGCATACATCCGGTTGATGTTTCCGCATGAACCATTGCTACAATATCTGGTTTTGTTTCCGTTATTTTTTGAATGACCTCTGCCGGGTCAAAAACCGTGCCCCATTCTGCATACATTGCGTCTACTTCTGCACCGTACCGTTCACAAATTTCCATTAGTAAATGACCGAATCGTCCGTAAACTGGTACGAGTACGCGATCCCCCGGCCGGATCACACTTGCCAGCATTGCTTCAATGCCGGATCGTGACGTACCGTCTACTGGAAACGCCCATTTGTTTTCTGTTTTAAATAAGACTCTGAGCATCTCCATCACTTCATTCATTATGTGAGTAAATGCCGGATCAAACTGACCGACAATTGGGGTTGTCATTGCGCGCAGCACACGCGGGTCTACTTCCACCGGTCCAGGTGTCATGATTGTCCGAATGGGTGTGTTTAAATCTGTATACGTCATCTTGTTTTCCTCCTTACACATAAGCGAGGGCGTAAAGCTCGCCCATCAGCATTTGAATGCCTTTTTCAAGATCGTCCGGCTCCGTCCATTCATCAGGTGAATGGCTAATGCCATGTCGGCTCGGCACAAATAACAGCATTGTCGGGCAATATCCGCCAAACACTTGTGAATCGTGACCTGCCCCGCTAATCAATGTTTCATAAGAAAATCCTAAATGCTCCGCCTGCCGGGCAGCCGATTTCATCATTTCCTGGTCCAGCGCAACTGGCTTAACATTCATCCATTGATTGATACTCATCGTCATGCCCCGGCGATCAGCCCGTTTCTTAAATTCTTTTAATTTTTCTTCAAATTGATCTAAAATCTTCATGTCGTAATGACGGACATCGAGGCTGCATTCTACTTTACCCGCAACTACATTCGGCATGTTTGGCTTTGCGGTCACTTTTCCAACCGTTGCGACGAGTGATTCATCTATCGCTTCCGCTTCATCTGACAAAAATATGACCCACTCTGCCATAAGCCGCATCGCATCTTTCCGCATCAACATTGGGGTCGTGCCGGCGTGGTTGCTTTCACCTTTAAATTGAACCGTGTATCGGCGCTGGCCAACGATATGGCTGACCACACCGATCGACTTTTTCTTCCTTTCTAGCACGATACCCTGTTCTACATGAACCTCAACAAAGGCTTTCGGCTTTTTTGTTTCGATCGAGCGCGGCTTCAAGCCAAATCCCGCCGCTTCCATCGCCGCTTTTAGCGAAATACCGTCTGCATCATAAATATGCTCCGCCTCCTCTAATGAGTAACGTCCCGTGATCCAGCCAGATCCCCAAAACGTCAGTGGAAAACGACTCCCCTCTTCTTCCGCCAGTGAAACAACATCAATAGTCCGTTTAGGCGGACCATATTGTTCGTATAAACGCTGCATAGCCATTAAGCTTGCGACGATGCCATATGCGCCGTCAAACTGCCCGCCATCTTTTACTGTATCAATATGAGAGCCAGTTAAAATAACCGATTCTGGTTCATCAGTGCCAGTAAGACGTCCAAACAAGTTTCCAACTTCATCAAACCGGGCATCAAGTCCTTTTTGCTGCATGACGCTCTTTAACGCATGCTGGGCTTCACTCCAAGCTTCTGAATATAAAAGCCTTGTCACACCGCCGTTCGCTGTTGCACCAAACGACGCAAGCCACTTGATCATCTCATCTGCTGTTGGAAACTTATATTCTGCTTCTCGTACGGGAATACTCACACCTTTTCCTCCTGACTGACGTGCTGTCCTCTTATTTTTGGAAAAGAAAAGGCTGTCTCAAAAGCATGAGATAGCCTTTCTTTTTTTTGGTCACTGATCAATGGTGTTCCGGTAAAAATTCAGTGCTGAACATGTCACTTGTTTCAAAATCTTCTTCAAGCAGGCCAATATCAAGCAATTGGTTTTTCAGTGTATCCCAGCGTTCCTGTGTCATGTAGCCGATTCCATGCTCGGCGGCATCCATGCCGTACACATAGTCGTGCTGGGTTTCAGTTTCAAAGTTTAACGCTTCAAGCTCAATGTTCGGGTTTTCTTCGACAATAACTTCGTTGATTGTCCCCGCCGAATCTTCATATGACTCCCAGCCTTCTACATAAGAAGCAACGAATTTTTGGACCGTTTCTTTGTTGCTTTCCAAATAATCTTTTGTTACAAAGAGCACCACATTGTACGGGTCATAACCAGATTCTGACACGAGCAACGTTTCAACCGGCACATTTTCCTGTTCCATGAAAAACGGCTCGGATGTCAAGAAAGACTGTGTCACCGACGTTTTATTGTCGATGAAATTTACATGCTGGCCGTTGTAGCCAAGCTCGGTAACCTTGCTTAAATCGTATTTGCTTTTTAGAAAGTCCCAATATGTAATGCCCGGCTGGACAAAAACTTCCCGGCCGTTTAAATCTTCAAAGTCCTGAATGCCTTCACCTTTATGGAACATAAATGCCTGAGGGCTGCCTTGCATCGTTGCCGCTACTGCGACAAGATCAATGCCCTGATTGCGTGCAATCAGCATTTGATCCGCATGCGCAAGGCCAAACTGCGCATCACCAGCTGCGACGATCTGAATAGGCGATACTTGCGGTCCGCCCGGCTCTACCTCTACATTTAAGCCATTTTCTTCAAAAGCATTTTCTTCAACCGCACTGTACACGCCGCCGTGCTGAGATTTAGGAAACCAGTTTAAAACGAGCTTTACGTCTTCTGTTTTACTTTCAGTACTGGCTGTTTCACTTTCTGTATTCGACGCGTTTTCCCCTCCACATGCCGCGAGCATTAAACTCATCGCTAACATAGAGGCGAGTACCCCTTTTTGTTTCCACTTTACAATCTCCATTTCACTTCCTCCTCTATCTATCTCTTTATTTTTCTGATTTCATAGCCGATTCATGCCAGCTGCCAAGCATCATTTTTGAAAACAAGCTGATGAGCAGGTAAAAGCTGATGCCAAGAAGCGCTGCCGCAATCCCGCATGAAAATAAAAACGATGTTTTCACTTGAATGGCCGCGACCGTAATCGCATAACCAAGGCCGCCGTTTCCACCGCCTATGCCGGCTACATATTCACCAACAATTGCGCCGACAATCGATAGCGTACAAGAAATTTTTAATCCAGCCATAATATATGGCATCGCTGCAGGAATGCGCAGCTTCCACATTCTTTGCCACCTTGACGCGTTGTAAAGCGTGAAAAGCTCATCCATATTTTTATCAGCAGAATTAAGGCCCATTAACGTGTTCGAAATAACTGGGAAAAAGCCGATCAGAAAGGAAATAACGACGATCGAGTTAAAGCCGGCACCAAACCAGATGACGACAATCGGCGCTACCGCCACGACCGGGATCGTCTGTAAAATAATCGCATATGGATAAATGCTTCGCTCTAATATTTTTGAGCTGGCCAAAAGAACGGAAACGCCAATGCCAATGACAGCACTTAGTAAAAAGCCGATGACCGATTCAAAAATGGTAATGCGGATCGCTTCCGCGAGCAGTGCCCAGTCCGAAACTGTGGCTTCCCATACATCGGTCGGTTTCGGCAAAATGTAATGCGGAAGCCCAAGCACTACCGGAATAAGCTGCCATAAAGAGATAAATAAAACGAATGCGACAATCGGTCCAAGGTACATTTCTTTAAAGGTAGAAGCAACTGGTTTTTTCTTTTTTCCTGCTTCTGCTAAAGCTGTTTGCTGCTTCGTCATTTCCACTTCTGACATCGCCATTTATACAGTCTCCTTCCGCTGTTCATGATTTTCAAGGCTGGCTGATGCAATGCCGACATATTTTGAAAAAGCCGGATCTGTTCTCATACCCGGTTCACGTGGATAGGGAAGGTTCACATCAATAACGGATGACAGTCTTCCCGGCCGTGCGGACATAACAGCAATTTTAGAAGATAAAAAGACGGCTTCATACACGTTATGGGTAACGAATAGAACAGTCATTTTTTCTTTTTCCCATATGTCGAGCAGCTCCATTTGAAGTGTCTGCCGGGTAATTTCATCCAGTGCCGCAAACGGTTCATCCATAAGCAGAAGCTTCGGCTTAGCCGCCAGTGCCCGTGCAATGGACACGCGCATTCTCATTCCGCCGGACAGCTGTCTCGGATATGATTTCAAATGGTCTTTTAATCCGACCATTTCAAGCACCTTCACCGCGGCTTCTTTTTTTTCTTTTTTATTACCTCCCCGAAGTTCGAGCGGCAATAGGACATTATCGAGTACACTGCGCCACGGAAGCAGGTTTGCATCCTGGAAAACAAATGCAATGTCATTTGTATTTTTAATAAGGTCTTCTGGTGTGTTCCCGAAAACAGTTACGTCTCCTGTCGTTGGCGATCCGAGCCCGGCCACCATTCGCAGCGCAGTGGATTTGCCGCAGCCGGACGGTCCGAGAAAGCTGATAAACTCTCCTTCCTCAACTGGAAAATCAAAATGATTAAGAGCAATCGTGCCTGTGTTATACATTTTGCTGACATTTTGAAAATAAACTGCCTGCTTTTGTTCTATTGTCACGTCGATCTCTCCTCCCGACTAATTCTTCCTTCAGAACGACATTCTTCGTCTATGTGATATCTACTAACATCATAGTAGGGATAAAGCTGAACCTCAATATGCATTATCACTAAAAATTGTTTAGATTATTAGTGATAAAAGAGAAAAAAGACTTAATCCTTATAAGATTAAGTCTTTTTTCGTTAGATTATCTGACAACGTTTTATTTTGAACTGGCACACTGCACGGATCGGATGATACCGCCATACCCGGTACAGCGGCAAAGGTTGCCTGAGAGAGCTTCTTGAATAGCCTGTCGATCGGGTTCAGGATTCGAGTCAAGTAAACACTTTGCCGCCATGACCATCCCCGGTGTGCAGTAGCCGCATTGAAAGCCCCCCTCCTCAAGAAATGCCTTTTGAATAGGATGCACCTCGTCTTGATCTGAGAGCCCTTCGATTGTTATCACAGAGGCTCCTTCAAGCTGGTAAGCCAAAAGCAGGCATGAAACCGCTAATTTCCCATTCACTAAGATTGAACAGGCTCCACAGCGACCAATGCCGCATGAAATTTTTGTTCCGGTTTGATCGAGCTCGCCGCGGATCAAGTCAACCGCTCTCATAACGGGTGAGACGTTCAGTTGAATGTGCTCACCATTTAATAAAAAAGAAACCGATACCGTCTCAGTTCCCCCCGCTGTTTGATGATTGGCTTCCATGCAGGACACCCCTTTCTTCCGTTGACTTCAACACGGTCTCCGGCTTGACCGGCAGCTGGCTGACCCGCAATCCGACCGCATCATAAATGGCATTGGCGATCGCCGGCGCTACAGCTATGGTACCAATTTCACCGACACCACGCGGACCATAATCATCTTCTGCCGGCAGCGATTCGACCGCCTTCACCTGTAAGTTAAAGGGCACATCCTTAATCCCCGGAATTAAATAGGAATCCAGGTTTTCTGTCACGTAATGACCATCTGCCATTATCACATCTTCCATCAGCGTATAACCGAGCGCCATAACACCGCCACCCTCGATTTGTCCTAGATAGCCCATTTCATTTACAACTGGACCGGCAGAGAGCGATTGATGCAGTTCCGTCACATTTATCCTGCCTGTTAACAGATCCACCTCCACCTGCGCAACAACACCACTGTACGTGTATAAAAAATGAGCGGAATCTATCGGGTCCGGCGAAACCGGAAAATCAAACTGAGTCGAGATAACAATCGGCGCCTGCTCAGACGCAAGCTCTCGGAATGACAGCCTGCATTCACCGTTTTCCCAAATACCACCTGGACCGATTGAAAGCTGCCCTTCTTTCGTTCCGGTTTTCCGCGCCGCCCGAGTCAGCAGTTTCTGCAAAAATGGCTTTTTCAATCGCTGCAGTGAATGCCAGACCATACTCGTTCCACGTGATGCAGTTGTTGACCCGGATGATGGCACAAGCGATGTATCGCCGATCATAATTGAAATGTCTTCTTTTGCGCATCCAAGCTGCTCTGTCGTAATCGTTTCAATGACGGCAAGAATGCCCTGTCCTGCTTCTTCAAATCCAAATGAAATTTCAATTTTTCCGTCTTCTTTCAGCGACAACCGCCCGCCGGCAGGGTCCATCCGGCCGAATCCGAGCCCGCCGCCATGCATCGTGATCGCCATGCCAGTGCCGGTCCGCTTCCATCGATCCTGATTTTGTGATGACGGTTTTTTCTCGGCATATACAGCAGCTGCTGATTGAAGCACGTCTAAAGCACCGTTTGTTTCGGCAATCTGCTGGCCGAGCGGTCCAAGATCATGTTCCCTTCGAATGTTAAGACGTCTCATCTCCACACTATCCATTCCAATTGCAGCGGCCAGCCGATCGATTTGTCCTTCAAGGGCAAATGTAACTTGATTGCCTCCAAATCCACGGAATTCCCCGGAAACGCCGTTATTTGTAAAAACAGAAATACCCTTTGTATCTACTGCCGGAATCATGTATGGACCGGATGTGTGCTCGACCGCGAAATCCAAAATGGCCGGTCCAAGTGTTGCATAGGCACCGGTATCAGCCACAATCGTTGTTTGATGAGCGCGTAGCCTGCCATCTTGATCGATGCCGGTTTTCATCGTAATCTTCATCGGATGACGTTTAATGCTTGAGCGTATCGATTCCTGTCTCGTTTGATGGATTTTCACCGGTTTTCCTGTCGAAAGCGCGAGCAACGCGCCGTATGGCTGGATGTTCAGTTCGTCTTTCCCACCGAATGAGCCGCCCATCGGACTTGATACGACGCGAATATGTTCTTCAGGCATCCCTAAAATTCTGGCAAGCTGAAACCGGTCTTTAAAGCCGTGCTGCGTGCCGACGTAAACAGTAAGACTGCCGTCTTTTTCCGGCACAATCACTCCGCCTTCCGTTTCCATATACGCATGCAGCTGGCGTGGCACATGATAGGTTTCTTCTACAATTGCCGCACATTTTGCAAATTCTGATTCGATGTCCCCTTTTTGAAAACCGGCACGGTGAAGAACATTGCCGTTCGGATGAAGAAGCGGTGCCCCTTCTTCCAATGCTTTTTCTGGACTGTCCAGAACAGGAAGTGGTGCATATTGAACATGAATCAGCTCAAGCGCCCGTGTGGCAGTCTCAACAGAATCCGCCGCGACAGCTGCCACCGCATCTCCGACATAGCGTACGATATCTTTGCACAACACTGGCTGATCTGGTGTCACGATGCCAAAACCGTTTAAGCCGGGCACATCTTTATGGGTAATAACCGCCTGTACGCCAGGGAGCTGTCTCGCTTTATCTGTAGAAATTGAAAGAATACGGGCATGAGGATAAGGACTTCTTAAAATTTTGCCGTACAGCATATTCGAAAAGGCAAGATCAGTTAAATACTTCAGCCGCCCCGTCACTTTCTCTTTGCCGTCCGGCCGGATTTTTTTTGCCATTACTATGCTCCCTTCTCCGGTTTTACCGGACAGATTGCAGTTCCGTTAAAAGTAGATTCGCGGCCACTGTCCGGCGGTAATTCGCTGACGCAAACACATCGCCAATCAATGCCGACTCTTCTTTTATTTTGATAGAAAGCGCCGACAACAAATCATCCGTCAGCTGTTTTCCGACCAGCATTTCTTCACATCCCCTTAAACGCCGCGGCGTGTTCACCCCGCCGCCCGCCACAATCCGGATCGACCTGATCACGTTTTGGTCCGCCATCTCCATATACATTGCGACAGTGACAATCGATGGAATAAACGTTTCTCTGCGGCCGATTTTGCGAAAAAAGCAATGCCCCTTTACCAGAGAAGGGATCGTAATGTCGGTCAAAATTGCTCCTTCTTCCAGGCTCTCCTGTCTGTTCACATAATCAGACAGCCATTCAGACCGAATGCCATTTTCGCAAAACCAGGAAAGCCGCGCGTCCATCGCCAGCAAAATCGGGATGGCATCACCGATTCCATACAGGATATTGCCGCCAATCGTGCCTCGATTTCGCACAGCTGGTGATGCAATTGTGCCGATCGCTTCCGATAAGGACGGACACATTTTTTTCACCAGCAGATGCGTCCGGCACGTTTCCAGATCGGTCAGTGCCCCAATTCGAATCGATCCATCTACCGTTTCTTCAATATCCGCCAGTTCACGGAGTTGTTCCAGACTGATTAAATGAGGGGGAAACACAACCCCTTGTTCCCGCTGCATTTGCATGAGCGTTCCGCCAGCGATAAACTGGGACACGCCATCAAGTTCTTTCTTTAACGACCAGGCTTCTTCCAAACTCCCGGGCTGCCAGACGGACGTCGGCACCGGCATTGACACATCCATCCCATCCCCTCCTCACTACTTGTTCGTAATCATGCTTTGTATCAATATCAAAAAAAGGACGTGCCATTTCAACATCTATCATCATGCCTTTGTGTGCAAAAGACGGCTGCTTCAGCAAACTTCCTGCTCCCCGATCCCCCTGCAGCCCTTGCAGCACCGGGAAAAGACGGCTCGAAAAAAGAACAGGCGGACGGGGCGTTCCGTCAAAACGCGATGCCACAAATGACGCACCCTTTTCTTTATAAGTATCTATCACCTGATCAATCAATCGGGAACCCGCAAACGGCTGATCTGCCAGCAGAATGACAGCTGCCTGTGCACCCATTTCTTCTGCCGCTTTTAAGCCGGCAGCCAGTGAATGCGCCTGTCCACGAAACGCGTCTTCGCACGCTGCTTGTGACCAGTTTTCTTTTTTGAAAAAAGCGGGGTGAATCCATCGAGCTTCGTCTTCTTTTTTCTGAACAATAATGACATGGTCGAGCGTTGATGAGAGCGCCGACTTCAGTGATGCACTGCCAATTGTTGTGTCGCCGAGCGGCAGTGCCAGTTTATTTGTTCCCATCCGGCGGCTGTTGCCGGCCGCAAGCAAGATGCCGATAACCGGACCACTCATAAACAAGCCGCTTCTTTCAAGGGAACAGAATGGCTTACTCCAATAAGCTGGGCCACAATACTGATCGCAATTTCCTCCGCTCCCTGCGCCTGAATGGACAGCCCGGCGGGTGATGTAATACCCTGAGGAAGAGGATCCAATCCGAACAGGCGGGCTGTTCTTTTTTTAGAACCGAGCACACCGAGATACAGTAGTTCTTTATCTTTTAAAACATGGATTAACTCTTGATCCCGCTTAAAATTGTGCGTCATGATCACTACACAATCGTTTGGTTTTAGTTCCATCCTGTCGATCACTTCATATGGAAAACCGATAACATGTTTTTCAGCGGCCGGAAAATGAGCTGCAGTACAAAAAGCCGGACGCCAATCGGAAACAGTGACAGAAAACCCGGCACCCGCCGCGAACGAAACGAGCGGCCGTGCATCCGGTCCCGCCCCGAAAACAACAAGCCTCCGCTTCGGACGAATCCGGTGTACGTATACGTCACTGCCCAGCGCTTTGCTGAAAAACATGCCCCGCTCAATCACCCGACAGTCATCAGGGACGCCGCCTTCCCAGCACCCAAACGGTTCACCTTCATCCGGAATGAATAAATAACCTGAACGGGCGCCCCCCTTTTTCAACATTAATACAGACCGGCCGGCCCGAAGCGCTTTTTTCAATTGAAGCAAATGCGCCACGTATGCCTCGCTTAACTTTTCCGTCCACACGTGGATGACTCCGTTGCAGCCGGATCCTTCTCCCCACGACAGCTGATCTTCATCACGCATGTCATAGACAAATTCCCTATACGGCTCATCGCTTTCTCTCAGCCGTTCGGATAAATCTTCCTCCAGACAGCCGGCACTCAGCAGGCCGACTTGTGTTCCATCCGCTTTAAACAGCATCGCCGCGCCTTCTTTTTTATACGCGGATCCCGTGACTTTAACGACTGCCGCCAGTACTCCACCAACAGAAGATGAGTCAATGGCATCCAACAAATCATGAATGTCTTCCATATTGATTCCTCCATCCAAATTCACTGTGCGAAAAAAGGGCGCTGATTTAAAAAATCATTGCCCTTTTTGTCAGCTTCCTCTATATACTTGATAACCCCATGGCGAGATGAGAAGCGGAATATGATAATGCGCTTCGGCAGCCGACAGACTGACTCGCACTGATACACGGTTTAAAAAAGGCGGATCAACAATATTGGTTTCTTTTTGATGAAAATAATCGCCAATGTAATACAACAGCTCGTATTCGCCTTCCTGGAATTCGTCTGCGGAAACGAGTGGTTCATCTACCCGGCCATCCCGATTTGTAACAGATTGCACGATTTTTTTCTTTTCCGTTTCGTTTTCAAAAAAGTAGACCTCCACGGCGACACCTGCTGCCGGCTGCCCGTGAGTTAAATCCAAAATATGCGTCGTTAATGCAGGCATTTACTCGGCTCCTCTTCTGTGACGATGTCTGTTATTCGAAAATAAGCAATATTGAATACTTCATTTAAAGCGATGTCAAATTCAGTATCCTTATCATTTTGTAAACGCAATTCCATCTGACGATAAATGTCTTCTTTCGTTTTGCCGCGCACAGCGATAATAAAAGGAAAAGCGAATTTTTTTGTATAGGCCTTATTCAGCATCGAAAATTGGTCGAACTCGTTTTTTGTAAGTGACGTCAATCCCGCACCGGTCTGTTCTTTTACCGATGCATCGGTCATCTTTATTTTCGCTCCAAGGTTCGGGTGGTTTCTCAGCAAGGCCAGCTGATCAGAAACAGCCGACTCCTGTACAATCGATGCCATTTTTTCATACAAAGACTTTACCGAATGAAAAGGACGATCACGCACAGCCTGTTCTGCCACCCAGAGCGAATGCTCAAATACTCCACCAAAATGCTGAACGAAGGAAACTTTCTTCATTTGATTTACAGACTGTATCGTCAGCAATTTCCCACACCCTTTTTATAACTTTATTGTGTAATAACACGTAACATAATATGAGTTTACAAGGAAAAACATACTCTGTCATTAGTTATAATTACTAAAAAATTAATTTATTTCTGCTTTTTTTCACAAAACCGACTCATTTTATGTTATATAATATAACATAAGTTATTTTACGGAGGGATTTTAGTGAAATTAAAAACACTGCTCGCTCAACCTCCTTTTCACGACATTAAGCTTGCTGCTGGTGAAAGAGGCGTTTTAAACGATATTACGAACGTTACAATGATGGATGCCCCCGATATTCTCCCTTATTTAAAACCGAATGATTTACTTGTGACAACCGGCTATCATGTAAAAGATGAGCCAGACGAGCTTGTTCGCCTCATTGGACAAATGGCACAAAAAAACTGCGCGGCGCTCTTCATTAAAACGAAACGTTTTTTCGGTCAACTTCCGTCAGAAGCTGTTCTCCTCGCGGATGACCTTGGATTTCCAATCGTTGAAATCCCCGAAAATTGGTCACTCGGCGAAACTGTGAACCAAATGCTCAATATCATTCTCGATAAGCGAACAAGTGAATTACGGGGCGCTATTGATACGCATAAACTGTTTTCAGGCCACATTATGAGCGGAAAAGGGTTAAATGTTCTGCTGGCAAACTTAACAGAACTCACCGGACACAGTGCCTTTTTATGCACCGCTTACTTTTCGCCAATTGCCGGCGATGATTCATTAGCCGAAGTGCTTTCTCCATTTAAAAAATGGGCGTCCCAGCACGGTTCCTTTTTATCGCCGAGTTCTACTTTTACGGCGTTTAGCACACTGTCCCCAAAAAAAGACTACACGCTGTTTCCTGTTTATACGCATGAGAAAAAAGCGGCATTGCTCCTGCTGGAAGGACCAATTTATCCGACAGAGCATGTAAAGCTGTTAACCATTGAGCAGGCATTGAACGTCATTTCATTTGAACTTTTAAAGGAAGATGCCGTTAAGCAGTTTACACGCCGGATACGCAATGAATTCTTCTCAAACTTTTTAGATGATGCGTTTTCAAGCGAGGAAGAAGCTGTCAGCCGGGCGAAGGAATTCGACTTGCCGCTGAAGCAAAAATACATTTGCGCCGCCGGGCGGATAGATGCGCCAGAAGAAGAATGGTCGTATTACACGAACCAAAAAGAGCTGGATGAAATTTATTATTTTTTCGAAAAGGAATTGCATACGATGGACGTACCTTGCCATTTGTTCACGAAAGGCGAAACATTGATCCTGCTTTTAAAAGTACCGGATCATGTTAAAGACACTCACTCGTTTACTGCTTCTTTTTTAAAAAAGCTGCAAACTCGCATGAGCCGTGAGCATAAAATGACAATGTCATTTGGCGTCAGCCACCTGTGCTCCTCGCTTTTATTCGTTCGTCAAGGCTACAAAGAAGCACGTGATGCGTTAAAAACAAACCGACTGTCGAGCGGACCTTCTTCCGTCCACTTCCATCGGACAAAAGACGTGAGCGAACTGCTGCGGCTGCTTCCAGCGAAAGACTTAACACAGTTTTACAAGCATACTGTCCAGCAGCTAAAGCTCGGTAATTTAGAAGAAGAGAAATCGCTGCTTGATACACTGTTTGTTTATATGGAAAGCCATTGTCACATTTCCGAAACCGCCAAGCGGCTGTTTGTACACCGGAATACCGTCGTCTACAGACTGGAAAAGTGCGAAGAACTGCTCGGCACTTCACTGAAAGACCCTGACTTTTCCCTGCAAATCCGTCTCGCTTTGCGCATCAAGCACTTACTGAATACGTAAAAAAGAAGCCCGGGGAACGACCCCCTAGGCTTCTTTCATATATAGTAATAATAGCGTTCATCCGTTTTTTCTTTATTGGGAGAACATTGAATTCCGGTACGCCGGACAATTATGGCATTTAGCGCCAGCCTTAACTGATCGTCAGTTAATTCATCCATTAAATGGATCGGGGCTGTTGCTTTCACGTCACTTAAAAACTGAAGTGCCAGTGTCAAAAGCGCATCATCGCCATTCGTTAAATCGCGGTCCATCAACGTATCCGGCCATAAAAAACGACCGTCCTTTAAACTAATATACGGGCTGATCTTTTTTCGCAGCTTCCGGTCTCCTGTAATTAAAAATACGAAAGCAAGCTTAGAACGATCTGCCCGCTGCATAACAGGCATTGAGGCCTGCGCCAGCTCAAAACGGCTTTTATGCTGTTCGTTTAAAAACTGTACATTCATAATGCAGCCTCCTCATGATTATCGTTATCCTTATTTAATCATGACTTTAGATTACTGGCAGAATTTGCGTGAGATTTTCTAACAGATAAGTTGCATCCCGTCTCATAACTTCATATGATCAGCTTATACTTTTCGTATATCCTTAACGATACGGGTTAATGGTCTCTACTCGGAACCGTAAATTCCTGGCTACGAAAAAATCAGTGCCATTGCTGATTTTTTCGTAGTCTTTTTATAATGAATTGGAGGAATGAAGATGGGCAGCTTACTCATTAAAAACGCACAAATTGTGACGATGAATGCAAAAGAAGAAATCATCAGAGGAGATCTTCTTATTAATGAAGACCGAATAGAATCCGTCGGTCCTTCTCTTAATGAGGCAATCGCCGACCGTGTCATTGACGCATCCGGGCGGACCGTGATCCCCGGGTTTATTCAGACACATATCCACTTATGTCAAACGCTGTTTCGCGGAAAAGGGGATGACCTTGAACTGATGGACTGGCTAAAAGAGCGGATTTGGCCGCTTGAAGCATCCCATGATGAAGAATCTATTTACTATTCGGCTATGCTTGGCATCGGGGAACTGCTGCAAAGCGGTACGACAACCATTGTCGATATGGAAACAGTCAATCATACCGACTTCGCGTTTCGCGCCATTGCCCAAAGCGGGATCCGTGCATTATCCGGCAAGGTGATGATGGACAAAGGCAATGAAGTGCCAATCGGACTGCAGGAAAAAACGGCGGAGTCCATTCAGAAAAGTGTCGATTTACTGGAAAAATGGCATATGTATGACAGCGGCCGCATCCAATATGCGTTTTCACCGCGATTTGTGGTTTCTTGTACAGAAGAACTGTTAAGAGAAGTGCAGAAGCTCTCCACACACTACAACGTAAAAGTACACACCCACGCTTCTGAAAACAAAGGAGAAATTGCGATCGTTGAGCAGGAAACCGGTATGCGCAACGTCGTCTATCTCGATCACCTCGGCCTTGCGAACGAGCGGCTCATTTTAGCCCACTGCATTTGGCTGGATGAACAGGAAAAACGAATCATTAAAGAGCGCGGCGTCCACGTCAGTCATTGTCCGGGCTCGAACTTAAAGCTCGCTTCCGGCATCGCCGACGTGCCGGATCTGCTTGATGCCGGCTCATCGGTCAGTTTAGGTGCGGACGGGGCTCCATGCAATAATAACTTGGATATGTTTAATGAAATGCGACTCGCCGCTCTTATTCAAAAGCCGATTCATGGCCCAACGAGCATGAATGCCCGCACCGTTTTTAAAATGGCGACAATTGGCGGCGCCCGTGCTGTCGGGATGGATCACGAAATCGGCAGCATTGAAATCGGTAAAAAAGCGGACCTGGCGATTTTAAATTTAAACCATTTCCATACATTTCCTTCCTATGACATCGATCCAATTTCACGTATCGTGTATTCCGCTACACGCGCAGATGTGGAAACGACCGTTGTCAATGGCCAGATCGTGATGGAAAACAATATCATGAAAACGATTGACAAAGAAACCGTATTGAAAGAAGCAGATGCATCGATTAAACGACTGCTCAGCCGGACGGCCATTGTCAGTTAAACTATCCTCAAAAAAGGCGGTTCCATCAAAACATATTTGTTTTTGACAGGATCGCCTTTTCTTTATCCAAGAAGTTTTTCATTTTGAATTGACTGTTAGTTTTCCTCCCGAATCCAGACGATCATTTCACCCGGTTCACGATTACACCATGCAAAATAAGGAATCGCTTTGATTGAAACGTCTACAGACTCTTGTTTTATCGGCTGATACAAAACATTTTCCCATGAGGCATCGTTCGCACTCGTGCGAACTCCATTTCCTTCAATTACGACAACTCCATCCAACAAATCCGGTTTGAACACCGGATTTAATTCTGAATTTTCCGATATTTTAATTGTTGATAGCTGTTTCCCATTATCTGCTTCTTCCAGGCAATAAACGACTGGACCACGCTGCAGGGCTACTTTCCCCGCATTTTCTTTTACTTTTGGATTTGCACGAATTTTTTCAACTGGCATCGGAAAAACAAGTTCAATTTGATCACCTTGTTTCCAAGAACGAGTAAGATGTACATAGCCTTTTTTCAATAACGTCGAATACTCTACTTTTTCGCCGTTTAACAGGATTTGCGCGTTTTTCGACCAGCCTGGAATCCGGAGCGCTATTGTGAAGCTTTTTTCCTGCTCTGGCGTAACAGTTATCGACACCTTTTCATCCCACGGATAGCTCGTTTGTTGATCAATCACAACGTTTTGTCCGTTTAGCTGCACGTCCGCTTTATTCCCTGCATACAAATGCACATACAGCTCATCTTGCCGGACTGTGTACAAATAATGTCCGACTGACGAAATTAAACGGGCCAAATTCGGCGGGCAGCATGCACAGCTGAACCACTTCTGTCTGACAGGCTTTACATGATGATGATCCTGGCGATGTTCGCACACTTCCGGCTGAACCTCCAGCGGATTTACATAGAAAAATTTCTTTCCGTCCAAGTCCATTCCACTTATTGTTCCGTTGTACAGCGCTCTTTCCATGACATCTGCATATTTTGCATCCGCTTGTAAGTTGAGCATCCGCTTCGCCCAAAACACCAGTCCGATCGAAGCACACGTTTCCGTGTACGCTGTATCATTCGGTAAATCATAGTCTGTTGAAAAGGCTTCGCCAAATTCCATCGACCCTACACCAGCCGTCACATACATTTGTTTTGTCGTGACATTTTCCCATAGATCTTCACACACTTTTTTCAGTTCATCGTCATTTGATTTTAATGCAAGATCCGCCATTGCTGTGTACATGTACATAGCACGCACCGCATGACCCGTCGCTTTTTTCTGTTCTCTGACCGGCACATGCGCTTGGTGATAGCCATAGCTGTCATTCCAAAAAAACGGATGATCATCTTGCTTTTTTTCCTTTTCTAAATCAAAAAAGTGTGGCTGATGTCCTCTTTCATCAATGAAATAGCTGCTTAAGTTCAAGTATTTTTTATTGTCGGTTGCCTCATATAGTTTCACAAGCGCAAGCTCAATTTCCTGATGGCCATCGTACCCGCGTATTTTTCCTTCTTCTTTGCCGAACACTTCGTCAATATAGTCTGCAAACCGGCACATCATATCAAGAAATGTCCGCTTGCCTGTAGCATAATAATACGCAACAGCGGCTTCGATCATATGACCGGCGCAATAAAGTTCATGCTGATCACGTAAGTTACTCCACCGTCCTTCTGGTTCTTTAATCGTAAAATACGTATTAATATATCCGTCTTCCTGCTGCGCACGGCCAATTAAATCAATTACTTCATCAATTGCCTGTTCAAGTCCCGCGTCCGACGCATTTTCCAAGCTAAACGCTGCAGCTTCAATCCATTTAGCCACATCGCTGTCTTGAAAAACAAATCCATGAAATTCGCCTGTTTCATCACCTGCCGCAATCTTAAAATTTTCAATCGCGCGGCTTGGCACTGCGTCCGGAATTCTGTCATTTAACGCTTCCCATTGATATGGAATTACTTCATGCCGAACGATATCCATGTATCGTTTCCAAAACGAATCGGTCACTTGAACATTCACATTGTTTTTCATTTTTGTATGCGTCATTCTTCACCCTCCATTTACATGCCCTTTGCACCATCTTCAATCATCAAATAAAACTGACTTTTCCTTTCCTTCCCCTTTTTATTTTTAAAGCGCTTACAATGTTTATCTTGTTTAAAGAATAGCATATTGATAAAATCAAAATCAGTACATGAAACCGCATAATTGGTGGACAAAACTGACTAACTTATCAATTCAGATTAAAAAGGGTGACGGATGATGTTAAAAGAATATTTGCACGCTTCCCTTCAGCAGCCTGTTGTGTTTACACTCGGTGGTAAGTTCATTACCGAGGTCCCTTGGACACATATGAAGCGCTCGATTGGGGATTATGAAATGATTATCGGCCTTCATGGAACGCTTTATATTCAATGCGAATCCACTACATTTGAAGTGAATCCGGGTGATTTATTGATTTTGCCTCCGCATAAAGTTCATCAAGGATATAAAGAATGCCCGCCCGGAACATCTTTTTACTGGTTTCATTTTTTATTTTCTGACGAAAGCGATCCCTTTGTTATGAATGAGCTCGAAGTAGATCAGCACGTAAAGGCCATTCAATCAAAACCGGAGCTGTATCAGAATGAATCAGCTGTCTTTCTGCCTTTCTTTTCCGCTCCACATCAATCAGACCGATTGACCATTTTGTTCAACCAGCTGCTCGATGTAGCAAATGCCCATTATTACCACAGCCGCGCCGTTGATTATTTGGCGACTTCTGTACTGATCGAACTGTCGGAACAAACGATTAAGAACTTTCATCTTGCGTCCGATCAAAAAAATTCTGATAAAAAAATGGCTTCGATTTTAGAATGGATTCGTTTAAATTCACTTGAAAAGCTGTCGACAGGGAAAATCGCCGAGCAATTTAACTACAACCGTGATTACTTATGCCGCTTTTTCAAAAAAGAAACCGGCTTGACGGTGCATGAATATATTCATATGTTGAAATTATCAAAAGCAAAGGATTTACTGACAATGTCGAATGAAAGCGTCGGAAATATCGCGAGGACCATTGGCATTCAGGACGAACGGTATTTTATGAGGCTGTTCAAGCAATATGAAAAACTGACCCCGTCTAAATATAGGAAAGCCTATCATCGTATTCCTCTTAACAAAGAGTAACCGTTTTAGGGCGATAAATCGTATTTTCGGGCGGTTTCCATGCGGTTTGAGGCGACAAAATGATTTACCGCCCCAAACATGATTTATTCCGCCCCTATTTTCATTTTACCGGCCCTGCACACAAAAAAACGGCTCAAACAGTGAATGTTTAAGCCGTTTTAAATCACACTTTATAAACACGTGTTTCATAAGGATGTAAAATGAGTTCACCCGGCGGATTTTCTTCCGGCACCTTGTAGTTATGAAGTATTAAGTTAGCAAACTTATACGTGATGCCGTCCATTTTTTTTACAGGCACCGGCTGATCAGACAAGTTGCTGAGCACGATCACTTTTTCATTGCCAAGCGTCCGCGTATATGCAAACAAGCGTGTATCTTCTTCTAGCACTTCATCGTATATGCCATACGTGAAAACTTCATTTGCTTTTTTCATTTTGATCATCTTTTTATAAAAGTTCAAAATCGAGCCTTCGCTTTGCAGCTGGGCTTCGACGTTAATGCTCTTATAATTTTCATTTAATTTAATCCACGGCCTGCCTGTTGTGAAGCCAGCATTTTCTTCCTTGGACCATTGCATCGGTGTGCGTGAGTTGTCACGGCTTGAATGCCAGATAATCTCCATCATTTCCTCGTGATTAATACCGGCACCGATCCCAAGACGGTACATGTTTTTCGTCCGGACGTCATTGTAATCGTCAATATCTTCGTATTTCACATTCGTCATGCCGATTTCCTGCCCTTGATAAATAAACGGTGTCCCCTGCATTAAGAAGTAGACTGCCGCAAAGGATGTCGCACTTTCACACCAGTACTCCTGGTCATTTCCCCATGTGGAGACGACACGCGCTTTGTCATGATTTTCAATAAACAGCGCATTCCAGCCTTTATTTTGGAGCGCTTTTTGCCACTTGGTCATCACTTTTTTATAGCCGGGAATGTCGAGTCCCGTTTTCGTTTCCGCATTCCACAGTTCAAGGTGTTCAAACTGGAAAATCATGTTGAACTTCCCTTTTTCCTCGTCTACCCATTCATCGACTTCATCCGCTGTTACACCATTTGCTTCGCCAACCGTCATAATGTCGTATTTCGCAAATGTTTCAGTTTTCAGTTCTTCCAGAAGCGGCTGAATGCCTTTTACGTTCATATGGTGGTCAAATGACGGCACATATTTAAGTTCCTTTGGATTCGGCATATCAATTAGACCTTCAACCTTTTTAATATGGCTGATTGCATCCACACGGAAACCGTCGATGCCTTTATCTAGCCACCAATTAACGGTTTCGTATAGCGCCTGACGCACTTCCGGGTTCTCCCAGTTTAAATCCGGCTGCTTTTTCGAGAACAGGTGCAGGAAAAACTGCTCGGTCGTCTGGTCATATTCCCACGCCGAGTCGCCGAAGATACTTTCCCAGTTGTTCGGCTCCGCGCCGTTTTTTCCGTCACGCCAAATGTACCAATCACGTTTTGGATTGTCTTTTGATGAGCGTGATTCAATAAACCACGGATGCTCATCGCTCGTATGGTTGATCACAAGATCGAGGATCAGTTTCATTCCACGTTCATGAACACCTTGCAGGAGTTCGTCAAAATCGGCCATCGTCCCGAATTCATCCATAATTTCTTTGTAATCACTAATGTCATAGCCATTGTCATCGTTCGGCGATTCAAACATCGGGCAAATCCAAATAACGTCGATACCAAGATCCTTTAAGTAATCAAGTTTCGCGATCACCCCTTGAATATCCCCAATACCGTCTCCATTTGAATCCAAAAAGCTGCGCGGATAAATTTGATACGCCACCGCTTCTTTCCACCATACTTTACTCATAAGACGTCCCCCGAATCTTCTAGAATATTTTCTACGTGTATTTTAGCACGGATGCAAAAAAAGAATGCGAAGGCTGAAAGTTTCTCGCATGACCTTTTCCACCTGCGCTTCATGCGCACAAGCATTTTTCAGTTATTTAACACGACTTAGTATAAAATATGAAAAATATTCGTGCAATCGTTTTCACTAAAAATATTTATTTTCATGATTTAAGAAGAACAATTTTTATACTGATTCCCATTTTCAACTTTTTAAAACAATAAATATCCTTATATTCAAAAGTTTTTCAAATTCACTCTTGCCAAATGAAAGCGAGCTTATTAGAATGAAATTCACGCAAACGATTTCTTAAATATTTTGTAAGCCTTTAACTTTTAGCAAAAGGAGAATTGATGATGAAGAAATTCATCTCTTTTAATTTTTGGCAAAACTCAGGAAAGCGCTTTTAGTTGTTGTGGCTGTGATGCCTGCTGCCGGTATTATGATCTCTGTCGGGAAGCTCATCGCGATGATGGGTGGGACGGATGGAAACAAACAGGATTTGTGGATTGATTATATTTTTGTGAACAAACCCGTCCATGTGGAAGCGTCCGCTGTTATTTTTAATGATGTCAATAAAGCGGTTGTGCCCGATCATTTTGGTGTTGAAGTGACGATTAAATAAGAAAAAGACGGTCTCCCTTTGAAGAGATCGCCTTTTTCTTATTTCGACACTGCACCGGCTGCTGTAAGCCATGTCCGCGCCATAAGCATATTTCCGATCGAGGTCATATGTACGCCATCTGTCGTTAATTTATATTCACTGCCTTCTTTTAAATAACCAATAAATGCTTGATGAACCGGCACGAGTACAGCCCCATACTCTTCAGCGAGCTTCCGGACAATGTCTACATACGGCTTGAGCATTTGGTTTCCTTTTGACTGTGGGTCTTCTTCAATTATAGTCGGCTCCATCAGGATGAGCCGGATACCAGATGACTGGTCGAGCAGGGCGCGATACACCGTCTCAAATTTCCCGGGCAATATTTGATCAATGCCCTGCGAATCAAGCTGCCGCCACACATCATTAATGCCAATGGAAATGGATAAAACAGTCGGCTGTCCTTTTAAAACGTCCTGTTCCCACCGCTCAGCCAGGTCTGTTACGCGGTTGCCGCCGATCCCTTTATTGACGATGGCCGGCGCATTGGCAGGCGACTGGCAAATAAAATGGTCGCGAACAAGCCGAACATATCCATCGCCGATTTCTTCGGGCTCCGCCTGGCGTTCGCTGTCCGTGATACTGTCTCCAATAAATAAAATACGGTCTTCTTTTGTAAACAAGGTTAGTTTCCTCCTAATTGAACAGTTTTTTTGCTTTCAACCGACTTCATGATCGCGTCTGTTACTTCTTGTGTACGAAATGCATCTTCATAGCTCGATAAAATACGTGACGTATCGCCCGTTTGCACAGCGTGAAGGAAGGCTTCATTTTCACGCACATACGGATTCACTGAGTCTTTTTCTTTCACCTCCATAGATGACGTACATTTTGTTAGCCCAGCTTGATCAATCTTTGCGATACCGCCGCTATGAAAATAGTGAAGCCCGATCTCTAACACGCCATGTGGCAGCAGACATGTATTCGACAGCTGAACTAGAACACCGCTTTTCATTTTCAATATCGCGCTGCCGATGTCCGCCACGGTTACGTTTTTATGCAGATCTGCCATGATTCTGTTTGCTTCCACTGCGTGTACTTCCTCCACTTCACCAAGCGTGTATCGCACTAAATCAATTAAGTGTGTCGTCTGCTCAACAAACTGGCCGCCGGATGTATCACGGTTGCGCCACCATGGAACGAGCGGCATCGACCCCATCCAGCCTCCTGTCACCATACCGACTGTGCATGTTTCCAGTTCTTTTTTTAATGAGGCGACTGTGTCACGATAGCGGAAATGATAACCGACCGATGTGATCACATTCTTTTTTTGCAGAGACACGGTGATTTCGTTCGGCACCTTAAGATTAACAGCGAGCGGCTTTTCAACGAGAAACGGAATTCCCCTCTCAATAAGCTGCTGCTCCACATCGCCGTGAGCAAAAGGCGGGACACAGATGTAGACTGCGTCCAGTTTTTCCTGATCCAGCATCTGTGTGACATTGTCGTACCCGTTTGCATCACCATACTCTGCCGCAAAAGCCGCTGCTTTTTCTTGACTCGTTCCGCAAACTGCTTGAAACCTTACGTCTGTCATATCCGTAAAAATAGCTGCATGCATCCGGCTGAATCCACCCGTTCCAACCATCCCAATCTTCATTTATTCAGCTCCTTTACATTCAAAAAAACAGCCTGACGATTCGGATATACAATCCACCATTCTTCCGCTTCCCTGTTCCAAATAAGAACAGGATCTGGCACCATCGTAAATGGGATCACGGAAAAGGGGCGATTTCGGCATTATTGATTCACTCCTTTTAAAAGGAATCGGTGCAAACCGAATCCTCATTGAATACGTACGATTATCCAACCTGCAACGCTCGGCGCTGTGACATGTACAGCTTTGAATACGCCCCGTCTTTTTTCAGCAGTTCTTCATGCGTGCCCTGCTCCACAATTTGTCCGCCGTCAATAAAGAAAATCCGTGTGGCGTTTTGGATGGTGGACAGTCGATGAGCAATAATAAAGGATGTGCGGCCTGCCAGGAGCTGCTCCAGCCCTTTTTGAAGCGCAAGCTCTGTTTCCGTATCGATGCTTGACGTCGCTTCATCGAGAATCAATATTTTCGGATCGGCGAGAAGTGCCCGAGCAAATGAAATGAGCTGGCGCTGTCCAGATGAAAGGCGTGTTCCACGCTCATTCACTTCCGTTTCATAACCATCTTCCATTTCGCTAATAAACTCATGCGCCTGCACCGCTTTTGATGCCGCTACAACTTCTTCATCCGTCGCATCAAGCCGGCCATACCGAATATTGTCCATAATCGTACCGGAAAAAATAAACGGGTCCTGCAGCATCACGCCCATTTGGCTGCGCAGCGACGAAAGCGTCACTGTTTTAATATCAATCCCATCTACCTTCACACTGCCCCTATTCGTATCGTAAAACCGGCTGATCAAGCTGACAATCGTTGTTTTCCCTGAACCGGTCGCGCCAACCAGCGCAATGGTATCTCCCGGTGCTGCTGTAAAATTGACATGATCAAGAATATTTTTTTCACCCTCATAACCGAAAACGACGTCATCAAATTGAACCTGCCCGCGCACAGGCGGCAGCGTTCCGGCGTTTAGCGCGTTTTTAATCGCCGGTTCTTCATCAATCGTTTCAAAAATACGCTCCAAATACGCCATCGCATTAATAATCGCATTATAGAAGTTTCCGATATTTGCGAGCGGCTGCCAAAACATCCAAATGTATCCGATAAACGCTACAAGTTCCCCTGCTGTCACGCTGCCGTTCAGCCAGAAAATGCCGGTCACGTACACTAATGAAACGGTAATGACTGAAATATTTTCGATAACCGGCCAAAGCAAAAACTGGATTTTAATCCCTTTCATCCACGCAGACCGGTAACTGTCCGACACTTCATAAAAAATTCTTTCATTTTCTTCTTCACGTGCAAACGCCTGCGTTACTTTCATCCCGTTTAAACTTTCATGAATGTAGGCGTTCAGGTTGGACTGCTTGTTGCTGATTTGCTGCCACGCTTTGCGCTGAGCTCTTTTAATAAGAAAAATAAAACCAATTAAAAAAGGGAAGCCCGCCATCGCGGCAAAGGTCATCTTCACATCAATTGCCAGCATAAAACCGATAATAACCAGCACACTGAATAAATCGGTAATGACGTTAATAATCCCGTTTGACAGCAAGTCGCTCAGCGAGTTTACATAATTGACGACCCGTACTAAAATCTTTCCGTGCGGACGGCTGTCGTAATAGGAGAAAGGCAATGTCTGCAAATGGGAAAACAAATCTTTTCGCAGCTGCAAGATGACGCTTTGCCCGATTTGTGACATCATTCTGATCCGGTACTTTAAACAAATGCCGGTAACGGTAATCGCAGCTAAATAAAATCCGGCAAGCAGCGCAAGGCCTCCTGCGTCTCCGTTTGGGATTTTATCGTCGATAGCCACTTTAATTAAATAAGGTCCCGTCAACGCTGCCCCGCTCGCCAACAGCATAAGAAAAACAGTGAAAAAAATTTTGGTTTTAAATGGACGCAAATAGCCCATCATCCGTTTCAGCTGATTGAAGTCAAATGACGATTCCAGCTCTTCATCCACATCAAATTTATTGCGTACCATTTACATCACTTCCTTGCCGAATTGATGGCCGTCAAAGTCACCAAATTGATTTTTAAACACATTATAATAGCGTCCTTTCCGTTTCAATAAATCTTCATGCTTCCCTCGTTCCATAATCCGCCCGTGTTCGAGCACAAGAATGAGATCGGCTTCTTTCACGGAGGAAATACGATGCGCAATAATAAAGCAGGTTTTTTCTTGAAGAACAGATTTTAACGTTTTTTGAATGCGCATTTCCGTTTCCAGATCAACAGCGGATGTCGTATCATCCAAAATTAAAATTGGCGCATCCTTTAAAATCGCCCGCGCAAGCGAAATCCGCTGGCGCTGTCCGCCTGATAAGCCGACGCCCCGCTCGCCGATAATCGTGTCGTATCCTTCCGGCAGTTTGGAAATAAAACCGTGTGCTTCCGCTTTTTTCGCTGCGTCCTGCACTTGTTCAATCGTTGCATCCGGGACGCCGTAAGCGATGTTTCCTTCAATTGTATCGGAGAATAAAAAGATGTCCTGCATAACCATCGCTGTATGCTTCCGCAATGACCGGACGTCCCACTCTTTCACATCCACTCCTTCCACAACGACTCCCCCGCTGTCCGCATCATAAAATCGGCAAAGCAAGTTCACAATGGTCGATTTTCCAGCACCGGTCGGACCAACAATTGCCACCGTCTGTCCCTGCTTAACGCCAAACGTAATGTTTGAGAGCACCGGATCATCCTCATATTGAAATGTAACATCTTGAAATTGAACGGAGAATTCGTGTGGAACGAGCGCTTTCTTTTGATGATGATTTGTAATAGCCGGCTGCTTATTAAGCAAATCTTCAATCTTTTCAGCGGATGCAATAAAACGCTGGACATCATTAATCAGCCAGCCAGCCATCCGCATCGGATTGTTCAGCGCCCAAATAAGTGAATTAAAGACAACGAGTTCTCCAATTGTCAATGACTCTTGAATAACCATCAGTCCGCCGACTAAAATCATAACCACAAGCAACACACCTGCAAGTGAGTCAAGTACAGGCAAGTACTTTTCCCATACACGTGCCGACTGAATATTTTTTTCTTTAAAGGCATTATTTTCAGCAGAAAATTTGCCGATTTCGTATTCTTCTTTGGCAAAGGCTTTGACCACGCGGTTGCCGCTAATGTTTTCCTGCACAACCGAATTCAAGCGTGCAAATTGGGCCCGGATTTCTGAAAATGTCGGCCGCACTTCACTGCTCATCCGATAGGCAAAAAAACCAATAACAGGTGTCACAGCGATCATGGCTAACGTAAGTGGTGCATGAATCGTAAACATAAAAATAATAGCAAATAATAAAATCGCCGCATTTTCTACAATCATGTACGTTGTCCAGGCTGTAAAATGACGGACAGCTTCCATGTCACCGGTCATCCGCGCCATAATATCACCTGTTTTTGTCCGATCGTAAAACCGGAAATCCAGTTCATTCAGCCGTTCATAAAGCTGCTTCCGAATCGTAAAAATGACCTGCTGCGACACACGTTCAAACAAAATTTGAAAACTGTAGCGAATGACCGTTTTTATCATCGTAACCGCTATCATAAAGCTGATCAGCAACCAAAGCAGCGCCATGTTCCCACCATAAATAACATCATCGACAATTCGGCCGGAGAAGTATGGATTGAGCATATTTAATCCCGCGACAAGAAGTACAAGAAAAACCCCAATAAAGACGCCGGATTTGTAGTCCCGCATATACGTCCAAATCCATTTCAAACTATGCACGTTCTATTCCCTTCTTTCCATACATTTTCACATCATGGCATTTGTGATGTCAATCGATCTTTGATGAAAACAAGGACCCCTTTCCCGCACCGTTAAATTAAAATAAATACATTTTATTCCTTCTTCCACGTTGTATCCATCTTTTTCACTCAAAAAGAAAAAGAACTCTGTTTATTGAACAAATCCGCTTGAAAGTGAGAAAAAAGGGCATATGAATGCCCTTTTCTTTTTACTTTATTTCACTGCCACGCCCTGTTTTAACGAAACAATCTGCTTCGTTTCCTGTGATTCAAGCGCCGCCAAAATGACCTGTAATGATTTGTAGCCTTCTTCGCCGGTAATGAGCGGCTCTTTTTGTTCGAGAATACTTTCAATAAAATGGTCAATTACGTGCGTCGTCGTCTGGCCGCCTTCTTCATTTGTCTGGATTTTGCCAAGCTGGTGCTTGACCACTTCTCCTGTACGGTATTCCTCAATCAGCGAATACTCCGGATCGGCTTCCAGCTTCAGCGTGCCATTTTCACCGTAAATGATTGTGGAATTGTCACCGCTGCCCGCTGTGTACGCCCAGCTGGCTGCCAGCGTACCAATAATGCCGCTTTCCGTACGCAAAATACACACTGCATTGTCGTCCACATCCGTGTTTTGTTTTGCATTTGTTTCAATAAAAGCGCCCACTTCTGTAAATTCTCCAAGCAAATAACGCATTAAATCGGATTTATGAACACCAAGATCGCCCATTGCGCCGATAAAAGCCTGCTCTTTGTTAAAAAACCAGCTATCTGCTCCGTCTACACTCCACGCTTCCGGCCCCGGATGGCCGAATGTTGTTTTAAAGCTGTACACTTTGCCTAGCTTGCCGCTGTCCAAAATCTCTTTCGCTTTTTGATGCGATGCAACGAACCGCTGATTATGCGCAATCATTAATGTTTTGCCACTTGTGTTTGCCGCTTCAATCATCGCTTCCGCTTCTTCTTTTGATGTAGCCATCGGTTTTTCACAAAGCACATGCTTGCCTGCTCGGAGAGCCGCAATCGAAACCGGCGCATGCAAATAATTCGGCAGGCAGACGCTGACAACGTCGACGTCAGCCAGACTAATCACTTCTTTGTAATCAGTATAAGCTTTCGCCCCGTATTGGCTGGCCATTTCTTCTGCCCTTTCTTGGACAATATCACAAACAGCAACAATTTCTACCTGTTCATTTGCTGCATATTCCGGAATGTGGCGATACTTGGCAATACTTCCGCACCCAATAACTGCTGCTTTTAATTTGCTCATTTTTCCATTCTCCTTTTCGTGGATATGTAGTCGAAAGATCTCCATTTGAGAGCGTTTTTTTGGAATCGCTATCATTTATTCATTCCTATTTTCTTTCGCCTAATGAATTTGACTACATCATATAACAAGCATGTTAAAATAAACATAAATGATATAATGAAAACATGTACGATTTGGCTATTAAGTGTAAAAGATGGTGATCAAATGAACTCAAATATTTACGTGTGTGGATATGCGTATCATACACAGCGTTTGTATACCCAGCATAAGCCCGGCTTCTCGGAGTATGTGTTCCGCTTGCAGACGGAAGGTGCCTGCGAGGCAAAGGTGAATGGGCGGATGTACGAGATAAAGCAGGGTGATCTGCTCATGGTCCACCCCGAAGATCATTACGAACTATTTATTAAAGAAAACCATGATAGTGGCGATTATTATCTTATTTGTGACGGCAGCTGGCTCGCCCAATGGTGGGCACGTTCTCAAAAGCCGGTCTTGTCTCATATCGGTGTCGATGAAAACTTAATTTCGCTCTGGCGAAGCATTGTTATAGAAGAACGTCGTCCCGCTTCGAGCAAAAACAAGGAACTCTCCCACGCTCTTCTTCAATCTTTATGCCTTTATATTGAGCGGGCCGCCAACGAAACGAGCATCGATTTAACGCGTCCATACGTGGTCACACGGATGATGCGCTACATTGAAGAGCATGCGCTGAGTACATTTAAAGTAGAGGACGCCGCCCGTCATGCCGGCTTGAGTGTTTCGCGTTCGATTCATCTTTTTAAAAGCAGCACCGGCAAAACAATGCTTGAATACGCGCATGAAATACGGCTTTCTTCTGCTATTGACCGGATGACCTACACGACGATGACCCTTGAACATATCGCCGAAGAATGCGGATTCGGTTCATATCCTTATTTTCATAAAGTATTTAAAAAGAAATACGGCACTGCTCCTGGCGCGTACCGGCGGACCGGTTCTTAAAAACAAAAAAGCTGCTTTAGGATTGAACAGGCCTGAGCAGCTTTTCAGCTATTTTATACCATTAATTTTTCTTCCGTAAGAGTCAGTAAAAACTCTTTCGTAACAAGCAGCACATCTTCCGAGTCATTGTAAATGACCGTATTTTTCGGTACATGAACATTTTCCATGACAATTGCTTTTTCAATATAAGAACGGGTTCCAACTTTTGCGTTCGGCATGATTACGGAATCTTTAATAAAAGCGTTTTTTGCTACTTTTACGCCTTCTGATAAAATGGAATGCTGAATTTCCCCATCCACGATACACCCTTCACTGATAATTGAACATTGTACAATGGCGTTTTGGCCCATCACTGGTGGCGGGAAATTTTCGTTTACTGAACAAATGCGCCAGTCTTTATCGTACAAGTCCAATTGATGATCATTTTCCAACAAATCCATATTCGCTTCCCATAAGCTTTTGACCGTTCCGACATCCTTCCAGTAGCCTTTAAACGGATACGCAGCCAGTTTTTGCTGATCCGCAAGCATCGCTGGTATGACATCATTTCCGAAATCATTTGAAGAATCTGGATTGTCCGCATCCTGCTCTAAATATTTTTTCAAAACGGACCACTTAAAGATGTAAATACCCATGGAGGCAAGGTTGCTTTCCGGATCATCCGGCTTTTCGTCAAACCGCGTGATATTATTCAATTCATCGGTATTCATAATACCGAACCGGCTCGCTTCATCCCACGGAACTTCAATAACGGAAATGGTCGCGTCGGCTTCTTTTTCAATATGATATTGAAGCATTAAGTTGTAATCCATTTTGTAAATGTGGTCGCCTGACAAGATCAAGACGTTTGCAGGCTCATACTGCTTTAGATAATGGAGGTTTTGATAGATGGCACTGGCCGTTCCGGTATACCAATTGACATCTGAAGCGCTTGCATATGGTGGGAGAATAGTGACGCCGCCTTTGCTGCGATCGAGATCCCACGCGCTTCCGTTTCCGATATATGTATTTAAAACGAGCGGCTGGTATTGCGTTAACACACCAACCGTATGTATGCCAGAATTGGCACAATTGGAAAGAGGAAAATCAACAATGCGGTATTTTCCGCCAAACGGCACCACTGGTTTCGCCACATTTTCTGTTAATTCTTTTAACCTGCTTCCTTTGCCGCCCGCTAAGAGCATTGCTACGCATTGTTGTTTTGCCATTTTCTATTCTCCTTTTCCTTTTACTGATCAATATCAAATGCTTTTCTTGTTATTGAATGACTTCGTATATTCTTGCTTCCTGTGGGCGAAGTACAACAGTTTCACCTTCACTATGATTTAGTATGATCACCCATATTGTGCCCTCATATGTCCGTGTGTACACATATAATGACTCTTTTCCTTCTGAAAGGTCTTTGTCATTTCCGTACACCATGACAGAATTTAGACGAAAAAATATTACATGCTCTCATTTGGGTTAAAAAACCACTTTTTATATAAAATAAAAAAGCCCTTTATTAAGGACTTCTCTTTGTAACCCTTAAATAGATGATAGGGCTGAATCAGTATCAACTTTATAGTGAGAATTAGACACTTTGTTTGAGATTCGGAAAAATTCGCGAATGATCTCTTCATCGGAATGAGGAATATAATGCCCTTTTACAATTTGGCATCCGTTAATACAGCCGCTAGTCAGCAGCACAATATCATTCGAGCCGCTTTCTTCCAGTGCTTTTATAACCCCTTCTTTTCTCGTTTCCGCCGTCATAATCAACTCTTTCGGTTCATTAAATCCGCTTAATACATGACGGATAACGTCATTCGGGTCATGATAACCAGGATGATCAACGGTAACAACGAGCGCATCCGCTTTTCCTTCCGCAGCCCGTGCCATTTTTGGCATTTTGCCGAAATGACGGATGCCAATGCCCGCGATCATCGCAATAAGTCGATTGTGCGGAATATGCCGCACTTCGGTTAAAATCTGATCGAGCGCGACGGGCGTATGGGCGTAATCAATGACAATTTTCCGGTTATCCGGAGCATGAATAACTTGAAACCGCCCTTCCGCCTGCTTCATATTCGGCAGCACAGAAACAATCTCTTCCATATCGATGCCGAGTGATAAAGCCGATGCAATAGCGGCTGTCACGTTCCCGGCATTGTATTCTCCGTAAAGCGGAACAGATACTGTATATTTTTTCCCTCCATAATAAATTGTAAACAGCATGCCCTGCTCATAATGATGACAGTCTGTCCAGGTTAAATCCGCATCTGACGTGAAATTTCGGCTATAGGTTATCACCCTTTGAGAAGCCGACTTCAATATATCTTCCGCCATGCCCGCATCGTCTAAGTTAACGATACTAACGGCTGCCTGCTGAAACAAAAGCAGCTTAGATTGCTTATAATGTTCCATCGTTTTATGATACTCTAAATGCTCCTCGGAAAAATTTGTATGAATCGCGATATCAAATTGAATGCCCGCCACCCGCTTTTGATCTAGTGCAATCGAAGACACTTCCATTGCAGCCGCTTCATGATGGGTACGGTGCAGTTCATGAAAAATGTGATGGATATCCGCAGACATCGGTGTGGTCGGCGTGCTTTTGTCAAAGTCCATTTTCTCATTCGCTTTCCAGATGCCTGTCGTCCCAAGCATGCCACACGGAATATGCAGCAGGTTAAACAAGTTTTGCACATACGTCGCGACTGTTGTTTTTCCGTTTGTACCGGTGACACCAACTTTGATCAAGCGATCCTGTGCATTTCCATAGAAATAATTAGCCACACGTGCCATTGCTTCTCTAGAATCCTCTACTAGCACAAACGTTACAGATGGAAAGTGTCCATAAAATGACCGAAGAACATCTTCATCGGTACCGACGATTGCGGCTGCACCTGATTCAATCGCTTGCTCTATATACGCGTGGCCATCTGTGTTTTCACCTATAATGGCAAAAAAAGCGAATTGCGGCTTTACCATTTGGGAATTGTATGTAACACCTGAAACCATTGGGCTGGCTGGACCAAAGAGACTGATCGGTGAAACAGCTGGAATTTGATCAAATGGAATGCGCATGGATCGTTCCTCTCTTCGTTCGTTGTTTTTATTCTTACTTTTCCATCCCTGCTTTTTCTACTCCTTTTGTGAAGTCTTTGTGTGTTTTTTCGATCTTTTTTGACACATTTGTGATCTAAAGACCGTTTTCATCCGTTTGCTTTTTAACAATGGTATAGTGTGTATGAAAGATTTAAAAACAGAGGTGAACATAATTGAAAAAGTCATTTGTATTTCTTTTTAGCTTATTATTTCTTTTTTCGCCCTCAGTATCCGCCCATACTGGTCTGGAAAGTTCTTCTCCAGCAGACGGTGAGACGATAACAGAGCCCGTACAGAATATTTCATTAACATTTGAAACGGTAATCGAAAGCGGAAGCAGCTTCACACTAAACAGTGAATCCGCGGAGGTGCCCCTTGAAAGTGTGACTGTGGCCGATAATGTGGTGAAAGGTTCAACAGCAGAGCCCCTCCAAAACGGAACATATACAGTCGACTGGCGCATCGTTGGCGAGGATGGGCATTTAATTGAAGGAACGTATGGTTTTACCGTTTCAGCAAAGCAGGAAGTTGAACCTGCAACAGAAGAAGCTGACACAGTAGAAGAGAATTCAGAAACAGCCAAAGAAGCACCAGCTGATGTACAACAGGAAGAAACAATATCGCCTGCTGGCACAATGCCGATCGTGCTTGGCGTTATTATTGCCGCTGCACTGATTGCAGCATTTGTATTAATGAGAAAAGGGAAAAAATAATGGCTGTCCTTTATGTTACTGAAACCCTTTTATACAGCTGTTTTTCCTTTTTAATGGGCGCTTTTATTCTACAGCTGATTCCTTCACATAAAAAGCCATCGATCCTGATCCGGGAGCGATGGCTTTATGTGGCTATAGCAGGTATTGCCGTGTTTGCTTTTACGCCGGTTGCGGTACTCATTATGGAGCTTTCAAAAGGAACCGATCTTGCCTCCATTACACAGTTGGTCATTTTCAGCTTCACAATCGGAAAAGCGTGGGCGTTTACATTCGCTGTTGCTGTCTTCTTCGCGCTATATCTTTTTACTTTTCCTGTTTTAGCGGACAAACGATTCGTAATTGGCGCACTCATCTTTACAATTGTGCTTATTTTCTCGATAAGCTGGTCAAGTCATGCCGCTTCTTTAACAGAATGGACCGGTTTTCTTTATCACTCTGTCCATTTTACCGCCGTTTCCATCTGGATTGGCATTTTGATTGCAGCGGGCTGGTTCGCCAAAGATCATTCCAACTGGCTGTCGTTTTTAAAATGGTTTTCTCCTGTTGCTGTGATTTGTTTCAGTTTTACGATTATTTCCGGCTTCTTTATGATGGCGGTGATTATGGATGTCCGTGATTATATCAGCTCATGGTCATTAAACTATGGTCAGTCCCTGCTCATTAAGCATTTGCTTTTACTACCGATATTGTTGTTTGCTTTCATCAACAGCTTTTCGATCAAAAAAAGACTTCAAAAACAAAAAGAGTTTGATCCAAGACCCTGGATGAAAGCAGAAAGCATTGTGCTCCTTTTTATTTTTGTGACTACCGCTTTTCTTGGGCAGCAAGAACCGCCACATGCTTCAAGTGGCAGCGATTACTCTCCCCTGTTTGCTTATTTTTATAATGGCAATATACCTATGCCCACTCAATTTGGATGGTCATCGATGAGCTTGCTGTTTAGTATCACTGCTGTTCTTTTTTTTGCTCTTTGTCTTTGGTCTTATACAAAAAAAGCTGTTGGCATTACCTTTATTTTAAGCATGCTGCTTGTTTTTTCTGTGTATATGGCCCTTATAACCGGATTACATTAAAACAGGATTTCTGTCTATGACGGAAATCCTGTTAGATTTTCTCACAATGTTTTTTCGCTTATTAAAACCATTTAAGGAACATTCACTTTAAGTCGAATAACTGTTTATTTCTTCTTTACATCCTTATAATAAAAGTAAAGAAAACGCTATCTTATATTCATCTGAATACATCCCCCATATTTTTTTTGTGATTTTTAACAAATGAAGTTTCTGTTTTTTAACATTCAAAACGATGTCATTTCTTCATTTTTCTCCTACAATAAAATAAAATCAATAAATACGAGAGGATGATCGAGATGTTAATTGGGGTTCCAGCTGAGATTAAAAACAATGAAAACCGTGTAGCAATTACACCGTCGGGGGTTGCAACGCTCGTAAACGCAGGACATGACATAATGATTGAAAAAGGAGCAGGACTTGGAAGCGGCTTCACAGATGCGGAGTATGCACAGTACGGGGCAGAAGTGATCGAATCGGCGAAAGAGGTTTGGAACCGGTCGGACATGGTGATGAAGGTAAAAGAACCACTGGCTTCTGAATATCAATATTTCCGTAAGGATCTTCTTCTTTTCACTTACTTACACCTTGCTGCTGAGCCGGCATTGACAAAAGCACTTGTCGACAGTGGCGTGACAGGCATCGCTTATGAAACTGTTACGGTCAATGGCACACTTCCGCTCCTCTCTCCAATGAGTGAAGTTGCAGGCCGTATGTCGACACAAATCGGCGCTCAATTTTTAGAGAAAAATAACGGCGGAAAAGGTGTGCTTCTTGGCGGCGTTCCCGGTGTGAAAAGAAGCCGCGTAACGGTCATCGGCGGTGGCATAGTCGGCACAAACGCTGCGCGTATTGCCGTTGGCCTCGGAGCAGACGTTACGATCATCGACCTTAGCGCCGATCGCCTTCGCCAGCTTGAAGAAATTTTTGGTGCAAGCGTTCAAACCCTCATGTCAAGCCCGTTAAACATTGCTGAATCCGTCAAAGAATCTGATCTCGTCATTGGCGCAGTTTTAATTCCAGGCGCTAAAGCACCAAAACTCGTCACCGAAGAAATGGTTAAATCCATGTCTCCAGGTTCGGTTATTGTCGACGTAGCCATCGACCAAGGTGGTATTTTTGAAACCGTTGACCGGATTACTACACACACAGACCCAACGTATGAAAAACATGGAGTTGTTCATTATGCGGTTGCGAACATGCCAGGCGCCGTTCCGCGTACGTCTACGATTGCGTTAACAAATGTGACGATTCCTTACGCTCTGCAGATCGCGAATAAAGGATTTGAACAAGCGATCAAGCAAAACTCAGCTCTTGAGCATGGTATTAACACGTTTGGCGGCTACGTTACATTTGAAGCGGTTGCGAAAGAATTAGGCTATGAAGGAAAAAATGTGAAAGAATTGCTTGATTCTTTAACCGTTTAATTAGAGAAGGCTGTTTCCGTAAATAGAAGCAGCCTTCTTTTATCATAATAATGGACGAGATTTGCCGTGTACTCAATACGCCGCCTATGTTCCTCTCCACGTAATCCATATAGAGACGCAAAGAAAATAAGATTTTCTTCTCCAGTCAGTTCCATATATAAAGAGTCCGACTGTGCCATATAGACAATACGCTGCAACAGCTTCAAGTCCGGCACTTTTTTTATCCAAGACAACAATCGATTCCGATCCCGGCTTTTCCATCCCAACGATTATTTTAACAAGCGTGGTTTTCCTTGCATCTGAAGGGCCGATTAACCCATAAATTTGTCTTTTTTTACTGGTTAAGCTAACCTCGTTTAAAACTGGATTTTTCCCGTAGCTTTGACTTGATTCACTTGAATCCCCGTGTCATGAATTCCTTTCATTTTATCGTATATGCAAATTTCCAAGGACAAAATTCCGAGAAAAAAAGCAGCTTCTATCTCGTTTTACAACGAAATAGAAGCTGCTTTTGATTATACCGGCGGCCGGGGTCGAACCGGCACTCCCGTGAAGGAACTGGATTTTGAGTCCAGCGCGTCTGCCAATTCCGCCACGCCGGCTTGCCTTTAGAGCAGAAGAACCTTAATATGCGAATATGCGCTTTCCATTTTAAAAAATGGAAAGTGCGGGTGAAGGGACTTGAACCCCCACGCCTTGCGGCGCCAGATCCTAAGTCTGGTGCGTCTGCCAATTCCGCCACACCCGCAGAAAAATATAAAATGGCTGGGCTAGCTGGATTCGAACCAGCGCGTGACGGAGTCAAAGTCCGTTGCCTTACCGCTTGGCTATAGCCCACAATATGTAAAAATAAAAATGGGGCGATCGAGGGGAATTGAACCCCCGAATGTCGGAGTCACAATCCGATGCGTTAACCCCTTCGCCACGACCGCCATTACAATATACTGTTTTTAATTGGCAGGGGCAGTAGGAATCGAACCCACACTGGAGGTTTTGGAGACCTCAGTTCTACCTTTAAACTATGCCCCTATTAAAAATGGTGGAGGGGGGCAGATTCGAACTGCCGAACCCGAAGGAGCGGATTTACAGTCCGCCGCGTTTAGCCACTTCGCTACCCCTCCATGAGAAGAAAAAAATCAAATAAAAAATGGGCCTGAATGGACTCGAACCATCGACCTCACGCTTATCAGGCGTGCGCTCTAACCAGCTGAGCTACAGGCCCATTATATAATAATGGAGCGGGTGATGGGAATCGAACCCACGACATCAGCTTGGAAGGCTGAGGTTTTACCATTAAACTACACCCGCATGGTGGTTAAAATGGTGGCTCAGGACGGAATCGAACCGCCGACACAAGGATTTTCAGTCCTTTGCTCTACCGACTGAGCTACTGAGCCAAAATAAAAATGGCGGTCCGGACGGGACTCGAACCCGCGACCTCCTGCGTGACAGGCAGGCATTCTAACCAACTGAACTACCGGACCAAATAATTGCGGGGGCAGGATTTGAACCTGCGACCTTCGGGTTATGAGCCCGACGAGCTACCGGGCTGCTCCACCCCGCGACAATAAAAATGAAAATGGAGGAGGAAAGGGGATTCGAACCCCTGCGCGGTTTAACCCGCCTGTCGGTTTTCAAGACCGATCCCTTCAGCCGGACTTGGGTATTCCTCCAACAACATACTATAAAATTGGTGGAGCCTAGCGGGATCGAACCGCTGACCTCCTGCGTGCAAAGCAGGCGCTCTCCCAGCTGAGCTAAGGCCCCATTTAAAACGATCGGGAAGACAGGATTCGAACCTGCGACCCCTTGGTCCCAAACCAAGTGCTCTACCAAGCTGAGCTACTTCCCGTCTTAAAAAACGATGAACGGCGAATATCTGCGTCAATTTCATTCCTTCTCTATCCTTACGTATCTTAGCACGCTTCGGCGATCAGTCATTCATTTTCTTGATCTTCTTTGTTCCTCCCTTTTTAAAAAGGAACCGTTCACATCATATGTATGGTGCGCCCGAGAGGACTCGAACCTCTAACCGCTTGATTCGTAGTCAAGTACTCTATCCAATTGAGCTACGGGCGCAGTTATTCATTTGTAAAAATGGTGCCGAGAACCGGAATCGAACCGGTACGGTAGTCACCTACCGCAGGATTTTAAGTCCTGTGCGTCTGCCAGTTCCGCCACCCCGGCACGGGATCAAAATTGGAGCGGAAGACGGGATTCGAACCCGCGACCCCCACCTTGGCAAGGTGATGTTCTACCACTGAACTACTTCCGCACTTGAACAGGATGTTCTGGATTCTCTGTTGCACACAGGACGTGTGCATTATTAGGAGAATTTCCTGCTCATAGCTGCAACGCCTAGAAACTCGGTCATAAGCTGCCGTTTTCTGGACGGGCGTTTCCGCCTTTTCAACGATGCGGGTGAAGGGACTTGAACCCCCACGCCTTGCGGCGCCAGATCCTAAGTCTGGTGCGTCTGCCAATTCCGCCACACCCGCGCAATATAAAATGGTGAGCCATGAAGGATTCGAACCTTCGACCCTCTGATTAAAAGTCAGATGCTCTACCAACTGAGCTAATGGCTCGGATCTGTGGTGCCGGCAAGAGGACTTGAACCCCCAACCTACTGATTACAAGTCAGTTGCTCTACCAGTTGAGCTACACCGGCACACGAAAAGAAATGGTGGAGGATGACGGGATCGAACCGCCGACCCTCTGCTTGTAAGGCAGATGCTCTCCCAGCTGAGCTAATCCTCCAGAATGGTGACCCCTACGGGATTCGAACCCGTGTTACCGCCGTGAAAGGGCGGTGTCTTAACCGCTTGACCAAGGGGCCGCTTTATAATTTAAAATTGGCTCCGCAGGCAAGACTCGAACTTGCGACCGATCGGTTAACAGCCGATTGCTCTACCACTGAGCTACTGCGGAATAATTTGATTAATCAACGACAACTATGAAATAATATCATTTTTTGAATTATTAATCAATAATTCATGTAAAAAAGAATATTGTTTTTATGTATAGTATTCATAAAAAAAAACAGCATGTGCTATTCATTTTTCGCCAGGCGGCGTCCTGCTCTCACAGGGGGAAACCCCCAACTACCATCGGCGCTGAAGAGCTTAACTGCCGTGTTCGGGATGGGAACGGGTGTGACCTCTTCGCTGTAGCCACCTGACTATGAAGTTCGAAAGAAGTGTTCTTTCAAAACTGGATAGAAGCGTTCATTGTATGGGCATAAAAAACCGGTTTTCTTACGTTGTCCAGCTTCAGGCAGCCAGATA
>NZ_LAJA01000016.1 GCF_000970675.1 Domibacillus tundrae | reverse complement strand
TTTTATGCCCATACAATGAATGCTTCTATCCAGTTTTGAAAGAACACTTCTTTCGAACTTCATAGTCAGGTGGCTACAGCGAAGAGGTCACACCCGTTCCCATCCCGAACACGGCAGTTAAGCTCTTCAGCGCCGATGGTAGTTGGGGGTTTCCCCCTGTGAGAGCAGGACGCCGCCTGGCACGACAGGACAACTTGAATATTCAAGTTGTCTTTTTTGTGTTTAAAAGCAAAATCATTGCAATGAATACATACTTTCCTTTATAATTATCGTCAAATATAGTCAAGGTCAAGGTGGGGAAACCAATGAGAAACGTTTCTGATATTATTGAACAGTATTTGAAACAAGTACTCGAACTTAATGGAAGCGAAATCGTGGAAATTAAACGAAGCGAAATCGCTGATAAATTTCAATGTGTCCCTTCTCAAATCAATTATGTCATTAATACCCGCTTTACTATTGAACGTGGATATGTAGTTGAAAGCAAAAGGGGCGGCGGTGGCTACATCCGGATTATTAAAGTGACGGTCCATGAACAAAGTGACTTACTCGATCAGTTGCTGGCACTTGTAGGCACAAGGCTTTCACAAGCCAGCGCGGAAAATTTTGTTTATCGCCTTCTTGAAGAAGAGGTAATTTCTACTCGTGAAGCGAAGTTAATGGTAGGAGTAATGGAACGTTCTGTGCTCAATACTGAATTGCCTGAACGGGATGACTTGAGGGCGAGAATGATGAAGTCGTTTTTAGTATCACTTAAATATGTGTAAAGCAGGTGAGCAAGTTGATATGTCAAGAATGCCATGAGCGGCCGGCGGCCCTTCATTTCACCAAAACGGTGAATGGAAAAATGACGGAAGTTTACTTGTGCGAACATTGTGCACATGAAAAAGGAGAGCACTTATTTAGTGGTCATCCAGCTTTTTCTTTGAACAACTTACTAGGTGGATTATTTAATCCTGAGCCTCATTTTGCTACAAACCCTCCATTTCAGGAACAAGAAACGCATTGCGAAAAATGTCATATGACATTTCAGCAGTTTTTGCAAAGTGGCAAGTTTGGCTGTGCTCAATGTTACAAATCATTTGATTCAAAACTGGCATCTATTTTAAAACGTCTCCATGGTGGCAATACTGTCCATCAAGGAAAGATTCCGGCACGTATGGGCGGCGCTCTTCATTTACAAAAAGAGCTGCAGGAATTACGTGAAAAGCTTCAGGAAATGGTGACAAGCGAACATTTTGAACAAGCGGCAAATGTTCGCGATCAAATTCGTGCTCTAGAAAAGAAACAGCTGGATGAAGGAGGCGTTCAGTAATGTCTCTTGAGCGGTTTATAAATCAACAAACGAGTGCATGGATGAGCGGGACGGGTCCTGATTCGGATGTCGTGCTCAGTACTCGTGTGAGGCTGGCTCGCAATTTAAATAACGTTATGTTTCCAACAATCTTGCCGGTAGAAGAAGCGAAAGCAGTGGTGACGCAAATGGTTGAAGCTGCTGCTGATAAATTATCTCTTGAGCTTTTAAAAATGGAAGATTTATCTTCGCTTCAAAAAAGAGTCCTTGTGGAAAAGCATTTAATAAGCCCCTTTTTAGCGGAAACATCTTTTTACGGTGCAGCGCTTATTTCGGAACAAGAAGACGTGAGTATTATGGTGAATGAAGAAGACCACTTGCGTATTCAGTGTATGGCTTCAGGTTTGCAGTTACATGAGACGCTGGATAAGGCAAATCGGATCGACGATGTGATTGAACAACAAGTACAATATGCATTTGATGAAAAAAAAGGTTATTTAACGGCGTGCCCGACAAACGTTGGGACAGGGCTTCGCGCATCGGTGATGATCCACTTACCCGGTTTAGTGCTGACGCGTCAGATGAACCGGATTATCCCGGCAATTAGCCAATTGGGACTTGTTGTTAGAGGGATTTATGGGGAAGGCAGCGAAGCTTTAGGGAACATCTTTCAAATTTCAAACCAGCTGACACTTGGCAAATCTGAAGAAGATATTATTAATGATCTTGATAGTATCGTCCATGAGTTAATGTCTCGTGAGCAATCTGCTCGTGATGCATTAATGCAGACGTCCCCTACTCAGCTGGAAGACCGTATTTTTCGGTCGTATGGAATTTTGTCCAACAGCCGTGTTATCGAAACAAGTGAAGCATTTCAATGTTTGTCAAATGTTAGATTAGGGATTGATTTGGGGTATATTACTCATATATCAAAAAGCATTTTAAATGAGTTAATGTTTTTAACACAGCCGGGCTTTTTGCAGCAGTATGCAGGAGGGCCACTTAAGGCGGAAGATCGGGATATTCGCCGGGCAGCGTTAATTCGTGAACGGCTTGAATTGGAAGAAACGAATTGAGATAAGGGGGAAATGGATATGATGTTTGGACGTTTTACAGAGAGAGCACAAAAGGTATTGGCACTGGCGCAGGAAGAAGCAATTCGTCTCGGCCATAATAACATTGGAACAGAGCACATCTTACTCGGCCTCGTTCGTGAAGGCGAAGGAATCGCCGCCAAAGCACTGTATGGTTTAGGTCTTAGCGCAGAAAAGATCCAGGAAGAAGTGGAAGAACTGATTGGAAAAGGCGACGGTGCTTCTAAAACCGTTCATTATACACCGCGTGCGAAAAAAGTCATTGAGCTTTCAATGGATGAAGCGCGGAAATTAGGTCACTCTTATGTAGGTACAGAGCACATCTTGCTTGGTCTTATTCGTGAAGGCGAAGGTGTGGCGGCGCGGGTACTTGGCAATCTCGGTGTCAGTTTGAACAAAGCGCGCCAGCAAGTGCTGCAGCTGCTTGGAAGTAGTGAATCTGGCGGAAGCCAAGGAGGTCAGGCTTCGAATGTCAGCACACCGACACTCGATGGTCTTGCCCGTGATTTAACGGTCATTGCTCGTGAGGGAAGCCTTGATCCGGTCATTGGCCGCAGCAAAGAAATTCAGCGTGTCATTGAAGTATTAAGCCGCCGCACAAAAAACAATCCTGTTTTAATCGGTGAGCCGGGGGTCGGTAAAACAGCGATTGCTGAAGGTCTGGCCCAACAGATTATTAACAATGAAGTACCGGAAACACTTCGCAACAAACGAGTGATGACACTTGATATGGGAACAGTTGTAGCGGGAACGAAATATCGCGGTGAATTTGAAGACCGTCTTAAAAAAGTAATGGATGAAATTCGCCAGGCAGGCAACATTATTTTGTTCATTGATGAACTGCACACATTGATTGGTGCTGGTGGAGCAGAAGGCGCAATTGATGCGTCAAATATTTTAAAACCATCGCTTGCACGCGGGGAGCTTCAATGCATCGGGGCAACAACGCTCGATGAATATCGGAAATACATTGAAAAAGATGCCGCGCTGGAGCGCCGGTTCCAGCCGATTCAAGTGGATGAACCAACGCTTGACGAATCTATTCAAATTTTAAAAGGGCTGCGTGACCGCTACGAGGCGCATCACCGTGTAGCGATTTTAGACGAAGCGATTGAAGCAGCTGTTAAAATGTCTGACCGTTATATTTCTGACCGGTTTCTGCCGGATAAAGCGATCGATTTAATTGATGAAGCTGGCTCAAAAGTCCGTCTTCGCTCGTTTACAACACCGCCGAACTTAAAAGAGCTGGAAGTGAAGCTTGAAGCATTAAAGAATGAAAAAGATTCTGCGGTTCAAAGCCAGGAATTTGAAAAAGCAGCGTCGTTGCGTGATTCAGAGCAAAAACTTCGTGAAGAACTTGAGCAAACAAAAAATAGCTGGAAAGAAAAACAAGGCACAGAAAACAGTGAAGTGACAATGGAAGATATCGCGATGGTGGTCTCAAGCTGGACCGGAATTCCGGTCTCGAAGCTTGCGCAAACGGAAACCGACCGCTTGCTAAACTTGGAAGAAATTCTTCATTCCCGTCTAATTGGCCAAGAAGAAGCGGTCACGTCCATTTCAAAGGCAGTCCGCCGCGCACGTGCCGGACTCAAAGATCCAAAACGTCCAATTGGTTCCTTTATTTTCCTTGGACCTACAGGCGTCGGGAAAACGGAACTCGCTAAAGCGCTCGCTGAATCAATGTTTGGCGATGAAGATGCGATGATCCGTATTGATATGTCTGAGTATATGGAGAAACATTCAACGTCACGTTTAGTCGGCTCGCCTCCGGGTTATGTAGGATACGAAGAAGGCGGTCAGCTGACGGAGAAAATCCGCCGCAAGCCTTATTCAGTGGTGCTGCTTGATGAGATTGAAAAAGCACACCCGGATGTATTCAACATTTTGCTTCAAGTGCTTGAAGACGGCCGCTTAACAGATTCCAAAGGCCGGACCGTTGATTTCCGCAATACGGTGGTCATTATGACATCAAATGTTGGCGCGCAATCGCTGCAAAAAAATAAATATGTTGGCTTTAATATTCAAGACGCAACGCAGGATCATAAAGATATGAAAGGAAAAGTGATGGAGGAATTGAAACGCGCATTCCGCCCAGAATTCCTGAACCGTATCGATGAAATTATTGTGTTCCATGCGCTTGAAAAGAAACATTTAAAAGAAATCGTTACGCTTATGACAGATCAACTGACGTCACGCTTGAAAGAGCAGGACATCAATGTCGAGCTGACAAATAAAGCGAAAGAAAAGATTGCGGATGAGGGGTACGATCCGGAATACGGTGCACGTCCACTTCGCCGGGCGCTTCAAAAGCAAGTAGAAGACCGGTTATCAGAAGAATTGCTAAAGGGCAATGTGTTAACCGGGCAGCAAGTTGTCGTTGATATAGATGAGAAAGGTGAATTTATCGTTCGCACAGCAGCTGGCTCAGCTTCGTAATGTAAGACAAATGGTTCAGCGGGTCTATTATGGACCCGCTGTTTTTTATGGAAAGGAGCAGGAATTTGGCTAAAGCAAAAACGAAATTTGTCTGTGGGTCTTGTGGATATGAATCACCTAAATGGATGGGGAAATGCCCAGGCTGCGGTGAGTGGAATCAAATGGTCGAAGAAACAGAAATCACGGGGAAGCCGAAGCGGACCTTTATGCATTCAGACACTGTCATGTCCAAGCCATCCCGGCTGATTGACGTAGAAACGTCCCAGGAGCCGCGGGTGGAAACGGACTTAAAAGAATTAAACCGAGTACTGGGCGGCGGTGTTGTACCCGGCTCACTTGTTTTAATTGGCGGTGATCCGGGTATTGGAAAATCCACTCTTCTTTTGCAAGTTTCTTCTCAGCTTTCCTCAAAAGGAAGCAACGTGTTGTATATATCCGGTGAGGAGTCGGTAAAGCAAACAAAAATGCGGGCGTCCCGTATGGATATTAATGATAAGAGTTTATACATTTATGCGGAAACAAACTTACAGCTTATTCATTCAGCGATTGAGAACATGAAGCCGGAATTTGTTATCATTGATTCGATTCAAACCGTCCATCATCCGGAAGTAACGTCTGCACCGGGGAGTGTATCGCAAGTGCGTGAATGTACGGCCGAATTAATGCGCATCGCGAAAATGAATAACATTGCCATTTTCATTGTCGGGCACGTTACCAAAGAGGGAGCTATTGCCGGACCTCGTCTGTTGGAGCATATGGTCGACACAGTCCTTTATTTTGAAGGGGAGCGCCATCATACGTATCGTATTTTGCGGGCGGTGAAAAACCGGTTCGGCTCGACAAATGAAATGGGTATTTTTGAAATGAAAGAAGCCGGTCTTGAAGAAGTAGCGAATCCATCCGAAATTTTTTTAGAAGAACGGACGAAGGGCACATCTGGTTCAACAGTTGTAGCCTCTATGGAAGGAACACGGCCAGTGCTCGTGGAAATACAAGCGCTCATTTCGCCAACCGTATTCGGCAATCCGCGGCGGATGGCAACGGGCATTGATCATAACCGGGTGACGCTTATTATGGCGGTGCTTGAAAAGCGGGTGGGTCTTCTACTGCAAAATCAAGATGCTTATTTAAAGGTGGCAGGCGGTGTAAAACTTGATGAACCAGCGATTGACTTAGCTGTGGCGGTAAGTATTGCCTCCAGTTTTCGTGATGAGCCGACGGGTGCGTCCGACTGTTTAATCGGTGAAGTTGGCCTGACTGGTGAAGTGCGGCGCGTTTCACGGATTGAGCAGCGCGTGAATGAAGCAGCAAAACTTGGGTTTACCCGCATTATTGTCCCAGCCAATAATATCGGCGGCTGGATAGCACCCGCAGGCATAGAAATCATTGGTGTTTCAACGGTGAATGAAGCGCTAAAAACTGTGTTTGGCAAATAGAAACTGAAACAAAACGTATTCGAGTCTCGTATTAATAGCGCGAGACTCGAAACGTGTTTATAATAAAAAGAATAGGGAGGTGAAACAAACATGTTGAAGCGTCTTGTACAAGGTGGGTTCATTATTTTAGGCGGTACGCTTGGCGTATTTCTTCTTTCGGACTTATTCCTTTATCTTCATTTTGATTATCCATTTATTAATAACCCATATGTAACAGCGCTTTTAGGGGCACTCCTTTTCTACTTGCTTACCTTTTGGGCAGTAGACTACATCGTGGAGTTTATTAAGTGGATTGAAGATCGGATTGTAAATGCGCCGCTGACGGATATCGTCACAGGCGGCCTTGGTTTGTTGATCGGTCTTCTTGTAGCTATGCTGGTGGGCATCCCGCTCTCACAGCTCCAGCTGCCAATTGTCAATACAGTCGTTCCCATTCTGCTGACCATTGGCCTTGGATATCTGGGCTTTCAATTCGGGTTTAAGCGCCGGGATGAGCTGACGTCTCTTTTTTCATCCAGCAAAGCATCAAAGCGGAAAGAAGTTCAGACAGAAGAAGTATTGCCTGCGCTGCCAGCCAAGTCGTTTAAAATCTTGGATACAAGCGTCATTATTGACGGACGGATTGCTGATATTTGTGAGACAGGCTTTTTAGATGGAACGATTATCATCCCGCAATTTGTTCTAGAAGAATTACAGCATATCGCTGATTCTTCTGATACACTGAAGAGAACGAAAGGGCGCCGCGGCCTTGATATTTTAAACCGCATGCAAAAAGACGTCCCGATTGATGTGGAAATGACGGAAAAAGATTACGAAGACGTTCATGAAGTGGATTCAAAGCTTGTGAAGCTGGCAAAAGATATTGGCGGCATCGTCGTGACGAATGATTTTAATTTAAACAAAGTGTGTGAATTTCAAAAAGTGCAGGTGCTCAATATAAACGACCTTGCGAACGCGGTAAAACCGGTCGTGATTCCGGGAGAAGAAATGCACGTACTGGTCATTAAAGATGGAAAAGAGCAGCGTCAGGGCATTGCGTATCTTGATGATGGAACGATGATCGTCGTAGAAGACGGCCGTGATTTTATCGGCAAACAAATTGACGTAATTGTTACAAGTGTTCTGCAGACATCTGCCGGGCGAATGATTTTTGCCAAACCGAAGCATGCATGATGAGAAAGGAAAGGTTTAAACGAATGGACTATTATGTCGTGATCCCGGCAGCTGGAAAAGGAAAGCGCATGAAAGCAGGCATGAACAAAGTGCTGCTTGAGCTTGAAGGACGGCCGCTTATTATTCATACGCTCGCTGTGTTTGAACTGGACACTTCCTGCAAAGGAATCGTGTTGTCCGTTCATCCGGATGAACGGCTGGAATTTAAGCAGCTTTTGACTGCGCACCGAATTACAAAAGTATACGCATTCGCTGACGGCGGCAAGGAGCGTCAGCACAGTGTCTACAGCGGCTTAAAAGCGCTCCCGCCGGAATCAGACATCGTCCTCGTTCATGATGGGGCAAGGCCGTTTATTACAAAAGAAACGATCACCATGCTCGTCGACAGTGCCCAAAACACCGGGGCCGCTATCGCGGCTGTTCCGGTGAAAGATACGATTAAAAAAGCAGAAAGCGGCACAGTGTCTAAGACGGTGGACCGGGCGAGCCTCTGGTCTGTACAGACACCGCAAGCTTTTCAAAAAGAAGTTCTGCTTGCCGCACAGCGAAAAGCGGAAGAAGAAGAATTTTTAGGAACAGACGAATCATCGCTTGTTGAAAGGACAGGTTATCCTGTACAAATTGTTGAAAGCAATTATGACAATATTAAATTGACGACGCCGGAGGATTTATATTTTGCCCGGGCGATCATAGCGAAAAGAAACGAAAGTCAGGTGTGAATAAAATGTTTCGAATTGGACAAGGATTTGATGTACACCAGCTGACAGAAGGGCGGCCGCTTATTATTGGCGGTGTAACGATTCCTCATGAAAAAGGATTGCTCGGCCACTCGGATGCAGATGTACTCCTTCATACTGTAGCGGATGCCTGTCTCGGCGCGATTGGCGAAGGTGATATCGGCCGTCACTTTCCGGATACAGACGAAGCGTTCAAAGACGCGGATTCCGCAAAGCTGCTTGAGCATGTCTGGAAGCTCGTAAAAGAAAAAGGCTATGAGCTCGGTAATATTGACTGTACGATCATTGCCCAAAAGCCGAAAATGGCGCCTTACATTGGCTCGATGCAGGAACGGATTGCCGAGCTGCTTGAAGCACACACAGACCAAGTGAATGTAAAAGCAACAACGACCGAAAAACTTGGATTCCCGGGACGGGGCGAAGGTATTGCTTCGCAGGCCACTGTCCTATTGGTGAAAAAACAAAGGTAAAAAAGCATCGGAGGAAAAAAGCTATGACAAATAACGTGCGTGTTCGTTACGCGCCGAGCCCGACTGGTCATTTACATATCGGGAACGCGCGGACGGCGCTTTTTAATTATTTATATGCCCGTAATCTTGGGGGAACATTCATTATCCGTATTGAAGATACGGATCAAAAGAGGAATATTGAAGGCGGCGAAAAAAGCCAGCTGGACTATTTAAAATGGCTTGGTGTTGATTGGGATGAAGGCCCGGATGTTGGCGGCGATTATGGACCATACCGCCAATCGGAGCGTAACGATTTATATAAAAAATATTACGAACAGCTTTTAAAAGAAGGCAAAGCGTATAAATGCTACTGCACAGCGGAAGAGCTTGAAGCAGAGCGTGAGGCACAGCAGGAACGGAACGAAATTGCCGGCTACTCCGGAAAATGTCGTCATTTAACGAAAGAAGAGCAAGCTGCATTAGAAGCGGAAGGACGTCGTCCAAGCATCCGTTTCCTCGTTCCGTCAAGTGAAACCATTTCCTTTAACGATGTGGTCAAAGGGAACGTATCATTTGACTCTGATGGCATCGGCGGTGATTTTGTCATTGTAAAGCAGGATGGGATCCCGACGTATAACTTCGCAGTAGCGGTGGACGATCATTTAATGAAAATGACACATGTTCTTCGCGGCGATGATCACATTTCCAATACACCAAAGCAGCTGCTTATTTATAAAGCGCTTGGCTTTGAACCGCCAGTATTCGGCCATATGACGTTGATTGTCAATGAAAGCCGGAAGAAATTAAGCAAGCGTGACGAGTCGATTATTCAATTTATCGAACAATATAAAGAACTCGGTTATTTACCGGAAGCACTCTTGAATTTCATTACGCTGCTCGGCTGGTCGCCGAAAGAAGAAGAGGAAATTTACACGAAAGAGCAGTTTATCGAACAGTTTGACGCGGACCGCCTATCAAAATCGCCGGCATTCTTTGATAAACAAAAGCTTCTTTGGATGAACAATCAGTACATGAAAGAGCAGTCGGTAGAACGCGTCGTTGAGCTTGCCCGCCCGCACCTTTTAAAAGCAGGCTTGATTGAAGAAATCCTTTCTCCTGAGCAGGAAGAATGGGTAACAAACTTAATTACGCTATACCAGGAAAAAATGAGCTATGGTGCGGAAATTGTCGAATTGTCTACGCTGTTCTTTAAAGAAGATGTTTCTTATGAAGGCGAAGCGAAAGATGTTCTGGCAGAAGAGGAAGTACCGGAAGTTCTTCAGTCTTTTGCAGACAAAGCGGCTGTCCTTGAACCGTTTGAAGCAGACGGTGTGAAGAAAGCAATGAAGGACGTGCAAAAAGAGACTGGTCATAAAGGGAAAAAACTATTTATGCCGATTCGAGCTGCGGTCACCGGGCAAACGCACGGACCGGATCTTCCAAAAGCGATCGAACTGCTGGGCCGGGAAAAAGTACTGCAAAGACTAAATGCCGTTCTTGATTAAACGGCTGTTCGGTATATAATAGAGTATATATACAAAAAACGTTGAAGAGGAAAAGTAAGCGGGCAGATGCCTTTCAGAGAGAACCGCCACGGCTGCAAGCGGTTCAGGCCTCTCTGTCCGCAGAAGTGCCCCTCTGAGTCTGCGGCTGAACAAAAGTAAGCGGCAGCGGGTACATCCCGTTATCAATTTGGAGTTGGGAAAATGGCGCTGCCGTTTTTCAAACAGAGTGGAACCGCGTGTACAAAACGTCTCTGTCTTTCAGAGGCGTTTTTTTATATGTCTAAAAAAGGGTTTGAGAGGAGTGGCAAGGCAATGTTTAAGGTGTTAAAGCAAGATATTGATACAATTTTTGAGCAGGATCCGGCAGCGAGAAGCTACCTGGAAGTGATTTTAACGTATTCAGGCCTCCACGCTATTTGGTCGCACCGGCTTGCGCACGGATTTTACAAACGGAAATTTTATTTTATTGCCCGGGTCATTTCACAGATCAGCCGCTTTTTTACGGGCATCGAAATTCATCCCGGCGCCCGGATTGGCCGCGGTCTTTTTATTGACCATGGCATGGGTGTCGTTATTGGTGAAACATGTGAGATCGGTGATAATGTGACGCTGTATCAAGGGGTCACGCTTGGCGGAACTGGTAAAGAAAAAGGGAAACGCCACCCGACTGTTCTTGACGGGGCATTAATTGCAACGGGTGCTAAAGTACTTGGTTCAATTACCGTTGGAGAATGTGCTCGAATTGGCGCCGGATCAGTTGTTCTAAAAGATGTCCCGCCGAATTCAACGGTCGTTGGCATTCCGGGAAGAATCGTCGTACAAAATGGAAAAAAGGTGGAGCCAACCGTGAAAGACTTGAACCACAGCAACATGCCCGATCCGGTAGCCGACCGCTTGAAAAGCCTGGAAGCAGAAATTGTTCGATTAAAAGAAGAAATCAAGAGAGGGGAACACACAAATGTCCGTTAAATTGTACAATACGCTGACGCGCAGTAAAGAAGAATTTGTCCCAATTGAAAAGGGAAAAGTAAAAATGTATGTGTGTGGGCCAACCGTTTACAATTACATTCATATCGGCAATGCGCGGCCGGCGATCGTGTTTGATACGGTACGCCGCCACCTTCAATACCGGGGATATGACGTCACGTACGTATCGAATTTTACGGATGTCGATGACAAGCTGATCCGGGCAGCAAATGAACTTGGAGAAGAAGTTCCCACTGTTGCAGAACGATTCATCAATGCGTATTTTGAAGACACGCATGCGCTCGGCTGCCAAAAAGCGGACGTACATCCGCGCGTGACAGAAAATATTGAGCTGATCGTTGATTTTATTTCAGAACTGGTCAACAAAGGATTCGCATATGAGTCCGGCGGGGATGTTTATTACCGGACGCGTAAATTTAACGGCTACGGAAAGCTGTCCCACCAATCGGTTGACGAATTGAAAGTCGGCGCCCGCATTGGCGCCGGAGAAAAGAAAGATGATGCGCTCGATTTTGTTTTATGGAAAGCGGCAAAAGAAGGAGAGATTTCATGGAACAGCCCATGGGGGAAAGGACGCCCGGGCTGGCACATTGAATGCTCCGCGATGGCACGCAAATATCTTGGTGACTCTATCGATATTCATGCCGGCGGCCAGGATCTCACATTCCCGCATCATGAAAATGAAATCGCCCAATCAGAAGCACTGACAGGCAAGCCATTCGCCCGTTACTGGCTGCATAATGGATACATTAACATCGACAACGAAAAAATGTCGAAATCACTCGGCAACTTTGTCCTTGTACATGACATTATTAAAGAAATTGACCCGCAGGTGCTTCGTTTCTTCATGCTTTCTGTTCACTATCGCAATCCGGTTAATTACAACAAAGAATTACTCGACAGTGCGGCTGCGTCGCTTGACCGGCTGAAAATTGCCTATAAAAACTTGAAGCACCGGAAAGAATCAAGCACCAATTTAACAGAATATGACGATCAGTGGCTTCAAAAAACAGCGGCACATCATACCCGCTTTTTGCAGGAGATGGATGATGACTTTAATACGGCCAATGCTATTTCTGTTCTGTTCGATTTATCGAAAGACGCCAATGTGTATTTACTCCAATCGCATACGTCAGCTGTCGTTATTGATGCTTTTTTGTCGAAATTTGAAGATATGTTTTTTGTGCTCGGTTTGCAGGTGCAGCAGGAAGAATTGCTTGATGAGGAAATTGAAGCATTGATTGAACAGCGGAACGAGGCACGTAAAAATCGGGACTTTGCCCGCGCAGACAGCATTCGCGATCAGCTTAAAGACTTAAATATTATCCTTGAAGATACGGCGCAGGGAATTCGGTGGAGACGCGGATGATGAAACAATTAGCAGAACCGTTAAAAGACGCAAGACAGCTGAATGGGCTTGCACTTGCGTATATGGGAGATGCTGTATACGAAGTATATATACGCAAATTTTTGCTGGAATCAGGCCGGGTAAAACCGAATGACCTGCATCGGGCTTCGACAAAATTCGTATCAGCGAAAGCGCAGGCAGCTCAGCTTCACCGCTTGCGCGAAAATAATTTTTTAACCGAAGAAGAAGTAACGGTGGCAAAACGCGGCCGTAATGCAAAATCAGGTCATATTCCTAAAAACACCGATGTACTGACATACAATCACAGCACTGCGTTTGAAGCGGTCATCGGTTTTTTGTTTTTGACCGGTCAGCTTGAACGGATGGAAATTATCATATACGACATCTTAGAGAACGGAGGGACCAAAGGATGACACAGGAACAGGAACAGGAATGGATTGGGGGCCGAAACCCCGTCATGGAAGCGCTGCGTGCCGGTCGAGATATTAATAAGCTATGGGTGCAGGAAGGTGCGCAAAAAGGGTCGATTCAGCAAATTTTAACGAAAGCAAAAGAGCTGGGCATTCCGGTACAAGTTGTGCCAAAGCGGAAAATTGAGCAAATGGTGCCGGAAAATCATCAAGGGGTTGCAGCTTCAGTGGCGGCGTATCAATACGCAGAATTGGATGACTTGTTTGTAAAAGCGGAAGAAAGCGGCGAACTGCCATTTTTTCTTCTGCTGGATGAACTGGAAGATCCGCATAATCTCGGTTCGATTATGCGGACAGCTGATGCTGTGGGTGCGCACGGTATTATTATTCCGAAACGCCGGTCGGTCAGTTTAACCGCAACAGCTGCAAAAGCGTCTACGGGCGCAATTGAATACGTCCCGGTTGTGCGCGTGACAAATCTTGCCCGCACGATAGAAGAATTAAAAGAGCGGGGTGTTTGGATTGCTGGAACAGATGCCTCGGGGGCCGATGATTATCGCCGTTTTGATGGAACGATGCCGCTTTGTCTCGTTATTGGCAGCGAAGGCCGCGGTGTAAGCCGTCTCGTCAAAGAAAAATGTGATTTTCTCATTCAGCTGCCAATGAGTGGTCACGTTACGTCACTAAATGCTTCAGTGGCGGCGGCCTTGCTCATGTACGAGGTATACCGGAAGCGTCATCCGCTGGGGGACTGACGATGGATATTCTCCTCATCGACGGCTATAACATGATCGGTGCGTGGCCTGAGCTTCGCCAGTTGAAAGACACAGACTTTGCCGGCGCCCGTGACCGCCTTGTCACACTAATGGCAGAATATCAGGGCGTGCATGGCTGCCGGGTTATCATTGTGTTCGATGCGCATTTTGTTAAAGGAACGGAAAAAAAATACCGGGATGCCAAAGTGGAGGTCATTTTCACGCGCGAAAATGAAACGGCGGATGAACGAATCGAAAAAATGGCGATTGAATTAAATAACGTGCGTGATCAAGTGACGGTAGCCACATCTGACTTTACAGAGCAATGGGCTGTGTTCGGACAAGGGGCTCTTCGAGTCTCAGCGCGGGAACTTTTAACAGAGCTGTCGATCACACAAAAAGCGATTCGGAAAAACCTCGGTGAGATCAGTCATGTCAAGCCGCAGGCAAGAATTCCGCTCAGCAAGGAAACCGCAGAAACATTTGAGAAGTGGCGCAGAGGAAAAAAATGAAAGATTGACGAAGAAAAAAATGGTACTGTATACTAATCCTAGCGAAGATTGCCAGGCGGAGGGATGTGTAGCATGAACCGTTCGATAACTGCAGAGATGGATATGCTTATTCTTAGTGACGAACAAATAGTAGAGCTTGTGCACAACGGAAACAGTGAAGCCCTCGATTTTGTCATTCATAAATATAGGAATTTTGTCAGGGCAAAAGCCCGTTCTTATTTTTTAATTGGAGCCGATAAAGAAGATATTGTGCAAGAAGGCATGATCGGGTTGTATAAAGCCGTCCGCGATTTTAAAGGGGACAAGCTCAGCTCGTTCCGGGCTTTTGCAGAACTGTGCATTACCCGGCAGATTATTACCGCTATTAAAACGGCGACCCGCCAGAAACATATCCCGCTTAATTCCTACGTATCGCTCGATAAGCCGATTTATGATGAAGAATCAGACCGGACGCTTATGGACGTGCTCACGGGAACAAAAGTGAGCGACCCGCAGGAATTAATTATTAACCGCGAGCAATTTTCAAGCATTGAAGGAAAGGTGAACGAGCTTTTAAGCGATTTAGAGCGGCAAGTGCTCGCTCTTTACCTCGATGGCCGTTCGTACCAGGAAATTTCAGAAGAGTTGAACCGTCATGTGAAATCAATCGATAATGCCCTGCAGCGAGTAAAGCGAAAGCTGGAACGGTATTTGGAGTTTAAAGAAATTACCATCCAATGAAACTTGACGAAAGACCGCTTTCAATGATACGTTTTAAGAATTGAAATGGTAAGGTGATGAACATGGCGAAAAAAGTGCCGCTTGCGTGTTCTGTATGCGGATCACGCAATTACTCGACGACGGTGAATACAACCGGCGGCGAGCGCCTTGAAATAAAAAAATTTTGCGGTGTCTGCAATCAGCATACTGGGCATAAACAGACGAAATGACACCGGCGCATTTCTTTTGGAGGTTTCAGCAAATGTCACGCATTACGCAGTTTTTCCGTAACGTGCGCTCTGAAATGGCCAAGGTCAGCTGGCCGAAACGAAAAGAGCTTACGACATATACGATTACCGTCATTTCGACAGTAATTTTTCTTGCTCTTTTTTTCTCGGTCGTCGATCTTGGTATTTCAACGCTCGTCCGCTGGGTTTTAGAAATGTAACAGCTGTCTGAAAAATTACTTGAATACACAGTGTTTTTTCCGTGGTATAATGGATAATATGATTAAGAGGCTAGGAACGCCGCATCTTGCGGCAGTGCCTTTATGACCCGCATCATGCGGACCTGAAAAGCCCGTTTAACGGGTTTTTTCATTTGGTTTGAAAAATGTCTAGCTCCAGGTGCCATCAGCTCGAGGGCCCACACGATGTGGGTCACAAAGACGTTGCGGCACGATGCCGCGATCTTAGTCTTTGCTCTAAGACAGCTCGTCTTATGCTTGTCGCTGATAAACGGGCGCCTTGCGCTTTTCATTTAAATGAAAAGGAGGGAAGGACACAAGTCCCTTTCTATGGAAAAAAATTGGTATGTCGTTCACACGTATTCAGGATATGAGAATAAAGTAAAAGCAAATTTAGAAAAACGCGTTGAGTCGATGGCGATGCAGGATAAAATTTTTCGCGTCATCGTACCAGAAGAAGAAGAGCGCGATATAAAAAACGGGAAAGAAAAAATTACGAAACGTAAAGTGTTTCCCGGTTACGTGCTTGTTGAAATCGTCATGACGGACGATTCGTGGTATGTTGTCCGGAACACACCGGGTGTCACAGGCTTTGTAGGCTCATCCGGCCATGGTTCTAAACCGACCCCGCTTCTTCCGGATGAAGTAACATCCATCCTAAAACAAATGGGGATGGAAGAGCGCCGTCATGAAGCGGATTACGAGCTTGGCGAAACCGTCATCGTTAAAGACGGTCCATTTGCAGACTTTGAAGGCACTGTAGAAGAAATTGATCAGGATAAAGGCAAGCTGAAAGTGCTCGTCAATATGTTTGGCCGTGAAACGCCAGTAGAACTTGATTTTGATCAAGTGAATAAAATATCCTGAAAAACAGGTTGAAATCTTGCGTGAAAAGTGGTACTATTTTTTAGGTCAGTATGTATTGTACTGCCTAAGACTCATTTTATAATCATCTTTATTTAAATAAAGATAGACAGAGTGGGAGGGGCAAAGCCCCATGTACCACATCACGGACTTAAGGAGGTGTGTCTCGTGGCTAAAAAAGTAATTAAAGTTGTAAAACTGCAAATTCCTGCAGGTAAAGCAAACCCTGCGCCGCCGGTTGGTCCGGCACTCGGTCAAGCTGGTGTTAACATCATGGGATTCTGTAAAGAATTCAATGCGCGCACAGCAGATCAAGCAGGATTGATCATTCCGGTTGAAATCTCGGTTTTTGAAGACCGTTCATTTACATTCATCACAAAAACTCCGCCTGCAGCTGTTCTTTTGAAAAAAGCAGCTGGTATCGAATCAGGATCTGGAGAACCGAACCGCAATAAAGTTGCAACGGTTAAACGTGATAAAGTGCGTGAAATTGCTGAAACAAAAATGCCTGACTTAAATGCAGCTGACGTTGAATCGGCTATGCGTATGGTTGAAGGTACTGCCCGCAGCATGGGTATTGTGATCGAAGACTGATCAGTTGTCTGTTTTTTGGAGGTTGCGAGTGAAGTAGCGATACTTCATCCGCAGCCTTTATTCGTGGGAGGTAAATTCCGCTAAAACCACATAAGGAGGAAATAAAACATGGCTAAACAAGGTAAAAAGTTTCAAGATGCGACGAAACTCGTTGATCGCACGAAACAATATTCAGTAGAAGAAGCAATTGAACTTGTAAAACAAACAAGTACAGTGAAATTTGATGCAACAGTTGAGGCGGCATTCCGTCTTGGTGTTGACCCGAAAAAAGCGGATCAACAAATCCGCGGTGCGCTTGTTCTTCCAAATGGAACAGGTAAAACACAACGCGTTCTTGTATTTGCAAAAGGCGAAAAAGCAAAAGAAGCGGAAGCTGCGGGTGCAGACCACGTAGGCGACAGCGACTTCATCACTAAAATCCAACAAGGCTGGTTTGAATTTGATGTGATCGTGGCAACACCTGACATGATGGGTGAAGTTGGTAAATTAGGTCGTGTTCTCGGACCAAAAGGCTTGATGCCGAACCCGAAAACAGGAACAGTTACATTCGACGTTACAAAAGCCATTCAAGAAATCAAAGCAGGTAAAGTGGAATACCGTGTAGATAAAGCCGGTAACGTTCACGTACCAGTTGGTAAAGTTTCATTCGAAAGCAGCAAGCTGATCGAAAACTTTACAGCGATTTTTGATACAATGATGAAAGTAAAGCCTTCTGCAGCAAAAGGCATTTACATGAAAAACATTGCTATTACGTCAACAATGGGTCCTGGCGTAAAAGTAGATGCTTCATCTTTCGTAACAGTTAAAAACTAAGTTGACAACATAAAGATTTTCTGTTAAAGTAAAATTCGTTGAGCTTACGAAGGTGAGTAACAAGAGTTTTTAAGCTCTTGAACAACTTATTAACCACATATGTACATTTGTACCGTAGACAGCAGGGGCTCACGCTTAATCATCCTGCCGAGGACTTGCGAAATAGATTGCGCGGCGTTTCGTCCGCTTTTCTTGCCTCCATGTCTTTCGGGATATGGAGGCTTTTATGTTTCCTGGGGGGCCGCTGCAGGACGCGGCATAGTTAACCCTCGATCCTTTAACGGTATTAAATGATGAGCGAGTTCCGCTCGTACAAATTCTACAGGAGGTGTAGCAGATGAGCAGCGTTATCGAGAAAAAGCAAGCACTTGTTGGTGAAATCGCCGACAAACTAAAAAACAGCCCATCGACAGTTATCGTTGACTACCGCGGACTTTCCGTGGCACAAGTAACGGAACTTCGTAAGCAGCTTCGTGAAGCAGGCGTTGAGTTCAAAGTATACAAAAATACAATGACTCGCCGTGCAGCTGAGCAGGCAGGCATTGAAGGACTTCAAGAGTTCCTTACAGGTCCAAACGCAATCGCGTTCGGTGCTGAGGATGTTGTCGCTCCAGCGAAGATCTTGAATGAATTCGCGAAGAAAAACGAAGCGCTTGAAATCAAAGCGGGTGTTCTTGAAGGCAACTTCGTATCTGTTGAGGAAGTTAAAGCACTTGCAGAACTTCCATCACGCGAAGGACTTCTTTCGATGGTACTCAGCGTTCTTCAAGCGCCAATCCGCAACTTCGCTCTTGCAGCGAAAGCAGTGGCCGACCAAAAAGAAGAACAAGGCGCGTAATAGTAAGACAAGCCGCGTAGCGGTTTAACGAATAAAAAAACATTTTTAAAACACACTAAGGAGGAAACACAAAATGTCTAAAGAGCAAATCATTGAAGCAATCAAAGAAATGTCCGTTCTTGAATTGAACGACCTTGTAAAAGCAATCGAAGAAGAATTCGGCGTAACAGCAGCAGCACCAGTTGCAGCAGCAGGTGCTGGCGGCGGCGAAGCAGCAGCAGAACAAACTGAATTCGACCTTATCCTTAATGGAGCAGGCGACCAAAAAATCAAAGTTATCAAAGCAGTTCGCGAAATCACAGGCCTTGGCTTGAAAGAAGCGAAAGAGCTAGTTGACAACACACCAAAAGCGCTTAAAGAAGGTATCGCGAAAGAAGAAGCTGAAGAGCTGAAAGCGAAACTTGAAGAAGTTGGCGCTTCTGTAGAAGTGAAGTAATTCTTTGATACAATGACACAAAAGTCCGCTGGTTTTGCAGCGGGCTTTTGTTTATTGAAAGGGGAAATAGATCGTGGGAGACCATTATTTTTCCAAAAACCCTAACAGCGAGCATCGTCCGCAGCACTTCACATTTGCATTGCGTGGCAAATCATATACATTTGAAACAGATGCCGGTGTTTTCTCGAAATCAGAAGTGGACTTTGGTTCAAGGCTGCTTATTGAAACATTTGAATGGCCGGAAGTAGATGGACCAATATTGGATGCTGGCTGCGGTTATGGTCCAATCGGTCTTTCGATCGCATCCGAACAGCCGGATCGAATCATTCATATGATTGATGTGAATGACAGGGCACTGACGCTGGCGCGTGAAAATGCAAAGCGAAATAATGTTGACAATGTGCTCATTTACGAAAGTGATCGTCTGCAAAATGTGTCGGAAGAAGGTTTTGCGGCAGTGCTGACAAACCCGCCGATCCGCGCGGGCAAGCAAGTTGTTTTTGATATAGTACAAACCGGCTTTGCAAAACTTTCAGAAGGCGGCGAACTATGGGTTGTTATTCAGAAAAAACAGGGAGCGCCATCTGTCATAAAAGAAATCGAACGGCTGGCCGGTTCATGTGAAGTTGCAGCGAAAGCTAAAGGCTATTTTATTTTGCGTGCGAAAAAATAATTGACCCTAAAAAAACCGTATGCTATTATTGTAAAATGCCAATATAATATTTGTGCCCGTTTGTCAATGAGAATATTTTTTTGCCGAAATGGGAACAATGACAACAAAATAGGGCCAATCGTGATAAAAATAAGGTTTTCTTTGACAAAACCTTTTTCTTTTTGTCTTGTTGAGTATGAAAATACTCCGCTTAAAGATAAATTATAGGCAATAATAACGCTTGATTTGAGGGGTGAATCAGTTGACAGGTCAACTAGTTCAGTATGGACGACACCGCCAGCGCAGAAGCTATGCGCGCATTAGTGAAGTATTAGAGTTACCGAATTTGATTGAAATTCAAACAGCCTCCTATCAATGGTTTCTTGATGAGGGTCTGCGTGAAATGTTCCAGGACATTTCTCCGATTGAAGATTTCACAGGTAATCTGGCACTGGAATTTATTGATTACAGTTTGGCAGAACCAAAATATCCCGTGGATGAGTCGAAAGAGCGTGATGTTACATACTCTGCGCCGCTCCGTGTGAAAGTCCGTCTTTTAAACAAAGAAACGGGCGAAGTGAAAGATCAAGAAGTTTTCATGGGTGATTTCCCGCTTATGACTGAAACAGGAACATTCATTATTAACGGTGCAGAGCGCGTTATCGTTTCTCAGCTCGTTCGTTCTCCAAGTGTGTATTACAACGGAAAATTGGACAAAAATGGAAAGCGCGGCTTCACTGCGACTGTTATTCCAAACCGTGGTGCGTGGCTCGAATACGAAACAGATGCCAAAGATATCGTATATGTCCGTATCGACCGGACGCGTAAATTACCGATTACGGTTTTATTGCGTGCGCTCGGGTTTGGCACTGATCAAGAAATCATCGACTTGCTTGGTGATAACGAATATTTGCGCAATACGCTTGAAAAAGATAATACAGAAACAACGGAAAAAGCGCTGATTGAAATTTATGAGCGTCTTCGCCCGGGTGAACCGCCGACAGTTGACAACGCGAAAAGTCTTTTGGTTTCCCGTTTCTTTGACCCGAAACGGTACGATCTTGCCAGTGTAGGCCGTTATAAAATGAACAAAAAGCTTCACACGAAAAATCGTTTATTCGGACAGCGTCTGGCTGAACCGCTGGCAGATCCGGAAACAGGTGAAATTATTGCAGAAGCAGGTACGGTGCTAGACCGCCGCACACTCGATAAAGTCATTCCGCATCTTGAAAAGGGTGCTTCATTTAAATCATACCGTCAAACAGGCGGCGTGATTGAAGATGACATGACCGTTCAAACGATTAAAGTATACGCACCAAACAGCGAAGAAGAGCAGGTAATTAATCTTATCGGCAACGGCTTCCCAGAAATGAACGTGAAGAACATCACACCGGCAGATATTATCGCGTCAATAGGCTATTTCTTCAATCTTCTTTACGGGGTAGGCGACACAGACGATATTGATCATCTCGGCAACCGTCGTCTTCGTTCAGTTGGAGAACTTTTGCAAAACCAATTCCGTATTGGGTTGTCTCGTATGGAACGGGTTGTTCGCGAGCGTATGTCGATTCAAGACACGCAAACGATCACACCGCAGCAGCTTATTAACATCCGTCCGGTGATTGCATCAATTAAAGAGTTCTTTGGAAGCTCTCAGCTTTCGCAGTTTATGGATCAGACGAATCCGCTTGGCGAATTAACGCATAAACGCCGTCTGTCCGCACTCGGACCGGGTGGTTTAACACGTGAGCGCGCGGGCTTTGAAGTGCGTGACGTTCATTACTCCCACTATGGCCGTATGTGTCCGATTGAAACTCCTGAGGGACCAAACATCGGGCTGATCAACTCCTTGTCATCGTTTGCGAAAGTAAACCGTTTCGGCTTTATTGAAACACCGTATCGCCGTGTCGATCCGGATACAGGCTGTGTAACGACGCGCATCGATTATTTGACAGCCGATGAAGAAGATAACTACGTTGTCGCACAGGCGAATGTACCCCTGAACGATGACGGATCATTTGCGGAAGAAGAAGTCGTTGCCCGTTTCCGTGGTGAAAATACCGTGGTTAAACGTGAGCGTGTGGATTATATGGACGTATCGCCGAAACAGGTTGTATCGGCTGCGACAGCATGTATCCCATTCTTAGAAAACGATGACTCCAACCGTGCCCTCATGGGAGCGAACATGCAGCGTCAGGCTGTGCCGTTAATGCAGCCGGAAGCGCCAATTGTCGGAACAGGTATGGAATATGTATCTGCAAAGGACTCTGGGGCTGCTGTTATTTGCAAACACGAAGGAATTGTTGAACGAGTAGAAGCCCGCCAAATTTTTGTCCGCCGTATTCAAGAAGTAGATGGACAGGAAGTAAAAGGCGACCTTGATAAATATAAATTGCAAAAGTTTATTCGTTCTAACCAAGGAACGTGCTATAACCAGCGTCCAATCGTTGCAGTGGGCAACCGTGTGACAAAAGGCGAGATTTTAGCAGATGGCCCGTCAATGGAGCTCGGCGAACTTGCCCTTGGCCGTAACGTCCTTGTTGGGTTCATGACATGGGACGGCTACAACTATGAAGATGCAATTATTATGAGTGAGCGTCTTGTGAAAGATGACGTGTATACATCGATTCATATTGAAGAATACGAGTCAGAATCACGTGATACAAAGCTCGGACCGGAAGAAATTACGCGTGATATTCCAAACGTCGGTGAAGATGCACTTCGCAATCTTGATGATCGTGGGATTATTCGTGTCGGTGCTGAAGTAAAAGACGGTGATTTGCTTGTAGGGAAAGTAACGCCTAAAGGTGTAACAGAACTAACAGCAGAAGAACGTCTGCTTCATGCGATCTTCGGTGAAAAAGCACGCGAAGTTCGTGATACGTCATTACGTGTTCCTCACGGCGGAACCGGAATTGTCCTTGATGTAAAAGTCTTCAACCGTGAAGATGGAGACGAACTGCCGCCGGGTGTGAATCAGCTCGTACGTGTTTACATTGTTCAGAAGCGGAAGATTTCTGAAGGGGATAAAATGGCTGGTCGTCATGGTAATAAAGGGGTAATCTCCCGTATTTTGCCAGAGGAAGACATGCCGTTCCTGCCAGATGGCACACCGGTTGATATTATGCTTAACCCACTTGGCGTACCATCCCGTATGAACATCGGACAGGTGCTTGAGCTTCACTTAGGTATGGCTGCACGCTATCTTGGCATTCACGTTGCATCACCGGTATTTGATGGTGCATCCGAGGATGATGTGTGGGAAACAATTGAAGAAGCCGGCATGAGCCGTGATGCGAAAACTGTCTTGTATGATGGCCGCAGCGGCGAGCCATTCGACAACCGCGTATCTGTTGGAATCATGTACATGATCAAACTTGCGCATATGGTTGATGATAAACTTCACGCGCGTTCTACAGGTCCATACTCACTCGTTACGCAGCAGCCACTTGGCGGTAAAGCTCAGTTTGGCGGACAGCGTTTCGGTGAGATGGAAGTATGGGCACTTGAAGCATACGGTGCTGCTTATACGCTGCAGGAAATCTTAACTGTTAAATCCGATGACATTGTCGGTCGTGTAAAAACATACGAAGCAATCGTTAAAGGTGAAAATGTTCCAGAACCAGGTGTCCCTGAATCATTCAAAGTATTGATTAAAGAGCTTCAAAGCCTTGGTCTTGACGTGAAAATGATGTCAGGCGACGATAAGGAAATTGAATTGCGTGATCTTGAAGACGAAGAGGATGTGCAGCAGGCCGATACATTAAACATCGCTCCTGAAGCCGCTGGAATAGAACCAATCGGATCAAAAGACTGAACCATATTTACAAATAGCATTTCGTCCAAAAAGCGCTCTTAGCGCTTTTTGGGCGCTTTCAAGGAAATCGGTAAAAAGAAAAGGGAGGTAGGCCCCTTGCTGGATGTCAATAATTTTGAGTATATGAAGATTGGTCTTGCTTCACCTGATAAGATTCGTTCTTGGTCTTATGGAGAAGTCAAAAAACCTGAAACAATTAATTACCGTACACTCAAGCCAGAAAAAGACGGCTTGTTCTGCGAACGGATTTTTGGCCCTACGAAAGATTGGGAGTGCCATTGTGGCAAATATAAACGTGTCCGCTATAAAGGTGTCGTCTGTGACCGCTGTGGCGTTGAAGTAACAAAAGCGAAAGTACGCCGTGAACGTATGGGCCACATTGAGCTGGCAGCACCAGTTTCGCATATTTGGTATTTCAAAGGAATCCCAAGCCGCATGGGTCTCGTTTTGGACATGTCTCCGCGTGCTTTAGAAGAAATCATTTATTTCGCTTCATACGTGGTTACGGAGTCAGGTGATACAGCACTTGAGAAGAAGCAGCTTCTTTCTGAAAAAGAATTCCGCACGTACCGCGATAAATACGGTAATAAATTCCAGGCGGCTATGGGAGCAGAAGCGATCAAAAAGCTTCTCCAAGATATTGACCTTGATAAAGAAACAGAACAGCTAAAAGAAGAATTAAAATCAGCACAGGGACAGCGTCGGACACGTGCGATTAAACGTCTTGAAGTGATCGAAGCATTCCGTCATTCGGGCAACCATCCGGACTGGATGGTTTTAGATGTGCTGCCGGTCATTCCGCCAGAACTTCGCCCGATGGTACAGCTGGACGGCGGTCGTTTTGCAACATCTGATTTGAATGATTTGTATCGCCGTGTGATTAACCGGAACAACCGTTTAAAACGTCTTTTAGACCTTGGTGCCCCAAGCATTATCGTTCAAAATGAAAAACGGATGCTGCAAGAAGCCGTTGATGCATTGATTGATAACGGACGTCGCGGCCGCCCTGTTACAGGTCCGGGTAACCGTCCATTGAAATCACTTTCGCATATGCTGAAAGGAAAACAAGGCCGTTTCCGTCAAAACTTGCTCGGAAAACGGGTCGATTATTCTGGTCGTTCTGTAATCGTCGTCGGTCCAAACTTAAAAATGTATCAATGCGGTCTTCCAAAAGAAATGGCGCTTGAGCTTTTTAAGCCGTTCGTGATGAAAGAACTCGTTGAACGTGGTCTTGCACACAACATTAAAAGTGCAAAGCGTAAAATTGAGCGCGTGCAGTCCGATGTATGGGATGTACTTGAAGAAGTCATCCGTGAGCATCCTGTTTTATTGAACCGGGCACCGACGCTTCACCGTCTCGGTATCCAGGCATTTGAACCAACATTGGTTGAAGGACGCGCAATTCGTCTTCACCCGCTCGTATGTACAGCATACAATGCGGACTTTGATGGTGACCAAATGGCCGTTCACGTGCCGCTTTCTGCTGAAGCGCAAGCGGAAGCCCGCATGCTGATGCTGGCTGCACAAAACATTTTGAATCCGAAAGACGGAAAGCCAGTTGTTACACCGTCACAGGATATGGTTCTTGGAAACTATTACTTAACGCTTGAGCGTGAAGATTCAATAGGAGAAGGGGCTATCTTTAAAGATACAAATGAGGCGATTTTGGCTTATCAAAACGGATATGTTCACTTACACACACGTGTAGCAGTGGCGGCATCATCCCTTGAAAACCAAACATTCACAGAAAAACAAAATAAGCAGCTTCTTATCACAACGGTTGGCAAATTGATCTTTAATGAAATTTTGCCGGATACATTCCCGTACATCAACGAACCGACAAGCAGCAACCTTGAAGTGAAAACGCCAGAGAAATATTTTGTTGATGCGGGTGTGAACGTGCCTGAGCATATTGCTAAGCAGGAAGTTATCGAGCCGTTTAAAAAGAAAATTCTCGGTAACATTATCGCGGAAGTGTTTAAACGCTTTAAGATTACTGAAACATCTAAAATGCTTGACCGTATGAAAGACCTTGGCTTTAGACACTCGACAAAAGCGGGTATTACAGTAGGGGTTGCGGACATCGTCGTTTTAAGTGAAAAAGAAGGAATCCTAAAAGAAGCACAAGCAAAAGTGGACAATGTTATGAAGCAGTTCCGCCGCGGTTTAATTACCGAAGAAGAACGCTACGACCGTGTCATTTCTGTTTGGAGTGCGGCGAAAGATGTTATTCAAGGTAAATTGATGGCGTCTCTTGATAAACGCAACCCAATCTTTATGATGAGTGATTCAGGAGCCCGTGGTAATGCTTCCAACTTTACACAGCTTGCCGGTATGCGCGGACTCATGGCCAACCCGGCTGGGCGTATTATCGAACTTCCGATCAAGTCATCGTTCCGTGAAGGTCTGACGGTACTCGAGTACTTTATTTCAACACACGGTGCGCGTAAAGGTCTTGCCGATACGGCTCTGAAAACAGCCGATTCTGGTTACTTAACACGTCGTCTTGTTGACGTAGCGCAAGATGTCATCGTCCGCGAAGATGATTGTGGAACAGACCGCGGCCTGGAAATCGGCTCGATTAAAGACGGCACTGAAATTATTGAAGCGCTCGAAGAACGTCTTGTCGGCCGTTATTCACGCAAAGCAATCAAACATCCTGAAACAGGTGAAGTGATTCTCCGTGAAAACGAACAAATTGATGAAGACTTGGCGAAAATCATTGTAGAAGCGGGCGTGGAAACAGTTTGGATCCGCTCTGCCTTTACATGTAATACGCGCCACGGCGTATGTAAAAAATGCTATGGACGCAACTTGGCAACCGGCCAGGAAGTGGAAGTCGGTGAAGCAGTTGGTATTATCGCTGCCCAGTCGATCGGGGAACCAGGAACACAGCTTACAATGCGTACGTTCCATACAGGCGGCGTAGCTGGAGACGATATTACACAGGGTCTTCCGCGTATTCAGGAAATTTTCGAAGCGCGTAACCCGAAAGGTCAGGCAATTATCTCGGAAATCAACGGCACGATTACGTCGATTACAGAAGGCCGCGACCGTCAGCAGGAAATTACGATTCAAGGAGACGTGGAAACACGTTCTTACACAGCTCCATACACGGCTCGCTTGAAAGTAGCGGTTGGTGATCAAATTGAACGGGGTCAAGTATTAACAGAAGGTTCGATTGATCCGAAAGAATATTTGAAAATCAAAGACGTGGCCTCTGTACAGGAATATTTATTGCGCGAAGTGCAAAAAGTATACCGTATGCAAGGGGTAGAAATCGGCGATAAGCACGTCGAAGTAATGGTCCGCCAGATGCTTCGCAAAGTGCGCGTACTTGAAGCGGGAGACACTGATGTTCTTCCAGGCAGCCTGCTTGAAATTCATCAGTTCCGTGACGCAAACGAAAAAGCCCTTCTTGAAGGCGGAATCCCGGCAACGGGGCGTCCGATTCTTCTCGGTATTACAAAAGCATCGCTTGAAACGGATTCTTTCTTGTCTGCTGCATCCTTCCAGGAAACAACTCGTGTTCTGACGGATGCTGCAATCAAAGGAAAACGTGACGAATTGCTCGGTTTGAAAGAAAACGTCATTATCGGAAAACTCGTTCCAGCGGGTACCGGCATGCAGCGTTATCGCCAATCTGAAGCGAATTTGAAGCAGGAAGCACCTGTTACAGCCGAATAATCTTTTATCGGCGCCTTGATCGCAAGGGCGCCGATAAAATTTTTTTGAAAAGAACAGTTGACACTAAAAAACGAAAATGTTACTATGATCAAGGTGCTCCTATACGACCTTACCTTATGTCTGGATATAGGAACAAAACAATCATTGCCACTATTCGCAAAGGACGTTTTTGCAGGTTTTCTGCAAGAACTTTGTTTTTGCCCAAAAATGACCCACCTGGAAGTGTGGGCTTAGAAAAAAAGGAAGGGAGGATCTTTACATGCCTACAATTAATCAGTTAGTACGTAAGCCTCGTAAATCAAAGATCACTAAATCGAATTCTCCGGCGCTTAATAAAGGATTCAACAGCTTTAAGAAAGCCCAAACGAATGTACTTTCTCCGCAGAAACGCGGTGTTTGCACACGTGTTGGTACAATGACGCCGAAGAAACCAAACTCAGCGCTTCGTAAATATGCACGTGTGCGTTTGAGCAACGGTATTGAAGTAACAGCTTATATCCCAGGTATTGGCCATAACCTTCAAGAGCATAGTGTTGTTTTGATTCGCGGCGGACGTGTAAAAGACTTACCGGGAGTACGTTACCACATCGTTCGTGGTGCGCTTGATACTGCCGGCGTTGAAACTCGTCGCCAAGGCCGTTCTAAATACGGTACAAAACGCCCTAAAGCTCCTAAAGCATAAAAAACTTATAAACTCAATTTCCGAAAGGAGGAAAAAATATGCCACGTAAAGGCCCAGTAGCAAAAAGAGATGTATTGCCTGATCCGCTTTACAACTCAAAACTCGTTTCTCGTCTTATTAACAAAATGATGGTTGACGGTAAAAGAGGAAAATCCCAAGCAATTCTTTACGCAGCTTTTGAAACGATCCGTGAACGTACGGGTAATGATCCAATGGAAGTATTTGACCAGGCAATGAAAAACATCATGCCAGTACTAGAGGTGAAAGCACGCCGTGTCGGCGGTGCTAACTACCAGGTGCCAATTGAAGTTCGCCCGGAACGCCGTACAACACTCGGTCTCCGCTGGTTGGTGAATTATGCGCGTCTTCGCGGTGAAAAAACAATGGAAGAACGCCTTGCAGCGGAAATTATGGATGCTGCAAACAACAGCGGTGCTTCTGTGAAAAAACGCGAAGATACACACAAAATGGCGGAAGCAAACAAAGCATTTGCTCACTACCGCTGGTAATCTTTAAACTAAACCCAACCTCATTCAGGAAGGAGAAAGACATAGATGACAAGAGAGTTCTCCTTAAATAACACTCGTAACATCGGAATCATGGCTCATATCGATGCTGGTAAAACAACAACGACTGAGCGTATCCTGTATTACACAGGACGCATTCACAAAATTGGTGAAACGCATGAAGGTGCTTCTCAAATGGACTGGATGGAGCAGGAACAGGAGCGTGGTATTACAATCACGTCTGCTGCAACAACTGCTTCTTGGAAAGGCCATCGCGTTAACATCATCGATACACCAGGACACGTAGACTTCACCGTTGAAGTTGAACGTTCACTTCGCGTGCTTGATGGTGCTGTAACGGTTCTTGATGCTCAATCAGGCGTAGAGCCACAAACGGAAACAGTATGGCGTCAAGCGACAACATACGGTGTTCCCCGCGTCGTATTCGTTAACAAAATGGACAAATTGGGTGCTGACTTCCTTTACTCTGTTGGCACAATCCATGACCGTCTAATGGCGAATGCACACCCAATTCAATTGCCGATCGGTGCTGAAGACGATTTTTCAGGCATCATCGACTTAATTGAAATGAAAGCAACTGTGTACGGCAATGACCTCGGAACTGAAATCGATGTTGTTGACATTCCTGCAGACTATAAAGATCAAGCAGATGAGTACCGTGAGAAGCTAATTGAAGCTGTAGCGGAACTTGATGAAGAACTAATGGAGAAATACCTTGGCGGCGAAGAATTGACGAATGATGAAATCAAAGCTGCGATTCGTAAAGGTGTTATCAACGTAGAATTCTTCCCTGTAATGGTTGGTTCTGCATTTAAAAACAAAGGTGTTCAACTTATGTTGGATGCTGTTATCGACTACCTTCCAGCTCCAACGGATGTACCGGCAATTAAAGGTACGCTTCCAGACAGCGAAGAAGAAGTGGAACGTGCAGCAAGCGACGAAGCGCCGTTTTCGGCTCTTGCGTTCAAAGTTATGACGGATCCTTATGTCGGTAAATTAACATTCTTCCGCGTTTATTCGGGTGTTCTTCAGTCCGGTTCATACGTGCAAAACTCGACTAAAGGAAAACGCGAGCGTGTAGGACGTATTCTACAAATGCATGCCAATTCCCGCGAAGAGATTTCACAAGTCTACGCAGGCGATATTGCCGCTGCGGTTGGTTTGAAAGATACAACAACAGGCGATACACTTTGTGAAGAAAAAAATCTTGTTATTCTTGAGTCTATGGTCTTCCCTGATCCGGTTATTCATCTTTCTGTTGAACCGAAAACAAAAGCTGACCAAGATAAAATGACAAATGCGCTTCAAAAACTTCAAGAAGAAGATCCAACATTCCATGCGCATACTGATCCTGAAACGGGTGAAGTTATTATCGCAGGTATGGGTGAACTTCACTTGGATATTCTCGTCGACCGTATGCGCCGCGAGTTTAAAGTAGAAGCGAATGTGGGAGCACCACAGGTAGCTTACCGTGAAACATTCCGTGCAAGTGCACAGGTTGAGGGTAAATTTGCCCGTCAATCCGGTGGACGCGGGCAGTTTGGCCATGTTTGGATCGAGTTTTCTCCTAACGAAGAAGGAGCAGGCTTTGAGTTTATAAATGGCGTCGTCGGTGGTTCTGTGCCACGCGAATACATTCCAGCAGTTCAAGCAGGTCTTCAAGATGCTATGAAAAATGGTGTTCTTGCCGGCTATCAATTGATCGATGTTAAAGCCCGCCTTTTTGACGGTTCTTATCATGATGTCGATTCATCTGAGATGGCATTTAAAATTGCTGCGTCAATGGCGCTTAAAAACGCAGTTTCAAAATGTAACCCGGTACTTCTTGAGCCGCTTATGAAAGTGGAAGTTGTTATTCCTGACGAATATCTTGGTGATATCATGGGTGATATTACATCACGCCGTGGACGCGTAGAAGGTATGGAAGCACGCGGCAACGCACAAGTTGTTAAAGCGTTCGTTCCACTTTCACAAATGTTCGGTTACGCTACTAACTTGCGCTCTAACACGCAAGGACGCGGTAACTATTCTATGCACTTCGATCATTATGAAGAAGTGCCGAAAAGTGTTATGGAAGACATCATCAAAAAAAATAAAGGCGAATAATTGATTTATACCAGCTAATCAAGTATAAATACTATTGTAAGCTTTCCCTCTTTCCGCAAAAGAGTTTTTTGCGGAAGGAGAACCATAAAAACTACTACTAATTTCACTATTTTGAGGAGGACTTCCTAATGGGAAAAGCAAAATTCGACCGTTCAAAGCCGCATGTTAACATTGGCACAATTGGCCACGTTGACCATGGTAAAACAACTCTAACAGCTGCAATCACAACTGTTCTTGCAAAAACTGGTGGTGCGGAAGCACGTGCATACGATCAAATCGACGGTGCACCAGAAGAGCGCGAGCGTGGTATCACAATCTCAACTGCACACGTTGAGTACGAAACTGAAACTCGTCACTATGCACACGTTGACTGTCCAGGACATGCTGACTATGTTAAAAACATGATCACTGGTGCAGCACAAATGGACGGCGGTATCCTAGTAGTATCTGCTGCTGATGGCCCGATGCCACAAACACGTGAGCATATCCTTCTTTCACGTCAAGTAGGTGTTCCGTTCCTAGTAGTATTCATGAACAAATGTGATATGGTTGATGACGAAGAGCTTCTTGAACTTGTTGAAATGGAAGTTCGCGATCTTCTTTCTGATTATGACTTCCCTGGCGATGACATTCCTGTTATCAAAGGTTCTGCTCTTAAAGCACTTGAAGGCGATGCTGCATGGGAAGAAAAAATCCATGAGCTTATGGCTGCTGTGGATGAGTATATCCCAACACCAACACGCGATACTGATAAGCCATTTATGATGCCTGTTGAGGATGTTTTCTCAATCACTGGCCGTGGTACAGTGGCAACTGGACGCGTTGAGCGTGGACAAATCAAAGTTGGTGACACAATCGAAATCATCGGTTTCACTGAAGAGCCAAAAACAACAACGGTAACAGGTGTTGAAATGTTCCGTAAGCTTCTTGATTATGCTGAAGCTGGCGACAACATCGGCGCACTTCTTCGCGGTGTAGCTCGTGAAGATATCCAACGTGGTCAAGTATTGGCTAAACCAAGCACAATCACGCCACATACAACGTTCAAAGCGGAAGTTTACGTTCTTTCTAAAGAAGAGGGTGGACGTCACACTCCATTCTTCACAAACTACCGTCCACAGTTCTACTTCCGTACAACTGACGTAACGGGTATCTGCAACCTTCCTGAAGGCGTAGAAATGGTTATGCCTGGTGACAACGTAGAAATGTCAGTAGAATTGATTGCTCCAATCGCGATTGAAGAAGGTACTAAATTCTCAATCCGTGAAGGCGGCCGTACAGTAGGCGCTGGCGTTGTAGCATCAATCCAAAAATAAGTTTTCACCCCGAAACAGTCCGGTTCCGGCCGGGCTGTTTTTTGTTTGTAAAAAACTTTCTTTATGGTGTTGCATTCAAAGGAGAAAGCATGTATAATAATAAATGTTGGTTTTTGACAGCGTTGATGCGGAAGGTTGCTGACACACCCGGCCGCTTTGCCATGGCGGTGTCGTCAGGGAAAAATTTTCGCGGAGTATGTCTATTAGCTAAATAGGCGATAAAGGAGGGAAAATAATGGCAAAACAAAAAATTCGTATTCGTTTGAAAGCATATGATCATCGTATTCTTGATCAATCAGCGGAGAAAATCGTTGAGACAGCAAAACGTTCTGGTGCAAGTGTATCCGGTCCGATCCCGCTTCCAACTGAGAAATCTATCTACACGATTCTTCGTGCGGTTCATAAGTACAAGGATTCTCGTGAACAGTTCGAAATGCGTACTCATAAACGTTTAATCGATATCGTGAACCCAACTCCAAAAACAGTTGATTCATTGATGCGTTTAGACTTGCCGTCAGGCGTTGACATCGAAATTAAACTTTAATAAATAAATACATTAATAAAAAATCAGGAGGTGTAACTCATGACCAAAGGAATCTTAGGAAGAAAAATCGGTATGACGCAAGTGTTTGCTGAAAACGGTGAACTGATCCCAGTAACTGTAATCGAAGCAGCGCCGAACGTTGTACTTCAGAAAAAATCAGTCGAAAGCGACGGCTACTCAAGCGTTCAACTAGGTTTTGAAGACAAGCGTGAAAAGCTTGCAAACAAACCGTTACTTGGACACGTGAAAAAAGCAGGCGAAGGCATCGCACCTAAGCGCTTCATTCGTGAGTTTCGTAACATCGACATCGATCTTGAAATTGGTCAAGAAGTCAAAGTTGATATTTTTGCAGAAGGCGACATCGTCGACGTAACAGGGATTTCAAAAGGGAAAGGCTTCCAGGGTGCTATTAAGCGTCACGGACAAAGCCGCGGACCTATGTCCCATGGTTCCCGCTACCATCGTCGTCCAGGTTCAATGGGACCTGTAGCGCCAAACCGCGTATTTAAAAACAAACTACTCCCTGGCCGTATGGGTGGAGAGCAAGTAACAGTACAAAACCTACAAGTCGTAAAAGTGGACGCTGAGCGCAACGTTCTTCTTATTAAAGGTAACGTTCCAGGATCCAAAAAAGCCTTGATCCAGGTTAAAACTGCGGTTAAAGCAAACTAATCAACTTTTACAAGAAAGGAGGAAACAGAAATGGCTAAAGTTAAAGTATTAAACCAAACTGGTTCTGAAGTCGGCGATATCGAACTAAACGACGCTGTATTCGGAATCGAACCAAATGAACACGTCGTATTTGAAGCAGTGATTATGCAGCGCGCATCTTTGCGTCAAGGTAATCACAAAGTTAAAAATCGTTCGGAAGTTCGCGGCGGCGGTCGTAAGCCTTGGAAACAAAAAGGAACTGGACGTGCGCGTCAAGGTTCTATCCGTTCTCCACAATGGCGCGGCGGTGGTGTGGTCTTCGGTCCGACTCCACGCAGCTACAGCTACAAATTGCCGAAAAAGGTACGTCGTCTTGCATTGAAATCTGCTTTGTCATCAAAAGTACAAGAGCAAAACATTCTTGTGTTGGAAGCTTTGTCATTCGACGCGCCAAAAACAAAAGAATTCACTGCAGTGTTGAAAAACTTGTCTGTTGACTCAAAAGCATTGATCGTAACAGATACAGTAAATGAATTCGTTGCATTGTCAGCGCGCAACATCCCTGGTGTAACAGTGGTTGAAGCATCTGGCATCAACATCCTTGACCTGCTTGGACATGATAAACTTATCATTACTAAAGCGGCGGTTGAAAAAGTAGAGGAGGTGCTTGCATAATGGATGCACGCGATGTGATTAAGCGCCCCGTTATTACTGAACAATCTATGGCTGTAATGGCTGAGAAAAAATACACTTTCGAAGTGGACGTACGTGCGAACAAAACGCAAGTCAAGACTGCTGTTGAAGCGATCTTCGGCGTTAAAGTTAAAAACGTGAACGTCATGAACTACAAAGGTAAATTTAAGCGTATGGGACGTCATGCCGGCTATACAAACAAACGCCGTAAAGCAATCGTTACATTGACGCAAGACAGCAAAGAAATCGAACTTTTCGAAGCGTAATAAACGCATAAAATAGAAGAGGAGGGACACGAAATGGCGATTAAAAAGTACAAACCGACCACAAATGGTCGTCGTAACATGACGACTTTGGATTATGCTGAAATTACAACAAGCACACCTGAGAAATCATTGCTTGAGCCGTTGAAAAAGAAAGGCGGCCGTAATAACCAAGGTAAAATCACAGTCCGTCATAGAGGCGGCGGTCACAAGCGTCAATACCGTATTATCGACTTCAAACGTGATAAAGATGGCATTCCAGGACGCGTTGCTACGATCGAATATGATCCGAACCGTTCCGCTAACATTGCACTCGTGAACTACGTTGATGGAGAAAAACGCTATATCTTAGCACCAAAAAACCTCGTAGTTGGAACAGAAATCGTGTCTGGACCGGAAGCAGATATTAAAGTAGGAAACGCACTTCCTCTTGTTAATATTCCGGTTGGTACAGTGATTCACAACATTGAATTGAAACCAGGCAAAGGCGGACAGTTAGTTCGTTCTGCAGGAACTTCAGCTCAAGTACTTGGTAAAGAAGGCAAATATGTACTCGTTCGCTTGAACTCAGGTGAAGTGCGCATGATTCTTTCAACATGCCGTGCTACAATCGGTCAAGTTGGTAATGAGCAGCATGAACTTGTTAACATTGGTAAAGCAGGACGTTCACGCTGGTTGGGCAAACGCCCTACTGTTCGTGGTTCTGTAATGAATCCGAACGACCATCCACACGGTGGTGGTGAAGGACGCGCGCCAATCGGTCGTAAAGGCCCTGTTACACCTTGGGGCAAACCAGCTCTTGGGTACAAAACACGTAAAAAAGTTAACAAATCAGATAAATTTATCGTTCGTCGTCGCAAAAAATAACGTAATTGACCTACGGTTCCAAGTGCGAACCGTAGACCAATCACGAAGGGAGGTACACAAATGGGCCGCAGCTTGAAAAAAGGACCTTTTGTTGATGATCATTTATTCAATAAAGTTGAAAAACTGAATGAAACTGAAAAAAAACAAGTTATTAAAACTTGGTCACGCCGTTCTACGATTTTCCCGACATTCATCGGACACACAATCGCTGTATACGATGGTCGTAAACACGTACCTGTATACGTTACTGAAGACATGGTTGGTCATAAACTTGGTGAATTCGCGCCAACGCGTACGTATAAAGGACACGTTGCTGACGATAAGAAAACAAGACGTTAATTGAGAGGAGGATATCCCAATGGAAGCTAAAGCTGTCTTAAGAACAGTCCGCATTGCTCCTCGTAAGGTGCGTCTAGTGATTGACCTGATCCGAGGCAAGCAAGTGGGAGAAGCAGTGGCGATCTTGAAACACACGCCAAAAACGTCATCTCCTGTAATTGAAAAATTATTAAACTCTGCTATCGCAAATGCAGAACATAACTATGATCTTGATGTAAACAACCTTGTTGTTACACAAGCTTTTGTAGACGAAGGACCAACATTGAAACGTTTCCGTCCACGTGCAATGGGACGTGCAAGCGCAATTAACAAACGCACTAGCCACATCACAATCGTCGTGGCAGAAAAAAAGGAGGGATAATTCGTGGGTCAAAAAGTACATCCTCATGGACTGCGCGTCGGGATCATTCGCGACTGGGATTCTAAATGGTACGCTGAAAAAGACTACGCAAATCTTCTTCATGAAGATTTGAAAGTACGCGGATACATCGAAGAGCGCCTTAAAGATGCTTCTCTATCCCGTGTTGAAATTGAACGTGCTGCGAACCGTGTTAACGTTACTGTTCATACTGCTAAACCTGGTATGGTTATTGGTAAAGGCGGTTCTGAAGTAGAAGCACTTCGTAAAGCTTTAAATGAAATTACAGGCAAACGTGTTCACATTAACATCGTTGAAGTGAAACGTGCTGACCTTGATGCAAAACTAGTAGCGGAAAACATCGCTCGCCAGCTTGAAAACCGTGTATCATTCCGCCGCGCTCAAAAGCAGGCTATCCAACGGACAATCCGTTCTGGTGCAAAAGGGATTAAAACACAAGTTTCAGGACGTCTTGGCGGAGCTGAGATTGCCCGTGCTGAACATTACAGTGAAGGATCAGTTCCACTTCATACTCTTCGCGCCGACATCGACTATGCAAATGTTGAGGCAAATACAACATACGGCAAGCTTGGCGTAAAAGTATGGATCTACCGTGGAGAGGTTCTTCCAACGAAGAAGCAAACTCAGGAAGGAGGCAAATAATATGTTGTTGCCAAAACGCGTAAAATATCGTCGTGTACACCGCGGCAAGATGCGCGGTCAAGCGAAAGGCGGAACAGAAATAGCATTTGGTGAGTATGGTCTTCAAGCAGTTGAAGCTTCTTGGATCACAAATCGTCAAATCGAATCTGCCCGTGTCGCGATGACTCGTTACATGAAACGTGGCGGTAAAGTTTGGATTAAAATTTTCCCTCACAAACCATATACGAAAAAACCTCTTGAAGTACGGATGGGTTCCGGTAAAGGTGCTCCTGAAGGCTGGGTAGCGGTCGTGAAACCAGGCAAGATCATGTTTGAAATTGCCGGCGTTCCTGAAGATGTTGCACGTGAAGCACTACGCCTTGCAGCGCATAAGCTTCCTATTAAATGCAAGATCGTAAAACGTGAAGAAATTGGTGGTGAATCAAATGAAAGCTAATGAAATCCGTGAACTTACCACTGCTGAAATTGAACAACAAGTAAAGTCGCTCAAAGAAGAACTCTTCAACCTTCGCTTTCAATTGGCGACGGGACAGCTTGAGAATACTGCCCGTATTCGTGAAGTACGTAAAGCGATCGCCCGCATGAAAACCGTGATTCGTCAACGGGAAATTGATAATCGATAATTGAAAGGAGGTTTGCACGATGAGCGAACGCAATCAGCGCAAAGTTTACACGGGCCGTGTTGTTTCTGACAAAATGGATAAAACAGTAACGGTTCTTATTGAAACATATAAAACACACAAGCTTTATGGCAAACGCATAAAGTACACTAAAAAGTTTAAGGCTCATGATGAGAACAACGAAGCGAAAATCGGTGACGTAGTCCGCATCATGGAAACACGGCCGCTTTCTGCAACAAAACGTTTCCGCCTTCTCGAAGTAGTGGAAAAAGCAGTCATCATCTAATTTATGTTCGGATAAATGTTAAAGTCCGAAAGGAGGTAACCTAAATGATCCAGCAAGAATCACGTTTAAAAGTAGCTGACAATTCTGGTGCACGTGAAGTATTAACGATCAAAGTCCTCGGTGGTTCCGGTCGTAAGACAGCTAATGTCGGTGATGTAATCGTGTGTACAGTAAAACAAGCAACACCAGGTGGCGTTGTCAAAAAAGGTGAAGTGGTAAAAGCGGTTATCGTTCGTACAAAGCGTGGAGTCAGCCGTAATGACGGTTCCTACATCCGCTTCGACGAAAACGCGTGCGTTATCATTCGTGACGATAAGAGCCCGCGTGGCACACGTATTTTCGGCCCGGTTGCCCGCGAACTTCGCGACAGCAATTTCATGAAGATTGTTTCCCTAGCTCCGGAAGTAATCTAATTGAACTGAATAAATAAAAGGCCCATCAAGGAGGTGCGCAACATGCACGTGAAAAAAGGCGATAAAGTGATGGTCATCACAGGCAAAGATAAAGGCAAAACAGGCGTTATTCTTGCAGCTTTCCCTAAAAAAGACCGTGTGCTTGTTGAAGGTGTTAACATCGTGAAAAAACATGCGAAACCTTCACAATTAAATCCGCAGGGCGGCATCCTAAGCCAGGAAGCAGCTATTCACGTATCCAACGTAATGCTGTTGGATCCGAAAACAAATGAACCTACTCGTGTAGGTTACAAAGAAGTGGATGGCAAAAAAGTCCGCGTAGCAAAAAAATCCGGTGAAACTCTAGATAAATAAAAAGTTCAAGAAGGGAGGTATTCTAAGTGAACCGCCTTAAAGAAAAATATCAAAAAGAAATTACACCTGCTCTTGTGAGCAAGTTCAATTATACGTCAGTAATGCAAGTACCTAAAGTTGAAAAAATCGTCGTAAATATGGGTGTTGGTGAAGCAGTCCAAAACGCTAAAGTATTGGATACAGCTGTTGAAGAACTTACTCAAATCACTGGTCAAAAGCCAATGGTTACAAAAGCGAAAAATTCAATCGCAGGATTCCGTCTTCGTGAAGGTATGCCAATCGGTGCGAAAGTAACTCTTCGCGGCGAGCGCATGTACGAATTCCTTGATAAACTTGTTTCTATTTCACTTCCACGTGTACGTGACTTCCGCGGCGTTTCTAAAAAAGCGTTTGACGGTCGTGGCAACTACACTCTTGGTGTGAAGGAACAACTAATCTTCCCTGAGATTGATTACGATAAAGTATCAAAAGTACGCGGCATGGACATCGTTATCGTCACTACTGCCAACACGGACGAAGAAGCTCGTGAGTTGTTAACACAAATTGGAATGCCGTTCCAAAAGTAATCGCTATATAAGGGAGGCGAAAACGTGGCTAAAAAATCAATGATTGCGAAACAAAAGCGTACACAAAAGTTTCAAGTGCAAGAGTACACACGCTGCGAACGTTGCGGACGTCCACACTCTGTATTACGCAAATTTAAACTTTGCCGTATTTGTTTCCGTGAACTAGCTTATAAAGGTCAAATTCCTGGCGTTAAAAAAGCCAGCTGGTAATACACTGATTCCGGAAGGAGGTAATTATAAATGGTTATGACAGATCCGATTGCTGACTTGCTGACTCGCATCCGTAATGCGAACATGGTTCGTCATGAAAAACTGGAAGTACCTGCTTCCAAAATTAAACGTGAAATCGCTGAAATCTTGAAACGTGAAGGATTCGTCCGTGACGTTGAGTTCATCGAAGACGACAAACAAGGTGTTATCCGTATTTTCTTGAAATATAGCGGCAATGAGCGTGTAATCACAGGCTTGAAGCGTATTTCTAAACCAGGTCTTCGCGTATATGCGAAAGCTGATGAGGTACCACGTGTTCTTAACGGACTTGGTATTGCGATTCTTTCTACATCCACTGGTGTAGTAACTGATAAAGAAGCCCGCGCTAAGCAAGTAGGCGGCGAAGTACTCGCGTACGTTTGGTAATAATCTTTTAAAGAATGGAGGTGCGAAACTATGTCACGCGTAGGTAAAAAAGTAATCGAGCTTCCAGAAGGCGTTACGATTACAAACAATAATAATGAAGTGACTGTCAAAGGTCCTAAGGGAGAATTGACTCGTCAGTTTAATAAAGATTTATCAATTGAAATTGAAGGCAGCAATGTAACAGTCGTTCGTCCTTCAGATTCAAAAGAACACCGTACAATCCACGGAACAACTCGTGCGCTTCTTGCCAATATGGTAGAAGGCGTATCAAAAGGATTTGAACGTAACCTTGAGTTGGTTGGTGTCGGTTACCGTGCACAAAAACAAGGAACAAAACTTGTATTGAGTGTAGGTTTTTCACACCCAGTTGAATTCGAAGCAGAAAATGGCATTGAAATCGATGTTCCTGCAAATACAAAAATCAACATTAAAGGGATCGACAAAGAGCGCGTTGGAGCGATCGCTGCCAACATCCGCCAAGTTCGTCCTCCTGAGCCGTACAAAGGTAAAGGTATTCGTTATGAAGGCGAGCAAGTTCGCCGCAAAGAAGGTAAAACAGGTAAATAATGCCGCTTAGGCATCAGAAAGGAGTGACCTCGGGATGATCACAAAAGCTGATAAGAATAAAACGCGTAAAAGACGCCACGCCCGTGTACGTGCGAAAATCGCCGGTACAGCTGCGCGTCCTCGCTTGAACGTATTCCGTTCAAACAAGCACCTTTACGCTCAATTGATTGATGATGCAAATGGTGTTACACTTGCAAGTGCTTCAACTATTGAAAAAGATTTCGGTCTTGAATCAACAAGCAACCTGGAAGCTGCTGCGAAAGTTGGCGAATTACTCGCTAAACGCGCAACTGAAAAAGGTGTAGCTTCTGTTGTATTCGACCGTGGGGGCTACCTTTATCATGGCCGCGTTAAAGCTTTGGCTGACGCAGCACGTGAAAATGGCCTAGAATTCTAATAAAAGGAGGGACACATTTAATGCGTCGCATTGATCCAAACAAACTCGAACTTGAAGAACGTGTAGTAACGATCAACCGTGTTGCGAAAGTTGTAAAAGGTGGACGTCGTTTCCGCTTTACTGCACTCGTTGTCGTTGGCGATAAAAATGGTAATGTCGGTTTTGGAACTGGTAAAGCACAAGAAGTTCCAGACGCAATCCGTAAAGCAATTGATGATGCGAAGAAAAACCTTGTATTCGTACCGATGGTTGGCACAACATTGCCACACCAAGTAATCGGACACTTTGGTGCGGGTTCAGTCCTATTGAAACCTGCTTCTGAAGGTACAGGAGTTATCGCGGGCGGACCTGTCCGTGCGGTACTTGAACTTGCTGGTGTTGGTGACATTCTCTCCAAATCACTCGGTTCAAACACACCGATCAACATGGTTCGTGCTACAATTGAAGGCTTGAGAGAGCTAAAAACAGCTGAGCAAGTTGCAAAACTTCGCGGCAAATCTGTAGAAGAACTGTTAGGATAAGGGGGGAATCATAATGGCTGAGAAATTAAAAATTACCCTCACTCGCAGCTTGATCGGTCGTACACAAGATCAACGCGAGACTGTTAAGGCACTAGGTCTCCGCAAAATGCATCAAACGGTTGAGCAAAATGACAACACGGCAATTCGCGGTATGATTAAAAAAGTGTCTCATCTTGTGACTGTTACAGAAAAATAATTTTATTTTATAGAATAAGGAGGTGCAAGAGCATGAAACTTCATGAATTGAAACCAGCTGCAGGTTCCCGCAAAGAACGCAACCGTGTTGGACGCGGTACAGGTTCAGGTAACGGTAAAACTGCTGGTAGAGGTACTAAAGGTCAGAAATCACGTTCAGGCGGTGGTGTCCGTCTTGGATTTGAGGGTGGACAAACTCCTTTATTCCGTCGTCTTCCAAAACGCGGCTTTACAAACGTAAACCGTAAAGAATATGCAGTTGTAAACATCGATACATTGAATCGTTTCGAAGAAGGAACAGAAGTTACACCTGAACTTCTTATCGAAAGCGGCATCGTGAAAAGCGAAAAAGCAGGAATTAAAATTCTTGCGAACGGCAACGTAGAGAAAAAGCTTTCTGTTAAAGCGCACAAATTCTCTGCTGCTGCGAAAGAAGCAATTGAAGCGGCTGGCGGTAAGATTGAGGTGATCTAATGTTTCGCACAATCTCCAATTTTATGCGTGTGGGTGATATAAGAAACAAAATTATATTCACCCTCCTTATGTTAATCGTGTTCCGGATCGGCACATTCATTCCTGTTCCTTATGTTAATGCGGATGTTCTCCGCATGCAGGAGCAGGCTGGACTGATTGGATTCCTTAATACGTTCGGCGGAGGAGCGCTTCAAAACTTCTCGATTCTCGCGATGGGGATTATGCCTTACATTACAGCGTCCATTATCGTGCAGCTTTTGCAAATGGATGTTGTTCCTAAATTTACTGAATGGTCGAAGCAAGGTGACGTTGGACGGCGCAAACTGACTCAGTTTACCCGCTATTTCACAATCGTGCTCGGCCTCATTCAAGGTTTTGGAATGTCATATGGATTTAACCGTTTATATGGCGGATTACTTGTCGAAAACAGCAGCGTTGGCGGCTATATGCTTATTGCATTAGTGTTGACCGCGGGTACTGCTTTTCTTATGTGGCTTGGTGAACAAATCACAGCAAAAGGAGTCGGCAACGGAATTTCGATTATCATTTTCGCCGGAATTGTGGCGGCCATTCCAGGAGCAGTAAACCAAATTTACGCACAGCAAATTGAAGGGGCGGGCGATCAGCTCTTCCTGCGTATTGTTGTTCTTCTTTTGATTTTACTTGCGGTACTGGCGATTGTCGTTGGGGTTATTTTCTTCCAGCAGGCGCTGCGGAAAATCCCGATTCAATACGCGAAACGTGTTGGGGCAGGTGGCGGCATGGCACCGGTTGGCGGCCAGTCGACTCATCTTCCATTGAAAGTAAACGCAGCGGGTGTTATTCCGGTTATCTTTGCGATCTCGTTCTTGATCACACCGCAGACTATTGGTTCGTTTTTTGGTTCAAATGATGTGACGACAACCATTCAGAATATCTTTGACTATACGAAACCGGTCGGCATGGCGATCTACGTTGCATTGATTGTTGCGTTTACCTATTTCTATGCTTTCATTCAAGTAAACCCTGAACAAGTTGCTGATAACTTGAAAAAACAGGGTGGATATATTCCGGGCATTCGCCCCGGGAAGAACACACAGGATTATTTGACAAACGTGCTTTACCGTCTGACTTTTGTCGGTGCAATTTTCCTTTCAGCCGTTGCTGTGCTGCCTGTTTTCTTCATTCAATTCGCGGGTCTTCCACCAGCGGCACAAATCGGCGGTACTAGTCTTTTGATCGTCGTCGGTGTGGCACTTGAAACAATGAAGCAGCTTGAAGCACAACTTGTAAAGCGTCATTATAAAGGCTTTATGAAGTAAGCAAGGTGAGAAGTGTGATTCACTTCACTCAATCAGACTGAGGGGGTATATCGATGAATCTCGTGTTAATGGGATTGCCTGGTGCCGGTAAAGGGACTCAGGCAGAGAAAATTGTTGAAAAGTACGGCGTGCCGCACATTTCAACAGGGGACATGTTCCGTGCTGCAATGAAGGATGAAACAGAGCTTGGCTTAAAAGCAAAATCATTTATGGACAAAGGTGAACTCGTTCCGGATGAAGTGACGATTGGCATTGTCAACGAACGTCTTGCAAAAGCGGACTGTGCAGAAGGCTTTCTTTTAGACGGCTTCCCACGTACAGTAGCGCAGGCAGAAGCGCTCGAAGATATTCTTGCCGGCCTTAACCGTAAAATTGATTACGTCATTAATGTTGAGGTTGACCAAAACATTTTGATGGGCCGCTTAACAGGCCGCCGCATTTGCAAAAGCTGTGGTGCAACATATCATCTGGAATTCAATCCGCCATCTCAGGAAGATAAATGCGACCGTTGCGGCGGAGAATTATATCAACGTGCAGATGATAATGCGGAAACGGTTCAAAACCGCCTTGACGTGAATGTAAAACAAACAGCACCATTGCTTGCTTTCTATCGCGAAAAAGGTTATTTGAAAAACATTAACGGCCAGAAGGACATCAATATTGTTTTTGAAGACATTGAAGCACTCCTGAAAGGTCTTCGTAACTAATGATCATTTGTAAAACCCCTCGTGAACTGGAGATTATGAAAGAAGCGGGGCGTATTGTCGCGCTTACACATCAGGAACTGCAAAACCATATCTCTCCCGGGATAAGTACGATGGAGCTGGATGCTGTTGCGGAAACGTTCATTCGAAGCATGGAGGCAGCACCTTCTTTTAAAGGGTATAATGGTTTTCCCGGCAGCATTTGCGCTTCGGTTAATGAAGAGCTTGTGCACGGGATTCCCGGCAGCCGCACATTAAAAGAAGGCGACATTATCAGCATTGATATCGGCGCTTATTATAAAGGGTATCATGGCGACTCGGCCTGGACATACGCTGTCGGCCGGATTGCACCTGAGACGGAGAAGCTTCTCGACGTAACAGAGGAATCGCTTTACATCGGACTCAATGAAGCGAAACCGGATGAACGTCTTTCAACCATCTCCCATGCGATTCAAACGTATGTGGAATCGAATGGCTTTTCAATCGTTCGTGAGTATGTTGGGCATGGTGTCGGGCAGAACCTCCATGAGGCACCACAAATTCCTCATTACGGTCCGCCGGGAAAAGGACCGGTACTAAAACCCGGTATGGTGCTCGCGATCGAACCGATGGTCAATGCCGGTCGTCGTTACGTAAAAACACTTGAGGATAATTGGACTGTCGTTACACAGGATGGAAAAATGTGTGCTCATTTTGAACATACAATTGCGATAACCGAAACGGGCTTCGACATTTTGACGAAAGTCTAGGCATCCGCCAGACGGGATGAAAAGTGAAGGGAGACGAACTAAATGGCGAAAGACGATGTAATTGAAATTGAAGGTAAAGTCACTGAAACTTTGCCAAACGCCATGTTTAAGGTAGAATTGGAAAATGGGCATACTATTTTAGCGCATGTTTCAGGCAAAATCCGTATGCACTTTATCCGTATCTTGCCTGGTGATAAAGTAACAGTAGAACTTTCACCGTATGACTTAACACGCGGACGGATCACGTACCGTTACAAATAACATATATGGCGCTCCGGACTATGAAGGAGGTTGGAGAAATGAAAGTAAGACCATCAGTTAAGCCAATCTGTGAGAAATGCAAAGTCATTCGCAGACGCGGCAAAGTTATGGTTATTTGTGAAAACCCTAAGCATAAACAAAAACAAGGCTAATATTAAAGGGAGGTGCACATTTTATGGCACGTGTAGCAGGTGTTGATATTCCACGCGAAAAGCGTGTAGTTATCTCGTTAACTTATATTTTTGGAATTGGCAGACCAACTGCTGAACAAATTCTTGAAGAAGCAGGCGTTTCTCAAGACACTCGTGTACGCGATTTAACGGAAGATGAATTAAACAAAATCCGTGAAATCGTTGACCGCTTGAAAGTAGAGGGTGACCTTCGTCGTGAAGTATCTCTTAACATTAAACGTTTGATGGAAATCGGTTCATTCCGTGGTATCCGTCATCGCCGTGGACTTCCAGTACGTGGACAGAACACGAAAAATAACGCGCGTACTCGTAAAGGCCCGCGTAAAACTGTAGCGAACAAGAAAAAATAATTGGTAAAGGAGGCAGATTTAAGACATGGCTCGTAAACAACAAACTCGTAAGCGTCGTGTGAAAAAGAATATCGAATCTGGTATTGCTCACATCCGCTCAACGTTCAACAACACAATTGTCACTATTACAGACGTTCACGGTAACGCTCTATCTTGGTCAAGTGCAGGTTCCCTTGGTTTCAGAGGATCACGTAAATCCACTCCGTTTGCTGCTCAAATGGCTGCTGAAACAGCTGCTAAAGCATCAATCGAACATGGTATGAAAACTCTTGAAGTAACAGTAAAAGGTCCTGGTTCAGGCCGTGAAGCTGCTATTCGTGCGCTTCAAGCAGCAGGTTTGGAAGTTACTGCAATTAAAGATGTAACGCCTGTACCTCACAATGGCTGCCGTCCTCCAAAACGTCGTCGTGTTTAATCTTCCTGCATAAAGGAGAACTATTCCGGTTATAATGGAAAATTGACTGTTTTGATTCAGGAATTGACCACTTGCTTTGTAAAATCGGGAATGGTAAACATGGGGAATTTCGGGTTACCGGAATTTCGACGTATTCAAGGAGGGAAAATGGAATGATCGAAATTGAAAAGCCAAAAATCGAAACGGTTGAGATCAGCGATGATGCTACGTTTGGAAAGTTCGTCGTGGAACCACTTGAACGCGGATATGGTACAACTCTAGGGAACTCCTTGCGTCGTATTTTATTATCTTCACTTCCGGGTGCCGCAGTGACAGCCATTCAGATTGATGGTGTACTTCACGAATTCTCAACAATTGAAGGCGTCGTAGAAGATGTTACGTCGATCATTTTGAACATTAAAAAATTAGCGCTTAAGATTTATTCCGATGAGGAAAAAACGCTTGAAATTGATGTTCAAGGTCCAGGAACGGTAACGGCTGCCGACATTACTCATGACAGCGATGTGGAAATTTTAAATCCTGATCTGCATATTGCGACATTGGGCGAAAACGCCAATTTCCGTATGCGCTTGACGGCACAACGCGGCAGAGGGTACAACCGGGCTGATCACAACAAAAAAGAAGATCATCCAATCGGCGTCATTGCGATCGACTCCATCTATACACCTGTATCGCGTGTGAACTTCCAAGTGGAAAACACTCGTGTCGGGCAGCTTTCAAACTTTGATAAATTGTCACTGGACGTTTGGACAGATGGCAGCATCGGACCGAAAGAAGCGATTTCTTTAGGTGCGAAAATTTTAAATGAACATCTTAACATTTTCGTAGGATTAACAGATGAAGCACAGCATGCGGAAATTATGGTAGAAAAAGAAGAAGACCAGAAAGAAAAAGTACTTGAGATGACGATCGAAGAACTTGATCTATCTGTCCGTTCTTACAACTGCTTAAAACGCGCTGGTATTAATACTGTTCAAGAACTTGCGAACAAGAGCGAGGACGACATGATGAAAGTCCGCAACCTTGGCCGTAAATCACTTGAAGAAGTAAAAGCGAAACTGGACGAGCTTGGCCTCGGCTTACGAAAAGAAGATTGATTGACTAAACGACATCAATAAAGGAGGGTATCTTCATGGCTTACAGAAAGCTAGGACGTACAAGCGCTCAGCGCAAAGCAATGCTTCGTGATTTGACAACAGATCTTATCATCAGCGAACGCATTGAAACGACTGAAGCACGTGCAAAAGAATTGCGCTCAGTTGTAGAAAAAATGATTACACTCGGTAAACGTGGTGACTTGCATGCCCGCCGTCAGGCTGCTGCATTCATTCGTCACGAAGTCGCTTCTACTGTAGAAGTAGAGAAAAAAGGCAAAATGAAAGAGCAGCCTGTATACGCTCTTCAAAAATTGTTTGATGATGTAGCTCCACGCTATACAGAGCGTCAAGGTGGCTATACTCGTATTATGAAAGTCGGTCCACGCCGCGGCGATGGTGCACCAATGGTGATTATTGAGCTAGTATAAGCCAATAAGACCGCGAAATGGGCAGAACAAAACGAACGTTGCTTTGTTTTGCCCTTTTTTTATACTCAAATAAAGCGTATTTTTTGGGACATTGTCCAGCTTCAGGCAAGCCAGTCCCTCGACCATACGCGGTCCTGGGCGGCCGCCTTGCGCTTTTCTATCAACAAGCTTAGAGCGTTACGATGGGCGTACCTTTTTTACGCTTCACGTGCGTCCCGTCTAGCTCATGCACCCCCTGCCACGCTGCGGACAGCAGCAAGCAAGAAGAGAACGTTTCTTCGGCTCGGGGTGCGGGCTTTTTTTGTTTTTGCCGAAAATAGGAGGGGTCAGCTTGGGTGAAATGGTGATTTCCATTCAAGACGTATCATTTCAATATCCGGATCAAACAGCTTTTGCACTTCAAGACGTATCATTGCGTGTACAGCGCGGCGAATGGCTGGCAATCGTCGGTCATAATGGGTCAGGAAAGTCGACGCTGGCAAAGATGCTGAATGGACTTCACTATCCGCAAACAGGACAGGTTACAATTGGTGGATTGACACTCTCAGAAGATAACGTTTGGGCGATACGTGAAAAGCTCGGAATGGTTTTTCAAAATCCAGATAATCAATTCGTCGGCACAACGGTGCAGGATGATGTGGCTTTTGGGTTAGAAAACAACGGTGTTGAACAGACGAAGATGAAGGAACGTGTGCTGACGGCACTCCAAAAAGTCGGCATGACGGCCTTTCTGAATCAAGAGCCCCATCATCTTTCTGGCGGCCAAAAGCAGCGGGTGGCGATTGCGAGCGTGATCGCACTGCGCCCGGACATTATTTTGCTTGATGAAGCAACCTCGATGCTTGATCCGCTAGGACGTGATGAAGTAATGGACACGATTCGTGAACTAAAAGAAAAAGAAGGATTGACTGTGATTTCGATTACACATGATCTTGAAGAAGCGGCAAAAGCGGATCGGGTTGTTGTGCTGAACGAAGGCAGCGTATACACGGAAGGGACACCACAAGAGATTTTTCAGATGGACCAGGAATTGCTTCAACTTGGCCTTGGTGTGCCGTTTTCAGTTCGGATGAGTCAGCTGCTGGCGGATGAAGGACTGTTGCTGACGCAGCGACATTTTAATGAAGAAGAGCTGGTGAGAGATGTATGGACATTAAACTTCACGAAGTAGAATACCGGTATGCAGCGGGTACGCCGTTTGAACGGATGGCTATAACAGATGTTTCATTTCACATTCCGTCTGGTGAATATGTGGCGATTATCGGCCATACAGGCTCCGGCAAATCAACCGTCCTTCAGCATTTAAACGTACTGTTAAAACCGCTAAAAGGTGAAATAGATATTGGCAGCCGAACCATTGCTGCCGGCCGGAAAGAAAAAAACTTAAAAGAGATCCGACGCCGCGTTGGCATTGTTTTTCAATTCCCGGAGCATCAGCTGTTTGAAGAAACAGTTGAGAAAGATATTTGTTTTGGCCCGATGAATTTTGGTGTACAGGAAGAACAGGCGAAGCAGCGTGCCCGTGATGCTATTCGTCTCGTTGGACTGCCGGAGAATGTCCTGGAGCGGTCCCCCTTTGACCTGTCAGGCGGACAAATGAGACGTGTGGCGATCGCCGGCGTACTGGCGATGAAACCGGATGTGCTCGTGCTGGATGAGCCGACAGCAGGACTTGATCCTCGCGGCCGGTTAGACATGATGGAAATGTTCGCTTCACTTCAAAAGAAAAATGGACTGACGTGTGTTCTTGTCACGCACAGTATGGAAGACGCGGCCCGTTATGCGGATCGCATTGTCATGATGCATAAAGGGCGTGTGTATAAAACGGGCACACCCCGTGATATTTTCAGCGACCGTGACAGTTTAACAGCGATTGGACTCGATGTGCCGGAAACAATCCGCTTCCAGCATTTATTTGAAGAAAAACTGGGTTATCCACTGAAGCATCTTTGTTTGACTCCAGAAGAATTGGCACAAGAAATCCGCCGTCTGCGTGGTGATCGCCAATGATGGAGAAAATAATTTTAGGGCGCTATTTACCGGCGGATTCGGTTGTGCACCGGATGGACCCACGGGCAAAGCTGTTATTTATTTTCGGTTTTGTTTTAATTGTCTTTGTGGCTAACAACGTCGCAACATATGCGCTGCTGGGCGCTTTTACACTTTTAATTGTTTTTTTATCGAACGTAAAGCTCCGGTTTTTAATTGCCGGTTTAAAGCCGGTGATTCTGCTTATTTTGTTTACTTTTTTTCTGCATGTGTTTTTTACGAAAGAAGGAGAGATTCTGGCGCAGGTTGGCTTTTTAAGCATTTACGAAGGCGGCGTCATCAAAGGGGTTTTTATTTCATTACGGTTTTTCCTATTGATTCTGGTGACCTCTCTTTTGACGCTGACGACACCGCCCATCTCAGTCACAGATGGAATTGAGTCATTATTCGGTCCGCTTAAAAAAATCAAAGTGCCGGTCCATGAGCTTGCGCTGATGATGTCAATCTCACTTCGGTTCATTCCAACGCTTCTGGATGAAACGGATAAGATTATGAAAGCGCAAATGGCCCGTGGTGCTGATTTTACGAGCGGTTCGATAGCCAATCGGGTAAAGGCGGTTATTCCACTTTTAATTCCCCTTTTTGTCAGTGCGTTTAAGCGGGCGGAGGAGCTCGCGGTCGCAATGGAAGCCCGTGGTTATAAAGGCGGCGAGGGCCGGACGAAATACCGCGTTTTGGCGTGGCATGTGCGTGATACAGGGGCGCTGCTGCTTCTTGCTGTGCTGGCCGGCGCATTATTTATGCTGAGAAGCTGATAGGAGGATGAGCGTGAAACGAATTAAATGTGAGCTTATGTATGACGGATCGCGCTTCTCCGGCTATCAGTCGCAGCCGAAAGACCGGACTGTGCAACAGGAGTTAGAGAAGGCGCTCTGGAAGATTCATAAAAAAGTGCCGGTTAAAACGCATGCCTCTGGCCGGACAGACGCCGGTGTGCACGCGATGGGACAGGTCGTTCATTTTGATACACTCATTACGATGCCGGCGGAGCGGTGGGCCCGTGCATTGAACGGCGAGCTGCCAAGCGATATATCGGTTAAGCGGACGGAAGAAGTGCTTGATGAGTTTCATGCCCGTTATTCGGTTACGGGCAAGGAATATCGGTATCGTATTTACCGCACGCGCTACCGCGATCCATTCCGTACGGTATATGCACACCATTATCCGCACCAGCTTGAGGTAGAGCGGATGAAAAAAGCAGCTGTTCACTTACTGGGAGAGCATGATTTTACGTCTTTTTGCTCCACGAAAAGCGATAAAGAAAACAAAGTACGAACTGTCACAGATATTTCATTTTTCGAACAGGGTGACGATCTTGAAATTCGGTTCAAAGGCACGGGTTTTTTATACAATATGGTTCGGATCATGGTTGGAACACTTATTAAAGTGGGCAACGGCCGGCTGGAGCCGGAAGACGTCGCACGTATTTTAACGGAGCGTGACCGGAACTGTGCTCCCCAGACCGCACCTGCCGAAGGGCTTTATCTTTGGGAAGTATTCTATGAATAATCACTTTACGGATTTGCCGGCAGGCAGCATGAGAGAATGTCTTTTTAACGCCAAAAGTTGTTTCTCTTAGAACTTCTTCGTGACAACTTCACCAAGTGTTGCATTTTGTCTTGACATTGACTAGCAGGCGGTATATTATAGCATATGGTATGTTATTTGACCCCACGATCAGCCCCGGAAAGTTAATCGTGATATAAATACATGGAACCGTAAAACATAAACAAATCAGGAGGGTAAATAATGCGTACGACTTATATGGCTAAAGCAAGCGAAATCGAGCGTAAATGGTTCGTGATCGATGCTGAAGGCAAAACATTGGGCCGGCTTTCAAGCGAAGTAGCATCTATTTTGCGCGGCAAACATAAACCAACTTTCACACCACACGTTGACACTGGCGATAACGTTATTATTCTTAATGCGTCTAAAATCGAATTAACAGGCAACAAACTTCAAGGGAAAATTTACTACCGTCACAGCATGTATCCAGGTGGTTTGAAAACAACTACTGCAGGTCAAATGCGTGATAAAAACCCTGAAAGAATGCTTGAGCTTGCTATTAAAGGCATGCTTCCAAAAGGTTCTTTAGGCCGTCAAATGTTCAAAAAACTTCACGTTTACGCTGGAGCAGAACATAAACATGAAGCACAACAACCAGAAGTTTACGAACTTCGCGGATAATTTTAATTATTAAAAGGAGGAAATGACATTGTCACAAGTTCAATACTTAGGCACAGGACGCCGTAAAAGTTCAGTAGCCCGCGTACGTCTCTTACCAGGCGAAGGTAAAATCATCATCAACGGCCGTACTGCTGAAGATTATATCCCATTCGAAGCGCTGCGCACTGTGATCAACCAGCCGCTCGTTGCGACTGAAACAGTAAACAGCTATGATGTACACGTAAATGTAAACGGAGGCGGCTACACAGGCCAGGCAGGAGCGATCCGTCACGGTATCGCCCGCGCTCTTCTGCAAGCTGATCCGGAATTCCGTTCAACACTTAAACGTGCTGGCTACCTTACTCGTGATGCACGTGCGAAAGAACGTAAAAAATACGGTCTTAAAGGCGCTCGTCGCGCACCTCAGTTCTCAAAACGTTAATAGTACGTTTGAAAATCCTTTCTCCATTTGGAGAGAGGATTTTTTTCATTTGTGGAGCTGTTCACTCATATAGTGGTTGTGACAGGAGGCGAGACGATGAAAAAGATCTTGTTCATTGTCATACTCGCGGCAATTGCCGCTTTTGTATATAACGATGTGAAGCCGGCTTTTAATGCGTGGCGTCCGCCGCTTGCCGGCATGACGATTATGATTGATCCGGGGCACGGGGGCATAGATGGGGGTGCAGGAAGTGAACCGGCGCTTGAAAAAGATATCGCGCTATCCGTATCAGAAAAGCTGCGGGAGTTTTTAAACGGGCAGGGGGCAGTCGTGTTAATGACGAGGGAAGAAGATAAAGATTTGGCACAGGACGAAACGAAAATCATTCGGACCCGCAAAACAGAAGATTTGAAAAAAAGAAAGCAGCTCATTAATGATTCGGATGCAGATTTATTTATCAGCATCCATCTAAATGCGATTCCGACAGAACAGTGGCGGGGTGCGCAAACCTTTTATTCTCCCCATCTGCCGGATAATAAACAGATTGCGGTGGATATACAAAAAGAACTAACCGGCAATTTGGAAAACACAGACCGGCAGCCGGCTGAGATCGGCCACGTTTATATTTTAAAAGAAGCAGATGTGCCAGGTGTACTTGTTGAGATCGGCTTTTTATCTAATCCCGCTGAACGTCGGCTGTTAGAAAGTGCAGACTATCAGGAGAAAACAGCAGCCTCCATTTCTCGTGGAATCCTGCGCTATTTAACCCGGGAGTAACCGTTTTCCATCCTTCTCTGAAATGAGTATGTTATACTAAATAACGAGAATAATACAGACGAAGGATGGTGCTCCCCATGATTACAGAAGCGCAAGTACGCGAAATCGTGAATGCCCTTGAAGACCCATTTTTACATAAAAAACTTGCGGAAACGGGCGGCATTGAAGAAGTATCAATCAAAGAAGAAAAAAACCATGTTAGTGTGAAAATTGCCATCGCGCAAACAGGCACGCCGGAACAGCTCCAGCTGCAAATGCGCATTGTCAATTCGCTAAAAGAAGCGGGTGTAGATACAGTTGGAATCCGTTTTAAAGAGCTGTCTGAAGAAGCGGTTGCTAAATTTCGTGGGGCAGATGCTGCAGGAAATGACAAAGGTCTTCTGTCGCCAAACAGCGAAACGACCTTTTTGGCGATTGCGAGCGGAAAAGGCGGCGTTGGTAAATCAACCGTATCGGTCAACCTCGCCGTATCTCTTGCGCGTCTTGGCAAAAAAGTCGGACTTGTCGATGCCGATATTTATGGGTTTAGCGTGCCAGACATGATGGGCATTACAACGCGTCCTGTTGTACGCGGTGAAAAGATTTTTCCAGTTGACCGCTTTGGTGTCAAAGTCATTTCAATGGGCTTTTTCGTTGATGATAACGCACCGGTCGTTTGGCGTGGTCCAATGCTTGGCAAAATGCTGAATAACTTTTTCTCAGAAGTAGAGTGGGGTGATCTGGACTATTTGCTTCTTGATTTGCCTCCAGGCACAGGTGATGTGGCACTTGATGTACATACGATGCTGCCGCATTGTAAAGAAGTCATTGTGTCAACGCCGCATCCGACTGCCGCCTTTGTTGCAGCCCGTGCCGGTGCAATGGCGCTTCAAACAGACCATGAAGTTGTTGGTGTCATTGAAAACATGGCGTACTTCGAAAGCAAAACAACAGGAGAAAAAGAATATATTTTTGGACGCGGGGGCGGTGACAAGCTGGCCGATGAACTGCGTACGGAGGTACTCGGCCGGCTGCCGCTTCAGCAGCCAGACTGGAACGAAGAAGACTTTGCTCCATCGGTTTATGCAGAAGATCATCCACTCGGGACTATTTATCAGGATATAGCAAAAAAACTGGATGAAAAAATTTCATCGAACTAAAAGCTCCCGGGCAGCAGCCCGGAAGCTTTTTTCATGAATGTACAAAAAATGTCCATAGCACATGAAAGTGCGTATTGGTACAATCGAAACAGAAGAATATACAGGGGGATTTTTGCGTGGGTATACGAAATTGGATCCGCTTTTTTACACATACATTGCTGATTGGCGGAGCAGTGACCGGCATTTTAGGCTTTATCATCCGCTGGAATGAATTTTCTCCACTGTTTGCGAATGGGGAATGGAAAGAAGTATTATCTGTTCTAACCTGGCTCATTGGAGTGGGGTTTACATTTAGTGTCATCAGCCAGATGGGCTTTTTTGCGTATTTGACGATTCATCAATTTGGTCTTGGCTTATTCCGGTCTTATTGGACCTTTATCCAGCTCGCACTAATCGTCGTTGTTTTGTTCGATCTTGTTTATTTCCGCTTTAAGGTATTCAGTAATGGAGAAGACCTCGGCTCATACTTAATGCTAGCTGCGATTTTACTTGTTTTCGGATTTTTAACAGCCTACATAAAAGCGAAAAGAAAAAGCAAAAACATCTTTATCGCTGCTCTTTTCTTTATGGTCGTCGTGACAACACTAGAGTGGCTTCCTGTCCTGCAGGCAAATGAAAAAAGCTGGCTGTACTTAATGCTTTTCACACTGCTGCCTTGCAACGCCTTCCAGCTGCTCATGCTTCCTAAATACAATCAAAAAACCTCGAAAGCAGGGTAACTTCCTGTTTTTGAGGTTTTTTCATGGAATGTACTCAATTCGTGTCTCTCCACCTGCCATTTCCGATAAGCTGACTGCTTCTTCCTTTTTTATTAAAAGAGACAGCCATTTCTCTGTAATGCGCAAATCTTCTTTCGGATTTAGCAGCACGATATCTCCTTTTTCAACGTGACGGATAAAATCAGTGGGAGTCCGCTTTGCTAAATCAACACTCCATTGGACTGTCAAATAGCCACGTGAAGCAGTAACTTCCGATAATTCCCCGTCATTCTCAGCCGCCCGTATATAAAGATTTCCTTCTTTATGATAAGCACCGAGTATTTTTTGGACAGAAGCAATTTCCTTTTCAACCGCTTTGTCGTCCGAAACATCCGTCAGCAGGACACCGATATCAAATGCCCGGTCAACAAGAAGCTTGGTTGTTTTAGGGTGTTTCTCAAGCCAGGAAGAGGTCACAAAAAAAGAAGCAGTTACCTTGTGCTTAATGAATAGTTTCGCGAGTTTCGCTGCATTCTTTTGAGAATCATCTGCATTTACAGTTAGCGCGATATGCTTGTCCCCTTTGTAAATAGCGGCAGGACGATCAACAAATGAAACAACTGGCTGTTCAGCAGAAGGAGGAATCATCATTAAAAAAAAGATTGCGGAGCAAAGGAAAAGAGCGGTCCATTTCAACTGTTTTATTCGAATAAATAACCAAGGCATCAGGGCTTCAGCCTCCGTTTTAAAGTGGTTTGAAAAAGTATATGAAAAAAAATAAAAAAAAGAAGAAAAAGTATTGACCTTTTGTTCTAATGCATGGTAAATTAAATCTTGCCCGTTACGAGAAGTACACGAATGAAAACATTTTGAAAAGATGTTGACATTCATAACGGCGAATGGTATTATATAAGAGTTGCCGCTGAGCAACGAATTGAACATTGAAAACTGAACAAAATCAATAAAAACGTCAACGTTTTAAGCAAGAAACTTCTATTATAAGATGCTTGTCATCTT
>NZ_LAJA01000015.1 GCF_000970675.1 Domibacillus tundrae | reverse complement strand
CACCAACTAGCTAATGCGCCGCGGGCCCATCCTGCAGTGACAGCCGAAACCGTCTTTCAAAAGAAGATCATGAAATCTTCGATATTATTCGGTATTAGCCCCGGTTTCCCGGAGTTATCCCAATCTGCAGGGCAGGTTGCCCACGTGTTACTCACCCGTCCGCCGCTGACTTGAACAGAAAAGCAAGCTTTTCAGTCAAGTCCGCTCGACTTGCATGTATTAGGCACGCCGCCAGCGTTCGTCCTGAGCCAGGATCAAACTCTCCAAAAAGTGTTTGATTGCTCAATTGTTTCTATATAAGATGACAAGCATCTTACAGTAGAAGTTTCTTGCTTAAAACGTTGACGTTTTTATTGATTTTGTTCAGTTTTCAATGTTCAATTTGTTTCGTTTTTGCTGTCGCCATCTGACGACTTAAATAATATACCATGTATAAAATTAAAGAGCAAGCCTTTTTTTGAAAAAAAACAGCCTTTTTTAATTGGCTGTTTTCTCTTCACTTTTTTCGATGTATAAGTCTCTTCGTTTTACTAGATCTATGACGTCTCCATTTGGAAGCTGAACGAGCGGTCTTGTTTTATGTCCCGGTTGAACAAACATCACTTTTCCTTCACTTCCATTTGATAATGTGACCTGCATGCCTGGAGATAATTCCGCTACTAATGAAAATAAGGCATCCATAACAGAAAGATCAAACTGTCCGAATAAATCCTGCTGAATCATTTCAACAGCTTTAAAAACAGATTGTCTTCCCCGAAACAGCCGCTCGGTCGTCAATGCATGGTATGTATCCGCCAGCCCGATTAATTGTGAGATCGCATGTACTGCATTTCCTTTTGCACCCGCAGGATAACCAGATCCGTCTAAGCGTTCATGATGCTGATAAATTGCCAGCTTCGCTTCCGGTTTTAAAAGCTTTAAATCTTTTACCATTTTGTAGCTGGCGACAGGATGATTTTGAATTTCTTTGTATTCATTTTCAGTCAGCGCTGTACTTTTTGTTAACAGAGACATTTTGGTTTTTGACATGCCGCAGTCTGCTAATAATCCAGCAAGAGCCGATTGAATGATTAATCCTTTGTCATAATTCAGCTTTTGGGCGATCATGCCGCTCAGCAACCCAACTGATAGTGTATGATGATAAAGATATACGTCTTTTTTAGAGTAAGCTGAAATTTTTTGAAGCTGTTCCGGATTTTCTAACGTGTACTCCAGAATTGGCAAAATGATAGTACGCATCCGGGCAATTTCCACATTCATGCCGGACTGCCACCGTTGAAATTCTTCTTTAACACTTTTCAACGTTTTAAAATAAAGTCGCTCCATTGGGTCGATCATAGGCAGCGCACTAATCGATGGTGATGCTGAGTATAATGATGCGGGCGAATCTTCTTCTACTATTACATCTACTGATTGGATAGAAAAAGCACGTAAAAACCGAATATGCTGGTCTGTCAACATCGTCCCGGATGAGATGATGGGATTGGATGTTCCAGCCATAACTGCTTCTTTTAATAGATATCCTGGTTTAATATTTTCAAGAGCTATATACATTTGCCGCCTCCTCCCATGCCTTTATGCCTAATTATAAAGATATTAGAACAAAATGGATAGAAAAAAAAGCACAGGAGTATTGAAACGCCTGTGCTTTATCTTTATTCTTCGAGTTCTTCTTCGAGTTCTTCTTCGAGTTCTTCTTCGTCTTCTAATTCTTCTTCGTCTTCTTTTTCAACTTTCGCAACGGTAGCCACTGTTGCGTTGTCGCCCAGTCGAATAAGTTTTACGCCTTGTGTATTCCGGCCGGTAATAGAAATTGTTGCAATGTCCATGCGAATCATAACGCCGCCCATTGTAATCAGCATAAGGTCTTCTTCACCAGTGACCGTTTTAACAGCGATAAGAGCCCCATTTTTGCCAGTAATGTTAAGCGTTTTAAGTCCTTTGCCACCACGTGTTTGAATGCGGTATTCGGATTCAGGCGTTAATTTCCCATACCCATTTTCTGTGACAATTAATATATAATCATTTTCTTCAACAAGTTCCATTCCAACCGCGTAATCCCCTTCTGATAAGGTGATTCCTTTTACGCCTGTTGACGTACGACCCATGGAACGGACATTGTCCTCTGGAAAACGAATGAGCATACCGTTGCGTGTTCCCATAACAATATGTTTTTCACCATCTGTTAACCGAACAGAAATCAATTCGTCTTCGTCACGAATATTCAAAGCAATCAGGCCATTGGTCCGAATTTTCGCGTAATCCATCAATGGCGTCCGCTTAACGATACCCTGTTTAGTCGCAAAGAACAGGAAGGAATCCTCCGTGAACTCTTCAACGAATAACATAGAGTTGACCCACTCATCTTGTTCTACACCGAGAAGGTTGACGAGGGGGATCCCTTTCGCTGTCCGGCTGTATTCAGGAATCTGATAGCCTTTTAAACGGTACACTTTTCCTTTGTTTGTAAAGAAAAGGATCGTATCATGGGTGGAAGTTGTAAGCAGCTGCTCAACAAAGTCATTTTCATTCGTGCCCATCCCTTGAATACCGCGTCCCCCGCGGCGCTGGCTCCGGTATGTGGAGATTGGCAGGCGCTTAATATACCCTTTGTGCGTTAATGTAATAATGATTTTTTCAACCGGAATTAAATCCTCGTCCATCAAGTCACCTGGCGCTCCGTCTGTAATCTCCGTGCGGCGCTTATCATTAAACCGGTTTTTGATTTCAATCAGCTCTTCGCGGATGATCTCGAGAATTTTCTCTTCATCGGCCAAAATGGCTTTTAACTCTGTAATAACAGCCAGCAGATTCTGATATTCTTCTTCGATTTTGTCACGTTCAAGACCGGTAAGGCGCTGCAAACGCATATCCAAAATAGCTTGTGACTGTTTTTCAGATAGACCGAATTGTTCCATTAAGCCCTCACGAGCAAGATCCGCTGTTTGTGAGCCACGAATCAATGCAATAATACGGTCGATATGATCCAGCGCAATACGCAATCCTTCTAAAATATGAGCACGCGCTTCTGCTTTATTTAAATCAAATTGTGTGCGGCGGCGGATAATTTCCTGCTGGTGCGCTAAATAATGTGTTAAAAATTCTTTTAGTCCGAGGACTTTCGGATGTCCGTCGACAAGCGCCAGCATATTAATTCCAAAACTTGTCTGCATGGCCGTATATTTATATAAATTGTTTAAAACAACACTCGCATTCGCGTCACGGCGGATTTCCATCACGATTCGCATACCTTCTCGGTCAGATTCGTCTCGAAGATCGGTAATACCGTCAACCTTTTTATCACGCACGAGTTCAGCGATGCGTTCAATCAGCTTCGATTTATTAACTTGGTACGGAATTTCCGTCACAATGATCGTTTCTTTGCCATTGGCTTTTTCTTCAATTTCTGTCCGCGCACGTAAAATAATGGACCCACGTCCTGTTTCATAGGCTCGGCGAATACCGCTGCGGCCCATTAAAATACCAGAGGTTGGAAAATCAGGGCCGGGAATATGTTCCATCAAATCTAGAACAGACATCTCCGGATTTTTGCTGACAGCAAGGATGGCATCAATGACTTCTCCTAGCTGATGTGGCGGAATATTCGTAGCCATACCAACCGCAATGCCCGAAGCCCCATTTACGAGCAAATTAGGGAATCGGGCTGGCAGAACAACAGGCTCCCGTTCAGATCCATCATAGTTATCCTTGTAATCAATTGTATCTTTATTTAAATCACGCGTAATTTCCATGGCGATTTTGGACATACGGGCTTCTGTATAACGCATTGCTGCGGCTGCATCGCCATCTACTGAACCGAAGTTTCCATGGCCATCCACAAGCATATAGCGATAGTTAAAGTCCTGCGCCATCCGTACCATCGTTTCGTATACAGCTGAGTCGCCGTGCGGATGATATTTACCGATAACATCACCGACAATCCGTGCAGACTTTTTGTATGCCTTATCGGCAGTCATTCCAAGATCATTCATTGCGTACAAAATACGGCGGTGCACCGGTTTCAAGCCATCACGAACGTCCGGAAGCGCCCGGGATACAATAACACTCATCGCATAATCAAGAAACGATGACCGCATTTCCTGGCTTATATTAATCTCTTTCACGTTGGAGCTCGGCATATCAGCCATGAAAAATCCTCCCTTTAAGAAAAGTGCAAGGCGCACAGCTTTAGGTGACAAGCATAAGACGAGCACTGGCGGAGGCGGTTTGTGCCTCCAGCAGGGCTTGGCTTATGACCTCGAGCTGATGGCGCCTGGAACTGGACAATGTTTAAAAAAGTTGGAGCGTCCGCAAATACGGACGCTTTCTCAACCTATATATCAAGATTTTTTACGTATCGTGCGTTGTCTTCAATAAATTTACGGCGCGGTTCTACTTTATCGCCCATTAAAATTTCAAACGTTTCATCTGCTTCCATTGCGTCTTTCAGTGTTACTTGCAGCAATGTTCGCGTAGATGGATCCATTGTCGTTTCCCATAGCTGGGTCGGATTCATTTCCCCCAGACCTTTATAGCGCTGCAAAATTGGCTTTGCATTCGCCGGAATGGTTTTCATGATTTCATCCAGCTCATGATCGTTGTATGCATAACTAATGTTCTTGCCCTGCTGCACTTTGTAAAGCGGCGGCTGGGCAATATAAACATAACCTGCTTCAATAAGCGGCCGCATGTACCGGAAATAGAATGTTAACAGCAATGTCCGGATATGCGCGCCATCTACATCGGCATCCGTCATGATCACCAATTTATGATAACGCGCTTTCGACAAGTCAAACTCTTCGCTAATGCCTGTGCCAAGCGCCGTAATCATTGCCCGAACTTCATTGTTGGACAAAATTTTATCTAAACGCGCTTTTTCCACGTTTAAGATTTTCCCACGCAGCGGCAAGATTGCCTGAAAGTGGCGGTCACGCCCTTGTTTCGCTGAACCACCCGCCGAATCTCCTTCTACGATATAGAGTTCGCTGATTTTCGGATCACGCGATGAACAGTCCGCCAGTTTACCGGGCAGGCTTGATACTTCAAGCGCGCTTTTCCGGCGTGTCAATTCACGGGCTTTTTTGGCAGCCATTCGCGCACGTGCAGCCATCATCCCTTTTTCAACGATTTTCCGCGCGGTATTTGGGTTTTCAAGCATAAACGTTTCAAAACGGCCTGAAAAGACATTGTCTGTGACAGTACGCGCCTCTGAATTACCGAGCTTTGTTTTCGTTTGACCTTCGAACTGTGGATCTGGATGTTTAACTGAAATAATTGCTGTCAGCCCTTCACGAACATCTTCCCCTGATAAATTGCCGTCAAGCTCTTTAGCTAAGCCATTTTTTCGAGCGTAATCGTTAATCACACGTGTCAGTGCCGTTTTAAAGCCGGATTCGTGTGTACCGCCTTCGTGTGTGCTGATGTTATTGGCAAATGAATAAATATTGCTTGTATAGCCGTCATTGTATTGAAGGGCGACTTCGACTTGAATGCCGTCACGCTCGCCTTCCATGAAGATGGCTTCTTCGTGAAGAGCTTCTTTTGTACGGTTTAAATGTTCTACGTACGATTTAATTCCGCCTTCATAGTAATATTCATTTTTCTTTTCAGTTTCTCTTTTATCTTCAAGTATAATTTTGAGTCCGCGATTCAAGAAAGCCAGCTCACGAAGACGCTGTGCGAGTATGTCGTAATCATACACAAGCGTTTCGGTGAAAATTTCATTATCCGGCACAAAGTGAATGTGTGTGCCGGTCATATCAGTGTCCCCAACGATTTTCAAATCTTCCTGCGGAACGCCCTGCTTAAATGCCTGATAATGAATGTTTCCATCGCGGTGAACATACACTTCTAAAAGCTTCGAGAGAGCGTTAACAACAGATGCGCCGACGCCATGAAGACCGCCGGATACTTTATAGCCGCCGCCGCCAAATTTTCCTCCGGCGTGCAGAACAGTCAAAATAACCTCAACAGCCGGACGGCCCATTTTTTCGTGAATGCCAACTGGAATGCCGCGACCATTGTCTTTTACCGTAATGCTGTTGTCCTCTTCTATGATGACATTGATTTCATCGCAATAGCCGGCCAGTGCTTCATCGATACTGTTATCGACAATTTCCCAGACAAGATGGTGCAGTCCTCTTGCACTCGTTGAGCCAATATACATACCTGGACGTTTTCGGACAGCTTCAAGTCCTTCGAGCACCTGTATTTGAGTTTCATCATAGGAAGGTGTCGTATTATTTTGCGGGCCCATAGTCAAATCCAGTCACCTTCTCTTTCGGTAATATAATCTTATTTTATTTGTGTAATCGCGCCAGCTGTTACGCTGTAAGCCGATGCAGCATTTAATGTGTCATGCTCAATGCCATCTGTATTTGTTGTCGTCACAAACGTCTGCACTTTGCCGTGGATCGTGTTCAGCAAATGCGACTGGCGGTAGTCATCAAGTTCGGATAAGACGTCATCCAGCAGCAAAATTGGGTATTCGCCAATTTCTGATTGAATGAGTTCGATTTCAGCAAGCTTTACAGCGAGAGCAGTTGTTCGCTGCTGTCCTTGTGACCCAAATGTTTGAATATTTTTGCCGTTCACATAAAAAAGGAGATCATCCCGATGTGGGCCGGTTAAGGTAACGCCCCGGTCCACTTCTCTCGTCCGGCCTTTTTGATACGCGGCGAACAAAGCCAAGCGTATTTGCTCGTCGCTCTGCTCTTCCGTTATCCCGGCTGCTGGCTCGTAGACGATGGCAAGTGTTTCAATGCCGCGTGAAATACCTGAATGAAGCGGTCCTGCCCATTTTTGAAGCAGACGAATAAATTCAAATCGCTTTTTCATCACTTTCATCGCCAGCTCCACAAGCTGTTCGGTCAAAACATCAAGCACTGTAAAGTCCGATGCTCTTTTCGTCTGCAGCTGCTTTAAATAATGGTTTCGCTGCTGCAGGACTTTATGATAAAGGCTCAAGTCGTGCAAATAGACAGGTGAGACCTGCCCGATTTCCATATCAATAAACCGCCTTCTTACTTGCGGACTGCCTTTTACAAGCGTTAAGTCTTCGGGTGCAAACATGACGACATTCATGTTACCAATGTATTGACTAAGGCGTGTCTGCTCCAAATGATTGATCTTGGCTTTTTTTCCTTTTTTTGAAATAACAAGTTCAATCGGGAGCGACTGGTGCTTTTTTTGCACTCGCCCTTTTATTTTAGCATATTCCGCTTCCCAGCGAATTAAATCTTTATCATTCGACGTCCTATGCGATTTGGCCATGGCCAATACATAGATGGATTCAATTATATTTGTTTTCCCTTGGGCGTTTTCGCCAATGACGACATTTACAGTATTATCAAATTCAACGAGGAGCGATTCATAATTCCGATAGTTCTCCAAAGCCAGTTGTTCAATGTGCATATAGAAACACCTTCCGATGGCTGTTAATCGCTGCCTTCCTCAGTTCCAAACCCTACTTCGTATACGCCGTCACCAGGAATTTCAACTTCATCTCCTTCGTAAAGCTTTCGGCCACGTCTCATATCAAGTTCTCCATTCACGTATACTTCATGCTCACTCAAGTACCATTTTGCCTGACCGCCGGTTTGAATAATGCCGGCCAGTTTTAGAAATTGGCCAAGGGTAATGAATTCCTCGTTTTCTGCTTTTTTTGTCATCATAAGTTCTTTTCCTCCGTAAACATCCTAGTACTTTATTTTAACATAAATACAAAAAAAGCGGGGCCAATACGCCCTGCTTTTTCGGAGACTGATTAATATGTGCGCACCGGCAAAATTAATTGCAGAGTGGAATCATCATGAAGCGGCCGGATAACGAATGGACGCATAGCTCCAGTAAATTGAATTTCAATTTCTGTCCCTTCAATTGCTTTCAGTGCATCCATCATATACTTCGCGCTGAATGAGATTTTTAGTTCATCTCCTTCAGCTGCCAAGCTGTTCACTTGCTCAGTTACTTTACCAATCTCCGGGGAATTAGATGAAATTTCCACGGTTCCATCATCGCCGCTGCTCATTTTAATAACGTTATTTCTTCCTTCACGCGCTAAAAGTGAAGCACGGTCAACCGCCTGTAAATATTCTTTTGTATTTAAGTCAATTTTTGTTTTGTGTTCATCTGGAATAAGGCGACTCGTGTCCGGGTAATTTCCGTCAAGCAATCTTGAGAAAAACAGCACATATTTTGAACGGAACAATACTTGGTTTTCCGTCATGACAATTTCAACCGGTTCATTCGTGTCATCCAAAATTTTACTTAGTTCCGTCAAGCTTTTCCCTGGGATCACAACATTGTATTCCCCTTCCGGAAGTCCAGCTGCTGCGGTTTTACGAAGTGCAAGACGATGGCTGTCAGTTGCCGTGCAAATGAGCGTACCATTTTCAATCTTCCAGTTGACCCCTGTTAAAATTGGACGTGTTTCAGATGTGGATACAGCAAACACAGTTTGTCGAATGAGTGTTTTTACAAGGTCAGCGGGCAGCTTAAAAACATTTTCGTCATCGATTTGCGGCAAATGCGGGTATTCATCTGCATCTTGGCCATTCAAGCTAAACTCCGCGTGGCCTGAACGAATGATCGTTTGGAATGAAGACGATGTTTCAAATTCAATTGTAGATGCGGGCAATTTGCGGACAATTTCATTGAAAAATCGTGCGTTTAAAACAACTCCGCCTGTTTCTTCAATTGTGGCGATTAAGACTTCTCCTTCTTCACTTGGAATGAATGATTCGATTGAAATATCTGAGTCGCTTCCTGTCAGTGTGATCCCCTCGTCTGACGCGTGAATTTTAATTCCTGTCAAAATGGGAATTGTCGTTCTCGAACTTACTGCTTTTAATACATCTTGTATTCCGGCAGCGAGCCGGTCTTTTTGAATCGAAAATTTCATGGGAATACCTCCGAAATTATTTTTGAATAATGTTTCATATAGTGATAATTTTAATTATTTTATATTAAAAAAATATAGTCGTAGTAGTAGGCGCTGTTGATTTGTGGATAAGTGGATAAAAACAGAACAATAACAGTCTATCCACATGTGGACAGACTGTTGATGAACGCCCCTTTTTATTCACAGCTTATTAAGCTTTTAAAATGGTGATGATTTCTTTCACTTTTTGAGCAGCGACAGGATCAGTTTCCATGAGTTTTGAAATTTTCTCATGTGCATGAATCACCGTCGTGTGATCGCGTCCGCCAAACTCCTCGCCGATTTTCGGCAGCGAAAAATCGGTCAGCTCGCGCGACAAATACATCGCAACCTGTCTCGGGAATGCGACTAATTTCGTCCGTTTCCTCGCAGTGAAATCTTCTAGGCGAATACCATATTGTTCTCCGACTACCCGCTGAATGTCCGGAATGGTGACAACTTTCGGACGCGCTCCTGGAATAATGTCTTTCAGCGCCTCTGCTGCTACGGTTGCATTCACTTCTTTGCTGATTAAAGACGAATATGCGACGACGCGGATCAAGGCCCCTTCAAGCTCCCGAATATTTGTATCAATTTGATTCGCGATGTAAAGCATCACTTCATTCGGGACATCCAAGTTTTCCGCACGTGCTTTTTTACGCAAAATAGCAATACGTGTTTCAAGATCCGGCGGTGTAATATCTGTGATCAGTCCCCATTCAAAACGAGAACGTAACCGGTCTTCAAGTGTTGGGATTTCTTTAGGAGGCCGATCGCTTGAGATGATAATTTGCTTGCTTTCCTCATGAAGCGTATTAAACGTATGAAAAAACTCTTCTTGCGTCTGTTCTTTCCCAGCTAAAAACTGTATATCATCAATAAGCAGCACGTCGACATTCCGGTATTTATTCCGAAACTCTACTGCTTTGTTGTCACGGATCGAATTAATAAATTCGTTCGTAAACTTTTCAGATGACAAATACACAACTTTTGCGCCAGGGTTATGTTCAATTACATAATGGCCGATTGCATGCATCAAGTGGGTTTTACCTAGACCAACGCCGCCATAAATAAATAAAGGATTATATGCTTTCGCAGGTGCTTCAGCGACTGCGAGCGACGCGGCATGAGCGAATCGATTACCAGATCCGATGACAAACGTATCGAATGTGTACTTCGGATTCAGCATGCTTTGAATCGTTGCGTCACTGTTCGATTTCGATTTCGGAGTCGGTGTCAGCTGCTCAGAGCGATGCGTTGGTGGAACGTAGGATTCCATATCGTGAACGTCTGGTGAAATAAAATAAACATCCAGCTTTTCGCCTGTTAATTCATCAATAATTTCAGATGTTAAGTGGGTATAATGCCCTTCAAGCCAATCGCGGTTAAAAAAATTAGGTGCCGCCACAACAATGGCATCTCCCTGAAGCGAATGGGCTTTCGTCGACTTTACCCACGTTTCATAGCTTGGCTTGCTAATTCGTGTCTGGATGCGCTCCAGCACTTTGTTCCATAGATCATCAATATTCTCCATTGGCCCCTCCTTACTAACTGTCAGCACAGCTTGTTTAATGTTTGTACAATACGAATCAAGCGGATTTCAAGTAATATTCATAATTATGCATGATAATGTTTGTGAATAAATATATAATTAAGATGAAACTAGTTTTTCGACAAAATCTACAGCTTGTGGATAAAAATAAAAACACCCTGTTCATTATTTTTCCACATACTATCCACAACTGTGGATAGATAATATGTCGAATTTAGTTATCCAGAGTGAAAACAAAATAATAATAGCAGAAAAAATGAGAGCTTGCAATGACTTCAATTAATTATCCACAGGCGGTAAAACACTGTTCAAAAGATTGTCCACAGGGTGAGGACTTGTGAAAAGACCATAGAAGAAGCTGTGGATAATCAGTAAATGCTGTCGATTGCTGTCCACAGTGAAAAATAAGTCAACAAAAAGCGTTTTCTGTACAACGTAGATTCCTCATCAAAAAGACAGTAAAATAATTTGAATCTGTGACCGTTTTAAAATTTGGTTGACAGGATACATGTACATACTTATAATTAACAAAGACTGTTTTGAAAATATGAATTTTAAAACCTCAGGGAGGTGTTTTAATATGAAAAGAACGTATCAGCCTAATAAACGTAAAAGAAGCAAAGTTCATGGTTTCCGTGCACGCATGAGTTCTAAAAACGGCCGCCGTGTTTTAGCAAGCCGCCGTGCTAAAGGCAGAAAAGTACTATCTGCATAAGACCACTGACCATTCAGTGGTCTTTTTTTCTAAAGATTGCTGAGGGGCCGCAGGATGTGGGTCGCGAAGGCGTTGCCGCAGGAAGCGGCGAAGGTATAGCCTTTGATCCTTAAAAAGAGCCGGCAGGTGCCATAAATGAAAAAATCATTCCGCATTAAAAAAAACGACGATTTTCAAACGGTCTTCAGTAAAGGGAAGTCGTTCGCGAATCGCCAGTTTGTTGTGTATATGTATAAAAAAGAACAAAACGTGCCGTTCCGGATTGGTCTGTCCGTCAGCAAAAAGCTGGGCAACGCTGTCGTGCGTAATCGCATAAAGCGATATATAAGACAGAGTTTTACGGAATTGAAGGCAGACATTAAGCCCGGATATGACTTTATCGTCATTGCACGAAAGCCGGCTGCAGACTTGTCCTGTGCAGAAGTGAAGGGAAGTCTTATACACGTCTTGAAACTGGCGCGGGCGCTTCAGGGAAAACAATCGAATCCACTCAATAAGAATTAAGCCAATGACAGGGGGCGCAACCGCTTGAGAAAAAGAACGCTTTCATTCCTGATCGTGGCTCTTTTTTCCGTCTTGCTCGCAGGGTGTACGGAAGTCAATCAGGACATAACAGCGGACAGTGAAGGATTCTGGAATGAATACGTCATTTATCCGCTATCACAATTTATTACAGCCACGTCTAACTTGGTAGGCGGCTACGGTCTTGGTATCATCGTCGTTACGATCATTATTCGGATCATCATTTTGCCGCTTATGATCAAGCAGACAAAAAGCGCCAAAGCGATGCAGGAGATCCAGCCTGAAATCAAAAAAATTCAAGAAAAATACAAGTCAAAAGATGCGCAGACGCAGCAAAAGCTTCAGCAGGAAACGATGGCGCTATTTCAGCAGAATGGTGTCAATCCGCTTGCCGGATGTTTCCCAATTTTGGTTCAAATGCCAATTATTATTGGTCTTTACCAGGCGATTATGCGGACGGGCGAAATTAAAAACCACACATTCTTATGGTTTGATTTAGGCTCGCCGGACATTATTGTGTCTGTTTTAGCCGGTGTGTTCACGTTTTTTCAGCAAAAGTTAATGATGGCGGGAACAGCCAATCAAAATCCGCAAATGGCGATGATGCTATGGCTGATGCCGATCATGATTATTGTTTTTGGGATTACCCTCCCATCTGCACTTGCGCTTTACTGGGTTGTCGGCAGTATTTTTATGATTGTTCAAACATTGGTAATCAATGGTCTGCCAAAGAAAAAAAATTCAACAGTTTCATAAAAGACTTAATCGAAGACATTGTCTCTAAGACAATGTCTGTTTTTATGTATAAAAAGGGATAGTATTCCAAATAAAGAGCGGATGCAGCGAGAAAGTTATCAACATGTGGATGATTATTCGTCTTTTTTTCACCGGCTGGCTGTGGTATTCTATTTATTTAGGGAATGACATGAAAGCCAGCAGGCGATAACATACATCAATATCAATATGGAAGAGGTGAATGAAGTGGAGTTTGATACGATTGCCGCTATTTCGACGCCGCTTGGCGAGGGAGCGATTGCGATCGTCCGGCTGAGCGGCGATGAAGCGATTGCGATTGCGGATAAAGTGTTTAAAGCACCGGGACAGAAAAAACTGTCCACAGTGCCGAGCCATACGATTCATTACGGTCATTTAATGGAGCCATCCACAGGCCGCATTGCAGAAGAAGTCATGGTGTCTTTAATGAAAGGTCCTAAAACATTTACACGTGAAGATGTTGTGGAAATTAACTGCCATGGAGGCATCACAGCCGTTAACCGTGTTCTGCAGATTGTGTTAAATGAAGGAGCGCGTCTTGCTGAACCGGGAGAATTCACAAAACGTGCTTTTTTGAACGGCCGTATTGATTTATCGCAGGCGGAAGCTGTCATGGATTTAATTCGTGCCAAAACGGATAAAGCGATGAACGTTGCCCTTAACCAAGTAGAAGGGCGGTTGTCAAAGCTGATTGGGCGGCTGCGCCAGGAAATTTTAGAAACACTGGCACACGTGGAAGTAAATATTGATTATCCGGAATATGATGATGTGGAAGAAATGACGCATCGTGTACTGCTCCAAAAATCACAGTTTGTTCGGTCTGAAATTGATCGGCTGCTCCGGACTGCGGAACAAGGGAAAATTTTGCGCGAAGGGTTATCCACTGTCATTATCGGACGTCCGAATGTCGGGAAATCTTCGCTTCTTAATGCACTTGTTCATGAAAACAAAGCGATTGTAACCGATATTCCAGGCACGACACGGGACGTCATTGAAGAATACGTCAACGTGCGGGGTGTACCGCTTCGACTTGTCGATACGGCGGGCATTCGAGAGACGGAAGACATTGTAGAGCGGATCGGCGTGGAACGTTCAAGAAAAGTATTAAAAGAAGCCGATTTAATTTTACTTGTGTTAAACTATTCCGATCAGCTGACGCCCGAAGACGAAAAGTTATTTGAAGCAGCGGCTGGCATGGATGTCATTGTGATTGTCAATAAAACAGATCTTGAGCCGAAAATAAACATGGAGCGCGTAAAAGAACTGGCACATAACAGCCAGCTTGTGACGACATCGCTTCTCGAAGAAAAAGGCATTGATGAACTTGAAGAAGCAGTAGCTGGGCTCTTTTTCTCTGGAGCAGTCGGCGCACAGGATATGACGTACGTTTCTAATTCACGCCATATTGCTTTATTAAATCAGGCGAATCGTTCGATTTCAGACGCCATCAGTGGGGTCGAATCGGGTGTGCCAATTGATATCGTTCAAATTGATTTAACAAGAACGTGGGAGCTGCTCGGCGAAATTATCGGCGAAAGTCTCCACGAAAGCTTAATTGACCAGCTATTTTCACAATTTTGCCTCGGGAAATAAGCAATGGAAAGGATTAATAACAGCATGAATTATTATGAAGCAGGCGAATATGAGGTTGTTGTTATTGGAGCAGGCCATGCCGGCGTAGAAGCGGGTCTTGCTTCTGCACGCACAGGAGCAAAAACGCTCATGATTACGATTAACCTTGATATGATCGCATACATGCCATGTAACCCTTCTGTCGGAGGTCCGGCAAAAGGAATTGTCGTCCGTGAAATTGACGCACTTGGCGGCGAAATGGCAAAAAATATAGATAAAACACACATTCAAATGAGAATGCTTAATACAGGAAAAGGCCCGGCTGTTCGTGCATTGCGCGCGCAGGCGGATAAAGTGCTGTATCAGCAGGAAATGAAAGAAACGATTGAGCAGGAGCCGAATTTAACGCTTATTCAAGGAATGGCGGAGCGTCTGATCATTGAAGAGGGCGAGTGCCGGGGCATCATTACCCAAACAGGGGCGATGTATCGTTCAAAAGCTGTTATTATTACGAGTGGAACGTTTATGCGCGGAGAAATTATTCTTGGCGACTTAAAATATTCGAGCGGTCCTAACAACCAGCAGCCTTCTGTAAAATTATCTGAGCATCTGGAAGAGCTTGGCTTTGAGCTTGTTCGCTTTAAAACGGGTACACCGCCGCGTGTAAACAGCCGGACGATTGATTATTCGAAAACAGAAATTCAGCCGGGAGATGACGTGCCTCGGGCTTTCAGTTATGAAACGAAAGAATACATTACCGACCAGCTGCCGTGCTGGCTTACGTATACGAATGAAGAAACACACAATATTATCGGCGAAAACTTGCATCGCTCACCGATGTATTCCGGTGTGATTAAAGGCCGCGGACCACGATATTGTCCATCTATTGAAGACAAAGTCGTCCGTTTTAACGACAAGCCGCGGCATCAGATTTTCCTGGAGCCGGAAGGACGGAAAACGGAAGAAGTATATGTGCAGGGCTTTTCCACAAGTTTGCCGGAAGACGTTCAGTATCGCATGCTTCGCACGATCCCAGGTTTAGAGAAAGCCCAGCTGATGCGTGCCGGCTATGCAATTGAATACGATGCGATGGTACCGACACAGCTTTGGCCGACATTGGAAACGAAAAAAGTGAAAAACCTATATACAGCGGGACAAATTAACGGTACATCGGGCTATGAAGAAGCAGCAGGACAAGGGTTGATGGCCGGCATTAATGCCGCATGCCGTGTACTCGGCAAAGAAGAAGTGGTGCTAAGCCGCTCCGATGCATATATCGGCGTAATGATCGACGATCTTGTCACAAAAGGAACAAGTGAGCCCTATCGTTTACTCACATCCCGTGCAGAATACCGACTTCTTTTGCGCCACGACAACGCGGATCTTCGCTTAACGGAAATTGGCTATAAACTGGGTACAATTTCAGAAGAGCGTTATGCAGCATTTACCGCAAAAAAAGCAGCGATCATTGAAGAAATTGAACGACTCAAAGCAACAATTATTAAACCGGATGAAAAAACACAGTCACTCATTCGTGAAGCCGGCGGAAGTGAATTAAAAGACGGCATTCGCGGTGCAGATTTATTGCGTCGTCCGGAAATGACATATGACGCGATCAAGCAGCTGATTCCGGCTGATGCACTGCTTGATGAAGAAATAGAAGAACAAGTGGAAATTCAGATTAAATACGAAGGCTACATTGAGAAGTCCTTGCAACAAGTAGACCGTATGAAAAAGATGGAAAACAAAAAAATTCCGGCTGACATTGACTATGATGCAATTAGCGGTATTGCCAACGAAGCGCGTACGAACTTAAAAGAAGTCCGCCCGCTTTCCATCGCGCAGGCATCGCGTATTTCCGGTGTTAATCCAGCTGATATTTCGATCTTGCTTATTTACATTGAGCAGGGCCGCGTTGCGCGGACCGGCAGCGAATAAGAAAGGAACCGACAAATGAATATCAACCAATTTCAATCCGAACTATCTTTAAAAGGTATTGAATTAACCGAACAGCAGCTCAATCAGTTTAACCGCTACTTTGAGCTGCTTGTGGAATGGAACGAAAAAATGAATTTGACGGCGATTACCGATCGGGAAGATGTTTATATGAAACATTTTTACGACTCGCTTACAGCGGCTGTGTATACAGATTTAACAAAGCCGCTGCGCATTTGTGATGTTGGTGCCGGTGCCGGGTTTCCAAGTATACCACTGAAAATTGCGTTTCCGAATTTAAATGTGACGATCATCGACTCATTAAATAAACGCATTACTTTTTTAAATCATCTAGCATGTGAGCTTAAGCTTGATCACGTCCAGTTTGTTCATGGACGTGCGGAAGAAATGGGACAAAAACCGGAACACCGTGGACAGTATGACCTTGTAACAGCCCGTGCGGTTGCCCGCATGTCCGTCTTATCTGAGCTGTGCCTGCCATTTGCAAAAATCGGCGGCGCTTTTGTTGCCATGAAAGCAGCCAGCGCGGCCGATGAAATGGAAACAGCTGCAGAAGCAATTAAAATACTTGGCGGCAAAACAGAAGATGTCTTTTCATTTCGCCTGCCGATTGAAAACAGTGAACGAACGATTATTGTGGTCCGAAAAGAAAAAGAAACGCCGAAAAAGTATCCGCGCAAAGCCGGTACTCCGAATAAAACACCAATCGAATAGTTCGTGGCAGGAACAGGGCGCCTCATGGCGAATACTATCAGAATGGAGAATGTAAAAGGTGGTGTGAACATGAAGCGTCCTTTTTCCCGTCTATTTGGCGGAAAAAGTGAAACAGACATGATGCTTCCCGTGGATGAAGTAAAAGAAATTGCGGTGGAATGGATCGAGCCAAATCAATTTCAGCCGCGTTTTGTGTTTCATGAAGAAAAAATAGCAGAATTGGCATCAACCATTGCCGTTCATGGCATTATTCAGCCGATTGTCGTCCGGGAAGCAGAAGATGGAAGGTACGAAATTATAGCGGGAGAAAGGCGTTTCCGAGCGGCGAAAAGCCTCGGCCATGAAACGGTTCCCGTCATTATTCGTCCATTTACGGATGAACAGACCGCTTCAGCGGCACTTATTGAAAATGTTCAGCGGGAAGAGCTATCTCCAATCGAAGAAGCGATTGCGTATAAAAAGCTGCTGAATTTAAATAAAACGACGCAGCAATCACTCGCAGAAATGGTCGGGAAAAGCCAGTCATTTGTTGCGAATAAACTCCGCTTGCTAAAATTGCCGGAAGAAGTGCAGCAGGCCGTGGCTGAAAGGAAGATCACCGAACGTCATGCAAGAGCGCTTTTGCCGCTTAAAAAGCCGGAATTGCAATGTGAGCTGCTGAGTATCATGATCAATAAGCAGCTCAATGTAAAGCAGACAGAAGACCGCGTTGTGAAAATGCTGGAAAAAGACCCGCCGCGTCCCCGTACAAAAGCGGTCAGTCGTGATATCCGTATTGCGCTGAATACAATCCGCCAGTCACTTGCCCTCGTTCAACAAAGTGGGATCAACGTAGAACAGTCAGAAGAAGAAAACGAGGATTTTTATCGAATCACGATTCAAATTCCGAAAAAACCAAAATAATGCTTCAAAACGCCGTTTTTACTGAAAAACGGTTTTTTTTTGACGGGCATCAAAAGCCAAAACGCTTCACTTTTGATAAAATAGAAAGCAGACAACACCGACAGACGAAAGCAGGTGGCTTCTTTTGGGAAAAGTAATCGCGGTCGCCAATCAAAAGGGCGGCGTAGGGAAAACGACAACATCAGTGAACCTTGGGGCTTCGCTCGCCTCACTCGGCAAGAAAGTACTGCTTCTTGACATTGATCCACAGGGGAACGCGACAAGTGGTGCCGGGATTGAAAAAAAAAGCGTTGAGCAATGCATTTACGATGTAATCGTAGATGATGTGGAACTCACAGATGTGATTAAGCAAACAGCAGCAGGGATGTACGCAGCACCGGCCACAATTGCGCTGGCTGGTGCTGAAATTGAGCTTGTATCGGCTATTTCCCGGGAATTAAGGTTGAAAAAAGCACTGGAGCCGATTCGTGAAAGTTTTGATTATGTGATTATTGACTGCCCGCCATCGCTTGGCTTATTAACGATTAATGCGTTAACGGCAGCCGATTCCGTTTTAATTCCAGTTCAATGTGAGTATTATGCGCTAGAAGGTTTAAATCAATTATTAAACACCGTTCGGCTCGTTCAAAAGCATTTAAATAAAGACCTTTACATAGAGGGTGTTCTGTTAACGATGTTTGATGCCCGGACGAATTTAAGCATTCAAGTGGCAGAAGAAGTGAAAAAATATTTCCATGATAAAGTATACAAATCAGTCATTCCTCGTAATGTACGGCTAAGTGAAGCGCCGAGCCACGGCAAACCGGTTTTATTGTACGATGGCCGTTCACGTGGTGCGGAAGTGTATCTTGATTTTGCGAAAGAGGTGGCAGAACATGGCTAAAGGACTTGGCAGAGGACTGGATGCACTTTTTACGGATTTAGGACCGGACAAGAACAGCTCTGTGCAGGATATTTCAGTAAAAGAGATTCGCCCAAATCCGCATCAGCCTCGAAAAATATTTAATGAAGAAGCGATTGAAGAGCTGAAACAATCTATTCAGTCACACGGCATTTTGCAGCCGATTGTGCTTCGGAAAAGCATTAAAGGTTATGAAATTGTGGCAGGCGAGCGCCGGTACCGCGCCGCAAAAGCAGCTGGAATGAAAGAAGTGCCAGCGATTGTCAAAGAATTGACGGAAGCGCAAATGATGGAGCTCGCACTGCTCGAAAACTTGCAGCGCGAAGATTTGACGGTGATGGAAGAAGCAGCTGCATATCAGCTTATTATAGATAAATTAAAGGTAACGCAAGCGGAACTCGCTTCCCGCATTGGCAAAAGCCGGCCGCACATCTCCAACTATGTACGCCTGCTTGACTTGCCTGCAGGCATTCAAGAAATGATCGCGGAAGGAAAGCTGTCGATGGGTCATGCACGTGCTTTGCTTGGTGTAAAGCCACACAAAAAGCAGTTTGAAGCCGCCCAAAAAACAGCAGAAGAAGGTTGGACAGTCCGCCAGCTTGAAAACTGGATCCGGGAAGAGAAAGAAAATGTTTCACATGAAACAAAGCCGGTTAAAAAAGACGTTTTTATTTTGGACCGAGAAGAAGCGCTCCGGGAACGATTCGGTACAACAGTTCAAATTCGCCAATCCAAAAGTGGCAAAAAAGGCAAAATTGAAATTGAGTATATGTCAACGGATGACTTAAACCGCATTTTAGAAATGCTTGATAATAAAGGATGAAAAATATTTATAAGCTGTAAGCTTCTCTTTTAGGAGAAGCCTTTTTAATTTGAAAAGTAACCATCATGCAGGAGGTCCGTATTTAATGGATTCTGTTGCCGCTGTGATGACCGGAATTTCGCAAACAGGCTCGTTATGATGTTCTAAGATGGAATTGGAAAAGCTCTTTTCCCCACCTTTGCATTGGCTTTGCCATATTACAAACTTTTCAATCACTTTTCTGTAAAAAAGCGTCTTCTCCTGTTAAACTGAGAACGACTTATTTAACTAGCAGAAGGAGGGCTCTTTTTTGGAGGAACCATCATTATCTACATACCAGCGTGCCCTCGAATCGTTATGGGCTAAATTCACAAATGAAGCAACGTGGCTTGCTTTCGGGGGAGCCGCTCTTAAAATCACCCTGACGATTCTGGCAGCCTGGGTCCTTGTCAAGGTAGGGAAAATTGCGGTCCGCAATTTTTTTGCCATTCGTTCAAAAGCACCGCTTACGTTTTCCGAGCGGCGTGAAAATACACTATTAAAGCTGATTGAAAACGTCCTTGCGTATGTTGTTTATTTTATCGCGCTCGTCAATGTCCTTGGTGTTTTGTCTTTTGATGTTAAAGGATTAATTGCCGGAGCTGGAGTGCTCGGTCTTGCGATTGGTTTTGGCGCCCAAAGCTTAGTAAAGGATGTCATTACCGGCTTCTTCATTATCTTCGAAGATCAGTTTTCAGTCGGAGACTTTGTCCGCATCGGCCAGTTTGAAGGAACGGTCGAAGAAATTGGCTTGCGCACGACAAAGTTAAAAGTGTGGACTGGAGAAACTCACATTCTTCCCAATGGCAGCATTATTGAAGTGACGAACTTCTCGCTTAATAACAGCGTTGCGGTTGTAGATGTAGGAATTGCGTATGAAGAAAATGTTGAAAAAGCAGAAAAAGTGATCAAAGAGCTTTTAGATACTTTAAAAGATAAATATCCGGAAATTGTGGAAACGCCGCAGTTTTTAGGAATTCAAACATTAGCGCCTTCTGACGTGACACTCCGCATTACGGCGGAAACAACGCCGATGAACCACTGGTATGTGGCACGGATGATGCGCAAAGATATTAAAGAATGCTTGGACGCCAATGGAATTGAAATTCCGTATCCACGCATGGTTATGTACTCGCGCACGGAGCAAGAAGCACAAACAGAACCAAAACAGGCAAAAAGCGGGGGGACAGCATGATGGAAGAAAAACAATTTGAGTTAAATAATGTTGTTGAAATGAAAAAAGCCCATCCGTGCGGCACAAACCGCTGGAAGATCATTCGTCTTGGCATGGATATCCGGATCAAATGTGAAGGCTGCGGACACAGCGTGATGCTGCCGCGACGCGAATTTGCGAAAAAAATGAAGAAAGTCCTGACAGAGAACGGCGAATAAGCCGTTCTTTTTTAGGCCCGCAAGGCGGGGTCACAAAGGTGTTGTGACAAGACGTCACGCAGCTAGCCTTTAATTCATAGGAGATGAAATGAAATTGCCTTTTTCCGCTGCAGTCCATATAATGGGGAAAGGTTTAGAATACAGTGTCCGTTTTTACAGAAAACAAGGAGTGAATAAATAATATGGCATTAACAGCAGGGATTGTCGGGCTTCCGAACGTTGGCAAGTCGACATTATTTAACGCAATTACAAAAGCAGGGGCCGAGTCGGCCAACTATCCATTTTGTACAATTGATCCAAACGTCGGCATCGTGGAAGTGCCGGATGCGCGCCTTACAAAGTTAACGGAAATGGTCACACCGAAAAAAACGATTCCAACTGCGTTCGAATTTACCGATATCGCCGGAATTGTCAAAGGCGCGAGCAAAGGCGAAGGACTTGGAAACAAATTTTTATCTCACATTCGTGAAATGGACGCGATCTGCCAGGTCGTCCGTTGTTTTGATGATGAAAATATTACGCACGTTTCTGGCAAAGTAGATCCGATTGATGACATCGAAGTCATTAATCTGGAACTTATTTTGGCGGATTTGGAGTCTGTGGACAAGCGTCTTGCGCGTGTGGTAAAGCTTACCAAACAAAAAGATAAAGAAGCTGTAGCAGAGCATGATGTTCTCGTTCTCGTCAAAGAAGCGCTCGAATCTGAAAAGCCGGCCCGTTCGGTTGAATTTACGGAAGAACAGCAAAAAATCGTGAAACAGCTGCACTTGCTGACAGCGAAACCAATGCTGTATGTAGCCAATGTGAGCGAAGAGGAAATCGCGGATGCGTCCGAAAACGAACATGTGCAAAAAGTGCGTGAATACGCTGCTGGCACAGGCTCAGAAGTCATTGTGATCAGTGCGAAGGTTGAAGAAGAAATTGCAGAGCTTGATGATGACGAAAAAGCAATGTTTCTTGAAGAGCTTGGCATCGAGCAATCTGGTCTGGATCAATTAATCACAGCAGCTTACTCTCTGTTAGGACTTGCCACGTACTTTACAGCAGGCGTGCAGGAAGTGCGCGCATGGACATTCCGTCAAGGCATGAAAGCACCACAATGTGCCGGCATCATCCATACCGACTTTGAACGCGGTTTTATTCGTGCTGAAACTGTTTCGTACGACGATCTTGTCGAAAACGGCTCCATGGCAGCAGCAAAAGAAGCTGGCAAAGTCCGCCTCGAAGGAAAAGAATACGTGATGAAAGACGGAGACGTTGTTCACTTCCGGTTTAACGTTTAATGATTTGTTCGAATGCTAAAAGCGCCGCTTCGTGCGGCAACGCATTCATGACTCCACTGGATTTCTGGTGGAGTTTTTTCTATGGAGGTGGCTCGTTTGAAAGACATTAGTTATGGTGCTTTGCTGGCGGCTTTTTTATTTATGACGATTCCGCTTTGGCTGTCGTATAAGCAAAAGCTTGGCATTTCAAAAGAGATCCTTGTGGCGTCGATTCGCGCATGTATTCAGCTGATGATCATTGGATACATCATTACGTTTGTGTTTGCCATTCAGTCCCCTATTGTTTTTTCATTGATTATTTTAGTTATGATCGTCATTGCGGCAAGAACATGTGCCAAGCGGGGCAGTTCATTCCATTCCGCTTTTTGGATTGCATTTACAGCTATTTTGGCAACTGAACTTGTGTCTGTGGCGATATGGGTTGTGTTTAATATTGTCGATTATGAAGCGCAATATATTCTGCCGATGAGCGGGATGATTATCGGCAGCTCAATGGTCGCAGTCAGCCTTGTTTTTGACCGATTGCAGCGGGAGTTTGATTTAACAAAAGAACTCATTATGGGGAAACTGGCGCTTGGTGCAACGAATCGTCACGCATCGCAGGAGTTGATCGAAGCGACTGTGAAAGCGGCGCTTATTCCAAGTACGGAAGCGATGAAAACAATTGGTCTCGTGCAGCTGCCCGGTATGATGACCGGTGCTATTATTGCCGGAGCATCACCGGTCATCGCGGTTAAGTACCAGCTGGTCATTGTGCTGACAGCATTCGGAAATACAACGATTGCAGCAATTATGGTCTGCTTTTTAACGTACCCTGCTTTTTTTAAACAAAGAATGTTTTAAAGTTGCAATAATCAAACGTGTGTTCTATGATAGAGGAGTGTTCCCCAATCTAGCCATGAGTACCTTTTTATTTAACTGTATTGCGAAAAACGTTGCGCTGTTGAGAAATTCATGTTATAATTTCGACTTGTGAGTAATGAAAATTTGCTCCTTGCCCTTTTACATAAAAGGGCCGCATAGTCCACGAGGAGGTGAACGAAGATGAGAAAGTACGAATTCATGTACATTATCCGCCCGAACATTGAAGATGAGGCGAAAAAAGCGCTAGTTGAGCGTTTTGACACTATCCTTACTTCAAACGGTGCAGAAATCATCGAGTCAAAAGAATGGGGTAAACGCCGTCTAGCTTACGAAATCAATGATTTCCGTGAAGGCTTCTACCAACTAATTCAAGCTAAAGCTGAAGATGCAGCTGCAGTAAATGAATTTGACCGTCTTGCGAAAATCAGCGATGACATTATCCGTCATATCGTTGTTAAACAAGAAGAAAAGTAATTAAAACACAATAAATACACACATCTTTTTCATCATGTTTCAGTTTGAAACATCTTAAAAGAAAAGGAGTTGATTCTGATGATAAACCGAGTGGTTTTAGTGGGTCGTTTAACGAAAGATCCTGAACTTCGCTACACGCCATCCGGCGCAGCGGTTGCGACGTTTACGCTTGCGGTGAACCGTACGTACACGAACCAGCAGGGTGACCGGGAAGCGGACTTTATTAACTGTGTGATCTGGCGTAAACCGGCTGAAAACGTAGCAAATTTCTTGAAAAAAGGAAGTCTTGCCGGCGTTGAAGGGCGCATTCAGACACGCAATTATGAAGGCCAGGATGGAAAGCGTGTTTACGTGACAGAAGTCCAGGCAGACAGTGTCCAATTTCTTGAGCCTAAATCCGGCGGCGGTGGAGGCAGCAGCCAGCAGTATGGCAATGCTCCTCAGCAGCAGGGTGGCGGACAACAGCCAAGCAATCAGGACTTTCCATTTGGCCAGCCACAGCAGAATCAACAGCGCGGCAATAACAATGCCGGTTATTCTAAAATGAATGAAGATCCGTTTGCAGATAACGGTCAGCCGATTGATATTTCAGACGACGATCTTCCGTTTTAATTAAAGTTAAGAGGAGGGGAAACTCATGGCAGGACGCAGAGGTGGACGTAAGCGCAAAAAGGTTTGTTATTTCACATCTAACGGTATTACACATATCGACTATAAAGATGTTGATTTGCTTAAAAAGTTCGTATCTGAACGTGGAAAAATTCTTCCACGCCGCGTTACAGGAACTAGCGCTAAATACCAACGTCGTTTGACAATTGCAATCAAACGCTCGCGGATGGTAGCACTTCTTCCATTCGTTGGAGAAGAAAGATAAGAATAAACACAAAACACAATGCTGATTCGTCAGCATTGTGTTTTTTTTTGCGTTGGAAAACAGAAAAACACTATTTTCATTCCGAAACAAAATATTATCAGATGGATGGTGAAGACCACATCATCGTTTTCAATAATGTTCCTTGTTTAAATTGGATAGCAGGTGCTGTTTTATAAAAGGGCTAATTTACTTGATCGCTCTAAATCAGTTGGACAGTCTCTTCTATGGACAGGAGTTATCCTCCTTCAAGCTCAAGAACAGCTAAAAGCATTAGGACTGTGGCGGAATCATCAGAACAATTAATGGGACTAAGTGCTGAATTAAAAGAAGTAGTGGATCAATTTAAATGGGCTTAAAGAGTAAAAGAGATGCCAAAACGAGAGGCATCTCTTTTTTCAATATAATCTTTACAATCAATTAATAATATAACGGGTCTATAAAACTATAATGGGATGTGGAGATAGGTAGAAAGATGTAGAGTGATGAAATCAATTCGAATGAAATTTATGTTACCCATTGCATTTGTTCTCATTAGTGCATTTGCCTTTATTATTTTTTTTACCGGATTGAAAACAGAGCAGCGGATTGAAAAGAATATGGCCGTTCAGACGGAAGGGTTTGTCAAAGAATTAAATAATTCAGCAGCCGCATTTTTACAGAAGTACGAAGACAGCATTCAGCTTTTGTCAGAATCGGCGCAAGTGATCCAATACGCTAATTCCACTCAGGCAGCAGTGCGGCCGGACAGTGAATCGGACAGGCAGCAGCAGGCTGTTTTTAACCGTTACACGGATATTTACAAAGATGTGCTTAGTGTGTATTACGTATCGGCTGACGGCGCCTTTAAAATGACACCGGCAACGGTACTTCCGGACGATTTTAATCCGCTTGAAACACCGTCTTATCAGCAAGCAATTGAAAGCGATCAGCCGGTCTGGAGCGAGCCATATGAGAGTAAGACGGGTGATTATGTGATTACCGTTTCAAAAGCCATTATGAACGGAGGAGAAGTGCTTGGGGTCATCGGGACCGATATCAATTTAACGAGTATGACGAACTGGATGAACGAGCTGAATATTGGATATGGAGGGTATCCGGTTGTATTGTCAAACGAAGGAAAAGCGATTATCCATCCGTCAGAAAAAGGAAAGGATGTTTCAAAAGATCCCATTATGACGGCTGTTCTTTCGGGAGAAAAAAACGGCATTATTGAAACAGACAGCGGGTTGACCGTGTACAATACAATTGCACAGACCGGCTGGAAAATCGGTGCTGTCTATGAAAAAAAGAATTTATTCGGTGTTTCCAATGACATGAAAAAAATTCTCGCGATTACGGCATTATCTGTTCTTGTCATCGTGATGGTTGTCATGTTTTTACTAACGTCCAGCATTATAAGGCCGATTCAGAAATTAAAGGCATCGGTTAAACAAGTAGCGGACGGCAATTTGCAGACGCATGTCCACGTTTCGGGAAATGATGAAGTAGCCGAACTCGGCCGTAATTTTAATGAAATGGTTATGAAAATGCGCAGCATTGTTGAAGTGACAGATGAAGCAGCTAAAAATGTACGGGAGTCCATTCAGCATTTAAATATAGCTGTTCAGGAAATCAATGAATCCGGAACGATGGCTGTAGCGGCGCTTGATGAACTGACAGATGGAACAGAGCGCTCGGCAAACGGATCGAAAAAAGCAGCAGACCGCTCGAAAGAACTAGGGACATTAATTAGTTCGATTTCTGAAGAAGCCGATTCGATGGCTCAATTGGCACACGCGGCAGCAACAGCAGCGGATACGGGTACAAAACACGTCTCGGCTGTTGCGAAGTCAATGAACACTTCTGCCGGACGGATGGACGTTGCGATGACAGCGATTCGGACGCTGGCTGAAGACATTGCACGAATTGAAAGCATTGTACATGTCATCGAAGATATATCTGCCCAGACGAATCTGCTTGCCCTTAATGCATCGATTGAAGCGGCACGCGCGGGCGAACAGGGCAAAGGGTTTGCGGTTGTAGCGCAAGAAGTACGGAAGCTTGCAGAGCAATCAAACAAAGCCGCCGGCGAAATACATAAAAAAATTGCTGCGGTTCAAGCAGGTTAAGTTCATGCCATTGACACGATGGGTGAAGCAGGTGGACATATTATAAAGCAGACAGAAGCAGTGCGGGAAACAGAAATGGTTTTTGTCAATCAGGAAGACATGATGATCAAAATGGACAAAGCCATTGCTCAAATGGTATACAGCATTCACACTGCGAATCAGGAAAAAGATACTGTTGTTCAGACAGCCGGCCATATTGCCGAAGAAGCACGGGCATCCGCCGCTTCTTGTGAAGAAGTGCAGGACCGGACGCGAATGCAGCTGTCGGCCATTGAAGGCGCAGCAGACGCTTCTGAACAGCTTGCTTCATTAAATGAAGAATTAATTCAAGCCATTCGTCAATTTCAAATATGAAGAAATAATGAAAGTCCGATCTTGTGTTCGGGCTTTTTTTGTTTTAAAGTTGAATGGGGGACTAAAGGAATGTAGAATAAAGAAGGAGAATGCCGGAATGTACGGCAAATGAACGGAGTGTTAAAGTGGGGAAGACAAAAGTCATAACAGAAGGAGCAATGATGCTGGCAATCTTTACGGTTCTGCTGCTGATCTCAGTGTATGTACCTATTGTTTCAATTGTCGGCGCGCTATTTTTATTGTTTCCTTTTTTGATTTATAGCGCTAAATATCCGGCCGGTCCATCGTTTATGCTGCTGGCTGGCGCAATCGCTGTGGCATTTATTGCGGGAGGTATTGTATCTGTGCCTGTGGCAGTCATGTATGGGACGACGGGGCTTGCGATGGGTATGCTGATCCGGAAGCAGTCGGATGGCTGGATGGTTTACATGGCAGGAAGCCTGGTGTTTCTTGTGAATATTATTATTCAATACGTCGCCACGGTGCTGCTGCTTGATATTTCGTTTGTAGACCAGTTCAGCAGTGCCTTCAAGCAATCCATGATAGAAACAAGCGATATACTTGGGCAGGAAATGCCTTATACAGAAGATCAAATTAATACGGTTATTCAGTATATAGGCGCGCTTTTACCAGCTATTTTTGTGATGATTGCATTTATCGTCGTCCTGCTGCTGATGACGGTTAATTATCCAATCGTCAAACGGCTTGGCATCAGCATAAAACCGCTCAATCCGTTCCGGACAGTTCAGCTTCCGCGTGCGATTTTATGGTATTATCTTTTCTTTATGGTCGGTGCTATCGTCGTAAAACCGGAAAGCGGTACAACGTGGTACGATATTTATGTGAACGTCATGTTTATTTTGCAGGCATGCTTATACATACAAGGGCTCTCACTTGTTTTTTTCTTTGCACACAGCAAAAAATGGCCAAAAGCAATTCCGGTCATTCTGGCCGTTTTATCAATTCCCCTTATTCCACTTCTTTATCTTATCCGATTATTAGGTATAATTGATTTAGGATTTGACTTAAGACAGCGGATGCAAAAAAAGCCTTAAAGCGCTTTTTAAAATCAGCTCTATTGAACGCACCGAATGGAGCTTTAGAATGAGGAGCTGAAGCGAATGCTTTCGTATTACAACAGGCGAATGGTCCAACTGCCGATGATCGTCGTTTTGCTTGTGCTTGCAGCTGCGTCGGTCTGGCTGTTCACCTATAATCGAATCGCCGGCGCCGGATTAATGACCTTAACAATTTTTCTGCTCCTCTTTTTATATTTGGCAGAAAGAAAAGCGCATGAAGATGTACAAAAATATATTACTACCTTATCATACCGGCTGCAAAAAGTCGGCGAAGAAACGCTTCAAGAGCTGCCGATTGGTATTTTGCTTTATAACAAAGAATATGTCGTGGAATGGGCAAATGCTTTTTTGACCTCTTATTTTCAAGAAGAAACGCTCGTCGGAGAATCGCTTTATGAGGTAGCAGAACCATTGCTGCCGGCGGTCAAAAGTGAAAAAGAAGCGATGATTGATTTGAACGGCAAGACATTTCGTGTCATCTCAAAACCGGATGAAAAGCTTCTTTACTTTTTTGATGTTACAAAGCAAGAGCTTACAGCCCGGCAGTTTAAAGAAGAAAAGACGGCGCTCAGCATCATTTTTCTTGATAACTATGATGATTTAACACAAGGAATGGATGATCAGACGCGCAGCAGCTTGAACAGCTTAGTGACTTCTATGCTGAATGGCTGGGCAAAAGAACATGGCATGTTTTTAAAACGTGTTTCCTCTGAGCGTTTCTTTACAGTAATGAATGAGCGGATCTTGCACAAGCTTGAAGAAAATAAATTTTCCATTTTGGATGAAGTACGGGAACAAACAGCGAAGCATTATGCACCGCTCACACTGAGTATCGGTATCGGGCAAGGTATGGTTCCGCTGCCGGAATTAGGTGACCTGGCCCAGTCCAGTTTGGATCTGGCTCTTGGACGAGGCGGCGATCAGGCAGCCATTAAGCAGGGAGACGGAAAAGTAAAGTTTTACGGTGGAAAAACAAATCCGACCGAAAAACGCACCCGCGTACGTGCGCGCGTTATTTCTCATGCGCTTCGTGATATAGTAACAGATAGCGATAAAGTCATTGTGATGGGCCATAAATATCCGGATATGGATGCGGTCGGCGCATCGATGGGGATTCGTCACGTTGCAGAATTAAATGGACGTGAAGGTTACATCGTCATCGATTTTTCGCAAATTGATACAGCCGTTAAACGTCTCCTTGGTGAGGTGAAAGCACAAAATCCATCGCTTTATTCGAGGATTATTACGCCGGAAGAAGCGCTTGAAATTGCGACAAACCGAACATTGCTCGTTGTCGTTGACACACATAAACCGTCTCTTGTCATTGAAGACCGGCTGTTGAAGAAGGCGGAACGGGTCGTTGTGATTGACCATCACCGGCGCGGAGAAGAATTTATTAAACACCCACTCCTTGTGTATATGGAGCCGTATGCATCTTCCACAGCCGAACTTGTGACAGAGCTTTTAGAGTATCAGCCGAAGACGAAAAAAATATCCATGCTTGAATCGACCGCACTGCTTGCCGGCATTATTGTGGATACAAAAAGCTTTTCACTTCGGACCGGCGCCCGGACATTTGATGCGGCAGCTTATTTGCGCACACAAGGCGCGGATACGATTCTTGTCCAAAAATTTTTAAAAGAAGACATCGGCACATATATTCAGCGCAGCCAGCTTATTGAAACGGTTTATTTCTATAAGGATGGCCTGGCAATTGCTAAAGGCGACGATAATTATATTTATGATTCTGTACTGATCGCCCAGGCAGCAGATACGATTTTGACGATGAACGGGGTTCAGGCATCGTTTGTCATCGCCCGACGATCAGAAGATGTGATCGGCATTAGCGCCCGCTCGCTTGGCGAAGTAAACGTGCAAATTATTATGGAGCAAATGAATGGCGGCGGCCATTTAACGAACGCAGCCACACAAATTCGTGGTGCATCGGTAGAAGATGCAGAAATAGGATTATGTGGCGTGATTGATGAAATGATTGAAGGAGGAACGGAAGAATGAAAGTGATCTTTTTGAAAGACGTAAAAGGAAAAGGCAAAAAAGGTGAAGTGAAAAATGTCGCAGACGGCTATGCGCATAACTTTTTAATTAAAAATGGCTATGCGGTCGAAGCGACTTCCGGCAACCAAAATGCGCTTGATGCACAAAAGAAAAAGCAAGCTTCACTTGTAGCTGAAGAGCTGGAAGAAGCGAAAAAGTTAAAAGAAACGGTCGAAGCACTAACGGTTGAACTGCACGCAAAAACAGGTGAAGGCGGCCGGCTTTTCGGTTCAGTTACTGCAAAGCAAGTCGCAGACGAGCTGAAAAAAACACACAATATTAAGCTGGATAAACGAAAGATGGACCTCGCGGACGGCATTCGCGGTCTAGGCTATACAAATGTACCGGTCAAATTGCATAATGATGTAACAGCGGTGTTAAAAGTGCACGTAACAGAAGAAAAGTAAACGTATAAAAAATGTGATCGGAATTATCTGATCACATTTTTTTCGCGGGGAGGGTGACGATGAGTGATGTATTAACGGACCGTGTGCCGCCGCAAAATATTGAAGCAGAACAGGCTGTACTGGGGGCGGTTTTTCTTGAGCCGTCCGCGTTAACAGTCGCTTCTGAAATATTAATTCCAGAAGACTTTTACCGGAATGCCCACCAGCAAATTTATCTAACTATGCTCAAGCTTGGTGATCACGGAAAAGCGGTTGATGTTGTAACGGTTACAGAAGACCTGGCAGCCCAGAAACTGATTGAAGATGTTGGCGGTATTTCTTATTTAAGCGAGCTTGCGTCGGCGGTGCCGACAGCAGCCAATATTGAATATTACGCCCGTATTGTCGAAGAAAAATCTCTTTTGCGCCGATTAATCCGGACTGCCACAACAATTGCGTCGGACGGGTATGAACGGGAAGATGAAGTAGAAGGCCTTCTTAGTGAAGCGGAAAAAAGCATTATGGAAGTGGCGCAGCGAAAAAATGCCGGCGCGTTTCATAACATTAAAGACGTGCTTGTCCGCACGTATGACAACATTGAGCTTCTCCATAACCGAAAAGGAGACGTCACCGGCATTCCAACCGGATTTGCAGAGCTCGACCGGATGACAGCTGGTTTTCAGCGGAACGATCTTATTATTGTGGCTGCTCGTCCATCTGTCGGGAAAACGGCGTTTGCGCTCAATATTGCGCAAAACGTGGCGACGAATACGGATGAGACCGTTGCGATTTTTAGTCTGGAAATGGGCGCAGAACAGCTTGTCATGCGGATGCTGTGTGCGGAGGGCAACATTAATGCGCAAAACCTGCGGACAGGTGCACTGACCGATGAGGACTGGCGTAAGCTGACGATGGCGATGGGCAGCTTGTCCAACTCCGGCATTTACATTGATGATACGCCGGGGGTGCGGATTGGGGAAATTCGTTCCAAATGCCGCCGTCTCAAGCAGGAGCAGGGGCTGGGAATGATTTTAATCGATTATTTGCAGCTTATTCAAGGGAATGGCCGCGCTGGCGAAAATCGTCAGCAGGAGGTATCGGAAATTTCCCGTTCCTTAAAATCGCTCGCTCGTGAACTCGAAGTGCCGGTTATCGCACTTTCCCAGCTTTCCCGCGGCGTTGAGCAGCGGCAGGATAAGCGGCCGATGATGTCAGACATTCGGGAATCCGGTTCGATTGAGCAGGATGCGGATATCGTCGCGTTTTTATACCGTGATGATTATTATGATAAAGAATCAGAAAACAAAAACATGATTGAAATCATTATTGCCAAACAGCGGAACGGCCCGACCGGTACCGTTGAGCTTGCTTTCGTCAAAGAATATAATAAATTTGTGAACGTTGAGCGGCGTATGGATGAGATGGGTGCGCCGCCGGGAGCATAAAAAAGTCAGCGATTCGCTGGCTTTTTTATTTTAAGAAAGCATATGTTTTTGGGTAGTGTCTAGCTCAAGGCGCCTTGCGCTTTTCGAGTAAAAGCGAATGAAAAATTCTTAGCAACTTAAAAATGTTCGTCTTTTCTGTTTGACGAACGGTGTTTTTTACTGGTAAAATGAACGTGTTTGACAAAACGTTTTTCATGAACCTTCGGAGGTGCAAAAAATGTCATCAGTAGTCGTAGTAGGAACGCAGTGGGGCGATGAAGGAAAAGGGAAAGTAACCGATTTTCTTTCTGAAAACGCAGAAGTCGTAGCTCGTTACCAGGGTGGTAACAATGCGGGTCATACAATTAAATTCAATGGTGTTACATACAAACTTCACTTAATCCCATCCGGTATTTTTTATTCGGATAAAATTTGTGTGATTGGAAACGGCATGGTTGTCGATCCGAAAGCGCTTGTAAAAGAACTTGCATACTTGCACGGACACGGTGTATCAACAGATAATCTGCGGATTTCAAACCGTGCGCACGTTATTTTGCCGTACCACTTGAAAATTGATGAAGTGGAAGAAGAGCGTAAAGGCGCCAATAAAATTGGCACAACGAAAAAAGGAATCGGTCCTGCTTACATGGATAAAGCTGCACGTATGGGTATCCGTATGGCAGATTTACTGGATCGTGAAACGTTCGAAGAAAAATTAACGCATAACATCGCTGAAAAAAATCGCCTGCTTGAGCTCTTCTATGAAACAGAAGGCTTTAAAGTGGAAGATATTCTTGATGAATATTATGAATACGGCCAACAAATTAAAGACCTTGTTTGCGACACATCTGTTGTCTTAAATGACGCGCTTGATGAAGGCCGCCGCGTTTTGTTCGAAGGCGCGCAGGGTGTTATGCTTGATATTGACCAAGGAACATATCCATTTGTTACATCATCCAACCCTGTAGCGGGCGGTGTTACAATTGGTTCTGGTGTTGGTCCATCGAAAATTACACACGTTGTCGGCGTTTCAAAAGCGTATACAACACGTGTGGGAGACGGTCCATTCCCAACCGAGTTAATTAATGAAATCGGCGACCGCATCCGTGAAGTCGGCCGCGAGTACGGCACCACAACAGGCCGCCCGCGCCGTGTTGGCTGGTTTGACAGCGTGGTTGTCCGTCATGCACGTCGTGTCAGTGGTTTGACAGATCTTTCATTGAACTCAATTGACGTCTTAACAGGCATCGAAACATTAAAAATCTGTACAGCATACCGCTATAAAGGCGAATTAATTACAGAATACCCAGCTAACCTTCGCACACTCGCAGAATGTGAGCCTGTATACGAAGAGCTTCCAGGCTGGACAGAAGACGTTACCGGTATGAAAGACTTGAGTGAACTTCCTGCGAATGCACGTCACTATATTGAGCGTGTGTCACAACTGACAGGCATTCCATTGTCTGTATTCTCTGTAGGACCGGACCGTAATCAAACAAACGTTGTCCGCAGCGTTTGGGGATAAATATAAGGATGAATGAAAGGCTGTCTTAAAACGAGACAGCTTTTTCTTCTTTGAAGAAATAACTGAACTTATAAAACTACCGCCGCCGGCAATAGGAATCCCATCATGTTTAGATGAAATTTTGTTCATCATGATCGATCATTTCATCAAAAATCGATAGCTAAATAGATGAATCCTTCTCTGCTTACAAAAAACATGTCCATGCTCATGATTAAATGTTCACATATAACGAAAAAATGTAGAATTTTGGATTTATTTCCTTGGAATGTTTGGGGCTAGACGCAAAAATGTCAAAATTTCATCGTTTTGTTCGTTTATTACGACAAATATGGTGAAAATGTATTGTCACCTTTTCACCCATGTGATACTATTAACAACGTTGCTGGTGAACAGCATATTTATAAATGGTCCGGTAGTTCAGTTGGTTAGAATGCCTGCCTGTCACGCAGGAGGTCGCGGGTTCGAGTCCCGTCCGGACCGCCATTTTTACTTTAACCTATTGTTATGTTATGTTATTTCTTGATGGCGGCCGTGCGAACCTATGAATTGTCCTTCATGAACAACGGCCGCTGTATTTTTTAAAACGATGATTTTATATTTATGAATGTATCTGATCTTGGCTCAGTAGCTCAGTCGGTAGAGCAAAGGACTGAAAATCCTTGTGTCGGCGGTTCGATTCCGTCCTGAGCCATCGAAAAAGCATCGCGGTGATTTCGCTCCCGTGGTGCTTTTTGTTATTTCTGTATATATGTTACGGGATGCTGCCGTTCGTCTGCCGTGGTAAAGTTAAGAAAAGCGAAAGAAGCGGAAATATGATAAAATATTATATTTGAAGCCATCTTTTACTCAGTGAAAATAAAAGTGAGGGACATACATGATGCAAAAGAAAATATTGGTTGTCGATGATGAAAGGCCGATTGCAGACATTTTGCAGTTTAATTTGAAAAAAGAAGGATACGATGTGCAGTGTGCTTATGACGGTGACCAGGCCGTTGAAATGGTTGAAGAAATGCAGCCGGACCTTGTGCTGCTTGATATTATGCTGCCAGGCCGTGATGGTATGGAAGTATGCCGTGAAGTACGGAAAAAATACGACATGCCGATTATTATGCTGACGGCAAAAGATTCCGAGATCGATAAAGTATTAGGTCTTGAACTTGGGGCAGATGATTATGTGACGAAGCCTTTTTCTACACGGGAGCTTATTGCGCGTGTAAAAGCGAATTTGCGGCGCCATCAGGCAGCACCGGTTCAGGAAGAAGAAGCAGCGAACACGAATGAAATTACAGTTGGTGCGTTGACGATTCATCCAGATGCGTACATCGTGTCCAAGCGCGGTGAAACGATTGAACTGACCCATCGTGAATTCGAGCTTCTTCATTATTTAGCAAAGCATATCGGTCAGGTAATGACACGTGAGCATTTGCTGCAAACAGTCTGGGGATATGATTATTATGGAGACGTCCGGACTGTAGATGTAACCGTAAGACGCCTTCGTGAAAAGATTGAGGACAACCCGAGCCATCCATCATGGATCGTGACCCGAAGAGGTGTCGGCTACTACTTGCGCAATCCTGAACAGGAGTAATGTGAATGAAACGAGTAGGGTTTTTTCGTTCAATTCAAATGAAATTTGTGCTGATTTATGTGTTGCTTATTTTATTTGCGATGCAGATTATCAGTGTGTATTTCGTCAATTCCCTTGAAGAAAAGTTTACGACAAACTTTAAAACATCCTTGGAGCAACGGGTTAACTTGCTTGAATACAATTTGCGTGAAGAAATGCTGAAAGAGCGTGATGAACAATCAAATACGCTGGAGCAGGATACACAGCGTATTTTGGAAGATTTTTCAGAGGATGATATTATCGAAGTGCGCGTTATTGACATAGAGAATCGGATTATTGGTACATCAGACGCAAATAACCGGGGCATTGTCGGCCAGCGAATGCCCAATATCTCGGTGAAACGGGCGCTCTCAGCCGGGCAAACAGAGGAAGAAATGTACATTGACGAAAACTCCGGCCAGCGGGTCTGGGTGCTGACATCACCGATCTTCTCTAACAGTGAAGTGATTGGTGCTGTCTACTTAGTTGGCAAGATTGAGACGGTCTTTACTCAGCTCGATGATATTAATGAAATTTTGTTTTCCGCGGCGATTTTAGCGCTCGCGATTACGGCCATTCTGGGCATCACGTTAGCTCGAACGATTACCCGCCCTATTACGGATATGAGGCGTCAGGCCGTTGCACTTGGAAAAGGGAACTTCTCCCGGAAAGTAAAAGTGTACGGGCAGGATGAAATCGGTGAACTTGCCGTAACATTTAACAATTTAACGAAACGGCTGCAGGAAGCACAGGCGACAACAGAAGGAGAACGCCGGAAGCTTTCTTCTGTTCTTTCTTACATGACGGACGGGGTTATTGCGACTGACCGGCGTGGACGCGTCATTTTGATTAATGAACCAGCGTCTAAAATGCTGAATGTTTCACGTGAAACAGTTATTTCACAGCCGATTGTTTCACTGCTGAATTTGGAAGAGGACTACTCATTCGACGATTTGTTAAATGAGCAGGATTCGGTTATTTTGGATTACAGCACGCATGACCGGCCATATGTCCTTCGGGCGAACTTTTCTGTCATTCAAAAAGAAACCGGCTTTGTGAACGGCTTAATTACCGTTCTGCACGATATTACCGAGCAGGAGAAAATTGAAATGGAACGCCGCGAGTTTGTAACGAACGTATCGCATGAGCTGCGTACGCCGCTGACAACGATGCGCAGCTACTTAGAAGCGCTTGCGGACGGAGCCTGGCAGGACCCAGACATTGCGCCGAATTTTCTTGATGTAACGCAGACGGAAACCGAGCGGATGATCCGGCTCGTAAACGACTTGCTTCAGTTATCGAAGTTCGACAGCCAGGAATACAATTTAACGAAAAAAGATACAGATTTTATTGACTTTTTCAATAAAATTATTGACCGATTTGAAATGACGAAATCGCAGGAAGTGACATTCAGGAGAAAGCTGCCGCGTTACCCGGTTTATGTCACGATTGACCAGGACAAGCTCACACAAGTCATTGATAACATCATTTCCAACGCGCTTAAATATTCACCAGAAGGCGGACTTGTTTCGTTTAATGTGGAGGAGCATGGAAATACGATTCAAATCAGTATTAGTGATCAGGGCATGGGAATCCCGAAAAAAAGCCTCGACCTCATTTTTGAGCGCTTTTACCGGGTAGACCGCGCCCGTTCAAGAAAAATGGGTGGGACCGGTCTTGGACTCGCCATTGCAAAAGAACTCATTACCGCGCACGACGGCCACATCTGGGCAACGAGTGTTGAAGGGAAAGGAACGACGATTTTCTTCACGCTGCCGGCGGATCTTTCCGAAGAGGATGATTGGGAATGAATTACGAAAAAATCAAATCCGCAGTACTTGCACTGCTCGTGTTGATCAGTCTTGCCTTTACGTGGGGAATTTGGAACTACCAGCCATCCTATGAAACGATTGCCGATGGAGCGGACGATATTGTGACGGAAGTAGAGATTGGCCAGCAACGGAAAATTTCCGAATTGGTAAAGCCGTCAAAAATCATCTCACATCAGGGCAGCAGTCATTACGGCACTGTTTCTGAACAAGAGCTGGACTGGATAATGGATGAAATGACAAAGTGGACGTTCTTTGAGCCTGAAGATGTGTCCCGTTCATTATTAAATAAACAGGAATTTTCAGAGCTGTTGTCTAATGATTCGCATGTGGAGCTGTTTTTTTCTTCTTCGGTGCCCTTTAACACAATAAAGACGATGTTTTCTTTTAATGATACAGCCGTTCCAAATGCTGTATTCAACCGAATCATTATTACAGAAGAAGAAAATAAAGCGTTCGTTTATTTTGTTTCTGTACAAGAAAGACTTGTTTTTAGAAGCCAAATTGAAACAAGATCGCTGAAAGAGTTTAAAAATCGCTATGTGGAAGATTCCGAACGATTGAAACCATATATTTCCTATCAAATTCCAAAAGGATCACTTTTATATGTACAGAAAGAACCGCCTGTGTTAACCATGCAAAGTTACTTGTCGGAACAAATTGAGGAAATTGAGGCAGAAACGTTTAAGCGTGCACTTTTTAATGATCCAAGCTATGTAAGACGTGGTTCGCGTTCAGACAGTGACGAATACACGGACGGCTCGAGCTTTATGCGTATTAACAGCAACACAGGAACGGTTAGATACGTAAATTCAGCAGAAACTCCTCAATCCATGCCGCTGGACCAACTTATTGAAAAAAGCATTAACTTTGTTAATGATCATAATGGCTGGGTAGATGATTATCGCTTATTTAAAGCAGAGCCGGGCTCATCTGATATTAGCTATCGTTTGTTTTTAGGTGACTTTCCCGTTTTTGATTCACAAGGCATGGCTGAGCTGTCGCAAAGTTGGGGACAGGACCGGATTTATCAGTATGACCGCTCTTCTTTTATCGTTCAGCGTGATAAACCGTTGCCAGAAGAGACTGTTGAATTACAAAGCGGCCAGAAAGCATTGAATCAAGTTATCAATTTAGAAAGTATCGATCCATTGCTGCTGACAGATATGCGGATTGGGTACGAAATGACGCTGGAACAAGAGTCTCGGAAAATTTTGACACTAAAGCCGTTCTGGTACTATCAATATAACGGCGAATGGCAAAAGCTCTTCACGGATGAAGGGAGACCGGCAGATGGATTGGAGTAAAACAAAAACCATTTTTATCGCCGTGTTTCTCGTGCTGGACATTTTTTTGGCTGTGATGTTTTTTAATAAATACAGCGCATCCCGCTTCGAAGTCATTAAAGCAACAACGATTGAACAAAAGCTGGATGAAGACGGGGTAAAATATGAAAAAATGCCGGCAGATTCCGGCGAGCGTTCGATCATCACCGCCAAGCCGAAAATATTTTCCGAAAACGATTTGCTTTTTTTAACGAAGCAGGAGTTGGCTATTAGTAGTAAGGGCACCAAAATTGCAAGTGTGCTCGACAAGCCATATGATACGGATGGAGCAACACGGGACAAGCTCAATTCATTCGTGAAAAATAACGTCTATCAAGGCGGCGAATATTCATATTGGGAACGAAGTCAAGACGGGCAAACCGTCACGTACTATCAAAAAATTGAAAATAAAAAGCTGTTTGAAAATGCTTATGGGACGCTGACCTTACAGCTCGATGATGATGGAAATATTGAAGAGTACTCTCAAACAATGCTCGACAGTGACGATGAAGACCGGAACGAAGAAGCTATTTTGCCCGCACTGCAGGCACTTGATGCGCTTTATAAAAATGGGTTCATTCAGCCGGACAGCAAGATCAGTGATGCAGAGCTCGGCTATTATACCGTGCAGCTGAATGAATCACAAGTGCTTGAATCACAAGTGCTTGAATCACAAGTGCTGCAAGTTTTGTCGCCAACGTGGTATTTTCAACTGGAAAAAGGCGATATAACTGAAGAAGTGTATGTAAACGCATTTGACGGATCTATTTATCAGACAGAAAAAGAATCGTAGTAACGTAACTGGAGTGAAAAGCATGACAATGCAATTTAGTGTACTGGCAAGCGGCAGCACCGGCAATGCGATCTTTGTTGAATCAGACGGTCAGTCTTTTCTTGTCGATGCCGGTCTTTCAGGCAAAAAAATGGATGAGCTGTTTTCATCGATTGGACGAAAAATTGCCGACCTGTCCGGCATTTTTGTCACACACGAGCATAGCGACCATATTAAAGGACTCGGTGTGCTGGCGAGAAAATACAAGCTGCCGATTTACGCGAACGAAAAAACGTGGAGGGCGATGGACCGGTTGACCGGTGCAATTGATGACAGCCAGAAGTTTACGTTTGAAACGGAAATGATAAAAACGTTCGGTGCTGTGGATATCGAGTCGTTCGGTGTATCACATGATGCAGCGGAGCCGATGTTTTATATTTTCCATAATGGCGGTAAAAAACTCGTCTTAATTACTGATACCGGCTATGTAAGCGACAGGATGAAAGGGCTCATCTCTAACGCAGATGCGTATGTGTTTGAAAGCAACCATGATGTAAGTATGCTGCGGATGGGCCGTTACCCGTGGAGCATCAAGCAGCGCATTTTAAGCGATGTCGGGCATGTTTCGAATGAAGATGCAGCGCTCGCGATGAATGATGTGATCGGACCGCAAACGAAGCGTATTTATTTGGCGCACTTGAGTGCCGACAATAACATGAAAGAACTCGCGAAAATGAGTGTGACGCAAATGCTTGAACAAAAAGACGCCGGTGTCGGTCATCAGTTTCACCTGTATGACACGGACCCAAAAGTGCCCACACCACTCACGGTGATTTAATAAAACGTTCCGCGGCAATCAGCCCGGAGCGTTTTTTTGCTGTGGGGCATTAAGAGAAATAAAAAATCGTATAGTAAACCTGCAAATCTTCACTTGAAAAATCGCTGACAGCGTATAAGTTGCCCTTCTTTTCGGCAAAAGCGTATAATTTTTTTAGAATAGCCGCTAAGAACGGTGAAACAATAAGTTGGCAGAAAGGGATGAATGATATTGGGCTATTATGATGAAGGGCGCACAGAACGAAACAAGCGCGGCGGAAAAGGCGGCTACTTTTTGTCAGGACTTGCCGGCATCGTGATTGGGGCCGGGCTTGTCGTGACAACACTTCCGTCGATTGTGGATTATCAAAATAATGACGTATCCGTTTCTGAAAATGAGCTGGCTGGCAGCTCGGAACAAGTAGCAATAGATGTAACAACAGACGTGACACAAGCGGTAGAAAAAGCGAAGGATGCGGTTGTCGGCATTACAAATATTCAAGCATCAATGAACTTTTTCGGCTCGGAATCAACAACGCAGGAAGCCGGAAGCGGAAGTGGTGTCATTTATAAAAAAGACGGCGACACCGCTTTTATTGTGACGAATTATCATGTCATTGAAGGCGCACAACAGCTCGAAGTAACCCTTGCGGACGGCACGAAGGAACCGGCAGAGCTGTTAGGTGGCGATGTATGGACCGACCTGGCTGTTTTAACCATCAGTGGGGCCAATGTGGAGAAAACAGCCCAATTCGGCGACTCGGAAGCACTTAAAATTGGCGAACCGGTTCTTGCGATCGGAAACCCGCTCGGTCTTGAATTTTCTGGTTCAGTTACGCAGGGAGTCGTATCCGGACTGGAGCGTGCGATCCCAGTTGATTTAAATGGCGATAGGGTCAACGACTGGCAGGCGGAAGTGCTACAGACAGATGCAGCCATTAATCCTGGTAACAGCGGCGGGGCACTTGTGAACATTGCGGGTCAGGTGATTGGCATTAACTCGATGAAAATTGCTGAAAGCGCCGTTGAAGGCATTGGCTTGTCCATTCCAATCGACACGGCTTTGCCCATTATTGAAGATCTTGAATCATTCGGTGAAGTGAAGCGCCCGGCCATGGGAGTAACGCTTCAAAATGTTAACGAGCTGCCATCATATCATCAGCAGGAAACGTTAAAGCTGCCTGAAGATATTAAAGAAGGCGTTATTGTTGAGCAAGTGTTAACGAATTCACCTGCTGCGAAAGCAGGACTTCAAGAATACGATGTGATCACTGCGCTCGACGGAGAACCGGTACAAGATGTCATTGCCTTGCGCAAATATATGTACAATAATAAAAAAGAAGGCGACACCGTAAATGTGACGTACTATCGGGATGGAAAGCAAAAAGAAACCGAGATGACGCTCGTTGCGGAAAGTGATTTATAAATGGAGAAACAACAAATGGCATGCTGTCTTGAACACATTGAATTGGCACTTGATATTGCCGTTGATGAATACGAAATAGCCCCGATTATGAAAAAAATTGAAGAACCTGTATCCTGCGAATTTTGTCAAAATCCGGCTTTATATGTTGTCGGAAACTAATATCCGGTCACGAAATGTGGATGAAATCTGTGGGTATGTGGATAAAGTCAGAAAATTCCCGTTATCAACATGTTGATAACGGGAATTTTTTCTTTATTTTACGGTGACTTCAATTGGTTCTGAAACGAGTGTCCATTCTTGGTCAAGCATTGTAAATGTGTGTTGAGCGAAAACGTAAGAAGAACCCGATTTCTCTGCTTGAATGGTATTTCCATCAATTTTGACATTGTCACTAGATGAGAAAAGGTTTGTTTCGATATTCTCTTTTTTGTCGGTCCGATAATTCAAGAACGCTTTTGCTTGAATCGTTGCTGTCTGCCCTATATTCAAGTTCCGGGTTTTTATCGGCGTTTCGATCCGGATTGGTGCTTCGGTCAGCCACTGCGTATAATCGGTAATCGGCCCGATCACGCCATTTTGAAGCTGCTCACCAAAGTCGGCTTCATTGCGGAACGTCCAATGAAAACTGATCATGCCCCGCTGACGGAGATATGATGTAAATTCGGGAGACAAGCTGCTGTAGCTTGAATTGAGCGTTACATTTAAACGAGTCGCGTAATTCATCATGTTGCGTGCGTCGTTCAGCCGGGCTGCTTCTGTCTGCGGCACAGCTGCTGAATACAAATAACCGGAAGGCATATTTGGCGCAGAAGCGACAGATTGTGTCACACTGTTTAAATGGAAGCTTTGCAAAACAACTTGATCCCTCATGCCTTCTTCTTCAATAATCCGAATCGTATCCTCAGCAATACCATCCGCTTTTAATTCCACTAACAATATGATTTCTTTCCCCTTAAATTCTTGTAAAAATTCACGGAACAAAGGTACTTTTTCGCCAGCGAATTCTTCACTCAAATAAGAGCCGGCATCAAGTGATTGAATATCCGCCAATGTTAAATCTTTTACATTGCCTGTTCCATCTGTGGTCCGGTCAACCGTATAGTCGTGCATAATCACAATTTCACCGTCTTTTGTTTTTTGCACATCTGTTTCAATTAAATCCGCTCCGAGTTCATATGACATACGGTAGCCGGGCATTGTATTTTCAGGAGCGAGTGATGGGATGCCACGATGCGCAGCGACAATCGGCCGCTGAACGAGCGTATTTTCAGGATAACGGCTGAATGCAGCTGTTACTGGTACTGGATCTCTGGCAATGATGCCGTCAACACCAGCATGAATCAGCTTATGCGCATCAAGTTCTAATTCGCCTTCCATATCACCCCAAATAGAAACGGCACGGCTATGAAAAGAATGAACGGTATCGGCTGAAAGCAGCTTTTGTGGCAGTATGGCCGTTTTTGCCCCGGACGTATGGACAGACTGGATAAAGCGGTTCAGATCATGCTTATTAAGTGAAGAACGATTATATATGAGTGCCCCGCGTACGGACGGAACGATTTCTTTGACCGTCTTTAGCACTTCTGATTGAGTAGATACGATATGTACATCCTGGACGGACATTTCACTAAGCAACTGAGCTGTTTTTTGAGCTGTTTCTTCATTTTCCAGCTTGATAATGGGAATGGTCTCACCTTTCATCTCTTCTAAATACGTGCGCAAAGGTGTGCCTTGTATAAGTAAATCAGTATCGGGCTTGAGCATCATCGAGGATATACCTTCTTGCTGCTCAAGCTGAGGTGTATCCGAAATAATCGTCGGCGCATTTAATAAATTGGTTTCGGGCTGATCGCCCAAAAAAGCGCTCGTATCGGCCAGTGAAGGAAGTTCCTCTGTTTGTTCCTTTACGTGAATATTATCAAATTTAACAGTTGCGCCGGCTGCTTGAAAGCCGATCCGTCCTTCTTGAAGAGCTGTCGCCTGGTCGGTGTCGATTACAAGCTGGCCATTTATGTATTGCTGTACACGATTTCCTTTTGACACTATTTTCATTTTGTAAGTTTTGTTGTAAGCAAATGCTTCGCTATATGGGGCTTTGTTTAAGACAGACCACCCATTATTCGCATTGCGAAGCGCAAGTTCGACCCCATTTAATGCGTTGGCACCTCGGCGGACAGCCATTTGGTAATACGGATAATCATTGCCTTGCACGCGGTACATGATGGATGCCCAGCGTGTGTCTTCAACAGCGGAAACAAACGTCATATCCGCTTCAATAATGTAATCACCGCTAGAAACCGATTCAGGCATAAGTACGCGAGCTGGCTTCGATGTGGAAGGAGACGTTAACATAAGTGAACCGTCTTGAACCGCAGCCTGTCCTTGAATGACTTCCCAGCCATCCGGCAATGCAGCAGCATCAAATGATTCTGTAAAAACGGGCTCAGCAGCCAGCACGTTAACGGGAATGATTTCACCTCCGTTAAATAACATTCCTGTTGCTAAAAACAAAGGCACTACCTTCTTCTTTTTCATCATGATTCCTCCCTAAATAGACTTCGATATCTATTTTGTCAGGGAAATATTAAAGAAATATAAAGAATAGAATAAGTTAACAAAAAACACTGAAAATTCCTTCTTTTGTCATCTGAAATAAAAAAGAAACAAACAAAAGACCGATATTCACATGTGAATACTATGGTAAAATATAAACAGGTGAGTTGTTGATATGTGGATAACTTCTGTGGATAAACTGTTCGTAAATTGTTTGTAAAGTGAGGTTTAATTGTGAATATCTCGATTATAACAGTGGGTAAATTAAAAGAAAAGTACTTAAAACAAGGCATCGATGAATATATTAAAAGACTGTCCGCGTACGCCAAAATCGACATCATCGAAGTACCGGATGAAAAAGCGCCGGAAATCCTAAGTGAGGCCGAAATGAAGCAGGTAAAAGAAAAAGAAGGAGAACGGATCTTAGCCAAAATCAATCCGGACGCACACGTCATTGCACTCGCTATCAACGGCAAAATGAAATCATCCGAGCAGCTCGCCGCCGACATCGACAATCTCGCTACATACGGCAAAAGCAAAATCGCCTTTGTGATCGGCGGTTCGCTTGGGTTAAGTGACACCGTACTGAAGCGTGCGGATGAAAAGCTGTCTTTCTCGCCTATGACATTTCCACACCAGCTGATGAGGCTGATCTTGGTAGAGCAGGTGTATCGGAGTTTCCGGATTAACCGGGGGGAACCTTACCATAAGTAACAGCGAAAATTAGATGGTGACGGTTCGCTGGTAACCGCAAACCAAAGCCTTCATCCTTGCAAGAAGCTGGATTAAGGCCTTGGTTTTTGTGTGTTCCTAGGAACTTGTGGACGGACTTCTCACCTTTTATCCGCTTTCAAATAACTCATAACTATCATATAATAGTAGATAGTTTAATCTATAAGTAATTGTAATACACTATGATATGGTTATAATTGAGACAGAAAAGGTGTGTGACTAGGTCGTGCCTTAGCTTGGTGTGACGCCTAATCAGAAGCGCTTACATCCTTTCTGCAAATTTAAGGGGAGAGGGAAGGTAAACATGAGCAACAGAGAAACGAAAACAGACGTCATCTTAATTGGTGCCGGAATCATGAGTGCAACTTTAGGGACGCTTTTGAAAGAATTAGTACCGGAATGGGAAATTAAAGTGTTTGAGAAGCTCGAAAGTGCGGGAGAGGAAAGCTCTAACGAGTGGAATAATGCAGGAACAGGGCATGCGGCACTTTGCGAGCTTAACTACACTGTCGAAAAACCAGACGGATCTATAGATATTAGCAAAGCTATCCAAATTAATGAACAGTTTCAGCTTTCAATGCAGTTTTGGTCTTATCTTGTAAACAGCAAGCTGATACGTAACCCGCAGGACTTTATTATGCCATTGCCTCATATGAGTATGGTACAAGGGGAACAAGATGTAACGTTTTTAAAGAAACGTTTTGAAGCGATGTCAAATAATCCTCTGTTTCAAGGGATGGAATTTTCCGATGACCCTGAAAAACTGATGGAATGGATTCCGCTTATTATACAGGATCGTCCATCGAATGAACCTATAGCAGCAACAAAAATCGACTCTGGAACTGATGTCAACTTCGGTGCTTTAACGCGCATTTTGTTTGACCACTTAAAGAGTAAAAACGTCGATATCAAATACAAACATAGCGTTGATAATATTAAACGTGCTAGCGACGGCTCGTGGGAATTGAAAGTACGAAACGACAGCGGTAACGTCGAACGCCATGCTGCAAAATTCGTCTTTGTCGGAGGCGGGGGAGGAAGTCTGCATCTACTGCAAAAATCCGGTATTCCTGAAGGAAAACATATTGGAGGATTCCCGGTAAGCGGAATATTTATGGTGTGTAATAATCCGGATGTTGTAACGCAGCATCATGCAAAAGTATACGGAAAAGCGAAGGTTGGGGCTCCTCCAATGTCTGTTCCGCATCTTGACACAAGATTTATCGAAAATAAAAAATCGTTGCTGTTTGGGCCGTTTGCCGGCTTCTCACCAAAGTTTTTGAAAACCGGTTCAATGTTTGATTTGGTCACGTCCGTAAAACCTGATAATCTCTTAACAATGTTGTCGGCAGGTGCAAAAAATATGTCATTGACAAACTACCTAGTCCGACAAGTGATGCTATCAAAAGAACAGCGCATGGAAGAGCTGCGTGAGTTTATCCCGAACGCAAAAAACGAGGATTGGGATTTAGTCGTAGCGGGCCAACGTGTGCAAGTGATCAAAGATACTGAAGCTGGCGGCAAAGGTACACTTCAATTTGGTACGGAAGTTATTAGTGCCGCTGATGGCTCGATTGCAGCATTACTAGGTGCTTCTCCAGGTGCTTCTACTGGTGTTCACGTTATGCTTGAGGTATTTAAAAAATGTTTCCCGCAACATATGAAAGAGTGGGAACCGAAAATTAAAGAAATGATTCCTTCTTATGGCGTGTCACTAATGGGAAATCCAGAGCTTCTGCACGAAATTCATACTTCAACAGCAGAGACGCTTGGTCTAAGCGGAAAAGAGCTAGTCAATAATTAATTATTTGGATGTAGAAACAAAGGTATTGAATGAAAGAGTTTAAGCAGCATTTTTCATCAATCTTTTTCTTAATTATGGAAAAATAAGTGGCTGCTTTAGCATTATTTAACATAGCCACAAAAAAACGAGCCCGCATTGT
>NZ_LAJA01000014.1 GCF_000970675.1 Domibacillus tundrae | reverse complement strand
AACAGGAATGCTGCCCCTTTTATTCAATAAGAAAAGGAGGTGCCGCAGCTACCTCCTTTGGTAAGTTAAAGCCCCCGTTACTTTAAGTACAATACTTCACAAAACCACAATTAGTTGAACAAGAAAATGTGATTACCATTAAAGACATAGCCATCTGTCACTCTCGTACACTACATTAACTTCATAAATAGAAATGTCACCATTCTGTCCAGTACCATCAATGATGAGGTCTACGTGTTCCCATGGTCTTTGAACCTCAATATATTTTTCTTCATCAGGACGATAGACATTTTCCCAGAAATACCTATTGCCAGTTCCAACTTGCTCCCTTTGGACAACTCTTTCAAGGCTAGTTTGCTTTGGACTATCTATCCAAATTCGAACATCATAAAGAGGTAGCAACTCTTTTCGAATTGAATAGCATCCTTCAATAATTACGATTCCACCTGTCGGCACATCGTGCCATTCAGCCATTTGGTCTGTGTCCCAATCGTATCGCTGATACCGTCCGAATTTGTTATGAGATAAAGGAGTAAGAACCTGTTCACATACCCGTTTCCAGTCAAATTTCCCACCGATAACTTCTGAATTAATGGCTTTTTGTTCTTCAGAAGGACGATAAAAGTCATCCATATGCACAATGACCATTCTATTATCCAACTCCCTCAGTTTATCCGCTATTGTGCTTTTGCCAGAGGCACTTGCACCATCAATACCAATGATAAGGGTATTTCGGTTCTTTTGTATTCGGTCGAATTTAGTTCGGAACTGCCTTAATGATATAATCATATTAGAACCGACCTCACTCATTTTATTGTACTAACATAAGAGAACACTATAATAAATTTTCGACTTTGTTCTTCAACAAACCTGCTCGTTAGTTGAGGAAGAACAAAGACCGACTGGAACAGTAGCCGGTTCTTAAACTCTTGCCCCCGTTAGCCATCCATGCCTCACTTCGTAACACCACAGATGATGAAATATTTATTATTCTTTCATGGGAGTTAAACAAGAAAATCTATATTATCCTTAGATGAGCCTTCTTTTAAGTAAGCCTTTTACTCAACAGTATCAGTCAATTGCTGTCTAAGCCAAGATTAGTGCAGCTGACCCTTATGGACGAACTGTTGAGTAATAACCATCTTTTTTTAGGCTGTGGTAAACGATGATGTTGATACTTCATCAAAAGAAAAAGGACCATTTTTGGTCCTTTGTTTGGTATTTCTTGAACTAACGCACCTGTTAGCCATTCATGAAGCAAAAGCACTTCACCACAGATGATGTAAGGAAACCCGTTCTGACACGGGCGTTTAAGAAAACAATAAAAATCTCTAAAAACTAAAGCACTTTTTGTTTAATTTATCTTCTAAAACCACCCTCGGAATGAATGATTTGGCCAGTAATCCAATCAGCTTCATTACTCACCAGAAACTTAATCGTTTTTGCAACATCTCTTGGTTCACCTATCCTGCCGAAAGGAAACAACGGTTTTAGGTCACTCTTTATTGTTTCTGTCATCCATCCTGTATCAGTTGGTCCTGGATTTACTGCATTGACTGTTATCCCCAAGGGGGCAAGTTCCGCCGACAATGTAATTGTTAGGGCATCGACTGCCCCTTTTGTAGTTGCATACGCTAATTCACCAGGCATTGGTCCTTGAAATTGACCTGAAGTAAGATTGACAATTCTTCCTCCAGATTTCTTGTCAAATTTTCGAGCAAATTGAATACTTAAAAGTGTTGTTGCACGAATATTAATCATATAATGCTTGTCTAATTCTTCTGCAGCTAGGTTAGAATAGTCGGTATTAGTTGAGAATGCTGCATTATTAATTAGGATATCTGGATAACCAAGTTGCTCAATTACTTCATTTAACAGTTGTTGAGGTGCATCAGGATTAGATAAGTCTAGTTCCATGCAGGAAGCCTTGACACCTTTTTGTATTAATTCTTCTTTTAATTTCATTGGCTCGTCTAATTCAATACTCCAAGGCATTTCTTTATCATAATCAGTCCAATAAGTAAAAAATATATGATACCCTGTTTCGGCTAACTCTCTACAAATAGCCGCCCCGATACCTTTAACACGACTTGCTCCAGTAATAATAGCAATTTTTTCTTTTAAATGATTCATTAAAATACCCCTTCATATGAAGGACATATTGATAAGGTCAACGGGAGATATAGTTATTCTCAAATAAAAAGGCAGATACACAAACAGCATCCAACCTTTATCAAAAAAGGAGTTGAGTCCGAATCATAGAGTCCTTGTTAGATTGTAGATAGTCAAATACCCCTCTTAAATAAAGAGCGAGATACTAATATATCCAATTACAAATCATTACAAGTTCTTCCACATCTCAAATCTTATCCCCTTTCTAGCTATCTCCTATGCTTAACCCTAACAAATAAAGGTAAATTTTACAAGTGGTAACTCTAGATTTCATTTCTCCGTTTTTCTTATTAAGCTAACCTCTCCCCATTGGTTTAACAAGAAAATTAAAATGTTTTTGAGCCTTTCTTTTAAGTCAGTTATCGAAAAGCCTTTTGTGTAACAGTTTCGGTCAACTGCCTAAATTACTGCATTCTGAGAAAAATCAACCCCAGCGTTTAACAAAGCCATTTTTCAATAAAAAATTAGTGAAATCACAGAGAAATGATTTGCAAATACAACAAAGCTGAAGGAAACCTTAGCATCTTGGTTTTCCTTTGTTTTGTCCAATTATCAATATTAAAAATTAACACAGCCGAAAATTAAATAAAAAATGATGAAAATAGGTAATGTCTACAAATCCCTAATTTTTCTTTTCATTTAACCTCCTTAAATTGATTGTATTTACCAAATAATTAACTTCGGATGTATTTTATGTATCTATCTTCAAACACAAAAAAGGCAGAACATAGAGCATGTTCTGCCTTCTCAGTCATCACACCGCAATTGGAGCTTTAATAGCTGGATGCGGGTTTGTATCCTTCAATTTTCAGGTCTTCTAATTCAATATCAAATAATGACTTCTTCTCTGGATTAATCGTAAGAGTCGGTAATTCCCTCGGTTCGCGCGATAACTGCTCTTTTACTTGCTCAAGATGGTTAGAGTAAATATGGGCATCCCCAATGCTGTGAACAAATTCCCCTGGCTCTAAACCACATTCGTGTGCAATTAGATGGGTTAATAGCGCATAGGAAGCGACATTGAACGGACATCCAACCAGGTTTTCGATAGCAAATCTGTTGCCATGTACGCATCTAAACAACTCATTTAGGGATTCATCAATTTACATTTGTTTATTCCGGATATTTAATTACTTGAAAAAGTCTGGCTCTTTCTTCCAAAGAGTTGATATAAAAAATGTTAGACGTAATATTTCTAACGTTAAACAAGTTTACTTTTCGGGTTCTTTTAAAACAAATTTTTACGCCGTTAAATTTTTATTGTTTTTATATATTTTTGTTTTCCCCTATCGCCATATTGATATAAATAAATTTCTGGAAGCATACTTTCATTTATGGACCGACCAATTTCAACCGCAAGACCTGCAGGCCCGAAGTAGAATAAATGTATTTCATTGTATCGATTATGGTTGTTTAGCCAGTATAGCTTTTCACGGAAGAGTTTTCTAATTTCCTCTATATCTTCTTTATATAATACTGAATTTAATTTCGGGTTATCTATGCTGATATCTAATAAATCGTAATTTGATGAACCAATGGCTTGTTTTACATCTTCTTCCCTAATTACTCCACTTACCTGAATTGTAACAACTAAAGTTTCATTCAATTTTCCTGCCGGCAATGTAGCCTTAGGAATATGGCGTTTTCCAAGCGGGTTTTTATCTTCTAAACACCATTGTTGAGTATCTCTGTCAAATTGATATACTACGACTCCAATAGTATCTGATATTAATTTTCCTAAATGTATTAACAATGGAATAGGGGATAAAGAAAAAATACAAAGCTTAGTACCAGGGTATTGCCCTTTGGTTTTTAGAATTTTTTTAAAGAATTCTTCATTGTCACGCTTTGCTTGCTCCCATCCCTCTAGAGAAAAGTCCGTCATTTCATCTTGAAGAGAAACCGCATCTAATAAAGCAATATCAATTTCATCCGCAAGAAGAATAGAATCAACCGGAATACTGTTTTTTCTTTTGTGCAAAACTGCTATGGCCTGGTTATTTTGAGCGAGACGCTTTGCCACCCATTCTTCATGTCTTTTTTTCATTTCGAACAAATCATCCGGCGGATAGGCTTTGACATTCGTGTCAATCGTATGGTGACAGGCGCTGCACATGAGCATAAGATTTTCAATTGAATCTATATTTTCCTCATTAATACCGTATTCTTCTGCATATTCCCTTCTAGGTGCGTTTTTGCCTGTTCCTTTTCCAATAATATGGGCTCTTTCTCCAATACTGACTTTTTTCTCAATATCATTTAATATTAATGGCTTTTTACATTTTGCACACAACCCGCCACTTTTAACCCACAAGTCTCTGTCATCTGCTGTAGATAATTTAAATGCATCTCGGCTCATATCATCAACACCTTGTCAGTTTTTTTATTTTTAAACTAGCTTTGTTTCCAACCCATACACCAATAGATTTTGTTCCAATAATAAGAAAGAACAACTCTTCTGCATCATAAACAGTATTTTCAAGAACCTTCTCCCACTCTTTTAAATCATGGCTTGATGGAGTAGGGTGAGGCTCTGGATGAGTGTGCCACTCACCTAGATAGTTGCAGGTTCCCCGGCTTTCTTCCCATATAGAGTAAACGACTTTTTGGTGGTCCTCTCTATTTCTTTTAAAATAACATCGTTTTCGAATGTCCCTTTCCATTGGAACAGTAACTTTGTCAATTACTATATCAGAGGATTCGAGAATAAAACGTCCTAATAAAGTGCCTCCCGCTTCTGCATCGCCTTTTTCTAGTTGACGGTACTCATTAAAAACTGAAAGGACAGCATCACTTAATTTAATTATTCCCTGTGAGGCCAACTTGTATTTCATCTTTTCACCCGCTTCCACAAACAGGACAGTTTTCAACTTGATATTTATATCTGCTTTCATATAGCTGCTCAGTTGTAAATGAATATCTTGTACTTACTGCTTTTCCATAAGCCAATACATCATCTGCTTCCCCTTTCCAAGAAAGAAGCGGATTTCCGATTTCTTTTCCCTGAAGTGATTTAACTGCCAGACGACTTGCTAAGACGGCAGTTTGTAAAGCATCAAGCGACCCGTAAGGAGTAAACACAGAATCACATCCAGCTATTGTTTTTATAAACACTTCATTCGGAGCCGCAAAAGAAGCCCTATTAGGGATTAGAATGCTATTGTCTTGAATGTGTGTAAATAAACATCGAAAGCACCCTTTTTTGCTTTTATTGTTAGTAAGCAACGCATGGCCACCTAAACCCATTGGGTCTATCCAAGTATAAAGAACCGGCGGAGAATCTTTTCTGCCGTAAAACTCCTTGTTTAGTGCCAATTCAACTGTAGACGAACCTAAAGCGGAAATAATAATATCCGAATTTAAAATGTTCTGTTTTTCTTCTTCTGAAAGTTCTAACACATCAGTCATTTCGTAATCAATATCTAAAGACGGGAATTGTTCCAATAACTTTCTTTTCATTGCTTCTGTTTTTGACATTTTAAAGTACTTATCGTTTGAGCGGACATATAAACTGTTCCCCCCTAATTCGTGACGATAAATATTATCTATATCTATAACATCGTTATCCACAAATAAAAAGGAAGTGACCCCAGCTCTTGCTAACTCCATCGCAATTCTACTTCCCAAGGAACCCAGCCCCAACAGTACAGCTTTTTTCCCCATTAACTGATTTTGGCCTTGAGTTCTATTTAAAAGATATTCTTGGTTGTGCCGTTTTACCGATAATGGAATCATTGAGAAAGAACATTGAATTTTCTTAAGTGGATGGCTAAAAGGATAAGGCGTTTTAAGGTGTTTTTTTCGTTTGAAATTTTCAAGAAGAACACCAAAAAATACACGTTCTCCCTCTCGTATAGGTATAGAGAAGAAAAGGAAGAGTTTATCCTGATTCTTTATTTTCATTTTAGCCAAATGAGATTGAAGTTGTTTTTTCGTAGAGCTGGTAATATTACGGGATACAATTTCCCTTAATTGCTTCATTGACCAAAAACTCCAGTAAGTCGGTGGTTTTACCTTTGAATTTTTTCTGAATGGAATATGTATGCCTTTATACAGAGAAAATTCCTTTTCTACATTCCTTTTATAAAATACATTCAAATGCCTGCTTGTCTTTTCATCCTGTTTATTAACAATGATAGTTTTATTAGATGACTCATCCAATAACACACGTACTTCCTCAAAAGTATCACCAGGAGAAAATAAGCAGTCAACTTCTCTCTTATTTTCTTGTCTGGACCAAAGAACCTCGAACTCATTTAAAAATTCGTCATCATTTTCTTGGTTTAATCCATCTTTTAACGTTTTATCCGCCCGTTTAAATGCTTCTTTTACAATACCAGAGGGGTTGCTTTCGTCCAATAATAACCCCTCATCATGAGAATAACAAATAAACCCATCTTTTTCTAAGTGTGGCAAAAAGCCTAAACTTTTAGGGTCTTTTAAAAATAGCATCGGTTTTTCAGTTGGAAAGCGCTCCGGTAATGCTACTTGAATGATAACTTCTTTTCCTTCAACATCATGAACCCCTTCAAACACAGCTTGAAAGGGTCCTCTGTTGCTTGAATGAATAGAAGATATTTGCTTTAACGAAGACAACAACCCTTCAAGTCCAAAGTAGTTTTCTTTATCTTGTTGTTTTAGCATGCATTCACCTCAAGCTGATGATGTGTCTGAAAGGATAGGGGCCCCTTTTCGTTCTGCCGTTGCTGACTCTTCTGGAACGGGAAAATCATCCCCAAATTCTTTTTTCATAATTTTTGCGGCCTCTACGGGGTCTGTTTCTTCTTGTGCCTCCCGAATTTTATCCAGAAAATTTTGTAGTTTTTCTTTAAAACTGCTCATTTGTCCAGCGCTCATTTTTTCATATATATCATTGTATGTTGGAGTAGGAAGTTCCACTCGAAGTCTTTCTTCTGAAACAGCAGTTTCACTATTCCAAACATATCTAAACCCATATATCATATTTTGAACAAATTTTTCCAAGGCATCTAAATCGTTATAATACCTTGTGTCAGAGCCAGAGAAATAATCTTGTGTATAGACGGACTCAAAATAAGTCAATCCTGCCACTGTTAAACCGATACCAGACGGTCGATTAACCTGTCCTTTAAATTTAATGTCTTTCCAACGCTTCAAATAACGAATAATGCGCCTAAACTGTTCTCTATCTTTAGCATCGGAACTATGATTCTTAATTTTATTTACCAATTCTTTTGGGTCTGCTTCATCCCAGCAACGTTCCTCTGAAGTACTGTGCAATTTTCCTTTTGCATGATGGATAGTGTCATTACTGTCTTTTCCATCAATATAAACTGCAAAATCAACATGGTAATTTCTATCGCCTTCATTTTCAGATTCAAACTTAACCGTTACACAGGGCTTTTTCATTTCTACATTATTGTATTTTTCACAAAGAGCATTATAGACCCATTTTTTTACCGTTACAGGGTTTGGATAATCCTCTTTGTTCACATGAAAAATGATGCCAACATCAATATCATAGTCTCCCCCATCTAAAGACTTGATACCCGTGTACATGGCATAACTTCCTTGATGGAATCTACTGTATGAACCAGCGTCATCCGATATATGTTCCTTTAAGATATCCATTAGCTCGTCACGTTTTTCCCTCAATTCTTTATTGTCATCATAATCGAGCCTAATTGCATCATGAAAACTAATAAATTCGGATTGTAAATTCGCCATAAAATACCCCTTTTCTTTACTAAATGCGAAATTAAAACAATTCTAAACAAAACAAACATTCGGTTATCGACAAATTTATTATACAATTCAGAAACCTTATTATCAAATCTTAGATTTCAATATATTTCATTTAACAGTTCAATGGCTTCCTCCACTCTAAGAGATAAAGAGGAGCCTTAGGCTTCTCTTTTATTTATTGTTAAATTGTTTTAATTAAAGGCGTTATAATAAAGAAATAATAACTTTGCTTCTCCCTTTGTCTGTAGCTGAATCAAAATAATGCGAGTGGGGGGTATGTAAAATGGGTGACCTAGCCGAGAACCGAAAGATGCTTAAGAAATTTCAAGATGAATATTTCTCAATAGTGGTACAAGATGCGATAAGAGAAGAAAGACAAAATGTAATAAGAAGACTGGTGAAAATGAATGTACCGGAAAAGACCATACGCGAAGTTTTTCCCGAAATCACAGAGGCAGAATATCAAAGCATAACCAAAGATATTTAAGGGCAGCATCCCACCGTAACCCAAGGGTCGTCAGGCTCTTACACAGGACTGTCTACAACCTGTTTGCCGCCCCATCCAATCGCTAAAACAAATGTGGAGGTATTGAAAATGGGTGACCTAGCTGAGAACCGAAGACTTCTTAGGGAGCTTCATGAAGAGCGTGATAAAGAACTGCAAGAAGAAGTGTTTGAATCCATCCTTTTTGCTATCGACCTCACCAGAGAAGGAAAAACAGCATCGGAAATCAGCCGAAAGACAGGCTTAAAGGGTGCGCATGTATCAAAAATTATGGACGCGTTCTTTTCTATTTCAGAAAACGCTATGGCAGAGCAGTTTAGCAGAGGAATAGCTATCCTCGATGAAGAAGCACGAAGAAAACGAGCAGAAAAATTGTACGCCGGGATATATTTCCATTATATAAATGAAAGCGGCATGGAACTTTTTGATTCGATGAGAAAAGGAATAAATGGCCGTGTCTTTGAGGTTTTTCCGCTTTATAGAAATGGGAAAACTGTCCAGGAGATAATGGAAGAGACACGTTTCGAGAAATCGCTCGTTCAAGAAATTGTCCAAGAAATCCAAGAGGCGCCGGAAGAAGAAGTCTCTACGCAAGGCATAGCGACTCGACTTATACTAAAAGCAGCAAAGCAATTCACCCGCACGAGGCACCAGGACATAATTCGAAGACTGCGCGAGATAAATTATGAGCCAGAAAAAGACATACGATACTTTTTCCGCTTTTATACAGATGAAGAATATCAAGAACTAACCAAAGAGCTTTAAAAACAACATCCCGGTCAAACGCCGGGATGTTGTTAAAGTGTTTCCGATATTCAACGTTACAAATGTAATTTTAAGATTCAATGTTACAAATGTAATGTTGAATATCAGAAACTAAAAAAATAAGCCACCTCCACGCCCGCAAAAGCAAAAAAAGGTGGCCGTTCTCGTTCGAAAAAATGATATGTGCGATGAACCAAACCCTGAAAGCCTGGTTACTTCGAAGGCAACGATATTCCCGTATCGTTGTCTTTCTTAGTATATCGAGTACACATTTGATATTGCAAATGAAACGTTGAAAACCAGCATCCCGGCGTAACGCCGGGACCGTCCTGCCGTAACGTCAGGACTTGCCAAAATCCGCAGTTAGGATGACCGAGTTGAACGGCCGCCGAAGTATGCGGTCTTCTGGCCTTTCGATTTTAGGCGGAAAACCGTAATCCTCAAGGTATTCAAGATAATAATCCACGTCATTGTATACCTCTTCATACCATTCAACCTGGCTCTCGTACTTTACGCAGTCTATACAACTCCCACATTTCGCGCACTTCCTGTCATGCCCCATGTACTTACACTGTTTTTTCGGGAGAAATCCGATGACAATTCGCGCATTCCATATGGGTACTCTCGTCATAGTAAACACGCTTGCCTTCTAGAAAAGTGAAAGGCATTTTCTTACCTCCTTAGGCAGATTTGAAAATGAATTTTTATGTATCCAAGTTGACATAACACCCAGAGTCACCAGTCGTTCGCTCTCTTGAACGCCTGTCCTTATCGTCTTTTCAGCGCTTTTCAGCCAAAGCGGATATGCAGGATTTTATGCAGCCTTGATTTTCCGGCCTTTCCTGCCCCGGAAACGGCTGGAATCATGCATAAAATCCTGCATAAAAAAGGGCTATTCGAGACGCATTATTGGTATTTACACGCCCTGCAGAAGATGAAATAATGAAGAAATAGCAAGACATCACCTGAGAGGACTACAGATGAAACAATCTATGAAAAAAAGAATTAAGACTTTTGTGGTTTGGTTCGCCACTTTTTCCATCACACTTTACCTATATGATTTCTTCATTGCCCATCAGGGCTATCGACTTGAAGAGTTTGGGCTTGCCATAGGAGTAGCTTTTATCCTTGCTTTTACTAACCTCGCAACTCCAACGTACAAAAAGAATACAAAAAAGTCCTGACAGGCTCATTTAATCCTCTCTTTTTTTCGGAAAAGGGAGGGTTTTTAGCCCTTCTTGGGTTCGTCTGTCACCAGCTTTTTCAAAGGAGCAAAACCCTCATTATGCCTGGCTATCGGCAGCCTACTATTTTGGCCTTCTTTTTCCTCCAGTAGTGCTTTTAAAATCTCTTTTGATTCCTCCGGCAGTCCGTTCACAAACTGCTCCAGCCCGAGGTTGTATAGGCAGAGGTTCAGCATGTCCTGAGCACCGTCCAGCTTCCCGCTAAACAGTTCTATTTTTTCAGGCATCGTTTCGAGGTCATTATACGTAAGTTTCTTGCCGTCTCTTTGCGGTGTCAGCATACTAGTTTCTCCTTTTGATTTCCCCCAGGCTTGTTGGTTTTGTTTACAAGCTCTAAAGCTTGCCTTATAGCGTTTTCATTTTCTCGTTTTAATTATTGTATGCTAGCTTCAAGAAGCTCACTGGCCGTCCTGTAATTTTCGATTACCTCTTTCTTCATTCGTCCCAGCTCCTTTAGGTTGAACAGAATCCCGGCGTCACGATGGGGCAAAGAAGACGGATGTAGAAATATGCCGTCTTCTTTTAAAACAATCAAATCCGGTCTTTGAAGTGTTGTTTTAAAAATTGTTCAATGGTGTTTTCTTCTACGCTTTCGCGGAAAGCGACGAGCATAATCACAAGTCTTTCTTCCTGCTGGCCCTTCATGAGTAGTACATCAGCTAACACTTTCACATGTTGTTTTTCTTTTTCAATGTCTCTCTGTTCTAGCGTAGCAATGGCTGTGCTGTAGTCTAAATAATCGGCTGCATTCATCATGAATAGATGAATTTCGCTGGGCGCATACTGATTGTCCATAATGCTTTGGAGGCGATAGTTCATAAATTCTTCTGCTGCGAATTTTGCTGTTGCAAGAAGGTTAATGGCTTTCTTCATCTAAAAACCGCCTTTGCAATGCTTGCTGTTAAATTTACTTCTCTTCAATATTGATGTCGAGGTCTTTAAAATAATTGAGAAATCGTCGCTTTTGCCCCTCTTGAAACGCTTTCACTTCTGTATAGTGTTCCCAACAGAAATGGATTACAAAGCCTGTTCTCCGCCAATCATGCAAAGGGTATAAATTTCCTCTTTGAGTGAAGCAGTAATGACAAAATCTCTCGTCATCTGCATTCAAAACATCCCCTCCTTCCTTAAATCTATTTTACAAGAACAAACGTTCCTAAAGCAAGGAGGAAGTGAAAAAAATCTATTTATAACATTTTTGGAAAAAGCTACCCTGAAAATATACTTCTAAAAAAGGCAACACAAAATTAAGGGATCCCATTTCATTTTTTTAAAATCCCTCATGGCCGTTTATTAAAGTTTTTTAGGATTAAGCCATTTTTGTTGTTAAGGTAACTTCGTAACCTAAACTTGCTAAGTGTTTAATTGCTTTTTTCTTCTTTACTTCAATTGATTTCTGCTCGTAATGACTTGAACCGAACTCCTTATAAAGTTCATCTTTGGTTAAAAGGTGGTAAGCAATGACTAAAATTTGATGGGCAATGGCTACTCTTGCCTTTTTAGTTCCACGTCTTCTTTTTAATCGATAGTATTTTGCAGCTAAATAGCTATCTTTTTTGCGTATGGCACTGGCAGCTGCTTCAACCAGTGAACTTCTTAGATATTTATTGCCATCCCTTGTGCGGGCCGGTTTTTTTTACCGGCACTCTCGTTTTGACCGGGTGCCATGCCAGCCCAGGAAGCCAAATGGGCTGCACTTTGAAATCTTGTCATGTCAAGACCAACTTCAGCTATTATTTGTTGGGCAGTCTGTATTCCGATCCCGGGAATTGAATCTAAAAGTTCAAGTTCCCTATTTGCTGACTGTAATCGGTCTCCAATCTCTTGATCCAATTCCTTTATCTGGTTCTCGAGGTACTCGATATGATTAAGCTGGCTCTTAAGCATAAATCGTTGATGGCTGCCGATTAAACCGTTTAAAGAACGCCGGAGCAGCTCCATCTTCTTTCGTAATTGTTTTTTTGCGAGTTGGGCAAGCATTTCTGGATTCGCTTCGCCGTCAATAAGCTGACGAATCATCAACCTTCCTGAAACACCCAAAATATCTGTCGCAACGGAACCGAGTTTAATGTTCGCTCCTTCCAGAACCTTTTGGATCCGATTGGACTCACGGGCTCGTTCATCAATGAGGCTCCTGCGATAACGAACAAGTTCCCGCAATTCCCGCTGTTCTCGGCTCGGGATATAGCTGGGCTTTAACAAACCATGTTTTAGAAGGTCCGCAATCCATTCGGCATCCTTAACATCCGTTTTACGGCCAGGCACCTGCTTAATGTGCTGGGCATTTACAACATAGGTTTTAAGAGACGGTTCAAGTTCTAAGAGGTTATAAATCGGCTTCCAGTAAACACCCGTACTTTCCATCGCTACATGAGTACAGCCATAAGATTGAATCCAGTCTACAAGCAGAAGAAGATCATCTGTCATCGTACCGAAGGTACGAACTTCTTTTTTCTTAGGAGTTAGAACACAAGCAGTAATTGAATTCTTGTGGACATCCATGCCACAAACAAACTCACTCATGACCTCCATAAAATCACCTGCTTATTTAAGATGGGCAGTGATTATTAAACGGAAGCTTATCGTGTAATCTACCCTTCGTGCTTCTCAAAAGAGAGCGACAAAACATGGTACACTTGCTTACCGGGGTCCGTCTCTGTTACGAGTTCATAGACATCAAGCCTAATCGACCTCTAGTAACAATCACTGCCATTATTCTTTAGCCAAGATTGCTTTTTTTCATGCGCCATGGTGCGAATTTTTATTAGCATGGATGTCTCTGTTAAAAAACGATGACCATCAAACCGATACACCACGTTTTTTTAATTCTGCTTTTATCAAAGGTAATTGCTCCTTTGCTGATTGATTATTCAACATAGCTTATTTATTGCATAGAATTCTAATTCTATGTAACAATTCTATTTCTGTTTTAGAATTCTTTTTTTAAAAACATGTTAAAAAATCTTACATAAATTAGATAAAATCATAATTAAGCATATAAACTAATAAATGTAATTAAAATACACGGCAAAGATTATTAGTTTAATCTGTCAAACCATTAAGGAGACGGTAAATGAAAACGAAAATGAGTAAAGTAACGAAGGTTTTGTCTACAACCGCTTTGATTTCTACTTTAACATTGTCCCTATCTTCGTTTGATGCTAGTGCAAAAGCTCCTAAAGGATTTGAATTGGAAGAGGCAACAATTCAAGAAATGCAAAAAGCTATGCAATCTGGAAAATTAACTTCTGAAGAACTGACAGAAATGTATCTTGATAGAATTGAAAAATACAACAAAAAAGGAACCGCAATTAATGCAGTGCTAGAGGTAAACCCTGAAGCGCTAGAAATCGCAGAAGAACTTGATGAGGAAAGGAAAGGCAAAGTAGGACCTCTTTATGGCATTCCTGTTTTAGTGAAAGATAATATCGACACGGCAGATAAAATGCATACAAGTGCTGGTTCTATTGCGCTTAAAGACAACTACGCAGAAGAAGACTCATTTGTTGCTAAAAAACTCCGTGAAGCAGGAGCTATCATTGTAGGAAAAGCCAATATGACCGAATGGGCGAACTATATGACAACAGGTATGCCTGGTGGTTATAGTTCAAGAGGTGGACAAGTCTTAAATCCGTATGGTCCTGGGATACATGGAACAGGAGGCTCCAGTGCGGGTACTGGTTCAGGAATTGCAGCAAACTTTGCTGCTGTAGGAATTGGGACAGAAACATCTGGCTCTATCCTCAGTCCGGCTGTTAATAACTCACTAGTCGGAATCAAACCTACAGTTGGCTTAATAAGCCGTAGTGGGATTATTCCTATTTCTCACAGCCAAGATATAGCTGGACCCATGACGCGCACTGTAACAGATAGTGCTATTTTATTGGGTGCACTTACAGGTGTGGATGAAAAAGACCCAGTGACAAAAGAAAGTAAAGGGAAAGCCTATAAAGACTATACAAAATTTTTAGATAAAAAAGGATTAAAAGGGGCAAAAATAGGAATTGACAAAAATTACTTAGCCTCTGTACCTAAAGAAGAATTAGAGATTATAAACCAAGAGATTAAAGAAATGAAGAAGCAAGGCGCTATTATTATTGACACAGTTGAAATCCCATCAAGAGTTGAACTATCCAAGTTTAGTTCTATTGTTATGTCACATGATTTTAAAGGCGACCTTAATGCTTATCTAGGAAATCTTTCAGATGATGTTCCTGTTCATTCTCTTTCGGAACTTATCGAATTCAATAAAGCGAATGAAAGTACAGCTTTAAAATATGGACAAACAAGATTAGAAGAAGCAGAGGCGAGAACTGGGGATTTAAATGACCCTACATATTTAGAACATCGAGCAAAAGATTTAAGACTTTCTCGGACAGAGGGAATTGACGCCGTGATGAAAACACATGACCTTGATGCCCTACTGTTTGCCAATACTACTGGAGCGGGTATTGCAGCCAAAGCGGGATATCCATCTGTTACAGTCCCTGCTGGTTATACTGCTGCCAATAAACCAGTTGGGGTAACATTCACTGGGATGGCATACTCTGAACCAGAATTAATAAAATTAGCATATAGCTATGAACAGGCTACTGAAAATCGCAAAGCACCAATTCTAAAATAATAGTAGAAAACAGTCTGTAGTTCCACCACAGTCTATAGTGATTGTAAGCTTCAAAAAACTAACGAAACAAAACATGCCCAGGTTCTTCGGGATGTTTTTGTTTCGTCCCTTTGCTATATCAATAAAAAGGTTTCCTAGCCTAAATATAATTATCAATATTCTTTTTGAGTATCCTTTTCTCAGCACTATTGTTCAACATAGGCAAGAAACCCTTAATTTTCTATATTGGGTAAGTTCCTAAAATAATTTGTGTCATTTACAGGAAATAACCAAGCTTTAACCCGGGCCGTACAATCAAAATAGTCACCCTGATTTGTAAAATTAATATTAGTACTCTTTATTAAGCCATACCTAGTGATATTTTCATCTCTTACTTTTATTAGAAAACTATCTTGAAAAGGTCCAATATCGCTGCTTTTAAAAGCAATGTGAGTTAAATTATTCAAATCAACTTTCCTGTATTTATCAAAACTTTCAACATTATATTCGCGGAGAGAATCTATATGGGCATCAAATATAAGCTGTTTAAAATAGTTCATCATATTAATCGTTACTTCATGCTGCTCTAATAACTTCTCTTCTCCCTCACTTTTCGCTATTTGCTTAATTAATTTCTTATTTTCCTTGTCAAAAGGTATATCGTTTCTCTTTTTTTCATATTCATTTAAAAAAGGCTTTTGCTGATTGATATTTAAAAAACACCATTCAATAAAACCTGTTCTTTGTATTTGAACCTGTAAATCTTGTAAACCTCTTTTAAGCTTAGCAATTGGGTTTTTTGATGTTCCAAAATATTTAATTATGTCACTTTTCAACAATTGAAGTAGCGTGTACTCTAGTTCTTCCCCTAACTTCTTACTAACATCTAATAACTCTTTCATATGTTCATTACTTGTGATTTCTTTTACAATTTTCTTAAAATAAGGATTGTCTTTATTGTGTTCAAGAAGGTCGTATGCGATTAAAATACTGAAAAAGTGTTTGCCAAAACCAACATGTTTATAACTATTTAGCAAATCAAAAAATTGTTTATAGGCCTCTTCACTCAATTCATTCTTTAGAATTGTAATAAGGTCTAACTGTCTTTTTCCATCATCTGTCTTCTTTATTAACTTTCCTACTTTATACGCATTTTCCGGCACATTCACTTTACTTTCCAGCCCTTTCCTTTAGTTTATAATACAGCATATTCCCTATAATTGTATTGGCACGTTCAATTAATTCCAATTCTAAATCTGGCAGCGACCGACCATGTACAAGCTCGTTTCTTTGATTCCTGATTTGTTCTATACAAGTTAATTCACTCGATAAAATTGGAATATTGAGCCTTTTAACTAAAAATCTTAATTTATCCATTAGGCTAGGACTTGACAGAGCATAAGAAATGGATTGGTTGACTTTCTGTTTCTTTGCAACCAAATCTTCCTCCGAATATATAGTTTCAAAATAAGCCATGGCTCCCTTTACAAATTTTCTTCTTAGCGGTCTGCCTAAGTACTCTTCCGGCTTCTCATCTTCAAGTAAAAATTCGAATGCTATACTTGTGAAGATTAACTTATCTTCTAGATTATTTGCATCCCAACTCTTCCTCAAAAACCTCAGTACGATAAATAAAGTTTTTACATTATTCTCAGACTCTTCTTCCATATCCATCATTAGCAGATTTTCATACCATTCCAACTTTTCTAGTAAATCCTCGATTTCAATATTAATAAAAAGTTTTTCTGGCGTCTTCAAAACGTCTAAGCTTGTATAAATATATTCATTCGACAAAATGTCCTGTACAAAAATCTCATTCTTTATTCGTACTTTGGGAGTGTAGCCTTCTCGCTCCCACGAATCATTTTCCACTCCATTTCCATAATAAAGTGCATCGTGCCTTGTAAGGTGGTATATTGCATCAATTGCTTTTCCTATTTGGTTCCTTGCTGAGTTAACTGCATTCCAAAAGCTGTTTCCCTCGACCACTACTTTTGCAAAAAAACTATAATTAAACGTAGTAGTAAAAAGGTCTTCAAAAGTAACATTATCCGTTATTAAATCCGATTTAGTAATAAAGTCAACATTTCCTATTCCAAAATTTTCATTAATATTAAGATTAATTATTGGAATTATGCATAAAAAGGCTCTTTTGTGCGATTTATAGTTTTCAAATCTAACATTCATTGAAGCTGCTGACACAACAAAATCAATTACTTCTTCTGGGGTCCGCATATTGGTCCTTAAAGAAGGATTAATAATATTTCTTAATTCTAAAAACGAATTGGTAATTTCGTAGTCATAATAGTTTTCTTTTGTATACTTGCTGAAGATACCAGTAGCAATAAGAGTGGTTTCTGTAACATTAATCAAATTTATTTTAAATTCTTTAAAGAGTCTTATCTGATATCTTATATGGTCATCTATTTCACCTAATTTCAAATAGCCATAATTACCGTCATTTTGATGCACAAGCACCAATTCTTCTGGTAATAACTTCACTTCTTCCTCAAATTCAATTTCTAACATATGTCCACTATTTGTTTGGGAATTCAATGAAGTAATAAAATAAACTCCACCAATATTTAGTAGGTGTTCACCTTTTAATTCTAAAATATCTTCTTTATTAGCAAAAAAATTGTTTATAGATACCGATAATTTATCCTTGACTTCATTATTAATTCCATGAATCACTAATTTAAACAAATCAAAAAGTCGGTTAATATCTTCGAGTAGAATTGGATTAATACCATCATTTTCAAGTGAAAATTCCATAACAAGTAAATCATCATTGTAATTTGATTTGATAATAACAAATTTTTTTGTTATTCCATCTTTTATATCTAACAACTCGGTTAAGATTGTACCCGATTTAAAACTATCCAAATTATCTATTTCAATGCTTACGTTTTTATAAATCAAGCTTTCCTTTTCCATTTAAGCACCCCATATTGACTCTATTAACCGCAAAATTTACCTTTTAATTACACCTTATGCAATTATATCATTTTAATATGCAAAAAAAGACAGAACATGTGTCATGTTCTGTCTTTTCCTTTATCACTCATACCGCAATAGGAGCCTTAATAGATGGATGCGGATTATACCCCTCAATTGTCAGGTCTTCTAATTCAATATCGAATAAAGACTTCTTCTCCGAATTAATCTTAAGAGTCGGCAATTCCCTCGGTTCACGCGTCAACTGCTCTTTTACTTGCTCAAGATGGTTAGAGTAAATATGGGCATCCCCAATGCTGTGAACAAATTCCCCTGGCTCTAAACCGCATTCGTGTGCAATTAGATGGGTTAATAGCGCATAGGAAGCGACATTGAACGGACAGCCAATTAGCGAATCGAGGCTTCTTTGCGTTAACTGGCAGCTTAGCTTTCCATTTGCCACAAAGAACTGAAACATCACATGACATGGAGGCAAAGCCGCTTTGCTTCCTTTTTGCCCCGCATTCACTACATCTTCCGGGTTCCAGGCATTTACAATCAAACGGCGGGAATCTGGGTTGGTTTTTATCTGGTCAATCACATCTTGTAATTGGTCAATTTTTTCGCCATCAGATGCTGTCCAATTGCGCCACTGTTTCCCGTATACATTTCCGAGTTCACCATATTTTCGGGCAAATTCATCGTCCTTTAAAACCCGCTCACAAAATAGTTGCATTTCAGCCTGATAGGCCTTGTTAAATTCTTCATCTACAAGGGAGCGACGGCCAAAATCAGTCATATCAGGGCCACCATACTCCCCTGATTCTATCCATCTCTTAAACGCCCATTCATCCCAAATGTGGTTATTATGCTGGAGCAAATAACGAATATTCGTATCCCCTTTAATAAACCACAGCAATTCGCTTGCAACTAAGCTGAATGGTACTCTTTTTGTTGTTAATAATGGAAACCCTTTGGACAAGTCAAAACGCATTTGGTAACCAAATACACTTAACGTACCTGTACCTGTCCGGTCTTCCTTTTTCACGCCATTATCTAAAATATGCTGCAGTAAATCCAAATAAGCTCTTTCAGGATGCTTTTCCACCCTCATATCACCTCGCCGTAATTTAACTATTCTATTATATCTTAAATCCAAAAATTATTGGGTGTTATTCATTGTTTATATAAGTGGAATAAATGATTTTACATCCTGCTTTTCAGAAAAAGCGTATGAGAACAGCGCTTAGCCCAGGCAATGAAATAACGGCATTCGCGGGGCTGCGCGTTCCATGGGGCAGGCGCTGCGCTCAACTTTACCGCTCTGCGCTCCGTCGATCTTATCTGCCCGCTCGTCCAGGTTACTGAAAAAGTTCATTTCTCTATCACACCAAAATGAAATTTGGACGTTTTACGGATATGCTGGGTAAATCCAAATTTCTCAAATCGCTCAGAGCGAAAATGATCTTTCAGCACGATCCGTTTCTTTGCAATCCGTTTTGCCTCGATCACCGCGTCCATCGTCAAATCGACATATGAGGCAAACGACCGGAGCGGCGCGATGCCGCTTGAGTCCACCGCTTCTTCAAACATCGGATCAAAATACACAACGTCAAACGACGCGTCCGGCACGTTTTTTAAATACGTGTGATAATCGGCTGCAGCGACATCAATCTTTTGCATCGCTTGGAGTAACGGTACCGGCCCGTCCGTCCACGATGTCAGGCCTTCCCGGACAATGTGGGCGATAAACGGATTTGCTTCCACTGAATGAACACGGCCGGATTCCCCAACCGCTGCGGAGGCTGTAATGCTGTCAGCTGCCGGACCCATCGTGCAGTCTAAAAATGACATACCCGGCTCAAGGCCGCATGTGCTCACCAGTTCATCCTGCCCGCCGCTTAAGAGCCGCTTCACGCGGAACATCGCGGAACCCGGATGAAAAAAGAATGGGTTTCCTTCGCCGCTATGCAGCTCGAGACGTTCTTTTGAGACAAGCAGCACCGCACACTCGTAAAAAGCAGCCAGCTTGTTCACCGGCTGCTTGTTTCGTTCTACATATAAAACCCCAAAGGTGTCCGCAAGTGCCGCCGCTTTTTGCTTGACGGCAACTCCTGCGCGCTGGGATGTTGTAACAATCACTGGCAGTTCACGTCAAAAGCCGCCGTTAAATTCGCAATGATTGTGCCGAGGTCATGGCCTTCAATTTCGTGGCGGTGCACAAAATGAACCACTTTATTGCCTTTTAGGAGCGCCATTGATGGAGACGACGGTTCAAATTCCGGCATCCATGCGCGCATTGCAGCTGTCGCTTCACGGTCCTGGCCGGCAAAAACCGTCACGAGGCGATCCGGTGCGTGCTCGTTCATTGACGCCTGCACAGCTGCCGGGCGGGCAAGGCCTGCCGCACAGCCGCAAACGGAATTAATCACGATAAGCGACGTTCCTTCTGCGGACTCCATAAACGCATTGACTTCCTCTTCCGTTGTTAACTCCTGAAAACCGGCATTCGTTAATTCAGCGCGCATCGGCACAACCATTTGCTTCATGTATTCTTCATATGCATTCATTTTTTCTTCCCCCTTTTATTGTTTGCGGGCTTCGGTCATTTGTTTCCAAACCGAGCCTTTTGCTTCTTCGCCACCTTCAATTCGCTCAATGGCCATCAGTACCTGCATTTTCACTTCAAATTCCGGATCATCGGCTGCTTCGCGTAACGCTGGCAGCGCACGTTCGTCTCCTGCTTCATACAAGAACATAGCCGCGCGCCAGCGGACGATTTTACTTTTATCCTGCAGCGCCTTCGTCATCGCATCCGCTGCTTCTGGAAACCCGAGATCGCTCATGCAATCGCCCGCTGTCCGGCGGACCGTTACAGCCGGATCATCGAGTGCTTTATACAAAACCGTCAAAATGCGTTCATCTTCAATCATGCCCGCATAAACAACCGCAAGACGGCGAATGGCGGCTTTTTCATCGTTTAGCGCCGCTTCCAAAAGAGGCATATCGCTTATAGACGGATCGGGCATTTGTTCAAGCTGCTGATATCGTTTGCGCCAGTCAGGCTCCGCAAGCCATACGTCTCTGTCCGGCTTCACACCGTGCTCTTTATGCTGGACGAGCGGCCCGCCTGCTTTCGCTGCTTCTACAAGCCGTTCGACGCGCTCTTTCGGATACGCCGCCATCACTTCCTCTAACAACTCCGGCGCGATTGCATCAAGTTCTCCGTATCGAATCCCAAATTCCTGCCATTTGCGTTCCAAAATATAATTGTCGCCATCTTTTGTCAGCTCCGCAAAGGCTTCCTGGCAATAATCCGGCAGCGCCACCCGTTTTTCCTCGTCTGCAGAAACAAGCTTTAACTGTAGTGGGACGCCTTTATACACTTGAATGGACGTTTCGACTTCCCCAAAGTGCTCAAGCGGTTTCGCTTCTTTTTCCTCTGCATCAGTTTCGCCAAACGCGGCGCGGACATTCGGTAAAATGTCCTGCCAGTCGTAGCGCCCGTTTCGTTCAAGCGCGATAAAGTCTGCGACATGATAGACGCCTTTTACCCCATCAATTTTCAAGATCGCCTGAATGATCGCGGGCGCTCCTTCTGCTGTTTCCGGCTTATAGTTCGTGCTTTTGCCTGCCGCGAGCTCTTCATCTAAAATGACTTTCATCGTATTCGGGCTTGGTGTCGGTTCGATTTTTAAAATCTTCATGTGTGACTCCTCCTCCATTTTGGAAAAAAACCCGCCCGAGACGGGACGGATTCATTCATTCTTTGTTTCGCTCATTTACTTTTTTCAGCGCGTCAACACGTGCCGGATCTTCTTCAAAATATTCAATCAAGTCCGCGATCCGGTTAATGGAATCGGAACTTAAATGATGTTCAATTCCTTCTACATCTTCGTAAATATGTGATTCCTCCACTCCGATCACCGACAGAAACCGCTCAAGCAAATCGTGCCGCTCCACAAGACGCTGGCCGATCTTTTGCCCTTTTGCCGTTAACACGAGCCCGCGATATCGCTCATAGACGAGGTACTCGTCTTTATCGAGCTTCTGGACCATTTTCGTCACGCTTGAGGGATGGACCGAAAGCGCACCCGCAATATCCGATACACGTGCGTATCCTTTCGTATCAATCAGCAAATAAATCTGTTCTATGTAATCCTCCATACTCGGTGTCGGCATAAGGATATTCCTCCTGACATTCTCATCATTAAAAGTGTACTATAACTGCTCTTTGCAAACAAGGAAAAAGCCGGGCGGCGGCCGGCTTAAGAAAACTTATCTCCGTACTTTTTTAATTTTTCCCCGACGGTACATTCGGTAATGCAAAATTTATGGGCAGCAATTTTGCCTTTTTCTTTACGCAACGTGCTTTTGACGAGGCAGTCTTTGCAGTACGTATTCAATAGATTTTCCACTTCGAGCAAAAATTGAGTTCGGCTCAAAACGTGGCACCTACCTTTCACTTTAAGTCCCGATCTCAGTATGGCTTGAGATCGCTGTGCCAAGAAGTGCTTGCCGCGCAAGCTGGTCAGCTTCTTTATTGTGCCTTCTATCAACGGGTTTGTAAAGTGGCTTAATTCGCATAGCAGCGAATTTTTCTTCGATCCGTGCAAGAAATCGGGCATGGCTTTCTTCATAACATGGCCAGTCGCCACCGAGCTGATTTAATACGGTTAGGGAGTCCCCCGTAATGGTGACAGGCTGACCTTTGACACCAAGTTCTTCAAGTTTTTGCATAGCAAAATAAAGCGCCGCATACTCTGATTCGTTGTTGGACTCAAGGCCGTCAAAATGGGCATTTTCACGCAACCGGTACCGCTTGCCGCCTTTTGAATAATAAATTGCGGTTCCGACGCCAGCCCGATTTGACTCCACATCAAACCCGCCATCAAATAAGACAGTAATTTTTTCTGGTTCTTCGTCCAGCTGTTCGTTTAGTTTTTTAAATTCTTTCAGCGTCCATTCCTGACCAAGCTCATCGATTACGGCGATTTCTTTTACGCGACCCGTTTTCAGCAAGTCATCCGCTGTTTTCAACACGAGCTGCCGGTCTGTCGGATCTGACGTGAACGCTGTCTTCACGCCTTTAAAGTCATAAATAAAACGGATTGTCATTTGCATTTCGCTGCCTCCATTCTTTAAAATAAGAAAGAAAAGATCGGGGGAATCGATATGTTTGAAGTATATACAGACGGGGCGTCTACCGGCGACCCAGGACGAGCAGGAGCGGGCATTGTGATTCGCCGGGACGGCAAAATAGAGCGCTTTTCCATCCCGCTTGGCGAAATGGATACGCACGAAGCCGAATTTACAGCTGTCATTAAAGCGCTGGAGCTATGTAAAGAACGGGGCGCCCAGACGATTTCACTGAGAAGCGATTCACAAACAGTCGTTGCTGCAATTGAAAAAGAATATATTCACAAGCCGGTCTATAAGCCGCTTCTTCAAACGATTTTAACGCTGGCGGACGAGTTTCCACTTTTTTTTGTGAAATGGATTCCCTCGAAGCAAAACAAGGCCGATCAGGAAGCGAAAAACGCGATCCGGGCTAATCGCTAAGAGACAACCAGCCGATTGCGCCCGGAACGTTTTGCTTCATATAATGCCCGGTCCGCTTTATCGATAAACGCCTCACTTGTCTCTCCTTCATGAATAGCGATGCCCGCGCTGATTGTAACCGGCACCGCTTTTTCTTTGTAGATAACATGTAACTGTTCAACCTCTCGAATGATCCGGTCGAACATGACAATCCCATCTTTCATTGTGATGTCTTGGCTGATGAGAGCAAATTCTTCTCCGCCGAGACGCACGACTGCATCGGTCGTATGGATGTTTCGGCGAATGGCTTCTCCCGTTTCTTTTAACACAAGATCCCCGCATACATGGCCATATGTGTCGTTTACTTTTTTAAAATGATCCAAATCAAGCAGGATGAGTAAAATTGTGCTTTGTTTTTGTGCAGACTGCTTAAGGGACTCTGTCATATGTTCTTCAAAAAATCGCCGATTATGTAACCCGGTTAACGGATCTATATACGTCAGTTTTTTTAATTCGCCGAGCACTTCCTCATAGCGCACACGGAAAAATGCGGCTGTATAAAAAATAGCGGCATTCATAAGCGAGCCGCTGATCAAATAAATGGATTCCTCCGTGGACCAGTGGCCGATCGTCAATTCAATGCCGTATTTAATGGCAGAAAAAAGCAAACCAAGAGAAATGGCCGCTCTCCATGTTGGGTATGTATGAATAAGCATCAGGCATGGAATGATAAGCAGCACCCAAATAAGAGGCACATGCCGTCCTTGAATAAACTATAAATCAAGTGCGATTGTTAATAAGGTTATGCCAATAACCCCCAAAATATTCCACCTTTTCATCCCTTTACTCCCTTCCTGTTGGAGCAGGCCATTAAAATCGTTTTATTATGACATAATTTGTCTTTCATTGCCAATGGTATGTAGTTATTTTCTCCTATTCAATGCCAAAAGGATCCACTTCGACATAACCTGTATGGCGGGCAAAACGTGACAAACCTTTCATTCCGTTCCTTTCAATAAACGAAAGCGCCTTTTCATTTGCACCGGTAAAAACCGCTTTTTCCATCGTCCATTCCAGGGGGACATCACAATGAATTTCCGCTAATTTTTCCGACATCCGGAGCATCTCTTCTCCATCGATGAGCTTTTTTTGAACAGATGGGGTTAATTGACTAAGCCCTTCTAACACGCCATCTGTCGTTCCAAACTCGCGAATAAGCTTAAGCGCTGTTTTTTCACCAATGCCTTTTACGCCTGGATATCCGTCCGCTGCATCGCCCATGAGCGCTTTTACATAATGAAATTGCTCAGGTTCAATGCCATATTCCTCGCGAAACAAGGCCGCGTCATATGACTTCCAATTGCCGTAGCCCGTCTGCAAAAGCCAAACAAAATTATGGCCATTCAACAGCTGTAATAAATCCCGGTCACCCGTCAAGATGTATGTTTCAATGCCTTTTGTCCATTTTGAAATGGTGCCGATACAGTCATCTGCTTCATAATTTTTCACGCCTGCGTTATGAAGAGAAAACGCGGCCGTCGCTTCCTGGGCCAAATCAAACTGCGGCACGAGCTCAACCGGCGGTGCCGGGCGATGTGCTTTATACGAATCAAACATGTCGGTCCGGAATGTATCTTTTCCCATATCCCAGCAGACAGTAATGTGTGTCGGCTGAATTTGATCCGCTGCCGCAAACAAATGGCGGATCAGCCCTTGTACGGCATTTGTCGGCACTCCTCGTTCATTGATCATAAACCGGCCGCTTGGAGCGGTTTGAAAAAATGAACGGAACAGAAGGGCCATTCCGTCCACAAGCAATAATTTTTCATTCGTCATGAATATCTCGCCTTTCTGTTTCAATCGGGCGCGACTTGTCATTTGACCAGTCACTGTAGCTGCCCGGATATAATTTTACATTGCTGTAACCCGCTTGCTTCAGTGCGATAATGTTTGGCGTGGCGGACACACCGGACCCGCAGTATACAATGACCGGTTCATCGGCTTGGATGCCGGTAAAGCGCTTTTTCTGTTCAGAGGCAGGTTTCCATCTGCCGTTTTCCATCGCTTCTGCAAAAAATCGATTGATCGCACCAGGAATGTGGCCCGGCACACGGTCAAGCGGTTCGGTTTCACCCAAATAACGCTCTGGTGCGCGCGAATCCATTAACAGCGTGTTTCCAGCCGCGACTTCGTCGACTGTCACAATCATGCTGTGCTGAAGATGAAGCGTTAGTTGGCCTGTACGACGTTCTGGACGTTCTGCGGTAACAGGTAAACCTTCTTTCATCCAAGCGGAAAACCCTCCATCTACTATGCAGACATTTTTGTGCCCCGCATACGTTAAAAGCCACCAAAGCCGTCCGGCAAACATCGACACGCCGTCATCATATGCAACGACTATCGTGTCATCCGATACACCGCAGCTTTCCATAAACGCTCCAAACACATTCATATCTGGCAGCGGATGACGGCCGCCACCTTTTCCTTTTTCACCGGATAAGTGGTGATCCAAATGAGCATAATAAGCACCAGGAATATGGCTATGTTCATATAATGCCGCTCCTTCTGCCAGATCAGCTAAATTAAACCGGCAGTCAAAAACAACAACTTGTTCTTTTTTTTCATTCAGCCAATCTGTTGTGACGATCATCCAATCGCTCCTTTTTCATTAATTTTTCCACCTGTTCTTTCGGGTCCCAGCAGTCAAACCGGTAGCCCGGATTCGTTTCGAATCCGAGCCGGCGGCATCTGTACATCATTTTTTCCGGCAGTTTGACGGCCTGGAAATGACGGCATGTGGCGCAGGCGTGAAAACGCGACTTACGAGATGTCACGGAGAATCAGCTCCCACTCCTCAATATTGCCGCTTTGTTCAAACACAAGAAGCCATGCGTCAAATTGCTCGTTTACGTCAAGCGACACCGCTTTTTTCACCTCAGCCGTTCCTTCTTCAATAAAATGGAAGGCACTTGTTAAAAGCTGCTCTTTTTGTTCGGCTAAATACTCATCTGCCATTTTTCCGATTTGCTCCTGCAGCTTTTGCATCATCACTTGTTTTTCATTTTTTTCAAAAAAGGCTTTCGCGTTTTTAAAGATAGCAAGTGTTCCAGAAAAAGACTCACGCGGCGCATCTTGAAATGCCGTATCAAAGTCAGGAACGACAAGTTTCCCTATTTGTACACCGGACAGCAGCAATTCTGGTTCAATCATTGCCGCTTTATTTGCAAGCCGTGATTGTTTGTCCTGCAAAAGCTTGGCGCCGTGATTTTCAACCCGTATCGACGTGGCCCGCATTTCCTGCGCCAAATCATAGCCAACCGCGTGCAATAGTTCCTCAAGTGCTTTTTGTAATACCTGCCTTGCGTCATTTTGTCCGCTTAATGTCGCCGGGTTAAACGATTCTTTGAAAAAGTCGGAGAACCGGTAAAACACACGCTGTTTTACATAATGAATGAGTTCGTCCAGCTCTTGTGCCATTCTTTTTTTCTCCACATCCACTGTTTCCGCGTCAATGGCCGTGATCATTCGGCTTCTCTTATCCTCAAGCTCTGCTTTTTTCTGTTCCCCTTGATGAATGCTTTCTTTCGCCGCTGTAATCAGTTTTTCCAGCTGGTTTACGCCCCGCTCGGCTTCTGCTTCTGCCGATTGAACCGCCATATGGGCTAAATCATGGGCTAAAAACGAGCGGAATGGTTCTTTAAACTGCTTCATTCCGGACTGGGGATGATCCCATTCGCCCCGCATGGCTTCCTGAACCGCCAGCATGCTCGATACCCCATGCAATCTTGGAAACCGGATGCCATATTGCAGCAGCTGATCCCGAACGTAGGCTTTTACGTCTTCTAGCTCGTCTTCATCAGTGGCTAAGTCAATCGCGTTAATAATAAAAAACATTTTATCGAGTTCAAACGCGTCTTTCACACGGCCGAGCTGTATTAAAAATTCTCGGTCTGCTTTTGAAAATGCATGGTTGTAATACGTCACAAAAAGGATCGCATCGGCATTTTTAATGTATTCAAACGCAACACCAGTATGGCGCGCATTGATTGAATCCGCTCCCGGTGTATCAACAAGTGTAATGCCAAGACGGGTAAAGTCGCAGTCGTAATATAAATCGATTGAATCAACGAAGCAGCTTTTCTTTTCATCAGCTACATATTGCTTAAACGTCTCAAGGTCCACTCGAATCGTGTTATCCGAGTGCGCGCTATAGTCATCATATCCGGCATGGAACGCACGTAAAAAAGACAAGTGAATTTTTTCTTTTCCTTCTCCTTCATTCGTTTCCAGAACGTCCGGCACGAGCCCGAAAGCATCATCGAGTGATGATGCGCTTCGGTTAAACAACCCGAGGGACGCATTTACATCGTCCAGCATCACAGAGCCTGGCTTTAAATGGACATCCGCAGTCCGGTGTTCATGTTCGCTGTCAACCGGATGAATGCGGTTGACAGCAGCCGTTGTAGGATTTGGCGATACCGGCAGCACTTTTTCACCGAGCAGTGCGTTCGCGAACGATGATTTTCCAGCCGAAAATGCACCGAATAAAGCAATCGTATACGTCCGGTTTTCAAGACGAGCTGCTTTTTGAACCGCGCCGTCAATAAACCGGGCGAACCCTGGCACACCGTGAAGGCGATCTGCCATTCGGCGCAGCCTGTTCACAACCGCTTCTACATCACCCGCTGCTTCTAGTGGCACAGATACTTCAACGTCCTCCACTTTTTCCAGACTTGCTGCTGTCCACTGTTCGACGCCATCATACAACACCGCTTCGCCGTCTTCTGCCTGCCATTTTTCTTTAAGCGTCTGCAGCACACGCGGGAGCACTGGATCTTCATCTGATAATATATGGCGCAACGCTTGCTCGCGCTTCGTTCGCTCTTCTTGCAGTGCTAAAAGAGATTGTTTCGCCTGTAATCGCTTCGCCCATATTTGATGGTCTGTTTCAAACAGCGCAAACTCGCTGTTAAATTGTACCCGCAACGCTGGCGCCGCTTCCTCTTTCCAATTTTCAGATACAGTGCGCGCCCGTTTTTTAATCAATGAGGCTACATCTTCCGCATAATTTAACACAGCATCTCCAGTGACACCCGCACCCGGTTTTACAGCATCTTTTGCAACAGACGCGTCGATCGGTACAGATAGTTCCTCCGCTTTTAAGGCAAGCGCTGGATCATCAAGGCCGCTTTCCTTCATCCAGGCTGCGCTCATTTGGCGAATGGCCCATCCGAGCTGTGCTTCTGCCTGTTTTATTAAATCCGCCGCAAACGCTTGCAAGCGATGTTCCCGCTCTTCTTCCGTTTTCTTTTTCGCAAATAACATGCCGACTTTAAAATCCGGCCGGGTTGATTCCAAATAGCTGCGTGCCAATTCTCTTGTTGCCGCTGGCATTAAGATGGCGTTTTTCAGCACATCGTCACGCTTTTCGTCATACTGTTTCAGCCAAACGGATGCATCGCGTTTGTTCATTTCAGAACGGAGTGACGCTTCTTTTTCTTCAATGGACAAGGCGCCTGCTTCCGCAACGACCGCTTCGAGCGGCTCTGTCGTTTGTTTTTGCTGCTCGGCAAGCCACTCCATATGCTCGTGCACAAGCCGGTTCATCATCGTTTCTGCTGACTGCTCAGATAACTGGTCACGATTTTTCATGCTCTCATGAATCAGCCCTTTTACTTCCTCAAAATCGTTGTAGGGCAGCTCGCGGTTGCGCAAACTCGTAAAATAAAATGCTTCCGGCTCGACATTCCATGTCGCAAAGGACTCTTTTACCGACTGACGAAATGCGTCAAATGACAATTCTTCATCCTTGTGCTTATCTACTTGATTAATAATTAAATACAGCTTTACGCCATGAGACAAAAGCTCTTTCGTGTAAATAAAATTCAGTTCGGACTGCACGTGATTGTAATCCATCACATAAAAAACCATATCCGCTAAATGAAGGGCAGATTCAGTGGATATACGGTGAGCGTCATCGGTGGAATCTACCCCCGGCGTATCCATGACCGTCACATCCGGCGGCAGACTTGAGCCGGCGTGGCCAATTTCAATGGACGCCACTTCATCGCCGTCTTTCGCAAACTTTTTCACGTGGTCAATTTCATATGGCGCTTTAAAAAGAAGCGGCCGCCCATGATGGTAATGAATTTTTGCGAAATCTTGCCCGGCCGGCTTAATTTTCACCACATTTGCGCTCGTTGGAATTGGACTTGACGGCAAAAGCGTTTCGCCCGTCAGTTCATTAATCATCGTCGATTTGCCTGCCGAAAAGTGGCCGCAAAACGCGACGATAAATTCATTGTCATACAGCTTTCGAAGAAACAATGCTGCTTTTTCAGCACGTTCTGTATCTCCATTATGTATAAATTGTTCGTATAACACGGCGGTCCGAGAACGGATCAATTGGAGCGTCCGCTCGGCTGTTTGCGTTTCCATACATGTCATCCCCTTTGATGCAAAGCTTTTTTTTATTGTATACGATTTCGGGACAATAAAAAAGGATACAGTGGCTCGGAAAAATTCCGGTTCTCTGTATCCTTTGGACATTATTTCTTCAAGATAAGCGCTTTATTTCCTTTTGCTGTATGATCCAGCACATATTTCATGACGCCGCCATACGTGACCACTGTTGCAGTAACAAACAACCAAACCATGCGAAACGCCTTCTTTCGTAATTGATAATAATTTTCATCCTCAACTGTATCGTACCACCTTTTACAAAAGAAAACAACAAAAAAAGGTGCTTTTTTAAGCACCTTTTTCAATGTTCAGTACAAGCCGATAGTCTCCCGCCCCCTCAAATGAAAGTGGCAGTTCAATCGCCTGTTTGAATCCTGAAATTTTCGAGTCGCCGACAATAATAGTCGGCGGCGTAATGTCAATGTTAATGCCTTTCGAAGACAACGCGACACTCATATTCCCGGCAATCATATTAACAACTTCTCCCGCAAATGATTCCACCATTTCTCCTTCAACTGGCATCCCGAACATTTTTGTGCCAAGGCTCGCAAAGGCATCTTCCGGTCCATCTAAAATAATACGGCCCGGCAAATCGCCGGTAATCCCGATAAACACGCCAATTGCATGGTGGTCAAATGAACCATTTAACACGGCTGGTTTTCCGACCGTCAGCTCTGCCGGGATGATGGCTTTCATCGCATCTACCGCACAGTTTAATACTTCTTTTACAATGCTGTTTTGATCTTGTTGTACATTGCCCATTTTGGCACCCCCGCTTATTTCTTTTTATTTTACAAGAAAAACTAATAGATGTCAGCACTTTTTTACCAAGCCATTAGAACTATTTATTATTTTTGGATTAATTTTGTATTTCTATGAAAAACAATCTAAGACACCTTCATTTTTTAAAAAATTTTTTAAAAAAAGGAGTCGATATAATTCTTATATACTATTTATTTAGTCATTATCATTTAATATTTTGGAGGAATTTTGCATGCGTTTATTTTTTGGGGCTTTTTACAGTCTCTTGATTTGCCTTGCCGTAAATGGCCTGCTCGCCCAGCCAGCCAGTGCTGCTTCTGTTGTCAAAGGAACATTTGTTGAAGCCGTGTATGAATACGTACAAATTGATGATGAAACAAGTGAAAAACGACTGACCCGTGTGACGATTCAAAACGAACAAGGGAAAATTACGACATTGGCTATTGATTCAACAACTGCTCTCTCCATTAATTCCATCGGTGTTACTATTGATGCCTTTAAAACAGGGATGCTGGTTGAAGCGACGGTCAACCTTCGCCGTATTAAAACGATGAGCGGCCAGTCTTTTTCTTCACCCGGCGCCATTGACACCCGGGATAAAGTGGTGACGGGCACCATTAACCGAATCGATCCGAATGGCGCTTTTCTTTCTATCCGTTTTGATAACGGCCAGTCAAAAACATACTACCTAAATAATCAAACAGAGGTTTTTAAAGGAACAACGCTTGTTGATTTAAGTGTTTTATATGAAGGAGACCGGGCAAAGCTTACCTTCTTTTCCTATAATTCTTCCTACATACAATCCATTGACGTGAACACACAAGGAATTAAAATGGAAGAACAAAAGAAAAAACACTTCGAATTGACGTGTTTGTTTTAATCAATAATAGGTATATCCGAAATCGGTACTGAAGTCTAAAGTTTGATTGCTTTTAATTTCAACAGTTTTCCAGTCATACTTGTTGAGCTTTAAGTTGAATAATTCAAAATCCTTATAAGCCTCTGTTCCGAGAAGGTCTTCTAGTGTTGATTTAATATATAATTCATCATTTGGATTTCTAGTGGTGTTCTTAGAGGAAATAACAGCAATGTATGTACCCACTGGAATGTTTGTAATTTCATATTGTCCATAACCATTTACTTTTGCAAAGTAAAGATTTGATTGCTCGGGAATAACACCGATACTTGAATAAACTCCTAAATCCGGTTTAAAGTATTTTGTATAGTTGAAGTTTGTTGGAATTAAAAACACTTTCGCATTTACATCCGGTTTTGTACCAATATAATGATTATATTGCCATGTTACAGTCCCTTTTAGATTACCAAATTCGGTTATTTTGCCTACTTGCATTACTCTTGCTAAAAACACTGAAAATTGCGCTCTAGTTAATGGCTCATTCTTCTTAAATGTACCATCTGGAAATCCTACGGTAATATCATTATGTGCCAATGTGTCTATATAGCTGTAATATGTATCTGAATAGGAAACATCATAAAAATCAGACATACTCACGCCTTTTAATGAAAATGCTTGTGCAATAACTCTTGCCATTTCCCCCCCTAATCAATGCGTGGATAAAACTTTGATGTCTTAGAGAAGTACCCTTCGTCAATCATTGTTGCAATAGACTTATACGAAGTACTTCCTGTACCAACATCAGCAAAGTTTGGATTAGGCCTGTTATTTAAATTTAAACCTAAGGCTCTTACGATCATTATTGACGCTTGCGCCTTTGTAACATTTGCATTAGGTTTAAATGTCCCATCTTTAAAGCCACCAATTACTCCTTTGTTGCTTAAATACTCAATTTCTTTCGCTGCCCAATGATTCGAGGAAATATCTTTATATTTCTCAGCAGCTTCAGCTTGGTTGCCAAATGATAGCGTAGTTAAAAACAAAATCAATACTAGAAAACTTACTGCAATTCTTTTCAAATTAAAGATCCCTTTTCACCCATTACTTTCGACGTACAGGAAAAATATCCTTCATTATTATTTAATTTCCAGTATTCTATGTGAGTCAAAGTGTTCTAAATATGTTGGAGCTATGTGAAATGTTTGAGGATTTCAATGTACCCCGCCCTTCCTAAGTAGCAGTGCTTAAAAAATGATTAAAAAAAATAAAAATTCTAATAAAATCTGTCTTTTATTAATACGTTGTTTTTCTTCATTTTGTTCATGTAATTCAATTGCATTGTTGCTCTCTGATTGCTCCTGTATACAGAAAAAGCTATCTATATACATTTGCTGCATAAAAAAAGACCGTCTTTCGACGGTTTTCTTAATCATTATTATTTAAATGATTTGCAATGACTACTCTGTTTCTTCCCTCTTCTTTCGCTTTGTATAAAGCTTGGTCAGTCATTTTGAACAGTTCTGAAAAATGACTTGCTGTATCTGGTGAATTTCCAACTCCCACCGAAATCGTTACCGGCTTTCCTGTAGGATTCACTGTGTCCTCAGTTGTTTTTCTTATGCGTTCTGCAATACTTTGAGCGAATGCTATATCCGTTTCTGGAAGAACAATTAAAAATTCTTCCCCACCTATACGGAAACACAGATCGTTTTTCCGGGTTTCCTTTTTAGCTAATTCGGAAATGTGTTTTAACACTTCATCCCCCACCTGATGCCCAAATTGATCGTTTATGGTTTTAAAATGGTCAGCATCAAACAAAATAATGGAGTACATTTCTAAATTACGAAGCTTTTCTTCTAAAGAGCGGCGATTGAAGTAACCAGTCAGTGGATCGAGATTCGATTCACTCTCAACATAGGTAAGTTTTTTCTGATAAAAATCTACATTTTTTAAAATAGCACGCTTTAATGTCTTTAACTCAAAATACCAATCGGGAATACGCGGCGTTGGCAACGATGGATCTAATGTAATTTGTTTTGCGTAGATGGCTAGCATTCTTATCGGATTCACAATTTTTTTTAACATGGCAAGTGATAGTACAAAAACAAAAAGCATAAATGGAAGGGCAATTAAGCTAACCTGCTTTGCCATTTCAATAGTCGGTTCCATAACGGATTTTTTAGGCGTTTGGGATACAATCCCCCAGTTGCTTTCAGAAGAAGCGTAACCAGCTAACATTGGAATACCCTGTATACTCATGACCTCCTGACTTCCCGTATTCCCTTTCATAACTTGCTGCACAACTTCATTTTCTTCTGCATTCACATTAATCCAGTCAGAATCAGGGTGGTAGATAACATGACCATCAGGATCGACTACAAATACATACGAATCATTTACATGTTTTGGATGCTGGCCAAGAACTCTCGTCAGGCTGTTTTCTTCATGTAAATAGATCGTTCCCCCGATAAATCCCTTATATGACCCATTATCATCAAAGACAGGTACAGAAATAAGCAATATGAGTTTTCCTGTCACGCTTACATATGGTTTTGATATTAAAGGTACTTTCTTTTTCAGCGCTTCTTTTGCACCGATCCTATTTGCAGCTGTACCTTCTAATTCTCTATCTGGTGCTGATGCACGGATGTGTCCTGTTTGATCAACAAAATATACAGAGTTAAAAAAATCAGTAGATTCTAGCGTTCGCTTTACTTCCTGATATAATTCGTTAGAATCACCGGTTAAATACTCCTCCTCTTCTGACTCCAGCGTCAAGCTTTTCATCATATTTCTAAAAAGAGAATCCGTTGTAATCGCCAATTTTTGAGCGTAATATTGATTCTCTATCAAATAATTCTCTTCTAGGTTGTTTTTGCTTACTATAATGCTTGAAATGGTACTTCCAACGAAGGTGCCAATTACCGCAAAAGCCAGTAAGCTCAAAACAAGAAACTGTATACTTAATCTAATATGCTTTTTCATATCTCTTTACCAATCATGGGTTTATACAATCAAATATCCTTCTTCAATTTTTTCGGCCGTTAAAGGTGGATTGAACAGGTAGCCTTGGCCGCCTGGGCACCTAAACGTCTTAAGGAGATTTAAATGCTTGTCTGTTTCAACTCCTTCAGCAACGACGTTCAGATTTAAATTAAAACCTATATCTATTATCGATTTAACAAGAGCCAAATCTTTTGAGTCCTGCAATCCGCCACGAATAAATGCCTGATCGATTTTCAGCGTGTCTACGGGCAGTTTCGTTAAAAGACTCAGAGAGGAATAACCCGTGCCAAAGTCGTCTATCGATATGCCAACACCCATTTCTTTTAATTGCGTGAGAACAGGAAGGACTGTTTCAAAATCCTCAATAACGCTTTCTGTCACTTCAACTTCAAAATATTTTGGTTCCACCTGGGTGTCATACAGGCACATCTCTATATACTCAGCTAATTTGGTATATCGAAACTGATGTGGAGATACGTTCACAGACACTTTGACAAGTGGATAGCCTTTTGCTTTCCATTTTGAGATCTGGTTTAAAGCTTCTTTGATTACCCATTTCCCGATTTCACCTATTAAGCCTGTTTCTTCAGCAATTGGAATAAAATCCATAGGAGGTACATTTCCAAGCACAGGGTTTCTCCATCGAATGAGTGCTTCAAGCCCATTGAGTTGTAATGTGGCTAAATCCATCTTTGGCTGATAATGAAGAAGAAACTCATTATTTTCAATGGCTTTCCGCAGTTCTGTTTCCAGCTTGATTTTACGATCTTGCTTTTCCTTTAAGTGCTTATTAAAGATTTGGAAATTGTTTTTACCAGCTTGTTTTGCAGAGGATAAAGCCATATCCGCGAAATTTATCAGTTCACTCAATTCGGTACTATCAGAAGGGTAATGGCTTACGCCTATACTTGTAGTAATAAATACTTCATTTCCTTCAATGATATAAGGAACCTTTATTTGTTCAATAATCTGTTCTGCGATTGTATGAGTATCATCTTGGCTTTTGTTAGTGATCAACACAATAAATTCATCGCCACTTATATGGAACACAGAGATGGATTCATTTTCGAATGACCTTAATGTTTCAGCTATCCTTTCCAGCAGCGTATCACCCACTCTATGTCCAAATGCGTCATTTATCAGCTTTAATCTGTCCATGTCCATAAATAAAACTGAAGCTGTATTTGAATGCTTTATGGTGTCAAGTTTTCTTTCCAGGCTTCTTCTATTAGGAAGATTGGTTACTTCATTGTGGTTTGCCAGGAAATCGATATGTTGTTCCTTGAGTTTGAGGTCCGTTAAATCCCTTACAACGCATACAATTTTATTTGTTTCCTCGACTTTGGAAAGCGTCAGCTCCTGCGGAAACCTCGTTCCATCTACCCTGACTCCAATTGTCTCGCCTCTCCAATGCCCTTTTTCATTTACGATGGGTACAGCGGAATTTAAAATTCCTCGCAGCGTTTCCTCATCGTAGCAAGTATGCCAGGTGTTATTCAACAGCTGTTCTTTAGTTAATCCATACATGGAGGCATGAGCTTCATTTGCAAATACAAATTGCCCTTTTTCATCTGTAATGCCAATCCCGTCCATGGATGAATCCAAACCATATGAATATTCAATCAACGTCCGCTCTGTCTGGCTTAATTCCTTACCTTCACGTTCTTTCATTGTGATCCCCTTTTGAAACAGTATTAATATTTATTGGCGTGGCGGAGTTATTTAACTTTAAAGATCGAAACAGAATGATTCAGCTCTTCTGCGAGGTACGCAAGGGATTGAGAAGTGGCCGCAGTTTCTTCACTTGCAACTGCTGCTTCTTCGCTTGCCCCTGCAATGCTTTTAATTGCAGTCATGACTTCCCCCGTTTGAGCGGATCGCTGTTCACTCGCAGATGCTATGCTTTCAATCGCCCGCATGACTTCATCTGATTGTGCAGACTGCTGTTCACTAGCGGCCGCAATCTCATTGACTTTTCCTGATGCATCATTCACCATTTCAGAGATGTTACCTTTTCAATAGAGACAACGTTTTGTATCCCCATTCCATATATATTTGTTTTCACGTAAAATAAAACAAACAAATCATTCATTTATATCACCACCTAGATAAATTACAATCGTTACAAATTGACTATAGAACAGTTAAAAAACAACAAACTTGATTAATAATAATATTCGAAAAATTATCAACATTTTTCGGCAATATTCTATAATTTCAAGCTTTTTAAACATTTAAAGAGGATTCTTACATTACTTCCATTTAGCAAAATTGTTTTATGAGGAAAACAGCCTTCTTCACAAAACACGAAAAAGGCTGCATTTTCCTCTTCAATTTTCTTTTCACACATTCTAAATTCTATGGCTATTAATTGATTGATTACTGTACTTCATTCAAGAATTATTTTACATCGTGCATAACGACGCTCAACACTGATTCTGCTTCTACTCAGCTTTTCAGCAATCTCATTAAGACTTATCCCTTCTTCTTTCCACCTTATTAGGAGTTCAATTTCTTTTGTTGTCCAGCGTTTATATATCTTTATTGTCTTTTCTGTATTCGTCTTACGGGCATCATCTACCCACTCTGGTTCAGGAGGCAGTGTATGTTTTTCGATGATACTGAAATCGATCTTCTTTTGGTTCTGTTCAGCCCATTGCCAAAAAGAATTCACGTCAATTAAGCAAAATTTCCGCTCATAACACGTGATACGCGATGTTGCTTCAAGTCCATGAAACTGAATCCAATTATGTACGGTTTTTCTGTCCACGTGTAAGGCTTCTGCCAACTCATTGCCCGTCAAGAGGCCCGTAGCATTTTTTGTATTACCAAGACCCATTCTTTTTAATTTCAACGAAACAGCATTTTCGCTTCGATTCAGTTGCTTGGCGATGGCTGATAAGGAGCAGCTACCCACGCGTTTCTGCAGAAAGGAAATGTCTTCGCTTGTCCATTTTCGTCCCATCTTTAGCGTCCCATCCCTTTACCTTCATAAATAGATTGGAGTCTTCTTTCTGCTTCTTGTGGATCCATTGATAAACCTGTCAGAATCGCTAACATGTTGTCTTTTTCTGAAAGTTTCCTCATCGCATAAAAAATATTCGGCTTGTGTTCTTTTATCAATGCCATAACTTCAACAGCAGGAAACGGTTCTTTTCCAGCTTCTATCCTTAAAAAAGCTCGCAAAAATCTCACAAATACTAAAGCCGACTCAGAGTCATCCGGATAATTTTGTAGCAACAAAAAAAACTGTTCAACGTTCACTTTTAACTCACCTATATCACTCCGCATATTTCACCCTGCCTTAAACGGGCCTTGTTCCCAATACGGGTTTAAAGCCCTATTTGACATCCGAGCTTTCATAACCCATAAAAATATTAGATTCATGGCTTAGCGCCCTTACCTTTATCAATAATAATTTTATAAATTTGATCCTATCGAATCATGTCGAAAAGCCCTGTTTCATCATAATATGCTAATGTTTTTGAGTCACCGAAAAAAAATTGCGGTATAGCGCATTTTTTTTTGCGGGGTAACGCAATTTCAATCAATTCTCTCGAGAGAAAACAAAAAATTCCATCCCTTCTAAAGGAAAAACAGCCTTTCTCATAAAACAAGAAAAAGGCTGCCATTTTTATGATCTTCAATTTTCCTATCCACCCGTTCAAGGTACATCTAGACGGATGATTTTGTGATCCCGAGCAATTCATCAGCTGTAGTTTTTCTTCCTTCTGCAATCACGTTATTTGGTACAGCGGATTCAATCAGTTTTGGATCCAATGTATAAGCCCCTGCCCGATTTACTCCGCGTCTTGAATCAATTCCGGCCGGAAACCATTCACTGAATCGCAAACTCCATTTCGCTGATCATGCTGTTAATGAGCGTCTTATCCTGGAGGTCTTGCTTTAACAATTCCGGTTTGGCTTCCATGGCTACCTTCATTTTCTTCAGCACCCGCGTGTACAGTCCTCCTTTATTTACAGGCGCCACCTTTGCCATAGTGTAATGTTTTGCCTGTATTCATCAAGTCGCGTAAATCCTGTTCAGTAAGCTTCTCCGGCTGTTTAGCAGCTTGTTCTTTCTTCCTCCACTCCCGTAGTATCTGTTCCATCGTTTTCGTCCTAAAGTTTCTGAGGCTTGCATGTCCTGCTTGATTGACAACTTCGCTTATATTCACACCTGTTTAAAATAGTTCAAGCAACTTGATCGCTTTGCTCGACAAAGTCCTAATATCTGATTGAACAAAATTCATCTTTCATTGTATGCGCTTGTTTTCTCCTGCTATGTTATAGCATTGCTCGGAAGGCTCAAGATCGGTGTATGAGTATCCTTCCTTTCCCCTCGTAAAAACCTCCTTATTCAAGGTTGTCACAATGGAAAATGAGCGCAAAAAAACACGCCATAGATTGACGTGTCAAGAAGCTTGTTTTAATTATAAAATTACTGTTCCAGTTCGTCCGAATCGCTCCAAGAATATATTTTTCCATCTTTAGAGCTTACATAACAAGTCGAGGCAGCAAAACCTTCAGTTAAAGCATATGTCTCAATAAAATAATAATTTACTCCATTTACTAACCGGTCATATTCCGGATCACTTCTTACCCCAGTAATACTTGCATCTCTAGTTTTAAGTACAATTTTTTTAGCTTGTTCTCTGCTGATTTTACCGCTTGATGGATCTTTCAAATAGCTTGAAGCAACGTACCCAGCTTTTCCATTATATTTAATCTTCGACCAGCCCCCTGGCTCTGTATTATAAACAAATACAACTGTTCCATTCTTAAGAGAACCTACCACTTTTGCCTTTGGACTTGGCTTTTGACGTACATTTAATTTTGTGTCGACACTCACCTTGTAATGTTTGTTTACAGTGGCTGCTTCAATCCCTTGCGATGGTATCAATGTGATCATTAAAACTAAGGCTAAAATGAACCCAAAAATCTTTCTCATGATTTCCCTCCTATGTATTTTTATTCTAACGATACAATAACACCATAACTTTTGTACCATAAACAGATTTTTTTGATTTTTAGTAAGTATTAAGAAATAAACCAGAAAAAAACACGTCATTTCGACGTGTCAGATTCCCTTCTTCTGTTTAGCTCTAATCAATGTACTTTTCAAGATACCCGTTTTTCCTTCAACTTGCTTGTATGAATGCGTCTCAAGCAGCTACAGGACGTGTTCAATCTGCGCTTTATTAAACTTATTCGATCTACCCTCACGAAAGTCTGGACGTTGCTTGGCGATTGCCTTGCCTCCCTATGTACGCTCTAAGATCATAATTCCGTTCAAACTCAACAAAACCGCTCATAATCGTAAAGCTGAGCCGCCCTGTCGGTGTATTCTCGACCAGATCCCTATTAAGCAAGAAACGACATGACATAAAGGTTGTTCTAGCTTATCTTTTTTTAAATAAAGATCTCATTAGAGCCAGTGTATCGAGGTTTCTGGCGTTTCTCCGTTATATTCTAGGGATGCATAAAGACCGGCATATCGTCATGATCCCAGGCAATGCCCGGATTCATCATGCCAGGCTCTTAAAACCCTTTTTAGAGGAGAACAAACACTGCCTCACGCTGCTTTTTCTGCCTCCATATTCTCCGCAGCTTAACGCCGTTGAGCGTATGTGGGGCTGGCTGAAAGGAAGCGTCATCGTCAACCGGTTCCATGCCACCCAGAAAGATATCCGTGCATCCGTCCGTTCGTTCATGGAATAGTTGGACACTTGCCCGGAGAACGTCCTCCAGCGAATTGGTTCGTTAGCTATGTTGAAAGATTAAGTTGTACTTATATAGTGCATACAAACGATACCGGCTCGCGTAGTTTCTTCCCGTTTAACCGGGTCACCTTTTAGTTAAAAGTTTTTATAGTTTCATTGAAATAACGTTTGATCCCTGGCAATCTCTTTAACTACTTGAAGCCACCCTATATTTAAGTGAGATGGCTTTTTTGTTTCATATATTTCCTACTATAGTTGGCTGTGCGGATCTTTTATGTTCCATAAACGCCAACTAGCTCGCACAGTTCCTTCTCATACAACCGGGTCACTTATTAGTTAAAAGTTTTTATAATCTCATCAGAATAATATAAGTTCCTTAATTATCATAGCCTCATAGGGATCAGAAATAAAAACTTTTCCCTTGGAAAATCTGTTAATCTCAATAAGCTGATAAGAAAAGGGTATTTTCTATTGAATCAGATCTACCATTGTACTGGAAAGAAAGCCAAATTACATGTTGATTTGGTTCAAATAGCATACAATGCTTCTAAGCTAGCCATTGATCGACTCACTTATCTTCAAGCATCTGTAGCATAATCAGCAATTTCATTCACTTTTTTAAAAGATCATCCATTATTCTGCTCCTCTATGATTTTTTAAAAGTGTGCATTATGAAATCGATTCACTCTATTAAATCACCTGTTTTTTTATAAGTGAAAGAAAGAAGCAGCGAACCCTTACTAAGATTCCTGCTTCTCTCAGATTTTGTGCTACACATCCCCTATGTTCGAAATGTATATAGAAACACTCGTAATACTCATGAGTTATTTACATGAAGCAATATTATTAAGGGATTGGAGTGAATTTTGCCTGCTGTATAATTTTTTGACCCTCTTCAGGTTCAAGCCACCGCTCTTTTGTCAATTGCTTCACTGAAGCTTCGACCTGCCTCACGTAAGTCTGATGGGGACCCACTGCCCCGTAAAGCTTCTGGAGTGTTTCACTCGTGAAGTCGACCTGATGGCCGAACGACCATGCATAAGGATAGCCTGGTTTTAATGTAGCATACTCGTTGTATGTGGCCGTCGGAACATCGACATATGGGCTGCGTACACCGCCCAGTACATTTCCATGTTTATCCTTCACAAATGATGCGTAAATGGTTTCGCCAAAAAGGCTCGTCTGTATTCCATTGCCCTCTTGCACGAGCAATGGCTTGGCATGTGGCGGTTTAATGCCTTTGATAACCCAGCGCTCCATGTTGGCATACATGGCCGTTTCTATATAATGGCGCGGCAATTGGTTTGCCTTTGGCTCGACTCCCCCATATGCATAAGGCACTTGGGTCGGCAGATTACCTGCCTTAACGATATCCTCAGCTGGTGGTTGGTAATTAACGGTGTTGACTGGACCGTGCGGAGCCCCTGTAATTTCGTACATTCGGAAACCCGCCCCTGGAACGTCACTATCAGGTTTTCTCCATAGATAGCTTCCTAGTTGGAAGATGTCTCCTTGTGCGTCAATCTGCATAAATGGTACATGTTTCTTTGGCAGCTGGGTTCTTACATCTTTAACACCGGTGGCGGGAACGCACTGATTGATTGGCGTGGTTCTGCCTGATCCCGATGCCGAGATGAAGCCATCATACACTGGATGACCGTTTTTCAGCCTCGCGTTTTCCGCAAAATTTGCTGCGTACGTGTTAAGGAAGAAGCCTGTTTGGGACTCGCCGGTTGCGAATACGTACTTAACGTTATAATTGTGCAGTGGATTATTCTTGTCCTTGCTGCGTACCAGGGCACCCGTCTGACTCAGCATGTCCCAAACAAGTCCATTTTCATACAGCTTCGAAAGATTTTCATCATAGCCTTCTTCATTGGGCAACTTCCCACAGGCTTGTTTGTCGGAAGGCAACGGGTTGGCCATTGATAACGGGGCATAACGCTTTGAATCGATACGCTTTAGTGCTGCGATCACATTTGGTTTGACAGTCACTGAAATCCAAATGTCGCCGTCACGGAGCACTTTATCTTGGACAGTTGGCCACTGTACCTCAACATCCCATCCCCGTGAAGGGTTATTAAGCTCAACCCAGACATTCCCACTAAACTTGCTTGGTTTATGGGGTCGTCTAACGACAATCCGGGTTGTATATGGCGCCTGTGGAGTTCGGATTTGAGGGGTAATAGCCTGTCCGTCGGCCCCCCAATCGTAAACATTCGCCTTACCGCTAATCAAATATTCATCAAGACGGTAGCCATAGTCTGTTAGATTTGTCCCTCCCACCGTAAATGGACGGGAAGTCTTCGTAATCGGAATAGGACCCGTTACCTTTGGAGTAGGTATTGTTACCTTTTCAGAAGATATCACCGCTTTTTGGTCCTGCGCATCGACCTTTACCCATCCCAACGAAACTAACATTGCTACTAGTATTAAACAACTAATCATAACCCGTGTTCTTATTTTAGGAAAAAACAAAGTTTTTCTCATGCTTTCACTCCTTAAATAGTTATGGTTTTAAGATCGATCGGGTGCTCAATTAAATAGTTTTTTTAAAAATCATTAACAATTCTTGAGTTCAATGATTATTTCGACAAAACCACCTCTTTCCAAAAAAATTCTTTCTAAAAAGCGCTGCGACTTGATCTTTCATAAATTTTGTTAGCGCTTTCATAAAGTGATGTGTAAATGAGATGTGAATATTTGTATAAAATAATTGTAGCATAGCGCATACAATCTCGTTAATGAGCATAATTTCATATTTTATAACGAATAGGACCTTTAAGTTTGACTATACCTCTCTCAATATTGCAGTCAAATTCTATTTATACAAAGGCAAAAATAAAAATCCAAGTGTAGGGTGTGAGGCAAATTCTAAATTCCTTCCAATTAGTCAATCGTTTGATTAATTGATGGTCAATTTTTTCTCAAATATATATAACTTTTAGAAAGAAGGTTATTTAATAGTAGATACCTTTTGAACATTTTTCACTTTATCTTTCCCTTTATCAAAAGTTATAAGAATTTTATCGCCTTCTTTTGGAGAAGAAGGCATCTGATTTTTCATCAATGTAAGATTTTCTGTGTGTACAGAAAATTTATCACTTACTCTTTTTGTATAAATTTCCTTTTTATTTTCACCTGTTCCTGTGCCAGTGACTTCATATAGTACCACATCCGGATTCACCGTTTGGCCAATTACCTTGTTGGCAATGTTCGATTTATTTTCTTCAACTTTTATAACTGAGTATTCCTCTTTACTATCTTTTAACGTAATTAACGCGTATGTTCCTGGTTTAATTTGATCATATGGCTTTGATTTCAAACCCGTATAACGAGTTTTTTGATCAAAGGGATTTTCTAAAACTACCATGGCCTTTTTTGCGTCCGGGATCCGAGGAATATAGCGATCCAGCCGTACATATATTGATTTATCTTCTCCTTATAGGTACTACTTTGCAAGCGTTGCTGCCAAGACGGGGAGCTGCGCTCTTTCTCGTTTCTAATGCGGATACATACAATATTTAGACAACGCTCCTAATTTCGGATACCTGAGCAAGTGGTCAATGTCTATTTTTAATCACATATCTCCCTGATTGCTACGGAACCTCCGTAGCCTTTTTTATGCGGTTTATTTCCCGAAGCAAAGGACAATATAATTACATATAACCAATGGTCCTTCGCTAGCCAAAGCGTTACACAACTGTCTTAACCGCGGTTTTTCCCCTGCGGCTTTTTTACGTATGTTTTATTTTTCTATAAAGCGGGTAACGTGTAACATGCTGCATTCTCGGCATATGCAGCACATGCTACACGCGGATACCTCCTTGATCGCTACGGAAGAACCCCGTGGCTTTTTTTGTGCGGTTATTTTTCGCCGTAATGGGCATACTTCATACGTGTAACCAACGATCCCCATCCGTTACATGTCTGTCCCGGCCGCGGTGTCCCCCGCGGTCTTTTCTGCGTTATTATGTAATGCGGTGAACTTTTCCGCTGGCATATACATGGGTCTACTTGTAGCCTGACGCTGAGACTTACACTTCCTCCGCAAGCACCCGCTAGCTTTCTTCAAAGACAAAACGGTCCAGCACACAGTCCAACACGCCACTATAAAATCCCGGTAGATTCTTTATACGCTTCGCCTTAGTCGCCATTACAGCCGCCCTTAACGCCTCATATCCAGCATGTTCAACGTCAGCGAATGCACCATACTTAGTTAGCGGCGTAGAATGCGCCTTATATACGCCAAATAGACGGCTGATTAACGATTGGCCCCCGCCGATTGTTGAAGAAACGAAATGTTTAAAACGTCCATAAAACGAAGTCGGCGCTGCAGGCTGATATGTATTAGTATTAATATTAGTACTAGTCTTAAGAGAGATATTGACTTCTTGCTCCCCGTTTCCTGACGGAGCTTGTCCGCCTTTTTCATTTTCTGCTGGCTCAGCGGGTAGTATTTGCACTAAATTTACGGTCTGCTGCATGTCGCGGCTGCGCTTGGTCGGCAGTATATTAACATGTCCGACGATAGCTTGAACAGCCCAGATTGAGGCTCCATTGGCCAACATATCTGTAACAGCTTGGCGTCTAAAATCGTGGCAAGAAAAATCTTTTTCAATCCCTGCTTTAGATACATATCTTTTTAAGTTTCTTCTAAAGGTATCATCGGACATCTGTTCACCATTCCAGTTCAGAAACACGTATCTGTTATCCCAGTGAGCATCATTTTCTGCGATAAGCTCAATCAACAACTTCAAAGTGTAGTTGGAAACGGGAATTATCCTTTCTTTTCTCCCTTTTGTTACGTCAGACGGAAGAATGATTTTTCTGCTTTTAAAATCCAAATCCGTTTTCTTAATTGAAATTGTTTCACTTATCCGCATCCCTGTATCATATAAAAGATTCATAATGACAAAATCCCGGAACTGGGGAAAGTTCTCTTTGTTTGGTATTTCAAATAATCTTTTTAGTTCATCATCCGTAAGTTTGGTGAATTTTCTTTCGTCAGATTTAAGAAGCTTGATCTTCTCGATGCTGTTATCTTTGATCAAGTTTTCATCGTCAAGGAAGTTATAAAAAGTTTTTAAAAATCGCAGCCTTGCGTTGACTGTTTGTACGCTTAATCCATTCGTTTTGGTTTTATAGTTGTAATGATCGTCTTGCATGTAAATGATGTACTCTCGCACTGTAAATGAGGTTAGGTCGGCAACCATTTTTATTTCTGGATGCATTTCGTTCAACCACTTTATAAAAAAGTTATAATGCTCAAGATGACTTTTTATTGTCGTCTGCCTTAATCCTTCGAATTTCTTTGCTGAGAGAAAATAATCGAATGCCTGCTCGAATGTAAAATTAAATTCTAGTTCATCTTTAGAAGTTCTTCTTTTTGTTAATCTTTTTGAACACAAAAAACGCCACCTCCACCTCTTTTAGTAAAGAAATGTAGATGACGTCACGACATTTTAATGCCTTTAAAACGTGGGAGTATGGTTTTACGAAACTTTATTTTCTACCACAGAAACAGACGCTTTTTTCCGGCCCAATTCATTAAAAACAATATTCAACACAATCGCGGTGACACTTCCGGCCACGATGCCGTTGCCCGTTAAAATTTGAATGCCGCCTGGCAGTCCCGCGAATAAATCCGGCACAACGGTAACACCGAGACCAAGGCCGACCGAACAGGCGATAATGAGCAAGTTTTCCTGTACGTTCATATCGACGCGGCTAAGCATTTTAATGCCCTGCGCGACGACCATCCCGAACATCGCCACCATCGCGCCGCCCAGCACACTCGCTGGAATAATCGTTGTGAACGCGCCGATTTTCGGCACGAGGCCCAGCACAATCAAAAAGCCGGCTGTGTAAAAAATAACGCTCCGTGATTTCACGCCGGACAGCTGCATCAGCCCAACGTTTTGCGAAAACGCTGTGTACGGAAATGCATTAAAGATGCCGCCGAGCACAATCGCCAGTCCTTCTGCGCGGTATCCTTTTGCCAGATCTTTCTCTGTCACCTCTTCATCGCAAATATCGGAAATTGCAAAATACACACCCGTTGATTCAACGAGACTGACCATCGCAACCAGAATCATCGTTAAGACACCTGTCCATTCAAACGTCGGAATCCCGAAGTAAAATGGCTGAACGAGGTGGAACCAAGAAGCATCCACTACAGCTGACATGTCAACTTTTCCCATAAAAAACGCAATCATCGTGCCGATCAATAAACCGAGCAGCACCGAAATCGACCGGGCAAACCCGTCAAAAAACCGGTACATGACAATAATAATAGCCAGCGTAGCAAAGGCAAGTGTGACATTTTCAGCCGAACCGAAATCGGGGCTGCCTTGACCACCGCCCATATTGTTCATTGCCACCGGAATGAGTGTCACGCCAATAATTGTAACAACGGACCCCGTTACGACTGGCGGGAAAAAGCGAACGAGCCGGCTAAAAAACGGAGCGATCAATAGCACAAATATACCGGACGCGATAATGGCGCCATAAATCGCTGAAATGCCCTGTGCCGCACCGATCGCAATCATTGGACTGACAGCGGTAAACGTACAGCCAAGCACGACCGGCAAGCCGATGCCAATCCATTTGCCTCGATACACTTGTAATAGTGTCGCAATACCGCACATGAAAATATCAATAGAGACAAGATACGTTAATTGAGCGGATGTCATGCCGACTGCCGCGCCGACAATAAGCGGGACAATCACGGCACCTGCATACATCGCAAGAACGTGCTGGATGCCGAGCGACGCTGTTTTCAACTGATTCTGGTTCACTGTGGCACCTCCGCTTTAAACTGGATTTGCCCATCTTGAAGCGAATGGATCCGTGCAAGCGATTCAACGCGGATTCCTTCTTTTTGGAGCAGTGACCGTCCATCCTGGAAGGACTTTTCAATGACGATGCCAATGCCGGCGATCTCGCTGCCCGCTTGTTTGACAATGTTTATGAGACCAAGTGCCGCCTGGCCATTCGCCAAAAAGTCATCAATAATTAATACCTTGTCATCTTCTGTTAAAAATGATTTGGATACGGTAATGCGGTTTGTTGTTTCTTTCGTAAACGAGTACACGTCCGCTGTTAGCAAGTCGTCAGTCATGGTCAGTGATTGGCGTTTGCGCGCAAAGACAACTGGGACGCCCAGCACAAGACCGGTCATAACCGATGGTGCAATGCCGCTTGATTCAAGTGTCAAGATTTTCGTAATGCCGGCTTCTTGAAACAGCTCAGCAAACGTTTCGCCAATTTCCTTCATTAACTGTGGGTCAATTTGATGATTTAAAAATGAATCTACTTTTAAGACGTGCTTTGACAACACACGGCCTTCCTGTTCCATTTTTTCATGCAGACGTTTCATTGTATTTCCTCCTCTGATTCGTCTTCAGGCACAAAAAAAGCCTGAAGCATAGCGTTCAAAAAAAAGAGTGAACAATGCCTTCAGGCGGGAACAGAAAAAATCCGTTCTCTTGTTCACTCATAGTCGGATCATTTACGGTGTTCCGGTAGAAACTTGCAGGCCAATCCCCGCGATTATATGAGTGAATAATGTTTAATTGATAGTCATTATAATAGCATACTGATCGAAAAAATCAATATAAAACACGAACATTATTAATCTTTTTTTTCAGATTATTCGTTAACTATAGTCCCTATCCTTTTTCACACTTTTTTCACATAAAGCATTATATTTGTGATTTTTCTCACAGAATCATTTTTTTACACGGTTAAGATAGTGCTAACGAACAAAGCATCTCGGAAAGGGGGCATGGGGATGGCTTCAGAAAAACGCAAACATAAAACAGAGGATGAAGGCGATCAATTAAAAGGCACATTGTATTCGGTTTTTGGTTTAGGCATTTTTATTATTGCAACGTGGCTTGTTGTCTTTTCCATTTTTGCTGGCCGTTTTTAATTTAGAGGAGGATCAACTATGCATTTACACCGTTATGAAAAGTGGTGGCTCACTTTCGGCACGGGAGCACTCGTTGTGTTTCTTGTCGTAATCGGGATAGGCGCGTTCCATCAAGGAGACCAGCCGCCCAGTTCTGTGAAAACCATTAATTATGAGCAAGTGGATAAAATTGCCCCGTTTAATGAACCGGGACTGAAAAAAGTGGCGGGCAAAGAATGGGAGTATGAACTTGTCGTTGTGGCATCCGCCTTTTATTACGCACCGGTTGAAGCAGAAATTCTGGTCGGCTCTAGAGTAAAGATTATCGCGACAACAAAAGATGTGGTTCACGGCTTTGAAGTTGCCGGCACTAATATTAACATGATGCTCGAACCAGGCTATATAAGCGAATACGTCACAACATTGAACAAAACTGGTGAATTTCTCGTGCTGTGCAACGAATATTGCGGCACTGGTCACCATACGATGAAATCGATGATTAAGCTGGTGGGGGACGAATGAATACGCAATCCATACTTAGGGTTAATCATAAAGATGCGCGCGTCGCAATGGCGCACATGTACGTTGCCTTTTTAGCGCTTGCGGTTGGCGGATTAATGGGACTGTTGCAAGTATTTGTCCGCTCCGGCCGCTTTGAGCTCCCGGCCAATATCGGCTATTATCAGGTATTGACGGTTCACGGTGTTATGCTCGGCCTCGTTTTAACCACCTTTTTTATCATGGGCTTTCAGTATGCGGTCGTAAGCCGGACAGCCGGCGCGTTCTCAGCGAAACAGCGGATGGCCGCCTGGATTGGCTTCTGGCTTATGACACTTGGCACCACGATGGCCGCTACGATGATTTTACTTAATGAAGCGACTGTTCTTTATACGTTTTACGCACCGCTTCAGGCTCACTGGATTTTCTATCTGGGGCTGACATTTGTGGTCGTTGGCAGCTGGCTTGTCGGTTTTGCGCAGGTGGCTCGTTATGTACAATGGCGCAAAGCAAACAAAGGACAGACGTCGCCGCTTTTAACGTTTATGGCGGTTGTGAACTCGGTTATGTGGTTTGTCGCAACGCTTGGTGTTGCCTCTGAAGTGCTGCTTCAACTGCTTCCTTGGTCCCTCGGGCTCATTGCACGGGTGGATGTACTGATTACCCGTACATTGTTTTGGTATTTTGGCCACGCGCTTGTTTATTTCTGGCTGCTGCCTGCTTATATGGCATGGTATGCGATTGTGCCCAAAATTATCGGCGGCAAAATTTTCTCGGATTCACTCGCCCGCCTATCGTTTATTTTATTTCTCTTATTCTCGATTCCAGTTGGCTTTCACCACCAGCTGACCGAACCAGGCATCAGCGCATTTTGGAAGTTTTTACAGGTCGTGCTGACGTTTATGGTGATTATTCCATCTCTTATGACCGCCTTCAGCATGTTTGCCATGTTTGAAACACGCGCGCGGCCGGGAGCTTGGCGGAAAAGGCCTGTTCGGCTGGTTCCGTAAGCTGCCATGGGGTGATGCTCGTTTCCTCGTGCCGTTTATTGGCATGGCTGCGTTTATTCCGGCGGGAGCAGGCGGGATTATTAATGCCTCTCACCAAATGAACCAGGTTGTCCATAATACGATCTGGGTAACCGGCCGTTTTCACTTAACGGTGGCGACAACCGTTTTATTAACCTTTTTCGGCGTTGCCTATTGGCTGATTCCACATTTAACCGGCCGTGTGCTGACGCCGCAAATGAATACACTGGCGATCATCCAGGCGTTCACGTGGGCGTTTGGCATGACGATTATGTCGGGTGCCATGCATTGGGTTGGCCTGCTTGGTGCGCCGCGCCGTTCGTCTTTCTCCACCTATGGGGATGCAGCGCAGGCATTGGAATGGATCCCGTATCAAATTGCGCAGGCGGTTGGCGGCACCATCTTATTTTTAGGCATTATTCTTGTATTGATTATTTTCGCAAACCTCGCCTGGTTTGCGCCAAAGGGAGATGAAGAATTCACGGTTGCGGACGTGGCAGAAGGCGCCGAGAAAACCCCAGTGGTGCTGGAAAATTGGAAAATTTGGATTACAGTGCTCGTCGCACTTATTTTAATCGCGTACACCATTCCGGTTATGGACATCTTAAACGGCGGTCCGCTCGGTTCAAAAGGTTATAAATTATGGTAATGGAAACCCCTTTGACAGTAAGTGTCAAAGGGGTTTCTTTGCGCCCATTGCTTTAACCGGCTCCATATAAAAACTGTCCCTCCATCCTGATAATCGGAAATGCAGTTTATATTAAACTAGCTCTTATGTGTTAATGAAGGAGCTGTACGACTACTTTTCCGGTAATCAAAATAATCAAAATAACTGTTCTTTTTCTGTCCGCTTAAATCCTGTGCGCATATGCCGACAAATGTGCCGGTAAACCGGATATAATCCGCATCGTCATCCGACAAGTGGCCGATATCGATTGGACCCCCGACTTTTTGCCATTCATGATTGTTTTCAGCAAAATAAAAATGCAGCCATTCGTTTTGAATCTCCGCTTTTAATTTTGTTGAAGAAGACGTCAGCGGAATACCTTCATCCAATAATTCATCATATTTTCCATTCTTTGATTCGATAATCCCTAAGCATTTGCCGGTTTCTTCATGATGCGTGACCCGCAGATACACATAATCGTCGGTATCGTAATACACAATCAGCCCGGCCATTTGCTGAAAATGTTCCGGATCCATTTCCACCGCTGTTTCGATTTCCACCTGCATATCTTCTAATCTTCTGGCCAGAAGGCTTTGACGGTGAATAGACTGCTAGACTGCATCGATTCTCCGCCTGTCAGCCTGAGGTACCCGGGCCGGTCGGATAATGAAATCCATTCGTCTGTAAACGTTCTTCTTAACGAGCTCCAGTAATGTTTCAGTGTTTCACCGGTAAAATCATCCTTATTGCTTTCCTGTTCAAAAGGATGCGGCGGCAAGCTGGGTGCTTCGACGATCGTTTGCGGATTCGGACCGCCCTGAATGCGAAGCCAGCCATCGTCTGTCCAGTAACATTTCTGCAAAGCGGTTTCGCGGCCTAATATGCATTTTTTACCCACCACGGGACGTCCGCATAAGTGAGCCATGTACCAGTCGCCGTTTTGTGTTTCTACTAAGCTGCCGTGGCCTGCTTTTTGGAGCTGCTGCTTCTCTTCCTCATTGGACGTTAAAATCGGGTTCGCTGGATCCAGCTCATACGGGCCGGCCAAGGATTGGGACCGCGCCACTGTCACAGCGTGCGTATACCACGTTCCCCCTTCAGCCGTTAGTAAATAATAATAGCCATTCCTCTTATAAATATGGGGTGCTTCCGTCAGCCCGAGTTTGGACCCTTTAAAAATATTTTTCACAGGACCGATAAGCTTTTTTTCCTGTACCGAGTATTCTTGAAGCGCGATGCCCGCAAATGAATTTTTTCCTTTGCGGAAATCCCAAATCATGTTGACGAGCCACTTCGTTCCATCTTCTTCATGAAAAAGAGACGGATCAAAGCCGCTGCTGTTCAAATAGACTGGTTCGGACCAGGGGCCTTCAATGTTTTCAGCGGTTACCATGTAGTTATGGGTATCTTTAAACGCACCCATACGGCTTTTCACATCTGTGTAAATTAAATAAAACAGCCCGTCTGAATAACTTAAGCAAGGAGCCCACACACCGCCGGAATCGATGTCGCCGACCATGTTTATTTGCGACTCCCGCATTAATGGGGCAGGAAGTTGCCGCCAATGAACCAGATCTTTTGAATGGAAGAGCTGAACGCCGGGAAACCATTCAAATGTAGAAGTGGCGATATAATAGTTGTCTTCTACTCTTATAATCGATGGGTCCGGGTGGAAGCCCGGCAAAATAGGATTGATAATGTCAGTCATATAAACACTCCTTCATTATTCTGAAACGATCTTCTCCGTTTTGTCCGCCAGCGCTTTCATGCCGGCTTCGAGCACTTCAATAATCCGGTCTGTGTCATACACACTTCCCCGCCACGTACCGCCACTCACAGATTGAAGAGCTGCCCAAAGACGAGTATCATCCGGCAGATTCGGATTTGGCTTCACATCTTCATGACGCGGGCGTTCAGCCAGAACTTGAACCGCTTTTTCCGGTGAATACCGTTCGGTTTTTGTGCCAATGAAATTAACCGTTCCTTCCAAGTTTCGGCAGTCCACAGCAATCTCGATTACATCCCCATCCCGCACTTTTCCGATTGGTCCATCGGCTAAAGCTTCCGGTCCGACATGTCCAATGCAGGCACCTGTGGAAACACCGGAGAACCGGGCATCGGTGATGAGTGAAACATACTTTCCGAACGGCAAATATTTGAGCGCTGATGTTAATTGATATGTTTCTTCCATCCCGGTTCCAAGCGGACCGCCTCCCATGACGACCATAATATCGCCGGCTTCAATGCCGCCCGTTTTAATGGACTGGATGGCTGACTTTTCAGATGTAAACACTTTCGCATGGCCTGTATGTCGATACACACCGTCTTCATCAATAACCGATGGATCAATAGAAGTGGATTTAATAACCGACCCTTCCGGCGCGAGGTTGCCTGTTGGGAAAGTAACGGTTGAAGTAAGTCCTCTTTCTTTCGCTTTTTCAGGACTCATAATGACTTCATCCGGCGAAATGCCGTCCGCTTCAAGTAAACGCTTTCTTAACGCGGCGCGTCGTTCTGACTTTTCCCACCAATCTAAATTTTCACCGAGCGTATTTCCTGTAACCGTTAATACATCTTCGTGCAGAAGGCCCAGTTTACGTAAGTGAAGCATCACTTCCGGAACACCTCCGGCAAGGAACAAACGCACCGTTGAATGACTGTCAGGTCCATTTGGCAATACATTCACTAGACGAGGCGTTCGGTTATTGATTCTCACCCAGTCTTCCACTGTCGGAATTTTGCAGTTGGCCGCAAACGCAATCGCCGGGATATGAAGAAGCAAATTCGTCGAACCGCCAAATGCCGCATGCAGCGTCATCGCATTTTCAATCGCTTTGTCCGTTAAAATATCTTTTGTTGTTACGTTATTTTTTTCCATTTCCAATGCAGCACGCGCCGACTGCTTCGCCATTTCTGCCCATATTCTCTGGCCGGAAGGGGCTAACGCCGCGTGTGTAACCGCCATGCCCAGTGCTTCAGCGACAACTTGAGCGGTACCTGCTGTCCCTAAAAACTGGCAGCCTCCGCCAGACGTTGCGCATGACCGGCAGCCGAGTTCGGATGCTTCCTGGAGAGTAATTTCTTTGTTTGCATACCGCGCTCCAATGGTTTGGATTTTCCCAGCATCTTCCCCATTTGTAGGCGGAAGCGTCACACCTCCTGGTACGATCACGGTTGGCAAATCATGTGTACCCGCAAGCGCTATCATCATTGCCGGCAAGCCTTTATCACAGGTTGCGACTCCCACAACAGCCTGGCGTGTTGGCAATGAACGGATCAGGCGACGGAATACCATAGCCGCATCATTCCGGTAAGGAAATGAATCAAACATGCCTAACGTTCCCTGCGAGCGCCCGTCACACGGATCACTAACAAACGCAGCAAACGGGATGCCTTTCTGGCTTTTAATTTCTTCCGCAGCCGCTTTCATTAACAAATCAATTTCCCAGTGCCCTGTATGGTAGCCAAGTGCCAACGGATTTCCGTTATCATCTCGAAGCCCGCCGTTTGTCCCCAGAATCAGCACTTCCGCTCCTAAAAGATCTTGCGGTTTCCAACCCATGCCCACATTTTGCGTCCAGCCGAAAAGATCTCCGCTCGGTGAGTTTTCAAGCATTTGCGGGGTTAATGGCAGCGTCCCAATCGGTCCTCCTGCATTTGTTTTCACGTTATAAATAGATGTATTTTCTTGTTGAAAAATAGATTTCATTGACATTGAGCTCCCTCTCATTTCCTTAAAGTAAAGTGTTCTATATTATAAACCATCATTTTACTATATAGTCTATCATTTTTTCAGTAAATTCGAATAATTAATTTTTATTTTTTCTTGATGATGGGGTGAGACCGCTCGTCTCTGATAATCAAGCAGTTTCTTTAATTTTAAAAAATGAAAACGAATACAAAAAACCTTGATCTCTTTGAAAGAGATCCGTATAATAAACAATTGAAGTTAGTTTGTCGTTCGAACAAACTATATAAAAAGAATTCCGTTTTTGCAAGGCTTCCAGCCATAATTTGTTTTATCCATCTTTTCAGAAAGCAGGCGATACAAAATGGAAACTACTGTTAAACCAAATACCCCTTTAGTTACCCACATTTATACAGCTGATCCTTCTGCCCATGTATTTGAAGGAAAGATTTATATTTATCCTTCTCATGATTTGGATCATGACGAACCTTCCAATGACAATGGGGATCAATACAAAATGGAAGATTATCATGTCCTGTCAATGGATGATTTTGATTCTCCTTGTATAGACCATGGCGAAGTGCTGCATGTAAAAGATGTGCCATGGGCAAAAAAACAAATGTGGGCACCAGATGCTGCTTATAAAAACAATATGTACTATTTATTTTTCCCTGCCAGAGACCATGACGACATTTTCCGGATTGGCGTTGCCACAAGTCCTCATCCAGCCGGTCCATTTACGCCGCAGGAAAGCTATATTCCCGGCAGCTTTAGCATTGATCCCGCTGTGCTTATAGACGATGACCAAAAAGCCTACATGTATTTCGGCGGCCTATGGGGCGGCCAGCTGGAAAAGTGGCAGTCCGGAACGTTCGATCCGGCTGATGAAGGGCCTGATCTATCAGCTCCCGCTTTAGGACCGATGGTGGTAGAATTAAGTGAAGATATGCTGACATTTAAAGAAGCGCCTCAGGAAATTTATATTCTTGATGAGGATGGAAGCCCTATTTTTGCGAGCGATGAAGAAAGAAGATTTTTTGAAGGAGCATGGGTTCATAAGCATAATGGCTGTTATTATTTGTCTTATTCTACCGGCACCACTCATTATATTGTTTATGCCATGAGCCAAAATCCACAAGGGCCGTATACGTATAAAGGCAAAATACTGGAGCCGGTATTAGGATGGACAACGCATCATTCGATTGTGCATGTCGACGGCAAACCGTATTTATTTTATCATGACTGTTCTTTATCAGATGGAGTGAATCATAAACGCAGTGTAAAATTTACAGAATTAACATATAACGAAGACGGGACGATTCAAACAATTTCCCCTTACCAAACGTAACGTGGTGAGTTTATAAACGGACAGGGGCGTCATCCAGCTGGATTCGCTCCCTGTCCATTTTTTAAGCTTCCCATGATTTTTTCCATTCAGCTGGATTTATGTCTAGTTTTTCCTGATTGTGTCCACTGAACCTCGTTTGTGTCCAGTTTCACCACATTGTGTTCAGTTAGTCGCGGCGGGGTGGACGTTTCCCCCAGTATTGATAATAATCGCAGCGGATAAAGCCATTAAACAGCTTTCGTTTTTTCGTCGCCGGACGGCCATATACCTCTTCAAATTCTTCATGAGACGTCAAGATATAAATCGACCACGTATCCAGTTTCTTAAACGCGTATCCTAAATCTGCATACAGCTTTTCGACGCCAGGGCGGTCGCTGAGACGCTCTCCGTATGGCGGGTTGCCGACAATTACACCATATTCTTTATCCGTTTGAAACGCTGTTGCGTCTCCAGTTCGAAATTGAATCAGGTCGCCAAGCCCTGCTTCAAACGCATTTGCTCTTGCGATTTCTGCCATTTTCGGATCAATGTCAAGCCCTTCAATATCAAGAGGCTGATCGTAGTTTGCTTTGTCTTCTGCTTCTATGCGTGCCTCGTCCCATACACGTTCATCAATCCAATTCCACTGTTCAGAAACAAATTCGCGGTTAAAGCCGGGCGCAATATTTTGACCAATTAATGCGGCTTCAATCGGAATCGTACCAGAGCCGGCGAATGGATCCACAAACGGCTTATCCGGGTGCCAGTTTGTCAGTTTTACCAGTGCTGCTGCCAGTGTTTCTTTCAGGGGCGCTTCCCCCTGCCCTGTCCGGTAGCCGCGTTTGTGAAGGCCGGCCCCGCTCGTATCCATCGTCAGAGTCACTTTATCTTTTAAAATGGCCACTTCAAGCGGAAAGCGGGCACCTGTTTCCGCCAGCCACGTCTCTACGTGATAAGCGGATTTCAACCGTTCTACAATTGCTTTTTTCACAATTGCCTGGCAGTCTGAGACGCTGAACAGAGTTGATTTAACTGATTTCCCCTGCACTGGAAACGAAGCATCTTTTGGCAAATAATCCTCCCACCGCAAGGCTTTCGTTTTTTCAAAAAGCTCATCAAACGTTTTTGCATAAAATTCCGCTACTACGACTTTGACACGATCTGCGGTCCGCAGCCACATATTGCAGCGGGCGATAGCCGAAGCGTCACCTTCAAAATATATTTTTCCATTTTCTGTACGCGGCTCATAACCGAGATCTTTTACTTCTTTGGCCACGATCGCTTCAAGTCCCATCGCAGCCGTCGCAATTAATGTATACATGTATAACCTCTTTTCATTTCGGTTCATTTGGCAGTTCTTCGAATAAAAAATTAATCCGTTTTGAAAACAGTACGGAATTAGAAAAATAATTCCTTTGCATTAGTATGTTCGACAATCACGTCACTTACTTATTATTGATCATTTTCATAAAGAGGCCAGCCTTGTCAAATAGAACAAAAGCTCTCCTATAAAGGAGAGCTGTGTCTTTTGAATTTAAACCCTGAATAACGTTCTGTAAGCCATGTTTTGTTCCATCGTACTGCAGGCGGCCAGGGTATGGCCTCGTACTCCGGCGGCAATCATCTATCTGCGAAAAAACAAGTGCTTTTCGCCTCTCCATCCGTTCATTTCCGTCCGGAAAGTGCCCCTACCAAAATTTGGGTTGCTCGCTCACGGGGTTTACCTCGTTCCACCTTTGCCATTTCTGGCAAAGCTACGTCACTGTGGCACTTTCAAAGTATTCACACCATATCTTAAAGACTTAGGTGTTTTCCCTGCCGTCAGCAATAAATGCTGCCCTGGCTTATGGTTTCGCCAGGCGCGATCACTACAGGCATCTCAGCACTGTGCGAGCATGGACTTTCCTCTGCAGCCGTTAAGACAGCAGCGATTACCCAAACGCTATTCGATTTCATTTCTTAATTATAAAAGAAGAAACGCTATTTCGCAATGGAAAATTATTCGTTATGAAGACGATCGCCAAAAACGTGGCGTTCTAAGTTCGATAACCGTTTTAAAATATCAAAATTAGTCGAACCAGGGGCCGGTTGCTGCTGGCGAATCGGCGCTTCCGGAACAGGTTTCCGGGCCGAAATCGTACTGTTTTCTTTTTTCAGGCGCAAGTTTTCCTGCTGCAATTCTTCAATCGCCTGCTGAAATACTTCATAATCTTTTATGACAAGGTCTAAAAATTGATCCACTTCATCGGGACTGTATCCACGCATAGCCGTTTTAAATTCTTTTTCAAGAATATCTTTTCCCGTTAATTTAATTTTTTCCGATAACATTGCCTTGCACCACCTTCATTGAGTCCTGCCTGTTTTCATTAATTGTTTCAAAAACAAGGTCTTTTGTCAATTGGAAAGCAGGCCTCAGCGGGCTTTTTCTTTCTTACAAAAAAGCATAGAAACTATCTTTTAAATTCGTCAATACGAATGCAGTTAAGCCGACAAAAACGAAAAATAAAAATAAAATTGCACGATACAACCTGTCATTCACCCCATATTTTTAGTCTATCTGAAAACCAACCATTTATTATTTTACGTTGTTTTCAAAAAAGTTACAACTATATGACAGCAATTTTCGCGTTATTTCGACAACTTTTTTTCCAAACGATGCAAACGGTGTTCCAATGCACATGTTATCGCTTCTTTTTCTAGTTTCTGCTCAAGCGCCCATTCGGTTTCTCGTAATGCTTTAGGGATATCTTTCCACTTATGTTCATACACTTTCGCCAATTCAATTGCCGCTTCAATAGACCGGTCCCCATTTGACTCGCGTACACGGGTAAATAATGACACAGCTGCTTCAAAAGACTGCTCCCGCTTAAGCTGCATAGCGAGCCGAAATGCTGCGTCAAGCGCCACTTCTTCCTGCCTGCTTGCAGTCGACTTTTCGAACGATTCTTTTGCGGCCGCGCTGTTGCCCGACGCCTCAAACCACTTCCCTACTTCAAGTGCCGTTTGATCATCAACTAGAGCTCTTTCATCGAGCACAAGCCGGCTAATGTGCGTATAAAGCGTAATCAAGCTTAAAATATCCCGCTCGTTGTGCTTCATTACCTGCAACACACCTTCCGGGTCGCCTCGCTCTAGGAAATCAAAATAAATGATCGGCGCCAGGTGTCCCGGCACATCATTTACTCGCTCAAGCCCAAGGTGCCCTTTTTCCACATTGACGAGCTTGACCGATTCCATTGTATGTTTAAAAAGCCGACGGGATGCATGATATAAATCGAAATGGCCAAAAGCCGGCAGTGCCGGCACCTTGTCACGCACAAATGTATGGCGTGATTTTACTTGTGGCCAATCAAACGATTTTCCGTTATACGTCACAAGCGTTGTATAATCCGTTTCCTGTAAAAACTTCGCATAAAGCGCCGTTTCATTACCCGGTGAAGGCAAAAAGTATTGTTTCACTGTTACTTGATTTTCATGAATTCGTGCCGTCCCAAGTAAAAAAATAACACTCCCGGTGCCGCTTAAACCAGTTGTTTCAATATCAAAAAAGAACAAATCTGATGGCTGAAATCCTTTCGCTGACAATGGGTGATAACTGTCAAACGCTGACCATTGATCAATTGTTTTTTTTGCATCCTTGAATGTATAAAAACCATGTGCCGCATCAAGAGCATAATGCGTTTCGCGTGTGATGCAATATTCGCCGTCAAGTTCAAACAGTTCTGCCCCAGCCGATTCCCATACGTCCCAAAAACGGATGCCTTCCGGCGGTTCCTGTTTTGATGCAGGCGGCTCCTCACGCACAATGTGCTTTTTCAGCCTCTGCAGCTTCTTTGCCATGCTCATCTTTGCCACCCCTTAAAACTGGTCGAGCAGTTCCATGCTTTTTCGCTTTACATCCATCCCGTCAAAGCCCATACCGACACATGATGGACAGCCATTCTGACACGGACATTTTCGAATAAGGTCTTTCGCGGCTTCTTTTACGTCATCAAACCGTTTATACACATCTTCTGCGAGACCGATGCCCCCCGGATAATGATCATAGAGAAAAATCGTCGGAAGTCCCGTATGCGCCGCTTTAATTTGTGACACAACATGAATGTCGCTTTTGTCACACATCGTATGAATCGGAACAATATGATGCAAAACGTTGGCAATGCCCCTCAGCAAATGCTCCAGTGACTTTTCCGGCTCTTCGATATTCAGCTCGAGCCAAACCGCGCTTGTATGAATTTCTTCTTCCGGCAGCGTAATCGGCCCGGAACCAATATTCTCAAACGTCGTCATTTTAATCTTTTTAAATATCGTCGGCAAAATGTTAACGGTCACATCTCCATAATGAACGGCAGACAACGGCCGCTCTTTCGTCCGATCAATTTCTAGGACTTTTAGCTGAACCGCCAAATTCGCATCGGTGTAGTATTCCACATCTACTCGACGGACGTACGCTTTTTTATGCTCCCAATCAAGCTTCTCTACTTGAAATTGAACGCCTTCATGCAAATAAATCGCTTCATCATGCAAAAGTGTCATCGCACTCAGCCGGTCCATTTCACCGATAATTTTCACGTTGGCTGTCTCTGATTGATCGACAATGACAACATTTTCCTGCGTGGCAGAACGAAGGCTGATATTCGTTGCCGGAAACGATTCATGCGACCAATGGTATTTGCCTCCATTGTAATGAAGAACACGCTCTTCCCGCAAGTAATCGAGCACATCAGTCACATCCATCGGTCCAAACGATTCATCTTCCTGAAACGGCAGCTCATACGCTGCGCATTTTAAATGATCAACCAAAATAATTAAATTTTCAGCATTAATGCGGGCCGATTCTGGGTTTCGTTCAAAAAAGTAATCCGGGTTTTGAACGACGTACTGATCAATAGGTGTAGAACTCGCTACCATAATGATAACGGCTTCTCCATGACGCCGGCCGGCACGACCCGCTTGCTGCCACGTGCTCGCAACACTGCCCGGATACCCCGTCATCACGCACACTTGCAGCTGGCCGATATCAACCCCAAGCTCGAGTGCATTGGTGCTGACCACCCCTAAAATGTCGCCGTCACGGAGTCCTTTCTCAATCGCGCGCCGTTCTTTCGGCAAATAGCCGCCTCTATAGCCACGGATCGTTTTTGGTCCGATGTCCCGCTTTACAAGCTCTTGAATATGGCTCAAAATAATTTCTACTCGGACTCGGCTTCTCGCGAAAATAATGGTTTGAATTTGGTTTTTTAAAAACTCTCGCGCCAGCCTGTTCACTTCGACAGTTGCGCTCCTGCGAATGTTAAGCGGTTCGTTCACAACCGGCGGATTGTAAAAAACAAAATGCTTCCGTCCGCGAGGTGCTCCATTATTGTCGATCAAACGCATCGGGCTGCCAGTTAATTGTTCCGCCAGTTCTTTTGGGTTGGCGATTGTCGCCGATGTACAAATAAACTGCGGACTGCTTCCATAAAATGAGCAAATTCGCTTTAAACGACGAATTACATTCGCCACATGGCTCCCAAATACACCGCGATACGTATGCAATTCATCGATCACAATGTATTTTAGGTTTTCAAACAAGCTGACCCATTTCGTATGGTTTGGCAAAATAGCGGAATGAAGCATATCCGGATTGGTCATGACAATATGTCCGGCCTGCCGAACTTTTTGCCGGATCGCCGGCGACGTGTCCCCGTCATATGTAAAACTTTTAATATCAGCACCCATTTCTGCAATGATCTCATTTAATTCACTTTTTTGATCTTGCGCAAGTGCTTTCGTCGGAAATAAATAAAGCGCGCGGCTCGCACTGTCTTCCGCAATTTTTTGCAGCACCGGCAAATTGTAGCAAAGCGTTTTACCGGAAGCCGTCGGCGTGACAGCAACGATATTTTCACCTTGCTGCACCGCTTCAAAAGCAGAGTATTGATGCGTATATAAATCGCGGACACGACGCGCTTCCAGTGCAGCCCGAAGCCGTTCATCAATGAATATCGGCATTGGACGCGTTTTCGCTTCTATCGGCTCCAGCTCATGCCAGTGAATGACGTTTTCATCATTGCGCAGCTCCGTAATAATATCTGAAAGAGTTTTTTTCCACATGATGATTTACACCTCTCTTATCCTTGGATCCACACAACGCGGCGTTTTTAGCCTTTGATCCTATAATATCGAACAAACGATCTTTTTAAAAGCAAAAAAAAGAACGCAGTGCCGCGTCCTTTATTCTTTTATGCAATTGTCCAGCGATTCAAGCACGTATAAGGCCGAATCCGCTGATTGAATAAATTTCGCTTTTCCCGTATCAAAAAAGTGGGCATATGCTCCAACCCTTCGCGCGTTGTCCGCCGCCTGCACAATTTGAGCGGCATGCAAGTATTTTTGCGGATGCTCCTGTAAAAATAAAAGAGCTTCTTGCTCCCACAGATCTGCTGCGGCATCCACTTCGTCTGCAAATGGCTTTACCGTTCCAAAAAAATCAGCTTCTTCTTTTGATTCGCGTTGTGCTTCATAAATAGCTTTTGCCCGTACAATTAATTTACTTAGTTTCACTGTTTTTTCATATAAAGACACTTCGTAACCCTCATTTCAAATAGAACCGGCAGCTTGCTTAAGCGGCAGTACAGTATCTCCACATAAAAAGCGTGCTCCTTCTTCGACGAGAAGCAGACGATTGTGGACGCGTTCTGCACGAATTCGAAAGCCAGCGATTTTGCGGCTTCGCTCATCCGCCACTCTCATTTTCAACCGTTGCTCAAGCTCCAATGTATCTTTTTCCAATTCGTTCAACCGCTCCATCCACTCTTCTTTCGTCATCACCTTCACCCCTTTGCCGTATTGACTAAAAGGATTCGCCGAGCAAAGCGAATGTCCTGCCATCCTGACAAAACTAGTGTACAGACGTCAAAGAAAGTAGGTATGCGACAAATTATGCAAATACCATTCCTTTTTTCTTTATTAAAAACTGGAGAGCGCTCCGGAATGTTAAAAAAGTATTTAAATCAGTCCGGATCCGCATGCCGCTTCGCATTAAATCTTGTGTGAAATCCGGCGTGAATCCGACTAAAAATGTCTCTGCTCCCATCAAATTTAAGGAGTTTATCAAATGATCGATTGATTGGCCGAGTACAGCGGTTTCCCCAATTTCTTTTTTAGAAATGGCAGTAAAATCAATAATCACCGTTTCGACCTCGTTCTCATAACAGGCGTTCATAAGTGATGAGATAATAGTCTCAAAGCGGTCTTGCGATAACTTCCCCGTAATCGGGACTAAAATGGTTTCCGGGATGATCGACGGAATGATTGGTGCTGAAACATCTTTTACAATATGTTTATATTCTGCAAGTTCTTCTTTTAATAACCGGTTTTCTTCTTGAAGAGCAGCGATTTTTTCTGTTTCTTTGCTCATAACGGCTCACCTGCCTTATTAGCATCATAACGTCCTATATTAATATAATAGCGGAAAGATGGTTTTTTTTCAATCTGCAGTCTTCAGAAAAAGGCATAAAGCAATATGTCTTTTCAAACAGGCGATTTGTTCGCTCATGTGGTATGATATTGATTGGATTCAAGAGGAGGGAATGAGATGGCGATCCGCTATCCAAATGGTAAACAATATACGCGGCCGGCTCATACGTCTGAATCGACACAGCCGAAAAAAGATCCTGTGTTTTCAAACCGCGGCATGACGCTCGAAGACGACATTAATGAAACGAATGCGTATTATTTAAGCCGAAACATGGCGGTCATTCATAAAAAACCCGTGCCTGTTCAAATCGTCCAGGTGGATTACCCGGCGAGAAGTGCAGCTGTTATTAAAGAAGCGTATTTCAGACAGGCCTCTACAACGGATTACAACGGGGTATATAAAGGAAAGTATATTGATTTTGAAGCGAAAGAAACGAACAACACGACGTCGTTTCCTCTGAAAAATTTTCACGCCCACCAAATTGCACACATGAAACAAGTCGATGAGCATGGCGGCATTGCGTTTGTGATTATCCGGTTTTCAAAAACGGACGAGCTGTTTTTTTTGCCATTTTATGCATTGAATGGCTTTTGGGAACGTATGCATGATGGCGGCCGCAAATCAATTACAAAAGCGGAACTCGCCGATTGCAGTGCAGCACTTAAACTGGGTCTCTCTCCGCGCGTTCCGTTTTTAGATGCAGTGGAGGATATATACTTTTAATTTTGAAAGCGAGGAAAAAAGACATATGTCTGACGAATACAAATCGAGAACCGAAAAGCGGAACCAGCAAAAGAAAAAGCCGGTCCGCATCCAAAGAAAACCAAAAACACCAAAAACAGCGAAAGCACCAAAAGCACCCGCAAGCAAAAAGCAAGTGATCTTGAAAAGAATCCTTCTCTTGGTGGGTTTACTTGCCTTGTTCCTCTTGATCGGCGGCGCTGGTTTATTTGCGTACTATGTGAAAGACACGCCTGACATTGACGAAGCACTGTTAAAAGACCCGATTTCGTCCAAAATTAATTACGATGGTGGAACGCTCCTGACCAATATCGGTGCAGAACGCCGTGATTACGTAGCATACGACGACATTCCTCTTTTAGTCCGCGATGCGTTTATTGCGACAGAAGACAGCCGCTTCTTTGAACATAAAGGAATTGATCCGGTCCGTCTTGCCGGGGCGGTTGTGAAAAACGTCACGGAAGGCTTCGGCTCACAGGGAGCGAGTACCATTACCCAGCAGGTTGTCAAGATGTCATTTTTATCACCTGATAAAACACTGAAACGGAAAGCCCAGGAAGCGTATCTTGCTTATAAACTGGAGCAGGAATACTCAAAAGAAGAAATTTTCGAAATGTACGTAAACAAAATTTTTATGTCCGGTGGAATTAACGGTGTTAAAGCGGCGGCGGATTATTATTTCAGTAAAGAACTAAGCGAGTTGTCTCTTCCGGAAGCCGCTTATCTTGCAGGTATGCCGCAAAGCCCGAATAACTACAATGCATTTGAACATCCGGAAAACGCTGAAAAACGGAAAGATGTAGTTCTCTCCCTAATGAATCAGCATGACAAAATTTCCGCTTCTGAGATGGAAGAAGCGCAGGCTCAGAACATTACAGATTATCTTTTGGACAAGCCTGTCAGCAAATCAGGAATCGATCCAGAATATGATGCCTTCGTTGATCTTGTGATTGAGGAAGTGGGAGCCATGGGCTATAACCCGTATACAGACGGGTTAACGATTGAAACAACACTCGACAAAGAAGCGCAGGAATACATGTATAAGCTGCTCAACAGCGATGAGTCGATGAATTATCCGAGCGAGCTGTTCCAAGCAGGTATTGCATTGACAGATACACAGACTGGTGCAATCCGGGCGATTGGCGGCGGCCGCAACCAGGAAGTGCAGCGCGGCTTAAACTATGCGACAGATATTAAACGCCAGCCAGGTTCCACCATCAAGCCTATTTTGGATTACGGACCAGCGATTGACTATTTAAAATGGTCCACATACGAGCAGGTAGAAGATAGCCCGCTTCAATATTCAGGCGGCGGTTCAGTCGGAAATGCCGGCGGCTCTTATGCAGGCATGATGTCGATGCGCGATGCACTGGCGCGTTCGAAAAATACGCCGGCCGTCCGCACATTCCAGGAAGTCGGATTTGACGATGCTTATGAATTTGCCGGCAAGCTCGGCATCAAATTAGAAAACGAATATGAATCGTATGGAATTGGCGCAATGGACGGTGATGAAGGTATTTCACCGTTGCAAATGGCCGGTGCTTATGCAGCATTTGGAAATGGCGGTATTTATAACGAGCCGCATACTGTCACAAAAGTAACGCTTGCAGATGGCACGGTCGTTAAAAACGATGTAACGTCAGAACCTGCAATGAACGACTACACCGCTTATATGGTGACAGACATGCTAAAAAGCGTTGTTAATTACGGAACGGGTACAGCCGCAAATATTCCATCTCTTCATATGGCAGGCAAAACCGGAACGACGAACTACACAGATGATGAACTCGCACAATATGATTTCCCATCCAGTGCATCACCGGATGCGTGGTTTGTTGGCTACACAACAAATTATACCGCCGCTATTTGGACCGGATACGAAAGCAGAACGGAATATTTGTCAAAAGAAAGCCAACAGATTGCCAAAGAACTCTTTAAGCAGCTGATGACTAAAGTATCAGAAGATGTCGACACACCTGACTTTGAAAAACCAGACAGTGTCGTGGAACTTCCGATCATTAAGGGATCAAATCCGGCCGCCGTTGCCGGAAATGGCGTCTCAGACAGCAACAAAACGTACGAATTATTTATTCGTGGCGAACAGCCGAAACGGTCAAAGCCGCCAGTAGAGCCGGAAGAAGAGGAAGAAGAAACAGAAGAAGAAGAAGAACAGCCGGAAGAGGAAACATCAGGTGGTGCGGTAACTGGTTTGTCCGCCACTGCTGATGCAAGCGGCAATATGTCCGTTTCCTGGTCGTATAACGGCGATGGCAGCCCATCCTTTAGTGTATCGAATGGCCTAGAAACACAGTCGATTGGCGGCTTTTCTACCGTCTTTAGCAGCGGACAGCCCGGCGAGACGTATTCCATTACGGTGACAGCCATTATAGACGGTCAAAGCGTCGATTCCGCTTCCACTTCTGTGACGATTCCAGGTGGTGCGGTGGAGGAACCGGAAACACCAGAGCCTGAGCCGGAACCGGAGCCTGAGCCAGAACCCGAGCCGGAACCAGCAACACCGGAACCAGAACCGGTAGAACCTGAACCGGAACCGGAGCCAGAACCGGAGCTAGAACCGGAACCAGATACAGAAGTACCTGCAGATGACAATACGAATAATAACGGTAACAACAATGGAAATGGAACGACACAAGGCAATGGGACACGCGATCCTGAACCGGTGCCTGAGGTCGAAAACACTCCAACTGAATAAAAAAATGAAAACCCCGATGAATGATTTCATCGGGGTTTTCGTATTGCATAAACTGCGGCGGCTTTTTTCAGTTCAGTCATCAGCTCAATTAACTGCCGGTAAGCCATATATGTATACGGCCGGCTGTCGATGTACGTAAATCGCTCACGAAAATTAATTGGCTTTACGGCGAAATCCGCTTCTTTTTCTTTCCATAACACTGGCGCTGACGGCTGTCCGTTCACCCAAAACAATGCCATAAAAAACATCGCCAATAGCGCATCGACTTCTCTTTTCACATCTTTGCTGCGGGCACGTTGTTTTTCATCAAGCGCCGTCTCCATTTCGTCCCATGCGGACTGCAGCAACGGCAGCCCGCTTTTTTCCCATTCCCACGGTTTGTCACCGCTCAGCTCGTACAAAAAATATGGATAAAAACAGACTGAGTCCGGCATTTCCACATGTGTTTCATCCGAAAAATAACGAAGCTCTTTTGGAATCAATACATTCATTTACGGACACCACCGAGCTTCATTCTTTTTTTCCCTTCCCGACACAAATCAAGCAGCGGGCATTCGGGGCAGTTCGGCGACTGTGCTTTGCAGTGATACCGACCAAAAAAAATCATCCGGTGATGCGTATCCGACCATTCCTCTTTTGGGATTTTGCGCATTAACGTTTTTTCGACTTCTGTCACATTGTCTTTCCAGCGGCAAAAACCCAGCCGCTTCGAAATCCGTTCAACATGCGTATCCACGGCAATTGCCGGAACGCCAAATGCGACAGACGCGACGACATTCGCTGTTTTACGGCCGACACCTGGCAGCTTCTCAAGTTCATCCTGCGTTTCGGGTACAACACCGTCGAGCTCTTCAATGAGCATCCGCGACATCTTCTGAATATTTTTCGCTTTGTTCCGGTATAAGCCGATCGAGCGGATATCCTGCTCAAGTTCCTCCAGCGGAACCGACAAATAGTCCTCCGGTGTTTTATACTTTTGGAACAGCCCTTTCGTCACTTTATTGACGAGCGCATCCGTGCATTGCGCAGACAGCGCCACTGCAATAACAAGCTCAAAGGGATTGTTATGATTTAATTCGCAGTGCGCTCCTGGAAACATTTCCGCAAACGTATCCAGACAGCGGCGAATGTCAGTTTTATTCAGCATCTTGTTTTCTCCTTATTGTTCCAGCCAATTGTAAAACGGCACCGCATGTTCCGAGCGTGATACCTGCTCGGCTCCAGCCGGCTTACGAAACTTTTTCCCTTGTTCTCGCGCCTGCTCTACCGTTTTAATGCCTTGCTTTTTCCATTCAAATAAAATGCGGTCCATATAGCGGAAATTCAGCTTCATGGACAATACCGCTTCCCGAAGAGCTGCTTTAATCACAGGCGGTTCATGGCCGTCCTGGTCAATCCAAAGCGCAAGCGTTTCACATTCAATGGAGGAAAGAGGCCGGCCAAATTCTTCTTCAAACAAACTGTATAAGTCTTTTTCTTCTACCATTGCCTGCTGAACAGACAGGCCTCTTGCTTCTGATTCAAATAGGGAGACAAGCTTGTTCCAAAGCGGCTCAAACGAATAAAATTCATAGCCGGTCTGACTTCCCTCTACAATCGCAACTACTTGTTTTTGAATCAGCTTTTTCACACATCCCGCGCAGTCAGAAGCAGACATCGACATCCGGTTCGACAGCTCTTCAAAACTCGGGAAGGTGATCCCTTTTTGTGAATAGGAGTAAATGTGCAGAAGAACCATCATTTCCTGCTCATTTAAAGACAGCCGCTTGTAGTTTTCAAGCAGCACGTTCGGTACGCTTGTGGCTCCTTGCTCCATCCAGCGAATCATCATTTCTTTTTCTTTCATTTCCATTCCACCTCGAACCTTCGCAATGCTTCATATTATACTAGGACCAGGAAAAAAAGAAAAGCCGCCCGAATGGACTGCTTTTCTAATCATTATTACCCTTTTTGGTTTGTTTTTACATAATCCGCAATACGGTCAACTGCTTTTTCAAGCAGTTCAAGCGACGTTGCATATGATAAGCGGATGTTTGGAGGCGTGCCAAAACCACTCCCCGGCACAACTGCAACGTTTGCTTCTTCAAGGAGCGCCGTCACAAAGCCATCCACATTGGCATGACCTGTTAATTCTGCTGCTTTTGTTACGTTCGGGTACAAGTAAAACGCACCTTGTGGTTTTAAACACGTAACTCCTGGGATTTCCGTTAATTTTGCATGAATGATGTTCAAGCGTTCTTCAAATGCTTTTTTCATCTCTTCTACCGGCTGCTGTGTGCCTGTGTAAGCGGCAATGGCGCCGTATTGAGCAGTCGATGTCGGATTAGACGTTGAATGGCTTGCAAGATCTGTCATGGCTTTAATCACCTGTGCGTTTCCAGCGGCATACCCGATCCGCCAGCCAGTCATCGAATGGGATTTTGAAACACCGTTAATGATGATCGTCTGTTCTTTTAATTCGGGAGACAATTCGGCAATAGACACGTGTTTGTTGTCCCCGTACACTAATTTTTCGTAAATTTCATCGGAGACGATCCAAATGTTGTGACGGATGGCCACTTCGCCAAGCGCTTTTAGCTCGTCAGCTGAGTACAGCATACCGGTCGGATTCGACGGTGAGTTAATGATAACCGCTTTTGTATTGTTCGTAATCGCTGCTTCAAGCTGTTCCGGTGTAATTTTAAAGTCATTGGATTCTTTGCCGTCTACATAAACAGGTACACCGTCCGCAAGCTTCACTTGCTCCGGATAACTGACCCAATAGGGTGTCGGGATGATGACTTCGTCGCCATCGTTTAAAATCACTTGAAATAAGTTATAAAGCGCGTGTTTTGCGCCTGTTGTCACAATGATTTCGTTCGGTTTATATGTAATGCCCTGATCCTGCTTGAATTTATCGATGACCGCGTTTTTCAGTTCGGCGAGCCCTCCGGCCGGTGTATATTTCGTTTGGCCATCTTTTAATGATTCATACGCCGCTTCAATAATATGGTCCGGTGTATTAAAATCCGGCTCACCAGCGCCAAGCCCAATGACATCAATGCCTTGTACTTTCATTTCTTTCGCTTTTGCGGTAATCGCAAGCGTTGTTGATGGGGTTAATGCTTTTACGCGTTCTGCTAATTGTACGTCCATGAATCCATTCTCCATTCTGTTAAATGTTTTCAACCTTTTTCCACCATGTTCCGTCTGAAAACGTTAAATAATAATAATTCAAGCGGCCATTGTCATTTTTAAATGTAAACAGCCAAACAGGGGTTTTGCCTTCCATGCCAAGCGTAAGCGATAAAATATCCGCATTGCCCGCTTCCTCCTTGAAGAGAGCACGTGCTTCTTTCTCCGTCACACCATCACCCAGCGGGCGGACGATCGGTTCGGACTTGCCATCCTGTGCCAGCCAAACCGCAACATCCTGTCCGCTTTCGTCCTGCCCCGTTCCCGTATAATACGCCGTTGTGCTGTTATAAAGATACACATCGTCGATTTGCGAAAGAGCAGCTTTTTCCTGAAGCTGTGTCAAAGCAGTCTCTTTTGCTTTTTCATACGGTTTTTGTGCATTATTATACAGGATAGATACAATTATCGCAATGAGAAACAACGAAATTCCGATTATTAATAACCATTTTTTAAAGTTTGTTCGCATATTCACCACGTTCTTTACGTTCGATAAATTGTAAAAACTGCTTTTGTCTGATCATCGGCATCAAGCGCAAGACCAAACATTAAATTTTCCCGCTTAAGCGTCCGATTCAGTGTATCAACAAGTTTATACAAGTCACCGTTATTTTCAACTTTCACGGTTGAGAGCACTTCAATTTTTGACTCCATAAAAAATCCCTCCTGGCTCAAATTATAGCAGGAATGGCCGTACCTCATGCAACTATTTTTCCCTGGGCAGCCACTTTTCTATGAGCTCCATCGTACCGGCAATATCCAGTTCTTTCACCGGTACGTCTGGAATCGATTCGAGAAACGCTTTTCCGTACCGGCTTGACAGCACGCGGCGGTCGAAGAGGATCGCCACCCCCCGGTCCGACTCTGTGCGGATTAACCGGCCAAAGCCTTGACGAAAACGAATAATCGCTTGTGGCAGCGAATAAGCGGAAAATGGATTTTCTCCTTCTTTTTTCAGCTGCCCGCTCCTCGCGGCGATAAACGGATCATCTGGCGGCGCAAACGGCAGCCGGACGATAAACAAAACCGATAAATCTTCGCCCGGAATATCGATTCCTTCCCAAAGCGCGCCTGTACCGAGCAAGATCGCTTTGTCATATTGCCGAAAATTTTTCGCCAGCCGGGCGACGCTGCCATTCGTAATGCCCTGTGCAATAATGGCGTATTCAGCCAGAAGTTCTGTTTCGCGAATAAAATCATGTGTTTTTTTCAAAATATCAAACGATGTAAATAAGACGAGCATACGACCGCCTGCTGTTTCTGCTGCTGCAATAATATAATCTGCGACCGCCTGCGCGTATGAGCCATTGTCTGTTTCTTTCACTTCTGGTACATCATTCGGAATAACGATTCGGCAATGGTTCGCATAATCAAATGGCGACGGGATAACATATTCACTGTACTGATGCGGCGTCAATCCCATTTCGCCTGCAAAAAAGCGGAAAGACTGTTCAACTGTCAGTGTCGCCGACGTAAACAGCACGTGATGCCGTTCAAGCAAGTAATCTTGAATGAGTGAACCAGGCTGAACCGGCTGCGTCCGTATCGTCAATGTATTTGCCAGCGACCGGACGTCCCCTTCCATCCAAATGACTTCTTCCTCATCGGGGCGAAAAATGAGTTCAAACAGCCGCTCATTCCACCCCCGGCACCTCTTTAAAAATAAAAGCATATCGTCTACATACAATTCATCTCGAGCAGACAGCTGCTTGCGGATATCCGTAATAGGCGTTATTTTCTCCGACACGGCTTCTATTAAACGTGACAGCAAATTGTATAATCGTTCAGCGCCATATTCGATTTGCTGCCAGCCGGCAGTGTTTCGGCTTTCTTCTGTAATAGCCTGCTGGCGCTTAGAATGGCTCATTCGAGACGTTTGCCGTTCAAAAAAAGCGGATAATACGCCAAACCATTCTTCCGCTTCTGTTAAAACAGCGGCAGTGGCTGCCATCACTTTCTCCGACGGCCGTTCAGCGAGACGCTTTGATTCGATCCGGTTCAGATGATACAGAAGACGCCGGTCTTCCGCCGAACCCATTTTTCCGAGCAAAAATTTCAGATGTGCGAGCGACAATTCCTGCCCAAGACGCTCTCTCGCTGCTTTTTCAAACCGGTGTGCTTCATCAATAATGATATAGCTCTCTGGCAGAAGAAGCGGTTTTTCCGCTTTCATATCGGCAATTAAAAACGAATGATTTGTGACAATAATGTCGGCACTTGCTGCCACTTCTTTTGCGTATCGGGCAAAATCATGCTTGCGCCACGCTTGTTTTGCTTTGTTCATGTAATCGTCTGCCTGGCACACTTCTTTCCAAAACAATGCCCCGCCTGACGACAGATTCAACTCATCGCCGTCACCAGTTTCTGTTTCGAGCAGCCAGACAAGCATTTGCATTTTCGTCATCGTCCGGTCGTAATTTCGTTCTTTTTCCCGAAGCGACCGGACAAAGCGGGATAAGTCTAAATAGTGGCGCTTTCCTTTTAATACTGCTGCTTTTACATCAAACGGCAGCATCATCTGCAGCTTCGTAAGCTCCCGCTCCAGCAGCTGGTGCTGCAAAAGGACGGTATACGTTGAAACAACGACCGGCCGGCCGCTTCGCTGGCTTTCATAAATAGCCGGCAGCAAATAGGCAAGTGACTTGCCCGTCCCGGTACCTGCTTCAATGACAGTATGCTGCCCTTTTTCAAAAAAGCGCTGCACTGCATTCATCATCTGCATTTGCCCGTGCCGGCGCTCCATTCCAGGCACACCGGAAAGCAGCACCCATTTTTCTTCTTCCTTTTCCGGAAATGAAATCGACCTGTCTGCTGTCCGTTTTTCCGGCTGTTTTTTTGTTCGAAGTGCAAGCCCACGATAAACAGTCCACTGATCCGATAACATTTCCACGCGTTTTTTTTTCTCCGCCGCAATACGGGACAGCAGCATATGAATATCGCTTTTCAAACCAGATGACAGCTTTAATAATTGTTCAATCGTCACCAGGGGAAGTGCTTCCAGACGTTCTACCAATTGAATAAACAGTTCTGCTGTTGCGTATGCATCACTGTCCGCCCGGTGCTTTTGCCTATGGCTCAGTCCAAATTGATCAGACAAATCGCCCAGCTTATAACTGTCTGAAGCTGGCAAAACAATTTTCGCGAGTTCCACCGTATCGATAAAAAGACCGGTAAACGGCGGATGTCCGGACGCTTCCAGTTCACCATTTAAAAACGTTAAGTCAAAAGACACGTTATGAGCCACAAAAACCGAATCTGCAAGCCATTTCAGAAACTGCCCGGCTTCGTCCTTAAAAAATGGTGCCTGTTGGACCGTTTTTTCATCAATCCCGGTTAATTCTTGTATAAATGGCGGGATCGGCGCATCCGGATTTAAATATGTATTGTATTGGCCTTGAATTCGGCCTTCTTCAATGGTAACAAAAGCTGCCTGCATAATACGGCCGCCGCTTGCATGAGAGTGGCCGGTCGTTTCAAAATCTGCCACTGTAAATCGTACGTCATTGATCACGGCAAACACACCTTTAAGTAAATTCTTTATCAGTTTACCACAAGAATAGCGAAAGGTGCCCGCTTATCGGCGACAAGCATAAGAAAAGCACTGGCGGAGGCGTTTTTTTGCCTCCAGAAGGGCTTGGCGCTGGGTAAGGTAAATGGAACAAAAGCTAAGAACGAACGCGGCATCTGCCGCAACGCTTTTGTAACCCAGAACCTATGGGCCTCGAGGGCACCTAGAGCTGGAAAAATGCGCAAAAAAAGACCGCTGCCTAAACAGCGGCTTTAAATTTACATAATGGTTGCGGCCGGTTCTTGATGCAAGAGATCGGCAATGCGGTTTTGTTCATCCATGATCAGTACTTTCGGCTTATGGTTTTTTACGTTTTCCTCCGCCACTAAAACGTATGAAATAACAATCACCGTATCGCCTGGCTGAACGAGACGCGCGGCGGCTCCGTTCAAACAGATGACGCCGCTGCCGCGTTCGCCTGGGATAATATATGTCTCGAGACGCGCACCGTTGTTGTTATTAACAATTTGCACTTTTTCATTTGGCATCATGCCGGCTGCATCGAGCAAATCTTCATCAATAGTAATACTGCCGACGTAATTTAAGTTGGCTTCTGTCACCGTTGCACGGTGAATTTTCCCGTTCATCATTGTGCGAAACATGGTGCACTTCCTTTCATCGGTAAAATCAGATTATCAATTAATCTGGCATTTTTATATTTGACAGCAGCGGCCGCGATAATCGTGCCACTAACTGAATCTAGGGACTCTAATTCCGGATACGACAAAATCTCCATATAATCAATTTCCGCACCGGTTTGCTCTTCCAAAACGCGGCGTGCTTTTTGCTTTAAATGGGCGATATTTGTTTCACCTGCTTCAATGGACTCTGCCACGAGCTGAAGCGCTTTGTAAATCGCCGGCGCTTTTTCCCGCTCTTCCGGCAGCAAATACACGTTGCGTGAACTTTTTGCCAGTCCATCCGGCTCTCTTACAGTGTCAACGTCCACAATTTCGATCGGCACGTTTAACGAGTCTACAAGTCCGTGAATAACAGCAAGCTGCTGCGCATCTTTTTTGCCGAAATATGCCCGGTCCGCTTCTGTTAAATGAAATAATTTCATAACCACGGTAGCCACACCATCAAAATGACCAACGCGCGCTAAGCCGCATAGGGCGTTTGTTCGTTTATGGACCGTCAGCGTCACCGACGGCTCATCCGGATACATTTCTTCAACAGACGGCAAAAACAAAATATCAACGCCTGCTTCTTCAGCTAGCGCTGTATCCCGCGCTTCATCCCTCGGATAACGTTCAAAATCTTCATTTGGCCCAAATTGAAGTGGATTAACGAAAATAGACATAATCACAACATCGTTTTCCTTGCGTGCCTTGCGGGCGAGTGTTACATGCCCTTCATGCAAAAAACCCATCGTCGGTACGAAACCGATTGATTGGTTATCTAATTGAAAATAGCGGACTTCTTTTTTTAAACTCGCAACCGTCCGGATAATATTCATGAACGCACGCCTCCATACAGCCGGTCCAATTCGTCTTCGTTCATTGTGAATGTGTGCGCTTTTTCCGGAAACGCGCCTGTTTTCACATCTGTGACATAAGAAGAAACCGCTTTGATTCCGTCTTGGTCAAAATTTGCATAGCTTTTTACAAACTTCGCTGTCCGGCCGACGCCATAGCGCATAATGTCATGGTAGACAAGCACTTGACCGTCTGTTTCGGCCCCCGCACCGATTCCAATGACTGGAATCTGAAGTGCTGCGGCAACTGACTGTGCGACTTGGTGCGGGACACATTCCAAAACAAGCATAAACGCCCCTGCCTGCTCCATTGCTTTTGCATCTTCTAGCATTCGCTGCGCCGCTTCGGCTGTTTTCCCTTGTACTTTATAGCCACCAAGAACGCCAACTGACTGAGGGGTAAGGCCAAGATGGGCGCATACCGGTATGCCGGCAGCTGTTAATTCACGCACACGGTCCACGATTTCTCCTGCTCCTTCAAGTTTTACCGCGTCCGCTCCCCCGCCCTGTATGAGCATGCGAGCCGTATTAAGTGTTTGTTCTTTATTCACGTGATACGTCATAAACGGCATATCCGTGACGACAAATGTATCACGTGCACCTCGTTTTACCGCTTTTGTATGGTGTACCATATCTTCCGTTGTGACATAAACGGTTGATTCATATCCAAGCACTGTCATGCCAAGGGAGTCACCGACTAAAATGAGGTCCGCAGCGCCTGCTTCTGCCTGCTTCGCTGACGGGTAATCGTAAGCCGTAATCATGGCGATTTTATCTTGTTTTGCTTTCATCTTGCTGAAATCTGCTGTTCGCTTCATTTTGCTTCCTCCTTTTGATTAGAGGAGACGAAACAACGAAAAAGGGTCCTGCTGCCCGAAAAAGAGCAGAAGGACCCGTTATAAACGGATGAATGTTTCGACCCTCTGTCCCTGTCCGTCCGGATCAAGGCAGTGTTTGTCTTATAGAAACGCGCTATACGAGTTGAACGCGGTGCAGCTCAAGAATGATACCGCCCTGTTCACGATTATTATAACAGGCACTCATTCATTTGACTACTGTTCGATTTCGATATCCGCTGAATAAATATCATGAATGACACCGTTCTCATCCTGAAGCTTTAGCACGCCTTCTTCGGTAATACCGAGCGCTTTGCCCCGAATCGTGCCGCTAATCGTGCGGGCAATGAGCTGTCGTCCGATTGAAACAGCAAAGGATTCCCATTTTTCTTTTATGGTACCAAAACCGTTTTCTATATATTCCGCATAATATACTTCCATGTTTTTTAAAATGGCTTGAACGAGCTTTGCACGCGGTACTGGCTCTCCTTTTTCAATCGCCAGCGACGTCGCAATGCCAGCCAGCTCCTCAGGAAACGTTTGCTGGTTGACATTCATGCCAATGCCAATAATAATGGAGCGGATTCGATCCGAATCCGCCTGAAGCTCTGTTAAAATGCCGGTAATTTTTTTTCCGTTCAGAAGCAGATCATTCGGCCATTTAATTTCCGGATTCAGTCCAGCCGTATCACGGATCGCTTCTGCCACGGCGACTGCTGCGATAAGCGTAAATTGTGGTGCTTTAAACGGCGGTAAATCTGGTTTTAAAATAAGGCTCATCCAAATGCCGGTATATTTCGGGGAGTGCCACGGCCGTGTCATGCGGCCGCGTCCTGCTGTTTGCTCTTCCGCGATCACAAGTGTCCCTTCAACTGCTTCTTCCGCAATTTTATGTGCTTCTTTTTGCGTTGATTCAACGGTTTCTCTGAACACCACGTGTTTACCGAGACGCTCTGTTTCAAGTCCGATCAATAATTCATTTTCACTGACTTTATCGGGCTTTGATTTGATCCGGTAGCCTTTGTTGCGTACCGCTTCCAATTCAAAGCCTTCCTGCCGCAGCGATTCAATATGCTTCCATACCGCTGTCCTTGAACAGCCAATGCTGTCTGCCAGCGCCTGACCGGATACAAAATCGCCATCTGCTTTTGAAAACACTTCAAGCAGCTTATGTTTTACAGAAGATTGCATGCGCGCAGCCACCTTTCAATTTCCATTCGGTCATTTCGAATATCACCGGCGATAACCGCTCGTTCTGTTCGTTCAAGCACATCTTTAATCCACGCACCGCGTGGCTTGTCCGCCCACTCCATTAGCTCTTTTCCGGTAATCGCAAGATCGCGGCGGCTTATGATCGGAAGCAATTCAAAGCGGCTGGTCACTTCTTTTATATCCACTTCTTCACCAGACAAAACGGCTGCAGCCATTGTACTGTCAACCGCTGATTGGAGCCCCGACTGGAAGAACAGCCAATCGCTGGCGCCTTTTGACTGCAGCTGCTTTAATGTATGGATACTTCGGACAATTCGCTTGATTCTTTTTTGCGGCAGTCGCCAATCCGTTAAAAATGACTTTGCATCGTTATTTGCACATAAATACGCCGCTGTTACCCATACTTGTTCCGCTGTTAATCGTTCAAGCGACAATGCTGCTAAACGGATAAGCGCCTGCTTCCGTTCAGCTAAACCTGGCAGGAATTGATATAAAGTTGTTTCAATGAGGACAGACAAGGCACGGTGTTTGTCACGTCCCGCCAACAGTTTATCCATTTCATTCAGCTTTCGCTCAACGGCAATATGGCCAAGCAGCGGCGCATTTTCAGTCATTGCTTGTTTTGTTTCAGCATCAAGGTCAAAAGACAGCTGGCTCACAAACCGTGCTGCCCGCATCATTCGAAGCGCATCCTCTGAAAAACGCTCGACTGCACGGCCAACCGTCCGAATAATGCCCTTTTGAATATCGTCTTTCCCGTGAAATGGGTCAATCCATTCCCCGTCTTTATTCATAGCCATGGCATTCATCGTAAAATCACGCCGCTTTAAATCCTCATAAAGAGACCGGACAAATTCAACATGGTCCGGCCGCCTGAAATCACTGTATAGAGATTCGGTTCGAAACGTCGTCACTTCGAATCCGGTCCCGTTATGCAAAACAAGAACGGTGCCGTGATCGATGCCGACATCAACGGTATGCGTGAAGACGTTTTTCACTTCAGGCGGTGTGGCCGATGTAGCAATGTCCACATCATGAATGGGGCGACTTAAAAAAAGATCGCGGACCGCCCCGCCGACAAAGTACGCTTCATAACCAGCTTCTTCAAGACGTTCAATAACCGGAAGTGCCTGCTGAAAAAAAGGATGCTCAATCATGAACAGTCTCCTTTATCAGACCGTAATAGACGCTTTCGTATTGACGCACGATATCAGATGAATGAAACCGTTCTTGAACTGTTTCGATCGCCCGCTGTTTTATGCGTGTATACAACGAATCATTCGTCAGCAACTGAATAGCCGCTTCACTAATGGCGTTTATATCGCCAATCGGGCGCACAAAACCATTTTCTCCATCTTCAATGACTTCGGGAATTCCGCCAGCGTTTGTTCCGATACACGGCACTCCGCACGCCATTGCTTCAAGCGCTACAAGGCCGAAGCTTTCTTTCTCTGATAATAATAGCTTTACGTCACTAATCGCGTACAATTCTTCTACATTGTCCTGCTTGCCGAGATATAACACCCGTCCTTCCAGTCCAAGTGATTCCGCCAGCCGGCAGACGACCGTCATTTCGGGACCGTCCCCGACAAGAAGCAGCTTCGCTGGCATTTGTTCCGCGATATTGGCGAACACTTTTACTACATCTGTCACACGTTTCACCGCCCGGAAATTGGATACATGAATCACGACTTTTTCATCGTCTCTAATCCCGAATTCTTTTTTTAAATGATAAGCTGAAACCGGACGATACACCCGCTCATCGATAAAGTTGTATACTGTCTCAATATCTTTTTCCGGCGCGATCATATCCTTCGTCTGCCTAACGAGAGAATCAGACACAGCTGTTACTGCATCCGACTGTTCAATGCCAAATTTAATCGCGGGCGTGAGCGCAGAATCCGATCCGAGCACCGTAATGTCTGTTCCGTGCAGCGTCGTGACAATTTTCACATTTGACTTTGCCATTTGTTTGGCCAAAATCGCGCACACCGCATGCGGTATCGCATAATGGACGTGCAAAATATCAAGCTTTTCCCGCTGTATGATATCGGCCATCTTACTCGCCAGCGCAATATCATAAGGAGGATACTGAAAAACCGAATATTGATTGACTTCTACTTGGTGAAAAAAGATATTATGATACATCCGGTTTAACCTGAATGGAACAGCCGATGTAATAAAGTGAATCGTATGCCCTTTTTCCGCCAGCAGCTTGCCAAGTTCTGTTGCGACAACGCCTGATCCGCCTACTGTCGGATAGCATGTAATACCAATGTTTAATCCCATCTATCTCCCCTGCCGATCATTCACTCTGTTCCTCAATAATCCCATCAATTAAAACGCGCGCTGTGCCAAGATTTGTCGCAAGCGGCACAGAATATACGTCACAAAGACGAACAAGCGCCGTTACATCCGGCTCATGTGGCTGTGCAGTAAGCGGATCACGGAAGAAAAAGACAAAGTCCATTTCACCACGGGCAATCCTCGCGCCAATTTCCTGATCGCCTCCAAGCGGTCCTGATTGAAAGCGGTGAACATCCAGTCCTGTTTTTTCCATTACACGGGTTCCTGTGGTTCCCGTCGCAAAAAGCGTATGATAGCCAAAAATATCTTTATGAAGATCCACAAATTCAATCAAGTCATCTTTTTTCTTATCATGCGCAATAAGTGCAATGTTCATCGAAATCCCCCATTAATCTAAAATATTTTCAAGGCCATACACGAGCGTTTTCGTTTTCATAACGGTTTCCACACACACTTTCACACCGGACATAAAGGAAGCCCGATTATACGAATCGTGGCGGATCGTCAGCGTTTCACCATCTGCGCCGAACAACACTTGTTGATGGGCAATTAATCCAGGCAGTCTGACACTATGAATATGCATGCCACTCATTTCGGCTCCGCGCGCACCCGGAATCGTTTCTTTTTCATCAGGATGCCCTTGTTTTTTCGGTTCGCGAATGTCGTTTATCATTTGCGCCGTTTTCACAGCCGTTCCGGACGGGGCATCGAGTTTTTTATCATGATGAAGCTCGATAATTTCCACATCGCTGAAATATTTAGCCGCTATTTGTGAAAATTTCATCATTAAGACGGCACCGATTGCGAAGTTTGGTGCGATAATGCAGCCAAGCTCTTTTGATTCCGACAGCTCTTTTAATTCTAACAGCTGATTATCGGTGAAGCCAGTCGTCCCCACAACAGGACGGATGCCGTGTTCAAGCGCTGTTTTTGTATGTAAGTAACCAAATTCCGGCGTCGTCAAATCAATGAGCACGTCTGCCTGATGCTCGGAAAAACAATCTTTCACATCCGTATAAATCGGCGCCTGTGAACCGGTGAACCCGATATCTTCCAGTGTTTCTCCGCCATATTTCCGATCAAGTACCGCCACCAGCTCGAATTCCGGAGTATCCATCACCATTTTAATGGCCTCTATTCCCATGCGGCCGCGCGGGCCCGCAATAATGACACGAATGCTGCTCATTTATTTTTCCTCCTCAATTTTCGTCCAGCGGTCTTTGTCTCTCGTCTGGAATTTATTCATCACCCGGTCGTGCGCTGTCTGCAAATCAATATCGAGTGAATTCGCCAGACAAATCGCCACGAACAGCACATCACCGAGTTCTTCTTCGATTGTTTTTTCTTCTTCTGAAGATTTTTTCGGCTTTTCTCCGTAATAATGATTCACTTCACGGGCAAGCTCTCCTATTTCTTCCGTAAGGCGTGCCATCATGGCAAGCGGGCTAAAATAGCCTTCTTTAAACTGGCTGATGTAGTTATCTACTTCTTTTTGCATGTCACGCATTGATTTATCCATTTTTTTCACCACTTTCTTTCTCCTATATGGTACATATTATATAAGGACAGTGCAATTTTTTCTTTTCATTCGTCACTATAAAAAAGGAGAACTTTATGAAGCCAGGCATAAAAGTAAAAAACATCATCTTTATTTTAATCGGCTCAGCCATTTTTTCGTTCGGACTTGTTCATTTTAACATGCAAAACAATTTGGCTGAAGGCGGTTTCACGGGTATTACGCTCCTATTGTACAGTTTATTTGACATTGATCCGTCCTACTCCAACCTAGTTTTGAACATTCCGCTTTTCTTCATCGGATGGAAGCTGCTCGGTCGTGTGTCGTTTTACTACACATTGATTGGCACATTCAGCGTTTCGTTCTTTTTATGGATTTTCCAGCGCTGGCAGTTCCATATTCCGCTGCACGATGACTTATTTCTCGCGGCTTTGTTTGCGGGGGTATTTATCGGTGTCGGCCTCGGCATTACATTTCGTTATGGTGGTACGACAGGCGGAGTGGACATTATTGCACGGCTGATGCACAAATACCGGCAGGTGAGTATGGGAAAAACGATGTTTTTATTTGATGCAACAGTCATTATTGCGTCTTTTCTTACATATATCGATTATCGGGAAGCGATGTACACACTTGTTGCCGTCTTTACTGCCGCCCGCGTGATTGATTTTATGCAGGAAGGCGCATATGCGGCACGTGGGGCGATGATTATTTCTTCGGCTCACGGGGAAATCGCCGAAGAAATTAATAAACGGATGGACCGCGGTGTGACGATTTTAAAGGGGTACGGTTCTTTTACAAAACAAGAACGTGACGTCTTATACTGCGTTGTTGGTAAAAATGAAATCGTCCGCCTGAAGAATATTATTCACGCCGTTGACCCCCATGCATTTGTATCGGTCACCGTCGTTCATGACGTATTCGGCGAAGGATTTACGCTTGATGAAAACAAGCAGCCGATTGAAAAGTAGAAAAACACCGAAGAAGTCCTCCGGTGTTTTTTCAAAAGATAAGAAAGTATATATTTTTGAACAGTGTCTAGCTTCAGGTGCCATCGGCTCGAGGTCATAATCCAAGCTCTTCTGGAGGCAAAAAGCGCCTCCGCCAGTGCTCGTCTTACGCTTGTCGCCGATAGGCAGGCACCTTGCGCCTTTCTTAATTAATCTTCGCTCTGTGTCATACCTGTGTACATTAACACAAGACGGACAAGTTCCAGCACTGCAACAGCTGCGGCTGCCACATATGTCATAGCCGCTGCATTTAACACTTTGCGTGCTTCCCGTTCTTCATCATTACGGATAATCCCGGATGCAACAATTTGATCCATCGCACGGTTCGAGGCATTAAACTCAACTGGTAAGGTAATTACTTGGAACAAAACCCCCGCGGCCATTAAAACGATCCCAAGCAAAAGCATATTCGTTGCTTGTGCGAAAATACCGATCATAATGAAAATCCACGACATGTTTGAGCTAATATTGGCTACCGGCACAAGAGCATGGCGAAAGCGGAGAAACGCATAGCCGACTTTGTCTTGAATCGCGTGGCCGACCTCATGTGCTGCAACAGCGGCACCGGCAATGGAATGGTCATGAAAGTTATTTGGAGACAAGTTGACGGTTTTGGTCATCGGGTTATAATGGTCACTCAAAAAACCGTGTGACTCCACTACCTTTACGTGCTGCAAGCCGTTGTCATCTAAAATGCGGCGTGCCGCTTCTGCACCCGTAATCCCAGTTGAAACCGGTACTTTCGAGTATTTTTTATACGTGCTTTTCACCTTAAATTGCGCCCAAAGCGGCAACAGGATCAGCAGGGCAAAATAAACAATCCAGATCATGTAAATCCATCTACCTCCATTACTATTGTCGTATTTTGTCTTAATTTTATTTTATCGATTAATACCCCTATGCGTCAAAGATTACGCTCACGATCCCTTTTCTTTTGCATCCCTTTATATTTTTTTCTTCCTGTATATAAAAGCGATATTATAATTACGCTGCCTGTTAAAGCTGTTACATGAATAAGCTGTTCGTTTTTTTCCGGGTCCAGTCCTTCTGCTCCGCTAACCGGCACAAATATGAGAAGGAAACTCCATATAAACGCGATGATTTTTTCCACTCTCTATCCCCCCATCCGCTCCTTTAGTATATGCGGATGGACAGGAAGATGATGCCGCTTGTTACCAGATTAATCGTTTTGAACGGACACATACCCACCATGTGATCAAGATGGAGAAGATACTAAGCCAGAAAGTAAAATAGCCGATTTCCTGAATATATAAATGAAGCTGTGAATAAACCGGGTATTGCATGTATACGTAATCAATTATTTCGTTATGAACGGTCCAAACCGATGCAATGATCAAGTGAATCGGTTTTACCCGGAAAAATGGCGCGTAAAGCAATCCCTGTACAGCCATGCCAAAGTGTGAGGCGACAAGCATCCAGCCGAGCCAAGAAAGATCTCCGGTTACCACAAGCGTCAATATGTTCATGACAACTGCCCATATGCCGTACTTAAACAACGTCATAACAGCCAATGCCTGCATCAATCCCCAATGACGGCCTACGAACAGGCCAAGCAGCGCAATCGTAAAAAACAAGCTCGCTGTCGGACTATCCGGAACGAACGGGAGAAAAATAGCATCTGTTTGCTTAAGCTGTGGCATATACCATATGTAACCGTAAATAGTTCCAAGTAAATTAATAAGAAAAAGCGCCCACATAAACGAGCGGTTCGATAAAAGAAAAGACAGCATCCCGTACCCTCCATCGAAAAAAAAGGACCGCCGAGCAAGTCGGACAGTCCTTTTTGATTATTCTGCTTCGAGTGTTGAAATGAATTCAGACAGCTTAACGAGGTCTTCGTCATTTCCTTTGTACATACCCGGCGGCATTGATCCTTTACCGTTTTTCGCGATTTCCGCGATTTCTTCCGGTGTCAGGCCTGTGCCGACAAGAGATGGTGCAGCTGCCCCGCCCGATAATGTATCACCGTGACAGTTAATACAGCCATTTTCCTGATAAATTTTGAATCCATCAGAATTCGTGTCAATGGCCGCTTCTTCGACAATTGCCCCTTGTGCTTCTTTTGCTTTCCAATCTACCGCGTCAACAGATTCCCATGTAAGGAAAATGATTGCCGCAAGAGAGAGCATCATAAAGCCGGTTGCAAATGGACGCTCAAGCGGACGGCGTTTTGGTCCGCGATCGATAAACGGCGCAAGCATAAGACCGCCAAATGCAAGACCAGGAATAATAAAACCGCCGATTACATTGTAAGGTCCTGATGCATATGTGTATTTAAGTAGTTGGTACAAAAATAAGAAATACCAGTCAGGCAAAGGCAGGTAGCCTGTATCTGTCGGATCCGCGACACGCTCAAGTGGTGATGGATGAGCAATGGTCAAGCAAAGATAACCAACAAGAAATACGGAACCAACCATCCATTCCTTCAAAAGGAAGTTTGGCCAGAAGGCTTCTGTTTTGCCTGGATATTCCGAATAATCTTTTGGAATATTTGGTTTTCGTTCAGCCGGAATACGTGAATCTCCGACGAACTTCATCCCTTTTCCACGATGCATTGCGTTCCCCTCCTTTTAATCAAACTAAAACGGGTATGGCCGTTTTTTTACAACGGACCGGAAATACCTTGCTTACGAATCATGATAAAGTGGGCGCCCATTAAGCCTAATAGCGCAGCCGGCAGGAAGAAAACATGAATCGCGAAGAAACGTGTCAATGTTTGTGCCCCGACGATATCCGGATGTCCAGCAAGCAATACTTTCAATTCGTGGCCGATCAGCGGTGTTGAAGCCGCAATCTCGATCCCTACTTTTGTCGCAAATAGTGCTTTCATGTCCCATGGAAGCAGATAGCCTGTAAAACCAAGACCGAGCATAACGAAGAAAATCAATACGCCGACAACCCAGTTTAATTCACGAGGCTTTTTGTATGCTCCTTGGAAAAACACACGAAGCGTATGTAAAAACATCATAACGATAACTAAACTCGCGCCCCAATGGTGCATGCCGCGTACAATAACGCCAAACGCTACTTCATTTTGCAAATAATAAACAGATTCCCATGCGTTTTTAATATCCGGCACATAGTACATTGTCAGGAACATTCCTGATAAGATTTGAATGACTGTGACGAAAAACGTCAAACCGCCAAAACAATAAACGAATGCCGAAAAATGATGGGCCGGGTTGACGTGCTCAGGCACTTCATGGTCCGCAATATCGCGCCACATTGGCGTAATATCGAGACGTTCATCCACCCAGTCATAAATTTTATTGAGCATGTATTACGCCCCCTTTACACGATATTGTTTGCCTTTGGCTTGCCGAGCTGCAGCAGGCCGTCTTTTTCAGTTGTTGGATACACATCAAGCGGTTTAAGCGGCGGTGTACCCGGAATGTTTTTTCCGTTTTTTTCATACAAGCCATTATGGCAAGGGCAGAAAAACTTGTCAGTATGACCGCTTCCTTCCCAGCTGACTGTACAGCCGAGATGCTTACAAACCGGTGACAATGCGACGATTTCGTCTTTGTCGTTTTTGTAAACCCAAGCTGTATTGGTTACTTCAGACGTATACCAGGCATCTGTTTGCTCGTAAGAAAAGTCGACTCGTACCGGTACATCTGTTAAATCAGCCACTTTTTGCTGTGTCGGATGGAAATCGCCGGCCGCTTCCCCTTTCAGCACCGGGTCAACAGCGAAACGAACCATCGGCATCAGCATTCCCGCAGCCATGAAACCGCCTACACCTGTGAGCGTGTAGTTTAAAAATTGACGTCTTGATACAGGTTGTTTACTCATTTTTTTCCCCCCTCTATACAATAAGCTTCGTCCGCTAGGGACCGTATATGAGCATAAACATAAACTAGGACATTACTATGATAATCGATACAGGATAACAGGTCAATAACATCCGGAATGAAAACGATTTTTTGAATGTGACGATTTTCCGAATTATCCCTCATTCTCCTGCCATTTCCCTACAATAATGTTGACAATTTGCTTCGCCTGGTTTTCGATCAGCGAATACTTAACTCCATCTTCCATATCTCCAAGCGGCACAGAGGGAATCCAGATCACCGCCGCCTCTAAATCTTTATCCATATCTCGCCACACACGATCTGCTGTAAAAAAGAAAACATGGGTAAACCCGGAAGACCGGAGCTTCTCCGCCCACTGTTTAGCCCCTTCCATTTTCAATTCTGCGTCCGGCAAATAGGCATGCGGCGGTGTCACAAGCACTCTTCCTTTAAATTGACGTTCGAGAAATGCAACCAGCAGCCCAATAAACTCATGCTGTTCCGCTGACCGAATCATGTCCGCACCAAAATCAGCCGGGACAAGCGGTACAATGGCGGTGTCAATGTAGCCTTTTTGCTGCTGAAATAAAGCAGCATCTTTTCCGTTCCAATTCATCTTATCACCCCACTTTATCATACATTCGTTCTATTCTTCTTGCAAACACAAGGGCGAAAAAAAGCGCCTGATCATTGATCAGACGCACTTATATATTCCAATAATTCGTTTAATCGTTCTGTCAGGCGGAGAAACGTTTCTTTGTCCCCCTGATCCAATGCAGCATCAATTTGCTCATTCAGCCGGTCACGCTGAAATTCGTATACACTCCATTTCAAAAACTGCTCTGCCAGTTCTTTTTCTTTTTCCGTCAGCCGTGTCCGTTTTGGCATAAATGGATTTTCCACCCGTACGGCCGCATACTGGTGAGACAGCTGGGCGCCTTTAAATTTCAGCTCGATGAAAATGTCTTCATCTTTATTTAAACGTATGTCATGAAAAGACTTTTCCGCATCTGTAGTCATAATGTTATCTTTAAAAAATCGAAACGGTGCACTGTCTACACAATGGGACGACATGATCATGCCACGCGGGCAATACTGAGCATCATCAACAAAATGCACATGTTCCATAAGCTGATCATGACTCATTAAATAATTTAAAATCCAGACAGATTCTCTGCGCTTCAGCTGATAATGATTTAAAAACCAGCGGATAAAGTCCTTTTTCTCATGAACGGAAACCGGGGCAGCCATCATCATCACTCCTCTGTCCATTTTTAAAAGATAAGAAAGTATATTTTTTCGGACGCCGTCCAGCTTCAGGCACCATCGAGGCCCACATGATGCGGGTCACAAAAGCGTTGCAGCAGAAAGCTGCGTTCTTAGCTTTTGTTCCATAAGCCAAGCCCTTCTGGAGGCAAAAAGCGCCTCCACCAGTGCTCGTCTTATGCTTGTCGCCGATAATTGGGCGCCTTGCGCTTTTATTAGTATACATCCATTTTCAAACGTTCAACAAGTTCTGCCCACTCATCATTCAGCGGCTCTTCTCTCATCAGTTTTTCAAACAGAGACAGCGCCTGCCCGCGATTGCCTTCTTCTAACAAAAAGTAGCCATATTCCGCCAGAAATTCAGTATTTTCATTTAAAACCGGATAAATGTATTCATATAGCTCAGCCGCTTCTTTAAATTCCTCCAGCCGTTTCGCAGCCCGAGCGGCATCCCATAGCATGAGAGGCTCAGCACTGCCCGATTCACGGAATATAGAAGCAACTTCAAGAACACCTGCATACTCTTCTTTTTTCATGAGCAGCGCATTCAGCGCAAGCGCCGCCTCTGTATATTCCGGATCAAGTGCAAGTGACTGGCGCAGATGCGATTCCCCTTCTTCTTCAAGGCCCGTTTTCAGCGCAAGCTTTCCAGCCAGTAAATACAGTTCTTTTTGATACGTATCCCGTGCGATGCCGGACCTGGCCGCTTCCAGTGCGGCATCGAGTTCTTCTTCCATTTCATATGCGCGTGCCAGATGTAAATAAATCGAATGATAATCCGGATCGAGTTCCGCTGCTTCCGTCAATTTAATAGCCGCTGTTTTGTACTGACCGGCCTGAAACGCGGTAAACCCATACATAAACAATGTGTCGATATTCCTTTTATCATCAAGCGCCCGTTCAAAATGCGGAAGACTTTCTTCAAATGCCCCTCCTGCACTATATGCTTCTGCAAGCCGCTTCTGAATGGAAATGCCCGCAATATCCTGCATACCCGCTTCTTCAAGTTCTTTATATTGACGGACCGCTTCTAAAAACTTGCCTTCTTCTAAATACAGTTCACCGAGTGCGAACTTAATGATTGGCTCGCCCGGTTCTGCCTGCTGTGCCTGCAAAAGCTTTTGCTCACTTACTTCATACAGCCCTTGCATTTGGTACAAATCCGCCAACACGAGTAGTGATCTTGCATAAAACGGATCAGTATCGTCAATTTCATCCAAAATGAGCATTGCCTCTTCTTCACGGTCGAGTTCGACTAATGTCTCAGCTAAAAGGAGCGACAACTCGCCTTCTCCTGGAAAAGAGTGCAGCAGCTGTTCAAACAGCTGCCGTGCTTCATCTAAAAAGCCAAGCTGGAGCAATTGCTCGCCCAGCATAAATTGTTCTTCTGCATCACTAGAGGCGAGCACCTTTTCGTATAGGGCAGATGCCGACGCCATATCTCCCTTTTCCAAGTGTGCGATCATATTTTCCGCATTGTTCATCTTTACCGCCTCTTCCTTCTCCGTCTTCTTTACTTGATTTCTTATTTTAATCAAAGATGGTCAATCCGGCAACTTTTTCGCTTGTACTTCATGTATTCTACTTCGCCTTCTATTTTCCTTCTTAAAAAAATAGAAAAAACGCCCTCAGAAAGAGGACGCTCAATTAACCAGCTGATTTAAATGATCAAAAAATTTCGGGTACGAAACCGCGATTGCTTCATGGTCGTGAAGCGCCACATCACCTTCCGTGATAAGGGACGCAATCGCCATGACCATACCGATCCGATGATCACCGTGTGACGAAACCACTCCACCATGGAGCTTTGATTTGCCGCGGATAATCATTCCGTCATTGGTCGCTTCGATGTCGGCACCAAGCTTTTTCAATTCATCTACAACCGTGTCGATCCGGTTCGTTTCTTTTACTTTTAATTCTTCCGCATCACGAATGATCGTGTCTCCTTCCGCCTGCGTGGCAAGCAGTGCGATAACAGGAATTTCATCAATAAGCCGCGGAATAATCGCTCCGCTGATTTCAGTTCCTTTTAAATGGGACGTTTTCACCGTAATCGTTCCAATTTCTTCGCCAGCTGTCGTCGTTTTTTCAACAGTCATATCGGCTCCCATTTGCTTAAACACATCAATGATGCCGGTCCGTGTTTTATTTAAGCCTGTATTTTCGAGAACGACTTCACTATTTGGTGTGATGGCTGCCGCCACCATAAAAAAGGCTGCCGATGAAATATCACCTGGCACATAAACGTCGGTTCCTTTAAACGTCTGGCCGCCCTGGATAATAATCCGGTCACCCTCGCGGCGAATCTTTCCGCCAAACTGCTCAATCATTTTTTCGGTATGATCACGTGTTGCTTCCGGTTCAATGATGACCGATTCTCCGTCCGCCTGCAGTGCTGCAAACATAACCGCTGATTTGACCTGTGCGCTGGCAACCGGCAATTTGTACTCTGTTGTATTCAATTTTTTACCACGAATCGACAGCGGCGTGAAGCGGCCATTGTCGCGTCCGGCGATGTCGGCTCCCATCGATGCCAGTGGAACCGTTACCCGGTCCATTGGACGCTTGCCGATTGATTCATCCCCGATCATAACCGAATGAAACGGACGGCCAGCCAAAATGCCAAGCATTAGGCGTGTCGTCGTACCAGAATTACCGGTGTCTAAAATAGCAGATGGCTCTTTTAATCCACCCCAGCCTTTTCCATTAACGACAATTTCTTCTTCTGTTTCATCGATTTGCACCCCTAGTTTGCGAAAACAGTCAATGGTGCTTAAACAATCTTCTCCTTTTAAAAAGTGCCGGATCGTTGTTTTGCCTTCTGCCAGCGCTCCAAACATAATGGAACGATGTGAAATGGACTTATCACCCGGTACTTCTATGCTTCCGCCAAGAGACGGCTTGTTAAACGTCAGTTTCATGTTTTCATACCCTCTCTTATGCTAAAAATAAGTCATACGTCGTTTTTTGCTCGATGCACTGCTTGGCGCGAAGACGATCTTTTTCGCTTTGAAAGCTAATGACAAGTACACCGAATACGTCGTCACGTGTTTCAACAATTCGAATATTTGTAATACTGATCCGTTCATCCGCCAAATAACCGGTCAATTCGGAAATAACACCTGGATAATCCGGAACATCTACATACATTTCATAAAAAGCGGGAATCGCGCCTTTTGATGCGGCTGGAAGCCCGTCACGAAATATTTTTGCATCGTTGAAATAACGGTAAAGCTTGTCTTCATCTTCTGTTTCCAAAATGGACAGTACACCATTCATTTCATCACGCCAGTCGGCGAGCAGGGTCAGCAGCATTTCTTTATTATGAAGCGAAATGTCTTTCCACATTTCCGGATTGGATGAAGCGATGCGGGTAATATCCCGAAAACCACCGGCTGCGAGCCGCTCGATCAACGGGTTTTCTTCATTAAATTTCCGGGCTTGGTGAACGAGGGACGCGGCAATAATATGAGGGAAATGACTGATCACACCCGTCATTTCATCATGCTCTTCTGCCGTTACTTCCAATATCTTTGCCCGTGTTCCGTCCAGCCATTTTTTCAAGATGGCGACATGCTTTTCTTCTGCCGCTCCCCCGGGCGTCAGCAAATAAAAGGCATTTTCAAACAGGAGCTCTTTTGAAGCAGCCACTCCGCTTTTATGAGAACCCGCCATCGGATGGCCGCCAATAAATGCGACTCCTTTATTGCTTAAAAGAGAAGCACGGTTCATGATACGGCTTTTCGTGCTCCCCGTATCCGTAATCAAAACGCCTTCTTTTAAATGGAGACCGGCAAGTGTTTCAATCATTTGCTCTGTTTTTAATACCGGCACTGCTAAAATGATTAAATCCGCTTTTTTTGCGCCATCTTCAAACGAAACGGCTTTTTCATCAATAATGTTCAATGCTTCAGCAAGGCCCAGTTCGGATTCACGTAGATCGAATCCGACTATATGTGCCTGTGAATGGGCTTTTTTTATCGCTTTTGCAAGAGATCCGCCGATTAAGCCGAGACCGGCAATAAAGACATTTCCTCTCATAGGCGAATCACCTTCTATCTTTTTACAGTTTCAGCCAAAAAGCTTTTCATGGCGTTCATGACGCCCTCGTTTTGTTCTTTTGAGCCAACCGTGACGCGGACAGTACCTGGAATGCCAAGCGCGGCGCCCGAACGGACGATATATCCTTTTGACATTAAGTATTCAAACAATTCGTTGCTGTCACAGTTAAAATCGATCAATATAAAATTCGCTTCAGATGCATAGTAACCGAGGCCATTTTCACGGCAAAATGCGTAAAACTGTTCCAGCCCTTCTTTGTTTGCTGTACGGCATTCATCAATAAATGACTGATCAGAAAGAGCTGACACCGCTGCTTTTTGTGCCAGTGAATTGACGTTAAAGGGTTCACGAACGGGATCAAGCCGCGCGATCAGGGATTCATTTGCAAACCCGTAGCCGACACGAAAAGCAGCTAATCCGTACACTTTTGAAAATGTGCGAAGAACGATCACATTTTTGTATTCTTTTATGATCTCAAGCGCATTGTAGTAGTCATCTGCTGTCACATATTCATAATACGCTTCATCGAGAACAACAAATACATCTTCCGGCACGCGGTCAAGGAAGCCGCGCAGCTGCACATCTGTAATATAAACGCCAGTTGGGTTGTTCGGACTGCACAGCCAGACAATCGCCGTATTTTCATCGATCGCTTCAGCCATTTTGTCCAAATCGTGTGCACCATTTATCAGCTCTACTTCGCGCACTTCCGCCCCTTCCACAACCGCATTATGGCGGTATTGCGGAAATGAAGGTGTTGGCATCACTGTGTTTTTCCCCGGTTCAAGCATTGCCCGTGAAATCATCATGATGATTTCATCCGACCCATTGCCAAAGATGAGCTGTTTTTCGTCCAGCTGTAAAAAAGAAGCCAACTCTGTCCGAAGACTTGTTGTGTAGCCATCCGGATAAATGGCAAAAGAATCTGCATACGAACGGATGCATTCTTTTACTTTTTCAGATGCACCGAACGGATTTTCATTGGAAGCAAGCTTAACCACTTCGTTTAAGCCATACGCTTTTTTTACTTCATCGGTTGTCCGCCCTGGCTGATAGGCTTTTAATGTTAATATTTGTTCTTTCCACTTCATCCTTTTCATGCTCCTCTCAATTTGCCGATTGCTGCAAGTCCGGGCGCAAGACGACTGCCCCTTCTAAATAAACGTGCTGAATCTCTTTTTGTGCGGTTTCTGTATTGACGTGCATCATAATACGGATGCATCGCTCTAAGCCGCCTTTAATTGCCAGCTCCTGCATACACATAACTGGAACGTATTCCCATCCTGCCTGCTCGCGGAGCGCTTTCGCGGGAAACATCGCGTCCAAGTCATTGGTTGCGGATAAAAATGCTGAGCAGACGGTTTCCGGCTCAATGTTATTTTGCTTAATCATTTCTGCGATTAATCGTTCTGTTGCTTCCACCATTAAAACACCGTCATTTGCTGGTACGGTAATTGCACCGCGGATTCCTCTTACCACTGGCTGACCTCCCTTCTGAAATGTTCATCGATCTTTTGCAATTCTTCTTTTGTCATATCAGTGATATACGGCTCGCCCACTTTATTTAATAGAACAAAACGAACCGTTCCGCCATATGCTTTTTTATCCCGGGTCATAACCGCATACATGTCGTCGAATGAAAAAGCTGTCCCAGCTTCAACATGGTAGTCTGCTTTTTTCAGCCATTCCGCAAATGAACGGATGTCGAATGAAAGGTTGTTTTTGAATTCTGATGCATACAACGCAAAAATCATCCCGCATGCAACAGCTTCACCGTGTGCAGTTTTACCGTAGCCCGATAGTGCTTCCACCGCATGGCCATACGTGTGGCCAAAATTTAAAAACGCCCGGACGCCGGTTTCTTTTTCATCTTCTTTGACAATTGCACTTTTAATTTCAATGCCTCTTTGCAGACAATGCTCTAAAAAAGATCCTTTTATATCGCCCGCATTCTTAATCGTCTGCTGAATGTCTTCAAGCAGCTTTGAATCCGCAATAAGGGCATGCTTGATCACTTCCGCAAAGCCGCTTCTCGTTTCTTTTTCAGTGAGTGACTTCAAAAAGGCCGTATCATAAATGACCGCTTCTGGCTGGTGAAAAGCGCCAATCATATTTTTGCCCAGAGGATGATTAATCGCCGTTTTGCCGCCGACCGCACTGTCATGTGCCAAAATGGTCGTCGGTACTTGAATAAACGGAATGCCTCGCATATAGCTGGCCGCACAAAAACCAGCCAAATCCCCGCACGCCCCGCCGCCAAACGCCACAACAAGCGAATGACGGTCCAGCGCCGCTTCCAGCATAGCGGTTAAACATTGTTCAAACACAGGAAAAGACTTGGCGGATTCACCCGCCGGTACAAAGTGCCAGTCTGTTTGCAGCGAATCCGGTAATTCATTCCGAAGCGTGCTGCCGTGGATCGCATACACCGCTTCATCGGCGATCACAAACAAACGGGTTGGTTTTTTTTTCATTTGAAGGATGAAGCGGCCAATTTCCTGCACCGCTCCTTCGCCAATGATAACAGGGTACGTTTTATGTGCTGTTTCAACCGTGACGCGGTTCATTGATCAAAACTCCTTTGCGTACGATGTATGTTCCTCTACCTGGCGGATTAAGTGATCCATCCGGTCGCCATTGAACTGTTCAAGAAGGGCATTTGCCAGTTCCCAGGCAACGGCTGCTTCCGCTACGACGGCTGCTGCTGGAACCGCACAGGCGTCTGATCGTTCAATACTTGCTGAAAACGTTTCTTTCGTATCAATATCAACGCTTTCAAGTGGTTTATATAGTGTCGGAATCGGCTTCATGACACCACGGACGACAATTGGCATGCCGTTTGTCATTCCGCCTTCAAAGCCGCCCAGGCGATTTGTTTTCCGGTAAAAGCCACGTTGTTCGTTCCAGGCAATTTCGTCGTGCACTTCACTGCCGAATTTGCGTGCCGCTTCAAAACCAATGCCGATTTCAACCCCTTTAAATGCATTGATGCTGACAATAGCCGCAGCTACTTTCGCATCCAGCTTGCGATCATAATGAACGTAGCTGCCGACCCCGATCGGCATGCCTTCCGCGATTACTTCTACAACCCCGCCGATTGAGTCACCGTTTTTCTTCGCATTGTCAATTGCTTCAATCATTTTCGCGCCTGCTTCTTCATCTAAACAGCGGACGGATGACGCTTCACTGCGCTCCTGTAACTCTTTAATTGTCTCAAATTGAATATTTTCCGCGCGGATCCCGCCGATTTCAATAACGTGTGACGCAATTTCTACCCCAAGCAGCTTTAACAGTTTTTTCGCCGCAGCACCAGCTGCTACACGAACCGTCGTTTCACGGGCGGAAGAGCGCTCCAGCACATTGCGCATATCACGGTGTCCATATTTGATGCCGCCGTTTAAATCCGCATGACCAGGACGCGGACGCGTGATTTTTCGTTTTATTTCCTCCGCTGCTTCTTCACTGTCAAGCGGTTCGATGCCCATAATTTTCGTCCAGTGTTTCCAGTCATCATTTTCAACAACAAGTGTCACAGGTGAGCCAAGGGTGTGGCCATGACGCACACCGGACTTGATCGCTACTAAATCTTTTTCAATTTGCATGCGGCGGCCGCGGCCATGCCCTTTTTGGCGACGCAATAGATCGGTATTTACATCTTCTGCTAAAAGCTCCATTCCGGCCGGAAGCCCTTCAATAATTGCCGTCAATTGCGGCCCATGTGATTCTCCTGCTGTTAAATATCTCATTTTCCTGCTCCCTTCAGTACGTTAAAGCGGTTATGTACTACTATATCATATTTTAAGTTGATTGGAACAGCCGAAACGGCTGTTTTTGAGAATTTTATCACAATTCCGTGTTTCGTGGTGACAATTTCTATAGATCAAAGGCTAAAGCACCACCTTTATGACCCACATCCTGCGGGCCCAAGCCGAACGCACCGGCTTTACACTTTTTTATAAAAAAACGTATCTTCCACTTCAAATCCGTACCGTTCCGGGTTAAAAATTTGTTCCGTGCTTCCGACAAATAAAACGCCACCGGAGCGAAGTGCTGCATTGAATTTTCGATAGAGCTCATCTTTCGCTTCTTCCGTAAAATAAATCATTACGTTCCGGCAGACAATTAAATCATAGCCACTTTCAAATCGGTCGGATAACAAGTTTTGTCTTTTAAAGGAGACAGTCCGCTTCACTTCTTCTGACGTCTTAAAAAAGGCGCCTTCTTTTTGAAAATGCTTTTTTTTTATCTCTTCCGGCACTTCAGCGAGCGACCGTTCCGGATAAAGTCCTAATTTTGCTTTTTGAATGACATTTAAGTCAAGATCCGTTGCTTGTATGGACACAGATGAAAGCGGCATGTGCGCGGACAAAACCATTGCAAGCGTATATGGCTCTTCTCCTGTTGAACAAGCCGCACTCCACACTTTCAGCCGTTTATTTTCTTTTAGCAGCCGTGGCAGAATTTTTTTCTCCAGCACGTCCCACCGTTTGCTGTTACGATAAAACTCTGACACATTAATCGTCATCCGATCTAAAAATTCATTCATCATTTCCTTATTTGAACTTAATGCATCAAAAAACGTTGAAAATGATGCGTAGCCTTTTTTTTCATACAAAGAAGTTAATCTTCTTTTCATTTGCGCTTCTTTGTACAATGCAAGGTCGATGCCCGTTTTTCGTTTTATAGCTCCGACAAATTGTTCATAATCCCCCACTGCACTCACCCTTCCTGCCAACACATTTATCTTTTTCTTTTATTATAGCTGATCTGTGAAAAAGGAATAGTTATATTTTCACAAAAAAAAGAGTTTTCAGCCTCACCGGCTGAAAACTCTTTTAATTATTAGTATAACCATTCAGATCCTGATTTAGTATAGTCTGTCAGCTCGTCTTCTTTAAAGAAAATGCCAATTTCACGTTCTGCGCTTTCTGGAGAATCGGAACCGTGAATGACATTTTTGCCCACATTCACTGCATAATCACCGCGAATCGTTGCCGGAGCCGCATCTTTCGGATTAGTAGAACCCATCATTTGGCGAGCTGTCGCAATGACATTTTCCCCTTCCCACACCATTGCAAATACTGGTCCAGACGTAATGAAATCAACAAGATCGCCAAAAAAAGGACGTTCTTTATGCTCACCATAATGAAGTTCTGCTGTTTCGCGTGATACGTGCATAAGCTTGGCACCGACGAGACGGAACCCTTTTTTCTCAAATCGGGACGTAATTTCCCCAATCAAGCCGCGTTGTACGCCATCGGGTTTTACCATTAAGTATGTTTTTTCCATCGTTCACCACTCCTGTATTATGTATACCGCTTACATGCGGACATGATGAATCGTAACACTTCCATTGTAAACTTACAACGCTTTCATGAAAAAATTAATATTTTCTTTTGCCGATAAAGTACGCAATGTCCCGGAGTGAATTGCGATGTCGTCCCGACGGCAATTCATTTAATATAGCCAGTGCACGGTCTAAATACCGCCTGCTTAATACGTGTGATTGTTCGATGGCATCACTGCTTTTCAAGCGGTCAATAATGTCATTGATTTCTTCACGGCTTGAGTGCGCATGCACCGATGAAATATGTTGGCGCATCTCCTCATCTTCCATAGCGTATAAAACAGGCAATGTAATATTTCCTTGGAGAAGATCGCCGCCTGCCGGCTTGCCAAGCTCTTTTTCACTCGCCGTAAAATCAAGAATGTCATCTGTAATTTGAAAAGACATTCCAACGTTGTAGCCAAAATCGTACAATTTCCGGTGAATAGAAGCAGGTGCTCCTGACGCAATGGCACCAAGCTGGCAACTGGCCGCAATTAAAATGGCCGTTTTCCGTTTAATCCGGCGCAAATAATCGCGCAAATGCTGATCGTACCTGTATTTATCTTGTATTTGAACAATCTCTCCGATGCACAGCTCAGTCATCGTATTCGACAAGATTCGGTGGGCTTCCACGTCATCAATTTGCGTCATGCAGTCAAGTGCGGCTGCAAAAATATAATCACCGGTATACATGGCGATCCGGTTGTCCCACTCCGCTTTGACAGTATGCTGCCCTCGGCGGATGACCGCATCATCAATGACATCATCATGGACGAGTGAGGCCATATGGATCAGTTCAAGTGACGCGGCCGCATACTTCACACGATGAATATCATAATCGCCAAACTTTGCGCCGAGCAAAAGCATTACCGGGCGAATGCGTTTTCCGCCAGCTTGAAGAAGATGCACAGAAGCCTCTTCCAAAATCGTTGACGATGACCCGACCGCACGTTCGAGTTCTTGTTCAATCAAATCAATATCTGCTTTTAACCGCGTATAAATCAGTTTTATATTCATTTCTTTTCACCCGGCTCTTGGTCTAGTATTATTTGTTTCCGTAATGGGTTGCGGCCACTCCGCCTGTATGAGCTTTAAAACGCACATTTTCAAAACCAGCCTGTTGAAACATGCGGGCAAGCTCCTTCATGTCTGGAAAATGGCGCGCTGATTCCTGCAGCCACGAATACTCCTCATAGCTTTTGGCAAAAAGACGCCCAATCGCCGGCATAAGGTAGCGGAAGTACAGCGTATACCCTTCTTTAAACACAGGCATTTGCGGCTGGCTTGTCTCTAAACAAACAGCCATTCCTTCTGATTTCAGTACACGGCGCATTTCTTTCAGCACCTGCATATAATCCGGTACATTGCGAAGTCCGAAGCCAATTGTTACATAATCAAATGTATTGTCTTCAAACGGAAGCTCCATTGCATTGCCATGAATCAATTCTATTTGCTCAAGCCCGGCAGCTTTTATTTTTTGTTGACCGACAGCAAGCATATTTTGGCTGAAATCAAGCCCTTTTACTACTCCTTCAGGTCCAGCCGCTTCCGCGAGCGCCATCGTCCAATCCGCTGTTCCACAGCAGACGTCAAGTGCTTTGGCTCCTTTTGGCACTTTCATCATTTTCATCGTTTCATTCCGCCAGCGCTTATGCTGCTGAAAGCTGATGACCGAATTCATTTTATCGTAGTTGCCATAAATTTTTTCAAAGACACTGTGTACTTTTTCTTCTTTTGATTGCTCCATCTGGTCACCCTTCTTCCACAAGTCGAAGCGGCGTGCTGAAAAGGCGGTCCCGTTCCACCTGAATCACAGCCGCGCTGTATGAATCTATATTTTTGATGCACTCGTTTATGTTTAAGCGTATCTGCTCAAGCTGCTGCTCAATTGCTCCAATCACGTGCTGTTCATTTCCAAGCACATGTTCAAGTGCATGAAAAACAATAAAAGGCTGTTCTTTTTCTCGAAAAAGCCGGTCTGCTGCTAAAAGCTGCCGAGCGGCATGGCCCACTGCCTCATCTGCTTCGTTCTTAGCGTATACCGAACCGATAATATCCCCTTCAATTGTTTGAACTGCTCGAAAAATCGCTTCTTCTGATTCGAGCTTATGCCGGTGAAGAGACGTTTTCGCTTCATTTACTTTTTTCACAGCACCCGCAAGAATGCCTACCCAATGGATACAGCCCGCTTCTGCAAGTGTTCGATAGTACATGCCGCTAAAATAATCTCCTGCTAGGACGATGAGCTGGTTTTTTTGCGTCATTTCTTCCGTCACAGACGGAATCATATCATGCGTATCAAGAGCCAGCTGAATAAGAACGGCTGCTGTAATTTGTTTTTGTACATTTGCGTTTTTTCTATCCTCATCCGTAAAGGCCAGCATTAAAGCAGCTACCCGAAGTGGGTTAATGGACGGCACACCAATGATTTTGTTTAAAAATGGCTGTCTGCACGCCCGGTCGATCTCTTCAAGTAGTGCTTTCTGCTCTTTCTGCCACTCCCTCATTGTGAAAACCCCTCACTCACGAATCATTTCAATAATTTTGTTCCGTTCCGTCTTTATTGCGTACATTTAGTATATCATACTCGTGTTCTCATGACGAACGAATGAGCGAAAGCAGTTCAGTCCGCAGCTGAGCATCGTTTTGGTACAATCCGCGTGCAGCAGTTGTCACGGTTTTCGCGCCTGGCTTTTTTACGCCGCGCATCGCCATGCACATATGCTCCGCTTGGACAATCACCATAACGCCATGCGGCTGCAGCATATCCATAATGGAATCCGCTACTTCACTCGTGATACGTTCTTGCAGCTGTGGGCGGCGGGCGACCGATTCTACTGCCCGCGCAAGTTTGCTTAGTCCCGTCACTTTTCCGCCTTTTGGCAAGTACGCCACATGGGCATGACCAAAAAACGGAACAAGATGATGTTCACACATTGAATAAAAAGGAATATCCTTTACAAGCACGAGTTCTTCGTATTGCTCTTCAAATACCGTTTCGAAATAATGCCTCGGGTCGATGTGAAGACCAGAAAACGCTTCTTCATACATTTTCGCTACCCGTTTTGGTGTATCTTGAAGGCCTTCCCGGTCTGGATTTTCGCCGACTGCTTCCAAAATAAGGCGCACTGCCTGCTGAATTTTGGCATGATCTACTTCAGCCATCTTTATCACTCCTGTATACATATATTGCATGTTTATTGTTTGTACTGCACTTCATCTTAGCATATCGATTCCTACCCCGGCAAAAAGAAGTGTTCAAAAAAAGGGACTGCCCCAATTGGGGCAGTCCCACTTCTAGCCGGATTAGGCTATGTACTTATTTAACCGCATCTTTAAGCGCTTTACCAGGTTTAAATGCCGGTACTTTGCTTGCAGCGATTTCGATTTCTTCGCCTGTTTGCGGATTGCGTCCTTTACGTGCTGAACGTTCGCGTACTTCGAAATTGCCGAAACCGATCAATTGTACTTTGTCGCCCTTTGCCAATGTATCTTGGATGGCATCGAAAAGAGCGTCAACTGCTTTTGTTGCGTCTTTCTTAGAAAGTTCTGCTGTTTCCGCAACTTCATTGATCAAATCAGTTTTGTTCATGCCATTCACCTCCTCCCGCATGAGACCCGATAAACATTGTTATATCAATGTTTTACCGTAATTCTGTTAAAAGAGTATCACATGTGTTCGGTCATATCAAGCAGAATCCATCTCAATTGGGCATTTTCCCCGTTTTCAATGAAAAAAGACTCCCATTTTGAGAGTCTGACGCACTTTATAGTAAAATGGCAATCATGCCGCCCGAGCCTTCGTTAATGATTTTTTCCAGTGTATCTTTTAATTTGCTGCGGGCATGATCCGGCATTAATGACACTTTCGATTGAATGCCGTCCCGGACTATCGAACTTAAATTGCGGCCAAAAATATCACTTTCCCAAATGGACAACGGATCTTCTTCAAAATCTTTCATGACGTGGTGAACAAGTTCTTCACTTTGTTTTTCGGTACCAATAATAGGCGAAAATTCCGATTCAATATCTACTTGAATCATATGAATGGATGGCGCCACCGCTTTCATTCGAACGCCATAACGCGCGCCGTGACGAATGATTTTAGGCTCTTCTAAGCGCATCTCACTCATGGGCGGAACAGCAACGCCATAGCCGGTCTGCTTCACCATTCTCAGTGCTTCTTCCACCTGTCCGTACTCTTCTTTAATACGCGCATAATGCTGCATAATTTCAAGCAAGTGCTCTTTTCCACGCAGCGGCTCCCCGATAATTTCATTTACAATCGTTTCATATAAACCATCTGGTGCGTGAACATTTATTTCAGCAATTCCCTGCCCCATGTCCATTCCCGTTAAAACGGCGGACTCGATATACTCACCGCCGCCAAATTGATCAACGACACGGTTTACATCCCGTAATCTTTTGATATCTTTTACCGTTTCTTTCACCATTTCATTGTATTTGTCCCGCAGCCAATGGGCTTCATCAAGCGCCATAATCCAGGAGGGAAGATGGACGTTTACTTCATGAACCGGAAACTCAAATAACGCTTCCTGCAGGACATGAAGCACATTGGCTTCCGTCATGGATTCAACCGACATAGCGAGCACGGGAATATCATATTTTTCAGACAGTTCCTGCTGCAGCTGCATCGTTTCAAGATGTTCAGGACGTGCCGAGTTAATAATTAAAATAAACGGTTTGCCGACTTCCTTTAAGCCATTTACTGCCTTTTCCTCGGCCTCAACGTATGAACTTCTCCGCATTTCGCCAAATGACCCGTCCGTCGTGACGACAACGCCAATCGTTGAATGCTCTTCAATCACTTTTCGCGTCCCAATATCAGCCGCTTCATCAAACGGAATTGGCTCGTCATGCCACGGCGTCTGAATCATTCGTGGACCATGCTCATCTTCATACCCCTTCGCTTCCGGCACGACATAGCCCACACAATCCACGAGTCTGATGTTGACTAGGACGCCGCCCGCTTGAACGGCAGCTGCACGGCTTGGGACAAATTTTGGCTCAGTTGTCATAATCGTTCTGCCTGACGCACTTTGCGGCAGTTCATCCTGCGCGCGTCGGCGTTCGGATTCACTATCCATATTCGGGAGGACGAGCAGCTCCATAAACCGCTTTATAAACGTTGATTTTCCCGTTCTAACGGCACCGACAACGCCTAAATAAATATCGCCTTCTGTTCGTTCAGCGATATCTTTCATCAATTCTGTTTTTTCCATAAGCAGCCCCCTTCCGTGTTAAACGGCTCGTCCGCCGCCTGCCTTACAGTGTATGAGCTACTTTTGAAATATATGCAAAAAAAGAAGCCCGCATGTTACTCAGGCTTCTGTTTGTTCATAAAAATAGGTTCTCCCTGTGCGTCTACTGTATAAGGCAGCGAGTATGCAGGGACAAACGGTGATGATTGAACGAGCAAATAGCGAATGTCACTACCGGGCGCAGGCGGTGTATCCGTTTTTTGCAGGGCAGCGTACAAGTCAGCCGCATAATCAATGTAGAGCGTCCCATTACCGCTCATGACAAGCGGCAGCTGCTTGCCGGAATACGGACTTGTTACGTACGGTTCATCCTCAAACCCAAGCTCCGTGAAGTCCAGTGAATACACGTCATCGGCCAGCGTGTCTTTAAACGGCGGATATTCATGGGCGATGAGACGGATGTTGATGCTTCGAATTTGCTCTGCTACACGCAAATCAATTAGTTTCACAGTAGGATCCGTTTCGACATCGACAAGGACATACTGATAAATGCCGCCGCTTTCAAATGCATTTCCAGGCGCTTCTGCCATAAAGCGAGGAGATATTTTGTTGAAGTCAATTAGATACTTCTCATAAAGATCCGGATCGTCTTCTTTTGTTTTAATTGGCAAGATGCCGCCTTCTTCTGTCTGAAACTGATCGACAGCCGACTGAACCGACTGAAGCTGGTCTTCATATGGCTGTTCATTTTGGTTTAAATTTTCGTCTGGATATAGACAGCCGCTCAACATAAAAGAGAGCAGCGTAATGGAGAAAAGAAGCAAGCTTTTTCTCATATTCATTTTTTACTCATTCACCTCTTTGCTAGCGGGTCGGACCGCTTAATACTACATACACGACGATGAGTCCGCCGACAATCATGCATAAATAAGCAAACAGCGCCGTTAATCCCTTTAAAAGGCCGTTGCTAAATTTATAACGGCTTAAATAAATCGAGAAAATGGAGACAATCATCAGCCCCATTCCGGCAAATGAAATCCACATTTTCAGCATGGATGGTGACATGGTCATTCGTCCTTTCTGCTAGTCCTGCTTTGTATCCAAAATATCGATTAAGTCTTCGAGCTCATGTTTTTTCACACGGGCCATTAATTCGTCTACTGCTTTTTTCGGATCCTGCTGCTCAAATAAAACTTGATAAAGCGCATTTGTAATAGGCATTTGCACGTCGTATTTTTTCGAAAGCTGATGACCCGCTTTTGTTGTGCGGACGCCTTCTACAACCATGCCCATACTTTGGAGCACTTCGTCGAGCTTTTTCCCTTGACCCAGCATATTGCCAGCCCGCCAGTTTCTTGAGTGAACGCTTGTACACGTAACAATTAAGTCCCCAATACCGGCAAGACCTGAAAACGTAAGCGGATTGGCGCCCATTTTTGTTCCGAGACGGGCAATTTCTGCCAGGCCGCGCGTAATAAGCGCCGCTTTTGCATTATCACCGTAGCCGAGACCGTCGGAAATTCCGGCGGCCAGCGCAATAATATTTTTAAGCGCCCCGCCAATTTCTACCCCAATCATGTCTGGGTTTGTATACACACGAAAGTGCTGATTCATAAATAAATCCTGCGTTTTTTGTGCGGCTGCTGCTGATTTAGACGATACTGCGACCGTCGTTGGATGACGAAGGCTTACTTCCTCTGCATGAGACGGGCCGGACAGCACGACCACATTCTTTAGGACCCTTTCCGGCATTTCCTGCTCAATCATTTCGGAAATCCGCAGAAGCGAATCTGGCTCGATTCCTTTAGAAACATGAACGACTGTTAGAGGTACTTTAGCCGCTTCCACGACCTGCTGGGCGACTTCTCGGACCGCTTTTGTCGGTACGGCCATTATTACCGTTTCAACGTCCTCCAGCGCTTCAATGAGTGACGTTGTTCCTTTAATATGCTCAGACAAGGAAATATCCGGCAGATACCGGCTGTTTGTATGATAGGTGTTTAGTTCATCAATTCGCTCTTCATTTTTTGCCCATACATAAACGTCATGTCCGTTATCGGCAAGCACGAGCGCAAGGGCTGTTCCCCAGCTTCCCGCTCCAAGCACTGCGATTTTTTCTGTCATGTGAAACACAGCCTTTCCACCTTATTTTCTTGCACGCGCAATAATGTGAATCGGCGTCCCTTCAAACGCGAATGCATCCCGAATGCGGTTTTCAAGAAAGCGAAGATACGAAAAATGCATGAGTTCCGGTTCATTGACAAACACGACAAATGTCGGCGGCTTGACGGCTACTTGCGTCGCATAATAAACACGCAGGCGTCTTCCTTTGTCGGATGGCGCTGGATTCATCGCGACTGCATCTGTAATAACATCGTTTAAAACGCTGGATTGAACGCGCATCGAGTGACTTTCACTCGCCCGGTCAATGTACGGTATTAACGTATGAATACGTTTTTTCGTTAACGCAGATAGGAAAACGATTGGCGCGTAATCCAAAAATTGAAAATGGCTGCGAATGTTTTCTTCAAATTCACCCATCGTTTTTTCATCTTTTTCTACGGCATCCCATTTATTCACGACGATCACAACCGCTCGTCCTGCTTCATGGGCATAGCCGGCAATATGTTTGTCTTGTTCACGAATGCCTTCTTCTGCATCCAGAACGACTAAAACAACGTCAGAGCGTTCAATGGCTCTCATGGCACGAAGCACACTATATTTTTCGGTTGTTTCGTATACTTTTCCACGCTTGCGCATACCGGCTGTATCGATAATAACGTATTTTTGACCGTTATACGTATAAGGAGAATCAACTGCGTCGCGTGTCGTGCCGGCAATATCGCTGACAATAACACGATCTTCGCCAAGCAGCGCATTCGTTAATGATGATTTGCCTACGTTTGGACGGCCGATTAAAGAGAATTTAATCACATCATCCTCATATGGCTTGTCTTCACCTTTCGGGAAATGTGACACAACTTCATCTAACAGATCGCCGAGACCAATCCCATGTGAGCCTGAAATTGGATAAATTTCGCCAAAACCAAGCGAATAAAAGTCATAAATATCCGCCCGCATATCCGGGTTATCAATTTTATTGACGCCAAGGACGATGGGTTTTTTTGACCGGTACAAAATTTTTGCTACTTCTTCATCCGCTGATGTGACGCCCTCACGGCCATTCACGATAAAAATAATCACATCTGCTTCGTCAATCGCAATTTCTGCCTGTTGGCGAATTTGTTCTAAAAAAGGCTCGTCGCTTAAATCAATGCCGCCTGTATCAATTAAGTTGAATTCATGGGTCAGCCACTCACCTGCGCTGTAAATACGGTCCCGCGTTACACCCGGCACATCTTCGACAATTGAAATACGTTCGCCGGCAATCCGGTTAAAAATCGTTGATTTGCCAACATTTGGCCTTCCAACGATTGCAACAGTCCGTTTCATCATTACATCTTTCCCTTCAATGGTTCATCGATTTATACTCATTTGTTTTTATTTTGTTCAAAAGAAAACCCTTCTGCCACGAGAAGGGGTTCAATCAACATCTTATTTTATCACATTTCGATTATGAATCAAATGGCGCCGGTATTCGAACCGCAAATCGTTCTGGTTCAAGTCCTCGTATACGCAGCCACTGTTCCGTCTGGCCGAAAATTATGAGCGGTGCCCTGTGCAGCTGGTCAATCGATTTGGCTCCCAGGGCGCACATCATCATCCGCATTTCTGTCTTCATTTGATTAATATACTCAATAAGCGCCTCTTGTCCGCCGGTTAGCAAAATGTTCAGTAAAAAACCAGACAGCCCGGCTGCTGAAGCACCAAGTGCAAGTGACTTGACAACGTCTTCTGCATGCTGAAGGCCTCCTGATGCAATGACCGGTTTATTCGGTGCCCCGGAGACCGTTTCAACAATCGATACAGCAGTCGGAATGCCCCACTTATTAAAAAAAGACATGGAGCGCGCAGATCGTTCATTTTCAACAGCCGCAAAATTTGTACCGCCAAATCCGGCCGTATCAATGGCCGCTAACGGCAATTCATTTAGCAGCTGCGCCGTTTCACGGCTAATGCCAAAACCGGTTTCTTTTACAATCACCGGTACATCTACTCGATCACAAATCGCCGCAATTCGGTCAATGGCACCGCGAAAGTCACGATCTCCTTCGGGCATGGCCAGCTCTTGAATCACATTTAAATGAATTTGCAAACCATCTGCTTCAATCATGTCACATACTGCTTTCGCTTCATCTACTGTCGCTTCTGAGCCAATATTAGCCAGCAGCACACCACTTGGGTTAGCTTTTCGTGCTGCTTGAAATGTCAGACGTTCTTCCGGGTGGCGAAGTGCCGACATTTGAGAGCCGACCGCCATCGGAATATCACACACGGCCGCCACTTCTGCCAGTTGTGCATTAATATCTGCTGTTGTTTGTCCGCCCCCGCCTGTCATCGCATTCACAAAAATCGGCGAACTCCACTGAAGTCCGCCGATTTTGGTCGATAGCGATATATCTTTGACAGAGGAATCTGGGAGACTGCGATGAACGAATTGAATGTTATCCAACCCGGTTCCCCGGCTTTGTCCCGTCGACAACGCATAATGAATATGGTCGATCTTTCGTTCCACTCTGCTCAAGTTGTCATCACCGTCTTATTTCAAGTCTTTTAGCTGATCGCCTAAAATATCACCAATTTGGAAGCCAGAGCTTTCTTCCGGCATTTCATATGAATCAACCATTTCTTCCGGCTCGTGCTCTTCAAATGATTTCATGCTGAGCGATAAACGGTGTTCTTGTTCATTCGCATCAAGCACTTTTACTTTTACATGCTGTCCCTCTTCAAGCACTTCATGAGGTGTGCCAATATGACGATTGGAAATTTGAGAAATGTGAACCAGCCCTTCTACACCCGGGAACACTTCAACAAATGCACCGTATGAAACAAGGCGCTTCACCGTTCCTTCATGTTCAGATCCAATTGGCGCACGATCCGCAATATTTTCCCACGGTCCAGGCAATGTCTCTTTAATAGATAAAGAAATCCTTTCACTGTCACGGTCAATCGAAAGTACTTTCACTTTTACATCTTGACCCTCTGTCAATACATCCGATGGTTTTTCCACATGGTCATGTGAAAGCTGGGAAATATGAACAAGTCCGTCAACACCGCCGATGTCAACAAATGCACCGAAATCCGTCAGGCGCTGTACTTTTCCATCTATGACGTCTCCTGCTTGAATATCTTCAAGTACTTTTTGTTTATTTTCTGCTTTTTCAATATCTAAAACCGCCCGGTGTGATAAAATCAACCGGTTTTTATCTTGTTCAAGCTCGACAATTTTGAGCTTCATAACGCGACCTTTATAATCTTCAAAATCTTCAACGAAGTGATCTTCCACAAGTGAAGCCGGGATAAATCCGCGAATGCCAAGATCGACAACGAGACCGCCTTTAACAACTTCTTTAATCTCCGCTTCAAAAATGGTGCCTTCCTCAAAACGCTTTTGCATGTCATCCCAAGCGGTTTCTGCATCCGCTTTTCGTTTTGATAAAACGTATAGATCATCTTCTTCTTTTGTTACGAGCAGTTCAAGCTCGTCGCCTTCTTTGACGACGTCCGATGCTTTTTCTACGTGAAGGCTTGACAGTTCACTGATGGGAATAATGCCGTCTTTCTTGCTGTCCGGAATTTCCACCTGGACCTGCTTTTCTTCGACTTTCACGACCGTGGCGCGAACTTTATCACCAACGGTGTAGTTATTCACTTCTGCTTGGTTCATATCCTCTGTCATATGTAATCCTCCTCAATACAAAACTGCGTCAATTTTAAAAATTCTTACTTCTAACTTCTTACAAACGTGCGAATTTGTCAAGCCAGAAGCTCACGCGGAATGCTCTTTTATCAACTTTCCGATTGCCTGCATGATCGCTTCAGTTGCTTCCTCAGCAGATGCTTTCCGTTCACGCAGCGGATTCATGTCAATTGGCGGCCCATATACGACGCGCAGCTTTTTGCCGATTTTATATGGCCCGACGACCGCGCACGGCACAACTGCCGCATCGGTTCGGAGAGCAAAAAAGCCGGCACCCGCTAGTCCTTTTCCCAATTTCCCATCTTTAGACCGTGTTCCTTCTGGGAAAAGGCCGAGCACCTGTCCTTCTTTAAGCATTCTTAATCCATTGCGCAGCGCCTCCCGGTCGCTCATGCCCCGCTTGACGGGAAATGCGTTCAGCCCTCTCATTAATTTCCCCGTCCATTTTGTTTTAAACAGCTCTTCTTTTGCCATGAAACGAACCGGCCGATTCGCTGTGATGCCGACAACCGGCGGATCGAGGTTATTAATGTGATTCGCACAAAGAAGAACACCGCCTTCTTTTGGAAAATGCTCAAGACCCGTGACGTGAATACGGTAAGCGGGAGTTAAAATGGTTTTCACAGCTGTTTTTGCGATTGTATAAAAGGTTACCATTTGTTATTCCCCCGCTTTGGCTGCAGCCATAATCGCTGCAGCTACCTGTTCAATGGACATAAATGTCGTGTCAATTTCAATAGCATCCTCCGCTTTTTTCAGCGGCGATTCAACTCGCTCCGTGTCCATTTTGTCACGTGCAGCAATCTCTCTTTTTAAATTCTCCAAATCTGATGAAAATCCTTTTTTTGAATTTTCAGCATGACGCCGTTTTGCCCGTTCGTCTACACCCGCCAGTAAAAAAATCTTCACATCGGCTTTTGGAAGAACACTTGTGCCAATATCGCGTCCGTCCATGACCACGCCGCCTTTTGCAGCTAATTTCTGCTGGCGGATCGTCATATCACGGCGAACTTCGCTATGCCGGGCTACGGCTGAGACATTGTTCGTCACTTTGTCCGTCCGAATGGCTTCCGTTACGTCTGTTCCATCTACACGAACAATCTGTCCATCTTCTCCCTGCTCCAGGGAAATAACCGTATCCCTCAATAACTGACCAAGAGCTTTCCCGTCTTCTACATCTATGTTATTTTGAAGTGCTTTATACGTTATAGCCCTGTACATCGCGCCTGTATCAATATAAATAAAAGAAAGCCGTGCTGCCACAATTTTTGCAACTGTACTTTTTCCTGCAGCAGCAGGTCCATCAATGGCAATTTGCAATTGTTTACTCATCTCGTCACCTCATCCAAAAAGTCTTATTCATTTTATCATAGATTGTATTGGACACAAAAAAGAACCCAGACTTTGGGCTCTTTGTTATTCCACTCCTTTTTTGCGCAGCTGCAGCTGCTGTTCAAAGCAAAAACGCATGAGCATTTGCTGTTCCGCATAAACAAGATCTTTAAATTGAAAAGACCCAACACGCTGTCCGCTTTTTTTATCTTCATGAATTCGAATCAGCTCAGCCATTGCTTCAATATAACGGGGTTCTGCATGTTGCGACGGAATCACGCCATACACTTTTGCTTCTGTCCCTTCATCAGCATGAGCTGATTCGGGAAGTACAATTGCCATACCGCCCGCGCTTATGTCTTCCGTCACGGAAGAAAATGAAGGCATTCCATCAACCTCAACCGCCACATCGACCGCTTTTTGCACCCGGACAAATTTCCGGCGCTGTACGCGGACGTAATTGGCTAAACCAGGGTCATGCAGCACGAGCATCGGAATTTCCTTTTTGACGCGGCCGATCACTTCTGTATGGAAAAGGAAAATAGCCGATGAAGCAGCAGGGTCGATAAAACTAACTGCCAGCTGCATACCGTCCAGAAGAAAAACCGTCCGGTTCGTCTGTACACTAACCGGATAGTCAATAAATAGTTTTCCCTCTTCAATATCTACTACTTTGCATCGATATTCTTCTTTTTTGTCGTTTCCATCAAACGGCTCCATTGTAATTGTCCTACCGGGTTCAAGCATCCATATCACTCTCTTTTTCCTTAATACGCCTTATGGACTAAAGCGTTCACTGGAAAAAATTATAAAGGATTCACCAGCTGAATGCAATATCCCATTACAAGGCGTACCCGGCTTCAGCTTCTGACAGCTTTTCAATCCGCTCTTCCTTGCCGTTGTCTGCATTAATAAAGACGCGATACGAAGCCGTTCCGTTTTCCGCTAAAAATTCGTAACACAGTACATCTTTCATTTCATTATTCGTTACAATTGCCTTATGTGTTTCCATGACTGTAAGTTTTGGATGCAGTTCTTTTTTCGCTTGTTCCTCTGTTAAAGCAGGTTTAGGAATCGTCCGTTCCTTTTTGTTCTTCCAATAATTTTGTGCTTCAAGACCTGTAACTGCTCCTGTATCCAATGCTGTTTTAACCGTCACAGACTCCGGATAAATCAGTGTGTCATCTATTTTTTTCGTAAAGGTAAACACACCCGTATGGTCATATTGAGCGCTGTTTGTCTCCACCATGCCCTCAAATCCGTGCTTTTTCAAAAAAGCGGCTGCTTTTTCAGAAGCAGCGTGTAAGCTGATCCGGCTTTTTCCCGGTGTTGTGTTAACCGTAAAAGTTAACGGGTAGCCGCCTTTTTTCGTAATGTCCATTGTTGCTTCCTCACCGTTTTGCCCGGTGACAGACACGTTATAAAATGGAACTGCCGCTCCCTTTAAACTGCTTTCAACCGAGGTAACCTCCGCATCGACCTGAAAATAATCTTTTGCTTTTTCGGCTGCTTCTTTTTTCGTAATGGGGGGCCCTGTCAATTTTTTCAAGGCATCATCCGAAACGGATTTTTCTACTTGGGTTGCTCCAAAGGTATTTGTTTCCGAAAATTCAGACGCTTTTTTTTCAAGGTTATTAAACCCGTCAATAACGGTATTGTCTTTCGGCTCATCTCCGTCAGCCGCTGCATGTGCAACATCCGTCCAGCGTAAATTTTGATCGAGAACAGACATCTGCACCGTGCGAAGTTCTTTTTGAATATCAGCCGCCTGCTTATAAAGTGATTCCAGCTGTTCGTATTCTTTATCAGTAAGCGGCTCCGTATCAAGATCACGGACTGCCGTCTTATACGTAAAGTCACCACTGGTGCCTAAAAATTCCTCTGTTTTTGAGAAAGGCATAAACCCGAGCGGCAGACGGCTGATTGCGTTATGGGCTTCTGATGTAAGGCGCCAAACGTCTGTTAATGCCGGTGTTAAATTGGTCTTCGAGTTCATCGCGAGTGCTTCACCGGTCCGGTCATGAATAACATCCACCTGATACACAAGTTCATGAAATGCCTGCTGATAGCCGTTTTCTGCTTCGATCATCATCGCTTGTTTTTGCTGATACTGGCTAAATCCCCATATGGCTGTCACCACAAGCAAAACGGCCAAAGCTGCCGTTAAAAATGTCCGCATTCCCGGTTCCTCCTATTCGCAATAAATATGCTTTCCAATTTTTTTTATTTGTGGCCGCGTCCAGATCCAATCGCTCGTTGCTGTGTCTGGATTAAAGTAATAAAGTGCTTCGCCGGTCGGATCCCAGCCATTAATTGCATCTAACACCGCTTTTTTCGCTTTTTCATTCGGAGTCAGCCAGATTTGCCCGTCTGCTACCGCCGTAAACGCACCTGGTTCAAAGATGACGCCTGATACTGTGTTCGGAAATGCTTGGCTCGCTACCCGGTTTAAAATAACTGCAGCAACCGCTACCTGTCCCTCATAAGGCTCACCCCGCGCTTCTCCATAAACCGCATTAGCCATAAGCTGAATATCATTTTGGGAAAAACCAGTCGGTGTATTCACAGACTGTGCAGACGTCTCAGCACCGCCATAATACGTAAATCCTTTTCCTTTTCGAATTTGGCTTTTCACGTGTGCTTCATTATACTTAGATGCCTGTTCAAGTTTCCGCTTTGTCGCCTCTCCCGCTAAGCCATCTACCGGCAAGCCGAATGATTCTTGAAAGTTTCGCAGCGCCCAGTACGTAGACCAGCCAAACACACCGTCGATCGGATCTCGGTAATATCCGGTATATTGAAGCCTTGATTGCAATTCAATAACATCGTCCCCCTCCGCCCCGCGCTGAATAATTTGTCCCGAAAATGCACCCGCATGCCCGGATGCAAGCAGAAGAACGATCGTCAAAAAAACAGCAATCTGCTTTTTCCATTTTGTCAATTTCGTTCACCATCCTATCGAAATATACGAATAGTTTGTCATCAACTTCTTTTTTTATACGAAAAAAAGAGGCGCTCGAGAGAGCAGCCTCTTTTACATTTTCAGCCTATGATAAACATCTGTCAGTACATGTGCTTTTTTCACTTTTCTCATCGCAAACCACCATAAAAACAGCATGAATGGAACCATATAGTAGATCCATGTACTTTCAATAAATAAAATATAGTCAAATGAACCGTGCAGGAAAAACGGCAAAAACAAGGCAAGCGCGAGCATTTTCTTTTCCAAATGCCGGTCTCCAAACTTTGCCCGGCTGAAATAATAGCCCATAATGGCGCCAAATAGCGCATGGCTCGATACCGGCAAAAGAGCTCTCATAAAAGCATATTCTACTCCATGCGCCGCTAAATAAAGCACATTTTCGGCCGTCGCAAACCCGAGCGATATACTCGTTGCATACACGATGCCGTCATAAGGCTCATCAAAGTGTGTATGTGTGTAAATAAGAAAGTACAAAACGAACCACTTCATAAATTCCTCCGGCATAGCCGTCGATAAAAACGCCTGCATAAACCCGTTGCCGACAATTTGCTCTTCTTCAAGCACATACTGTAAAAACATAACCGGAAACGTGACGACGCCGCCGTATAAAAAGGCTTTGGCCACTGTAGCAACCGGTTCAGTTTCATAGCGGTCACGCAAATAAAAAAAGACCAGAAGCGCAAGACCGGGTGCAATTCCCGCTGAAAGAATCGGGATCATACACGTTTCCTCTTTTCTTTCTGTTTTTTCCATCGTATCATGAGACGTAAAGAATGAAAATAAGGAGTATGAAATATGTCGAAAAAACACATTCTACTGCTGCATACAGGCGGCACGATTTCCATGAAAGAAAATGCCGAGACAGGCAGCGTAGCCCCGGGTAGTGCTAACCCGATCGCTGAAGTGATGGATATCCCCGGTGTCGATGCCCGTTATACGATAAAAGAGCCGTTCCAAATTCCTTCGCCCCATATGACCACAGAGTACATGATGGTGCTGAAAAAAGAAATTGAAGCATCGGATGCAGATGGTGTGGTGATTACACACGGAACAGACACGATGGAAGAAACAGCCTACTTTCTTCACTTGACCTTGGACACACCTATTCCTGTCGTGCTCACAGGCGCAATGCGTTCGAGCAATGAAAGCGGCGCGGATGGTCTTTCTAACTTAATCGCTGCTGTTAAAACAGCGGCCAGCGGCGCAGCTCATGGCAAAGGGGTTCTTGTTGTCATGAATGAAACCATTCACAGTGCTGCGCTTGTGACGAAAACAAATACCGGCAGCCTGGAAGCGTTCCAAAGCCGTAACGGGGGACCGGTTGGCTCGATTTTAAAAACAGGTCCTCACTTTTTCTTTACTCCATTCAAAACCGATAGGTTCGATATACAGCGAGTTGATTATCACATCCCCATTTTAAAAGCATATGCCGGCATGGATGCCTTTTTAATCAACCAACTTATATCCTGTGACGGTGTGGTCATTGAAGCGATGGGGCAGGGCAATGTACCGCCTGATGCGGCCAAGGCCCTCGCTTCCCTTATTCAATTCGGTGTTCCGGTTATCATCGCCTCAAGATGCGGCAGCGGCATCTTGCAGCCGGTCTATGCATATGAAGGAGGCGGGGCGGCATTAAAAAAAGCCGGGGCCCTTTTTGCAGGTGAATTAAACGGCCAGAAAGCGCGCTTAAAGCTACTGGCAGCTCTGTCAGCCGGTCACGGAAAAAACCTTAACCGAATTTTCCCGTGAGAAAAAGCGGAGCATTATGCCCCGCCTTTTTCTCTTTTTTCAATCGCAGCCGCAATTTCACTTCCGTGGAAACGGCCATTTTCAATAAAAATTTCATTCGCGTTATTGCCTGCTGCAATGACACCGGCAATAAAAATATTTTCCACATTTGTTTCTTTCGTTTGTTCAGCGTGGACGGGCCGCCCTGTTTCAGGGTCAATGCCTACACCCATTTTCTTCAAAAACGCATGGTCCGGATGATAACCGGTCATCGCAAACACAAAATCGTTATCGATTGTCTGCTCTTTCCCATCGACTTTATACGTAAACGATCCTTTGTCAATTTTCTCCGCTTCCGCGTTAAAAATCATGTTGACTTCACCATTCCGGACAAGCGCCTCAAATTCAGGCAATATCCATGGCTTCACACTAGGTGAGTACTCGCTTCCTCGATAGATCACCGTCACCCGCGCCCCCGCTTTATGCAGCTCAAGCGCTGCGTCAACAGATGAATTTTTCCCGCCAATGACAACAGTATTGGTATCAAAAAACGGATGCGCTTCTTTAAAATAATGAAAGACATGATCCATTTCTTCACCTGGAATATTCATATAGTTTGGATGATCATAATAACCAGTTGCAATGACGACATACGGCGTTTCATACGAATCTTTCGACGTATGAACATGAAAAAGTCCACTTTCCTGCTTTTGGACCTGTTCAACTTGTTCGAACCGATTGATACGGAGCCCTTTCAGCTTGACAACTTCCCGGTAATACACAAGTGCCTGATTCCGATGAGGCTTTCGTTCTTCAATAATAAACGGGACTTCACCAATCGCCAGCTTTTCGCTTGAGCTGAAAAATGTTTGGTGGGTTGGGTAGCCGTAAATCGCATTAACAACGTTGCCTTTTTCAATTACAAGCGGATTTTTGCCGATTTCTTTTAACGCAATGGCAGCCGCAAGTCCGCACGGCCCGCCGCCGACAATAATACATTCTTCCGTTTTCATTTCATCCGCTCCCGTTCCTTTTCTCTGCACTGTCTATTGTAGAAAAAAAGCCCGGACATTTCAATTCCGCCGCTTACAACCTGCTGCTCATCCACACATTCCATTCATTTTGGCTGCTGCCGACCACATATTGTGCTGCGCGTTCCGGAATCAGTCCGGTCATCGCTGCGCCTCCGATCCCGATGTCAATTTCCGGATGCTTCTCTTTTATCTCATCTGCCAATTGCAAGGCTGGCTCTAAGTTTTGGCGAAGCGTACAGGAAAAAAATAAAAACTTCGGTCTCACCGTTTCTGTGACTGTAAAAATATCGCCTTCTTTTAAACTTGCCCCTAAGTACACCACTTCATAGCCGAGACGTCTGACAAACAGCGTAAAAATGAGCAGGCCAAGCTCATGCCATTCATCTGGTCCACAAACCGCGATTACTTTCGGCAGCACACCATTATGCGGAAATGAATGCATAACCATCCCGATGCGTGAGCGCAAAATAGACGTCGCAAAGTGTTCGTGGGCGGTCGTAATCTCGCCACCTTCCCAAAGCGTTCCGATCCGTACGAGCAGCGCCGCTAAAATATTGATCGTTACATTATCAATTGTATAAAGAGCAAATGCTTTATTAATCAATTCTTGTGCTTTTACTTCATCGAAACGAAGCAGCGCCTGAAGCAGTTCTTCCGCCAGCGCTTCATGCTGGTTTGACTCAGCATTCGGCAAATAATAATCAGGCGCATCATCATGCTGGGCAAGAAGTGACGCTGCCTGGCTGATTGTAAAGCCCTGATGAACTTTTTCTGAAAGCCATTTCAGCTTGCGGATATGTTCATCAGTGTAGAGGCGGTGGCCTGCTTCGTTACGGACGGGTTCCAGTATGTTGTAACGCCGTTCCCAAGCTCGGAGTGTGCCCGGCTGAATACCCGTAAGCGTTGATACCGCTTTAATATTGTATTTCCCTTCAGTCATAAAGCTCTTTCCTTTCACGGATAGGTTGTACAGTTATTATACAAGTCAGCTTGTTCCGCGTAAAATTTAGATCGTCTGCTCCGGCTGGCAAAGTGTAATCAGGTGCGTTTCCGCCCGCGCGCCCAGCCGGAACGGGATGCCTGTTGTTCCATATCCGTTTGACACAAGCGCATGAATCCCGTTCACTGTTTTCCAACACCCTTTTTCATACATTCCAAAGCGCCCAAAACGAATTTGTCCGCCGTGTGTGTGCCCGCTCAACAAAATCGCCACCCGGTCTTCCGGCTGAATGGTCCGGATAAAAGCCGGATTGTGACTGGCAATAATTTTATACACATTGGAAGGGACACTGTGAAAAAGGGAGGATTTATCGCTTTTTCCTTTGCTTAAGTCATCTGTTCCAAGCAAGTACACATTATCCGTCAGCGAAACCGAATTATTTTTCAAAACAGTCACGTTCCATTCCGAAAAAATCACCGCCAACTGCTCAAATTCCACTTCATAATCGTTGTTGCCTGGAACAAAATAGACGGGAGCGATGGATGACAGACGCTTGATGTTTTCTCGAATACGCCGGCTATTCACTCCGCCTTCGCACAAATCACCGCCAATAATGACAGCGTCAGCCCGGCCGGCAGCACTTGTTATAATCGATGGATGAATGAGTCTTCGATGAATATCGGAAATAAAAAAAAGCGCAAGCGGCGCTTTTTCCGGAAATCGATGATCAGCTAAAACCGTTTCTTTTACTTCATTTCGAAATGCTTCTTTCCACATATATAAACCGGCTGCCACCAATGGAGACGCAGCTAAGATCAATTGCTTCCACATAAATTCTTTTTCATCCCTATCCGTCGTTTACTATTCTTGCTGAGCCGCTTCATCCTGCACAGTATCCGGCTGTTCATTCACAATTTGGTTGACCACCGGCTTTTCTTCTTTAAACGCATAAATCGCTAAAAAAGGTGAAGCGATAAAAAAGACAAGCAGTGCAGTGATCAGCGGGTAATGACGTTTTTTTTCTGTTTTTTCTTTAACAGGCCGCTGCAGCGTTTCACCTTCTGCCAAAATAGGTTCTTTTATTTTTTCAAGCGGCTGTTTGTGCTGTTCAGCTATTTCACGATAAGGGTCTTTCATCATCATTCCTCCCATTGTCATCGTAAAAAGAAATTACTTATTATTATACCCCACATGTTCAAATAGGGTAATAGGTCAATATCCCGGCAAAAGACGATTTAGCCGCTCACGCCAATCTGGCTGATCGAATTCTTCCTCAATCTGCCGACTTTCCTTATACAGTATCCGGTCAAGACCGCAGCGATCGCAGCAATTGGGCTGACTAGGCGGCGGCTCGTCGAAAAATTGCATATAAGCCGCACGGCGGCAGCTGTCTGATTCAATCCACCGCTTCATTTGAAATCGTTTTTCCGCTTTTTTGTCTAAAAGCATCGTTCGAACCTGTTTGATAAATGCTGCTCTCGGTTCGTGGTGTTCATCTGCCGCTTTTGCGTAATGGACCAAAAACCGTTCCTGTGTTTCGGAGAGCGGCGGCTGCACATCACGTGGATGAAGGCCATATTCAGTAACCTGGCGAATTTGTTCTTCATCCGGAAATTCGGATTCCGCAATAAACTCATGCAGTTTTTCATCTCCCGGCACGTACAGCAGAATAGAAATAGCCGGCTTGCCATCACGGCCTGCACGACCAATCTCCTGCAAATACGCTTCCATTTGTGACGGCATCTGATAATGAATGACAAATCGAACGTTTTCTTTATTGATTCCCATGCCAAATGCGCTCGTGGCGCAGACGACATCAAGATCGCTGTTTAAAAATTGATGCTGGATTAGCAGTCGGTCCCCCGCATCCATCCCGCCATGATAAAAAGCGGTGCGACTGATTCCGTGCTGTTTCAAATACATCGCTGCTTCTTCTGCCGATTTTCTCCCCGAGAAATAAATGATACCGGGTTTTTGCAAAAAGTGAACAATCTCTTGCAGGCGTTTTTGTTTTTCAAGCGGCTCTTGAACCACTTCAATATCAACCGCGATATTAGGCCGGTTTACAGAAAAGACCCATTCTGAAACGTCATTTAAACAAAGCTTTTCACGGATATCAGAGCGCACTTTTTTATCGGCTGTTGCTGTTAATGCGAGCGTCAATGGATTGCCAAGCTCTTTCCTTACTTTGCCGAGCAGGCCGTAATCCGGGCGAAAGTCATACCCCCATTGAGAAATGCAATGTGCTTCATCGACGACAAACAACGCGATGGAACGTGTGCCCAGTGCCTTTATCACATAGGGCAGCTGCAGCATCTCCGGTGATAAAAAAATAAATTTGTATTGTTCAAGCTGCGACAGCGCCGCATGTTTTTCTTCATATTGCAAAAAAGAATTTAAAGCGATGACTCTTTTTTCACCTTTTATTTTCAGCTGTTCCACCTGGTCCTGCATAAGCGACAGGAGCGGGGACACAATCAAGACGGCACCGTCTAACATAAAACCCGGGAGCTGATAGCAAAGTGATTTTCCCATCCCGGTCGGCAGCATACTGAGTGTATGCTGTCCGCTTAAAAGTGACTCGATCGTTTCACGCTGACCAGGACGAAAAGACGAAAAGCCAAATGTATGATGAAGATGTTCATCGATGGTCATCTCAATCCCTGCTTTCTTTTGCTAAAACAAGCCGAATTTGAAAATAAGAATGATCCGGCAGTTGATCTTTGAGAGGCTTTAACTGGCGCGCCGTGCTTGTTCCCCCGGCTTTTATTACAGCCGCTTCTTTTTGTTCATCAACAAAAGGTCTGATAGAAAAAAGCGGATCATTAAGCGCCAGCTCCACAACATGGTCTTCAATCGTTGCCTGTTTTAAACGCCTTACGCTGGCAATTTGTTCAATTGTCATTCCTTTATGTAAATAATCGGCCGTTTTTCGGGCAGATTCGGTCAGCGGAACAGAAACGGTAATTCCATTTAAAAGCCGGCTTAAAAGCGGAAGCTGTCCGTCATCCTTCTTTGCCATTTGAACGACGGCGTGCAGGCTGTGTAAAAACCGAAACCAATATTCCGTTGTTTCCATATTGAGCATTTCGGCTGTCTGCCATGCGGTCCTGCCTGTTTGGCCGTGACCAGAAAAGCGAAGCAGCAGACAATCGGGCTGTTCTGGCTGCTGCTCAAGCACGTGAGAGAGTTCCCTGTTCAGCTGATCTGCAAGTGCCCTTTTTTCAAACGGGTTTTCTTTTATAAATTGTTTTACCCAATGCTGCACCCGCTCGTCACGGGTGATCGGGTAATAGGTCCGATCTGAATAAGCAAGGTGTGAGACCACTTGAACAATGAGCTGCAGCCGGCTGAAAAAAATCGGTGCAGTGCCAGCCAGCTTCCAGCCTGATAAAAACGGAAAATATCCAGTATGCTGAAACACACCAGCCATTTTATCTATTCCTTTATCCGTCACAAATAAACGCTGTCGTTCTCCTTTTACGCAGCCTGTTTCCAGCAATTGTTGAATGAGTCGATCAAATGTATCCACCTTAAGAAAAGGCGCTGTTTGAAACCATTTGGCCAGCTTATATAAATGGGCATCCTGAATCGTCTGAGCGGATTTTTTTCCTTTCAATAAATGAAAGACAGACGAAGCGGTTCGTTCCCCCTCAACTTCTTTCAACATATTGAGTATCACGGCGTCAAGACATCGCACATGCATCCTACCCTTCTTTTACAGCGATAGTGTATCACAAAACATGCGTTCTTGTCCTTATTTTTTATTTATATCACAATGAAAGCTCTTTCATTCAAGAAGAGGGAAGTTTTTTATTGAAAAGTAAATTAATCGGACTTAGAATGAACAATAGAAGTGTTTTCAACTACGCTTACTGACTGATTTTATAGGAGGTTTAAATCTTGGCGAAATATACGATTGTCGATAAAGACACATGTATCGCTTGTGGCGCCTGTGGCGCTGCAGCCCCTGATATTTATGATTATGATGATGAAGGCATTGCGTTCGTTATTTTAGACGAGAATGAAGGCACAGCTGCTGTTCCGGATGTACTTGAAGAAGACATGCAGGATGCATTTGAAGGCTGCCCGACTGATTCGATCAAAATTGCGGATGAACCGTTTGACGGCGACGCCTTAAAATTCGAATAGAAAAAAAACCGGCCTCCTGATTGGAGGCCGGTTTTTTCTGTTTATGCAGCAGCAAGCTTTTTCGTCCAGCTGTAGAGGCGCACGAAAATCATGTAAAACACAATCCCCACAATGGCGCCTTTGACGAGATTAAACGGCAAAATACCCGCTACAATCATTTGGCGCATTTCCGCACCGCTCATTGCTGGAGAGCCCAGAAATAGCGTGTATGCCGGTAAAATAATAAAGTAGTTTAGTACGCTCATGATAGCCGACATTGAAACAACACCGGCCAAAATTGCAAACGGCATCGCTTTTTTCGATTCAAAGCGTTTATATACGTAATAAACAGGCAGAATAAACGTTACACCAGCCGCAAAATTGGCCAAATGCCCAACAGGAACGCCGGTCGGACTGCCTGTCATAATAAAATTAATCACATTTTTCAAAAATTCTACCGTAATGCCCGCAACCGGTCCGAACACGATGGCCGCAATCAGCGCTGGCACATCACTGAAGTCAATCATTAAAAAGCCTGGAAACGGCGGAATCGGAAAATTGAGCAGCATCAACAAGTAGGAAAGCGTTGATAGCAGCCCGACTGCAGTTAGTACACGTACGTTGTTCTTTTTCATTTGTCATACTCCTTCTTTTTCATCCATCTCTTCAGAAGGAAGGCACCCGCAGTCCAAAAAAGCAAATTCCCCTTAAGCGACAGCTTAAGGGGAGAAAAGTCATGCATAAACAAACGTTCAGACGTTGCTTTTTGAACGCAGGCATACCTTCATCTTCTCCCATCCAGACTATACTGTCGGCTCCGGAATCACACCGGATCCTGCCTTATCGGCTCGCGGGCTCAAGGACCATGTCCATTACCGCCGGTCGGGAATTTCACCACGCCCCGAAGATGAAATGATTTAATTTGACTTTTATTATCTCAAAGGCGAAATAAAATTGTCAAGCCTGCCGCCTTGGCAGCGTAAAGAAAAAGACCGTGCCGTGCCCTAATCGGCTTTGTACTTTAATTGTTCCGCCGTGTGCATGAACAATATTTTTAGCAATGGACAAACCGAGCCCTGTTCCAGCCCTTCCTCGTGTCCTTGCTTTATCCGCTTTATAAAATCGTTCAAAGACAAATGGCAAGTCATCTTCCGGAATGCCCGCTCCTGAATCTTCAACCTGAATTAGATGAAAATCATCTTTCACTTCATGAACAACTGTCACATGCCCATTTTCCGGTGTATGGCGGAGTGCATTATCAATCAAATTCGTCAGCACTTGTTCAATTCGGTCTTCATCGATGGCTGCAACCGTTTCACTATGGTCCATTTCTGCGGAAAGAAAAATGTTTTTTTCTTTGGCAAGCCCTTGAAATTTATTGGTCACACGCTGTAAAAATGGATCAAGGGCCGTATCCGCTTTGTTTAATGTAATATGGCCAGCCTGTATCCGGGCAAGGTCAAGTAATTCATTAACAAGACGGCCCATTCGTAACGACTCTTCATGGATAATCTGTGCGATTTCACGCTTTTCTTCCTCCGTTGCCGCGATGTCGTCCACAATCGCTTCACTGTAGCCCTGCATCATCGAAATAGGTGTCCGCAGTTCATGTGAGACATTGGCGATGAAGTCTTCCCGCAATTTATCAAGCCTCCGCTCTTCCGTCATGTCACGGACAACGGTGACCGCACCCCGGACAGAATCTGCGTTATAAAGCGGGCTGACAATGATGACGTATGAACGCCCCTGCATCGTCAATTCGCCTTCTTGCTCTGTTTCCGTTTTGACCGCTTCTTTAAACAAATCCTGCAAAAGCGTCGGCGTTTCTTTTTTCGCACCGTTCGTCTTTTTTTCGAAATTCCAGTCATGTAAAAATTGCCGCGCCGGCGGATTTGTAATCAAAACATCCCCATCCTGGTCCAGCGTAATGACTCCATCTGCCATTGAGCTTAAAATGCTAGACAGCTGTTCTTTTTCCTGATTCAGTGCATGAATATTCCCTTTTAGCTGGTACGCCATCCGGTTGAATGATGTCGCCAGCGCACCAATCTCATCATGGGTTAAAATCGGCACTTTCGTATCAAAGTTCCCTTGCGATAATTCGGTGGCGGCTTCCCGCATTTTACGGAGCGGTGCTGTTACACGCGTTGAAAGGAAAAACGCAAAAATCGTCGTTAAAATAATGGCAATTCCGGCAGCAATTAAGATCAGTTTCGTTGTCTGCTCCGTTGTTTCTTTCATGACTTCAAGTGACTGATAAATAAAGACAGCGCCATTCTCGCCGTTGTTTAACTGAAACGGAACTCCGACAATAAACGAATTTTCATACCGGCTGTCTGTATCTGTTTCGCTCCCTATATTGATCTCTGCTTCTACTTTCTTTTGATTGTCAAAAACAGCGGACAGCTTCGGATCAGTTGTAATGGTTTCTTGGATAATTTTGGAATCATTTGTTTCCAAAGGAGAAAAATGAAACACCTGCTCATTTTCAGCGATCAAAATGTGCGCCGGGTCGTCCACCAGCTCCCAGGCAACTTCAAGTCCTGTTTGTTCATTTTCATGGTCTTCAATGACCGCAGCAATTTTTTCGGCTGTATTTTCAAGCTGCTGTTCCACTTGTAAAATGTGGTAGTTCTCGAAAAACTCCAATAATAATATCGTTAAAAAGGCCAGCACAAAGGAAACGAGAAGCAGGATTGTAATCCATAGCTTCCCGACAACACTTCTCCATATTTTCATTCATTCCCGACCTCAAACTTGTAGCCGACACCCCAAACCGTTACAATCATTTTCGCTGCTTCCTCAGACACTTTGTTCAGTTTTTCCCGCAGCCGCTTCACATGCGTGTCAACGGTTCTCAAATCACCGAAAAATTCATAATGCCACACTTCTTTCAGCAAATGCTCCCGGTCAAACACTTTGTCCGGCGCTTTCGCAAGAAAATAAAGAAGCTCATATTCTTTCGGTGTCAAATTAACTTCTTCCCCATCTGCCGTTACCCGATGAGCATCATTATCGATCGTCAAATGATTGTACACAATTAAATCTTTTGACTTTGTATCCGTATGTAAATACGTTGTCGGCGAAGATCGCCTTAAAAGCGCTTTAACCCGCAGCACGACTTCTCGCGGACTAAACGGCTTGACGATATAATCATCGGTGCCGACTTCAAAGCCCTGTACCCGGTTTGCTTCTTCGCCTTTTGCCGTCAGCATAATGACCGGTGTCGCTTTCGTTACCCGAAGCTCCCGGCATACTTCAATGCCATCTTTGCCCGGCATCATTAAATCGAGCAAAATACAGTCATATTCATTTTCGAGTGCTTTTTCAAGGGCTTCTTCACCATCCGCGGCCTCGTCAATCACATAATTCTCACGTTCAAGGTACATCCGCAACAACCGGCGAATACGTTCTTCATCATCAACCACTAAAATGCTCAATTCTTTTTCCAAAAACATTCCCTCCCAATACGACAATATGTACTATTATAATACAAAAAAAGCCCCCCCGCCAAAGACGGGGAGTTAATTTCTTATGCGTATGAATGTAAACCTGCAATAACAAGGTTAACCGCAACAAGGTTGAACATAATAATACCGAACCCTATAACAGCCAGCCAGGCAGATCTTTCACCGTGCCATCCTTTTGACAGGCGCAAATGCAAAAAGGCTGCGTAAAACAAAAACGTAATGAGCGCCCATACTTCTTTCGGGTCCCAGCCCCAGAAGCGTGTCCACGCGATCTGCGCCCAAATCATAGCGAAAATAAGCGCTCCAAGCGTAAAGACTGGAAAACCGATTAACACAGAGCGATAGCTGATTTCATCAAGAAGGTCCGAGCTGACATTCTGAACGAGCGGCTGTAACAGCGCTGCGACTCGTTTTCTCGTAACTAATCGAATCAGTCCGTATAAAATCACGCCGCCGGCAAGTGACCACAATACGGTATTCAGCTTTTTCGCATTAATAAATGCAGGCATATCAGCAAGCGGCTCCATTTTACCTTCCGTCAAAAGTGTACCTTCGTTCGGCCCTACAAGTGCCGGTAATGTGAATTCCTGCTGTGCAGCTACATCTTCTTTATTGACGTACTCAAACTCAGCTTTATAGTCCGCCAGCGCAAAACCACTCGTAATCAAAATAAATGCAACAACTGATACAATAAAAAACATAACCGCTTCAAGCCATTTTGTTTTTTTCGTACTGACCGATTGATCAATATTTTTGACTAAATAAATGATGCCGGCAATAAAACTAATCGCTAATATCCCCTGTCCGGCTGCCGCTGTCGTCACATGAATGTGCAGCCAGTCACTTTGAAGAGCCGGAATAAGCGGACTGATTTCACTAGGAAACATGCTCGCATACGCAATAATAATAATCGCGATCGGCAAAGCAAACAAACCGAGCACCACCGTTTTATAAATAAAGAAAATTAAAATAAACGCGCCGACAATCATCATGCCAAAAAAGGTTGTAAATTCAAACAAGTTACTGACCGGTGCATGGCCCGCTGCCGCCCAGCGTGTAAAAAAGTAGCCAAGCTGCGCCGCAAATCCAACAATGGTCACGGTAATGCCGAGCCTGCCCCAGCGGTTCAGCCCTTCCCCATCACGCAGCCCTTTTTGGCGGATGGAACCGCCAAAAAGGAACGTTGCCACTAAATATAAAAGAAAAGCTGCATAGAGCAGCGTACTGCTAACGCCTGCTAAATCTGACATTGAGCATGTGCCCCCTTAATCCTTTTGTCTGTCCTCTGGCTCCGGAATTGCCGTGCCGTTCAGAACAGAGTGAATTTCCCGTTTTAAGCCGTGCCAGTTTTTGTTTGTATGACCGGCCACGTAAATATGCCCTTCTTTTTCCCGAATCCAAAGACGCCGGTGATTCCAGTATGCCCCTTGAATAACGCCAATCATAAAAATAATGCCGCCGAGCGCTAAAATTGGAAGCGTTAAATCTTTCCGGATTGTTAAGGCGGATACATCACGGGTTTCCAAGTTTTTAAACGCCATTTTATATTCGTTTTCACCAAGCGGTTCCATCGTGTTGCGAATTTGGGCGAAGCTCACTTCCCCGTCCGGTGTTTCCGGCGTGATCATATTAAAGAGAAACGCCGGGTTGTTTGGCAGTGGTGATTTTGATGTCGGTTCGCCTGATTCGCTAAACCCGTCAAAATCCGGATAATAGCCACGAAGCTCTACTTTGTAGCCGCTGCCAAGATCATAGGACTCCTGTTGGTCAAATAAATCGACCACAATTCCACCAAACTCTTCACCTGTTTCTTTATTTGTCAGCGCAAAATGCATCGCTTTCATTTCATCCTGGCGGAAGCTTGTCTGGTAAACCGCAAAGCTGTCAAATTTCATCGGCTGGTTTACCTGAATCGACTCCGTCTGTACTTCTGTCAGTTCCGGATCAGCACCAGGAAGTTCATTGTTTGCATCCCGATACAATACCGCATCGGTCTGGTAGTTTTTAGCCACCGTTCCCACCCGGTCAATCGCTTCGTCAAATACTTCTGGATCTTCGCCTTCTTCATAATTCTCTAAAGTGAACCCATTGTTTTTCACGTAATATGCGCCGTCTGTACCCGGCACTTGAAGCGTTTCTCCTTCGCGAATCCAAAGCAGCTCATCTATGTACATGCCTGGAACAGAACGAAGCAGCGCCCCAAACAAAAAGATAATTAATCCGACGTGATTTACATACGGGCCCCATCTTGAAAAACGGTTTTTTTCCGCCAAAAGCGAGCCATTTTCTTCACGGATTTTATATCTTTTTTTCATTAGTTCTGTCCGTACTTTTTCCATTTCTCCCCGCTGCAATACACCTTCCTGCTCCGCAAAAAGCCGCTGCTTCTTCATAAACGTTTCATGCCGGTCGACACGCTGGTTTTTCAGCGCGCGGTACAATGGAATAACCCGGTCTAGGCTTGCGATCACGAGCGACACACCAAGTGCCGCAATCAGCGCGCTGAACCAGATCGAGTTATACAAGTCATGAAAGCCGATCATGTAATAGATTTTACCGAATACGCCGTATACATCTTCGTAATACGTTTCAGCCGGCATATTGGATGGAATGTAAAATTCTTGCGGCAAAATCGTACCGAATGATGCGGCAACGAGCAAAAGAACAATAATCCAAATGCCTACTTTCACCGATGAAAAGAAATTCCATACTTTATCAATGATCGTTTTGTTGTACGTTTGCGAGCGGCGCGCACTTCCTTCATAGCGCATATCGACGAGCTTCTCTTGTTTTGCTTTTTCCGTCAGCGCCCGCCCGCACGATTCACATAAAATCGTGCCGTTCGGATTTACATGGCCGCATTCGCACTTCACTTTCCCCATACGAAAACTCCCTTTACGATGATGGTTTTACCCGTTCGAACAACGCTCGGACCTGCTCTTCTTGAATTAAGCCGCCGATCACAATTTGATCAATGGTCCCATCCGGCTTAATCATAAAGGTTGTCGGAAGCGGATCAACCCCGTACGTATCCATCACTTCTTTTCCCGAATCAATGGCAATCGGGAACGTCAGGCCGTACTGTTTTGCAAAATTATTCACTTGAAAATTTGACTCACCTACATTAACGGCCAAAATTTCCACCTGGCCTTCATACTCTTTTGCCAGCTTTTCCATATGCGGCATTTCTTCTTTGCACGGTTCACACCATGTGCCCCAGAAATTTAAAAAGACACCTTTTCCTTCGTAGTCGGAAAGCTGATGTGTTTCACCATTTAAATCAGTCAGCACGAAATCAGGGGCTTTTTCCCCCGCCGCTAAATTGCCGCGGGATTCTTTTGTTACATTCGTATACAGGGCATAAACAACAAGTCCGGCCAGCACTGCCAAAATAGCTGTCCGCATATAAAGCCGTTTTTTCTTTTTGTCCATCTGTCAGCCTCCAAGCCCGCACAAATCACACAGGCATGTGTAAAAACTACGTACATTATATCATTACTTCTCACTTTTAAAGAAAACCGCCCCCGTCTTTAATGTGACAGTTTTATGACTTAGCGGAGAGCACCTGTTTCCGCGAACGTACGCAGCTGCTTAATTTCATGCGCTGTCAATTCACGATAATCGCCTGCGTTTAAGCCGTGCAGCGTTAAATGGGCAAACCGGTCGCGGCGCAGCTTTTGCACCGGATGTCCGATTGCTTCAAACATACGGCGCACTTGCCTGTTGCGTCCTTCGTGAATCGTAATTTCAAGCAGCGAACGATTTTTACTTCGATCAATCGACAGTTCTTTTACTTTAGCCGGAGCAGTCATGCCGTCCTCAAGCTTCAATCCGGACATAAGCCGTTTTAGCAAATGACGCTGCACGATGCCTTCTGTTTTGGCAATATACGTTTTCTCCATTCCATAGCGCGGGTGCGTCATTAAGTTGGCAAATTCACCGTCATTTGTTAACAGAAGAAGACCTGATGTATCATAATCAAGCCGTCCGACCGGAAAAATACGCTCTTGCACTTCCGGGAAAAAGTCAACGACTGTTTTTCTTCCTTTATCATCGGTTACAGCTGAAATGACCCCACGCGGCTTGTAAAACAAATAATACACTTTCCGTTCCCGTTCAAGCGGCACCCCTTCTACCCGAACATCATCATTTAACCCTACTTTCGTTCCTAGTTCCGTAATTCTCTTGCCATTAACAGTGACTTTTCCTTCCTCAATAAGCTGTTCTGCTTTTCTGCGCGACGCGATTCCCGCCTGCGCGATCACTTTTTGCAATCGTTCCATCTATTTCACCTCTATAGTTGTCTTTTCGTCCATTAAGCATTATGGCACAAATATCGAAAAAGGAAAAGAAAACTTAATAAGCGTCCCACAGCCGCCTGAAGCTGGACAAGCATAAAAAAACCTGGCTATAAAAGCCAGGATGCTGCGATGATGGAAAAGAGAAATGCCGCTGCATCAGCCATCAAGCCGATCTTCAGTGCATCTCCGGTTTTTTTAATGCCGGCTGCGCCAAAGTAAACAGCGAGAACATAAAGCGTCGTATCTGTACTGCCCTGCATAATAGCGGCAAGTTTCGCAATATACGAATCTGCGCCGTGCTCTTGCATTAATTGATCCAGCATCGCCAGCGTCGCTGATCCGGAAATCGGCCGGATTAACGCAAGCGGCACCACCTCCGCTGGAATACCAAACAGTGACAGGAATGGTGCCATCCATGATGCAAGCTCTCCAGCAGCCCCTGATGCACGAAAGACAGCGACCGCTGCCATCATGATGACAAGGTGCGGCACGATTGCGATCCACGTGTACATACCTTCTTTCGCTCCATCTGTCAGCGTTTCATAGATGTTCACTTTTTTGTAAAGCCCAATTCCGATAACAGCAGCAATGATAACCGGCATAAGCCAGACTGCCATTACCGTCTCCTTTTATGCGCGTAATAGCGGTCAAGAAGAATGGCAAAACAGAAAGACATAACTGTCGCAAATAGCGCCGGCAAAATAATATCTGTCGGGTTTGATGCCCCATGCTTTAAACTAATCGCAATGACGGTTGTCGGAATCAGTGTGACCGCTGCTGTATTCAGCGCGAGAAAGGTCACCATCGAGCGGCTCGCTGTATCTTGATCCCCGTTTAGCTTTTTCAGCTCCCGCATCGTTTTCAGGCCGATTGGCGTGGCCGCATTGCCAAGTCCGAAAAAATTAGCCGCCATGTTTGATGCAATATAGCCAAATACCGGGTGTCCATCCGGTATTTCTGGAAAAAGCCGTCCAAGCAGCGGCTGAACAGTATTTGCCAGTGTTTTGACCATTCCTGCCTTTTCCGCTGTATTCATTACACCGGTCCAAAACAGGAGAATGCCCGCGAGTGAAAGCGCCAATTCAATGGACTGCCCCATTGACTGAAAAAGAGCCTCGTTGACGTCCGCCATCGTTCCGTTTACAGCCGCAAAAAGAAAACCGCTCAGCATTAAAAAAGCAAACGCCGCGCTTACCATACGATCAGCTCCTTTTTGATTTTTGTCCAAAAAGATGGCGGGCTGCTTTTCGTTCGATAAACGGGGGTGGACGCTTTTTTTTCTGTTCCGATCCACAATTCAGCCGTTCCTTTTTTATTAGAACTGAGTACAATCCGAAGATAAGCCGATTTTTTTTCCTCAGAGGTCATCGGATAACGGACCTGTTTTTTTGCATAAAAGGATTCGGCTTCCCCCGGTACTGAAAACGGCGTTTTTCCGACGATGACTGTTTGTTTATAAGAAGAAAAGGCATAGTCAAAAAGAGAAGTATGATCCAGCCAGTCATTTGGTGCATTCAACGTCACTGCGACTACTCCCATACTGTTTTCTTTAGCCGTTGTCACAAGCGTACGGCCCGATATTTTTGTGAAACCAGTTTTTCCGCCCGTGATGATGCCTCCGTTCCGGACGAGCCGATGCTTATTTTCCCATACACGAACCGGCTTGCTTTTTGTTTTATATACGCTGGTCGAAACAATTTTTCTATATGTTTCATTTTTCATCGCCGCTGCTGTTAAAAGGGCCATATCGTAGGCAGTTGAATAATGGGCAGGGTCATCGAGGCCATGCGGATTCATAAATGACGTGTTGCGCATGCCGAGTTTTTTTGCTTTTTCATTCATCAAAACGACGAACTCCTCGGTTGACCCCCCAACATATTCGCTAATTGCCGTAGCCGCATCGTTTCCTGAGCGAAGCATTAATCCATAAACAAGCTCTTCAAGCGTCAGCTTGTCCCCTTTTTCCATATAAATACTAGAGCCTTCTACTTGACGGGCACGATCACTAATTGAAACTGTTTCTTTGAGCTGGCCGGATTCAACGGCAAGCAGCGCCGTCATGATTTTTGTAATGCTGGCGATCGGACGACGTACATGTGCATCTTTTTGGACCAAAACCCGCCCGCTTTCCATATCCATTAATACCGCATTTTGAGCTGAAAGAGACAGTTCCGCTCTTATGACCGATGGCATCATGACCAGCCCCAGGAGCAGCATGAAAGCGAACAGCTTTCGTTTCTTCATGGGCCCGCTCCTCTCCTTTTTCACTACTATATGAAAAAAGAAAGACGAGCATGACTATTCGTCGAGCGCTTCTTCAAATCGGCCGAAAAACAGATCCGCTTCTTGCGGCATAGGAATGTCGCCTTCTTCCAACGGCGGCAAATCGGTAATGCTTTTCAACTGAAAGGCATCCAGAAATTCAGTCGTTGTGGCATATAAAATCGGCCGGCCTGGGGCATCTGCACGGCCCGCTTCTTCAATGAGTCCGCGCGCGCACAGTGTCGCAATCGGCCTGTCAGTCTTGACTCCGCGGATATCTTCTACTTCAATACGTGTAACCGGCTGGTTGTACGCAATGATTGCCAGTGTTTCTAAAGCGGCTTGGGACAGTGTTTTTGGTGATGGCTTTTCAGCGAGCTGCTGAATATATGCTGCATTTTCTTTTTTCGTCATCATCCGGTATTCATCTCCAAATGATGTAATCATGATGCCTCTTACTTCATCCTGTATAAGTGAGTCCGCCATCGACTGGAGAATCTTTGTTAGTTCGTCTATTTGAATATTAAGAACAGCCGCCATTTGGCCAGCAGTCAGTCCTTCGTCTCCCGCTGCAAAAAGCAGGCTTTCAATAATGCTTTCATTTTTCATGTTTCGTTTCCTCCAGCCGTCACATATAGATCGGCAAAATTCCCTTTTTGCGAGACCACAATCTCGTTTTGCTTCATTAATTCTAAAATAGCCAGAAAACTGACAACGAGTTCATTCCGTTCATTTGAATCAAACAAGTCATCAAACCGGATTGGCTCTTTAGAAGCCCATAATTTTTCTTTGAGTATCTTCATTCTTTTTTCCACCGACAGTTCTTCCCGCCGGACGGTCGCTTTTGGCGGCACCGCCAATTTTTTACGACGTGTCATTTTTTGAAATGCACCAAGCATATCGAAAATCGACACATTCAGCGGTCCTTCTGCGTTTGATGAAAAAAGCTGGTCTGCAGGCGGCCTTGAAAAAAGCTTTGTCCGTTCTTCTTCTAACTCATGCAGCCTGCCAGCTGCTTCTTTATATTTTTTATATTCTATTAATCGGCGGGCCAATTCATCTCTCGGATCTTCTTCGTCCATATAGTCCTCTTCTTCTGACGAGTGATCCGGCAAAAGCGAACGGCTTTTCATCGCAATTAATGTTGCAGCCATGACGAGGTATTCGCTCGCTACATCAAGCTCAAGCTGCTGCATCGTGTTCACATATGATAAGTATTGATTCGTAATTTCCGCTGCAGGAATATCGTATATGTCTATTTCAAGCTGCTGAATTAAATGAAGCAGCAAATCAAGCGGTCCTTCAAACGAATCAATTTTCACTTTATATTCCATCATTCGCTCTCCTGTACTTATTACATTTTTAGCATCCCATCAAGTATAGTCTATTTCACGTGTTCTTTCAGCGTTTATAGTTGAGAATATGGCCAAAACATGATACTCTTAAAACTAATCCGACCACTTGACTGGGGGAAAATGAATGTATTCGTATCCAGTGCCTTATCTTGCCTTTTTGGCACACTTTCATATTGACTGTGATTATTTTGAATGTCACGAGCTGTTAGAAGAACATTGGAAGGAAACAGACGGCGCCCGTGATTCCATTTGGGTCGGCTTCATTCAGTCCGCTGTTTTTTTATATCATTACCGGCGTGGAAATACGGCCGGAGCGCTTCGCATGGCGCAAAAAACATTGCGCTGCTTTAGCCGTAATGAGCAGGCACTGATCCAGCTTGGCATTGATCCGGAACAATTTTTGTTCTCCATCCGGCAAGCGGCTGATAAGATGAAAAACGGTGCTCCATTCAAGCCGATTGCTATTCCCATCACAGATGAACGGCTTGAAAAAGAGTTCAGGCATTTTGCCAAGACCTTTCATCCGGAGTTGAATGAACGATTTTTAACAGATAAACATTTGCTGCGTGACCGCACTGACGTGTTAGAAGCCCGTGCAGCGGCGATCGCATTAAAAAAAGCCGGTAAGATGACGATGTAATCGTCCTTTACCGGCTTTCTTTCATACATTTTTCGAAAAATCGGTTCGTTGCCTCATTTGGGGCAACGGTCCGGTCCGAAAATAATTTTGTCACAGCCACAATCATTTCCGTTCCAATTCCTTCATCGCGGAAAGACGGATTGACCGCAATATGCAAAATTTCAGCTTTCGTTTCGCTGACGGCGACACCAATAACTCCGACAAGATCCTCGTCCACTTTCCAAAGAAACAACTGTCTGTTATCACCTGATTCGTAACACTCAATTGTTTCTTTCAGTGTGCGCAGCTCTTTCTCGCGAGGCATATAGGAAAGTAAGCCCATCGCAATTTTCTTAAACGCCTTTTTATATCGAATCAGCATATAAAATCCCTCTTCAATTAGCAGGATTTACCTGCTTAATATCGCCACGTTTCTTATCTTACTAAATCCGAAGCACAATCGCAAGAACATTCCTTTAATTTACAATAAAAATCCAGTAATATAGTCCCCATCCAAATGCCATCACTGTTAATATAACAAGTAAAATAATATTGTTTTTCATTTTACATGTCCTCGGTCAGTTTGTTTGCGGCAGCCCAAGCGGCAAGTCTAATTTTATTAAATCATCAAATGTTTCGCGGCGAATAACCAGCTTCACTTCGCCTTTTTCAGCAAATACAACCGGCGGACGTGGAATTCGGTTATAATTATTAGCCATTGAATAGCCGTATGCTCCAGTACAAAACATAGCAAGCAGATCACCGGTTTCCGCTTTTGGAAGCGGCAAATCCCAAATAAGCATGTCTCCAGATTCACAGCATTTTCCAGCTATCGAAACAGTTTCTTCAATCGGATCGTTCATCCGATTCGCCAGTACTGCTTCGTATTTCGCTTCATATAAAGCCGGACGGATGTTATCACTCATGCCGCCATCAACAGCCAAATATTTGCGCACATTCGGCACATCCTTTACCGATCCCGTTTCATAAATGGTAATACCGGCATCGCCAACAAGAGATCGACCAGGCTCAATCCAGATTTCCGGCATCGTGAGCCCGCATTTTTTCGTTTCATTTTGTACTTTGCGAATAATTTCTTCAACGTATGCAGCGGGTTCAAGCGGATCATCTTCAGCTGTGTAACGAATGCCAAAACCGCCGCCCAAATTCAGCACTTCTGATTCGAACGACAGTCGATTGTGCCAATCTGCCAATTTGCCGATAATTTTCTCGGCAGCAAGGACAAAACCGGTCGTTTCAAAAATTTGCGACCCGATATGGCAGTGAAGACCCAGCACATGAATAAACGGCTTTTTAAGCGCAATGGTTAACGCTTCTTCCGCTTGGCCATTATTTAAATCAAAGCCGAATTTTGAATCTTCCTGGCCGGTTAAAATATAATCATGTGTGTGTGCTTCAATCCCTGGTGTAATACGCAGCAAAATGTTCATCACCTGATTGCGCGCTTCACTGATCTCCCCGATCATGTTCAGTTCATGAAAATTGTCGACCACAATGCAGCCTATGCCCGCATCAAACGCCATTTCAAGCTCTTCACGACTTTTATTATTTCCATGAAAATGAATACGCTCTGCCGGAAAGCCCGCTTTTTGGGCCGTGTACAATTCACCTCCTGAAACAACATCAAGAGAAAGCTCTTCCTGCTCCGCCAGCTGCATCATGGCGACCGATGCAAATGCTTTGCTTGCATACGCCACTTGCGCGGTTACACCCAATTTGTCAAACGTCCGTTTAAATCCTCTCGCACGCTCGCGAATAAGTGCAACGTCATATAAATAAAGCGGCGTGCCAAACTGAGCGGCTGCTTCCACCACATCAACACCGCCAATTTCCAAATGTCCGCGGTCATTTACAGCCGCTGTTCCATATCTATGCATATGTATAATCGCCCCGTTCTATTATCGTTATGCCGTTTGCCCGGCATGAGAATAAAAGTACTATATCATACATTCACCCCCTGCTCAATATATGAAAAATCACCGGTCAGTGAGAATCCATCCGGTTAATTTCCGGGATTCCCGTCTGTTCCGGTGCCTGTCGTCTGATCAAAATCGCCCAAAGAGAAGCAGCGTCAAAAGGAATAAGCGGCCATAAATACGGGGCTCCGAACGGCTTTAGGCGAACAAGGTATAAAAAAACGAGCATCATGGAAACGACAAATCCAACCGGACCGAAGAAAGCGACAGCCACGAGCATAAAAAGACGCGTCATTTTATTCGCCAGCCCCAGCTCATAGCTCGGCGTTGAAAACGTGCCAATAGATGCAATGGCTGTGTACAGGACGACTTCCGGTACGAAAAGCCCTGTATCAATGGCAATCTGTCCAATCAAAATGGCAGCAACGAGGCCCATTGCAGTTGAAAGCGGCTGAGGGGTATGAATTGAGGCAACGCGGAGCCATTCAATCCCTATATCTGCAATAAAAAGTTGAGCGGCAAGCGGAATCTTCGTTTCTTCATTCGGACCGATAAAAGAAAGCGCCTGTGGAAGCATGTCAGGATGTTCTGAAAACAGGAGCCAAAGCGGCAATAAAAATAGTGACATCCACAAACCTGTAAAACGAAGCAGCCGAATGAATGTCCCCGCAGCAGGCAGCTGCCGATACTCTTCTGCATGCTGCATATGCTGCAAATAAGTAGCTGGCATAATCATGACGGCAGGAGAAGTATCCGTATATAAAAGTACGTGCCCCTCCATCAAATGGGCCGCGGCAATATCCGCGCGTTCTGTATACCGGACAAGCGGATATGGGTTGTAGTGCTGTTTAATTAAGAATTCTTCTATTGTTTTGTCTGCCATTGGCGTACCAACTGTTCCAATGGACTCCACTTCTTTTTTTAATTTATTAACCAGATCCTTTGATGCAACACCGTCCATGTAACCGACAGCAACATCCATTTTCGAAATTTTCCCTGCTTTCATCATTTCAAACCGGAGCCGGCCGTCCCGGATTCTTCTTCTCGTAAGAGCCGTATTCACAATAATGTTTTCAACAAATCCATCACGAGAGCCCCGGACCACTTTTTCCGTGTCCGGTTCTGCCGGCTGCCGGCCCGGGTAACTTCTTACATCTATTATAAATAAGGCGTCCGGCACCGCAATAACAATCAGTCCAGACATAAGTGCCACCGGCAATTTAGAAAAGTCATCAACTTCTTCGACCGCCTGATGAACGAGATGCTCCTTGACCAAAACGGCGGACGATTCATTTTGCTTTTTTTCAAGTGACAAGAGCGATTCGATAATCTCGATGATAAATCGAGTATCACAAAGCCCATTAATAAAATAAAGATGAAGCGGCTCCCCGGCCACTGTAAGCCGCCTTACGCCTGTATCAAAGCTTTTGCCAAGCCCTGCTTCTTTTGCTAAATACGCATCAATTTTTTCAGGCCTGATCATTGTAATGCCTCCTTTTACATCGGTGAAAATACAATCCATTGAATGAGTGAGCCGGTCATTTTGCCAAGTGCCACAGCCATCATCAAAACGTTAATCTCGGCATAAACACCCGCTCTCCTAGCTAGTATCGGAAAGACATTTAATACCTCTGTTAATGCTGCTGCTGCCATACCGATAAATAATCCGCTAAATAAACCGATAAACGCGGTGGTAAAAGCCGGCCAATGTAGATGCACATTAAAAATGTGCAAAAGTGTCCCTGCTACTACACCGAGGACCAGTGACCGCTCATACAATTGAATGGATGATTTTGTTTTTGTCGCCGACATCAGCCTTGGAATAACCCCAAGAACTGTAATAAACGCAACGTATCCCGCACCTGTGGCCAACCCACCGGATAAACCTAAAAAAAGGATGATGGCAATGGTCATTTTACGGCTGATCCTTTTCATTGGCGGCAAGATAACCGTTAATATCTTCTTCATATTTGAACATTTCCAAGTCAAGCGGACCCGGCTCTTCATTCAACCGCTTTTGCCAAAGCCGGTTGAAAAATAAAATCATCCCAAGACCGAGACCGATCGAATAGGGGATTTGCAGCAAGAGCGGCTGTTCGTTTTTTACACCCGTTATTTTTTCATATATTAGCACATGTACTTTTTGCATCGATACGTCTTCATGAAAATTCATAATTGTCAGTGCAGCACCCGTAAATAACACAATCCAAACAAGCGCTATTTTCCAAAAAGAAGCCGGCGTATTTGCCGGCTGAAGGCTGACAATAGATTCAGTTTCGCCTGCAATGACGACTTGTGTATCCGGGAACTCTGTTTTTAACGCATGAATCACATCAAGAACTGTTACGATGACTACGTTGCCGGCTGATGGCTGAACCGTTTTAATAACGAGCTTTTCTAAAATCGGCTGCGCTTCTTCACCCACCTCTGCTTCGGCCACATCAAAAAAAGAAATGCGCCGTTCGTCAAGGCGAACATGGCGCTTTAAACTGATGTATACGATTTGCTCCATAGCAGCACCTCCGCTTTTTACGAAGTTTCCCCGTGGCTGCTATTTTTTATTCATATCCTCCCTCAGACTTTTGATAATCTGCTTTTCAAGCCTTGATACCTGCACTTGAGAAATGCCCAGCCTGTTTGCGGTTTCCGCCTGGGTACAGTCTTTAAAAAACCGGAGAAATACAATAAGCCGGTCACGTTCAGGCAGCTTTTCAACCGCTTCTTTAACGACCAGTGAGTCAAACCACTCTGCTTCTGGCGCTGCAAGTTGGTCAAGCAGCGTGATCGGTTCACCTTCATTTTCATAGACTGTTTCATGAATCGAAGCCGGACGCCTTGAAGATTCCTGCGCCATCAGTGCTTCTTCCATCGAAATATCGAGTTCCGCGGCTAGTTCCTGAACCGTGGGCGGACGCCCAGTCTCTGCCATAAACGCTTCTCGTTCACGCCTCATTTTTCCAGCCGTTTCTTTTAAGCGTCTGCTTACCTTTACTTCACCGTCATCACGCAAAAAGCGCTGAATCTCGCCAATAATCATCGGAACTGCGTATGTTGAGAACTTCACGTTGTAGGAGAGATCAAACTTATCAATGCACTTGATTAAGCCGATGCAGCCAATTTGAAACAAATCTTCTGATTCATGGCCGCGGTTTAAGAATCGATGCACAACCGACCAGACGAGACGCGTATTCCATTCTACCAGCTTATTGCGCGCTTCGACGTCGCCGGCCTGACTTTTTTCAATCAGCCCTTTCACTTCACCATCGGACAGCTGCACAGCCTGTTTCATCGGATTACTTCCTGTCCTTTAAACACAGTTAACACGCTTTCCAGCCAGTCGTTTTTTGAACCGGACGACTGTTCCGGAGGAGGTACTTGATTCGATTTCCAGCCGGTCTGTAAAGTGTTCCATAATCGTAAAGCCCATACCAGCTCTTTCCATTTCAGGCCTTGTCGTAAAGAGGGGTTCTTTCGCTTGCTCGATATTGCCGATTCCCTGCCCTTCATCACGCACAACTACATCGATTTCCCCGTCTTCAATCGTTGCACTAATATAAACAATTCCAGCCGGGTTGCTGTCGTACCCATGAATAATTGCATTGGTCACAGCTTCTGAAACAGCTGTTTTTAATTCAGCTAAATCATCCACTGTCGGATTGAGTTTTGCCGCAAAAGACGCAACCGCTACACGCGAAAACGCTTCATTTTCGCCAAGTGCATTAAACGATACGTTCATAGCGTTTTGCATGACGATTCCCCCAATCGATCCAGTGCTTCTTGTTCAGTTTGATCCACATACATAATTTTAAACAATCCTGAAAGCTGAAACAGCCGTTTCACTTGCGTATTTAACCCGCAGACTGTCACACTTCCGCCCATTTCATTTACTTGCCGGTAGCGGCCTAAAATAACACCGAGACCCGAACTATCCATGAAAGGAAGGCCCGACAAGTTCCAAATCAGGTGCTGCGATTGATTCGCGTCTATTTGTTGTTCTGTAAATTCCTTTACCTGCTCGGAATAATAATGATCAAGCTCCCCTGTCAGTCGGATGATAAGAACTTTCCCTTGTGCTTCTGCTTTCATGGTTACCATCGTAATTCCTCCTTTATGTGCTGATACGTTCATTTCTTTTTCTAAGAGCCTTTTTCCTTCTTGTTGCCAAAACTAGAAAAAAGCTCTTATTTTTCGACAAAAAAAGGACTGACAATTGTCAGTCCCGAATTACTTTATGAATGAGTGTTGGCCGGTCTACTTTTTCTGGTGAAAACCGGTACGCCTGTTTTACTTTTTCCATGGAGTTTTCTGCTGATTCTGAATCTGCATGAAGAGTCACAAGCACGTCCCCTTTTTGAACGGTATCCCCGATTTTTTTCTTTAGTGTAATACCGACGGCGTGATTAATCTCATCCTCTTTCGTTGCGCGCCCTGCTCCTAAGTACATGGCAGCTGTCCCGATGGATTCCGCATCAATTTCCGCTACAAACCCTTCTTCATCGGCTGTAACATCTACATGGAATTTTGCCTGCGGAAGCTTCGTTGTGTCATCAATCATGCTGATATCACCGCCTTGCGCGATGATAAACTGGCGGAACGCTTCGAACGCCTGTCCGTTTTCAAGGTTGGCTTCAAGTGTGGTCCGCGCTTCGTCATAATCGCTAAATGCACCGGCAAGAACCGTCATGTGCGAAGCAATTTCAAGTGACAAAGCCCGCAAGTCGTCTACTTTCGCTCCTTGCAAAATATCAACGGCCTCTTTAATTTCATTGGCGTTGCCTACTTCAAATCCGAGCGGCTGGTTCATGTCACTAATGATCGCCACCGTTTTACGCCCTAGATTATTGCCAATCGCAACCATCTCTTTTGCCAATGCTTCTGAATCTTCGAGCGTTTTCATAAACGCCCCTGAACCGGTTTTTACATCAAGTACAATGCTGTCCGCACCGGAGGCAAGCTTTTTACTCATAATTGAGCCCGCAATAAGCGGAATGGCCTCAACTGTTGCTGTCACATCCCGAAGTGCGTACAATTTCTTATCGGCTGGCGCCAAATTGCCGGTTTGTCCTGCAACCGCTAGCTTGTATTTATTGACATTGTCAATAAACTTCTCTTTCGACATTTCGATTTGCAGCCCATCGATCGCTTCCAGCTTATCGAGCGTCCCGCCGGTATGACCGAGGCCGCGGCCGGACATTTTTGCGACCGGCACGCCGGCTGAAGCGACAAGCGGGCCGACAATAAATGTTACCTTATCACCCACTCCCCCTGTTGAGTGCTTGTCTACTTTATGCCCTTGAATGCCGGACAGATCAATTGTTTCACCAGAATCCACCATCGCTTTTGTGAGAACGGCCGTTTCCCGCGGATTCATTCCTTGAAAATAGATCGCCATCATAAAAGCGGACGCCTGATAATCCGGGATATCGCCTTTTGTATAGCCTTCAACAAAAAATTGAATTTCTTCATCTGTTAACGCTTGGCCATTACGCTTGTTGTGTATAACATCGACCATTCTCATCTCATGATCACACCTTTACAAAGATTGGACAATCTCTTTTACGTAAGCAAGGAAATCCGCGCGTACTTTTTCTGTCGTTTCAATCACTTCCTCGTGCGCAAGCGGCTGATCTAAGATTCCTGCAGCCATATTGGAAATGCATGAAATGCCCAGCACGTTCATGCTGCTGTGACGCGCGACGATGACTTCCGGCACCGTTGACATTCCAACCGCGTCCGCTCCAAGTACACGCGCCATACGAACTTCAGCCGGCGTTTCATATACTGGTCCAGTGTTCCCTGCATAGACCCCTTCTTTCACCATAATACCCACTCGCGCTGCTGCTTCTTTCGCCAGCTTCCGCAGTTCACGGCTATACGCTGTGGACATATCCGGAAAACGAACGCCCAGACGGTTATCGTTTTTCCCGATAAGCGGGTTGCCGCCCATTAAATTTAAATGGTCTGAAATAAGCATTAAGTCGCCCGGCTCAAATGATTCATTCACGCCGCCTGCTGCATTTGTGACAATCACGGTTTCGATGCCAAGTGCTTTCATCACACGTACCGGAAATGTTACTTGCTCAAACGTATAGCCTTCGTAATAATGAAAGCGTCCCTTCATCGCTGTGACGATTTTGCCGGACAACGTGCCGATGACCAGCTCTCCCGCATGGCCTTCTACAGTAGAAACCGGGAAGTGGGGGATTGTTTCATATGGAATCGTAACGGCATTTTCCACTTCATCGGCCAGCACACCAAGACCCGAACCTAAAATGAGCCCAATTTCCGGTGTTTGATTAAGCTTCTCATTTAAAAACTGCGCTGCTTCGTTAATGTGTTCGAAGTTCATCGTAATTCCTCCATAAAACTTTTTCCGTACTCAGGCATTGTGACGTTAAAGTTGTCGGCAATCGAAGCACCGATGTCCGCAAATGTTTGACGCAAGGCAAGTTCTTCGCCCTGTGCAAATGCTTTTGAAAATACAAGAAGCGGCACGTATTCACGTGTATGGTCCGTTCCATGATGAATCGGATCATTACCATGATCAGCTGTTAAAATAAGCAGATCATTTTCATTCAATTTATCCAGCAGTTCCGGCAGACGCGCATCAAACTCTTCCAGCGCTTTTCCGTATCCTTCCGGGTCACGGCGATGTCCAAATAAAGCATCAAAATCAACAAGATTCAAAAACGACAAACCTGTAAAATCTTTTTCCGCCACTCCAATAAATTTGTCCATTCCATCCATGTTTGACGTTGTACGAATCGCTTCTGTTACTCCTTCTCCGTCATAAATGTCCGCAATTTTCCCAACGGCAATAACATCGAATGATGCGTCTTTCAGTTCATTCATCACAGTGCGGCCAAACGGCTTAAGTGCATAATCGTGGCGGTTTGAAGTACGCTTGAAATCCCCCGGTTCGCCGAGAAATGGGCGGGCAATCACACGTCCGACCATATAATCGCCTGTTTTTGTCATCGCACGTGCTGTTTCACAAATACTATATAATTCATCAAGCGGGACAATTTCTTCATGTGCGGCAATTTGCAGGACGGAATCTGCTGATGTATAAACAATCAATGCCCCTGTTTTCATATGTTCTTCGCCAAGCTCATCTAAAATTTCCGTTCCACTGGCCGGCTTATTGCCAATCACTTTACGGCCGGACTTTTCTTCCAGCTCCCGGATCAATGAGGACGGAAATCCATCTGGAAATACTTGAAAAGGGGTTTGAATATTAAGGCCCATGATTTCCCAATGACCCGTCATCGTATCTTTTCCGTTTGATGCTTCCTGCATTTTCGTCCAAAAAGCAGCCGGTTTTTCCATCTTTTTAATTCCTTGAATTTCTTTAATGCTGGATAAACCAAGTGCCTCCATATTTGGCATATTCAATCCGTTCATTCTTTCAGCAATATGACCGAGTGTGTCAGCGCCTTCATCCCCGAACATAGAGGCATCCGGTGCTTCTCCAATTCCAACTGAGTCGAGAACGATTAAGTGAATCCGTTTAAACGAATGATCCATTTTTCCGTTTCTCCCTTCTGATCCATTGTATTCTTATTTTTACCCTGACTGCCTGACAGATAACCTGTAAAACGTTAATTGTCAGAAGTCTGACTTCTCTTTTTTAGTATAATCCATTTGTACATAAAATACAAAATGCGCCCGAAAAATTTTTCAGGCGCGGGGGTGAAACTGACTATATACATCTTTTAACCTCGTTTTTGTCACATGCGTATAAATTTGAGTAGTTGAAATGTCCGCATGGCCAAGCATTTCCTGCACCGCCCGCAAATCTGCACCGTTTTCCAGTAAATGTGTAGCAAACGAATGGCGGATCGTATGCGGTGTTAACTCTTTCTCAATCGTCGCTTTTTTGGCCATTGCTTTAATGACTTTCCAAAACCCTTGGCGCGTCAGCCGCTGCCCATAATGATTTAAAAATAGTGCTTCATCACGTCGTTTAGTGGAAACAAGTTTCGGACGGCCGCTTTGCAAGTATCGCTCAATGGCTTCCAGTGCATGGCTTCCAACGGGAATAATCCGCTCTTTGCCGCCTTTTCCAGTGCAGCGGACAAACCCCATTGTGATATGAACATCTTCTTTATTTAAAGACGTTAATTCACTAACGCGCAAACCAGATGCGTACATCAGCTCAATCATCGCTTTATCCCGCATGCCCAGCGGCGTCGTCGTGTCAGGTGCGGCAAGCAATGCTTCCGTTTCTTCCATGTTTAATACTTTCGGAAGCGTACGGCCGGATTTAGGCGTTTCAATATGATGTGTCGGATCATGCGCGCTGATCCGGTCTTGAATTAAAAAGTGATGAAAGGAGCGAATCGTTGAAATATGGCGGGCAATTGTTTTAGCTGATTTCCCCTGGTCTTTCAGCTGTTCCAAAAAATGCAAAATATGCAGCCGCTGAATATCTGGCATCTTGATCTGCTCTACTTTTTCCATATACTCTGTATAATGGCGGAGATCACGCCGATAAGCCGAAATCGTGTTATCTGAAAGCCCTTTTTCAACAAGCGAAAAATGCAAAAAATCATTTACATGGTCATTCATACATACACCTCCTTCATTATAAAAAAACCTTCCGATTGGAATCGAAAGGTTTATTCTGCGTGCTGCTTTTCCAAATCTTCCTGCTCATCTTCTTGCTCTTTCGAATGGCATCTGCTGCAAATGCCATGAAACGTCAGGCGGTGATCTTTAATTTTAAAATTCCATCTGCTTTCAACAATCGCTTCTACATCATCCAGCAAATCTTCTTGAATCTCATCCACCGCCCCGCATTCAATACAGACGAGATGATGGTGAAAGTGCGCTGCGCCTTCCTGGCGAAGATCGTAGCGGGAGACACCGTCTCCAAAATTTATTTTATCAACCACTTTGAGTTCATTTAATAATTCGAGCGTTCTGTAGACTGTAGCCAACCCAATTTCCGGTGCTTTTTCTTTAACGAGGAGGTACACGTCTTCAGCGCTTAAATGGTCCTCTTCATGTTCAAGAAGAACACGCACAGTAGCTTCGCGCTGCGGTGTTAATTTATAGCTTGCTGAGTGCAGCTGTTTTTTTATTCGGTCAATCCGGCTTTCCATTTTTGTCCCCTCCCTCGCCGATGTACTCTTTATTATAACAAAAGGCGCCAATGAATCAAAAGAATTTATTTACAAGAATATTCATAAACTGGCTCGAGATAAATGCCTCCGTTAACGAAGCAAGCAAAATGGCTGCTGCTCCCCCGCCAGCATAGCCTACATAAACGAGAAAACTTTTCGCTATCGGGATGGGCATCGTCTGGCGTGTTGTAATTTTTTGAACGAGACGGATCGAACAAGACGCGGACATCACTGCGGTAAATAAAAAAACAGGGACAAGAATTACATTTTGTGGCAAAATCGCTAAAAGCGATAGGAAAAGCCCGTCCCATTTCATTTGTTGAATAAGAAATCCGACTGAAAAGCCCGTCACTGCTCCTTTTAAAAAAAGAAGAATAAAAATGAGCGGCAATCCAATAATCGATATGCCCGCCACCCACATTGCACCGGTAAACTTTAAATTGTGAATCAAGCTTTCAACAAAAAGATCGGCCGGATTCGCCACAGTGCCGGCTGAAGATTGACCGAAAAACTCTTTTACATAGGAATACAATTCGGATTTTTGCACCGGCTCCATGCTGTTGACCATCATCGCGCCAAAAGCCGTACCAGTCATAAACAACACTGCTGAAAATAAATACAGTGCCGCTCTTTTTTGAATATGATCGATGATGGCAGTCCACATAAATGGAGGCCCCCTCTCTTCTCGCACTATATGAAAGGGAGCCTGTTATTATGCCAGCCCGTTTAAACGGATATATTGAAGTGCCCAGAGCGTTTTCGCATCAAAAATCCGCTCTTCTTTTGCAAGCTGTTCCGCTTCTGAGAGCGTCACTTCCATTAACTCAACAAACTCGTCTTCATCCGCAGCAAGTCCTCCTTCGACCTTCTCCAGCCCTTCCGCCAAAAACACGTGAACGAGTTCATCCGCAAACCCTGGTGATGTGTAAAAAGACTGAACGTGTGTGATACTGCCTGGACGGTAGCCTGTTTCTTCTTCAAGCTCTCGTTCTGCGCAATAAGATGGTTCTTCTCCGGACTCCAATTTACCGGCCGGTACTTCAACAAGTGGACGCTCCAATGCTTTTCGGTATTGTTCTACTAAAATGATTTTCTTTTCATCGGTAATCGCGATCACGCAGACAGCACCAGGGTGTTTAATTAACTCTCGTTTTGCTTTGTTTCCATCGGGCAAAACAACATCATCGACCTGCAAGCTGATCACTTTTCCTTTAAAAACCGATTCCGTTTTCGTCGTTTTTTCTTCGAATTTATGCATCAGAGTTCCTCTTTTCTATTTTTTCCTTCCTTTATGATACACTGTATGAAAAAGGAAGGTGATTCAAGTTGAATACACGTGAAATTGGCCAGTCCGGGATTTTCGCCAGTGAACTTGGTCTCGGCTGCATGTCGATCGGGACTGAAGAAAAGCAAGCGGAAGCCATCTTAAAAACGGCACTCGACGAAGGCATTACTTATTTCGATACAGCTGATTTGTATGACTTCGGTCTCAACGAACAGCTCGTCGGCAAAACCCTTCATTCTGTCCGCGATCAAGTAGTTATTGCCACAAAAGCAGGCAACCGCTGGACAGAGTCAAAAGACAGCTGGACGTGGGATGCTTCTAAGACGTACATAAAAGAAGCGGCAAAACAAAGTTTAAAACGCCTCGGCATTGACTATATTGATTTATATCAGCTGCATGGCGGTACACTTGATGATCCGATCGATGAAACAATTGAAGCGTTTGAGGACCTAAAAGCAGAAGGATTTATCCGCGCATATGGCATTTCCTCCATCCGCCCGACCGTCATCGACCAGTATGTAAAACGATCCAACCTTTCAAATGTCATGATGCAGTACAGCATATTGGACCGCCGTCCTGAAGTACAGGCGCTTCCTATTTTAGCAGAGAATGGCGTCACTGTCGCCGCCCGTGGTCCTGTTGCGTTTGGCTTGTTAAGCAATCAATGGCGCGATAAACTGCCGAAAGCGTCAAAAAAAGGACTCAATTGGTACAATGAAGCCGAACTGGAAACCGTATTATCAACGCTTGAAAAGAATCTGCCAGAAGGACGCACATTAAACGGCCTTGCTTTTCGCTACGTGCTTCAGCATCCCGCTGCAGCTACTGTTGTTGCCGGTGCAAGCTCCGTGGAACAGTTAAAAGAAAATGCCCGTGCGGTCCAGGAAGCCGCGCTGACGGAGGAAGAATATAAATGGATACAAGATATATCAAAAACAGCCGACTACGACGCTCATCGGCTATAAAGAAAGGGCTTGCTGCCGGTCTTTCCGCAGCTTTTTTAACGGCTGGAACGGGTTTTTATTTGTCAAGCCGGATTTTGTATATTGCCAAAAAAGCGGAAGAAGCGATTACAGAACGAGAAACAAAAGCCGGCCGATACGATAAAAACGTGTATAACCAGCTTCCGAAAGAAGAAGTGTGGGTCTCATCTCTTGATGGCACCCGTCTGAAAAGCGTCTTTATTATACCAAATCCCGGCCAGCCGTACGTAATCTTTTGCCACGGTGTAACCGAACATAAAGTCAATTCGGTTAAATATATGAATGTGTTTTTAAAACGCGGTTTTAATGCTGTTCTCTTTGATCATCGCCGCCACGGGGAATCGGAAGGATCATTTACAAGCTATGGACATTTTGAAAAACACGACTTAAAAGCAGTTGTTGATGAACTCGTCCGCCGTGAAGGTGCGGACGTTCGTTTCGGCATTCACGGCGAGTCAATGGGTGCGGTCACTCTTTTATTATACGCTGGCACCTTAGAAGACAAAGCGTCTTTTTACGTGGCGGACTGTCCGTTTTCAGACTTCCGCAAACAAGTGCAGCATCAAATAAAGCGTGAACTTGGCTTTTCACCGCCGTTTTTCATGACGATCGCCGAATGGGCCGTCTGGCTGCGCGGCCGCTATAAAATGGCAGAACTGTCGCCGCTTGAAGCCGTTGGAGACATTAAAAATCCAGTTTTATTCATTCATAGCAAAGAGGATGATTTTATTTTACCGGATATGACGGAAGCGCTGTTTAATGCAAAAAAAGGACCAAAGCAGCTTTTTATGGCAGAAAATGGTATACACGCCCAATCTTATAACGAAAACCCGGAAGAGTACGAAAAAGCCATTGATCGCTTTTTATCAGAATTCCATTTGAACCCATAATAAAAGGAGCCTATAAGAGGCTCCTTTTATTTTTTGAAAAAAGCGGTACGACCAATTCGCTCAACGATTTTCGGAAACAGTGAATGAATTTGGCTGCCGGCTGCCATCCAGCGGGGCATATTTACTTCCCGCACCGGACGGCCAATAACGTCCACTATTTTCCGGGCGACGTCTTCTGGATCAAGCATAAACTTGCCTGCATTCTTCACATACGTTCCGTCCGGATCGGCCTGGTCGAAAAATGGTGTTGCGATTGGTCCCGGGTTAATGGCGGTGACAAAGATACCAAACTGGCCCATTTCCATCCTCAGGCTGTTTGTATAGCCAAGGACAGCATGTTTTGTCGCTGCATAAACCGCTGATTTTGGTGTCGCCATTTTGCCTGCCTGTGAGGCAATATTAATGATATGTCCGCTTTTTCGCGCCATCATTTGTGGCATCACCTGTTCACAGCATGTTATGAGTCCGGTTACATTCACGTCGATCATTTGCTTCGTCTCATCCGATTTTGATTCATGCGCCCATGTAAAATAACCAACGCCTGCATTATTAATGAGTACGTCCACAGTGCCAACCTGGCTAAACACACGTTCAATTGCCTGCCGGTCCGTTACATCAGCCTGGAAAATTCGGACGGAACCTGTTTGCTGACTGAGTTCGTTCTGCAGCTGTTTTAAACGGTCCAGTCGTCTGGCAATGAGCACAATGTGAAAACCTTCTAATGACGCTATTTTTGCCAGCTCCAAACCGAGTCCGGACGTGGCACCAGTGATAACGATCACTTCCTGCCTGTTACGACCCATAGTAATAAATCGCCCCATTTTCAATCCGGTCCACGTGAATGCTTCCCTGCTCAAACAAATAATCAAATTGACCGACAGTTTCAGACAGCGTTAAGCCGGTTTCTTTTTTATACACTTCCGGAAACAGCCCAACGCATACTTCAAAAACGGTCATAGGCTGATTACGCAGCATGGACAAAACGAGCGCCGCCCGTTCGCGCTGCCGCTCAAAACGGCGCTCGAGCAATGGATGAAGGGATGTAATCTCATTTCCATGGCCGGTCATCGCACAATGAAGATCAAGCTCCATCATTTTCTTCAATGAGTGTTTGTATTGAAGCAATGACTTTGCCCGCTTTCCTCCCGGCTCCATTGGCGGTTCAATTAACGGATTGGACGAAACGGTTTTTAAAATATGATCGCCGGCTAACAGCAGCCCATCTTTTTCACGATAAAAAACGAGATGGCTCTGCGCATGACCTGGTGTTTCAAATACACGAAAATCGGACAGGCCCGGCAATGCATCTCCTTCTTTTAAAAAACCATGCAGCTCACTGCTTTGTGAGCCGAAACGCAGTGTCTTTTCCAAATTGTTCGCAATCTTGCGCATTTCCGCCGGAACACCGAACTCATCAAACAATTCGAGAAAAAATTCTTTTCGCCAATTCATAAATGGCTCATTGTACGACAGCCAATTTTTTCCGTATTCATGCCCGTAAATGTCCACTTGAAATTGATCCAAGAGGCCGATATGATCAGGATGATGATGTGTCAGGATCACTTGCTCGATATCCGACAATTTGTAACCTGCTTCTTTTAAGCCGGTTTCAAAAATCGCTTTTGCTTCCGGGGTATTTATGCCCGCATCCACAAGTGTCAGACGATCGCCTTTCACAATATATGTATTAACATCGCCGATTGGAAAAGGTGTCGGCACTGTGATTTTTATAATATCTCCATATGATTGAATTCCCATGTTGTCCACCTCACACATTTTTAAAATGCTACCTTAATTATACAGTGTATCGCTTCACTAGTGAATTGTCATTCATTTCTCTTTCTTCTCTTGACAGATACGTGATTATTCCGCATAATCACTTGAAAAGTCAAAATGTTTAGGCAACAGGGAGGAATTAGATTGAAAGCAGTTTTTGTCGGCGCAGGCTCTATGGCTGAGGCCATTATCGCCGGAGCATTAAAAAGCGGAGCGCTGCAAGCGGATCATACATATGTCACAAACAAAACAAACGACGCCCGTCTCCGGCATCTCGCTGAAGAATTTGGTGTTCAAGCCGGATACGAAGCGGGAGTTGCTTTGCAGGATACAGACATCATTGTCCTGGCGATGAAGCCAAAAGATGCAGAAGCCGGGCTTCAAAGCATTCGATCTTTTATTCATGAAAGATCAGTCATCATCAGCTTGCTTGCAGGTGTCAGCATCGATTTTATGGAAGAAACGATTGGAAAGCCGTGTGCGATTATCCGCTCTATGCCGAACACGTCAGCAGCCGTTGGGAAATCCGCCACAGCAATCGCATTAAACCGTTTTGTGACAGATAAACAGCATAAATCCGCGCTTGATCTATTTTCAGCAATTGGCACGGCCATTACAGTCGATGAATCACAAATGGATGCTGTAACCGCTGTTTCCGGAAGCGGACCTGCTTATTTCTATTATGTAGCAGAAGCGATCCAGCAAGCCGGAGAAGAATTGGGTCTTGAGCATGAAACAGCAAAGGAATTGCTTATTCAAACGCTTCTTGGCGCAGCCAGCATGCTGTCAAAAAATGATGGTCAGGCAGCTGCGCTCAGAAAAGCGATCACGAGCCCCGGCGGTACGACGGAAGCGGCAGTGCGGACATTTGATGAATTCCGGGTCAAGCAGGCGATCGCGGCTGGTGTAAAAGAAGCAGCGGTTCAGTCCAAACGACTCGGAAACGCCTATATTCGTTAATCGATTGGCACTTCTAAAAAGTCGTACGCCATGATAACCGGTTTAAAAATTGCTGCTGCTTCATCAACAAGCTGCAGCTCCATCTCTTTCGTATAGCGAGAGCTAATATGCGTTAAGCACAGTTTTTTTACGCCTGCTCTTGCAGCTGTTTGGGCTGCTTGTGCCGTTGTTGAATGAAAATAATCCCGGGCCATCTTTTCACTTTCTGCATTAAACGTAGATTCATGCACAAGCATATCTGCCCCTTTTGCAAGCTGTTCAGCCTCATTGCACTGTCTTGTATCACCAAGGACAGTGATTATTTTTCCAGGCTGCGGGTCACTTGTATAAGGTACTGGGTCAATCGTTCGCCCATCTGTAAGTGTAACCGTTTGGCCATTTTTTATTTGTTGATAAACTGGACCAGGCGGAATCTGATCTGCACGCAGTTTTTCAACAAGCAGTTCACCTGCTTTTTCTTTTTCCGCAAATCGGTAGCCGTACGAATCAATGCCGTGATCAAGTTTTCCGGCCGTAACAATCATCTGGTTGTCCTCAAAAATGAGTCCTGGTTCAATCTCTTCTATCCACAATGGATATTGAAGGTGTGTACCGCTTATTCGAAGCGCCGTTTCAACGAAAGCACGAATACCAGCCGGTCCATAGATGGTTAGTGGTTCAGTGCCGCCTTGAAACGAACGGCTGCCCAACAGCCCAGGCAAGCCAAAAATATGATCACCATGCAAGTGCGTAATAAAAATCTTTTCGATACGGCGGGGCTTTAATGTCGTATGTAAAATTTGATGCTGGGTTGCTTCACCGCAGTCGATCAGCCAGACGGCGCCACGCTCATTCAGCATTTTTAACGCAATCGATGTCACATTGCGCCGTTTAGCCGGAACGCCGGCACCTGTCCCAAGAAATAAAAGTTCGATAAAAAACACTCCTTTTGTTCGTCTTCTTTTGACATATATGTATCATAAACAAAAATACTTGTCACTTTCATTGTTTTGTGAAAAAATGCAATAGTATAAAAATGAATCTCAAAAGCGGGGTTAGTAACGTGAAACAATTTGAAACGCCATCAGCGCTGACGATTCTGTTCGGTGCAACAGGAGATTTGGCCAAACGAAAATTATATCCATCTCTTTACCGTCTTTATCGGAAAGGGCATTTATCTTCCGGCTTCGCTGTCATTGGAACAGCACGTCGTCCGTGGGATAACGACGTCTTTCGGGAACACGTCAAGAAATCAGTCATGGAATCCACTCCTATTCATGACAAAATAGATGAATTTATTTCACACTTTTATTATTTGCCGCACGACGTATCCGATTCCGATTCGTACGCGGCATTGCGAACACTTTCTAATGAACTTGATCAAACATATTCGCTTGGCGGCAACCGCCTCTTTTATCTCGCTATGGCGCCGGAATTTTTCGGTACAATTGCCGATCACTTGAAGTTGGATGGCTTAACCGATACAAAAGGTTTTGGGCGCCTCGTCATTGAAAAGCCGTTTGGCCATGACCTGCCTTCTGCGCAACAACTAAATGCACAAATCCGCCGGTCTTTTAATGAAAAAGACATTTACCGTATTGATCATTATCTCGGCAAAGAAATGGTTCAGAATATTGAAGCAATCCGTTTTGCCAATGCGCTATTTGAACCACTTTGGAACAACCGCTATATTTCAAACATTCAAATTACATCCAGTGAAACGCTAGGAGTAGAGGAACGAGGCGGCTATTACGAAACGAGTGGTGCGCTGAAAGATATGGTGCAGAATCATATGCTGCAAATGGTTTCACTCCTGGCAATGGAACCGCCGATCAGTTTGCAGGATGATGAAATTCGCCATGAAAAAGTACGAGCTTTCCGTTCGATGCGGCCCTTGACGACGGAAACGGTTAATGACTATTTTGTCCGCGGGCAATACGGACCCAATGAAGACGAACAGCTTCCAGGTTATCGTGAAGAGCTAAATGTAAACCCAGAATCAAATACCGAAACGTATGTAGCCGGTAAAATTATGTTCGATAATTTCCGTTGGGCCGGTGTGCCATTTTACATCCGTACCGGCAAACGGATGCCGTTGAAATCAACAAAAATCGTTGTTCAGTTTAAAGACATTCCAATGAATCTTTATTATCGCCCGGATGATAAAGAAATGGAACCAAATTTGCTTGTCATTCACATTCAGCCCGAAGAAGGCATTACTCTCCACTTAAATGCAAAACGGGCTGGCCATCAACTACAGACAACACCGGTTAAGCTAAGCTACGCGAATAACGGTGTGGATATTATGAATACCCCGGAAGCGTATGAAAAATTGATTCATGACGCGATGCGCGGTGATTCAACGAACTTTACACATTGGGATGAAGTGTCACTTTCATGGAGCTTCATAGATGTTATTTCAGAAGCATGGCGTAACGAGAAAGCCGCCTTCCCGAACTACCCAGCCAATACAAAAGGACCAAAAGCATCCGATGAACTGCTTGAACAAGATGGCTTCTTTTGGTGGCCAATGAATATGCTTGACGTAGATGTTTGTGACTAATAATAACGGAGCAGGTGCTGTAAGCACCTGCTTTTTTCCTTTACGGACACTTATCAACTCATTAGCTTTACTTTAAACCGCCGCCTCTTTTATGTTTCTTTATTTCTCCTTAGAATAAAATAAAATTATTTAAAATATTCTAAAAATTTAGTATTTACAAACTTATATATATATCTTATAATAGGAACCAGCAACACATCTTATCTAAAAGAAGGCGATTCCAGTGACACAGTGAAAGGCGAAAGCATATTTTCATAGATATGCCGGGTAAAAAGGAGAAAAAATAAAATCAAGGAAAGGAATTATTAACTGAATGAGTGAAGAAATAATGTAAGCGGCCTTGTTTATCCTAATTAGGAAAAACAAGGCCGCTTATTTGTTTTCATCTTTTCGTTTTCTTGATTTATATAAATTAAGAAAAACAAAAGCAGACTTATTTATAAAATAAGTCTGCCGAAAGAGCTTTTTCAGCTTAGAGAACAAATGTTTTTATTTTTCCATCCACTCTGTATGGAACGTGCCTTCTTTATCTAAACGGCGGTATGTGTGTGCACCGAAGTAGTCACGCTGTGCTTGAATCAAGTTTGCGGGCAGCACGGCACTGCGATAGCTGTCATAGTAGGCCATTGCAGATGATAATGTCGGTACCGGCACACCGTTTAAAACAGCATTTGAAACCGTTTCACGAAGGGCGGAATGATAGTCATTCGTAATTCCGCTGAAGTATGGATCAAGAAGCAGGTTATCAAGCGTCGCGTCACGATCGTATGCTTCTTTAATTTTTTGCAGGAACTGCGCACGAATGATGCAGCCTCCGCGGAAAATCATGGCAATTTCGCCGTATTTCAAATCCCAGCCGTATTCTTCAGATGCAGATTTCATTTGAGCGAAACCTTGCGCATACGAGCAAATTTTGCCCATATAAAGCGCCCGGCGGACTGATTCAATAAACGCATCGCGATCGCCTTCAAACGTGCTCTCAGGACCGTTTAAGACGTCTGCTGCTTTCACACGCTCATCTTTCAACGCAGAAATAAAGCGAGCAAATACGGACTCCGTAATAAGTGGAAGCGGGACACCAAGGTCAAGCGCGCTCTGACTCGTCCATTTACCTGTTCCTTTTTGAGCGGCTTCATCCAAAATAAGATCAACAAGCGGCTTGCCTGTCTCGATGTCTTTTTTCGTGAAAATATCCGCTGTAATTTCGATCAGGTAACTGTCAAGTTCGCCTTTGTTCCAGTCAGAGAACACTTGATGAAGCTCTTCTGCTGACAATCCAAGAACATTTTTAAGCAGCGAGTACGCTTCAGCAATCAATTGCATGTCACCGTATTCGATTCCGTTATGCACCATTTTCACATAATGGCCGGCTCCGTCGCCGCCAATATATGTGCAGCATGCTTCGCCCTCCACTTTTGCTGAAATGTCTTTTAAAATCGGTGCAACAAGCTCATACGCTTCTTTTTGGCCGCCCGGCATGATCGAAGGACCTGTAAGGGCTCCTTCTTCTCCGCCTGAAACGCCTGTGCCGATAAAGTGGAAGCCAAGCTCAGCAAGCTCTGTATTACGGCGCTGTGTATCTTTAAAGAACGTGTTGCCGCCATCGATAATAATGTCGCCTTTTTCTAGATAAGGCTTCAAAGAATCGATTGTTTTATCCGTTGCTTCACCCGCTTTGACCATAAGCAGCACCTTGCGCGGCACTTCAAGTGATGCGACAAATTCCTCTACCGAATACGTCGGCACGATGTGTTTGCCCGCGCTTTCTTTTACCATTTCATCTGTTTTTTCAGAAGAACGGTTGAAAACCGAAACCGTATAACCACGGCTTTCAATGTTCCACGCTAAATTTTTGCCCATTACGGCAAGTCCCACTACACCAATTTGCTGCTTTGTCATAAATATAAATCCTTCTTTCTCTGCTAGTTTTTTTACTCTGCGACAATTTCCACAATCGCTGTTGCCATTTCAGCCAATTTCACAAGTTCTTTGACCGGCATTTTTTCGTTGACCGTGTGAATGTCTTCGTACCCGACTGCGAGATTCACTGTCGGAATGCCAAAACCGGCAATGACATTGGCATCACTTCCGCCTCCGCTCGTTAACAGCTCAGATGGACGACCGATTTTTGCTGCCGCTTTTTGGGCTACTTTTACGACGTGATCATCTGCACCAAATTTAAAGCCCGGATACATGACATCGATTTCGACATCCGCACGTCCACCCATTTGGGCAGCAACTTCTTCAAAAGCTGCTTTCATTTTATCCGTCTGCTCATCCATTTTGGCAGGATCAAGCGAACGGGCTTCTGCTATAATTTGCACGTAGTCACAGACGATATTCGTCGCTTTTCCGCCTTCAAAACGGCCAATGTTCGCCGTTGTTTCCTCGTCGATCCGGCCGAGCGGCATGCGGGAAATTGATTTGGCGGCCATCGTAATCGCGGAAACGCCCTTTTCCGGCGCAACGCCGGCATGTGCTGTTTTTCCGTACACATGTGCCGTCACTTTTGCCTGTGTCGGTGCGGCGATGATAATGTTGCCGACATCACCGTCACTGTCGAGCGCAAAGCCATATTTCGCTTTAATGAGTGATGGATCAAGCGCCTTCGCACCAACGAGTCCAGATTCTTCACCGACTGTAATAATAAATTGAATATCTCCGTGCTGAATATTTCGCTCTCTCAGCTGGCGGATCATTTCAAACATCGCGGCCAGTCCCGCTTTGTCATCAGCGCCCAGGATCGTCGTTCCGTCTGTTTTAACAATGCCGTCTTCTACGACAGGTTTTACGCCGTTGGCCGGTACGACCGTATCCATATGAGACGTAAAGTAAATAGGATCGACACCCAATTTATTGCCCGGTAATGTACAAATTAAATTACCGGCTCCATGGCCTGTTTTGACTGCCGCATCGTCTTCATACACGCTGGCGCCAAGCGCAGTAAATTTCTCTGTTAATGACCTGGCAATCGTTTGTTCATGTTTCGTTTCGGAATCGATTTGAACAAGTTCCAGAAATTCATTCAATAAACGCTCTTCATTAACCACGCTGCACCTCCAAATTTTCTGCCTTTTCAATTATAAACGTTTTAGCTCAAAAAATCAGCCGGAAGAGATTATTCTTCCGGCCGCCGCTTCTTATAATGGAATATTTCCATGTTTTTTCTTTGGCCGTTCTTCTTTTTTCGTCCGCATCATCTCAAGCGCTTGAATGATTTTAATGCGTGTTTCACGCGGGTCAATTACATCATCAACCATGCCGCGCGCTGCTGCGACATATGGATTGGCGAATTTCTCACGGTACTCGTCAATCTTCACTGCACGAGTCGCTTCCGGATTGTCACTTGATGCAATATCACGCGCAAAAATAATGTTGGCCGCGCCTTGAGGCCCCATTACGGCAATCTCAGCATTCGGCCATGAAAAAACGAGATCGGCGCCAATTGATTTGGAATTTAGTGCCACGTACGCGCCTCCGTACGCTTTTCTCAAAATAACGGTTATTTTCGGCACGGTCGCTTCAGAGTATGCATATAAAATTTTGGCTCCGTGACGGATGATGCCGCCAAGCTCCTGCTTCACTCCCGGAAAAAAACCAGAAACATCCTCAAACGTAATCAGTGGAATGTTAAATGAATCGCAAAACCGGATAAACCGGGCCGCTTTGTCTGATGAATCAATATCAAGTCCGCCCGCCATAAATTTCGGCTGGTTGCACACAAGGCCAACCGTTTCCCCTTTTACACGTGCAAAACCGACGACAATATTTTTGGCAAATTCTTTTTGCACTTCCATAAATGAATTTTCATCTACGACATGCGCAAGCACTTTGCGGACATCGTATGGGCGCAGCCCATCAAATGGCACAACGTCTGTGATGTCTTCTCGGTAATCGCTTTCATCCTCCGCTTCGACTACTGGCGTTTTTTGTTCATTGTTCTGCGGCAAATAAGACAAAAATGCGCGTACCATTTCGATGACTTCTTCTTCTGTGCTTCCACGAAAATGCGCATTGCCGCTGACTGTATTATGTACTTTCGAGCCGCCTAAGTCTTCAGCAGAAATTTTTTCACCCGTAACGGTTTCAATCACTTTCGGACCGGTAATGAACATTTGGCTTGTTTTATCCACCATGAATACGAAATCGGTAATCGCCGGCGAATAAACGGCCCCGCCTGCACATGGACCTAGTATGACCGAGATTTGCGGAATCACACCTGAATAAATCGCATTCCGGTAAAAAATCTGGCCATACCCGTCAAGGGACAAAACCCCTTCTTGAATGCGGGCTCCGCCAGAATCATTTAAGCCGATAAAAGGCGCGCCGTTTTTCGCAGCCAAGTCCATGACATTGGCAATTTTTTGAGCATGCATTTCACCGAGCGCGCCGCCAAAAACAGTAAAATCTTGCGAAAACAAATAAATCGGGCGACCATTTACTTTTCCGTAGCCTGTGACGACACCGTCGCCGGGCCCTTTTACGCCGTCAAGTCCAAAATCTGTATTGCGGTGCTCCATAAATGGGTTTAATTCAACAAATGTCCCTTCATCCAAAAGCAATTCAATCCGCTCACGCGCGGTTAATTTCCCTTTTTCATGCTGCTTCTCAATTCGCTCGTCACCGCCGCCGAGTTCTACTTCCCGCCGTCTATCCTGCAATTCGTGAATGCTGTCAAAAATATCCGTCACGACAATTCCTCCTTTTTTTCACACAGTTCCATTAACACGCCGCCTGTTGATTTCGGATGCATGAATGCGACACTTGCCCCGGCTGCACCCGGTTTTGGGACGTCATTAATCATTTGAATGCCTTTGTCTTTTATTTCAGCAATCCGCTCTTCAATATTTTCTACTTTATACGCAATATGATGGATTCCCTGGCCGCGATGCTCAATAAATTTAGCCACCGGGCTGTCCGGACCAGTCGGTTCTAACAATTCCAATTTAATATTGCCCGCGTCAAGGAATGCCACTGTCACCCCTTGAGACGCTACCGTTTCTGTTTTCATATGCATCATGCCAAGCTGTTCCGTATATAAAACGAGCGATTCTTGCATAGATAAAACGGCAATGCCGATATGATCTACTTTTTTCATTTCCCCATCCCCTTTCAAGAAAATATGTATGCTGTTCTTTCTTTGACACAAATGACTTTCGATCTGCCATGAGTCAGTTGATAATCTGCTCAAATGCCGTTACAATAGTTTATAACAACCACTAAAGGAGAGTTTCATGCGCAATAAAACATTTCAAAAGATCGTTGTGTATTTAATGCTGTTCACGATGCTAATTTCAACATTAATGTTTGGCTTGACAATGTTTATGTAACAGAAGAGCGGTGCTTCTCGGCTGCTCTTTTTTTCATGCCTCGAAACCGTGCTTTGATGAGCAAATACCGCTCCATTTCGCGGACAAACTGCAGCAAGGCCGCACGCGCTTCAAACTCTTCACGTGTTTTTGGCAGCGGCATCTCTTCAAATTCCCTCTTCAAGTCGTTTAAATGGCTTAAATGCAGCTTGGCTGTATTGCCAGGATGAATATTCTCTTTTACTTCTTCCATAAATGCCGCAATCATTTCGGCCTGCTCAGGACGGTGTGAAATCGAAATGACGACGGAAATGAGCCGCTCAATAATTTCAAACTGCTTTTCGCGCATCGTAAAATACTGATAAAACAAGCTGTTATGGCGGGTAAAATGGTTTTGAACATCTTTATAGGCAAGCGATTTTGCTTTTTTAAGCAAGTCTGCTGTTTCGGTTAATTCTTTTCCATCCCAGCTATGGTCGTTTGTCCGTAAATACGCCGTAATTTCCTCCAAAATACGTTCAAACAGCTTTTCCATTTGCTGTTGCATTTTCACAAGGTCGTTTTCCACACTCGGCATGTAGGAATTTAACACGAGTGCAACACCGACTCCGATAACGACCAGACCCATTTCATTTAGAATGAGCGCCGTCGACAATTCTTTTGCGGCATACATATGTAAAATGAGGACAGTGCTCGATACGATGCCTTCCTGCGTTTTAGTCGCTACTGTCGTCGGAATAAACACAAGTAAGATGAGGCCAATTACAACGGCATGGTAGGACAGCAATTCAAAAAACAAAGCAGAGTAAAAAAGCGCGACCATCCCTGCCACAAGCCGTGTCCATGACGCTTTCAGCGACTGCTGTTTTGTGTTTTGGATACAAAGAATAGCAATGATGCCGGCTGAAGCAGCATTATGAAGACCGATCCATTCCGCGAGTAAAATGGAAATCGCTATGCCAATCGCCGTTTTAGCCGTTCGATACCCGATTTTTATCATTCTTTTTCACCTCGAATTAGGTTCAAAGGCTAAGAACGCAGCGTCCTGCTGCAACGCCTTTATGACCCGCATCCTGCGGGCCCAAGCGGAAGGTGCCCGCTTATCGGCGACAAGCATAAGACGAACCCTTCTGGAGGCGCTTTTTGCCTCCAGAAGGGCTTGGCTTATGACCTCGAGCCGATGGCGCCTAGAGCTGGACAACATCCAAAAACATATACTTTCCCTCTTCTGAATTAAAGAAAGCCCCGCCGCGTGCGGCAGGGCGTCAGGTCATCTTTACACTTCTTTACAATGCTGATCGAAAAGTGTTTGCAGATGTTCTACGACAGACATCGGGTGGTGTCCTTCAATTTCATGGCGTTCCACCATTGCCTGAACCTGTCCGTCTTTAATTAACGCAAAAGACGGTGAGGACGGCGGATAGCCTGTGAAAAAGCCGCGTGCCTGTGCTGTCGCTTCTTTATCCTGCCCTGCGAACACAGTCACTAAACGATCTGGGCGCTTATCATAATGAATCGCATGCGCCGCTGCCGGGCGTGCAATGCCCCCGGCACAGCCACAGACGGAATTCACCATCACAAGCGTTGTCCCTTTTTCATTTAATACTGTATCGACTTCTTCGGGTGTCGTAAGTTCTGTATACCCGGCCGTTTTAATCTCATCGCGTGCCTGGCGAACGACGTCATTCATAAAAAAATTAAAATCCATTCCCATGTTATTCTCTCCTTTAATGATTAGTAGCTTAATCATAAGGGAAAAAACCGTTTATTTCAATAAAGGGAACTGGCTATTTTCTCACAAAAGGCTAAAAAGAATGTTTATTTTAAAAAAACACGGGTACATTAGTAAAGCAACTGGATCCATACCCCTAAACTCCCTGTATTGACCAGCCGGATTTAATTCGGCTGGTCCTTTTTTCTTTTCTCTCTTAAATTGGCTTCTGAAACACTTCCTGAAATAGCTTCTCAGCCGCCTGCGCCGGTGTGACAAGTCCATCCATCGATTGCTTTTCCCAATCAGCCAGATGCTCTTTTACGTACGGATGTCTGTAAAAATAATTGTTCAGCTGTTCCCCGATTAATGTATGCATCCACTCTTTCGTTTGACTGCGGCGACGCTCTGCCATCGTACCTGCCATTTCTATTTTCTCTTTAAATGTCTGAATAACGGTCCAGATCGCGTCGATTCCTTCATTTTTCAATGCGGAACATGTATATGCTTTTGACTCCCATCCTTTTGTAGATGGCTTTAACACGTGTAAGATTTGGTCGTATTCACGTTTTGTTTTTTCAGCAAGCATTTTGTTATCTCCGTCCGCCTTGTTTACCACAACCGCATCGGCAAGTTCCATAATTCCTTTTTTCATGCCCTGCAGTTCATCCCCTGCACCCGTTAAAGTAAGCAGCATAAAAAAGTCGACCATGCCCCGGACGATAAATTCACTTTGCCCGACCCCGACCGTCTCAATTAAAATCACGTCAAATCCAGCCGCTTCACATAACAGCATTGTTTCTCTTGTCTTCCGATGAACACCGCCGAGTGTACCACTGGAGGGAGACGGACGAATAAACGCGTTCGGATGCTTGGAAAGCTGCTCCATTCTCGTTTTATCCCCTAAAATTGAACCACCTGAAATCGACGAACTTGGATCGATCGCCAAAACGGCGACTCGGTGGCCATGCTCACATAACATCATTCCAAATGATTCGATGAACGTGCTTTTTCCCGCACCCGGTACACCGGTAATGCCGATCCGAATCGATTGTCCTGGTTGCTTCAGCAGCGATTGAAGCAGCTCCTGTCCATAGCGATAATGGGCTGGGGCATTGCTTTCAATATACGTAATGGCTTTTGCCAGCTCATTCACTGAACCATTCGTTATATCTCTGACAATTGCCGCTAAATCCGGCAGCTGTCCGGCTTTTTTCCGAAACGTCTTGCGGGGCGGCGCTGTCATCCCATCATGAGAAGCGCCCACACCTTTACGCACATGCATATGTTCATCGGTCATTCAACCACTTCCTCGTAGCCAAGGCGCTCATACACTTTTTCTAAAATGACTTGCGCAGATATCGGAATCACTGTGCCTGGACCAAAAATAGCGGCAGCACCATGTTTTCTTAAAAAGTCATAATCCTGTGCAGGGATCACACCGCCGACGAATACAACAATGTCTTCACGGCCGCGTTTTTGCAATTCTTCCACAAGAGCCGGCAGCAGCGTTTTATGCCCTGCGGCAAGTGAACTGAACCCGACAGCATGCACATCGTTTTCCACCGCCTGTTTCGCCGTTTCCTCCGGTGTTTGAAACAGCGGACCGATATCAACGTCAAAGCCGAGATCCGCATAAGCGGTCGAAATCACTTTTGCCCCCCGGTCATGTCCGTCCTGGCCCATTTTCGCCACTAAAATACGCGGCCTCCGTCCTTCCTGCTCTTCAAATTCAGCCGTCATTTGCTGAACGGTTTCAATTTGTTCCGCATCGGAAAAGTTCGCACTATATACACCACTCACGGATCGAATCACCGCCTTATGTCTGCCGCTGACTGCTTCTACGGCATCAGAAATTTCACCAAGAGTTGCCCGAAGTCTCGCTGCTTCGACTGCCAAGTCAAGCAAATTGCCTTCACCTGATTGAGCGGAAGCTGTGATTGCGTCAAGCACCGCTTTTACTTTTTCTTCATCCCGATTTTCACGAACACGCTGAATCCGTTCAATCTGCTTCAAACGAACAGCTGTGTTATCAATATCTAATATATCAATCGGATCTTCTTTTTCAAGACGGTACTGGTTCATGCCGATGATCACTTCTTCACCGGAATCGATTTTTGCCTGGCGGCGTGCGGCTGCTTCTTCAATTTTCATTTTCGGAAGACCTGTTTCAATCGCTTTTGTCATGCCGCCAAGTGATTCAATTTCTTCAATATGTGCCCAGGCACGTTCCATTAATTCATTCGTCAAAGCCTCAACGTAATAAGAGCCGCCCCACGGATCAATGACGTTTGTTATGCCGGTTTCCTCCTGCAAAAACAGCTGTGTATTCCGGGCAATCCGTGCCGAGAAATCGGTCGGCAGCGCAATCGCTTCATCGAGTGCATTCGTATGAAGCGACTGCGTGTGGCCCATTGCGGCAGCATGTGCTTCAATCAATGTCCGCGTCACATTGTTAAATGGGTCCTGCTCCGTCAAGCTCCATCCGGATGTTTGAGAATGGGTGCGCAGTGCCAAAGATTTCGGGTTTTTCGGTTCAAACGGCTTGATCAGCTGTGCCCAAATCCGGCGGGCAGCGCGCATCTTTGCAACTTCCATGAAATAATTCATTCCAATCGCCCAGAAAAACGACAGGCGCGGTGCAAACGAATCAATGTCAATCCCGGCTGCAAGACCCGTTCGGACATATTCAAGACCGTCAGCCAGCGTATACGCAAGTTCCAAATCGGCCGGTGCACCTGCTTCTTGCATATGATATCCGGAAATCGAAATAGAGTTAAATTTCGGCATATGTTTAGATGTGTATTCAAAAATATCGGCAATGATCCGCATCGATGTTTCCGGCGGATAAATATATGTGTTGCGGACCATGTATTCTTTTAAAATGTCATTTTGAATCGTACCGGCAAGCTGTTCTTTTGAAACACCCTGCTCTTCTGCAGACACGATGTAAAACGCCATGATTGGCAAAACTGCGCCATTCATCGTCATCGAAACCGACATTTGATCGAGCGGAATGCCATCAAATAAAATATTGGTATCTTCAACAGAGTCAATGGCCACGCCCGCTTTGCCAACATCACCGACAACACGAGGGTGATCCGAATCATAGCCGCGATGAGTCGGCAAATCAAATGCAACCGACAATCCTTTTTGCCCCATTGCTAAATTGCGGCGGTAAAAAGCATTACTTTCTTCCGCTGTGGAAAAGCCGGCATATTGACGAATCGTCCATGGACGTGATACATACATGGTCGGGTATGGTCCACGAGTGAACGGCGCAACGCCAGGAAAATCATCTATATGAGATAATCCTTCAATATCCTTTGCCGTATACAGCCCTTGCAGCCGGATTTTTTCATTTGTTTCAAAAGATAACGCCTCATAGGATTGCTTTACATCCCGTTCTGCTTTTTCCCGCTCTTTTCCCCCCGATGTTTCCGCTTGGTGTTTAAATGGATTCATGTCTTTTAACGTCATGTCACAGCACCTCCTTTATACAATGAAAGCACATCCATTAATTTTCGAACAATATCATCCCCTGCAGCGATCCGGCCGTCAGTTCCATCCATGCTCCACGTTCCAGCAATATCAATGACTGCACCATTTGCTGCTTCTCTCAGTTCAGCTGCTAATGATGACCCCAATTGATCATATAATTCATCCGGTCCGCAAATACAATAGTATGGAAGGGGATGACGTTGAATAAACTGCACGGCTTCTTGAATGGTTTTACAGCTTTCAGACCGAATGGGTTCAATTCCTGCAACGGCAAGCACGCCAGCGACATAATCGGCACGTGGTTTATACTTTTTCAACTCACCAAGACAAATTAATCCTGCTGCGACAGACTGTTCAGTTTGCGACAGCTGCACTGAAGCAAGACGAAGCGCCTCAAATGGTTCCGCCATTCTTTTTAATTCGAGCGGTTCAATCGGTTCTCCATCAAAAGCCGGTACAGCTTTTTCTTTTTTCATCGAATCAATCTGTTCTGTCGGATTCGCGTATACATTCGTTCCAATCATTTGCTGGTGCCGTACTGCCAAATTCCGTTCTTTTTTTGCTTGGACAGCCGCAATGTCTTTTTGAATCGTTCCCGCTATAAGCGCCTCCCGGATGCCACCCGCTTCTTCAATATCGGCAAATAATTCCCAAGCCAATAGACCTATTTCTTCCGTAAGCGATTCAACGTAATAAGAACCTCCAGCCGGATCAGTCACTTTATCGAGTAGTGCTTCATGCTTTAAAAGCCGTGGAATGTTGTGGGCAATTCGTTTTGAAAGGCCAGTTGTACAGCCGGTCACTTCATCAAATGGCTTGACAGTCAAATAATCAACGTTTCCAATGACAGCTGAAAAAGCAGTACTCCCTGTCCGTAAAATATTGACATGTGGGTCCAGCACAGACAGCATTGCTTCACTTGTTTCCACACTCAGCTTTGGCTTGGCCTTTTCATTTAGGTTATACGCGCTCATAAATGCAGACCAAAGGGTACGAAATGCGCGTATTTTAGCCAATTCGGTAAAAAAAACGGGTCCTGCAGCAAAATGAATAACACATTTTGCAGCGGCTTCATTTTTGTTTTCTGCCATTCCAATAAGGCAAACAGCTTCGGCAAGCGCCAGCGCCAGTTCCTGAACGGCATTTGCTCCCGCTAAATGATATGGAACGGTATTAACGGTGATGATTTCTTGATTATGTATTTCTTGAAGAACGGAATCTGCTGGAAAAATGCCGGCTGCCGCACCTGATGATATCGGATCCACTCCGATCTTCACGTCCGTTTCCGGGAAAGCCGGAACGCGGTTAAATCCTCTTGTAAAAGGCTTTTCGCCTGGCAAAGATAATACGGTCTTCCGATCTTCTTTCGTGTATAAAGGTTTCAGTTCAATTCCTTCTGGTGTTTTTGTTTTCAGCTTTGACAAAGGCTTCCCCTTTAATGATGCCTCTGCGGCCGATCTCCAGTCCGTAAATGAAACCGGCGGAAATGTCTGGTTTTTCAAGATTCTCCACCCCTTTTTCGTTGAAATCGGTTACAATTCAGAAATCCGCAAATAGATTTCTCCTTCATTGTAATATAAAGAGGCATGATGAATCAACGCACTTTGGCCAAAACGTGAAAAATTATTGGCCTCATGCTATTCTATTACTAGCTCATTTGAATGACTTGAGCCAATTTTAAATCAGGAGAGAGAACATGAGAAAACTACTTAGTCTGCTCGGAATTGCCGTTTTCAGCCTTGGTACGGTTGTGTCTGCGGACAGTACACCTGGTGACGTCATTGTAACGCTGGGCGAGAACTTAACACCAGCCCAAAAAGAGCAGCTGCTTGAAGAAATGGACGTGCCGGCGGATGTTGAATCGATTACGGTATCCAATGCGGAAGAACATCAATATTTAGGTGACTATATTCCAAAAGCACAAATTGGCACAAAGGCGCTTTCCTCAAGCAAAATCACAACGGCTGAATCAGGATCCGGATTAAATGTGGAAACGAAAAATATTACATGGGTATCAAAAGAAATGTATACAAATGCACTGACAACGGCTAGTGTAAAAGATGCGGATATTTACATTACTGCTCCATCTAATGTCTCTGGCACAGCAGCGTTAACAGGGATTATTAAAGCGTACGAAACGACAACTGGTGAAACAATTCCAGAAGAGCAAAAACAAGTCGCGAATGAAGAAATGGTCACAACTGCGCAACTCGGTGAAGACATTGGCCAGGAAGAAGCGACCAACTTAATTGAACGAATTAAAGAAGAAGTCGCCGCACAGAATCCGCAGACTGTTCAGGAAATTCAAGTGATTATTAACAACATTTCCAATGAATTAAACATTACGCTGACAGATGCGCAAGTGGACCAGCTTGCTGCGCTGTTTGATAAAATGCAAAACTTGAACATTAACTGGGATCAAGTCAATTCACAGATTGACAAAGCGAAAGAGCAATGGGACAGCTTCAAAGGTTCAGAAGAAGGACAGGGCATTTTACAGTCGATCATTAACTTTTTGCAATCGATTGTCGATACCATTGCCGGGTTATTTAAATAAAAAATGCCGCTTCTCTTTTTTAGAGAAGCGGCATTTTTAATAGACTGGCATTGTTTCTTCCGATGCCGATTCCAGTAATTCTTTCACCCGCTGCATGAACCGGCCGCAAATAAGCCCATCAAGCACCCTGTGATCGAGTGACAAGCATAAATTCACCATATCCCGCACTGCAATCATTCCATCGATAATAACCGGCCGTTTAACAATCGATTCCACTTGTAAAATAGCTGCCTGCGGATAATTAATAATACCCATTGACTGGACCGAACCGAACGAACCTGTATTGTTCACGGTAAATGTTCCGCCGCTTACGTCTTCTGTCGTAAGCGTGCCGGAGCGTGCTTTTTTCGCCAGATCGTTCACTTCTTTTGCGATGCCTTTAATCGACTTATCATCCGCCTGTTTAACAACCGGCACAAACAATTTATCATCTGCTGCAATGGCAATGGAAATGTGGATGTCTTTTTTACGGACGATATGATCACCCGCCCACATCGCATTCATTTCCGGAAATTCTTTCAGCGCCCGGGCAACAGCCTTGACGAAAAAAGCAAAATACGTGACGTTGTAGCCTTCCGCTTTTTTAAATGTGTCTTTAATTGAATCGCGGTAGCGGACGAGATTTGTCACATCTACTTCAATCATCATCCACGCATGCGGCACTTCCTGTTTTGTCTTTACCATATTGGCTGCAACGGTTTGCTTGATGCCATCGATTGGCACAATGATGTCACCGCTGTCTGTCTGGCGATTTTGCGATTTTTCAGCAGCCGGCATTAGAACAGGCTGTAACTGTGGGTTTCCCGATTCGATCAATGCCTGCACATCTTTCCGAGTAACCCGGCCTCCTTTTCCCGTTCCTTTTACAGCAGACAAATCAATTTGATGAAGCTGCGATAATTTCAAGACGGCCGGCGAATAACGCCCGCTTTGATCTCCTGGCGCTTTTTCAAAAAACGTTTTTTCTTTTGTTTTTTCTTTTGTTTTTTCTTTTGTTTCTGCAGCGCCTTCCGTTTCGATCGTACAAATGACATCTCCGACAGCCATTTTCTCATCTTCGTTTGCCCAAATTTCTTTTATAACACCGGTAAAAGAAGACGGAATATCCGCTGTTACTTTGTCTGTCAGCACTTCTGCGATCGGGTCGTATTTGTTGACATGATCACCCGGTGCGACAAGCCATTTCGTAATTGTTCCTTCCGTCACACTTTCGCCGAGTTTCGGCATTTTCACCTGTTGAATCGTCATGCTGCGCCTCCTTTTCCCAGTTAAAATTCAGCAAGATCGCGCATCGCTTTCTCCACTTTTTCAGGGTTCATCATAAAATATTTTTCCATTGGCAGTGCATACGGCATTGCCGGCACTTCCGGACCAGCAAGCCGCCCGATCGGTGCATCCAGATCAAACAAGCAATGCTCTGCAATAATCGCAGCGACTTCGCTCATCACGCTGCCTTCTTTGTTGTCTTCAGTGACAAGCAGCACTTTGCCCGTTTTTGAGGCCGATTCGATAATCGTTTCTTTATCAAGCGGGTAGACAGTCCGGAGATCAACTACTTCCGCATTTATTCCTTCCTGCGCAAGTTTTTCCGCGGCCTGCAGTGCAAAATGAACACAAAGCCCATACGTGATGACCGTAATGTCTTCTCCTTTGCGCTTTACATCCGCTTTGCCGATCGGCAGCACATAGTCATCATCCGGCACTTCTCCTTTAATGGATCGATACGCTTTTTTATGCTCGAAAAACAACACTGGATCTTCATCACGAATAGCTGCTTTCAAAAGTCCTTTTACATCATATGGCGTTGATGGCATGACAATTTTTAGACCCGGCTGATTGGCAAATATCGCTTCAACCGACTGAGAATGATACAGTGCCCCGTGAATGCCTCCTCCGTACGGAGCGCGAATGACAATCGGACAATGCCAATCGTTGTTTGACCGGTAGCGGATGCGGGCCGCCTCTGAAATAATTTGATTAACCGCCGGCATAATAAAATCCGCAAACTGCATTTCGGCGACCGGCCGCTTTCCGACCATCGCTGCACCGATGGCGACACCGGCAATTGCTGATTCGGCAAGCGGTGTATCAAGCACCCGGTCTTCGCCAAATTGCGCATAAAGTCCGTCTGTCGCTTTAAAAACACCGCCTTTTTTTCCGACATCTTCTCCAAGAATAAACACGTTCTGATCTCGTTCCATTTCCTCACGCAGCGCCATGGTAACTGCTTCGATATACGAAATAACTGCCATTATTCATCCACCTCCTGTTCTGCTTCGGCATACACAAACTGAAGGGATGATTCAGGGCTGGCATAAGGCGCTTGTTCCGCGTACTCCGTTGCATCATTAATTACCGTTGCTATTTCTTTCTCCAACTGCTCTTCCCGCTCATCTGAGAGCAGTCCCGCTTCTTTGACGTATGATCGAAAAGAATCAAGCGGGTCCCGCTCCTTTGCCCCACTCACTTCTTCCGCTGTCCGGTACGAACGGTCATCGTCATCGGATGTATGCGGTGTGAGCCGATAGGTCAACGTTTCAATCAGTGACGGCCCCTCGCCGCGCCGTGCCCGGTCAGCGGCTTCTTTTACACATTGATACACCGCAATCGGATTATTTCCATCGATCGTATAACCCGGCATGCCGTAGCCTGCCGCCCGATCAGAAACACGAGGTGAAGCAATTTGTTTATTCAATGGCACGGAAATCGCGTACTGGTTGTTTTCGCACATAAAAAGAACCGGCAGCTTATGCACACCCGCAAAGTTGGCTCCTTCATGAAAATCGCCTTGATTCGAGGAACCTTCCCCAAATGTAACAAGGGAGACAATCGATTTTTGATCCATTTTGGCAGCAAGCGCAATCCCAACCGCGTGGGGAACTTGCGTCGTGACAGGCGACGATCCGGTCACAATCCTGTTTTTCTTTTGTCCGAAATGCCCCGGCATTTGCCGGCCGCCTGAATTCGGGTCTTCTGCTTTTGCAAATGCGGCGAGCATTAAGTCTTTCACCGTCATACCAAAAGCGAGCACGACCCCAAAATCGCGATAATATGGCAATATGTAATCTTGTTCCCGATTCAATGCAAAAGCAGCGCCGATTTGTGCCGCTTCCTGTCCTTGTCCGGAAACGACAAACGGAATTTTACCCGATCGGTTTAACAGCCACATTCTTTCATCCAAACGGCGTGTCAGAAGCATTGTTTCATACATGCTGACGACCGCTTCATCCGTTAATCCTGCTTGTTTATGTTCCATCAAACTCGCTCCTTTCAAAAGTGAATCGCTTTTCCACTCATCATGAGAGCCGCTTCGCCGACGGCTTCCGATAAAGATGGGTGTGGGTGAATCATCGTTCCGAGCTCCCATCCTGATGCATTCAGCATGTGGGCAAGTGTCGCTTCCGAAATGAGCTCCGTCGCATGCGGACCGACAATATGAACCCCTAGTATATCATCCGTCCGGGCATCCGCCACTACTTTCACGAAGCCTTCCGTTTCGCCATATACAAGTGCCTTACCACTTGCTTGAAATGGGAATTCACCTGTTTTAATGTCAATCTTTTTAGAAGCGGCCTGCTGTTCAGTCATTCCGACACTTGCCGCTTCTGGATACGCGTAAATACAGCGTGGAACAGATGAATAATCAACCGGATCACTTGCCTGCCCTGCAATATGTTCAACTGCTGTCGTCCCTTCATAAGAAGCAACATGCGCCAGCTGCAGGCCCCCAACAACATCTCCAACCGCATAAATATGCGATTCACTCGTCTGCATCCATTCATTGACTTGGATAACACCATTTTCAACTTTAATTTCTGCATTTTCAAGTCCAATTCGTTCGATGTTCGCTGTGCGTCCAGCAGCGACAAGCATTTTTTCTGCCGAAAAAGTTTCTCCTGCTGCTGTTTTAATAGAGACAGCGCCGGATTCTTTTTGAAGCGAGTCGAGCTCAATTTCTGCATTCACAACAATTTGCACCCGTCTTTTTATAAGCTGGCGTGCCATTTCTTTTGATATTGCTTCATCTTCAGACGGCAAAATTCGATTCCCGTATTCAAGAACAGTGACGTCACTGCCGAAATCTGCAAGCATGGATGCCCATTCGACTCCGATGACACCGCCGCCCACAATGATAATAGACGCAGGAATTTTTTTCATTTCAAGTGCTTCGTTTGAAGATAAAATCATGTCTTCATCCGGTTCCAGGCCAGTAAGATTTTTTGGGCGCGAACCGGTAGCAATAATGACATGTTTCGGCACAAGCATGACATTTTCTGTGCCGTCGTTCATTTCCACAGAAATCGTGCCGGACATTGGTGAAAATAAAGAAGGACCCATCAACCGTCCGGTTCCTTCATATACAGCAATTTCCCCTTTTTTTATGAGCGATTGTACACCGTTATACAATGTATGTACTATGTTTTCTTTTCTTTCCTGAACACGGCAAAAATGAAGTGCTGTTTTGTTTGCTTCTATTCCAAATACTGACGATTCTTTCACCGTCCGGTACACTTCCGCACTTCTAAGCAGCGCTTTTGTCGGAATGCATCCTTTATGCAGGCATGTACCGCCCAATTTGTCTTGTTCAACAATTGCCGTTTTCAATCCAAGCTGCGATGCACGGATGGCTGCGGTGTAGCCGCCAATCCCACCGCCTAAAATGACAAGGTCATATGCTGTTGTCATATTTTTTCGCTCCCTTATTTATAATTCCCTTACCATTGTATACGGTTTTCAAAACTATGTCATGTGATAAGGTGTATGTTTTTATGTTTTTTATCTGTGCGTACTGTTCTTGACAAATAAAGCGATTACGCTATGATGTGTGGTAGAAGATTTTTTGAAAGAAGGGTTTAATGGATGATCCGGATTATCGCACTGCTTATTCTTGTCATTCCCGGTTTTTTGGCAGGGGTGGGGATTAAATTAATGCGCGATATGCTATTTGGCATCTTACAGCCGCCGTTTCCAGCGCTATGGATGCAGTTTATCGCCGGCTTGCTTCTATTTATTGGCGGCCTTGGATTTGTTGCCGGCTTTATTTTCAGGCGCGACCGTAAACAAAATAAAGTTCAGCCAAAATTTCAAGATAAGAAGTAAAAGCGATCTCACAACGAGATCGCTTTTTGTTTAAGATACCATACATATATTCAATTCGAAGCTTGTCCGCGGCCACGGCGATGAATCCCAAACTGATTGATTAATACTTACAAATGATGAAATAAGAATGTTGATTTATTTACAATGTTTCCAGCCATCTTCTTAAAGATGATCAAGAATTTATCGGTTTTTAAGTTGAGTTCAATGGCACTTTTCATCTTCGATTTTATCATCTTGATAAACAAAACGATAGCCCCTAGTCGGAAAATCTTTAGTCGCGCTCGTCTTTCTTCCAATACTTATATTGAATTTACAATGAATTTTTTGTTTTTAATACAGATACATAAAATAGATCAGACTCATCATTAGTTTATTGCTACACCCCTAGATATTTAATTAAGCGGCTCCTGCACAAGGGCCGCTTTTTTTAATATGGTTTATCTTTCCCGTTTGTTCGATCGCGATAAATGCCATACAGGCGGCTGATTATCGGCTGATCTTCGCCAATGATTGACATTACACGCGACTTAAATCGACGGTAAAACGGACGACATGGCGATTAACTGCTGTTCTTAATTCATTAATATATTTTTAATATATTTGAATTTTACATAATCTTACTTTTGTACTTTATCGAATATAATATCGATCATTTTAAACAGCTCCTTTATGGAACTGTCCAGGACATAGGTTCTTTACGCTAGATATACTAACAGAATTTTCCACAAAAAGACATTTTTGATAAACTGACGTTGGATAGGCGTCGTTCAGTACTTAAACAGCTTCGGCTAATGGGGGCTGGATGACCCTTTTTTTACTTAAAATTCCCAATTATTAAACGGCGAGTGTTGCTGATACTTCTTGACAATCTCATTATGTTGAAAGTCTAAATACGCCTTCATTGTTATATCATTGCCACAGGTGGTCGAAAACAGATATGCACTATCACTAAATCGATCACGGTAATGAAGCCAACGCCTTGATCTGTTGAAAGTCTTGTCCGAAAAGAAAACGTAACGGACACGATGATTCTTCGGATTCACAGTAAGGACAGAACGATTGTGAAAGTTGGCGGGATTCTCCTTTAATTCGTGCTCTCCTACGAGAAAATTCAGAAATACTTTACTGTTACGCAAGTAGTTCGGGATCGTCGTATCGCTTATCGGCTTGGTTCGGTCAGTGCGGCCGTCCGGATTATTTGTATGTTTGGATTGTTCGTCTGCAACGACGGTAATACTTACCCCTGTCGCGTAGATACTGAATGTAAGAACGGATCACCGGGTTTCGTGACGTTGTGGTTGTTGCTCAGGTAAGCGGCAAAGTGCCTTAACGATTGCTCGCAGTTTGGCTTCATTTTGCGCGTGTGAGGTTTTTTGAATCGCAGTACAGCATGTAGTTGTCGATTTGAAAGCCAATTTCGTTGAACAAAAAAAGCGCCCCCTCTACGATAAAGAGGGACGCTTTAATTACTGGGCAGCTTGCCGCATATTTATCGGCTCGCTTCGGCAGTTTATCGGTTATGAGTGTACGCTGTCTTGACGGTTAAAACCGCTCCATCACTGCGTTAAGAGGCCATATATTCGATCCGAAGCTTGTCCGCAACCATGGCGATGAATTCTGAATTTGTGGGTTTCGCTTTGGAAACAGAAACCGTATAGCCGAACAAAGCAGCAATGGATTCCATGTTTCCACGGCTCCAGGCGACTTCGATGGCGTGGCGAATGGCCCGCTCTACCCGGCTCGGGGTTGTGTTATATTTCCGGGCAATTTCCGGATAAAGTACTTTCGTAATCGAGCCAAGCAGTTCAATGTCATTAAATACCATTGTGATCGCTTCCCGTAAATACAAGTACCCTTTTATATGAGCCGGGACGCCGATTTCATGAATAACAGCCGTTATGCTGGCATCGATGTTTTTCTTTTTCTTTTTCGGTTCTTCTTTTCGTTCCATGTGGCGTTGAGGCTGCTCGGCGCCAGCTACCTGACGGATTTGGCCGACGAGGCTCTCCATATCAAACGGCTTTAGCATAAAGTATGAAGCACCAAGTTCAACCGCTTTTTTTGTCACGTCCTCCTGTCCGAAGGCGGTCAGCATAATAACGTGCGGCTGTTTTTGCCCGCTTGTCCGAAGCCGCTCCAGAACCGCCAGCCCATCCATATGAGGCATGATAATATCTAAAATTAACACATCTGCCTCTACTTCAGGCAGCATCGTCAAACATTCTTGTCCATTGAAAGCCGTTCCGACAATTGTCATATCTTCCTGGCTTGTCACTACTTCTTCAAGCAACTGCACGAGCTGCCGGTTATCATCCGCAATTGCTACCTTTATTTCGCTCAAATCATTTCCTCCTTATTCCTTACCCTTAAGGTTATTCTAATGGTTTTTTCGACAAAGAGAAATGAATTCCTTTAAAAAATTCAAAATATTTATTTTATCTGATTTTTTGTCATTTTTCGACTTTTTTCTTATAAATTTTCGTCAAAAAAAGAGCGCAATTGCGCTCTACAATAATCCTGCATCTTTTAGCATCCAATCGATATGCACGCCATATCCGGAGAGTGGGTCATTTACAAAGACATGAGTGACCGCTCCAATTACGCGTCCATTTTGTAAAATCGGACTGCCGCTCATCCCTTGGACGATTCCGCCCGTTTTATTAATGAGCCGGGGATCGGTCATTTTAATAATCATTCCTTTAATCGCAGGTTTCGTTTGCTGAATAGTCCGCGTAATGGAAATATTATACGTTTCAATTTGATTGTTTTTTGTTACCGTCCATATTTGCGCTGGTCCTTCCTCCACTTCATCCGGATGGGCTGCTGGATAAATTTTTGCTCCGTCCATATCATGCTCAAGCTGTCCAAACAAGCCGAACGGTGTATTCGACGTTACGTCTCCCCATTTTTTCTCTGTCGGAATATCAGCAGTTTTTTCTCCTGGAACGCCTTCCGCTGCTTTTTTAATACCGGTTACCCGCGCCGGATACAGTGTGCCTTTTACAGGTGCAAAAGGCTTGCCTGACTGCAGATCACTAATCACATGACCGAGCGCTCCGAATTTTTTTGATTTCGGCTCGTAAAAGGTTAGCGTCCCAATTCCAGCTGTTTTATTTTTAATATATAAGCCAAGTTTAGAAATATTTGTCCCTGAATCTTTAACCGGTTTTACGGAAAGATCCAGCATCTTTTTACCGCGCATCACGGTGAGCTTTACGGATTTTTGCTGGTCAGCCGCTTTCTGCACATACGGCCGGATCGCTTGAGGCTCGGTTACTTTATGGCCATTTACACGAGTTATCACATCTCCTGGCAGCAAGCCCGCCGCTTCCCCTGGTGAAATGCGATCTGTATCAGTTTCAATAAAATGAAATCCCACAACGTAAAGCCCTTTCGTCTCAAGCTGTACACCGACTGATTGACCGCTGGGCACCACAAAAACCCGTTCCCGCTTTTCCTGTACTGCCGGAAAGCCCGCTGACTGGAGCAGTTCTGTTTCCGTTTGTTCTGCTTGAATAGCCGATCCGCCTGCAGTCCATACAGTGAATAAAAGCAAAAATGAAAAAAACCCCCGATTCAATACCGCCATACCACTCCCTCCTTTTCATCTTGCTCTGTTACTTTGTCCGGAGGGGAGTGTTATTATAACGGTAATTAGGGGGCTAGATGGATGGCATTTCAAACAGCCGCATGTTTAATTTTTGCTGATAAGGATAGCAGCTCTCTGGCATGCTCTTTTGTCAAATCCGTCATTTCTGCACCGGAAATCATTCGGCCAATTTCTGCCGCTTTTTCTTCTTCGCTAAGAGGAGACACAGTTGTACTTGTCCGTGCGCCTTCAAGATTTTTTTGAATGTATAAATGTGTATCCGCCATGGCAGCTACTTGTGGCAAATGAGAAATACACATTACTTGCGAGTGGACGGCAATTTTATAAATTTTTTCACCAATTGCCTGAGCAACCCGTCCGCTGACACCTGTATCAACTTCATCAAAAATAATCGACGTCATACCTTGATGACGTGAAAAAATCGTTTTCATTGCCAGCATGACCCGTGACATTTCACCGCCGGATGCAATTTTCACAAGCGGCTTTAAGGGTTCACCTGGATTTGTTGTCATATAAAATTCAATTTGGTCCAAGCCGTCTTTTTTAAACTGCCCTGATTCATTTTTAACATACACATTGAAGACTGTCTTTTCCATATAAAGCTCTTTTAATTCACGGTGAATCGCTTCTTCAAGCTGGGCTGCCGCTTTACGGCGAAGAACAGACAGCTTTTTCCCTTCCACTTCCACGTCGGCTTCTGCTTCTGCTAATTCTTTCTGAAGCCGATTGACATGTGTATCACGATGTGTGAGCTGATCAATTTCTTCGGCAATCGACTCACCGTATTGCAAAATTTCATCAATCGTTGCTCCATATTTGCGCTTTAGCTGGCTGATTTCATTGAGGCGGCTTTGAATTTCATTGAGGCGTTCCGGATTAAATTCAAGTGTATCCAGCAAAGAACTTACATCCCGAACCGTATCTTCAAGCACATAAAAACTATTCGCGGCTGACTCATGAAGCGATTTATACTCTTCATTAATATCTGCTGCAGATTCGAGTCCATTTACACTCAAACCAAGCCAGTCTAATGCTCTTCCATCGCCTGACAATGCATTGTACGCTTCTGATAAAGCACCATACAATTTCTCAAAGTTCGCAAGCTGCTGGCGCTCCGCTTCAAGCTTTTCTTCTTCTCCAGACACCAATTCCGCTTTTTCAATTTCATTCAGCTGAAATTGAATTAAATCAAGCCTGTGGGCCAAATGCTGGTCATTTTCGCTTAAACGGCGGATTTCGGACTGCAAATAAGCGTAGCGGCCGTATACTTCTTCATATTGTCCTCTGGCTTTTAAAATCGGTGCGCCGCCAAAATCATCAAGCAGCCGGATATGACTTGCGGCGTTCATCAATTCCTGGTGTTCGTGCTGTCCATGAATATCCATGAGCCGGGCGCCAATTTCCCGCAAAATAGACAATGTGACCATTTTCCCATTTACCCGGCACACACTTTTGCCTGCTGCTGAAATTTCCCGGCGCAAAATGATCGCTTCCTCGTCCACATCGATGCCAAATTCTCGGCAGACAGGTGCACAGGGGTGATCGCTATGAATGGCAAACAGCCCTTCAATCTCAGCTTTTTTTTCGCCATGGCGGACAAATTCACCTGAGCCCCTTCCACCGGTTAACAGCTGGAGTGCATCAATAATAATCGATTTCCCTGCACCCGTTTCACCTGTCAATACGGTCAATCCCCGTTCAAATGAAAGGGCAAGCGAATCAATAATGGCAAAATGGCGAATTGATAATTCCTGAAGCACAATCGGTCACATCCTTATTAAAGCATTTCTAAAAAGCGGGTCGATACGACCTCTGTATGTTCCGGTGCTCGGCAAATAAGCAGGCACGTATCATCGCCGCAAATCGTTCCCATAATTTCTTCCCAGTCTAAATTGTCGATGAGTGCCCCAACTGCCTGCGCATTACCCGGCAGTGTTTTCATGACCACAAAATGACCAGCAGAGTCGATGCTGACAAAACAGTCTACAAGCGATCGTTTTAATTTTTGCAATGGATTAAAGCGTTGATCGGCGGGTAAGCTATATTTGTAACGCCCATCCATTAATGGCACTTTCACGAGATGGAGTTCTTTAATATCACGTGAAATGGTTGCTTGCGTCACATTGTATCCAGATTCGCGCAGCAAATCGACAAGCTCATCCTGTGTTTCAATTTCATTATTTGCAATCATTTCTCTAATTTTTATATGTCGCTGTCCTTTATTCATATCGTTCACCTCATAATGTATAATTATACTTGTTTATACATTATCATATTGTATATGCAATGAAAAGTATAGAAAAAGCGGCACGTTTCCATTTTATATAGACGGAATCGGCCGCTTTTTTAAGCAAAGATGGTTAGCTTTTTTGATTGAATTCTTCGTGAGCTGCTGCCACAGCCTGCTCTGATGTAACAGGCAGCTTGATGTTCCCGCCGTTTTCTTCACCCGGCCAGCGAATATGCAGCAAAAATTCAATGTTGCCATCACCGCCCGTAATAGGTGAATGCGATACATTCATCACATCATAACCAAGTGTAGATGCAAGCTGCACAATTTTTTCAATGACAGCCTGATGAACCGCACGATCACGCACAATCCCTTTTTTACCGACTTGGTCACGTCCCGCTTCAAACTGCGGCTTTATGAGTGCCATGACATCGGCTCCTGAAACAAGAAGCGTTTTTAAAACCGGCAGAATAAGTGATAGGGAAATAAACGATACATCGATTACAGCAAAATCAGGCATGCCACGCTCTAAATTCGCTGGCGTCACATATCGGAAATTAGTCCGCTCCATAACAACAACGCGCTCATCCTGGCGGAGCTTCCATGCCAGCTGATTATATCCAACATCCAGTGCATAGGACATTTTCGCGCCATTTTGAAGCGCGCAATCAGTGAATCCGCCCGTTGACGCACCAATATCAATTAATATTTTATCCTGAACTGTAAGATCAAATACACGCAGCGCTTTTTCAAGCTTTAATCCGCCACGGCTCACATACGGCATCGTTTTTCCTTTTATCTCGAGCGGCGCATCAACTGGAATTTTTTCTCCCGGCTTGTCGATCCGCTCTTCGTTGGAATAAACAATCCCGGCCATTACAGCACGCTTTGCTTTTTCACGTGTTTCAATTAAGCCTTTTTCAACGAGAAGTACATCAATTCGTTCCTTTTTAGCCATCGTTATGCACGTTCCTCTTGTTTTTCCCGAACGAGAGCTGTTAATTTACGAACCGCTTCTTCCCTCGTTAAGTGAATGTCTTCAAGCAGCATTGTCACACTGCCATGTTCAATAAACTGATCTGGAATCCCCATTCGGTCAATGACTACACCGTGATGACCTGATTCGTGCGCTTCTTCAAGAACCGCGCTGCCGAATCCGCCTTCAAGTATGGCTTCTTCAATCGTTAAAATCGGTATGTGTTGGGTAAATAGTTCGTTCAGCATCGTGTGATCAAGCGGCTTAATAAAACGGGCATTTACAACTTTGACACTCATGCCGCGGGCTTCCAGCTCTTCTGCTGCTTCAAGCGCCATCGAAATAGTTGTACCGAACGTTAAAACAGCCGCATCTGTTCCTTCTTTTAATACTTCCCATGAACCAATTGGAATAACACCAAGCTGAGGATCTATGTCAACACCAAGCCCGTTGCCCCGCGGAAAACGCATTGCGATTGGACCATCGTCATATTGAATCGCGGTGTTGACCATATGGCGCCCTTCATTTTCGTCTTTGGGCATCATTAAAATCATATTGGGCAAGTGGCGGAGAAACGCAATATCGAACACGCCTTGGTGCGTTTCACCATCTCCTCCAACAAGTCCGGAGCGGTCAATACCGATAAACACATTTAAATTTGGACGGCAAATATCGTGGACGACTTGGTCATAAGCACGCTGCAAAAATGTCGAATAAATAGCTAGAAACGGCTTCATGCCTTGTGTGGCAAGTCCGGCAGCAACTGTTGCAGCATGCTGTTCAGCGATGCCGACGTCAAACATCCGTTCAGGAAATTCACTGGCAAATCCAAGCAATTTAGAACCAACCGGCATCGCTGGTGTAATGGCAACGATACGCTCATCAGTCCGGGCAATTTCACGTACCGTCTCACTGACCACTGCACTCCAAGCGGGCGGTTCATTTTTCGCTTTAATCATGTCACCCGTGTCCATTTTATATGGACCTGTGCCATGCCAAGAACCGACTATATCTGTTTCAGCGGGCTTGTACCCTTTACCTTTTTTCGTAATAACATGAACAAGAACCGGTCCCTCTGTCCGCTTCGCCTGCTCCAGGCTTTTGATTAAATCAGCAAAATTATGTCCATCAATCGGACCGAGATACGTAAAGCCGAATTCTTCAAAAAACATGCCCGGAACAAACATATACTTTAAGCTGTCTTTCATCCGTTCTGCTGTTGAAGCTACTTTACCGCCCACGGCCGGAATCCGCTTTAATAAAAGCTCTAAATCATCTTTCAGCTTATTATATTTACCGCCTGTTCTCATTCTTCCAAGCATGTTATGCATCGCACCAACATTTGGGGCAATCGACATTTCATTGTCATTTAAAATGACGATCATATTCGTTTTTTCATGACCGATATGATTGAGTGCTTCCAATGCCATTCCGCCTGTGAGCGCACCGTCTCCAATTACCGGAACAATATGGTCGTCTGATTTTTTCAAGTCACGGGCAATTGCCATGCCCATTGCAGCGGATAACGACGTCGAGCTGTGTCCAGTCTCCCATACGTCGTGTTCGCTTTCATTCATTTTTGGAAATCCACACAGTCCTTTATACTGGCGCAGCGTGTCAAATCTATCCGCCCGGCCGGTTAAAATTTTATGGACATAGGATTGGTGCCCGACATCAAATAAAAATTTATCTTTTGGGCTTGTAAAACAGTGATGGAGAGCAACAGTCAACTCGACAACTCCAAGGTTGGGGCCAATATGCCCGCCTGTTACAGATAGTTTCTCAATGAGAAATCTGCGGATTTCCGAGCTTAGCTGCTCCATTTCATGCACATTCATTTTTTTCACAAAAGACGGGTCTTTAATGGATAATAGATCCAAGTGGATCAGCTCACTTTCCTGACTGTTTCAGTTTTAGTTAAATGTACCGCTATTATAGCACAGGCCGATTGGCGCTAACAATTTTCGTCATTTTACGATGTGCGTTTCGCAATTAAATCAGCAAATGCTTCTAAAAGAGGCGCCGGCCTTTTTAATAAAGCGATGGCTTTTAAAGCACCTTGCAGCTCTTCAGATAGTTTTTCTTTCGCGCCGTCCATGGTCAATAAAACCGGATATGTACTTTTTTCATTTGTTTCGTCACTGCCGACCGGCTTGCCGATTTCTTCTTCCGTCCCTTCTACATCTAAAATGTCATCACGGATTTGAAAAGCCAGCCCGATATGGCGCGCATACGTTTCAAGCAGCACTGTTTCTGCCTTATCTGCACCGCCAATAAGAGCACCAGCCATGACACTAAATTCAAGCAAGCGTCCTGTTTTTTGATGATGAATATATTCAAGTTCAGCAAGGGAAAGCATTTTTTGTTCCCCTTCCATATCGGCAACCTGCCCGCCTGCCATACCAGCCGGACCCGCCGCAAAGGACAGCATGCGGATTAATTGAACAGCCTGCTCCGGTGAATACACATCGGAACGGGCAATGATTTCAAACGCATACGTCAACAGCGCGTCACCTGCTAAAATGGCTGTTGCTTCACCAAACACTTTATGATTTGTCGGCTTTCCACGCCGCAAATCGTCGTCATCCATTGCAGGCAAATCATCATGAATTAACGAGTACGTATGGATCATTTCAAGTGCGCAGGCAACATCAAACCCTTGTTCCGCTTTTTGTCCATACGTTTCAAGCGCCGCAAATAGGAGCATCGGTCTAATCCGTTTTCCTCCCGCTTTTAATGAATACGCCATCGCTTCTTTCAGCACATCCGGTGCCTGTAATGTGTTAACGTACTCAAGCATATACGGTTCGAACAATTCCAGCTTTTCGTCCATATATTTTTTTAAATCCTTCACACGTCCTCACCATCCAAACGAAATGGCTGATCTCCATCGTTTGTTACCAGCTTAGCCAGTTCGGTTTCCGCTTTTTTCAGCTTGCTGTGGCATAAAGCAGACAATTCCATCCCGCGCTTATATTCTTCTAGCGCTTCTTCCAGGGGCACGTCCCCTTCTTCCAGACGCGCAGTGATTTTTTCCAGCTGCTCCATTGCCTGTTCAAAGCTTACATTTTCAAGTTTCATCTTTCTTCCCCCCGATTAAGTCGACATGTGCATGAATCGTGCCGTCAGTCATCTGCACACGAATGCGGTCTCCTTTTTCCACATCTTGGACTGTTTTTATCAATATTTCGTCATCACTGTATATAAGGCTGTACCCTCTTTCCATCACTTTTAGTGGACTGAGGGCATCGAGCATGGCAATATTTTGTTGAAAAGCTGATTTTTTTTCATTTACAGCTGATTGGGTCAGCCAGTGCAGCCGTTTTTTTATTTTTTCAAGCTGTACCGCTTCGAATTCAATACGCGGGCCGGGACCCATTCTTGAGAGACGGAACGATGCATGCTGCACAGCTGTTTTTTTTCGATCGACCAATAATTTTGCACGGTGGATGAGCTGTTCTTGCAGCCGGTCCGCCCGCTCAAATTGCTGTCTGTAAAGCGCTTGTGGGTTACGCATTACGTAGGCGTTTAAAATGGCTTGATGCCGGTTTCTTGAAGAACGGATTTTTTCTGAAGCAGCCCGCATGAGGCGATTTTCTTTCGCCTTAATTCGTTCCGATACTTCTTCAATGTGCGGAACCGCCATTTCTGCTGCTGCTGTTGGGGTCGGTGCCCGTAAATCGGCAACAAAATCAGCAATCGTAAAATCGGTTTCGTGGCCAACGGCAGAGATAACCGGAATCTTTGAGGAACGGATCGCCCGGGCGACTGCTTCTTCATTAAAGGCCCACAGTTCTTCGATTGAACCTCCGCCGCGCCCGGCAATCACAATATCCGCACGGCCATCTTCATTGGCTTTTTCAAGCTGGCTCACAATCGATGCCGCCGCGCGGTCTCCTTGGACAAGTGCCGGATAAATGAGCACTTCAGCAGAAGGATAACGACGGTTAATCGTCGTTAAAATGTCCCGAATCGCTGCACCGGTTGGCGAAGTTACCACAGCGATAGAAGAGGGATAAGCCGGTATCGAGCGCTTGACATCTGTGCGAAACAGCCCTTCCTGCTCAAGTTTCTTTTTGAGCAGCTCAAATGCAGCAAACAAATTACCGGCCCCATCCTGCTGCATTGTTTTTACATACATTTGATATTGACCGCTTGATTCATATATGGTCACGTCCCCCGTCAAAATAACTTCCATGCCGTTTTCAGGACGAAATGTTAACGACTTTGCAGAAGCGGCAAACATCACTGCCATGATGCGCGCACTGTCATCTTTCAGCGTGAAATACAGATGTCCGCTCGAATGGTGCTTCACGTTGGACAGCTCGCCTTTTACGGCCATATTTTTCAAATGCGGGTCCGCATCAAATTTTCTCTTTATGTATTTCGTTAACGCTTTAACGGTCAAATGCTGATTTGGCTCCATCTCTGTTCACCTTTTTCTTCACAAGAAATGCGCAAGGCGCTTTATATTCATAAAAAAACTGTCTTTCCGATTATAACACGATCGAAAAGACAGTTTCATTCATCTACTATGAATTTATTTCGCTGCGAATGCTTTTGCTGATTTCACTGTGTTGTAAAGAAGCATTGTAATGGTCATCGGACCAACACCACCTGGCACCGGTGTAATGGCACCCGCTGTTTCTTTCGCACTGTTAAAGTCAACATCGCCGCACAGCTTGCCTTCTGCGTTTCGGTTAATCCCGACATCAATAACAACTGCGCCCGGCTTTAAGTGGTCTGCTGTTACATAATTGGCAATGCCTACTGCCGCAATAACAACATCTGCCTGACGCGTGATCGACGGCAAGTCTTTCGTACGGGAATGGCAAATCGTGACCGTTGCGTTATGCATTAATGAAAGCAATGCAGCCGGCTTGCCGACAATGTTGCTTCGTCCAATAACGACAACATGCTTGCCTTCAAGCGAAATATTCTCTTTCTCGAGCATTTTCATGATGCCATATGGCGTACATGAATAAAACGTATCTTTACCAATCACCATTTTTCCGACGTTCACTGGATGGAAGCCGTCAACATCTTTTTCAGGAATAATCGCATCGATCACTTTGTCTTCAGAAATATGCTTCGGAAGCGGCAGCTGGACAAGAATACCGTGAATGTTTTCGTCGTTGTTCAGTTCCTCTACTTTTTGCAAAAGCGCTTCTTCCGTCCAACCAGCTGGAAAGCGGTGAACTTCTGAATGAATACCGATTTCTTTGCTGCTTTTTTCTTTGCTGTTTACATACGTATGAGAAGCTGGGTCGTCCCCAACGATCACGACCGCAAGCCCCGGTGTTGTGCCGGATGCTTTCAGCGCATCAATTTCTTCTTTTAGTTCTGCACGAATGTCTTTCGCAATTGCTTTTCCGTCAATAATAGTTGCTGTCATGAAAAAACCCCTCACTTAGTCCATTAATTGATTGATTTTTGATAAAACACCATTAATAAATTTCCCAGCGCGTTCATCACTAAAATACTTCGCCAGTTCAATTGCTTCGTTTATGGCCACTTTAGCTGGAACGTCGTCTGAATAGTTCATTTCGTATACAGCGAGGCGCAAAATGTTGCGGTCAACTTTTGCCAATCGGTCAAATGACCATTTTTCCAGATTATTTTTAATCATTGCATCAATTTCATCACGATGTGTTTCCACACCGGCAACAATTTCCTGCAAATAACTGCTGTCACTTTCATCGCCGTTTAACACGTTCTCAACCGCTTCCGCTGACTCCGCTCCACTTAAATCCATCTGATAAAGAGCCTGTATGCCCTTTTCCCGTGCCGTGCGTCTATTCATTCGATTGCTCCTTTATATTTAATGCCTTTTTGATCATAGCATAAAAAACCCTTGTCGAAAACAATCGAAAAGTGCAAGGCGCCTGTTTATCGGCGACAAGCATAAGATGAGCACTAGCGGAGGCGCTTTTTGCCTGCAGAAGGGCTTGTCTGGATAAAATGAGAAAAACGCCCCGGCAATGCCGGAGCGCTTTTTCTTTTACACTTCATCCTGGTACTCAGGTTCTGGCTGCTTCGTTTCAAATTGAATCCCAACAATATGAATGTTTACTTCGTCTGCTTCTAGTGCCGTCATGTTTAAAAGGGTCTGACGAATCCCTTCTTGCACGAGCTTCGCGACCCGAGGAATGGAGACGCCAAATTTCACAACACAATACACATCCACTTTTATGCCTTCTTCGGTTAACTCAACCCGGACACCTTTGCCATGGTTTTTCTTGCCGAGACGTTCCACAACACCCGCCGCAAAGCTGCCGCGCATTTTTTCCACTCCGTCGACTTCTGATGCGGCAATGCCGGCAATGACTTCAATCACTTCAGGCGCAATTTCAATGCGGCCATGGCCGCCTTCTCCATTACTCATTTCAAGTACCTGATTTACAGCTTGCTGTTCTGACATGCTGTGCACCTCCGAATTAAGATTGAGTTTTCATTACATCGTACGTTTCTAGAAATTTCGTATTAAAATCCCCGCTAATAAATACGTCATGCTCAAGCAGTTTTTGATGGAATGGAATGGTTGTGTGAACACCTTCCACCACAAATTCTGACAACGCCCGCTTCATCCGCGCAATTGCCTCTTCCCTCGTTTTTCCGTGCACGATTAATTTCGCGACCATTGAATCATAAAATGGCGGAATCATGTACCCTGGATAAACGGCAGAGTCGATGCGGACACCAAATCCACCTGGCGGAAGATATCCTTCTACTCTTCCAGGTGATGGCATGAAATTTTTCTCCGGATTTTCAGCATTAATCCGGCATTCAATCGCCCAGCCGTCAAATGTGACATCTTCTTGTTTAACGGACAGTACTTCGCCGGAAGCAACGCGGATTTGTTCTTTGATCAAATCAACACCCGTAACCATTTCAGTTACTGGATGCTCTACTTGGATACGCGTGTTCATTTCCATAAAATAAAACATGCCGGCATGTACATCATAAATGAATTCTACCGTGCCTGCCCCTGTATAATCAACTGCTTTGGCTGCTTTTATGGCTGCTTCACCCATTTCGGCTCTTATTTTTTCATTTAATGCCGGTGATGGTGTTTCTTCAAGCAGCTTTTGCATGCGACGCTGAATCGTACAGTCCCTCTCGCCAAGGTGAATGACATTGCCATGTGTATCAGCCATCACTTGAATTTCAACGTGGCGGAAATCTTCAATAAACTTTTCAAGATATACGCCTGGATTGCCAAAAGCCGTCGCCGCTTCTTGCTGCGTCATGTTGACACCTTTTTCAAGCTCCGTCTCATCACGCGCGACACGGATACCTTTTCCGCCGCCGCCTGCTGTTGCTTTAATGATAACCGGATAGCCAATCTGAGCAGCGATAGACAAACCTTGTTCTACATCCTTTATAATCCCATCCGATCCTGGAACGATCGGCACGCCTGCTTTTTCCATCGTATCGCGCGCGACATCTTTTGTCCCCATTTGTGTAATCGCTTCGGGTGATGGGCCGATAAAAATAATATTGCATTCACGGCACAATTCCGCAAAGCTTGCATTTTCCGCCAAAAAGCCATAGCCGGGATGAATGGCATCTGATTCTGTTAATTTGGCAACGCTGACAATGTTTGTGAAATTTAAATAGCTGTCTTTTGAAGCTGTTGGTCCAATGCAGTATGCTTCGTCTGCTAACTGCACGTGAAGCGCTTCACGGTCTGCTTCTGAAAATACAGCGACCGTTTCAATCTGAAGCTCTTTGCAGGCACGAATAATCCGAACTGCAATTTCGCCGCGATTGGCAATTAATACTTTTTTAATCATGGCAAATTCTCCTTTATTCTGGTTTGACTAAGAAAAGCGGCTGGCCGTATTCAACGAGCTGGCCGTCTTTCACGAGGATTTCGACAATTTCGCCGTCTACTTCTGCTTCGATTTCATTAAAAAGCTTCATCGCCTCAACAATACAGACTACGGAGTCTGATTGGATTTTAGATCCAGGCTTTACGTACGCTTCTTTGTCTGGCGACTGAGACTGGTAAAATGTACCAACCATTGGCGAGGTGATTTTATGTAAACTTGAATCATCTGCTGCTGACTTCGGTGCTTCCGGTACCGGTGCTTCTTGAATAGCTGGCGCTTTCGGCGTCTCCTGCACAGCCTGTGTAGTATGTTGAACATTTGATGCCGGTGCTTCCGGTGTTGCAGCATATGTAGTCTTTCCGGTTGATTTTTTCATTTTCAGCTTGCTTCCCGCTGACTCAAATACAAATTCTTCAATCCCTGATTGGTCGACCAGCTTGATCAACTCTCTAATTTCTTGCACTTTCATGTACCCAACACCCCTTTTAGGAAATAAATAGATGAGCCGTTTTCATCCAGCGAAAAAAGCTCCTTCTCTCATTTTATCTTTTTTTCTTCAATTAGCAAATACAGAATATGAATGAAACAAGCCCGCTTCGTAAAAAAGCGGGTCTTTTTTTTATTTAAATGGCTCAAATTCTACTGAAACAGGCATTTTATCGCCCATTTCTTCTTTTGCCAGCCGGATCAGTTCATTGGCCTCCTCAGTAGAATGGCTGTCCGCTTTTACGGTAATTCGAATCTCGCCTTCCATCGTTCGGACGAGCGCATCCTCATATCCTTTTGACTTAATAACCGTTTCTAGCATCCGTTCGCTTGAAGCCTGTTCATCCAGCTGCTGCATCGTTGTGTATGCTTCATCTTTTTCTTCGGCCGACAAATCAGCAGACGCCACCTTCGCCGTTAATTCTTCTTTCTGGCGGCTGCGTTCTTCTTCTGCTTCAAGGCGAATCATTTCAAACACTTCATCATCCGGCGTTTCTTCAACAGCCACGTCCACATCTTCCGTTGGTTCAGGAACGGTTTCTTCAAGTGTTGATACTGGCAGTAATTTTTCAGGACCGGTCACATAATAAACACCAAGCACAGCAGTTAAACTGACCATTGTAAACAGCCAAACGGTTTGTTTTTTCGGCATTAGTTTTTCCCTCCTGTTTTTCCCGGCATGACGGCTACACGGTGCATTGGAACACCAAGCACACGTGTGACTGCTTCTACCATTCGCTTTTTCACCTGGACCCGCTCAACACCTTTGGCGACAATTAATACCCCTTGAATGTCCGGCTTGCGCGTTTCCCTCATAACCGGACTTTCCACATCTCCGTTCCGAATAACAGCCATTTGTTCATCTGTCGTGTTTTCGCCACTCCCCTTTGAAGAAGCTACATTTTTTTCATAGACGCTTCGCTCCGAGGAAGCAAGATTGACAATGACTGAGACATCTGAGACGCCGTCGATTTTATTAAGCACACGGGTCAGTTCTGATTCATAGTTTTTTTTCAAATCGGTTTCCGCAGCAGCAACAGGCTCTGAGGCGGTTTTCTCAGGTGGTTCAGATCCATTTAAATCACTAAGAGCCATGAGAGCAATCCCGACGCCAAGCATGATGGCCGCCCACTTCAGCGGCTTATCCGCTTTTCCATTTTTCCACCTTGTTAGAAGCGAATGCCGGTCAGCCACCTCCCAGTTCCTCCTTTTCCATCACCATATTCAGCTGATGATCCTCAATATTCCAATTTTCTGTTAAGACATTTCGAATTTTCTCTTCTGGACAGGTCCCTTTCACAAGCACTTGAATGTTTTTTAAATCTTCACCATTCATTTCAGCCCCAACGTCGAGCACTTCACAGGAAGAAAAAGAGGCCGCGGCCATTTTCGCATCCGAATGAAGCTGTTGATTTACATACGTATTAGAAGCAAGTTCAGACACATCTGATAATTGATTCAACTGCTGCTTCGTTTCCAGTTGAAAAGACGACGTGCTTTGTTCATTGAAAAAGGAAAACGACCAGTCGGCTGAAAAAAGTGGATTAATGAGGGCTGCCATAATGACGAGCCCCGCTGCCAGCCTTACATATTTTTTCATCGGTGAGTCGGATAAGAGCATGTCCACCACAGAAGCGCATAAAAGCAGCGCCAGAACAGATGACAGCCAGTCAAAAATGGCCTGCATTGTTTCACCTCATCATATAAGCGGCATTTCCTGCTGACACAACAGCCGCCATAAACAGGAAGTACATAAAAGATACAAGCGCAAGAGACGCCAGCATAAATGACATTGTTTTCCCAATAATTTCGAGAAGAGATGCGGCAGCCGAGTCACCGAGTGGCTGCAGCACAGCAGCGGAGGCTTTATACAAGATAACAAGCACCGCCAGTTTGACAACTGGAAACAAGGCAGTCAAACTCAAAAGGCCAATACCTGCTGCGCCAGCTGTGTTGTGGATCATCAATGCCGCTCCGGATGCTGTATCAGCAGCATCCGCCATCATTCGCCCAACAACCGGCACGAATGTACCGCTTAGAAATTTAGCCGTTTTTACTGTTAAACCATCTGCAGCAGCGGCTGTCATGCCTCTCATCGTTAAAATGGCTAGAAAAACCGCCATGAAAGCGCTGAGAAGAGACAAGCTGACCGTCCGAAGCAGCGACGCGATCCGGTCTGCATTGTAATGATCCGATAACAGACTGACCAAGCTGAAGACGACGGAAAAAATGAGGCATGGCAAAATAATTTGGTCAATTAAAATACCGGATGCATTCATCATAAAAAGCAGCAGCGGCGGAAACAAAGCAGCGGACGCTACAGCGCCGCTTATCGTCAATAAAGCAATCAAAACCGGCATGAAAGCCATCATAAAAACCGTCATTTGCTCAACCGCTGCAGATACAGATTCTACTGCCAGCCGGAATGTATTCATCGCTAAAATAAAGATCGGGATTAACACAGCCGCTTCTGCCGTCTTGGTTACAGTGTGTGTTTCAAGTGCTTGTCCTACTGTTTTTAACACAGAAGCCAAAATCGACAGTAAAAAAATAATCGCGAGACTTTCTGCATGCGTAGTGATTTCAAAAAAAACATAAGATTTTAAAGTGGACAGCCAGCTCTCCAGCGAGAACAAAGAGGCTAGATCCAGATGCTCTGCGTCAAATTCCATTTTTCTCGGCATAAATGGTCCATACAGCTGCTTCAACTCACTCCATCGTTTTTCAAGCGCTGATAAGTCTGCTTGCTCGATTATTGGCTGCCATATGTGTTCCATGGATCACCGCCCTGGAAGCATGTTTAAAACTGTTTCAATCAAGAGGGTCAAAATAGGCAGAATGAGTGCCATAATGATGATTTTTCCTGCGATTTCCATCTTCGCAGCAAGTGCCTGCTGTCCCGCGTCTTTCGCAATATTAGCAATGAATTCCGAAATAAACGCAACGCCAACCGCTTTTAAGACGGTTTCAATATAAAGTGTCTCCACACCCGCATACGCAGCCATTTTTCGAACGGCCGTGATAAGCTTGGCCATTTCATCAGCAAATTGGTAAAAAAGAATGCTGCACGTAAACAAAACAAACAACAGCGAAAAACCCGGATTGAATTCATCGAGCAGAATGGCTAAAAAAACAGCGACGAGTATGATAGCGGCAATATGAGTAATCGCAATGGGTAAACCGCTCCTGTCATTGAAATAAAAAAACCGATTTAATTTTATCGAATAGCTGTCCAACAATTGTCGCGGCCATAAATAAAATATATATAAAGCCGAACAATGTTACCCACTGGGCATATTCTTTCTTGCCAAGCTGTTCTAAAATCGTATGCAAAAAAGCGGCAATGATGCCAATACCTGCAATTTTAAACAATAAATCCACGTCCATATTCATGTTTCGCCCCACCCTATAAAAGCAAAATGGCTGTCATCATGCCGAAGAGCAAACTGACCGACCGGATCATTCCGGAAAGCCGCTTTTCTTCGGCAGCAGCTTCTTCACGCTGCTTTTCAAGCTGTTTTAACACCAATTGAAGCTTTCGTGCTTCTGCAGACTGAGTGACTGCGCCCAGCATACAACCTGCCTGCTCAACAATTTGCACATCCCTTTTTTTTAATGCCAGCCCACTTGCCTGCTTCGTTAGAATATTCGTCCAAAGCTGGCCGGCGCTATCTTCAGATGTAGACAATGCTTCAGCAAATTGATCAAACGCGGCGCTCGCTGGTTTTTCAATTGCTTTTGAAATAGAGCGTGCTGCTGTTTCCATTGACTCAGCCCCATACATAATGGATGATTCAAGCATGATGAAGGCGGTCTCAAACTGGCGAATTTGACGAACGCGTTCGCCATATGAGTTTGATTTATACCAGCCGATAAACAAACTAGCGATAATAATAAAAACTGCTCCAGCCCATTTCATCCGATCACTTGGCTTTCACGTTTTAAAATGGTTAAATGATGCTCGCGGTTTACTTCAATATACGTATCAAACAGACCGCTCTCTTTAATGTGTCGAATGACTGGCCGCCGCAGTGCTTCTTTAAGAGAATGCGCATGAACCGTTGCGATGACCGCAATGCCAGCGTTCAAGGCTTCCGAAAGTGCTTGTGCATCTTCTGCACGGCCAATTTCATCGACTATAAGCACATCTGGGCTCATCGACCGGATCATCATCATCATTCCTTCTGATTTTGGGCACGCATCAAGTACATCCGTACTCGTGCCAACGTCAAGTTGAGGAACACCATGCAAGCAGCCTGCGATTTCAGAGCGTTCATCGACAATGCATGTTTTCATTGGCGGAATACCACGCTTTTCATCTCCTGTGCCAGCCGTACGGGCAATATCCCGCAGCAAGGTTGTTTTGCCGGACCTTGGGGGTCCAATCAACAATGCACTTTTCCATCCATTTTGAAATAATGACGGCAAAAGTGGAAGAGCGGCTCCTTTTTTCTCTTTGGCAATCCGGATGTTAAAAAAAGACAAGTTCGTCATGGAAGCTACTGCCCCTTCTTTAATGACGGCTTGTCCCGCAATACCGATCCGATGCCCGCCTTCAATCGTCAAATACCCACGCTTTAACTGTTCTTCAAGCCGATAAACAGAGTGCTTTGTGATTTTATGGACAAAAGCAGCGCGCTCTTGTTCTGAAAAAAAGGTAGACAGTACGTACGGCTTCGGTCCTGACAGCTCAATTTTCTGTCCGGTTCGAAGCCGGATTTCTTCAATAGCCGGATCGCTTTTCAAAAGAGGACTGACAGCCTGTGATGTCGATTCGGGTAAATAAGGCATAATGGTTTTATAGGGCAATCCGCCGCCTCCTTCCGCTCTTTTCACATTGTATGAATGAAAAAGGCACATTATCCATGAAAAAAAACCGCCAAACGAATTGGCGGTTAACTGGTTTATTGATGGATACGAGCCAGTGCATCTTGTGCAAGCGTCCGGTAGGCAATGTCGTCCATCGGCGGGTTATGAAGACCGGCACGTACATTTTGCCAATAGCGGTGAAGGGGATTTTTCTCAGACAAACTTCTGGCGCCGACAATCCGCATCGCTATGTCGGTCACCTCAATGGCTGTATTAGTAACGAATGCTTTTGCTGCAGCCATTTGCGGCTTAATCGGTTCATTCGGCTCTCGGTCGTAAAGCTCGGCCGTTCGATATAAAAATTGCCGGGCGGTCATCAGCTTCATTTCCATTTCTCCGATTGTTTGCTGTGTTACAGGTAATTCACCAATGGGATGATCAAGTGCAGCCGGTGTATACGATGCTGCAAAATGAAGTGCGTAATCGCGGGCTGCCCCAGCAATGCCAATATAGCAGGCCGGAATATGAAGCAGTGACCCTTTTCGACGGGCACGGTACGAGTCATCGAGCTTTTCAACAATGTAATGGGCCGGTATCCGTACATTTTCAAGAATTAAGTCATGGCTGGCTGTTCCACGCATGGCCACACTGTCCCACGTTTCACGAATCGACACCCCCTCCGTTGACATCGGAACGAGAAATACAGCAGAGTCACTTGTTTCAGCAATCGAAGCGGACACAAACACATAATCAAGAACCGGTGCGGCAGACGTAAATGTTTTTTCGCCGCTCAATAAATATTCATGACCATCGAGTACAGCCTTCGTTTTAAACGCTGCTCCCCGAAGCGGACTTCCAGCATTGCGCTCACTGGCTGCCGCGTTAATGAGTTTTCCTTTTTGCACTTCTCCCACTAAAAAATCAGCAATATCCGGATTCCAGTGCCGGTATTCCGCATACTCCATTAAAATGCCAGTATGCCATCCGATCGAAAGACCTGTTGCTCCGCACCCTTTCGCAATCAGTTCCTGGTGCTGGACAAAATCAACGAGTGACATACCGCCATTTTGTGGCAGCATCGCTTTCGTATAGCCAATTTTTTTCAAATCGTTTATATTTTCAAATGGAAACGAATTCAGCTGATCAAGCGCCGGCTCTCTTGATTGAAAGTCCGGGATCAGCGGTTTTATTTTTTCTTTCATGTTCAACACGATCGACCTTCTTTCTATTTGTCTTCTTTTATCGTACGAAGAAGCGGCCTAGAACGCAAATAAAAAGAACGTACCCGTTAAGGTACGCTCGCTGAAGTGATTATGCGCGTGATACGTATGAACCGTCTGTTGTATTCACAATGAGAACATCGCCTTCGTTTACGAAGAACGGTACGTTAACAGAAAGACCTGTTTCCACGATCGCCGGTTTTGTACCGCCTGATGCTGTATCGCCTTTAATACCCGGCTCTGTTTCGGTTACTTTCAATTCAACTGTGTTTGGAAGCTCAACCCCGAGTGTTTCAGAACCGTACATCATAATTGATACTTCCATGTTTTCTTTCAAGAACTTCAATTCATATTCAATTTGTGATGCCGGCAGCTCAATCTGGTCATATGATTCAGTATCCATGAATACATGCTGGTCGCCGTTGGCATACAAATACTGCATGCGGCGGTTGTCGATCTGCGCTTTTCCGACTTTTTCACCGGCACGGAACGTTTTTTCCTGAATTGCTCCTGTACGAAGATTACGAAGCTTTGAGCGTACAAATGCCGCTCCTTTTCCTGGTTTTACGTGCTGAAAATCCACAACGCGCCAAATGCCGTTTTCTACCTCAATCGTTAAGCCTGTACGAAAGTCATTTACTGAAATCATCTGTGTTCCTCCTGGAGTTTTACAAAATAATAAGTTCTTTAGTGGAATGTGTGAGCAGTTCATTCCCGCCGTCTGTGAGTATTATATCGTCTTCGATCCGGACGCCGCCGATGCCCGGCAAATAAATACCTGGCTCTACTGTCACAACCATACCGGACTGGAGCGGTTTGTCGTTCATGACTGAAAGTCTCGGGCTTTCATGTACTTCGAGTCCGAGTCCATGGCCAGTCGAATGACCGAACGCGTCTCCATATCCTCTTGACGAAATGATATCACGTGTCACAGCGTCTGCTTCCTTTCCAGTCATCCCCGGCTTAATTTGATCGACTGCTGCCATTTGCGCTTCTAAAACGACCGCGTAAATTTCTTTCAGCTGATCTGTTGGTTCGCCCACGGCAACCGTACGGGTAATATCTGACGCGTATCCTTTATAATATGCGCCAAAGTCAAGCGTCACAAAGTCGCCGGATTCAATCTCTTTCTCACTGGCCACACCATGTGGCAGCGCAGATCGGGCGCCCGAAGCGACGATAATATCAAAGGAAGAAGAAGCTGCACCACATTTTCTCATAAAAAATTCAAGTTCATTTGACACATCGATTTCTTTCGCTCCCGGCTTTAAAAAATCTAGAATGTGCTTGAACGCTGCATCTGCAATATCACACGCTTCCTTTAATATCTTAATCTCTGATTCCGTCTTAATCAAGCGCAAGTTTTCTACGAGTCCCGCGACCGGCTCAAGCGTACCGTTAAAATGCTTTTGAAGCAATTCAAACTCCTGATATGAAATGTATTCTTTTTCAAAACCGAGCGTGCGTACACCCAATGTTTCAGCCTGTCCCATCGCTTCTTCAAAAAGCGATTTTGTATGCTGAATAATGGTAAAGCCTTCCGCCTGTGCTGCCGCTTGCTCCGTATAGCGGAAATCCGTTAAAAAGATAGCGGCTTCTCCCGTCACGAGCACAGCACCCGCCGTTCCGGTAAATCCACTTATATATCGGCGATTGTATGGACTCATAATAAAAAGGCCGTCTAATCCTTTTGCAATCATTTGTGAACGCAATTTTTCAATTTGGCTCATTCCTCAGCCCTCCTTATTTACTAAAAAGTCCAGTGCCATTTCGTATCCGTACAACCCAAAGCCGCACATTTGTCCCGCAGCATGGGGCGCGATGACAGAACGTTGCCGGAATTCTTCACGAGCATGAATATTTGAAATATGTACTTCAATAACCGGTACTTTTATGCCTGCCACGGCATCCCCAAGCGCGTGACTGTAGTGTGTAAAAGCGCCAGGATTAAATACAATCCCATCCAGTCCTTCATCTTCTGCAAGATGAAGCCTTTCAACAAGCTCCCCTTCAAAGTTCGACTGAAACGTAATGACTTGCACTCCTGTTTGTTCCCCGCGTTTGACGACTCGGCTTTCAAGCTCCGCAAGTGTTGTATAGCCGTAAATGTGCGGCTCTCGTTTCCCAAGCCGGTTTAAGTTTGCACCATTCATGAGCAGAATTCTCTTCATTGTTTGTCCCCCGCCTCTTCGTTTTTCCCGATAAGTTTATCATATTCAATCGGCTGCTGACTACCTGCCTTGCTCTTGATGCCAGGAAATCGTTACACTGATAAACAGGCAGTAGCCCAAGAGAAGAGCAAAAATAGTGATTAATTGCAAAGGACTGTGATCAGCTATGAAAAAAACGATAAAAAAAAGAAGCACAGTAACAGTTATTCCTGAAAGGAATGGCTTTCTTTTCCGGAGCAGCGCATAGTATAATAAAGAAAGCACGATGGAGATAAATATGATCAAAATAGCTGCAATCCCATACTTCACAATCGTCGATGATGAAACAGCGGACAGCATCGAGATAGGATTCCAGTTAATAAAATGGAATGTATAAGCCAGCCAGCTAAACAGCAAAAGCAACAGACCAGCCGTAATGGCTGTCTCGAAAATACCACGCCTCAAATAATCAGAATGTTTAGACTTATTTTGCTTACTCATCTTCTTTCCTCCTCTGAACAAGTCTCGCTTTTATTTTAGCCGTATTACCGCTAAAATATGATTACTACCTGTCCTGCCTAGGGATGAATGAAAGAAGGAACTGATGAAATGAGTAATGAAAAGCCCGTATACGGCGGCCAGGCCGTTGTCGAAGGCGTCATGTTCGGCGGAAAAAAACATACGGTAACAGCTGTACGGCGAAATGACGGATCAATTGAGTATTTTCACTTGCCGCGCACGATCCGTCCGGCTCTGCAAACGATTAAAAAAATCCCATTTCTTCGAGGCATCGTTGCCATTTTGGATGCCGCCGCGACAGGATCCAAACATTTAAACTTTGCAAATGACCGGTATGATGTTAATCCCGGGGAGGAAGAAACAGAAGCAGAAGAACCGTCCAAGTTAACACTCGTATTCGGTGCGGCTCTCGTCGGAATCCTATCGTTTCTGTTCGGAAAATTTATTTTCACCCTTGTTCCTGTTTTTTTAGCTGTACTCACGAAACCGGTTTTTTCAAGTGATATTTCACAAATTCTAATTGAAGGATTTTTCAAGCTGGTGCTGCTGCTCGTTTACATTTATTTGATTTCAATGACGCCGCTTATTAAACGGGTGTTCCAATATCACGGGGCGGAACATAAAGTAATTAACGCTTATGAAAATGGTTTGCCGCTGACTATTGAAAATGTGCAGAAATCTTCCCGGCTTCACTACCGCTGCGGATCAAGCTTTATTTTATTTACGGTCATTGTTGGCGTTTTCGTGTATATGCTTGTACCAACTGAGCCATTATATGTACGAGTGTTAAATCGTCTGGCGCTTATTCCCGTCGTCCTTGGTATCTCGTTTGAAGTGCTGCAGCTGACGAACAAAGTCCGTGACATTCCAGCATTAAAGTGGCTCGGCTATCCAGGGCTTTGGCTCCAGCTTTTGACGACAAAAGAACCGTCGAATGATCAAGTAGAGGTTGCGATTGCTTCTTTTGAGAAATTAATTTCCATCGAAGAAAGTGCTGAAAAGGGATTAAAAGCAGACGAAATTGTCTAATATGTAAGTAACACTATTTTCCGGGAGGTGGCTTTAATGAATGTTCGTACTGTCGTTGTTTCCGTTATTACTGCACTCGCTGCCATTGGTCTCGTGTCTATGATGATCACCTCTCCCGGGCAGCTCGTGCGTCAGATTGCATATGCCGTCATCACCGTCGTGATTGTCATGTTTTTACTCCGGCTTTTTATGAAAAACCGCGCTGGCGGCAATCGCAGTGAAGACCGCGCTTATTCAAAAGCCGTCAAACAGTCTAAAAAGCGCCGTACGCCCAAAACAAGCTATAAACCGAAGCCATCCCGATCCGTGGCTTTTACTGCCGCCAAGCCGAAAAAGAAAATGGCCCGCCGCAAAAAAGCCTCACATTTAACCGTGATTCAAGGAAACAAAGGAAAACGGAACTCCCGCGCTTCATCTGAATGACTCTGTCCGTACGTTTAGGCAGAGCTTTTTTTGAACAAGTATCTGCTTTTGGTCACGAAAGAGCCGCCTCCTTATTCAGGAGGCGATGTACGTTACAATATGAATCAACATGAAACAGTAAGCCTTATTAAATAAGGGTTATAGCGCATTTCGCATGATAAAAAAATATCACGAACCAAAAATTTGGTCGGCGGATGGTCGGCAAGTTGTCGGCAACAGTCCTCCTCTTTCACATTTGGTGATCAAGTGGGGAAAAAGCGATAAATCGCAACTTTACTATTACAGAAAAGCCGACTATCTTCTATAGTAAAGGAGTTGATCGCATGCATATAGAAAAAATTAATATGGTATGTCCGTTATGTAATGAAGAAATTGCAGAGAGTGACCATGTGGGCATTACGCAAATAAACAGCATCGTTCATTTATATTGCGGTGCTTGGCCGCGACCAGGCGAGAAGATTATTGATGAGGGATCGTTTAAAAAGATGGCAAAGAAGTATTTATGACTGGCTTCGGCCGGTCTTTTATTTTGAAAGCTAGAACGTTTAATGTTCTTAATACTGTCAGTATAGATGTACAAATATCATAATGGATGATCAAAAATCTTAAAGAATCATTCCCTCAAAACAGCTACATATCAATGTTTCAAAATATCAACTTCAAATCTTAACTAAAAAAACGCCCAAATTAGGGCGGGGAAATGGCGGGGAATTCCTCGCCATTTTTATTTTTGTATTCCTTCTATAGATATGAGCATTCTTAATGTCCTCAGCTTCCCTTCCTCCCAAGTCAAGTACCCTTTCTTTTTCAACAAGTCCAGGAAATAAGTTAAGCTTTAATTTAGTTATATTATTGAACAACTTTTTTTACTGTATGGACTAATGTTGTTAGGGAACCTACTGATTGAATATATCCCATATTAGCGGATACAATCTCAATCCCATAAATAAATTTATTAGTATCTTTTCTTTTCCAAACAAGGGTCCCTACCAGTTGTTTTTTGAGACCGAATACTTCGAACTCCATACACAAGGTCATTTCTTTTGTTATGGGAAATTCCAGATTTGATGAAAAACGCAACCCGTTCAAACTAATATTTTCAATGTTAATTAATGCATTGCGATTAGATATACATTTGTTTCCGAATTTATAAATTTTAACAGTTCCTTGAACTGGGAAGTTTAATTCTTTTCTTTCATCTCTTCGATTTTTCACCAGAAATACCCCCCTTCTCCTTTACAATAGATACACTATAATATACCTAGCTTTAAAAAAATTTCAATATTTTTTATAACCTTTAATTTATAAATATTTTCCGTTGGCAGCTATTAAGTATTTAAGCATGGACTTTTCAGATGAATCATGAAAGCCCCGGTACCTAAGCGAAACTGGGACTTTTTATTATGCAGAAAATAATTATATTTTCCACATAATTTCCAATTACTTATACTAAATAATACACACGAACATATATTCCTATAAGGGAGTTATGTTGGCATGAAAAAATTATACGAAGATCGCGGCATGCTTAAATGACGCGGTCTAATTTTACCCGAACAAATTGATTTATCGTGATTTTACAATTGAAAGATTTTACTGGTACCTTATTCGTAAAGGAGCTGATTGTATGTGGAAGAAAAAAGAAATTGATATTATGTTCTGCCCTCGCTGCCAGGAAGACATACAGGAAACAGATCACGTTGGTATTACTCAGATAAACAGCGTCGTACACCTTTACTGTGGTGCTTGGCCAAGATTAGGCGAACGCATCATTAATGAGGGAACTTTTGAAAAGCTGGCGAAGAAGTATTTGTGACTGGCTGCGGCCGGTCTTTTTTGTGTTAGTTCACCTCTTATTCGGGCAATATAATTTCGAGGTGCAGCTATGAAAAATTCAGAAATGATTTTCCAATATGGAGCTTTAGCAACGGTTTTAGTTATGGTCTGTATTTTTATTTATTGGTTGATTCACGAAAGGAATAAAAAATAATTCATCTAGTTACTGTATGCCCTAAACTAGATTGGGAACACTGTTCGTCAACCCTTTCACCCTGAAGCAGCCATTGTTTATTAACGGCTGCTTCTTTATCAGTCTTATTGCATATAAAGTGATTTATTGGGGATTATATCCTTTGTTAAATGATATAAGGGAGGACTTTCAGTGAAGAAAATATCGATTTATGTGACAGCTTTTATGACCATGCTTTTACTCGCGGCTTGTATGAATAACGATAATAATGCTTCAGACAAAGCGGATAATGCTCCAGTGGAAAACATGTCCACAAATGATCAAAAGGCAGACAATAACACAGATAACGCTGATCAGAATTTAGACTTGGCTGAAAATGCTGCTGACCGTGTGGAAGAACTAGAGGAAGTAGATGGCGCGACAGTGCTTGTAACCGATCATACTGCCTATGCAGCCATTGATCTAAAAAACGGTACCGAAGTAAGTGACGACCTAAAAAATAAAATTCAGGAAAAAGTAAAAGAGGCAGATACTTCTGTCGAAAAAGTGTATGTTTCGGAAGATCCAGATTTCACCACACAATTGAAGGATTATGCTGATCGAATAAAAGCTGGCGAACCAGTTGAGGGATTCTTTGATGAATTTAGTGATGCTGTACGAAGAGTATTTCCAAGTTCCTGATTACAAAATGTTTCAATCATTCCATAAAAATAACCCCGGCATAACCGGGGCTTTTTTTATGCACTTTCATTATATGATTTGATTTTCGGATTTAAGCCGAATTTAGCATTAATAAGCGCCCGTGCTTCTTCAGCGGATTCAAGCGACGTGAACACGCCGGTATATACCCGATTGTCCTTCGCGCCTTTCCGAGCATTGAATCCAAGTTCTTTCGCGGCTGCTTCCGCCGCTTCTGGCGTGCCGAATGTGCCAGTAACAACGCGGAATGTGCCCGGCGTCCCGACAAGCGATTTCTTTTCAAGCAGCTGATCGATCTTATCTAGTGTCGTTTTGCCGGCAATTCCATCGATGACTAGTTCAGTACGGCGTTGTAGGATCATTACGGCATTGGTTGTGCCTTTGCCATAAATGCCATCGATGCCGTTTGTATCCAGTCCAAGCTTTGAAAGGTTTTGCTGCAGGGCAAGTACTTCTTCTTTGCTCATGACATTGATCGGTGTTGCAGCTGCTACAGTCAGTGCTTTGTCGGTTCCGTACCCTTTATAATTGTACTGCAGGTGAGGAGCATCCCAGCCCCACCGGTACCCGGATTCAAAACCGATTTTTTCCGCATATTCAATCGCGGTTAGAAACGGCCGCTTTGCATAGTCCGCTTTCCCCCATAACGGTTTGCCGTCTTTAATCGGAACAAAATCCAGGGCTTGTCCGACAAGATGATACGATTTCATGGTTTCAGAAGCGCCCGATTTAACATTTTCCCGCTGCTTTGCAACGGTCCGGATCGTTTCATAAATCAGTACATCGATTTTATTATCAAGACAATACTGGTACCATTTCATGGCTTGCGCCTTTGTATTTGGTGCTAAATCATCCAGGTTGCCGAGATTCCGTTTATGATAAGTCGGTGTCCAGCTCATTTTAATCCCTCCCTCTTTAGCAACTCTTCATTTCGCCGTGCTTTCCGGGTAATGTTGTTATTTTTCCACCAGGCCCATAGAGAGGCACAAAACGTTAAGAATGAGGTTGTGCCCATTTCAACCATTTCACTGTCAAGTGGCAGCGGTGAATAACCGTTAATCACCAAAAACTGATTTCCCCACATAACAAAAAGAACCACCGTACGAACGATGGTTCCTTTATCAAGGTTTTTCATGTTATTGACCTCCTGTGAGTTGACTTAATGCAAACAGCGCAATCGGCATCATGATTGTGACAACAATGCCAATACCCCATTTGACGGATGTTAAAATATCTGTAATATCCTTCTCGTTTTGCTTGGCAATTTGACGTGCTTCTTTTGCGATATCATCCGTTGCATCTAAAGAAGCTTTTGTTTCTTTGATCTCCGCTTTAATATCCATTACATCTTTTTTTAACTCAAGGGAAGCGTCTAATTTCCCTTCCATTCTGGCCATTGTAATTGCTAACTTTTGCACTTGTTGCTCAAGATTTACGTCCATTGTCTCACCGCCCTAAATTTTATCTATTAAAAAATGCCGCCCGACGGCAGCATGGATTTTGATCACAAAAAAGAGCACCCCGATGGATGCTCTGATGGAATCGATTAATTTTGCTTAACTAAACCGATCTTTCTCTCTTACTAAAATAAATGCAATTCTTATTCTTTATCCACAATAATTAACTTCAAATCCATTGCGCCTAATAATTTTATGATTGTTTTCAAAGTAGGGCTCACTTTCATTGCTTCCAGTCTTCCAATAACTGCTTGATTACATCCTACCATTTCTGCTAGCTCTTCCTGAGTGATTCTTCGTTTCTTTCTTTCGTGAATAAGAGTTTGGATAAATTGTGCTTCCTCTTTTGATAATTTCTTTTCTACAGCAAATTCATCAATTTTTACGACTAACGGTCTCTTTGTTTCATCTTTTACTCTCATTATCTAATTCTCTTTCTCGGGCTATTTCTAACCTTTATAAAATAGGCATCATCGTCATCAATCGTTTTGAAAAACCTAATTCCCACCCACTTTAGCGGTGTCCAGATTTCTTTCATAGAATAGAATGGCATAAAAACGTTCCCCCTGTTAAAAATTGTACGGAGATCGTATTCGAAAACTGGCTGGCATAGTTTTTGGCATTAGCCCCTATAGTTTTGCGTCATCGTTTTTCAACGATTTTGCCTTTTCGTACAATATTTGGGTACAATTCCATTATAAATTACTAACAAGTATTTTTTGAGTTTATTCGTTCGACAAATTCCTACAAGTAATAACATTTTGAGCGACATGGATTTTGATCATAAAAAAGAGCACCCCGATGGATGCTCTTTCATTTTGATTAATTAGTTCGTAATTTTTCTAACTGATAACTATAAGTATAATCATGTTCATGATCACCATCATCTTCTCGTAGAAGCCCATAACCAGGAGCATAATACAATAAACTGCTGTCTGAATCTGGACCGACCTGCACAACCACAACATTGTAAAATACACCAGCTGGAACAGTTAATTTTTTCCCAGTGGCAATAATCTCGGCAGGGAAATCATTATACGACCACTTCGTGCCAGGTTTAATAGGTTTTTTCAGATTTACAAACTTACTTTTATCCCCATAACCGTAATCAAGCACTGAATAGTAGCTATTATTATCTTCAGATTCATAGTAATTATAATATTCAGGATCATCTACAGCTAATCTTTCATAATACAACTTCCAATGATTTGTGCCATTTTTAGATGAAATATATCTAAATTTATCAATCATACCTGTACCGCCACGGTATTCATAAATATATTTAGTATTCATCTTATAGCTGAACTGCAAGCCGCTTGTTGCTACATAAGCTACTTTTTTATTAACACGGACTTCTGACCATCCACCATCCCTGCTGCTATAAACAAGAATACTATTTCCTTTTTTAAACGCTCCTAATTTCTTTGATTTTGCATTTGGCTTTTCGAAAGCAGTTAGGGTTGAAGAGCTTACAGATGCATTGGCTGTAAATGTAGCAGCTTTGGTTGAAGAAGGATTCCCTTGAAAAACTGACGAAAAAGTAAAGCTGAGTACTAAAGTAAAAAATAAAAGTTTGGATTTCAAAGAATCATCTCCTAAGTAGATCTTATTAAAAATTTATTTGTCTTTAATGCTCGCTAACTCACTTCCAAAGTCTCCACGAGTCACAACTTTAATTAGTCCTATTCCCTTAACAAAGGTTAATGTCTGGTAGTTATAATCTACGACAACACAATTCCTGAAAGTGCCTGCTTTGACTGTCACTGTTTCATTTGTTGAGATAATCTCTCTCTTATACCAGTCATCACCAACAGTCCATTTATTACCTTTTTTAACCGGGTATGTTAAATACTTCTCCCACATATCTGCACCATTGAAATAAAGACCTTTACTATCCTCTTTCCACAATTCTTGGTTTACAATTTCACCGTTCCAGATATGATCCCAAACTTCACCGCCCTGGGACTTTGAATTGTATTTTTTTGTAATGTAGCTAATATCAATCTTTTTAGACTCTTTTAATTCATACTCCATATACGTATAGATTTTCTTTGGATCCGGCTTATAGCTATTAGTTGAAACAGTGGTTGACAATTGAAGGCCGCTTGTCGCAACAAATGCAACCTTTTTGTTATAGCGAATTTCAGACCACCCACCTGGCTTAGTACCATATACTTCAACAACGGCTCCTTTTTTTAATATACCTACTTTTTTAGCCTTCGGACTTGGTTTTTCTTTAACATCCAATGTAGATACTGTTACTGTTCCTTTGTTTGTCGCTGCAGCAACATTAATACTAATATAGTTTGATTGAGAACAAAGAATCAGTAATACAGTTGCTAGCATTAACAAAACACGCTTTAATGACATAAAAATCCTCCTTTTAGGTTTTTAGATACATTAAGATATTATCACAAAAATACAAAAGAAGGATTTTTTATTAATTATTTACACTTTAAATCTTAAATTTTTCTTAGATAGAAGTGCCGCCTAAAGGCGACACTAAATTAGAATATAAAAAAATACACCTTATTCTGCAGGTGCTGTTTCTGTTCCATTTTCAATTACAGTTTCATTTGTTGGCTCAGTCGCCGGATTCTCGGTCACTTCTGCCGTTTCTTCTGGCGGATGTTTAATAGCCATAGTCTCCTCATATTCCGGCTGTGTGACGTACTGATTGGCCAGGGAAGCATCAATCTGCAGGTCACTATACGTAACAGCTGCATATTCTTTTACCGGTTGGTGATATTCCAGAGGAACGCCGCCTTCGAATTTTCGGTTTCCGTAAATGTAGACGTTTTGTGCATAGCTTTTTGTCATAAATGATAGGACTGCCATTATACTGCTCCCCCATTCGTCATAAATTCCATAAAGTCTAGCAGCATGGCGCTTGTTTCGGCCTGTTGCTGTTCAATGCGCTGCAGTGTTTTTGAAGCATCCGTCTCATTTTTCAGTTCTGCGACTTCACGCTCAAACTCTTCAGGGCTTTTACCTGTTGCTTCTAACACCCGTTTCAACAATTCATCCATTATAGACCACCCGCTTTCAATCGTTTTAATACGTCATACAAGAGCGTTGCGTGAATGCTCACCATTGTGGCATTGTCGCTTGTTTTGGCGTTTAGATCCTCCACCGCTGACCGGACGTTTTGCGCAAAGGATGTATTAACAGCAAGCGGATTCACGGTGAGCAGCTGGCGGTCATACGCAAGGTATGTGACAGTGTACTCCGCGGCTGGATTGAAGGAGGATTCCGGGATGCTCATTCTAACTCCGTTGCCTGTATCCAAAATCCCTATTGGTAGTACCGGAGCAACAGATGTAATAGGTACACTATTTTCATATAAGCCTAATATTGTTCTAACCTTATTTTTCGCTTTTCCCGCAGCGAATGTCGGGCTGTCTCTATTCACTTCGTACACTTTACTCGGAGCGTTGTATACAGGCGTCACTTTCTCCCGCACAATCGCCCCTGCTGTCACTTCAATTTGAGTTGGGCCATTTGCTACAATGTCACCTTCAACATTGACCGTTTCGACAACCGGTGTTGCTAAAACATAACTCAATTTATACGGCGTGTAATTCGGCGCAAGATTCGCTGATACAAATGCAATTGTGTTTGTTGTCGGGTTCGTCGTGCCATCCACAACACTTTTCCATTGGTCCACCGCTGTATTGGCTGCCGGAATAGAGGAACCGATTACTAAAGCCGTTGACTGTGCAAATGTTCCAGTCGTTGTATTTCCTTGTTTTGTTGCATTTCCGGTTTGAGCAATGTAAATATTTGCGCTTGTCACACCTGGCGGAAACGCTGGTAACGTTATATCGATTTGTTGCCCCGCCGTAGTCGTAATGCTTGTTTCAGGCGACACCATCGTTTCGCCACTTGCTGTTACCCATGTATATTTCACGTAATACGTTCCGGCTGGCAATGTTCCTGCTGTTCCGCTGGCTGCTAAATTAGGCGGCGTTGCTGGATTTACAGCGGCGTATGCTGTTTTTTTCCAACCGTTGAAAAAGGCTTTTGTTTCGTTTGCTGTTGGTGTGTAGTTGTCGCTCCAACCGCTATTTGCATTACTTACGGTAATGTAAACCCTGCCCAAAACGACCCTGCCGCTATCTGCTTTTTCTATATAAGTCGCGTAGTTTGTAGGTTTATTAAGAATGGATCCGTCATATTTCGTGAAAAATCCTTGATAGTCTACCGAGTTAAGAAAAACACCTGTTGATGTATCAACAGATTTGAAACCTGTTGTAGAAGTCGTTGCGGTGAATATCCAATTGAGCGAACTATCCAAAACAACATCCTTTTCAACCGCTTTACGTCTTTTCCAAATCCCATCCTGCTTAAACAGCAAATCTTTCACCGTTCCGATTGCACCTAGTTTTGTTGGTGCTAATAACATCGATGGATTGCGCGGGACGAATGGTTTTGCGACTAAACCAAGCGAAAACATTACATTTGAAAAGACAACATCTGTTTTCCCATTATTAACTATTACCTCTGCATATTTAGTTCCTGTTGGTGCCACGCCGCTAGTATTTAAAGAGCCACCAATTCTATTTTTATTCTTATCGGTAAAATAAAAATAAATCGACGAACCAATAGTATCCTTTACCCCGCTTAATACGTACGCCTGACTTTCGATAATAGGTACATAAAATTGATAATAACGATTCACGGCGTCACTTGAAGGGATTCTGACTTTATAAGATTCCGAAATTTGACCAGTTCCACCCGTGATATCTGCCCATTCGCTAAACGGCGGCAGTAAATTTTCCCCTTCTGCAATAATCGCAAGCCCGTTAATATGCTGTGTTCCTTTTGCAGCCGGATAGCGGCGGCGTACTTCATCCTCGTTCCAATCCACTAGGATTTTGGCGTAATCAGCAGCATCCACTTCATAAAGAGGAATGGACGGTTCGCGGAAATCAGCGCCGGCTTTTAGCTCGATTTCAAGATCAATGTAGTCTGTTGAAACCGAACTCGGCGTCACGCCGTCGCTTGGTTCTGCATAGGCAAGAAGGTGAACAAAAGCATTGGCGTCAATCTCTGCGAAATCACCAGCAACCGCATAAGTAATAGCTAATTTTGCGACACTTGCGGAAGTGTGATTGTTTACTGTTCCGTAATTTGTTTTAGTTGGTCTCCAGTAAGCGAAGGACACCTTGTTTCCGCCGACACTCGAACCAGTCCCGTGAAAATTCGCTGTAATTCTGCTTAAATTATCCTTAATCCATTGCACTTTCCCTGCTACATCCGAACGCGGGATTGTGCCGATATGACGCTCGATTTCTGCAATAAGATCGAATGAAAATAATTGTTGGGCGATACCGCCGCTATTTGTGTAAGAAACAACTGTGTTACTCCCGTCTAAAGCTTGATTTCTTACGTATCCGACTACTCCACTATCACTCGACAATTCCATATCAAATCCATTAGGGGGTAAAAGTGAAGTTGACGCTGTACCGGATTTCCGTTTTGAAACATGCGGATTTTCCAACGTACTGCCGGAAACCTTATCCTCAAAATTCGCAATGCGCGTGATCTGCGGCTGTCCGGATTCACCGGTGAATTTCGCAACCCCTTGGTAAACGGGCGTTCCAGCCCCTACTTTAATTTTTGTTCTTTTCGCTGTTAGTACATAATTTTTCGTGTTGTCTAAAACAGAATTTCCCAAACTCGTTAATGTGCGCCCTTCCACTTCCACATTGACCGGCGCGTTCATGGCTGCATTTAAAACGGTGACGCTCTGGCCAATGGTTTGCGCCTGCCGGTTTGCTCCTTCCAACGCTGCATGAGCATCGGCAACCCCTTGTTCAATGCGGTTCATATTTCCGGCGCTGACCGGCGTTCCAGCTTGCACCACTGCCCCGCCTGCATCAACAATTCGATCTTCCCATAATTTCTTTGTGTACGGCATTTACAAATCCCCCTTACAATTTTTTGAGTGTGTACTTGAATGTGACCAAAAGCCCGTTGGTTTCCGGCTTGATAATATTGTCCGGCTGATCGTCAAACACCTGTCCTTTTTGATCCATCAGCTCAAACTTGGTGATCGTGCCTTTCACGGAATCATCCAAATAGAGCTGAATGGTGATGACGTCACCCGTGAGACTGGACTTGTAGATCGGCGCTGTGGTTTTCACCCCCCCTATCGTGTAACGCCCTTCTTTGATAAAGGCGAACAGCCAGTTTTTCATTTCGTTATGACCGGTTGTCGTAATTGGCATCAATATCCCTCCCTTGTTATGTAATCCCCGCAGATTGGATAAGCCTGCAAGGTAGCGGCATATGCGGCTGTGGCTTCCACTGTTGCTTTGTATTCAGCGTTTCGATTGTTGCCAAGATAAAACAATTCATGCACCACTTGATACGGCTGTGGCACTTGTGTATAGGCGGCTGCGGTTTCGGCGGAAGCAGCATAAGCGGCATTCCCGTTGGCGATATGCACCCCGTCCGCTACTGTATCGCCGGCGTAAAATTCAAACGGGTACATCAGCTTGTCGTAGTCATCGTCAAGCGTGATGGCTTGGTTTCGTTCGATGCCTAGTTCAAAGGTCTTGTGAGCGGGAATGGTTCGGCGGAGCTGCTTGTGTGCATCCCGCAGATCCATTGTGGTTCGGTTCCCATCCACAAAGGAAATCATAAACGTGGATTCTCCCTTGAGAAGTTCGACGGTAGCCGTACCCTGCCGGAACGCATCCGCAATGCTGTGGATCAAGCGGATCGTGAACGGACCGGAGCCGCGCTTTTTCGCTTTGATCATGGAGCGCCGCTGTTCATTCGTCTTGGACACATCCGTTGGGATCTTAAATTCTTTTTCCAAGATCGGCAGGGACCATGTCGCACGGTCAATGAAGGTATTGTCCAGTACATCCGTGATGTGGCTTTCCAGCCGGTCCCATATTTTGCCTTCTACCCGGCACATTTCTTGAAGTTCCGGCGATTCCCGCAGAATCGGGGGAAAGTGATTGAGCATCGTTTGTTCACTAGACACTGAACGTCACCGCCCCCACAATCGGTGATTCGTTTTGAGGGAATGGAATATTCACGGCCAGTCCGTTGACGAGCAGATTGTCGTAATCCACCACGCCGGCTATATCCAAGAGCAAAGCCCCCACTTCTCTGTAACGGATAATCGGGGCGACATCTTCTTGGAAAGTCAACGTTTTTAAATACTCTTTCAAGGCGGCTGTGAAGGCTTCTGTCACCAATGCCGCCGTTGTTTCGGTGGTCAATTCCAATTTCGCTGTCACCGCCACGTTAAACGCCACGGCTGCTTCCACTGTGACAAACGCTCCTGCAGGCGCAGCTCCTTCGCCCATGCCCGGCACTGGATCAATGTAGTGCTGAACCTGTTCCACCAACACGGAAGTCGGCGGGCGGTATTCGGCATCGACAATCACGATGCGGATGGTATCTGCCCCGTTCCAATTCGGGAAAATCCGGACAGCTCCAACACCGCTGACTTCCCGAGCCCATTGCCGGTAATGCGCGACATTTCCACTGGCAGCCGGATCAGTCACTCGTTCTTCATAGCGGATTTTCAGATCTGTATCTTCTTCGGCTTCCTGCCCTAAGACCATGACGTCTCCTAAAACGGCGGTTGTCAGCCCATCAATCGTTTCAAGCGGCAGAAGGACCGTGCCGGTTGGGATCGTATTGCCGATGACGCCCACCGTTTCACATTCCAGTAAAGGAGGATTTTCTTGAATGACGGTGAAATACAGGTCATTCGCAAAGAATCGGCTGTCCAGTGCCGGTGCAACATTGAATGTGCCGGAACGGACCGCAGGCGTAGCGACTTCGGCGACCACATCCATTTCAGCCGTTCGCATTTTCAAATATTCGCCTTCACTGGTTGCCGCAAAGGTAAGCTCCAACACTCGATTCAATGACCGGTATTGTTCCGCTGCCTTGGCCGCTGTTTTGGCATAGGACATATACAGAAGCGATGTCTCGCTTAGATCAAGAACCGGATCGGTATCATCAATCATTTCCTGCAATAAGGTTTCATAGGTATATTGTTCAAACATTCGGTGTTAGCACCTCCTCAAATGCCAGTATTCCGGCGACTGTGTCCACTTGGAAGGCGATTTGAAACGTATCGTCCAGGTATTCGATCTCAAACCCGAACACTCTGCGGATCCGTTCATCATAAATGATCGCTTCCTTGACCACCCGTTCGATCTCCGTCATTTTGTATTCCGGTGTGGTGTCCGGATTGGAAATGACGTCATGCAGCTCATTTCCGGTATCGGCTGAAAAAATCGCATGGGCATAGCGGGTAATATTCAATGCCATCATAATGTGTTGCCGCACGGCTTCAAGCCCCGAAATCAATTCCGAGGTCAGTCGTTTTTTTTCAAAATCAAATCGGTACGTTTTTTGTGCGAGCAGAATGGTTTCCAAAGGGATTTCTTCGGTTTCATCTACTTCTTCAATGCTAATTTCCGGCGATAATGCCATCGTAAGCCCTCCTTATTCCCATTGGATGACACGATCTAAAACATAGTATTTGGCGGCATCTAATCCCTGCAAGGAGACCACCATTAATTCATCGCCTGCTTGCAGTTCATTATGAAAGGTGATGCTGTTATTTGTGCCGTTGATCGTCACCTGTTTGGTGTGTTTGGTCAGCGATTCGGGAATGATAAAATGTTCGCCTTCCATAATCAGCTTGTCATCGTTCATCAAGCGGATTTTCAGATTCGGCGCCGGCGTTACCACATCGGCAGGGATCAACCGGACCGGTCTGTTTGCTTCTCCATTTTCCTGCGCCGCTTTTAAGATCGTGCCAAGCATTGTCATCGTGATTCCCCCTTACAGCACCCGTCGGATGTGTGCGAAATGTTTGCCCCAATAGGAATTAGTGGCTTTCGTGTAGCCGTGTTCTTTACATCCACTGCTCCCAAGGCTGACGCAATAATTAGGCCGTGTCACAATCCCAACGTGACTGATCGCATTGGGACCTCGTTCTTCGATTGTGCCTTTGAAGAAAACCAAATCGCCTGCTTGAGCTTCGGACGTTGCAATCTGTCGCCCTTTCTTTACTTGATTGGCGGTGCCATCGCCCAAGTTGATGCCGCTTTTTTGGTAAATAAACTTGGTAAAGCCGGAACAATCCCCCGATCCGCCTGCGATGTTTTTTCCGCCGTATTTGTACGTCAGATCCCCGATGTACGATTTAGCAGCCTTCACCACTTCGGCGGCTTTTCCAGTGGCTTGGGTTGTGCCCGATGCGCCTGCCGATCCGGACGCAGTAGCGGCTGTTGGTTCTTCCACTTCCGGATAATCGTTGGTTTCGATCAGCTTCAAGCTCATGGTGTGACTGCTGCCGGAAAAGGTGTGCGAATCGGTATCGACAAAAAAGGTGCGGGTTAAGCGAAGGTCCGCTATTTTCACATACACGGCCAGTCCGCTTGTCACATCGGCAATGCCTAGCGACTCTATATCCAAGGTTCGTTTTGTCCCTTTTTTCTCCGCCAAGACTTTGTTTGCCCGTGCCTTCAACGCCGCTTCATTCATTTTTTCCGATACCTTTTCATAATGCTGAAGAACGCCGAATTGTTTCTTTCCTTTGTCATCCACCACTGTGACCGTCACCGGTTTGGCGTCATCGCCTGCCCTCATTTTGACTTTCGTCGCTGTTTCTTGAATGGATGTGGTGTAATTGTAATCAATCATGTTCTGCCCAAATTCCAAGATCCATTGAATGTCGGCTTTTTTCAATTCGTTTATATGCACTTTCCCAAGCCGCGAATAGATCGCGTAGCGCTTTTTCGTGGCTTTGTGGGTTTGGATCATGCCCCGAAGCAAAATGTCGTACAGGGCGGTTTCCGTATCCACAAGAAGTGTCTTGATTTTATGAGATGTGTTGGGGAAGGCGGCATGGGGGATCTCAAAGTCTTTGCAGATCCTTAGTGCCACTTCATTCAGACGCTTCCCATTCAAAGAAGATCCATATAATTCTTTGTTCAGCAGGAAATATTGAAGCAGATCAAAGGCGACAATGCTGATCATTCCGCTTTTGCTTCGGCTTCGGTCCATCACCGTGCCCCTAAACTTCTCCACGCCTTTCCATTTGAACAAAACGGTATTGCCTTCAATGACTTGGGGCGGGTTGTGATACCCAGACTTGTCATAAAAGATCGTGGCTTCAATTTTTCGGGCGGCTTGGAAGCGCTGACCGCTCCACACGATTTTTTCTGTCGGGATTTCCAACATTGAGCCCGCCTGTACCAAAAACAATTCCATCATGGGATCGTCAACACCTGTCCGGCATAGATCCATTGCCCGGGCTGTCGGATGTTCCGTGCATCCCGTTTAATGAGCATCGCCTTGTTGGCATTCCAGATCTTTGTCCACTGGTTGCTGTCCTTGTAAAGAGCTTTGGCGATACTCCACAAGGCATCGCCGGATTTCACCTTGTAGGTTTTCGGCTTTGTGGCTGCCTTTTCATCCGGACGTTTGCCGGTGGTACTAGTCGGCTTGCTTTTCTTTTTCGTATCAATTTTTTTCGCTTTGATGAAGGTGTATTCTTGCAGGGATAAGGAATAATTCAAATCCCCGATTGCCCCGCCTTCTTCATTGTGGTCAAACGATTCGATAGACACAGCATAATTGATCGGTGTCCTTGTCACGATGAACCGGCACGGCAGACCGCTTTCCCGCCATCTCTCAATCGCTTCAATGTAATTCCACGGCTTTGAAATCAGTGTCGGGCGCATTTCTGCCAATGACGTTGTCGCTATGCGTGGGAAATACGATGAAAACGTAAAGGTTTTCGCCCCAGCCTTTTGCAAACTGGTCACATCTCCGAACTTCGGAATGTAGACCGTTTCATTATGAGATGGACTGCTAATATCAATAGAGGATGGCAGAATGGGCAGGCGTATTTTCTCGTCTCCCTGTGATAGCCAAAACTCATAAATACTTTTTTTACCCATCGACTGCCAAACCTCCCGTTGCAAAATATTCGTTTTCTAAATGAGTTTCTACCGCTTGAACGGCGATTTTCCCGACTTTTTCAGCGTCCATATCGTTGCTGTAATGGCTTGCCCCCGTGATTTGGACAATCACATCACGGACGCCGCTTTTGACCGTCTGCACCGTTTTGCTCATGACCGATTGAACCGTCGATACATCTTCTTTCGGCAATGTCACCGGCGATTCACCGGCTGCTAGCTGAACAGTCGGTTCCGGTGTTACCCCTAAAGCGTTTTGAGCATAGTCTAGCAAGCCCATAGCGCGGTTTCGGTGCTGTTCGAGAGGGATAATAACCTCTTTCTTGTTTTTCTCCCCTACACGGGCAATGTGTTCGCTTGTGATGACGCCGCCTTTTGCATACGGCTTATACCCGCCACCTTTTTGCATGCTCTTAATGCCCGGATGATTCATGATGCCGCCGTATCGTCCGTCCATATAGCGGATCGCCGCCAATGCTGAATCCAATGGATTTGTCCGGTCATCAAAGCCCGGCAATTTCCACCGTTTGAAGGTTTCTCCGATAATTTGGAACAATCCAATACTAGGATCGCCCCGTTGAGCATTGATGTCCCAATCATTTATCGCCATCGGGTTAAAGCCCGACTCTTTTTCAGCGATCTTCATCATTGGATTCAATAAACTCATAGGCTTTCCGGTCATCATTAACGCCTGCATGATCGCTTGTTGTGCCATCGCTGCGCCGCCGCCACTGTAATTTCCGCTGAACGCTGCCATCAATTCGCTTGCTTTGTTTTTGGCGATGTTCGATACATCCACGCCGCTAAATCCTTTGACAACCCCCATCGCTGACCAGTACCCTAAATCAGCCATAACACGGGAAGGCGAATGGATGCCGAGTTCAGAACGGAACGCTTCTTCGACTCGTTTTGCCAAGTCTCTTGCTGTTTCTGTGACATTGCTTCCCTTTTTGTTCATACCGGTGACAAAATAGCCGATCATGCCCGAGCCCCAACCATAGGCTTTCGGCACAAATTCCCTCATTGGCGATTCGACATGGTTTCCAAGCCATACGCTCATGCCAACTGGAATGGCTTTGATGCCTTCTTTGAAGTTGTACACAAGGGCAGATCCATAAGGACGTGCGCCGGCTGCCGCTGAATTAAGCGGTTGGTACAATTCCTTGCTGATCCATGCGTCCATTGTGAGTGGCGAAGTAGACAATCCATTCATGAATCCGTAAGCGAAAGCGTAGCCGTAATGTTTGGCTCCTAGCGCTGCATTGCCTAATGGGGCATACACTTTTTCCAAGAGCCAATTCGTCACCGTGATCGGTGCGGTATTCAGCCCTTCTGCAAAGCCATACGCGAACGCATAGCCGAAATGATTGGCGCTTGTTGCGGCATTTCCCATCGGCATATACACTTTTTCAGACAGCCATCCCGTCACATTGATCGGGGATGTATTCATGCCTTGAACAAAGCCGTATGAGAAGGCGTAGCCGAAGTGATTCGCACTTACAGCGGCGTTGCCCATTGGTCCGTATACTTTTTCGGACAGCCATGTGACAACGTTGATTGGCGCTGTGTTTAAGCCGCTGACAAAGCCATAGGAGAAGGCATAACCGAAATGGTTTGCGCTTGTGGCTGCATTGCCCATTGGTGTGTACACTTTGCTTGTCAGCCATGTGGCCACTGAAACTGTTGCCCCGTTCAATCCTTTAGAAAAATTCGTGGCAAAAGCTTTACCGTAAGTGCTTCCTTTTTCAGACAAGGCTTTTAATTCTTTTTCCACGCCTGCCATAGCTGATCCGGATTGTCCGGCAGCCACAGGTTTCTTTTCATCACCGCCGCCGAACATGCCGCCGAGCCAACTGCCGAGCTTATCACCGCCGAAGTAGCCTGCTGCCCCACCGACAAGACCGCCGATGGCTGTTCCAATGCCCGGCACAATAGAGCCCATAGCCGCGCCTGCTGCTGCGCCTGCCATGCCGCCGCCAATACCACCAATCGCGCCGCCAATGGCTTGATTTCGTTCTTTGCCGGCAGATGAAGTGAAAATATCGTATGCTCCCAGTGCAATACCTGCAGGTAACAGTAAGCGGCCTGCTCCTTTAGCAAGCCCGCCCAGCTTTCCAAGCTTCCTGCCTGTTTTTATGGCAGCTCCTCCGCCAGACAGTGGACTGTCCTTTGGCGCTTTGATTTTAAAGAGATCCTTTAGCTTAGCTGATAAAGAGCCGACGGACTTAGCGCCATCTTTTGATTTCCTCTCCATTCGGCTCATGCTGTCTGTTACATCGTCAAGCCCACCTTTACCTTTGCCCTTGCCTTTGCCGCTCAAGCCTTTCATAAAGTCCAATGCTTCCCCGAATTTCTTAATGGTCGGGATGACAATTAAAGCAGCCGTTCCTAACGCCACGATAGCCACTGTTCCAATCCCAATAGCCGGACCGAGCACATTAAAATGATCGACACCAAATTGGATGGCCGGCACTAATTTGTCACTGAAAAAACCAACAAAATCGGAAATGGAGGTAGTCATATCCTCGATGGCGGCTTTGCCTTCTGTTGATGCCATCCATGTGTTGAGCTTTTCAGCAGCCGGCACAAGTCCGGTCATGATGCCAATGCCCACTTCACTGATAATCCCTTTCATTTCCCGTCCGGCATCGTTAATCGGTATCATCGGATTGTTTTTGAGCATTTCTTCGTACTGTTTATTTAATTCACCCGTCGCTTTTGCTGGTTCGTCAACCGCCCCTGCCATATCCAAGATCGGCTGTTTGAGATCCTCATATTTTGTTCCGATGAGTGTGGTTGCAAGCGCCGCTCGTTGGCTTTTATTTTCAATTTCTGATAATCCTTTAGCCATGCGGAACATCGCTTCCTGCCCTGTATACGAGCCATCCTGGAAGCCCTTAAACATTTTGGCAGTTTCATCAGCGCCAAGAACCTTTTTGAACGCCGCTACTTGATCATCGGACATTTCGTTACGTTTAAGATTAAATTCACGCATGGAATCAGCCATATCATCAAAATTTCGAGCGCCGCCTTTTGTTCCGGCCACAAAAGCAGCCGCTACTTGTTCCGGTGCCAGTTGCATATCGACAAAACTGGAAGAATATTCATTAAACGTATCGAGTAGATCGTCATATTGATCCCCTGCATTTTTAAATACATAAGCCAAATTGTCTCCGGCACGACCCGAATCCATGTTGAAGTTTTTAATCATGCTTCCTAAAGCACGATCCACTTCGGGTACATCCTTCTGGTACAATTCAGCGATCTGATTAGACGTTACGACGGCTGTCTTCAATCCGTTTCCGCTAAGATCCGTCTGCTGTGCCATGTTTTGCGTAGACGTAGCGACTTCTTCACGGGAATTTCCGACTTTTTCGTTGTAATAAACATCATTCACAAGGGTATTTACGCCATTTGCCGACATGCCGGTAGTAGCGGCTGTTCGGGCGTTTGTTTCAAGTACCGATGCGCCAACCGATGCCGATATGCCGCCCGCCGCTGCCCCGCCTGCCGAGATTGTCAAGGTAAGATCCTTCAATCCTTGCAAACGAGCTTCGATGTTTTCAATCGCAGAAGTCGCTTGATCATCCACGGACACTTTCGCTTGAGCGTGTGTACCGCTGATTCCATTTGCTTTTTTCTGAACAGCATCCATTTTAGCGGATGCTTTGTCATTTACATCAGCAGTTGCTTTTGCTAGGACTTTTCCATATGCATCTATTTGTCCACGAATTTCTTTGATTTTGCCCGTAGCCCCATCAATCACCGAAAGGGTTGGACGAGCTTTGGATTTATCCAACCGGTCAATTGCTTTGCTGGACGCCTGTGTCATGGACTCTACTTTTTCCAGGCTGCCATATAATCCTTTTAGCTTGCTGGATATATTGTCTTTCATTTCAAACGTTGCGGTTAATTTGGCCAAGTCGTCACCCCCTATTTCTTCGGCTTATGATCCTTGAGATATTTTTCGATGGAAGCGTAGATATATGCCTTCATCCCCTTTGGCATCTCCCACAGGTCTTTCAGGTCTCGCGGCTTCCATTCTCTTTCATGCAATAAAAAATGAGCGTAGACCGCATCACGATCACCGCTCAAAATTAGTTTTTTGCTTCTTCAACAAGATCCTCAAACGTTTCAGTGTAGCCATTAATGCGCTGTGCTGCCTGCAAAAATTCCGCATATTCGCCGCCGACTGATAATACTTTTTTCAAGACTTCCACTGGATCTTCTGAACCGTAGGATTTCCGAAGTTCTGCATCACGGAAGTTTGGATAAACTGTCGATTCAATCCCCATACGGGCGATCCAACGTGGACGGTCAAATTCTTCCCCTGCTTTTTTGCCGTTTTCATAGACAGGTTTGTAACATTCTTTCTCTAATTCTTCAATGCGTTCTGTTGTGATCGGCTTCATGATGAATGGAATGATTTTGCCTTCCTCGTCCACGTAACGTCTTGAAACTGGTACTTCTTCCTCTGTTACCGGTTTTGCCTTGCCTGCTAAGAAAAAGCTCATATCACGTTTAGTTGTAGCTGCCATTTGTTTTTCCTCCTGTTTAATAAATGTTTTTTTAATAAAGGGAAAAGGCGACTAAATAGCCGCCCCTTCAATCAAAATCCTTCTGCTAATTCTTCTGGAAGCTCAATGCCTTCAAATGTGAATGGCAATTCTTCTTCCAAGACTTCGCCTTCTGCGTTCAACCCTGCGACTTTTGCGCTGTCAAAGTTGACGTCGGAAATCGTGACACGTTCCGTTCCACGACCAGAAGCCTTGTCATCCAATACTTCTTGGAAAGTGAAATAAGGATCTTCCCCTTTGTTCACGTAATCCGCCATCAAACGAACGAATTTAGACGTCACTTTGTAGACCACCAATGTGCCCGATCCACTTGCGCCGATGGTTTTATGCCCCATCATGCGGCGTCCAAGGACCGGCACTTCTGTTTTGTTCTTTTCAATCGTGGCTTCATAAGACTTGGTGTACGCCACTTCATCGCCTTCAAAAAACAGGCGACCTTCTCTTCCATTGATTGTATTTCCAGAACGAAATGCCATATCTTATCGCACCTCCATATCGAAATAAAGTTTTTCAGCCGAATCGACCGGCTGTGCGCCAACGCTGATCAAGAATCCATCGGCATCGTCTGTGATCACGATGTTAATGTCTGTCTGCGGATCAAAGTTAGTGAGTGCATTGCCTTCTTGCAGTGTCGTGAGGTATGTAGATACCGCTGACCGCACGATTTGAGCGCCATCGCCATTCACTGGAATATCCTGCCCACGATCTTTCTTCTCTTTGATCAAGGCTTTCAGATTTACAATTAAATCATTGTTGATCGCATCCAAAATACGGATGATTTTATTCTTTGCAAAGCGCTTGTTTTTCGCCGTCGTGAATGACGTGAAGGAGTTAATGTCTTTTTCAACCGAGACCTTTTTATCACGGGGATCAAGTGTCAAAAGAAATTCTCCTGCTTTCAAGCGGGAAATGATTTGGTCATTGTCAAACTTAGGTGTGACGTCCACAGCTCCCTCATATTCTATGAATGTAAGGGATTGATACATCGTCGCCCCTGCGCTTGCGCCTGCTACCCATGCTACATTTTGCGCTGGTGTGAGCGTTTCGCCCGTTGCTAGGATCGGACCATTCGTGACATTGATAATGCCCTCGAAATCGCCTGGATGATTCGGCATAACACCGACCACTTTGATCCCGTGCGTGTCACGAAGTCGTTTGATATACGACACAAACGTCGCTTTCAGCGCTGTATCGCTGTCCAATGGAAGGGCGATAGTATCAAAGTATTGCGTTTCAGCAGCCGCCAAGAAATCAGCGTACTCTTGATTCGTCGTTGTGCCATCAGCACCGCCGGTTAATGTCACGCCTGCCGTTACCGTCAAGGCGCCTGTTCCAGTGAATGCCACCCATTTGTCGCTTTTTAATTCAGCAGCCGTGGCTACCGTTTGTTTGCTCACTTGCGTCACGCCGAAATAAACCGTTACATCTTTTTTCGTTGGCTCAAGCACGTTGTCTTGGATCACAATTTTGATGGAGTTCCCCAATGCGCCGCCATGAGCTGCCGTAGCTGTGACACCTGTTGAAATTGTGCCTGTTGCTTTTGTGCCGGTATTCAATCGGTATACAAGGACCGTCCGAGCTTGCTTCTTCGCTTCTTTAATCAGCAAAGCAGAAGAATCAGTAATGTCCACGCCGAGCTTGTCAAAGAAATCCGATCCCTCTGTGATTTCCGAAAACGTTTTTGATGGTCCCCATTTCAAAACAAGAGGAAGGACGACACGCCCTCTTACTCCGACTGCTAAACGGCTTTGAGCGGCTGATGTGAACCGGAAGTAAATACCGGCCCGTTCTTTTGGTACTCCTGGCGTAAATGTTCCGCTAATCATGGTTATTTAACCTCCTTCTTCAAAAACGCTGTAATGCGCTTTTTGGCTTCTGTTTTTGTGATTGCTGCTTCTGTTTCTTCTGCAAACACACCATCGAAAATCTCCGGCTTTACGCCAAATAATTCACTGGCATGTTCTCTTAATTGATACAAGGGAAATGCGGTTTCTGTTTCTTTTACGACTTCATTCTCTTTCGCTGCCATTATTTCACCCCGCTTTCCACTTCAACTCTAGTGAACGGTTTAAATTCTTCCTGCTCATAGTAATAGCGGCTGTCCCATGTTAAAACAATAAGGGCCATGCCGTTGCTTCCTTGCCTTGTTTCAATTCGATTTAAACGTACATATTCGCCTGTAAGCACTCCCTTTGGACTCAGGATAGGGACAAGCAGGCGCCGGGAACGAATGGCGTCCGCAATCCGCTCCGCTTCTGCATGAGCCTGCAGTGTGCTTTTGTGAAAGAGCTTGACGGATAGGCTGTACGTTTTTTCGAAAGTTGACAGTGTGCCCGGACCATCAAACGAAAAAGCCGGCGGAAAATACATGGATGGCACAATCAGCTCTTCCGGTACTTCCTCATCATAGAGTTTTACCGGAAACAGCTGATAAAAAGAGGTTCTGATCGATAACACTTCCGGATTCATCGTGTACCCCCTAACGAGTCAAGCCATCTCTGCAAGCGTTTCTCCAGGCTCTTATCAAATATTTTTTCAAAGATAGCCATGGCATTATCCCAATAGCCGGAACCGTCCACCCATTTCACCTTTAGCAGCATGCCGCTTTCCCGCTCGCTCGGATCATATTCAAAGCGGTCCCCTACCCAGCGGCCCGGTACCCAGCGACGGTCTTTCCCGGAATTAAGATCAACCGTTGTGTGCCCGTCATTAGCAAAAGAAGCATAGGTAATGTTTGTGCCGACTTCAAGTGTCAGACCGCCTTGTGAAATGCTCCAAGTACTGTCACTGTCACCGCGATTAAATGAGTTCAGCAAGCGGCGGGTATCGACCGTTTCGGTCCGGATGATCTCGTCTTGAATGAGTTCTAAAAACTCCATGCCGGACGCTTCAAGCCACAGGGCAAATTCCTTTTTCACTTCCGAGTTGGCTGCTTTTTCAACCTGCTTGATAAACTGCTTTAAGCCCTTCATTTTCACGCTCATAGCCGCACACTCCCTACTGCCGTTACTTCCTGATGGTGATTCCTAATCTTCCGCGGCTTCTGCAGAACAAATTCCACGCCATCCCATACCACTTTGTCATTCAAGCGGATGTCCTCATTCGGCAAAAAGTGAACCAGATAACTTTGAAAAACTGCCTGGGCAGGCTCTCCCTGCACGACCGATTGATTTTTTTCGGTAAAATAGCAAGGAACTTCTTGATCGATCGGAACTTCCGAATAGTCAGGCTTTTTCACAATAGATGCGGCAGGCAAGCCATACGTCGGCGCGCCATTTTCCTTTGCTTCAAGCCGGAATATGTCACATCGATGAGTAAGCAGCTTTTTGTAACTCATAGCGCCCGTATCCTTAACCGAACATTGCCTGGATCAACCGGCTCTTCTTTTTTAATGAAGGATTTGAGCAATCCGGACACATCCGGTTTTGAATTGGCACTCGTTTCAGAAACGGTATAAGAGTAGTCACCGATCTTTTCACTCTTAATTCCTTTTGCAAGGGACTCATCGGAATTCGTGAGCGCGTAATATTGAGCCAGCTTTAACAAGGCAAGCCTCGCTTTTGGCGGAAGCGGTACATATTCTTCACCCGTAAAATCGTGACCAACTATCTGTTCAACTTCTGTTTCCGCTTCTAAGATATCTTGATCTAGCAGCTCCGTCGGCCGTTCTTTCACCACATCAAACTCCGTGTAGCTTGTTAGATCGGTCGGATCGATCAGCATGGCTGTCACTCTCCTGCTTCATCTTGAAGCTTTAAGATCAGATCGATGCGCTCGTCCTCATTGTTGGTGTCAGATGGATCGCCATTGAGTAAAACAATGACCTCTTTTTGCTGTTCAGCATTCAATTTTTTCAGCGACGTCTTTGTATGTTTCTCACTAGAAGGCAGTTCTGCTGCCTCTGATTCAACCACTTCAAAATAGCCCGTTTCCATAATCTCGTCGGCTTCTTCCTGCGTTTTGGCGATAACAAAAGGATTGCGAGCATCCGCACTCACAATCCCGCTATACGACAACATATTTTTCAGCTTTAACTTATAAGCCATTGTTTGCCCTCCCTATTAGGCTAATCCTTTGATAAGGACCGCCGCGTCTTTTTCCTCAATGACCGGATCGAAATCCAAATGCACGACGTAGAAACGCTTGTCCTGCATAATGGCATCTTTGCCTTCAGTCGTTTTACGAATCTTTACATCATAGGAGTTCACAACGATTAGGTTCTTTGGATTCACTAACATAATCTGATCTGCTGGCATTCTCGGAACGGCAACAGATGGAATGCTTGCTGGTGCATTCAGAATGGATTCAGACAAGCCACCACCATTTTGAATGCTTTGACTGAGCAAGTACCGCTCCCATTTTTGTTTCATGGAAGGAGCCATCAACCAGCGCAATGTACCGTTATTATATTTATCCGGCAATTGAGCCAAAGCATCATAAAACACATTCAGTGAAATAGCTCCCGCTTCTTTCGCAGTGCGGTCCTCCACATGGGAGCCTGTCGCTAATTGTTTCAACCATCCGTTATTGATTTTCAAGAAATCATAGTCTACATCGGTATTCAACGTCGCTTCATCACCATTTAAGTAAAGGTCTTCAAGATCAACGCCAAGCTGTCGTGTCATAAGGCTAGTAACTGTATCTTCAAAGCCCTGGCCCTCGATGTTTTCACGCAGCGATTCTTCTGTAATTTCCCAAGGAAGACGTACAGCTGTAGTCGCATACTCTACCTTGCTGAATTTTACTTCCTGGCGGTTTCCATCATCTGTATTCTCTGTTTTTTTACGAAGAATACGAGAGTCAATACCGATTTTATCAATTTCTCCTGTTTTGGCTGTTCGCATTTCTGTACGGATAAGACCGCCAAGCACTGTTGCTTCAAATGTCTGCTGAACGAATTTTTTCGACTGCTCAGGATTTAACAGCCCGGAAGTAACCGTACCTGTTGTAATTGTGTTTTTCATAATCGCTTGATTAGTTGGCATGTGTGTTCCTCCTTATAGGATTCCTTTTAGGAAATGTGTTTCATTTTCATTTGGCGGTGGATCTTCATGAGACTGCTTTGTAATACCGCGCGATTTTTCCAAAGTTTCTAAGCGGCTGGTGATTGGCTCAAGGCTTTTCGCCAGGACTTCTGCAACCTGGTTAAGTGTCTCGTCCTCTCCGGCTGGTGTAACAGCTGTTCCTTCTTCTTTTTCAAAAGCGGTTAGTTTGTCAGTGATCGGTGTCAATGCAGCATCAATCATTTTCTGGATGTCTTCTTTTTTCACTTCTTCTTCCTCCTCATCTACTTCCGCTTTCAACTCAGCCAATGCGTCGTAAGCCGCATTGATCTTGTCCATACGGGCAGCAGAAATCTTTTTGCCGGCTTTTTCAATCGTTTCTGGCGGCTTGCCGATAGCTTTTGCAATGTTTTCTTCAAGCAAAACTGATTGAGCAATATCTATGAAGTCCTGCAGCGCTTCACGGATTTTTTCCGGATCCGACTCCATATCCTCGTCGTACCAGCTATCCCAATTAAAGATTGCCGAATTAAGCGCATCCTGGGCCGCCCAAAATTCCCGACGCCGACGATCGCGGTTATATTTATCCGCTACTTCACCTTTTTGAATAGTGGCACTGCCAGTAAAGAAGCTTTTCATTGCAGTAAAAAAGCCTTTTACTTGATCGTCATTTGACGTAGTAACAGGCTCTTGTGCGTTCTTTTCAATTGTTTCAGCTTTACCGGCCATCGAATAGCCCGTAATATTGCCTTTTTGGATTTCTTCCCAAATTTCATCGGACGCTTTTGTGACCATGATCCATGATCCCTTTGTAATTTCCTGCTCTCCAAGTGTGAAGTCTGCAGGGGCGATATATGACTCAACCACTTCACCCACACCAGCTTCGAAGTTGTGCTGCTTGTCAATGTTGCGGGCATCCTTCATAAATCCATGAGCAGCTTTCTCAATCTCCTCAGCTGTCATAAAGTCACCGTGAGCATCTTCCACGTTCGGCTCATATACAAGCCCGTATACGAGCTGCTGTACCGCTTCCTCTTTATTGATAAAAACCTTTATTTCCTTTTGAAACGTTGGCGCTGACTGATCAGCTGATTTTGTGAAGAAAAACTGCTTCTGATTAGCGGCTTTATCAACGTAAGACACATGTGTGATTGTTGCGTTTACTAATTCTCTTGGCATTTATTTTTTCACCTCCTTTCAGTTTAGTTGAATGCTCTTATGTTTCTTGTACATCCAATTCATTTCTTTGCTCCTTTCCAAGTTTAAATACATTCATTTTGATTATTTTAAGTCAAAAGAAAAAGACCGACTTTGTCGGTCTCCACTGAATATTTTCTTTCTCATTTCAGCTAAATTATAGAAGCTGTTAACCTTTTATGGTAGAAGAACCTACGGCCCTAGAGAGCGTAGATGTAATCGATACGTTATCAAAGCTAAGTCCCAGCTGAACGGCAGTCTGTGCTACTTCTGGCCGGATTCCAGAAAGAGTTGTCTTCACTCCAATTAAACTTAGTGCATCAATTAGCTGAAAAATTTGGTGGGCTACCATGGTATCAATCATCACTACGCCGGATAAATCTATGAGGAGGTGGTTCACCCTTTTTTCGGAACATTGCTCCAACGTCTTTTCGAGTATAAGCTTCGCTCGTGCTGTATCAATGTCACCTACTAGTGGAAGCAATCCTATACTGTTATTAAGCTTGATTACTGGTGAGCTTAATTCATTAATCATTTCCTGCTGGCTTTGCAACCTAGTGTTTGAAAATTCATGATGTTTTTCCATGAACCAGGTTATAACGTCATCCATCGTTTCTAAAACGGTTTGGTTCCATAAATCAATCTTTTCCTGCGGATATTTTCCTTCATGTAGAGAGACAAACTCTTTTATTAATTTCAAGTACTGATTTCGAACGTTAAAAAATTCTCTCACGATAAAATGAATAGGCGTTGCCAAATGTTGCCCGTCGTTTGCTAAATAAGTTAGCCACTCCTCAAGCTCCCGTTTGAACTTGGATTCTTCCTGAAGAAACAATTGGAAAAAATGCCTATGAAATTCATAATTTTGTGTTTTTAATACTTTAACATCTTCTGGATTAGTACTGGAATAAACCCCGAACGCTTCACTTTTGTCTAAGGTTTCATACCATTCCTCAGTCACTTTCCATGCTTTTTCTAACAGATACTCACCTAGCTCTTTATTTCTGTACACCTTAATTCCCTCCATGACTTGTCGAAAATGGTCTCTTATCTTAAGGATTATTCTAACCTAACGGGGAAAAAGTAGCTATTTCTCAGCCTTCTCTAAAGCTTGGCGCCGCAATTCTTCTTTCTCTTCCTTGCTCAGCCCTAATATTTCCTCATTTACAACAGGTGACAGCACACAATGGCAATTCACCCGCTCGCCTGCAGGTAAAGAAGTGTCACGCGGATGATCGGCGTCATGTCCATTTACATCAAACATTTCATCAACATCGACTTCTTCTCCATCCAGGTCAACATGCGCTTCACGCGGATTGTTTTTCTTGCTGCCTGAATGCCTCCACTGCTTCTTTTCGACTGCTGGGCTTTGCCGGTATGATTCCGCCTGCGCAACAGAAGAGGCAGTCAGTATTTCGGTAATAGCTGTTGTACGTGCTCGCTTCCGATCAAACTGCGGCAGATCCTTTATAGCCAGCTCGGCGTCCTGGATAGATCCACCGTCTTTAATAACCTTTTTCAATTCTCTCTCCAATGCATCATGAGAGTTCAGCTTCATCAGCTTACCTAAATCAGCGGACCATTCTTCAATCCATGTAACGGATCGGTTAGACAGAACCTCAAACGGTACGTCTTTATCGAGGGAATCCATCAGTTCAGCGGCAAGCCCTGCTACTGTCAGCTGCAGAAATTCCGATGTCTCTTCTTCCATCTCTTCTTCAAACTCATCAGCGGCAAACAGATCACCTGTGAGATAGATCAGTAAGGCGGCAAGAGTAATATCCTTGCTGACAAATGATTTCATGCCATCCAAAAAATGCTTCCGCTGTTTTCGTAGAAGCTTGGCCACTTTCTTTTCATAATCCTCAACAAAGCCTGGTATTTGCTCCAGTCCGGGGAAGTCTGGTACAAGGTCCGTCAGCTTTTCCTCGTCCTCTTCATCCGCTTTTGCAATATACTCATTCAGGCTTTTTAAAAGTTTTTCTGCCTTGCTCATGACTGTAGCTCCTCGAGCATATCGCGCATATCCTTCATAACGTTCAGAATATCCATATCCGGTGCCGCTTTCGATTTCATGAGAGCTGACAGCGGGTTCGTTTGCTGTGCCTGCTGTAGTGCGTTCATAACCACCGGGAAAGGCACGTTATAATCGTCAGGGAGCGCTTCAAGGTCTTTCCCTAACAATTCCCCCAGCAAATCCCTTAAATCGTTAGGAACAGCCGCTCCGCCGGTTATAAATGGCGCTAATGCTTTTGCCGTTTCGATCGGATCGCCGAAATTTGGTCCTTTTAGTGCTGCTTCCACTTGGTAAATCTCTAAATCGGGCAGAAAAAGCGTGTTCAACTTCCCCGTAATGGCTTGCCTCTCTGGCTCAAAGACCTGCTCTTCTGTGATTTTACGGGCCGTGTCTGCCGTTGCTTTGTTATAATCCTTCGATTCACCGGTATAAATTGGCGGCAGACGAAAGGCTGAACGCAGCTTGTCACGGCTTTTTGTATCGTATTCAAGAAAGAGAGCGTCTTGCTGCAGTATTTCAGCCAGTGATTTAATTTCTACCTTAACTGGCGTAGTAGATTCCTCACCTGGCTTAATCCCATCCTGTGTAATCCCTTCTGCTTCAAGGACTAGAAACTTATGCGCATTTTCAACGCCTTCAATCCCATTCATGTATTCTTGCAGATGCGTATACGATTCATCTGTTAGCATTCCGTTTGAAATTGTAATGGCAGCCGGTGTGTGCCTGCCCTGCTTAAAATACAGATAGTTGAGCTCTTCCGCTTTACGGGCACCGTACTGGTGGACGATATGCCCGACCCATCGCGGAATGCCATACGTACCGCTCCCCAGCTTAAAATGAATGATTTCAGAAGCAAGCAGGTTTTCCGGTGTACTCTCATCAAATTTTCCATTGGTGAGATTCATCGGCCGTGGATCTCCGTACTCTTTAAAATAAACTTTCTTTCCATTGATCATTTGAACGAATTTACGGAAGCGGCGCCATCGCTTGATTTTTTTGGGCTGTCCGTTTTCCGTAATGGTGTATTCGACTTCCTCTGGTACCGTCCGCTTGCATACCCGGACATATTGGCCGTCTACATATTCCATGCCCACCGGTCGATTTAAGCCATCCCGCAACATCTCAACATAGCCGTTACCCATTTTCTCGCGGTCTTCTAAGCCATAGCCAAGGATGGTTTCTGCTTCTTCATCGTAATTAAGATACCGGTAAACCTCTTCCAAACGAGTCCATTCAGCATCTGCCGTTTTCTTCCGCTCGTCCGGTGTATCTTTCGCATTGTAGTCAAACCGATATTCCGGCACCAGGCCAAAGCCTAAAATGTTCACTCGGTAAGCTTCTACGCATTGCTGCAGAATGGTGGAATACTCCCCAATCAGTTTTAATTCAACCAGGTTGTATGGCGGCGGAATAATTTCACCATCGTAAGTAAATGGATCTTCATAAATTTGTTTCGTTGTGGAAGAAACATTTTCCGCTTTGATTACCCGGGCTTTCATTTGACTGGCCACAATCATCTACCTCCTTTCTCTCCGCGGTCTTTCACGGCTTGGCCGGTCGCGGTCTTTTTTATCAGTTCCATATCGCTTGTCGTACCACTCAAAATAGCGTGCCGCTTCCTGTCGAACCTGCAGCGCAATTGCATACGCCATAATGCGGTCATCGTGGCAGCCATTGTCCGCTTCTTCTTTTCCGTTATTGTCAATCAACGTTAAGCACTCTTTATACAACTCAAGGTCATATATCGGATACAGATTATCGCGGATGGCTTCTTTAAAGTCGCTCATCATGACCGGCCGGGTTGCTTTATTCGTATTCCAGCCATAATCCCGCTTGTTATACACATACATAAGCGGATACTTGCAGGTGTTTTCTAATGTGTTGAGCACCGAATGTCCGGTGTTGTTTTCCTCTACCGCTAACAGTGCGGTGTTGTAATACCTGCCCAATACATCAAGCCGCTTCCCATATTGATCCGTGTCCCAGTGGCCGTGAAGAACAGCGCACATTTCGCCAGTCCGCCATTCAAGAACATAGGCGGCTTGATAATCGCCTTTTTTCGACGTTCCCTTTGAGGTATCCGCACCGATCACATACCGCTTGCCTTCTTCTGGCAAACGAAAAAGAAGCAGCTTCCCGTTTTTCTTTTCGGAAATATGCTTCTTTGGTACATCGATATCGTAATGAGCTGGCTTTGTTGTGAACCGGTCCATCTTCCGCTGAATCTCTTCATTGTCAAATACACCCTCACCGGACAGCAAGAATGCTTCTTCCGGTACCGACGGATATTCCTGGCGAAACTGCCGGACATCGCCATTAAAGTCATTTCGAATGGTATAGCGGCGCCATTGCAGCTGCTCGTTATCTACTCCGTACCGCTCTCTTAATTCTTCTTCTTCCGTAGTCAGATCAAATTCATCGGGTACCGGCATGCGGTAAGTCGGCATGGCAAACCACGGGAAGAACAGCGGTGTGTATTCATTTTCGCCTTTTTCGGCGCTGTCCCACATTTGCTTGAAGTCTTCCATGCCGTTTGCTGTACTTTCGATAATGCCGATTGTGCCCGGCTCCTTTGAGAGAGCAGCAAAAAGGGAAGTGGAATGCTTTTTCTTTTTACTGGCTGGCCAGAACGCGTATTCAGAAGCATGCAAGTAATGGATTGTTTCAGAACGAGCCAGGACTTTATTTTCCGCTGAAGCAACGGTGATTTTTGATTTTAAGCCCGGATTCTTTTTCCGTTCGTCCTCTTTAATAGAGGGATTTTCAAACGTTAAGCGGCGCGCATTGTTCCGCTTACGCATTGGCTTGATATGATCCGGTATATTCTCATAGTAGAGACGGAACATATCGTATAAGTTTTCAGAAGCGGATGAATCCTGCGCCACGATGAAAGCATTTTTCGCTTCCTGCAGGGAAGACAGGTAATAAATAATTGCTTCTGTAACGGTTGAGAAGCCCATTTGGCGGGCTTTAAGAATGATGACACGTACAGGCTTACCCGCTATAAGTCCTTTTAAGACGATGCGTGCAAACTCCCTCTGTGCCTCATTAAGCAAGAATGGAGACAAGTCACCTTTCTTGGTTTTGATCTTCAAGCACTTATTACAAAAGTGCTCAAATTCATTCAGCGTGAGTTTTAAATCCTTCACACCGGCTGGCTCTAATATGTCCAGTTTCCGCTCATGCTCTTCTGCCAAGCGGATGTACGTCAGGTCATTCCATTTATTTTCTTCTTTTGGTGCGGATACATCGGCATCCGCTAAAATTTGTTTGTGAATAGCCGCTAACACATTAGCCGTCACCCCTTATCAATTCCTGCTGCTCGACAATCTTCTGCATCCGGGGATTTGCCGCAATCTTTTGAATGGCTACCAGGTAGGCATCTGGAGAAGCTTCTTTAAAAATGTCCATAAAAATAGAGAGGTACTCTTGAATTAAGCTAAATTCAAAAGCCTTTCCTCTCATTTCAGCAAGAAATTTGCTGTTTTCCCGCAGCTCCCTGTTGAGTGTCGCAATTTCAAGCACTTTCCGCTTCATTTCTTTTTCAAACGTTTCCTGCCATCCTTCAAGATATTCGAGCGGTACCACGCCTTCATCTTCATGAACGGTAGCAATCTTATCGATCAGCTCATCCATCCGGTCTTTAAAATATTCCGGCAGATCATCCAGCAGCTCAAATCGTTTAAACAGGCGTTCTGTGGTTTGATATTGCATTTGGATAATATCAAACTCCTGGTTCACTTGCTTTAAAATCCGCCGCTTATCCTCCGTAGCGACAACCCTTTTCCCTTGCCGCTCATGCTCTTTCAGCATATCAATGTAGCGGGAAACAGCTGTATGAGAAATTTTCTCTCCTGCCCATTCGGAACACTCTTCTGCAATCTGCCGAATGGACTTAGGAGGAGCAGAGCGGATGCCTGCCTGCACAATCTCCTGGCAGCCAAATTTTTCGATTTTTGTTTGTTTGGCCACTGTAACGTTACACCTCCTTTTTTGTAACGGCTGTAACGGTTTTTTAGCGTTACAAGCGATACAGTCTCCGAGACATTAGATGAAGTAATTTTTTCAGCGGCTGTTTCGCTACAGCTTTTGTAACGTTACACTTTGTTATTGAGCAAAGAAAAAAGCACCGCTATGGGTGCAATTTAATACAAAATACTATTTAAAATTGTTATACCACGTATATCTTCAAGAATCTGTTTTGGTACTTTTTTTACAAACTCCTTATAAATTTTTTGATTCGGTAAAATCACATATGCTGATTTTATATCAAATGTAAAATCTCCCTTGACTCTCCACTCTCTTTCATGTGTCCAGTCTATTATATTATTTTTGTCACTTAGATCATACGTTACTACTCGCCAAAGGTCATCAGGATAATTAATTATACCTAAACTTTTTTGTTCATAAATGACAGGACGCCCTCCTCGCTTGAATACATACGGCTTAGGAAGAGCAATTCCATACCCTTGATATCTGACTTTGTTACCTAATTTAGTTTTATTAAGTTCTTCATGACGAACATTTTGACTAACACCATATAAAGGGACGTCTTGAAAGCATACTGCTTTTTCATGTCCACTTATAAATCCTGCATTATTACTACCAATTAATTTTTCTTCCGTTAAAATTTTAATAAGTATATCTACTGCTGGTACTGCAATATTACCATCTTTATCAAATACCGACCGAGTAAGATGTGTTAAGAAAACACTCATATCAGATCTTGATTGGTGTCGGTTTTTCCATTCTGTTTGTGTATAAGGCAAATTAGACCCTCCTTTTCTCTTTAAACTTTATTTTTCGACAAAAGGAGATAATTTCCTGCTCCATACGTCACCAATTCGATGATATGATTATCCAGGCGAGGTGAACATCATGGAAACGAAACAGGAATATGATTTAAGCATCACATATAATATTAAAGAATATCCAGACATCAAAAGCGGCCGTTGCGATAATTGTGATAACGCTCAATTTAAGAGCTCCATTAAAAATGCTATTTTCTTACGTGAGTGCCGAAACTGCGGCATGAAAAAGATTATTTAACCTTGTCAGCTGGCAGGGTTTTTATCGTTTAGGGATTAATTCATTGCCCTTCACTTCAAAATCAATTGTATCCCCATCTACGCCTTGCGGATGAATGTAGATGCTGCCATCCCCATTTACAGATAAAACATGATGATGAATATGCCTTTCTTGATTTTCTTTGATGTACTTTTCTAATGTTTTCATAAAACCTCTCCTTTTAATGAATTTTGAGCAAAGAAAAAAGCACCTTATTAAAAAATAAAGTGCTTAGCCTTTCATATTAAAAATTCAGGTCTTTAATTTTTTTAAAGTGTTTATCGTCCTCTTCTCTTTTCCATTGTTGTTCCTTTGCAATTGTAAACTCTTTTGCAACAATCTGACGCCAAGTATCTATTTGATCTTCTGATTGAAGGATGTATTCAAAAGTTTTGATCCGGGAAAGAGATTTTTTGGCTGTTTCAACCAGATGATCTTTCCCTTTTTCTTCACCAATCTTCAAAAGACCTTCATTAATTCTAATTGCGTTTCCTAAACCAAAAAGGCGATCCTCTAATATCTTTGTAACACGATTAACCAGAGAAGTGATCAAAAAACCTTCTTCTATGTGTTGATTAACTACCAAGTCAGTAATTCTCTTTTCAAGTAGCTCTAAAGAAGGGTCCTCAAGAATTTCTGAGATGCCAATCTCCATGCCTAAAAACGCTACTAATTCAATAAGATCTATACTCTTAGAAGGCAATGCTTCATTCCATTCTTCCAATGCCTTAATAAACGTTTCAGTTCTTGTCACTTTTGTCTCTCCTCTCCACATCTAAGTAAAGTATTTCGACAAAAGGTGATAATTTCCTTCTTTATTTCCTGTTAATGCTTCTAATCCGTCCGCTTACCCGCTTTGAGGTAGTCATGTTCTTGCCCATTAATTCTTCAATTTCTCTTGTTGAGTAGCGTTTCTTACGTTTAGGGGGAGCCGCTTTTGGTACTTCTTTTTTCTGGCCAATAGCAGCTAATTTCTTTTTCACATCAGTTGACAGAAGAGCTGCAATTTTTGTCATGATTCTATCTCCTTATGAAAGCACCGCCTTGCGCTATTTGCTTTTTAGATTTTTAAATAAAAATATCCCGTTCATCCACAATCACCCGGGAGGTTGGCCAGGATTGCAGTAACGGTCGCTGTCTACGTCGACAATCGGTTGTTTGCAAAGGACTTTCACACTTTGCATCCCCGTGGCTATCGTACGCAATACAGCTAGACTCCAGTTGTTCCCCCGTAATTTCAGCCGGCAACCTTCATAGTCATTCGATACACCCGAGTACGTCTTGATAAGGGAAAGGCGCTTCTCCCATCGGCTGGCACAGTGTGCGTTACCCGATAAGAAAATGTTACCTTGATTGGGAAAATAAAAAGGTGCCCAAAATGGTACCCGTTTTGTCCGGTTTTTGTTCGCTTTTTGTCCGGTTTTTGCCCGGAAAATTAAATGATGCCAAGAGCCGTAGCAAGGCGGTAAACAGCTGATCTTTTTTTGTCATAGTACTTTCCTTTCTTAAGGCCTAGTTCCATGTAAATGTTAATGTCTTTAGTTTCCTCTGAAGTGAAGTACTTCTTTTCGATGATTTGGCGTTCAATGAAATCCAGGCTTCGATCCAGTGCACGATCAATCTGCTTTACTTTTAATTCGCTCAACTGATCCTGTTGTCTTACTGAAGGGAAAAGGTCTACAATGCCTGCTGCTTCTCGTTCCTTCTTGTTTTCAATTTGCACCTTCAAAGCACGATAATCACGCAGCTCCATGATTATTAAGTTTTGGACTTCTTTTTCATCTATGTCTGTAAAAAGCGTGAGTTGATTTGCAACCATTTCATTCTCTCCCTTGATAAAAAATAAAAAAGAGCACCAAATAAACGCCGCGTGTGCGTCTATTCAGTGCCCTCGGTTTTTCCGTTAAGGCGGTTTATTTATTCTCTTTTAATTACAATGTGTGCTAAAATGATTTTGTATTTCAGCCCCTATGACGTCATCCCCAGTCAGGAGGATGATATGTTTGGAAAATTTAATATTAATCATTATTTTTCCGAGCTGGATTTTAAAAAAGCTGGTTAAGCTTCTGAATCGTTGAAAAGATTCGGACTCTGCTTTAACTCAACTCTGCAAGGTGCTTTGTAAGTCATTAAAAAACTAAAAATTTTTAGTCATTGTATCGTCATGGAAATATGAGGGCGATGACTGATACGGGGCCGACATTCCTCCATTCATGGGGTGAATGTCGGCCCTTCTTAAATAAGTTAAAAATAACGCTTAAAATATACCCCCTGTTTTTAACTTACTCGGTCAACTCACACAAATTTAGGGTCATCTACTCCGTTTTGTATAATGCATATCAAACCCCACGGGCTTGCCGTGCTGCCATACGATTGTTTGAGAACCGTGTCCATATGGTGGGGAATCCACTTTTTCAAGGACGCCATCTTTCACGTAATACGTAGCATTTTCCATCAGATCAATTTCCTGCGTCATTTTAATTTCAGATGTTTCTTTCACAAGGACGCCCCCAGTCTGTTAAAATAAAGTTGCGAGCAATATTTTAAAGAGCCGGGGACTTTTTCTCGGCTTTTTTGTATAAATTTTTCTAGAGTGGTTCATACTGGTACTGACATTTGCAAAACCCAACTTGTACAACGCAAAACCATTTCTGCAGTCAGGTACTTGCCTGGCTGTTTTTTATTGTTCTCTCCAACGCTTCTTCGCCATTTCCAATCGTTCCGGCGTCCACTGCTGCTCAATTACTGCTCCACGATATGCCATTTTTGTTTTCCTCCCGTCAATTCATCAAACCACTGCTTGTCCTCCGTTAAAAGGGCCAGATCAATCAGCATCGACTTATCCCTTATCCTCGTGCTTGTCCCAAAAGTCGCCGACCGGTTCCAGTTGCTCTTCTGTGAAGATGCCGGGCGATGGTTTTTTTAACAAGTAATTACCTTTCGCACTCCAAATCACTTTTGTTAATTCAATCCTGTATCCGTAAAATCCGCTTTGCACGATATTGCTCACATAACCGATGGCTGTCATATCGCCAATTTTCACTGTTTTCCATTCTCCAATGTTTATCAAGTGCTTCACTCCCAATCTGCTATATTTTCATTTTCATCATTTCCTTTTTTTTCTAGATTTATACATCGCCCAATTTATTAGAATAGTTTCATTTGTTCGAAAAACTCCGGTTCTATTGGCTGATCAAAAATGTCTTCTTCCATGACTGAATCTGGTACGATTTCTACACTTTCGATTTCTGTCTCCTGATCTACCAAATCAAAATTCCCAAACCAGTGAACCGGATAACAGGCTAACATCCCTTTTAATTCTGCTGACGGGTACATGTCTACATGTAGACCTGCCCCACGAGCAATGACAAAGTACGTTTTGTCGATCAACTTTTTTGAATGCTCCCCGCACGAAATGAGCTTTGCAGAATAGATTTTATTTCTTTCGATTTCAACCGTTCGTTTTGGCGGCTCTGGCTGCCATTCTGGCGTTTCATTTACTTCCTTGATCTTGTGAAAGTGCTTCTTTTCAAAACAGCCCGTGTGCGCACCTTTCCGTGGGAATCTAGATGCATACACATAATCGGTGCCGGCCGGAAAAAGAAAGAATGTTTCACCGGTTGGAAGTATTTCCGGATCGGAGCATATTCCTTGCAGCATCATGCTTACCTCCTTTCTTAACTAAAAGAACGCAATTTACTCAAAAATACTTATCTGACAATCCACTTTAATGACTGGTTGCTTCTTTTTTTCATGCCATTTGTTTGCTACGACCACACAGCCCTCTGGTAAAAAATCCAGAAGCTCGTGGTAATAACCTTTAAATACTGTGCCACCGCCAGTATTCGATATGAACCATTCATCAGGCGGTTTAATACCGCCCGGACAGCAATATCCGATACAAAACAAAGAATAGGTTTTTCTATTCGGAAACAGCAGTTTATCCCCGTGCTCAAGCATCTTCAACGCTCCTTTATGACGTGATATGGACGTAAGACTGATTTTCTTGTATAAAATCAGTTTCAATGGTTCATATTACTAATGGAAATTCAAATTCCAAAATAGTCTCGATTTCTTAGCTGGGTTCTCAACCCAGCTTTTTTGTGTCATAAGGCTGTCAGCAGAATATGATGAGAATAGGAGGAAGGAAAGCACGGTTAGCCCTTTCTTTCTTCCTCTACATATTGGACGTACTGTTGAATAAAATTTCGAAATTTCAACATGATATCATTAAAAAAGGATGATATCTCAATGGATTTCCCCACAATACATACAAATTTCTGGGATGTTGTCATTGCGGTCCCTGTCGTTCTTATCCTGACGCAGTTAATCAAAATATTTTTTAAGCCTTCGAAACCCTTGGTTCCCTTCATTGCATTGATCATAGGTTTACTTATTTCTGTTTTCATCAGCCACCGAGGGCATCTAGTTGCCGGTATTTTCATGGGCTGGTTTTACGGATATGCTGCAATCGGTTCTTACGCCTCATTAAAAACAAGCATTGTATCGTATTTAAAGAAAGTTCGCCGTGAATAACTTCAATGTACTGTTCATTAAGCAATTTTGCTTTCTTTTCTCATTAACTGTTCAATCAATTTCTATTAATTAACAAATGCCTGAGTTACTTCATACAATAATCAAAAAATGGAGTTGATCTTCATGGCAAGATGGATTGACGTATCAACATCACAACATCAATTAAAACTTTTTGATGGAAACAAACTTATAAAAGCTTATCCAATTGCAGTTGGGAAAATATTGTCACCAACACCTTCTGGGACATACACGATTATCAATAAACAACTTCATCCCGGCGGACCATTTGGAGTGCTTTGGATGGGATTGTCAAAACCTCATTACGGCATACACGGAACAAATAACCCAGCTTCAATTGGTAAGAATGTCTCACATGGATGTATTAGAATGTTTAATCATGATGTTCTAGAATTATCCTCTAGCGTTCCGATTGGCACTAGGGTTTCTATTCATAAATGACTCTGTTAATCTCCTCCCTCTGCTACATAGTTTGCGTCAACTGCTGATCACCGCTTGCACTGATCCGCCATGTCCAAGTGCATTTCTGCCCGGACTAGGTTGCCGGCTTTTTCGTGCTTGGCTGCCTGCGCTATGTGATATTCGTATTGAGACATTATCGTTTTCTCCTCCATCCTGCTTTCGTGTATTCCATTATGGTTACTTCCTGCCCGATCGCCTGCTCAAGCAACTTACGCCGGAGTGAAAAGTCTCTGGAAGCTGGTCCGCCTTTCACATCAACAATCTCTGTCCGGCCATTCTTCCAGTAAACTTTGAAATCTGCCGTGTATTTCGCCCCTGCCTTCGTTTTTGAGCCTTTTCCGGAACAGAGAGAACAATTAATCTCGCGTTTTGTTTTCGTGCTGATTTGGCGGCCTGAGCCCTCACAGCGACGGCATATTACAGAATACGCTGGAATAATCTCAAATACCGGCTGCACGTCGACTTTTCCGACTGCTGGATCTGCGAGAAGCTTCATGTAATAATCCGCCTCGGATCGGCTATCAAATTGAATCCCGTATGCGAATGTTTTCTTTGCGTTCCAGTTACGAGGCGTTTTCGATCTTCCCATCGTTCAACACCTCATCGATCGTCAATTGATTCCGTTCAAATTCAGCCTGTGCTTCTTCCTCAGCCTGCTTTTTCTTGCAAACTGGACCCATACCGGCATCCATGCTCTTTTGCGATTTCAGAGGGCGGTTACAGCGTTCACAGAGTTTCATCAACCACAATCTCCTTCACCATTACTGCAGTAACTTTTTCGACCTTCGTCGCATTGTTCGCCTGATAGCCAGCCATAAGCTTTTCGCGTTCCTTGAAAGACGGCTTTTCTAGCCCCGTGTGCTTATTTAAAGCAAGCGCCATTTCATACGTTTGTGGTGTGTAATAATCCATCAATACCACGCCCCTTTCGCTGTATACTGCCGTTTCTGCCCGTTTACAAACTGAACATCAATGGCTGCTTCCTGCGGGTTTGATTGAACCTTCACAACACTTCCAAGCCCGTACTGGTCACGCTCATTGCTTTTTAACGATGACAAGTGCTTTTGATGCGCCTTGATAAACAGCCGGCGTTCAGCATCGGATAATTTTTCATAGCCTGCGATTGGTGTCACGCTGTTTTCCTCCCTTGAGTTGATAAATAGGTGTCGAACATCCGGCGGCCAGCCATAACCTCTGCTGGATCTGTTTTTCCGAAAGCGACGAGTAATTCAACGAGTAATTCAACCGCATTCAAGACTTTGCCGGTGTTCTCATAATGATTTTTCAGCAATTGATAAACGTTTGAGCGGTTCATGGTTGATTGCCCTTTCTGAAATTATTTGCCTGCGGACACGTTGCAAAGTGCGATGTGAAGCCATTTACGACTTGGCCAGAAGCCGTAATGATTGTTTGCTTTTGCATATCTGCCGGCATTGCTTTGCCTGAGTCGGTCTTAATCCATTGAATTTCTGCGCCGCAGCCTCTGCATTTACTCATGCCGCATTACCGTCTGTCTTTTCTTCCGCTTCAATTCGCTTCCACGCTTCATCCAGATGCTTTTTAAAAGCTGCGTCTTTTTCCTGCTGCTGTTTTATCGATAATGGCTTCCGTCCAGCTTGCGGCTGGAACATATACATGCCCGATCCCGGATACATTACCTGGCGAACGCTGCTGGTTTGTAAAATGATTGAGTCTTGGTTAGCCATGCTTTTTTAGCCTCCAGTCCTGACCCTCTGCATCCATCAGGAATTTGTATTTTTCATCACTGCACTGCCCGATTAAACGACTGGCAGCTGCGTAACCGATCTTATCCGCCAAAGTGCCACGGTCCTCATTACTGTTAAAAACAATTGGCATCTGCTTGCGGTACCGCTCATTGATAATCCGGTAGTACATCGTTTCACGGGCTTCCGTCCATTTCGATTTGCCGATATCGTCCCAAATGAGCACGTCTGCTTCGAGCGCCGGGCCAAGCAATTGATTTAGCTGCTCTCCTTCGTCTCCTGACCGTTTCGCCTGCATTAAGTCGTCGATGAAAACAGCATCTGATACGACCAACACCCGAAATCCTGCTTTTAGCAGAATCTTTGAAATGGCAATTTGTAAATGCGTCTTGCCGATCCCGAAATTGTTATGCTGGTTTTTAATTTCCGTCCGGTCCGAAGCTGGCAGTTCTTTTAAGCGCTGCTCACCTACAGAAGCGATAAGACCAAAATTGTGCGGAGGGATGATCTTTTTCTTTCGCCCTTCATTGTCGGTATCAAAGCGGAATAGATTCACATAATCAGCAGCCATCTTTTTCATCTCGCGTTGATACTGTGTGTCTGTAACATAGTTTCCAAAATTCGCTTTCTGGAATTCATCCGGGATCATGGATTGCTTAAAGCGGCGCTTCCAAGCTTTTTGTTCCTTGCATTCGCAAAACGTAGCATATTCTTGCATGATCTCTTTTCCTTTTTGCATCACCGGTCTTTTGCGGAAGATGAGCTCTGTGTCTTTGCAAACAGCGCACTCATACTGCTGTTCATCCGCCCCAGGCGTCTCTAGCGGCTTCGAGGTCTTTAAAGAGCTGCTCTTTTGATTTGCCTTTGCCTGCAGATCCGCCATTACGTCCGCGATACTGGTGAATCGGGGTTGTTCCGGTTTCGCCATGTGGGTTCCGCTCCTTTTCTTGATTTTCGATATGTCTGTCTAAAATGTGCCCCACGCAATAGGAGAGGCTGTTTATGTGGTCACGCGGATGTTTAGGCTGATAGCTATCAAACTTTTCTTTAAGCCATATCAGCGCGTCATTAAGTGAAACACCTTCAGCTAGGATTTCTTTTGCTGATTCAAAGTCATCTTGTGTTGTCAGCAAGCCTTTATTCCTGAGCTGGACATATCCGTTAAGCAGCTGCTGAATATCGTTTTGAGGAATATGTGATATTTCTCCGACTGGAGCTTGTCCAGTCAAATCACCACGTATTGGGTCGGTTGTAGGCACCCCGTCACTGTTTCCTTCGTGCGCGCTATTAGCAGAAGCATTGTATTTAATATTGTTTTTAATCTTTCTTTTATGGGTGGCGGATTGCCCACTAGCACTAGGGGGTGTTTCGCCACTACGTCTAGGGGGCATTTCGCCACTAGTGTCATCTTGACCACTAGTGGGCAAAACGCCACTACCTTTGTAATGTTTGATCGTCCACTCTTCATAGTTTTTATTAAAAGAAACAATTTTTGTTTTCGTTCTAGAGCCTGGATTCAATTCTCTAATCACGTTGTTCTGTATGAGTGTTTTTAACGCTTCACTCACTCGTTTGCGCTCCAGATGTGTGACAGACTCAATATAGGAAAGGGAAAATTCACATTCTTTCCGGTTCCATCCGTATGTGTTCCGCCACAGGGCCATCAGCAGCTTATATTGGTTTTGCGTGAATTGGAAATGCTGAATCACATCCAGAATCTCGTTGGCAATCTTGGTGTATCCGTGCTCCAGCTGAACATCCGCCACCTGTTATCCCTCCTCCCTTTCTCTCTTTTTAAGAACTGCCTGCTTTTCAATCCGTACGAGCACCAGATGCGGGTGAGAGGATTTGAAGTAGCTCCTCACCCACCGGACATACTCATCATTGTTTTTGCTCATCTGCCGGATAAGATCCGGAATGACCATTTTATATTCCATTACTGCTTGCCGAATGGAAGGTCTTCTTCAGCAATGTCGATCGTTTCAAAATCAATGTCTTTTGCTGACGGCTTTTTCGTTTCTTTTTTCTGTTCCGGTTCTGCTGGCGGTGTTTCCTCCGGCAGATCAATCAGCTCATGCTGCATGTCGATTACTTCGCTCATGTCCGGCGCGATTTCTTTTTTAATAGTAGAGTCAGCTTCAACTGTCTTTTGAAACTCAATCGATTTTGGTGCGTATTTCAGCACTTCTTTCAAAACGGTTTTCTTGGCCATTGCGTCATAGTTTGTTTTCCAAGGGCTTGTCCATCCTTTTTGCACTGCCTGGCTGAACTTTTTGGCGTGTTGATCAATGCGTTCTCGTGTCCAGTAGACGAAATCAAAGCCGCCATTCTGCAAGTGATAAACCGCATAGTAGCCAATTGGCTCACCTTCTGGAATGCTGGCCGGCACGTGTTTTAAATCCTTATACAAACCGTACTCAAAAGTTAATTCATCGTTTGGATACACCTCATGGGCATAAATGGCTTTGTACTGACCGCTACGGACTGCTAAATCGATAAGACCTTTATAGGAAAGCTGAAACTGTACCTGCTTGCCGTATGGGATTAAGTACGCCTGGCCAAGTCCTGTATTCGGCTCAACGCCCAGCTGGGCGGACTGCATAAGAGCTGCAAGGAATGACATTTGATCACATTCCAGAAGCTTTGGCGTGGTGCGGACAGCGGTTAAAGCAATGCGTGCCATGCGGTCGGCGTCCATATGTTTCGGAAGAGCCCGCTGAATTTCGGGCCCCATCCGTTTTAATAAGCCGTTCAGTGACTGTTCCGGTGACACTTGTTTCGCTGGCGCATTTTGTTGCTTCTTTGCCAGTTCGTTTTTGATCGTATTATTTGTTGCCACGGTAAAACCTCCAGTTATTTAATTTTGAAAGGACGAGATGTGCTTTGTTTGACGTACGCTTCGTAAATATCCGGCTGCTCTTTCTTGAGCCGGCTTGTATCAATCCGGTTGGAAACCTGCGTTTTCCACGTGATCTTTTGTTCACCGATAAAGGCTGTTTCGTTTTCCTGCATGGCGCCTTTTAACACGTTCTGGCACTCTGTCATTTTTAAATCAATTTCTTTCTTTTCTGCTTCCAGCACTTTGTATGAATCAATGTACACCTGCAGGTCAGACGTTAATTCAATCGTGCTGTCCGGCTCATGCTGCGGGTACATGGCTTTTAGTAAGTCACTGGATGCAACGGATCCATCGAACGGCGGCGGATTATTCGCTAAGACGTGATTTTCCCAAAACTCTTTTTCGATGTTAATGAGATAGTCGATCAGCTCTTCATCACGCTCGATGCGCTTATGAATGAATTTGTTGCCGCCGACCAGTACCGCAATCCACCACGCTTCATAGCCGGTCACGGCCATGTAATGCTGGCACTGGAGCAGATAAGAAGCCGGGATCTCATCGCCTTCCCACTCACCTTTCAGAAATTCGGAAGCTGTTTTGCATTCAAGCCCTTCTTTTTTGCCGGCAATCAGCCGGTCCACATTCGCATAAATGAAGTCGTATTCCGGATGCTTCAAGATCGCGTTTCGCCGGCGCACCTTTAATCCGGTACGGCGGGAAAATTCCTGTGCGACAAGATCTTCATTTAGTACACCAAAATAGGCTGCTTCACTGCCTTCTTCAAATCCGCCTTGTTCATTCACAGTAAAGATTTCTTCTGATTCAATTTGATTCGTTTTTTCAAGGTACACTTTCATCGGTGAACTGTATTTATTGACGCCGGCAATGGCAGCACAATCACTGCCTCCAATACCGTTACGTCTCTCCATAAGCCAGTCATGGCGTGTCAGGTCAATTGTTGAAATGGCGTTCATGTTCTTTGCCAAATTCTTCACTCCCTTGATTCAGTTTTAAATGTGCAGTACAATGGATGTATCTTATAAATTTTTAAACCACTGACTCCTGCTACCAACAGGGGTCTTTTTCATGCTTCCAGACAAACGATGCAGTAATCAGATCCGGAGGCTTTCTTCCGCGCCTGACATTCTTCGCAAAGATCGTTGACTTCAATAAATGATTCATCTTCGCTGGGCTTGTCCATCAATGGGTAGCCTGTGTGCATGATCTGAACAATTTCAGGATGTTCCACACTTTTCATCTCCTTATCCAAGTTTTCTCACTGGGTCCATCGGGATCTGCCTGATCTTCCCGGTATGACGATGTTCGAGCGTGTACATATCATTTACTTTCTTGCAGATCAGCCAGTTCGCTGGATTCAAGTTGTAAGAAGCAATGACCGCTTTTTCAGCGCGTGTTGGATTCTTTCCTCGCTTCATGCTTTCACCTTCTTTCTGATGGATGAAGCCCATCGATAGCAGCCGGAACAGGTACAGGGGGAGAAACCTGATCCGATTGCTATCGACGAGCACCGAAGTGCCCACCCTAAAAATGTGTGATATAATATCAGTAGAATAATTAGCTGTTGATTCGACGTCTGCATTCCTGTGCAGGCGTTATTTTTTTTCATCTTCCTTGTACCGATCCCACACACCTCGGCAGATCCAGCTGATACCGCAAAGACACAATCCCATGGACGTTAAAAGAATCGTTTGTGCTGCATCAAACACCCAATACATGACGTTTCTTCACCACTTTCTCTTTTATTCCTTGCTGATTAAGTCTTTTGACGATCACTTGATATGGTCGGCGACGCTTCCTTGGCTTGTCCTTTTTCATTTCTAAATCCACCCCTTTGCTGTCACCCGACTCAGCGTCTCATCCCGTACAATCTTCGCATCAATTAAGTAAGCTTCGTGCAGATGGATTCTAAAATTAGCTGCCGCCATTTCCATTTCGTTTAGCTCAATAATTAAATCTTTAATTAAATTCTTCTCTCGTTCTGTTACTTGATCTGGAGCTTTCGACCAATCGAAGTAATACATTTCGTCTTCTTTCTCAGACTTGATAATCTTTCTAGCAACATCAGCCCATTCGTTTAGCAAAAATTCTTTGAACGACAGCCTGTGCTGTTCCAGAGCCTTGCCTCTTAAAACGGGTGATGTGAATCCCGAGCTAAATTCGAATATTAAGTCCATCGCGAAAGCTGGGCAATCGCTAAACTGCTTGATCGCCTGCTCTGCGATATCTTTCTGCATCGGACGCCGATCACGTTTCATATGGCTAACGAGCTGTTTTGAAATGTTTAACACATAAGCAATCTGCTCATTTGTGAGTTCTTGGGTTTCAATGAATGTTGTAAGCGCCGCACTGACGCTGGCTGATTCTTTAATAACCAACTAAATTCCCCCTGTCTGTATCTTTTTGTTAATTGGTAGATACAAAGAATGACTGTACAATAAAATTAAGCCGCTTACGGTTTCAGAATTCGTAATTTTCCGTAATCCTGCTGTTCTGCCGGATACAAAAGGACGGGTTTTGATCGTTCTTCCATCCATTGATCAACCATGTCTTTTCGGAAGATCCACTTTCGTCTTCCGGGAAAGCGGAGAACGGGCAGCCCTTCTTCATGAACGTACTTTCTGACCGTCCCAAGAGAGACCCCGATATATTCAGCTGCTTCTTTTGTGTTCATTGAATCTAAGTTATTCATTAAATCACCGCCTTTCGGGGCACCCAATTTTCAACGTAGCGGATTGCCGACTGTAACTCTTTTTGCTTTACATCTTTATAAGAAGAAACACCGAATCGATCTTTAATTTCGCGGTGCAGCTCCTTGAATAATCGCGGCCGTACAGCTGGGTCTGATTCAAGCGCATAAATTTTAATCGCAACAGCTTTTTGTAAGCGACGCTGCTCGCCGGATGTGAGCGTGATCTGCTCTTCAACTTTTGTTTCAAGTTCGGAAATTTTTACGGAATGTGTATTAACCACTTCCTGAATTTGATCTTGGCGTTCTGCCGTTTCAATGGTCAGCTTCATGGATTGAATTAATGAAGTGCGTTCGTCAAGGACATGAACTTTATTTCGAAGTTGCTCTTCCATTTCGTTAAACTTTAGAATGAATTTTTCTTTATACTCGGAAGCGGTTTTTCCTGTGTAACCCATCACTAGAAAAGCAAGTCCGTCACGCTTGATTAAATATTTGTTGTAGACTCGGTTCCGTACATCTGTGTAATCAACCAGCGCAAAATTGCGCCGATTAAATTCTTCACTGCATTCAAGATTTCGGATGTCGCGCATTACATCTTTGTGTTGTTTTTCGAAAACTGCTGCGACCGTCAAGCTGTCTGTAAGTACACTGCCATTTTGGATGAAAACAAGTTGATTCAATGCAATTCCTCCTATCCGTAATATGTCGATACTTCTGAAAGCAATCGACAAAACTCTTTTTGTTCTCTATTAAGAATATTTAATTCTCAAATGGGAACAATGTTACGACAGCAAATTTCGCCGTTTGAGGAAGGTGAGGCCGTGGAGCGCCTCTATTCTGGATCACCTCCTTAGCTGACTTCTTTAGTATTTTGTTCCTTTAAGGAACATTCATTTTTAAAAAAAAGAGTCCATTCAAAACTTAAAACCTTAGCAATTCTTTTAGCCACATTAACACTTGGATTTTTAATTCCTGCTTCAATATTAGTGTAGTAACTTCTCGAAATTTCTGCTGCTTCTGCAACCTCATCATGAGTCATATTTGTTGAATAACGTGTATTTTTAAGCCAAGTACGTTCCAATATTATCACCCCCTTTGTTCCTTCAAGTAATTATCTTAAGGTTATTATATGTTCCTTTAAGGAACTTGTCAACGTAAAAGTTTCTTTTAGGAACATTTTATAAAAGTTTCTCTGGGAAACATTATAATTAAGATGTATTCCTCAAGGAGGATGTAAAAGATGAAACAATTTGCAAATAGATTGAAGAAGCTAAGAGAAAGCAAAAAAGAAACGAATCCTACTTTTACACAGAGTCATGTTGCTGAGATTTTAGGAGTCGCACGTACCACTTACACGGCTTATGAAAACGGTACAAAGCAGCCGCCAATGGAAACAGTAATCAAAATTGCTTCTTTATTTGAAACATCTGTTGATTATTTATATGGGCTGACAGAAACGAAAAATAACTCGGTTCCTAATGCTGAACCTACCGATGATGAAAAAGAAATGATGGAATTTTTCAACAATCCAAGGCTAAACCTTTTCTTTAAAGAAATGGCCGATTCACCAGAGGAACAACTTGAAGAATTACAGGAGTTCTGGGAGATCATCAAAAAACGAGGATTAAACAAAAAATAACACGCTGCGGCGTGTATTTATTTTATAATCATATTAGTACTTTTTTCTTGCTACATATGAATTAGCAAATAAAAAAGATGTCCAAGAGGGGGAATGAAGGGGAAAACAAATTTTCTCAACTAATTAAAGAGAGCGACAGTGTTCATATTTTTATGGCATGACTGAAATGCAACCTTATATAACTAACCTTGTTTCATATATTCTTTCGGCCATTAAGCAAAATGAATACTCAGAAATCGTTGATCTTATTAAAAGACAGAAACTTTATCAATAAATTTAAATTACATAAAGAATCTTTAGGAGTGTTTATAGATGTCTCAACAGAAGTTAAATAGACTCATGAAAAAATCTAAAACCCTGGAAGAGAAGCATAAGAAGCTTAATAAGGAAGTTTCAGACTTAAGAAAAGCTAGTAAGCCTTTATTAGAGCGACCTTGCTCTAAATATAATAAAAGGGATCTAGTTTTAAGAAAAACTGTAGTCGATCCAGAATTCGACAGAAAAACTGTGCTAACAGACTCTCATTGGCATTATATTGAGCTACTTCTGCGTGCTGGAAGAGGTGAAAAATGTCTCGAAGCCGCAAACTATTGGAATCAAGCGAAAAACTTCTATGTAGCAACTAAAAATCTAGATTTAGTTGCTAAACCTTTAACTACATATTATTGTTTCTTGAATGCTACAAAAGCATTACTCACCTATAAAGGTATTGATTTTGATTTACAACATGGAATATCAGCAAAATACGAAGAAGGTGGTCAGATTAAATTACAAAATGAGCATATCAGTATTCATAAAAAAGGTGTTCTCGCTGGTTTAAGTAAATATTTAGATGAATCTATAAACCTAATACAACAAGATGTAAATACATTTGGATCTAAACAAGCTAACAATCTTACTAGAGAGATCTTTAACGAAACTAAATTATTAATTTCAGAAGCTAATCGTCCGGTTTTTGAAAGTGAATTAAAAAACTTTTTAGTTAATCGTAAAAAAATAAAATCTCTCCCAGAAACTTATACTTTGAAAAATATTTTATATAACCTTGAGTTTATTCATCGTGCATATAAACTTTCTTTTAACACCGATCCTGAATTATTTATTCCTATTATAAAACCAAGATTTGTTTTTGATAAAAATAATGATGAAAGCTGGCTAGAATTTCAATTAGAGATTGGTGATTCAAACGTACGCACACTAACAAATATAGAAGGTTTCGAAAGAGACGATTATTACAAGACAGATGCCTACTATTTACGTACAAGAGATGTTTTTAAGTGGTCAAGTAGAAATAATGAAGCAAATCTTGATGGATTCAAGAGTTATTATAAAAAATACAGAAAAATGTTTGTGTACATATATAGCACGAACGAATTGTGGTATTTTAAAAGAACTAATCTAACAGCAGGAATTATTAACAAAAATTCTATGGTACTAACTTTTGCCGCCATGCACAGATTAAGTGAAATGTCAAGATATGATCCCAATCGATTAGATGCACATTTAGCCAGTCAACATGGTTGGTTGCTTTCAGAGTTTATTAATAAATCCCTGTATCAATTTATTGATATGATTTCATCTGAAATTTCTGGTGATGATTTTAGAGCAACTGGTTTTAGAAATTAGTTTGTAAGTCAAATAAGTATCTAACCATATTAAAACTATTTTATTTCACTCTTTTTTTGGGGGCTTTTCTAAAAGAGTTGGTTACCTAATTAAATGGCTTAATAATTAATTATTCTTGATAAAATAAATAGAACTCCGTTGGATTTAGTCCCAGCGGAATTCTATTTGTCGAAGATTATTCTTTTCTTACTTTTTCTCGTAACCAACGATAAATATTTGGAATATTAACTTGAAAACCTTTCACGTCAAGATTAGTAAGCGATATAGTGCCTCCAAGAATTTCTTCTTTGTCTGGTGAATCATTATTTGTTGAATCTTTTAGGAGCGACTGCTGAAGTATTGTGGCATCTATTATTTGCCGTTGTTGTTCAATCATAACTCTTTGATTTTGCATTGTTTCATTTTGGGTTTGCATTATAGCATTCGCAAGCATGAGTTGTCCCTGAAGATGTTGAATATTTGCTGCTAACTGTTGTTCTTCAGGTTTCATATGTACATTTATCAAATCTGAACTGACAAAATTATTAGGAAGTTGGAGGTAAACGTTTAATGCTTCTCTTATTTGCTGTAATGCAGTTCGCTTTGATACGGGTGTAACAGAAAAAAGAACCCTTCCAGCTTGGTGACTAATGTCTGTTGTTACATCAATCCCAATATTCTTTAAGAATTCTGAAAAATAAACAAGATACTGTTCACATGGAACCCTTACATGTTCAGGAAAATCAAAGAAGTTAACCACAGACCCTTTTCTGGAATCTGTAATAAGTAATCTATCTACTTTTTCGAGAATTTCTTTCACAATTATGATTTTCTTTTCAAGTTCTACTTTGATTTTTTCGTTTCTATCAAAATCATGAAAAGTAAGGTCGCAGCCGTTACTTAAAAATTCACTATCTTCCATCCACTCCACTGCTTCACCCTTGTAATCTAATAATATTTCTTTAATCGCTCCTGCAAATTCTTCAATGCTAAATGGTTTTTTCCACTTTTCAAAATCCCATGAAAATTCAAATTTAAGTTCAGTAAATTCTGTTTCATTAAGATCCCGCCAAAGCTGAATCTCTTTAATATACTCTGTAAAATCTAAAGGATAGTAAAGATATATACTAGAAATTTCTTTTGGGATTTCCTTAAAGGTGGCTTCAGTTATTTTTTTCGAAAGATTGTAGTCTTTAATACGAGCCCATTCATTTTCAGTCCCATTTGACGAAAAATGACCTACATCTCCCGTAATCGTTACTCCATCTACTAGTAGTTTACTTTTGGATTTTTCATTTTCCGATACTATTACCTTTAACATAATCCTCCACCTCTCTAGTATTTGCAAAAGCACTGCTGATTCTTCTACATACAACCAAACTAAAACTCTAGATACTCCGATTATATATTTAGCAAAAAATAATTGATATGACATTTTTTGTCGTATTTTGTCGATCAATTTTAATAGGATTTACACTTATCTTGTAGGAAAATAGAAATAAGTGTCTACTTTAATGAATTGATTTTTACGGAAGGTGGAAGCTCTTTGAGGAGGAAAGTCTTATTATGACCCCTCCCAATCTTTTTAAGCAGTAATAGCAGCTGATAGTAATGATTCCATTGGGTTTTGTTCAAATGCTGAAAAGAGAGATAACAGCGTTTTAATAAATAGTTTCTTAATAAAAACTTGTACAAAGCAGAATTAACAAACGGAAAAGGTCTTTTATATGTTCTAGTTCTTCAATATAAACCGTTTCTAAAGATTGAATCAGCGAGATGGGGGAATATTTATGATAAAGCACTACAATGAGCTCAGTGATGAACAACAAAAAAATCTCTGTTTGTTTCTAGATAAAGCTCAAAACCAAGAACTTTATAAAATAAAAACCGCGTTCGATATCAAATCAGGCAGGAATCTTATTGAAACTCGTCAAAATGTATTACATGGGTTGATGATGGATCTAGTGGATTTTAAGTATTTCGTAAATTGGTTAAACCATGTTTATTTAGAAGGATACAATACGTTATTTGTATACGAAACGGACGATAAAAATTCGTTTTCTGAAAAAACCAAAAAAAGAATCCTTCAAGTATGCAGTAAGCTAAAGACCAATGTTTTTGATCTTAACAAAGATAGCCTTAAAGAGATCCATCTAACTGATGTAGTTGAGTATGATGATCAAATATTAATCACTCTGGCTGCTCCCGCTTTTGTTATCAAACAAAAAAACTTTGGTGAAGTCCCCGATATCGTTAGAGATATTTACTTGGCTTATGTTCTGGTTGACTTTAACAGCGAACAATTCGTCCTGTCACTTAATCCTATAACCAATCTTTACTCTGTTTGTGGAGTAAAGAGAAAAAAGGAACTTGATACAATTTCAACTAAATTTATCGATTATTTTAGAAAAAATGTACTACCATTTAATTTTTCTGATCCGGATTGGGTAATTGATGCATTATTTGATATAACCGAGGAATATTATGACCATAATAATCCAATGGTTCACAAAAAGTTGGAGGTATTTAAGAGTACTTGTTTGGATGAAATTGTTGATCTCATTGGAAAAACTGAGGAATCATTTAAAGCAGAGCCTTCAAGTCTGCGAATAAAAAAATCTTTAATCGATTTACTTGAAATTCAACTGATTTCCCGTTATGGTACAATGCCAAAAGAAACAAATTTTAAAGTATTCCTTCATGAAGCCGGTAAAGGCATAACCTCTTTCAAGGCTGATTCAAGAGGAAAAGCTCTCAGTTTTGCTGATTCATATGAAATAGTAAAAAAAATGATAGAAAATGCGGAAGTTGCTTCTCTTGGAATTACTTATTTAAGTAATCATAAAGAATATCCGTACAAAGTCGTTAAAGAAGCTAATTACTATTCATTAAAAAGGATCACGACGGCGAGTACGGAAAAGGAGATTGTTGACAATGTATTACGTCAGCTTAAGCAATATAAACCAAGAAAAGAATTTCCAAATCCCTCCGAACAAGCTCAAGATAATTAATGAACATTTAAATATTCTTATGCCTGATCAAACCGTATCACCTAGATACATTTCTAGGAAATCTAAGGTAGATGATCAGATAGTGAAGAGGATATTAATGGAGTTATCGTTTAGGGATATGCTTGGTGTCAAATTTATCATATATTGTGATAATGATGATCCAGACATGATACATGCCTTTGAATTTAATTCCGATTTAGATATGATCGAATTCATACGAAAACAGAGTGAATTATGTCCGCATTGTGAAAATAACCTTGTAACATCAAAAGTGCAAATTGCATTTGTAAAAAAGAACTTTGAATACGAACAGGGTGAAATTTATGGATGATACAATCAATTACAATGAGTATATTGATTATTCTCCCGATGATAATATTTGGTTGCCGATTCCCCAAGAAGAATATGTTTTATTCGATTCATTAATTGGTAACGTACAGAACGCTTATAAAAGTGGAAGCAAAAAAGAAAAAGGCGATACTCTAGAAGATCTTATGACTTACGTTTATGGCCGTTTTAAGCATAAAAAAGTTTACCACAATATAAGAAGCTCTGATAACCAAATTGATCATGTTTTGGAATTTATAGATGGAATTACTCCATCTTTTATCAACCAACATATAGGATTAAGGCTAATTGGAGAATCTAAAAACCATAATAAATCTATTGGTTCGCGAGAAGTAAATAATTTAGACGAGTTGTTAAGAGACAAAAAATCAAAGCTTGGTATTTTTTCTTCCTATAAATCCTTTAGTCAGGGAAAAACAATGTGGGTTAATGCTGAAGGAAAAAGAAGAAAATTAGCATTATGGAATTGTTACGAAAGAATTGTTATAGGCTTCACTATAGCAGAGCTTGCAACATTGAAAAGCAATAATTTTTACACCATGTTAAAGCAAAAATACAATCAAATAATTGATGAGTTAGAGGACGACCATACGGATAATGACTTGAAGTTACCGTACCAATATCGTTTATACTACTCAATGCTGGAACTACATAAAAAGGGTTTAATAAATGATGAAGCTGTTGTTGCTGGAAAAGAAAAAATAGAATCCCAGTATGGTGTTCTTGATCTCCACGATTAATCTTCATATATCCCCTTTACAATTATCTCTTAATCTGTCCTTCATCGTGACAGATTTTTTCTTTTCCTGACAATTTTCTCACTTACCTCTTTTCTCCATGGTATGTTTTATTATATACTCAAAAGAACATACATTCCCATAATTGTAAATTGGAAAAGAGGCGTCCCTTATGACCTACGTGAAATCCCATCTTGAAGACTTTATTGAGAATTTATACACAAAAATTGCGATTACTTCTCCTGATCAGCTAGATATAGAGCTAATTTCCAGGAGGCTCAATATAGAGGTGGGATATAGTTATAAGAAAAGCAAGTGCGCAGAGATCGGTGGCATTATGATGATTATACTTAATGAAACCCTACCTAAAACGGAACAGTGGCAGGAATTTGGACATGAGGTTTGTCATTTATTACGTCATTCTGGAAACCAGACCGAACTGCCCTTCCCTTTTGTTCAGCTGCAAGAGTGGCAGGCAAATACTTTTGCTCTTCATTTTTGTGTCCCTACTTTCATGCTTCCGAACTTAAATCTACCGGACACTGAATATGCTGCAGCAAGGGTAATAAGCGAAGTTTTTAATGTAGAATATGATTTTGCTTTGGAACGTCTGCGCCGATGGATCATTCAAAAAGCGATTATTCAATACTCTTAATCAGATTATGTCGGTATTTGTTGAACGAAAAAGATAGTCATCACCCTTTTTTGATAGGAAAATGGGATTAAATCTGTTAATTTTTAAAAAAGGAGAATAACCATGTTAAAGAAGAAATTATTTAAGCCTTTTGCCGCGTCCCTTCTGTCCTTCTCGCTACTTGCTGGATCATTTGCACCGATTGCTGCAGATCAATCGCTTCAGACAGTTGAAGCAGCTGCACCGAAAACAGCTACAAAAGTAACAGTAAATGAAGTCGTCGATGGCGACACGATTAAAGTCACATATAAAGGAAAAAAAGAAACAGTCCGTCTTATTCTGATCGATACGCCGGAAACGAAAGATCCTAAGAAATGTGTACAGCTATTTGGTCCAGAAGCTTCTGATTTCACGAAGAAAAGCCTCTTGAACAAAGAAGTAAAGCTTGAACTCGGCATTCAGACACGCGACAAATACGGCCGTATTTTGGCATACATCTACCTGAACGATGTAATGTTCAATAAAACGCTGCTCGAAAAAGGGCTTGCTCGAGTTGCGATCTTCCCACCAAATACACAGTACTTAGAAGAATTGCAAGCAGCCGAAGCAAAGGCGAAGAAAGCTAAACTCGGTATCTGGTCAAGTACGAATGCTATTAACGGCGGCTGTGCTCCGAAACCAGCTCCTGCACCTGTTAAGCCTGCTCCGAAGCCAAAGCCTGCTCCAGCACCGAAACCAGCACCAAAACCGACTACACCACCTAAGAAAGAGTCATTTAAGAACTGCACAGAATTGCGTAAGAAGTACCCGGATGGCGTTAAAAAAGGCCACCCAGCTTATGATTCAAAGCATGACCGTGATAAAGATGGATGGGCTTGCGAAAGATAATTAAATAAAATTCCAATTCTCACCCAACCTGTCCCTTTTTGAGACAGGTTTTTTCTTTTACAATAAAAAGAACATAGGTTCTAACAGAAAAATGTATTTTTTGTCTCTATGAAAATATAATATGCTTTAAAAGTCTTCTTAACGGCACGACATTAAAGCGCTTTTGTAGCCTTCTCCCCCTTTCAAAACACCGATGTAAAACAGATGCTAGGGAGGGGGTGCTATCTCCTTAATAAGAAAGGAATGAACAATTATGGCGACAGGACACGTAAGACCGCGCGGGAAAAATAAATACCAACTAGAAGTCGACTTAGGTACTTCTTATACCAATCCGGAAACAGGCAAACGGAAGCGGAATAAAAAGTATAAGACCATTACCGCAAGAGGCATCCGAGAAGCAGAATTGGCTTTGTCAAAATTCTTAGTAGAAGTCACAGGAAAAGATTATCATGAGCCATCAAAAATGAAGTTTGTTGATTTTGTATATAATGAATGGCTGCCGAAGCATGCGCGAAAACATTTATCTCATACGACGCTGCAAAAGCATATGGACTACCTTGAAAAGAGGATCCTTCCTGCTTTTCAGTATTTACGGATGGACCAGGTGAAGCCCATGCACCTGATTGATTTTCTCCACAACCTTGAAGAGGATGGAATGAGATTGGATGGCAAGGCCGGAAAACTCTCCAGCTCCACTATCTTTTATAACTACCGTATTTTAAATAATCTTTTCAATTTTGCGGTTACATGCCGGATTGTCAGCAAGTCTCCTGTAAAAGAAATTGATAAACCAAAAGTCGAATACAAGGAGTCTGAAGTTTACACGCTCGAAGAAGCAAGCGATTTACTGGATTGCTTAGAATCCGAACTGCTGCACTGGAATATCATCGTTAAACTGGCTATAACAACGGGCATGCGGCGCTCTGAGCTGTTTGGATTGGAGTTTAAGCACTTTGACTTGGATAAACGTATTCTCCACGTCAGACAAGCCCTCACGCATTCCAGGAGTGGCGGATATCAAGTCCATGAGATCAAAAAAGGAAACCGTAGTGCGAAGAAGCGGGATATTATTTTATCGGAAAGCTTGATCGCACCTATAAAGAAATTGCACTTGCTTCGAAAAAGAGAACGAGTGGCTGCGAAAGAATTATGGGGAGAAGGAAAATATGATTTTTTATTATGTGATGAAAATGGAAAGCCCTATAACCCAGACTCGATGAAAAATTGGTGGTCACGCTTCATTAAGCGTCATGAGTTGAAATACATCAACATTCACGCACTACGTCATACGTCCGCCACCCTTCTCATTAATGAAGGTGTGCATGCTAAAATTATTGCCGAACGACTCGGTCACTCCAACATTACGACGACCATGAACGTGTATGGCCATGCGCTGAAACAAGCAGACACGGTTGCCACAGATAAACTAGATGCTGCCTTCTCCAAGCGGAAATTGAACCAATAAAAAGCATTAAAAATCATTATGTTTTGCCGTTTGGTCGGCAGATGGTCGGCAAAGCCGCCCTTTTTATTCATTCGGGCGTAGACAAGAAGAGGCGATAAACCTTAATGTACCAATGCTTTCAGTGTATTCTTCCTAATCAATACAAAACAAAGAGCCGCCTCCTTATTCAGGGGCGGCTCTTTAAATTGCTTTATTTCAATTTTATAACCCGCATTTCAGCTGAGCGCCGCAATTTGTGCATGTGTTGCAGCCGCCAAGCTCTTCAACTGTTCCTTTGCGGCAGACCGGGCATGTATTGCCGACTTCGCTGCCGATTGTCACATTTGTTGAACGCAGATCTTGAATCGTATCAATTAAAACAACATGGTTTTCATGTTCTTTCGGTTCAGTTTTTTCTTCTTCATCCCAGTTGTTTTCTTCCGCTTTCAGTGTCAACACCTGAGAGTCACGGCTTCCATCGACGTAAACCGTTCCGCCTTTTGCTCCGCCGTTGTAAAGGCGTTCGTATACACTTTGAACCTGCTCTACTGTGTATCCGCGCGGTGCATTAACTGTTTTAGAGATCGAGCTGTCGATCCAGCGCTGAATAACACACTGGACATCCGCATGCGCTTCAGGTGCGAGACCCATCGCTGTTACGAAATAGTCAGGCAGTTGATCCGGATTGGCTTCAGGATTGCGCTCTAAATAATCTCTCACAATATCCGCTTTGACTTCGATAAACTTGCCGAGGCGTCCGCTGCGATAGTATGTGAATGAAAAGTACGGCTCTAAACCTGTAGACACACCCACCATCGTTCCAGTTGATCCCGTCGGTGCCACAGTCAGCAAATGAGAGTTGCGAATACCGTTTTCAACAATCGCTTCACGTACATGTTCAGGCATTTTCTTCATGTAGCCAGTGTTGATGAAGGCATCACGCAGGCGGTTTGTTTCTTCAAGCGTTTCCCCTTCAAGGAATGGGAAGCTGCCTTTTTCTTTCGCCAGCTCAACAGACGTTTCGTACGCCGTTACAGCGATCGCTTCAAATACTTCATCGACAAGCGTATTGCCTTCTGCCGACCCGTATTCTTTTTCACAATAAATCAGCAAGTCCGCAAGTCCCATTACACCAAGACCGACACGTCGTTCACCGAGCGCCTGCTTTTTGTTTTCTTCTAAGAAGTACGGCGTTGCATCAATAACATTGTCCTGCATACGGACACCGGTGCGGACCGTTTCTTTCAGCTTGTCGAAATTCACTGTTTTTGTTTCTTTGTCTGCCATTTGGGCCAGGTTAACGGCTGCTAAGTTGCAGACAGAAAATGGTGCGAGTGGCTGCTCACCGCATGGGTTTGTTGCTACAACCTGCTGACCGTATGCTTTTGCATTCGTCATGTCATTTGCATTGTCGATAAAGAAAATACCCGGTTCCGCTGAATACGTTGCGCATACGTTGATTAAGTTCCACAATTCACGCGCTTTAATTTTGCGGTACGTGCGAATTTCGTACCCTTGGCGCTGCCATTCACGAACGTCACCGACTTTATGCCAGTTCTCGTTGTAATGCACCATTTCTTCCTTGCTGTACTTTTCAACAGCCGGGAAGCGAAGGTCGTAATCAGCATCTGTTTCAACTGCTTCCATAAATTCTTTCGTCAAGCAGATCGAAATGTTGGCTCCCGTTAAAAACTCAGCATTGTGCACGCTGTATGTGCCGCCTGTCTGAAGCTTTGCTTCCGCTTCTTTAAAGATTTCAGGGCTGAAACCGCCGTAGCCAGGAATGTTTTTGTAATTGACAACCCCTTGGTACATCTGCTCTTCACGTTCTGTGAGCGGTTTAAAATTCAGCTTGTCTTTCGCGGCTTTTTTAATTTGCTCATCCTCTGTGTTTTCAAGAAGATAGCGCAAAATACGCGGATTTTGCATTTTTGAAATAATAAATTCAACAATGTCTGGATGCCAGTCAGCTAACATAATCATTTGGGCGCCTCTGCGCGAACCTCCCTGCTCAACAAGGTGTGTCAGCTTTGCAATGTCATCCAGCCATGATACAGAGCCCGAGGATTTGCCGTTGACGCCGCGTGCGAGCGTATTTCGTGGGCGAAGTGTCGATCCGTTCGTGCCGACGCCGCCGCCACGGCTCATAATTTCCATTACTTGCTTGCGGTGCTCAGAAATGCCTTCGCGCGAATCAGCCACAAATGGCATCACGTAGCAGTTAAAGTACGTTACGTCCGTGTCTGCTCCTGCCCCGTATAAAACACGGCCGGCGGGAATGAAATTTAGGTTCACAAGTTCGTTGTAAAATTTGCCGAACCATTCTTTTTTCTTTTCTTCTGTTTTTTCTACGGAAGAAAGACCTGCTGCGTTACGCTTAGCAATCTGTTCATAAAATACTTCGAGTGGTTTTTCAATAACATCAAGCCCGCGATGAACGATGCCGGTTTCAGCTTCTTTTGGATCATCAATGGCACTGCGGTATTCTTCATCGATTAAAATCGATGCTTTTTTTGCTTCACGGTCGAGTGACACGATAAAGCCCGTTCCCCGTGCAGGGAATTTTGGGTCTTCTTTAATTGTCAAAACGACAAAATCGCCTTCAGACAATGTAATTTTTTGCGTATCTTTGAATGAGTACCGGTCAATCATGACAAGGCGGGAGACGCCTTTGTGTGTAATCTTCATTTCCGGTGTGACAGGGAAAACCTGCGGAAAAATGCTGATGTCCTTGTTTAAATTGTCGATGTTAAGCGACATGTGCTGTGTGGACGTAGCGGACATAGAAACAACCCCTTTAGTATTCTGTTGTAACAAAAAACGAAAACAAACACAATATATTGTGTTTGTTTTTTCGATTATACTCTATATATTGATTGAGATTACATAGTTTGTCAAGCCGCCAGATCTTGCCTAAAACAAGGAAAAGCCTTGGACTTCAACTAAAACCGACAAAAAAATTTTATTTTTTTGCTACAAACTATTCTTCTTATCTGCGGAAATTCCAGTTATCACTTTCATACCGCTCATGCTGAATTTTATCAATCTGACGTTTTTGATCGTCTGTTAAAACGAGCGGTTCAAGATGAATATTTAATCCTTCTTCAAACCCTTTTTTAAAGGCGGCCCGCGCTTCATCAAGCGTAACCCGTTTGGCACGCAGAGCATTGATCGCAACAGCCTTATCCTTAAACGCACGTTTCATTCGATCTTTTAACCGGTCACTTGAATAGTGAAACAAGCTAAACAATTTGTCTTCATCAATATCAAGCAAAATGGAGCCGTGCTGTAAAATGACACCCTTTTGCCGTGTCTGTGCGCTGCCGGCTGCTTTTCTTCCTTCGACAACGAGCTCATACCAGCTCGGTGCATCAAAGCAAACACTCGAACGTGGATTTTTCAAACTGGCTTTTTCTTCTTCGGTTCGTGGTACAGCAAATTCTGCAGCCAGTCCCAGCGCCCGAAAGCCTTGAAGCACACCTTCAGAAATCACTCTGTACGCTTCTGTCACGCCCGCCGGCATATCCGGATGCTCTTCACTGACGATGACGCTGTATGTCAGCTCATGCTCGTGTAGTACCCCTCTGCCGCCAGTTGGACGTCGAACAAAACCAATTCCATGTTCTTTAAGTGCCTCAAAGTTCACTTCTTTATACGCTTTTTGAAAATATCCAATTGACAGTGCCGCCGGCTCCCATCCGTAAAAACGAACAACAGGTGGAATTTCGCCTTGGCTGTGCCAATCTAAAAGCGCTTCGTCCACGGCCATATTATAAGCCGCGCTTTGATTTCCAGTATCCAGAAAAGCCCACGTTTCTTTTGTCATGTTATACGCCTTCTTTTCGTTGTAAATTCCCTCAACTAGTCTATCAAATTGAACCGGAAAATCAAAGGCGAACATACTTCTTTTTTTAAAAGAGAATTTTCTTTTCATCTGATGACCGTATGGATATAATAAAAGAAGCAGTTTATTCGAAAGGGGAACACGACGTTGCTTTATTCTATTGCCGCAGTACTCGGCGTGATTATTTTGTATGCAATCTTCATGTACTTTTCTCAAAAGCGTGCGGTGAAACCGCTCAGCCAGGAAGAATTTATACAAGGATACCGGAAAGCGCAGCTGATTGATGTGCGCGAACCGAATGAATACAATGGCGGCCACATTTTAGGCGCCCGCAATATTCCTGTAACACAAATGAAACAGCGTATGAAAGAAATTCGTGCGGACAAGCCTGTTTATTTGTACTGCCAAAGCGGCCTTCGCAGCGGCCGTGCCGCCCAAATGCTCTACAGAAAAGGATACCGGGACATCCATCATTTACAAGGTGGATTTAAAAAATGGACAGGAAAAGTAAAAACAAAATAAAAAACAGTTCTGCATATGCAGAACTGTTTTTTTGTCTGTATTTTATGTATTTCATTTATCCTTTAAGGACAGACTAGGTGCACTACTTAAAAAACAGAGGAGGCTCTGAATAAGATGAAGCCCGCCATTTTGTACGACGATTCATGGGAAAAATTTCTTGAAAAGGAATTACAAAGTGCGTCTTCACCTGGAAGCTTGTCCCTTTTCAAGTTAACAGCCGAGACGAAAAATCGCATTCTTCCTTCTGATTTCAATGGGCTGCTGGCACCTGATTTTCTTCCGCACATTCAGTTTCTTCCCCATCAAATCAAGACGGCTCAAACGGTCATGGAAGAAATGAATGGCACTGCCATTTTAGCCGATGAAGTTGGGCTTGGCAAAACCATTGAAGCAGGCCTCATTTTAAAAGAATACATGTTACGGGGACTTGTTTCCCGCGTGCTCATTTTAGCTCCCGCCTCGCTCGTGAGCCAGTGGGCAAAAGAACTGCGCGAAAAATTTCAGATTTTTGCACTGGTGCAGCGAAAAAAACCGGACTGGTCGTGGAATGGTGTTCAAATTGCATCGATCGATTCAGCCAAGCAGTCAAAATTCGCTGATGTATTTTCCGATACACTGTTTGATATGGTCATTATTGACGAAGCACACCGATTAAAAAATCCAGCAACGAAAAATCATCAATTTGTCAATGGTCTAAATAAAACCTATTGTTTATTACTGACGGCCACTCCAGTTCAAAATAATGCGGATGAATTATTTCATCTTGTTTCTCTGTTAAAACCCGGACTGTTTGGCAACAATGGATTCTTTCAGACCCAATTTAAAGATGGAAAGCGATCAATGCAAAATCGCGATGCTTTTCATGCCCTGCTCAAACAAGTAATGATCCGCAACGTTCGAACCAATGTAGAAAAAGAGCCGATTAAACGATTTGTGCAGACGATTCGTATTACTCCGTCGAAAGAAGAAAAAGCCTTTTATGAATCGCTGTCTGACTGCCTGCCAGGTGCTATCACACTGCTGACACTGCAGCGGGAAGCGTGCAGCAGCAAATATGCCGCCCTCGCTACCTTAATAAAGCAGGAAGGGTTCGCCCAGACAAACACTGCCGCTCTTGCGGGTGCCATTAAACAAAACTCAAAAGCGGACAAAGCACTCGACATCGTCAAACAGCTAAATGAAAAAGTACTTATTTTCACACAATACCGGGCGACACAGCAGTATTTGGAGCTGTTTTTTCGTTCACATGATATTCCTGCCGTATCGTTTCAGGGAAACTTTAAAAAAGGAAAAAAAGACTGGATGATCGAGCTTTTCAAAGGACCCGCCCGTGTGTTGATCGCAACCGAAGCCGGAAGCGAAGGACTGAACCTGCAATTTTGCCGTCACGTAATTAATTTTGATCTGCCGTGGAATCCTATGAAGCTTGAGCAGCGAATTGGTCGTGTTCATCGTTATGGGCAAAATCAAGACGTCTATATTTATCATCTTGCTTATAAACAATCGATTGAAGACCGCATGCTGGCATTACTTTATGAAAAAATCGCTCTTTTCCAAACGGCGATCGGAAAGCTTGATACTATTTTGGATCAAAACTGGATTGAAGACCACTTGAAAGACGCTTTTCATACTTCGAAAAGTGTTGGTGAGTGGGAAATAAAAATGCAAAACCTTGCCGCTGTATTGGAGTGATCAACATTGATGCCTTTTCTTCGCACATTTTTTAACGCTTGTGAATGCCGTATCCTTGAAGAATCGAATGACTCACTGACCGTTCAGTTAACCGAGGAAGCAGACCGCGCTTTAATGAACAGACCATTTTATTGGCATTATAAAGATCAGCTAGGACAGCCTGGCGATCCGCTCGCCTTCACTTTTTTCACAAAAGACCCCGGCCGGCTGCTCAAGTATCAGGAAGAATATATTACATTTGGCTCGCCGCGTTTCCATCAGTTTCTTTTATACGCCCAAAAAAGAGCTTCATTTATTAAAATGTACGAAACAAGTATATCTTCAAAAACTGTACAGCTTGAACCTTGGTTATTTGTCCATTTTCATCTTTCGTATGAAGCAAACGGCAAAAAAGAAAAGCTTGTCCCGCTTGCTCTTCATTTAATTAGCGGAACTTTTTCAAACAACTTTTCAGAAAAATTAACTTCCTTATCTTTGAGCCATATGATCGCGCCGTATCACTATGTGCTCTCACCGCTTATTACACCGGCAAGCGGCTTAAACAGAATGAAAAAAAGACTGCGGCAGGACATAATACAAGAAGAACATGATTGGGCCAAATCCGCCCTAGAAAAGAAAAAAATAGAATTAGCGCTTCTTGACTCTTTTTTTGAACAAAATGAGGAAAACAATGCACATTTTGAACGCGAGAAAGCGGCGATTATACGCCGCTTTGAACCAGTGATCCGTATCTCAGTCTTAAACGGCGGCCTGTTTTATATTGCTCAAAATGGACGTTAATTATATTCAGTCCGCTTCACAATCAAATGGTTTTTCATATTATAATAATAAGTGGCGTGAAAAAAACCGTCTTCATGAATGGTCGTAATGCGAATCTGGCGATCTTTTTCTGACGTCTCTATTATATCAACACTAGTTGTTCCTTTATTTGTCTGCATCGTAAACGAAGCCGGATCTGACTGTGACAAAACGTCCCGAAGCGCCATCAATTCGATAATCCGCATTTCATAATAATCCGTTAAGTAATCCGCCGTTTCCCATTTTGTTACAGCAGAATCCGCGGCTGAAACAGATGCTGCTGTTATCAACACAAGAATAAGCAGAATGTGCGGATAAATCATACCATGCTCACTATTAAGGGGCTTCTTTATGAAATGGATAAATCGATGCGCCTTCTTGTTCGCCATTTGAAAACGTAACGTGAATATATACTTTCCCTCCTTCAATTGAAAATATGGCACTTTTTACATTTTGCAGTAAAACTTCATGTCCCTGTCCGTTCACCTGCCGCCTGATTTTGTCGTTATATTTGCTAATCGACACCATGGAATCATTTGAACCGACAGCTGAATATTGCAGCGTTGTTCCAGACAGGTGCCAGCCTTGCGAAATTTGCATTTCATTGCGCAGTTGAATGATGAAAAGTTCCCATTCCGTGTTTTTTTCTGCTTTACCAACTTCGGTTGTCCGGTACACACCATCGTATAAAAGCGGGATAGAAGCAGCACAGGCAGTGAATACCGTTAAAACAATTAATGACTCCAGCATTGTAAATCCATTATTGTTCCACCACACATGTTGTTTTTTCTCCGATCGCCACACATGCTTCCGATTTTCCTTTTGTCTCTTTCCAAACAATTTCTCCTTTAACAGTTGATTGATCCAGTTTGTAAAAAAATGAAGCTTCTGAAAAGATTCGGGATTCTGCTTCCTCATACAGCTTTCTCATTCCTTCCTGCTTCTCCCAACGCCATGATGTTTCTTCAAATAATTTCATACAAAAAGGCAGAAGAACAGCCGCTGCTATGAAAAAAACCGTTAATGCCAGTATGCTTTCTGCGAGTGTCATTCCGTGTTCATTCTTCCAAAAAATAAAAACGGCCCCTTCCGATTAAAAATACAAGTCTGGTGCTCTTTTCTTCGGTCGTAAAGTAGATGATTCCAAACCGATTTGTCATGCCCGTCCGCAAAAAAGTGATTGCGCTCATATTTCTTTCATCACGAATGAAACGGTTTGGAATCTCACGTTTTATTAGCGTCTTCCTTGACTGCTCAAATGTATAAATATGATAGTTGTTACGCCCATTTTCAAAGAAGTGAACAACAACGTTCGTCCCTTTAGCAATCGCATACGCCTGTGCCGCAAATAAATCTCGCTCGATTTGCTGAAAAAATTGGCGATCGCTTACATCATTTGCTATGGTTCGAAGCGGAATCAATGCTGCGGTGAGACATACTATAAAAATCGTTAGCACGATCATCATTTCGAGCAGCGTAAACCCGTTTTCTTTATGCACCACCAGCTGTTACAGTCCCTTCCGCATCAATCGTTACGGCACCGCCGCCCGGGCAAGTCGTTTCATCATCTCTTAAGTACCCGTCGGTCACAAGTGTATCAATTGAAGAAGGCAATGAGTCCTTGTCAATTCGATAAGCCTGTACTTGACCCTGCACCATATGCACAAATGCGTCGCACCCTTTTGCATTAATATTTTTGCTTTGCTTCGCTACATTTGGAATAGCAATAAAAAGCAATACCGTAATCACCAAAAGGACGATCATCATTTCAATGAATAGGAGTGATAACCCATGTATAACTTTTATATAAATTGAGCAAACAAAAAAATGCTTCATTCTATACTAAATGAAACCCCTTTCTTCTATATTAAAGAGCTCTATTCATTTGGACAGGCTTTTGTGTCTAATCTTATACTGTTTTAAATTCCTAATGTTTTTGATCTGCTACTAATGCTTAAAGGAAAGCCTAACTTGATTTGACCTGGCCAATACATATAAGACATTTAGTTTTTAGTGAAAGTTAACATTGTATTGGAGAGGTGGAGTATTTGGTTAATCATCTAACTGAGGTGTCGGGAGATTCGGCCTGTTTTTTGCTAAGCGCAGTACAGCTTCATATTGGGCTTTAGCTATTTTACGCTGGCCAATAGGCATTAAATTATTGTTGAAGGTTCGAGCACATTTCTGAAGTTCTTTGTACTCTTGAGGAGTAACATTTATTTTGTTTCTCATTTGTCTTTCCCCCCTTTCTAATTAATATTATTAACTTCTTAAAAATAAAGTTCTTTAACTAAGTTCAATCATTTTGTTTCGTTTCTGGACTTGTCGGTTCCTTTTCTGTTTCATTTAGGTGTTTGGTTAAATTAGCGCTTTTACTCGGATCTAGATTGTTTTCCATATCGTCGGGTCCATGAATGCCTAAATCTTTGTGTTGACGGTCTTTGATGTATGATAAACCTAAAAATCCTGCTATAAATGCGGTGCTAATTTCTGCATAGATATTTTTAGTATCAGTAAGCTCAATTGCGGTTTTAGCTAAAATCCCGGTTCCTATCCCAATAAGAATATCTCCAAAGAAACCCAACTCCACATATATTCTTTTATCCGCCTGATTTTCATCAAATCTAATGCCAATAAGAAATCCTAAAAAATCAATTACCACTAAAACAGGTGAAATAATTATGCTTGCCCATTTCCACATCTTAGCAGAATTGTTTTTAACCCAATTGCTTTTGCTATAAGGTATGAGAAAGATTGGCAACTGGATAACGCCATTCTTTGCATAATGTCCAATTAGCGCCCCCAACAAACTAACCATAATTGGCAGCCTAAACATATGCCAAAAATTATTCCATTGAGTTAAGTCCATAATATTTTCATTCCCCAAATTGAAATCTCCCTTAATATTTTTCAATTAAAAATATTTATTTCAATAATATTATCTATACTCTCTCTACTGAAAAGATTCTTTGAAAAACATATTAAATTTTCCAGCACGAATATTTTGGCCGCTGAACAACTGAAAGTAGACAATGAAAAAAGACAAAAAGAAGCACCTCTCTACCTAGATGAGCAAGCATTGGAAAAGATGCAAAGGATTGTAATGGAGTCTTATCACGAACAAAAAGAAGTGGAACTGCAGATTAACACATTTAGGCTTCTTTATATTGAAGGGTGCGGTATTGTGAAATCACTGAACCCAGAAGGAGGACGATTATATTTAACAGATGGGTCCTATTGCATCAAGGATATTGTGACGATCAAATTTGCAGATGGGAATTAAGTCAGAAATCAGCTCCTTTACTCAAAGTAGATGTGCCGTTATCTTTTTTTGTAAAGGAGCTGATTTTATGTGGAAGAAAAAAGAAATTGCTGTTATGTTCTGCCCTCGCTGCCAAGAAGACATACAGGAGACTGATCACATAGGCATCACACACATGCGCACCGTCGTACACTTATATTGTGGTGCTTGGCCTCCGCCGGGTGAGAGAGTTATTGATGAAGGTTCATACAGGAAGATGTTTAAAAAGTATTTATGACTGGCTGTGGCTAGTCTTTTTTTACTTGTTTGATCTATACATATTCCGGATTTACCATTTTCAGTTATTTTGTTATCTTAAATACAGGGGCGAATGCCATGAAAATATTCGAAAACAAGAACTGGCCAGATTGTTACTTATTGAAAGATGGTTCGGAATCATTGCTTTTAAAATATCGGCATAATAGTAGTAATAACAATGAGTGCCTAGAGACTGGGATAGATATGGATGAATGGATTGAAATTATAGAACCGAAAAAATAACCCCGACCGAAATCGGGGCTCTTTCTCATACCCTTTGGATGTATGATTTATATGTTTTGGTTCGTGGTAACTTTACCACATCATTTGTGGTAATAATTATACCGTTACTTATATTTAAAACTTCGCTCTCACGAGTTTGTAATCACCCTCAGCTAGATAACTATCAAAATTCAGTCCCCATGGATATTCTATCTTTACATGTACATAGCTACCAATTAATTTCACTGTTGCCACTCCTGTGTTTTCTCCATAGGTCTCTGTAAATTCCACTTTTCCCACACCATTTTTATCAAATTTAATGGTATAGCCAAGTGCATCAGATTCCCTTAAATTTGATCCGTCTGGCGCTGACCACCAAACACCATACAGGTCAATTTTTGCTGTATTACTACTTGTAAATTTCAAATTGGCTCCAACGCCTGGCAGAAAACTCGATGAAGTAAACCACTTACCATTATAATTTTTAAAACTTTCTGCGGGTAAAGTTGAGGAATTACTTGAATCTTTAGCTTTCAAGCCGCTCGTAGCTACATACCCAGCTTTATTATTGTATTTAATTTTCGACCAACCACCTGGTTCAGTGTTATAAACAAACACAACTGTACCATTTTTTAGTGATCCCACTATTTTTGCTTTTGGACTTGGTTTTTCACGTACATCCAATTTTTTTACGTTTACTGTAAAGTGTTTGTTTACGGTGCCTGCTTCTGTCTGTTGAACGTAGAACACTGTGGTTAGCAATACAAAAGCAATAATAAATGCCATGAAGTTTCTCATCATAATTCCTCCTATGTATTATTTAAACATCACAACTATTATACCAAACCCCTTTCTCTTTTCCTTTTTATCCCTTCGACAAATAATGACATTTATTTAGCCATAAAGAACTTACAAAAAGAATTTAATAAATAGATAAAATCCAGTAATTTAAAGCTTTATCGCTTCATAACCTTTAATTGCTCTTACCTCTTTATTGTTATTATGTCGTAATATGTCGATCGATTTTTCACTTTTTTATATCTTTATACATTAAAATATAACCATTACATTTGTAAGGAGCGAATTAACTTGAAGAGAGTACTCAAAACTGCAATTATTATGTTTGGTTTATTAGCAATCGCTTTTCCTTTTTCTTCTACAGTAGAAGCTGCTAATCCGATTAAACCTTCACAAAGCCGCGTAACTCATACACTTAAGGACATGAATGGCGTGTCTTACAAAGTATATTTTGCTGGTGTAAGAGAAAAGAAAGGTTATGGATCTTATGACCATTGGCCGTATGCTTGGGCTGGTGTTAATGAAGGCGATTTAGTGTACGAAGGAAATTATACTCTCTATACCCATAAAGTAGGTACAAGCCATATTAAAAAATCAAGGTTTTATTTCCAAGACTATACATTAAACGCTACAAGAAAAATGGTCCATGTCTACCCATCAAGTGTTAAAGGACAGCCAGATATCTTAGCAGCTGCTGAAACTGGTAGCTCAAATGTAGAAGAAGCTCAGTGGTACTACATGAAAAACGGCGAATTGACTAAAATCATTGACGCAGCTTATACACAACGCGCAAAGCGTATTTCAAAGAACGAGTTCCAGGTAGCAAGCTATGATAATTCTGATGGTACCTGGTATTTTCATGACTTAGTGTTCAACCCTAAAAATAATACATGGGAAGATTATGATGTAGCTCCTAAAAATCCGAGTCAAGTAATTAAAAATTGGCCGAAACACTGGCAATAAAAAAGACCCGTCTACTCGTTAGGAGTAGACGGGCTTTGTTGTTATGCACTGTATGATTTGATTTTTGGATTGCAGCCATGTTCAACGCTAATAAGCGCCCGCGCTTCTTCTGCAGACTCAAGCGATGTAAATACACCTGTGTAAACTCGGTTGTCATCTACTCCTTTGCGTGCATTGAAGCCCATTTCTTTCGCGGCTGCTTCTGCCGCTTCTGACATACCAAACACATTGTTTTGAATAAGAAAACGCCCGGAGTTCCAGCAAGTGAATTTACTTTAAGCAGCTGATCGATCTTGGCCAAAGCCGAGAAAAGGCGAACCGCCAGCACGATTTTCTGGGCACTACCGAAAAAACATTATGGATGACGGTTTTCTTCAGCCATTTCCACACACCTTCCATCAAGTTAAGCTAAGGACGGAGGGTGACAGAAAAACAAATTTCAGACGTTGCCGATTCTTTTCCCGAAAGTGTTGGCGGAGTTTCACATGGTGAATACTTGTATTGTCCAGAATGATAACACATAAACGCTAATAGCATGTTTCTATAAACACTGGCATTACATCACAAAGCCACCATCCACAAACAAGGTCTGCCCCGTCATGAACTTGCTCCAATCAGAAGCTAGAAACAAAACCGGCCCAGCCACATCTTCTGGAAGCGCAATTCTGCGAAGGGGCGTTTGCGCAATAATCATTTCTTTCACCTCTTCTTTTGTATACTTGCTGGCACTCGTAGGATATACGAGCCCTGGTGCTACACAATTGACCCTTATGCCGAAAGGGCCGAGCTCCGCTGCTAAATTACGGCTATACCCCTGCAGTGCCGCTTTTGCAGTGTTATATTCATGATAGGGAACAATCGGCCTTTCAACTAAATTGCTGATCATGTTGATGATGCTTCCCTGGCTCTGTTTTTTCATAAAGGGAAGAACTGTCTGGCACATATAATGAGTGGAACGCAAAGCCCCATCAATTTGATTCTGGTAATCTTCCCATTTTAGCTCCCAGGCTAATTTACGCTCATCAGGATTAAAGGCATACGGTGTAAAAGCATTATTGACGACGACGTCAATTTTCCCCATTTCTAACAATACCCGTTCGATCAATTCTTGTACGGCGCTTTCAGATGTGACGTCAGCTTGAATGGCCCAGGCATCCCCGCCAAGTTTCAGACAGGATGCCACAACCTGTTCGGCGGCCTCTTTGTTTTGAAGGTAATTGACGACGACAGATGCTTCCTCTGCTGCGAAAGCGCGAGCAATAGAAGCGCCAATTCCCCGGCTAGCCCCTGTGACAAGGACAACTTTCCCTTGAAATTTCCCCATATTGTCCTCCATTATTTTGTAGGAAGCAGTTCCTCTGTTACAACCTCTTCCATATTGAGTTTATTTTCAACCAAGCCTAGTTTTTGATACGTGTCTGCACCCTGCTGCAAGATAGCGGCATCAAGTGCACCCAATCCCTGCTCTTCTGTTAGTTCTGAAATGCTTGATGCATTGCGAAGCTTAATGATTTCTAGGTTTTGCTCCTCATTTTTCCCGTCAATCGCATATTCTTTTGCTAAAGAAGCTGCTTCTTCGGGGTTATCGATCATCCACTGGGTGCTCGTTTGATAAGCTTTTAAAAACTTCTCCAGTTCGTCTTTCTTTTCTTCAAAGGTTTTTTCTGTTACGACAAAAACATCACTTGGAATATTTAAATAATCTTTTACTTCTAATACATTAACGTCACCTAAGCCTTTTTGTTTACCAACGACAAGTCCAGTGTCAGTTGCTGCTGTGGCATCTACTTGCCCCTGCATGAGAGGTGCAAAGTTTAGAAGGCCTGTTTCAACAATATTGACATCTTTTTCGGAGAGGCCGACTTGATTCAGCATCACAAGCAGGTTCTGGCGGGTTCCGCTTGACAGGCTATATACACCAATCGTTTTGCCTTTTAGATCTTCAGGTTTTGTAATATTTTTTTCTTTAAGTGAAACAATGTTAAACACGTTTTGAGGATAGACATTATACATGACTTTCAATTTTTCACCTTTGTCTAAAGCAAAATATAATGAGCCGGGATCAGTAAAAGCAACATCTGCTTGTCCGGAGAGAATATTTTTAATCGCATCTCCTCCGCCAGCTCCAGGAATGACAGTAACATCCAAGCCATTTTCTTTAAAAAACCCTTTTTCCTCATCTACCAGCAAGTTTGTTTGCTCTGTAATTGGCTGACTCCAGCTGGCTACCCGAAGAATGTCCGTCTCTTCTGTTTTAGGTGCTTCCGTTTTTTGTTCCTGTGCACCGCAAGCTGTCATAAATACTGCTGCGGACAATAGTAAAGCAAATAAATTTTTGTTTTTCATTTTTTCGTCTCCTTCATATAAGGTTTTGACCATCTTTTTTCTGCTATATTAACGAGCTGGTAGAGGACCATGCCGATAATGGTTAGTAAAATTAAAGAAGCAAACATTAATGGCGTATCCATCATCCCTTGGGACGCAATAATCAATGCCCCGAGTCCCTCACTGCCGCCTATAAATTCTCCTACCACCGCACCTACTACGGCCAGGACAACCGCTACACGGAGTCCGGCCAGAATGCCCGGCAGGCCAGCCGGGATTTTTAAATGAATTAAGGTTTGCCACCGGCTCGCTTTAAGCATGCGAAACAATTCTAGTTTTTGTTTATCAACATATTGAATGGAAGACATTGTGTTTTCCAGCAGCGGGAAAAAGCAAATTAGCGCTGTAATGATGACTTTAGACGTCATATCAAAGCCAAACCATAGAATAAACAAGGGAGCCAAAGCGAGTTTAGGAACTGCTTGGCTGGCGATGATGTATGGAGAAAGAAGCTTGCGTAAAAATTCGCTTTCTCCCATCAAAATACCGATGATAAATCCAAAAAGGCTACCTAATATCAGGCCCAGTACAATCTCTAGGGTCGTCCGAATAATATGAGCTGTAAAATATCCAGTCATTAGTCCATCTATCAGGGTATGAAAGATGACAGATGGGGCAGGGAGTACAAGTTCTGACATGTTTCCGGCTGCTATTTCCCACAAAAGAAGCAGGAAAATAAAAAGCAGCAATGAATAAAATCGAATATTTTTCATGATCGCCCCTCACTCATGGTTTGCCGCAACGTTAAACAAAGATCGTTAAAGTACGAACCGTATCTCATTTCCATGGTGCGCGGCTTTGCGAGATCCACTTCTTCTTCATAGATAATGCTGCCTTTATCCATAACCGCAACACGGTCTGACAAGTAGACAGCTTCTGAAATATCATGTGTGATAAACAGTACCGTAGTATTCTGCAGCTGGCAGATTCTTAATAAATCTTCCTGCAACTCTTCTCTTGTGATGGCATCTAATGCAGCAAAGGGTTCGTCTAAAAAGAGCATAGACGGCTTTTGGATCAGCGCTCTCGCTAAGGCCACACGGCTTTGCTGTCCTCCCGAAAGCTGAGTTGGATACCGATTATCATATGCAGACAGGCCAATCATTTTAAGCAAAGCAGTGGCATACTCCCGGTTCTCTTCGGTCAACTTTCTTCTAAGAGAAACAGGGAGAAGAACATTATCCATAACCGTTTTCCATTCTAAGAGGGTGGGAGACTGAAAAACAAACCCGCATTCATAAGAAGGATCGGTCATGCCTTTTCCATTCAAAAGGATACTTCCTTTATCCGGCTGAAGTAAGCCTGAGGCAAGCTTTAGCAAGGTGGTTTTCCCACAGCCGCTTTGCCCTAGTAAACAATGAAACTCTCCTTTTTTAATAACCAAATTTACTCCATCGACGACGGGACTTGTTCCTTGATATCCATAGGTAATATCTTTTATTGTTAAAAATTCCATTCCGCGGCCTCCTAATCTACATAAGGCGCAAACTGTTCGCTTGATTCTTCCGCAGCTGCTTCTATATCTACCATGTTCACTAAGTCTAATAAATTAAAGCGGCCGTCATGATGCCACCCAGCTTCCGGAGACGTCATTGATCCTAAAGCCGTAATCCGTGTAACGCCGGTTTTTCCTAGTAATTCAGCCCACTCAAAAAGTTCATTTGGATTTGCGGCGATCCCAACGGTCTGAAGCAGGGATCGGTGGGGGGCAATATAAGGAAGAATGTCTTCAATCGTTTCAAATGCAATCACTTTGATTACACGATTTAAACTGCTTGGCGTAAAATGAATGTTATTTTCTTCATATACAACCGTCCAGTCATTGGCCTGATTGCCGAGCACTTCATTATTCGGGTTAGAAAAAATGGTCATTTCTTCTCTTTGCCGCCATGCAGCCATGGATGCAGACTCTTCCATAGAAAGCTCCCGCCGCGGATGTCTTTTTTGAAAGTTTTCTAATTCATTTGCCAGAAACCGTGCAAATTCTTTTGGAGAAACCTTTCCTCCATGCTGAACATAAAAAATGTGAGGGGAATAGCATCCTTGCTGATCGTATCGAATCACATCCAGTGCGGCCTGGTGGACCGACTGCCATGTTTTTCTCGAATCAAGGCTCGCTTGAGACACGACGCCAAAACTGATTTTATGACCAAATGGCAAAAAACGCGTCGTAACCGGCATGCGGTTTTGCAGAGACTGCAACGACTCATTGCCGCCATAGCCAACGACAACATCTGATTGTTCAAATATAGAACTCTCCCGTTCTTCATCGCCGCCTTTCCACCAAACAACAGCCAAACAGTCAGCTAACCTCGGTTCTACTTCCACTAATAAATGAGCAAACCAGCCCGAAAACAGAGGCTCAGTGCTCGGAACTTTTCCGATATTGCCTGCTTTCACAAGCAAGCCTGAAATCAAGCTCCAAAAAGGCAGAGCAGGAACATTGCCAGACCAAATATGGGTAACGACGTTCGGTCCCATGGCTTTCGAAAAACCGCCTTTGACACGAGGCTGGAAGTCGTCTAAAAGCAACGGATTGCCTAAATCCTCTATAAGAAAACGCTGAAGTTCTTTTTTTCGGAAGGTTTTCAAGTATGAGGTAAGACCCAGCCGAATAATTTCTTCATCGTAGCCTGTCACAATCGGCAGCAGCTTTTCTGCTTTTTGCCGGTATAGGGAATCGCGGTCCAGCAGCCGGTCGATGGCTTGGTCAATGATGCTGACAATCTCTGAAATAGAAAATGACTTTAAAGTTTCAGCACTGGCTTTTTTTACTTTTTCAATTACCTTGTCCATTTGCTCTGTTGTAAGAAAAGGTATTTCGACTTCGACCGTTTCATTTTTGCTCTGAAAGGTTAAAATTTTTGTCTCAAATTCTGTTTCGCCTATATCCGGAAGGTAACCTGCAAGTTCCCTCATTCTGAAACCCCTTTTGATGCGGATTTTAAAAATTCTTCTACAGCAATTGAACAGCCTTTTGCTTCGGTGCCTTGTACCCGGCCTAGAAGAAAAAATCCGTTTTCGAGCTCGATTCCAACGTCTTCTGTCAAAATGGTCGTAACCGAATTAAAGTTGCCTAAATCACAGTGAACAAGGACACCGCGCTCTCCTTTCGGTACCTCTTCACCAGTTAACGGGTTAATGACCCGGGTCCGTATCCAATGAGGCCCCGATTTAACAGAAGGAACAGATTCATTCCCTTTATCGTAAAATTGTGTGCTGAGCTCGGTCACTCCATACATATTGATGCACTCTGAGCGCTCTACACCGAGAGTAGTCGACAGTAGAAGATAAAACTCATTTAATTCCAGTTCCTTTGACTGGTTTTTAAATCCACCGGTATCCAGAATCCTGCTTCCTTTTGGAAGTGAAAAAGTTTTCCCCATACGTTCTAATTCCTCGAGCATGTGGACAAAACTATAGCTTGCACCTAAGAGAGCATACGGTTCTCCTGTTTCCTCAGCATGATGCAGTTCATCCAGCAGACGATTCATATCAACACCATTTTCATTCACCAGATAATGGCTTTCCTTTGTACCAAACTCTTTTACTGCCAAAGCTAGATAATGAGCCAATGACGAATTCGGCAATTCTTTTTCTTTAGGAAAAAGAATCCCCATCCGAATGTGTTCTATGTCTCTCATAAATCGTTTCTTAAAGTTCAACGTCATAGATTGGTCATAGATTTGTAAAGTGGGATGGTAGTGCTTTCCTTTTATTCCTTTCGTTGTGCCGCTTGTCATAAAAACGGCTTCCGCTTTTTCCGGTCCTATACAGCTAAGTGTGGCATCTTTAAATGCATTGATGGGAACAGGCGGAATATCTTTCCATGTCTTTACCATTCTTGGCGTTTTTCCTTTTTGCATGCAAAAAGATCGGTAAGGAAGATTGTATTGATATTGATAGGCATACAGCCGCAAGGCCAATTCATTAAAATCCTTTTCTTCAGAAGCATCTGCTTGAATGAAGCGAAAAACATGCTGAACGATTTCTTGCTGTTGATTCATAATTCCCTATCCTTTCCAAACAAAATAAAAACACTTTGCATAAGCAAAGTGTAAATAATAAATTATTCTTCATCACTTTCCCTACGCTGGCATTACCCAACAGGTTGTAACGGTCTACAACAGATTAGTTGTACTCTCAGCCTGATTCCACAGACTCCCGACGAATCATTTTGAAAAAAGTCTACTCTTTTTAAAAGCAGAATGCAAGATTTTTCTCTACCGGAACAAAAAACCAACGTTCCGTTTATCCGAATGAAGTCGGAAATTTAATTGAAAAAAGGGTGCAGTGCTCCAAACGAATAGTTCACCTTTAATCTTTATGTATCAATGGTTGAGCATGCAACCTTTCCTTTGCTGTTCCGTTTCGGAAAAGTAATGTTCTACTACAAAAGTACAACAAACGCTGCCATTGAGCATTACCATTTAAAATGTTGATGCAGCGCTGCTTATCCCTTATCAACAGCCACTTTGTTTGTTTTGGAAACGGCTAGAAAGGGGGCAACCTTTGCGGTATTTGAGTTTTGTTTCGGAAAAAACCTTAACATTTCTTAACATGTACTACGTAAAAGTACTACGTAAAGGTTTCCCAAAAACCCTTATGGGACTAGGGTTAGCAGATGTATTTTTTGTTGTACAACATTTGGAGTACAACAAATAAATACGGAGTACTCCATTCAAAATACTCCAAATAAAGAAGCGTTCCAATCGTAACGTTACCATTCAAAAGGAGCGTCGTTGTAACGTTTCAGCGCCCTCTCAACCCGCACTGGCAAGCGGTTTGTAACGATAAGTTTTAGCGTTACAGCAAGAATTGAATTTGAGTTTGTTTTTTAAAACATCTAGTTTTGCCTAGTTTTGTAGCACAAGAGAAAACTTAGCATTTACTAACTTTTGTAGCATTTTAAATAAAAGGTTCTGCAAGGGTTTGTAGCATTTGTATTTGGCAATTAAAAACTGCTGTTTACGGCAGTATGTTTTTGAATGTAAGAAAGCCAAAAACATACAAAGAATGAATAAAAACTTGCATATTTTCGGTTTATGATAACTTTGGATATTAAACTAAAGCCCCCGTTACTTTAAGTACATTATTTTACAAACTTTTACTGGTAGAGAACCTTCAGATCGAATCCACGCTGTTTTTCCCTTTTCTGGCAACCATAAAAACCCCTCTTTTTTCATTCATTTTGTTACATTAAATATAATATAAATATCCAATATGTCGCATTCAAAGACCGCCATCCAAGCGAAAACAGGCATGATCCCTTGATAACCATGGGATCACGCCTGTTTTCTCGTTCATTTCCTAATGCAACATAATATGTTGATATGCTCCCCTTTAAG
>NZ_LAJA01000013.1 GCF_000970675.1 Domibacillus tundrae | reverse complement strand
GACAGCCTTTTATGCATCTGCGGTAACACCCCTGCCTCTACGTGGAACCGCAGGAAGAGGTGTCGTCATTTTTGATTCATGATATAGCGGTATTTTTTCATGTCTGCTTCAAGTAACGCGGCGGTGTCTTCGCTGTTTCTGTAAAAGGGTGTCCAATGGTTTTTTTCTAATTCTTCGGCCCAGTATGGGGAGGATTGAACAGCATTCAAAAGGGATGACCACTGCTCTTTTTCTGGCTCACTCATTTCACCAGATCCCATCACGCCGCGCCAATGCGGAAACACGACATCGATGCCTTGTTCTTTCCATGTCGGTACATCAGGCAAATGGCCGAGCCGTTCCGGTGACGAAATGGCGATGATCCGAACGTTTTCTTCCTTTGCAAATGTTTCTGACTGGGATGAGGAAAGAGAAGCTGCCGCAATTTCCCCCGCTTGAAGCGCAGACAAAAGTTCGTCACCGTTTGAATAACGAAAAAAGCGAAGCGATGCAGCGGAAAGTCCTGTAGCACGGGCCGCTTCAGAAAACGCAATTTGGTCATCATTCCCAAATTGTGGTTCAATGCCGATTGGGTAGAGATTCGGCTGTTTTTTCAGTCGTTGCATAAAGTCTGTAATGGATTGAATCGGCGAGTCATCCATTACAATGACCGCCTGCCATTCACTTGCCATCGTGGCAAGCGGGGTAAATTCCCGGTAGTTAAGTGTACTATGGCCAAGCAGATTATTTGTTAACAGCAAACTGGATGTCATCGCGATCGTATGAGGACCGGATTCTTTTAAATGTGCCCATCCATCGTTACCCCCTTCTCCTTCTTCATAGATGATTTGTACGTTATACTTCGTCAGTTTTTCCTTTTCTATGACGGTTTTAACCGAATTAGCGAGGGCATCCCATCCTCCGTCCGGAGAGCCTGGCACGATAAAGGTAAGTTCCTGCTGCGTGAGCGGTTTTTTGGATGGTGTACAGCTGGCAAGCACGATGGAAGCAAGCAGCAGGAGTATGTATTTCTTCCTCATCATTCGATCTTAAAATATCGCCGCTCAGGCCGGCCGACAATGCCATATTCGTGTTCTACCCGGCACTTTCCAGTTGTCACCAAATATTCAAGATAGCGGCGCGCCGTTGTACGGGAAGCACCGATTTTCGCGCCCATTTCCTCAATGGAAATGCCGCTCTCAAGTTCCTGAAGAACGCCGGATACGCGGTTTAATGTAACGCTGTCAATGCCTGTCGGAAGCTGGGCAGCGTGTCTGGGTTCCTGATGCACTGTCCCAGCGAAATACGCATCAACCACGTCTTGCGTTATATGGTCTGTCGCGGATAAAAGGTGTTTTTTCTTCTGATATTGTTTCATCACAGCAGTGAATTTCTCCATCGATACCGGCTTCACCAAATAATGAAATACACCGTAGCGGAGTGCTTCTTGCAGCATATGTTTTTCAGAAGCAGCTGTAATCATAATAATATCGGTTTTTGGAAACCGTTCTTTTAACAACGGCAAAAGTTCTGTGCCCAGCATATCTGGCATGTAAATATCGAGCAGCAGCAAATCAGTCTCATTTTTCTTTAGCAGTGCCAGCGTATCGGCTGCATTCAGTGCTTTTCCAACAACGATAAATCCGTCTAATTGCTGTAGAAATTGTTCTTGTATACTGGCAATACGAAAGTCGTCTTCTGCAATCGCAACACGAATCATGAATATCCATCCTTTTTTGTCAGTCTTCTTTCGGTATGTAAATCGTAAAAATGGTTCCAGCAGGCTCATTCGGTACCACTTCAATCATGCCGTGAAACGATTCAACGGCTTCTTTCACATTGTGGAGCCCAAATCCCCGTCCGTCTCCTTTTGTCGAATAGCCTTTTTCAAATAAAAAATGGAGTACTTGTTCATCGATGCCGGTCCCGTTATCTGTTACTTCGATAATTAACGTTGGGCTGGCATCGGTAATAAGAAACGTAACGAGCGGCTGCTTTACTTGTTTAACCGCTTCAAAGGCATTATCAATTAAGTTGCTGATGACCGTCAGCAGCGAGTGGGCGTCTATATGTGCAGGAAGGGCTGACAATGTGCTTTCTTGTTCGATTGTAAAAAACACTTTTCGCTCGGACGCTTTGGCGGTTTTGCCTAATAAAACCGCTTGAATAAGGTCATCCTGAATTTGCTTGAATACAATCTGATTTTGAAGTGACACGCTGTCGGCTTCTTTTTGAATAAAATCAAGTGCTGCTTCATTCCGTCCGAGCTGCAAAAGGCCGGACAATACGTACAGCTTATTCATAAATTCATGCGTCTGGGCACGCAGGTCATCGGAATAGAGACGCATTTCATCAATCGTTTTTTTGTACATGGCTGCGATTTTAGACGGTTCAAATCCAAGTGTATCGGCTAATATGCTTTTCGTCAGCCAGATCCCGCCCACTACCCCCGCTAACAGAGCAAAGGCAGCTGCGATTAAAATTTCACCGGTTTGAGCGGCTGTTTTCTGTGCAATTGACTTTTTTGAAAATTCAACGGAAACGGTCCCAATCACTTCTGTATAGTTATCTGTTGTCTTCATAATAGGGGCTTTTCCAATAATGGCTTCTCCGTCTGTTCCTGTTTCTTCCACCGTATACGTCCCGCCATAAATGAGCGAGCGGCTATCGGACTCCCGGAGCAGTTCGTTATTCCCGTAGGTGGACAACACAGTGCCGTTTCGTCCGGCAATAGAAATGGACTGTGCTTCGGTCCGCTCTTGTATATGTTCAAGGACAGGTAATAGCGTTTCGCGGTCACGTTGTTCCACTAAAAAAGCGGTTGTCTCCGGCATCAACGAAATCGTCTGCGCGGTTTGAAGCGAAAGCTGGTGAACCTGTTCGGCCGTTTCCCCCGTTTGAATAGCGTAAAAAACAGTGGACATACCGGCAATAATGAAAAAAAGTAAAGAAAAAACAAGCGCAAAAATTTTCGTCCGGAGTGAGACTGTTTTCGTTTTCATGAAGGCTCCAATCTGCTTTTGATCAAATTGTACGAAACATTTGATCAGATGAAAAGAAAAAATCCCGGATTCGAAAAAATCCGGGCCGGGATATAAATTACAACGAAATAACACCAAACAATAAAGCAGCCATCGTCATCACAAGGGATGTTCCGACTGTCCACAGAATTGTAAACCGCTGATACTGCCCGAAATCCACTTTTGCCATCCCGACAAGCAAATAAGTTGATGCTACAAGCGGGCTAAGTAAATGAACCGGCTGCCCAAGCAATGACGCACGGCCAAGTTCAACGGCGCTGATGCCATATGTCGAAGCGGCTTCTGCAATAATCGGCAGAACCCCAAAGTAATACGCGTCATTGGACATGAAAAACGTGAACGGCATGCTTGTAATCGCAGTAATAATCGGCAAGTGCGGCCCCATTGAATCCGGAATGACAGCAACTAAGCTGTTGGCCATTGCATCGACCATTTCTGTTCCAGATAAAATACCGGTAAAAATACCGGCTGCGAAGACAAGTGACACTACCGCCAGCACATTGCTTGCATGTTCGGCAATTCTCTCTTTTTGGTGCATCACATTCGGATAATTTACGGTGATCGCGATGGCAAACGCCAGCATAAACAAAATCGGAAGCGGCATAACGCCTAAAATGAGCATCGCCATAAGTGCAATGGTTAACGCAAAGTTAAACCAAATAAGCTTCGGCCGTTTCCATTTTGCTTCTTCCTCCGAAACAGCGGCAGTGGCTGTGCCAAAAAACGTTAAATAGCTTTTTCCTTCCGCCTGCTGCTGGAGCTCTTCCATCGAAAGGACTCCAAGACGTTTTCTTTCCTGTTTCCCCATCCAATATGCTGACAAAATGACCCATAAAGCTCCCACGATCATCACTGGAATCAACGGGTTAAATAACTCCTGCATATCAAGGTTCAACGCACTCGCCGCACGAGCAGTCGGACCGCCCCAAGGTGTCAAGTTCGTCACCCCCACAGCCATCAACGCAACAGCCGGCAAAATAAGCGGATTCATTTTCAACCGCTGATACAGCGGCAGCATCGAAGAGATCGTAATCATATACGTTGTTGTTCCATCTCCATCAAGGGAAACAATCATTGCCAGCACGGCGGTGCCGACCACAATTTTCATTGGATCCCCTTTAACCGCTTTCAAAATTTTGCCGACGACTGGATCAAAAAGTCCAGCATCGATCATAATCCCAAAATACAAAATCGCAAACATAAGCATAACGCCGGTCGGTGCAAGTTCTGTAATGCCAGTAAGCGCCATATCACCGATGCCAGAACCAAATCCGGCAAAAACAGCAAATGCGGCCGGTACAATCATTAAGGCGATTAATGCGGATAATTTTCCACTCATAATTAAATACATGAAAACAGCTACCATGGAAAAACCGAGAATGGCGAGCATTGTCATCGTTAAACACTCCTTTTCACTTTTATGAAAACGCTTTATTATTGAATAATTTAATTAAATTAAGTGGAAAGATATATAAAACGAAAATTAAAAAAGTATTAACAATAAAAGTCTTTGTGTTCATAAAAACTAATTCATATTTTGCTTCGCTTTTTCTATAAAAAAGACTTTTATTAAATAACCATTCCCCCATCTGTTTATTCTTTTGTAGGGAGGGTAGAAAATTCACTAAATCAAACTAGAATAAAGGAGGAAACGGCATTGGATCTCAATTTGAAAAAGAGGCTGCTCGCCAGTGGAATGGCAGCCGTATTAATGCTTGGCGGCTTATCCGCCTGTGGAGACAGTGAAGAACCGGAAGATCAGCAGGAGGGCCAGCTGGATGAAGAAAACGAGCCAGATCAAGATAATGAGGATCAAAATGACCAGCTTGATGATCAAATCAAACAGGATGATACCATTAATGATGGTGTTGATATGCAGGATGGAGAAAAAGACGATAAACTAAACGAAGAAGAAAATAAATAATTTGTTCTCAAATCGCCTGTCTGGTTCTTCAATAATTAAAAAAGAAAACCCACAAAAAAGGCTTCTG
>NZ_LAJA01000012.1 GCF_000970675.1 Domibacillus tundrae | reverse complement strand
TCGCCGGCTTTTGTATGTAGGAAAACAAGAAAATTATGCATGCATCGAAGTGGACTATGATCCGATTTTCGCATTCTCGATGCACGAGAATGCGAATCTCAAGCACGGTTAAAAACGAATATTTTTTAAATGATCATGCATCCGGTCTTCCTGAATTCGCTCCAAGTATAAATTAGTGGTGGAAATATCTGCATGTCCAGCAAGATCTTTTACAACGGCAAGAGGCACGTCCTGTTCAAGGAGTGATGTCACAAAAGTGTGTCGAAACCAGTGTGGGCTCACAGCGGAATTGCTGCCTGCAAGCTGAACAGCTTCTTTCACAATTTTATAAAGAGCTGCATATGATAACTTTTTTTTATCTGTAAGTGGATCCACTTTGTTATACATGGCATAAAACAATGGCTCGCTTGAATGCGGGTCAAGATCCTCGAAGTCACCGCAAATGTTTCGATAGTTAAATAAAAGAGACTCTGTTTCGTTCATAACCGGCAGTGTCCGCTCTTTGCCGCCTTTTCCGACTACGTCTACAAGCAAATCTCCCCGCCGATTGCGCCGAAAGCTTCCCCAGTTTAATTGAATGAGCTCGGATGCTCGAATGCCGAGTGTTAACAATAAAAAGCCGATCAGCCGATTGCGCGCTTTCAATTGTTTGTCATTTTTATCTGTTTTGACAGTTTTTGCGAAGCAATCGATAATATGTTTTGCTTCATTAGAAGACAACTCACGCATTTCAGTCCTGTTTTCGCTTGAATGTGACACGTGTCCTTTTTGGATAAGTGGCTTTTGAATCCAGACAGACAGCCGTGTTCCATAAAAGTGAGTGTTAAAGCCAAATTCGAGAAAACGGCGAAAGAATTCCAGTTTGCGAAGTGCACTTTTTGGCTTGTATGATTCAATGATTAAGCGATTATAAGCTTTTACTTCCGGAAAGCCGATATTTCGGAAGGTGAGAGAGTGGGCAGCGAGATACGAAAGCAATGTTTTCGCATCACTCCGATATGCTTTTATCGTATGAGGGGAAAAGGTCCGGTTTTCTTTTAAAATCCCTATCGCAAAAAAATATTCCAAAAATTCTTCATCGGTACAATGGGTCAATGATAAATTGCGTTCTTCATCGAGTAAATGTTGTTTGGATTGAAGCAGCTGCAAAAAAGCGTCGTATGAAGATAAAATTGCGGGTACATTCATGCCTTTCCCTCCTTTACAGTAATATTATTATGTATAGTAAAGATAATCAGACATTATCTTTACTTCTAATTATAACAGTTTTAAATTTGCAAAGAAAGCATGTATTCATGTATATTGAAGCGGTTCACTCGTTTTAAAACAAGGAAAACGTAAGGGGAAAGTGACGAAAAGGAGACTGAATATGAGAATTGGCTACGCCTGTATCAATATGAAAATGCCTTCTAAGTTTAAAACGTGCCGGCTGAAAACGGCCGAGCTGGAAGGGATGCAAAAAGTAAAAGAACTTACACTTCATAATTTAAATGAAACGCTGCAGATCATAAAGTGGAACATTGCACATAATATTTATTTTTACAGGATGAGCAGCAATCTCGTGCCGCTTGGAACGCATCCGGTTATGACATGGGCATGGGAAGAGGATGATGAGGTCCGCTATATTACTGATCAAATCAAAGAACTGGTTGAAGCGTATAAGCTTCGTTTATCTGTTCATCCCGGACAATATACGCTTATCAATTCACCCAATGAAGGAGTCGTCCGCAAGTCCATTTTGGACTTAAAACATCATCAACAATTGCTGGCGCTTACCGGAGGATCGGATATGATTTTACATGTTGGCGGTGCATATGGAGATAAAGAAGCCGCGAAAAAACGCTTCGTTTCTGCTTACCAGCTGCTTCCTGATGCTATTAAAAATGTTCTGCGAATTGAAAACGACGATAAAATTTTCACGATTGATGATGTACTGAATATTTGTCAACAAACAGGTGCGGCCGCTTGTTTTGATATTCATCACCATACGTGTCATCATGAAGAAGAAGCTGACATTAAAAATGTGATGCAGCGGGCAATAGCCACATGGGAAAAGATCGGCATCCCGCCGAAAATGCACATCAGCTCCGGAAAAACAGGGAAAACAGACCGGGCGCACCATGCATATATTTTAGAAGAGGACTGGCATTATTTTCTGAAACACCTGCCGGATCATTCGGTGGATGTAATGGTGGAAGCGAAAATGAAAGAACAAGCCGTGTTAAAAATAAGAGAAAGAACCCAGTGAAAAAGCGCTCATCCAAAAATGGAAGGGCGCTTTTAACGTAACAATGGAATTCGTTGTTGATATTGATGAATAAGAGATTGATTGTATTCATCGGCATCTGGCCGGTTGCCGCTTAAAAAAATCGGCGGGTTAAAACCGCACTTGATCATTTTTTCGATTGAGGCTGCGATGATGCCATTTAATAAGGCTACGCCAATCACCGTTGAAACCGGTGAAAACGGGGCAGGAGCCTTCTCGTGTGTTAAAATCGCGTCTCCGTACGGGGCGCCATTATCGATCACAAGGTCAGCGGCATCACCCAGTTTAATCTGTTTCTTATGTCTAGACAGGGCATTTTCTGAATATGCCGCTGATGTAATAGCGATCGTTTTGGCACCGGCTTTTTGACCTTGAAGCAGCATATCAACTGGAACAGGATTGATGCCGGATGTGGAGATGACAATCAACATATCGCCAGAACGTATATCCAATTCGTCTACAAATGAATCTGTGTAGCTGTTTTGGCGCTCGAGCATTGAAGAGTGAACGGCTCCTTTATGCAGCATCAACTCGTCCAATAAAATTGGACAGATGCAGGCGAGCCCGCCAGCCCGGTAAAATAATTCCTCCGCCAGCATATGAGAATGACCGCAGCCAAATCCATGAATAACGCCGCCTTTTTGAACAAAATCAAATATCCACTCAGCCGCAAGATCTGCCTGCTTTGTTTGTTTTTGTGCAGTCTCCACCAGCATATTCGCTGCCTGTTGAACATATTGCAAATACATCCTGTCCTCCCTTTACCGGTTAATATCGATCGTGAACTTGTAGCGGTCCGCCCGGTAAGATGATTTCACGTACTCAAGTGGTGTTCCATCTTTTAAAAAGGTATTTCGTTCAATTAATAAAACGGGCGCGCCTTTTTGAACGAGCAGATGCGGCCGTTCTATTTCATTAACAATAGCCGCTTCAATGGATTGAACGGCATGTCCAATCGCAAGGCCGAGCTCCTCTTCAATGTAATGATAAAGGGACGCGGCGGTAATGGTTTCAGTCAGTCCTTTTACGAGGTTCGCTGAAATATAAACGGTTTCAAGTGCCATCGGAACATCGTCTGCCAGTCGAATCCGCTTAATTTCATAAACCGGTGTGTGTTCTTTTAAAGAAAGCCGTTCTGCGACTTTTGCATCCGCTGGAATGATTTCAAAGGCAAGCAGCGTATTAGCTGGGGTCATCCCACGCGCTTTCATATCTTCTGTGAAACTTGTCAGCCCGGAAAGCTTTTGCTCAAGCTTCTGTTCTGCCACAAACGTGCCGCGCCCTTTTTGGCGATACAACAGTCCTTCGTTCACAAGATTGGTGATCGCCTGCCGAACCGTCATTCGGCTCACATCAAGCAGCTCTGCATATTCGCGTTCAGAAGGAAGCAAATTGCCCGGTGTCAGTTCACCGTTTTCAATTTGCTGGCGGATAGAATGCTCCAGCTGAAAATAAATCGGCATAGGCGAGTGTTTATCAATCATCGTGTTCTTCCTTTCACGTAACTATTGAGAGCGCTTCATCATCTGCTATTATTGTAACATGGGGGTGATGATGCAACACGGACGCAGGAAAGTCTTCCGAAATTTTCCCTGACAATAACTGATGGACTGCTTCTGCTTTTTTTGCGCCGGAAGCCAGCAGCAAAATCTCGCTGCTTTTCATAATAGAAGCAATGCCCATTGTGATCGCCTGCTTTGGTACCTCTTCAATCGATTGGAAGAACCGGGCATTCGCTTGGCGGGTTGACTGGGCTAATGTTGTAATATGAGTCGTTTGATTAAAAGAGGTGCCGGGTTCATTAAATCCGATATGCCCATTTTGTCCGATCCCGAGAACCTGTACGTCAATGCCTTTTTCATCAATGATGGATTCGTAGCGTGTACATTCTTTTTGTAAGTCTGCTGCTTCTCCATTTGGAAGATAGCTATTTGATAAAGGAATATTCAGATGGCGAAAAAGGTTTTCTTTCATAAACGAGTGGTAGCTGTTCGGATTTGAAGCAGGCAGGCAGATGTATTCATCTAAATTGATCGTTGTAACATGCTCATAAGATGTTCCATGTTCCTTGCGGTCGAGAATTAATTGTTCATACAATCCTTTTGGCGTGGAGCCGGTTGCCAGGCCAAGGGCGAGGCTTGGGTTCTTCTCTATCTTTTTTAATAAAAATTCAGCGGCTCTTTTGCTCATTTCTTCGTAGTTAGACACTTGAATAATCTCCATCATTTTGTCTCCTTTTGAAAAGCGATCATGCCGCGGCAAATCGTTTTTTGGACACGGAACTCCTTGTCGTAAATAACAATGTCCGCATCTTTTCCGATCGTGATGCTGCCTTTGCGGTCATATAGATTGGCTTGCTTCGCAGGGTTTTCTGCGGTCATTTTTATAATGTCCTGCATAGTGCAATCTGTGAATTTTCTCATGTTTTGAATGGCTTTTTGCATCGATAATGTACTGCCGGCGAGTGTGCCATCACGAAGAACGGCTTTTCCATTCGTGACGCTGACCGCCTGGCCGCCTAATTCATACTCCCCATCCGGCAAGCCTTTTGCGCGCATGGAATCCGTAATAAGAATGGTACGATTGGCCGTTTTTTGGCTAAATGCAAGCCGGACCATATGCGGGTGAATATGAATGCCGTCCACAATCATCTCCGTATACAGCCCATTATGGAGCAAAGCGCCGCCGGCAGTGCCTGGTTCACGGTGGTGCATGCCACGCATTCCGTTATATAGATGCGTAATATGTGTTAAACCGACTTTTGCGGCTTCATTAAGCTGGGCAAATGTTGAATCTGTATGGCCGGCCGAAGCGGTAATATGTAACTGGGCTAAAAATGATACAAGTTCTAAGCCATTTTGTTCCTCGGGTGCCAATGTGACCAGCCTGATTTTTTCTCCTGAGAGTAGGTGCCATCTTTTGAAAAGAGACACATCTGGTTTTAATATAGCATCGCGCGGCTGCGCGCCGGGGTGTTTTTTTGAAATAAACGGACCCTCTAAATGAATACCGGCAATCTCTGCTGTTCCCGGTGTCTGCTCATAAGCAGCAATGCAGCTGAGTGCTTTTTCAATGGCTTCTATTTGCTGTGTCATGGTCGTCGCTAGAAAAGTGGTCGTTCCTTCTGAAGGGAGATAAGCCGCCATTTTATGCAGAGAATCAAGGGACGCATCTATCACGTCCGCGCCCGCTGCACCGTGAATATGAATATCAATAGCCCCGGGCAAAACGAGCGCTTCATCCGAAACGGTTATAACTTCAATCGATTCATGCTGTGGACTTTGTGAAATGGGTCCCACTGCGGCAATTTTGCCATCCGTTATACGGATAAAACCGGGTTTGAACACCACATTTTCCGCATAAACCGAGCCGCCTTCAATTACATAATCATTCATTGTAACGCACCTCTTATTTTCTTTTAGTATAAACAGTTTAAAGGAATAAAAACTAGTTGTCTATACCAATATTTGATGGTTTTTAAAAAATATTCGAGGTTTTAATTTGAAATATTCTTCAATTGGTATAGACAACTATACTTATATATGAAAAAGCGCTTTCTGATTGTTGTCTTGTTTATCTTCTGACGAAAATTTCGAGTTTCTCAAAATGCAAGACACCGTTCGAATTAATGAACGGTGTCTCTTTTGAATTCATTGTCTTAGTTAGAAGGAGAATCATCATCTTGAGAACTTGCCGGGGCAGGATCCTCCTCACTATGTGTGTCTCCAGCATGAGGAAGCTGCACAGGGTGGGAAGCCAAGGTGCTGTGAGAATGTTGCAATCGCGGGGACAATTTTATCGGTTTTGCATACTTTATAAAGAAAACCTTAAGAAAGGGGAGAAAGTACCTGATGAAACCTGATAAAAATAACCTTCCAAGCCTATTTGATGGATCTTTTAATCATTTTATCAAGACTTTTGATTCTTTTTTTGACGAACCATTTCGACATTTCGATGATTTTCTTAGCCGAGATTCTTTTTCTGTTAATGTCCATGAAACAGCCAATGACGTTGTGATTGAAGCAGAACTTCCAGGCTGCAAGAGAGATCAAATTCAGGTAGAAATTTTACGCAATGATCGATTAAGGATTCTTGTAGAAAATGACGTAACAACAGAAGTAAAAAAGGATGAAAATATCCAGTATTATAAAAAACGAGCAGCGGGAAAAATGGAAAGAATCATTCAATTGCCGTTTCCTGTCACAGATGAGGCTCCGAAAGCGACTTGCCGAGATGGATTATTAAAAGTTGTCCTTAAAAAAGGAAAGCGACGATTTGTTGACATTGAATGAATTCCTTAAAATGGAGGCTTTGTCTATAAGCTGAAGGGGGCCGGTACTTTAACGGCCTCTTTTTTCTTTGATTAAAAATATTTCTATATTTGTAACGGTATAAGAATGGGGAATTAATAAATAATAAACCCAAGTACTACATTTTTCATAAGAACGAGGTGTTTTATGCTTTGGAAACAAGATGTTTTAGCTATCTGTTTATTTTCTCTGCAGTTATTCCAGATTTTCTTTCCTTCTCCTGCTAATGGACAAGTGCTGGACCGGCCTTACTATGAGGAAAAAGGTGATGTTATTTGGGACATACCAACAAAGGAAAAGATTGTAGCAATTACCTTTGATGATGGACCAGACCCTATTTACACACCGCAAATTTTAGACGTATTAAAGAATAATAACGCTCACGCTACCTTTTTTTTATTAGGGCACCGCGTAAAAAAATATACAGAAATTGTCCAGCGTGAAGTACGAGAGGGTCATGAAATTGGAAATCATACCTATACGCATCCGAGTTTTTACAATATCTCACAATCAACATTATTAAATGAGATCGACAAGACAGAAAAGTTAATGAATTTCCAAGAAAGCTACAACGTGAAATTATTTCGACCACCTGGGGGCGCTGTAAATAAAGGAATAATTGATGCGTTAAAGAAACAAAATTACACGATCATTTTATGGTCGTGGCACCAGGATACAAAAGATTGGTCCAATCCAGGGGTGGATACCATCGTAAACCAGGTGCTTTCAGACGTTCGAAACGGTGACATTATTTTATTCCACGATTCTGGCGGCAATCGGACTCAAACAGTCAAAGCATTGAAGGTTTTATTACCTGAACTAAAAGAAAGGGGATATAAATTTGTTACAGTAGGGCAATTGCTGCAAAATCACCCTAAATTTCAAATCCCACTAAACGAATTCGGATAAACAAAATCATTGAAAGCAAAAAGAACCTTAAAACGATCAATAATAATCAAAAAAGGTTGGTTTAATGAGCCGACTTTTTTAGCTTTGAAAAAAAGCTTGCTGGACGTGAAGGGGATTTATTCAACTGAACAGTATCTTGTTTTTAATAAGGGCTTATATGAATGCCGTCATCATTTTTCCAATCAGCAAAAAATGTGTTGGTATTAAAAACTGCAAGAGATTTGAAACGAAAGAACTACAATGAAACATTAAAAATAAATACAAAGAATTAAAAAGCAAGTATCTTGGTTTTTAAAGAAATGTGCGGGGTATAAAAGCAATATAGCAATAAAAATTGTAATACTGGGTGGGATGGCATGAGTGGCCTTCAAGGTATCCGGCGTAGGTGGGGCCGATACGAAGAACAGAAATAATTTTTCGTTCTTTTTGTTGCTAGCAAATGAAAACTGCATTTAATTTTGATCCGTTACTATCCTTGAACGTTTATATTTTCAGAATAGATCAAGCCCTATCTAATGCGGATAGGGCTTGATTTATTTTACGGCTTCTAATCGGCTCTTTTATTCTTTTCCTTCTTGAGAGAAGAATCCTCCTAATGGTGTAGAAGAAGGTTATAAAAGATATAGATAATCCCTTGTCGTCGGTAATTCATTATTCACTCCTTTGCTAATGAGGAATTGATGCAAATCTGAGTTTCCGATGTGAAAATTGGCTGCGCATGCATTTAAATAAAGGCGCCACATGCGGATAAAACGGTCATCGAATTTTTTTTCGACTTTATCGATATTCTTTTCAAAATTCATAATCCAGTGTTGAAGTGTCCGATAATAATGCAGACGGAGGCTTTCAAGGTCGATGATTCGAAAATTATGAAGTGACATGTGATTGATCAGTTCTCTTACGGAAGGGATATATCCGCCGGGAAAAATGTATTTCCCCAAAAATGTATTTACCTCTGTCTCAAATAGGCCCGTAATACAGTGAATCAGCGCTATCCCTTTTTCTTTTAACAGCTTATCAACTTCATCCATAAAAATAGGGATATTTGCTTGTCCAACATGCTCAAGCATGCCAACACTGACAATCCGGTCAAACATCATTTTTTCCTTCCTTAATTCACGATAATCGACAAGACGTACTTCTACCTGGCCGACAAGTCCATTTTCCTCAATACGCTTTTTTGTTTCCAGGTATTGCTCCTCGCTCAATGTAATCCCCACGGCCTTCACCTGATAGAATTTAGCCGCTTCGATAATCAAATATCCCCATCCGCATCCAATATCAAGTAATGTCTGGCCGGGTTTTAGATTTAATTTCTTTAATGTATGGTGAATTTTGTTCATTTGAGCTTCATATAAGGTGTCTTCTTTTGTTTTAAAATAAGCGCATGAGTAACTCATAGTCTCATCAAGCCATAAACGATAAAAATCATTACCTAAATCATAATGATAAGAAATGTCTTCTTTTGACTTCTTCACCGTGTTTGATTTGATTTTGGATATCTTTCCAAGGACTTTATGCTGGTTTAAGAAACTATCTTTATTACTGAAAATAGATTCAATAATTTTCTCTATGTTCCCCTCGATGACCAATTCACCGGACATGTAAGCTTCAGCAAGTGCCAACGTCGTGTCGCTTACTAATTTTTTTGTGTTCAGCGGTTTTTTGAAAATCAGTCGAAAGGCAGGTTCCCCTTTATTGAAAGCTTTTTCTTCTCCGTCCCAGAAAGTAACGAGAAACGGGTCGTTAGAGGCTTTTTCTAAAATTTTTTTGTAAATGGGCTTTTCTAGGATTGCAGCCATATTTCATCTCCCCAATTTTTTTGGAATTTTCAGAATTAAAACTCCGCATTAGGTTAAGTTAATTTTCCCCTTCAATAATAAGCTGATCGATCAAATAACTGGAGATTAATGTATTTTGGTTTAGTATGGGCTGTTATAAGTAAAATCATACATATTGGAATGGTGTTTTAAAGTAATAAATAGTTATATGCAATCGATGTTTTAAAAAGAACACACTGTTAAGATACTATTCGCGCTTTCATTATTTTTTTAGCGTCCAACATTTGGTTTATGCCGGATTTCATGCTTCATCATTCCCTGATTTCCTTTCTTATGATTGCCCCTTTTTTAGAAGGGACATAATGAGTATGAAATTTATAAATGAGGTGATGGGTTGAAACGTAAATTAATCATAATTCTAGGCGCGATATTTGTTCTGCTAATGACTGTTGCGTTGATCATTCATATCATGCATGATAATGACTCCGGCCGTCGTGTAGCAATTGGAGGAATCATTGTTAGTGCTTTGCCCATGATGTTGTTATTTTTAAAAAATAATCCATTTAATATTCCTATCATTATGGGGTATTATGTTTTCCTTTTTTGTGCGACTTTTTTGGGCGCCACTTTGCATTTTTACGTCACGTTCAAATGGTGGGATATGGCCCTTCATTTTTATGCGGGACTCTTCACGGGGTTTATTGGGATTGCGCTTTATAAGCTTTTCATCCCGCCAGAGGTACGAAAAGATGTGTCATGCTGGATTCTTTTTCTTTTTGTCCTTTCGCTCGGAACATTTGCGAATGCCCTTTGGGAGATCTATGAATTCGCAGGAGACCAGACGGTTACCCGCACTATGCAAAAAGGCGGAAATACAGACACTATGGGTGACCTGCTTTTTGGAATAGCAGGGGGCCTTCTGGCAGCAATTTATGCAAGCAGTCAAAAACAAAAGGTATGAGAAATAAGAGGGGAAGGCGAACAGATGAAAAGCAGGATAGTTATTTTCCTTAGTGCTGCATACGTTCTTTTCATGGCTGTATTAGCTTTTTTTTACTACGCCAATGGTGATCATAAAAAGGCTCTTGTTGCAGCAGGCGGCGTTGTATGTGGAGCAATTCCTCTCCTTTTGGCGCTTTTTATCAGGCTCCAATTTAATTTGCCCCTTATCGTTTTTTATTTTTTGTTTCTCTTGGGTTCACAATATTTTGGATCGATTTTAGGATGGTACGGGCTTGGCTGGTGGGATTTCTTTTTGCACGTCATGAGCGGAGTCCTTCTTGCATTTGCAGGTATTGCTTTGTATGAGCGCTTTGTTCATAGAAGAGCGGGCAAAGAGATCTCATCTTGGTTTGTCTTTCTATTTACTCTTTCTTTTGCCGTATTAGGCGGCGTTGTGTGGGAGATTTATGAATTTAGCATGGATCAATTTTTCGGAATGACTTTGCAAGGCGGCGGGAATAAAGATACCATGCTGGATTTAATAGCAGATACGCTTGGAGGAATCGTTATTGCGTTACAGGCTGGTTTAAGGAAGCATTTGAATACGTCTAAAGACAAGGAAAAGCAGGAGGGATAGGGGCATGACAGCGGCATATTTACTCCGTTTATTGTAGTCAGGTAATGGTAAATTAACAAAGAAAAAACCCAAAATTTTGGCTCAAAAGGCCAAAATTTCGGGTTTTTCAATTACACGACCGGAATCCAGCCCGGGATACTTTGATAGTACTCCATCATTTCATCCGAAAGGACCAATTCTTTTTGATCTTCTTTCGGTAAAGTGGTACGAATTGTTTCTTCCTGACCTTTTTCTACCTTTTGTATCCACTTAGGCTCCATAATTAAGGCGCGGCCTAACGCAATTAATGGTACGCCCGTATCCAGTGCTGCGAGTACATCCTCTGGTGTGTGCAGCATGCCGACACCGATTACTGGAACACGGTCTCCTACACGCTCTTGAATCATTACGACACGAGATGTTTTGTCATTTGTATCACGGATGGATCCGTTCCAAAACGCGCCAACGGAAATGTGAAGATAATCCAATTGTTGGTCAGCTAACTTATCCACTAATACCAATGTATCTTCCATGGTGATACCAGGATTTTCTCTTTCTTCAGGGGACAAACGGTAACCAACAATAAAAGGTTTTTCAGCGTGGTCAGCAACGGCTTTTTTCACTGCCTCTACAACTGCCAACGGGAAAGCCAAACGCTTTTCAAGTGTGCCTCCCCATTTATCTGTTCTTCGGTTTGAATGCGGGGAAAAGAACTGCTGAAGCAAGTAAGTATTCGCTCCGTGAATTTCAACTCCATCAAATCCCGCTTCAATTGCTCTGCGAGTCGTTTCTCCAAAGGCTTGCACCATTTCCGCAATTTCTTCAGCTGTCATCTCGCGAGGTACCATAGCGTCATCACGTTCTGCTGCTACTGCACTCGGGCTAATAGGCTGGCCATCCGGTAAAAGTTCAGGCGGACACATTCTCCCGCCATGAAAAATTTGCAAAATGGCTTTAGCGCCTTCTTCTTGAATGGTTGTTGCTAATCGTTTTAGACTCGGGATCAATTCGTCAGAATCTGCTCCAAATTCACCCGGGAATCCTTGGCCGTTTCTTTTTACATACGTGCAGGCAGTGATAACAGTACCAACGCCGCCAGAACGCGCGCGATAATAAGCGAGCTCTTCATCTGACACTTCTCCGTTATCGTAGGCAGCAGTGTTCGTCATCGGTGCCATCACTATACGATTTTTAATTTCGACTCCAGAAGGGAATGTAAAAGGTTTAAAAGCTGGTTCATATTTAGAATTCATTGTTAAATCTCCTTTTGGTATAGTACGCTGCACACGTTTTCCACATATAAACAACGTGTGCAGCGTACTTAATTAATGAATAATCCAGTTGTTGCAAGTTGGTGTTTTTTATTTTGTAATATCGGCCACAATTTCATAAGAACGAAGACGCGCCTGATGATCAAAAATTTGACCGATGACCATCATTTCGTCCGCCTGGGTATCATCTAAAAACGCCTGCATTTTTTCTTTCACGGTTTCGGGGCTGCCAACGATGGAAGAGCCCAGCTGATGCTGCAAAGCGTCGATTTGATATTTGCTCCAATGATCTTCCAAATTTTCTACAGGTGGCTGCAACGGCACTTCATTCCCTTGGCTCAAGTTTAAAAATTGCTGCTGCAGGGTAGTGGCCAATAGTTTTGCTTCCGCATCCGTATCTGCGGCAATGACGTTAACCCCAACCATTGCATACGGTTTGTCAAGAATATTCGAAGGCTGGAAAGAACGACGGTATAAATCCAGAGCTCCCAGTGTGTTGTTAGGAGAGAAGTGGCTGGCAAAGGCGAATGGCAGACCGAGCTGGCCAGCCAGCTGTGCGCTGAATCCGCTTGAACCGAGCAGCCAGACTGGAATATTCAGACCTTCTCCAGGAATAGCTCGTACATGCATTTTTCCTGCCGCCAAAGACGGGTCAAAATAGGCGAGAAGTTCCATCAATTGTTCCGGAAAATCCTCACCATTACTTCCAAGGTTACGCCGCAAAGCCTGTGCGGTACGCTGGTCAGTGCCCGGCGCACGGCCAAGGCCGAGATCGATACGTCCTGGAAACAGTGATTCGAGTGTCCCAAACTGCTCGGCGATGACGAGGGGAGCATGATTTGGCAGCATAATCCCGCCAGAACCAACCCTGATTTTTGATGTGGCGGCTGCCACATGACCGATTACGATAGAAGTGGCCGAACTGGCAATGAAGGGCATATTGTGATGTTCAGCGAGCCAGTACCGGTTAAAGCCCCATTTTTCAGCATGCTGGGCAAGATCCAGCGTGTTTTGAAACGAAATGGCGGGAGTACCACCGACTACAATCGGCGAAAGATCCAATACTGAATATTTAATATCGCGTAGTTGTTTTGTGTTTTTAGAGCCAGACATAGTTTCAACTTCTTTCTATTTATAATACAAGCTAAAGGAAATTTTTTTGTCTCTTTTATTTTTCTTAAACAACTTCTTTGCCGCTACGTTCAACCTTTTAGTAGTTTGCAGCTTTAGCCAAAATTTCATAAGAGCGCAGCCGGGCCTGGTGATCAAAAATTTCGGTGTGGGCCATTATTTCGTCTGCTTCCGTTTTTTCAATCAACTCTGATAATTGTTGTTTAATACCAGATGGATCGCCAATGAGGGACGTGAAAAGCTGTTCTTCTACTGCTTCGCGCTCACGCTCACTCCAAATTGTCTCCATGCTGTCCACAGGAGGCTGCAATGGTGCAGGCTGCCCACGGGTTAACAATAAAAATTTTTGATACATGGAGGTGGCAAGCCTCTGCGCTTCTTTCTCCTCATCTGCTGCAACTACTTGAACAGATAAAAGTACATATGGTTTATCAAGCACTTCGGACGGGCGGAAATGCTTCCGGTAAACGGCCAGTGCTTCCATCATATTGCCTGGAGCAAAATGGCCGGCAAAAGAAAACGGCAGCCCAAGTTTCCCAGCCAGTTGGGCGCTGTAAAGCCCTGAGCCCAACAGCCAAATCGGCACTTCGCTATTCTCGCCAGGAATCGCATGGAATGTGTGTGATCCATTAGCCAATGATGTTCCTGAACCGTATAAGTAAGCGGTCAGTTCTTGAAGACGCTCTGCAAATTCCGGTTCTCTGGCAGCACGTGGACGCAATACTTGGGCTGTGTAGGCATCGGTGCCTGGCGCGCGGCCTAAGCCAAGATCAATCCGTCCGGGAAAAAAGGCTTCTAGCGTCCCGAATTGTTCGGCCACCGACAATGGAGAGTAGTGAGAAAGCAGCATTGCACCGGAACCAATACGCATTTTTTCGGTTACAGATGCTACTCTTCCAATGACAACCGGCGAAGCAGAACTGGCCATTCCCACCCAATTGTGATGCTCAGCCAACCAAAACCGCTTGTACCCCCATTTTTCTGCTTTCTTAGCTAAATCAAGGGTATTATGAAGGGACAGCTCAGCAGAACCTCCTGCTATAATGGGAGATGGATCAAGTACAGAAAGCGGTGTTTTTACTAAATCAGCCATAAATAAAGATATCCTTTCCTAAAACATATATAATTTTCAACACTTCATCTTTCTCCTTACTTTTGCTCTTTTGCCGCATGTTTATGTGTGGGGAAGTAAGGTAAAACGTCCTCACCAAGCTCCTGAATAATATCCTCAGCCGGACGCTGGGCAAAGTACAAGACGAATGCCAGATGATTAACACCTATTGTCTGAAAGTCCTGAAGCAGTTCGATTAAATAGTTGCGTCCAAGATGGAAACCCAGTGGGATTTTCACCGGTTGTTTATCGGGATTTTCCGATAAGTCGATAAATAAAGTCTGCGTAAAAGGCTTAAATTTTCCTGGTGCTTTTACATTTGTCAATCCACGATAATCCTGAATCAGCCTTGCTTGCTGCTTAATGTCTCTAGGATATTGAATCCATCCATCCCCATGTTCAGCAATCCACTCAATCGACTGGCTGCTGAAGCCTGTCGGCATGACCGGAATAGAAGAGTAAGGCTTCGGAAACATTCTCATCTCTCTGCCGTCAATGACGCCTGACCCCGAATGGATGGTCGGGCTTTCTTCATGGAGTAATCGATCAAGAGTAGTGTAATTCTCATTAAATATAACGCCGCTTTTTTCTTTTGATACACCAAGAGCGAAGAAATCTTTTTCCCGGTCGCCAGAAGCGACCCCCATGATGAGACGTTCAGGAAACAATCGATCAATGGAGACGGCTTCCTTTGCGACTCGTACAGGATGGCGAAGGGGAAGGACGACGCTTGCTGTACCTAATGCGATTTGTTTTGTTTGTGCAGCCAGATACGTTAAATAAATCCAGATATCATACATTTGGCCATTATCATCAATCATAAGGTTCTGCATCGTCACATCCCGCAGCCAAAGTGCTGAAAATCCAAAGTCTTCAATTTTACGGGCCAGATTCAATTGATTTTCCATAATAGGCATCTTGCTCATTTTTGCAGTCGGCAGGACAAAGCCAAGTGTCATTTTGTTCTTTTGGTACATTCTTTGATAGGCACCATGTTCTAATAAGCTCATTTGGTTCCTCCTTCGCCGTGTGTTATAGATTTAAACCGATGTATTGGCTGAATTGTTTAATCATTTCTTCATTTCTTCGATAATACGTCCATTGCCCGATTCTTTTCGTTTCCAGTAACCCGCTCTGCAGAAGGATGGATAAGTATTGGGAAGTTGTGGACTGGGAGGTGCCTGTTTTTTTATGAATATCGCTCACACAAACGCCGCCTTCAAAATCTGCCTCTTTAATCACATGTGCCTGCGCTGAAAAGTTTGTTTCCGCATTTTTAAGCATTTGGAGGATATTTAATCTTGTCTGATTAGAAAGTGCTTTAAAGATTTCAACTGCTTTTTCGTCATTCATCGCATGTAATTCCTGTTTCAAAATTGTCAGCACCCTTCTTTCTTCAGTATGTCCAGAGATTTTAAACTAACCATATGATAATATTTACATATCGGCAAATAACGATATACCGATATTATGCCTGTTTTATCAAAATGTCAAATAGTATGAACTTTTTATGTCCAGCCAAATAAATGCTAACAATGATGCGAAATTTGTCGATAAATAAATATGATAACAAAAAAAGAATGAGGTGCACAATTTTGAATTGGTTTTACAATTTAAAAACGTCGGTGAAATTAGTATCAGCGTTTGCAATTATGGCGATTATCGTCGGGTTAGTGGGTATCTTTGGTTTAACAAACTTAGGGAAAGTGAATGAACAGCTTACTTTCATGTATGATGAACGGGTTGTCCCAATCAGTGATTTGGGGAGTACTGAAACGAATTATCAGCGTATTCGTGTTAATATTCGCGATATGGTGTTTGTAGCAAAAACACCTGAGGAAAAGAAAGAGTTGGAGGATAGATTGAAGGAAATTCAAGCAGAAATTGATACCAGTATTGAAAAGTTTGAAAATACATATGTGGTAGAATCTGAACAACAGCTGCTTGATCAATTACATCCCGCATTAGAAGAATACTATGGCTATTTAGACGAAGCAAAAGGGTATGCTTACGCGAATGATACGGAAGCTTATCTTGCATTAGCGCCTACGTTTAAAGCAGCTGGTGATAACGTACAGGCTACTTTAAAGGGATTAATCCAATTAAATATAGAGCTTGGCGAAAAATCAAATGCAGAAGCGGACGCATTAGCACATTCTGCTCGTACAATAACAATAATAGTCATTGTTTTGGCGGTATTATTTAGTATTGGATTCGGATATTCTATCGCCCGTATCATTTCAAAACCATTAAAGAATGTTGTGGCATTAGTGGAGAATGTGTCCAAAGGTGATTTAACGAAAACAACAGACATTCATACAAAAGATGAAGTAGGACTATTAGCAGTTTCAGTCAACAACATGATCATGAGTTTGAGAAAAACAGTTGGAAGTATTATTGTATCATCTGAAAATGTGGCTGCATCCTCACAAGAAATTTCAGCTACGACCGAGGAAATCGCAGGCAGTGCCTCTAATCAAGCCAATGACGCGCAGACCATCACAGAATTATTCCGGGACATTGCCAATAGCACAGAAAGTCAAGCCAATGATACCCATGTAATGAAAGAACAATTTAATGAGTTAAACGAGGCCATTAATTCCATCTCGAAAAGCGCAGAAGAAACATCAAATCTTTCAGAAGGAATGCTTCAAGTCTCAAATGAGGCAGGGAAAATTGTTAAAACATCTATGGATGGCATGAATCAAGTAAGTGCTCAAATGAGCCTTCTTGAGGAAGATGCAGAGAAAATTGGTCAGATTATCACCGTTATTAGCGGAATCGCGAATCAAACGAACCTATTAGCCCTAAATGCGGCGATTGAAGCGGCACGTGCAGGAGAGCAAGGAAAGGGATTTGCCGTAGTAGCAGATGAAGTTCGAAAATTAGCAGAACAGAGCAGTACGGCGACAAAAGAAATAACGGATATTATTAAAGAAATTCAAAGTAATACGAAACAAAGTGTTATATATGTGAATGACGGGGTAAGTGCAACGAATGAGACGGAGAAAGCATTCGACTATATTTCTGAGATGGTTCGCGAGTCCGTTACAAAGATAAATGAAATTGCAGCAGCCAGTGAACAGCAGTCCGCCCAGTCAAGTGAAGTGATGCGTTCTATTGAGAGCATTGCAGCAGCCAGTGAGCAGCAGTCTGCTCAAACAGGGAATGTAATGCGTGCGATTGAAAGTATTGCTGGCGCCAGTGAAGAAGCAGCTGCAGCCAGTGAAGAAACGGCGGCAACAACCCAGTCCCTTGCAAGTCTTGCTGAGGATTTGAATCAAACAGTATCTGGCTTCAAACTAAAATAAACATACTAGTAATTTTCTTGGATTAATTGTTTTAATTAATTGAAAGGAACACTTACCATATATTACTTTTACACAAAAAGGACTGTCTATTTTTTCAGACAGTCCTTTTCTAATCCAAATTTAAGCGCTCGTATTGCCGCTATATGTATGAGGATGGGGTTGAGTACCATTACTGGACGTGTTCTTTTGTGAGAATTCGAAGAGGAATTTGGCCTATCGTTTTCTGAAACTGATGAGGATATGATGTGTCAGGTGCATTTTACTTTCATGAGAGAAAGATGAAGAGTAAGATGTAGTTTGAAAAAGAAATTTTATTTTAAGTATGCAGGCAGGTAACATGGTAAAACTAACGAAAACATAAAAGGGGATAATTTCTATGTCATTGAGTGCAAAACGTGTAGTTGTTGTTGGAGGTACTTCTGGTATTGGATTAGCTGCCGCGAAGGCCTTTCTTGATGAATCAGCACAGGTTATTATCGCAAGCAGATCTGCTTCAAAACTATCTGAGGCAAAAAGTGCGCTGGATGGAGATGTTGAAGCATATGAAATTGATTTTCGCAGTGAAGAGAAAGCAGCCCAATTTTTCAACAAGGTTGGGAAATTTGATCACTTGGTGATTACGGCGGGAGAGGGCGCAATGGGTTCATTCAGCGATTTGCCTGTTAAAGATGCAAAAGCTGCTTTTGACAGCAAGTTCTGGGGACAATATATTACCGTTCATGCAGCAATCCCGTTTTTGAATACTGGAGGATCTATTACGTTAACATCAGGTGTTTACGGCAAACGGCCTCCTGTTGGTGCTTCTACCTTAGCAGCTATTAATTCAGGTATTGAAGGATTGGTACGTGGCCTTGCAGTGGATTTGGCTCCGACACGAGTAAATGTTGTTTCACCTGGAATTGTAGACACACCTCTTTACGCCGGTATGCCGGCAGAACAGCGTGGGGAATTGTTTACTGGGATCGCGCAGCAGTTGCCAGTAGGACGTGTCGCAACATCTGAAGACATTGCAGAATCATATGTTTACTTGGCCAAAAATGGATTTACAACAGGCTCTGTTGTTCTCATTGATGGCGGCGCTCACTTGGTGTAATGATGGAAATTAAGCGATATCAAGCATGATTTATATGCATAAGTCTCTTATCATTTGAAGAAATAAAATTATTAAAAAAGAGTTATTCGGCAGCTTTACACCACGTAGAGCTGCCTTTCATTTTGAATAAAGGCGTGATTGAACAGCGGGCGTTCACGGTTCATGAGCAAAACTATTTCCGCTTACGCTTGGCGATACACACGTTTATTTAGATAGAAAAATAGAGTAGATAAACCGCCAAAGCGGATAAATCGTTTGGCGGTTCGTTTTAGTTTCTTATCTTCTTGAACTTTCTTATCAGCTAGATAAATGGCGATAAGACCTTTGTTAATAAGTTGATGAAATTTCCAATCCGGCAAATTGCGAATACTTAACTCGGCTTTTTCTTTGAAATATTTGATTCTTTGTACCATCTTTTCTTCATTTTCGTAGTAGAAGATAAAATTTAAATCATTCTCTTTCCGATCCTCTTCTTGATCAATGAAATAATCCAGCATAATATGGAGCCCCTGAACCCAAGGGAAATATCCATTTTTTATTGTGTTCACTTCTTCGGTTTTCAAAGAATTTGAGGTGTAGGCAGCCAAACAAAAAATGCCTAATGTAGAACCTGCACAGGCTGAAAACTCATACCAAGTCATTGCAGATACTTCCTGCTTGTGCCGCGCAAACCAATTTTCTAATAATTCAACACGTTTATTTTTTTCGACGTGTTTGAAAACCTGTAAGTCACAATAATACCTTGCTAATTGATGCATTGAATCTTGAGCACTTCGAAATCCAGGAAGGTCTTTTAAAATATTTTGACAGGTTAACACAAGAGAAGCCAAATACCCGCCATCATCTTGATTTTGCCGATATCGATAATAATTTACCGGTTCTTCTCCAGGGGTTAAGGCGTGCTGCATAGACTGATGAAGCATCCGGAAATCCCTTTCTTCCAAAGAGGTACTCCTATCACAAAGATTATCCAAGTAATCACTGATCGTTTGATAGGCCACAATAAATCGAATAATGTTTTTGCGCTCTTGTCCAGCAAGCAGTCCATAAACAGCCCCGCCTTCACAGTGGAAAGTCTTTTCTTTAATGCTGGAAAGAGCTTGTTTTCGTAATTCGTCATCCGGGATTTTGTCTGCCTTCACCTTCCACTCGTTTAAATAATGACGAGTGTCCGGAAGTACCTCCTGTTGTATTTTATACAACAATGTCCATGGTTTCGTTGGTACTTTCAAGTGCATACCCTCCTAAACTGAATTATTAACTTATTCGACTTTATAGAAGATACTCCTTCTTTTAAAATCCATACAGCGGAATGACAAGTAAGGTTTACAAAAGATTGTATGAAAAAAACTAGGACGGTTATCTTAATTATGAAACGTTTTTCATTAACTGGGAAGTATCGATATGCAATCAAAAGCAGCCGTTACATTTGGAAAAGGTGAACCATTTCAAATTACAGAAATTTCAATCGATGACCCTAAACCAGGTGAGGTTTTAGTCCGCCTTGTTGCGTCGGGAATTTGTCATACAGATGTTCTTGCACAAAATTAAGCTTACCTAGTGCCACTTCCTGCAGTGCTGGGACATGAAGGTTCTGGGGTAGTGGAAAAAGTAGGCATGGGTGTAACAACGATTCAGCCTGGTGATCACGTAGTTTTATCGTATAGTTCTTGTGGCGGCTATCCGAACTGTTTAAAAGGAAAACCGTATGCATGCGAAGTATTTTATGATTTAAATTTTACTGGCAAAATGGCAGATGGCACGTCTCGTTTACACAAGGATGGTCAAGAACTTTCTAACTTTTTTGGCCAGTCAAGCTTCTCCTATTATTGCGTAGCAAATCAACGAAATGTTGTAAAGGTGCAAAAAGATGTTCCTCTTGAAATGCTCGGACCACTCGGCTGCGGTATTCAGACAGGAAGCGGTGCTGTACTAAATAATTTAAAGCCTGATCCTGGTTCCAGTATTGCTGTTTTTGGAATTGGTGCAGTTGGCTTAGGTGCAGTTATGGCCGCTAAAGTATCTCATTGCGGCATAATTATTGCGATTGATATTCAAGATAACCGCCTTGAATTAGCAAAAGAATTAGGTGCAACTCATACCATCAACGCAAAGGAACAAAATGTTGTGGAAACAATCATGAGCATTACTGGCAAAGGTGTCAATAATGCCGTTGAAGCTAGCGGCCGTCCTGAGAATACACGTTTCGCGGTTGACTCTCTTGCTGTGCTGGGACATGTCGTACAAGTTGGGGCTCCAGCATTAGGAACTGAAGTTACATTGGATATGAATACAATCCTGTTTGAAAGAAACCTAAATGGATTCTTGATGGGGAAAGCGTTCCGCAATTGTATATTCCGATGCTGATTGAGCTGTATAAACAAGGGGTATTTCCTTTTGATAAATTAATCAAATACTACACGTTAGATACTATTAATGAAGCTATCGCAGATTCTAAAAAGGGGACAACTCTTAAGGCAATTATGAAATTTAGTTCATAAGATTTAAATGATGAACTAGAAAAGATTCCTGCAAAAGAAAAAATACCGATTTATTATTGGTTCATAAATAAATCGGTAATTTTTATGATGATAAATTTTCTGTTACGTCTGTTTATTTTCTTGGAATTAAGGTTGAACAGCTAAAGAAACCCTTTTAACGTTTAATAAAAGTGGTGTTAAACCGGGTGAAAGGAGAAGATTTGATGGATGTTGGCTTATTATTGGAGTACGGCTGGGTTCTGATCATTTTAATCGGACTGGAAGGAATATTAGCTGCGGATAACGCTCTTGTTATTGCCACAATGGTGAAACATTTACCGCCCGCGCAAAGAAAGAAAGCTTTATTCTATGGTCTTGCTGGAGCATTTATTTTTAGGTTTGCCTCCTTGTTTATTATTTCGTATTTAGTTCACATTTGGCAGGTGCAGGCAATTGGCGCCCTGTATTTGTTTGGTATTGCTCTTTATCATTTAGTAAAGAAGTTTGTGCTAAAAAGCCATTTAAAGAAAGAAGAAAAGGACAAAAAGGGTTCTGGTTTTTGGATGACTGTTATCAAGGTGGAGCTGGCGGACATTGCATTTGCCGTTGATGCGATTCTGGCCGCTGTGGCATTAGCCATTACGCTTCCGGGGACAAACCTGCCGACAATCGGCGGGCTGGATGGCGGTCATTTTGCGATCGTACTTGCCGGTGGAATCATTGGACTCGTTATTATGAGATTTGCGGCCGGATATTTTGTGATTTTGCTGGACCGGAAGCCCGGTCTCGAAACAGCGGCGTTTCTTGTTGTTGCGTGGGTAGGGGTGAAACTCGGCGTTTATGCCTTATCTCATCCAGAGCTGGCCATTATATCAGAAGACTTCGGAAAAGGAACAACATGGAAAATGTTTTTTTGGTCGGTCCTTCTCCTGATCGGCGTAGGGGGCTGGTTCCTTTCGAAAGATAAACCGCCTAATGATTTGAAAGAAAAGGAAGAAAACGAAGAAGTATTAAAAGAAACCAACGTGTTAAAAAAATAAAAGAAAAATAACTATTACTTAAAAGTTCATACGTGATTAGTATGAAAAAAGAAAAAGACGAATACTAAAATTTTTAAAAAGCTTATAGACCGCCGACAATATGGGCTGAGTCTATAAGCTGATTTTTTTTATTAGGCTTATTCCGACTTATAGTTCCACTTCGTTTAGAATTGTTCTATTATTGACTTGATGGCAGCCACTTAAATAAGGTGGTTCTTTTTGACGCGAAAATGTACCAGATAAGCATAGGAGTGATTTCAAAAGGGTAAAAAGGGATAGGAATGGAGTGTGATAATATGATTCAGTTTGACCAGGTGGAAAAGAAATACCCGGATGGCACCCAAGCGGTCCAGCAACTTGACTTAATCATTAAAAAAGGAGAATTTTTCATTTTAATTGGACCAAGCGGCTGTGGGAAAACGACGACGCTGAAAATGATCAACCGGCTCATTCCAATTTCTGACGGCACGCTGCGGATTGACGGAAAAAAAATCAGCGAATTTGATATTCACGAACTTCGCTGGAACATCGGCTATGTCCTGCAGCAAATCGCCCTGTTTCCACATATGACGATTGCGGAAAACATCGCGGTCGTTCCAGAGATGCGCAAGTGGAACCGCTCGAAAATCAGCCGCCGCGTCGATGAGCTGCTTGAGATGGTCGGCCTTGAACCATCCGTTTATCGAAACCGGAAACCGTCTGAGCTCTCGGGAGGCCAGCAGCAGCGAATAGGCGTTATCCGGGCGCTTGCAGCCGATCCGGAAGTGATTTTAATGGATGAACCCTTTAGTGCGCTTGACCCGATCAGCCGGGAAAAGCTGCAGGATGACCTTTTAGAGCTGCAGCGTAAAATTCAAAAAACAATTGTGTTCGTGACACATGACATGAAAGAAGCCATCAAGCTCGGTGACCGTCTTTGTGTAATGAAAGATGGCAAGGTTGTCCAGGTCGGTACGCCCGAAGAAATTATCGAACATCCGGTGAATGATTTTGTGAAAAGCTTTATTGGTTCGCATGACCGGATAGAAGGCAGAAAAGTAAAAGAAGTAGTGGTGCAATTTCCAATTGGACTAAAAGAAGGACGGACGATTTCTGCAGGCGCACCGATTAGTGAAGCGCTCCAGCTGTTAGCGGAAACGGACGTCCTAATCATCGAAGAAAATGGACAGCCAATCGGCTCCGTGACGAGGGAAACTATTATTCAGTTTCTTGCCGGGGAGGTGCGGGCATGAATGGGCTGACAACCGTTTTTTTCGAGCGGAAAGAAGAATTACTCGCAGCACTTCTTGAACATATTCAAATTTCATTTATTGCTCTTTTTTTCGCGGTTTTAATCGCGATTCCACTTGGCATTTATTTAACGAGAAAGCAAAAAGCGGCGGAAAGCATTATCGGGATTACAGCCGTTATGCAGACGATCCCGTCTTTGGCGCTGCTTGGTTTGCTTATTCCTCTTTTCGGCATTGGAAAGGTTCCCGCTATTATCGCGCTTGTTGTCTATGCATTGCTGCCGATTTTGCGTAATACATACACGGGTATTAAAGAAGTTGATCCTTCTTTAATTGAAGCGGCACGGGGAATGGGGATGAACCAAAAACGCCGGCTTATGAAGGTGGAGCTGCCACTGGCAATGCCGGTGATTATGGCGGGAATTCGAACAGCCATGGTGCTGATTGTCGGCACGGCGACACTTGCCGCCTTAATCGGCGCCGGCGGTCTCGGTGATATTATTTTACTTGGTATTGACCGCAACAATACAGCGCTTATCGTTCTTGGAGCGATTCCGGCTGCGCTGCTGGCGATTTCGTTTGATATTCTATTACGCCGATTTGAGACCCTTTCCTTTAAAAAAGCGGGGGCGATGCTTGGCATTTTGCTTGCTGCCTCACTGCTTGTCATCGTAGGACCGTTTTTCGGAAGGCAGGATAAAGAAATTGTCATTGGAGCAAAACTTGGCACGGAGCCGGAAATTTTAATCAACATGTATAAATTGTTGATTGAGCAGGACACGGATCTTTCGGTTGAGTTAAAGCCGGGACTTGGCAAAACGTCATTTGTCTTTAACGCGCTTGATTCTGGCAGCATTGATCTATATCCGGAGTTTACGGGAACTGCCATTTCGGAATTTTTAAAAGAAACGGCCGAAAGCACTGATTCCCGAGCTGTGTATGAGCAGGCGAGAGACGGCATGAGCGAGCAATTTGACATGACCATGCTTGAGCCGATGCAATACAATAACACATATGCGCTTGCGATTCCAACCGCTTTAGCAGAGCAAAATGACATTCAGACGATTACAGATGTAAAGCAAATTGAAAGCCAGATTAAGGCTGGCTTTACACTTGAATTTTCAGACAGGGAAGATGGTTATCTCGGCATTCAAGAATCGTACGGCATTGATTTCCCATCTGTCGTCACAATGGAGCCGAAGCTGCGCTATCAGGCGCTTCAAAGCGGAGACATCAACCTCATTGATGCATATTCAACAGACAGTGAGCTGCAAGTGTATGACTTAACCGTTTTAGAAGATGATCAAAACTTATTCCCGCCATACCAAGGCGCGCCTCTTTTAATGGAGGAAACGGCAGAAGAATACCCGGAGCTGGTTGAATCGTTGAATAAGCTCGCCGGCAAAATTACCGACGATGAAATGCGTGCGATGAACTATCAAGTCAATGCGGAAAGTAAAAGTGTTGAAGCAACAGCACGTGAATTTTTAGAAAAAGAAGGTCTCCTGCAGGAGTAAACAGTAAATACTGATTGAAAAAAATGCAAGGATACAGTACAGAATGAAAAGCTGCGCAAGACCATCCTGGCGCAGCTTTTTTGTTTATAAACGCATTTTAATCTGCACGAACTCATCGGTCATCCGCTAAATACTCTACTACGGACAATTGCCAAGAAAGACACTTTCAGAAATATTTACCAACTCTATAAATAAGAAAAAACATAGCTTTACTTTTTCGCTATGTTATAACATTAAACCGATATATTTAAATCTAATAAAGATTGGACGGAATTATTGTGCTATGAGCGAATTTGGCTACTTTGCAATATGTATATTATTTTTAATAGGGATAACAATGATGTGGAGAATGAGAAGTTTGGAAAATCAAAAAAGGCTGGGAATGCTTAGCGAGGAGTTGTTGGAAAGTAAACAACAATTGCAAACTGTTTTCAATAATATTGATGTAGCGGTTTGGTGTTATGATGGGCGGTCTCAAAAAATACCTTATACGTCAAAAGGGATGAAGAAGATTACAGGGTATCCATCGGAACAATTTATAGATCGGGAATCTTGGAAAACAATCATTCATCCTGATGATGTATCCATTTTCGAAGCCTCATCAGGAGATAACAGAAATGGTATTTCGCGTATTAGTGAATATCGAATTATTCATGCCGATGGCCATATCCGATGGATTCAAAATAGGATTACGCCAACAATGGATCTGTCTGGAAAGATCATCCGTTTAGATGGAGTTGTTATTGATATCACCTCAAGAAAAGAGATGGAAACAGCACTTGTCGAGAGCGATGCCAAAAATCGATTCATTGTTGAAAACATAGCTGATTTAAACGGCGTCTTAGAACCAGATGGAACGATACGTTATGCTTTTAGAAAAGGAGCAGGATTTTATAGTGAAGGTGTAGAGGGTGTTTCACTATTTCAATTTATTGACCCAGAAGATCTTAGTTATGTTCAAGAAATATTTTCTAACTTGACGGAGAAAAAAATCAACCAGCTGTTTCAATTTCGATTTGTTCATGCGGAAGGCTATTCTGTATTTGTAGAATGCATGGCGACGCCTGTTCTTAATCATGACGGGGAAGTTGAAAGTATTGTAGCTGTCGCAAGGGACGTGACGGAAAAAGGACGAATGGAAAAGGAATTGAAAGAAAGTGAAGAGCTGAACCGGCTTCTTGTTGAACTTTCACCGGAAGCGATTATTTTTCATTATGATTATAAATGTATTTATATTAATTCAGCTGCTCTTGTATTTATTGGCGCTTCAAGTGCAGAAGATATTATAGGACGGTCTATCTTTGATTTTATTCACCCCGATTTTCAAAAAATGGCGAATTCCCACTTGAAAGGAGTATACGAGCAGCAAACCGGTACGTCTCTTATTGAACTTAAAATGATCCGCAAAGATCAAACGGTTATAGATGTAGAGGCTATCGTTACGCCTATTTCATACATGGGCAAAAACGCTGGTTTCTCGCTAATTCGGGATGTAACAAAACAAAAAAAAATGGAAGAAGAAAGGAATCGCGCAGAACAAAAAATTCGAGAAAGTGAAGAACGCTATTCCTGCTTACAGACAAGCCTGGACCGCTTTTCGCATGATCTTTTTGGGATTATGAAGGTATCTGAACTTAATCGCCGTTTTGTAAAAGAAGTGCAGAACGTGATTAAAATAAAACATGTCAGTGTCATTGAAGTACAGGAGGATAAGACATTTATAACAAAAAGCGGCAATTCTGATCTACAACAAGAACTGCAGGGAGATATTGGAACACTTCCGATAAGTAATCTTCCAGTAAACGAACTTATCGAAACATTAAACGGCTACGTATTAAAAATTGGTGAAATTAGCGGGAAAAACTATTTACTTTACATTGGGGGAAAACCTGAATCTTTAACGTTCTCATCAAAGAAAGTGTGGCTTAAGACGGTAAGCCGGTATATTAACGTTTTATATGACAATTTCCGGCTGATTGAAGATTTAACGAAGGAGCTGGATACGATCACCTCTAATCAAATGGCTCCCGCTTGGCTTTTGCGTCTATTATTTAAATTGTCTGAAAATGAAAGAAAGCATTTATCTCAGGATTTGCATGATTCTGCGCTGCAAGAGCAGATTATCTGGTATCGGAAGCTTGATCATCTATCGACAGATCCACTTATTCCCCCACAGATGCGGGAACAGCTGCAGCAAATTGTGCAGGGCTTATTAGATGTCATTTATCAAATACGCATAACGTGCAATGAATTGCGGCCGCCTATGCTTAAAGAGGAAGGACTCATTTCATCCTTAGAGGCGTTATTTGAATTTACTCAATTGCGGGCTAATTATTCTATTCAGTTTGATAAGGTCTAGTTTTATCATACGCTGACGGACGATCTGTTAATTGGCTTATATCGTATCGTCCAAGAGCTTTTAGCGAACGCCACGAAGCATTCCGGTGCAGCAGAAGTTCACATCACACTTGCGAGCTATCCCGATCGAATTAAATTGGTCTACCGAGATGATGGAATCGGAATGGATGTAAAAGGGATAGAAGACTCCTTTAGCAGTATGGGGGTATATGGAATGAAAGAGCGAGTGCGCAGTATGGACGGGAAAATTGACTTCCATTCCCTGCCTAATAAAGGGCTCACCATTTCCATTTCACTGCCATCACTTTTAGGAGGGGGCCACACCACTCTTACCCAGGGAGGGTTCGATCATGATTGAGATTTTACTGGTTGACGATCATCCAACCGTTATGGAAGGTACAAAAATGCTCCTGGAACAGGAAGAGGATATAAAAGTGTCTTTGGCGTATTCGGGCAATCAAGCACTCGAGATGGCAGGTACGCAGCAATTTGACATTATGTTATTCGATTTGCATATGCCGGACATTAATGGAATTGACCTTACAAAGCAAGTATTAACCCTGAAGCCAAATGCAGTCATCTTAATTTACAGCGGCTTTGAATTTAAAAACCATTTTAACCTGCTAATTGAATCTGGTGTATCCGGCTTCGTGCAGAAAACAGTTAATAAAGAACAGCTTGTCAGAACCGTTCGGTGTGCTTTGAAGGGTGAAGTAATTTTGCCGCTTTCTTTAGTAAAACAACTGAGAAGAACCACTCTTCATGTGTCGGATGTAAAAAAAGAAATTGATGTGCAGGCGATAAGTAACAAAGAATATAAGATATTAAGAGAAATATCCAAAGGAAGGAGCAATAAAGAAATTGCGGATAGTTTATTAATGAGCCAACGTTCATTAGAATACAGCTTAACGAATATTTTTCAAAAATTAAATGTGAAATCGCGCATTGAGGCAGCAATGAAGGCTAAGGAAACCGGACTATTATCTGACCAGGACATTTCCCCGCTTTAACATTCATGGGGCCTTCAAAACAGATATTGCTTTTAACAGCATGCTCTCCCGTACGCCAGCTTGGTGGTGCGGGATTTTTAACCGCTTTTTATCATTCTTCAAAAATCGACAAAAACTGCGTGGTACCGCAAAAAGAATTGCGCCATCCCGCCAATGATTTTCGGTTACGAAAGTCCTGCTTCAATATATAATTAAATCAGCTTATTAAAAGGAAACTGTAGCAATGGCTCATTCTTTTATTGAACTCGCAGAAGAACTGGATCATTCTACCCTGGTTTTTAAAGTAAGTTGATTTGCCATATGAAAAAATATGAACCCCAGTCCAAATATGGATTGGGGTTCATATATAAAAATAAAAGAAATTGAATGGATGATAGCAATTGAGTTAACTTTGCAGGAAATCTGCTGTTTTTAATTCTATAACAGGGATGGGTGAAAGGTGAAGAGATACAAAGGAATGACGCTTCGGTTCATGATTGGTGTATTAGTACTGGTTTCTGCGTTGTTAACAGCAATAGTAGGCGGTTATTCGGCTTTTAGTTCAACACGAAACTCATTGGCATTAAATCATTTGGAGAACAACTATCAATATGCCAAAAAGATTTCATCAGAAACCCATATATTATTAACCAGCATGCAGGAGAATATGAATTTTATTGCAAATAACGCTCAAGAACAAACATTAACACAGAAAGAAACAGACCTTTTGCTGCAGGCGAATAAACAGTATTTTAATTCAATTTTTTTCGCTGATTCAAATCGGGTGATTCAACAAGTTAGCCCAACTGGTTCAGGTTTGGCCGTAGGGACCCAGTTAACTTCCGAAGTATCGATTGAGGCAGTCGAGTTGAAGAAACCATTTATTTCAGACCCTTATTTGGCGACATCAGGAAGGCTTATTCTCCTCGTTTCTTCTCCTGTTTTTGATAAAGAAGGAACATATAAAGGATTTGTAGGCGGAACGATTTATTTAGAGGAAGACAATGTGTTAAGCAATATGCTGAATGAACACTTTTATGGAAACGGCTCCTATGTGTATGTGGTCGACAGGCAGGGCCATTTAATCTTTCATCCAAATAAGAAGCGCATCAATGAATTTGTATCTGGAAATGCCATCATTCAAAAAGTAATATCAGGGAAAAGCAGCTTCGAGCAAACAAAAAATTCATTAGGAACTGAATATTTTACTGGATACTCCTATGAAAAAAGCAGTGGCTGGGGAATTGTTTCTCAAACGCCTGTTTCAGTATTAAAAGAACCGTTGAATAAATTAATTGTTTCAATGATTATGCAAGGGCTGCCATTTCTTCTTTTTATTTTGCTGATAGCATTTGGGGTTTCTTTCATCATTTCAAAGCCTCTTTATCAGCTGGCTAAATTTTCAGAAGATGCGATTGCAGACAATAAAACTGCTCCTCTTGACCGGCCAATCATTCGTTCGAGAGTATATGAAGTGCGCCAGCTTGCCCATCATATCCATAATCATTTTGACCAGTTGAATAGTGAGAATCGAATCGATGGATTAACAGGGATAGCAAACCGCAAGACATTCGAACAGGTCATGCAAGGATGGATTGAAAGCCAACTTCCTTTTTGCCTCATTTTGCTGGATATTGATCATTTTAAAAAGGTGAATGATACATACGGGCATGTAAAAGGGGATGAGGTTTTAGTGTTTACAGCGTCCATTATGCAGAAGTTTTCTAGAGTAGAAGATGTATGCTTCCGATTTGGAGGAGAAGAGTTTGGGATTCTTGTCAAGACAGGAAACATGGAAACAGCAGCCAGTTTAGCAGAACGCTTAAGAAGTGAAATAGAAACAAGTAAAAGTCCTACAGGAGGGGCTGTTACGATCTCTCTTGGTATAGCTGTTTACCCGGAAAATGCCGGGCAATCAACTGAAGTGATAGAAAAAGCGGACTTTGCTCTTTATCAATCAAAAGCAGATGGCCGAAACAAAACAACGATTTATGCAGATTGAGAAAATAGTTCTCAGGAGATGTGATGAATGGAAGAATGGAATGAAACGCCTCACCCATTAAGGAAAGACGACCATTATTTGCGTGATTTTATTACTCAATTAACGGATCATAATGAAAAAAATCATGCTGAACTTTCTTTTTATCAAACCATGTTTCATACGCTGATTGAAAACGCTTCAGTAGGTATGTACATACTAGGAGATGAAACGTATTCATACGTTAATACCTATTATGCTGACCTTTTAGGTTATACAAAATCAGAATTAACAAACGGGGAAGTGCCATTAGATAAAATTATCCATCCAGATGATTTTCCGATGATACAGAAAAAGATTGAAAAAAGGAAATTAAAAGAAAAAATTGAGGGAAGCTACAGAATTCGCAAGCTTAAAAAGGACGGTAGTTTAATTCACACTGAAATTCATTCTACACTGGCAGAGATCGATGGGAATGTTACGTTATTCGGGACTGTTATTGATATTACAGAACGAGTGTTTGCAGAAAATCTGCTTCAGGAAAGCAATGAGCGATACGAGTCCCTCTTTCATAACAGTCCAGATGCTATTTTCACGTTTGATGACGACGGGAAATTTATTCATGCGAACCCTGCTAGTGAAGCGATCACGGGCTATTCAGTAAATGAATTGTTGAAAATGTCTTTCGCGCCCCTCGTTATCCCAGAGGATCTGCCAAAAGCCATTACGCATTTTGAAAAAGCAAAGAAGGGAATATCGAGCAGTTCCGAGATCATTATTACGAAAAAAAATGGAGAGGAAATCCATTTAAACGCTACTCATTTTCCGATGAAAGTAAATGAAGAAATTATTGGCACGTATGGGATCGCAAGAGATATTACGCAAAAAATTCTTCTGGACCAGCAAATGGAACAGCTCGCTTTTTATGACACACTGACAAAGTTGCCAAATCGGAAGCTGTTTGAAGATCGGCTCAGCCAAATGGTTCGTTTTTCAAGTGAGAATGGGCGTTCATTTGCCGTTTTGTTTCTTGATATCGATCGTTTCAAGCTCATTAATGATTCATTAGGCCACCATATTGGCGATGAGCTGCTGAAAATGTTTGCGGAAAGGCTAAAGCAAAATCTCCGAAAAACGGATACGATCAGCCGGCTGTCTGGAGACGAATTCACCATTCTTCTGCCAGAGGTTTCTCAGGAAGAAGCGATTAAATTGGCTGAACATATTAATCAGATCATGAAAGAGCACTTTGATGTTGCCGGGCATTCAATAACTGTAGACATAAGTATAGGGCTGGCTTTTAGCAGCGGTAAAGAAGAAAATAATGCTCAAGAATTGATCAGGCATGCCGATACAGCGATGTATTATACGAAAAAATATAAAAGGAACAGCTATACAATCTTTACGAAAGAAATGGATTTAAAGGCATCCTATAAACTTACCATTGAACGCGATTTAAAGAGTGCCGTTTCAAATAATGAGCTGGAATTATACTATCAGCCGATTATGGATTTAAAAACAGGAAATCTGACGGCGCTGGAAGCGTTAATTCGATGGAATCATCCGGAATTCGGGCTGATCCCGCCAAATGATTTTATCCCTGTTGCCGAGGAAAGCGGCCAGATTATCAGCATTGGGACTTGGGTACTCCAAACCGCCTGCCGGCAAAGTAAAATATGGCAGGATTCAGGAATTCCTTCCTTCAAAGTAGCCGTTAATATCTCGACGAAACAACTGCAGCAGACGGAATTTGTTGATGACGTTTTAACTATATTAGAAGAAACAAACCTAGAATCAAAATGGCTGGAGCTTGAGGTAACGGAAAGCATTTTGCTGGATGACGTAGGATTAATAAAAGAAAGCCTTTTAAAATTAAAACAAGCAGGCATTTCGATATCCATCGATGATTTTGGAACAGGCTACACCTCTTTAAGTTATTTACGGCAATATCCATTTGATAAAGTGAAAATAGACCGCTGTTTTATCGATGATATTAACAATGACTTGAATGGTAAAAGAATTACATCCGCGATCATATCATTAGCCCATAGTCTGGAAATGAATGTGGTAGGGGAAGGGATTGAAGATGAAATCCAGCTGGAGTATTTAAAAGAAGAAAACTGCGATGAAGGGCAGGGATACTTTTTTAACCGTCCTTTGCCTGCTCATTCACTGCCGTTTAACCAACGGTGAATCCCAAAAAGCTGCCTGTAAATAGGCAGCTTTTTAAATCTCATTATGTGAAATAGAAAAAGGCGATTTTCTAGTGAATACCGTCCTTTTTAAAATAAACTCATTACGGTATTTTAATCGTTAGGTTGGGGCAAATCAACATTTTCAATCATCTCTTTTAATTGAATTTTCAGGCTTTTCTTGACATATCCGATGTCTTTTTTTGAAGCATTCAGCTTGTTTCTATATTGTTTCACTTTATTCAGCCAATCCTGCACATCATTTATAGCTCCAAATTGAGTTTGTATTTTTTTATAGTACTCTTTTTCTGAAGTGAAATTTTGATCCATCAGTTCGCTTAATTCCTTATAAATATACCGCAAGGATTTTGATTGGATGCGAACTTTATGCAGTGCCTCGATCGATTTTGAATTTTGTTTTCCATGCATTCTAACTGCTTTATGATAAGCATCAACTTTATGGGAAAAACGCTGTTCATATTCATTGAGTCTTTTTTCTTTTTCAAGCGTCAGAACATAGAAAGCTAACTCTTTCGATAAAAATTGCTCCCAATCATGAAAAAAGTCTGCATTCATAATGAAAGGCATTTGTGACTGGAGCTCTTTTTGAATATTTTTCCGCTTTATCGTTACTTTTTTTACCATTCCTTTATAAATTTTGTTTTCCTTTTCCCGTTTTTCAAATGCCTCAATGAAGACATCTGCTTCCCGGATGGTATTCAGTAACTTGTGAATACGCTTTATTCTAATTAGAACAGAATGTTTTTTCTTTACTTCCAAAAATTGAAGGATTGATTTTAGTTTGCGGCCACTCACACGTGCCTGATGGATGTCTTCTGAATGCCCCACCTTTACACAGCGCTTACAAAAATGTTTATAATCGTTCATTTGTTTTTGAAGCAATGCTTCCCATTGCATCATCCGTTCACCATTTCCTTCATTTAGGCACTCATCACAAATATATTCTTGTTTTATGGGAAGTAATAAATGTTCCCGTTGGCAAAAGAGACATGATTTCCTTTCATTTGTCATTATCTCGTCACCTGCTTTCATATTTTTATTTCTGTTTTCCCGTTTTTTACGAAAAAGCAACAAAACGTTTATTGACGAATAATAGTGTGTTTTTCTCTTAATATGTTCGATGTTTACGTGTTATAATGGGTTCGAATTCATGTTAAAAGCAAAAAGGAACCATAAATAACGGATATTAAGGAGAATGCTTAGATGAATGGATTACAGTCAAAAACAATCATGATGCTCGGATCGGGAGAACTTGGCAAAGAAGTCGTATTAGAAGCGCAGCGGCTCGGGGTGAAGACGATTGCTGTGGACCGTTATGAAAACGCACCGGCGATGCAAGTGGCTCATTCTTCCCATGTCATTAATATGCTTGATGGTACAGCATTACGCGCATTGATTGAGCAGGAAAAACCCGATTACATTATCCCGGAAATTGAAGCGATTGCGACGGAAACACTCATTGAGCTTGAAAAAGAAGGCTTTAACGTCGTTCCTACGGCGAAAGCGACGAATTTGACAATGGACCGGGAAGGCATTCGCCGTTTGGCAAGCGAAACACTGGGATTGCCGACAGCAAAATATGAATTCGCTAATACACTCGAAGAACTGGAAGAAGCGGTACAAAAAATCGGTACCCCATGTGTCATTAAGCCGATCATGAGCTCGTCCGGAAAAGGGCAAAGTGTCTGCCGTTCGTTTGATGATGTGGCATTGTCTTGGAATGCTGCGATGGAAGGCGGACGCGCGAAAAAAACACGTGTCATCGTAGAAGAATTTATTACATTTGAATCTGAAATTACACTGCTGACAGTTCGTTCTGTATCGGGCACCTCATACTGCGCACCGATCGGCCACATTCAGCAGGACGGCGACTACATCGAATCATGGCAGCCTCATAATATGACGGATATACATATTGCGGAAGCAGAAGAGATTGCCAAAAAAATTACTGACGCGCTCGGCGGCTATGGCTTATTTGGTGTGGAGCTGTTTATTACAAAAGACGGCATCTACTTTAGTGAAGTGTCGCCGCGTCCGCATGATACCGGTATGGTGACGATGGTGACGCAGGACTTGTCGGAATTCGCCATTCACATTCGGGCGATTCTTGGGTACCCAATTCCTGCGATCCGTCTTCTTTCACCTGGCGCAAGCCGTACGATAAAAGCGTGGGAGGAACAATCTTCTTACGAGATCAATGGGGTTGAAAAAGCGCTGGAAACACCGGATACGCAAGTGCGTGCTTTCGGAAAACCGGAAACAAAAGTCGGCCGCCGCATGGCAGTCGTGTTAAACGCGGCAGAATCAGTGGAAAAAGCACGCAAGCAGGCGGAACAAGCTGCATCCGTTATTTCTGTGAAATATAACTAAAAAACAGGCTGTCTGGGAAACCCAGGCAGCCTGTTCTATGAAGCATCAGATGTGAGCGAAGCTAAAATCGCTTTTGTTTCCGCTATTTTTTCTTTATTACCCTGCTTCATATAGTCATGAAGCTCACTTAAATAATAGTCGAGTTCTTTATAGTGCACTTCTTTTGAAAGAGCCGCTTTTTTCTTTTCGTGCTGCTCTGCCTGTGTTGTAAATTGAATAGTCCGGTTCAGTCGGGTTAAGACATCATCATCGACAATTTTAGCATAGATAAGCTCCATCGTGTCGCGGTGACGGACGAATGCAAACTGATTATTCGCAGCGGCATGATAAACATTTAAAATCATCGTGCCCCGGTCAAAGCCCCAGAAAATTAAATAGTGCTGCTGTGCCAGCTCATGAACGATGCCTTTTAACTGGTCCTTTGACAAGTGAAGAGACAAGTTTTTATGTTCAATCATACTTGAAACCTCCTTCTGTTAAGTAAGCGTTTTCATCATCTATATTATATGCTAAAAGACCGTATTTGTTCAAGGAATCGAACTGCATAATCACCAGTCCGACCGCTCTTTATCCTGTAATTCTTCCGCTGCAACCTGTAAATCATACATGGAGACTATAAAAATTGGATAATCCCCTTTTTTAGTCCGCTTGTCTGCGGCCTCTTTTAAAAATTTAGGTGACCCTTCTTTTTCTTCATCATAAACAAGCAAAAGCGCCTCCGTGTTGTCTAATGAAAATTCATCTCTTGCCTTAAACTGCCACGGCCCGATGTATGGTTTTTTGGAAACAGCCTGGGCGAAATCCGCCTGGGCGATGATGCTTTTGTAATGTTCCTGCCGCTCTTCCTTCCAGTTTTTCTCCTGTTCCAAAAACGGCATGAGCACGCCGAGCTTCAAGTCAGGAAATTCTTCTTTTAATGAAAAAACAACCTCTGCGCCCCATAATTCAATGCCTGGCTGCCCGCCAATAATCACCCATTGGAGTCCTTCATCGATCAGCGTACGCAGCTGCTGCTCAATCGCATTTTTGATGATAAAAATCCCCGGATGCTTCTGATCCCATATGCCAAGCTCATGGCTTTTATAGCCCGAAAGCAAAATCGTTTTGATCAATTGAACCACCTCGCGTCCATTATACATGGAACAATGGTAAAATGAAAAAAGACCAGCAGGAGAAGGAGAAAACTATGAACGTTTTTACTATAGAAGCATTAACAAAAACATTAGGTGAAAAAACGCTGTTTCACGATATTTCGTTTTCCATTACAGAAGGAGATAAAATTGGTGTTCTTGGCATTAACGGCACCGGAAAATCCACGCTGCTAAATGTGATTGCAGGGCTGGATGACTATGATACGGGAAAAAAAGATCATCCGAATGATTACTCGATTTCGTATTTGTCTCAAAATCCTGAATTTGATGAACGTTTGACGATTATCGATTATATGTATGCAAGCCAGTCGCCGGTTTTTACAGCTATTAAGGAATATGAACTGGCATTATTGAAGCTGCAGGAAAAACCGGAAGACGAAACGGTTCAGCAAGAATTGATGACGCGTCAACAGCGAATGGATGACCTTAACGCATGGGATACGAGCGCCGAAGCAAAAACCATTTTAATGAAACTCGGTTTGCCTGATTTCACCCGTAAGCTGTCTGAACTGTCCGGCGGCCAGAAAAAGCGGGCGGCGCTGGCGAAAACACTTATTGATACATCGGATCTGCTTATTTTGGATGAACCGACTAACCATCTGGACTACGACAGCATCAAGTGGCTGCAGGAGTATTTAAAGAAAGCGCAAAAAGCGGTTTTGTTCGTCACGCATGACCGGTATTTCCTTGATGCAGTGGCCGATAAAATTTGGGAGCTTGAGCGTGGGAAATTATATGAATATAAAGGGAACTATGCAGATTTCCTAGAGTCGAAGGCAATTCGAGAAGAAAATGAATCGCTTGAACAAAGCAAAAAAGAAAGCTTGTTTAAAAAAGAGCTCGCCTGGATGCGAAAAGGCGCCAAAGCGCGGACAACAAAACAAAAAGCCCGCATTCAGCGCTTTGAAACGCTCGATGCCGATGTGAAGAATAAAACGGAAAGCGGGTCGCTCGAAATGGATCTGGGCGGCGCCCGCCTCGGCAAAAAAGTATTAGAATTAAAAAATGTTCAAAAATCGTTTGGCAGCCAGTCTATTTTAGCTGATTTTTCATTTCTCTTTAAACGGGGAGACCGGATTGGCATTGTCGGCCACAACGGCAGCGGGAAATCGACGCTTCTAAACATCATCGCCGGACGCGAAGCCGTTGATGCAGGAGAGCTGGATCTGGGGCAGACCGTGAAAATTGGCTACTACACACAGGAAAATGAGGATATGGATGAAGGCAAACGCATGATTGAGTACATTCGTGAAACGGCGGAATCAATTCAGCTAAAAGACGGCAGCTTTATTTCCGCTGCGCAAATGCTGGAGAAGTTTTTGTTTCCGATGCATACGCACGGCACGCTCATTCGCAAGCTGTCTGGCGGGGAAAAACGGCGTCTTTATTTATTGAATATTTTAATGTCAGCCCCAAATGTCCTGCTTTTGGATGAACCGACCAATGACTTGGACACACAGACGCTGACGATTTTGGAAGAGTACCTCGAGCACTTTCCGGGCGTCGTTGTAACAGTGTCACATGACCGGTATTTTCTTGATAAAGCGTGTCATCAGCTGCTTGTTTTTAAAGGACATGGTGTTGTGGACTATTACTATGGCAGCTACTCTGACTTTCTTGAAGAAGAACAGGAGTCTCCTGCTTTAGAAGAAAAAATGAAAACAGCCGCAGCACCACCGCCCCGTCCGGAACGAAAAAAGAAAATGTCGTACTCGGAAACACGGGAGTGGGAAACGATTGAAGACGACATGGAAGCAGCAGAAAGGCGATTAGAAGAGATCGCTGCTGAAATGGCAACAGCCGGCAGTGATTTTGAAAAATTAAACAGCCTAATGGCAGAAGAAACAGCGTTGAAAGAAAAACTTGATCATATGCTGGAGCGGTGGGAGTATCTGGCCCAAAAAGTGGAAGGATAAAAGGAAGGGCTTCCGATTTTTCGGAAGCCTTTTAAATTATCTTAAAATCGTTGCACGCCAGCCGCCGCCGCCCTGGTCACAGGTGAATTGACCGGAGGCAGTTCTGCCGTCACTCGAGAGCGTGCCTCTGTAATCACAATTGTTCCCGTCGCTGCTATTTCGTCTCTCAATCCGAACATTATTTCCTTGCAGATAGATGGTCAAAACAGCCGTTACATCTCTGTGGCCGGGCTGTGTCCATCTGGCGTCAAAAACATTGCTGTTTCCGCGCCGTGTCCATACGCCGTTCCAGCCGCCTTCTTGTTCATTCCATCTTCTTCCTAATCGGTCCTGTGGCTGCGGTGGCTGCGGCTGATCACGTCGTTCAATGACCGCACTCCATGCTCCGCCACCGCGGTTGCAGACGTTTTGGCCGCTTGCGGTTCTCCCGCCAGCACCAAACGTTCCTGTGTAGGTGCAATTATTCCCATCACTGCTGTTTCGCCGTACAATTAAAACATTGTGCCCGAATGTATACATGGTCAGTACAGCTGTAATATCCGTTTGTCCTGCCATGGACCATCTTCCATCAAACACGTTGCTATTTCCGCGCCGTGTCCATACGCCGCGCCAGCCGCCTTCCTGCACAATCCAGCGCCGTCCTAATCCGAATGACTGAGGCAGTACATCTCCCACAACTACAGGGAATGCCTCATAGGGAGAAACACCAAAAAACCCTGGATTTACTTCGGAATATGGGTACCAGTATGGATACATGCTTTTTTCTCCTCCATCTGTACAAAATTAAAAAACATCGCCCTCCATCATATGTAAAAATGCAGCTGGGTGTACATGAGTCAGTTATTCATTGTAAAAGCCTTAGAGCTGAAAGGAAACTTGATCATAACCGGGAATCGCAGAAGGTTAAGTCGACAAAACATGCTAAAAAAATCGGTTTTCGTTTGACACAATTTTCTTTTTTCGCACGGTATGATAAAAGAAAAAAAGGGTGAGTGGAAGTAATGAACCGAAATATTAACTGGTGCTGCAGCACATGTCAAAAGCCAATTCTTGCAAATGACCTGATTGCCTGGACGAAAAAAGAGACGCTCGTTCATTTGATTTGCGACGCCTCACAGCTGATGCAGGGTGTTCACTATATTGGGCGGGCGGAACAAGTGATGAATGAAGCAGTATCGGACCAGCGACAGGCTTAAAAAGAGTATAAATGAAACGCATTGCTTTATTTATTAATAGAGAACCCCTATTTCAAGTACATTTGGACTCTGCTGGTTTTTATCAGTGCTCTTTCCCCAACATAATAAACTCTATTGTATCCGCTTACACCGTCATTATTTTTGACGGTTTTTTTTCATTCCATAATCCGTTTATATGGACTGGGGAACCGATCCTGATGCATAATTTTCCCCTTTCAAACAAAGGATATCTTTTGTATTGATAAAACTAATTTTGGATTGAAGGAATTTACAAAATTAAAAAAATGTCCAACAAAAGATGAACAGAGGGACTTTATATGACAACGATTTTAATTGCGCTTATTCCCGCAATTGCCTGGGGAAGTATTGTGCTTGTAAGTGTTAAATTAGGAGGCGACTCTTACAGCCAGACGTTAGGTATAACGATTGGCGCGCTGGTATTTGCATCCGGCATTTATGTATGGGCTCATCCTGTTATCAATATGACCGCATGGATAGCCGGTATTATATCCGGCCTTTTTTGGGCGGTTGGCCAGAAGAACCAGCTTGGCAGCGTCCCATATCTTGGCGTATCCAAAACGGTACCTATTTCAACCGGCATGCAGCTTGCTGCGACAACTCTTTTTGGCGTGATCGTATTTAAGGAGTGGGCGACAACTACAGCTATTTTGCTTGGCAGTGCGTCCATCATTCTTATTATTGTGGGGGTTATTCTTACCACGATGACAGGAAGTGGAAACGAAAAAGACTTGAAATCCGGCAAAAGGCGAAAAGGGATCATGCTCCTGCTTCTTTCAACGGCGGGATATCTTGGTTATGTCGTGATCATCCGCTGGTTTAACATTGATGGCTGGACGGTCATTCTGCCCCAGGCTATTGGGATGTTCGGCGGGGCCATCGTTCTTACATTTACACATAAACCATTTAACAAATATGCTGTCCGGAATACTCTTTCCGGCTTAATCTGGGGAATCGGCAACCTTGGCCTGCTCCTATCCCTGCCGCGTATAGGGGTCGCTACCAGTTTTTCTTTATCGCAGACAGGAATCGTCATTTCCACGTTTGGCGGTATTTTTCTGCTGGGGGAAAAGAAGACGAAAAAACAGCTTCTCTTTGTCATTATTGGAAGCATCTTAATCATTGCCGGCGGGGTGATGATTGGTTTCACTAAAAAATAACTCAAATATGGAGGGATGAGAATGTATAGAGATTTGGAGGGGAAAGTGGTTGTGATTACTGGTGCCTCTTCCGGACTCGGGCGGGCTATGGCCATCCGCTTTGGACAGGAAAAAGCAAAGGTCGTTGTGAATTACTTCAAAAATGAAGCAGACGGAGAAAAAGTGGTGAAAGAGGTTCAGGCGGCAGGAGGCGAAGCGATTCATGTTCAAGGGGATGTTTCTAAAGAACAGGATGTTAAAAGCCTGATCGCCAAAGCGGTCGAAACTTTTGGTGCCCTGGACATCATGATTAATAACGCGGGAATTGAAAATGAAGTACCTTCTGACAAATTACCGATAGAGGACTGGAATAGAGTCATCGAAACGAACTTGACTGGTATGTTTCTGGGATGCCGGGAGTCTATCGCCTATATGCTGGACCATAATATAAAAGGGACTGTTATCAATATGTCCAGTGTTCATGAGGTCATTCCCTGGCCGCACTTTGTCCATTATGCAGCAAGCAAAGGGGGCGTCAAGATGCTGACACAGACGCTTGCGTTAGAATACGCACCAAAAGGAATCCGTATTAACAGCATTGGTCCGGGTGCCATTGACACGCCGATTAATGCCGGAAAATTTTCCGATCCGAAAGCAAAAGCGGATGTCGAATCATTGATCCCAATGGGGTATATCGGAAAACCAGAAGAAATTGCCGCAGTGGCCGCATGGCTTGCTTCTTCAGAATCGAGTTATGTAACAGGGGTTACGTTATTTGCCGATGGAGGAATGACGAAATATCCGGGCTTTCAAGCCGGCAGAGGATGAGTCAAATGAAACGGCAGCGTTGGATAGTGGATTCATGAATGTTATCTACTAATAGAAAAAATATTAAGTGATATATACAAACCAAAGCCGCTTTCAATGACAATTGAACGCGGCTTTACGTTTTATGTAAGTATTCTAGATTGCGGCAATGGACTATGCTTTTTGTGTTTTGCTCTGTACCCAGGCGGAGCGGGTCAGTTTTATAGGCAGCGTTGACGCTTTATATTTGAAAACGGAGGCAGCCAATAAAGCACAAAAGGAGTATACAAGCTGGCCCGAATATACAGCAGCTTTTTTAGCCGGTATCCAGTTTACAAAAGGGACAGATGAAGCTTTTCGCGAGTCAATGAAGGATAAGGAAGCATTTATCGTCAAGCTGCTGGCATCAGATCACAGCCCCTTGCAGAAATTAAGCTGGAACACAGATCTTTTCGTACTGAAAGAGAGGAATGAGGAGAGCCGGCTCAAAATCCAGTAAAAACTGTCTTTTAAGCCGGCTCTGGTTTTATTCTTTTAAGCAGATTTTGTTCGGCTGATCATCTTTGGTTTAGTGCCGAATGAATTTTTGTAAGCAATGAAATATAATAACGAAACCAAAACGGCGCCGCCAATGACATTACCTAGAAATACTGCGATGAAATTAGGCACATATTCAGCCCATGTGACCTGACCGGCGAAAATAGCCGCAGGAATGACAAACATATTGGCTACAACGTGCTGAAATCCAATCGCGACAAAGGCCATGACCGGAAACCAAATACCAAGAATTTTGCCGGTAAAATCTTTGCTTCCCAGTGCCAGCCAAACCGCGAGGCAAACGAGCCAGTTGCATCCGATTGCAGAAATAAATGCCTGAAGGAAACTTTCATCTAATTTTGCTTGTGCGATTGCTGTTGTTTTGGCTAGAAACGGACCTTCTTCTGTTAATCCGACAATATGACCAAAGAAATAAGCCACAAAAATAGCACCAATAAAATTAGCAATTGTAACCAAAAATAAATTTCTCAGCACTTTTAAAAACGTGATTTTTTTAGAAAGCCAAGCCATCGTAACGGTCATCATGTTTCCTGTTACAAGCTCAGCACCGCCCAGGATGACTAAAATGAGACCGACCGGAAAAACAGCAGCTCCTAAAAAACTGGTGAATGATCCCCATTCTTTTGGAACATTTGCGATAACACGAATGTCTAACAAAAAACCAAGAGAAATATAGGCTCCTCCTAAAAATCCAAGAATTAAAAGTGTTACTAAAGGTAAATTCGCTTTCTTTTCACCTGATTCTGAAGCCATTACCGCAATTTCTTGTGGCGAATACAAGGACATACATAACCCCTCCAAAGTAAAATAAAAAACAGCACAAAGCAACACCCTCTTTATAAAAGGATGTTGTTTGTACTGGTTAATTTTTCTACACAATTCCTATAGAATAATCAATCGAACAAATGATGGTGTTCTCGTAAATAAAATACAGCGCCTATATTTTATTCATTTGAAACATGCAAAGGCAAATCATATCCTAACATTATCTTTTTAAATTTGTCAAGGATGTGAACAATCATGATCGAATAAATGTTGACTTGTTAAGCAATCGGTTTCTCGAAAATAAAAACAGAGATCGCAATATCTTCTTCCACTTTAATATCATTAAACAAATGAACCAGTTTAGCCCCGATAAGTTCTTCTAAACCTTCAGGTATGTTTTCTTTGTACAATTTTTGTATCATAAGCGTTCGTGCATTATGAACCATTTGTTGTCCTTCTGCTGTCTGTGAAATAAACTTTTCAGACATGGTCAAATTGCCATGCATTTTCGTGATTGCCATATTTTCGATGAAATGGGTATAAATTCTTTCGGGACCTTTTCCAAATAAATCCCGTCTCACTTTTCGAATAATGTCATTAAATGCCGCTTCTTTTTTCATTTCATTCACCCCTTCCAAAGAACCATTATACGTCTAAAATAACAAAACCAAAAATAAAATTATTGCCATCTTGCCTTTTTAAACAAGAAGAGTATAATTATTTCTGGAAAGAAAACAAGACAAATGGATTTCTTAATAATTTTTTGTTAAGGCTCTATTGAATGATTTTATGGCGGAATGGCAGATTAGTAGGCATATGCTAATTGGTTAATCCAGCACTATGGGCACCTTTTTGGTGTTTGTTGTGCTGGATTTTTTTATTCCCAAATAAAGAGGAGAACACGACAATGAATCAGGAATACATAAAGATTTATTTAAATAATCAAGAGTATAACGTTCAGCCAGGTACAACCATTTTAGAATCGGTTAACCAGGCAGGCCTTGAACTTCCGCAGGTGTGTTACGTTCCGGAAGTAGACCCGATCCAAACGTGTGATACATGTATCGTGGAAGTAGACGGAAAGCTTGTCCGTTCTTGCGCAACAAATGTTTCAGCTGGAATGAATATTTTACTGTCATCTGATCGGGCAAAAGCGGCACAGACAGAAGGAATGGACCGGCTGCTGGAAAATCATATGCTGTATTGTACAGTATGCGATAACAACAACGGAAACTGCACGTTGCACAATACAGTTGAAATGATGGGCATTGAGCATCAAAAATATCCATTTGAACCAAAGGTAGATCCGACGGAAGTCGATATGTCACACCCTTTTTACCGGTATGATCCAAACCAATGTATTGCCTGTGGGCAGTGCGTGGAAGTATGCCAAAACCTTCAGGTGAACGAAACCCTTTCGATCGATTGGGAAGCAGAACGCCCGCGCGTTGTTTGGGATGCAGGCACAGCGATTAATGATTCTTCATGCGTGAGCTGCGGACAGTGTGTCACGGTTTGCCCTTGTAACGCATTAATGGAAAAATCAATGCTCGGTGAAGCCGGCTTTATGACAAAAATTGAACCAAATCTTCTTGAGCCAATGATTGATTTGGTAAAAGATGTTGAGCCTGGATACAGCGGTATTTTTGCAGTATCCGAAATTGAAGCAGCTATGCGTGAAACAAGAACGAAAAAAACCAAAACCGTCTGTACATTTTGCGGTGTCGGCTGCTCGTTTGAAGTATGGACAAAAGGCCGCAAAATCCTTAAAGTTCAGCCAAGCTCGAAAGCGCCTGTTAATGCAATTTCAACTTGTGTGAAAGGGAAATTCGGCTGGGATTACGTCAATAGCGAAGAACGTATTACAACTCCTTTGATCCGTCAAGGCGATGAATTTGTGGAAGCAACATGGGATGAAGCACTGGATCTTGTTGCAAGCAAGCTTGGCGGCATTAAAGAGCAGTACGGCAGCGATGCCCTCGGCTTTATCTCTTCTTCAAAAATCACGAATGAAGAAAATTACTTGATGCAAAAAATGGCACGTCAGGTATTTGAAACAAATAACGTCGATAACTGCTCACGCTACTGCCAGTCACCAGCATCATGGGGCTTGCAGCAAACAGGAGGCATTGGCGGTGACTCTGGAACAATTAAAGATATTGCGGCTGCAGGTCTTGTCATTTTAGTCGGCTGTGCGCCTGCGGAAGGACATCCGGTGCTTGCGACGCGTATTAAACGCGCGCATAAGCTGCACGGTCAAAAGTTAATTACGGTCGATTTGCGCAGACATGAAATGGCGGATCGTGCTGACATGTTTATCCGTCCAAAACAAGGGACAGATTATGTATGGATTGCGGCTGTGGCCAAGTATATGATCGATCAAGGCTGGCATGACCAGGCATTTGTCGATGAAAAAGTACATTTCTTTGATGATTACGTAAAAGGTCTTGAGCGTTTTACGCTTGAATTTGCGGAAAAAGAAACAAATATCCCGAAAGAAACATTAATTCAAATGGCGGAAATGATTCGTGATGCAGACGGAACAGCAATTTGCTGGGGAATGGGTGTCACGCAAAATAATGCCGGTTCTTATACGTCAGCCGCTATTGCGAACTTGCTTCTTGTGACAGGAAACATGGGCCGCCCAGGTGCGGGTGCATATCCGCTTCGTGGCCATAACAATGTACAAGGCGCTGCTGATATGGGAACTATGCCGAATATCTTCCCTGGATACCAGTCAGTGACGAACGATGAAATCCGCGCTAAATTCGAAAAAGCATATGGCGTAAATATTTCACCGAAGCCAGGGCTTGATAACATTGAAATGCTTGCAGCAATTAATGAAGGCAAATTAAAGGCTATGTATATTGCCGGTGAAGATATGGCATGGGTAGATGCGGATTCTAATCATACCCAGGATATGCTGGCGAAGCTTGACTTTTTAGTTGTTCAAGAAATTTTCTTTACGACGACTGCACAATTTGCGGATGTGATTTTGCCGGGTGTTCCATCATTAGAAAAAGACGGGACGTTTACAAATACAGAGCGCCGCGTACAGCGTTTGTACCAGGCTCTTGAGCCAACTGGTAACAGCAAGCAGGACTGGTGGATTCTTATGCAAATAGCGAAGCGGTTTGGCTATGAGTGGAACTATTCTCACCCAAGTGAAATTTTTGCGGAAATGGCGAGCTTAACACCATTCTTCAGCCAGTGTGATTATGATGTATTAGAAGGATGGAACAGCTTTAACTGGGGTTCACCAGACGGAAAAGATACACCGCTTTTGTTTACAGATGGATTTAATTTCCCGGACAAAAAAGCGCGCTTTGCTCTGTTTGATTATGTTCCTCCGGTAGAATACCCGGCTGAATTTGATTTAACTCTTAATAATGGCCGTCTGCTTGAACAGTTCCACGAAGGAAACATGACAAATAAATCAAGCGGCATGAACAAAAAGCTGCCAAAAGTTTTCGTAGAGGTATCACCGGAACTCGCTAAAGAGCGAGGCGTGGAAAGTGGTTCACTCGTTCGCCTTTTATCTCCTTACGGTCAGATTAAGCTGAATGTATTGGTGTCGGACCGTGTTTACGGGAAAGAAATATATGTGCCTATGCACTCGAACAGTCATGAAAGTGCGGTCAACCTTCTTACTGGGAATGGATTTGATATTATTACCCATACACCAGCTTATAAACAAACGAAGGTACGGATGGAAGTACTGAGCGTTAGCGGGGAAAATCCACTGCCAAAAACAAGTCCAAGAACGAAAGAACGTCATCCTCAAAATGGGGTAGAGGCAGAACGCAAGTGGAAACGTCCTGGATATATTTCATTGGTTGACTAAACATTGGAGGTGAAAGAATTGGCAAGTCCGATTACTACGTTAAAAAAACGTGAATGGAACGAAGAAGAAATAAAGCATCAGTCGCTCAATAAACTGACAGACAGTTTAACAGAAAATGAAGAAGCCCTTCAAAAAACAATGGCCATTGTCCGTGAACTTCATGACAGCGGAATTCTTGAAGCGGCAGAATCGATGCTGAAAGCAAAGGAAAATATCGCAGAGGTAGCATTAGGGCAGGTCGGCCGAAAAGAAATGACCTCTTTAATCAACAACGCCATGGCTGCGGCGGGTATTTTAACCGCCATTGATCCGGAGCAAACAAAAAAATTGTTAGCAGGCGTTGCCATTGGTTTGGAAGATGCAAAGGAAAATAGTGATCAAAAGGTCGGCGTGATGAATTTAGTTAAAGCGCTGAAAGATCCTGATATTAATCGGGCTGTTAATTTCGGTCTTCATTTCTTAAAAGGAATTGGAAAAGGACTAAAAGAATAAATATTTAGACGGGAAGGCAGAGGATACATCTGCCTTCCCGTTATTGTGTGACTATATGGGAGTGATAAGGATGACGACAGAACAAGTATTAAAAGCCCTTCAGCATGTTCAGGACCCTGAGCTGCATCGGTCCGTTGTGGATTTGAACATGGTTCGCAATATAAAGATTAGTGGGAACTCAATCAGTTTGGATGTAATTTTGACCATACAGGGATGTCCATTAAAAGCAAAAATTCAGGAAGACATTGAGTCCGCCTTGCGTGAAATCGGTTTGACGGATATTCAACTTTCATTTGGAAGTATGACAGATGAAGAGCGAAAAGCATTATCTGCCACTTTGCGTCAGGCGGAAACAACAGAAAGCGGGATGCCCGCTTTGTTAAAACCGGACTCTGGTGTTACGTTTCTTGCAGTTACAAGCGGAAAAGGCGGCGTAGGGAAATCAACGGTGACGATTAACCTGGCTGTTTCCCTCGCGAAACTTGGCAAAAAAGTAGGCATTATCGATGCTGATATTTATGGGTTCAGTATTCCAGTGATGATGGGCATTACGGAAAAGCCGGTTATGATTGACCAAACAGCTATTCCTATCATGAGCCATGGTGTATCGGTCATGTCCATGGGCTTTTTCTCGCCTGACAACGGGCCCGTTATGTGGCGGGGGCCAATGCTGAATAAATGGATCCGAAATTTCTTAGTAAACACACACTGGGGAGAGCTGGATTACCTTCTTTTGGATCTGCCTCCAGGAACGGGAGACGTGGCAATCGACGTGGCAGCTATGATTCCGCAAGCGAAAGAAATCGTCGTAACAACCCCTCACCAGGCCGCTTCCTATGTGGCGACGCGTGCCGGTGTCATGGCAAAGCATACGAAGCACGAAATCGCTGGTGTTGTGGAGAATATGTCTTACATTGAGGAAAGAGACGGAACAAAGCGGTACTTATTCGGACAAGGAGGCGGTGATCAATTGGCGGAACGGCTGCAGGCCGACGTTATTGCCCGCGTTCCATTCCAGCCGGTTGATCAAGGTTTTACAACATCCATTGCCGATGAAGACAGCCCAGCAAGAGAGGCGTTTGAACTGCTGGCAGAAACAATTGACTTTACTTATAAACAGTAAGAGCGCTTGTCATTTGTGATTTCATGGAGGGTCAAGATGATACGAAAAGAAAAACTGATTCCGTTACTGCAAGTCACGGAAGACATACGCGAAAAGTATTCAATGCTGAAATTTCCTAATGAAGAAGCAGTCAATCAGGCAGTTGATTATTTAAGCATATCTTCATCCGATTTATATTTTAATTCGAATGGGGAAAGTGCGCCTTTCCTTTATTATAAAAGTATTGTTATCATAGAGCTGCCCCGGCAGCTCGACATTGAAGAATTGGAACTAAATAAAACAAAACGGCAAATTAAACAGACACATGCCAGCTTGCAGCAATTTATTAATCGAAATGAATGGAAGCGGCTGTTTTTATTTATAGACCAGCGGATTTTAGCGCCGGCTTTTGATGAGCTCTTTGATGAAATTCCCAAAGAGCAGCTCTCAGAAGTCCTCTCAGCTATCCAAAAACGCTTAGGGAGATTTCCGGTGCTGAGAAATGAAAAAGCCCTGCAAATGATTGCGGATCAATTAATTTAAAAGATAAGAGTCCAATTTGATACAGTATGGTAAAGGGACTAGTGTTCAAGAACACTAGTCCCTTACATTGTTTTATTCTCTTAATGGAGTCTTTCATCATGCTTCAACCATACCTGGGCAGTTGCGCTGCTAAATCAAGTGTTCAATTTACTTTCTTTCTTTTTCTTGTACATTTTATCATCTGCGATTTTATTTAAGTTATCTAACGTCATTCCTTCACTCGGGTAATCTGCAGCACCAATCGAAAGACTTAAATAAGAAAGTTCTGAATGATTTTTTTCAATTTCTTTTCTAACTTTATTTTCTAGTCTTAATACTGTTTTTTCTGCTTCTTCCCGGCTCGTTAAAGGTAAAATGATTAAAAATTCGTCTCCACCCCACCTGGAAACAATGTCTTGTTTTCTAACAGTGCGTGAAATAACCTGTACAAGACCTTTTAGGGCATTATCTCCACACTCATGCCCGCACGTGTCATTGACCATTTTAAAATTATTAATATCAATAATTAATACACTGAACATTTCATATTTTGCACATAACTTTGGAAACCGTTCATACATATATCTTCTGTTATAGACCCCTGTAAGAAAGTCTCTTTCAGATAAAAACTTTACTTTGTCAAACTGCTTGCCAAAAAACCATCCTATTATGAGTGTAATAAGGATGGTTGGTATTTCTTCCACTAATGATTCGTTTAAGAAAAAAATAGAAATGCTGCCGAAAAAAATACTAACACTAACGAGTATAATCCTTCCCGTATATCTCAAGTTTCTTACCACCTAAATTTATGTCTTGTTCCCAATATAAATCATTTTATGAGAGAAATAAAGGTATCCTCATTCCTTGTTTACTATATGAGCCGGTTGTTGTTTCAAAAGAAAAAAACTATGCCTAAACCAGCCATTTCTCAAATGTAAAAGCAGGACTGCCATTTACGGCAGTCCTGTTTATTTTTTGAGCTCGAATCCAATTTGATTCAGTGCCTGTTCTAAAGTCGTCACGATCAAAATATCATTCAGCTCTGCGTTCATTTGGACAGTTTTCATTGCAAGGTCCGGACGAAACCCGGTCAAAATCGGCGTTACGCCAATCAATTTTAAAATGGCGGCAATTTTTAAAAGTGACGCGACTACGGTTTCATTTATGTACATAACACCGGATAAGTCAATGACAAGGTGATCAAGCCCAAGCTCTTGACTTTTAAACAGCGCCGTTTCAATGATGCTTTCCGCCCGCCGCTCATCAATATCGCCAACAACCGGCAGGATTGCGACCCCGCTCGTAATCGGCACAACCGGTGCAGCTGTTTTGTACAACTGCTGATGGGTGTAGTCCAGCTCGAGCACATAGGTCAGCAAAGAAGACATCGTTTCAAACAGCTTCACCTGCTCGTCTGAGAACGTTCGATTTTTCGTATCGAGTCCACAAATCGTTCCGTAATTTTCGCCGTCCTCATAATTAATCGGGATCGCAATAAATGTTCCCCCGCCTAAATTTTCGGTGACTTTCATGCTGCTTGTCTGTTTATCAAGCGTAACATCCGGAATGATGAGAACCCGTTCGCCATTTTGTACGCTTAAGCTGCAATAGCTTTCGTGAAATGGCAGTTCCTCTCCTTCTGAGACAAGCGTATTTTCTTTATTCAGCACTTTTACCATTCGGTTCGTTTTGCCGTCATTTCGGGCAATAAATAACGTGTTTATGTCTACAAACGCTGCCATGATTTGAAGAACACGTACTGCCGCCTCCTCGAAGTCACGAAACTGGCTGTTATTTTGTCGGGTATATTCTGTATTCATAGAAAAGTCCTCAATTCTTCTGCAAACAATTTCATATTTCTTCTTCTATCATACCATGAGAACGAGCGATCCAAAGAAATTTAAACTTGTGTCCATATGAAAATGTATAATTCGTGCATAGGATGATTCGGATGTTTGATGTGAAAGAAGACCGCTCCATACCAGCGTATACGTACCAAGATGGCGTTAAGGCCGTGTATCACCTTTTATCGGTTGAAATTTTCTGCAACTTCCACCAAAAACCCTGTACTTATTTCAAATTAAGCACAGGGTTTTTTAGCATGAAGATAAAAGTAACACGGAAGCGGATAAATTAAACTGTTTTTTCCTGTTTTTTAAACTTCCTGGATATTGCTTTGATTTTCTATTTATTCATTTGTTTGAATAGGTTTATGGCAAATAATAAAACCCCTATCACGATTAAAAGAGAGCCAATAATTGCTGCCGGCATGAAAGCAGTGTCACCAGTCCAAATTTGAAAGCTGATTGCCATCATCATAATCGGCAGGCCGATATTGTGGAACCAGAAATGAGTTTGTGCCAGCTTTGTCCGGGCAGCAGCGGGATAAAAATGATAAATAAGACCGAAAAGAGTCATTGAAACCCATCCAAGCAAATTAATGTGGGCATGTACTGAAGTTAATCTGAAATCATGAATGATACCCATCGTCATTCCAAGCAAGACACCTGCAGCAAAATAACAAACAGCAATCTTCAAATACAGCTTTTCCATCAATTCCCCTCCCTATGTCATCATATTTAGTCCTTGTTTATTATAGTAAGTGCATCAAAAGAAAGAACCTTAAGCTTTTTCTTTTTTTAAATATCGCTGCCCGAGAATAAATGACCATGCTGTTGGGTATAGGGATATATAAGTAATAAAGGAGGCAGTCTATGGCGATTGTTCAATTATTGAGAAAGGGAAATACATCATCCGGCATTGCGTCACTCGGGAATACGGTTCTCGCAATTTTAAAATTTATTGCCGCTGCATTCAGTGGCAGCGGAACGATGTTTGCGTCAGCGATGCATTCACTTGCGGATGCCATTAACCAGGGATTTGTTTTCTTTGGAAGCTCGCTCGCTGAAATGAAGCCGTCTAAGCGGTTTCCGACCGGATTCGGCCGCGTCGTTAATATTTTTTGTATGATAGCGGTCATTGTTGTGTCGATTATGGCATATGAAACGATTTTAAAGGGCTGGAAGCTGCTTCAGCATCCGGAAGAATCAACCGATTTTTTATTAAACGCAGCGGTATTGCTGGCCGCGTTTATTATTGATGGATTTATTTTATTTAAGGCAATGAAAGAGATTTTGCATGAAGCACGCGTGGAGAAAAAAGGGAATATTGTCGCGCAGGCATTTAAAAATGTCGGCAAGGCGTCCCCAGCCACCCGCCTCGTATTTTATGAGGATATAGTGGCGACGTCCGGTGCTGTGCTGGCATTTATCGGGATCAGCCTTGCACAAGTCGGCGTGTTGGCGGCAGATGGAGTGATTACTATTTTAATCGGCCTGTTAATGGTTTTCGTCGCATTTCGGGTCGGCTATGACAATATGGTCGGTCTCATCGGTGTAGCGGCACCGGTTGAAGTGGAGACAAAAGTGGGCCGGGTGATTTTAGAGGATGCGGATGCTGTTGATATCCATTCGCTGCGGATTATGCAGGAAGGCCGTTCATACCACGTGGATGGCATCGTAGAGCTGCGTAAAGGACTGACCCTTGCGGATGCAGATGACATTAAATTTAGAGTCAAGAACCGTCTGCTCGATGAACCGGAAATAAGCGACGTAACACTAGGCATTATTGAAGATGATGGAACAGCCAGCTGGTCTTCTTCACCTAATCCTCTATAAAAAACCGGATGGCAGCTGCCATCCGGTTTTTCTAGTTAAAAAGGCGGATATATCCTATAATAAAAATCAAGATCTGCATGCACTGGATCAATCTTCTATTTTGACCGTTACAGATGAAAACGGTATCTTGAAGGAGCCTTGTTTCAAACGGCGCTCATCAACCTGAAAAAGTTAAATATTCATGTTAGTATGGATGATTTCGGAACCGGCTATAGCTCATTTTATTCTCTCCGCCATTTACCGATCAATAAATTAAAAATCGACCAGTCTTTTATTAAACAGCTGGATGATACGAACAAAGCCATCGTTTCAACAATTGTGACACTTGCTAAAAACCTGCGGATTGCCTAATCAATTTTTGAATAAAATGAACGCTGTGCCGCACACTATACAGGCAATACATTTTATTCAGGAGGCGATTTTGAATGACTTCACCACAATTTAATCATGGGGCACATGAAGTACTTGACGTTCATGAAGTGTTATCATGTGCAGTTGGCGCATTAAACAAATATACAATGCTGCGCTCAAAAGTACAGGATCCGGAACTTTTAGATATTTTGAATCGTCAGTATGCATTTATGCTGCAGGATTATAATACAACTGTCGATTGCTTCCAGTCTGGAAAGGACCCGGCTGTTCCCACAAAAAGCTATAAGATGAAACAAGACAACGAATTTATATACGGCCTTGAAACAAAACAGCCGACAAAACCCATTCAAGCAGAAATGGAAATTAATGATGAAATAATCTCTGGATTTATGCTCAGTGCGCATAAAACCGGGGCAGCTTTAAAAACATACGCTGCACTAGAATCGACAAACCCAGTCGTTCGCCGGGTTTTAGCAGACTCTGTGCCGAACTGCATTGAAATGGCGTATGAAATTTCGATTTATCAAAACAAAAACCGCTATTATCAGGTGCCGCAGCTTTCTGAAGCAGACATGCAAAAGATGCAGCAATGCTATGCACCAGCAACACAGACTTTAACTTAATAAGAATAAAAACCGTCCTTGCGTTTCGGGACGGTTTTTTTGTACGATAAAAAGAAGAAAGGAGAGCTGGATACAAGTTACTGCGCGAAGCAGCACCAGAAGAAATGCCCTGCTTGTATAAGCTTGGCTACAAGGAGTGGCCAAAAGGAAGACCGCTTGATCAATACATAAAAGATAATCAAAAAGAAAAATCGTACAGAACACGTAAGGAGCGAAAAGTATGAAATTGATCTCGTTAAATATCGGCAAGCCGGCTGCGCTGCCGTATAAAAAGAAAACCGTTTTATCAGGTATTAAAAAAAGATCGGTTCAGACGCCATTGTATTTGTCCAAAACCGGATTTGAGGGAGATGGGCAGGCAGATCTCATTCACCACGGCGGGGAAGACAAAGCAGTTTGTGTGTACGCACTTGAGCATTATGCGTATTGGAAAGAAACATTAAATCGGGCGCTCCCGTCTGCCGCTTTTGGTGAAAATGTAACGGCTGCCGGAGCGCTTGAAACAGATGTCCATATAGGCGATGTCTTTCAATTGGGAGAAGCAGTTGTGCAAATCAGTCAGCCGCGTCAGCCGTGCTTTAAGCTTGCTGCGCTGCATCATGAACCGAAGCTGGCTCTTTTGGCAGAGGAAACAGGTTATACAGGTTTTTATTTCCGTGTTTTAACAGAAGGAACAGTTGACATCACCAGTGAGCTGAAGCGGACGGAGATCCATCCAGCCAAAATAACAATAAGTAAAGCAAATAATATCATGAATAATAAAAACGCTGATCAAGAAGATCTTCACATGCTGCTTCAGTTAGAAGAATTAGCCGAAAGCTGGAAAAAACCGCTTCGTATTCGGGTACAAAAATAACAAATTGGCAGGGGAAAATGAAGCTCCCTGTTTTTTTGTGATCATTTTATGAATAAATTTTGACGATAATATGAAATAAGTTTGACAATTTTGTGAATATGGGTAAAATAGAAAGTAAGAAGGAGCTGATTAAGAATGACAACAGAACAAATGAAAGTGCTATCATTTATTAAATACTTTTCAGGTGCGGGCTGTATGATTGGAGCAGGTATCTTCCTTATTAGTTTATTTGCAGGCGGTCTCAATGAAGGATTTATGATGTCGATTGTTGGAGCGACCATTCTCGTCAGCTCCATGTGGGTGTTCGGGATTGGTTTAATGTTTGTGTTAATTCAAAATCTTAGTGTAAAACGCCGGGATTTACAGTAATAAAAAAAACCGGAGCGGTTTATTCCGCTCCGGTTTTTTTATTGGTAGCCCCAGATCATTGTAAGTAATGTTCCAAGGATCGTCACTACACCGACAAACAAGGCGTAGATGATATTGGTATACAATGTTTTTTTATCTTCTGATTCGCCGATATGCATGAAGAGAAGAAGCTGAACGCTTGCCTGGGCAATCGCTGTAACAAGCAAAATAGCCATTCCCATTTTGTATGACATATCAAAAGCGAGAACCGATAATGCAACGACAGACAGGACAAGAGAGAACACAAAGCCCATAACGTGCTGCTTCGGGAACAATTGCTTCATCATAGTACCATCAGTCCTTTCAAATAAACGAAGCTGAAAATGAAAATCCAGACGACGTCAAGGAAATGCCAGTAAAGCGAGAAAATAAACGATTTATTGGCTGTTTGCGGCGTCAGTCCCCGTTTTCTTACTTGAAGCAGGATTGACGTTCCCCAGAAAAGGCCAAACGTTACGTGTAAACCGTGCGTTCCAAGCAGTGTCATTAAGCTTGAGAGAAACGCGCTCGTTTGAATCGTCGCACCTTCATTTACATACGTTACAAACTCATAAATTTCAACGCCGAGGAAGCCAAGACCGAGCACAAGTGTAATAACAAAGAACGTCATCATCGCTTTTTTCAGTCCAAGACGCATGGCATGAATACCAAGCCCGATGGTAAAACTACTTGTTAGGAGTAAAATCGTTTCAATCATAACCGGCGGCATATGGAAAATTTCCTGCGCGCTCGGTCCAGTACCAAATCGGTTTTCGAGTGCAAAGTAAACCGCAAATAATGTGGAAAACAAGGCGATCTCCGCCCCTAAAAAGATCCAGAAGCCAAGAATTTTCAGCCGGTTTTCTTCGGTACTGTATTCAAGCGGCAATGATTCATCTATTTTCATTCTTTGTCACCTCCAAGTTCCCGTTCAGTCCGTTCAATTTCTTCTACTGAAATGTAATAGCCATGATCTTGTTCAAACGAACGCAATGCCATGAAAACAAAAATGGCAATTGTGAATACGATAGCCGGAATCCACCAGCTGAAAACAGCACAGAAGCCTGCGGCAAAAAAGGCGCCGCTCATTAGGAATGGCATACCACTGTTGCTCGGCATATGAATTGGCTCATATGGACCATCGCTAAGCGGCTGGTTGTTTTTCTTCGCAAACCAGAACGCATCCAGTTCTTTAATTTTCGGCACACGTGCAAAGTTGTAAACCGGTACAGGACTGTGTGTAGCCCACTCAAGAGAACGTGCATCCCATGGATCTCCCGTTTCATCACGCGGGCTGTAGCGGATACTCCAGTACAAATTATAAACAAGAATGATGAAGCCGATTCCGAGACCGACCGCACCGATAAAGGAAAGCATGTTAAGCGGGCCGTAGCCAGTGCTTTCAGAGTACGTATACATACGGCGTGTCATTCCGTTCAGTCCAAGGATAAACAGCGGGAAAAACGCCACATTAAAGCTGATTGTGATAAACCAAAAAGCGAGTTTTCCAAGCTTTTCATTTAAGCGGAAACCGAATACTTTCGGGAACCAGAAATGGAAACCGGCAATAACCGCAAACACGGTTCCTGGAATTAATACGTAGTGGAAATGCGCTACAAGGAACATTGTATTATGGTATTGATAATCGGCACTCGCCATGGCAAGCATAACCCCTGTAACTCCGCCGATTGTGAAAATCGGAATAAACGCAAGAGAATAAAGCATTGGGGTTGTAAAGGAAATCTTCCCTTTATGCAAGGTAAGCAGCCAGTTAAATATTTTCACCCCGGTCGGTACAGCAATCGCCATTGTTGTAATAGAGAATATGCTGTTGACCATAACACCGTGGCCCATCGTGTAAAAATGGTGCGCCCAAACAACGAAAGAAAGAAGGGAAATCGCAACCATACTAACAACCATCGACTTATACCCATATAAGTTTTTACGGGCAAATGTGGAAATGATCTCACTGAAAATACCGAAAGCAGGAAGAATAACAATATATACTTCAGGATGTCCCCAAACCCAGAACAGATTCGCCCAAAGCATGTCCATTCCGCCGTCCTGCATCGCGAAAAATTTAGTGCCAAACTGACGGTCCATTGTCATCAGAGCAAGCGCCACGGTCAAAACAGGGAATGCGAACACGATAATAACGTTTGTGATTAATACTGACCATGTAAACATCGGCATTTTCATTAACGTCATACCTGGTGCACGCATTTTTAAGATCGTAACGACAAAGTTAATACCTGTCATCAATGTACCAAGACCGGCAATTTGCAGGGAAAGTGAGTAATAGTTATTCCCGACAGTCGGGCTGAATTCAAGACTGGCGAGCGGGAAATAAGCAGACCAGCCGGCATCCGGTGATCCTCCAATAATAAACGAGATGTTAAACAGTCCCGCACCGGCTGCAAACAGCCAGAAGCTGACTGAGTTCAATCGCGGGAACGCTACGTCGCGCGCGCCAATTTGAAGCGGCGTGACAACGTTAATTAAACCGATAATAAACGGCATTGCCATAAACAGGATCATAATGACGCCGTGAGTGGTAAAGATTTCATTGTAATGCTGGGCATCAAGCAGCCCGTTTTCCGGCATGGCGGTCTGGCCGCGCATTAAAAGAGCGTCGACGCCTCCGCGGAAAAGCATAACGAGAGCCACTAGTATATACATAACGCCGATTTTTTTATGATCGACGGTCGTGATCCATTCGCGCCATAAGTAGCCCCACTTTTTAAAGTAGGTCAGGCCGAGCAGAATGGATAGCGCACCAACGACAATGCTGATCATCGCTCCGACAATCATTGGCTCATTGAGAATAAGAAACTGTTGCTCATGCGATTCCATTTTGTGTAGCTCCTTTCATCATTGTTCCGCATCCTTATGGTGGAAGTGATCGGTTTCAGAAGAAGGAGCAGTCTCCATGTCTTCTTCATTGGATACTGGTGATCCATGATGTTCCCCTTCAGGTGCTGGGCTGAATTCAAGATGGGTGGATGAATACGATTTACGTCCTACGAAATCTGTTTCCAGCAATTCATCAAAGTCTGATTCCGTTAATTCAGGTGCCGTATCTTTTACATCGTTTACCCATTCATCGTAATCTGCAGCCGTCATTGCCTGCGCTTCAAATTCCATTTGAGCGTAGCCTTGTCCGTTAAAGTTTGAGTTCCGGCCCATAAACGATCCAGGCACATCCGCAGCCATATTAATTTTGGTTACATGGGCGCTCATGGCATATTTTTGACCGGCAAGCTGTGGAATCCAGAAGCTTGTAATCGGTCCGTATGAATAAAGCCGGAATTCAACAGGACGATCCACGGGCATATTCACATAGTTCACCGTTTCAATTCCTTCTTCTGGATAGCTGAAGTGCCACTTCCAGTTCGATGATGATGCATAAATAACAAGCGGCTCCTGGTCTTCATAGCCTAATGGCTTGCTTTCAACTTCGCTCGTCGTCCGAACGGTCACAACAGACAAAAACAAAACGATAATGATCGGAATAACCGTCCAAATAATTTCAAGTGTTTTGCTGCCGTGTTCATGAGGAGGTTCATAATCGTCTCCCATTTTTGAAGCCCGGTATTTAATAAGCATAAACGCATATAACACGTAAACGACAAATAAAATGCCAGCCATCACAATGATGGACAAAATGATTGTGTCAGATAACGTTTTGGCCTGCGGTCCTTTTGGATCAAGTACCATAAGCGGGTTTTCACACCCTGCAAGCACCGTAGCAATAGTGAACATTGCTGACAGTAACAGCCATTTCTTTTTCATGCTATACCCCTTTCTTATATAGTTACCTAGTAAAGCGAAAAGATTGTTAATATATTCACAATTAAGCGGTTTAAGGCAGGTAAACAAGAATTACAATGATCTTTTCGCCTTCTCCTATGCTAATCCTATTAGTAGTAAAAAACAATCCTTTAGCGGCGGTGTCACAAAAAATTCAACAGTTTGCATTTCCGTTTCCGAAAAAGGAAAATTGCGGATGGATTCTTTACCAAATTTATGTCCAAGTGATTATTTCTTATAAAACCGGGTATCTTGTAGATGAAGATGTAGAGAAGGAGTGTTTTTTTATGGCGAACATTATTGCAATTTTATCAAGTGGACATAAAGATGAGAAAAATAATTATGAAACCGGCTGGTGGGCAGAGGAACTTTTTGCACCGCTTGAACTCTTAGAAGGAGCAGGCCATACTGTTGATCTCGCATCGCCACTTGGCGGCAAACCAGTGCTGGATCAAGTAAGTCTGCAAGAAGACTATGATCCAACAGGCAAATATAAAGCATTATACGAGTCCGGCCGCGCAGATAATACGTTAAAACTATCAGAAGTAGACGCGCTTAAGTATGATGCGGTTCTGATTGTGGGCGGGCACGGGGCGATGTATGACTTAGCAAAAGACGAATCCCTTCATAAGCTGGTCAATACCATTTATGACAATAAAGGAATTGTGGCAGCGGAATGCCATGGCCCGGCACCGCTTATTTGGACAAATCGTCCAGACGGCAAAAGCATTATTGCAGGCAAAGCGGTGACCGGTTATCCGAATGAAATTGAGCCGGAAGGATTGCTTGATATTCTGCCGTTCAGTCTTGAGGACGAATTAACAGAAGTAGCACAGTACAACCAAGGCAGTCTTGAAAAGAAAGCACATGCCGTTTGGGCAGACGATCAAATTGTTACGAGCCGTGATCCATTTTCATCTGAATTAATGGGTGAGGAACTGGTGAATGCCTTAAAAAAGGTAAATAAGTAGGGCAAATATCTTTCTTTATTTAGACACTTTCACTAAAATCAAGTGAAAGTGTCTTTTTTTGTATTGAAAAGCAAAACAGGAGGAATGAAAGATGACGTTAGGTCCGCGCGTCTTTAAAACAGGCATTGCCGTAACACTATCGCTATACATATGTTTGTTCTTAAACCTTGAGCCGGCTGTTTTTGCAGCAGTGGCAGCTGTTTTTACGATTCAGCCATCCATTTACCGTTCTTGGAGACAGCTGCTGGATCAGGTTGTAACCAATACGATTGGTGCTGCAGTAGCCCTTTTTTCCATTTACTTTTTAGGGGACAATCCGATTATCATTGGGCTGTTGATGATGCTGGTTATTTCATTAAGCTTAAAAATGAAAATGGAAAGCACGATCCCGCTGACGCTCGTTACTGTACTGGCCATTATGAGTGCTCCAGGCAATGAAGATATCGATTTTATACTCAACCGCTTTTTCATCATCCTGGTCGGGATTGGGTCTGCTTTGGTCGTCAACCTGCTTATTATACCACCAAACTATAAAAAGAATTATCTTGAAAAAACAACGTCTGTTTTTCAAAATATGTCATTGCTGCTGCGTACAGCTGTTTCTAATGAATTAACTGAAACGTCTTTCCACGGGCAAAGTAAACAGCTTCAGCAAGATATTCGAAAATTGGAAGATCAGTATAAAATTTTCGATGAAGAACGTGCAAAACTGTCCAAATTAAAACCGCTTGATGTGCGGGAAATCGTTGTGTTTAAACAGATGCTCAAGACGCTTCAGCAGGGGGAAGAAATATTAGAGAATATCGAAGAGCACTATTTTCAAAGCGGGGCTAGTGACGAAGAGGATCATTTTTTTGATCGTCATATTGAACAGCTCATAAAATACCATGAATATTTATTTTTAAAATACGAAGGAAAAACAAGGAAACTAGAAGGTGAATATGAAATGAATATTATGAAGGAAAGTGCAGCATTTTTTGAGCGGTCACAGGATATTTACATGCAAAACAAAGAACGAAAATCCCGTTTATTTATTGTAGCCTCTTCCATTATTGAATATTCGTTTTACTTGCAGCGGCTGGATCAATTAATTGATCAGTATTACAAGGTAAGAAAGAATTGAGAAAATTGAAGACAATCGTTTAAAACAGGTAGAAATAAAAAACATGACTTGGCTGATTAACAGTTACAAAAAAGTATCCTTCTGTGAAAAAGGATGCTTTTTTACATTTATTCTATAAATATCTCGAACTGATATTCGGGCATGTGTTATAATTAAGAAGCAATAGTAAAGGTTTCTCAAGGGTGGTCGGCTCACTCCACTGTCAAAGCATGTCTTTGCAGGAATGGAGGTGAGGCTGTATGACTGTATTTGAATCACTTATGTTCACCGTAGCATTTACGGGGCTGGTTATTTCAATTCTGTCATTCCAGAAAAAAGATTAAAACCGCCCTTGAGGTTTTAGCGAGCCCGGGCGGTTTTAGCCTGTTGTGACGCCGATTCCCATAATGGAAACCAGCTATTGTGATCGCCGTTTCGATGCTGGACACATCGAAACGGCTTTTTTAATGTATGCTGATCTACTGTCATTATACCCGATTGAAGCCATTTTGAAAACGAAAATAGTTTTGCTATGATAAAGACCAACAATATTAAAATGGAGTGGTTGACATGGACTCATTTCGTATTGCAGAAGAGCGAATCAAAAAAGCGCTTGAAGAAGGCGTGTTTGACAATTTGCCTGGCGCCGGCAAGCCGCTGCCGAAGGATGAATTCGAACATTTGCCGCCAGAGCTGCGTATGTCGGTTAGAATGATGAAAAATGCAGGATTTACACCGGAAGATGCAAATCTTCGCCAGGACATACGCAATCTTGAGCGGCTCATAAATGACTGTATAGACCCTGAACAAAAACAGGAATTGAAACGCCAATTAAACGAAAAAATGCTTCGCTACAATCAAATGCTGTCCAAAAAGAGAATCGATACAAATTCAGGCATTTTTAAAAATTATGAGCAGAAAATCGAGAAAAAGCTTTTTGGTAAATAAGCATTGAAAATAATTTATTCGTATAGATAGTCTGAATAATTAATCATATAATACATATCCTACTCCTGTTTAGGAGGTGAAACTTAATGACTAACCAAAGAAACAATCAAAATCAAAAAAATGACAAAAGTGTCGCAGAGAGCATTAAGAACACAGCAGGATCTGCATTTGAAACAGTGCATAATGCTTTAGAAACAACAGAAAATGTTGCAATGAATACTGTTGATGCAACTAAAAACGCTGCAAACAATTTAACAGGCAACAAAAAAAACAATCGAGACAATCAATAATGAAAAAAACGCCATTTATCTGGCGTTTTTTTCATTAAATCAGATTTTGATTTTTGCAATAATTCTATTTCTATTAGAACGATAATTTGCCGCTTCCATCATAATACGACGGTTTTTGTGTGGCATCCTGAATTGCAGATACCGTAATGTTTTGTGGTTTCACAACGATTGTCTTGTAATTTTTTTGCACCCCAAGATCTACAATTTCTCTTCCATCATATGAACTAGTTTTAGACTCCATTGACATGTAAACGCCTCCATTTACCTATTTATATACTATAAATATTACAAAGCAAAGAAAAATATTACTTTTTATTTAAAAAATATTATAAATGTTAATTATTCAAACAGGTTACATGCTCAAAAGTGCAAAAACAAGCTATTCCTTTTTGAACATTTTCTTTTTTTTGCAATCTATAGAAGTACTATAGTTACATCCATTTTAAAACAGACATAAATAAAAAGGAGTTCCCCAAAAATGGCTAACACGAAATGCGGCACTGCAAAGTCCTGGGTTTGAAACTATGATTTTGGACTTGGTCTTGAATAAATCTTTGGCTCGTCGAAGGTGTTAAATCATTAAGTTCCAGTGAGCGCTTATGACTGTGCAAGAGATCTTCGCAACACTTTAAATCATTTGCATAACCAGCGAATGAAGAAAGAGGCTGTTGGAGGAGACCGGAGATTTGTTAAGGAGAACTTCTGATTACTTGAAAAGTTTTCTTTTTAAAAATATAATGGAACAGTTCACATTATTTTGTATGTCCCAGTAGCTCAGTAGGATAGAGCAACAGCCTCCTAAGCTGTAGGTCGTAGGTTCGATTCCTATCTGGGACGCTTTTTTTGAAAAAGGGTTGATGTACTAAGGTTCTCAAGGTTAGAAATAATCTGAGTGTCCGACATATATCAACCTTTTTTTTCGTGTTTTTTGGTTGGGCTGTAGGACAAAGCTTTGGACGTTTTTGGGACAGATGGCTGCCTTGTGGTGTCCTCCATTACAATTAGAAGGGCATAATAGTATGGCAAGAGCATATGTAATGTAGAAGGAGTACGTCCACGAACCATTGAGGAGTATAGGCATCATATAAGATATTTAAAATTATTTCTAGAAGAGTTTGGGTACGAAGTGACATTCATTACAGACCTATCAGCTCGTCCACTCATTTTTCAATTTCATCTGATGTAGTTCTGCTTTTTTATTTGTATTCCTGTTTCTTTCGAAGAGTCCGAAAAAAACATTTTTCCCTGTTTTTTTCAAATGGCTGTATAATGAGAAACAAACAATGAGAAAGGCAGGATACTGTGAATTACATCGTACTTGATATTGAATGGAACGCATCGAAATGGGACCCGCACCACCTGGAAGAAATTATCGAACTCTCGGCCCTGAAAGTGTCGCCCGCTACATTGGACGTGGTCGATGTCTTTTCATCCCTGGTGAAGCCAGCAGAACGGTTAACATCGTTTACGAAAAAACTAACAGGCATCACGCAGCGGGATGTGTCTTCCGCGCCGGCCTTTCCGCACGTATTAAAGAAATTCAAGGCGTTTCTTGGCACGGAGGAATCTTGTTTTGTGACATGGGGGAAAGAAGATTTTCGGTTCTTGGAAAAGGAATGCGAACGTTACAGACTTCCTTCCCTGAACCTGTCCAGCTATATTGACATATTGCCGATTCTTCAGTTTGGCCTGTACGATACCTTCAACGGCAACACCCCCAGCCTGGCCAAAACGATGGAGGTGTTCCAAATCGAAGCAGACGGGCAGGCACACAACAGCTTGGATGATTCGATGAATACCTTAAAAGTGTTTCGCTATCTTCACGGAAAACTGGATGTTCATGCGACGTACAAATCAAACAAAACACCTGAAGAACGGTATCTGTATGAAGATACACTGAAATCCAGCGGGAAAAGGCAATTAATGAAATGCATCTTTGTGTATATGAAGAAGCATGACGTAGACGATGTGGCATTCGATGCCTTCTTTACCAGCCCCATCTGGCTGGATCGGGCCGCTGCACTTGATCTGAATGAACACGTAACGGCTGTTTTTAAAACCGAGTTTGACGCGCAAAAACAAGAGGCATCTGAGAAATATGTATCCCAGAAAGCATTGCTGCTTGCCAAATGCTGAAATGTCAACACGATAGTCTGCGTGAAAAGAGGTGTCTCAATAAGGCATCTCTTTTTTGTTCTAAATTATTTGTACTTATTCTGGCATTGCAATTGTGAAAAAGCCTTCCTGATTCAACTGCAGGAAGGCTTCTTGGGTTATAAGGTATTCAATTATTTTTCTTGTTACTTATATAATGAATGTACACAGAGCGAGGCAGATTATTACCCCGCTTCTTTCTATTTTTCATATGGGGGGTGTTTTAGGAAAATGGGGTACACCTTGACTGCGGGTTGAATACAGATATATATCAACCTTTTCTGAACGTAAAGACATTAAACGAAAATAACCCTTACCAAACGGGGAGCATTGCTGCTTTGATTTGGTAAGGGTTATTTGAATTTTAAGAACAAATATTATTTTCAATTGTATAATCTGGATTAGAGTTTGATGTCATTATTGTGGTACCTGACACATTTTATATATTATTTATCTGGATCGCCGCCAAAAGCTTCTGGAATCATAGTAAAGCCTTCGATCACGGTATCTTCTTCCACTTCGATCATGAGGTAGCGTTTACCGTTAAAAAAAATTTGCCTCACATATCTTAAATCTTGTGGACTAATAGAAATGTTAGCTGCTTTCGTGTTGATTTTAATCGATTTTGAAGTATATTTCGGCAGGATGCTGCTGGCTTTGATCTCATATTTGTCATCATCAATTATTTTTTGGTAAGCTGATTCAATCTTTTCCGAATTTATATCTTCAAGGCCGCTCATCTTTAAAACACGTTCTACGCTTTTGGAATCTAATTTTGGCGGTTCTTCCTCTTCATTTTCCTCGATCATTCGATTAATCTCTTCATATACATTGGAGAGTGTAGACGTGCTTAGCTGATTTCCTGTTACGTCTTTAATAATTTCTTCAAAAACGATTTTATCATCTTTTGCAGTCATCGTTTCTTCCCCATTTAATACTTCCTCTATCAACTGGTGATCGGGCTCATGAACCTTTCCTGCTGAATATAGAATGTGATTGACATCTGCTGCGTTATCGGTGAAGCAGGGAAACAGAAACCCTGAGATGGGAGCATGGAGGTTGATAATTGGATCAACGACAAAATGATATTTGAATTCTTTTTCCACATAGTCAAAAAGCAGTTCTTTTTTCGGCTCTTGTGTGTTATTTATGCTGCATAGAATAAACGGATGAGAATAAACTGTATCCCGTTCGCTTTCCTCAGCCTCTTCACTTCGGCGTTTCATTGGCTTAAAATATTCTCCACGAATGAATGTTAGGACAATATCCTTCTCATATTGCCGAAGTACAAGCATTTTACCGACGATTTGAAGCATTTGCTCTTTCCAGCCTTCTACATCACTGCTTAATAATCCTTGATGCAAAATGAGCTGACTATTATTTTCAGCTTCCCGTTGAAACTTTAACTCAAAGAGCTTCTCATCCAATTGGCCGGCAAGTAATTTTTTGAAGTTATTCATAAATAACTCCTGTTGATCTTGGTCTAGCATTTCAAAAGGTTGACTTTGATGATGATAAATGTCACTTGATTCCTTCATAATATAGACATTTAAAATGTCGGAGATTTTGAGTAAATCATTGCCTACTTTGAATTGTTTTCGAATATGTGCTATGTCTTTTTTGTTCATGGTTAAATCCACTCCTAAGCTGCCCTGATTTGTATACTTACTAGAATAACAAATAACCTTTGCTCTTTAAATTATTCATTCGTTTTAAACGAAAATTTTTAATTACGTGTCGTCTAACGTTTGAAAATCTTCCGAAGGGGAGGTGCTTACAAGTAAAAGGCATTTTCGATAACTGGGTTAAAGAAAGGCTCATTCAAGGATAATATAGATTTTCTTACTTAACTAACGAAGCAGGTTAGTTGAAGAATAAGGTTTGATCTTTGTTCAATAACCAGACCATTTAATAAAATAAGTGTTTTAGGCTAAAATGCTTGCTTTAAATAAGTCACCCTGAATCTAAGTACATTCCCTTAACAGGTGCATAGGATAATTTTATAAACTGTGAAGGGATTGAGTAAATGTATTACGTTCCTTATATATATCGATATCGATATCAATATCCTTATTATGTTAATGTACCAATGTATAACGGTGGAAGACAGTCCGTTTACCAGACTTTTCCTAATAGGATAGAGCAGGCAAACCGATTTGATTCTTTTCGCCCCTCCAAAGGTAATGAAAGTATTTTGTTAACAGATTATGGCCCAAAACCATTTGTCGTTAATATCAATGAAGCCACGAAGCAAAACAATACGTATCGTACTGCATTATGGACAGGAACACATTTACAGGTTACTTTAATGAGTCTCAATGTTGGCGAAGATATCGGTTTGGAAATGCATCCTAACGTTGATCAATTCTTACGTATTGAGCAAGGTCAGGGGATTGTTCAAATGGGCAAGAGTAAAGATAATTTAAACTTTGAAAGAAATGTCTATGATGATTCTGCAATAATGGTACCTGCTGGAACATGGCATAATCTAACCAATACAGGTAATGTTCCGCTAAAACTTTACTCCATATATGCTCCTCCTAACCATCCATTTGGTACTGTTCATGTTACCAAAGCAGATGCATTAGCTGCGGAAGAAGACTAGGGTGATTAATTAATATCTTCCTGTCCTAACGGGTGCGTTAGGACAGAAGTACATACAAAAAAGGTCATTTTTGGTTTTTTTATTTGGTCAAAATTGACAATGAAATTTTAAAAGAACCTTTTTAGTAAATATAATTATTTAGGTTATATTATAAACTCGTGTTTGGCTGCTACGCTTATTTACATATAAACGCATATAAAAGCAAGTATCGTAGAAGCCTAGAGTGAAGCGGATTCAAGTAACGGCGAATTTCATGATGGGACTGAAAAACAATTAAACTGAAACAGATAGATTATGACGAGCAAGCCTCTAGAAACACGTGTAGCCTATTTTATGAAGAAGGTAGTGTAGTAAGAAGGGAACATGGGAAAATGCCTAGAGGATATACACTGCCGTCAGATAATCACTGTGGTTTATAAAGCAGAGACGATCATATGTCATAAAGACTGGTGATGATTTTCTTCTTGAACTAACGGAGCAGATTAGTTGAACAAGAAAAATAAAAAGCATTCTATATAGAATGCTTTTTATTTTTATCATGATTTGGTGATGTACTAGAGTGTATTAATACGCGGTCTAATACTTTTTCAGTAACCGGCGTAAAGTAATTAAGTATTAGCCCTCCTAAACAAACGGTTAATAAAGTTCCAACCCCAATTGGTACATTTAAAATCATTGCCATTATCAAGAATACGAGGTAAATGAATGTTCTCGAAAAAAATATATTTGTTCTAGTTAATTCTTGTATGATTAATGCTAATCGGTCAACTGGAATCGGTGCAAAATTTGTATGCAAATACGTTGCAGTTCCTAACCCTATAACAACTAAACCAATTCCAAAACAAACAACTTTGCCGTACCATAGTTCAGGTGTTACCAAATTGGGCAATAAAAAAAGCCACATATCAATACCAGTACCCGCTATAAATGCTGTTAACAGCCCCAAAACTTCTGGTCTTTGTCTTTTTAAAAATGAATTACAACAAATCAATATTAAAGCTATTATTATTTCCCAACTTCCCACAGTAAGCCCCACATTTATGGACAGTCCTACCAACAGTGCATCAAAAGGTGAAGTTCCAAGGTCTGATTGTATAGTGAAGGAAATACCAAGGGTTAATATTAAAATTCCTAATACATAAAAAACATATTTCACTTTACTCGACCCCTTCATTATTTTTTGTTGCAAATGCAACAAAGTTGAATTAAATTTAATGTATATTATTTTTACTGTATTTGCAACAAAAATCATATGCTAAGGAGCTAATTATGGAGGAAATTCTGCGTGAAATTGGGATGATAGCAAGGGCATTAGATTCTATAAGCAATATAGAATTTAAAGAATATCACCTTACAAAAGGACAGTATTTATACCTTGTGCGAATATGTGAAAACCCAGGAATCATTCAAGAAAAGTTAGCTGAGATGATAAAAGTAGACCGAACAACAGCCGCTCGTGCTATAAAAAAACTTGAAATGAATGGATTTATTGAAAAGAAAGATGATGAACATAACAAAAAAATAAATAAACTCTTTCCAACAGAAAAAGGAAAAAATGTATTTCCTTTTATAAAAAGAGAAAATGATTATTCCAATATCGTTGCATTAGAGGGATTTACCGAAAGAGAAGTAGAAACCATTTTCAATCTTCTTCAAAGAGTGAGAAAAAATATAGAAAAAGACTGGGAATTTGTAAAAAAAGGAAACAAAAGAAATTATTGATTATATAAAGGAGCGACATATAGATATGACTGTAAATATAAAAAAGTGTACCCTTGAAGATTTACATAAACTTCAAGAAATTAGTTATGAGACATTTAATGAGACATTTAAGCATCATAATTCACCCGAAAATATGAGCGCCTATTTGGAACGGGCATTTAACTTAAAACAATTGGAAAAAGAATTATCCAATATCTCTTCACAATTCTTTTTTGTTTATTTTAATAAGGAAGTCGCTGGATATTTAAAGGTCAATACCGATGATGCTCAATCTGAAGAAATGGGTGATGAATCACTTGAAATCGAAAGGATTTACATAAAGAACAAATTTCAAAAACAGAGGCTTGGTAAATATCTGCTAAATAAAGCTATGGAAATGGCAATGGAAAGTAATAAAAAGAAAATCTGGCTGGGCGTATGGGAAAAAAATAAAAATGCTATTGCCTTCTATAAGAAAATGGGGTTTGTTCAAAACGGAGCCCACTCTTTTTATATGGGTGATGAAGAACAAATTGATTTTATCATGACTAAAACACTGATATAAATTTAGTAAAGGCGGGTTATTATGTATATTCCTAAATACTTTAAGGTTACCGATGTTAGTGAAATTTGGGATTTTGTTCAAAAAAATTCTTTTGGCACGATGGTTACAACAAAACAAGGGAAACCAATTGCTACTCATTTGCCGTTGCAGTTGATTAAAGAGGGAGATCCTTGCTACATAACGGGGCATATGGCTTATGGGAACCCTCAATGGAGAACATTCGAAACCTGTGAAGACGTATTAGTAATGTTCCAGGGACCACACGCTTATATCTCTTCTTCCTGGTATGAACAGGAAAATGTTCCGACATGGAACTATCAAGCCGTACATGTATATGGTACAGCCAGCATTTTGAACGAAGAAGAGTTAAAACAGGACCTGACAATGTTGCTGCAAAAATACGAAGAAAACCGTGAGAATCCAGTTTTATGGGATAAGCTTTCTCCTCAACTCTTAGAAAGTCAACTGAAAGGAATTGTTGGATTTAAGATTAAGGTGGGAGAAATTCAGGCTGCATATAAATTAAGTCAGAACCGAAATGAAACGGATTATATTCACATCATTGATAAATTACAAAATGAAGGAAATCCAAATTCGAAACAAATGGCAGAACTGATGGAAAAGAGATTAAAAAATCACATATAAGCCGATTTTTATTCAACCTTCAGATACAAGAATTAAAGAATGGAACGGAGCTTTCATATTAGCAGCTCCTCTTCAGATTGTGAAAGATTGTACTTAAAGTAACGGGGGCGTTAGTTAAAGAAAGAACAAATAAGGGAATGTACTTGCTCCTTTATTTGTTCTTTTGATGAAATATCAATACTGTCGTTTAACAGTTCCTAAAACATTAAAAGCAAAACAACTCAAATTGTTACTCAACAGTGCGTCCGTATAAATGAACAACCTTATTTTCAGATTGAGCAGCAGTTGACCAATACTGTTGATTAGTAGTCCGTATCTTCATTAGTATTGAACACATTAAAACCTTTTAAATCACTCTTATTTGGTTTCCTGACATATTTAATAAAATCTTTTTCGCAAGCACCGAGTTTAGCGAAGTTTCGCTGTGCTTGTCTGAGCGAAACAACATTTGCTCCACCTTCAAAGTCTGGGTCATCAAATTGAACGTTATCATCTTCCCAATAACAAATTTCACATATATCAAACGTTCCTGGCGGTTCTTCATCTAGTGTTTTATATCCACAACATGGACAAGTGTATTTCATTTTTTCACCTCTATTATTTTATCTGTACTTTAGATATTAATATTTCTTGCTAATGGAAGCTTTCAAGTAAATTTATATGCTCAACAGTACGTTCATATAAATGAACCACCCTATTTTCAGATTGAGCAGCAGTAGACCGGTACTGTTGAGGTAATAACAGTCTAACGTTAAAATGGCAGAAGGTGTTTAATCCATTTTTGGAGGGATAGGTCAACCATGAAAACCATATGGCGAGATGATGATTATTATAAGTTACTACCTTTAACGGATAAAGCAGTTGAAGATGCAGAAGAAAAACTTAAAGTAAAGCTACCTGAATCGTATCTTAATCTTCTTAAAGAACAAAATGGCGGATACATTAACTATAATTCATTTCCTTCTAGTGTCCCAACCTCTTGGGCAGAGGACCATATTCATATAGACCACATTTTAGGTGTGGGTGAAGAAGACGGTATACTACAAAGCGAATATCTAATAAAAGAATGGGGACTGCCCACAAATATTGTTTTATTCTCCGGAGAGGGACATTCGTGGGTGGCATTTGATTATCGGAATACAAAAAAAGAACCTCCTATTATATATATTGACTCGGACTCTGAACAAGTTATTGAATTAGCGCCTAATTTTGAGACATTCTTAAATGGATTATACGTTGAAGAAGAAAAAGAAGAAGAACTTGAAGATGCTTATATCGAACCAGTTGTAACACATTTGACTCTTGATGAAGTTGACACAGCTTTATCAACGAGTAATGAACAAGAGGTTATTCGTGCTTTGAACTTTCTTTATGAAAATACGAAAGAAAATGAATACTTTATTGAGCAAAAACTGATTGTTCTTCTTCAAAATCCAATTCTTGAGATTAAACAGTTAGCAGCCAATTATGCTAATCACTTCAATGAAGTAGGGATACTATCTTCTAAAGGGGTCGAGGAAATGGTATCCATCATACGGAAGGATAAAGAAATAGAGTATTATGCAGATATGTATTTCGATGAAAATTGAGTTAAAAAACAAAGCTCTTTTCGTAAAGTTTGTTGCTTTTTTACACACATTCAGATTGGGTAGTATAATTATTCCAATTCGGATACTATAATGTTATTATACAAATCTAAAAACATAAAAGAGGTGTATCAGTATGAATGACAAAAAAGATGTCTTAGATAATGGTCCTTTTTTTCATGGTACTAAAGCAGAACTAAAAATTGGAGATTTATTAGAACCACAACACATATCAAATTACCAAGATAAAAAATCTAACTATATATATTTTACTGCAACATTAGATGCTGCTAAATGGGGTGCTGAATTAGCAACATCCAAATCAAAAGAAAGAATTTATATTGTAGAACCATTAGGTGAATTTGAAAATGACCCGAACGTAACTGACAAAAAATTTCCTGGGAACCCAACACGTTCCTATAGGTCTAAATAACCATTGAAAATAATAGCTGAATTAGGTTCATGGGAAAGACATTCCGATGAACAAATAAATCATATGATTGCATCTATAAATAAGTTACGTGAAGAAGGAAAATTTGTAATATACGATTAATCCATAAATATACAATTCACAACATATTTAACGCAGGTAAGATTAATGATTATGGAAAAGTCCACGCTCCACAAGAAAAGATTGTTATTGAAGCTGGATTATAAAAGTCAATATATTCAAGAATATAGCCTTTAATTGATGTTCTGCTAAATGTTCTTTGTACTGATGAAATAAAGGTACTACAATCATATGCATAGGGAGGAGGCGTTCTTTTTTTCCTTTTCCAAACACTCTGATAGTCTGATTATCCAGGTTTACTTGCTCCCATGTTAAATCAACAAGCTCCTGTCTGCGCATTCCTGACGTAGCCAGCAGCTTAAATAACAAGTTATTTCGGTAAGCAAGCGTTCGCTCATCTTTTTCTAAAAAGTGAAAGAGTTTTTTTAGTTCTTCTAAAGACATATAAACAGGAAGGTTTTTATCGGATTTTGGAGCTTGAATGCCCGCCATAAAGTCTGATTCCATATACCGCTCTTTTAAACAAAATGAACACAATGATTTTAAAACAGGAAATGCGGCGCTGTAAGGTCCGGGGTTTGGCGTTATGATTCAATACCTGGTCCTGAATAAATCTCCGGCTCGTTGATGGTGTTAAGTCATTCAGTTCTAATGACCGCTTATGGGCACGTAAAAAGTCTTCATAACATTTTAAGTCATTTGCATATCCAACGATAGTGTTTTTCGAATAATTTTTTTCTACTTCGAGTGACATCAAAAAATCATCGGTAGCTTGTGTGAAATTCATACATAACGACCTCCAAAAAAGTTAGTTATCAGTACGGACCCGAAAATTATGGAACGTACCTGAATGTTATGGGAGTGACTGCAAAGCTTATTGGAATAGACCTAATGATTATAGTCAACTTGGAGAGGGGAAGTTTTTAATAACGAATATTATAAAAACTTGAGGGAATGACTTATTGTTCTATTTGAGGTTTTTTGAAGTTAACATAATATCTATTATAGAAAGTCAGGTATGTTTTTTCTCATTTCAAAAGTAAACTTCTAATAATGAGAAAAAAGAAAAATTTCAGTAAGCTTGTTTGCTTTAAGATTGCTGTCATTCTTGAATCCATTTATGTGTACTTGTTTTAATGGATTCTGCTTTTAAGTACTCATGGTCAATCAAGTCATCTTTATGGAGCAAAAACATCCGGTATGCCCATTGATAATCTTCGGGAAATTGAGCGTTTGAGACGAGAAAGGATTCTAGCCGGTGAATAATAATATCTTCCACAGCAATAACAAAAATGCTGCGGCCGCTTTTTAATTCAATTTCAACAAATTTTTCTTCGTTACCTTCCAGGTCACTGTAAGGTATTTTCAATCGCAATTTCGAGTTTTTCATGATATCACTCTCGTGACGTTCTGCTGAATCCGAGTTCTTCTGTCAGCAGCTTATCAAATTGCTCCCACCCTCTGGAAATAAAATCAATATCGTGCGTTGTGTAGTGGTTCAACGTGTACAATTCAACAGCGAGACCTCCTACAACTACTGGTTTTATATTATGGCTGGCCATATATACTCTGTTAAAAGTCCGGCAAATTCAAACATGCGCTCACGTATCGGAAGCTGCAATAAAGAAGTCAACTCTTTTTTAAGGCGATCAATAGGCGTCAAAATAAATCTTCCCCGGCTCTTTAATCATAAAGGTCCCTTCTTGAACAGCACGCTTTTTCTTGGCGAGAATAAGCGCTGTGAGGGCGTCAGATTCTCCGCGGGATCGCATTCTTGAACGTTTCACAGTGGAGCCTCCACTTTTCATGGCGTAAAGCCGGGCATTAACTGCCGGACGTTTTGCATTAACGGAAGCTTCCAGTGCGCCAAATTGAATTTTCATGCAGATCCCTCCTTTGTATTATTACTAGTATACCCAATTTTAACCAATTGGCGATAAAAAAAGACGTGACCCAATTTATATGGGCCCCGCCTTTAAGAGGTTCTTTTCACTGTATTCATTTCTTGCTTTTCTTTTTGCGCAATGCGTTTTTCTTTTCGCACTATATACCATGTAAGAGGAATCCAAATAATTACTAATACAATAAAGATCGCGGTTTCCACAGAATCTGAAATGCTTGTGTAATTCAAAACTGCATTTAAATTGGTCATAATAAGCATGCCACTGACGATGACAGCTAATACGCGTGTCGGCAGACTTTTTACGATCCAGGCGGCAAATGGTGCGGCAATCACGCCGCCAAGCATAATGGCACCTGCCCAAAGCCAGTTAATTTTGTCCGGACCAAGTGAAATCATAAAGCCGATTGTGGCAGCAGTTGCAACGGCAAATTCACTCGCTGCAACAGTTCCGATGACCATACGCGGCTGCATGCCTTTTTGGGAGAGTAAAGCAGGCGTTGCAATCGGTCCCCATCCGCCGCCGCCACTGGCGTCAAAAAAGCCGCCTACAAAGCCTAACGGAATAAAGAATCGGTTCGTTGGCGGTTTTGGTTTTTGTTTCCGTGCATCTTTTAAGAAAAGAAAGCGTCCAAGAATAAACAATCCGAGACAAAGCAGGAATCCAGAAATGTATAGGCGTACATAATCTCCAGTCAGGTTGCTTAAAAATGTCGCGCCGGCGAATGCACCAATTGCACCTGGCACAATGAGTTTTCTCAGCATCGCTTTATCTACATTGCCGAACTTACGGTGGCTGATGCCGGATGCTGCCGTCGTAACGACTTCTGCCATATGAACAGAAGCGGATGCAATGGCCGGCGCAATCCCTGCTGTTAGCAACAGTGTTGTCGATGTGAGGCCATAGCCCATTCCAAGCGACCCGTCAACGAGCTGGGCAGCGAGCCCGACGAGTGCAAGAATTAAAAAACGTTCCATATTGGTTCCTCCTGTTGTCTATAAAGCGGGATAGTGTGCAAAAAGTTCTGCCATATAGTATTCCCGCTCCTCCGGATATTCTAAGTAGCGGGTTTCCGCCGCTTTTTTAAGCCAAATTCTCCGCTCTGGCCGATCATGAATGTGACTCTTAATGTATTGTCGTGCATCAAATAAAAAATCCAAATAGTCTTCATACCGTTCATCAAATTCATGCTCAAGCTGGTTCCGTATTTGAGTCGACAATGTCGGGCTTGCACCGCTAGTCGACACACTAATCATCAGCTTGCCCCGAATTAATACAGCGGGGATCTGCGCGTTGCCAAGGTCATTATGCTCCGCATGCACGACAAGTTTTCCGTGCAAAACAGCAAGCTTCGCCATCTCGGCATTGGCCTCTTTGTCGTCCGTAACGAGCATAATTAAAAACGCGTCTTCAAGATCAGTCCACTCGACTTTTTTACGGTGAATAAAAACTTTTTCCTCAGCTGCCAGCTGTTCAATAGCCGGATGGCATTTTGGGCTGACAATGTGGGGTCGGATGCCAAAGCGAAGCAGGTTTTCAACTTTATGAAACGCGATCGATCCGCCGCCGGCAATGACGACTTTTTGATCGCTTAAATCAATCATAATGGGAAACATACCGGCTCCGACTGTGAGGCTTCTTCCACACGCTCTGCTAAAATATTTGCGATCACGGGGGTATAGCCAAGATGCCTGCATAAATAGACGTCTCCATCCAATTTAAGTTTCTTGACGGCCCGGTCCATTGTTTTTGTCAATACGCCGGTAAAAAGCAGATATGGAACGATAAACAGCTGTTTCGGATTTGCTGCAGCCGCTTGCCCAAGGGCCTCTTCAAAAGCAGGCTCGCAAGCTGCCATATATCCAATATGCACATCAGTTAACTTGGTTTTATTTTTAAAAAGATGAAGAATACGGCTGAAATCTTCTTTTGTCGCCGGGTCACTACTGCCGCGGCCAACGAGAAGAACACTCGCATCCGGTTGTATTGAAGCTGCTTCCTTCATCCGGTCGATGAGTACGTCGATGATCTGTTCATGTACGCCAAGCGGATGGCCATAGCGAATAACGGCCTGGGGGAAGTGTTTTGCTGCATTCGCGAGTTCACCCGGAATGTCTTCTTTTGCGTGTCCCGCTGTTAAAAGAAGAAACGGAATCGCAATGATATCCGTTGCTCCTCTTTCAATACAGGCACGCAGTCCTTCTTCAATGGATGGTTCAGATAATTCAAGATAGCAAATTTCCTGGATGGGTGCGTCAACAAGCGGCATCGTTTCTTTAATGAAATCAGCTGCCTGTTTCGCGCCTTCTTTCACACGGGTGCCATGACAAATGTAAAGTACAGCTTTCACCCATTTACACCTCCTGATACATTATCCGTGTTTTCTTTAAACCATTGAAGCTCACTGCGCATCTTCACGACCTCACCGATAACAATCATGCTTGGATTCGTAATGCCTTCTTTTTGAGCAACATCATGTATATCCAAAAGCGTACCTGTGACTGTTTGCTGTTTTGCTGTCGTCCCCCAATGAATAAGGGCCGCGGGTGTTTCAGGAGACTTTCCATACTTCAGAAGCTGTTCTTGAATATAAGGAAGGTTTTTCACGCCCATGTAAATAGCGATCGTATCGATTCCTTTTGCTAAGGAAGCCCATTTCATTTCTTCTCCTGCACCTTCTTTACGGTGGCCTGTCACGATAGCAAAAGACGCCCCGTGATCACGGTGGGTAACAGGGATGCCAGCATAAGCAGGAGCTGCAATACCAGATGTAATACCTGGAACAACTTCAAACTCAACGCCGTTTTGAACAGCAAATGCCGCTTCCTCACCGCCGCGCCCGAAAACATAAGGGTCGCCGCCTTTTAAACGGACAACCTGTTTCCCTTGCTTCGCATGCTCCACAAGAAGTTCATTAATGTTTTCCTGCTGAACAAAATGACGATCCGGCAGCTTTCCGCAAAAAAGAAGTTCTGTTCCTTCTTTTGCATGCTCAAGAAGCTCCATGCTGATCAAACGATCATATAAAATGACATCCGCTTCCTGTATCGCCCTTAACCCTTTAACCGTAATTAAATCCGGATCTCCCGGACCTGCACCGACAAGCCATATTTTGCCCATCGTGCCACCTCCGTTCATCGTGCATTTCTCTCTATTTCTATCGTCTGCATGACCCTCGTCATGAGAGCTCTTACAGCCAGTTATTTTGCTTTAAGTAATCAACGAGCTGATCCACGCACTCTTCAACAGTATAGCGGTCAGTGTTCAAGACAAGCTCTGGTTTTTCCGGTGCTTCGTATGGAGACGAAATGCCCGTGAATTCAGGGATTTCACCTGCTCTTGCTTTTTTGTACAAGCCTTTTGGATCACGCTCTTCACATTTCTCGATCGGGCACTCAACGAATACTTCGATAAACTCATCTTTTTCAAGCAGCGCACGAACGGTATCACGGTCTTCACGGAATGGCGAAATAAAAGCGGTAAACACAAGCTGGCCGCCGTCTACAAATAGCTTTGCCACTTCGCCGATGCGGCGGATGTTTTCTTTGCGTGCTTCATCTGAAAAGCCGAGGTCTTTATTTAAGCCATGGCGGACGTTATCGCCATCCAATACATACGTGCTGACGCCAAGGTCAAATAAGCGGCGGGCCGCTGCGTTTGCAACGGTCGATTTGCCGGAGCCGGACAGCCCGGTAAACCATAAAACCGCGCTGTGGTGTTTGTTTTTTTGACGGCGTTCTTCTTTTGTTAGTGACTGTTCGTGCCACACGATATTGTTGTTTGTCATCTTCATTCTCCTTTTATGCGTTTGCTGTTTCTTTCATGCCGCGGATAAGTACTTCCACGACTTCTTTACGGCTGAATTCTGCTGGTGGAATATCGCCTGCGCGGAGCATTTCACGCACTTTAGTACCAGAAAGAATGACATGGTCTTCTTTGCTGTGTGGGCATGTTTTCGCTGACGCCATGTTGCCGCATTTTTTGCAGAAGAAGCTGTGTTCAAAGAATAAAAGGGTAATGCCGATTTCTTCTGCTGTAAAGTTTGAGAAGATTTCCTGTGCTTCATACGTGCCGTAGTAGTCGCCAACCCCCGCGTGGTCGCGGCCGACGATAAAGTGTGTACAGCCATAGTTTTTACGAACAAGCGCATGGAAGATTGCTTCGCGTGGTCCTGCATAACGCATCGCTGCTGGGAATACCGCCAGTTTTACACGGTCAGCCGGGTAGTAATCACGAAGAAGTACTTGATAGCTTTCCATACGGATATCTGCAGGAATGTCATCGGATTTCGTTTCGCCAACAAGTGGGTTTAACAGGAGCGCGTCAACGATTTCAAGTGCTGATTTTTGAATGTACTCATGCGCGCGATGAACCGGATTCCGTGTTTGGAAGCCAACGATTTTATTCCAGCCATTTTCTTGGAAAATACGGCGTGTTTCCGATGGATCAAAATAAAATTCCGCAAATTGTTCGCGTTCAATGCGCTTTACAAGTGTAATCGGGCCGCCTAAGTAAACCGGACCGCGGCTGTATACTTTTTTCACGCCTGGATGTGCTTCTTCTGTTGTTTTATATACATTTTGAGCTTCTAGCTGCTGGTCAGGCTCATAAATGTCTTCAATGTTCAAAACACCGTACACCGTGCCGTTTTGTTTTAAAAGAACGGTATCGCCTTTTTCATATCCGGATGCATCATGTACAGGAAGCGTGATCGGTATGCTCCAAACCGTTCCGTTTGCTAAACGCATGTCTTTCACGACACTCTCATAATCAGCTTGTGTTAAAAAGCCGGTTAGAGGGCTGAACGCACCTGTCGCAATTAACTCAAGGTCACTTAATGCTGTTGCATCAAGTTCGACTTCTTTTGAAACGCCTGATAGATCAAGATCCGGGTTGTACTGATTAATAAGTTGGCCTCCGTGGGCAGCAATGTTTGTCATAGAAATATACCTCCGATAGTAATTAAATCATATATAAATACTTGGTTTTAGTGTGAAAAAAATTAAGATGTTGTATGAAGACCGCATTCTGTTTTTCCAGAACCGCTCCAGCGACCGGAACGAATGTCGTCCATTGAAAATGCCGGTTTCGTACATGGTGCACAGCCAATGCTTGGGTATCCCTGGTCGTGTAGCACATTGTAATCAAGTTCGTGTTTTGTCACGTAGCGCCATACTTCTTTCCACGTCCAGTGAATAAGCGGGCACACTTTAATTTTTTTGAACCGGTTATCAAGATTTAAATAGTTTGTATTGGCTCTTGATTCCGATTGCTCGCGGCGCAGCCCTGAGATCCAGGCCGTTGATGGCGCCAATGCTTTTTGAAGCGGAATAATCTTGCGAATTTCACAGCACTTATTCGGGTTTGTCGCAAACAAGTCTGGCCCGAATTGTGCAGCCTGTTCCTCAATTGTCATCTCCGGCTGCTGCATACGAATATTCAGCTGCGGATAGCGTGCTTTTACTTTATCAATCGTTTCGTATGTTTCTTTAAAATGATAATGTGTATCAAGAAAAACGATTTCTGCATCTGGTTTTACCTGTGCAATTAAATCGATTAACACGATCCCTTCGATTCCGAAACTACAGGCATATACTAATTTCTCTCCATAAGTATCATATGCCCATTGCAATGTTTCGAGTGCCCCTTTTGTTTCTGAGTCCACTGGAAAATCAGGAACTTGATTTTGAAGCTCGTTCCACGATTCAAACGTAATCATTAATGCCCACCTCTCTTGTCGGTATTCTTTATGAATGAGTTTAGTTTATCAGAAAATAAAGGAAAGTCAATCCTATTTACTTACTCGGGATTTAAAAAAAGATTTGGTTTCGTTTTCAAATGACTGTCTGTTCTTTTTTTAACGCAGGAATGATATAATCAGAGGCGATGAATTCATTTTGGGAGGAAAACAAATTTGATTACAGTACAAGATGTCAGCCTTCGCTTTGGCGACAAAAAATTGTTTGAAGATATTAACTTAAAATTCACACCGGGGAATTGCTACGGATTGATCGGCGCAAACGGTGCCGGAAAATCAACTTTCGTAAAAATTCTGTCTGGTGATTTAGAACCACAGACCGGCCATGTATCCATGCCGAAAGATGCGCGCCTTACTGTTTTAAAGCAGAACCATTTTGAATATGAAGAGTTCAGTGTGATGGAAACGGTCATTATGGGCCATGCGCGTTTATATGAAGTGATGAAAGAAAAAGACGCAATTTATATGAAAGCGGACTTCACTGATGAAGACGGCATGCGCGCAGCAGAGCTTGAAGGCGAGTTTGCAGAAATGAATGGCTGGGAAGCTGAGCCGGAAGCAGCGATATTGCTTTCAGGTCTCGGCATTTCAGATACAATGCATGATAAACTAATGGCGGACTTGGACGGTTCGGACAAAGTGAAAGTGCTTCTTGCACAAGCGCTGTTTGGGAAGCCGGATGTTCTCTTGCTAGATGAGCCGACCAATCACCTTGACATACAGGCGATCCGTTGGCTGGAAGAATTTTTAATCAACTTTGAAAATACCGTTATTGTCGTATCCCATGACCGTCACTTTCTAAATAAGGTATGCACGCACACAGCAGATCTTGACTTTGGCAAAATTCAAATTTACGCAGGTAACTATGATTTCTGGTATGAATCAAGTCAGCTGGCGCAAAGACTTCAGTCGGATTCCAATAAGAAAAAAGAAGAAAAAATTAAAGAGCTTCAGGCATTTATCGCGCGTTTTAGTGCAAATGCGTCCAAATCAAAACAGGCAACCTCCCGGAAAAAGTCGCTTGATAAAATTTCGCTTGATGACATTAAGCCGTCTTCCCGCCGCTATCCATACGTTCAGTTTACGCCGGAACGTGAAATTGGCAACGACGTACTTCGTGTCGACGGCTTGTCGAAAACGATTGATGGCGTGAAAGTGCTCGATAACGTCAGCTTTATTATGAATAATGATGACAAAATTGCCTTTGTCGGTACAAACGAAGCTGCAAAAACAGCGCTCTTTAAAATTTTGGCGGGTGAAATGGAGCCGGATGAGGGTTCATACAAATGGGGCGTCACAACAACGCAAGCCTATTTCCCGAAAGATAACTCCGAGTATTTTGACGGATCGGACATTACACTGGTTGAATGGCTGCGCCAATTTTCACCAGCTGATGAAAGCGAAAGCTTTTTGCGTGGATTCCTGGGCCGTATGCTCTTTTCGGGTGAAGAAGCACTGAAAAAAGCAAGTGTGTTATCCGGTGGTGAAAAAGTGCGCTGCATGCTGTCAAAAATGATGCTGTCCGGATCAAACATCCTTCTTTTGGATGAGCCGACGAACCATTTGGACTTGGAATCAATCACAGCGCTTAATAATGGCTTGATCAATTTTAAAGGCGCAATGATTTTCGCGTCCCATGACCATCAGTTCGTTCAGTCAACAGCCAATCGCATTATTGATCTTACGCCAAAAGGAATCGTAGATAAATCAGTTACGTATGATGAATATTTGGATGATGCGGAACTTCAGAAAAAAGTAAAAGCGATGTACGCCTCTTAATAAAAAACGAAACGGCACCTCACAGGGGTGCCGTTTTTTTACTTTACAATCATCACCGGACAGTTCGTCCGCTTCATCACTTTATGGCTGACACTGCCAAGGACAAATTGCTGCAGATTGTTTAGCCCTCGGCTGCCGAGAATGACCAGGTCCGCTTTATGGTCATTCGCATATTTTACAATGGCAGGTCCCGGATCGCCGTCTTTGACAAGAATCGTATAGGGAATGCCTTTTTCTTTAAAAAGCGCTTCGTGGCGGCCTAGTTTTTCCTGGCGTTCCCGCTGGACAGCGGCTAATCGTTCTGCTTGAAGTGCTGCCCCTCTTGACTTGTCTCGACTTGGGACAAATAAAATCGTGACGGTGCAGTGATCAGAAAAATGTGCCAATGCTGCGGCTTGCTCGGCAGCGCGGTAAGAATGCTCTGAGCCGTCGGCTGCCAATATAATAGAGTTGTACATAAGCGGTTCCTCCTGTTACGTTGCCCGGCGTGCCGCTTGCTGGATAGGGTCCCAAACGCCATTAACAGGCGGCGAGTAGCTTAAATCCAGATCTTCCAGTTCTTCAATTGTCATCTCGTTGAACAGCGCGGCTGCCAGCACATCAATCCGTTTTTCAGCTCCGTGTTTACCAATCGCCTGCCCGCCAAGCAGCCGGCCGGAATCGGGATCATACATGATTTTCACGCGTAACGGTGATGCTGTTGGATAATAGCCGGCTTTGTCTTTTGTCTCAATTGTAGATGTTTTATACGGAATACCCGCTTCCCGTGCGTCTTTTTCTGTTAAGCCGGTGGAGGCGGCAATCAAATTGAAAAACTTCATGACTGATGTACCGGTGATACCTTTAAACGAGCGTCGCTTTCCAGCCATATTTAATCCGGCGATCCGCCCTTGTTTATTGGCGGTTGTACCAAGCGGAATGTAATCAGGTTTTTGCTTCACAAGATGAAAATGAGTCGCACAGTCACCAGCAGCGTAAATACCTGGAATTGAGGTTTCCAACCGGTCATTGACGACAACCGCCCCATTTTGGAGCATGTTCATGCCGGTTTTCTTTAAAAAAGCGGTATTTGGGCGAATGCCGACCGCAACAATAACTAAGTCGGCGGCGTGTGATTGGACGTCCGTCACAACATGCCCATCCTCAATCGCTTTTACTTCTTCGTTTACCGCCAGGATGATACCATGTCTTTCCGCTTCCTGGTGAAGAAGTTCAGCCATATCCGGATCAAGCATTGTGGCAATATGCCCACTCCTTTGAATGATCCGAATTCGCTTTCCGAGCCGGTGAATATTTTCAGCCAATTCAAGGCCGATGTAGCCTGCTCCAATAATGATGACTTCTTTTACCTGGTCCATTTGTAAGTCTTGAATGAGGCGCTCGGTATCCGGAATCGTTTTAACAACGTGAACCCGTTTTTCCGATGCTCCCTTCCATGTCGGCAGCATCGGACTCGCGCCAGTGGCGATCAGCAGGCGGTCATATGAAATGGTAAAAGCAGTTCCTGTTTCATGGTTTTCCCCCGACACCTTTCGCATAGAAGGACTGACAGACGTTGCTTCATGCAGAATGCGGGCATCAATGCCATATTTAGACCTGAATGTCTCTACGCTCCGGGCAATTAAGTCATCGGTCGATTTAATAAGTCCGCCGACTACATAGGGCAGCCCGCATTGACCATATGAGTAAATGTGCCCTTTTTCAAGCACTGTAATTTCCGCTTCGCTGTCGTTATGAACGATTTGCATCGCCGCGCTCATTCCGGCTGCATCGCCACCGATAATCACGTATTTCATTTCGCTAATGCGTTTACATCGTCATATTTACCGCCTCTTGAAAATTCAGCGACGACATATGAGCAGGTAGGCAGAATTTTCAGATTCTCTTCTCTTGCATAATCAGCAAGCGCATCAAGCAGTTGTCCAGCTATACCGCCGCCGCGAAGCTCGTTCGCTACATACGTATGATTGGCGTTTATTTTTCCGTCGCCGGCAGGGGCATACGTAATTTCTGCTACACGCTGTCCATCCTTCTCCATATAAAAAATGCCTTCTTCATGTTTAATTGGTTCCATAATCAAAAACCCCTTTCCTTGTTCTCTTTTTCAGTATACCCTTTTTAAGACGGTACACTAACCTCTTTTAAAGTGCGGAACAAGAACAATTAGAGCTGAATATGCTACAATATGAGTGTAATAGTGATTGAACGAAAGGAGTTGTCGCTTGTGAAGGAATCTACGAAAACACATGTGTTTTCCAAGGGTGAGGAAATTGCAAACTCCATCACTCACGGAATTGGCGCTCTGCTCAGTATTGCCGCACTCGTTATCTTAATCGTCTTTTCCGCTATTTATGGAAACGGCTGGCACTTGGCAGGGTTTATGGTTTTTGGGATTACCATGGTACTGCTTTATTTGTCCTCCACGCTCGTGCACAGTTTTCCCCAGGGTAAAGTGAAAGATTTGTTTGAAATCTTCGATCATGCGTCTATTTATTTGTTTATCGCGGGTACCTATACACCATTTTTATTTATCGCGGTACAAGGAACACTCGGCTGGACGCTATTTGGTCTCGTATGGGGGATGGCCATCGTCGGCACCGTCTTTAAATGTTTTTTTGTGAAGCGGTTTGTGGGCTTTTCGACCTTTTTGTACGTTGTAATGGGCTGGCTGATCGTTTTTGCGTGGGGACCCCTCACGGAAATGTTATCTCCTATGGCGATGTCTTTCCTCGTAACTGGCGGGATTTTGTATACAGCAGGAGCGGTTTTTTACGTCTGGCGCGGTTTTCCATATCATCATATGATTTGGCATTTGTTTGTACTCGCCGGAAGTGTCTTTCACTTTTTTGCTGTACTTGGACTGCTTCCAGATGCATAAAAGGCTGTC
>NZ_LAJA01000011.1 GCF_000970675.1 Domibacillus tundrae | reverse complement strand
ACCGGTCACACATCAACCGGTCCAGGTAAAGGACCTAAAAAAGGTCCACGAAGACGAAGATAGTGAAAAAATGCTTCCGTTTGATCAATTACTCATTGATCAAATGGAAGCATTTGCTGCTTAAAGAATACTATTACCAAGTCCAAAGAGCATCTCAAAAGAGTAAGTGCTCGTTAACGAATTTGAATTTGAGATCAGTTCAACAGAAAACCTCTTCAATGAGTCAACAATTAAAGATTGTACAAAAATAAAATTTGTTTCCTTTAAAATCAATTTATTCACTAGCTGCGTACAATGATGATAGTAACGGCGAATAAAGATAAACGTGAGCATATCGGTTTTATCAGGGAAAGGACAGAGAGTCTATGCCTTATCTAATTCCATCTTATTTTTTGATAATGGAAGAAAATGATCTAAATGATTTACGGAGTGATATATGGAGTGATGATCCTGTTCCCGCCTATTTAGAGGTGGAGAACAACCGATATGATATTGACATCGCCTACCGGGGATCCTATACGCGAAAATTTCGAAAAAGATCTTTCCGGGTGGAATTCATCGATCCAAATAGATTCTCGGGGGCCCGCATTATTCATCTCAATGCGGAATATAGAGACCCATCCCTTATGCGTAATAAACTTTCTTTCGATTTTTTCCAGGATCTTGGTGTTCTATCCCCGCAGAGTCAGCATATAAATTTAACGCGAAATGGTTCTTTTAAAGGTGTTTATTTGCAATTGGAATCCGTGGATGATCTATTCTTGGAAAAGAGAGGCCTTCCTTCCGGTCCAATTTTTTATGCTGTCAATAATAATGCTAATTTTTCGTTGATGAGAGATGAAAAGAGAAAAGAATCACTTCTTTCGGGTTATAGACGAGTGTTAGGAACCGAATCAGACGATGCTTTCCTTCATGAATTTATAAACAAACTCAATACGATTCCCCTATCTGATTTTTCTGATGAAATTCCCCGCCATCTCAATATTAATACTTTTTTATGTTGGTTTGCTGGAGCCGTTTGTACCATGAACAATGACGGGTTCACTCACAACTATGCACTGTACCGAAACAGTGAGACAGGTTTGTTCGAAATCATTCCCTGGGACTATGACGCAACTTGGGGACGAAAAGTCGACGGTGGAGTCATGCGTTACGATTACGTACCTATTAAAGGAAAGAAAGCCAACAACCTTTGCTATCTCCTCCTACAGATACCAGAATTCCGCAAACTTTACCGAAATATATTGGAGAAAATTTTGGAAACCAAATTTACAGTCGAACATTTGGAAAATAAAATAATTTCTCTGCATCAAGCTCTAAGACCACACATCCTTTCCGATCCTTATAAAAAGAAAACGATTGATATATTCGATGGAGAGCCCGAGTTTATTTTTCAATTTATTCGCGAACGCCAGAGCTATTTGAAAAAACATTTGGTGGATCTTGATTGAAGAAATTGTCCTGATCATCAAAAACGTGCTTTAGAATGTCAGAAAGGGGCAAATACTGTGAAACCAATATGTATAAAAAACACTGATAATTATGGTAGAGGGGTATATGCTGCTCGTGATATTAAAACAGGTGAACTTATTGAAGTATCGCCTGTTTTAATATCACCCCAAACTGAGTGGAAGTATTTAGAAAAGACGATACTTTTTGATTACTGCTTCACTTGGGGTGAAAATTATGAGCATACAGCGATTGCTCTAGGATATGGATCTCTATTTAATCATTCATATACTCCAAACGCTGTATTTGTTTATAATCTAGACGCTCTATCGATAGACTTTTACGCAATAGCTAACATTAACGAGAACGAAGAAATCACTGTAAATTACAACTGCGATCCTGAAGATAAATCTTCACTATGGTTTGAGATAATTGATTAGATAAATTGATATTGTAGCGCAAAGCAGTAAAGGTTTTTTATTGCTCATCCCTAAAAAGCTTATGGACAAAGTCTGAATGAAGGCAGGTCTATAAGCTTTTTTATCTTTTCAATTACTTTATAAAGTTCTCTTTTCTTTTAACGGATCATTAATTTTTGCAACTCCATTTTACCTTGTTTTCTAGAATAAACAGCTTCATATTGAGTTTGAAAAAAGAGAGTTAGCGAAACAAAAAATGCAGGGAATGTGGTCATCTGACTCTTTCCCTGCATCAAAACCTTGTTAGATCAACTCTAAGACAGCCACTGCCTCTACATGAACCGTCTGCGGAAACATATCCACCGGCTGTACTTCACGTGTTTTGTAGCCGCCGTCTTCCAGTACACGCAGGTCCCGGGCAAGTGTGCCGGGATTACACGATACATAAACGACTTTTTTCGGCTTCATTTTTAAAATCGTCTCCAGAAGCGCTTCATCGCAGCCTTTGCGTGGCGGATCAACGACGATGACGTCCGGTCGAATGCCCTGCTTGTACCAGGCTGGAATGACTTCTTCCGCTTTTCCCGCTTCAAAATAAGCATTGGTGATACCGTTTAGTTCCGCGTTTTGCTCGGCATCTTCAATGGCCTGCGGGACGATCTCGACTCCGTAAACCTGTTTTGCTTTTTGCGCCAGAAAGAGTGAAATGGTGCCAATCCCACAGTAAGCGTCGATAACCGTTTCTTCCCCAGTCAGCCCGGCATACTCCAGCGCTTTGTTATAAAGCACTTCCGTCTGAACCGGATTGACCTGATAAAACGAACGGGCGGAAATCGCGAATTTCACGCTGCCGATCGTGTCATAAATGACGTCTTCTCCGTACAGCGTCCTTGTCCGGCTGCCGAAAATGACGTTCGTTTTGTCAGGATTCACATTTTGAACGATAGATGTAATCCCGGGGACAGCGGCACGGATGCCTTCCACGATTGCGGCTTCATTCGGTAGCTCATTTGTGCGCGTAATAAGCACAGCCATTTTCTCGCCGGTTTGGTAGCCAATCCGTGCCATGACGTGGCGAATCACGCCTTTATGACGCTGTTCATCGTATGGCATAACCCCATTCGCCGAGCAGACGTCTTTCACTTTTTGAATGATCGTGTCACTTTCTTCGTGCTGAATCAAGCATTCGGTCATATCAATGATCTCATGCGAGCGTTTTTTATAAAATCCGGCGACAATCCGGCCGCCGGACAAACCGACTGGCACCTGTGCTTTATTCCGGTAGCGCCACGGATCGTTCATGCCGAGCACCGGATGAACGGGCACGTCCGGCAGTTTGGCGATCCGGTCGATCACGCTGCGGACCTGATTGTATTTCATCTCCATCTGTCCCGCATAAGACAAGTGCTGAAGCTGGCAGCCGCCGCATTCGTCGTATACCGGACAAGGCGGCTCTACCCGTTCCGGCGATGCCTGGTCCAGGCGGATGAGTCTCGCAAAGCCGTAGCCTTTGTTTAATTTTGTTACTTCAATCTCTCCTGTTTCACCCGGCAGAATGCCTTCTATAAATAACGGGTAGCCTTCAACTTTCGCTACCCCTTTTCCTTCATGTGTTAAATCAGTAACCGATACGTGAACGGTATCTCCTTTTTTGACCGGAGTTTGAATCTTTGCCACAATTACATCTCCTCTTTCTAATTAAAAAATGCATCCCTCTCGGCGGAAATCCAGTTTTCCATTTCTTTTTCCTTCACAAGGCGATTGACTAATATATCGTGCCATACATAATTTTCAAGCAAATAAATATGAACCGGATCATCCGTATAAAAAGCGTTATCGCGCTGTTCTACAGATGGACCATATAACATTTCGCTGCCATCAACGGATAAAATAAACCACTTTTTATGCCCAATCTGCTCAACAAAACTTGTCTGGCGATGCAAATCAAGTCCAGTGATCGGATTGATTACTTGAAAAACAATACCCTTCATCTTACAACGATGCGCTGCTTCTTTCAAGAGCGGTTCTAGCATTTCATACATCTCGCTCCATAAAGAAATAATCACTTTTCGTTTGGCTTTTTTTAGAAGTGTTTCACAAAATGCAAGAATTGATTCCTTTCCTTGAATGGACGCAACCCGGTTATCCGGAACCGGCTGAACCGCCTCTAACATTTTTAATGATTCGTGGATAGATGAAAATGTCGTTTCCCACTCGGATTGAATAGAGGACAAAAAAACATCCACCGGCAGGGGTGAATAATAAACACTGTCGTTTATTTCTTCTTGAATCACCACTCCTTGGGCAGACAAACTTTTCAGTACATCATATACGCGCGCCCGCGGTATGCCGGATTCTTTGCTGACTTGATACGCTGTTGATGTTCCGATTTTCACAAGTGTGACATACGCTTTTGATTCGTATTGATTAAAGCCAATCGATTGTATTTTTTGAATAAGTTCGTCCATTTTGCCCTCCAGAACGTTTCTTTTTCTTATCATATCATGTTTACAAAACGAAAAATAATAGTTACTATTAAAGTAGTAACTATTGTACGCGAGGTGTTTATTTGGACGAAACGATCATTCTTACGTTATTTTTTTTCGGTTTTTTAGCAGCTTTTATCGATGCGGTAGTAGGGGGGCGGAGGACTAATTTCCATTCCCGCTCTTCTTTCAACAGGACTTCCACCAGCTACTGCTGTCGCGACTAATAAGTTGTCCAGCACAATGGGTGCGCTGACGAGTACGATTGCTTTTATTAAAGCCGGAAAAGTTGATTTCCGTCTGACAGGCAAGCTGTTTCCAATCGCGTTTATCGGTTCTCTTCTCGGCGCAATAACAGTTCGTTACGTTTCTCCAGATATTTTAAAGCCGCTTATTCTCGTTTTGCTGATCGCCGTTGCAGTTTATACAATCTTTAAAAAGAATTGGGGAAGCGTGTCTACGTATAAAAAACTGAATTGGAAAAAAGCCGTGCTGTTTATGACGGCTATTTTGGTTATTGGCTTTTATGACGGTTTTCTTGGCGCTGGGACCGGCTCATTTATTTTGTTTGCCTTCCTATTGCTCGGTTTTGATTTCATGCAGTCTGCCGGCAATGCAAAACTGTTGAACTTCGGAAGCAACATCGCCGCATTGATTCTGTTTTTGACGATGGATATGGTTCACATTTCATATGGGCTGGTAATGGGCGTGGCGATGATTCTCGGTGCTCTGACCGGATCAAAGTTCGCGATTCGAAAAGGAACGACGTACGTTCGGCTTCTATTTATCATCGTCACAGTTTTATTGATCAGTAAAAATGTATATGACTTTTTCAGTTCACAATAAAAAAGGCCCCTGCTTTTGCAGATGCCACGACGAACTGTGCCAGTCCAAAACCTGCTAAAAAACCTGTACCAATTCGAAGAGGATTATTGCTCGTGCGGCATTCTTTCTTTTGTGTAAACCCATCGATCAGCATCGGCACATTCATCAAAACGGCAGCAAAAAAAGACGGAATAACGGAAAAAAGCGGTGTAAAAAAGGCCATTGGAATCGACATAAAAAGGCCGATTAAGATAAACATACAGCGATAACAGACTGGAAACTTCTTTCCTTTTACAATTAAAGAACGCTCCGGGCGGCGATGGCACGGCATAAATTGAAGTGTTAAAAAATCTTTCATAACGAACAATCCGGACCACAGTCGCAGTCTCCGTCCCGATCGCAGTCAAATGTTCGTTTGTTGATCGTTGGTGTTGGACAGTCCAAGCCTGAACAGTCATCATCTTTTCCTTTTTTTCGCCGCTTATTGTACCAATACACCGTGTAAACAAATAACATCACGCCAAATCCAAGCCAAATGAACAGGATGATTCGCTCACCGCTGTCTGGATTCGAGGTTAAGCCGACAATACTGCCGATTATACAAATAAGAGCGGCACAAAAGCTGAGAAAAACCATCTTTTTCCCTCCATCAATATAGGTGCTTCTTTAAGCATATGGTAAATGAAGAAGTAAGCTACTACTATGTGGAAACGATTTACGAACCGGTCATCGTGCCTGGAAAAGTAAAAATCAAAGTAGAATGGACCGGCATTTAATGAAAGCAAAAAACCAGGTGAAGATTTTAGTAAAATCGCAGCCGGAATAATGGTTCAAATAAAAACACTCGCTGTGAGTGTTTTTTATTTGTTTAATTCACGTGTTTAATTCAAGAGAAAAGTGGAATAGTAAAGAATAGAACATAAGGAGTGATCAATCAATGAGTTCAGTGAAAGAGCAAGTCTTATCTATTTTAAAAGAAAGCCGTGTCGGAACGATGGCGACGATTCACGATAATAAGCCCCGTTCGCGCTACATGACGTTTTTTAATGATGATTTAACCCTTTATACCGTAACGAGCAAAGATACGCATAAAACTGAAGATGTTGAGCAAAACCCTTATACACATATTCTGCTTGGATATGAAGGAGAAGGCGTCGGGGACACGTATGTGGAAATCGAAGGAAAAGTCATTGAATCGGATGACGAAAGCTTGAAAGAAAAAGTATGGAATGAACACTTGGAACCTTGGTTTGACGGCCCGGAAGATCCGAAATTGCTTATTTTGCAAATTAATCCGGATCAAATTCGTTTAATGAACAAAAAAGGACAGCCTCCGCAAACACTGGAACTGTAATGTTAAAAAGCATCGACGCTTACTGCGCGATGCTTTTTTGTATCCATGTATCATGATTTATGTCCAATTGCCTATAGTTGTGTTCACTTATCGCCATTTACCACTCAACTAATTTTGCGTGCTTTTTCTTATTGTGCAGACGCTACTACTTCTTCATATGTTCCAATCGCTTCGATGCCGCCATTTTGCAAACGGATTACCTGATCGGCGCGCCGGATCGTGTTCAGCCGGTGAGCGATCACGAAACTCGTCCGTCCTTCCATTAAGAGAGCGAGCGCATCTTGAATATGGAGCTCTGTAATCGTGTCGATGCTGCTCGTCGCTTCGTCTAAAATAAGAACAACCGGATCGACCAAAATCGCCCGCGCAATGGATAGAAGCTGCCTCTGTCCTTGGCTGATACCCGATCCGTCCTGGCTTAATTTTGACGCGTAGCCATCCGGCATCCGCATAATAAATGAATGGGCATTCGCTTTGCATGCCGCTTCGATTACTTCATCGTCCGTCGCATCCAGCCTGCCGTAGCGGATGTTTTCCAACACTGTTTCTTCAAATAACACCGTATCCTGCAGAACAAATCCCATTTGGCCGCGCAGCGCAGAACCTGCTATTGCCCGGCTGTCCACACCGTCAAATAAAATCGCACCGCCATCCGGCTCATAAAACCGGGCGAGCAAATTCATAATCGTCGTTTTACCTGATCCTGTCGGCCCGATCAATGCAATTGTTTCACCAATCGCTGCTTCAAATGACACGTTAGACAGGGTTTCTTTCCCTTTTTCATACGAAAAAGATACATGGTCAAAAACGACATGACCGGACAGTTTGTGCTGACTGCCTGTCTTCCCATCAACGGCTTCATCTGTATCCATAATGTCAAAAACACGTTCCGCACCGGCCACAGCCGACAGCATCGTATTGTATTGATTGGCAAGATCATTAAGCGGCCGTGTGAACTGACGGGCGTATTCGGTAAAAATCACAATAGTACCGACAGTCGCCTGTCCATTCAGCGCCAAAATACCGCCAGCGAGCGCAATGAACGCAAAACCCGCATTGTTTAGCAGATTCATCAGCTTCGGAATAAATCCCGAATACGCCTGTGCCAGAAACCCTGCTTCCCGCAGCCGCTCATTTTTCCCCATAAATTCATCGATCATTTCGTCCTCGCGGGAAAACATTTTGACAATGTGCCTGCTTGAAATCGCTTCTTCAATAAAACCATTCAAGTCGCCAAGATGGCGCTGCTGCTCTTTAAACCTCGGTCCCGTCCGGCTCGTGATCCATTTCATTCCGCCAAACATAAGCGGAATGATAAGCAGCGTCACAACCGTTAAAAGCGGGCTTAAATAAAGCATGACGACAATGGAGCCTGTAAGCGTTAAAAGGCCCGATGCTACTTGGATAATGGAACTGTTTAACGTGCTGCTAATGTTGTCAATGTCGTTTGTCACCCGGCTCATCAATTCGCCATGACGGCGCTTGTCGAAAAAAGAAACCGGCAATTTATGAAAATGACGGAACAAGTCATCGCGCAGTTCATACACTGTTTTTTGCGCAATCTCCGCCATCCAATAGTTTTGCAAGAAAGTCACAAGCGAATAGCTTATATACACAAGTGCCAGACCGGCGAGCAGCAAAAGAAGCCCCTGTTCATCACCGGATGTTATATAATCATCAATTGCCACACCGATTAAAAATGGACCAGCGAGCGCCAGTGCGGAACTGAGCGTGACCATCATCATGGTCAAAACCAGCTTTCCTTTTCGCTTAAGCAAATAGCGTCCAATCCGCTTCAGCGTGACAGACATATTGCTGATTTTTGGTTTTGATCCCGGATTACTGCCCGGATGCTTCATATGCCCCACCCTTTCTCACTTGCGAATCCATTAGCCGCTTATATAAGCCATTTTCACTGGCCAGCTCGTCGTGTGTGCCAGAAACCGCCGCTTCGCCATCTTCAATCATAAAAATACAATCCGCCTGCTCTGCGGTTGAAATTTTTTGTGTCACAATAAAAATCGTGCATGGCTCGGACGTAATGGCTTCAATAAGCGCAGCTTCCGTTTCTACATCAAGCGCGCTGGTGCTGTCATCGAGCAGCAAAATATCCGGCTGGCGAATGAGTGCCCGCGCAATGGATAACCGCTGCTTTTGGCCGCCCGATAGCGTGACCCCTTTTTGCCCAATCATCGTGTCATATCCATCCGGCAGCGCCGCAACCGTTTCATGAATTTGCGCTTTTTTCGCCGCTTTTATAACTTCCTCTTCCGTCGCGTCTTTTTTGCCCCACCGAATGTTTTCAATGATAGACCCTGTAAATAAATGCGATTCCTGCGGGACAAAGCCGATCTGGCGGCGCAGCATGCGGATGTCCATCCGGCTCACGTCACACCCGCCGATCATGAGACGTCCATTATCGGGTTCATATAGACGCGGAATAAGCGACAGCAGCGCCGATTTGCCGGAACCCGTTTCCCCCAAAATGGCAGCCATACTTCCGCGCTTCACCTTCATTGAAAAAGAATCAAGCACCGGAACCTTTCCACCCGGATACGTAAACGTGACATTCTCAAAGACAATATCACCGTTTTCCGGATACTTTTCTGTTACTTTCTTGAGCTGTTCCTGCTCAATCATCAACACTTCATCAATGCGGACAGCGGACGCTTTACCGCGGGCAAACGCAATCGTAATAAAGGTGAAAATCGACAGTGAAATGATAATTCGCGCTGCATAGTTAATAATCGCAACAATTTCACCCGTTGTTGCCGTGCCGTTTTGCATCTCAACAAACCCAAACCATAAAATAAAAATGAGTCCGCCGTTCATGACGACCATCAAAACCGGGACGATGCTTTCAAATGTGCGGATCACGCGGATTGTTTCATTCATAAGCGCTTTTCCTGCCTGCTCAAACCGTGACGTTTCGTGTCCGCTTCGTACGAACGCTTTAATGAGCCGGATGCCGGTTAAATTTTCACGCATGACACTGTTTACTTTGTCGAGCTTCAGCTGCACGCGGCGGAACATACCCGCTCCTTTTCTCATCATAAACAGCATAAAAAACGTCATCACCGGCACGGTCACAAGCAGCACAAGCGATAATTTAAAATGAACAAACAGCGCCATCGCGGTGCCGAAAATAATCATTAACGGTGCGCGCAGCATAATCCGCAGGCTCATAAAAACCGCATTCTGCAGCTGGGTGACGTCATTGGTCATCCGCGTAATGAGCGTGGATGTATCAAAATGACCGTACTGCCCAAACGAAAATGACTGCACTTTCTCAATGAGCTCTTTTCGTATATCAAATCCGTAATTTTGTCCGATCCGGGCAGCAATAAACGAATTCGTGATCCCTGCTGCAAATGAAAACAGTGACAGCAAGATCATAATGCCCCCCCAATATAAAATAGCATCCATATCTCTGGCGATAATGCCCTCATCCACCATTTTTGCCATTAAAATCGGCAGCACAAGTTCTACCGCAAGCTCCAACAGCATAAGCCCCCAGGCAAATGCCATTTGAAGACGATACGGCATTAATAGAGACAAAACACGATTCATACCCATTCCTTCTTCCACTTCTTCTTATCAACAGTGTAGCAAACATGAAAAAAATTCGCCTGTTTAAAGAGGCAGGCTTACCCTTGATGGTTGCTTTAGCAGGGCTTGTCTTTTTTTGAATCAGAAAAAAAAGAATTCTCCAGCTCTTTCCCCAGCTAGAGAGAAAAATTACCATTTTGGTTCGATGATCACTTTTTTGGTCATAAGATCAATGTCCAGACATTGAATGGCACTGATACTATCTATACGTAATGTGGCATAAGTATCGGTTCTCTCCAAATGATACAGCTCGTTAAAACAAGTCGTGACACCCTGGCATATATCAAAAGGCTGAAGCAATGAAAGTGTTACAACATTTTTACCTTCATCGATGTTTTCGATACGGAAATATTTCGTCATAAACGGGCAATTGTCTTTTAATCCAGCTGCCTCAAAGTATTCACTATCGGTCTTCAGCATAATGGGAATCGTATCCCCATCAAAAAGTTTTGCCAAAAGACTGCTGCAAATGTCTGTTTTCATTCCTTTTAATTGATCCTGCTGCTGCTTTAAAACGGTGAAAAAATAGCCTACACCACTCCTGCTGGGACGACTGTGCCGCATGACATCTCCCCCTTCCTTACCTGCTTTTATTTATAGTTTATTTCCGTTTTCTTAAAGAGGTGAAAAAGCCCGCTTTATTATTTTTTTAGTACGAACCTGTTCTTTTCAATTCGCTTTTCACATAACATCTTTGAGCTGCATTTACTAAGATAGGGTTTTATTTAAGGAGAGGGGAATTCATTTGACACTAATCGGTATGCTCCATCATAGAAAAGACCCAGGGACTGTGATTAAGTCCTATGCTTATGCCATTGTGGCAAAGGCAGAAGGCGCTGATTTTGTTTATTTCTCACCTAATTGTGTAAATTTTATCACGAAGCGCATTAAAGGCTACGTTTATGAAAAGGGTGATTGGGAAGAACGTACGGTCCCGTTTCCAGATGTCATCTATAATGCCGGCAGCCCTGAAAAGTTAGCGAAAGCAAAAAGTGTGATTCAAAAGCTGAAAGAGACCATCCCTTTCACCACCCATTCAATAGGCAACAAATGGAACGTAGCTGAAAGGCTAAAAGAAGGAAAAGAGTTTGCCAGCTATTTAATTCCGACAAAAACAATAAAAAGTTCAAATGATATCCTTCACTTTATGAATGCTTTTCGCGATGTCATCGTAAAACCAATTGATGGTCGAAAAGGCCAGGGAATTTATTTTATTCAAATGGACGGCAGCGAATATGTAGTGAACAAGGATTCAACAGACATCCAGTACAGCCGGGCACAGCTGGCCTCTTTTTTCGATCCGCTTCTTAAACTGAATACATTTATTATCCAGCCTTACATATGCAGCAAAACAAAGGCTGGTCTTGCGTATGATTTCCGTCTCCATGTCCAAAAAGATGGAGACGGAAAATGGGGCATCACGACGATTTATCCCCGCGTTGCACCTGAAGGTACGATTGTGACCAATATTAACAACGGCGGCTACACAAATTATCTCGATCCTTTTTTAAAGCAAGAGTTTAGTAAAGAAGAGGCATTTAACATTAAACGAAAGCTTGAGCATTTTTCTCTTTCATTGGCTCGTCATCTTGATGACCTTCAAATGCGTGAATATCAGGAAGTGATTGATGAAATCGGTGTGGATGTCGGGCTGGATCAAGATCAGAAAATCTGGATTTATGAAGTGAATTGGCGTCCTGGCTGCCCGCCTGCCTTTTATTTAGAAATGGACGTCGTAAAAAATACGATTCATTATGCGATCTACTTAGCGAAAAATCAGGATAAAATAAAAAAGAAAATTCAGGAAAAAAAGAAAAAGGAGCTGAATATAAATAAAATTCCGATTGTGGCCATAACGGGGAGTGCCGGCAAAACAACCACAAAAGCTTTTGTTTCCTCTATTTTTAAAACGAGAATGAATATTTTCGAATCAAAAGATTATTGGAATACAACGGAGCACACGAAAAAGCACGCTGATGAAATTGATTCCACTCACGAAGCGATTGTTCTTGAATATGGAATGGCTTACCCTGGTGTCATTACGGAACATTGCGGGATTATCCAGCCAAACATGAGCATTGTCACAAATATTGGTATGGCGCATATCGGCAATTTTGATGGTGATATTCGAGGAATCGCCCATGCAAAATCAGAATTAATTCATGGCATGAAGCAGGATGGCGTATTGTTTATGAATGCCGATGATGAAAATTCCGGCTATCTTGAAACAGAGAAATTTCAAGGGAAAATCATTACAACCGGGATCCGAAAAACCGCCGATTACCGGGCATACGATGTGGCATATGCAGAAAGCGGAATGACATTCAAACTCGTCCTTCATAACGATGAGCATCAATTCTTTATTCCGATTTTTGGTGAGCATCACGTATACAATGCCTTGAATGCAATTGCCATAGCTGATTACTTGGGCTTTTCACCACTTGAAATAAAATCGGGTCTTCTTTTCCGAAAACCGCCCCGTCGGATGACCATTTATCAGTTAAAAGAATCCATGACCATGATTGATGATACCGTCCACTCCCATCCGCAAGCCGTCATCGCGGCGATTGATGTGCTGAAAAATATAGCAAAGGGCAGAAAAATTGCGATATTAGGGCAGATGCGTGAACTCGGTGACTTGCGCGATGAGCAATATAAAAAAGTCGGAGAATACCTCGCTGAGCAGAGCATTGACCTTATTATCACCTACGGCTATAGAGCAGATGCCATTGGGGCAGGAGCTATAGGTGCTTCCTTCCCAGAGGAATCTGTAAAGCACTTTCTAGACAAAGACAAAATGCACGAATACTTGCAGGAGATCCTTCAAGAAAAAGATACAATTCTTATAAAAGGCGCAAGCAAAACGAATATGTTTGATACCGTTGCCTTTTTAGATACCACGTATGCTTTAAAATAAAACGACGCCCTCCGATGCAGGCAGCACATAGAGTTCTTTGTCCTTCTTAGAACTCTATGTTTTTTGGGGAGGAGTTTCTTTTTTTGATCGTTCTTTTTCCATATAAAAACGACAAGCCCGTATAAAATGGGCTTGTCGTTACAGGCTGTCGACAAAGTCGCCAGTCTTTTTTTGAAAGGGCCGATAGGTGAAGCAAAAAGGACTTCGCTTTTCGGCTCCAATCAGAAAGCCCTAAACTGCCATCACCAAAGATCAATGATGAATAAGAAAAATCAAATGCGCTGACAAAAGGGTTTATTTGTCTACACTCTGAAACGACAAGCCCATATAAAATGGGCTTGTCGTTATTGTTCTTCTCTTAAATAAAATTGAATTTCCCGAGCTGCTTTCTTTGCGAACATTGCTGCTTCCTGCATCGTTTTGCCTGTCGCGATGACATACGCATATCGATGCCCCATTGACAACGGCGGGATAAGCAGTGTGCCTTTTTTCGGTTTTACATACACTTCCGCGACGTTCGGACATTTTGCTGCTCTGTTTTTCCCTGTTACTTTTTCTAATATGCCTTTTTGGCCGACAATCACATGCTGTGTAAACACAAAATAATTGGTTTTCTTTTCTAAAGAAGGCGTTTCTCCTGTCAAAATTTTGAGTGTTTCCTCTACTAAGCTGTAGCCAAAGGCCGCTTGAATCATTTTATTCATCGCACCGCCGGAAATCCTCGGATTGATCTCGATCAGCTTCCATCCATTATCTGTGCGTCTTAATTCAAGATGAAAAGCCCCATTTTGAATGTTTAAAGAAGTAACGATGGAGTGGATGATCTCTTGAATACTTTCTTCTATTTCTGGCGCAACATTGGCCAGCACCCCGTACCCCGTCACAATAAACCGCTTCCCTTTCGTAATTTCCTGCTCGATAATGGCTGCGATCATTATTTGTCCTTTAAATACAATTACTTCAACTAAATATTGTTCCCCATCAATGTATTCTTCAACAATCAGCGTTTCTTCGGGATATTTGTCTTTTAATTTTACTATGCTTCTTTTTAACTCTTCTTCTTCTTCTGCAAAAATAACATCTTTTGAGCCGGTTGATTTAGGACATTTGACCATAACAGGATACGTTAAGTGATCCGGGAAGGTGATGGATGAAGTGGGGGTGTTTTTTTCTACGAGTAAAAATGCTGGCGTATACGGCTGATGCGAAAGATAGCTTCGTGTTTCTTCTTTATTTTCCATAATAAAAATGGCATCCGTCGATAAATAGTTGTGGCAAAATTCATCTGCTAACACGGAAGCTGTATGAACATGCTGATCAACAAAACTGGTGATGGCTTTAATGTCATGTCCTCTATGCTGCAATGACTTAATTTGTTCTTTTAATGCGGGGATATCTTTTATATCCAATAAAACGAGTTCATGCACATCCGGATATTCTTCTCGCTGCTCCAGCTGCCGTTCTCTGTTTGTAAAAACCACCGTGAAATACCCTGATTTTTCGGCTGCTTTCACTGCTTCTCTGCTGGAACCTGATTTATTTAATCCGATAAATACTATGGTTTTCACGAAACGTACCCTCCCTATTTTTAAGCGGCATTCAAGTTTCTATATAAGGTATGACCTGCCTGGAATTTTGAATGGTCATTCGCCCTGCCTTAACCATTTCAGGCAAAAAAAAAAGCAGCACAGGGCTGCTTTATAAATCATTTACTTGACTATACTGTTTTGGCAAAGCGTCGCAAGTCTTTATCTCTTAGTTTCCAGCTAGGACGCGTCTGGCCGTTAAATAATGCTGATCATACCAATCAACGAATATAACCCGCGAACTCACGCCTTCTGACGTCTTCATCACCAGTCGATGGTCGCCGGCATAAATGGCTGCCATAGTGGGTTTGGTTGATCCTTTCGTGCTATTAAAAAAGACAATATCGCCTTTTTTCAGCTGGCTTCTGGAAACGTAGGTCCCCTTCTTCATTTGTTCACTTACAGTCGCTGCCCCCAGCTGAACCCCATTGTTTTGGAATACACGGTTTACAAAACTAGCATTCGTTAAAGAGGATGACTGTGAGCTGTTCTTCAAGCTGTATGCAGAAGCGACAACCTTGTCCCCTTTTGTGGCCGGACTTGCTGACATCAGTGTCGGCAGCACTCGTCTGGCCCCTGCATAATTGTCCCGGTAATACGCTTTGCTCAAATCAGAGATGACAATATTTTGTTTAGAATCTGCCATATGGATAATTTTATTATCCCCTATATACATGCCGACGTGGTTTGCCGGATCACTATTGCCAGGAGTGCTGTCAAAGAAAACAAGGTCTCCTTTTTGCAAGTTTGCTTTTGATACGGCTGTTCCTTGCTTCAACATATAATTTTCATTATACGTAGCAAGATCAACGCCTTCTTTTTCAAATATGTAGTTTAAGAACGTAGCACATGAAAATTTATAAGGGGCTGTTTTTTTATAGACTTCCGTGCTGTATGTGGCTTTTCCGATTAATCCTTTTGCTCTGCTGATTAACTGATCTGCTTTTGCTTCAACGGCTGCTTGATTATTCTGTACATTAGTTGCGGCATACACTTTTGGTTCTTCAATACCCGCGACAGTCATGCTTGATAAAGCAACCATTGAGGCAAGAGCGGCTGTGACGATTTGTTTTTTCATTGGTGCCTCCTAAAACGTTTTTGTTCTGGTGAACACCGTTTATTCTAACATCCACAAGAATGGGAAACCCTTAGTAGTTGTTTCTAGGTTTCCCATTCATTTCATCTTTTTTCTTTTTTTTAAAATAAGGCATACTAAACACCCGGGATTAAAGCATTTTTAATTGCTGCGCTAATTGGATCATCGAACGGCTTTTCATAGGCCCTTTAATGAGTAGCAGCGTATGTTCATCTACTTTATCTTTCAACATTTCCAGAATGCCTTCTACCGTTTGAAACGCGTGCACATCACCAGTAAATCCATCTCTTAACGCCTGACGGCCAATTTCTTTTGCTTTCTCACCGATTGTCACTAACGTATCAAACGTTCTTTCCGCCACCATACTGCCTACTTTCTGGTGGTACTCTATTTCGTAATCGCCAAGACGGTTAATATCACCTAGTAACACAATTGTTTTTTTATTCTTTCCAAGTTCATCCACCACTTTTAATGCTGCTTCAACAGAGGTTGGATTGATTGTCCATGTGTCATCAATAATTGTGGATCCATTCATCCCGGCTGACACTTCCAGATGCCGTTCCATGTTTTGAAATGACGCCAGTCTCCCTGAAGCTTCGCCAATGTCCATTCCCATATGGTGAACAGCGGCAATTGCAGCTAACGCATTGTATACTTGATGTTCACCATATCCAGGGATAAACACACCATACGTTTTCTCATTATGCATAAGATCAAATGTCATCCCGTTCTGAGTGTAACAAACATTGGCTGCCTGAAATTCAGACGGATTGATCAAACTAAAATAAATCACGCTGCCTTTGAATGAATCCAATGATAGTTTCTTAATGTTCTCATCATCTGCATTTAAAATCAGCGCTCCGTCTTCTGCAACCCCTTCAATGATTTCACCCTTTGCTCCAATATACCCTTCTAATGTCTTGCACCCATCCAAATGATGGGCACCAATGGTCGTAATGATGCCAATGGTCGGCTGATAAATAAGACATTGGTGCTTGATATTACCTATGTTTCCTAATCCAGTTTCAAATACAGCCATATCGGTCTGGCGATTAATGCCTAGCAGATAATGAAAAGACCGTCTCGGTTCATTTTTGCTGCTTTCCGATGCCTGTACAGTATAAGACTGACTCAATATGTGCTTGATCATTTCTTTGACTGTTGTTTTGCCACATGTCCCTGTAATGGCCGTAACTGGAATGGTGAAAAGAGAACGGTAATAGTGAATAAACGTCCAATAAGACTGGATCACACTTTTTACACGAATAACGGTTGTTTTGTTCAGCAAATGCCGTATATCTTCTACTGGTTTATCGGTTACAACAACACAAGGAGTCATTTGTGCCAAATGCCCCCAGTAAATGGACTCTCTTTTGTTTAAGAAAATAAGTGTATACGGCGCCTCTAATGTATGACGATTATACACAATGGCATTTTTTATGTGCCAATCTTCCGTTCCACAAATTAACTCTCCTTCTAGCACATTGCGGATGTCTTTTAACAGGACTGGTTCCATTATTGCCCTCCTTTTTTCATTTATTATATGATTCGCGGCAGGTTGTTGATTGTACATAAATCTAGTTTTACTTCACTCACCATTGCCTCTTAACCCACACGGTTAAGCTGGAAATGCATAATCTAACAGTAAACTAGATAAAAGGAGGTGCAGAATATGAAAAACGCGTTAGGCAAGCTAGAGCAGTACCGTTTACTTCAGAGCAATCCTCTTGTTCACGAACACCTTCCGGACACAGTTGAATACACAAAAGAAAATCTAGTTGATTTTGCAAATCGTTATCCTGTTGTATTCATTAAACACGATACGTCCGGGCAAGGAAGAGGGGTGTATAGACTCGTTAAAGAAAGAGATCACCTTTATTCTTTGAGCGGTTATTCTCTCCAAGGCAAAGAAGTAGATCAGGTAATGGAAATCGATGAAATTCATAAAACATTGCAGCCTTTTGAAAGATTTGGCCGAACACGTCCTTATATTATTCAAGAAGGCATTAACAGTGTTTCGGTTCGAGGACAGCATATTAACATTCGGGTTCATGTTCAGCATGTAAATGGTACACCTGTTGTAGGAGGCGTATATGGATCTATTGCCTATGAGGAAAATGCCATAACAAATATATGCCGCGGTGCTTTCGCAATGCCGATGCGGCTTTTATTTTTCATTTTTCTCAAAGTGAAAAAAGAAGAGCAGCAGGACATATTAAATAAACTGATGGAGGTCTCAATTGCTGCTGCAGAAACCATTGTAAAGAATCATCCTTGCCGGGAATGCGGCGTTGATCTTGGATTGGATGAAAACCTGAAGCCTTATATTTTTGAAGTGAACACCACTCCAGGTATGGAAGATTTCGCACGGATCGATAGGAAAATGTGGAAACAAATCGTAGAAAACCGAAAGAAAATGACAGATTCAGTGACGTAGGCGTCTGTTCTATGAAAAAATCAAAAAAGCCTGGGGACATCGACTTATCAATATAGACGATGTCCCCAGGCTGTATTCGTTTAATTATTGAGAAGAATGCCCGGGTTCTGTTTTATTTTTCTGTACAAAATAATAAACAATCACACCAGCGAGAACGTAAACAGCGCACGCCGCATAAAGCATTTTAAAGCCGAGACCAGCAGCGACAGCGCCCATCACAAAGGAGCCGAAGCCGATTCCAAGGTCAAACAGCGATAAAAACGTCGCCGTGGCAAGTGCTTTTTTCTCAGGCCTTGCTTTAGAGATCGCAATCGTTTGAAAACCTGGAAACAAGGTACCCCAGCCAAGCCCGATTACACCTGCCGCAATTAAAAAGAGTCCCGCACCGCCAGCCTGGCTTAACAGAAGAAGCCCCGCCGCAAATAATACAATGGACGGATAGACGATCACATTCGCTCCGTACTGGTCAAACCAGCGGCCGGTAAATGGACGTGACAACACAATGACAACGGCATACACGACAAAAAAGAACCCTGCCGCTGCGCCAATATGCAGCTCCTCAGCATACACAGACACAAACGACAAAATCGCTGCATATACAATCGCAAAAAATGTGCCGGTCAGCGCGATCGGCAAAGCGGATTTTTCAATTAAATTGCCCGGTGACAAATCCAGCTTGAACGGAACGACCGGTTCTCCCAATGCTATTATGTCTTTTTTCAGCGAAAAGCTAATGAGGAGCGCAATCAAGGCGACGAGCATGCAGACAATAAAACCTGCATGGATTCCCCATTCGTTCATAATCGCAAGACCCGCAAATGGTCCGATCGCCATCGCCAAATTCATGGACATAACGTAATAACCCATTCCTTCTCCACGGCGTGAATTCGGAATAATATCTGCTACAATCGCGCCGGCAGCCGTTGTTGCCATTCCGAACCCGATACCATGGAAAAAGCGGAGCACTAAAAGCGTACTTAGTCCGCTCACAACCGGATAAATAATGGTTGCCACAAGAAATAAAGCAAGTGAAGCGATTAACACATTTTTTTTACCAAAATGCTCCACCCACTGTCCAGAAATAAACCGAATTAAAATCGCAGAAATTAAAAAGACCGTCGTCGCTAGTCCCGCTTCAGTCTCTGTTCCGTTCAATTCATTCAAAACGTAAACTGGCAATGTCACGAGTAAAAAATAAAATGTCATAAATAAGAAAAAGTTTGTCAGTGAAATTCCGATAAAGTCTTTCGTCCATAACGCTGGTTTATTCATGTAAATCCCCTTTCATCTTTCCAAGCCACTCATTAAGCAGTGACTGCATGAAAACACGCTGTTCTTCAGGCACACACTCTAACAGCCGGTCGTTCATCGATAAAACAGCTCGTTCCCATTCTGGATAAGCCTGCTGCGCTTTTTCTGTTAAATGAATCACTTTCACCCGCTTATCTTCACCCGGCGTTTGCCCGACGTATCCTTGCTTCGCCAACCTCTGAATCGTCCGCGTCATTGGCGGTGCCTCAACAGCAAGATACTCACATAATGCCGATTGTGACATTTGCCCTTTTGTCTTCAAAACGAATAACACAGCCCACTGCGCACTGTATAATCCGAATGGCTGCAGCGTATCGTTAACTTGTTTTGTCAGCTGACGCGATAGCTGATGAATAGTATGAAATAATGTATGAGTCTCCATCCTGTCCCCCATTAGTTTCCTAGGTAACTATTGTAGCATATTTTTCGCCTTCCGAAATACTTTTTCAATAAAAAACCGCTTCGGTGAATCCGAAGCAGCCTGAGTGTTAATAAATTCGATCTTGTGGACGAAGCTTTTCTATTGGCGCAAAAACGTCAATATGGCGGTACAAGTTTTCAAAATCAGCCGGTATTTCCCCGCCAAGTTCACCATCGAGATTAATGAGCATTGGGTGACTGGACTGAACGTGAATCCGTCTTGCTTTCGTGTAAACAACGTGTGGATCGTTTAAATGATCCCCTCGCAGTGCAAGGCCGACAATCCGGATAAATTCAGCCAGGTTTGTTTTTTTCAAGATGATGAGCGTAAACAGCCCGTCATTAACCGATGAATCCGGTGCAAGTTTTTCAAAACCGCCCACGGAGTTCGTCAAACCAATTAAAAACAAAAGCGATTCACCTTCAAATACACGGTCGTCATATTCAATCCTCACATCTGTCGGCTTGATCGACGGCAGCATTTCAATTCCTTTTAAATAATACGCCAGCTGGCCCAGCATCGTTTTCAGCTTACTCGGCACTTCATACGTCAACTCGGTCAGCCGGCCGCCGCCAGCAATGTTAATGAAATAACGGTCATTCATCCGTCCGACATCAACCGGAATCGTTTCGCCAGCTGTAATGACATCAATCGCGCCTTGAATGTCTCGCGGGATGTGCAGCGCACGGGCAAAGTCATTCGTTGTGCCCATTGGAATCACACCGAATTTCGGCCGGTGCTCTTGTCCGGCAAGACCATTTACAACTTCATTTAATGTCCCGTCACCGCCCGCCGCAATCACAACGTCAAATTTTCGTTCCGCTGCGATCCGTGCGGCATATGTTGCATCGCCTTCACCCGTTGTCGCATGCGCAGACGTTTCATAACCGGCTTTTTCAAGTTTTTCTAGCGCTTCCGGTAAATGCTTGCGGAATAGTTCACGCCCAGATGTTGGATTATAAATAATTCGTGCTCGTTTCGTCATCTTTATCCCAGTCTTTCTGCTATTAATATAATCGTTCCGCCATCGTTGTTTTGATGCTCTGGTAGATTTCCTGCCAGATCGATTCGTCCGTCCGATATGTTTCCGTCAGCTTTTCAATCATCTCACGGCTTTTTTCTTCAAATTTTTCATGATCACGCGGCGGAAGCGAGGAGCGGTAATTCGTTACCATTTCTTGTACAGCTGGCGCACGTGGTCCCCAGACGGCCTGCTCATGTCCCTCTTTATCTATAAAAATAAAAATCGGAATGGCCCGTGATGTGCCATTTGTCAAATATTGATCCATCAACTCAAGATTTTCATCCCGGTGCAAAAGCCGGACATCCATATCCGCTGCTTTCGCTATCGCAAGCAAGATCGGCACATTCACCATCGCGTCACCACACCAGTCTTCCGTTAATACAACGACACGCCAATTCGCTTCCCTCAGCTTGGTGATGAGCGAAGCTTCTTCACCGGACAAATGAAAATTCTTCAGTACATGGAGAAGATTTCCCTTATGATCCGACATATCATGTATATACTCCTCAGGTGTCAGTCCTTTTTCAAACCATTCCTGCAAATTCATTTTTTGTTCCTCCGTTACGGATTTTCAAAACATCCCCTTCCACCATTATGCACAAAAACAAAGCATTTGACAAAATCGGTTGATTTAAAGTGAGGACAATTTTATAATGAGAGAATACAACTTAATAATTATTAATAAATATAAATAAAAATACAAAGGAGTTTTCCAATGAAAGCATCAGTAATCGGTGCTTCCGGCTACGGGGGTATTGAACTTATACGTCTTTTATCCAATCATCCTGACTTTGATCTGCACGCTGTATATTCATCAAGCAAAGACGGTGTTCCTGTCACAGATGAATATCCCCACTTGGCAGACATTTGTCCGCTTCCACTTACTAAAATTGATACAGAAGTGATCAAACAAGAATCAGATATTGTCTTTTTGGCCGTTCCTTCTGGCGCAGCCGCTGCTCTTGCGCCACAGCTTGCCGGCGGCCACGCCAAAGTGGTGGACTTGTCCGGCGATCTCCGTCTGAAAGAAACAGAAGATTATAAAAAGTGGTATAAAAAAGAGCCCGCTCCAAAAGAGTTTATTGCAGATGCGGTATACGGACTGACTGAATGGAACCGGGAAAATATAAAATCAGCCAAAGTATTGTCCAACCCGGGCTGCTACCCGACAGCGGCACTTTTAGGACTCGCACCCGCTGTGAAAAACGGTGTCATTGATGTAAAAAACATTATTATCGACGCAAAATCAGGTGTGTCCGGAGCCGGACGCGGCCTGTCACCGCTCGTTCACTTTGCAGAAATGAACGATAACTTCCGTATTTATAAAGTAAATGAGCATCAGCATATTCCAGAAATTGAACAGCAGCTTTCCTGGTGGAATGAAGAGGTCGCGCCAATCACGTTTTCAACGCACCTTTTGCCGGTTTCACGCGGTATTATGGCAACGATGTACGCGCCACTTGCAAACGAGATGACAACTGAAGAGGTTCATGCTCTTTACGCGGACACATACAAAAATGATCCATTCGTCCGTGTCCGTCCATCGAAACAATTCCCTGGTATTAAAGAAGTGGCCGGCTCGAATTTCTGTGATATTTCGGTTGATGTTGATACACGCACGAATCGTCTTGTGATCGTTTCTGTTATTGACAATCTTGTGAAAGGCGCGGCAGGACAAGCCATTCAAAATGCGAATATTATGTTTGGGTTTGACGAAACAGCGGGACTAAAAGGCTTCCCAATGTACCCATAAGGAGGAGAATCTATGAAAACAGTAGTCGTAAAATGCGGCGGCAGCGTCTTAAAAGAACTGTCAGACAGCTTTTTCTCCAGCATGAAATCGCTCATAGCGGACGGATACCAAATCGTATTCGTTCATGGCGGCGGACCAGAGATTAATGCGATGCTTGAGAAAATGAATGTGAAAAGCGAATTTAAAAATGGTCTTCGTGTGACGTCAAAAGAAGTGTTAGAAGCAGCAGAACTTGTGCTGTCCGGCAGCATGAACCGGAAGCTCGTCCGTCTTTTAGAAGATCAGGGCATTCCGGCGATTGGCGTTCAATCAAGCGACCAAGGCATCTTGCAGGCCGACTTTATTAATAAAGAAGAACTCGGTTTTGTCGGCGATGTGACGACTGTAAATAAACAAGTACTTGAACTTTTCCTGCAGGCGGGGCTTCTTCCTGTATTGACACCAATCGCAAAAGGACCGAATGGAACCGTCTTAAACGTCAACGCGGATCATGCGGCGGGAGCGGCTGCTTACGCATTAGCTGCTGATCATCTGCTTATGGTGACAGACGTACCCGGCGTACTCAAAGATGGAGAGTTGATTCCCGCGTTAACCGCCACTAAAACAAACGAGCTGATCAATTCAGGCGTGATCAGTGGCGGCATGATCCCAAAAGTAAACACAGCGCTGAAAGCACTTGAAAGCTGTGGGTACGTTCATATCGTTTCCGGCAAAAAACCATTTTATGAAGACGGAAAGTGGTACGGTACTTTATTTAATAAGGAGGAAACAAATTGAGCTATTTATTCCCTACGTATGCAAGATGGGACGTGACACCGATTAAAGCAAAAGGTGCCTATCTAACAGCAAAAGATGGTAAAGAATACCTTGATTTCACGTCAGGTATCAGCGTATGCAACCTCGGACACGCACCGGAAAACGTGAAAAAAGCAGTCGAGGAACAGCTGAATCAATTTTGGCATACGTCGAATTTATTTCAGATCGAGCTGCAGGAAGACGTGGCTAAACAGCTGACTGATGCGTCCGGACTGGACCTCGTCTTTTTTGGAAACAGCGGTGCAGAAGCGAATGAAGCGGCCATTAAGCTCGCACGCAAATCAACCGGACGCTCAAAAGTCATTACATTTATTGACTCATTCCACGGACGCACGTTTGCGACAATGGCGGCGACCGGACAGGATAAAATTAAAACGGGCTTCGGACCAATGCTGGAATCATTTGAATATGTGACGATGAATGATATTGATTCACTGAAAGCGGCGATTGATGACAACACGGCTGCGGTCATGTTTGAAGTCATTCAAGGTGAAGGCGGCATTAATGAAGGCGATGTGGATTTCTTAAGAGAAGTGGAAAAGCTCGCCCATGAAAACGGATCTCTCGTGATTATCGATGAAATTCAAACGGGAATCGGCCGGACCGGCAAGCCGTTCGCATTTCAGCATATTGGCTTGAACCCGGACATCATATCTGTCGCAAAAGGGATCGCAAGCGGCTTCCCTCTCGGCGCCATCATCGGCAAAGCCTCTCTTTCTGACGCATTTTCAGCCGGCTCACACGGATCAACTTTCGGCGGAAATCCTGTCGCGCTCGCCGCGGCGAAAGAAACATTGTCAACGATTTTCGATGACTCTTTTTTAACAGATGTGACGAAAAAAGGTGATAAGCTTCGTTATTTATTAAATGAAGTGTTAAAAGAAGAAACGATTTTTAAAAAGCTCAAAGGAAAAGGATTAATGGTCGGCATTGAGCTGAATGAAGAAGCAGGACCGTTTCTAGCGAAAGCGCGAGAACAAAATCTGCTCATTTTAACAGCGGGCACACACGTCATTCGCCTCCTCCCACCTTTGAATGTCACAGAGGAAGAAATCGAAAAAGCGGTTAATGTTATTGTGAATATTTTGAAGAAGTAAGGCACTAGTTGCAAGCAAAGGAAGGCTGTCCATTTCGGACAGCCTTCCTTTATTTTAAAGAACTTTTTTCAATTGGTCCTGCTTAAGCGCAATAGATTTAATAAAGCCCGCTGCTGCTTCGACGATGCGGTCTGCATCATGATCCATCGTTGCCACATGATACGAATCCGCTAGCGTGATGAGTTGTTTTTGAGTTGATGAAATGGACTGGTAAATAAACGACGTATTTTCCGGCGGCACAACATGATCCACCGCTGACTTTATGCAAAGCGCCGGGACTCGAATTCGGCTTAAGACAGACGGTACTTCTTTCATCAATTTTTGCAGTTCACGAATAGAAGCAACTGGCGCTTCCTCATAAGTAATTTCATGAACATTTTCTTTTTTTATATCAGGAGACCCTTCTGGAATAAAACGTGGAGCAGGGTCATTTCCTAAATGATCAAGTGAAGGCAATGTGAGTGCAGCGTTAATCGTGATGATGCCCTCAACATCCTGATGAGCTGCCGCAAATTTTAATGTCAGGGTACCGCCCATTGACTGCCCCATTAAAAAGATGCGCTTGCCGCGTTTTTTTAAAAAGCGGTACGCGCGCAAATAGCTGTCATACCAGTCATCATGTGTGCATTTTTCCATATCGGCCTGGTGCGTGCCATGTCCTTTTAAACGCGGTGCAATCACGGAAAACCCTTGTTTGTTCAGTGCTTCCGCCACGTCCCGAATACTTTGCGGCGTACCGATAAATCCATGAGACAGAACAATCCCAATCTCATTTCCTTCTAAATAAAATGACTCTGCACCCGGCATTACAGCATATTCTTCTCTCATTTTGCGGCCCTCCGTTTTAATTCCGATTATTTTTATAAGATATGTATACTTTAACGTATCTTATCCGACACGTCAAGTTGGAATTAAACAAAAAAACTGCTTCCTCAGAAAGGAAGCAGCATGAGTATTATCGCTTTTGAATTTCTTCCGCAAGCAATTTGTTGATGGCCTGCGGATTAGCCTGGCCTTTTGATGCTTTCATAATTTGACCGACGAGGAAGCCGATCGCTTTTTTCTTGCCTTCTTTAAAGTCGGCAATCGATTGCGGGTTTGCGTCCAGTGCGTCGTTGACGAACTTTAGAAGGGCAGATTCGTCCGAAATTTGAACGAGTCCTTTTTCTTTCACGATTGCTTCTGCATTGCCGCCGTTTTCGATGATTTCTTTAAAGACTGTTTTGGCAATCTTCGATGAAATTGTCCCTTTTTCGAGCAGGGCAATCATGCCAGCCAGGTTTTCTGGCGTTAATTTTGTTTCCGACAGCTCTTTGCCTTCCGCATTCAAATACGCCGGCACTTCGCCCATAAGCCAGTTAGACGCCTGTTTTGCGCCTGCACCGGCCGCGACTGTCGCTTCAAAGAAGTCAGCAATGTCTTTTGACATCGTCAAAATTTTCGCGTCATGCGCCGGAAGTCCAAGCTCTTCCATGTAGCGCTTTTTACGTGTGTCCGGAAGCTCTGGAATAGATGAACGGACACGTTCTTTCCATTCATCGTCAATGTAAACAGGCAGAAGATCCGGTTCTGGGAAGTAACGGTAGTCATCTGATCCTTCTTTTACACGCATCAAAATGGTTTTGCCTGTTGATTCGTCAAAGCGGCGTGTTTCCTGTTCTACTTTTCCACCGGAAGACACAACTTCCGCCTGACGTTTTTCTTCATACTCAAGCCCTTTGCGGACAAAGTTAAATGAGTTTAAGTTTTTTAGTTCCGTTCTTGTACCAAATTCATCCTGTCCAAATGGGCGGATCGAAATGTTCGCATCACAGCGAAGCGATCCTTCTTCCATTTTGCAGTCGGATACTTCTGTGTATTGAATAATCGCTTTTAATTTTTCTAAAAAAGCGTATGCTTCTTCCGGTGTACGGATGTCCGGCTCGGAGACGATTTCGACAAGCGGTGTTCCCTGGCGGTTGTAGTCGCAAAGAGAATGCTTGCCGGCATGCGTCAGCTTGCCCGCATCTTCTTCTAAATGAAGACGCGTAATACCGATCCGTTTCGTTTCGCCGTTTACTTCAATTTCTACCCATCCGTGCTCACCGATCGGCTTATCATTTTGAGACACCTGATATGCTTTCGGGTTATCTGGATAGAAATAATTTTTCCGGTCCCAGATAGATTCTTCGGCGATTTCACAGTTGATCGCCATTGCCGCTTTCATCGCAAATTCAACGGCTTTTTCATTCATGACCGGCAGCACGCCCGGATAGCCGAGGTCAATAACCGTTGTATTTGTGTTTGGCTCCGCGCCGAAATGGGCTGGGGCCGATGAAAAGATTTTTGAGTTTGTTTTTAATTCAACATGGACTTCAAGTCCGATGACAGTTTCAAATTGCATAGCTTGGTCCCCTCCTTACAGCCCAGGTTTTTGTTTATGAAAATCAGTTGCCTGCTCGTACGCATGAGCAACACGATAAACGGTTTTTTCGTCAAAGTGATGACCAATAATTTGCAGGCCGAGTGGCAGTCCATTTTCCGCAAATCCACACGGAACGGAGATGCCTGGTACGCCGGCAAGATTGACTGGAATCGTCAAAATATCGTTTGCATACATTGTCAATGGATCGTCGATGATTTCACCGATTTTAAAGGCTGGCGTTGGTGTTGTCGGGCCAATGATGACATCATAGTTTTCCAGCACGTCTTCAAAATCTTTTTTAATAAGCGTACGGACTTGCTGCGCTTTTTTGTAATAAGCATCATAGTAGCCGGAGCTGAGCGCGAATGTACCGAGCATAATGCGGCGTTTCACTTCATCACCGAAGCCTTCTGCGCGTGTTTTTTTGTACAATTCAATTAAGTTATCCGCATTTTCAGCCCGGTAGCCGTAACGGATGCCGTCAAAACGGGCCAGGTTGGACGATGCTTCAGATGAGGCAAGCAAATAATAAGTCGCTACGCCATATTTTGAATGCGGCAGCGATACTTCTTCCCACGTCGCGCCGAGTCCTTCTAACACTTTCAGCGCGGCAAGAATAGATTGTTTTACTTCTTCCGTAACCCCTTCTCCGAGGTATTCTTTCGGCACGGCAATACGCAGGCCTTTAATATCGCCTGTTAAACTCGCCGCAAAATTCTCTCCTGGAACGTTCGCAGATGTTGAATCATACGAGTCGATGCCGACAATCGCTTCCAAGAGATGGGCATTATCTTCTACATTGCGTGTAATCGGGCCAATTTGGTCAAGCGATGACGCAAAAGCGATTAAGCCAAAACGCGAGACACGGCCATATGTAGGTTTCATGCCAACGACGCCGCAAAATGATGCTGGCTGACGGATGGATCCCCCTGTATCGGAGCCGAGTGAAAAAGGTACTTCTCCAGCCGCAACCGATGCAGCCGAACCTCCGGATGAACCGCCAGGCACATGATCGAGGTTCCACGGATTACGTGTTTTTTGGAAGCTTGAATTTTCTGTTGAAGATCCCATCGCAAATTCATCCATGTTTAATTTGCCGACCGTGATTGTTCCGGCTTCGCGAAGCTTATTTACAACCGTTGCATCATAGATCGGGTCAAAATTATGAAGAATCTGGCTGGCTGCGGTCGTGCGAAGACCTTTTGTCACGATATTATCTTTTACACCAATTGGAATGCCTGTTAAAATACCTGTTTTGCCGGCGCTTTGTGCTTCATCCGCCTGCTTACGGGCATTTTCTTCATCTAATGTAATAAACGCTTTTACATCGCTATCCACTGCGGCGATGCGTTTAAACGATTCATCGACGAGATCTGGAATTGACACTTCTTTTTTTTCAAGCATCGATTGAATCTCCGTCAATTTATGATCAAATAATGACACAGTTTTTCCCCCTTACTCAATAATCGACGGCACCCGAATTTGGCCGTCCTGCTGATCCGGCGCATTTTTCAATACGTCTTCCCGGTCAAGTCCTGGTGCCGATTCGTCTGCACGCAATACATTTTTCATATTTAAAACGTGTGAAGTGGGCTTCACGTTTGATGTATCAAGTTCATTCAGCTGCTCGGCGAATGTAATGATCGCATCGAGCTGTTCCGTAAATGTATGCACTTCTTCATCTGTGACAGCAAGGCGAGCCAAATGGGCCACATGCCGTACTTGTTCTTCTGAAATTCGCGTCAATGGAATCCACCTCCGTAAAAAATTTGTACGCTAGTAATTGCACAAAGTCTATTTTACCATGATTTGCGCCTCCGTAAACAAAAAGAAGGACCGTCTTCAATTTCGAAGACGGTCCTCCATCTATTTTACATCCCCCAATGTAAGACAGATCCCTTTGTTCGTATCAAATTAGTTTGTCTGGAATTGTTCCTCTTCTGTTGACCCTTTCAGTGCAGTCGTTGAAGACTGGCCGCCTGTTACAGTCATAGCCACGGCGTCAAAGTAGCCCGTTCCAACTTCACGCTGGTGGCGCGTTGCTGTGTAGCCATCTTTTTCCGCTGCGAATTCGGCCTGCTGCAATTCAGAGTATGCACCCATGCCGCGTGTTTTGTATCCGTTCGCAAGCTGGAACATGCTGTAATTCAATGTATGGAAGCCGGCAAGTGTAACGAATTGGAATTTGTAGCCCATCTTTCCAAGTTCCACTTGATATTTCTCGATTGTTTCATCATCGAGTTTCGCTTTCCAGTTAAATGAAGGTGAGCAGTTATAGGCAAGTAATTTGCCCGGGAATTTTTCATGAATCGCATCCGCAAAACGCTGTGCATCCTCTAAATTCGGTTCAGATGTTTCGCACCAAATCATATCCGCGTACTGTGCGTATGCAAGACCACGTGCGATCGCCTGGTCAAGACCCGCTTTCGTCCGGAAGAAACCTTCTGATGTGCGTTCGCCAGTTAGGAACTCAGCATCTGCCGGATCGATATCACTTGTGATCAAGTCAGCTGCATCGGCATCTGTACGAGCGATTAGAACAGTCGAAGCACCCATTACGTCAGCTGCAAGACGTGCTGCAACCAAGTTTTTCACTGCTACTTGAGTAGGAAGCAAAACTTTCCCGCCTAAATGGCCGCATTTTTTCTCAGAAGAAAGCTGGTCTTCAAAGTGGACCCCAGATGCGCCTGATTCGATCATGCCTTTCATTAGCTCAAATACGTTCAGCTGTCCCCCAAATCCAGCTTCCGCATCGGCTACGATTGGCGCGAAATAATCGATCGACTCGTCGCCTTCCATATGTGCAATTTGATCTGCACGCTGAAGAGCCTGGTTAATGCGCTTTACAACATTCGGAACGCTGTTAGCCGGATAAAGACTTTGATCCGGGTACATGTTGCCTGAAAGGTTCGCATCTGCCGCTACTTGCCAGCCGCTTAAATAAATCGCTTTCAATCCTGCTTTTACTTGCTGTACGGCCTGGTTGCCTGTCAATGCTCCAAGGGCATTAACGAAATTTTCCTGATTAACCAGACTCCATAGTTTGTCAGCGCCGCGCTTAGCCAGTGTGTGTTCAATATCGATTGAACCACGAAGCTTAATCACTTCTTCTGCCGAGTAAGGACGTTCAATTCCTTTCCATCGTGCATCATTTCCCCACGCTTGTTGAAGCTGATCTACCCGCTGTTGAGTTGTATTTCCCATTTTAAAACATCCCCCTTGTTATAAAACAGTTTGTTGTTTACAATTTGTATTGTATAACAGTTTATTTTGTTTGCCAACCCTTTTTTGAAAAAAAATTCAAAAAAATAAAAAAGCCGGAAGAATGGCCTCTTCCGGCTTCAGAGTGTAGACAAATAAAACCTTTTGTCAGCACATTTGATTTTTCTTCTTCATCCTTGTTCTTTGGTGATGGCGGTGTATAGCTTTCTGATTGAAGCCGAAATGCGGCGGACTCGCGACTTCGCGTTCCGCGGGCAGGCGCTGAGCTTGTTTCCGTCGCTGCGCGCCTCCACCGATCTCACCTGGCCTGCTAGTCCCGCAGGAGTCTTCGCCGCAAGCCCGCTGCCGCTGTTTCTATAAAAGCAGCGCATAAAAGAGCCGGTTCATGGGGACATGCTCCGCTGGCGACAGCGCCGAAACGGGACCGTTACGATGCCCCATTCGTTTTTCGCGAATAAAAGCCAGCCGAAAAACGGGGTGAAGCAAAAAGGACGCAGACTCCTGCGGGAACAGCAGTGGACGTGAGACCCCACAGGAGCGGGAGCAACGAGGAAGCTCACGCACTGCCCGCGGAAAGCGAAGTCCTTTTTGCTTCACCTATCGGCCCCTTCAAAAAAAGACTGACGACTTTGTCGACAGCCTGAAGCCGGAAGAATGGCCTCTTTCAGCTTTTTTATTTTTATAAAAGAAGCAGCAAGCTGATCGCCATCACAGCCATTCCAGATACAACACCGTAAATGGCTAAATGGGTTTGGTCATACTTTTGCGCGGCCGGCAGCAGTTCATCAAGCGATATAAACACCATAATTCCAGCCACACCAGCGAAAATCATGCCAAACATTGTGTCTGTTAAATACGGCATCAAAATGAGCCAGGCGACAATCGCACCGACTGGCTCTGATAAGCCAGATAAAAACGACCATTTGAAGGCTTTTTTTCGGTCCCCTGTTGCAAAATAAAGAGGTACAGCAACAGCAATGCCCTCTGGGATATTATGAATCGCCACGGCAACGGCGATCGCAATGCCCAGGTTTGGATCTTGAATGGCCGATGCGAAGGTTGCGATTCCTTCTGGAAAATTATGAATGGCAATGGCAATCGCAGTGAAAACACCCATTTTTCTCAGCCTTGCATATTCGTCGTGTCCCGGTTCCTTATGAAATTCTTCTACCGTTTTTGTTTCATGTGGATTCCCAGCTGATGGGATAAATTTATCAATGATCGCAATCACTACAATACCGGCGAAGAAGCCGATAACTGTCAGCCAATAGCCCGTTTTATCACCGTGTTCTGTAACGAGTGCATCTTTTGCTTTCACAAAAATTTCAATCATCGATACGTAAATCATTACCCCGGCCGAAAAGCCAAGCGCCCAGGCAAGAAACTTTGTATTCGTGCGGGACGTAAAAAACGCCAGCGCGCTGCCAATACCCGTAGCAAGACCAGCAAATAACGTCAGGCTAAGCGCGAATAATACATTACCGTCCATATTCGCCCCCCTCTTCATTTTTTTATTAGTGTATGCTAACTGTTGCTATGGCGCAACATTTTTTGTTCTGGCAAATAAAAAACCTGATTTGATAAATTTATCAAATCAGGTTTTTAGTTATTCGTAAATATGGACATACGGCTCTTCCGCATTAGCTTCTTTGACAATAAGCGCTTCTGGGCCGCTCGTAGACGTAATGCTCACTTGTACGGGGATATATGCTGGGAAGTGCTCCATTACAAGACCGGTCACATATTGTGTAAAGCCAATCGCTTCCGCTTTTCCGTAAAATTGAATCGGAATATCAATTTTTAAGCTCGTCAGCTCTTCTCCACTGTATAATCCACGGCCGATTACCCCATTAAAGTTATCGAAATACGTTTCAATGTCCTGTTTGAAGTTGGCAAAATACGTTGAATCTTCACGGTGATCTTCTTCTGCGGCATTGGACGGGAACAGAACATATTCCTCGTCTATTGCTTTCCAATCCGAGGTGTCTGCATCGCCTGCATCAAGATGCGTATACGCGATAAAATTACCCGCTGTCACTGAATTTTGCGGAGCCTGTTGGAACAAGGCGATCGTAATCGGAATATTTTTCGTTTTATCCATGGCACGAAGGCGTGAAGCGACCTGTGCAGCTATTTTTTTGCCTTCTTCTTCGATTTTTTCGTCAGGAATCGTAAATTCATACTGTGCGCCGTATTGTTCTTTTTGATAATAATGAACAGAATTGAGAGCGAGCCCGATGACCATTCCATCAAGCTGCAGTGAATTATCTTCTTTTTTCGTTAAATAATCCTGCTCCATAATATGCGCCAAATAAATCGGTGCCCGCTCGTTACGTTCTTCCACCGATCCTTCTCCTGTATCAATCGGATTAAGGCCAAGGTTTTCTTCCGCTTTCAATTCATTTTCTTTCAACTGCGCATCTGTATATTTTCTGCGCAGCCACGACCGGACGACATCTTCTTCAAGCGCTTGTCCTTCCTGAAAAAAGAAATTATCCGGCGAAAAATTTTCCTGTGCAATCCGCATTAAGCCAGTTTCAAATTCTACAATATCATAGCGCGTATTTAAATTAGAGACGACGAGCCCACGTGCTTTGCCTGGCTCAAACGGCACAATCGTCCGATAAAAGTTCTCCGAAATTTGATATGTTGGTATAACCGCCGTTGTTTCGTCTCCATTTCCCTGTATTACTTCGTCATCGTTCTGCAGTGCCGGTGCACATCCGCTTGCAAGCATCATGGCGGATATTGCCGCCAGAACCCATTTCTTTTTCAAAAAAGCCACCTCTTATTTTGTAAGTTCATCCATTAATCGCTGTTCGTCCCATACATCGATGCCGAGCTTTTCTGCTTTTTCAAGCTTGGAGCCCGCTTCTTCTCCAGCGACGACAAGATCCGTTTTTTTGCTGACACTGCCTGTTACATTGCCGCCAAGCGCTTCAATCCGGTCTTTTGCTTCTGTGCGGGTCAGCTGGGAGAGCTTCCCTGTCAACACAACTATTTTACCGGCAAAAGGTGATTCTCCTTCTGCTAAAATCGTTCGAATTGGTCCTTCATATGCCATTTTCACACCTGATGCTTTTAATTTTCCAATCAATTCCGCTACTTCAGGCTGGTCAAAATAAAGAACAACAGCATCCGCCATCTTGCCGCCAATTTCGTGAATGGCGGTCAGCTCTTCTGCAGACGTTTCTTTTAAGCGATCCATCGTGCCAAACTCCATAGCCAGCGTTTTAGCCGCTTTTGCTCCGACATGGCGAATGCCAAGGCCAAATAAAAGACGTTCAAGCGAATTTTGTTTAGACGTTTCAATGGCTGCCAGCAAGTTATCAGCCGATTTTTCACCCATCCGTTCGAGCTTCACCAGTTCTTCCTTGCTAAGCGTGTATAAATCGGCAACGTCTGTAATCAGCTTTTCACGGTATAATTGCGCGATGACTTTTTCTCCGAGCCCTTCAATATTCATTGCGTTACGGGATACAAAATGCGTCATGCCTTCGCGTATTTGTGCCGGGCATTGCGGATTGATGCACCGAAGCGCTACTTCTTCTTCCAGGCGGACAAGCTCGCTTTCACATTCCGGGCAATGATCCGGCATATGAAATTCTTCTTCTGCCCCTGTGCGGCGGTCAACTAACACACTGACCACTTCCGGAATAATATCGCCCGCTTTTTTCACAACGACCATGTCACCGATCCGAATGTCTTTTTCGCGAATTAAGTCTTCATTGTGAAGCGAAGCACGTCCGACTGTTGTACCAGCGACACGAACTGGCTGCAGCAGGGCGGTTGGTGTGACGACACCTGTCCGTCCGACACTCAGTGTAATGCCAGTCAGTTTTGTTACGACTTCCTCCGCCGGAAATTTGAACGCGGTCGCCCAGCGTGGACTTTTCGCCGTAAAGCCGAGCTCATCCTGCTGGTCAAGCGAGTCGACCTTAATAACGATGCCATCGATTTCGTACGGCAGCGTTGTCCGTTTGTCCGACTGCTCTTTCACATAAGAAATAACGTCATCAATTGTCTTGCATACACGCCGTTCTTTATTTGTTTTAAACCCAAGTGAATCAAGCAGATTAAGTCCTTCACTATGTGCCTCGATGCCGAGCGGACCGGGATTCGCAATGCCGTATAAAAAAATGTCCAAATTTCTTGAGGCAGCAATACGCGGATCAAGCTGACGAAGTGATCCAGCTGCTGCGTTACGCGGATTGGCAAACGGTTCTTCACCTTTTTCATCCCGGATCGCGTTCAACGCAATAAACGACTGCTTCGGCATAAACGCTTCGCCGCGCACTTCCATCGTGAGCGGTTTTTTCAGCCGAAGCGGAATCGAATGGATCGTTTTTAAATTGGCAGTAATGTCTTCACCCGTCGTTCCATCGCCGCGGGTCGCGCCCTGCACAAATAACCCGTCTTTATATTTAAGCGCCACCGCGAGTCCGTCGATCTTCAGCTCACATACGTATGAATAGGAGGAATGGCCGACAAGCTGTTCCACCCGCCGGTCAAAATCACGCAAATCAGCTTCATTAAACGCATTTCCAAGACTAAGCATCGGAGTGTCATGGCGTACTTTCTGAAACGCATCAAGCACTGCGCCGCCAACACGCTGCGTCGGTGAATCTGGAGTCCGCAATCCAGGAAACTTCTCTTCTATTTCGTTCAGCTCTTTTAACAGCCGGTCGTATTCTGAGTCCGGCACAGACGGCTGATCCATTACATAATATTCGTAGCTGTATTTATTTAACGTGTCATGTAATTCTTTGACACGCTGTTCCGCCATGTTTATATCCATTTATACACTCTCCTTTCTAAGAATTGCAAACCGATCTCGGGCCCAAATGATCCTTAAATCTTTTCAATCGGTGCAAATTGCGCGAGAAGCCTTTTGATGCCTGTCGGGCTCGGAAACGCAATATCCAGTTCGGTGCTGTCTCCGCTTCCCTTTACTGCCACAACCGTTCCTGTGCCCCATTTTTTGTGTACCGCTTTGTCGCCCACACGCCAGTTCAGCTGTGCAGCTGCATTGTTTTGCGGTCTTGTCACGGCTGGACGCGTTTTCTGGCCAAATGGCATTTGTTTTCTTGACTGCTGCTTCGGATTTTCGGATTCCAGCAAATCTTCGGGAATTTCACTAATAAAACGAGACACCGGGTTCATATTCGTTCTCCCATACAGGGTCCGCATTTCCGCATTGGTTATATACAGCTCATTCTCCGCACGTGTGATGCCGACGTAGGCGAGACGGCGTTCTTCTTCCATTTCTTCTTCGTCCATAAGCGAGCGGCTGTGCGGAAAGACTCCTTCTTCCATGCCGATCAAAAAGACGACTGGGAATTCAAGTCCTTTGGCGGAGTGAAGTGTCATTAGAACAACAGACTCTGTCGATTCCTCTTCTTTGCCAAGCTGATCGATATCGGCAACAAGAGCAAGATCGGTTAAAAACGCGATCAGCGTTTTGTCTTCACTTGACTCTTCAAATGATTTCGTAACGGACAAAAACTCTTCAATATTTTCAATCCGCGTCTGTGATTCAATTGTTTTTTCCGCTGCCAGCATATCGACATATCCGGTCCGGTCAATCACTTGTTCAACAAGCTCTGAAACGGAAAGGTATTCCTGCTGCTGCGTGTAAATATGAATGATATCCCGAAAATCCGCTGCCGCATTAGCTGCTTTTCCGCTCAAGCCGATAAAGTCTACTTCGGCAAGCGCCTGGTACATGGAAATGTCGTGCTCCTGCGCGTAGCGGGCAATTTTATCAAGCGATGTGGAGCCAAGACCTCGTTTTGGCACATTGATGACCCGCGATAAGCTGATGTCATCGTCCGGATTAGCAATAAGCCGTAAATACGCGAGCAAATCTTTAATTTCTTTTCGGTCATAGAACTTAATGCCGCCAACGATTGTGTAGTCAATGTTTGATTTCATGAGTGTTTCCTCAATCAAACGCGACTGGGCATTGGTACGGTACAGCACCGCAAAATCGGACTGTTTTCTTCCTATGGCAGAAAGCTCTTTTACTTTCCCGGCAACAAACTCCGCTTCGGTCCGTTCACTGTCCGCTCGGAAATAAGCGATTTTTTTCCCATCGGCATTTTCCGTCCAAAGCTTTTTCGGCTTGCGGTTCGAATTTTTTTCAATGACTTCATTCGCCGCCTGCAAAATCCGCTTCGTGGAACGGTAATTTTGCTCCAGGAAGATTGCTTTTGCATGCGGATAATCTTTTTCAAACGATAGAATGTTAGCGATATCCGCTCCGCGCCAGCGATAAATCGACTGATCGCTGTCCCCGACAACACACAGATTTTGAAATCGGCTCGCCAATTGCTTGACAAGTGTGTACTGTGATTTATTTGTATCCTGATACTCATCCACATGAATATATTGGAATTTACGCTGGTAAAATTCAAGCACTTCCGGTACGCGTTCAAACAAGCGGATCGTCAGCATAATCAAATCATCAAAATCAAGCGCGTTGTTTTTCTTTAAGCGCCTCTCATATTCGGTGTACACATCTGACGTCACCTTATCCGTATAGCCGCCTTGCTGACGTGCAAATGCCGCCGCATCAACTAAGATATTTTTAGATGAGCTGATGGCGCCAAGCAGCGCACGCGGATCAAATTTTTTCGGGTCAATGTTTTGGTCTTTTAAAATGCTTTTCAAAACCGACAATTGATCTGCTGTATCTAAAATCGTAAAATTGCGGCTGTAGCCGATTCGGTCAATGTCGCGGCGCAAAATACGCACACACATTGAGTGAAACGTCGACATCCAGATTTCTTCCGACGCGCCGCCAAGCAGGGCGCCAATCCGATCTTTCATTTCACGTGACGCTTTATTTGTGAACGTGAGAGCCAAAATGTTGTACGGGTTCACTTCTTTTTCGACAATTAAATACGCAATTCGGTGCGTCAGGACGCGCGTTTTGCCGGAGCCTGCACCGGCCATAATGAGAAGCGGTCCTTCTGTCGTCTTGACGGCTTCCTGCTGCTCCGGATTTAAGCCGTTTAATAGTCGATCTGTTAAAAATTGCATTCTGCCACCACCATTCGGAACATTTGTTCTTTATTATACACTATTTTTTACCGCTGTAACGGTTTTTAATGCTTCTTCTGGAAAATCATATATGGCATTGCCAACCACAACGACATTGGCGTACTGCCCCATCTCTTTCGCCTGTTCAGCCGTTTTAATGCCGCCTCCATAGAAAAACGTCGTCTTTGTTTCCGATAATATATCCGCTGCTTTTTGGACAGCTTTTACGTCGCCATACATGCCGCTGTACTCTAAATAAAAAATTGGCAGCTTCCATAAGTGACCGGCCAATCGTGCATAAGCTGAGATATCCTCCGCCTCCGGTTTTTTCAAAGCACCGGTCAGTTTCGCCGCCTTGCATTCAGGGTTTGCGATACAATACCCTTCCACAACCAGTTCATCCGGATTCATAAGCTCCCCATATTCTTTCATTGCTTCAAAATGAAGACCGGTAATCCAGTCTGCTTCTGTTGTATTCAGAACGGCCGGGATAAAATATAAATCAAAACCCGGTGTCACCATCTCAAGAGAAGAGACTTCCAACACACACGGAAGCGGAAACCGCCGTACGCGAACCATTAATTCCAGCACATTATCAAGCGTCACACCGTCTGAACCGCCTACCACAATTGCATCTGTTCCAGACTCGCACACACGCTCAAGCAATTCATCATCTATTTCTTTATTCGGATCTAATTTAAACACATGCCGCCATTCGCGAACATCATACATGCAGGATGCCTCCAATCATTCAATTACAACTTCGTATTATATCACGAAACCGACCCTGGTTCATTCGTTCAGCGCGCATGTGATCATTCCATTCTGAACGTAAACAGCAGCTTGTGAAAACAAAGAAAAAAGCAGCTCTGCTAAAGAGACTGCTTTTTTCTTATTCTTCTTTATTATGAACACGCTTCAGCACAAATTCGTAGCCGTCGTTTCCGTAATTTAAGCATCGTTTAACGCGGGAGATTGTGGCGGTCGACGCGCCGGTTTCTGTTTCAATTTTATGATACGTTTTGCCGTCTTGAAGCATACGTGCCACTTCAAGCCGCTGGGCCAGTGACTGAATTTCATTCACGGTGCATAAATCATCGAAAAACCGATAGCATTCTTCCATGTCTTTTAATGAGAGGACTGCCTGAAAAAGCTGGTCCAGCCCTTTTCCGCGCAATTTATCTATTTGCATAATCAGCTTCCATTCCCTTCACCGTCTATTTCCACATTAACTGCTTTGTTTAACCCTCTTGATGCCGGCACGACATGAATCCACGTTTTGCCTGGCACAAATGCTGCACCATTTTCTGTGTATGGAATAATTCGACCGTTTTGATTACGCCACCTCACCAAATTCAACACGCCGTCCTGAATAAGAAATGCGTCACCACCGGACTTCAAATCAATATCCAGACGCCCTTTAGCATCGACAACGCGATGGTCCGCTTCGATAATAAAAATATTGTCCGCCTCTATATCTGTGCCGCCAATGGATCGATGATAGGAATCGCCATCAAACTCATACGCCGATTCAAACAAGTCATTTGAAGACGGACGAATCGAAAACGCGGCAGCGGGCTCACCGGTCAGTGACATTTTTTCTTTATTTGATAAAAATGAAAGACGCGATGGTGCTTTGTCCAGGCTGTAGCCTTTTTGTTCCGCCATATCCAACGCTTCTTCAACATCCACATACGAGTTATGAGGCGCTTTCCGTGAGCTGTCCCGCTTAAAGACATCTCCGTCATACTGGATGCCATTTAGCTGATCGATTTCACCAGACAAAAGAATTTCCTGCGCCTCCGGACTGTAGCCGTGAGCTAAAAATAACGCATTATACCCTTCTGCAAGATCAATAAAATAATCACGTGCACTGCGGACCGGTCCAATTTTGTCCGGATATTCGCTTTGATAAAGCGCTAAAAAGCGGGTAATCCCGCCTTCTGTTAAAACTTCATAGACCATGTCTGCTTCATCAAGAGCCGTTTGCGGACGGGCGAAAGGATGATTGCTGACGACAACTGCCATGGTCCGATGTTCTGTATCAGATGACTCCACACCAGTTAAAGGGTTGATTTCGTTTCTTTGTACATTTGTATTGGCAGGCTCAGCACTTGCACAGCCGCTGATCAAAATGGCCGCTGTGGCCATTGCCATCCATTTTTTTCTCATATCGACACTCCGAAAATAGTTTTACTTTACTATTTTAACGCATTATCGTCGGAAAGAGTACCGTTTTCTTCATGACGTCATACATCCCTCGCGATGTAATCCTGATATAAGGCAAATGGGTAGATGTTAAAAACAGCAAAGAATAAATAGGGTCCTCGTATCGATAACCGCGCTCCGACAGCAATTCTCTTAGTTTTAACTCCTGTTCGACAACAACCTCGAAGGGCTGATCGGACATAATTCCTGATAACGGAAGCGGGATTTCGTGGATAACTTCCCCATTTTCCGCAAGCACAATGCCGCCGCCAAGTTCCTGCATTCGCTCAAATGCACGGCGCATTTCTATTTTAGATGAGCCGATCAAAAGAATGTCCTCCGTGCTGGAAAACGAAGACGCAAACCCTTGTATATCGGTCGCAAATCCTTTAATCGTTGTATTAACACGCCATTCTCCTTCATAATCAAGAAGCACAAGATAATTTTGGTCGTCATCCATGTAGAAATGCTCGCCCGCTACATCTTTTATGACTTTGCACGGTTTTGTAATGACGTTATTCACCATCTCAATTCCGAATGGCATCGAAAATTGTAAATCATCTTCAATCAAATTCCAATTAAATTGCATTTTCGAATGACCAAACATCTGCCAATTTACATCAGGAAAAGGATCCGTATCCATTTCATTCTTTTTAACCCATATGCCATTAGAGACGACGGCTTCCGGATTCGGATGAAATTCATCCGTTAAAATATTAACACTGGCTATGCGCCCCGGTGCGATCATACCATGCAAATGTTCCATTCGATAGTAGCGGGCCGCATTATAAGAAGCCATATGATACGCATCAATCGGCGGAACGCCATGATTAATGGCTATCTGGATCATTTTATCAATAATGCCATCTACATAAAAAGCCGGAGATGATCCGTCCGTTGTAAACATCATCATGTCATATTGATCAAGATCCATCTCTTTCATCTCTGTCAGAAGTTTTTCTAAATCCGGACGAATTGATGAATGTCGGAGCGTCACCATCATTCCATTCATAAGCCGTCTTCTAACATCTTCTCCTGTCATAGACTCATGATCGCCATCCGCCCCGAATAAAGCCATTTTTGCCAATGTTCTTTCAGAAGCTCCAGGAAAATGCCCTTCAATCCGTTTTTTCATTCCTCTCGTTTCCTGCATCCAGTACAGTATCATATCGTCACCGTCCAACAGCTTTGGCCAGCTTGTTAATTCACCGCCCTGAAGGACATTTTCATTTTCCAGCCAAGAATTTATTGTGCCGTTCCCTAATATCTCATCTTCATTGTCCAGTTCTGTCTGAGCATCGTACCGGCACCACCAGTACATCGATACTGGCTGCTTGTTTAATTCTTCTATTAAGGAAAACGCTTTCTTTTTTTCGAGTGCCAGCAACATCATTAAGTTATCATTAACCAGGGTAGTTGTTCCGCGTTTTGCAGCATATTCCGCAAACGTCTTAGGATTATACAGCATAAACGGGTGGACGTGCGGCTCTATGTACCCGGGTACAACTGTTTTACCGGTGCAATCATAAATTTCATCAGCTGATCGAGGCATTGCACTGCCAATGTACACGATGCGGTTTTCATATATCCAAATGTTCCCTGTCAGCCACCGCTTCAGTGCTGAATGAAGATAGCGGGCATTTTTCAAAACAAGCGTGGGTGATTTTTTTCGGTCAATAACAGCAATCTGGTCGCGTATTTGTTTATTTTTCCATTTATGTTTTATATCAGACATTACAATCGTTCCTCTCAAAATGATATCGCTTTCAATTTATGTAATTTTATTCATCGTAACATATATCGTACTAATAACGCACTAAAGAATAGTTGATTTTGTGAAAAAAGTTCGAACTTTTGGCGAGAAACTTGCATTAGTCTGATTTTCGGGACAAATTGAAAAATAGGAATTTATTCATGTCCCAATTAAAGCAAAACAAATAACGTAATTTGCACAGCTTGAGCCGTTATAATCAAAGAGGCTGCCTCATGATGAGACAGCCTCTTCCTTCTTACAAACCAGCTTTCGCAATCGCACGGCTGCCGATATCGCTGCGGAAAAAGAAGTGTTCCGTATCGACATGCTGCATCTTTTCGTACGCATGCTTCTGCGCTTCTGTTGGATTTGATCCGCTTCCTGTTACAAGCAGAACACGACCGCCATTTGCGCGAATCACATCCGTGTCTGAATACGTGCCCGCATGAATAACAGACCCGGCATCAATCGCATCAAGCCCTTTTAGTTCATGGCCTTTTTCATATGCTTCCGGGTAGCCTTTTGCTGCCAAAACGATGCCAAGAACCGACTCGTCTTTCCATGTCAGTTCTGGATCTTTGCCGTCAAGCACGTCCAGCATCACTTGAACGAGATCATTTTCCAACCGTGGCAGGACAACCTGCGTTTCTGGATCACCAAAACGGGCATTAAATTCGATCGTTTTTGGTCCTTCTTCTGTCAGCATTAAACCAGCGAAAACGATCCCTGTAAACGAACGTCCTTCCACAACCATGCCTTTTGCGATTGGACGGATAATGTCTTCAACGGATTGGTCGTTAATCGCCTGCGAAATGTGCGGCACCGGTGAATACGCACCCATACCGCCAGTGTTCGGGCCTTCATCATTGTCAAACGCGCGCTTATGATCCTGCGCCGCTTCCATCGGATAGACGTTTTCACCATGTACAAATGCCATAAGAGAATATTCTTCTCCCTGCAAATATTGCTCCACGACCACACGGGCAGATGCATCACCGAATTTTTTATCGAGCATCATGTCATCAAGAGACGCAAGTGCTTCTTCAAGCGTCATCGCAACGGTAACGCCTTTTCCAGCTGCCAGACCGTCCGCTTTCAATACGATCGGCGCGCCTTCTTGCTCAATGTATGCTTTCGCTGCATCATAGTCTTCAAACGACTGGTAGCGGGCTGTTGGAATGTTGTACTTTTCCATCATCATTTTTGAGAAAGATTTGCTGCCTTCTAAAATAGCTGCGTTTTGTTTCGGACCAAATACTTTTAAGCCTTCTTGCTCCAGATAATCCGTGATACCAGCAGAAAGTGGATTTTCAGGACCGATGATCACAAGACCAACGTTTTGCTCTTTCGCAAAAGAGGCAATGTCCGCAAAGTTCATTTCATCAATGTTCACAATGCTTGCATCGCGGCCGATGCCGGCATTTCCCGGCGCGCAAAAGACGTTTTCAACGAGCGGGCTTTCCGCCACTTTTTTGCAAATTGCGTGTTCGCGTCCACCGCGTCCAACTACTAGTACGTTCATGGATAAGCCCCCCTCTTAATGTTTAAAATGTCTGATGCCGGTTAAGACCATCGCAATGCCGTATTCATCGGCTTTTTTAATCGAATCTTCATCTTTAATCGATCCGCCTGGCTGAATGATCGCTGTAATGCCCGCTTTCGCTGCCGCTTCAACCGTATCATCCATCGGGAAGAATGCATCAGATGCAAGCGCTGCTCCTTTTGCTTTTTCACCCGCTTGCTCAAGCGCAATTTTTGCCGCACCAACGCGATTCATTTGGCCGGCCCCAACACCAAGTGTCATTTTATCATCTGTTACAACAATTGCATTTGATTTAACGTGTTTTACCACTTTCCAGCCAAGTTTAAGCGCTGTCCACTCTTCTTCAGTTGGTTCGCGCTTTGTCGCTACTTTCACGTCAGCATCCGCTAAAGACAATTCATCAAGATCCTGTGAAAGAAGCCCACCTTCAACAGATGTAAATACTTTTTCACCTTTTTTGCCGTTAGCAAAATCAAGCGTTAATAGACGAATGTTTTTCTTTTTAGAAAGAACGTCAATTGCTTCTTCATCAAAAGAAGGCGCCACAATGATTTCAAGGAAAATTTCATGCAGTTTTTCGGCAAGCTCTTTTGAAACAGGACGGTTCAACGCAACAATGCCGCCAAAAATCGACGTTGGATCCGCTTCATATGCCCGTGCATAAGCTTCTTCGATCGTTGCTCCTGCACCCACACCGCAAGGATTCATATGTTTAACGGCAACTGCAGCCGGCTCTTCAAATTCTTTGACAATTTGAAGGGCTGCATCTGTGTCGCGAATGTTATTGTATGAAAGCTCTTTGCCGTGAAGCTGCTCAGCCTGTGCCACAGAGAACGTGGAACCAAGCGGCTGTGTGTAAAAAGCTGCTTTTTGATGAGGGTTCTCACCGTAGCGCAAGCTTTGCTTCAATTCATATGTGACCGTTAGTTTTTCCGGATTTTCTTCACCTGTAAGATCGGTCATAAAGCCGGCGATCATCGCATCATACGCTGCTGTATGACGGAATACTTTTGCAGCAAGCTTGCGGCGTGTTTCAAGTGTCGTTTTGCCATCGCCTTTTAATTCCGAAAGCACTTGATCGTAGTCGCCTGCATCGACGATTACAGTAACATATTCATGATTTTTCGCTGACGCCCGAAGCATCGCCGGTCCGCCAATATCAATGTTTTCAATCGCGTCTTCTGTAGTGACATCCGGCTTTGCAATCGTCTGCTGGAACGGATACAGGTTTACACAAACGATATCGATCGGCTGAATGTTATGCTCGTCCAACTGTTTTTGATGATCCGGTTCTCCGTGCTTTGCAAGCAAGCCGCCATGAATGTACGGGTTTAATGTTTTAACGCGGCCTTCCAAAATTTCCGGGAATCCCGTTACATCCGTTACGCCTTTTACCGGCACACCGGCTTCTGAAAGCATTTTTTTCGTTCCGCCTGTTGAGACAATTTCGTAGCCAAGCGCCGCGATTTCTCTTGCAAAATCCGTGACGCCGTTTTTGTCTGATACGCTGATCAATGCGCGTTTAGTCATCAGTTCTGTTCCTCCCTGTTTCCGTTCAAAAGTTTTGTAATCATGTTCGGGTAAAGACTATGCTCAATGTGCTGTATGGCTTCTTGCAGACCTTCGCATGTCATGCCTTCTTCAATCCGCACACATTCCTGGTCAATGATCGCACCGGTATCCATGCCCTCATCAACGAAATGAACGGTCACACCGGAAATTTTCACCCCAGCGTCAAATGCTTGTCCAATTGCATCTTTTCCCGGGAAAGCCGGGAGTAGCGACGGGTGAATGTTTACGATCCGGTTCCGGTACGCACTTAATAAAACTGGACCTATTAAACGCATATAGCCGGCTAGAAAAATAAATTCTACTCCGGCCGCCTGCAAACGGGCCACAATTTCACTTTCGAATGCTTCTTTCGATTCATATTGCTTCGGCTGGAAAGAAAATGCCGGGATGTCGAATGCTTCTGCCCGCTGCAGCACGTACGCATCCGGTTTATCGCAGACGAGCAAGGCGATTTCAGCAGGAACCTGTCCTGCTGCCACCGCCTCAGCAATTGCCTGCACGTTGCTTCCGCTGCCGGATGCAAACAAGGCAATTTTCGTCATTGAACTGTAACTCCTTCGCCGTTCGATACGCGTCCGATTGTGTACGCTTTTTCGCCGGCTTCTTGGAGTGCTGCTTTTACATTTGCTTCTTCTTCTTTTGGCACGATCAATACGAATCCGATGCCCATGTTGAAAATGTTGTACATTTCCTGACGATCCAGTTCACCGTATGTTTCAAGTACATTGAAAATGTCCGGAACAGGCCACGACCCTTCTTCAATCGTTGCACCAAGTCCTGCTGGCAATGCGCGTGGAATATTTTCAACAAAGCCGCCGCCTGTAATGTGCGCCATGCCATTGACCTTCGCTTTTTTCAAAGCAGAGAGAACCGGCTTCACATAAATACGCGTCGGTTCAATTAATGCCTGACCAAGTGGAATAGAAAGGCCCTCTACTTGTGCATCAACAGCGAGATTATGCTTTTCAAAGAAAATCTGGCGGACGAGTGAATAGCCGTTGCTGTGAATGCCGCTTGACGCAAGACCGATCAGCACGTCGCCTTCTTTCACATCATCACCTGTCACAACTGCGCTTTTTTCAACAGCGCCAACAGTGAAACCGGCCATGTCGTATTCTTCTTCGTCATAGAGGCCTGGCATTTCAGCTGTCTCGCCGCCGATTAAGGCGCAGCCTGCCTGCTCGCAGCCGTCCGCCACACCTTTGACGATTTGCTCAATTTTTTCCGGCACCGCTTTTCCGCATGCAATGTAATCAAGGAAAAACAGCGGTTCTGCTCCTTGGACGATTACATCATTCACACACATTGCCACACAGTCAACGCCAATTGTGTCATGCTTGTCCATCATAAATGCAAGCTTCAGCTTTGTGCCGACGCCGTCTGTTCCCGACACAAGAACTGGTTCTTTTAAATTTAAAGAGGACAGATCAAACATGCCTCCGAAGCTGCCAAGCGCTCCCATCACACCGGCCCGCTTCGTCCGTTCTACATGTTTTTTCATTCGTTCAACCGCTTCGTATCCCGCTTCGATGTTGACACCGGCTGCTTCATACGACTTTGCCATTTTAGTTCCTCCTCAACGTTAGCACATGATTTCTTTGTCATGCGGATGCTGTGTATCCGGGAATATTTCCGTTGGATATTCTCCTGTAAAACAAGCCATGCATTGTCCGCATTCGCCGAGGGCGCCTTTGCGGTGGTTAATAGCTTCGATCGTGCCTTCTGCGCTCAAATACGTTAATGAGTCAGCACCAATTAATTCACGTAATTCTTCATTTGTATGGTGAGCGGCAATCAATTCACCTTTTTCAGATGTATCAATGCCGTAAAAACACGGATGCTTAATCGCCGGCGAACTGATCACAACATGGACTTCCTTCGCTCCGGCTTCTTTTAGCATCGTAACAATTCGTCTGCTCGTCGTGCCGCGAACGATTGAATCGTCCACCATCACTACTTTTTTCCCTTCAATAACACCCCGAACAGGAGAAAGCTTCATCTTCACCCCTTGTTCACGAAGCGACTGGGATGGCTGAATAAACGTCCGGCCGACATACCGATTTTTAATTAAGCCTAATTCGTACGGAATACCCGTTGCTTCCGCAAAACCGATCGCAGCAGAAATACTCGAATCCGGTACACCTGTGACAACGTCTGCTTCCAAGACAGCCGAATCCACTTCTTTTGCGAGCATTTTGCCGAGACGCTTACGGGCGCTGTGAACGTTAATGCCATGAATGTCACTGTCCGGACGGGAAAAATAAACATACTCCATTGTGCACATCGCGTCGCTGACACCAGCCGCAAATTGCTCTGAATGAAGACCGCTGTCATTAATCGTAATCAATTCGCCCGGTTCTACGTCGCGTAAAAATTCAGCTCCGATAATGTCAAAGGCGCACGTTTCTGACGCGACCACATAGGCATTGCCAAGCTTGCCAATTGAAAGTGGACGAAGCCCCTGTGGATCAAGTGCCACGTGCATTTCATTTTCAGTCATGATCAAAAATGCGTATGCCCCTTTGACCATTGACAGGGCTGTTTTCAAACGGTCTTTCATCGATCCGTAGCTGCTGCGGCGAATTAAATGCGCCAGCACTTCCGTGTCAGATGTCGTTTGAAAAATACTTCCCTGTGCTTCAAGCTCACGCTTGAGAGATGTTGCATTTACAAGGTTGCCATTATGCGCAAGCGCGAGGCTCCCGGTTTGAAAGTGGAAAAGAAGCGGCTGTACGTTTTGATAGCCGCCGCCTCCTGCTGTCTGATAGCGGACGTGTCCAATTGCTGCTGATCCTGTCAATCCGTTCACGATATCCTGATTGAAAATTTCCGTGACAAGTCCTTCGCCTTTATGACCACGGAGGCGCTCGCCGTCGCTCATGACGACGCCGGCACCTTCTTGTCCACGGTGTTGTAAGCTTTGAAGGCCATAGTAGGTGATTTGTGATGCGTTTTCGTGGCCAAAGACACCGAATACGCCACACTCTTCATTTAAGCCTCTGAGTTCAGCAAGCATGGAATAGCTCCTTTCCAGGCATCCTCCAGTTCGTTGACCGGTGCCTGTACCACTTCTTCTCCGTTAATTAAAATTGATACGACTGGCTGAGCAGTGACTTCACCAATTTGTTTTGCATCCTGTACAGCTGCTTCAAATGCTTCTTTGTATTCTGCTTTTACTGTGACAACAAAACGTGACTGTGTTTCAGCAAATAAAGCTGCTGTAGCTTCGCCTTCAAGCGATACGTTTGCACCAAAGCTTGTCCCAAATAACTTCTCAACAAGAGCCACTGCAAAGCCGCCTTCTGAAATATCGTGGGCTGACTGAACAAGACCCGAGTGAATCGCTGCAAGAAGAGCATCCTGACGCGTTTTTTCTACGGATAAATCGATAGCTGGTGATTTTCCAGAAATTTTGCCATCATTCATCATTTTTTGCAATTCGCTTCCGCCGAATTCATTAGCTGCATCGCCAATGACGTAAACGAGGTCGCCGGCTGCTTTGGCCGCTTGTGTTGTAATATGGTTCACGTCTTCGATTAAACCGACCATGCCGATAATTGGTGTTGGATAAATCGCTGTACCGTTTGTTTCATTATATAAAGAGACATTTCCACCGATAACCGGTGATTGAAGTGCAAGGCACGCTTCACTGATGCCGTCTGCTGACTGCTCAAGCTGCCAGAATACACCCGGATTTTCAGGGCTTCCGTAGTTTAATCCGTCTGTAATCGCAAGTGGACGTGCACCCGAGCAAACGATGTTACGCGCTGCTTCGGCTACTGCAATTTTACCGCCTGTTTTCGGGTCTAAGTAAATGTAGCGTGCGTTGCAGTCTGTCGTCATCGCCAGTGCTTTGTTCGTGCCGCGCAGGCGGATAACCGCTGCATCAGAACCTGGTGCGACAACTGTGTTTGTACGAACTTGGTAATCATATTGATCATATACCCACTCTTTGCTTGCCACAGTCGGCTGTTTCAAAAGATTTACAAGTGTTTCTTTATAATCAGACACTTCTGGTATTTTTTGCTCCATTGCCTGGAAGTCACGGAAATATTGCGGTTCTGCTGAAGGCTTATAGTAGACCGGCGCATCTTCTGCAAGCGCGTCAACTGGCACTTCTGCAGCCACTTCTCCTTTATGAAGAAGGCGGAGCATTTTGTCATCTGTCACGACGCCGACAGATGCTGCTTCAAGACCGTATTTTGAAAACAAGTCTTCGATTTCTTTTTCGCGTCCTTTTTCGACAACGATGAGCATACGCTCCTGTGATTCAGACAACATCATTTCGTACGGTGTCATACCTGTTTCACGCTGCGGGATTAAATCCAGATTCATTTCCATACCTGAACCAGATTTAGACGCCATTTCAGCAGATGAACTTGTTAAACCTGCCGCACCCATATCTTGAATGCCGACAAGGGCATCGTTATGAATTAACTCAAGGCACGCTTCGAGCAGCAATTTTTCCATAAATGGATCGCCTACTTGAACCGCCGGGCGTTTTTCTTCAGAACTTTCGCTCAGTTCTTCTGATGCAAATGTCGCACCGTGAATGCCGTCGCGGCCTGTTTTTGCCCCTACGTACATAACGGTGTTGCCGACACCTTTTGCCTGGCCTTTTTGAATGTCTTGATGGTCGATTAAACCGACACACATTGCGTTAACGAGCGGGTTGCCGTCATACGACGGGTCAAAGCCGATTTCGCCGCCAACTGTCGGGATGCCGATGCAGTTTCCGTAACCGGCGATGCCTGCCACAACTTCTTCAAACAAGTATTTCACACGGGATGTTTCCAATTCACCGAAACGAAGTGAGTTTAAAATCGCCACCGGACGCGCGCCCATAGAAAATACGTCACGAATAATACCGCCGACGCCTGTTGCCGCGCCTTGATAAGGCTCAATAGCAGATGGGTGATTATGGCTCTCGATTTTAAATACGACCGCTTGATTGTCGCCGATGTCCACGATGCCGGCACCTTCGCCTGGCCCCTGCAAGACGTGATCGCCTTTTGTCGGGAAGCGGCTTAAGACTGGTTTTGAGTTTTTGTAGCTGCAGTGCTCGGACCACATAACAGAGAAAAGACCTGTTTCCGTGTAGTTTGGTAAACGTCCAATAATTTCTGCTGCTTTATCGAATTCTTCGTCTGTCAAGCCCATCGTACGGTACAGCTTTTCATCTTTAATTTGCTGTGGATTTGGTTCAAGCGTTAACGACATGAGAGTCCCTCCAGTGTTTCACAATTGATTGGAAAAGTTTAAGTCCGTCTGCGCTGCCGAGAAGTTCATCTACAGCCCGCTCCGGATGCGGCATCATGCCGAGTACGTTGCCTTTTTCGTTTGTAATGCCGGCGATGTCAGAAAGACTTCCGTTTACATCACTCGCGTATGTGAACACGATTTGATTGTTTTCTTTTAATGTTGCAAATGTCGCCTCATCACAGTAATAGTTGCCTTCACCATGTGCAACCGGAATGCTGATTTTTTCGCCTTTTTCATACAAAGACGTAAACATTGTTTCGTTATTTTGGACCGACAGCTCGACTGTGCGGCAAATGAATTTTAAGTTTTTGTTGCGGAGCATAGCGCCTGGAAGAAGACCGGACTCAAGCAAAATTTGAAACCCGTTGCAGACACCAAGAACCGGCTTGCCCGCTTCTGCTGCTTTTTTTACGGCTGCCATAACGTTTGACATATGTGCGATCGCGCCGGAACGCAAGTAGTCGCCATATGAAAAGCCGCCTGGAAGTAAAATGCCGTCATATTGATCAAGATTGTCCGCATCGTGCCAGACAAGATCAACTTGTTCCCCTAATTCGTCTTTTACCGCATGGTACATGTCCACATCACAGTTGGACCCTGGAAATACGATGACTGCAAATTTCACTGGTTCGCACTCTCCTCGATTTCATATCGGTAATCTTCAATAACCGGGTTGGACAAAAGCTTTTCGCATACTTCTTTTACTGTGCCTTCTACATCTGTCACAGAATCATCGAATTGAAGCTCCATGTATTTGCCGATACGCACATCTTCTACACCTCGGTAGCCAAGGCTTGATAGTGATTGCTGCACAGCTTTTCCTTGCGGGTCTAATACACTTTCACGAAGTGTTACGTAAACTTTTACTTTATACATTATAGAGTTCCTCCAAGTCGATTGTAGATTTCGGTATATGCTTCTGTCAGCCCGCCAAGATCGCGGCGGAACAAGTCTTTATCAAGTTTACGGTTTGTGCCTTTTTCCCATAACCGGCACGTATCCGGTGAGATTTCGTCGGCAAGCAGGATGCTGCCGTCTTTTTGGCGGCCAAATTCAATTTTAAAGTCCACAAGATCAACGCTCATTTCATCAAACAACGGGATAAGTACTTCATTGACACGCAATGCTTCCTTTTTCAAAATCTGCACTTCTTCAGGTGCCGCGACGTTTAACAAACGAATGTGATCATCTGTTAGCAGCGGATCGCCAAGCTCGTCGTCTTTGTAATAAAATTCAACAATTGGCTCATTGAACCGGACGCCTTCTTCAAAGCCGAGCCGCTTCGCAATGCTGCCGGCAGCAACATTGCGGACAACGACTTCAAGCGGGATGATATTTACATGCTTAACGAGCTGCTCGTTTTCAGACAGCTGCTCTACAAAATGAGACTCAATGCCTTTTTGGGCGAGCTTTTCGAACAAAAGCCCTGTGATTAAATTGTTTAAGCGGCCTTTGCCGTCAATTTCGGCTTTTTTTTCACCGTTAAATGCGGTAGCCGAATTTTTGTATTCAATCCAGACGATGTCTTCCTGGTCTGTCGCATAAATGCGTTTCGCTTTTCCTTCGTACAGCTGCTTGCCTTTTTGCATGATGTGATCCTCCCGGGTTCCGGCTTTTTTTGTCCAACTTCAGGCAGTCTAAACGGCCGCCTTGCGCTTTTCTTTGTCCAGCTCCAAGCGGCCAGTCCCTTGGTCGTAAGCCGTCTCTGCTATGTGGCAAAGAGCACCACTTCGCAGGTCCGTCTTACGTCTGCCGGGTCTGAACGGCCGCCTTGCGCTTTTCTTCTTAGTTCAATCCAATACGGTCAAAAATCGTGTCGACATGTTTAATGTGGTAGTTGTAATCAAAGCAGTCAGCGATTTCTTCCGGCGACAATTTTGATGTGATTGTTTCGTCCGCTTCTACTAATGAACGGAAATGAACTTGCTTGTCCCATGCTTCCATCGCCCGCGGCTGCACTGTATCATAGGCCGCTTCACGCGCCATGCCTTTATCAATCAATGCAAGAAGAATACGCTGTGAATAAATAAGGCCGAGCGTCCGGTCCATGTTGCGTTTCATGTTATCCGGGAATACTGTTAAATTTTTGATAATATTGCCGAAACGGTTCAGCATGTAATTCAATGCGATTGTTGCATCCGGCAAAATTACGCGCTCTGCAGATGAGTGCGAAATGTCGCGCTCGTGCCAAAGGGATACATTTTCATACGCTGTTACCATGTGGCCGCGAATCACGCGTGCAAGGCCAACCATATTTTCAGATCCGATTGGATTCCGTTTGTGCGGCATTGCTGACGATCCTTTTTGTCCCTTTGCAAATGCTTCTTCCACTTCACGTGTTTCTGATTTTTGCAGGCCGCGTACTTCTGTTGCAAACTTTTCAATTGAAGCAGCGACAAGCGCTAATGTCGCCATGTAGTGCGCGTGGCGGTCACGCTGCAATGTTTGTGTTGAAACAGGAGCCGGTTTTGTGCCAAGCTTTTCACACACATATTTTTCAACAAATGGATCAATGTTTGCATATGTGCCGACTGCGCCGGAAATTTTTCCGTATTGAACGCCGTCTGCAGCGTCATTAAAACGCTCCAGGTTCCGTTTCATTTCTTCGTACCAAAGCGCCATTTTCAATCCGAATGTCGTCGGCTCCGCATGAACTCCGTGTGTACGGCCCATCATGACTGTATGTTTATGTTCAATCGCTTTATTGCGGAGGATGTCAATGAAGTTTTCAATGTCTTTACGCAAAATGTCGTTCGCTTGTTTTAATAAATAAGAAAGAGCCGTATCAACAACATCTGTTGACGTTAATCCGTAATGTACCCATTTGCGTTCTTCACCAAGTGTTTCAGATACAGCACGTGTAAAGGCAACAACATCATGGCGTGTTTCCAGTTCAATTTCATTAATGCGGTCAATATCGAAGCTTGCATTTGCGCGTAGTTTTTCCACATCTTCTTTTGGAATGTCGCCAAGCTCTGACCATGCTTCACAAGCTAAAATTTCCACTTCAAGCCACGCTTTGAATTTATTTTCTTCTGTCCAAATACTGCCCATTTCAGGTCGTGTATAGCGTTCGATCATTGTTTGTCATCCTCCGATTGATAATTCGATTATTTTGTCCAAATATGACTGTTTTCAATGTCATTTAACGTTTCTTCAAGATTGTCGGTCAAGATAGTCACATGCCCCATTTTGCGCTTTTCTTTTGCTTCGTCTTTTCCATATAAATGAACGGACCATTCTGGCTTGTGCACAATCGCTTGCACAACGCCTTCCACATGTTCACCAAGCACGTTGACCATCACAGCCTGCTTCAGAAGCGAGGTGCTTTTAAGCGGCCAGTTACAGACAGCGCGGATATGCTGGCCAAATTGGGAAATGCCGCACGCTTCAATTGTGTAATGACCAGAATTATGCGGCCGTGGTGCTACTTCATTAATGTAAATGCTGCCGTCACGCGTGACGAACATTTCCACCGCCAGTGTGCCGACAAGTGACAAAGCAGCTGCAATTTTTTCAGCTGCTTCACGTGCAGCCCGCTCCGTTTGTTCTGAGATACGCGCCGGCACAATTGATTCATGCAAAATATTGTCGACGTGAATGTTTTCTGCTGCCGGAAAGTACGTTGTTTCGCCCTCTGAATTGCGTGTAATAATAACAGAAATTTCTTTTTCAAACGGAATCCATTGTTCGAGTACACAGTCACCATGTCCGAGCAATGCAGCTGCTTCCGAAGCTTGTGACGTTTCTCTTAAAACAAACTGCCCTTTCCCATCGTAGCCGCCTGTCGCCGTTTTTAATACAGCTGGCAATCCGAGCTCGGCAATGGACTGTTCAAGATCATTTTCTGTTTTAATCACCCGATATGGAGCAACCGGGACACCGGCACCCGCAATCGCTTCTTTTTCAAAAATGCGGTTTTGTGTAATGCGGATCAATTCCGCGCCCTGTGGAATATATGCTATATTCATCAGCTCTTTTAAGCCTTCATAGTCAATGTTTTCAAATTCGTACGTAATCACGTCGCTCACATCGGCAAGCCGGTTCAGCGCGTCTTTATCGTTGTAAGGGGCTTGAATGACGATATCAGCTGTTTGTGTGCAAGGTGCACCTTCTGCCGGCTCGAGCACGGCGATGCGGAAGCCCGCTTCTTTTGCGGCCAACGCCATCATCCGCCCCAGCTGCCCTCCGCCGATAATGCCAATTGTTTTTCCTGGTTCAATGATCGTTCTAGCCAAGCTGATCACTGCTTTCCAATACGGTTTTTTCGGTTTCTTTTCGGCGCTTGTCTAACCGCTCCGCTACCTCAGTGTCTGCAATCGACAAAATTTGCGCAGCGAGCAGGCCGGCATTGGTGGCTCCTGCTTTCCCAATAGCCGTTGTTGCAACCGGAACACCACCTGGCATTTGAACGATGGACAGGAGAGAATCAAGCCCGTTTAACGCTTTTGACTGAACCGGTATACCGATGACCGGCAGCGTTGTTTTCGCTGCTGTCATGCCTGGCAAGTGAGCCGCCCCGCCTGCGCCGGCAATAATGACTTTAAGGCCGCGCTCGCGTGCCGTTTCCGCGTATTCGAACATTAAATCCGGTGTGCGATGTGCTGAAACGACTTTTTTTTCATACGGAATTTCAAGTTCGTCGAGCACGTCGCATGCGTGTTTCATCGTCTCCCAGTCTGATGTGCTACCCATAATAACGCCAACTTCAATCGTCATCTTGATCCTCCAGTGTGAGATTTTTTTACAAAAGAAAAGCGTCAGACGCCTGCCTATCAGCGACAAGCATAAGACAATTTGTCTTAGAGCAAAGGCTAAGAGCGCGGCATCGTGCCGCAACGCCTTTGTGACTCACATCCTGTGAGCCCTCGAGCTGATGGCGTCTGGAGCTAGACATAAAAAAACGGACAGACCGCTTCCTCCGGTAAATAGGAGAAAGCGATTCGTCCGCAGTCGATCGAGATTCCGAATGCTTTCCCCATAGTCGGCCGTTTAAGGCAGCCGGTAGAAACTCGCGGGCCATATTCCCGCTATTATATGAGGTGCTTTATTGTCATCTACATATTAACAACCCACAGAAGGGGTTGTCAATAAAAAATCGAACGATATTTATCACTTATATTTTAATGTTCGTATTTAAGCCATTATTCTTCCTTCAAAGACGATTTCGCGGCCAATCGGGACATGAATTGTCTCTCCATTTTCTTTTCGCTCTTCAAACAGCGGCTTTTCGATGCGCCGGATAGGCATGTAGCCTTCCTGCTTCATCCTCTCCAGGCAGTCATCAATCGTTTCCTTTTCTTCCACACGAAAATTCTTCTTTTTACTCATCGCATTAATTTTCCTTTTCTCACTTGTTTTACCCAGAAGCCGCCATGAATCGACTTCGGTTCGTAGACGATAATAAACGCTTTCGGATCTAGATCTTTAATTCTTCCATATAGCTTTAACTCATATTTACGCGGGGTTAAAATTTGCATGGCCGTTCGTTCTCCTTCAAGGCCGTTCGCTGCCCAGTTCGTCACACCGTACCCTTCATCACGAAGCGTTTTCGGCAAGTCTTTGTCATATTCTTTCGTAATAACATTCACAGTAATATAGCCGAGCGCCAGCTTTTCTTCGATTTTCATGCCGACAACGACACCGATGCCATACCCGACCGCATAGGCGATCAAATTTTGAATTTCATTCAAGTTATCAAGTACAAGGCCAAGCCCAACCACATAAATGACTACTTCAATGGTGCTGACGAATGCCGCCGTGTACCGATAGCCTTTTAGCGTCAAAATCATGCGGATCGTAAAAAACGAAACGTACACAATATTGATCAGCAGAATAATAACGACCATAAATAAGGCGTTGTCCATCATATTTCTTCACTCCTCTTTGACGGCAGTTTATCATATCGACGCCAATTAAAAAAGCCTCAGCTGATGACACAGCTGAGGCGGCTTGTTTCTTATTTAATAGTAATTACGTTTTCGTCCCCATTTTTCACAGTTCCTGGCTTTTCAACCGTTACAGATTGTCCTTCTGCAAGGTTTGTGAAAATAATCGGTGTAATCGTTGACGTCGCATTGTCAGCGATATAATCCAGATCCACTTTTAGAAGCGGCTGGCCTGCTGTGACAACATCGCCTTCTGATACAAGCGCTTCAAAGCCTTCACCATTCAATTTAACCGTATCGATACCGAAATGAATCAATACTTCACGGCCATTGTCCGCTGTAATGCCAATCGCATGTTTCGTCGGGAAGACGTTAATGATTTTACCGTTTACAGGTGAAACGACTGTACCGTCACTCGGCTTGATCGCAAAACCGTCACCCATCATTTTTCCGGAGAAAACAGGATCCGGCACTTCTGTAATTGGCAAAAGTTCACCTGAAATTGGTGCAACAAACTTGCTTTCCACACCGTTGCGAATTGCAGCCGGCGTTGCATTTTCAATTTCTTTTTGCACTTCCTGATCCGGCTTCGCAGCCACCGGACGCGGCTTGGCGCCTTTCATAATGTCCGCCATTTGGTGACGAAGACTATCTGAGCGTGGACCAAAGATGGCCTGAATGTTGTTGCCGACTTCCAGAACCCCTGCTGCCCCAAGCTGTTTCAAGCGTTTTTTATCAACATCGCCAATGTCATTGACGGATACACGAAGACGTGTAATACATGCATCAAGGTTGGCAATGTTTTCTTTGCCGCCCATCGCTTCTAAAATTTCATATGGAAGTTCGCCCGCAACAACCGCTGGAGCATCGCCATCTTCATCGTCTTCCAGCTCGCGTCCCGGTGTTGCTAAGTTAAACTTGCGGATCGCAAAACGGAAACCGAAGTAGTAAATAACCGCAAACACAAGACCAACAGGAATGACGATCCATGCATTTGTCTGTGGATTTAAAAGACCGAACAATGTGTAATCAATCAAACCGCCCGAGAACGTCATCCCAATTTTTACATCAAGAAGGCTCATCGTCATAAACGAAAGTCCCGCAAAGACTGCGTGAACCGCAAATAATACAGGTGCTACGAACAAGAATGAGAACTCAAGCGGCTCTGTAATCCCTGTGAGGAATGATGTCAGTGCAGCAGAGCCCATAATCCCGGCAACAACTTTTTTGCGTTCTGGACGCGCTTCATGGTAAATCGCAAGTGCAGCAGCCGGAAGACCAAACATCATAAATGGATATTTCCCTGTCATAAATGTACCGGCAGTCAAGTTTTGAACATTGTCTTTAATTTGTTCCATAAAGATCGCCTGGTCACCACGGACGAGCTCGCCTGCCGCATTTGTATACTGACCGAATTCAAACCAGAACGGCGAATAGAAAATATGGTGCAATCCAAATGGAATTAAGCTTCGTTCAATAACCCCAAAAATAAATGCTGAAATAGCAAGATTTCCACCTAATAGGAAATGTGAGAATGCATCTAAGCCATTTTGAATTGGCGGCCAAACAAAAATCAACACAAGTCCAAGAATAACCGCCGATGCGGCTGTTGCAATTGGAACAAACCGTTTACCCGCGAAGAAACCTAAGTAGGAAGGCAATTCAATATTAAAGAACTTGTTGTACATGTAGGCAGCAATTGCCCCCATAATAATCCCGCCGAATACACCTGTTTGAAGCGATGGAATCCCGAGAATCAGTGCGTAAGCAGGATCTCCACCTTCAAGAACTGGAATAGCTTCAAGCCCAAGTGCAGTACCCATTGTCGCATTCATAATTAAATAACCAACAAGTGCCGCGAGTCCGGCAACGCCGTCTCCTCCGGCGAGACCAATTGCTACGCCAATAGCAAAAAGGATTGGCAGGTTACCAAAAATAATCGATCCAGATTCCTCCATAACAGAAGCGACCATAACGAGCCAGTCTGCTGTTAAAAAAGGTGCTAAATCCGTCAGTGTCGGATTTTGCAGTGCGTTACCAATTGCAAGCAAAAGACCGGCAGCCGGCAAAATCGCAACCGGCAGCATAAGTGCTTTACCGATTTTTTGAAGCACACCGAAAAGCTTTTTAAACATGTGTGTTTCCTCCTCTATTTTATTAGTATGTGCATCTCAAAGATGAATCAGACAGACAAAAAACGAAAAAAGGCATGAGAAAAGAAGACATTAGAAAAAAGAAGTCCTGAAACCCCCATTTTCTCTGTATCTCCTTTACTCATGCCTGATCGTATCAGTAACACGTAAAGAACAAGTTAATTATTTCATTTTTGTCTGAATCCGCTGCAGATGCATCGTTAAATAAACCGCTTCCGCATCGTACACTGGATTTCTTAATGTCTGCTGCATCACTTTGATCAGCTTCCATGACAAATTATAGCACACCGGATATTCCGTTTTCAATAGGTTTGCAATTTTTTCTGGCTCATCGACTTTTTCCCCGCGGACGACCCGTTCAATTGTGTATCTGATGTGGCGTACAAGCCGCATATAATCAATACTTTCTTTATCCAGTTCCACATCAAGCTGCGATTCGATCATTCCAATAAGCGTTGCGATTAATTCTGAATGGCGGCTTAAGTCCCGGACATCTTTATTGGCGATCGCACTGTGGATGTGGAGCGCAATAAACCCTGTTTCCCCTTCTGGAAGACTGATCGTCAGCTTGCTGTTGATCAGCTTCGTCACATCTGCCGCGACTTCGTATTCAAACGGATAGAGCGCTTTCGTTTCAAGTAAAAATGGATTGCGGATACCCATACCGCGCATCATCCGGTTTACTGCAAATAAAAGGTGATCGGTTAAGCCGACGTGAATGTGCTCATTTAACGTTTCACCGACTCGCTCTCGGATCAATTCAACAGCCGCAATAATCACTTTCAATGTTTCATCATCCAAGTGCGGGAGTAACTTCTTATACTGTTCCTGTTCATTCCGGTCGGTTAGGATAAACAGCTTTTCAACGGAACTGCGCACGATGCTGTCTCCCTGCTGCCGGCCAAAGCCGATTCCCCTTCCGATGAGGACGACCTCTGTTTCATCACCCGAGGCCGCAATAAGTACATTGTTGTTTAATGCTTTTTTCACAAAAAATTTTTCCATGGCATTTCCCCATTGTTCTTCGTTTTTTACAGTATAGCATGTTGTCCTAAATAAAAAACACCTTCTCAAGTGAGAAGGTGTTTCATTATATGATCACTTATCTAGAAAGATAAAGTATAAAACAAAAATGATAAACATGCCATACATGATTGGATGTATTTCTTTTGCACGTCCCTTACAAATCATCGTAATCGGATAAAAAATGAATCCAATCGCAATACCAGTCGCGATGCTGTACGTAAGCGGCATCGCGATAACCGTTAAAAACGCAGGAACCGCAATTTCAAATCGAGTCCATTCAATTCTACCCAATGCCGATACCATAAGCGCACCTACGATAATAAGTGCGGGCGCTGTTACCGGCGCCGTAATGACCTGAAGAAGCGGGAAGAAGAAAAGCGACAACAAGAAAAACAAGCCAGTTACGACTGCTGCAAGGCCAGATCGTGCTCCTGCTGCTACACCAGCAGAAGACTCAATATACGAAGTTGTAGTCGATGTGCCAAGAACGGCACCCACTACTGTTCCGCATGAATCCGCAAGCAGCGCTTTTCCTGCACGTGGCAATTTATCCTCTTTCATTAATCCTGCCTGATTCGCAACCGCAAGAAGTGTTCCGGCAGTGTCAAAGAAATCAGCGAATAAAAACGTCAGGACAATGACAAGCATTTGAAGTGTAAATACTTCTGCCGGTGATTGAAAAATGTTCTCAACGGCTACCCCAAAAGTCGGTGCCAAACTCGGCACTGCATCAACGACACCGGTTGGAGGACTAATTAATCCAGCAATCATTCCGACAATGGATGTAATAACCATCCCATAAAAGATGCCGCCATTTATTCCCTTGGTCATCATGATAACCGTAATAATAAGCCCGAAAATAGCTAACAGCGTGTTGCCAGATGTTAAGTTACCCAGCCCAACGAGAACCGCATCATTATTTACAACAATGCCTGCATTTTGAAAACCGACAAATGTAATAAACAAACCAATCCCGGCTGCAACGGCATATTTTAATTCGGCAGGAATCGCATTAATAATTTTTTCCCGAAGTCCAACAGCAGTCATGAGAATAAAAATTAAACCAGAAAATAAAACACCAGTTAATGCGGTTTCCCACGGTATACCATACGTTAAAACAACTGTGTAAGCGAAAAACGCATTTAATCCCATTCCCGGTGCCAGAGCAATCGGGTATTTCGCAAAAACCCCCATTATAATGGAACCCAGTGCAGCAGCAAGTGCTGTTGCCGTAAATACAGCCCCATAATCCATCCGCATCGCGTCCGGCAAATCAGGAACTGATTGCAGTGACAGCGTAATCGGATTAACGATCAAAATGTACGCCATTGATAAAAAGGTTGTCAAACCACCGATGAATTCGCGGCGATAAGTCGTCCCTAATTCTTCCAACTGGAAAAATTTCTTCATAGTTTTATAAGTCTCCTCTCGATCGTAGACTCAGAAAAAATGCCCGGAACAGAATAGTTCCGGGCACGACTAAGAAAAAAATAGAAAGAGATCATTCTCTTTCTATTCATTCGTAGTCAGGCCATTTACGGCAGCCCGGTAGAAACTGTCAAGCCTTATTCTTGACGATATACGATACAAATATGAAAAATAGTGTAGTTCTCTTTCATAATACTAATACAATCATTATTCGTCAATACAAAATACGAACAAAATTAATTTTTCTTCGTTATTCGTTCGCCTTTTATTCCCATTCGATCGTTGCTGGCGGCTTGCTTGTAATGTCATACACGACTCGGTTTACGTGTGCCACTTCATTGACAATACGCGTTGAAATCACTTCGAGCACATCCCATGGAATACGAGCCCAATCTGATGTCATCCCGTCAATCGATGTAACGGCACGAATGCCGATCGTGTAATCATACGTCCGCGCATCGCCCATAACACCTACACTGCGAATATCTGGAAGCACAGTGAAGTACTGCCAAATTTCACGCTCGAGACCGTGATTCGCCACTTCTTCACGCAAAATGGCATCGGATTCACGAACAATTTCCAATTTTTCCTCTGAAATTGCTCCCAGCACACGAATGCCAAGACCTGGTCCCGGGAACGGCTGGCGCCAAACAATATGATCTGGAATGCCGAGCTCCGAACCGAGCGCACGCACTTCATCCTTAAATAATGTATTAAGCGGCTCAATTAGCTTAAACTGCATGTCTTCCGGCAGTCCGCCTACGTTGTGATGCGATTTGATCGTTTGCGCCGTTGCCGTGCCGCTTTCAATAATGTCAGTATAAAGTGTTCCTTGCGCCAAAAACTCAATGCCTTTTAGTTTCGATGCTTCATCATCAAATAAATAGATAAACTCGTTGCCGATGATTTTCCGTTTTTGCTCGGGATCAGACACACCTGCCAATTTTTTCATGAAACGTTCTTTTGCGTCTACTTTAATGATATTAATGTTAAAGCCATTCGCAAATGTATCCATTACCTGCTCTGCTTCGCCTTTGCGCAGAAGACCGTGGTCAACGAAAATACACGTTAACTGGTCGCCGATTGCTTTGTGGATCAATACAGCTACAACCGATGAATCAACGCCGCCTGACATTGCGCAAAGCACTTTTTTATCCCCAACTGTTTGGCGGATTTTTTCCACTTCAACCTCGATGTAATTTTCCATTGACCAGTCACCCGTGCAATCACATACGCCGAAAACAAAGTTCTTCAGAATGTCGTTTCCATAAACAGAATGTTTTACCTCAGGGTGGAATTGAACTGCGTATAGGTTTTCCTCTTTGTTACTCATCGAAGCAATTGGGCATGATGGGCTGACCGCATCAACTGTAAAACCAGCCGGCGCTTCTGTCACAAGATCGCTGTGGCTCATCCAGACAACCTGTTCGTTTGGAAGGTCTGAAAAAAGAGCTGATTCATTTTGAACGTTGATTGCCGCTTTTCCATACTCACGGTGAGACGCTTTTGATACTGTTCCGCCAAAATGCTTTGTCATAAGCTGCATGCCATAGCAAATCCCAAAAATCGGAACGTTCAAATCAAAAATACGCTCGTCACAGCTAAATGCATTGTCTGCATATACACTGTTCGGACCGCCGGAGAAAATAATCCCTTTTGGATTGATTTTTTTAATTTCATCTACTGTAATTGTGTGCGGATGAAGCTCGCTGTATACGCCAAATTCACGGATACGGCGCGTAATCAACTGATTGTATTGGCTTCCAAAGTCAAGTACAAGAATCATTTCCTGGTGCTGCAATTCTGATTTTCCTGTCATGGTTCTACTCTCTTCCCTTCAATTCCGTATTATCGGAAACACTCATCTATTTTTTGTTCGTGTTCACACATTTTGACCTCATTTTATATGGTTCGCAGGAGACGGTCAAGGCGTTGTCTCGTTTATCGAAAATTCAGTTATTAAAAGTGCAAGGTGCTTGTCTTTCGGCGACAAGCATAAGACGAACACTGAAGGAGGCGTTTTGTGCCTCCAGAAGGGATTGGCTGGGTAAATGGAAGAAAAGCTAAGAATGCGGCATCGTGCCGCCGCGCTGCAAAGCTGCCACGTCCTGTGGCATTCTCCCGACTAGATCATCCGGATCGTCGCAACGCTTTTGTGACCCACATCCTGTGGACCTCGATGGCACCTGGAACTGGATAACGAAAAAAAGCTTCCCGGCTTGCGCCTGAAAGCATTATTTTTTCCAAAAATCATCAAATACGGAAATGGGCAGATGGCGTTTATGGCGTGTTTTCATAAAGTGGCCTTCAATTTTTTCCGCCGCTTCGACTGGAATTTCTTTTCCCTCAAGATAATCATCAATTTGTTCATAAGAAACACCCAGCGCCGTCTCATCTGGAATAAGCGGTTTATCGTCCTCCAGATCGGCCGTTGGCACTTTCATATACAGGTGTTCCGGCGCACCAAGCTCTTTCAGCATGGACCGGCCCTGACGTTTGTTTAAACGGAGTAAAGGTACAATATCCGCTGCACCGTCGCCAAATTTTGTATAAAAACCAGTAACGGCTTCTGCTGAATGATCGGTCCCAATGACAACCGCACTTTTTGCTGCTGCAATCGCAAATTGAACTTTCATCCGTTCACGCGCTTTATCATTTCCTTTTACAAAATCAGAAATATCAATTCCAATGGTTTCCAATGCTTGTTCGCTGGCATCCACTGCACCTTTAATATTTACGATCAATCGTTCATCGGGCTGAATAAAATCAAGCGCATCCTGGGCATCATCCTCATCTTTTTGCAGACCATATGGAAGACGCACCGCATAAAACGTATATTCTTTCCCGGTTTCTTCCCGAAGCTCTTCTACCGCCAATTGGCCAAGCCGGCCGGCAAGCGACGAATCCTGTCCCCCGGAAATGCCAAGAACAAAACCTTTTAAAAATGAATGATGCTGGAGATAGTCTTTTAGAAAATCAATGCTCCGGCGAATCTCTTTTTGCGGGTCAATTTGTGGTTGTACATGCAGCTCTTCAATAATCACTTTTTGTAATTCACGCATAATACAAGAATTCCCCTTTCATTCTAGCTCTTTCTTGTATCATACCACTTCTGTATGTGAATGAACCAACAAAAGCATGTGATTTTCCCCAGCCATTCAAGTACTTAGCCTTGCCATTATAAAAAACATAATCCTGTAAATACGTATGAAATTGAAAATCATTGCCAATACTAACAAAAAGTAAGGAACAGCCAAAAAATGGCCGTCCTTAGAAAAATCAAACCTCTAGCACAAACGTTTTACAATCCGTTTCTTCATTATTAGACGCCTGTTTGCCTTTATGACTGACTACATAAATGGAATCTGCGCTGCACTTGTTACCTGAACTCCAGTACTTGCAGTTATTCACTTCACAGAGAACATCTTTCGCCATCGTCTCAACACCTCCTTCATCTTATCATGAACAAAATGAAGGCGATTGATACTTTGTTATTTTTTAACGTTTGATATTGAGCCATTAAGGGAAGGTGCAAAACGATAACATGACTCAGGGGGTAAGATAATGGACAATGATCTACTGGATGTTGTCATTGCAGGCGGTGGACCAGGCGGATTGAATGCAGCGCTTGTTTTAGGAAGGTCTTTAAAAAAGGTGATGTTGATTGATGAAGCCAAGCCAAGAAATGATGTAACGTTAAAATCGCATGGCTTTTTGACAAGAGATGGAATAAGTCCAACTGTTATTAGAGAAATTGCCAGAGAACAACTCAAAGCGTATAAAAATGTGACGATCATAAAAGATGTAATTGACGATGTAGAACGAAACAACGATCTTTTTATTATAAAAACGAGAAACGGGCAAACAGTGATCAGCAAAAAAATAATTTTTGCCACTGGTATGAAAGATCATTTACCGTCGATTCCCGGATTACAATCTGTGTACGGGAAAACGGTTTTTCATTGCCCATACTGTGACGGCTGGGAACGAAAAAATGAGCCACTCGCTCTATTTGGCAATGGGGCGGCCCTTCTTCCATTTGTGAAGCTTATTTTTAACTGGAGCAAGGATTTAGTCGTTTTCACAAACGGCCCCGCTCGCATTGAGGATGAAGAAAAGCGGCAGCTAGCACATCACCAGATTAATCTGATTGAAACCCCCATTACCGAACTTCAGTCAAACAATGGAAACCTGGAAAAAATCATTTTACAAAATGGAGAATTCTTCAATCGAACCGGCGGATTTATCTCATCAACCGGTGAAAGGCAAAGCTCTATGATTCCTGCCCGTCTCGGCGTTCCAATTAATGATAAAAACGAATACATAACGAGTGAACACGGACAAACAAATCTTAAAGGTTTGTTTATTATTGGCGATGCCAAAAATACATTTACGAGTTTAATCGGAGCAGCGAGTCAGGGATATGAAGCAGCCGTGAAAATAAATGGTGACTTTGCTGCAGAGAATTGGGAAGACGGCCTGAAATAATTAATCATCATTTCCTCCACACGATTTCTTTGTTACAGAATGGCTTGACAAAGTTAAACGAAGCGGCCTTGCTTGCTGTCTGTATAACGTTTAATTTTTTCAAACTGCGGCAAGCTACAAAAGCAGTCATTATAAAACAGGAGGATATATGAATGAACCTGAAGGATAAAATGACGTTTCACGTTACCGGCATAACGGACAAAATGAAAACCACTGTAAAAGCAAAACAGCACGAAATCATTATTGATGAACCGCCGGTTGTCGGCGGTAACAACGAAGGACCTGATCCGCTTTCTTCCCTGTTGGCTTCTTTGGCAGGATGCGAAAATATTATCGCCAATATGGTGGCGCAGGAAATGAACTTTGACCTGCAGTCCATGAACATTGATGTAAAAGGCCAGCTTGATCCACTCGGGATGCGGGGGGAAGCAGGGGTACAAGTCTTTTTTGAAAAAGTATGGTTTAAAGCAATCGTTTCTACAAGTGAATCGCCGGAGCGGCTCGCTGAATTAAAGGAAAAAACCGATGCCCGATGCCCTGTTTTAACAATGATGAAAGCCTCTGGAATTGAATTAGAAACCGAATGGGTGAAAGCTTAATGTTTTAGCCGAAGCAGCTTAAATAGACCATTTAAGCTGCTTTCGTTCATCTTCATCCTGCCGAAAAACTTGCTTCGTCCACCTGCTCAATCCCTGCTTTTTTCAGAGCCCTTGCTAAAGCAAAAAGCGCGTCGTCTTTTCGTTTTGCTTCAATCATTACATCGATTTGCGGAACACTGCCTTTAACATGATGAAGAAAGGATAGAAATTCGTTTACGTCAATAAAGTCGGCATGTGCTCTGAATTCTTTTTCGGATTTCGGACTGGACATATGCACCTTAACAGGCAGCTTGGAACTCTCCCACGTCTTCACAACACGTGGCCACTCCTCTTCCCACCACTCCTTTTTCTCGTGATTCGCCATATGATGTTGATAATCGAAAACGGCAGGGATGCCAAGCTTTTCACAAAGATACAGCGTATCGTTTACCGTGAAGGTTTTATCATCGTTTTCAAGCATAATCATTCTTTGCAGCGAAACAGGAATGCTGCCCCAATTCGTCACAAACTGCTCCAGCGCTTTTTCCTTGTCTTTGTATCCTCCGCCCACATGAATCACACACCGGTGTTCCGGGTCAATGCCCATTCCTTTTAATAGTAATTTATGCATGTTCAGCGTCTGGACAGCCGTCTTCAAAACATCTGTTTTGCCGGTGTTTAACACAACAAAATGGTCCGGATGAAAGTCAATCCGCATCTCAGAATGCTCCATTAAATAAGAGCGGATCATCCCAAGACTTTCTTGAAGCGGTCTTATGTAATTCCATTCCGGAAGATCCGGATGGTTGGCCATCGGGATAATTTTCGAACTCAGCCGGAAGAACGTGATATCGTGAGCAGCATTGTGCCGAAGCAGACGCAGACAATTGGCCAAATTCGATGCAGCAATGCGCTCTAGTTTGTGGATCGCCGCTTCTCTATCTTTAATTTTTAAAAACTGGGCATGCGTCATCGTTTGAGAAGGTGAACCATTTTTCACGTTCATGCTCATCGCCGCATATCCAAGACGGATTAATGTCATCTCTTCACCCCTTTTCTTTTTATTTTGCCCAGAATAAAAAGCGGCATACCCTAAAGAAAGACGATCCACTTTTCAATATTTTTCACCTTTTGGCCCCATACTACGTTCTGAGGTGAAAAACATGTACAAATTGTTGTCCCATAATGATCTGGATGGGGTTTCCTGCGGGATTTTAGCAAAACTTGCTTTCGGCTCAGGCGTCAGTGTCCGCTATAACTCCATTTCCGGATTAAATCAGGAAGTCGAACGGTTTTTGGAAAACGGTGATCCAAGCACTTTTCTGTTCATTACTGATTTATCTGTTAACGAAGAAAATGAACAAAAGCTCAATGATTTTTATCAAACAGGCGGGAAAGTCCAGCTTCTTGACCATCATAAAACCGCTCTGCATTTAAATAACTATGGGTGGGGACACGTAGTGGTGGAGGAAAAAGAAGACCGTTTAGCCTCGGCCACTTCTTTGTTCTACGAGTACTTGCTGACGCATGAACATTTAATACCTTCTGCCGCAGCCGCCGAATTTGTTGAACTCGTCAGACAGTATGATACGTGGGAATGGGAGAAATATGATAACCAAAATGCAAAAAGATTGAATGCCCTTTTCTTTTTACTTTCCATCGATGAATTTGAAGAAAAAATGATGAACCGGCTGAAAACGAGCGGCCACTTTTTCTTTAATGAGTTTGAAGAAAAAATACTGGACATGGAAGATAACAAAACGGAGCGATACATTCGACGAAAAAGGCGGGAGCTTGTGCAGGCACCGATTGAAAACCAGTTTGCTGGTATCGTGTTTGCCGAATCGTATCATTCTGAGCTCGGGAATGAATTAAGTAAAGACTGTTCCCATCTTGATTACATTGCCATTGTAAATGTCGGCAGCAAACGAATCAGCTTCCGGACCATACATGATTCGGTGGATGTCTCTCGCACAGCGGGCTTTTTTGGCGGCGGCGGACATGCAAAAGCTGCCGGCTGTTCATTAACAGCTGATGCTTTCCGTCAATTTGTGACAGAGACGTTTGACCTTGAGCCGTTAAAAGAAGATGCGAAACGAAATCGGTATAATATGAAAAACAATTCGTTTGGTGCTTTGTATGAAAACCGGCAGGAAGAACTCTTTCTTCTTTATCCGCTTCATGAACAGGAATGGAAAATTGAACACAATTATATAAACCTGCCGGAAACCTTTACGAGCTTTCAGGAAGGGGAAACCTTCTTAAAACGGCAATATACCGCATGGCTGGTCCGTGATGAGGTATTTGTCCGCTATTTAATGGACTGTGCAAAAAAGGCTGAATTAAACGGCTAAATTGGGAGAAATGTATACCGGCTTCAGACGCTTTTATATCGACCTATTCATGAAAAATGCTGTCACTTTTTTTGAATAGCCGCAAGAAAAAAGGCAAGCCTTCTTATTCAAGACTTGCTTTTTTGAACCATCAGCCGATGAATCTTTTTTCTGGAGCAGCGGCATGTCTCTGTTATTTTTAATGCCATTCAATTCTTTTACTCTTTAAGCGCTGGCAAGTGTTTTTGCGACTGGGCATGCACTCTCATAATTCCCCACATCCCCTGCTCTATATCCCACTGAATATTGCCTGAACGGTAAAGATAATCTCCAGGATGTTTCTGGTAAGCGCCTGCTCCGCCATATAGTTCTAAGTTTCGTACGGCACCGGCAATATTGAATCCAACAAACGATTCAACACGCGAATTTATATCTTTTACATCGAATCGCCAGCGATGGCCGTGGAGATGAAAAGTATGCGATCTTCTTCTTTCTGCAGGGGTTATGAGACGGATGGTAACTGGGTCACCTGCATAGCTTTCAAATAGTGGAGTCGCTGGATCCTCAAATACTTTGGAACTAAATAAATCATGCAAGGCCGGGTGCTTCTGATAGCGGTTAATCAGCCGTTCGCTTCGATAATTGTATCCTCTGGATCCTTCATCATACGTATCGACCTCATCCTTCTCCTGACTATGTGGCGGCAAAAGAATGCCGGCAATCGGATCGATAAGCAACTCATCCAGTTTATTGAGCAGCCTTACCCCGTCATGCATAATCAAGACAAACTCCCTAATATCCGGTAAAAACGTGTGTCGGAGAATGACATTGGCTCCTGACTGAACAGGTTTTAATGTATAAGGATCTAAATATTCAGTTCCCCGCGGTTCTGCGACAAATGCACCGAAAGCACCATGTGATTTATGATTGTGGATATCCGCCATATCCCACATACCACATGCCCCAACCTGAGAATCCACAAACCATCGGTACATCACCTTTTCCCCTGGCCCGACAGTTTGATCATCATTAAACCCAACAGTCTCCCCGGCTGACGTTTTCACGTCATATTGAATGAGCTGAGGATGCAATGAAATTCGTAAAGAAGGCGGGTAAAAAGCCTGCTCTTTTACTTGTGGATAAGGATAAATCCCATCTTTAAAAGGGAATAATTCTGCTTTTAATAAGCTTGTTAACGTCACTTCTACGGTATCCCCGACATTTGCCCGAATGACAAGTGGTTCCGGCTTTTTCACTCCTTTTAAAATGTCCTGCATGTCTTCCTTTATCGCAAACATAATCCCGTGTGGATCATGATCACCGAAATCGTTATAGACAATCGGGAGCTGAAAAGCGACGATATCAAATCGGCGGACAGGACCAGACGTTACAGAAACCGGGTCGCACTCTTTCGCTTTTGGTGGTTTTGTTCCATTCGGTTCCGGCAACGGCTTTGAGCGGCTTAACGGCTTCGGGCGGTCGGACAAGGGAATTAAATCCGGTACGTTTTCATCAAACGCACGAATGAGTCCCCAAAGTCCGTTCCATAGATCTTCTTCTGTCTCGAATGCCCAGAAATAGTCGCCGGATCGCGGGATGTACGTATCAAGGGTAAAGGATTCTGAAATCCCAATATGCTGCTGATCTTCAAGTTTTGAAGACAGATCACCGCGTTCCTTCAGCCATCTAAGGCCATGAAGATTAAAGCTATGTGATTCTTCTTGTGCTCCCTGGAGCAGCCGAATGCGAACAGGGTCTCCTGTATATGCTTTTAAAATCGGTGTTATGGGATCACCGTTCACATAAGAACTAAACGTATAAGCAGGATCGGCATCCGTACCCAGTCGAAATTGAAGCGGTTCGTTTTTATAATTAACGCCAAACAAACCCGGATCATCCTGGGAACCTGGAAATTTTGGCGGATTAAGCGGTTTTCCACTTTTATCAAACAACAAGGTGAAATCCTGTACAAATAGGACAAAATCACGGTAATCCGGAATCAATGGATTCGTCGCTGTTACTTGTACTCCGTGATCCACTTCCTCTCCGGATCTTGAGTCGAGAAACGTTGTAAAGCGAGGATGAACAATGCCTGAAGCAAAGGCTCCATGCTGTTGATGAGTAGCCGCAAATAGGTGGTCATGAATAAACCATGCTTTTAACTCCACATCTGCATAATAAGAATACCGAATGGTTTCCCCTTCTAAAGTGGAGGAATCATAGTTCCATCCAATATTTCCCCCATCATTCGTCAAAACATCAAATTTGACAAAATGAATGTGCATACTTGCTTCGTATGTTCGAGTCGTATGTTGAAAGACACCGCCCTCTAAAATAGACGGCACTCGATTCGTAAAATTTATATGAAAGCAAGTATGTGCCGGTGCATGTATCACAAGAGGCTCCGGTTCCTTTCTCCCTGCACAAATATCTTCCATGTCCTCGTCCAGAACATAAATCCGCCCTTTCGGATCGTGCCAGCCTTGTTTGTTATAAATAATAGGCAACTGTATTAACGAGATGTTGAATTCCTTGACAGGCGTATTTTCCGGACATGGATCCACAAATACTGCTCCGGGCCTTGGGTGGGGGATGGCTGCCTGACGTTCAAGTTCTGTTAATCCTCTTCCTCCCACAATACCGAGCGGTGGCCGCGGTGCCTTGAAACCGACTTTACCGGGAATAAAATTCGGGAATCCCGGTTTTTCTTTTGTAGGCTCTGGCGGCGCTTTTCGGTCCGGGAGCGGCTGCAACGGTTTAATCGGCACTCCGTTAGGATAGGACTGGCTTCCGTCCTGGAGAGTATTAAATATCCGGTTGATTCCCCACATTCCTGCCATAAAATGCGGATAAAGATGACAGTGAATAATGGCGTCTCCAAAAGATCCCTGCAAGCTGCCTAAACCGTAAAGCGGTTCGATCGAATAATGGGATTGCGGACTAATGGATTGGGAGTCAATGATTTCAGAATCAAGGTTTTTCGGATCACTGAACCATTGATGCACATGATAATGAAACACATGTGTTTCTTTTACGCCCCCATGAACGAGTCGGATTTTTGCAGGGTCTCCCACGTATCCACGGAAAATGGGTGAAGCAGGGTCTCCGTACACCCAGGAATCATGATGCACTTCCTCTCCTTCGCAATTCGGACAGACGATTCCTTCTCTAATCAGTTTTTGGCGGTTGTGCATCGGTTCATACCGATAATTAGCCCCATGAAAGGATTCCGTTTCTTGATTAGTCAAGTGATCGATCGGACGGTTTCCCGTTAAATCATTCACTTCCATTTCATCGTGAAAAATCCATCCGTACTCTCGAAAAGAGGGTAAAAGCGGATGGTGAATATCTGCATACACCCCACTGTTCATCGGCTTGCCACTTTCAGGATTCGTCCACCATGAAAAGCGCTTTTCAACAAATAAGGCTCCGAATAAACCATTTGAATTGGAGCCACGCTCGCCGTTCGAAGGGTTTCCTAAATCGGAAAAAAAATAGGTCCCTTCACCAGCAGCCTTTATTTTATACAAAATGGAGCCTGATGGTGCCACTGTAGTATCTTTATTGAATCCTACATTTGTTCCATCAGCGCGATGAACATCATATTCCGCTTCTTGAAAATGCATTCCTGCATGGAAATCAAGCTTATTTTCAAGCAAAATTTCCACTTCGTCTCCCTCATTTGCCCGTATTACAAGCGGTTGGACAAGATCGACAGGAGAGCAAGGATTTTTTCCCACTAATTCTTTCACTTTCTTCTCGTTTTCTTTTAACACATACATCATTCCATTTGGATTGTGATCACCAAAATGGTTCAACACAATACGAATTGGAATAGCTGCCACATGGTAGCGCCGCTTCATAATGGTTCCTCTCCTCCGCCACCGTTCAAATCGGGTATTTTCGGACTGCCCACTTTTTCAATATAGAACGCCTCGATGGAATGTATATGCACACTCCACTCCCTATTCTCCAGGGCTGGGACAGATGTCGTTTCTACAGACAGTACAGCCATGTCGTCCAGCACCTTTTTAATTTTTCCGATAAACATGAACGGAAAAGCTTCCGTTAAAATAAATGCCTTTCGGCCGATATGTCTTTTAAAATGGTTAACCAGTTCCTTATCTTTCAATTGATTTTCAGTAGTACCCGCCGGATTTATTGTATTTGTATCTCTTGAACCTTTTTTCCGACCCATTCACACACCTCTTTTCACTATGATAGCGGGAATACTTCATCACTTGGCACTTCCAGGGAAAAGGAAGCAATTTGTTCAAATGGAATACAAAGCGGGACAGGGAATGTAAAAAACGGTGAATTAATCATTTTGAGGATGACAGGTGATAACGTAATATGCCCCCTGTGCACTTCTGAAATCGTCCCGCTAAAGATCGGTCGAAACACTTGGCCAAACAAATCGAGCTGGGCTGCTTTTGTAATAACCAGCAGCTCTTTTCCTACCATGGTTCTTAACTCGTTGTATAAACTTTCACCAGATGAAGTCATAAAGAATTACCGCTCCTTCCCCTGTAAAATTCAAACTATTTTTGTTTTTTTATTCTTGCTGCCATCATTCGAATGGTACTGATATACTGAATGTCTTTTAATAGAACCATTTTTTTCGTTTTAAACGAGTGAAGAATTAATTCCTTGGCTGTCGTTTCGGAAATCTTCCCTGAGGTTCTTTGTTCTGGTGTTCTTACTTCCACCCATGTTCCTTTCCATGAAGAAAGGCTTGTTTGCAAGGACTCTTGAAAAAATTGCTGAATCAGTGCTTGTTTTTTACACACAGTCTCGCCAAACTCAAGCACAAGCTTTCGCTGCAAATCATTATCATAAATAAAATGTTGGTGAGGGCTTGAATAATTCGGGTACCCAAAAGGGATTGTTGCCTCATGGATCGCTGTATACGGGATCCAGATCCGTTTTTTTAAATTAGTCAGCAATACAAAATCTCTTCCAATAGCGTCAACTTTTCCTTCACTTATCTTTGTTTGGTTCTTCTTAATAAGGGATGAAACGCTCACGAATTGATTTCGTTTCACCATAAAAAATTTTTTCAAAAAAAGCGTTTTTCTGAGTGCTTCATTATGCTCAGCAATGTTAACCAAATTTTGCATGCTGATATATTCTGTCAAAATTCTTGTTTCGTGTTCAGGCGCTGAACTGGTAGGGGAAGAAAATGCTTGCATATGAACTGCTTGTGCCTGTTTAGGTCTTTCACTTACCGAATTATTTTCTTTTTCGTCCATGAAAAGCTTCCTCCTGTTTTTTTATAGCCTATTCCCAACAACAAAATTCCATGCAGGTTTATCGTTTAAATTGCTCACACTTTTACAATATGACAAACACATATTATATTTTCACCGAGCTTTATTTTGTTAACTGAATGAGATGTTCAGCCACTTGCTTAATATCCAGCCTTTTCTGGCCTGTTGACATATCGTAACGCGCTCTTATTTGGCTTTTTGAATCCACCATATACATGGTTGTGGAATGAGTGACATATCCTTCTTCACTTTTTTCATATATCATCCGAAAAGATCGAGCGAACTTTTTCGTATCTTTTTCAGAACCACGGAGAAACAGCCAGTTTTCATCTGAGATATCAAAGGCCTTCTTATATTGCATAATTCTTTCCTTCGTATCGTTTTCAGGATCGAGCGTAACAGCTACAATTAAATACTGATCTTCTGTGACTCCTTGTTCTTTTAACACTTTTTGCAGCTCTTTTAAATCCTGCATTGTAAAAGGGCATACATCGGGGCATCTAGTATAAAAAAAAGTCACAAGGCTTGGTTTGCCCTGTGTTGAAAAATCTTTCCCACTGACTTCTGAAAGTGACGTTTTCTCTACCGTTCCAAGTTTCGGCAGTTCTAATGTTGAGGAGTAGAAGAAAATGAAGGGGAGCAATCCTACACTGACTAAAACGGCAAAGATCAGAGCTTTCAACACCCATCTCCTCCTTTATACGGTAAATGAATAGCGGATCAGGCCCATGACGAGCGTGTGCAGACCAGCAGCAAAAAGTGAGAGGCTGTACATATTCGCCGCAATCATCGCGTCTGATTCAATCGGTATATTGCATAAAGCCGGATTTTTGAGAACAACACCCAGCATAGTTCCCATAATTCCTCCCATCGCGCCATTATATAAACCCGTGAGTATCGCTGGATTTTTTAATACAGTTCCAAATTTCCATCCTATTCCTAAACCAAGCATAATGGATGCCACTTGAAAGGAGGGAAAAAGAAATGAAACGTAAAGCGCGAAGACAAAAGAAGTGATCATGGCTGTATTCATGCACAAAGTCATTGTAAAACGATCATCAAATAACACATATTTCTTTTGGCAAATCCGATAAATTGAACGCAGAGCAGCAAAATTCCAACAGCCCAATAAGATGATCAGTACCATTCACATCACGACCTTTGAATAGAAAAATAAATCGCAAGAAAACTGACAAAAAATAATCCGTGAATAAACCATAAAAATAGGACAGGTACTTCTACTACTGACCCGATCATTGGTGCCATCAATCCCACAATCATTCCGTTTGTTAAGCCCGTAATAAAGGTTTGATAATCGAAAAGCAGACCAAAGACACCGCCCACTGCTAATCCTGTTCCGGCTGAAATGATCGTGATAAGCGTAAAATGAAATGGGAATTGCTGAATAAGCAATACACCCGTCAGCAGGGCCGCCATTCCTCCCATCACCTGGCTGATATTCATCCCCAGCTGAAATCCGATTAGCTTCTTTTTCCGAAACAAATACATAAAAATTCCAGCAAATATACACGCTTCCATATAAACAAGGAAAGAAATTATGAATGACGACAAAAAGATCACCTCCTGCATTATTCAGGTACGTTCAATATTAAAAGGGATTCTTATCACATGAAGAAAAAGGAAAAAGCCGGAATTTTTCCGGCTGCACCACCCAGTTAACGGGTTAAAGCTGAATAATGCTTAAGCGCAAGATGGAAAACTTTATTGGCCTCTCTTATTTCACTTCATATTTCTCACTTACTGCATACTCTTCACTTAGTGCATACTCTTCACTTAAATAAAACGTGTCAGATCTAAGTCCAAGTCTCAACGTTTCCAGCGGAATCGGGTCCGCGAACGAAATATTGGCTAGGTTGACATTCGGTCCAGCAATGTTAATAAAAGTGGTCTGCATTTTTTTAGATGGTGCTTCAAAAATCATTTTTTTCAAATCGATCCTGGCTTCTATGATTTTATCTATAATTTCCAGCCTCATCTCTCCATTACCCCGGCAAATCCCGCTGGTTCCACTTTCCCTGGCTTCGGTTATGACCTTTGCGGAGCCAGCCTCCAGGTCCTCTAAAATCCATTCAACCCATTCGGATGCATTCTGGCTCATAGCTTTCATACTGTCCTTTGCGCCAACTTCACTAAAAACAATAAAATCCTTTGAAAAATTTTTAATGTATAAGGCTTTCTCATTGTTGGCCATGTCCATTGTTCCATTTGATATTTCAATATATTTGCAGTCAAACTTTCGAATAAACTTTTCAAATTCTCTCACTTTGTTTTGGCTGATAAATTTCTCAAATAACGTCCCGCCGAAAAAGAAATTCACGCCATTTTCATGAAGACAGGCAATTTTCTTTTCTAAATGTTTGGTCACAACCGATGTTCCCCAGCCGAATTTTATAAAATCTATATATTGGCCTGAACTGTTGATGGTATCTTCAAAAAAGCGCAAGGGAACCCCATTATCAATCAGCACGGTAATTCCATCCATCCTCGGTTTACTGGTTCTTTCCGGCAGATTGAGCCCCGTATAGATCATACCGTCACCCCCACAATTTTTGGTAAATCATTTTCCTGATTCACTTTCATTAAAAAATCCAATTCCAGCTCTTCCACACACAAATCAATATCTCCGCTTTTAAATTCCGGCCTGCTGTCATCATAAAATTTTTGGGCCGCTTCTGATCCTTTTATTCTGGGAGCGGGCCACGTCACAAGCTGGCATTCCCGGTCCTCAATGATATCCTTCATATACTCCGCACAGGCAAGATCGTCATCGCCAGTAGGATGAGAAGCGATGATTTGGATTTTTTGATCCGCCCCATACGTTTTTTTAATGTATTCTGCTGTTGTTCTCGCATTAGAAAAACCAGTTACAAATACATGCCTTGCATTTAAAGCATTCAATGCAGCCCTCACTCCATTCGTTGTTTTCTGGACAAGCGTCTTCCCTGCCAAATCCGCTTCAAGAAGGCTCTGAGGGGAATTGTCAAGGTCAAACCCGGTAATAGGCAGCCCCTTCTCTTCACCGGCCAGCATGTATTCAGGATTTTTTCCCTTCAAATGGAAGGCTGAATCGATTGTCTCTGCAAGCAAAATTTCTTTTGCCCCCCTTATAAAAGCATAGTGGGCAAAAGTAAAAGCGCGTATCACATCAATAACAACATTTACATCGGCGCGGGTCAAATGGTGAGAGTGGCCCTGATAAATCTTAACTGCCATCATTTGCTCCTCTCCTCTTTACATGTTCTTTTCTCTACCGCTAAGCTCGGATTTGAACCGGCCTCCCATCTCTATTTATCAGCATATACCTAATTTATTCTCGTGTTTTTCAGATGGTTCTTGATTTTTTATTTTGACTGGTATGTCATACGCCCGTTTATTTGAACTATTTTTCTTGGGCTGAATACACTGCATTTAGGACTTTACCTAGTTTCTCATTCATTTACATGGAGGTTAGAAAAGAAAAATGCGCCTTTCCTGTTCCCCAAACGCAAGTCACGACCTGCAGCATCCTTGGAGTGGGTTTTCCGATAAAGGGGTTGAAATTCTCGAAAAAGGTATTATTAGCAGATTGCTTAAGGTATGGGCGTATCACCGCTTTTTTCCCTTGTTGTCTCCTACAACCTCGTCAATCTGTTTTTAGACTTCGACATGTATGCGGTTGTGGTCGAAGCTTCCGTTTTTATTGCCGCAGCAGGATCGATCAGTTTAATCAAACCAATCGGACTTACCAAGCCTGTTTTGTTTAAGGAAGGGAATAAAGTAAAATAAACTGAAAAAGGACCTGTACAGCCAAAGTGGCCGTACAGGTCCTTTTTAGTATTCGGTTATTCCGTTAATTTTCGATTTCCTTGACTTTAATAAATTTGATTACAATAAACAAAATGATTATTGCCAGTACACCTGCTGTAATATAACCGGCATTAAGATAATTCTTCATGAGAACCGACATCAACGGCGGACCCGCTGCCACCCCGGCAAACCTTGAAGCGCTGTAAAAAGACGTGATCGTTCCTCGTTCTTCTTTTTTTGTATTTTCGGTAATAATGGCATCAAGCACTGGCATTAATGCTCCCATTGCAACTCCCAGGATACTGGTCACAACGAGAAGAAGAATAAGCTGCTTACTGACAAAGCCGACAAAAACAACACTGATTGCCTGGATAATCAAACAAACAATAATGATTTTTCTCATCGTCGGCAAATTTCCTTTGATTTTGCGGCCGGTCACAAAAGAAACTACGCAAAGCAAAGAAAGTGGAATGGCTAAAACAAAGCCTTTCTTTATGCCTTTAATATCATGAACCTTCTCCAGGATATCAGATAAGAAAAACAACACGCTAAACAGGACCAGCATCGTAAAAAAGCCAAGAAGAAATATGGTAAGCAGCCATTTACCTTCTTTTTTGAGTGTTTTTTTCGTATTATTTAAAAATTCCTTAAACTTTACTGGCTCTTCTCTTTTTGGTTCTTTAATCAAGAAAAAAACCATGGCAATCGCAATTAAACTAAAAACCGAAATTGAAAAAAATGGAAGAAACCATAAAAAAGCGGCAAGTACCGAACCGAGAATGGGACTTAATGCTTTCCCAAATGTGTTTGATGTTTCAATTGTCCCTAGACATGAACTTGCTTTTTCATCATCATCTTTGTACAAGTCGCCTACTAGCGGCAAGATGATCGGCATGGCTCCTGATGCTCCAATCCCCTGCAAAATCCGGCCGATAATAATCCACGTGTACGGCTCATTCATTTTCCAGGAGGCAAATCCGGCAATCAGGCCTCCAATTAAAGCCAGGATTAAACTCGGCAGAATAACTTTTTTTCGTCCAACCCGGTCTGACAAATACCCCGCTATCGGAATAAGAAAAACAGCAGCAACGGAATAGCTCGTAATGACCATACTTGATTGGAAAGGAGAAATCCCTAATTTTTTTTCCAGGATTGGCAATACTGGGATTAGCATAGAATTTCCAAGCGTCATGACGAGAGGAATCGAAGCCATACTAAGAACGCACCATTTACTTACTTTTGCTGCACCTTTTTCCACATCTGCACCCCAATCATCACTTGATCTGTTTCCGCTAATTAAATGTATGATTTCCTTATGTATTCTTTTTATGCAGTGAAGCATACACTAGAAAAGCGGGACCAGCAGGCCATTCCATATTTAATTGAGGATGATTTCTTGTGAAAATCAATGGCAGCTTATATGCCGCGCCACCCTTCTTTTTTTTATTCAGAAAGTACTTCCTGGTTATTGTAGGAGCGGTTATGCAGGGATTCGCAATGGGCGTGTTTTTATTTCCGCATTTTATTCCTTCCGGTGGGGGAGCCGGCTTCTCCGTGCTGCTGAATTATTGGTTTCATATTCCGCTGAGTATCGCATTGTGGATGGTGAACTCTTCCATGCTTTTATTTGCCGTCCATTATTTAGGAGGCATCAGTGCGCTCGGTACTCTTCTCGGCATTACATTCACTTCAATTTCCGTCAACATCTTTACCGTTTATGTGGACACGCCTTTTTCAAATGTATGGATTGATCTGCTATTCGGTTCCGTCTTCTTTGGCACGGGCGTTGCTGTTCTCCTCAGGCAGGGAGTTTCAAACGGAGGGGTCGGGGTCATCGCCTTAATCATTTCCAAATATAAGAAAGTCAGTCCCGGCAAACCATTGTTTTGGATCAATGGTGTTATTTTTTGCATAACAGCGTATGTGATAGCGTGGGAAATTGTTGTTCAAGCCATCATCTGTCAATGGATCTCCACGAGAGTGATCAGTTGGTTATATAATGCTATTCTCCCTAGAAATATACTGACTTTTGATTTCGTCTGGCGTAAGAAATAACTGCTTATTCACAAGTCTTGAACGTACTGTATTTTGTGCAGCTCCTATGTAAAGCTCACCTCTTTCGCAACAAAAAATAAAAAAGCGTCAAACCCTCGTAAATCAAGGTTTGACGCTTTTTCGGTGGATGATATTACATCAATCCGCATACTAGGAAAAAATACGTTTAAGAAATGGCTTTAAATCAGCTTTTATGACGTGAATTTTTATCTATATAAATTGAACAAAGATTCTTCCTTTAGAAAACAGTGACTGTTTGGGCTAATGCTTTTCGCACAGATGCAAGGATGATCACCGATTTGTTCTGGGATCAGCTCTTCCAAATAAAACCTTCTTTCACTCATTCATTATTATCGTTTCCAGAATAAATAGATCGAAAAATGAAAGCATGTTATGTACATTTAACTAAAAATAAATAAGGCGCCTAAATCAGGATCGATCGCTAACGTTTTAACTGATCAATCCGTTCAATGTAATCATTACCATTTGTAGCAGGCATAAGTATGTGCCTAAAAGTAACAACTTGTTTTTATCATGGATATGTAGAAACCGTTCATCCATTTCTTTAGTCACAGCATATGAATATGTCTTCTTGATTATTACTGTTGCGTGATCTTATCCTGTCTCTCACATAGACGCTACTAAAAGATGTGTTTTCCAATTACGCGACTGACCCTATGAAGTGAGACAAGTCAAAGATGAATTTGTTAAAGAATGATGTTGATATCTCACACATAAAAAATGAATAGCACGTATCCCCAACTCATTACATTTTAAATTTTGTTAATGTATATTGCAGTTCTCCCGCTAGTTGAGACAAAGAAATAGCTGAAGACGATAGCTCTTCGACTGTCGCCGCTAGTCCCGCAGGAAACGTGAGACCCCGCAGGAGCGGAAGCCACGAGGAGGCTCACGCACTGCCCGCGGAAAGCGGAGTCCTTTTGGCTTCACCTATCGGCCCTTTCAAAAAAGCGATGTTTTCCGTCAAGACGCTTGTTCGTTTCCGGCAATAGAGGCTTTTTTGTTCACAGTAGACATAACCAAAGATTTTTTGTTGTTAAACCTCCTGTGTCCCATTCTCTCCCCGTCTAAATACCTGTTAAACTTCGACAAATATCGGGGTGTGACAGGAAACAATTCAATAAAAGCGCTTGCAAAATGAAAAATCTTAGTTATAATACTTGTATACAAGTACACTTGTTTAATTAGGAAGGTGAATGTATGGATGAATCAAGGGAATTTCTCTATCCCTCTAAATGGCTTTTAAAAGCCTCTGCTGGTGATCGTGTAACATGCGAGCTTAGAATGCTTATTATTTCTGGTGAAATCGAAAGCGGTACCATATTATCAGAAAATAAATTAGCTGCAGATTTTGCTGTAAGCCGCTCACCCATTCGTGAAGCGTTAAAAATACTGGCATCCGAAAATATCATCCGATTAGAAAGAATGGGTGCAGTTGTTATTGGGTTATCAGAAAAAGAAATAGACGAAATTTATGATGTCCGTTTACTCATAGAATCGTTTGTATTTGAACGGCTTGTAAAGATGGACACGAATGAATTAGTAAAGGAACTTAGTAAAACATTAGAAATGATGAAAGTCGCAATCAAATATAGTGATGCTGATGAGTTTTCATATCAAGATGTCTTGTTCCATGAAACGATTATTCGTTCAGTTAATCACTCATACATTCTGATGATCTGGAATAACTTAAAACCCGTTATGGAAAGCTTCATTCTTTTGTCGATGCGTATGCGTTTCAAAGAAAAATATGAAGACTTTAACCGGATTGTAAAAAATCATGAGCTTTATATTGAAGCGATCAAAGCAAAAGATAGAGACCTCATGATTAAGTCTTTACATGAAAACTTTGATGATGTTCAAGGTAAAGTAGAAGATCTATGGATGTCGCAACAAATGCTGTCTAAAGGAGTAGTGCAACAAAATGACTAACTATATGTTAGGTATAGATATCGGAACCACAAGTACGAAAGCCGTTTTATTTAGTGAAAAAGGCGAAGTGATCCAAACTGAGAATATTGGGTACCCTCTTTACACACCAGATATATCGACAGCTGAACAAAACCCGGAAGAGATTTTTCAGGCAGTCCTGCAAGCCATTTCGAATATAATGAAACATCATTCACAAAAAAAGCTATCGTTTGTTTCATTTAGCAGTGCCATGCATAGTGTCATTGCCATGGATGAAAATGACCAGCCGCTGACGTCTTGTATCACTTGGGCAGATAATCGTAGTGAAGCATGGGCACATAAAATAAAAGATGAGTTGAATGGCCATGAAGTCTATAAACGAACGGGAACACCGATTCATCCCATGTCACCATTAACGAAAATAGCTTGGATTGTGAATGACCTCCCTGAAACCGCTGTCAAGGTTAAAAAATATATTGGAATTAAAGAATATATTTTCAAAAAGTTCTTTGATCAATATGTTGTCGATCATTCCCTGGCTTCAGCTATGGGCATGATGAATCTCACAACACTAGATTGGGATAAAGAAGCATTAAAAATTGTTGGTATAACACCTGCTCAATTATCTGAGCTCGTCCCAACAACCAAAATATTTACCAACTGTGATTCAGATTTAGCAAAACAGATTGGGATCGATCCACAAACACCATTTGTCATTGGGGCCAGCGATGGAGTCCTTTCTAATCTAGGTGTAAATGCGATACAAAAAGGCGAAATTGCCGTCACAATTGGTACAAGCGGTGCCATTCGAACCATTATTGATAAGCCGCAAACAGACGAAAAAGAAAGAATATTTTGTTATGCCTTAACGGAAAAACACTGGGTAATTGGCGGCCCGGTAAACAATGGCGGGATGGTCCTTCGCTGGATCCGTGATGAACTTGCCTCATCAGAAGTAGAAACAGCGAAAAGGCTAGGGATCGATCCGTATGATGTATTAACCAAGATTGCTGAACGTGTAAGACCCGGAGCTGATGGATTGTTATTCCACCCATACCTCGCTGGTGAACGTGCGCCATTATGGAATCCAGACGTTCGGGGCTCATTCTTCGGTTTAACGATGTCCCATAAGAAAGAACATATGATTCGCGCAGCCCTCGAAGGAGTCATTTACAATTTATATACCGTATTTTTAGCATTAACCGAATGCATGGACGGTCCTGTGACTCGAATTCAAGCAACGGGAGGGTTCGCAAGGTCAGATGTTTGGCGGCAAATGATGTCTGATATATTCGCATCTGAAGTAGTCGTCCCAGAAAGCTATGAAAGTTCTTGTCTAGGTGCCTGCATTTTAGGTCTCTATGCCACAGGAAAAATCGATTCTTTTGAAATCGTTTCCGAAATGGTGGGCAGTACGAACAAACACACACCAAAAGAAGAAGCAATAAAAGAATACAGGCAATTACTGCCGATTTTCATTAACCTGTCTAGAGTATTAGAAGAGGATTATACACGGATTGCCAATTATCAAAGAGGCTTAATAAAACACTAATAAGATAAATAGCAGGAGGAAATTACAATGCCATTAGTTATTGTAGCACTTGGAATTTTAGCATTATTAATTTTAATAATGGGCTTCAAATTAAACACCTTTATTTCATTAATCATTGTATCGTTCGGTGTCGCTTTAGCACTTGGAATGCCATTAGGGGAAATTGTCAAAACCATTGAAGCTGGATTAGGCGGAACACTTGGCCACTTAGCGTTAATCTTTGGACTTGGAGCGATGTTAGGTAAGTTGATCGCTGATTCTGGCGGCGCTCAAAGAATAGCCATGACCCTCGTTAACAAATTTGGTGAAAAAAATATTCAATGGGCGGTCGTAGCTGCTTCATTCATTATCGGTGTGGCGTTATTTTTCGAAGTAGGATTAGTACTATTAATTCCAATCGTATTTGCCATTTCAAGAGAATTAAAGATTTCTATCTTGTATCTCGGTATTCCAATGACAGCCGCTTTATCTGTGACACACGGGTTCTTGCCACCACACCCGGGACCAACCGTTATTGCTGGTGAATATGGTGCAAACATTGGTGAAGTATTACTTTACGGTTTTATTATTGCGATCCCAACAGTCTTTTTAGCTGGACCTGTATTTACGAAGATTGCTAAAAAACTCGTACCTGCATCATTTACGAAAACGGGTAATATTGCCTCTTTAGGTGAACAGAAAGTATTTAAATTAGAAGACACACCTGGTTTTGGCATCAGTGTTTTTACCGCTTTACTTCCTGTTATTTTAATGTCAATCGCTACGATTATTACTCTTCTTCAAAATACATTGGGATTTGAAGATAATAGTTTACTAGCAGTAATCCGTTTTATTGGTGAAGCTGGAACTTCTATGTTGATTTCCTTATTAGTTGCGATCTATACAATGGGATTAGCAAGAAAAATTCCAATCAAAAATGTAATGGACTCTTGTACAACTGCTATTACTCATATTGGGATGATGCTCTTAATCATTGGCGGCGGCGGAGCCTTCAAACAAGTATTGATTGATGGCGGCGTAGGTGACTATGTAGCCGAATTATTCGAAGGAACTTCATTATCACCAATCCTGCTTGCCTGGATCATCGCTGCAATCTTACGTATTTCCTTAGGTTCTGCTACTGTTGCAGCTTTAACAACTGCCGGCTTAGTTATTCCGCTGTTAGGACAATCTGACGTTAATCTCGCTTTAGTCGTGCTTGCAACGGGAGCCGGCAGTTTAATCGCTTCACATGTTAACGATGCCGGTTTCTGGATGTTTAAAGAGTACTTTGGTCTAAGCATGAAAGAAACATTTGCAACATGGACATTGCTTGAGACAATCATTTCTGTAGCTGGATTAGGATTTGTTCTATTACTAAGTTTATTCGTATAAACCAATATTTCCGGGCAGTAGATCCCCACTTATTCTCTTAGTATCTTCTAAGTCTATAAGTGAGGGTTTTACTGCCTGTTCATCGGAAAAAAATAAAAAGAGTGTCTAAAACTTAAAAATTCTAGACACTCTATAAATCACTTATTAATTAATTTTCATCGTAATATAAGAGGAATTAGATAAGCTTATTTTCCGATTTCAATTTCAGAACAGATAATTTATCCTATGGCAGCCGGTTTTTTCTCGGCTTTTTTGTTTGCTTTTTTTTTGGACCGGGTACACGTATTGTGGTTAGAATTCTTAATATAAGTCTGTAATAGATTATCTCCGAGCCGAGAAAAGCCTCGGCTTTTTTATGTTCCATTTTCTCTTCAACGGGTATTTAGATTCACTAGGGGTTCTAAATTACTTAAGAGAATCACCATGAACAAAGACCAAAAGAGCATTTATTATCTACTTATTGAAATCGAAAAAATTGA
>NZ_LAJA01000010.1 GCF_000970675.1 Domibacillus tundrae | reverse complement strand
TAAGCTTTTTAAATGCTGTCTAATCCTTCTGCATCACTTGCAGAAATGTCAAACACCATTAGTATGACTGATAAAAAGAAAACAGGCCGTGCTTTCTTTCCATCCTTTTTGCTTTTCATGTAAGCGCTACCTATTTTATCAGAATAGTGCATTTAAGGCAATACAATCCGTTCTGGACATGTGTAAATATTCATCGAACCGTTCCGTATAAATCCAACTGTTGTAATGCCAAGCTCCTCGGCGGACTGGAGCGCAAATTCAGTTGGCGCCGATTTCGACAGAACGATTTCGCAGCCGATTTTGGCCACTTTCAGCAAAATCTCAGACGAAATCCGGCCGCTGAATACGATAATCTTTCCTTTTGTCGACAGCCCATTTTTCAAACAATGCCCATATAATTTATCAAGCGCATTGTGCCGGCCAATGTCCATCCTGCTCAGTAAAATACCCGATTCATCACATAATGCTGCATTATGAACGCCACCGGTCCGCTGAAAAACAGCCGCTTCGTCCTGCATCGACGACATAAGCGAAAAACAATCGTCCGGTGTGATACGAACATGAATATCATGCATTTTTTTTGCTGTCAGCGCGTCGTTCGCAAATACAAACCCCTGCCGGCTCATGCCGCAGCACGACGTAATGTACCGCTTGTTTTGCAGCTTTTGAAAAAATGGGTTGATGTGCGACAGTTCGACGTGAACGAACCCTTCGTCATCTGTCCGAAGATAGCGGATGTCTTCATATCGGCGAATAACCCCCTCAGACGCCAAGTAGCCAATAACCATATCTTCTATGTACTCCGGCGTGCACACCATCGTCACAAATTCTTCTCCATTTATTTTCACTGTCACCGGCTGCTCAGTCACAATATGATCCTCCACCGGCTTTGCTTTTCCATTTTGAAAACGGATGACACTCCGTTTAATCTGTACGTCTTTCACTGTCATTCTTCCTTTCACACAATCGGCCGGTCAAACACAAACACTGACACAGCGATATCTTCGTCTACTTTTATGTCTGAAAATAAATAAACAAATTTTGCCCCTACGACTTCTTCCAGTCCTTCCGGCGGCGATTTGGCATATACATCCTGAATTAATCGCGTCCTGGCGGTGTGCACCATCTCTTTTCCTTCATTTGTTCCAGCAATGAACTTTTCCATCGGAGTCAAATTGCCATACAGTGTCGTCACCGCCATATTTTGCATAAACACCGTTTCCAGCCGGTCGGGCCCTTTGCCAAACAGCTGCTTTCTGAGCTTTCTAATAATATCATTAAACCGATTCACTTGTGCAGACATCGACATCCCCTTTTCCCTCTCAACACTTGCATTGTATCACTATTATTACGCAGTAAAAACAAGAGAAAACATTTTTTGATACAATTAAATAGCAAGCAATCTTTGGAAGGGGCGGGTACATATGAGCAGAACAGTTGGATTTATCGGCACAGGCGTCATGGGCAAAAGCATGGCCGGCCATTTGATGTATGCGGGCTATCCGGTCATCGTCTACAATCGGACGAAAGCAAAAGCGGAAGACTTACTGGCGGCGGGTGCCGTTTGGAAAGAAACACCGGCAGACGTCGCAAAAGAAGCGGATGTGATCATTACGATCGTCGGCTATCCGAGTGATGTTGAAGCCGTGTACCTTGGCGAAGAAGGCATTCTCGCAAACGCCAAGCCTGGCTCCTACGCCATTGACATGACAACATCCAGCCCGATTTTAGCGAAAAAGCTTTACGAAGAAGGCAAAAAGAAGGACATTCATGTACTAGATGCCCCGGTTTCCGGCGGTGATGTCGGCGCGAAAAACGGCACGCTTACGATTATGGCGGGTGGCACCAAAGAGGATTTTGATGCGGTAAAGCCGATCCTTGAGGTCATGGGCGGAAACATTATTTTGCAGGGAAGTGCAGGCGCCGGCCAGCATACGAAAATGTGCAACCAAATCGCGATTGCGTCCAATATGCTGGGTGTAGCGGAAGCGATCGTTTATGCGGAAAAAGCGGGTCTTGATCCGGAGCAGGTACTCGGCAGCATCGCCAGCGGCGCCGCTGGCAGCTGGTCGCTCGCAAACCTTGCTCCGCGCATGATCAAAGGCGACTTTGAACCCGGTTTTTACATTAAACATTTTATTAAAGACATGAACATCGCTATCGAGTCCGCGGAAGCAATGGGCATGAACACACCGGGGCTTACCCTTGCCAAATCCCTTTATGAAAAATTGTCTGAGCAGGGCCACGATGACAAAGGCACGCAGGCGATCTACTTATTGCTGAAAGGTTAAAGCTAACAGGCGAAAAAAACGAAAGGAGGGTCGAATTCCGGCGCATGATGATCGAAAAAAATTTTTTCCGACCGTCACATGCGAGAATTCGACCGTCCACTTATTTTATTCGACCTTAAACAAGCACCAATTCCCGAATCACGTGCGCCACGCCGTGTTCATTATTCGACTTTGTATGATAATCCGCCGCTTCTTTCACCATCGGAATCGCATTTTCCATTGCCACGCCGCAGCCCGCAAATTGAATCATCGACAAGTCATTGCCGTTGTCGCCGATCGTCATGACTTCTTCGCGCTTAATGCCAAGCTTCTCAGACAACCGTTTCACTGCATTGCCTTTGCTTACTTCTCTATGCAAAATTTCCAAATAAAACGGTGCGCTTTTCACCATCATATATTTGTCATTGATCTCAGCCGGAATGGCCGCAATCGTCCGGTCCAGACGCTCCGGTTCATCGATGTACATCAATTTCGGCATCGCAATATCCGCCGGCACTTCATCTACCGTACAGTGGCGGAACGGAATTTGCGTAATAAACGCCTCGTGTACCGTATAGGGGCTGATCAATTTATTCGTTGTATATAAATACTCCGCATCAAAAAAGTGCATCGGCGTATCAAGCGTCAAGCTTAGTTCATGCAAGGAACGAAAGTCGTCATAGCCAAGCGACTGCTTAAACACTACTTCGTTCGTATGCGTATTTTGTACAATCGCACCGTTATACGCAATCACATAATCCTCTTCATCCTCAAGACGAAGATCTTTCAAATAACGGCGCACTCCGGCAAGCGGCCGCCCCGTACAAAGTACAATTTTCACACCACGGTCCCGTGCCTCATCCAGCGCATTCCGGACCTCGTCTGTTACTTCATGGTGATCATTTAAAAGTGTTCCATCCATATCAATCGCAATCAATTTGTACATTCCACACTCTCCCGTCTGTCATACTCTTTTTTATCATAAACGAACAGCGGGCTAGCGGCAAATAGACCGGATTTGGTACGATTTCATTTTAGTCGTGCAAAAACCTCTTACACTGGTGCGATTTTGCTTATGGCAAATTCACACCGCGCGAAGACACATATAGCGTATACCATTCATCACGGCTCATCTCGACATTCATTGCTTTTGCCGAAGCACGAATCCGGTTCGGGCTCGTTGTGCCAATGACCGGCTGAATCATAGCCGGGTGCTTCATCAGCCACGCCAGAACAATGGCTTCGGTCGTTGTCCCTTTTTCCTGCGCCATCCTTTTAACAAGTGCCGCCGTTTCTTTCACCGACTCTGGCTGTTCTTCAAGCGGTGCGCCGGAATAGATGCCTTGTGCAAGCGGTCCCCACGCTTGGATTTGAATATTTTCCATTCGGCAATATTCAAGCGTCCCTTCTGGAAATATCGTTTCGCAGAAAGCCGGCTGATTCACGTGCACACCAGACTCGAGCCAGCCGATTTTATGCAGGCTCATCTCCAGCTGATTGACGACAAGCCGGTCACTGATCGCGCTTTGCAGCATCTTGATTTGTCCCGCGCTCATATTCGACACCCCAAAATAACGTACTTTCCCGGATGATTTCAGCTCATGAAATGCTTCCGCCACTTCATCTGGCTCCATCAAGGCATCCGGACGGTGCAGCAAAAGCGTATCTAAATGCTCCACACCGAGCCGTGATAAAATGCCGTCGACCCCAGCTAAAATATATTCTTTTGAAAAATTGTACCGCGTCGGCATGCCTGCTTCCTTATCCGGGAACGTAATCCCCGTTTTCGACTGGATCAAAATTTCATTCCGCAGCGACGGCCGCTCTTTTAGCACGCGCCCGAACACTTCCTCCGCTTTCCCATACGCATAAATATCCGCATGGTCAAACAAATTGATGCCTGACTCAATCGCCGCATCGACCGCCCAGTGCGCCTGTTTCACCTGCTCCTCTGTAATCACATCACGGCTCCAGCCGCCGCCAAACCCCATACAGCCAAGTACAAGCCTGCTCGCGTTTAATCCATGTTTTTGAATCGGCAACGTTTTCAAAAAAACCTCTCCTTTATTCAGTATGTACATTCTCTTCCATTACATCACAAAAACGCCCTAAATGCGATTCGGACGGTTTTTTAGGAAATACTATGTTTGATTCGGGCATACGTTGTTTGAGTATAGCGTTAAAAGGTGATATACAAGGATAGAATACCAAACTTTGAAAAACAGGATGTGTTTGGAGCATGAATCAAGAAACAGAACAGCAAAAGGAACAGCTGCGCGTGAATGAAGTGATTGACATCATCGATCGAAAACAAGTAGAGATCAAAGAAAAAACAGGCTCTTTAAAAGAAGGCATTATTGGTCTTCGCAACAACTTTTGGGAAGACGTAACGGTTAATATGGATGAGCCCGATGACGTTATTGAAACACAAGCAGGCATCAAGCAGCAGGCCGAATTGCTTCAAGAAAGAGAACGAAGCCATGGGCAGCTGTTTAATGAATGGAAAAAGCTTGACCGGCTGCGCCGTTCCCCTTATTTTGGCCGAATTGATTTTCAGGAATCCGGTGAACCGAAACCGGAACCAATTTATATCGGCATCGCATCTCTCATGGACCAAGAGCAGGAGAACTTTTTAATTTATGACTGGCGGGCCCCTATTTCAAGCATGTATTACGATTACACAATCGGTCCTGCCGCTTACCATACAATGGAAGGCCGGATAGAAGGAGATATTTCTTTAAAAAGGCAGTTTATCATTCAAAACGGCGAGATTACCGGTCAATTCGACACGAGTTTAACGATCGGTGATCATATTTTGCAGGCAGTCTTAGGCGGGAAATCAAGTGCGCAAATGAAAAGTATTGTCGCCACCACTCAAAGGGAACAAAATCAAATTATCCGCAATCAAAGAAGCCAGACGCTGATTGTTCAAGGAGCGGCTGGAAGCGGGAAAACATCAGCGGCACTTCAGCGGATTGCTTTTTTGCTGTACGCCAACCGCCGGACGCTGCAGGCGGAAAATATGCTCCTGTTTTCGCCCAATCCCCTATTCAACAGCTACGTATCCACTGTACTTCCGGAGCTCGGAGAAGAAAATATTCTCCAGACGACGTACAAGGAATATGTAGAGGACCGGATCGGTGATGCCTTCACCGTTCAAAGCCCGTTTGAACAGCTGGAACAGTTCCTTTTAAAAGGTACAGAACCTGAGGATTCTGTTAGAACAGCAGCCATTCAGTTCAAAGGCGGTCTGGACTTTAAGAAACGCATTGATGATTTTCTCGCTTCCCTTTCGCAGGAAGGCCTCGTTTTTCACGATATTGTGTTTCGGAATAAAATACTCGTTTCTTCCGAAGAAATCAAGCAGTACTTTTATACATTAGAACGTTCTATTCTCCTGCCAAACCGGTTAGAGCTTGTCTCGGAATGGCTGCTGAAAAAGCTTAAAAAACTGGAACGTTTGGAACAAAACGAAGAATGGGTGCGTGATGAAGTAGAGCTTTTAGATAAAGAAGATTTTTTAAACGCGTACCGGGCAAGCCAGAAAAAGCAGGCAAAAAAAGAGGATACCTTCAACGATGCAGACCTGGAATGGCGCATCTTAAGCCAAAGCGTCGCCAGAAAATATTTTCAGCCGTTAAGAAGCAAAATGAAGCGGCTCGGCTTTGTGGATGAAAAAGCGAATTTCCGGAAGATATTTGAGACACACACACAGCCCGCCTCCGATATATGGGTCCATGTTTGCGAAAGTACGCTCAAAGCCTTGGACCAGCATATACTCTGCTGGGAAGACGCAACCGCTTATTTGTATTTTCAAGACCAGCTCAAAGGGAAAAAGTCTTTTTCGCGTATCCGCCACGTTTTTATTGATGAAGCACAGGATTACTCGCTTTTTCAGCTTGCTTATTTAAAAACGCTGTTTCCGTCCAGTAAAATGACGCTGCTCGGTGACGTGAACCAATCCATCTTTGTTCAGTCCTCGAATGAGTCATCCGTTTTATCGGACACGCCAAGCCAAAAGGAATCATTCGAAAAAATTACGCTCACACGCAGCTACCGCTCCACCCGCCCGATCGTCGAATTTACACGGCAATTGATCGAAGGTGGCAGCCAAATAGAACCATTTAACCGGGAAGGCTCAAAACCAACCCTAACGTATGCGGATCATAAAGAAGACCTCCATCAGAAGCTGTTGGAGCGTATCAAATCACTGCTCGAAGCAGACGGTCGCCAAACGATCGCTGTCATTTGCAAAACGATGCAGGAAAGTCAAAACGTGCATGCCTGGCTGACACCACACATTTCTGCGCAATTACTGGATCAAGAAACATATACGTTTGAGCAGGGACTCGTCGTTATTCCCGCTTATTTAGCGAAAGGGATCGAGTTTGATGCCGTGATCCTTTTCAACGTATCCAAAGACGTATACAGCCGGGAATCGGAGCGAAATTTGTTTTATACCGCCTGCACCCGCGCTATGCATGAGCTTCATCTATTTTCGCTTGGAAAAGAAACCCGCCTGCTGCAGCCTGCTCAGCCGGAAACTTATACGGTGATTGAAAAATAAAAAGCGTGTCCCGGCCATTGCTGGCCGGAACACGCTTTTTCCTTATTGTTCACTGCAGCTGATCTGCCAGTCGATGCCAAACGGATCACGGACCTGTCCATACAGCTTGCTCCAAAACGTTTCTTGAAGCGGCATGGTCACTTCCCCGTCCTCAGACAGCCCCTCAAAATAAGAACGGAGCTTTTCTGCATCCGAACTGACCAGCGCCAGAGTGATCGCATTGCCCTACTGAAATGCTTCTAGCTTGAAATAGGAAGAAGGATATGAACAGTGGTGCCTTTTCCTTCTTCGCTTTCGATCCGCATGGTTCCTTTATGTTCTTCAATAATTTTGTAGCTGACCATCAGTCCCAAGCCCGTCCCTTTTTCTTTCGTGGAGTAAAAGGGTTCAAAGAGATGCTTGATCCTTTCCGGCGGGATTCCCTCTCCCTGATCTTGAAATTCGATGTGAAGATGAGATTTGGTTTTTTTACAGGTAATCATCAATTGCCCTTTGGATGCAGTGGCCTCGATTGCATTTTTGATGACATTAATAAAAACCTGCTTGAGCTGATGTTGATCAGATTGAAAAAGAGGAAGCCCTGGCTCAATAACGGAGACGACCTCAATACCATGCATAGTGGCTTGTGCATTCATCAAATGGATGGTTTGTTTTAGAATATGTCCGACGTCATTTCCTTGAAAGTTCACCGCCTGCGGTTTGGCTAGTGTCAGGAATTCACCAATAATCCCTTCAATCCGCTCGAATTCTGATCGTATAATCGCGAAATATTCTGGTTCACTTAATTTCTCTTCTTCCAATAATTGGATAAACCCTTGAATGGAGGTAAGCGGATTGCGAATTTCATGAGCCACCCCCGCCGCAAGCTGTCCGGCCATTTCTAATTTCTCTGATTTAAGGAGATATTCTTCGGCCATTTTTTTCTCGGATATATCTCTAAACGCCACAACCACCCCTGAAATTTCTCCATTTTCCCAAATAGGAGACGATGTATATTCGGCAGGGAAACACGTTCCATCTTTTCTTAAAAAGAATTCATCCGTTACATACCGGGTCTTTCCATCCAGCAGCGTTTGATACGGCATACAACATTCAGGCTCAGAACGAGGCCTGAACGTGTCTTTTTGGGTTTTACCACTGAGTTCCCGCACGTCATAACCAAGCATTTTAGCTCCCGCCGGGTTGATGAGTGTGATTTCCTGGTTCACATTTATGGCGTAAATGCCATCCCCTATTGAATCTAAGACCAGCTCCATTTGTTGTTTTAAGGACAGAATTTCTTGCTGGGCTTTCTTCAGTTCAGTAATATCATTGCATGTGACAATCACTTCGACTACTTGTCCATCCATCAAAATCGGCTTCATCATTGCCATGTAATGAACACCGTTTAAATCCCCTTCATAGCGCGTCTCATTCCCATTCCATGCCTGTTCATAATAGACTTCCTTTCGAGAAGCGATCTCCGCCGGCAAAAATCCCTTTAGCGACTTCCCAGTGATCTCTTCCATCTTCAACCCGAATTTCTCAACTAATTGGCCGTCTCCAAATGTATGAATAAACTGGTCATTTTCTTTTTTATACTTAAAAATGAACCCCTGATGATTTTTAAATACATGCTCCGTTTCCTTATGGAGGGCATGCAGTTCCTGTTCCACTTGTTTCTCATGGGTAATCTCACGGCCAATTCCATACACCCCCACAATCTCATCATTCACAGTGATAGGTATATTGGTGAGGCTTATAATTAAATTATTCCCTCTTCTATGTTTAACTTTACATTCGTAACGCTGGACGATTCCCTTTTTTGCCTGATTAAAATGATGCAATACTTTTTTTCTATCCTCATGGGCAATTAACGGAAGAAAGCTTTTTCCAAGCAGTTCCTCTTTTTTATATCCGGATACCGGCTCCGTTGCTTGATTGAATCCAATAAAATGCCCTTCTAATGAAAAGACATAAATCGAATGAGGGTAATAATCAAACAGTGATTTAAATCGCTGTTCGCTTTCTTGCAGCTGCTGCTCCAGCTTTATTCGCAAGTCCCGTTCAATCGCAAGCCCAGCCAGAGTTGCACATGTTTCCAGCACCTCGATTTCATGAGCTGCAGGCGTACAAATCTCTGTATGATAAACCGCAAAGGTGCCGACGACACGCCCACTTGTTAAAATAGGAATGGACCAGCAAGCTCTCAGTCCAAAACGTAGGGCATCCTGACGAAAATCGTCCCAGAGCGGATCATTTTCAATATTAGACGAAATAACCGTTTCTTTTCGATAAACGGCTGTCCCGCACGAGCCGGCTTTTGGACCTGATTTAATGAGATGAATCGCCTGCTGATATTCAGAAGGAAGATTCGGCGCATGTTCTACAGCAAGCCTATTTCCCTCAACAGTCATCATAAGGGCACAGTATGTTTTCCGTTTAAAGTGCTCTTCCAGTTTCACTGTCAGGGTTCTCATGGCGGTGTGCAATGAATCCCCACTTGCAAGCAATTTGATAATACATGTATGTAAGTTTACGATAGACGCCATTTCATCCGTTGAGACGGAGTGTGTCTTCGCATTGTTATTGTTATTACTCCATTCCTTCATAATGTCCCTCCTTTGAAATAATGGCTGGCAATTGAATCCCCTTTATTACATTGCTCAGAATCCTTACACTACTTTACCGAATAAAAAGGAAACGCTTACATACATACCCTTTTGGTATCTTGTTAGGCTAATTATAACATAATTTGATGAATAAAATGGAAAAAACCCAACAATTTATAGCTGAAAGGTACCGTAAAAAGCGTTATTCGAAGGAATAACGCAGAATGAGTATCGCAGCGGTCTTCATAACGTTAGACTAACCGACGACGTGTCTATTACAGCATAAAACCGCCCGGAATGCGATTCGGACGGTTTAGATTGAATTTTCAGCTAAATTTACTCGTACAGATAATCTCGTGACGCTGATTTACTTCCGATTTCAGCTGATCGGTTGCGGATTCCCACCGAACGACGTCGATCTTCAAAAGCGTTTCTTCTTCATCTTCTATTTTCTTGGCCCTCCGCTATAGCTTCTTCCAACTGCATTAACGCTTTCTCAAGGTTTTTGGCACTTTGATGCAGCTTCCGTTCAAGACCATACATCCACTTCACCGTCCCATCTCATTTTTCGCCTTTATTATACTAAAAAAGGCGTCCGCCTGAGCGAAGCACCTTTTGGTTTATTATTGCTGTCCTTCGTGGCTAATTTGCCACTGGATGCCGAACTGGTCGCGTACCTGGCCATACACTTTGCTCCAAAACGTTTCTTGAAGCGGCATGATTACTTCACCGTTCTCAGACAGCCCCTCAAAGTAAGCACGAAGCTTTTCCGCATCCGAACTGATCAGCGCCAGGGTGATGGCACTGCCCGGCTGATACGGCATGCCTGGAAACGCATCCGAAAACATCAGTGTCGTGCCTTCCACCTCTAGATTCGCATGCATCATGAGGTCTTTCGCTTCTTCCGGCAGAGGATAATCCGGGTTTGGCGGTGAATCACCAAAGCGCGTCCGATTGGCAGGCCCCGTCTGGAATACCTTTTCATAAAAATCTAATACGTCTCCACAATTTCCGTCGAATACAAGGTACGGTTGAATAGCCATTTTCATCACTCCTGCTTCTCTATTATTCGTCACATCCCTGCAAAAAAATCAGGAACAGCAAATACACTATTATTTCGATACATCTGAATATCTATGTAGAAAAGTATTCGCCGTTTGGAGCGCTTTTACCTTTTTAAACCTTTTTCGATTTCGCCATCTGCTTTCCTAGTATATGTGCAGCTAGCCCTCTCCTCTTCGTCATTCTTCAAATAAAAAACTCAGTAATAAATTTTGCGGATTGTTGGAATGTCTGCAGGAGCCCATTCTAACTCATCTAATTGATCACGCGGAACCCATCGCAATTCCGCATGTTCTTCAGCGGTTGGAACTCCTTTTATAATTCGAGAATGATACGTTAATAAATTAACAATAACCGTCTCATACTCATGCGTCACTTCTTCAATTTTACTTCCAACTTCAATCTCGCAAGCTAACTCTTCTTGAATCTCTCTTTTTAAACTTTGCTCCGGTGTTTCACCTGCTTCAATTTTCCCACCAGGAAACTCCCACAAGTTCGGCACCGTCATTTCAGGTGAACGTAACGCGCACAGAATCTCATTATTTTCATTTTCAATTACTGCGCCAACAACGCGGACTGTTTTCTTCATCTTAATTGGCTCCTTCGGTTAAATAATGATAAAGAGAATGCTCAATCGGCTTTTCCATGACCATGCTCATTGTAACAACAGGGATATCTTTTTGATGTTTGTCTTGCATGGTCGTTTGCTCAACTGTTTTTCGATCGGGAAGTGCTTTGCCCAAATAATAAAAATCTGTACCTTCATCATCATCTTTTTTCACGAAAATATGAATATCTATTCCACCTTGCTTGGCTTCTACAATTTTTTGTACTTCAGTCGATTTTAGCGTTCTATTACTACGTGTAAACCACTTTAACAATTCTGGGCTAATAAATTCATCTCCATAATTGACGCTGGCTTCTACTTCTTCGTTTTTATGATACGTAATAAAAATCGGACAAGCACCGTATTTTGGTTTATATCCATAAATTGTAGAGCTTTCATCACTTTTCCAATTTAACAATTTACACACATCTTTACGTGAATACTTTTGATAAAGTGTTAATGATTCCTCACATAGATAAGCTTTATTTTTTTCTTTTGCTGTTTCAATAACATCTTTTATGAGTGTTTCAAAAAATAAATTCTCAGATAGGCTTTGTTGAATTTTTTCATTCAGCTTATAAATATCGCCTTTAACTACTACAATCGGTTCATCACCATACTTTTTTTGTGTCGCTTGATTAAAGAACGATAAATCAACGATACGCTGAACGGATTCAATCGTTTGGTCGTCTACTGTACACTCATTTTCACGTAAGATACTCAAATATGTATCATGGCTCACTTGTTTTTGCCCTAGTAATTGATCCAACAAAAGAACTTCATGTCGCCGTTTTCCGTTCAACACTTCAAGTGACAACATCGTTAATACGTGCTGTTCGTATAAAGACAATACAGGTGTTTTTTCTTTTATGCTGATTAAAAAATGGTAATACGTATTGTATTTTTCTGCGATCACAATCGGATCAATGGAGTGATTTGCTACAAAATCATGTAAAAGTGGTACGTGACCTATTTTATTTTTCAAATTAACAAAAGCCTCTTTTAATAATTTAGCAGTGTTTAATGTGCTATTATTAATCGCTTTAAAAATCTGCTTCCGGGCGATTTCTTCAAAGTTAATGGTTGAAGCACCGCTAATATAATTCGTTTCAGCAGTTTTCCGACGGATGTTATCTTTATTTTGAGACTGATCCCCTGAAAGTGCCACTGGAATCATGTAATTGTTCTTGTAATTGCCGATAAAATCTATAATCGTGACGAATTCTTTTGAGTCGTGCTTACGCAAGCCGCGGCCGAGCTGCTGAATAAAGACAATGCTAGACTGCGTTTGACGAAGCATTACAACTTGATTAATACATGGAATGTCGATTCCTTCATTGAAGATATCAACGGTTAAGATATAATCCAATTTCCCATTTTCAAGATCCTCTACTCGACGAAAGCGCTCTTCTTGCCCGTCATCTCCAGTCAACGCAACTGTTCGATACCCTCGCTCGTTTAGTTTCACTGACAATTCTTTCGCTTCTTCTTTTCGACTGCAAAACATAAGGCCTTTTACTGTTTTACCCGAATAGCCATAGTAACCAATTTTATCAATAATATGATTGATTCGGTTTTCAGAAACGAGTTGCATAAACGTCGTCGTTTCGTCAATCACTTCTCCATTGATCTCTAAATCGGTGACGCCGAAATAGTGAAACGGACAAAGCATGTCTTCTTCAAGTGCTTCCTGCAACCGAATTTCATATGCAATGTTATAGTCAAACAACTCGTAAATATTAAAGTCATCGGTCCGTTCCGGTGTCGCCGTCATCCCCATTAAAAAAGCTGGTTGGAAGTGGTTAATAACACGAAGGTACGACTCAGCCCCCGCTTTATGTACTTCATCAATTAAAATGTAATCAAAAGCTTCTCGATCAAATTGCTGTAAGACGTCTCGTTTCGATATTGTTTGAATCGTCGCAAATAAATACCGCGCTTGAACTTGTTTTGATGTACCAGATAAAATTCCAAAGTCGTCTTCTGCTCCGCCTAAAATGGTTTGGAAGTCCTTCATCGCTTTTTGCAAAATTTGTTCACGGTGTACCACAAACAGCATTCGCTTTGGTCGAAAAGCGCGCACGTCGAAAGCCGACAAATACGTTTTCCCTGTACCGGTTGCAGAAATGACTAATGCTTTTTGTTTTTGTTCATTTCGAAGCGATTGAATTTGTTGAAGAGCTGTTTCCTGCATTTTATTCGGCTTAATTTCTAACGCTTTTTGAATCGAATTTGTCTCATAATTCGTTGGCGGATCGATGACTTGCTGCATCGCACGCTGCTCATGCGTTGCGCTGTATATCACTTCATAGCGGTCAATCCATTCTTGAGTTAACGTCTCCGCTTTTTCCCACACATTTTCAAATTGGTCTTTAAAGTGATGGACGATTTCACCATTTTCGTGTGAAGTGAGCTTGACGTTCCACTCATAATTTACTTTTAAAGCGTGTGCTGTTAAATTTGAACTGCCAACGATCAGCGAAAATGAACGGCCATGGTCGAAAATGTAGCCTTTGGCATGAAATCCTTTTATATCGGTCGTTCGAACTTCAATATTTTCGATTTTCATTAATTCGCTAAATACTTTTGGCTGGTTGAAATTCAAAAAAGTCGATGTTAAAATACGTCCACGAATGCCTTTTTGATGCAAATCCAATAGTTTCGCTTTTAATGTTGCGAGCCCGCTTTCGGTAATAAACGCCACTGAAAAAAGGAATGACTGACTTTTATCCAATTCTTCTAAAATAGTGGTAAGGACATTTTCGTTTCGTTTCGCATTGTTAATGAGGAGCTGTGGCTTGAAGTTGCCCGGCTTTAATTCATTTTGATTGATAAAGCCTTTGTATAAAGAACCTTGCAGGTTTTCGATAAAGTTTTCCATGTTATCACCAAATTTCTCTTTTCCACCATATTACCACTTTTAATAAAGATAGGCCTTTATTCATGCAAATTCGCATGAAAAATCGCCTATTTCTCACATCGGCGAATATGGCTTGTTCGATATTTTGCTATTTCTCTCTTCCTATCATAAAGGAAAAAGACAGACACTTTTTCTAAGCAAATCAGAACAAAGATAAAAAAGTAACAAAATGAACAGACAGCTATAAGATTACTTCTTCTTAAAGAAACGTGTAGAGTTTATGTCCACTTAGCCTGATTTATGTTCACTCACCAGAATTTGTGTCCAATTGTCGCCGCTTATCCCTATTTATTCAGATTTTTGTCCATTCAAAAAGTGTCAGTCCCCCAATCCTTACTGCGTTAAAGCAGCGGGGGACTGACACCAACTATTTCACCATTTTCTTCATCACGCTTGTTACCCTTTCCGCTTCACAGGCCGGGTCGCTGAATTCGCCGACTTTTTCTTATCAGACTTTTGACCAGGATTAAAACCGGCTTGTTTTTTGCATCCGCATCCACCTTTTTTCATCTGTATCCACCTCCACTCTCTTTCAGAATATGTACAAAAAAACCATCAAGGCACGGCTTGATGCTTATGTTGATTTTGATAATCATTTTCATTTATAATAAATAATTATGGAGGTGGTCGGATTGGACCGGGCGATGTTTAAGTTTACTGATGGAAAAGAAGCGATAGGAACTGTTTTGGAGTGGTCAGAGGATATACAATTACTGGCGCATTCAGCGGAAAAAGAACTGGGCACCGCCTCTCTTCCGGCAGCAGCTTCAATGTTTATGCGCCGGTATGGACTTTTTATCACCGGTCATTTGGCCATTTTTTCAAAGGAACGGCGTGTATGGACTGGCAGCCCGGAAGAGATAGAAATCGTGATGAGTGACGGGGAACCGTGGCCGATTTTGTTTCAGCTGAAACATGATCATTGGGAGCCTTGCGGAGATGAAGGAGCAGAAAAAATTTTGCAGCGTCTTGTTGATCCAGTTGTTGCATTGATGACGAAAAACGCAAAACTTCCAGCCATTATTTCCCGGGAAAACATTTTTGGCTATGCGCTCTGGATGTATGTGCATGTGCTAAAGGATACGCGTGATCTGCCGCTTTTGAAACAGTACCAACGCTTTTTGCAAAAAAAGACGCCGGAAGACGCGATGGCGAACTTCAGTCGGCTCACTTGCTGCCTCTATAAAGAAGTGCCCGGATGCGATAAATGTCCGTACTGCCCGCTTTTAAAAGAAAAGCATTGTGAAACGGCTAAAACATTATAGGCAGAACAGCCGCCTTTTCAGCAAAAACGGGTGACTATTCTGCCTGCAAAACGATTTATCTATCGATGCGTTCTTCTGCCCATTCAAAAATCTCTTGTAAAATCTCGTCTTTTTCTTTTTCTTCATTCAAAATTTCATGGTAGAGCTGCGGAATGACACAGATGGATTTATCTTCAGATGCGATGTGATCATATAAGTAACGCCCTGAATCAGCTGGAACGATTTGATCATCTTCACCGTGTAAAATGTAACAAGGATATGTGTATTGAGGCAGCTTTTCGAGCAAATTTTGTGCACCATTGTGAAAAACAGCCGTCAGCAGTTTTGCCGTGAATTCCTTTAAATTGTAGGGGTCGTTCTCGTAATCTTGGACGACAGCCGGACTGCGGCAGATCAGGTGAGCCAGTCCGTTCGGAATCCGCGTCAGCGCCTCTTTTTCCATATCCAGTTTTTTCAACTCATCGAATGCCGGGAGTTCCAGAATGACAGGCCCCGAGAAAATTTGGCCGGCGAGTGTTTCTTTGTATTGAACACCGTAAGACGCCGCAATAAATCCGCCCATGCTGTGGCCAAGCATAAAAATCGGCAATCCCGGATAGTCATGACGGGCCGCCTTTACGACTTCATGTGCATCATCAACGAATTTGGACGCATCCTCCACATAGCCCCGTGCGCCGCCGGATTTTCCATGACCGCGGTTGTCAAAACGGTAGACGGCGTAGCCATATCCATTCAATTTTTCCGTTACATACTCATACCGGCCTGAATGCTCACCCAGCCCGTGAACAATGACCATCACCGCGTGCGGATTTTGAGGTGTATTTCTTTGCATGTACAGTTCAGTTCCATCAAATGAATGGATAATCATTTCTTTTTTCATCTAAACCCCTCCCGTCTGTTTATAGTTAAATTTTAACATATACACACCTTTAATAATAGCGCTTTCATTTTTTGCTTCATCATAGTACGCAAACAATTTAACATGGCTATTTTTCTAAGACAAAACCTTTTTTAGATAATCTCACAAAGAAATTTCTTTAGCAAATGCGCGATTCTAGTTGAATCGCGCCATCTGAACAGCTTATTACGCCGTTACTTTCAGGAAATATGCTGAAATCTTGGAAATGCGCTAAACTGTTGGACAGGCTAAACGCCTGTCTTCTGTCGACGCTTCCGAATCATTTCTTCTAAAGCCCCAGATCCCATCAAAACACCAGGCACAATAAGCAGCAGCCCCAGCCAATGATAATAATAAATCGGTTCACCCAAAATAACCGCTGAGCCGACAAGCGAGAAAAAGGTACTTAAATTCAAAAAAATGGCTGCTTCAGCCGGTCCGATTTTTGTAATCGTATTGTTGTACACTAAGTGGCCGATGGCTGTGGCGCCAACAGCTGACAGCATAAAAACGATCACCATATATACATTTATGTTTTCAAGTGACGCAAGGCCGGCCGGTTCCGTAATGAGGCTCGCAAGAAACAAGCCAAATGAGCCAAACAGCTGCATGTAGCCCGTTAACAAGAGCGGGTCCATGTCCCGTGCCGCCCGGCTGACTAAAATAAAGCTGAATGCCTGCGCGGAAATCGATAAGAATATATATAAATCACCGAGCACAAATCCGCTTAACCCAGCCCCGCCGCCAAGCACAGTGACCAAAACACCTGCTGTTCCGGTAACAAAACCAAGAACTCGAAGAAGGGACAATCCCCGGCGGAAAAACACAACAGACATTAACGCTGTTAAAATCGGACCAAGCCCAAGAATAATACCCATGTGTACAGCGCTTGTTCCAGCGGCTCCCAATCCTAAAAATAAATGATGGAAAAAGACGTTAAACAGCCCGCCGCCCAAAATATATTTCCAATGATAAACAGCCGGCCAGTGTACTTTTCCCATTTTTCCTAAAATCAGAAAAATAACAAGTGATGCGGTAAAAATCCGAAATGCAGTAATTGTGACCGGTTCAAATGTGCTGACTAGTATTTTGATCAGCGGCACATTAAAGCCCCAAATCATCATCACCAAAATCAGCAAAATATATGGCTTTATTTTTTGCAAAATGCCCCTTCTTTCTTTGCCTGCTTATTTTCCCGCAGGCGCTTTTCTTCGGAGAATCAATTGATAAAATACGTCGGATAAAATAAGCCCAAGCGCTATTGATCCCGAAATCATAAATGCTTTTGCCGCGAGATTGATCGCGGTATTGTAATCGTTTTGCACAAAAGAGCGCATCGCCCGGTAAGCAGTGCCGCCGGGAACGAGCGGAATAATGCCGGCGATTGTAAAAATAATGACCGGTGTTTTGTACACTCTCGCGTACACGTGGCCGATCAATGCAATCGTAAAGGCTGCCGCTACGGTCGAGGGGAGCGGGTCCACGTTGTTTTCGGACAAAAAATAATACATCATCCATCCAGCCATGCCAACGGTTCCGCACTTGATCAACAAGTCTTTTGGCACATTAAACATGATACCGAAGCTCGCGGCAGCCAAAAAGCTGAATAGCATATTCGTTAAAATGGTCACGCGTGCACCCCCTTAAATAAGCGTCATCACAACCGCGATCCCTGTCCCGATCGCAAGGGACGTCAATAACGCTTCTGCTCCTTTTGCGAGGCCTGAGAGAAAGTGGCCCGCCATTAAATCGCGGACAGCATTTGTGATTAACAAGCCTGGTACGAGCGGAATGAGCGTTCCAACGATAATCCGGTCCAAGTCGCTTCCAAGCCCCATTTGAAAAAGAAAGTAGGCAGCTGTCCCGCCGGCGAGGGCTGCGATAAATTCCGAGAAAAACATGGTTGGCACAATCTCCGCCACTTTTAAAACAAGAAAATAAGCAAGCGCCCCAGCCAGCATCGCTGGAAGAACGTTGTCCCATGACCCTTTCAGTAAAATAACAAAACAGCCGCTCGTTGAAGCCGCCGCCGCTACCTGGATCAAAAATGAAAAAAACATCGGCGCTTTTTGAATGGACTTCAGCTCTTTATACGCCTCTGAAACGGTTAACTCCCCTGCACTGATTCGGCGTGAGACCGCGTTAACCGCGCTTACTTTATATAAATCCGTCGTCCGGCTGGAAATCCGCATCAACTTCGTTTTCGTCGGTTCTTTTGTTTCGATCGAAAACATAATACCGGTTGGTGTCACAAAGCTGTGTGACTCTTCGATGCCATACGACAGCGCAATCCGCATCATCGTATCCTCTACCCGGTACGTTTCCGCTCCGCTCTCTAACATAATTTTCCCTGCGAGCAGGCTGACGTCCATGATGTCATACTGTCTTTCAAGCAAGGCATCCACCGAATCACCCCAATCGTTGTCAATGCCCCCATTATAGCCGTTTCTTTCCATAAAAAAAAGCCCGCCGGCCCAAACACCGGCGAGTCATTCTTTACCCTTTTCTGATAATACCAAACGGTTTGCCGACGGGAATAAATTCGCGTCCGAAATGCTTGTTCAGCACAGCAGCGCCTGCACCGTAAAAAGAAAAAAGGGAAATCAGCAGTTCTGAATACGCCGCCAGCTGATGCATCGCGTGTTCCATAATGCCAAACGAGCTGAGCGACAGCCCGATAAACAAAAAATCGATCAAAAAGAAAATGATAAACAGCACTTTATTCGTTTCAAGTGCGCCGATCGTCATGAACAGAGTAAAAATAAGATAGCCAACAAACGCAAAACCGAGCTGGTGCATATCTGCGTTCTCCTGCAGAATCGAACCAAACACACCCAGGTTCATGAGCCACGACAAGCTGACGCCCATCCAAAACAAGCCATACGCCGCAAACGCGGACGCACCAAATGTATTATTCAGCTTCGCATCCAAGATTGACGCGTAAAATTGGGCGATGCCGCCAAGAAAAATCGCCCACGGAATAACAAGGGACAAGCCGTCTGTCCAGCCGAGTTTTTGAGATGAAGCGACGAGTGTGACCATGGCTAGCCCAAAGAGCCCGATTGCCGACGGATCCGCCGTTACAACTTTTACTTCTTTTGTTTCACTCATATATGCCTCCACTACTTATTTTTTACCGACTAGTCGGTTTGTTCAAACGATTTTATCCTGTTTATGAAAACTCATACATTGATTGTACACGAATCTATTTCATTCACCTACAGAAACCCCTGGAAATCTACCTGTTTTGTGTAAAATAGTTTTGGTATGATAGAAAGATAGTTAAAAGCAGGACGGAGATGACCTCGATTTGGATTTATTAATGATTGTTTTACCGGCATTTCTTATTTTTTTAACCGGTTATATTGGCCAAAAATGGATTGGGTTCGACATTAAGTCGATTTCCATGGCTGCGCTTTATTTAATGTCGCCTTTTCTTGCTTTTCGTACGTTCTACGCAAATGAATTAACGATGGAATATGTATACATAACCGTTTTTTGCCTTATTTTATCGTTTGCGTTGATCATTGTTGTGCTGATTACCGGCTTTTTCATGAAAGCGACGCGTCAAAAGATGTCCGCCATGATTCTCGGCGGCGTATTTATGAACAGCGGCAATTATGGAGCGCCGGTAGTACTGTTCGCATTTGGTGCGGCCGGTTTTGATTATGCCGTTATTATTATGGTCTTTCAAGCTTTTTTAATGAACACGATCGGCTTGTTTGCGGCGTCATTCGGCGGCGAAGAAGAAACATCACTCCAGCAGTCGCTGCGCCGTGTAGCCCGCATGCCGGTTTTGCATGGCGCGATCCTTGGGGTTGTGCTTCAGCTGTTAAACGTTCATATCCCACCTACATTTATGGATGCGATCAGTCTCGTTGCCGATGCATCGATTCCAACAGTGATGCTTGTTCTTGGCATGCAGCTGGCTGTTATCGCGACAAAACGGGTTGCTTATAAATACGTGAATGCGGTTGCGGTTATCCGGATGATTGTGTCGCCCCTTCTCGCTGTAGCAATCGTAGCCTTTATACCGGTGAATGATTTACTAAAAGACGTTATGATCCTTTTGGCGGCGATGCCTGCCGCGGCAAATACGACCATGTTTGCGATTCAATACGGCACAGAACCCGATCTTGTCTCGTTTACCACGCTGATCACAACTCTTTTAAGCATTGTGACGATTCCGCTTGTTTTGTTTTGGCTCGGCATTTAATTTCTTCATATGAATGCAAAATTTTTTTTAAAAAAGCAAATTTTTTTTGCTTTTTTTATTTACAAAAAAGGACAAGTCCTGTAACTTAGGTTTTTAAAAGAAGATAATCAGTTGGCATCAAAATTGCAAGGATAAATATAATGGAAGTTTAGGTTGAAAGCGATTTCATACGAAAAATAAAAGGAGGACATCTTATGCAAGGACCTAGTAATCAAGAGCTTCAACGAACGATGAAAACAAGGCATTTATTCATGATCTCGCTTGGCGGCGTGATTGGGACAGGACTTTTTCTTGGATCCGGCTATACGATCAGCCAAGCTGGAGCTGGAGGGGCTGTCCTATCTTTTATGGTCGGCGGTTTTGTCATGTACTTAACGATGGTGTGCTTAGGAGAGCTTGCCGTTGCCATGCCGGTTTCCGGCTCATTTCAAACATATACGACTAAGTTCATCGGGCCGGCTGCTGGCTTTACAGTTGGATGGATATACTGGCTGGGATGGGCTGTAACCGTAGCGTTGGAATTTTTGTCAGCTGGCCAATTAATGGGCAGATGGTTTCCTGATACACCAACCTGGATTTGGTGCGCTCTTTTTGCCGGAATTTTATTTATCTTAAATGCTTTGTCCGCTAAAGCGTTTGGAGAAGCAGAATTTTGGTTCTCCAGCATTAAAATTGTGGCTATTATTCTCTTTATTATTCTTGGCGGTGCCGCGATGTTTGGCTTGATTGATATGAAAGACGGCCAGGAAGCGCCTTTGCTCTCTAACTACATGTCAGATGGATTGCTGCCCAATGGTCTTTCTGCGCTGCTTATTACGATGATCGCCGTCAACTTTTCTTTTCAAGGAACCGAATTAATCGGGATTGCAGCCGGGGAAAGCGAAAATCCGGAAAAAACCATTCCACGATCAATCAGGCAGTCGGTTTGGCGTACACTTGTCTTTTTTATTTTATCTATTTTTGTATTGGCGGGCATGATCCCATCAGATAAGGCAGGTGTGCTGGAAAGCCCCTTTGTAGTAGTGTTTGACAGCATCGGTATTCCTTATGCTGCTGATATTATGAATTTTGTTATTTTAACCGCCCTTTTGTCTGTTGGAAATTCTGGTCTTTATGCAGCATCCCGTACGCTTTATGCTCTTTCAAAAGAAGGAATGGCTGTTTCTTCTTTGGCTAAAGTCAATAAAAAGGGCGTCCCTATGAATTCATTGCTTTTAACACTTGGTATCGCCCTTTTGTCTTTGCTTTCCGGCTTTTTTGCAGCGGAAACCGTGTTTGTCTGGCTTCTTTCTATCGCCGGGCTTGGTGCGCAGGTAGGCTGGATTGCGATTAGTGCTTCACAGCTTGCCTTTCGAAGAAAATATATTCGTGAAGGCGGAAAAGTAGAAGATTTAAAATTCAAAGCCCCTCTCTATCCATTTTTGCCGCTGTTAGGCCTGCTGTTAAATTGTACGGTTTTGATAAGCATGGCTTTTAATGCCGAACAACGGATGGCACTTTATTGCGGGATTCCGTTTATGCTGCTTTGTTATGCTGCCTATCATTTAAAAATTAAGAAAAGTAAGCAAAATGAGGAAGAAAAGCAAGAAATTCAGCTGAATTCTGACAGAAGAATGTTGCTATAATTTCCTGCAGGATGAACACAGAAATTTAAAAGATTTATTGACACATAACAAAAAAACACGTCAAACCTTTTGGCGTGTTTTTTTGTTATTTAGAAAAGCTTTCTGCCAAAACCAAACGAAACGATAAAGCTTTTCTTATGAGCTTCATTGGCTGCTCAGAAATGAATGCCCTTTGAAATACTAGTCAATTAAGCTAATCCTGCTTTCATAAATGTAACGGTCCGCGCAGCAGAATCATACAGCACCCATTCGCGTGCGCCCCAGACGGCGCCAGCGTTAATACCGTATCGTTTTTTCTTTAACAAAACCGGCTCCCCATATTCCATGGGCAGCCGCTTCTTTTTCCGGTACAGCCCTGCCACATGGCTGTGCCCGAAAATCAGGAGCGGCGGGTCTGTTTTCGGCAGAACCGGAAGCCAGCCCTTCGTCCATTTCCATTGATGGCCGTGCATAATGACCGCCCCATCAATGATCATTTTCTCCGGCAAATGCTCGAAGTCTTCGCGGCCGGTGACGAGCATAATCCGCTCTTCCTGATTTCCTCGCACAGACGGAAATGTTAATAATGAAGCAAAACCTCTCGGCATATGTGCTGCTTTTTTCATTGGAAGATCCCTCGCTGTTTCCGCTTTCCGTTTTCCAATGTTGCATTCGTATAAATCACCGAGCCCGATTATTTTTGCATCTGGTGCGTAACGATTGATCTGATCGAGCACCGCTTTTGTATCCTCCACGTTTGAATGCAGATCCCCTAGCAACGCATATTTCATTTAAAGTTCTTCCTTTCAAAACAAATTCAAAATTGCACAATGATCGTTCTTTTCACAAAATAAAGAAAAGAGGTGATTTTTGTGCACACACTTATTATCGGCGGCGGCATTGGCGGTTTAACAGCAGCAGCGCTTTTAGCAAAAACCGGCCATGATGTGACATTACTGGAGGCATCTTTAGAGTGGGGCGGCGGCACAATTGGTGCAACGGCAAGCGGCATTCATTGTGCACGGTCCATTGCGCCCGGGTTGTTTGAGCTTTAAATCAGCCTTGCCGGTTTAATTCCTGTCTCGATGTGACGCGGTGAATATGAATCGTTAAATACACTTTTTCGTTCGTTGAGACTGGACAGTTAAGTGTCTTTTCAACCTTGTCGGATTGTTTCACCCGCTTTTTTTGAAATGCCAATCCTCGGTCCATTACAACCATTTCCTGTCCCTCGTTATTTTGCATCAGCACAATATTATTGTTAAATGCCTTTTTAATCTCCATCAGGCCCACTACACCCCCGCCTTATCAAAACAAAAAAACCTGAATTTGTCCGCGGGTAATATACACCCCAGCACAAATTCAGGTTTTGCCTGCCTACCAGTAACAATCCTGTTTTACGTTCATTTTGGAAACAGTTACTCTTTTTTTATTAAATTCAATCTTCGCTGTCAACATCCGTACAGTCATCTTCCTGGCACCACTCTGTTTTCCCGGCTGTCACCTGCTCGTCTGCTGCAACTTTTTCCAGCACTTGGCTAAATGCTTCAACAGACTGCGCACCGGAGACCGCATACTTTTCGTTAAAAACAAAAAATGGCACGCCCTCTACCCCGATTTCACGTGCTTCTTCTTGATCGGCACGGACGCGGTCGCTGTATTTGCCGCTTTTAAGGACATCCATTGCTTCTTCCTTGACAAGTCCAGCCTCTTCCGCCCAGCCAGCCAGCAAATCAAAGTCCGCAATGTGTTTCGATTCGGTGAAATAGGCTTTTAATACACGCTCGGTAAATTCATTCATTTTCCCTTTTTCTTTCGCAAAATGAGACAAGCGGTGTGCATCGTGTGTATTTGCCAAAATAAGTGTATCCATATTGTATTCAAGGCCCACTTCTTTTGCCTGCGCCGTCAGCTGGTCATTCATCGCTTTCGCTTTTTCGCGGGTCATTCCATATTTTTTCGCCAGCATGCTGTGAACGTCTTCATCCGCTTTTTTCGGTGCTTGCGGATCTAGCTCAAAACTGCGGAATTCCACCTTAATATTCTCATCAAATTGCGCCGCCGCTTCTTCAAACCGGCGCTTGCCGATGTAGCAAAACGGGCACGCAAAATCTGACCAAATTTCTACTTTCATCTTCCCCACTCCTTTTCTTTAAGAGTAGGAGGAAAAAGGACAAGCCGCAACTATTCTGCCTATGAGGAGGACCGAGTGCGACTTTTTATGATGTCGTGCAATTTTGTCCCGGCTTGGTGCAAGTTTCCCCGTTTCGTGCGATTTCAGCCGATTTTCGTGCAACTCTGCCCCGAACCGGTGCGATTCTTACTCTACAATCCGGTACAGTTTGTCATCGCCATCAGCTGGATTCCCGCGTCCGTCCGTATTGTTCGTGACAAAATACAAGCTGTCTCCGTCGGAAAATACATCGCGGATGCGGCCATAGCCTTCTATTTCTTTTTTGACCTCACCTGTTTGGGGATCAATGTTCAGCACTGCTTCTCCTCGAAGTGACGCTGCGTACAACTCCCCTTTATGCCAGGCCATTCCCGACGGAGCCCACGTCTCGTCGCTGCCGGATGTGGCAAGCGGTGCTACAAGCCCTTCCGCTTCTTCCATCCCTTCAATGTCCGGCCAGCCGTAGTTGTTTCCTTCTTCAATGATATTGATTTCATCATTAGCGGACTGTCCATGCTCAGCTGCATACATCATTTCGTCATCTGACCAGGCAATGCCCTGCGGATTCCGGTGGCCAAGACTGTAAACAGAAGCCTTACCTGCTTCATCCACCCGGACAATTTTCCCGTTTAATAAATCCGGTTCCTGCGCTGTTTCTGGATCGGAGGCATCACCAATCGTGGCATACAGATTATTGTCCGGCCCGATTTCCAAACGGCCGCCATGGTGGACATTGCCGGATTGAATGCCGTCTAAGATAATGTTCGTTTCACGCCATTCATCTCCGTGCAGTTCCAGCACAACAATTCGATTAAATGGCTCCCCATCTTTATCGTACGTATAATACGCATACGCTTGATTGGACTCTTTAAAATCCGGCTTTAACACAAAACCAAGCAGCCCGGCTTCTGCCGCTTCTGACAGTGGAGCGGTCAAATCAACCGGCTGATGCTCCACTTCGCCGTCCTCCACTTTGGCAATCGTACCGGTTCGTTCAGAAATATAAAAAGTGTTTTCATTCTGCTCGATGGACCATGGAATATCCAAATTTTCTGCCTCTGCTTGAATGCTTTCACTTTCCGGCTGTTCCGGCTCCTGTACACCGCATCCTGTCAATAATACGAGTGCTGCCAGCCACTTTTTCGCCATCTTGTCAGTCCTTTCGTTTGTAGTGAATGGATACAATGTCCCCGATTCTTTCAACATCAACGAGTGAGAACGACGCTTCTGTTCCCGGTGGAAATAAGGGGATGCCTCTGCCCAAGACTTTCGGAATGACGGCAATATGTACATCATCAAGCAGATCATACGCAAGACATTCTTTCACGACCTGGCCGCCGCCGACAATCCAGACTGTTCCTTCCGCTTTCTCCAGCACATCCGGCAACGGTTCATCCGTAAACACTATTTCTTCGGTCCGGCCTTTCATCGTTCGTGACAGCACATAGCACTTTTTCCCGGAATACGGAAAATCATCGGTCAGCTCCAGTACTTTTTCATACGTGCCCCGCCCCATTAGGAGCGAATCAATCGTTTCATAGAAAGCGAGATAGCCGTTGTCGGTCCCGTCACCTTCCACATCATCCAGCCAGTCGACCGAGCCATCTTCTCTTGCGATATATCCATCAAGGCTCGCCGCAATATATAAAACATTTTTGCCCATTTCCCTCATCGCCTCCCGTATAATCAATCTAAAAGGGGATTTTTACGTTGACTGTTACCTCTCTTCATGAACGCGAACTAGCTGCGATTCTCGGCGGCTTTGCGGGATTTATGGATCAGCACGCGGACCAGAACGAACGCGAACAGCTTTACCATATGTGGATTCCGCTTCTCAGCACGTATGTAACACACGATGCGGTCGAATCCGCGATTGACGAATGGTATGCCATGATTCAAAACGATTCTTTATGGCTTCATTATATCGAAGAACAGCTCACCCTGACAGCAAAACCCTTTGTCCGTGATACATTAGAAAAATGGAAGCAGCCGTTTGTTTTCGCCGGGCACCAGACGCCGGATGGTTTATATACATGCTGGAGCGATCAGTCGAAGTGGCATGTTGAAAAAGAGAGCACCGTGCATGTAATGGGGATTGCGCTGCCCATGACGGATCAGTCCGTGCTTCTCGTTCATTCGTTTGAAACGGATGTAGAATTTGAGGAATTGCTTGAAGAAGGATTTGCGGAGAGCAAAGAAATGATGAGGCAAACGTATTTGAATCGAAATTACTTAACGTGTATTTCATTTTTGAGCGACAATACGTAAAGAAGGACGGTCTCACTATCATTTGAGACCGCCCTTTTTCATTTTCCGGCCGCAATATTGCAGTTTGGGGCGGAATGTTGTGTGCCTGGGCCGATATAAATATTTTCCGCCCCAAGCGAAGTAGAAACCGCCCCAAAATTTTATTTTCCGCTCCTGCCAGCGGCAAGAGCCCTTTCTACTTCCGGCCTTTTTCCGCATTCAGCAGCCCACCCAGCAATATGACAACAGCCGTTAAGTAAAACCAAAGGACGAGCACGATAATCCCCGAGAGCTGGCCGTACAGACGCGTGTAGCTGAATGCTGACGCATATGTGCCAAACAGCCAGGAGACAATCTGCCAGCCAAGCGCCGCAAAAACAGCACCCGGCAGGACAAATTGAATCGTTTGCCGCTCATTTGGAATGATTTTATAAAAGGCGATAAAAAAGACAAACAAAAACAGTGAACCAATTCCCCACTGGGCGATCGTCCAAATGTCCAGCCACTCGGACCAATGCTCAATCGCAACAGAATGGGCAGCAATCCACCGCAAAACCCTTTCTACTAGTGGGATTACGAGCGACAGCGGCACCATGACCATAAAAATGAGCGTCACACCAAAGTCGCGCAAAAGCCCTTTCCAAAAAGGCAGATTCCGCTCAATGCCGTTTGCATCATTTAATGACCGGCCCAGTGACTGTACCGCCATTGATGACAGCCAGAATGTCGACACTAAACTAAGCGAGAGCACCTGTCCTTTTCCTGCAGACAGTACAGCATTCACATTTTTTTCGATTAACGTGAACGATTCCCCTGGTGCATATGGGCGGACAAACTCCAGAATGGCTTCTTGATCGACTGGAAAAAAGCTGATTAATGAAAGCATGAAAATAATAAATGGAATAGCGGACAGCAGCAAGTAGTACGCTGTCTGCGCCGCCTGGTCGTAAAAACGCTCCCCAAAAAAACGGGTCAGCATTTGTTTGGCTGCACCCATCACTTCACCTCCCTCTTGTTATTTTCCCCGCTGCTGCAAATATATAAGCCTTTCACTGCACATTCGGCATACATACGAAGAAAGAACTCTTCATTTTATTTCATACTATGAAGAAGTATGTGCGTACAGCCATTCTAGTACATGAATCCATTAAACCAATGAAAAAAAGATGCCTCCCATCTCATGGAAGACATCTTTCTTTTTAAACACTTATGCCCAAATGTCACCTTTTGCACCTTGAGAAATAAAGCCGGCGTTGGCTTCGTCTGTGTCGATGTGCATTTCAAGCGCGTAGCTGTCGGATACACGAATGACAACGTTGCGGAATGCGATCGGGCGGTCGCCGCCTACTTCAACAGTAACGATTTGGCCGCTTTCAACGTTGTATTCTTTTGCGTCAGCTGTTGTCATGTGGACATGTGCCTGTGCGATGATTAGTCCTTCTTCAAGTTCAACCGTACCGGCAGGACCTGCGATTGTTACCGCTTCGGATCCTTTAATGTCACCTGATTCACGGAGCGGCGGACGGACGCCCAGCTTCATCGCGTCTGTCCAGCTTACTTCTACTTGAGTCGCCGGACGGCAAGGGCCAAGAACACGGACGCGGGCGATTTCACTTTTTTTGCCGGCAATTGTGACGGTTTCTTCCGCCGCAAACTGGCCCGGCTGTGACAAGTCAGCGCGTTTTGTAAGCTCGTGGCCTGCTCCAAATAAAATTTCTAAATGTTCCTGTGACAAGTGCACGTGGCGTGCGGAAACAGCAACAGGGATCGTTCCATGATTGGTTAATGACATCTATATCTTCCAGCCTTTCTGATCATAAAGATTTCATACGGCTTTATTTTACACTATTTCATTGTGAAAATACGAGCAACACACGTTTAATTATGATTTTTTTCCAACAAAACGAGATCAATGCCCGGCTCTGGTGAAAACATGTCCAGTTCTTCAAACCCGAATTTTTTGTATAAATTACGTGCGGGCTCATTTTTCGCCCCAGTTGTCACTTTTACATCCCGCCCCTCCGATTCTTCCTGCAAAAAGAACGTGATCAGCTTCGAAGCGATGCCTTCGTGGAAGTGGCCCGGATGGACAACAAGCCGGTGAATAAAAGCGGCGGCGCCTTCGTCTTTATAGGAAAGAAATCCGCACAGCTCGCCTTCTGTTAAAAACCCGATAAACGTTTCATCACTTTTCTTAATCATTTCAACTGTGTCGTTTAAATGTGGAATGCCGTCAAATCCAATTAATGACGCTTCCACTTTATAAGCAGGAATTTGCAGAGCCAAAATTTCTGCCGCTGTCGCTTCTTCTTCATGATGCAGCCGTTCAATCATCCCCCGTAACCCCTTTCAAACTTCTTTGTACAACGATTATACACACTTTTCCCGATAATTTCAGAATTTACTCTCTTTTTTAAACAGCGAAATATAGTTCGTAAAAAACGGTAAAAGACTTCTAATTTTCCCGTCATCCCTATAGATTTTAATTTTTGAAAGGGGACCAGCGCTATAAAAAATCAGCAAAGTTTGGGGGTATTTATTTTTAATTAATTTTGTGACCGGTACTATAACCGGGATTATTCATGAGTTTCACTATACATTTCTCGGGAAATATCGGTGTTGAAAACAAGTCTCTCATACACGAGAGACTTGTTTGAGACTGTCGAAAAAGTCGTCAGTCTTTTTTTGAAAGGGCCGATAGGTGAAGCAAAAAGGACTTCGCTTTCCGCGGGCAGTGCGTGAGCCTCCTCGTCGCTTCCGCTCCTGCGGGGTCTCACGTTCACTGCTCTTCCCGCAGGAGTCTGCGTCCGTTTTGCTTCACCCCTTTTTTTGGAAGAGCAGCAAACTTTCATGCCGTTTTTTGGCTGGCGTTTATTCGTGAAAAACGATTGGGCATCGTAACGGTCCCGTTTCGGCGCTGCCCCCAGCGGAGCATGCCCGCATGAACCGGCGCTGCTCTTATAAAAACAGCGGCGTCGGGCTCGCGACGAAGACTCCTGCGGGACTAGCAGGCCAGATGAGATCGGTGGAGACGCGCAGCGACGGAAACGAGCTCAGCGCATGCCCGCGGAACGCGAAGTCGCGAGCCCGCCGCATTTCGGCTCCAATCAGAAAGCCATAAACCGCAATAACTAAAGAACAATGATGAATAAGAAAAACAGATATGTCGACAAAAGGTTTTATTTGTCTACACTCTGAAATGCAGCGCGTTGCATGTTCATTTCGCTCTGCCGGGCAGCTCATCCCGATGAATAAATCATAAAAAAGAGGTCTCGTTTATTGAGACCTCCCTTTTTGTTATTCACTGGTTTTTATAAAGAATGATAAATCCTTTTTCTTGAATGACCACGGAAGAAGATACTGGTGAATGACTGTTCCATATATCTTTCATTTCTTTAAAATACTCAGGCAAACTGAATTCAACAGGCTGCTCGGTCAGATTGATCATAAAAAGCAGCGTTTCCTCTTCGTTTTTTCGTGTATAGCTAATAATATGAGGATGCAGATCGAGAAAGGCAAAGTCTCCCTCGTTTCGAAAGGCCGGAATTTCCTTGCGCAGCGCAATCAATTTTTGCACAAAATGAAATAAATCGCGATCTTGTTCGCTTTCCTCCCAGATCATACATTTTCGGCAATCCGGGTCTGACTCACCTGTCATCCCGATTTCATCACCATAATAAATACATGGCGTGCCAATAAAAGAAAGATGAAATAAAAATGTTAATTTCAAACGCGCTTTGTCTTCATTGGCGACGGTTAAAATTCGGGGTGTGTCATGACTGCCCAGTAAGTTAAAAGCTGCCTCGTTTACAGATAAAGGATAAGAATGAAGCAGATGGACCACTTCATTTCTAAATTGATCGGCTGCTGCTTTTCCTTTCGCAAAAAAGTCCACTACCGCGTCTGCTAATCGGTAATTCATCACCGCATCAAATTGGTCACCTTGAAGCCATGCCATGGAATCATGCCAGATTTCACCGAGGATATACACATCCGGCTTTACGGATTTCACCGTTCGGCGGAATTCACGCCAGAAATCATGGCTTACTTCATTGGCAACGTCAAGTCGCCACGCATCTATATCCAATTCTTCTATCCAGTACACAGCGGTTTGAAGCAAATATTTTCTTACTTCCGGATTTTCTGTATTGAGCTTTGGCATCGCTTTTTCAAAACCGAATGCGTCATAATGAAGAACCGATCCCTCTTGCAGCGGAAACCGGTGAATATGAAACCAATCTTTATACTTCGACTTCTCCTGATTTTTCAGCACATCCTGAAAAGGCGCAAAACAATAGCCGCTATGGTTAAATACGGCATCGAGCATCACTTTTATTCCTCTTCTGTGGCATTCTTTGACAAGCTTTTTTAATAATGATTTATCGCCAAATTGCGGATCAACAGCCAAATAATTGGTTGTATCGTATTTATGATTCGTTTCCGCCTGAAAAACAGGTGTAAAATAAATACCGTTGACGCCTAATTTCTGAAGATAATCGAGCCGTTTTAAAATTCCCTGAAAGTCTCCTCCAAAAAAGCTGGTTCTATCCGGAGAAGTTCCCCAAGGTTTTGTACCATCTGGATTTAAACGCGGTTCTCCATCGGCGAACCGCTCCGGAAAAATTTGATACCACACCGTTTCTTTCACCCATTCAGGCGGCTTAAATGTATCGATCGCATGCAAAAACGGAAAAGCGAAGAAAAAGCCGCTATCCTTTGGAACATCCTTATAAAAGCCTCTTTCCGTATAAATGATTGATTCTGTTTGGTCTTTGCATGTAAACCCGTATCGAAGGCGGCGAAAGTCAGGCTCCACAGCCGCAAACCAGTAATCAAATAATTCATCTGAGCCGGAAAGCTTCATTTCTTTTGTTGTATATTGCCACGCGCCATCTTTCCATATATAAGGATCTCCATACACTAATTCCACTTGATCCAGGTCTTTTTTTTTGGATTTCAGCAAAATGTGGATCGTTTTTTCATCATAAGCGTAAGCAAAGTTATTTTTCGGCCGGTGATAGATCGCTTCTTTTAGCATGGTATCTCCCCGTATTTTTAGTCATTACTGTTTAGAATGACCGGAGAGGCGAATAATTTTCGTGGTAGTTATTTCCTGATAAAATGACAGCGAACAAAGGACCTGATAACAGCTTTTCACTCATAGTTTCTCCATCTATAAAAAACGCTTTAACATCAGTACTGGCAGGGGTCCAGTCTGTGCAAAGCGCTTTTTATGTTTAGGTATTCACTTAGTAAGAAGATCTTACCATATTTTTAGAGAAGAATCTTTTTCGTCGTCAGATTATCTCACAAAGAATTTCATTTATTTCACAATTAAAACCGGGCACTGCGCACGTTTTGCCACTTTATGACTGACGCTGCCGAGCACCATTTCCTGCAGGTCATTTAAGCCGCGGCTGCCGAGCACGACGTACGAAACAGCGTTTTCATTTGCATACTCGACAATTGCCGGACCTGGGACACCATGAAGCAGCTTTATTGAGTAAGCGACTTCTGCTTCCTGCAGCTTTTGTTCCGTGCTTTGGAGCTGCTTTTTTCGCTTTTGTTCACGGTCAAGAGAACCGGCGCTGTGCAGCACGTCTTTTTTCGATTGATCAAAGTTAACGACGTACGCGACAACGATTTCTTTTTTTAGCCCTTTTGCCAGCTTAATCGCTTCTTCAGTCGCGCGCAATGCGTGATCAGACCCGTCAGATGCAAGCAAAATGTTTCCCCTCATTCATATGTCCCCCTTTTGTTTGTTCAAAAAGCGCACTGTTTTTATACAATGCACCCTCAGGTATTTTAATGCCCGGACAGCTTGCCGCCCGATTTGTCATGAACGGCCATCCTTTTAATCATCGATGAGCTCGCTTCATTTAAGCCGCTTAAGGACACGTTAATGCCATTATCGCGGTATTTCAGCACAATTTTATCAATGGCCGCTACACCCGAATCATCCCAGACGTGCGCTTCTGAAAAATTGATGTTCACGTGCTGAATTCCTTCCGGCTGATAGTCAAATTCGTCCACAAAATCAGTGACGGACGCAAAAAAGACTTGTCCGGATGCCCGGTAATTTAGTGTATCGGCTTCGCGTGAAGAAATGACATCCACTTTCGAAATTTTTGCTGTAAAGAAGATCGCACTTAGTAAAATACCGGCAAATACGCCTTTTGATAAATCGTGCGTGATCACAACCGTTACGACGGTCACAACCATGACAATGCTGTCGGTAATCGGAATTTTTGTCACCGCTTTTAAAGACGACCAGTCAAATGTGCCGATCGACACCATAATCATGACCGCAACAAGTGCCGGCATCGGAATTTGCACGACCACCCCGCCAAGCACCATAATTAAAAAGAGTAGAAATGTCCCTGCCACGAAGGTAGATAAACGGCCGCGCCCGCCGGACTTCACGTTGATAACAGATTGCCCAATCATTGCACAGCCGGCCATGCCGCCGAAAAAGCCTGTGACGATGTTCGCGATCCCCTGCCCACGTGCTTCACGGTTTTTATTGCTCGTCGTATCGGTCATATCATCGACAATGGATGCCGTCAAGAGCGACTCAAGCAGACCGACGATTGACAGCGCCAAAGCAGTCGGGAAAATGATCGACAATGTCTCAAAGTTGAATGGTACATCCGGGATAAAAAATGATGGCAAAGACTGCGTAATTGTCCCAAGATCGCCAACCGTCCGCAGGTCAAAGCCGCCATACACTGCAATTACTGTCATGACAACAATCGCTACAAGTGGGGACGGAATTGATTTAACGAAGCGCGGGAAAATGTAAATGATCGCAAGCGTCGCCGCGACAAATACGTATGTCATCGTTGAGATGCCGACAAAATGAGGCACCTGCGCCATAAAAATGAGGATGGCCAAGGCATTCACAAACCCGACCATAACGGAGCGCGGAATAAACTTCATAAAGCGGGCCACTTTCAGCCAGCCAAACGTCACCTGCAGGACACCGGTCAAAATCGTCGCCGCAAATAAATATTGCAGCCCGTGATCCTTTACAAATGTCACCATCAGAAGCGCCATTGCCCCGGTTGCTGCAGAAATCATCGCTGGACGTCCGCCCATAAACGCAATGACAACGGCCATTGAAAACGACGCGTACAATCCGACCATCGGGTCCACGCCCGCAATAATCGAAAAGGCAATCGCCTCCGGAACCAGTGCAAGCGCCACGACAATCCCCGACAAAATGTCACCACGGACATTGCCGAACCATTCTTTTTTCAGTTGTGTAAACATAAATAAACTCGTCACCTCTATTTTCGTTTTTGTTGACCTCCAACCCTCATGGAAGTCACTTCCCGTTTTGAAGTTCTTTTATCATATCATAGATGGATTTTGCTGAAAATATGGGGAAATAGAGAGGGAAGAAAGTGGACCAGAATAAACACCAGTAGGGCCGAAAAAAAGAAAAAAGGAGCTATCTCAAAATGAGTCAGCTCCATTATTGCATTTACAGCAAGACGGCCGGATTCCCTTCCCTGATGGTCGAATTCCGATTTATTCGACCGCTGCAGTCTAGAATCCGACCATCAACCGCATTTATTCGACCGTCAGCCTCTACTTTTATGACAATCCTTTTGTAAGTTAAATCCCGTTCTCCCGGATCAATTCATATTGTTTCACGATTTCCGCAAACAATGGATTTGCTTCATCGAGCTGTGTGAACTTTTTAATCGCTGACTCTACACCATTTCGACCGATTTCTCCCTGCACTTCAACCGCTTCTGAATCTTGTGCGTAATCATATAAAAGGGCCGCCGCAATGCTTTTTGCCAAATAAACCGGTGTCTCGCCAATTAATTGTTCATACTGCTTTGCCGGACTGACGAGACGGTCTTTGCCGCCAAGCTTGCGGATTGGCGCGCGGCCGACACGTGTAATGTCATCTGTAATGTGCGGGTTCGCAAACCGGCCAATAATTTTCACAATATATTGATCGTGTTCGGCCGCATCAAATCCGTATTTTTCAACTAAAAAGCGGCCCGTTTCTTTTAAAGTGGCTTCAAGCGCTTGTTTAATTTTATCGTTTTGAAGTGCTTCATCGATCGTTTTCGCACCTGCCTGCCATCCGAAATAAGCCGCAACCGCGTGACCTGTATTAACGGTAAACAGTTTTCGTTCAATATACGGCTTTAAGTCAGGCACCCATGTAATGCCTTCGACAGCAGGCTTTTCGCCAACAATTTTCGTTTCTTCCACTGCCCATTCATAAAATGGCTCTACAACGACCATCAATTTATCTTCATTCGACTGATTCGGCACGATCCGGTCGACCGCTGCGTCCGGAAATCCAGTAAGGGACAAAATCATTTCCTGCTCGTCTGCCGGAATTTTCTCCATTACTTTTTCTTTTAACAGCGTGCTGCCGCCGACCATGTTTTCGCAAGCGATGACGTTGACTGATGTTGTCCGTTTGCGCAGTCCTTCTGCGACAAGACCGGCAATGTGCGGCAAAATGTTCGGCCCGACCGCTGCCGTCACCAAGTCTGCCTGTGCGATTGCTTCAATGACTTGATCAGCATTTGATGCACTGTTGATTGCACGGACATTTTTCACAACGAGCTCCTCGTGGGATTCATCCGCAAGTACAACCCGGTACTCGCCTTTTTCATTAAGTAAGTCGACGATTTCGCTGTTCACATCAACAAAACACGTTTCATACCCAGACTGATACAAAAGGCTTCCGATAAAGCCACGGCCAATGTTTCCTGCGCCAAAATGGACAGCTAACATATTAGTTCACCTCGTCAAACATCGCTAAAATTTCTTCTTTGGAAGAAGCATTTACGATTTGCAGCACATTATCTTCTTCTGAGCAGACAATGGCGATTTGCGATAAGATTTCTAAATGCTCGTCGCCTTTGCCGGCAATGCCGATTAAGAGCTTTACTTCATTTCCATCAAAGCTGACACCGTTTGGCACTTGAATAATCGCAATACCTGATTCTTTCACTGCACTTTTTGCGTCTTCTGTGCCGTGTGGAATTGCCACGAAATTCCCCATATACGTTGTCGTCAATTGTTCACGCTCAAGCATTTTTTCGATATAAGCGGGTTCCACATATCCACGTTCCACAAGCACCTGTCCCGTTGCGCGAATCGCTTCTTCTTTTGATCCAAGTTGTTGATTTAATACGATGTTTTCAGCAGATAAAATAGCCATGTTAAACACTCCTTAATTCTGTTATTTTTTCATATAAAAACGTCTCTAATTTTGTCGCCGTCCACTCTTTTATTTCCTCTTCCCGTCCCGACTGAAACAAGGCGATGCTGTCATCACTTTCAATTATGAGTGAACTGATCATACTCAGCAACTCAAGCCCTTCCACATGATAAGGATCCGGTGAAAGCATCATAATTATCGTGTCCGATTCCATCTTCTGTTGATCCATTCCTTCGAGGATGACCGGTTTTGCCAGTCTGTGCATCGTAAACGAAGGGGTTAAAACATCCGGGTGGCGCGCATGGAAAAAAGCAAGTTTTGTCCCGGGAATCCCGATGCCGCCCAGCTTTTCCCGTTGAAGCAGCGCCTGCACGATTGTCTCTTCCGATTGAATGGACGAAAGCACGGTACAGGCTTCCTTCAGCACTTCTTCTGCTGCATTCTTCTCAGAACGGGTAACGGAAAGCTGTCTTAAAATGTTTTGCAGCGCATCCGAATAACGCTGAATGCTGCCCACTGTTTTTTCGATTTGGTCAAATGAACGAACCGGCTGTTTGAAAGCAGTTCGCTCCGTCTGAACCGGTATCGCATTGTGCCTTCTTATATAAGCGTGTACTTTCGTTAAATCTTCTTTCGTCAGCACCGGACTGACCACAATATGATCGTGATCAAAATCTGGCAGCGGAATCGTTGAGATAACAAGATCATCGTCTAATTCCAAGTTGCTTAATTCAAACAGTGAAATGTTTTTTACGCTTGTTAATTCCGGCACTTCCTGCTGCAGCCGTGCAGCTAGCATTTTTGATGTACCGATGCCAGTTGAGCAAATCGTGTACGCCTTTAACGGTCCGGCGGGCTTGGCGCCAGGCAAGGCTGAACCAAAATGCATGACGAGATAGCCAATTTCTTCATCCGGCACATCAGTGGATGGAAAAACATGATGGACCGCTTGTTTAACAATTGCAAATAAGTCACTGTAATCGGATTGGATCCGTTCAAGCAGCGGGTTGGTAATACCCATTTTTTGCTTAATACGGTACATAGCTGGCTTTAAATGGACGACGAGTCCTTGAAAAAGAGACTGGTCGTCCAGCAGCCCAACCCCAAGCTTTTCTTCAACGAACTGGATTAATCCTTTTGCTTTTAGAGCGACCTGGAAGCTTGATTCTTCTAAGACATACTCTTTGTCCTGACGCAGCTTCGCCCCTTGCAGATGCATCGTAATATAGCCGACTTCCGCTTCCGGAATATCCATTTGAAAAACGGCTTTTAATTTCTCCGTCATTTCCCGGGCAATATCAAATTCCGGCGCGGCCTGCAGCTGGTTCAAGTAGGCCCGATCCATTTGAATGTTGCCGCCCCGCTCTATCCGTTCAATCGCAAGCGCCAAATGGACAACAAGTCCGATGTAGGCGCTGTCCGCCACTGGATACGGAAGACCGGCGTTAATTTCTTTGACCACTTTTTCAACAATTAATAATTTCTTTTTCTCCACTAATCCAAGCAAGCGCTCGGAAATAGAATCTGATGAATCCTGTGTTTTTTTTTGAATACTTTCTTTTACCAGGGATAAAAATTCCACTTCATTCACGTTTTCCGCAATGATGCTACTCATGGCGCGCCGCTTCGCTGTTTCGCTTCCTTCAAGCTCTACGCCATACCCACGCCGGCGGACAATCGTTAATCCAAACTGCTTAAGTGTTTTTTCAAGCTTCGTCAAATCATTACTGACTGTGGCGATTGTTACGCGCAAGTCGTTAGCAAGGGATACGAGCTTCACCGGCTCAATCGATTCCAGCAGCGCGCACAGCAGCATCGTCTGGCGTTCATCCGGCGTATACTCACTGTAAGAAAGGTGAGAAACCGCCATTTTCAGCTCATCTCTTTTCTCTTTTGCGCCAACGAGCTGTACGCCGACTCCCGCTTTTTTCACAAGCTTTAAATCGTACGCTTCTATCATCTGCTCAATGCCTTTTAAGTCACGATGGACGGTCCGCACACTGACATCGATGTCATCTGCTAGATCTTTAACCGTCATTTCTTCTTCCCGGTCAATAAGCAAATCCAAAATCAGCCGTTCACGAGCAGATACATACATGCCGCCCACCCCCTTGTGACATCTTTTTAATATTATTTCCTTCTTTTTTCATCATAAACCCGTCGTAAAGCATATTCAATAAAACGAAAATGCCAATTCGGCACAAGACTTGTTGCCAACATTGAAAAAGGCCGCCTTCTGTCTGATGAAAAAAACAGGTAAGGCGGCTCTCCATTTAAGCATTTTCTCTTCTTTTCCGTTCTACTTCCAGCTGTTCATCGCCCATAAAAAAGACAGCAGCTACAGCAATCGCAATTGGGACAAGGGACCATAAAAACGTTGCCGATATCGAATTTGACATTGCATTCACAATCACCTCAAGAACATTTTCCGGAATTTGCGCGCGCTGTTCCGGTTGAAAAACGGTCTGAACGTTCTCAATTCCAAACGAATCTGCTCCAGTGCTTCCACCCAGTTTAGCGGCAAGCTCACTTGTCAAAAGCTTCGTTTGGATAGAGCCGAAGATCGTGATCCCAAGCGCCAGCCCGAGTGAACGAAAGAAGGAATTGGTTGAGTTCGCCGAACCGCGGTGCCGGTAATCCATTTTGTGCATGCTTGCAGACGGCAGCAGCGAAAAAGAAAATCCGACGCCAAATCCGACCGTTACCATATAAACCGTCAATAAAAGACGGCTTGTCTCCGGTGAAATCGTCGACATAAGTGCCATTCCGACCGCATAAGCCACAACGGAAATCACCATAATACGGCGGTACGGCATTTTCGCCTGCATAATGCCTGCAAAACCACTCCCGGCAACAGAGCCAAGCAGCATCGGCATTAAAATAATGCCTGCATTTGTCGCCGAGCCGCCATAGACGGCCTGCACAAAAATCGGGATAAAGATAGTTAATCCTACAAACGTAGCGCCATATAAGAAAGCAAGCACTTGCGAGGACGCAAATAGCCTGTTTTTAAACATCCAAAATGAAATAATGGGCTCTTCCGCTTTTGTTTCTGCCCATAGAAATACAATGATAAAGAAACCAAATAGACCAAATAATAAAAAGCTTTGCCACGAAGCCCATGCAAATTCCTTTCCGCCGAGTTCCAGCGCAAACATAAGGCTCACAACTGCAATCACGAGTGTTGCCGCCCCGGTCCAATCTATTTTTTGTTTCGTATGCTTCGGTGTTTCTTTATAAAAGCGCAAAATGAAAAATAGTGCAGCGAATCCGATCGGAATATTTACATAAAAGACCCAATGCCAGCTGATCGTGTCCGTAATGAATGCACCGAGCAGCGGACCGAGAACACTTGCCGCGCCAAATACGGCGCCGAGCATGCCGGTCATTTTCCCGCGCTGCTCAGCCGGAAACACATCAAACACGATTGTAAAAGCAATGGGCAAAAGCGCACCACCGCCAATCCCTTGAATCGCACGGTACACAGCAAGCTGGGGCACTGATTGAGCAATGCCGCATAATGCGGAACCAATTAAAAAAATCACTAAACCAAAGACGAAAAATCGCTTTCTCCCATACATATCCGACAGTTTTCCGAAAATCGGCATGCCCGCCATTACAGCCACTGCATACGCGGATGTAATCCATATGTAGCTTTCAACTCCGCCCAAATCGGCTAAAATGGATCCAAGCGCTGTTGCGACAATGGTATTGTCCATTGCCGCCATTAAAATGGCTAACAGCAGACCCGTCAGCACAAGCCGTAAATTTGTTTGTTCAGTCGTCATACCATTCCTCCTCTCTCACCTCTGTACCTGCTCCTTTAGTATAACAACGAATGGCTGCTGCTAACATTAAAAATCGGCTTCTGAAAAATAAATAGCGATCGCTATCCCACAGGCAATGAATCTTTTTTCCGTCAGATAATCTAACCGATTTGTTGTCGGGACGGCCTTTTCTCTTTTATGATGAACGTGTCATCTTTACAGAGGTAGCAATACCCCTCGGCACACAAAAAAGCAGCCCTATGCGGGCTGCTTTTTGTTATTTCTTCAATTGTTCCATCAATTCATCGTATTTCGGACTATTTAAGAAGTTTTCAACGGAAATGTGATACGCATTTGGCAATTTTGCTTTGGCGCGGTCTGTTAAGTCTTTGTGAGTAATAACTACATCCGCGTCCGCCGGCAAGTTGCTGATCGACGTATTCGAAATGTTTACATCAAGCGCTGCTTTTTTCGCTTTATTTTTCAAAATAGATGCACCCATCGCACTTGACCCCATCCCTGCATCGCAGGCAAAAATAATTTTTTCTACATTCGATGGCAGACCTTCTGCTGGAGTCACTGGAGATGCTGCTGGTGTTTCTTCTGTTTTCACAAGAGAAGCTGCATGGCTTTCTTTTCCTTTTAACGCAGATGTTTTCGCAGCTGCTTCGGCTAATCCATCTTCTTCTGTTGCTTTAGACGTTTTTAACACAAGCGCTGAAATGAGGAATGATACAACCGCTGCGGCAATAACCCCTGCCAACACCCCAAGATGGTTACCCGGCGGTGACATAATCATTAGGGCAAAAATACTGCCTGGTGACGGTGCTGCTGACAAACCAACATCAAATAAAAGGAATGTTGCGACACCTGCTGCGCCGCCCGCAATCGCTGCGACTAAAAGAATCGGCTTCATCAAGATGTATGGGAAGTAAATTTCGTGAATCCCGCCAAGGAAGTGGATAATCACGGCACCTGGTGCGGATTGTTTCGCCATCCCTTTTCCGAATAACGTATATGCAAGCAAGATTCCAAGACCAGGACCAGGATTTGATTCAAGAAGGAACAGAACTGATTTCCCCGCTGATGCGGCTTCTTCAATCCCGATCGGGCTTAAAATACCATGGTTAATCGCGTTGTTTAAGAACAATACTTTCGCCGGTTCAATGAAAATACTCGCCAGCGGAAGCAGGTTTGCATCGACAATCGCCTGCACGCCTGCTGCCAATGTTTTATTTAATGTCACAACAACCGGACCAATCGCTTTGTAGCCAATCAATGTTAAAATCCCGCCGATAATCCCGGCAGAGAAGTTGTTGACAAGCATTTCGAAACCGGATTTAATTTTGCCATCCACAAGCTGGTCAAACTTTTTAATCGCATAGCCCCCGAGAGGACCCATAATCATCGCGCCGAGGAACATCGGAATGTCTGCCCCGACGATGACCCCCATTGTAGCTGTTGCCCCAACGACACCCCCGCGGATATCATATACAATGCGGCCGCCGGTAAAACCGATCAAAATTGGCAATAAGAACGTAATCATCGGGCCGACAAGCGCCGCTAAGTCTTCATTCGGAATCCATCCAGTTGGAATAAATAATGCGGTAATAAGTCCCCATGCAATGAATGCACCGATATTTGGCATGATCATGCCGCTTAAATGACTGCCGAACCGCTGAATTTTCACACGAAAATCTGCTTTAGGCTCTGTCTGTTGATTCATCTGAAAAACCCCTTTCCTTTTTGTTTTCTATTTCATGTGACTGATTGTCTCTGTCTATAGTCTTATAATAAAGCGGTTTCAGCAGACAAACAACGAAAGGAAAACACTATTTTGGCAAGGGGAATGTTGACATCATTGAAAAAACAAATGACACCGATAAAAAAAACTGTCCGAATTATATGTCCGGCAGTTTTTGTCTAATATAGGAGATGTTCGCTGCAACACCCTAATCGCTTCTCAATCTATTTTCTGTAAGCTGGTATTTCACTCTTATTTTTTGATTTTTTCCATATACAAAAAAACGGTTTCCTCGATAGGCGACTTTTCATGTTTGTACCTCTTGTATCCAAGTTTCTCATAAAAAGAAATATTTCTTGTACTTTTGCCGCCTGTAAATAATTCAAAACGGACATTTGGAAACTGTTGTTCAATTTCGTTCATTAATTGCTTCCCAATCCCTTTATTTTGACAGTCTGGATGGACCATCAATTTTCCTATATAGCATGTTCCATCTTTTTCGATAGCTTTGACGGATCCAACGATTTTTCCATTCTGTACATACTTTAAAAATACATGATGCTTAAACGCTGTTTCTACCTCGTCAAGTGTTTCCTTTAAAGGTTGAATGTCGTCATTTTCATAGATTTCAGCTTCGCTTACATACGCAAGTTTCTGCAGCGCGAGAATTTCAGCAGCATCGGTAACGTCTGCTCGACTAATGGTCCCCATGTCCTTATTTCCCCCAACTCTTTTAATTCATCAGTTCACACTTTGAAAACCAGTCAACCGATTGTTAATAATTTGCAGGGCAAAATAAATTCGTATTGCCAGCTGATATTTAAAACGGCCTGTCCCAGTCTTCAAATCCGCTTTACAGAATGATTCAATTTTTTCAAGCCTGTAACGAAGTCCCGCAATAGAGAGATGAAGATCATCTGCAGTTTGCTGAAGATTCCCGTTATAATCCAAATAGGATTTCAAGGTAATAACTAAGTTTCCTTGATTTGAATTGTCATATTCAACCAATTTTCCGATTGTCTCATTACAAAAATCAATTAACTCTTCCTGATCAATCCCTTTTAAAAACATGATAACGGGTTCTAATTCTTCATAATAAGAGGCTCTGCTGTCAGCAGGATAAGCAAGCTGAATAAAATCACATATCCGGCAGGCATCCTGATAACTCTTGGCTAAGTCTTTCAGGTTGTCAGCGGTACGGCCGACACCTATATAAATTTTAATATGCTTAAATTCTTCTTGAATGGTATTTTGCAGTTGCAACGTGAATGTTTCCATGTCCGTGTTACTTTCTTCAGATAAAATGAGAATGATGTATTGATCTTTTAAAAATACATCAATAGTAGGAAAAACAACACTTAAATAGTGAAGAATAACTTCTTTTTTCGAATCTGTATTTACTTTCAATGTCAAGATGCGGTTTTGCGCATGAGGATTAAAATCAAAGACATGCATATGCCTATGGAGTGTAGGTTCATCTATTTTATTATTCAACAGTTCCTCAAAAAAGTCTTCTTTTTTCTTCCAAATTGACTTTGTGAGCTTTTGCTGGTGAAACAGTTGAACGGTACAGACAGTTACTGACCGTTTGATAATCATTTTTTCCTTTTTATCTAATGCTCTGTCACTGATTACCACCATTCTTCCAATTTTTTCACTATGAACGATGATAGGGAATGCTTCAATATGTTTTTGCTTTACGTCTGGAGGCGTCTCATTTCTTTTCCAGCTATCGTAAGCTGCCTTGTCTTCAGGGAATAAAAAAGAACCTTCCATTTTTTCATGAAAATAATCGATAATAATACTTTTTTGAAGGATTTCCGAGATTAAACCGACCGTCTCTGAAATCCCTTTATCTTCCAGAAGCAGGTCTGTTAGTCGACTTTGGACCTGGTCAGATTCGATAATATTTTCGTTTAACTCCTTTACTTCCCTATAAGCCCGGTCTAACTCAGACAATAATGTTTCAGACTTATAATAGCGTAAATCCTGCTGATGCCGCTCATCATTCGGGTCAAATGTTTTAGCGACAAACTTGCAATGCGCGTCTCCTTTTCCTTTACATACTTCTTCATATACCAGTACCTCTTTACCGAACGTTCTTGTCAAATACCCGCTGGCATAGCCGATCAGAATCCAGCACACCGGGTCACTGCTGTATCCATAGTGGTTGACATGCTCGATTGCCTCAAAGGATTCGTTCCAGAATCCGGTAAAATGAAGGTCTTGTTCTGTAAACTCAATGACGTCTGGTTCTACTGTCGCGATACCTTCTAATGTATGAAGAGAAGGACCCGCCAGCAAAAGTTCCTGCTTCGAGTCCCAATCGTACATCTTTTCCAGCGTTTCCCCATCTTTAGAGCCACATGCCCACCCGTATCTCATTAAAAACCCTTTTGCTCTTTCCATGCTAAGGGTGTTCACTAAATCTCTGCGGAGGATACCTAAAGCTTCTACAGACATAAGGGCCATTCTTCTGTCACTAAACTTGATGGTGCCAGTTCGGGGATTTATATCTATTACATTATCAAAAAGCAAATGATGAGCTTTCATTCTACCCCTCCGCTCGGATTATTTATACGTTTATTTTTTGTGAAACTGTTGAAAATTTTCCACAGTAGTAAGCAAGCGGACGTCCTTCGTTATATTGAAAATTTTTCACTTTACCTACGTAAAGCACATGATCGCCGCCGTCATACTCTGCCCAAGGTTCACATTCAACGTATGCAAGAGAGTCCTCGAACCGGTTGCACAGTTCCCCTTTTTCCCATTGGAATGGCGGTTCCTCAAGCGGACGTCCCGCAAAATGCATCGCTGTATCTTGCTGGTCTTCTTTTAATATATTTACGGTAAAACTGTTATTTTTCAAAAATTGAAGCGCTTTCGTTTTTCGGTCTACTGAAACGAGTACAAGCGGTGGATCCAAAGATACTGACGTAAAAGAATTGGCAGTTAAACCGTGTGTCCCTCCATCTTCAGTATCGCATGTTACGACCGTAACCCCTGTAGCAAAATGTCCCATACAGTTTCTTAACTCTCTTCCATCCATTAAAATCTCCCCTTCATTCTTTTTTTGTTAACGCTTTCATTCTGATTTCATGTTAACAAGGATAATTTCATAAAGGAACCACAAAAAAGAAGGGTATATCGCTATTTTACTATGCACTATGTACATTTGTGTATGGTAATAAAAGGAACGAAGAACAAGCGTTAGCATTGCGTCCTGAATGTCAGGCAGTCGTGATGAGTAAACTCCATTGCAGGAACAAATCATTATTTTCCTTTTATCCATGTATTCATGGTAAAAATCAAAATAAAGGCTGCCCGTTTGTTCATAACTGCTAGCGTACTACTTCTTTCATAAAAGCACTCATCTCATCGCTGACAGCATTTAATTTTTCAATAATTACCCTAAAATCCTGCACCAAATTGGCCTGATCATTAGAAGCGCCATTAATTTGAGTCATATTCTCCATCAAATTATTAATATTACCTGTAATATTTCTTAACGCTTCTTCAATGGATTCTGTGGCATGTGATGTTTCGCTAGAAAGTTTCCTTATTTCTTGAGCCACTACATTAAAGCCAGCCCCGTATTGCCCGGATCTAGCTGCTTCTATAGATGCGTTTAAGCCCAGCAAATTTGTTTGTCTGGATACAGAACAGATAAATTCGATTACTGAATGTGTTTTTTTCGAGTCTTCCAGCGCTATTTTTGACTGGCCTTTTACTTCCTCGCTAGCTGCAGCAAGTTCTTCTGAGTGAGATGCGATAATATAGACTTTATCCTGTAATGAATCGATAATACTTTTTACAGTTCCCATGTATTGTGCGATTTTTTGCTGTGTATCGAGGGGAAACCCAAATGCTAATGCCCCGACTACTTTGCCCCGTTCATCCGTTACAGGAAAAGCCGTGGCATTAATAGGTATGCCATACACATTCTCTGGAACTGTCACTGTGGCCACTTCTCCACGAAGCGCGGTTTGCACGTTCTGGTCTTGCGGATTAACAGGATCCCCTTCTTTGATACCGAAATCAACCTTTTTTGAAGGTAAATAACATAAGAACGTTTGGCTCTCTTTATCTACAACTCCAAGCGTTACATCTCCTTTTATAACCATTTGAAAGAAAGGCGCTGATTGTGTTAATGCTTCCAAGATATTCATCTTAATCCTCCGTTCTGTTTTAAGGCAGATCCATCGTCCTGTATCAGTTTTCCATCACAAAAGTTTAATGCTCTTCCTTAAATTACTCTATTGGCAGTGTGACAGCAGCTTAGCTAATAGAAAATGACCCCGAACAAATATCGAGGTCACTAATTCCATCTTCATGGTAATACGGCCAATAATTGGTCTTACGTGTGTTGCAACGTTCATCTGCCCTATTTTATATATTTTCATTAAAGCCTTGTGTTTTCAATGATAGTAGTAATTCCTAATCCTCCGGCAATACACAATGTTATTAACCCATACCGTTTCCCTGTTCGTTCTAACTCATGAAGTACTTTTGTTGCGAGAATGGCACCGGTTGCACCAATTGGATGACCCATTGCTATGGCACCGCCGTTAGGGTTCACTTTATTGATGTCCAGCTTTAATTCTTTTATCACGGCAAGCGCCTGGGCTGCAAAAGCTTCATTTAATTCAATTACATCAATATCTTCTTTTTTTAAACCTGCCGTTTGAAGCGCTTTTAACGTTGAATTAACAGGTCCAATTCCCATAATAGAGGGTGATACGCCCGCCGCTGCTTGGGCAATCACTCTCGCTTTCGGCTTTTTTCCCAGCCTTTTCGCTTCTTCTTCCGACATAAGGACAACCGCCGCCGCTCCATCGTTTCTTCCGCTGCTGTTTCCTGCCGTAACGGACCCATTTTCTTTAAAGACAGGCTTTAATTGGGTAAGTTTTCCAAGGCTCGTTTCTCGTGGATGCTCGTCTATTTTAAATTCTGTAACGCCTTTTCGCGTTTTCAGCTCATATGGAATGATTTCCTGGGAAAAGGTCCCATCTGATATGGCTCGTTTCGCATTTTCTTGACTTCTAAAAGCAAATTCATCTTGTTCCAGTCTGGAAATTCCATATTTGTCCGCTAAATTTTCCGCAGTCATGCCCATCGTAAGCATTCCATAGTCTTCGATTGGCTGTGATCCCGGCTGGCTTTCCGTATTTGGATCCAGTAGCAGTCCATTTCCTGATTTAAAACCAAAGCGTGCATTTCGAAGATAATAAGGGGCCGTGCTCATCGACTCAGCTCCACCAGCCACAATGATCTTTCCATAGCCGCATTGGATTTGCTGAGCCGCAGAATTGATGGATTGTATGCCTGAACCGCATTGCCGATGAACCGTATAACCCGGCACTTTTTCCGGAAATCCAGCACGAAGAAGGGCTACTCTGGCTAAATTGGACGCATCGGAGCTTTGTTTCGCTTGTCCCATGATCACTTCATCAACGGAATCTTTTGAAATATCCGCCCGCTTGGCCACCTCATCAAGAACTGTGGCAGCAAGAAAGTCCGCAGGGACATTTTCCAGCGCGCCACCCAGCTTTCCAATCGCCGTTCGAACAGAATCAATAATCACAACATTCGTCAAATTGAACCCTCTCCATTCCGTTTAGATATCTCTTGAGTAATGCTTTACTTTTTCTCTGTCCATTTCCATACCAAACCCTGGGCCGGATGGAATTTTCATTTCAAAATTTTCATATTCAATTTGGTTCACTGTAATGTTGTCTTTGAAAAGAAGCGGACCAAATAATTCAGTTCCGAATGTCAGCTCCGGGATGGTTGAATACAGCTGAGCACAAATTGCTGTGCCTAATGAGGATTCGATCATGGTTCCGCCATACATTGGAATGCCGGAAGCTTCTGCTATCGCAGCTACTTTTTTCGTTGCCGTCAGCCCCCCCGCTTTCGGCACTTTTAGCGCAAAGACATTACCTGCTCTCAGTTTTGAAATTTGATAGGCTTCCTGTACGGTTCCGAGAGACTCATCTGCCATAATGGGTACTTTAAACCGGGATGTCAGCCTGGACATTCCTTCATTATCCCAACGGACGAGCGGCTGCTCGATCAGATCAACGCCGCCATTTTGAAGCGCTTCAATGCAATAAAGAGAGGTGACCTCATCCCATGCCTGGTTCACGTCAACACGGACACTGCCCGCATCGCCAACTGCTTCTTTAATTTTAATGACATGGGCAACATTTGTTTTCGGATTCCCTTTGCCGATTTTTAATTTAAAAATATTATGCCGTTTAGCAGCTAAACAATTTTGCGCTTCTTCAATATCTTTTGCGGTATCCCCGCTTGCGAGTGTCCAGGCAACGGGCAAAGATTCGTGACATTGCCCGCCAAATAACTCATAAGCTGGAATGTTCAACGTTTTTGCTACTAAATCGACCATTGCCGACTCCACCAATGCTTTTGCAAAATAATTCCCTTTAACATATCGGTTGATTTTATAGGAAAGTGCATCGAAATTCACTGGATTTTCACCGATAATGAGCGGCTTTACATAGTTCTCAATATTCAATTTGATGGCTTCAGGACTTTCTTCAGAGTAGGAAGCGCCGCCAATCGTCGCGACCTCCCCCCACCCTTCAATTCCATCCTCACTTTTTATACAAGCGATTACAATGGTTTGAGTCACAATTGTATGCATCGCTAAATGGTGGGGCCGGATTGTGGGTAAATCAATAATATATACATCTAATGAATGGATTTTCACGTCTACCATCCCCTACTCAATAAAGTCAGCTTCCGTTTTTTCTCTTACTTCTTCTATTGTTACATCGGGCATCAGCTCGATTAATCGCAGCTGGTTGTCCGTGATTTCAAACACAGCCAGCTCCGTAATAATCATATCGACGCTTCTCGTTGACGTTATCGGAAATGTGCATTTTTTCAGCAGCTTGCTTTTTCCGTCTTTTGATGTGTGTGTTGTCGTGACAATGACTTTTTTCGCTCCAACTAAAAGATCCATCGCACCGCCAACGCCCATAATATTTTTCCCGGGTACTGCCCAGTTGGCAATCTGCCCTGTCTGATCAACCTGCAGAACGCCTAGAATCGCCACGTCCACATGGCCGCCGCGTATCATGGCAAACGATTCGGCACTGTTAAAAAACGATGCACCAACTGTTTCTCCTACTGGCATTTTCCCTGCATTCACTAAGTTCGGATCGATTTGATCTTCCTCAACGTCTGCTACACCGAGCAATCCATTTTCAGTGTGAAAATAAACAGTAGGATCTTCAATAAATTTCGCAACGAGCGTGGGGATTCCAATGCCAAGATTAACCACACAGGAACCAGTCAGCTCTTGTGCAGCCCGTTTCGCAATTAATTCCTGGAGTTGGTTTTTGTCACTCATGATCGATCACACCTTCTTTCGTTAATCGTTTCCTGGCAAGAAAAATTCCATCCACAAATAAATGTGGGGTGACAATTTCCTCTGGAGAAAGTTCGCCCGGCTCCACAATCTCCTCCACTTCCACGATGACGATATCAGCTGCTGTGGCCATAAGAGGGTTGAAATTACGTGCTGTTTTATAATAAATAAGATTGCCCAGCGTATCGGCTTTCCACGCTTTGATCAATGCTACATCAGCCCTGATAGCCGGTTCAAATAAATAAGTTTGTCCATTGATTTCTCTTTCTTCCTTTCCTTTGGCAAGATCAGTTCCAACACCTGTTTTTGTATAATAACCGCCGATACCAGCCCCGCCTGCACGCATCGATTCTGAAAGCGTCCCTTGGGGAAGAAGCTCCAGCTCTATTTCGCCCCGCTGATAAGCGTCACCCACTTCACGATTGCTTGTAAAATAAGAACCGATCGCTTTTTTTATTTTCTTTTGGCTCAGAAGGGTCCCAAGACCTTTTCCAGGCTCTCCTAAATTGTTGCTAATCACGGTCAGCCCAGATACATCTTTTTTTGTTAAACCATCAATGAGTGTAAGAGGAGCACCAATTAAGCCAAATCCCCCAACCATTAATGTGTGGCCGTTTTTCACACTCGATAAAGCGGTATCCACATCATGATGGATCTTTGTCATTTTCCCACCCCCGATTTTTTACTTTTCGATCAATGAATCACTTGCTTCAAACCAAGCTGGAATTCCTGCTGTTAAAAGGCAGATCAAGCCTACCTCCGCTAGCTCTTCTTCCGTTGCTCCGTTTTCCCTGGCCTTCGCCATCCACTTCTCAGCCTCTCTCCCTTTTAACTCTGTTGTATAGATGCCAGCTATTAATAAATGCTTTAATTTTTTGGATACAGCGGAATCACTGACGATCTTTTCTTTTAATCCTTGCTTATCACCTGACTGAACCAGTGCCAGTACAGCTTGTACAAAAGAAGAATCTTCATCTCCCATTTTTTCAATGATGTGAAGAAGCAGTTGCTCTGTAGCAGGAGATTCTTCCTTTAAAATCGGAACATGCATTCCTTTTAAAGAGAGGGCGTAATCCAATGACTTCATTCCGGTTTGCAGCGCCTGTACCCCGGTATATAAATAAGAAACAAGCAAATATTCCACAAGTTCCGGCACAGTGGCCCCGCCTTCAATCGCCCCTTTTGTGTGATAGACCATACTTCGCTCATACAAGCGTGCGGCATTTATGCCAACTAACAAAATATCTTTCTCTTTTCTTGATAAACGCCCATCTGTCATAATGCCTCCACGCAGATTCGTATAATGCTCCAGGGACTCCGGGCTGTAATCATGCATTTTTTGAACCCACCCTGGCACGACATCATACACTTCTTGAAAATAAGCCAATCCTTTACTCATGGTGCCTGCCCCCTCTTTAAATAGTATCCAAAAATGTTTTGATTGCCTGGTTGATGTCTTTTCTCTCTTCAAATACCATCGTGTAATGATTAGAGTCTGAAATCATTTTCTGGAGATGGCGTGTATGTATTTTGGTGGCATCGTAGGCTTCCTCAAAAAACAAAGGGGGAAATGCTCCGATTTTTCCTTTTGCATAAACGAGCAAGGTGGGGCATTCCACTTTTGAACAAATTTCCTCAGGGTTAAATGAATAGAAACTTTCAAAATCCTCGAGAATTTTTTGTTCGTCGGATTTATGCTCCCAATGGCTGCCTGCTGGATGAATTTCATATTCCACCGCCTCCTGCAAAGTGAGTGTCCACTCAATTCCGAGCCGTTGATAGATTCCTTTTACTTCATCCAGGTAACTTTCTTTTGAATCAAATTGCTTGCTCAACCTACCGAGTGAAGGTTTGACGATATCACGCTGCTGATCGGACATGGAAGCAGCCCCATCGAGCAGTACAACTGCTCTCACCGATTTCAGCTGACTGGCCACAATCATCGAAATAAAAGCGCCCATTGAATGGCCCAGTAAAATTGGATTTTCGATATTCATTGCTTCGATTAAATGGATGATATCCTCTGCATGACGGTATATCGAGGTGTGCTCATCTGCCTGAGAGCTGTTTCCTCTTCCTCTCAAATCAATGGCAATAAACCGATAATCTCCTTTTAACGCTTCCGCATAGTAATTCATGTTCTTATGTGTACCCGTTAAGCCATGGATAGCGATAACTGTACCCTTTTCTCCAGGATAATCTGCAATTTGAATTTGTTTGTCCCCAAGTTCCTTTGTATACACTTGCATTGGTTTCCTTCTCCTTTCAAATTTATGTATGCGCATAAAAATACCGTCCAGAAAACTGGTTATTTCTCTTTTTTTACCTAATCTCATTTGCGTCATTATGTCGGCCGTTTTATGGAAAAAACGCTGCCGATTTCTGCGTAGCTGCTTCCTGCTAACCTGCTGACCGGTCCCAGCTTTTCATGATGGATGCGCCCCTGGCTGTATACGTCTTTTTGAATGTGGTACTGAACGATTTTTCCAATAATCAGCTCACATCCAGGATTTTGTCCCTCCCCGCCTAGTTGAAGGACTGTTTCTAACGTGCATTCCATTCTAATTTTTGCTTCTTGAATCCCCGGGACTCCCACCTTTTTACTTTTTACAGGGGTAAGATTAGCCATTTGCACTTCACTTTCTGTTGGAAGCAATGCTTTGGCTGTTTCATTGATTTTTTTTACATTTGACGTGTCAGTGATGTGAACAACAAATTCTCTCTGCTTTAGGATATTTCTCGCTGTATCTTTCATTGACCCGTTTGTTCTTTGGATAGCAACAGAAATCAACGGTGGATTAGACGACACAATGTTAAAAAAACTAAATGGAGCCCCATTTAAGACACCATTTTCCGAGAGAGAGGTGATAAAGGCAATTGGTCTTGGAAGAATACTGCCAATAAGCAGTTTATAGTTTTCTTGTTCATTTAAAGTTGAAGGATCAATGGAATACATAAAATTTCTCCCCGTCCTAACTTAATTGAATGGTTTCAAATAAATTCCGGCCCAGCAGATCATTTGCTAGCTGCTTTTCCTCTTTAGAGATCAAATTTCGGATTCTAGTTGAAGAAACGGGTTCTCCTTTTGAACATTTGATGAGCGGATGAGTAAAGGTCTGAAACTGAATAGAAAGGTGTTCAATGGTTCCTTTTTTTCCTTTTCCAAACTGAAAATTGGAACCTACCCACACTTCCTTTGGAAATAGAAAGCATAACTCATTAAGAAAATCTTCTGCACTTCTCGAGATGTAATGCTCGTCGAAGCTGGCGATTATCACATAATCAACACCGAGTTGTTTGATGATGGATATTTTTTCTTCAACAGTTGTTAAAATCATTTGTTTTTGAAAATAAGCACGTGGAGGAGGATCGAATGTATAAACAACGGAAGGAACATTCAATTCCTGCGCACGACTAACAGCTTTTGTTATAAGAGATTGGTGTCCGATATGAATGCCATCAAAAGCCCCGATCGTGACGACAGACTGGCTGAGGGTCAGTTCACCATTTTTGAATATTTTCATAGAAGTTCCTCCAACATTGTAGTAATTTGAAATGACAGAATAATGGAATAACAGGAGAAATAAATTGGGTTGTTAAATAGATAAAGGGAATCTGATCTTTGATTCCCTTTATCTTGAGAGCACTAGAAACGATTAGTTCGACGTTTGGAGTGCTTCATTGTTTATGTTTGCTCTCCAGTCCCGCGTTCTCATTTCAAAATCAAGCGACGCTTTTTTACCGGAACCGTCTGCATTGTCTTCAAGTTTTGTAACGAGTGAAGGACGCACACCTTCTGCTACATCCGTTTCCAGCCATTGATCTCCCTCAAAGAATACTTGAGTAATTAAATTTTCATATCCATCCTGTTCAAATTGAAGATGCAAATGAGCCGGGCGATAGGCATGCTGATCCATCCAGTTTAAAAATTCCCCGGTAGGTCCTGCAGTAGGAATTTTATACGGAGCTGGGATAATCGTTTTCACTTCGAAATAACCATTTTCATCCGTGTAGAATCTTCCGCGAAGGTTATAGTCTGGGATGTTCTCAGCGAAATGAGAATATTCGCCATCCGCATCTGCCTGCCACATGTCAACAAGAGTATTTGCCAATGGGTTTCCATCCACTGCTTTCACCGTTCCTGAAAAAGTTAAAATTTCTCCTTTTTCATCTGGACGCTGTGTTAAAACATGAGGCTTTTCCAGCATTGGTGTATCCTTAATGTGATATGGACCGAGAAGAGATGGCTCTGTCCCAGGATTTTCATCGTAAATACTGTGCAATACATGCGTTTCAAAAAAGACATCCATAAAAAGAGGAATTTCTCCAGTACGGCCAAGACGATCAAGCCATCCTACAAATTCATGATATTCGTCATGCGTCACTTGCGTTTCTTCAAGCAATTGTTTTGTATGTTTAATAAATCCTTCAAAAATTTCATTTACACGTTGATTTACCATGTTTGTTTCCCCCGTATTCATTATTTTTTGTTTTTCTATCTGTTTACTTGGAAAAATAGTTAATATCGTCCGGGTTAATCCATGTATCGTTTGTCCAGCCATTTAAATCGTAGTCATTCATGCATTCTTCCGCGAATTTTTCAAATTCAGCAGCCTGGCCGTTTTGATTCGCCACAAGCAGATTTTCCAATCGGATATTTTCATGGTTGCCCGAATAGTTTCTCTCATATAATTCGTGTCTTCCACCATATTCTGTGCCTACAACATCCCATAAAAGCTTAATCAATTTGATTTTATCTACTGCCTGAACTCCGTTTGATCCTCTATATAACTTATCAAGTGTTGGACGAAGCTCTGGGTTCAAGAAGTCACGAGCACTTGAAGGCTGTACAATCAAACTTCCTGCTACAACATTTTCGATGATCTCTTTTACTTTCGGCCATCCTTCTGACATAAAGACCCGATAAGCTAAGCCATAATTTAAATTCGGAAGGACGGTTCCGTTTCTCCCAGGGTCCGGGTTCATTGCCATCGCATCACTGAGAGCCCAGAACATGTTTTTCCAAGCAATGACCTCACCGACATTGACCTGCACACCGCGGAATGTATCCGATCCATTTACTTTGACAGCTTTTATAAGTAATCCAGCGACAAAATCAAGTTTTACAGCTAATCTTGTGACGCCATGGAATGTAAAGCGGTTAAGGAAGCCCGTTTCAGCAAAGAAGTTGTTGATTTTTTCAATATCCTTGTAGATCAAAATGTTTTCCCAAGGAATTAATGAGTCCTCGAAAATAAGCACAGCGTCATTTTCATCGAACCGGCTGCTTAACGGATAATCAAATGGGCTTCCCATCACTGCTGCGTTCATTTCGTATGAAGTACGGCTGACTAGCTTCATACCTGGTGTATTCATTGGAGCTACGAAGCAAAGCGCAAATTCTTCTTTTGTAATCGGCGCAGCACCGTAATGGGCAACAAAATTGTAATTCGTCAAGGCCGATCCTGTCGCGACCATTTTTGCGCCACTGACGATCACGCCTTCTTCTGTTTCACGTACGGCTTTAATAAAGATGTCTGATACCGCTTCCAAAGGTTTGTTGCGGTCAACCGGCGGATTAATAATCGCGTGGTTGAAGAACAGGTTTTTTTCCTGTGCTTCTTTATACCATCTTCTTGCGTTGTCTTGATAGGGTGCATAATAATCCGGGTCCGCACCGAGTGTAGCTAAGAAAGCAGCTTTATAATCCGGCGATCTTCCCATTTGTCCGTATGATAATTTTGCCCACTCTGCAATCGCGTCGCGGGAAGCTAAAAGGTCATCGGTGGTTTTATCAAATTGAAAATATTTTTGTGTATAACCGCCATTCCCCGTGTCTGTTTCAACTGTTAAAATATCTTTTGTTTTTTCATCATGCAGTGCATCATACAGTCTTGCAATGGACCGGGCTGAGTTACGGAAAGCCGGATGCGTTGTTACATCTTCTACTTTTTCACCATGTATCCAAATTTCCCGTCCATCCCGCAAGCTGTCCAAATACTCTTGTCCAGTTAATGGTTTTCTGGTGATTTCTTTTTGTTCAATCGTCACTTAAATAGACCCCCTTATTTTTGAATCAGGATTTTTTAAGGCGCTTACAAAACCTAGCTTTATTATGTCGAATCCACTGAATTTTTTGAACTGTAAAAAAGTATAGATAGTTCATTTCTTTTCTGCTGTTTTTACGGTTTATATGATTTAAATAATCTATAGAGAGATTGTGTTGCAATTTAAATTGTTATAGCCAATAAAAATGCAAAAAGAGAAAGTAAGGTTTGTTGACACCACATTTTATTCATGATACATTTATCTCGAATTCGAGATAAATGTATCAAAGAAGAACTTGTATCCTTTATGATTAAACGAGACAGCATATAGGGAAAAGATATAGTGCCAGCTATATAAGTTGAACAAAAGAATTTACACTTGGCCGTTGAGAAAAACTCGGGCAGCGGCACTTAGCCCCCGTCATGTAAGGGCAGCATTCGCGCGGCTCCGCTTTTGTGGGGAGGAAAAACAGGAAGGGTAAACAACAATCTGGTCTTTTCTTCTCTTATCGAAAAGAATGGGTCATATATGTCTATCCATACCTAAAAAACAACGGGCAGAGGGCTGGTAGCGGAGACTCCCGGCGGGACGAGCGGACAGGCTGAAACGGGCAGCGCGAAGCGGTGACTGGTTCAGCGCTCGCCCCTGTGTTAGCGCAGCCGCCAGCCTGCAGCCCATTACCCTGCTTTTTAAAAAGGGATCCCATGATAGGAAGCGGAGAAAGCAAGAAGGTTAATTCAACTTATATAGTTATTTATCCTGTAAGAACCGGCACGAAAAAGAAGAAGCTTCTAATAAAAAAAAGAAATGAGCATCGTTTATCGCTCAATTGGAGGAATTGATAATGAACAACGGCTTAAAAGGCATACACCACGTAACCGCTATTACGAGCAGTGCAGAAAAAAATTATGAATTTTTCACATATGTTTTAGGGATGCGCCTCGTTAAAAAGACCGTGAATCAAGATGATATTCAAACCTATCATTTATTTTTTGCGGATGACACCGGCAGCGCAGGGACTGATATGACGTTTTTTGACTTTCCTGGTATTCAAAAAGGGGTTCACGGGACAAATGAAATTTCCAAGACATCTTTCCGGGTGCCAAATGATGCAGCCATGGATTACTGGGTAAAGCGTTTTGACCGTCTGGAAGTAAAACACTCCGGCATTAAAGAGCAATTTGGCCAGAAAACTGTTTCTTTTGCAGACTTTGATGACCAGCAGTATCAATTGATTTCAGATGAATTCAATGAAGGCGTTGCTTCAGGTACACCTTGGCAAAACGGGCCAATACCGCTGCAGTATGCGATTACCGGTTTAGGGCCTATATTTATCCGTATTGCAAACGTTGATTATTTTAAAGAAATGCTGGAAAAAGTCCTTCAGTTCAAAGAAATTGGCAAAGAAGGATCCTTTCTTTTATTTGAAGTCGGCGAGGGCGGTAACGGGGCGCAGGTAATCGTTGAACATAATGTTCTCCTTCCGGAAGCGCAGCAAGGTTTCGGCACCGTTCACCACGTTGCATTCCGGGTTGAAGACCGGGCTGCCCTGGATGAATGGAATGAGCGTTACCACAGTTTCGGATTTCAGACGTCCGGTCATGTTGATCGTTTCTTTTTCGAGTCTTTGTACACCAGAGTAGCTCCGCAAATTTTATTTGAGCTTGCGACGGACGGTCCAGGGTTTATGGGTGATGAATCTTATGAAACCCTTGGGGAAAAATTATCTTTGCCTCCATTCTTAGAGCCAAAACGAGAAGAAATTGAAAAATTAGTCCGCCCGATCGATACAGTGAGAAGCACAAAGGAATTCGTTAAAGAATAAATGCAAAGGAGTCCAGGAATGGCCGCACACTCGCAGCTATTTCTGGACTATTGTTTTAATGATCATTTCCTTTCTCATCCTCAAACCCATTGTTCTGATCTTCCCCGTCATATAAACCATTCGCATCCTCTTTGTCCGCGCCACTCTCCTGATCCCCACCATCATTTACTCCATTCCCTTTATCGTTCTCATCATTTGGATCCAATTCTATCTGGTCATCCTCGTTAATGCCCGTATCGTTCTTCTGGTCCATTCCCTCATTTATATCACTGTGGTTATTTTGTTCATCCTCTTGCTTTCCGTTGTTATTACCATTATTTTCGTCTCCTCCATCTCCACAACCAGCTAGTCCAAGGGTTAACATAGCAGCTATTCCACTAACAAGTAATTGTTTTTTCCAATTTGAGTCCATACCTACATTCTCCTTTGACGGATTTTAATGATTAGACATTGTGTCCTTTTCCTCCATTAATAAACAAAAAACAGATATTTTGAATATGTAGGCTTTTCAATGCAATTTAATAATAATCAAGAATTCCCCTACAGACTGACATCCGATTTGCAGGCTTATAATAAGGATTCTGTTTTCTTAAAATGGCTCCGGTTCGTCCCCTCTCTTGAAGATATGTTACTGCGTATATATGGTGATTGGGTTCCTTGAGGAGAAATTGAATACAGAAATGCGTTTGTGTTGAAAAGGAAAGAAGTCATTCTCAAACGGTCCGGTTTATTTCATCTAACAGGTTAGCCAGAATGGTACTGTTCTCTTGATCCGCATCAAATTGTATCGTATCGTCATAATCAAATAAGCGAAAAGAAGAAAAAGTACCTTGCATGTATTTGATAAACGCTTCTATATCGGTACGCAGTTCATTATCGCGCCGGTATTCCATCAAAATAGAACGAAACTTATGCGGTGGTAAATCACATTTAATATGGCAGGCATGCGAAATCCCAAAATGCCCTTCTTCAGAGCTATACAAATTATAGATGTAAGACAAATGACTCTCCCCTTTTCTATGGTCCATCTATTATTTCCTTATTCGAAGAAAATATTTGGTGCGTCAGAGGTTTCTTTCGTTTTGTAATCAGTTAAAAACAAAAGTGGTTTTCATCCGCTCTCCAATTCGTTACTATATTTACGAAGTTTGGGGAAAATCTTTTTAAGATCTTCTTTCTTTACTTGTGCTGTCTAACCACATATCTTTTTTAAAGCAGAGTACATACAATATTGATGGGCAGGTGATAATTTGAAATGAGGTTAAGTGTTCTTGATCAATCCGTTATTCCTACAGGCGGCAATGGAGCGTCAGCCTTGAGGAATACGCTTAAATTAGCCCAGATAACAGAAGAAATGGGATATACCCGCTTTTGGGTGGCTGAACATCATAATACAAACGGAATTGCGGGTTCCTCGCCGGAGGTTTTAATTTCTCATATTGCTTCAGGCACCAAGTCTATTCGGGTAGGATCAGGAGGTGTCCTTCTCCCCCAGTACAGTCCATATAAAATCGCTGAGAACTTTAAAGTATTAGAAGCATTATTTCCAAACAGAATTGATTTAGGAGTAGGCCGCTCACCGGGTGGTTCCACCGAGACTCGTTTGGCCCTTACAGATGGGGTTAGAAAAAGCTTAAATGAATTTCCGAGACAAGTAAAAGACCTGCAGGGATATTTAACAAATGAGGGATCAGATGAAACTGTAAAAGCGTATCCTATTATCGAAAGTATTCCTGAGATGTGGATGTTAGGCGTCACACATCGCGGAGCCAGAGTAGCGGCTGAAGAAGGCACTGCCTTTACATATGGACACTTTATCAATCCTCATAATGGGCAGAGAGCTATAAATCATTATTTAAATAATTTTCAGCCGTCAAGAATGCTGGGACAGCCAAAAGTGAATGTTTGCCTATTTATTGTGTGCGCTTCTTCCGAGGAAAAAGCGGAGGAAATCGCACTCAGCCAGGATGCATGGCTGTTAGCTGTTGAAAAAGGCGGTGACACAAGAATACCCACTATTGAAGAGGCAAAAAACTGGATCCTTACTGCAACTGACAAAGAAAAAGTAAAAGAAAATAGGAAACGAATGATCATTGGAACCCCTCAAAAAGTAAGGGACGAGCTCCTTTTACTAAGCGAGGTCTATCAAACGGATGAGTTCATGGTCATTACCAATGTGTATCATTATGAGGACAAAATTCAATCGTATGCACTTTTAGCTGAAGCCATACTATAAAAGAAAAAAACAGCTCCACTTATTTCAAATAGAAAAAACGATAAAAATCAAATAAAAAAATCTCGAGTTGATGAATTCGAGGTTTGAGACTGTCGACAAAGTCGCCACTTTTTTTTGAAAAAAGATTCTATTGCCGTAAACGAACAAGCGTATTGATGGGAAGAATCGTTTTATGAAAAGAGCCGATAGGTGAAACAAAATGGACTCGGCTTTCCGCGGGCCACCAGCGAGCCGCCCGTACGAACCGGCTCTTGCACGTTCTGTTCTTTTAAAAGCAGTGGTGGTGGGCGCGCGGTGTAGACTCCTGCGGGACTAGCGGGCCGGATGAGACCGGTGGAGGCGCAAAGCGGCGGAAACGGCTCATCGCCTGCCCCGCGGAACGCGAAGCCGCGTGCCCGCCGCTCTATCGGCTCCCATACAAAATCATCAAAGAGACATCACTCATGCACATCCCGCGCACCATAGTGAACAAGAAAAAAAGAAGGATTCGGATTCTCCCATGCTGACGATCACAAATGAAATAGGCTGTTCTCGAAAGCCAGTTTTCACTGATTTTCGGAACAGCCCGTTTTCATGAAAGGAAGCTAGAACCTGTCTGGAACATATAATACAATCCGTAAACGACGCTGATCACTGATGTGATCCGCACCAGCACAATCGGGATGGCTTTTTTAGACGTCACTAAAAACGGGAGGCCTAAAAGGGTTGTAAAGAGAAGCATCCCCATGACCGTGCCGGCACCGAAAATTAAAATAAACTGAAATGCTTCTGAACCGGTATTTGCCGTTGTCGCGGTCAATAATACCATCGCCGCACTTCCGGCAAGCCCATGAATGACGCCGATCACAAACGATTTTTTGTGAAAATGCTGGTGTTTGCCGTCTTCTTCTACCGTCCGGCTTTTACGCACACCGTTCACCCCTAAATAAACAAGCATCATGCCGACGAAAAATTCAAGCAGCGCCGCCACATTTTCTGGAATGTGCTGACCGAGCGCTACGGCTGTTACACCAATAATAAGAAGGGTCGCTGTATGTCCGAGCCCCCAAAATACACCTGCCAGCGAAGAGCGGGACAGCTTCTTCGTCCGGCTTGCGATCGTTGAAACCGCGATGACGTGATCAGGTTCTGTCGCATGCTTAATGCCCAATGTGAACCCGAGCAGTAAAATAGATAAAAGTCCGCCTTGAATCATGATTTGTTCCCCTTTTCAATACTTTCTTAACTGCACTGGCTCCTGGTCAAGCTTGCTGCGCATCCAGTTTGTGCACTGCAAAATGATGTTTTCGATCACATACGAAGCGTTGGCTAAAATTCGAATCGTACATCCGCCGTTTTTCAGCGTAGAAAATCCAATACGCGCCTGCTCATTATATGATTCCAGCAGGCGGCCCAGCGCTTCCTGCCAATCTTTTTGCAGCATAGGCGAAACGATAAAAAGTGAGCCAACGTGTGTATAGCCCTCCATTTGCATGAGCGAAAATAAATCGTGCTCTTCCGGCTTTAAAAACAGATGATCATATGCTTGAAGAGAATCGTCTTCATATATTTTCACCTTTGATCGAATCCAATCATATCGAAACGGATCGCCGCTTTTCGACCAGCCGGGCGTCATACTATCACTGTACAGCAACGTGGATCCTTTTTCCATATGAATAACCGTTTCCTGCTGAAAGCGCGCCTGCTCATATGCGATCAGCGGGTCCGGCAAGTACATAAACACACTGCCTTGTGCAAGCGAAATCGTCATCGACTGATGCACTGGCGCGTTTGGTGTTTTGTATACTTTCGCTGCTGACTGGGTCGTCAGCGTCATTCTCGCATCTTGTTCAAGAACAACGTCCGTGTGATAGCGGTCACCGCCGATGTAGCCGCCCCCGACATGCAGGCTGTAAACAGTCGGCTCGTTTTCTTGAAAATACACCGGACGCGCTACTTTAAAGGCGCCGTCAAAATACGTATCCGCCACGACGGTTTTCTCGCCCCGGCAGACCGCTTTCATGCGCAGCGTGCCGGTCATCCTCATGCTTCGAGTCCCATTAGGAGCGCATTTTCTTTAATCCACTTCACCACGTCATCAAGCCCGGTCTCATCTTTTAAATTAGTGAAGAAAAACGGCTTGTTTTCGCCGCGTGATTTTTTCGTATCCTCTGCCATTACATCTAAATTCGCGCCAACGTACGGAGCGAGGTCGGTTTTATTAATAATAAACAAATCCGACTTGATCATGCCCTGTCCGCCTTTACGCGGAATTTTTTCTCCTTGCGCGACATCAATAATATATATGGAGAAGTCCACTAGTTCCGGGCTGAACGTCGCTGCCAGGTTATCACCGCCGCTTTCGACAAAAATAATGTCCAAATCAGGATGCGCTTCGTTTAATTCATCAATGGCCGCAAAGTTCATCGACGCATCTTCACGAATCGCGGTGTGCGGACAGCCCCCTGTCTCCACACCGATGATCCGCTCTTCCGGCAAAACACCGTTTTTCATTAAAAACTGCGCGTCTTCTTTCGTATAAATATCATTTGTGACGACCGCCATACTAAATTCATTGTTCAGCGCCCGTGTTAATTTTTCAACAAGCATCGTTTTGCCGGCGCCCACTGGACCGCCGACGCCAATACGTACTGGTTCCATACTATTCAGCTCCTTTTATGATTTATGACATAAACAGCCGAACGGGCAGCTGTTCATGCCGCATTTGCGCAATTTCCAGACCCGGCATATTCATGCCAAGCTCATCTTCCGTCATCGTTTCTGTTTGGACCGCCATATCCTGAATAAGCGGCTGAAGGGCCAATAGGATGCGCTGGCCGTCTGTCTGTCCGAGCGGAATCGCCCGTACTGCGTTTTGAATGAGTGAATGAATACTGGAAAAAAGGTGCGCGCCGATCGCGTCCGTTTTTTCTGCCCCCAAATGATGAGCCGCCAGTGCAAACACAATTGAAGGATGGCCGTTCGCTTCTTTTTGGCGAATGCGCTGATAATATGTGTCGATCAGCGGACTTTCGTATAAATCGGAGCACAACTTCGCCATTCGCTCCCCGATCCGCCTTGTGCCTTCCCGTGTTTCTTTGGACAGCGAAAGTGCTAAAAGAACGTGATCCAGCTCAATAACATCGTCAAATTGCCCGTTTTCAATCGCCTCATACGCGAGCCGGCAGGCAAGAGCGTCTGTATAGGCCATTTGATTCACCATAAAAATACGCATCGCGGCTTCAAATGTGGCCGCGTCATGGATGGCGCCTTCATAAATGTATGTTTCCAGCCCGAACGAATGCGAAAACGCACCGGACGGAAAATTAGAATCACACAGCTGCATGAAGGACAGCATCGGATTAATCATGGCTGTGGCCGATATGGCGGAACGCTTTTTTCACCTGACGCTCTTCCCGGCGAAATGGAATGCCCAGCTGCTGCAGCAGTTCTTCGACTAAATAATCATACTGCACGATCATTTCATCGCCTTCAAACTGAGCCGGCAAATGGCGGTTGCCAAGCTGATGGGCTATATCGCCCATTTGGCCGATCGATTCCGGCATAATCGTCAGTACATCGTCAGCAAGAACACTAATGATAATCATATTTTTTTCATCACGATATAAAATATCGCCATCCTGTAAATCTTTCGGCTCTCGAAGCCGGATGCCAAGCTCACGCCCATGATCCGTTTTCACACGCTGAATTCTTTTCACCAGCTCATCACTCGCCAGAAAGACGCGTTCTGTATGCGGCGCACGAGTCTCACCTGTAACGACGTTTCCAACCACTTTTTCAATAATCACCTGTATCCCACCTTAAAATAAGAAATAGCGCTGTGCCATCGGAACGATTTCCGCCGGCTCGCACGTGGCAAGCTTTCCGTCTACTTTTACTTCATATGTTTGCGGGTCCACATCAATATCCGGTGTTTCCCCGTTGTATTTCATATCGCTTTTTTGCAATGTACGGATACCCCCAACCGGCCGGATCATTTTCTCAAGACCCAGCTTTTCCGGTACGCCACGCTCAATCGCGGCTTTGGACATAAATGTCATTGATGTTTTGAAAAGCGCTTTACCGAAGCTCGCAAACATCGGCCGGTACAATGCCGGCTGCGGTGTTGGAATGGATGCATTCGGGTCACCCATGACGCTGTGTGCAATCAGTCCGCCTTTTAAAACCAGCTCCGGTTTTACGCCAAAAAAGGCTGGTTCCCACAGCACAAGGTCCGCCAATTTTCCTTTTTCAACAGAACCGACATAATCGGAAATGCCGTGTGTGAGCGCCGGATTAATCGTATATTTTGCCACATAGCGCTTCGCCCGGAAGTTATCGCCTTCGCCTGTTTCTTCTTCCATTTTTCCACGCTGCTTTTTCATTTTGTCCGCCGTCTGCCACGTACGCAAAATCACTTCGCCAATCCGCCCCATCGCCTGCGAATCAGAGCTGATCATGCTGAACACGCCGAGGTCGTGCAAAATGTCTTCCGCCGCAATCGTTTCTTTCCGGATACGTGAATCTGCAAACGCAATGTCTTCCGGCACGGACGGATCAAGGTGGTGGCACACCATAAGCATATCCAAATGCTCATCCAGTGTGTTTACTGTATACGGACGGGTCGGATTTGTGGATGAAGGAAGAATGTTTGGATAGCCGGCCGCTTTTATAATATCCGGCGCGTGGCCGCCGCCCGCTCCTTCCGTATGGTATGTATGAATGACCCGGCCGTCGATCGCCGCAATCGTATCTTCCACAAAGCCGCCTTCATTTAACGTGTCAGAATGAATCGCCACCTGTACGTCATACTTGTCAGCTGTTTTTAAGCTCGCATCAATCGCAGCTGCTGTTGTGCCCCAGTCTTCATGAAGCTTTAAGCCAATCGCTCCTGCTTCAATCTGTTCTTCAAGCGGCTCAAGCCCGGATGCATTTCCTTTTCCCAGAAAGCCGATATTCATCGGGAAGGCTTCCGCCGCTTCGAGCATGCGGAAAATGTTCCATTCGCCCGGTGTACACGTTGTCGCATTTGTTCCTGTGGCAGGGCCCGTTCCGCCGCCAATCATCGTTGTCACGCCGGATGCCAGCGCCGTTTCAATTTGCTGCGGGCAAATAAAATGAATGTGGGAATCGATGCCGCCAGCTGTTACAATTTTCCCTTCTGCCGCGATGACTTCTGTCGATGCGCCGATCACGATGTCCACGCCGTCCATCAGGAGTGGGTTGCCCGCTTTGCCAATTGCCGCAATCATCCCATCTTTAATGCCAATGTCCGCTTTATAGATACCTGTATAATCAAGCACAATCGCATTGGTCAGCACAAGATCAACGGATTCAGCCCGCGTGGCAAGCGGGTGCTGCCCCATCCCATCCCGAATCACTTTCCCGCCGCCGAACTTCACTTCATCTCCATAGACCGTATAGTCTTTTTCAATTTCAATAAAGAGCTCCGTGTCAGCGAGACGGACACAGTCACCGGTCGTTGGTCCAAACATATCTGCGTATTGGCGTCGCGGCATGTGAAAACTCATGAATTCCCCTCCTTATCAAGCGCGCCATTCACGCCATTATTTAACCCGTATACGTGCCGCGTTCCTGAAAACGGAATGAGCGCGACCGGCTTGCCATCTCCCGGTTCAAAACGGACCGCTGTGCCTGCTGGAATGTTTAATCTCATTCCGAACGCTTGATCACGGTCAAACTCAAGCGACGCGTTTACTTCCGCAAAATGAAAATGCGAGCCGACCTGCACCGGCCGGTCGCCCCGGTTCGTCACAAAAACGGACACTTCTTCTTTTCCTTCGTTGCATACGACTGCGTCTCCGCGCAGCTTGTATTCACCAGGTATCATTTTTGCTCCTCCTCATCTTATCGGGTCATGAACGGTCACAAGCTTTGTGCCGTCCGGGAATGTCGCTTCTACTTGAATGTCTTCAATCATTTCCGGAATCCCTTCCATCACATCATCCCGTGACAAAATCGTTGCCCCAAACTGCATTAATTCCGGTACCGATTTTCCGTCACGCGCTCCTTCCATCACCTCATACGTTATAAGGGCGATGGATTCTGGATAATTCATCTTTAATCCTCTGTCTTTACGACGGCGGGCTAAATCTGCTGCTACGACAATCATCAATTTTTCCTGCTCACGTGCCGTCAGCTTCACTAAAGATCCCTTCTTTCTTTTCTATATGCAGCTTGTCACTGAACCCATTTTAAACCAAAAATCTTGTACCAACTCAGTGACATGTCATATTTCCTAACATTATTATAGCTTGATTAAGGAAAAAAAGGAATTAATCTTTTCTGACAATTACATTTGCGTATAAAAAAAGAAGGATTTTTTATCCTTCTTACTGTTTTTAGACCACTAAATGTTGTTTTACAATATCTTTATGCGTCGTATCTGTTACACCTTCGCTTACGACCGTTCCGTGATCCAAAATATAGTAATAATCGGCACATGCAAACGCAAGGTCAAGGCTGTGCTCCACTAGAATAATCCCCATCTCCTGACTTGATGCAATCTCGATGATCACATCTTGAATGAGCTGCACAATAGACGGCTGGATTCCCTCCATCGGCTCATCCAGGAGAAGCATTTTCGGTTTGCCGACGATCGCTCTCGCAATCGCCAGCTGCTGCTGCTGGCCGCCGCTCAGGTCGCCGCCTTTGCGGTGCACCATCTCACGGAGTACCGGAAACCACTCGAATATTTGATCCGGCAGGCCATGTCGCTCTTTCTTTGGCAAGACTTCAAGTCCGAGCAGCAGGTTTTCCTCTACTGTTAAGGAGGGGAAAATTTCTCGTCCTTGCGGCACATACGCAATGCCGCTTCTTGCCCGAAGTTCTGGGGCCTTTTTTTCAATTCTTTCGTCCATCCACTCTATCGATCCAGCTGCTGGCTTAAGCAGACCGGCAATCGTTTTAATAAGTGTAGACTTCCCGACACCGTTCCGTCCAAGCACCGCTGTTACCTTCCCAATTTCCGCCTGAATAGACACATTATTTAAAACCATGCTTTCATCGTATCCCGCCCGGATTGATTGAACTGTTAACATGCGCTTTCTCTCCTTCCGAGGTATACTTCTGCCACCTGTTCATTTTGCTGAATTTCCGACATCGTTCCCTCGCAAAGCACTTTGCCTTCATGCATGACGGTCACTTGCTTTGAAAAATTCCGGACGAACTCCATATCATGCTCTACAATCAGGACGGAGCAGGCCGTTGAAATTTCATGAATAAGTTCACCCGTTTTATGGCGCTCGGTGCTGCTCATCCCCGCAATTGGCTCATCCAGCAGTAAAATCTCTGGATCCTGCATAAGCTGCATGCCGATTTCGAGCCATTGTTTTTGCCCATGTGCAAGCATGCCTGCTAACTGATCGCGCTGATCCATTAAGCCAATCCGACTTAGCATTGCTTCCATTTTTTCTTTGCCTTCACCTGTCATTTTGGCCCGCATGACAGACCAGAGACCCCGTTCCTGTTTTAGCGAAAGCTCCAGGTTCTCCCACACAGTCAAATTCGCAAAAATGGAAGGAGCTTGAAATTTACGCGTAATACCAAGACGAACAATCTCATGCTCTTGCAGCTTGCGAATGTTTTCCACCTGGCGGTATAATACGTCGCCGTCGCTCGCCTTTGTTTTCCCACAGATTACATCCAGCAGCGTTGTTTTTCCCGCGCCGTTCGGTCCGATTAAAAAACGGACTTCTTGCGGCTTCACTTCCAAATCAACACCTTGAAGTGCCTGAAACCCATTAAATGAAACCCGCACATCACGACACGACAGAATCGGCTGCATCGGCAGTTCCTCCTTTTTGTTTCGCTTTATTTCGTTTTTCGTTCCACGACTCAAAGGCGCCGACAATGCCATTCGGCAAGAACATCACGACAATAATGAAAAGAAGTCCTAAAAAGATGGACCATATATCTGGATACGTTTCGCTGAAGAAGCTTTTGGCGCTGTTAACGATCACCGCTCCTAAAATGGCGCCAATTAACGAATGCCGGCCGCCTACGGCTACCCATAACACCATTTCAATAGAAGGAATAATTCCCATCATTGCCGGGGAAATAAGACCGACCTGCAGGACAAATAGTGTGCCCGCAAGACCCGCAAGCGCGGCTGAGAGGCTGTAAACAAAGACTTTATAGGAAGTCGGGTTAAATCCTAAAAAGCGGACTCTGTTTTCCCCGTCCCGCACGGCGGATAATACCCGTCCCGCGCGGCTGTTTGTCAAACGAGCGGCCAAAGCAAACGAAAGGCCAAGTATGATAACTGTCAGCATGTACAGGGCAATTTGCACAAGCGGGGATGCCAGTGAAAACCCAAAAAGCGTGGTGAAGTTCGTTAATCCATTTGTGCCGCCGGTCCAGTCCTGCTTTGCAACAAAGAGTGTCACAAATACGACGACAACAGCCTGGCTGATTAAAGAGAAATAAACTCCCTTAATCCGGTTTTTAAATGTTAAAAATCCGAGCATGGACGCAAGAAGGGCCGGAACGATCAAGGATGCTCCCAGCGCAAAAACCGGATTAGAAAAAGGGATCCAAAATGCTGGAAGGGCTGATACGCCGCTCCATTCCATAAAATCCGGAAGCTGGCCATTTGACGATTCAAGCTTCAAATACATAGCTGTGCAATACGCGCCAATACCGAAGTAAACCCCATGACCGAGACTTAAAATGCCGGTATACCCCCAGATAAGGCAGATGCCAAGAGCAACAATAGCAAAACATAAAAATTTACCCATCAGCGCCAGCCGAAATTCTGTTAAATAAAGAGGGCCTAAAAACAGCGCGATAAAAAAGAGCCAGCAGCCAAGTTTTTTCTTATCCATTTTTCCGCTCCCTCCTATTCTAATGACCGTGTACGTGCGGAAAGCAGTCCAGCCGGTTTAAATTGTAAAAACGCAATAATAGCAACAAATACAATGACCTTCGCCATAGAAGCACCGCTCCAAAATTCGGCGATCGTTCCCAGCATGCCGACGCTAAGTGCTCCGAAAACCGTACCAATCAAGCTTCCAATCCCGCCTAAAATAACAATCATAAATGCGTCAACAATATAGTACGTGCCGATTGTTGAACCAATTGGGCCAAGGACGGTCAGCGCACATCCAGCAACCCCAGCGAGACCTGAGCCGATCGCAAACGCTGTTGCATCTACCTTTTTAGTTGAAACACCAAGACTTGATGCCATGCTGCGGTTCATCGTAACAGCCCGCATTTTGCGGCCGGCTGCTGTTTTATCAAGATATAAATAGAGGGACACCATGCAAATTGTTACAAGTGCAATAATAAATAAACGTTTGTACGGAAGCACTGCTCCAGCAATGGTTAAACCACCGTCAAGCCATGTTGGTGATGTTACTGCCACGTTTGGTGCGCCAAAAATGGACCGTGCGACTTGCTGCAAAATTAAACTAACACCCCATGTAGCAAGCAAGCTGTCGAGCGGTCTGTGATACAAAAATCGAATAAGTGTTTTTTCAAGAATAAATCCGAGCAGGGCACCAATTAAAAATGAGAGCGGAATTGCCGCAACATAATAATAATTAAATAAAGAGGCCGGAACATAATGTGAAAATGCCTGCTGGACCACGTATGTTGTATACGCACCAGCCATAATAAACTCACCGTGTGCCATATTAATCACATTCATCAAGCCAAATGTAATGGCCAGTCCAAGCGCAATAAGAAGCAAGATCGACCCGAGGCTGATCCCGTTAAATAGCTGTGTGATGACGACTGCCATGCTGTTCACTCCTTTTTAAAAACAAATAAGGGAGAAGTTTTCCTCCCTTATTTGTCCCGATTAATTTAAGCCTTCTGCCCAAGGGTATGTTTCTAAATACGGATCTGGTTTAACAGGCTCCCCTGAATTCCATACTTCTTTAAACTGGCCGTCTGCTTGAATCTCGCCGACACGAACTGTTTTGTACGTATGCTGGTTGTCGCCATCAATCGTTACGGTGCCGCCCGGTGCTTTAAATTCAATACCGCCTGCTGCTTCTTTCACGGCGTCGACATCAAATGATTCTGCTTTTTCAACAGCAGCTGCCCATAAATAAACGGCATTATATGCTGCTTCAATCGGATCACCTGTCACGCGGTCATCGCCATATGCTTTTTTGTAAGCTGCGACGAATTTTTCATTTTCCGGCGTGTCTGTTGTTTGGAAATAGTTCCACGCCGCATAATGCCCGGTTAAAATATCTGTTCCGATACCACGAATTTCCTCTTCTGCAATACTGACAGAAAGAACCGTAATGTCATCCGCTGTAATTCCTGCATCTTTTAGCTGCTTGAAAAAAGCAACGTTGCTGTCACCGTTCAGCGTGTTATAAATGACTTCTGGCTTTTCTTCTTTAATTTTGCTGATCAGCGTGCTGTAATCCGTATGGCCAAGCGGTGTATATTCCTCACCGACAAGCGTGCCGTCTTCCGCTTCGAGCTGTGCTTTAATTTCTTTATTTGCTGTACGAGGGAATACATAATCAGATCCGATTAAGAAAAATGATTTCCCTTTATTTTCAAGAAGCCATGTAACAGATGGCACGATTTGCTGATTTGTTGTGGCACCTGTATAGAAAATATTTGGTGATGATTCCATCCCTTCGTACTGAACCGGATACCAGAGTAGACCATTATTCTGTTCAAATACTGGCAGCATCGCCTTTCGGCTCGCGGATGTCCAGCCGCCAAAAACAGTCGCTACTTCATCTTTCTGCAAAAGCTTTTTCGCTTTTTCGGCGAATGTCGGCCAGTCCGAAGCTCCATCTTCGACAATCGGTTCAATCTGCTTGCCAAGAACGCCGCCCTCTGCGTTAATTTCTTCAATGGCCATTAATTCTGCATCCCGCAGTGATACTTCACTGATCGCCATTGTACCGCTCAATGAATGCAGTACACCGACCTTGACCGTATCTCCCGTATCAGCAGCTGGTGTATCTTCTTCTTCATTTAAAGCATTTGACGCTGCACAGCCACTCAGCGTAAGCGCAGCAGCTGAAATCGCCGCAATCATTGTTTGTTTACTCCATAATTTTCTCAGCACTGTCATATAAACACCCCTCAATCATGATTTTCAACTTATGTTATAAAGAAAATAGTGCATAAACAGATTCGTATATACTTGTTTCTAAAACAATTTTCTCATTATCGTGAGTAGTTTTTTTACGTTCCCCCTTCCTGAACCCCCAATAGTTGGTTATGTAAGAAAACGAAATATGGAAAAAATTCTTTTCACTGTTTTCCTTCTTTTTTAAGTATTTTTTTTATAAAATGCTTAAAAAGGGTTTAAAAAGCGACTATTCCATATCTGATCTACCCTTATATTCGTCTTTTCTGGTGCATTTGTGTGAGTTTTTGTTAGATAATCTCACATAAAAAAAGAAACCTTCATAACATGAAGGTTTCTTTACGCTCGTTCTAATTTTAAATTATAGCGATACGTTTCTTCCGCTGATGTGAGCTTGTAGCCCATGGCTGGATTAAAGTCGAGCGAAATGCTTTCATGCAAGTTTTCTTGGCTTTCTTTTGAAACGAGCAGCGGAATGTCGTCCACGATAAACAGATCGTCGTTGTCTTTTTTCTGGTCAATTTTCAAATGATATTCGGATGCAATCGAGCAGCTGCCGATAAAAATCGATTCAATCCGGACCCCTTCATTTTCCTTGTACTTAACCTTTTTCAGCTCTGCCGCTGCGGCGGGCTTTACATCAATGTTCATATTGGTCACCTCCCTATTCTTTTCCCCAAAAAGGACAAAAAAAATCACCGAAATAAATTCGGTGATTTTTTAACGAAATTATTCGCCAAGACCTTGAGACTTGATTGTTTCGCCTACAGCGTCAACTGCTTGCTCTTCATCAGAACCAGAAGCTGTTACTTTAATAGATGCGCCTTTTGGAATCCCAAGAGACATAACACCCATGATTGATTTCAAATTAACAGTTTTACCGTTATACTCAAGATTTACATCTGAACTGAATTTTGAAGCTGCTTGCACAAGTACTGTAGCCGGACGGGCGTGGATACCTGTTTCGTCTGTAATTGTAAATGTTTTTTCTGCCATGATAAAAAAACTCCTTTATCGTTAAAATTAGACACTATCCTTATTATAAAATAAAGCGCACTCAAATACTACTATAGTTATACATCCCAATCAATCAAAAAGGATTGGCGCGGTCCGACATATGTTAAAAGCGGCAAATCTTCTTCTGTCACGCGGCCGATTACGTTTACTTTTTCATCCGCCGGCAAGTCACGAAGTGTAATTTGCAGTTCACCCGCATAGCGCAAATAGTGCTGATTATCGACAGTTACAGTTCCCTTTTTCCGAGCTATAGTATGAAAGGGTTCTGGCGGCGCACCGCTCATTCGACGCGATTCACTGGAACGAATGCAGTCACGCGCCGGGTCCGGCCGGTTTGTCTGCACATTCCTATAATGAGATATATCCGTATAAGCAGCCGCCCGTAACGGGATACATCCTTCGTTGTAAAAAGAAAACTGTCTTAGTCCTTCGTTTGACAGGTGTGGATCCCCAACGAAGACTTTTTGCACATGAAGGTGATTCGTTAATTCAAGCGCACATACAAATGGCGATGCTTGCCGATGCTTTTCCAATGTAGGCAGCCCGTCGAAAAGAGGTCCCCGTTTTCGGCTGTCTCCCGGCACAAACGCCATAACCGTTAAGCCGAGAGAACGAAGCCACTCGTTTTTTGCTTTCATATAATCTATTCCGAGCCCCGTTTCCGGACGGGGATAAAAATTATGCCAGGCCTCCACATTCGAAACGTTTATTCCATGTTGAATGAGTTCATCCCATTCTTCCTGACGCAATGTACTGGCGTTGAGGGCCACCTTCATGATGTGGGATAAACGAGCAATCTGATCAGGCGCAATCCCGTCATCCATTCTCAGACCCGTCACCCCCCATTCGATCAGTTCTTCTGCCCGTTCAAATGAAGAGCCGATCACATGTAAAGAAGACGAAGAAACATCTGCCACCAGTGCCAGGCCAAGCTTTTCAGACATGCGGGCTAATGACTGAAAGCGGCTGCGCAGCCTAGACGCATCGTCTTCCGGAATATGCAGCGAGGTAAACACAGATTGAAACCCATTCCGTTTAGCCTTTTCCAAATAATCCTGCTCTTCTTTCCCTATCTCTTTGTTTAAGTAAACGGAAACACCAAACATACCATCCACCTCCATGCAAAAAACCGCAGAAACACACTATCCACGGTTTGATTCAATCTATATTATCAGCCATCTCTTCTGTAAAGCCAAATAAATAGGTAAACAAAAAGCCGGCCGCATATGCCATAAGCAAACCGATTAAATATAAAATATATTTATTATCTGCAATGAGGGGCATTAACGAAAGACCAGAAACGCCAATTCCGGATGAGGCCGTCCGAACAAGTGCCTGATAAGCACCTCCGACCGCACCGCCCATACAAGCTGTCATGAACGGCCGTCCAAGCGGAAGGGTTACTCCATATAGAAGCGGCTCACCGATACCAAGAAACCCGACCGGCAGCGCCCCTCTAATAATTGTACGAAGGCGCTCATTACGCGTTTTTATATACACCGCTAAAGCGGCACCGACTTGTCCGGCGCCTGCCATCGCCAAAATCGGCAGAAGCGGTGTATGGCCCAGCGTATGAATCAGCTCCATATGAATCGGTGTCAGGCCATGATGAAGCCCTACCAAAATGACCGGCAGGAAAAAGCCTGACAGCAGACCTCCGGCGACAAAGCCGCCAACTTCCAAAACAGATCCGATCATGCCTGTAACGAAGCCGGATAAAACCCCGGCGGCCGGCTGGATCAAAAACAATGTCAGCATCCCTACAAGCAGCACCGTTAAAAGCGGCGTGAATAAAATATCGACAGCGGAAGGGATAACTTTTCGAATGGAATGCTCTACGACCACCATCAACCAGGCAGCCAGCATAATGCCAAAAAAGCCTCCCTGTCCCGGAACGAGCGCTTTACCGAAAATCGTTAAGTCCGCCAAAGCCGGATTGATAATGAGCATTCCCGCAATGGCACCCAGTACTGGCGTTCCCCTAAACTCTTTTGCTGTATTCCATCCGACCAGCACACCAAGATATGTAAAAATGCCGCTGCCGATAAACAGCAGCAGCTTCATCCAAAGCGTTTCCGGATCGACACCCGCATTTTTCGCAAAGTTAGCTATTCCTGTCAAAATACCCGAGGCCACAACGCCTGGAATAAGCGGGATATAAATGTTTCCAATTTTTCTAAGCAGGCGTTTGATAGGTGTATCATTTTTTAAGCGGGTTGCCGCTTGCCTGTCTCCCGCGTTGACACTCATTTCCCCACCGCCGGCTAATCCTGTTAATTCCGTCGCTACTTTATTTACCTGGCCTGGCCCAATGATAATATGAAGGGTTTCATCTTCGTGAATCCCCATTACGCCAGGGACTTCTTTTATTTTTTCAGTGTCCGCTTTATTCCAATCGCGCAAATCAAGACGGAGCCTTGTCATGCAATGAGTAACGAGGCGAATGTTTTCTTTTCCACCGGCATGTTTTAAGATGCTGATTGCCATTTGCTTTTCTTTAATCATGCCGATTCACTCCACCTTAATATAATGCGCTTCTTACAACACCACTCGACTTTGCCAGCCTTTTTTCCGCTGTCGGCAGGTCACATTTCAATAACGCCATCACAATCGCTTTTTTTACATGACCGTTTGCTTTTTTATAATACTGTTCTGCCAATAATAGATCAATCTCCGCCGCTTCGGCAATAATTCTTTTTGAACGCTCAATTAATTTTTCATTGGTCGGCTGCACATCGACCATTAAATTTTTGTACACTTTGCCAATACCAATCATTGCCGCAGTGGAAATCATATTTAACATCATCTTTTGCGCCGTGCCTGCTTTTAAGCGCGTCGATCCCGTCAATACTTCTGGTCCAACGTCCACTTCAATGGATAAATCCGCAAAGCGGCTCATTACTGCCCGCTTGTTGCACGAAATACTCGCCGTCATAGCACCATGTTTTTTCGCGTATTTTAATCCGCTGATTACATACGGCGTCCGGCCGCTTGCCGAAATGCCAATAATCATATCCCGCGGGCCAATCTGCAGCTGACTTAAATCCACTTTTGCAAGCAATTCATTGTCTTCCGCGCCTTCCACAGCAGATTGAATCGCTTTTTGGCCGCCGGCAATGACACATCTTACCATACCCGGCGGCGTGCCGAATGTCGGAATGCATTCCGCTGCATCTAACACACCGAGACGCCCGCTCGTTCCGGCCCCAATGTAAATAAGCCGTCCCTTTTGCCGGAATGCGTTTACCGCCGCAATGACAACTTTACGAATCACCGGGAGCTCCTGTTTAACCGCCTGAGCTACTTTCGAATCTTCCGCGTTCATAACGGATAAAAATTCATCGATCGACATATTATCCAGATGCATCGTCGCACCATTTCTTGATTCTGTTGTTAAGTTGCTTATATTCAGCATCTTCTTCACTCTTTCCTATTGAAACGTTTAATTTGGGCCCGCACGACGCAGGCACAAAGGCGTTACGACAGGAAGTCGCGAAATTAGCCTTTGATTCTTTAATTATACGCCAGTGAAATAAAAATACAATTTTTTTATTGAATTTAATGAAATAAAATTTCTTTATTATTCTAAAAAACAGCCCGATTATCTTTTCAATCGGGCTGCTGCTTCACTCGCTTTTTTATAGGGCTCTTCCACAGAGGAACCAATCCGGTGGAACGTTCCTACATAAAGAGCATCAATCATATTCATTTGAACCATTTTTGATGCAATGCTGCCGATGCGGTTTTCATGCTCAACCATCGGTGTGCCAAGTACAATGTCCGCCTCTTTATAAAGCGGTGATTTGCCGACGTTTGTAATCGCCATTACCGTCGCCTCTCTCGTTTTTGCAAAGCGGGCAAGCTCCAGGACGTCTTTTGTTTTGCCGGATGTACTAATGGCAATAAAGACGTCTCCTTTTTTCAAGTGAGAAGCGATGGAGAGCATAAAGTGGAAATCAAGCGTCATCATCGCATGGAAGCCAAGCTTTGCAAACTTGTAATGCCCGTCAACCGCTGCCGCTGCCGAACCGCCCACTCCGTAAAATAAAATCGTGTTCGCTTCAAGCAGCGCTTCAATCGCTTTATTCAATTCACGCTTATCAAGCGCCGAGACAGCTGCTTCAAGCGCTCCGCGGTTCACATGGGTTACTTTATTAAATAATTCATATGGCGAATCCCTTGACTGAAGCAGCGAAAAATCATTCACGCTGATCGAGGTGTTTGACAGCTCTTTCACAAGCGTCAATTTAAATGATTTATAGCTCCCGATGCCGATCGTTTTGCAAAAGCGAATCACAGTTGCTTCACTGACACCTGCTTTTCCCGACAAATCTTTTGTTGTCATCGTTGGAATCAGATGAGCATTGTCCAAAATAAAGGCTGCCACTTTTTGTTCCGCCCCGCTCATTTTATCGCTTTGCCGGTCTATTTTTTTCAGAATCGATGTCTCGCTCATACCCTGTCCTCCTGAATCTGTCCTTTATATCTTATCGGACAGGCTCAAAAAGCGTCAATCATCGATATGACAGTTACTTGAAAGTTCAGCAAAAAGCAGGACTGCTTTCGTCACAGTCCTGTCTTTATTTTTTACTTTTTTATAAAATAATGGAATTAATTGAGTAAAACAAGGTTGATTACGACTTAACGATCACCTTAATTTGATCCCCGGCGCGAACGGCTTCAAATCCGTCCCTCCATTGCTCAAGCGGTACAACCTTCGTGACCATTTTGTCGACATCAATCTTTCCATCTGCTAAAAGCTTCAAAGCAAGCGGCCAGGAGCTTGGCTTTTGGGAGCGGGTGCCCACATACGTGATTTCCCGCTGAATGATGGATTCTTGATCAAGCGGGTTCATTTTATCCGCAAAAATGCCAACCTGTACAAAGGTGCCTTTCTTTTTCACAAGTGGCAACCCTTGATTTAATGCAGGAACGGCACCAGAGCATTCAAATAATTTATCGACCCCGTACCCATCGGTATGTTTCATCACAACTTCTTCAAGATTTTCCTTTTGAACGTCTACCACGACATCTATACCAAGCGATTTTGCGAGCTCGAGACGTTTGTGATCTTTCGTAATCCCCGCCAAAATGACAAACGCTCCTTGCGCTTTAATCACCTGACATTGCAACAATCCGATTGGTCCTGGTCCGAAAACAAGCACTTTGTCGCTTGATTGGATCGTTGTTTTTTCCAGCGCCGCATGTACACAGCACGCAAGCGGCTCTGTCAATGATGCTGCTTTAAAGCTAACATTCTCCGGAAGCTTATGTAAACTTTCTTCACGGGAAATGACATATTCCGCAAAGCTTCCGTTTACTTGGGTCCCGATTCCCTTGCGATTGCTGCACAAATTGTAATCCTTCTCACGGCAGTACTCACATTCTCCACATGTTTCAAAGGTCGTTTCACTTGTTACCCGATCGCCAATCTTCACTTTGGTTACACGTTCACCAACTTCGACAACCGTTCCGGAAAATTCGTGGCCGAGCACAACCGGTGTTTTCGAATTGGGGTACTGTCCTGAAAAGGTGTGCATATCTGTTCCACAAATTCCTGTATAAACCACTTTAATCTTAACAAGATCCCCTGCTGCCTTCGGCTCTTCAATCTGCTCAAGCTCCATGTTGTCATAGCCGGGTGCTTTTTTCATAACTGCTTTCATTGATTAGGACTCCTCTCCATTGGGCAGGATTAATACTTTTCCATATGTTTCTTCTCGGTTAATCATCATATTAAAAGCTTTTTGTGTCTCTTGAAGCGGAAAACGGTGCGAAATCATTTCTTTCAGCTGAATGCGCCCATTTAAAATGTAATCGACGCTTTTTGTCCATTCTTCGCCTGGAAAAGGAGCGGAATACGAATTCCAAAACCCCATCAACTTCAATTCTTTGCGGAAAATATTTTCAAATGCCCGCTGGGACAAAAGCACATCCTGATACGCAATGCCAAGATAGCCGATTTTGCCTTTTTTCTTCGTCACTAAAAGACACTGCTCCTGCGTAATTTTAGAGCCGGCGCATTCCATCGCAATATCAGCGCCGCTTCTGTTTGTAAATTCAGCGATTTTCTCCTCCAGATTGTCTTGAAGCGGATTAATCACATATTCACATCCAAATCGCTTCGCTTCTGCCAGCTTTTCATCAGAAATATCGATTGCAATGATTTTCGTTCCTGCGATTTTCAACCATTGAATAACAAGAAGGCCGATCGTTCCGGTGCCAAACACAGCCACTGTGTCACCGAGGCGCGGTTCAATATTTAATACACCATGTAAGGCGACGGCCAGCGGCTCGATCATTGCCGCTTCCTCAAAGTCCATATCGCCAATCGGCAAAATGTTCGATACCGGCACATTCACGTACTCCGCAAAACCGCCGAATGATTTCGAGCCAATCATGCCGTGGTCTTCACATAAAGAGTAATCCCCACGTTCGCAATGTTCACATTGATAACAAGGGACAAATGGAATGACCGTTACCCGGTCGCCAAGCTCAACATTCGTCACGCCGGCCCCTTTTTCTATGACCCAGCCTGAAAACTCATGACCCATAATGGCAGGCAGTGGATACTTCCATTCACTCATCATCTTATGTGTATCTGATCCGCAGATGCCTGCTGCCATGACCTTCACTTTTACTTCCTGTTCTCCACAAGGATTGATTGGCACTTCTTCGTAAACAAACTGATTTTTCGCATGCAGTACGGCTGCTTTCATCGCGTGGCCTCCTTGCTAAAAAGTCACCTGACAGGCATAAGCGCTGTCAGGTGTCAGTTAAATTAAAAAATAGCTGCCCATAGCTGTGAAAATTTCAAAATAAGCCAGTTAAACAAGTTTCCACCCATATCAAGGCTTGAAATTAATGTTGCGCCTTCAGGCATCGTGAACTGTGCACCTTCCATCAGCTGTGTATGAACAACGGCGAAATCGGTCGCCATATAAAGCGAGAATGCAATCATAACGGTACCTGCCAAAACAGAGTGAACGATGTTTCCACGCAGGAAGCCAACAACAAAGGCAACATAAAATGGTATTGTCGCCAAATCACCAAACGGTAAAACCCTGTTTCCCGGTAGGATTACTGCAAGTAAAAGCGTGATAGGGACTAGAATGAGTGCTGTCGATAATACTGCCGGATGTCCAACAGCAAGCGCCGCATCCAACCCGATATAAAGTTCCCGGTCGCCATAACGTTTTTGAAGGAAATCCCGGGCAGCTTCCGAGATTGGAATAAGCCCTTCCATCAATATTTTCACCATGCGCGGCAATAGAAGCATCACTGCGCCAAGTGAAATCCCGGTCTGGAAAATCGCGCCCGGATTGTACCCTGCTAACAGCCCAATAACACAGCCGAGAATAAGCCCCATCATCATCGGTTCCCCAAAGATGCCAAAACGTTTTTGGATCGATTCCGGGTCAGCATGCAAGTTTTTAATGCCTGGAATTTTTGATATAACCATTCCAACAAGAATACCAATTGGCGCAAATGCCGCCGTTGAGCCAGTTGGCAATGAAATACCTTCAAGCCCGTAAAACTTGGCTACCATTGGCGCGGTTTTATCCGCTACGTACAAAACAACAACCTGATACAAAATCGTACAAAGAATTGCAAACCACCAGCTGCCTGTGACGATATAGCCAGTCGCTCCGGCTGCGATAAAATGCCAGTAGTTCCAAATATCAATATCTAACGTTTTCGTCAATTTAAGTAAAATCAACCCGATGTTTACAGCCAAACAGATTGGAATCAAAACGGCTGCTACCGGTGAAGCGAATGACAGTGCTGCTGCAGACGGCCAGCCGGTATCGATGATTGTCAAGTTCAAGCCGAACCGCTCAACCATTTGCTGCGCGGCCGGGCCCAGGTTCGTAATCAGCAAGTTGATGACCAAGTTAATGCCAACAAAACCGATTCCGATAATGATGCCGGACTTAAATGACTTCTTGAAGCCCAGACCAAACAGCATGCCGATAATTAAGATCGCAATCGGCAAAATAACCGTTGGCCCTAAATCCAAAATGGACTGTACAAACCCAAATACGTTATCCATGATCAATCCCCCTGTCTTCTCTTCTTACTTACGGTCAGTTTTTTAAATGATCAAGAATTTTTTGATCGAGCTTGTCCATGCCAATGCCTGTAATATAGGCCGTCGCAATTTCAGCTGGAATTTGATAAGTAGTCGGCAAAATTGTTGTTGATACAATTAAGTCCGCACCATCTTGACGAGATGCCACTTCTGAAATTTTGCACTGTACGACTTCTGCCTGAATACCGTTATCTTTCAATAAATTTTCCACGCGATTACAAACGACAGTTGATGTTGCGATACCTGCTCCACATGCGACTAATATTGTTTTTTTCATAATAAATTCTCTCCTTTATGCTGTTTCCAGCTTATTAAATAATTGATGGATCTCTTTGCAATTTTTCGCTGCTAAAATCTTTTCATACGTTTCTTCATCCTGGACAATTTGCATGATTTTCTGCAAAATAGCCAGCTGGCTGTGTGGTTCATTTAAGCCGAGCATCAAAATCACTTTCACTTCAACTTCTTTTGATTTATCATCCATAAGCTGAAATAAAACAGGTTCTTTTAAGGTGATCACACCGATAAACTGTTCAAATACACATTCTGGATCGGTATGCGGAATCGCAATGCTGTACTTGTCCAAATTCAAGCCAGTCGGAAACGTTTCTTCCCGCTCTTTAATTTTCGGCAAAAACGATTCACTTACATATCCGCGCTTGAATGCTTCTTCATACATTAAATCGAACACATCATACCGGCTGTCGCAGGACACATCCAGCTTGATTAATTCGTCTTTCAAAAACTGCGCCAATGGCAAGATAACCACTTCCTTTCATTATGGCTGGGTATGATGCTTCAACACTTCGTGGATAGCTTGTGCGCTGTCCATTTGCGTCATTTCATGTATTACGTCTTTTTTATCTGCCAGCTTCATCAGTTGAAGCAATGCGTTTAAATGCTGGCTTTTATCCACCGCGGCAATCACGACAACAAAATGGACGATATGATTTTTGTCGAATGAAAGGCCTTTTTTTAATTTCAGCAGGCTCATCCCAACCCTTTGCACGCCATGTTCAGGCGCCGCATGTGGAATTGCGACATTCATTCGAAGCAAAATGTGCGGGGAAATAGATGGATATTGCTGCTTCATCGTCTTAATATAATCCGCCGTAATGAATCCACCCTCCAGCAGTGGCTGTGAAGCTCGTTCGATCGCTTCATGCCAACTGCCTGCTTCCTCTTCCATCACGATCATATCCGGATGGATAAAATCAGGCAGCCCATAATCTGCTTTCACTTTTGTTTCCTGTTGATTTGGCTGTGTAAAATAGGATTCCAGTGATCGTTCCAGCTGCTTTGGATCTTTAATATCTGCATATTTGGCGATCGTGTTCATTAACTGGTCCACATTGATCACCGGCATCTGGAGGCTGAACACCTCCTTCATGACCCGCTGCCGGAGCGTCATTTTCTCAAGCTCGGAAATAAAGTGATGAACAATAAACAACTGCTTATTGGTTTGAAGCGGTACGGGAGAAAAAACAAGGTCGAAGCCATCATCCATTTGCTGAAATTCCCGAATTGACAGCGCGCGATGGAAGTAAAATTCTGGGAACAATTCTCTTAGTGTATTGTCCATTAAGTTCGAAATGGACACACCGTTCGGACAAACAACAACCGCTTTCTTTTTTAACGGAATCGTTTCACCACTGTTAATTAAGTGCCCCCCGATAAAAACGGTCACAAACATTATTTCACTTTCAGGTATTTCACAGCCGATGTATTCTTCAAGCGGCTTGATTGAATCTTTAACAATATAGTGAATCGCTTCAAACTCTTCACTTACTTTTTCAATCATGAAATAATTTGTAGTTAAATGATATTTGATCCGGTAATAAGCAGGCTTCATATGAAGAAACAGCTTTTCCAAAAGCCTGCTTTTATCTTTGAGCGTGATGCACGCCTGTCGTTCAAATAAGCTTAAGCTCTCTGCCAGTGCTTCTTTTAAGTGCGGAATTTCATGGTCTGTCAATAATTGAGAAGTCAGCACGTTAGATGTCAGCAGCTGCAAGGCGAAAAACAATCGTTCTTCTTTGGAGAGCTCTTCCAGTTCATCTTTAATTAACAATTCCGCTGCTTCATATTCTTTTGTATCCGAAAGGGCTTCATAATCAATGTGATGAGAACCATCGATCGTATGGCCGTTTTTCACCCGTTTCAGTAAAATGGCGATGATATATGGAAGGATCCGCATCCGCTCGTCACTAAATTGAAGCTGAAGCCGTTCTTCCACATCCTCTATTTGCTTTTGAAGCTTTTGCACATCTTCTTCAGCAATACCGCCAAATTGATAAATATATGATTCGCCCTTGTAGATATCGAATATTTTCCGAAGTGCATCAACAAGCAAGCGCCTTTTATCCCATTCTCTTCCCGAGACAACATAACCATTGAGACGTGAATAGACGATTTCTAAATCATACCGGCCCACAATTTCCTGTACGTGCTTCATATCGCGGAGAATTGTATTTTTGCTGACATCCAGCCCGATGGAAAAGTGGATAAGCGATAATTCTTCGCTTGAGCCGAGAATCATTAAAATGATCACATATGTCCGCTCTTTTTCAGAAAGAATGTAAGTAGACTGCGTTTGCGCAGCTGGTCTTTTCACCAGCAGTTCCATTAAAATCGGGCTTAATAAAAACTTTCCGCTTTTTGTCCGTTTAATAGCTGGATAACTATTTTGTTCGAGCCAGTCGTTTATTTTCGTAAAGCTATAGCCGATTTGCCGGCGCGATAATGCGTATTTATCTTCAAGCTCTGCATTTGATATTTCTGGATTTCCTAGTACATCCTCTAGTATTTGATTGCTCCTTTCATCCAGGTACATGATGTCATCTCCCTTCGCTGAACCTAATTCTATCACTTGAAACAATCATTTTGTTTGCGCTTTCATCCTCATTTTGCGCTGATTCATTGTACAACATGATGATGAATAAGAAAAAGCCTCGGCAATCAGTTTTTAAACTGACAACCGAGGCAAAAAATGAATCATTTATAAGATATTTTTAAATTGTTTCATTTTTTATAAAAAGACTGCCGCATTATTACATTGCGACAGCTTTACCTTATTTACTTCGCTTCCCCTGGTTCACGATGCAGCGGCGGCGGCACAAGCCAGCCTTTTTCTTTGTTAAGTTTTAGGATTCCACCGCCATATTTTGCTTTTTCTCCATGAAAACGAGCATACAGCGAAGCAACGTCTTCACGGATGCATTGCGCCATCGCTTGGCTGCATGCTGCCACTCCCACGATAACGTCCCGGGAGAGCGTTGCCGCAATTTCCGGATCGGTAAAGCGCGCTCCATCAGGAATGTCATTAAGATCTGCCTTCGGACGATCTGGCGGGGCTGGCGGCAAAGCAATTCCATTTGCTTTTAACACTTCGTCATATGCCATCGCTTCTTCTTTTGAAAGTCTGATTCCTTGTTCAACCAGCTTTTTCAAGTCACCGTCTCCCGTATGGTTCAGCAATGTGCTGTAACCAGCCGCCATCCCTTTCGCTGAAAGCGATCCTACCCATAATGTATACACTTCGCCATAATGAAGAGGTTCATCTTTTGGATTCCCGCTTAGTATACCCATATTATCCCTCCATCAGAAATTAAATTTGTGCGCATGCACCTGAATAGTATTTTCTGATGAAGGATGGAATATGTAGCTTTCTTTTTAAAGCGTGCGGTCACCATTTTTTTGCGTGCAGTCGAGCGACTTGTCTTCAAGCGTCGTAATACCACCCTCTCTATTTCTAGGTCAGGGGTTTTCACACACTGGCTGGTTGTGATCCATGAAATATTGTTTAAATTCGTTAATAAGCTGAACAACTTTACGGAAAACCTCTTCATTTTCGGCACGCCCCGTTTTAAAAAATCGGTGTCTTCAATTTTCCGCCCGCGACACCAGCAACAACATTTTCCGCTGCAAGCATCGCCATTTTTTTGCGTGTTTCTTCTGTCGCAGATCCGATATGGGGAAGCGTCACAACGTTCGGCATTGAAAGAAGCGGATTGTCCCGCTCAACCGGCTCCTGCTCAAATACATCCAGCCCGGCCCCTAAAATTTGCTTTGTTTGCAGCGCCTCAATTAATGCAGGTTCGTCCACAACCGCTCCACGTGAAGCGTTGATAAATATAGCTGTTTTTTTCATTTGGGCAAATTCATTTTTGCCGATCATTCCTTTTGTCTGCGGTGTGAGCGGGGTCATCACACAAACGAAATCCGACTGTTCAAGCAGCTCCTCCACCTGACAATATACAGCGTCATATGTACTCTCCGCTTGTTCGTTTCGCGAACGGTTATGATACAAGATAGTCATGTCAAAGCCAAAATGCGCTCGTTTGGCAAGTCTTGAGCCGATGCCGCCCATCCCAATAATGCCTAGTTTTTTATGGTGAACGTCCACGCCAAATTGATGATCTTTAAAGCCACTCTCTGTCCAGCCGCCTGTTTTCACAAATTGATCCAGTTCCGGCACACGGCGTGCGGCTGCCAGCATCAGTGCCACGATGGCATCGGCAACTGTGTCGTCTAGTACACCCGGTGTATTCGTCGCTCTGATGCCGCTTTTTTTCAAAAGCGAAATATCCAAGTTGTCATATCCGACCGATTTGTTCGCAATCACTTTTAAATTTGGCGCCTGATCCAACAATGCTTCGTCCACCTTTAAACCCGAACCAATCAAGCCATCAGCCCCTTTTAGTGCTTCCAAAAATTCCGGCATCTTTTCTTTATATCCCGGGAAATAATGAACGTCACATGATGCCTGGATATATTCAAGTGCTTCTTCGTACAAACGATTGTAGACGACAACAACTGGTTTCATTCGCTTCATCCCTCCAACTTCACTTTTCGCAATTCATCCATAAATGCCGGCTTGCGTGAATATGAATATCGCAACTCCATCATTACTTCTTCTGCTGGTTGACGATTACAGCTTGAAGAAAAATGTTCAATGAGATTTGCTTCAATCCGGTATTGATTCCGGGTTGAAGCCATTTCGGCCCTGCCTGTAATATACTGGCGATACAGCGCCTTCGTCTCCTCTGAATACTTCTCATACAAATACACAGCGTAGTCTTTAATGTACTCGGGCTCCCTTTTATAATAATAAAGTACCTCTCCAAATTGTTCTTATTAAATCATCTTTTGTAAATGCAAGTATCAGAAAAAGATTGTTCAAATGAAGCTAAATTCATGAAAATACTCCTTTCCGTGCTTTATTAATTAGTGTAGCATGATATATTTGGGCTCACACGAAAAAAAGAGAAGGCGGCATAATTCACTTAATACCAAAAAGCTATTATAGGAGATCATCTCTGTTTTAAATAAAGAAAAGCATCCCAAAAGTCAGCAATACAGACTTTCAGGATGCCTCTGTTTTTTTTAATCAATTTTGCGAATTTCTTCTGTCTGCCGGTCAACAGTGTGCGTGTTTAAATATCGTTTTGCTGACACAAGACACTGCCTTGCAAATTCTTCGTATCCGAGTTCTTTTAACCGTTTCGCGTGCGGCAATTCAATGGAATAGGGCACTTGCGGAATGCGACTGAGGATCGAGGCAACATCAATACCGCCTTCACCAACGTATGACCGTTCTTCCCGCAGAATGCGTGTCATTTCTTCTGTTGACTCCGGAATGGCGACCGGCGCATCACATAAGTGGACATACCGGAACCATTCACGCGGCAGCGAGTCGAGGTCTTCCACTTTTTCCCTGGATCGTTGAAAATGGTGAACATCAATCATCAGCCCCGCGTTTTTTTTATTGACCGCAGTCAATATATCGACTGCACCTGCCAGCGTCGAAACACCGGCAATCGGCACAAATTCTAAATCAATCGTCAGGCCGAATGGCTTTGCCAATTCACAAAGCTCCGCAAAACGCTCCATCGCAAGAGAACGATCCTTCGTCCAAACGCTGCTGAGCACATGACGGCCGCCAAGCTCCGCTGCCACTTCCATCGCCGGCTGATAGCTTTTCGGGTCAATGTCCTCACAAATGCGGGCAAGCTCAATATCCAGCAGTTTCATTCCCGTATCGGCCATTGCCTTTTTCGTTTCGCACAGAAGCGTCCTGCTCTCTGTCAATGAAACATCGTGCTCGCCCGGCACCCCCATATGAATCGGACGCAGACTGATAAAATCATATCCTGTTTTAGCCGCAATATAGGTCATTTCAGGCGGCGGGCAGCCAAGAACGGTCAAATACGCGAGTGAAAACTGATTGGTCATCTGTTTGCTCCCCCATTCATTAGTTCGTTGAGACGTGGTGGACGGTTTTTCCTGGCGAATAAATATCCATGATGTTCCAGTGTCCCGCAGTCGGCACCGGATTGTTGAGCATAGCAACATCAATGACGACCGGCTTATTCGCTCCAATCGCCGCTTCCAAAGCCGGCTTAAATTCTTCTGCTTTTTCAATTTTCACGCCTTCTACTCCATACGCGCGGGCAATGGCTGCGAAATCCGGTGATTTTTCAAACAACGTGCCGAGCGTCGTGCCATAATGGGCTTTTTGCAGGCCGGCAATTGTGCCGAATGCAGAGTTGTTCATGATGATCCAGATTACCGGAATATTTTCTTCCGCTGCTGTTGCCAGAAGCGCCGGGTTTTGCCCGAAGCCTCCGTCACCGACAAGGGATACAACGACGCGGTCCGGATGGGCGAGCTTTGCGCCAAGTGCTGCAGGGGCGCCGAAGCCCATTGTCGCGAAGCCGCCTGGTGTTAAAATGGTGCCTGGTGTTAAAATGTCAAACTGCTGTCCGACGCCATTTTTGTTCCAGCCGACGTCCGTCGTAATAAACGCGTCACGCGGGAGAACATCACGTACATCCGCTAAAATACGCTGCGGCTGCATCGGAAAGCTGTTGTCTGTCGCATATTTTTGGTTGCTTTCTTTAAATGCTTTTTTCTCTGCTGCAATTTCTGCTTTTAGTTCTTCATTTTGACGTCCTTCCGGCAGAATGCGTTTCGCTACGCGATTCAAGACCATCAAAGCTTGCTTCAAGTCTGCTACTGCGCCAATTTCAACCGGGTAATTACGGCCGATCTCACTCGGTTCAATGTCGATCTGAATCAGTTTTGTCGGTGGGAAGTTAAACGTAAAGTCTTCTTCCCACGAGCTGCTGTCTGCTTCCGCAAAACGGGTGCCGAGGGCAAAAATATAATCGGCTTCCTTACATTTGTCGTTAATGAACTTCGTGCCCCAGAAGCCGGTCATGCCGAGCACGAGCGGATTGTCATCCGCTACGGCGCCCTTGCCCATCAAAGAATGCGCTACCGGGATATCTAAGTGGTTGACGAATTCCGCTAGTTCTTCCGCCGCATCGGCAAGCAAAATGCCGCCGCCCGCGTAAATGACGGGGTTTTGGGCCTCCAGCAATGTGCGAATAATCGTTTCCGCTGTTTCTTCATCAATCGATGGTTTTTGAAGCGACTTCGTATGATGGGTTTGCTTTTCGAATAGCGCCGTATCGATTTCTTTTGAGAAAATGTCCATCGGCACAGAAACAAGAACCGGACCCGGCGTACCCGTTTCTGCCAGCTGGAACGCTTTCTCTAAAATTTCCGGCAAAAGGTGCGGACTGTCTACGCGCCAGGCACGCTTTACGAATGGACGGTAAATTTCATACTGCGCGGCATCTGCATGAAGATTCACTTCCTGGTGCGGGTGCTTCCCGTAATAATGGCTCGGAATATCACCGGCAATAACCACCATCGGAGTACAGTCGAACGCCGCGTTTGCGACACCTGTCGCCGCATTGGTGAGACCCGGTCCCACGTGGCTGAGCACAACAGATGTCTGCTTTTTCGCCCGTGCATAGCCATCTGCCGCATGTGAGGCGACTTGTTCATGACGCACATTCACAAACTTGATCGAGCTTTTTTCAAGCTCTGTTAAGACTGCGATATTTGTATGTCCACAAAGACCGAAGATATGTTCAACGCCACGGTTTTCTAAGTATTTGACTAATTGTCGGGAGATCAATTCTTTCATGGTCGGAAATCCTCCTTGAAGTTCAAAATAATTTTGGCACACTGGCCGGCTGCTGCCTTTTCATAAGCGCGTTCATATTCATGCAGTGGAATAATATCGGCAATGACTGGATCAATCACAAAGTCCGGAAGGCGTAAATAGTCAACACTTTGGACAAAATCAATAGGAAAGTTGTAAATGATGCTGCCATGAATCGATATTTCACTGCGGACAATTTTTAAAATAGGCAGTGTTGCCTCTGCCGTTAAGCCGATTAACACAATGTCGCCACCCGGCTTGACGATATCGACCGCCTGCTCAACTGCCTGCTTGACACCGGCCGCTTCAATGACCACGTCAAATGCTGCATTTTGTGGAACATCAAGTGGTGTATATGTTTGGATATTTCCATAAGCCGAAACATCTGCCAGTTTTGATTCATTAATATCAATCGCTGTAATGGATGCACCGAGATGAGACGCGAGCGCAATCGCCAGCTGGCCTTCTGTTCCGCATCCGATCACGGCGACAGTTGTTTCATTCGTTATGTTCACCCGTTTAAATGCATGAACCACAACAGCGAACGGTTCGATTAAAACAGCCCGTTCATCTGACAATTCATCCGGGACCGGCAAAATGTATTTCGCTGAAATCGTAAATTCTTCCGCAAAGCCGCCATCTGTGTTCACACCAAGTGACTTTTTTGATATACAAAGATTGGTTTTTCTTTTTTGGCATTGCTCACATTCGCCGCAGTAGGAATTGGGCTGAATAACGACGCGTGTTCCAATTGGTACAGCAACATCTTCTCCTTTTTCAATAACCGTTCCGAGCAGTTCATGACCGGGCGTAATTGGATACGCTGCGTGGGCAATTTTCCCTTTATATACGCCAACGTCTGAACCGCAAATGCCGCCATAAATTAACTTTATTTTTACTTCATCCTGTTCAGGCGTCCGGGCGACGGCGTCTTCTTTTAACGACACATCGCCGGGTCCCGCCAAATATAAGCTGCGCATCTTCTTCACCACCACATCTTGATCGAGGTTTTGCTTTAATATACTCATCGTGTCACACCGGAAGCTGAAGCACGATCATTTTGGATTCGGTCATGTCTTCAATCGCAAAACGCGGGCCCTCGCGTCCGATGCCACTGTTTTTCACGCCGCCATATGGCCAGTGATCCAGACGGAAATTAGATGTACCGTTAATAACCACGCCGCCGACTTCCAGTTCGTGTGCCGCTTTGTAGGCAAGGTCAAGCTGATTCGTGAAAATACCCGCCTGCAGGCCAAAGTCGGAATCATTTGCCTGCGCTACCGCATCTTCAAACGTTTCATATGGAATGATGCTGACGATCGGTCCGAATACTTCTTGACAGACGACATTCGCTGATTTCGGCGGATTCAGTAAAATGGTCGGCATGACGTTGGCGCCGTTTTGTTTGCCGCCCGTCACAATTTCAGCCCCTTCTTTTACAGCTAGATCGATCCAATCAATGATCCGGCCGGCTGCTTTTTCATCGACTAGCGTGCCAACATCGGTTGCCGGATCGAGCGGATCGCCGACTTTCAGCTTTTCTACTTCGGTTTTCAATTTCTCTTTAAATTCCGGAACGACATTTTGATGCACGTAAATGCGTTGCACTGAAATGCAGCTTTGACCGGAGTTGCTGAAGCCCGTTCTCGCACACATCGCAGCTGCCCGATCCAAATCGGCATCTTCGTGAACAATCGTCGCCGCGTTGCCGCCAAGCTCAAGCAATACTTTTTTCATCCCTGCAATAGCGCAAATGTTGCGGCTGGCAACAATACCGCCAGTAAACGAAATGACGTTGACCCGTTCATCCTTGACGATGGCCTGGCCGCTTTCAACACCGCCGAGCACCATGTTGACCGCGTTTTTCGGAAATCCTGCTTCAAGCAAAAGTTCCAATAAAGCGGTTGCAATTAATGACGTCTGAGGAGCTGGCTTTAAAATGGTGCTGTTTCCCGCAGCAAAAGCCGGTCCGACTTTATGACAGACGAGGTTCAGCGGTGCGTTAAATGGTGTAATCGCTGCAATCACACCAACCGGAACGCGGAATGTGACAGCAATGGCATTTGTTCCTCGTTCAGACGCGTCACCCGGCATGCTTTGACCGTTCAGCCGTTTTGCTTCTTCTCCCGATAATTCAAGGGTTTCTACTGAACGGGCAACTTCATCCAGTGTGTTTTTCAGCGGCTTGCCAAGCTCCATTGAAATAAGGCGGGCAAATTCTTCTTTTCGTTCTTCCAACAAAACAGACGCTTTTTTCAAAATGCGCGCCCGTTCATGAGCCGGAATCGAAGCAATTTCTTTTTTTGTATTAAAAGCGGCTTGAAGCGCGTTTTCCGTATCCTCCATCGTGGCAATTACCTGGCTGCCGATCACTTCACCAGAGTACGGGCTTTTCATTTGGATCGTTTCACGGTTTCCTTCCAGCCATTCTCCGTTAATAAATGGTTTTGCTTTTTTGAATTCTGACATTCAGATCACCTGCTTTTTATTTATTAGATCGATCTAAAATTCCGCCTTTTAGTAGATCGATCTAATGAACGATCAAAATAAAAGACTTTCTTTATTGAAAGCGTTAACATCATCTTACATGAATTTATTTCATCGTGCAATACTTTTTACATTTTTCCGTTAACTATTTAGATGATCGAAATATTTCATGGACGGTTTTAAAAAACTTTGCTACGTTTAATTAATAATGGATCGATCCAGAAAGTGGTGAAAAAATGGTTTTAGTTCTATATCCCGCATTAATTATCTTATTTATACTGTCGGTTTTTATTAATGCTTCGTTGCTTCACTATATAGTTGGAGCTGTTGCCTTTTTGACACTCTTGACCGCTTCTTTAAGATCCCAAGGTCTCTACTTTTATTCAGGTCTTATTTTTTTTATTATTGGAGCCAGTCTTTTTTTCGTTCAAAATTTGCCCTGGTATTCTTTTTTCTTATATTTCGATTCAATGCTTGGCGTTATGTCTCTTTTTCTCGTGCTTCCTTTTTTAAATTCGATCATTCGCGTCGGCCATTACGATACAAACTTGAATGTTTTGCTCCGACGTGACATTCAGACGCTGGATAAGCTTTACCGTCGCAGTTTTATCGTTTCACACATGCTTGGGCTGTTTTTAAATATCGCGACAATTCCGCTTTTAAAAAATTCGCTTCAGCAAACGTTGAAAAAGCTGCCAAAAGAAACTGCGAACTCGTTTTTGTCCGGGAGTCTTTTACGCGGGTATGCACTGTGCCTTTCTTGGAGTCCTATGGAGGTCATGGTCAGTGCCTCACTCGATATGACTGGAAAAACGTACTATGAAGTGATCGTGCCGATGTTTTTGATCGTCTTGCTTTTCGCCGCAATCGACTACACTATTTCATTTTTTAAATACCGGGAATTCGGGCTGCACATTGCGGATGCGTTGCAATCAGCGGCGAATGTGAAACGAAAGATGATGGAAATGGGCGGCATGCTGCTGTTGTTTATTTTATTAACATCCGTTTTCCAGCACTTTTTCCAGAAAGGCTATTTGCTGTCTGTTGTCATTGTGATCATTCCGATTTCATTTTTTTGGGCGCTGCTCATTAAAAAGCAGAAACGTTACATACGCGTAACAATTCCCTACTGGAAAGAACGAACAGCAGGATTGTCCAATTATTTCTTTATGTTTTTAAGTGCAGGCTTATTTGTCAGCATGCTCGCAGAGTCCGGTGCCCTGTCCATTTTACAGGACGGGTTTCGCAGTGTATCCGATCAGACATTGCTGTTTTACTTTATGATCGGCTTGTATTTTTTTGTGACCTCACTGACTGGGTTTCACCCTCTTGTCTCGATTACATTGCTTGGGGAGCTGTTGCGGCCGGTACTGCCGGAAGTGGCTTCTGTATCATTGACGATCGTCCTCATTACATGCAGCCTGGCAACGGTCATGTACAGCCCATTTAATTTATCCGTATCTATTTTATCCGAACTTATGCGTGTCAATCCGTTTCACATTGTCCGCTGGAATGTACGATACGCTTTGCTTTATATGGGCGCCAGTATTTTAATTGCATACAGCATCGGGTTATTTTTTTAAAATTCCAAAAAATATTTACGATACTGCACGGCTGTACTATACTAAAAGGTAATTCATATTAGAGAGAGTAGTGTTTCGATTGAATAATGTGCGGACGTCTGCGAGACAGAAAACAATTGTGCTAATCGGTTTTATGGGTGTCGGCAAAACGACAGTCGGTGAGCTGGTGGCGAAGAAATTATACCGAACTTTTATTGATGTGGATAAAGAAATTGAAACAGATTTCGGCATGACCATTCCGGAAATCTTTGAGCAGCACGGCGAGCCTTTTTTTCGCGATTACGAACAGAAAAAAACGTGTTCACTGGCGCAGGAAAAGCTGAAAGTCCTGTCAATTGGCGGCGGAGCCTTTTTAAACCCGGATATTCGGAAGGCGTGCCTCGATCATTGCATCGTGTTTTACCTTGATGTCGCCTGGGAAGAATGGAAAGAGCGGCTTAATCTCTTAATTGACAGCCGGCCTATTTTGCAAAGCAAAAACATTTCTGAAATTGAAGAACTGTTTTATAAGCGGCAGAGTGCTTATGCGATTAACCATTCAAAGCTGTCGATCAATCACCGGTCCGCGGAAGAAGTGGCTGACTTTATCGTTGACTCGTTGAAATATGCATGGGAATTATACGAACCGAATAACGTATAAAAAAAGGACTGTCTCCTAGTTTGAGACAGTCCTTTTCAGATCGGATTTTAACCCATTTTTGCCTGTCCCTCGGGCTTAGGACTGAGTGTCGAACATGGACCGGCTTTCAGCATATAACTGCTATTCTGATCGGTTTTGCCGAGCAGCTGCTGTACGTCTTTTGCTGTTCCAATCATTTTGTCCAGATCAATGCCCGTTTTAATGCCCATTTCCTCGAATCCATGGACAAGGTCTTCTGTGGCAATATTGCCTGTAGCTCCCGGCGCATATGGACAGCCGCCAAGTCCCCCGACAGAGCTGTCAAAATGGATAACACCTTGCTGCATTGCCGCCACTGCGTTAGCAAACGCCATGCCGCGTGTGTTGTGAAGATGCATCGAAAACGTCATTTCAGGAAATTGCTGCTTTAATTGACCAAGATAGCTGTACACTTGTCGCGGATTGGCCATTCCCGTCGTATCTGCAAGCGATACTTCATCTATACCCATTTTAGTATATCGATCTAATACAGGCACTAAGCGGTCAACTGGCACAATGCCTTCATAGGGACATCCAAATGCTACAGAAATCGAACCGCCGACTTTTACGTTGTGCTTTGCTGCCAGCTCAATAATCGGCTCCAATGCATTTTGCGCCTCTTCCACGGTTGCATTCGCATTCGACAAGCTGTGTGAATCTGTTGCAGACAGCATAAGTTTCAGCTTTTTAATCCCGACATCAATGGCCCGCTGCGCGCCTTTTGCGTTTGGCACCAATGCGCGAAAGGCAATGCCGGTTAAGTCTTGTGAGCGCGATACCACTTCTTCTGCGTCTTTGAGCTGTGGAATCGCTTTTGGATGCACAAAAGACGTAATTTCCATTGACTTGACGCCTGTATCAGCCAGCCTGCGTATAATCTCCACTTTCGTATCAGTTGGAATCCAGTCATGCTCCGCCTGAAATCCGTCACGTGGCGCTACTTCACAAATCACAACTTTTTGAGGCAACAATAAATCATGCATTGGTTAAATAACCCCTTTCTCTTTTAAATCAGCCATTTTTTCGGCTGACAACCCTAATTTCCCGCTGAAAATCTCTTCATTATGCTCGCCAAGCTCCGGCGCCCGATAACGGATCGCACCCGGTGTAGCAGAGAAATTCGGCACAACCCCCGGTACTTTTACTTTGCCGAGGCGCGGATGCTCCACTTCAACAATATTTTGGCGCGCCGCATAATGAGGATCGTTGAAAATATCTTCAATGCTTAAAATCGGGCTGACCGGTACACCAAATGCATCCAGCTTTTCCTGCAGCTCCTGCTGTGTAAGCCCTTTAATAAAATCAATAACAATTTCCTGTACATCTGAATCATTTTGCAAGCGGACCGAATTTGTATAATAACGGTCATCTTCGAGCATATCCGTCCGGTTCATTGCTTCAGCCAGCCGGTTAAATGTAGAATCGGTGCTGCAAACGAGGACAACATACTTGCCATCTTTTGTTTCATACGTGCCGGCCGGGCTTGAATGACCCGCAAGTCCCGGGCTTCTGCCGCGTACTTTGCCGTTTTGATCGTACTCAGCAATTAAAAATTCAAGCATGCGGAAAATCGATTCATACAACCCCATTTCAACAACCTGGCCATCCCCGTCTTCATTCACATCACGATGATACAGTGCACTTACAGCCGCGAACGCTGCATAAATACCGGTAATGTAGTCAAGCAGTGAGTAGGAAGGGCTGACAGGCGGACGGTCCGGATAACCCTGCAAATACGTATGGCCGCTGAAGGCTGTCCCCGGTGTGCCAAATCCTGCTTTTTCACTGTAAGGACCTGTTTGTCCATAGCCAGAAACACGGATCAAAATTAATTTCGGGTTAACCGCTTTCAAAACATCGTATCCGAGTCCCCATTTTTCCAGCGTTCCTGGTCGGAAGTTTTCGATCAGTACGTCAATATCTTGAATTAATTTCAGGAAAAGTTCTTTCCCATCTTCCGAGTGAATGTTCAGCGTAACGGATTTTTTATTGCGGGCAAGACCCGGCCAGCGAAGCGCTTCTCCGTCCTTCCAAGGCCCTACCGTGCGGAGCGTATCGCCCTTATTTGGCAGCTCCACCTTTGTGACATCTGCCCCTAAATCCGCCAGTAATGTGGCCCCGAATGGAGCCGCGATCATTGTCGAAATGTCCAAAATTTGCACACCCGTTAACGGGCCAAAGTTCTTCCGTTCCATATTAATCCCTCTCTTTCAACACATTTTCACGTATATGGTGCAAGTGAACGTTCATCGCGTCTACAGCCGCCTGCGTATCTTTTCGCTTCACCGCGTTTAAAATGGCGCGATGTTCCTGAAGCGACTGCTCATACCGCTCTTCCGACTGTAATGTCTGCTTCCTGACCGGTCGATACATGCTTAAATTCGTTTCCATCAATGAAACAAAAACAAAGTTTTGTGTCGCTTCTGCCAGTGCCAGATGAAAGTTGCTGTCTGCATCGACTTTCTCGTCTGGATTCTTCAGCTTTTCTTCCATTGCTTTTAACGCTGCTTCCATTTTTTTAATATCTTTTTCTTCCGCCCGCTCACTCGCAAAAGCAGCAATGCTCGGTTCCAGTGCTTCCCGCGCCTCGATAAAATGCATCACAGCGGACTTCTCCAATACATCAACCGGATTAAAATGTACATTCACCGGTACGCGCTCGTCTACTTTTTGAATAAACCGCCCGCCTCCTGGCTTTGAAACGATCAGTCCTTCCGATTCCAGCACGCGGCACGCTTCCCGAAGTGATGTGCGGCTGCAGCCGAGTGTTTTGGCTAAATCCCGCTCTGCCGGCAGCCGGTCATTTGGTTTTAATTTTCCCTCTTTAATTAAATGCCGGATTTGCAGCACAATTTTTTCGTATATACGGGTGGTCCTCAGTTCATTGAACATCGTATCGCTCATGTTCAAAAGCCTCCTTTTTGGACTGTTGGGCTATTGGACAGTCCAATTTATAAATCAAGTATATTCTGTATTAAAAACCCGGTCAAGTAAATTCTTTCATAATTGACATTTGATATCCCAACGCCTGATCTCTTCACAAAAAGAAGAGGACTGTTTTACTTAATCAGTCCTCTTCTCTGTTTATAGATTCGGTTTTTTTCCGGAAGATGTCCGCACGAACAATTCCGGTTCTAGTATGATCCGTTCTTCTTCACGCGCCTGATCTTTAATCCGTTTATGAAGCAAGTTTGCCGCATTTGTACCGATATGCTTTGGAAATGATTCAACTGTTGTTAAGGATGGATAAAAAGTTGCCGCTTCTAGTACGTTATCAAATCCAACAACCGATAAATCAGTGCCCGGCTGAAGGTTCAATTCCCTCATCCGCTGCATTACGCCAAAGGCAACGAGATCATTAAAACAGAAAACTGCTGTCGGCGGATTATCATGTTTTAAACTAGCATCAAGCGCCTGAGCGCCGCCTTCTCGTGTAACCGGACTTTGAAAGATCAATGTCTCATCGATGGACAGATCTGCTTTTCCATGAGCAGCTGTATAGCCTTCAAACCGCTTTTTCCAGGCGGATGAATCTGAAAGACCACCTAAAAACGCGATTCGTGTATGTCCATTTTCGATTAAATGGTCAATCGCCATCTCAACACCTTTTTCGTAGTTAATGCCGACGTAATCGCAATGGAGATTTGGGATTTCGCGAACAGCGGTGACGATCGGAACATTCCACTGGCGTATTTTTTTAACAGTCGCCGGTGAGTTATCGGATACCGGACATAAGATCACACCGCCAACCCGATGCTCGAGCATCGTTGATAACAGCTTGTCCTGCTTGGCATCCGAATCAAACGTCGTCGCAAGAAAGACCGTATAGCCTTCTTTTTCAAGCTGGTGATGCACGCCTGTTAAAAATTCGGAGTAGTATGGATTGGCAAAGTCTGTGACAACAACCCCAATCGTAGACGAGCTTTGCGAGCGTAAATTAGCCGCTATCCGGTCATACACATAGCCGAGCTCCTGCATCGATGCCTGCACTTTTTTCTTCGTCGCTTCTGAAATGCTCGGGCTGTTCCGCACAATTAACGATGCTGTTGCCCTTGACACACCTGCATGGTCTGCTACTTGCTGCAGCGTTACACGTCCGCTTTTCTTTTTCATCATCCCCACCTGCCCGTTTCTCTTAACTTTTATTTTTATTATATAGAACACCGCTTACACATCAAAATAAAAATCACCCGCCCTCATAGAGCGGGTGAAGATCCTGCATCATTGTGAGAACCACTCAAGCGGCACAAGTACCAGTGAAGGGAATAAGATCAACAAAATTAAGATGATGACTTCAACGAGCAGGAAAGGCCATATCCCTTTCATCAGGTCTTCCATACTGATTTTACTGACTCCACACATGACATTTAAAACCGTTCCAACCGGCGGAGTAAGCAGCCCGATGGCATTATTCAAAATAAACAGGACACCAAAGTAAACAGGATCAATGCCAGCGGCTTCAACAAGCGGCATTAAAACGGGTGTTAAAATCAGGATTGTCGGTGTCATATCCATGGCCGTTCCAACAACAATGACCAGCAGGTTAATCATGATCAGTAAAAGGAGTGGCTTATCCAAAAACGGGCCCAGCATATCAATAACCATAGCAGGCAGATTCGCCACGGTAATCAGCCAGGATGAAACGAGTGCAGCTGCGACGAGGAACATGACGACACTGGTCATTTTTGCTGATTGCACAAACACATGGTATAAATCTTTTATTTTTAGTTCACGGTATACGACTACTCCTACAAATAATGCATAAACAGCCGCCACGACTGCCGCTTCCGTTGGCGTAAAGATCCCGAATTTTAATCCAACCACAATAATGATTGGAAGGAAAAGGGCCCAGATACCCTGACGAAGAGAAACAAGCATTTCTTTCACAGAAGCGCGCGGCTGGACAGCTACATTATCCTTGCGGGCAACAACCGCCCAAGTAATCGCCAGACCAACAGCCATCAATATACCTGGTACGATTCCGGCCATAAAAAGCTTGGTAATCGACACACCACTTGCTACCCCAAAGATAATAAAGCCGATACTCGGCGGAAGGACTGGAGCAATGATCCCGCCGGTTGCAATCAATCCGCTCGCTCGGTTTACGTCGTAACCCGCTTTGGCCATCATAGGGATTAAGACAGCACCCAGAGCAGCTGTATCCGCTACAGCTGAACCGGAAATACTCGCAAACAACAACGCTGCGATAATCGCTACATAGCCAAGGCCTCCTCTAATATGACCGACCATCGTCATTGCCATTTCAACGATCCGCCGTGATAATCCGCCCTGGTTCATTAACTCCCCAGCCAGCATAAAGAACGGGATCGCCAAAAGCGGGAAGCTGTCTGCTCCGCTGATTAAGTTTTGTGCAATGATCTGGCTGTCGAAAATACCAAGGACATACATTAAGACAACGCTGCTGACGAGAAGAGCAAACGCAATAGGCATGCCCAGTGCCATAGCTCCAAGCAGGGAGCCAACAAATACACCGATCGTCATCCTTGCTTCTCCTCCTTTCTAAACAGATGATCATCTTCATCATACAATGCGATCAGCTCTTCCGATTCGCTAGTTTTCACCATCTCTTCTTCAGTGATTTTGTTAAAGAAGATTCGATATAAATTGTAAATACATATTAGGCCCATAGAAAGACTTACAATGATACCTGTACCGTATACAACGGCCATTGGCATACCAGTGGCCGGCGCTGTACTGCCTAAGTTAAGCATTGTCATCTTCCAGCTTCCATCGAGGATGAGGATAAGGACAAATAACATAAGCAGTTCACTAATTGTGAGAACCACTTTTTTCATCTTGTTAGGCAGCCTTTTAATCAGCATATCTACACCCAAATGATCCTTGTTTTTAAACGCGCCAATGGCTCCGAGAAATGTCAGCCAAATAAAAAGATACCGTGACATTTCTTCCGACCACGTAATTCCCGAGTTAAACAAATAACGGAGAACAACATTGCCAAAGACAAGAACGACCATAATGGCTAACGCGACAGCCATAACAATGTTCAACGAATTCTCTAAGTATCTCGATATTTTATTCATTTCTTCTCCTCCTCTCCAGCTAAAGCAAACTTAAATAAAAGTGTTTCATTATCATTCTTTTTTGAGAAAGAAAGCTAAGGGACATTTACATTCCTTAGCTTTCTTTTACGTTATTTATTTGACTTCATTCATAATTTGATCAACGAGTTCTTCCCCAACTTTTGATGTGTACTTGCTATAAACTTCCTTCGCTTTATCTTCAAAGCCTTTTCGTGCTTCTTCAGAAAGCTCTGTTACTGTCATTCCTTCTTCTTCAAGGATTGCAAAGGCTTCTTCGCTCTCTTTTTGGTTCAGTTCACGCTGGTAGTCTCTTGCTTCTTCGGATGCTTTCGTCACGATTTCTTTTTCTTCATCAGATAATGTCTTCATAAATTTGTCGCTAATCATAAAAACGCTCGCATTGTAAATGTGGTCCGTTTTTGTTACATAATCCTGTACTTCATAAAAATTTCCAGTTGTAATATTGCCTGCAGGATTTTCTTGACCATCTACGACTCCCTGCTCAAGCCCTGTAAATAATTCTGTGTATGGCATTGGAGAAGGATTTGCACCTAAGGTTTTCCAAAGATCAATATGAAGTTCACTTTCAAGCGTTCTGATTTTCAAACCTTTAACGTCTTCTACTGACTTTACTTCACGCTTATTATTTGTTAACTGTCTAAAGCCGTTTTCCCAATAGTTTAAACCAACAATTCCTTGGCTATCGAGCTTTGTTAACAAGTCTGTTCCAATTTCGCCGTCGAGTACTTTATAAGCTGTTTCTTCATCTTTAAACAAGTATGGGAAATCCAGCACTTCAAATTCTTTAACAAAACCAGCAATTGGACCTGATGACATTGTCGTTCCTTGAATAGAATTCATTTTCAAACCTTCAAATACAACACGGTCACCGCCAAGCTGTCCGTCCGGGTACACTTCAACTTTAATCGATCCATTCGTTTCTTCTTCAACAATTTCCTTAAACTTATCAAGACCTTTTGTTAAAGAACGGTCTTTCGATGTGGCAACTGCCATTTTCATCGTTTTTACTTCAGCCGCGCCACCGCTTTCACTTTCACCAGAACCAGAACAAGCTGCCAGAATCATCATTGTCATTGTCACAAGCAAAACTATTAATTTCTTCATTTTCCTACCCCCTTGTTTTTTCAAAAATAAGATAGCGCTTTCAAAAATCCGCATTTTTTAGATCGATCTAAAATTTAAGTAAAAAAATTAGATCGATCTAATTTAAAGCAATACTTTTCCACACCTTTTGCGGAAGGTTGAGTATTGTAAGTAAGCGCTTCGTTTTTTTCATTCTATCCTAATCTTTTGAAAATTACAACGGTCTTTTTTTATTTTTTTAAAATAGAAAAGCCTCTTATCAAGGCTTTTCTGTCACATACCCCTCCTTCCCCGCTCCCATTCCCGCAATAAAAAGACCCATGACGGCTGCGATTAAAAGCAAAAGAGGGACCGTCCATCCATTCATCATGTCATGAAGCGCGCCAAATAAAGCCGGACCTAATGCCGCGAATAGATAGCCGGCAGATTGCGCCATTCCGGATAAATCAGCGGCTTCAAAGGAATTTCTTGTCCGCAAACTGAAAAACATCATCGCCAGGCTAAATGCACAACCTCCTGCGGCGCCAATTAACATTACCCAAACCAAAATCCATTCTGTCCATTCGAATAAAATACCGCTCAGGCCCATCATCATAAACAAAGCTGCCACAATAACGAGTGGCTGCTGATTTTTCATTCGACCTGCAAGAATCGGTACGATAAATGTAAACGGCAGCTGCGTAAATTGAACAATGGAAAGCATCCACCCTGCTGATTCCGCATCAAGTCCCTGTTCTTGTAAAATATCAGGCAGCCAGGCAACAAATGAATAAAACAAAAGAGACTGAATACCCATAAATGCGGTTACTTTCCAGGCAAGGGCCGAGCCTTTCAGTGACGTTTTTTTGTACACGCTTTGTCCGGCTTTTAATGGTCGTCGAATGTAGCGCCACTGCGTGAGCCAGATCAGGATAGCGGCGCACGCCAGTATAACCGAAAAGCCTAGTGCTGCCCGCCAGCCAAGGTTACTTGAAGCAGCGATTGGAATGCTGAAACCGGAAGCGAGTGCTCCCGACAAGTTCATTGACGTTGCATAAAAACCGGTCATAAGCCCTATTTTATGAGCGAAATTCAGTTTGACAAGTGCCGGCATAATGACGTTGCAAAGCGCAATAGCGATCCCAAGCAGAACGGTGCCTGAAAACAAACCGGCTGCGCTCCCGGATGGCCGCAGCAGCAGGCCGGCTGTTAAAAGAAGCAGGGCACTGAACAGCACTGCTTCCATGCCGAATTTTCGCGCCAGCTTAGAAGCAAACGGCGACAATATGGCAAACGCCAGCAGCGGAATAGTTGTCAGAGCACCTGCCGCTATACTAGATATATGTAAGTCGTCCCGGATAATGGTTGTGAGCGGTCCGACGGAGGTGATCGGAGACCGCATATTCAGTGCCAGCAAAATAATACTGAACAGCAGAAAAAGCTGCCCGGTCTTTGAACGCTCTTGTTCTCTTTGATATGTTTGGCTGCTCATTGTTTTTTCCTTTCCCGCTGTACTCTCTCAAAAAAACCCTGCCACTAATTGGCAAGGTTTCGTCGAATAAGATGAACGATAAACGTCCCTATAAACGCCATCGCCAAAATAATAAAGAAAATCGTATGGCTTATTTCGATATGCACAACGCTCAACAGCATTTTTGCCGATATAATCGCAATTAAAACATAAGCAGTCGTTTCCAGCTCTGGAATCCGGTCGATTAATTTAATAAACACACCTGCTACTGTCCGCATCATGAGGACACCAAGCATCCCGCCAAGAAGCAAAATCCACACTTCTTTGCTGATGCCAAATGCCGCCAAAACGCTATCGACCGAAAACGCAATATCCATCAATTCGACCGCTGCGACAGTTCCCCAAAACGGACCAAACATCCGCACTAAAAACCCCATTTTGTTCCTGTCGCCGGACAGTTCTTCTTCGCTGCCTTTTTTAAAATGGCTGAAAGACAGCCATGCTAAATAAAGGGCGCCAAGAATTTTCACCCATTGGATTTCCATCAGCCAAACACCAAGACCGATTGCGATAAAACGAAACGTATATGCACCCAAAAGCCCGTAAAATAAGGCCTTTTTTCGTTTTTCTTCCGGCAAATGGCGTACCATCACAGCTAATACAAGCGCGTTATCCGCCGATAAAAGGCCTTCTAGCACAACGAGGGTACCAATTAACCCCCAGCTGACCGGGTCTGTTAAAACACGTATCCACATATCCCAGTCGAAAAAAGAGGCGTACGTATGAACGATGCTGTCGATTGCACCCAATTTAAAGGCCTTCTTTCACTTAATTTCCTTTTAGAAAGGTGACACAAACACCTTCTGGTACCGTTACTTCCGAATTCGCTGGAGTTAGCCGGCCTGTTTCCGCTCCACGTTTAAATAAAACGACATTGTGTGTCTTTTCGTGAGCGACAATTAAAAACATTTCTGTCGGGTCTAAATCAAAATCACGCGGCCAATCGCCTTTTGTCGAAACAATTTCCACTAAACGAACATCACGACCGTCCTCAAGCGTTTCAAATACCGCAATGCTGTTATGTCCACGATTGCCTGCATAAACAAAGCGGCCATCAGACGAAATACGAATCGCACTTCCTTGGCTGTTTTTTGTAAAATCAGCTGGGATCGTTTTGTAAGAAGCAAGCTGCTCAAACGTCCCATCCTGTTCGTTAAATGCCAGCACCAGCACTTCATTACTTAATTCTGTCATCACGTATGCGACGCATTCAGTTGGATGAAAGACGATGTGACGGGGACCAGCTCCAGGCTCTGCATTGAAAACGGCTTTTTTCAATAAATCTTCTCCCGCTACTTCATATGTCACAATTTCATCTGTTCCAAGATCGACTGCAATGACGTAACGCTCATCTTTTGTTGTGCCAAAAAAGTGTGTATGCGCTTTTTCCTGACGATCCGGATTCGGGCCTGTCCCTTCGTGCGTCGCCACATCAAGCAAATCAACCAATTTACCCGTTTCTGCGTTAATGCTGTACATTTCCGCTGTGCCAGTATGATATTGGGCTGTAAAGGCACGCGTTCCATTTTTATTAAGAGTGACGTGACACGGTACCCCTTCACTATCAAGCACATCATTCAGCTTATGAAGCTGGCCGTTATCGATTGAAAACGCCGCAAGTCCGCCGCCTTTTCCGCCTTTTTCTACTGCGTATAAAAACTTCTCGTTTTCACTGATCGTTACGTATGTTGAATTGTTTACTTCCGCTGCAACTGCTGCGTTTGAAAGCTCGGCTTTTTCTGTATCAAGCTCGAACGTATGAATTCCTTTTCCATCCTGCTTTGTATAGGTTCCTATAAACCCTGTATAGATCGTCATGAAAGTGCCTCCGTTTCATATATCGTTCCTCTTTTTCATTATATACGACACAACTATTATACACCACGAAACTTAAATAAGTCTTTGTTGTTGTTTTGTCAAAAAAAATCCACACATTATTATTGTGGCGTTGCTATTGACTGTGAAAAGGAGCGCTCCTTATTTAGAATAAACAGCTGTTAAATGGGGATTCTATTGCTGTACTGCCTGAAAATGATAAAGGAGGATCTCTTCATGTCACATCAACGCCCGAAACCAGATGATCGTTCTGACAACGTTGAAAAGCTGAAAGATATGGTACAAAACACGATTGGAAACATTGAAGCAGCCGAGGAAACGATGGGTTTTGCAAATGAGAAAGAACGCGCGGCCATTAAAGCGAAAAATGCCCGCCGTGAAGAAAGTATTGAAGGTATGCGCAGCGAAATTCGGGATGAAGCCGCAGCGCGGAAAAAATAATGTAGTCCAAAATCATAAAAAGCGGGGTTGTCTCAAGTTAATTGAAACATCCCCGCTTTTCTTTTAGCAATACATTCAGGAAATTTTTCAAACTGTCCGGCCGTCTTTAACAGACTGACCAGACAGTTTTTTTGCTTTTAGATAAATGTAATTGTATAGTCTGCTTCAAAACGGCCGCCTTTTTCAAGCTTGTTTACACCCATTTTTTCATCTAGTTTTCCAGTCGTGTCCACCGTGTCGGCAATGCCGTACCACGGTTCAATGCAGACAAAGGGAGCCATCGTGCCTTGTGATTGATTGTAGCTTGACCAAATGCCGACAAATGGAAAACCAGTTAAATCAACATCAACGCCGTGACCGGTTTGATTAGAAGTAAGCGAAACACGATCGATGTGGCTGTAAATAAACGCATCATTTTTGAACAAGGATGCCTGAATAGAAATCGGCTCAATGCTTTCGACGGATTCTTTTTCTTTCACTAATGATTCGACCAGTTCATATTGCGTCACCCGCTTGCCCGGTGCCTTTGTAAAATTGAGTGTGTAGTCTGCCGCTTTGTCCTCACTTGTGAGCGGCACGTTAAAAGCGGGATGGGCACCAATGGAAAAATACATCGTTTCACCCTGCATATTGTGAATTTCCCAGCGGACATTTACTGATTGTTCGTTCAGCGTATAATGAATAACGGCTTGAAACCGGTATGGATAAACATCTAAAAAAGCGTCCGATGATTCGAAAACAAAAGAAACGTGATCTGCATCCTGCTCCTGTACAGAAAACTCTACATCGCGCAGAAAACCGTGCTGTGATAGGTGATAGGACTTTCCATTTAACTTATACTGATCTTTCTTCAGCCGGCCGACAATAGGAAACAGCACCGGTGAAACGCGGCCCCAATAGGTGCTGTCGCCGTTCCACATATAACGCAGCCCTGTTTTTTTGCCTATGACCTCCCGCAACTCCGCACCGGACGTGGCAATGCTGACTTTTAGTTCTTCATTTTCAAGAATGATCATCGATAAACTCCTTTCCTATCCCTAAAATATTATTGCTTTTCTTCTGCTTCCCATTTGGCCACTTCTTCTCGTACGATCGGTGCTACTTCTTTGCCTAACAGTTCAATGGCTTTCATCACGAGATCATGCGGCATCGTGCCAACCGGGACGTGAAGCATAAAACGGGTAACACCGACATGTTTACGAAGATGAATAATTTTTTGGGCGACTGTTTTCGGATCTCCAACGTATAACGCACCTTCAAAGCTGCGGGCCGCATCAAAGCTCGACCGGTTGTATGGCCCCCATCCACGCTCTCGTCCAAGGTTGTTCATGACAGCTTGTGTAGACGGGAAAAACTGATCCGCCGCAAGCTCCGTGTTTTCCGCAATAAACCCATGTGAATGTGATGCAACCGGCAGTGTTTCTGGATCATGCCCCGCGTGAACCGCGGCTTTTTTATAAAGCTCTACAAGCGGAGCAAACTGTACCGGACTGCCGCCGATAATCGCCAGCACTAGCGGCAAACCAAGCAGACCAGCACGAATAACAGATTCCTGATTGCCACCGCTGCCGACCCAGACAGGAAGCGGGTCCTGCACCGGACGCGGATATACGCCCAAATGGTTGATGGACGCACGGTGCTTACCTTGCCACGTCACTTTTTCGGATTCTCTAATTTTCAATAATAAATCCAGCTTTTCTTCAAACAGCTCATTATAATCTTGCAGATCATAGCCGAAGAGCGGAAAGGACTCAATAAACGATCCGCGTCCCGCCATAATTTCCGCACGGCCGTTTGATAGGGCATCGAGTGTCGCAAAATCCTGGAACACCCGCACTGGATCAGCTGAGGATAGCACTGTCACCGCACTCGTCAGCCGAATGCGCTTTGTCTGTGTTGCCGCCGCGGCCAGCACGACTGCTGGAGAAGACGCCGCATAGTCACTGCGGTGATGTTCACCCACGCCAAACACATCAAGCCCTACTTCATCTGCCAAAATAATTTCTTCTACCACTTCACGCAGCCGCTGTGCATGGCTGACGACTTCGCCTGTTTCCACATCAGGCGTCGTTTCCACAAATGTGCTTATACCTATTTCCACTAATTCCCCTTCTTTCCATTACCTTTTATTTTCTCTTTTTAAAAGTACCATGATTTTTTCATTCAACAAACTATTTTGGGTTTTAACGATTAAATGCCCAAAGTCTTTATTTTATTCTTACTCTTAATCAAAAAGAACCAAAAATAAAATGAGAGTCGGATTCTATCTAGCTGGAATCCAAAACCACAGCCACGGAATCCGGCTCGAGAAAGATAGTTATGAATAAAACGCCATCCCCACAAGTCCAGCCATGGCAATGACATACGCCGGATGTGTCCCTCTTTTCACTAATGAATAAAGAGACACGATAAAAATTCCCGTTAAACTCGCCACATGCAAGTTTACTTCCGCTGCCATGCCGGTTGACAGCGCGAATTTTACGGACGCAAAAAGAATAAGTGCAATGACAACAGGGCGCAAACCATAAAAAATAGATTTCATGACACGGTTGTGATTCAAACGGTTAAAAAATGAGGCGACGATTAACACAAGAATAAGTGATGGAAGGACCATCGCAAGAGCAGATATTGCCGCTCCCGCCCAGCCTGCCATTTGATAGCCGGTGAAGACGGCGGTATTTGTCGCAATCGGTCCAGGTGACATGCCGGCAATCGCAACAATGTCAGTAAATTTCTGCGTTGTCATCCAGCCCTGCCAGACAACTTCCGTTTCAATAACGGGAATAATGGCGTAACCGCCGCCAAATGAAACGAGGCCAGTGAGAAAAAAAGTCTTAAATAACAGCCAGAGCATTAGATATCCGCCCCCATGAAATACTCAATCTGCTGTTCATGGTCATCCACTGCCGTTTCGATGCCTAGCCGGTCTTTAATGCCGATAAGCAGGATACCGGACACCGCGCCTAACGCGATAACGAAAACAGGGTGAAAACGAAAAAACAGGAGCAACATGAAAGCAGCTGCCGCAACAGCGAATGTCGTTTTGTCTACAACCGCGCTTTTGCGCATTTTGAACGCCGCGAACACAATGAGCGCCACAACCGCGGGGCGGATGCCTTCAAATGCCGCTTCCACTTTCGGATGCCCGCTGAAAAAGACATAAAAAATGCTGAGCGCAACCACGATAAAAAACGTCGGAATCATGACACCGATTGTAGCAGCAATGGCCCCGGTGATCCCTGCGATCCGGTAGCCGATAAACGTGGCCGCGTTAATCGCGATCGCGCCCGGAATGGAACCGGCCAGCGCAAATAAGTCGGTCACTTCTTCTTCCTCAAGCCAGCGCTTTTCCTCAACGACTTCCCGCTGAATAACCGGGATCATCGCATAGCCGCCGCCAAATGTAATTGGTGATAGTTTAAAAAAGGTCAGAAAAATTTGAAATAATAGCTTCATCATCATCACCTCTTCTTTTCATTTTACCACCGCCCATTTTCAAATTCCCGGTTTTCTTCCTTTTCGTTAGGGAAAAGGAAAAGCAATCTCTCTAATGAAAGGATTGTTTTGATGACTGAAATGATTTATGGAAATACGCCATGTTTTTTAGGGGCAAAAAATTTAGTGAACAAGGATCGTTTGGATGAAGTTGACGCTGTTGTTTATGGTGTGCCGTGGGAAGGCGCTGTGACATGGGGCCATTACACGGGGTGTGAACTTGGTCCAAAGGTGATGCGTTTAAGTTCAGGACGCTACAGCGGCTATTTGCCGGAGCTAGACCATATCGATGTATTTGAACATTTGAAGCTTGGCGATATTGGCGACGTCGATGTTGTGCCGGCAGATGTAGAAGAGACGATGGACCGGATTACAAATTTCACCGATCCTCTTTGGAAAAGCGGCAAATTTTTAATCGGACTGGGCGGTGACCATGGTGTGACCTTTCCGATTGTAAAATCGTTAACGAATCAAGGAAAAAAAGTCGGCATCATTCATTTAGATGCCCACTATGACAACCTGCCGTCTCATGACGGCGACCCGTATGCGCGATGCAGCCCGTTTATGCGGCTTTATGAGCAGGAGGGTGTTCGGAATGAAAGCATTATCCACGCTGGTATCCACGGTCCCCGCAACAAACCGGAAAGCGGTCGGAACGCGCGCGATGCCGGTGCAGTAACAGTGACGGTCAATGATATTCGGGAGCATCAAGATTTAAAAGCACTTGGCCGTAAACTGCATGAAATGGCCTCCAAATATGTTGACTGTGTGTATTTAAGCATTTGCAGCGACGTTCTTGATTACGCGTTTAATCCAGGCGGACCAGTTGATGGGAATGGACTGACATCATATGAGCTGTTAACGCTTGTGCACGAGATTGCCAAGCAGGGCATTATCGGCATGGACTTTGTGGAAGTGTATCCGCAGCAAGACCCATCGCAGTTTTCTGCCCATTTATCATCCACGATTATTTTGTACGCGCTCGCTGGACATATATTAGGTCCGCACGATGCGAATCATGAAGGCGTTGCGACGGCCCAGACGGTTTAGTCGGGCGAACTTTCCCGCTATGTAAACAACAAAAAAGGAAGTCCCGGCAGCCGGGACTTCTTTTTTTATTTTAATTTTACTGTCAGCACCGGTGTTTCGCCGGCAACTGCTGAGACATTTTCATGTTTGTCCATGTTCTGCACGATGTCGCTATTTGAAATAATCATCGGCGTGATGATGCTGGCTGCTTTTTCACGGACGAGTTCAAGGCTGTACGTAAGCAGCACGTCGCCTTTTTTCACATGATCGCCCTCAGAAACCTGCACATCAAATCCTTCACCTTTCATATTCACTGTATCGAGACCGACGTGAATTAAAATTTCAAGCCCGCCAGCCGCCTCAAGACCGATCGCATGCTTTGTTGGAAAAACATTCAGCACTTTCGCATCAGCTGGTGCAACGACTTTTCCTTCTGATGGGTTAACCGCTATGCCATCGCCCATCATCTTTTGAGAAAAGACTGGATCGGGTACTTCTGTTAATCCAACCACGTCACCGGTCATTGGCGATACAAGCACTACTTCAGAGACATTTTGTGTTGAACCGCTCTCTTCTTTACCACCAAACAGCTTATTTAAAAATCCCATAAATTATTCACTCCTTTTTTCTTTTTATTCCCTAAAGATGACTTTTTAAAAACGATTTTATTTCTTCGATAGAAGGCATGGAAGCAGCTGTGCCTGTTTTCGTTACTGAAAGCGCCGCAACCGCCTGTCCAAACTGAACGGCTTCTTCGACTGGCATACCGCTGCTGAGAGCATGAGCAAACCCGCCGTTAAACGCATCACCGGCTCCTGTCGTATCCACTGTTTTTACCGAGAACCCTTCAATAAGTTTTCCATGACTGGTGCCATCCGATAAATATACTCCCTTTTCCCCGAGTGTAATGATGACAATCTTTACCCCTTTTTCATGCAAAAAGTTCGCTGCTTTTTGTGCAGACAGTTCATCTACTACATCGATGCCAGTCAATCCCCGGGCTTCTGTTTCATTCGGCGTCAAATATGTAACGTGCGGAAGCCACTCAGAAGGGAATAGCAAGTACGGCGCCGGGTTCAGCAGCACCGGCACATGATGAATAGAAGCCTGCCCGATCGCCGTTTCAATTGCTTCTAAGCTGATTTCTAGCTGGAGCAGCAAAATATCCGCCTTTTTAATGGCAGTCTCAGCATCTATCACATCTAAACGTTTCATCGTTCCACATGCACCTGGCGCTATGACAATATCGTTTTCACCACAATCATCGACCGCAATAAGGGCTGTCCCCGTCGCTTCTGTTTCACTTCTTTGTACAAATCGAACGTCAAATCCTTCCCGTTCAAAGTGCCGCATCGCTTCCTCGCCGAAAACATCAAGGCCAATTTTTGTTATAAATGTAACGTCTGACCCGCTTCTAGCCGCGGCTGTAGCTTGATTGCCCCCTTTACCGCCGGGTCCCATTTGAAAAGGCCCGCCCAAAACTGTTTCGCCTGGCACCGGCAAATGCGGCGTCCGACTCATCAAATCCACAACGTAGCTTCCAACAACTGTTACATGCCCCATTCTGCTCACCCCATAAATTAAGCATAAAAGAAAAAGGCCCCAAATGCCAACGAAAGGCAGAAGAAGCCACTTTTTTATGCTGGGCGCTCGTTATGAAACGCTTTCATTTTTTGAAGAAAGAAATTTTCCTGTTCAAGCCGCTTTCCTTCTATAAATTCAGCTCGGGCAATTTCTTTCACTGACGTAACGCCATTATGCTTCACACCCGGCATATCTGCCGCCTGATCCATAACCACCACTGGTGTATAGTGTGCCTCTGTTACCAAATAGCGTGCCACACTAATCTCATTCCGCTTACCTACATGACCATACCGTAAAACCACCTTCCAATATTTCCATCCCATATCGATCCCTCCGATTTTATATATTATGTACTATATACCCGTTTTAGCCCAAAAAACACAGATTTTAGCGAAGGAAAATAATTTGTTCACACGAATCTTTATTGTAAAAAAATGAATTAGACCGTGCTTCAGAAAAAAAGAATCGTTCGCGGTTATGTTTCTGGATTTAGACCGGTTTAAAAACGTCAATGATACGCTTGGCCATAACAATGGTGACCTATTGTTAATGAAAGTAGCGGACCGGCTTCAGAAATGCCTTCGTCAGACCGATATCGCGGCAAGACTGGGCGGAGATGAATACGCCATTCTACTCCCTTCTATTAAGCAAGAAAAAGCCGGATCGATCGCTCAACGAATTTGTGAAGAAATGAACCATTTTTTCCTCATTGAAAACCTTGATATTTTCATTAGTACAAGCATCGGCATCAGCGTATATCCTGATGATGGGAAAGACATGAAAACGCTGCTTCAAAATGCCGATGCCGCTATGTATTTTGCCAAAGAAAGCGACAAAAATAATTATCAGTTTTTTACGATCGATTTGCACCGTGATATGAGCAATAAAATGATGCTGGAGAGGGAAATGCACCGCGCCGTTGAGGAGCAGCATTTTCACCTGGTTTACCAGCCTCAAATCAATATGGCGGCCAATAAAATGATCGGTGTTGAAGCGCTGCTTCGGTGGAATCATCCAAAAATCGGCTTCATTTCTCCTGCTGAGTTTATTCCACTGGCGGAAGAAACGGGCTTAATTATTCCAATGGGCACCTGGGTGCTTGAAGCTGCCTGTGCTCAAAATAAAGCGTGGCAGGAAGCGGGATTGCCGCCGATCCGCATGAGTGTGAATGTGTCACTTCGGCAACTTATGCAGCTCAATTTTGTCGAGCAGGTCGAACAGATTCTAGATCAGACCGGCCTTGCACCTGAATGGCTTGATATCGAAATTACCAAAAGCATGACGGCGGACGTATCCCATGCCTAGCAAGTATTGAGCCGTCTGCGCGGCATTGGCATCCATGTCAGTATTGATGATTTCGGCACCGGCTACAGCTCGCTCAGCTATTTAAGCAAGTTCCCTATCACCAAATTGAAAATTGACCAGTCCTTCGTTCGTGATTTAGCCCAAGATCGACAGGCAATCGTCAAAACGATCATTGATCTCGCCCGAAATTTAAATTTAAATGTGATTGCGGAAGGAGTAGAGTCAAAAGAACAAGCACGTCTTTTGATGGAGTTGAACTGCACGGAAGCACAAGGTTATTTATACGCCAAACCACTCTCCCCTGAAGAAATCGAAGAAAGACTGTCCATATAAACCGGACAGCCTTTCTTTATTTTGCCTGCACCATACGCTCAATCGCATTATTTACCGTATACCATTCATTATCTGCACTGTATCCGTTCGTTTGGCCAGCCATTTGATCACGTGAAAAATAGTAAAGCGGATATCCTTTATATGTGGACTGTTTTTCGCCCGTGTCCGTTCGTGTGATCACCCCGAAATCAGACTTGCTGAATCCTTCCGGCACATCACTGGACCCGAGATAAAATGGCGGCCATTCTTCCAGGCAGTGATGCGTACAAGCAGAGACTCCCTCTTTATCATTCGTATAATAATAAAGCGTCATACCCGCTGAATCGGCCAAATACTGTCCAGTCTCTTCCTTTTTCATGACCTGCAACGGCTCCGCCGGATTTTGAGCTGCTTCTTGTGGCTCATTAATCGGTGCCGACATGTTTTCTGGTGCTTCATCCGCCATGCACCCAGCAAGCAGTACGATGACAAACAGCCATTTCCACATTTCATCCATCCCCCTTTTCAAAAGAAGGATGTCCTGAAAAAGCAAAATTTATTCATTGTTTCACGTGAAACATTTGTCGAAATTTGCATATTTCGTCCATCTTTTAACGAATCAAATAAAAAAGAAATTGTACTGCCTAAACCTTGACCGCGCTATATTAAAGCGTGGTTTTTTTCAAAATGAATGGAATATACTCTTCTTCATGTTTCACTTGAAACGTTTTATAAGGAACATCAGAAAGCGGAATCCAGCTGATCACACAATGGATATTTTCAAGCTTTAAAAGCGGCAGGTCTTCTTCGTTTCGGATCAATACTGCTTTCGGATAGGGTTCCTTTTTATATCCTTCTACAAAAATACAGTCGATCGGAAAAAAGCTGTACAGTTTTATAATTTCAACAAGCGGCCAGTTGTCCTGCTGTATATTTAACTGGAGAATGCCTTCTCCCTCCACGCCGGCAAGAACAGCACCTGCCTGCTGATGACGTGTGCTGTCTTTTGCATCCGGCGCCCCGCCGTGACCGTGGTGCTTAATCGCTGCCACGCGCATTCCTTTTTCCGCAGCAGCTCGAATTAGTTTTTCCATTAATGTCGTTTTGCCGCTGTTTTGATAGCCAACAATTTGAAACACGTTTTCCATTTGAAAGACCTCCACGTTATAATGACAGTAGGAGTGATGAACATGAAAACAGCCGGTATTGTGCTCGCCGGCGGCCAGTCCTCTCGCTATGGCCGCCCAAAAATGTTTGAGACGTATAAAGAAAAGCCTTTTTACCAGTATAGTGTCAATGCCCTCTCGGCAAATGGGCTGAATCCTATAATTATTTCCACAAACCCCCTGCTTGCTGACGGCTTCGATACGGCTCGAGTCGACCTTGTCCTTGAAAACGAAATGCATAATGGTCCTCTTTTTGCGATTCATCACGTCATGAAGCAATACGATGAGCCAGAATGGTTTTTTGTGCTGTCAGCGGATATTCCGTTTGTAACAGAAACATTTGTCTATCAATTGCTTGCACATCGCCATTCTGATTATAACGCGATTGTGCCGGTTCAGGAGAATAAATTGCAGCCGCTTCTTGCTCTTTACCACCGTCAATGTCTGCCGATGATGGAACAAGTTTTAAATGAAAACAAACGTAGTTTAATGGCTCTTTTAAAAAATACTGCCTTCAAAACAATTCCCTTTACTAAAAAAGAACACTCTTTCATCAATATCAATACAATAAATGATTTGAACGAATATAAGGATTAAAGTAAAAAAGCAATCCGTAAAATGGATTGCTTTTTTAAGCTGGAAGCGGCGTAACTGAAACAGCGCATACTTTAAATCCAGGCATTTTACTGGCCGGATCGAGTTCTTCGCTCGTTAGTTTGTTTATATTTTGCATGCCGTCCCAATGCATCGGCACAAAGACGGTATCTTCTCGAATGGAAGCAGTCAGTTTGCTTCGAACCACAATCTCCCCGCGTCGGGAATGGACTTTGACGAGTGTGTCATCTTGAATATTTAAGCTGCGCGCTGTTTTTGGATGGATCTCCACGAAAGATTCAAACTGCCTGGCTTCCAGCGTCGGGCTTTTATGCGTCTGCACCCCCGTCAAATAATGCCCAAGCACCCGGCCTGTCGTTAAGTAGAGCGGATACTTGCCGCCTGCCCTTTCTTTTGGAAAATGATTTGGTACAGCAACCATTTCTGCCCTTCCGTCTGACCGCGGGAATGATGTTTCAAACAATCTTTTTTCGCCTGGATAATCCACGGATGGACACGGCCAGTAAATTCCTTCTTCCCTCCGAAGCCGGTCATACGTAATGCCATAATAATCGGCAATGCCGCCTTTGCTCGCTAACCTGAGCTCTTCAAAAATATCTTCAGCACAGGAATACGAAAAATACGCTCCTTTGCCAATTGACTCGGCAATATCTGATAGCACTTCCCAATCCTGTTTCACAATACCTGGCACCGGACGGGCCGCTTCCCGAAGCAGGACACGTCCTTCTAAGTTCGTTAACGTACCGGTGTTTTCTAAATAAGCGGCGGTCGGCAAAATTAAGTCTGCCAGCTGAGCGGTTTCAGAAAAAAGCATATCCGCGACGACAAGAAAATCGAGTTTCCGCAGCCCTTCCTCCACAAAATTGGCGTTTGGATTGGATACAACCGGATTAGATCCCATTAAAAAAAGTGACCGGATTTCCTGTGCGTGAATTTTTTCCATCATTTCATATGCCGATACACCCTTTCCGGGGAGATCAGCCGGTTTAACGCCCCATACTTTTGCAATATAAGCACGGTGTTCGTCATTTTCAATCGAGCGGTAGCCGGGCAGCTGATCCGCTTTTTGTCCATGTTCGCGTCCGCCCTGTCCATTTGCCTGACCAGTGACGGCACCATAGCCGCTCCCTGGTTTGCCAATGTTGCCGGTTGCCAGCAGCACGTTAATAAAATTCCGGACAGCCATGGATCCATCTGTTTGCTGCTCAACACCTCGGGCTGTTAAAATCATGCCCGACGCAGCTTGCCCGAACCTGCGGCCAGCTTCTTCTATGTCTTCTTTCGGAACACCTGTTATAAATGCAATCTCCTCTAACTCAAGTGAGTCCACGTGCGCTTGCACTTCATCAAATCCAGTCGTGCGCTTTGACAAAAATACTTCATCGACATACCCGCTATCCATAATCACTTTCAACAGGCCATTCGCAAGTGCTGCATCCATTCCCGGTTTTACTTTCAAATGAAGATCTGCTATATCAGCTGTTGCCGTATTGCGCGGATCAATGACAATGATAAACGCGCCGTTTTCTTTTGCATCCGTAAAATATGGCATTAATGTCGGCTGGCATTCGGCAATGTTGGTTCCCGCCAATATTAAGCAGCCGGACTGCCTTACTTCAGAAAGCGGATTAGTCAGCCCCCGGTCGACACCAAATGCTTTGTTGCCGGCTGTGGCGGCGGCGGACATACAAAAGCGCCCGTTATAATCAATGTACTTCGTCTGCAGCGCGACACGGGAAAATTTACCCAGTGCATAGGATGTTTCATTGGTGAGCGATCCGCCCCCATATACACCAATGGCATCCCGGCCGGATTCATTTTGTGCCGTGGTGAACTTCTCAGCAATCAGCTTATACGCTTCTTCCCATGATATCGGCACAAATTGTCCGCCTTTTTTCATTAGAGGTTCTGTAATCCGCTCGCCGCTCAGTGCGTGCTGATACGCATTCATGCCTTTTATACAAAGGCGGCCTTCTGATGCGGCATTTTGCTTCGGAGCGACGTCATATGTTTTACGGCCGGCTTCGATTTTTTCGGTAATCGTCATTCTGCACTGAACACTGCAAAATGGACACTGTGTTTCCATAACGTTTCCCATTTTCTCACCTACTTTATAAGGCGACGGCGGCCTGTTGATTTTTTTTTACGGTTTCTTCTATTTTTCGTTTCAATACTTCTTCACGAATCGTTATTACACCAAGACGACCAAGCCATTTGTCCATTGTTTCACCGTAAAAAGCAGACTCCCGGTAATAAGACAGCAGTGTTTCAGTCATTCGAATCGCGTCTTCCTGTTCCATCGTGACATACAGCCGTTCGCCTGCTGTATATAATTCCCATCCGCCTGGAGCTCCGATCAAACCGACTTCTTCACGAAGCGATTTTGCTTCATCATTTAGATTGGATGAGACAGCCAACGTAATACGAGCTGGAAAAACGAATGATTCCAGCTTTTGTTCCAGCTGCCGGCCGAGGCTGATCGAATCCTGCAAAGCACCTTTTGCATACCGAATGCCGGCGCACGTACCAACAGCGCGTAATTCTTCCCCGTAAAGAGGCGCTGCGGCGGACAATTCGGCCCGGACCGCGGCAATCGAGTCTGGTTCGATGCCGTATAACCCCATTCTTGGTCCAGGCACAAGCTTGACGAGAGGGATTTCATACTTTTCCACAACGTCCGCAATTTTCCGGAGCTGTTCCGCGCCGGTCACACCGCCGTACATGCGCGGGGCGGTCATATACGTACCATCTGCTGTCTGTTCTTCTACAATATCCGGCAGCTCACTGCTATGCATACCCATATAATAGAGAAGCGCCGGACGGCAGATGCCGCATCCTGTATCATTTTTCCAGTAAAGCCTCTTCATAATTTGCTCTCTTGACTCATTCGGACAAAGCTGAATGGCTTCAATAATATCCAGATGATCTGCGCCCGTGCACGCACAAATTGCTTCTTTTGCTGTACCGGTTTCTGCTCCATTCCGCTTTATAAAATCAAGAATGTCGGTCACCACCGGACGGCAGCCTCCGCACGAGCTGGATGCTTTCGTGCACGCTTTAATGTGATCCACGCTTTCTAATTCCTGCTCGCAAACAGCGCTCACGATGGTTCCTTTTGAAACGCCGTTGCACGCACAGACAATATCATGATCAGCCATGGAAGCGATGAGCTCATCTTTATTGCTTGATCCACTGCTCATTTCTTTTTCCAAAACAGCATAATCCGTTTTCTTTTGAATCATCCCAAGCAGTTTAGCGCCTTCGCTAATGTCACCAAATAACACTGCCCCTGCTACTTTCTTATCCCGTACAACAATTTTCTTATATGTGTTTTTTATGCCGTCGAACCATTGCAGTGACTGTGTTTCGTCACTATCCATAAACTCTCCGGATGAAAAAACGTCAACACCGGATACTTTTAGCTGCGTCGACAGAACAGACCCCTGGTAGCCGGCATGCTCCTGTCCGCACAATGCAGCGGCAAGTGCTTTTCCTTGCTCATATAGGGGCGCAACCAGTCCGTAAACAAACCCACGGTGCTCGGCGCATTCTCCGACGGCGTACACATTCGGAATATTCGTCCGCATATAGTCATCAACTAAAATCGCCCGGTTTGTTTCAATATCTGTGCCGGCAACGACTTCCGTATTCGGCCGTACACCAACAGCCATGACAATTAAATCTGCTTCACGCCAGCTGCCATCCGAAAAACGGAGACCTTTGACACGTTTGTGACCGGTAATTTCCGCTGAGTTTTTTTGAAGCAGAAAATTCATTCCCTGCTCTTCAAGTTCCTTTTGAAGCATCCTTGCTGCGGCCGGATCGAGCTGGCGATCCATAATGTATTCGCCAATATGGACAACATCGACTTGCATCCCTGAATTTAAAAGGCCGCGAGCAGCTTCCAAACCAAGAAGTCCGCCGCCAATGACGATAGCTTTATTATATTTTTTGGAGGCTTCGACCATTTTTTCACAATCATAAATATCCCGGAATGCTGTCACGCCTTCTTTTTTCGCTCCCGGAAGCGGCAGCATAAACGGAAGTGAACCTGTCGCGATAATTAATTCATCATATGAAACAATTTGGTTTTTTAATGTGACCACATATTTTTGTCCGGTATTAATTTGAATAACCGGTTCACCTGTATATAATGTGATTTGGTGCGCCTCGTACCAAGACCAATCATTCAGCGTGATGCTTTCGACGGTGGTGTCTCCTTGAAGCACTTTAGACAGCAAAATCCGGTTATAGTTCGGATGAGGCTCTTTTCCGAATATAGTAATCTCGAATTTATCTGGATGAATGGCTAAAATTTCTTCAACCGTACGCACGCCCGCCATCCCATTTCCTATGACGACCAGTTTTCGTTTACTCATAAATAAAGACCCCCCATCCTTTTTCAGTCTGCTTTGAAGGCCGGGTTCCAGTAAGCCGCGTTTCCGGTAAATGAATCATGTAAGGCTTTTGATGATTCTTGGCACGCTTCCCCGTTCGTTATTAACGTCAACATAAAAGTGAAAATTTTCCTCTCGTACACTCCCTTTTCGTTTTCGTGTAAGCTTACGTAACACAATATAGGACGGTTTTTAGAAAGTCAATCAGATTTTTTTGACTTTCCGAAATAATTTGTTAGGTTTTCTAACAAGTATATGGAAAGTATCTTTTAACCCCCCTACACTTACATTAAGCAAAACAAACCACTTAACGATGCGAAGGAGAGGAACAAATGAAATTATCAAGCTTAAGAAAGAGCGGTCATGCACCGTCACTGTTTGCATCATTTCTTTATTTTGATATTAGCTTTATGATCTGGGTTATGCTTGGTGCACTAGGCGTATACATTACAGAGGACTTCGGTCTTTCTCCTGCAGAAAAAGGATTTATTGTCGCGATTCCGATTTTGGCTGGTTCCTTTTTCCGAATTATTCTTGGCATTTTAACAGATCGGATCGGCCCGCGTAAAACAGCCATTGGCGGCATGATCGTCACGATGGTTCCTCTTTTATGGGGATGGCTTTTCGGAAACTCGATGAATGAGCTTTATTTCATTGGTATTTTACTTGGTGTGGCCGGTGCCAGTTTCTCCGCGGCGCTGCCAATGGCAAGCCGCTGGTATCCACCGCACCTGCAAGGGATTGCGATGGGAATTGCCGGCGCCGGAAACAGCGGAACCGTTCTTGCGACATTGTTTGGTCCACGGCTGGCTGAAGTGTACGGCTGGCATGGTGTAATGGGAATCGCGTTAATTCCGCTCGCTCTTGTTTTTATTACGTATGTGATGATTGCAAAAGATGCACCGACACAGCCCGAGCCGCAGCCGCTTAAGAATTACTTCACTGTCTTTAAACAAAGAGATACGTGGTACTTCTGTCTGCTGTATAGTGTCACCTTTGGCGGATTTGTCGGTTTGACAAGCTTTTTGAGTATTTTCTTCGTAGATCAATATGGCCTTTCAAAGGTACGTGCAGGTGATTTCGTCACTCTTTGTGTCATCGCAGGAAGTTTGTTCCGTCCAGTCGGCGGCCTGATTGCCGATAAAATTGGGGGAGCAAAATTGCTAAACTTTTTGTTTATCGGTGTCGCGCTTACGATGTTCGGTGTCAGCACACTTCCTTCTTTAACACTTGTAACAGTGATGCTGTTTATGGGTATGATGTGCCTTGGCATGGGCAATGGCGCTGTATTCCAATTAGTGCCGCAGCGTTTCCAGAAAGAAATTGGCATGATCACAGGCATCGTCGGCGCAGCCGGCGGAGTAGGCGGCTTTTTCGTTCCGAATGTTCTCGGCACGTTAAAACAAATGACCGGTACGTATGCAGCTGGCTTCACTGTTTATGCAGGAGTTGGTATCGCCGCATTGATTTTATTGACTATAGCGCAGATTTCATGGCGCAAAGCATGCGCATTAAAAGAAGAGTCCGCGTAACGAAAAAATTCCTAAAGCTGGCTGGTCCGACATTTGAGTCGGCTCGGCCGGTTTTTTTGTTTTGAAAAAGAAGGGTATGGGCAAAGATATACATATAATAAGGAAAGGATTTGATTTTTTTGGACAAACAAGCAATTCAAACTGCATTGAAAAATCGGACAGTCGCTTTGCCGGATGGCACTTCTGTTCCTGCAATCGGACAAGGCACCTGGTACATAGGCGATGACCCTTCTAAAAAAGAAGCTGAGGTACGTGCACTAAGACTTGGCGTTGATCTCGGGATGACACTTATTGATACGGCAGAAATGTACGGAGAAGGAAAAGCCGAACAGGTTGTTGGTGAAGCGCTGCGAGGGATTCGTGATGATGTATTTTTAGTTTCGAAAGTATATCCACGTAACGCCGGCTTAGAACGAATTGCTTCATCTTGCGAAAAAAGCTTGCAGCGGCTCGGAACCGATCATCTGGATTTGTATCTTTTGCATTGGCGGGGCCGTGTGCCTCTTGCAGAAACCATTGAAGGAATGAAAAAGCTGAAAAAAGACGGAAAGATTTTGCGCTGGGGTGTCTCGAATTTTGATACTGCTGACATGGAGGAACTGTTGAATACACCAGGCGGTGACCACTGTTCTACGAATCAAGTTCTCTATCATCTCGGTTCAAGAGGCATTGAGTTCGACTTGCTTCCGTGGCAAAAACAGCAAAAGATGCCATTGATGGCGTACAGCCCTCTCGCTCAGGGAGGTTCGCTTCGAAAAGAATTAATGAGCGATCCTGCCCTAAAAGAAATAGCCAAAACACATAATGTGGAGCCTCTTCAAATCGCCCTTGCATGGACTATTCGTTCGGGGAATGTCATTGCGATTCCGAAAGCAGTCCAGGAAAAACACGTAATCGCTAATGCAGAAGCGGCCGCAATTGAGCTGACAAACGAGGATTTGAGCAAGCTAGATGCTATTTTTCCGGCACCAGTGCGGAAAGTGCCGCTTGATATTATTTAAGTTTATTTGACCCATTGGATGTTTGTCCGTTGCAGAAAGGACAGGAGATGCATTTACTGCTTATAAAGAAACGTGGAGGTGATAAAAATGCATCGTCATCATGTCCGTCCGATCGTCTGCCCACCGAGATGTGTGGTACACAACACGTATATAAAACGTGAAGTGCCGGTTATTCACCCGATTATTAATATTAACCGACAGCACATTGTCAACGTGCCCCGCCACATGTATCAGCCGATTACAAGAAATGAGGTCGTGGATCCCGGTTATCCGAGAAACTGCTGCGGCCCCCGTCGTCATTGGTGAAAAAAAAACCGGACTGTTACTAAAACAGACCGGTTTTTTTATAAGTGAATGTTTCACATGAAACAAAGATATTTATTTTGCCTGCTTCAGAAAGGTTCCGCAATGATTCCTGTAAAAGCAGACTGATAAATCGCCCGGATATCTTCTTCTTTTAACGGAAGCGGGCTTCTTGCAAGAATTCGTTTTTGCTGAATGCCGTCTTTCGTTAAGCCCTCGAGTGCGGATTCCGGAATGTCAAAGCCGGCCAATGTAGATGGAATGCCGACATCTTTCACGATCTGTTCGAGCTCTTCGACACATTTATAAGAAGCTTCTTCATCCGATAAAAAGCTTGAATTTCCGCCGAGTGAATCAAGAATATCTGCCATTTTCGTCTGACAGCTTTTACGGATGTAGCCCATGACGTACGGCAGCAGCACTGCATTTGATTCACCGTGTGAAATGTGAAACTGGCCTCCAATCGGATACGCAAGTGCATGAACACCGGCAACACCCGCATTAAAAAAGGCAAGACCGGCAATGTAGCTGCCGTTGCTCATGTCGGTGCGCGCCTGCTGATCTTCGCCGTCTTCCACTGCTTTGCGAAGAGACCTCCCGATTAAACGGATTGCCTGCAAAGCCAGGGCGTCTGTAACAGGACTGGCATTGACAGAAATGTACGCTTCTACCGCATGCGTCAGCGCATCAATTCCGGTAGCTGCAGTCACTTTCGCCGGCACTGAAACGGTCAGTTCGGGATCGACAATAGCGGCATCAGCCAACAAATAATCATGCGTGACTACATCTTTTGTCGTTTCCAGTGATAGAACAGAAATATTCGTTACTTCTGAGCCGGTACCCGCTGTAGTGGGAATTAATATTTTGGGCAGCCCTTTTTCTGATACCTGCTTCGTTCCAGATAAATTTAAATAGTTCTTAACGGATCCTTCATGCACACTTAAAACAGCAGCAAGCTTTGCCAGATCAAGCGCACTTCCTCCACCGACACCAATGACAAGGTCAAAGCCGCCTTCTCTTGTAAACATAACGAGCTTTTCTCCGATTGCAAGGGGCGGCTCTGGGACAACATCCGTGTAAACAGTCACGTTGTATCCTTTCTCTTCTAGCGGATCAGTCACTCGTTTCGTCAGTCCGATTTTTTCAAGCATCGGATCGGTGATAACTAATAGATTCTTAGGTTCATATTTTTCGACTTCCGGCACGAGCTGTGAAAGTGATCCCCAGCCGGTATAGCTTAATGGCGCAAAAACAAGTTTAGAAGTACTCATTGTTCGCTCTCCTTTCTTTTATTCGTAATAGCCTTCTGTTGATTTTCGGAATGTTTTAAACTGATCCGGATCATGCCCGAACCAAACCTGTGAATTTGTTTCCTGCGCAAGGCGTCGGATTTTTTCGACGCTGTTGGCGTAGCCGAGTGAGTCATAAATAATGCCAGGCGGCTTAATTGGCGGTCCGAAGCTTTCTGCTGTATAAATGGCATCAGAGGCAAGAATAATGCCGCCTGTTTCCGGCATATTAATGTGCAGCCCGATCATTCCCCACGCATGACCGCTTCCGAAGTTCAGTACTTTAATTCCTTCTGCAAGCTCCAGGTTGTCTTCTCCGCGCTTAACTGTCCGCCATTGCAGATTATTTTTAATCCATGCGTCAATATCGCTCCAAATATAAGCCCCTTCTTTTTGATTACGCGCATACGACTGAAGTGTGCCGTTCAACTCATCTTCATGGACAATAATCGTCGCATTGGTGAACAGTTCCAGGCAGCCGGCATGATCAAGGTGAAGGTGAGATGCCACAACATATTTAATGTCTTCCGGCCGAACGTTCAATTCTTCCAGGCGGTTGTGCAGATAGCATTCTTCACTCATGGAAATTGGGAACATTTTCTGCGTTGTTTCGGTCCATCTTCCTTCAGGCCCCATCGAGTTCGGGTTGCATGCTGTATCAAACAAAATTTTGCCCGCTGGATGATCAATCAGCACTGTGTAAACAGGAAATTCAACAAATTCAGTTGGTGCATTCGGGTTATCAATTGTCGCTGGATTATGCATCGCAATCATCCAGTTTTTATCCATTTGCATCCGCCCATTGTCCATCACATACAGTTTCGGGTTCGGCTTAATAATGTTGCACATACTCTTTTTCCCCCTTTAAAATGTTGTTTTAATCGTGACAAATTTTAGTTCTGTCATTTCCTGCACTGCATATTTAATGCCTTCGCGGCCGTAGCCACTGTCTTTCACGCCACCGTACGGCATATGATCAAGGCGGAATGTCGGAATATCATTAATGATGACGCCGCCTGATTCGAATTTTCGTGCTGCATGCATCGCATTCATAATGTTTTGCGTATAAATGGCGACATTTAATCCATAAACGGAACGATTTACTAAATCGATCGCGTCATCCAGGTCATCGTATTTAACAATCGATACGACCGGCGCAAATGTTTCCTGGCATGAGACCGCCATTTGTTCGGTCACATTAAGCAGCACTGTCGGTTCAAACATCCCTTCTTTTACGGATCCGCCAAGCCCGATAGACGCTCCTTGTTCTACCGCTTCTTCTACCCATGATAAAATTCTTTCGGTTTCCCGCTCGCTGATCATTGCGCTCACATCAGTCGTTTCATCCAGTGGATCGCCCTTTTTTAATGTTTTTGCCCGCTCAATAAACCGCTCACAAAATTCATCATAAATGGCTGAATGAACATAAATCCGCTGCAGAGAAATACATACTTGTCCGGCAAATGAAAATGCGCCTTCCACGCAGCGTGGAATAATTTTTTCAAGCGGCACATCCGGTTCGACGATCAATCCTGAATTTGAACCGAGCTCCAGTGTCACTTTGCGCAACCCTGCTTGTTTTTTTATCATTTTTCCGACGGAAGCGCTTCCGGTGAAGGTTACTTTTTTCACCGCTGGATTCGTAATCAGCGCCTCGCTTAGCTCTTTCCCACTGCCGGTGATCACTTGAAGTGCCCCATCTGGCAGTCCGGCCTGCTGAAACAGATCAGCAATAAAATACGCGCTTAACGGTGTTTGTTCAGCAGGTTTTAACACGACAGTGTTCCCAGCCGCAAATGCCGGGCCCAGCTTATGGGCGACCAAATTGAACGGAAAGTTAAAAGGGCTGATGGCGGTAACGACGCCTAATGGTTCACGCCACGTAAAGCCGAGCCGGTTTTCACCGCCAGGCGCTGCATCCATCGGAATCGTTTCCCCATAAATACGTTTCGCTTCTTCTGCCGCAAACTGATACGTGGCAATTGTTCGGTCAATCTCGCCTCTTGCCGTCCGAATCGGCTTGCCGGCTTCATACGCGATGATCCGTGCCGCTTCTTCTTTCTGTTCGCTTAATAACTGCGCAACACGGCTTAAGATCGCTGACCGCTCGTAGGCAGGCATTTTTTTCATTTTTTCATATGCATCATGGGCGCCGGCAATGGCTTCTTTTACATTTTCTTCATCTGCCATCGCAATCTCAGCCAATACGTCATGATTATAAGGGGAATGAAGTGTATACGTTCGTTTTGCCTGCTTTTGCTCCCCATTTATATATAAATGCTTTGTTTGCATGTAATCCCTCCTCGTTTTTATAATGCAAGATGTGTGCCATAATGAAAACGCTCTATATAAGGGGTTTATTCATTGTTTTCTAAATCAATTGGTGATAAAATTCACCACAGTAGTATTGGATCTCTTGATTATAAACGATTTATCTAGTGGTGATCATTTTCCTGCAATGGTGATTTATTTCACCAATCATGACAAAGAAAAGAGTGAAATGTATGCAGATTCCTTTATTTGAAAACGTTTTCTTAACTGCATTTCGGCAAATGGAGAAAATCATTGAGTTTTCAGCGGATGGGCTTTACGTTGTGAATCATGAAGGCATTACCCTATTCGTCAATACCGCTTATGAAGAGATCACCGGGTTTAAGCGGGAAGAATTAATTGGGTTTCACATGGGTGATTTAATAAAGCGGGGTTATTTTGATCAGTCTGTTTCATTGCTCGTATTGAACGAAAAGAAACGAGTTTCAATTTTACAGCAGATCGGCCAGCAGAAAAAAGACGTCATCGCAACCGGCAATCCTGTATTTGATGAATCAGGTGCAATTTCGATGGTCGTCACCAGCGTCCGGGACATTACGCATTTAAATGAATTGACGAAAGAATTAATGAAAGCAAAAACATTCTCGCAGCTCAGCCAAAACCGCTATACATTTTCAACAGACGGCTCGGATGAGAAGATTATTTTTCAAAGCATGCGAATGAAAGAGATTATTCATAAAATCCACCAGATTGCCCCATTCCCGACAAGTGTACTCTTATCCGGTTCAAGCGGGGCAGGCAAAGAAGTCATTGCCAATTTGATTCATCAATTAAGCGATCGGAAAGACGAACCGTTTATTAAAGTAAACTGCGGTGCTATCCCAGAGCAGCTGCTCGAATCAGAGTTGTTCGGATATGAAAAAGGAGCTTTCACTGGGGCGCGCAATGAAGGGAAAATCGGCTTGCTGGAGCTTGCTGATAAAGGAACGGTTCTGCTTGATGAAATCGGCGAATTGCCGTTGCCGCTTCAAGTAAAACTGCTGCGCGTCCTGCAGGAAAAACAAATTCAGCGTGTCGGCGGCACCAATACGAAACAATTGGATATCCGCATCATTTCCGCGACGAATAAAAACCTAAAAGAACTCGTCCTAAAAGGACTATTTCGTGAGGACCTGTATTACCGGCTGCAAGTCGTGGAACTGTCCATTCCGCCGCTTTGTGAACGGCCGGAAGACATTGAAATTCTTCTCGATCACTTTTTTGCTTATTTTAGCCGGCAATATGCGATTAAAAAGAATGTATCTGCGGAAACAAAACATATTTTACAAAACTATCATTGGCCAGGCAATGTACGCGAGCTAAGAAACTTAGTCGAAAGCATGCTTGTGTCTGTCCCTTCTTTCACCATTGAACCGGTTGACCTTCCGCCTCATTTTACAAGTCAGCTGGACACCGTTTCTCCCACTACACTGAAGCAGCGTGTGGAACAGTACGAAAAACGCATCGTTCAGGATGCCCTGCAAAAAAATACGTCAATTCGAAAAACAGCAGACTTTCTTGGGATTGATCATTCTACACTTGTGAAAAAGATGAAAAAGTGGCGAATAACAAAAGAATAAGGGAATGTTTCACGTGAAACATTCCCTTGTTTTTATAACGGCTTTAATTGTATGTTATCTCTTTTTTCAAGGCCTGCCACCATGTCGTGCCATTCCTGAGGCTTATTCGATAGAACCGAATAGTAACCGGTAATGAAGTCACGGATAAAGCTTGCTTTGAGTAAGTGAATATTTTCTTTAAACGGCTGGAAGCAAAGGTCTAAATGATTGACCGCTTCTCCTTCATTTGTCCACGCCGGATGGACATATGGGAAATCAAGGCGCATGTAGCCGAGATGGGAAAGTACTTCACGCCGGACAAACGGATCCATCACTTTAATACCCGCAAACGAATGGTCCGTCATACGGTACGGGTCATAAATTTCCGCAAACATGCCAATCAAATCAAGATCGTGCTCTTTTGCGAGCTGCATTAAATCTTCGTAGCGTTTTTTCGCTAAAAACGGACCGACACCAAGTCCTTCTTTTACAATAATGGTGAAATCCGTCATCGCCACATTCAATTCTTTATTGTAGCGGTATTCGGTCACACCCACTACTTCATTGTCTTGCACCGTTAGAAATACACGGATCGTCGGGTCTTTCAGCGGCTCTGCCCATAAATCATATTCCAGCACTTCTTCTGGTGGAAACACGTCCTGCATCGTTTTGTGCAGACGTGCAAACATCGGGTCATCAATGCTGTTAATTTGAACATACTCCACTTTCATTCCTCCTTTTCCATTTACCAAAAGACCGGTTTTGTCGTCATAAACCATAACATAAGTGCCAGGATGCTAATATACACCCAGACCGCCCGGTGCAGCTTGGCAGCCAAGTCATTTTGTGTCCGTTCACCCGCATAAAACTGACGGATGACCGGTGTAAATGCCCGTGCAAGAAAGACAATCGAACCGACCATGACTGCAATCGTCATGACAATCCACGATGTCCCCCACGTCCAGGCGCTTTGCCAAATGAGCAGGACACCTGTGGTCACTAGAACATGCCCAGAATGTTTTACAAGGCGGACGGCAGACCGGAACACGTCCAAATAAGCGGACAGCACATCAAGATTTGCTGTCTGTATTTTTTTCGTCATCGGCATAAGCACAAAAAAAGGACCGATCGAAAGAATCGCACTGAAAATATGTAAATACAAAATCAGTTCATACATTACACAGCGCGGAACTCATGCACCCATACACGCATATGCGGCAACCAGGGCATGCCCGGATGATAGGACAAAATCGCATTTTTGTAATCTTCAACCGTCGCAAATCCTTCTTGTTTCGCATGATCGTCAGTTAATTCGCCAAGTGATTGGGAATAAACATTTTCAACCACGAAATCATGCCCTTCAAGGGTCATTACTTCACCGATATCCGCGTAGCGTCCGTTACGGCGTGTCGCTGTTTTTCCTCCGTTTAATACCTTTTGCACATCTTCTTTCATCGTTACAAGCCGCTCAATTGTACATGTTTTTGGCGGCAGTGCTGCCTGGCCTTCGTGTTGAGTTTTCATCTAAAAAGTCCTCGCTTATCATTTATTTGTATAGGCTTTCACTTTACCACATTTTCTTTTATTTTCTCCAATAGTTTAGAAAAGTTATCTTTTATTTTCAAGTGTGATTCAGCCGTAAATGACTAACATTTGGAGCAAATAAGCAAAACTCTTTATACCGATTAAATAACCATGTATAATATGAGTAAAGAAAGGGGAACGCGTATGGGTATTCCAAAACCACTTGTTCAAACGAATCAGATGTTTATGGTACTGTCTGTTTTAGCAGGATTAATCATTCATTCGGCGATTCTGTTTCTGCCATTTTTAATTGGTGTTTACACACTCGTAACAAAGAAAAATCCAATTATCTTATTCAGCCGCCGGTTTTTAAAAAAGCCAGCCAATCAATATATTCAAGAAGACAAAGAACAGCAGATTTTTAATCAATGGATTGCGACAATCTGCCTTGCTCTTTCCCTTCTTTCTTTTTACGCGGGATGGACAGCAGCCGGCTATGCGTTTGGCATTATGGTTATTGCTGCCGCAGCTGTCGCATTGATGGGCTTTTGCATCGGCTGCTTTATTCGCTATCAATACATGATGTGGCGCCACCGCCGGCGGACACGCACTTAATAAAAAAAGCTGAACCCAATAAAAAGGTTCAGCTTTTTTTACATAAAATACGTCATTCTTTTTTTCATATACAAAGCACCAGCAATGACCGCAATCGGTATAAGCAGCGCCAGCTTGAATATAAATCCATCTTCCCCTGATGCAATAAGCAGCATCGGCGGCAAAGAAGCGATTCCGCTCCAAAGGAGTGCCTGCCACGAGTTTTTCCATAAGCCTAAAATGAGCAGAATGACAGCGGCAATCAACAGCCCCCATAAAAGGAATCCAACGAGAAGAAAATCCATCTTCAGCGCCCCCTATTCATCTTTCTGCTTTATCTTATTCCTATACCCGTTTTTCGTTTCTTTTACTGTGCTTTTTGAATTTGTTTGCTTCTTAATTGACCGCAGGCTGCATCAATGTCGGTGCCGTGCTCTTGGCGTACAACACAATTCAAGCCTTTTTTCTTCAGCGTATCATAAAACGCCATGATCGCTTCCGGCGTGCTTCTTTGATATTGGCCATGCTCATCAACCGGGTTATATGGAATCAAATTGACGTACTGCTTTTTATGTCCGATTAATTCTGCGAGTTCTAATGCGTCTTCCACCCGATCATTCACATCTTTTAATAAAATATATTCAAATGTAATACGGCGATTCGTATTTTCCAAATAATAATCAACTGCGTCCATAAGCTTTTCGAGCGGAATCGCCCGATTGATTTTCATAATCTGTGTCCGAAGCTTATTATTTGGCGCGTGTAAGGAAATCGCTAAGTTGACCGGGATTTTTGTATCGGTAAATTCATAAATTTTGTCTGCTAAGCCGCTCGTTGACACCGTAATATGCCGCGCTGCGATTTCCAGCCCTTTTTGATCAATGACGACTTTCAGGAAGTTCATCATGTTTTCGAAATTATCGAACGGTTCACCGATACCCATTACGACAATATGGCTTACTTTTTCTCCGTTGCCTGCTTCATCAAGCGCGTGCTGCACGTTCATAATTTGCTCGACGATTTCACCGCTTGACAGGTCTCGTGTTTTCTTTAACAGGCCGCTTGCACAAAAGCTGCAGCCGATGTTGCAGCCGACTTGTGTCGTAACACAAACCGACAAACCGAACTTGTGCCGCATCATGACCGTCTCAATCAAATTGCCATCCGTTAATTTAAACAAAAATTTAATTGTTCCATCATTTGATTCCTGCTTCACATGTTCGGTTAGCGTATGAAGAACAAAACGCTCTTTTAACAGCTCGATACATTCAGGCTTTACATCTGTCATCGCATCAAATTCTGTTACCCGCTTCCGGTACAGCCAATCCCACACTCGCTGCGCCCAAAACTTTTTATATCCATATGGCAGAAGCCATGCCTCCAGCTGCTCAAACGTCAATCCGTAAATGGATTCTTTATTCATTTATCTATATCCTCTTTTCATTACATAAATTAAAAATGTTCTATCTTTAAAAATAACGCAAATAAGCCGCCGGCACAAGTATTGAAATGTGCCGGCGGCTTATCGTTTGATGCGTTAATTATTCACAATCATTGTCAGACGGTTATTCCGGACTTCCTGTTCTTCTTCAGAAACAAGATCGTATTTTTTCAATAAATGAAAAAGTTCATTTAACAAGTCCTGTGTCCGTTCTTCCTTCAAATAGTGCTGCACCCATCCATACAGATCTTCCGGAAGAAACGACTTCTGGCTTTCAAGCTTATTCACCACATCCGCATAAGAATGATCCAGTTTACATTCTCTCATGTTAAAACACTCCTCTACTCTTCGTTTTGAAAAAGGACAAATCGCTCGTTATCATTTTTTTCATACAAGCCGTCCAGCCGCACTTCATCTACCCAATCAAATACCGTTTGGTTTTGCAAAAAATAAACGTATTCGTCAGAAGGGTAATACAAAATAATCGTTACTTTCCGTGGAAGCTGCTCAACTGAAGCTAAAATCCGCTGCATCACCTTCATGAAAATTTGAACCGAAAACGGATTAAAAAAGTAAAAAACAGTGTCCTCCGCCTTTACTTCATAATTCTGCGCCGTCATACATTGAAAATCAATAAACCCCCGCTGGCGCTTTCTTTTTTTCATATACCCTATTTTGTTTTGAAGACACTCTTCATAAAAAGCCGGATTCATCTCAATACCTATGACCGATGTTTGAAAGCGGTTGTGCACATAAAAAGCCACGCGCCCTTTTCCACAGCCGACATCGACGAACCCATCCCCTGCATCCAACTCACAGCGCGCAAACAGCTTGTCAAGTCCTGCATAAGGGGTGGGCTCATAGCGGTGATAATGGGCGAGCTGCGGAAACCCTTGCTGGTCGCCCACTGTTTTAATCGATAAAAATTGATCGTATTCATGTTCGTTCATGTTTAAACTTCCTTTTCAAAGCAGATATTTAATCACCATTAACCATTGACCAGAGCCTGTCTAAAACATAATAATACAAGAAATAATGTCTTGTATATGGACTTTAAAAGGGAGACTAAAAAATGAGCAACCCGCTGCGTTCTATCGAATATGAAATTGCGCTGCTGGTCCGTTTAACGACAACCCACAGCCCACAGCTCGGAAGAATGGACCGTTCTGAATATTTATTATTGAGCGAAATGGAGAAGCATGGACCATTAGCCATCAATATCCTCGCTGAAAAATTAAAACTTAATCTTTCCACTGCAAGCAGGCAGGTCGCCGTACTGGAAACAAAAAAATTGATTGAACGGTTTCCGGATCCTCAAAATGGACGGATCAGCCTAATTGAAATATCGCCTGAAGGACAAAGTATTCTCCAAAAAGTACAACAAGCCCGATATAACGTGTACAATGAAATCCTTCATAATTGGTCAGAAGAAGAGCGGCTGACACTGGCGGAAAATTTAACACGCCTGAATCAGGATTTCAAAGCGTGGAGAACGTAACGCCCGTTACAGCACAACAAAAAGGTTATTTGAAAGCAAACCCGGAGAAACAGGTTCACATTTTTCGGGTTTTTTCTTTTCCATTCTCTTATACCCGCTTTTTAATGTTCATACAAAAAAATTTTCTTGATTTATTCGATCTAACTTGTATAATACAAGTTGCATAATACAAGTTGTGGGTTTTGCTTTATTTTTTATACACTCCACCTCGAATACTTAAGGTGCAATTTTTCTAAAATGAAAGGAGGAATCCAGATGAGTCAGCCGCTTGATGGAATAACAGTTCCCGCAAAAAAAGGAAGGGTCCCTAAATACCTTGTCATCTCCCTGTTAACGTTGTTTTCTTTTGGGCCTCAATATTTTCTCAATCTTTCTTACATCCTGAATCAAGTTATTATTCAAAATGGTCTCCAGCTTAGCACTCATGATTTGCTTTTGCCTTCTGTTACATCAAATTTAGCTTTTGCTCTCGGTGTCCCGCTGGGCAGAGTTCTTTCAGGAAAATATGGCATTCGGAAAACTTATTTAACGTTTATTCTTATTTTTCTGGCCGGGTCCGTCATTGACCTTTTTTCCTGGAATATCCTGTCCCTTACTTTTGGACGAATCATTCAAGGCTTCAGTGCAGGAATTTTGTTTTTAACCATTCTTCCAGTCAGCTTAAAGGCTTATCCGAACAAAGTCAGGAACTTATTTTTATTTTTTGCGATTGCTGGATTATTTGGTTCTAGTGCAGTGGGTGCTTTCGCTGGTTCAGTGTCATTAAGCATCGACTCCTGGCGCTGGCTGTTTATCTTAAATATCCTTTCTTCTCTTTTTTGTTTTTCGATCGGATATAACGTTTTGCCAAATCAGAAGCCTGAACAGCTTGATCAATACCCGATTGATCGCAAAGGCCTTTTGCTGCTGAGCCTTATCGTCATCGCGCTGGTAAGTCCGCTTACGCATCTGCAGCAGGAAGGTTTTGGCTCACTGTATGTTTGGCCTTTTCTGCTTGCAGCTTTTATGCTGCTCGTATTCTTTATCTACACAGACTATCGAATCGAACATCCTTTAGTACCGATCCGCTCATTATGGGCAGCTAAGCCGATTTTCGGAATGATAATGGCCGTCACATCGCACGTCGTTCTCATTATTGCCATTGCCGGCACAAATGGAATTTTGGTAAATGTTATCAATCCTCCCTTTGCTTACCTTGCTTATTTTTATCTTTGGTTCTTCGCTGGAATCGTCGGATCGGGTATTATTGCTACGCTGCTTTATGACAAAACAGGACCCGGAATATTAGGGATCATCGGCTCTCTTTTCGTGGTCTTTGTCGGTATGGAATGGAAAACCATTGGTGCTGACGTTTCTTTGCATGCTCTTTATATCCAAATGGCTTGTCTTGGCGGAGGAGTCAGCATGGTCTTGATCTCTGGAGCTCTTGGCACGGCCCTTGCCGGTGATATTCATAAAGCAACGCTGCGTTCTGCTGCTCTTCATACAGTCCGGAACTTTATCGGTGCGATTGGTGCGCCCCTTCTCGGCTGGTTTTTGTATCGAATGAATGCTATTCACTATGAACATGTAAGAGGACAGGTCAATCAACTGGACCCAGAAGTTCAACGGGAAATGGCTGCCTCAGTCCAGCACCTTGTGCACAGTGGTCTTTCTTTGGCAGAAGCAAAAAATTCAACAGCTCTTTCTATTGTTGTAAATGCCCGCAAAACCGCTGTTCTCCATGCTTATCACGATTTATTTTCCATGATGGTATTACTGGGCATCGTGATGACTGTGGCGTCAGTTGGCAAAGCAGTAACTGGAAAAGGACGGTCTCTTGTACAAAAAGAGATGCGCCAGGATGTAATATCAACAAACATCAAAACGATAAAGGGAGAAGCAAAACAAATGAAGCGATTAATCATGTTCAATATTATTGGAATGATCGTCTTAGTCGGTCTCGTATTTGGAGGCGTATATTACTATTATGAAGCTGAACATTTCGTTAAAACAGATGACGCAAAAGTGGCGGCTGACATGGCCCAAATTACAGCACCAGCTTCTGGAAAGCTGACTGACTGGACATTACATGAAGGCAGCACTATTGCCCAGAATGCAGCAGTCGGCAAAGTAACAGACTCAGAACAGGCGCTTTCTGTTACTTCATTGATGAAAGGCACTATTATTAAAAACGAAGCGATGAATGGCCAACTCGTTCAGGCGGGCGAAGCGCTCGCTCAAACAGCCGATATGGATCATCTTTATATCACTGCCAATATTAAAGAAACAGACCTGCAGGATGTTGAAAAAGGCGATAGCGTTGATATTACAGTTGACGGAGACAAGGAAACCACTTTTAAAGGAACGATTGTAGAAATTGGCTATGCAGCCAACTCTGTTTTTTCTGTGCTGCCGCAAAGCGCAAGCGCTAATTACACAAAAGTAACACAAAAAGTGCCCGTGAAAATCTCTCTTCAAAATCCATCTGCCAAAGTCCTCCCAGGAATGAACGCTGAAGTGAAAATTTCGTTATAATCTTTTCGTTATAATCATCTAGAGCAAAATTTACATTTTAAAAAAGCTAAACACATCTTAATTGTGTTTAGCTTTTTTTATCTAGCAATAAATACATATGGACGAAAAAAAAGATTTAATAGTGATTATAAACAAATAAAAAAAGTAAGTTCAGATAAAACATACAAGCAATTATTTCTCATACATGATAATGTATAATCAAGTAACCTGGAGTGTCATAAAAAGTAACATATACTCGTCTGCGCATTAAAATATAGTCTAAATAAGCACTGACGCTTTACATTAAATAGACCTTTTGAAAGGAAGGAAACATCTTGAGCCTAGATACTTTAAACAAACAAATCAAAACAGATCTTTCTTACCTTGCCTTCGGAGGACCTGACTGGTCGCAGCCTGTCAGTCATCCAGACGGACATGTTTACGATGTTGTCATTGTTGGCGGCGGTCAAAGCGGATTAGGTGCAGCTTTCGGTTTATTGCGTGAGCGGGTTTCAAATATTCTCATCATTGATGAAAACAGTGAAGGGTTAGAAGGACCGTGGGTCACGTATGCACGGATGATGACACTCCGAACGCCGAAACATTTAACCTCTATTGACCTGGGGATTCCTTCGTTGACGTTCCGCTCATGGTGGGAGGCGCAGCATGGAGCTGAAGGCTGGGAAGCCATCGATAAAATTCCACGAGGCGACTGGATGAATTATTTACGCTGGTATCGGAATGTCCTTAACCTGCCTGTCGTTAATGAAGTGAAGCTAAATCTTTTGGAACCCGGCGACGACGGAATTTACCGTCTGCACATTGGAGGTTCAGGCGCTCCTTCTCCTACGCTTTTAGCACGAAAAGTCGTTTTAGCGACCGGCATTCAAGGCGGCGGCGAGTGGCATGTCCCGCCCATGATTTCTGACAGCTTGCCGCGTCACATATACGCCCACACATCTGAAACAATCAATTTTAACTCCTTAAAAGGAAAAAAAGCAGCGGTGCTTGGCGGCGGTGCTTCTGCATTTGATAATGCAAATTTTGCCCTGTCCGAAGGCGTAGCAGAAGCGCATATTTTTATCCGCCGCAACGAAATGCCACGCGTAAATCCGATTCGTCAAATGGAAGTCTCCGGCATGATCGAACGGTTCCCGTCTTTGTCAGATGCGGATAAATATGCGGCGATCCGCCACTTTTTCAAGCATAATCAGCCGCCAACCAATGACACGTTTGAACGCGCGGCAGCCTGGCCCGGCTTTCACCTTCACCTGTCTTCTCCATGGCTTGATGTGAAAGCTTCTGAAAATGGGGCCATTGTGACAACACCAAAAGGTACATTTATGTTTGATTTTTTAATTATCAGCACAGGACTTGTAACTGATCCTGCTCTGCGGCCGGAATTAAAGCTGGTAGAGCAGCATATTGCCCGCTGGAGTGACCGCTACAAGGCACCCGTAGAAGAAGCGTCTCATCTGCTTGATGCACATCCGTACCTTACACCCGGTTTTGCTTATACGGGCAGAAGTGAGGAGGGAGAAAAAAAGATCCGCGGTTTATTTGCTTTTAATTATTCGGCTCTTATTAACAGCGGCATTTCCGCTTCGGCTCTCTCAGGCATGCGATATGGCGTGCCCAAGCTCGTCTCGGAAATAGCGGATCAGCTGTTTTTAGACAATCGTGAAGAAAACCTAAAAAACTTTTTTGCTTACAATGAACACGAATTTACCGGCGTATGGTCAAAAGCAAATGTGCCGGCAAAAGCACAGTAATATAACTTTAAGTCGAAGCATATGAGAAATCATGTGTCAGAGTGTAGAAAAATAAGTATTTCTTTGCTCTCTACAGTGAACGGAAGGGAGAGAGGTTTCGTTTGCTACTTTTAAATGGGAGCCAAAAAGGCGGCGGGCGCGCGGCTTGTCAAACCACTTGGTGAAGCCTGCCGGACGCAGACTCCTACGGGAACAGTGGATAGGGCGTGATCCCGCAGACGCGAAGCGGCGAGGAAGCACGCCGTCCGCACGCCCGTGAAAAGCGAAGTCCGGCTGGCTCCACCTATCGGCACTTTTCAAAAAAAGCTGCCAACTTTGTCAACAGCCTGACCGTTCCTTTATGAGGAACGGTTTTTCATTTACGCAAACATACATTCCCTTCATGTGGTATACTTATGAAAAAGAGGTGAGCACATGGCAGACTTAAAGGATTTATTCAATCAGGCATTTGTAGAGTCATTAGCAGCTATTTTTGAACAATATGACACTTCGTTTCAACGCCAGCGCTTTTTGAATCATACGTATGAAAACGATTGGGCGGCTCTTGCGTTTAAACAGCGTGTTCGCCGGCTATCGTCCGCGCTTTACATTGGAATGGATAAGCCTTACGATGAAGCACTGTCAATTTTAAAAAAAGCGGCTCCTCATTTCCAAGGGCTCACAGGGATTATTTTTCCCGATTACGTAGAGAAGTATGGGCTGAATCATTGGGAAGAATCCATAGGTGCACTAGCTGAACTTACAGTGCATTCTACTTCTGAGTTTGCCGTACGCCCTTTTCTGTTAATGGATCCAGACCGTATGCTTGCACAAATGAAACAGTGGATAAAAAGCGACAATGAACATATTCGGCGCCTGGCCAGTGAGGGAGCCCGGCCGCGGCTTCCTTGGGGACAATCTATTCCATTATTTAAGGAAGATCCCTCCCCCCTTTTTCCACTGCTGGAGCCACTGCTGGAAGATCCTTCTTTGTATGTGCGCAAAAGCGTTGCCAATCATTTAAACGATATATCCAAGACCCATCCGGAATGCTTGATTGAGCTGATCAGGCAACGACATGGCCACAACCATCACACAGACTGGATTTTACGGCATGCCTCCCGCACGCTTCTGAAACAGGGAAACCCCGATATTCTGCACCTATTCGGCTATCCAAGCAGCAAGAATGTGTCTGTCCGCTGCTTATCTGTAGAAACAAATTCGATCGCAATTGGCGGTGCCTTGCACTTTTCGGTGGAACTATACGCTTCCGTCGACACAAAGGCTCGAATCGAATACGCGATTGATTATATGAAAAAAAGCGGCCGGCCGAGCCGGAAAATTTTTCAGCTTGCGGACACTTTCTTAACAGGTGGACAGTCCAAAACATACAGCCGCACTCAGTCTTTCCGCAATATGACAACCCGGACCCACTACATTGGCGGGCATACTCTTACGATTCTAGTGAATGGCGTCGATAAAGATAGCTGTTCCTTTCAAGTAACAAATGAAGCATAACCCATAGTCGCCTAATTGGATTTCTTTCGATCAAATGAAAGAAAAAGGAAATTAAAAGTGTGGTGAATGGATTGTTTAAAGTGCTGTTAATTGAAGTAGATGACTCTGTGTTTAACCAGTTGAAAAGAATGCAGATCCAGCTATTCAAAAAGAGTCTTCCCTCTACATCGGGCTGGAGCTGACCGATGACGCACAGATAGAAGAAGCGAACGACGTATTTAAAGAGACGGCCTTTACCGGCAGCCAGCAATTTTCTCAGCTGGATATGAGCAGCATGCAAAAAACAAAACATGGGGCTGATTATGTTTATTGTCGGATTTTTAGGCCTCAGGCTGCATTCTTTACTTTAAACAGATGGACGAAAGTGAGCAGAAAAAAGCAGCTGCACCATTTTACGCAAGCTTGGGTTTACCCAAGGAGATCTGCTGAAAAGCATTCAATTGAAGCAGCTGTTTAACTTCGGCATTTCGCTCGTAGCAGGACTGCTTCACAGCTATTTCGCTATCAAATCCGGCTAGTTTTTCTTCGGCGGCGAGCTCTACTCTGGGCGCCGATGCTGATTGTGATGCTCGTGTACACATATTTTCGGTATTCTTTCCGTGCTGTACTTTAAGAAAGTCATTAAAGACGCGCTTTAATAGATAGAAGGGAAAACTCCAGAAGACAGCTCTGGAGTTTTTCAATATGTACTTATGAAAATATAGTTAAAATCGAAAAGTGTATTTCTCATCGTTAAACACTTATTAGCTTTCGAAAATAGCTCGTTCATATCAAGGATAATATGCGCCAATCTGCATACACTATTTTTGCCTCTAATTCTCAATGTGATTTGAAAAACATCTCATCATTCGACAAAATTAGTCATAAATCGACAAAAAGTATTTGACCTTTAAAAAAAAAACGTATAGAATTTTCTACATGTTTTTAAAAAGAATGAGGGCTAATCATGAAAAGTGTATTGTTTAGAAAAAAGAATATCGAAGAACTACTGAACAACAATGGCCGAAACCAGCTAAAGCAGACATTAGGAGCCTTTGATTTAATGCTGCTTGGCGTTGGCGCCATTGTTGGGACCGGTATATTTATCCTTCCTGGAACAGTAGCTGCGACTCATTCAGGACCAGCTATTGTTTTTTCATTTGTTATCGCTGCGATTGTTTGTGCGCTCGCGGGTATGTGTTATTCAGAATTCGCTTCATCCGTACCCGTAACAGGCAGTGCTTATACGTATGGATATATCGTATTTGGGGAGTTAGTTGCTTGGTTAGTGGGCTGGGCGCTGGTGCTGGAATATGGCTTGGCCGTTGCGGCGGTCGCAACTGGCTGGTCTTCTTATTTAGCTGCTTTGTTAGAAGGATTTAATATCATCATTCCAGAAGCAATCTCGGGTCCTTTTAACCCCGCAGAGGGAACGTATGTAAACTTGCCAGCGGTTGCGATTGTGCTGGCCATTGCTTTCTTGTTAACACGCGGGATCCAGGAATCCGCCAATCTTAATAAGATCATGGTATTCGTTAAAGTAGGAGTTATTCTTTTATTTATCGGAGTCGGAATTTTTTATGTGGAGCCTGCAAACTGGCAGCCGTTTGCGCCGTTTGGCGTAAGTGGTGTGATGAGCGGAGCAGCGCTTGTATTCTTTGCTTACCTTGGATTTGATGCTGTTTCATCAGCAGCGGAAGAAGTAAAAAATCCGCAGCGCAATTTGCCGATTGGCATTATTGGCTCATTGTTAATCTGTACATTGCTTTACGTCGCGGTCTCACTTGTGTTAACCGGTATTGTTCCTTATACAGGCTTGAACGTAAGTAACCCGGTCAGCTTCGCTATGCAGCTTGTCAACCAGGATTGGGCAGCCGGTGTGATTTCACTCGGCGCTGTTGTCGGGATGGTGACAGTTATCCTTGTCATGTTATATGGAGGCACACGGCTTCTTTATGCATTTGGCCGCGATGGCCTGCTGCCGAAAGCGATGTATGAGCTTAATGAAAAATATAAAACGCCTGTTAAAAACACGTGGATCTTTTCAATCCTTATCGCTTTTTGTGCGGGATTTACTCCCTTGTCTAAATTGGCGGAATTAGTGAACATGGGCACATTAATTGCTTTTACAATCGTTTCAATCGGTATTGTTTACCTCAGAAAGAATAAAAACATTCCAACAGGCGGCTTTAAAGTACCGTTCTTTCCAGTTTTACCGATTATTTCATTCCTCCTATGCTTGTTTTTAATGAGCCAGCTCTCCATCCATACTTGGATTGCATGCGGTATTTGGTTTTTAATCGGGCTTCTTATTTATTTTGCCTATGGCAGAAAACACAGCTCGATGAATACAAAGGAATGAAAGTAAAAAACGAGCCCGCATTGT
>NZ_LAJA01000001.1 GCF_000970675.1 Domibacillus tundrae | reverse complement strand
TACTAGATCACCTGCACCTTCTTATCTCTTCATAGCAAAACTCCGTCACAGGTCCGGATAAAATCCAATAGTACCTTTACCCATATAAACGGTTCTTATTCTTAAATTTCGATTTAAAACCCTAGAAATCGACATATTTAAGCTGATTTTGAATAACGGTTGGTTTCTTTGTCTTGATTGAAAAGAAGGTTTCCGATAGAGTACAGCTTGCTTCCTTCTACAAAAAGAGAAACAGATAGTGAAAGCAAAACAAGATCATACGCGTATCCATTTAAAAATCCAGCTGCAAATTTTACTTTGATAATAGCGCCGATTAATAAGAGAGCAAACAAAGCCGAAACAATTCTTGTACCCAAACCAACAATTAGCGCAATGCCTCCTACTACTTCAATCACAGCCACAGCATAGGCCATAAAACCAGGCAGCCCAATACTTTCAAACCAGCCGACGGTATTTTCTATACCACCTTGAAACTTCGCCGTTCCATGAGCCAAGAAAATAACCCCTAGCGTAATCCGTAAAATCAAAGCACCAATTCCTTTATTGTTTAACATTAGTTAAACCTCCTAAATAGTTATTTAATAAGGGCTTATATTTCTAATTATCTCGAATTCAAGATAATTCACAAATGATCTTACCATCAATTTATTTCGAATTCAAGATATTTTTTTGATCAAAAAATAACCATAAACGTTTACTAAATAAATTAGTTGAAAGTATGGGCAATCGAAAAAAAGCCCCGTATTCTAAAAATCCGGGGCGTTTCCAATATAACAAAATTCTATGATATGCTCCCCCTTAAGTGGACAGTGTAGAAAAGCAACGCTACTGTTTACTCAAGGGGGATTTTAAATGGCGAAAAAACAAACATACTCTGTAGAGCTTAAACTGCAGGCAGTCGAACTGTATATTTCGGGAGAACTGGGAGGGTATCGGCCAGTGGCTGAGCAGTTTAATGTGCACGCGACTCAGGTGATGAGATGGGTAAAAGCTTATAAAGAAGAAGGAATTGATGGCTTAAAAGAGAAGCGAAGCGCTTTAGCTGGAAGGAAACCTCAAAATCCTTCGGATCAAGAAAAGATTAGACGCTTAGACGCAGAAGTCGAATATTTAAAAAAGCTGTTAGAAGCCAGGAAGGGGCGATAAGAAGAGCCAAATACCTTGAATACCAAGTAATCTATGAGATGTCTCATCGGTTTCCTATTACCTTGCTTTGTGAGATTGCAGAAGTTTCAAGAAGTGGATACTATAAGTGGATTAAAAACAGACAGACCCCTTCAAAAAAACAGGTCGAAGACCAGTCTCTACAAGAAAAGATCATGGAGGTCTTTTCTCAGTATCGAGGTATATTTGGTTACCGAAGAATGACGGTCTGGTTACGTAAAACAATGAAGAAGCCCATAAACCATAAAAGAATTTATAGACTGATGAAGGGGCTCGGCATTCAAGCCAGAATTCGTAAAAAACGCATATTTCATGGTAAGAGAGAAGTCTGTGTCGTGTCAAAAAACTACTTAAATCGAGGGTTTCAAACTGCCCGGCCGAATGAAAAATGGGTAACGGATGTAACCATCCTTCCTTTCAATAAACAACGCCTTTATTTATCTGTTATTTATGATTTGTATAATAATGAAGTTGTCTCCTACAAGACAAGCCGGGTAAATAATCTCCAATTGGTACTTGATACGCTTGACGCAGCCTGTAAAAAGCGCCCTGTAAAGGACATTCTTCTGCATAGTGATCAAGGCGTGCAATATACATCCCGGGCCTATCACCATGCGCTGAAGACCTATGGCATGAAAGCAAGTATGTCTAGAAAAGGAAATTGTCTGGACAATGCTTGTATTGAAAGCTTTTTTGGACATTTAAAGGCTGAGTGCTTTTATCTCCTAACGTTTAATAATATTTTTGAAATTGAACAAGCCATACATAAATACATCGAATTCTATAACACCTCAAGGTGTCAAAAGAAACTACATAACCTTTCCCCTGTTGAATATCGTGTGAAGGCTATGTAGTTATTTACGAGTGTCTACTTGACGGGAGGTAGATCGAAATTGGTATTTAGTACCAATATTTATTCCAATCTGATTTGATATAATTAGCATTTATGAGAAAGGAAGATTTATTTGAATCGTCAAGTAATGAAGGAAGTTATTTTTACATTTTTCACCTATATGATTCTCGTTCTTTTTGCTTACCATGCAAGCCACATAAAATGGAATATTACACTCCTTAACTATCTAAACCCTTTAATTATGGTTCTTGGTATATTCTTAATTACTAGTTATCTTCGCAGGAGCCAAAAGATTTTAACCAAAAAGGCTTACTCTATACTATATTTTATTAGTGCACTTGCAGGCCTTGCCATTTATTTTGCATTAACTTCATAAAGAAATATTAGTAAATAACATAGGAAGTGGATTATGCTTAATTATATACTTCGTTATCTGAAAGGATCTGCAGCTGCTATTATAGCAGCTGTCATCTCACTAAGCTTTCTTGTAGAAGCCAGTTATCACAATTTTGATAGTGATCAATTTTATTTTTTTTCTCTCTATGCTACAGTTTTTGGTTATCTATTTGGTTTAATAGCTTTTGCTTGTTTCTTTTTGATGGACAAAAAAGGGTACACCTCATTGAAAAAATATTTAATTTTCCTTGTTTTAGGTGTGACAAGTGGGGGGATTGTAGAACTTTTTACAGAGTTATGGTTTTTTCCTGTAGCCTTTGTTTCCACAATAATAGGATCTTTTGCTTTTATTGTAAGTCAAAAAATCAAAAGCAAGTTAGCCATCTTGGTAATTTCAGTTATACCCTTAATTGTTATCTTCATTTATCCATTGTTTTGGTAAAACGAATGAGATTTCCTTGTTAATAAACAACGGATTAAGATGAAGCTGAAAAATAGAAGAACTCTTATCCAAATTAATGGAGCAGTAAACATATCAAAAGAAACTACATAACCTTTCTCCAGTTGAATATCGTGAAAAGGCTATGTAGCTTTTTACGAGTGTCTACTTGACGGGGGGCAGATCATGCATTTATGTTGCATTAGGAAATTTTTATTTATTGTTATTAAACTAAACTGCTCCGTTAATACAATAAGCACAGCATGACATTTGTGTATAAAAATAAGCAACTATACAGTTTTTCGTTGTGTAATGATTCAAAATGATGAATGAACATACTGCCAAAACATACATTATTTAAATGCCAGAAACAGTAGCATTAAGGTTTCCGCCGTTTTGACCATCATTTTCCATCAAGTGTCGCGTTTCAATGACTCTCCCTTTTTAGGGTGTCGCATTTGTCGGGTTTGTTGCTTTTACTGGTGCTCAAAAGGGAGAAGCTCCTTTTAAGGCTGCTGAAACTGCCGAACTCTCTTTTTAGGGTGTGCGAAATGTGCAGGTTGTAGCATTTAACCACGGTCCATTGCTTCCTGGTACACAGCCTTTAAATGATCCTCAAACTCCATTCCATGTTCCCGCTTGATCCAGGCTCTATATCGTTTACTATGCCAATCGTGGGTAGATGCATGTCTCCTGACGGTTTGATAAGGAATGTTAAACCGCTCACCCACCTCTTTTAAAGAGATCCTCCCCGACCCTTCTGCAGTCATAAAAAATTGTTCAACCTGATCCCAGTCATATTTTTTATTCACATTATCCTCTCCTCTAAAAGTCTTTCAAATGATGAAACCTTACAATCTTTTAAATATATGCTTCAACTATAGGAAAATGACAAACTTGCTATATACTTTCGGGCAAACCAGTCAAACTCTTCTAGCGTTGGCTTCTCAGGAAACTGATGGGTGATCTCTTGTTGGGTTTCCGAGTCCATATAGCAAAAGACGGTTTCCTGCTGCTGGTCATACACTAGGGATACTCCATATGCCTGAAAACAATAATCTCCTCTTTCAGTTTGATGCATGCTCATGATAACCATTCTGTTCCTTCTCCTCTCGTGTGGTTACTCTGTTCAATCATTGGAGACTGTAACGGTAAGTTTTCGTGTTACAGCTAAATTGCCAGAGTGGCTATAAGATGAAGCTTTTTTCATCAGAGTACTGTAACGCCAAGTTTTAACGTTACAGGCGATACAACTGCTCGGACATTAGATGAAAGAATTATTCGAGCGGCTGTTTCGTTACAGTTTTTTAACGTTACAAGTGAAACAGCTTCCGGACATTAGATGAAGTAATTTTTCGAGCGTAGACTTTAGCAAAGCCCCTGTAACGTTACAGCCTTTTTTCTCTTGGGCTTTTATATAAACAATGGACCTTGCTTTTTTGCTAGATAATGCTTAACGCTTTGGCCATGGAGTAAATGGCTGATTTCTTTTTCTTATAATAGGCTTCTTTTTTCATCCCTAATTCCAGATAAATAAACAGGTCTGTCGGTCTTGAAGGATCCAAATACTTCTGAGTGATAATCTCTCTTTCTATGTCATCCAGCGCAAAATCGAGTGTACGCTGGATCTGCTTATACTTCCGTTCGTTCTGTTTCTCTGTTTTGCTCAGGATCGGAAAAAGAGGACCATCTGCCTCTGCCTGTATCACTTCTTTCTGGTTTTCCACCCATACTTTCAAGGCGACAAACTGCTTTAATTCTTCTTTTATAATGTTTTGGACCTTCTTAAAGTCAATATCCTTGGCTGAGGTCTCCATACGCTTCCTCCTATAAATAAATGAGCTGAAAAGCTGCCTCCCTTTCATTTCTGAATTGGGAGTAATCCCTAAGGATGCGGTGCGGCAGATCAGGCAGAATGGTTTTCTTTGCGTAAAGACTGAAGCAGCGGACGGATCGAATTTAGAGGAATGCCCGTCAGTTCTGCTAATGTTTTCTGGTTAGCTTGTGGATGTTCTTTTAAGACTAGGGACAGCTTCTGAGTTCGTTCCTGTTTCTTTGCCTCTGCTTTCGTCACAGGCTTTCCTTCTTTTCTTGCTTGGATCTTTTTCTCTGCCCTGTTCAGAAACGTTTGAACGGAACTTTTTGTGATGCCAAGCAGTACAGCCGTCTTGTCGTGCGAATGCCCTTCTGCCCTAATCAGCGTAAAGACATCTCTTTCTCTCTTAGTAAGAGGAGAAAGCATTTCTTCCAGCATTGCTTTCTCTTCTTTGGTTATCACGCGTTCTTCCATCTGTTCCTGGTTCGGCACAATGGCCTCGAGTATCTTCGGGTCAACGGTAGCGTACACACCGGTCCGTTCGGCTCCTTTCAGCTGGCCAGGATTCCGGCCGGAGACCAGCCACTGAATGGTAAACTCCATTTCACTGATCATGCCGCCGATGATTTTTTTGTCACGCTCATCTTCTGCGCTTAACACTGTTTTTTCTTCGAGGGCTTGCCTCATTTTTCTTAATTCACGCAACGATTGTTTATATTCATAAATGAGTGTCTGCATATTTGCCCTCTCCTTATTTCCGTCTGATAGATCCACGGTGGCGTTTAAACCTGTCCCGCCCTATTCCCATGGGCTCTTTCCATTCACGGTCAGTGAGTGTTTCTTGCTTTCTCTGCGGTGGTTTTTCCGCTTTTGGCTTTATTGCTATGAAGTCGGGCTTTCCATTTACCTTCAGCCATTGCTGCAGCTGCTCTTTCATCGTTTTCATCTGTTCCGCTCCTTTTTTTGGCAAATAAAAAAGGACACCAAACAGCGCACGAGTTTTCGTGTCTGTTCAGTGTCCTTCAGATGGCTGAGAGAACCTAGATTTCAATAATATATTCTTTTATAATGCCTAACATATAGTCTGAAGAAGCCGGTGTATATTGAGGTGATTGGCAAAAAACCAATGCATCAAATTTTTCATCTGCAGAAAAATCATCTTTTCGAAAGATTTCATATGGTACTAATGAGTCAGTTTTAACAGGAGCCAGTTCTCGATACTCTTCTACGAGTTTTCCAGCATCTAATCCCTTTTCAAAGGCTTTAAATTCAAAATTATAACTTTCATCGTTAAATTCTTGTAATAATATAGATACAAAGTCATTAAAATCCCAATCGTTTTGATGGACAAAATTCACTTTACTAATCCAGCCGCATGCAATTGTATAAGCTAGATAGTTAGACAACATAACTTTTTCTCTGGGCAGGAAATTAATGCGTTCATTGATTGGATAGTGCAAGAAATCTGTTGCTAAATGAAACCATGAACCATCACCCAATCCTAGATCCGAATGTGAATCAATATGTGTTACTTCAAAAGGCAGATGCATTCTACCATTACCTATAAGTTCTTTCCAAAAATCAAATGCTTGGTCATGATGGGTAATTATTCTACCTGGAATTTTTTGGACTTTACTAAGTTTACACTTGTTCTCTAAAAAATCTCTAAATTCTTTTTCATTCCAAGGAGTATAGTATTCTTCATTTAATCTTTCATTTCCTGTTATAAAGTATGGTATATCATCTAAGAAGAAATCCATATCAATATCAAGCATTTTCTTAATCAAAACTCTTCCCCTTCTTCCCGTCTCATCCGCTTCACTTTACCCTGGTGCGTAACAATTTTGTATTCCCCATGCGGAGGCAGCTCTCTGATCTTGACTTTCCCGTCACAGACCACCAAAACGCACGTACGTGGTATTTCCATTATATCCAATTCCAGCTTCATTGTGGAAGGATCAATTGTGATATCTTTCATAGTAGAGAAGCCCCCAGTCTGTTAAAATAAAGTTGCGAGCAATATTTTAAGAGCCGGGGACTTTTTCTCGGCTTTTTTGCATAAACTTTTCTCTGATGGTTCATACTGGTACTGTTACAACCCAAATTCCAACTCCTGAGATTTCGAAACCATTTTTTCAGTCAGGTCCTCATGCCTGGCTGCTTTTTTATGCAATCCCCCACCGCTTCTTCGCCATTTCCAAACATTCCGGCGTCAAATCCTGATACTTCGCTAAAATGTGTTCATCACTCAATCCTTTTTCCACGAACCGCATGTATTGAGCTTTGCTGAGATTCCCATTTGAATTGACTGTGCGCTTTACCTTTGCTTCTGGCTTCACTTTCCGCAGATAAACCGGCCGTTTCGATTCAAACTTTTCGATACAATAGGCTTGGACTTCTTCTGGCGTCCACTGCTGCTCAATTACTGCTCCACGGTATGCCATTTTCGTTTTCCTCCCGTCAATTCTTCAAACCACTGCTTGTCTTTTGTAATAAGCGCCAAATCAATCAAAGCCGATGTATCCTGCAGCTTGTCCATCTCCACATCAGCTGGTTCCAGCTGCAAAGGGGAGTAAATTCCCCGAGTCGGTTGTTTCAGCTGCGGATCTCCCCCGATCAGGTAGACAACCTTTGTCAGCTCAACCTCTTCGCCATGAAAACCGTGCTGCATAATGTTGCTCACATATCCAATTGCCTCGAGGCATCCGCCGATTTTGACTTTTCTCCAATCTCCTATCCTTAACATGGCTGCCACCCCTTTAATTACACTTTTTTGTGTTACATAAATTAACAAAGTAACATTTAATTTTCTTCACATCGGGTATACTATCTATTCAAAGATTTCAATAATAAGGGGGTTTTCTCAATATGTCACCAATTGAACTTTTCGGATGGATCTTATCACTGCTTTTAATGGTTGGCTTTATTGGTTCATTAATATTCATATCAAGAAAGCCGACGTTGTTGTCGAAATCGGAATATACAGCCCCGCAAAAGAATAATCAAAATCCCGAACGAAAAGGTAAACAATATTAAGGCGCTTATAGCGCTTTTTTATTTTGATTTCACCGCTTCCTTTTCTCTCCTCTCCCGCTCTCAACAAGACTGCCACCCCTTTTATTTGGTTTTTTATAAATTCCTTTCTATATATCGCAGCGGGAATACTCGTTCTCAACTATAAACATATACACTACTCACAATCTTCAATTACTATCCAGTTTTTCGTTTATCTGTTATTTTTAAATCACTATATTTGATGAGGTGATTTTAATGAAATTTGGTAGTTGTAGAGAAGAAGTTGTTAATACAGTAAAAATAATTATTAACCAAAAGGGTAAAAATGAATTTACAATTAAAGAGGTAGTTCAATATATGCTTAACAACAATACGGCATATAAAGTAAGCACAATCAGCACTCATATTAGCTCAAGATGTTGTACGAATTCACCTAATCACCATGGCAGTGTTTACAATGATTTTCAGCGGATCAAACCTGGTCTGTATAAGTTAGTGAGTTAATATTTTATTAAGAAGAAAAGCTCGATACAAATGTGTGAATCGAGCTTCTCTTCAAATACACAGCAACCGATTTACGCAGCTCCGTCCTGCTCATCATTTTCTTCCTGTGCACCTTGCTCAGCTTCAGCTTGTTCTTCTTCCATTTGTCCAGGTGCTTCATTACCTTCTGCAGCTGGCTTAACATCGTCGCCTTCTTTGTCATCTTCTAGACTGTTTTCTTTCCAATCCCACCAAGCCTGTGCAAGCGGTGCGATTTTCGAACGATATTCGTCCATCATATCGATGATCTGGCCAGAACTAATTTCAAGCTCTGTGGCCATTTTGGAATACGATTCTCCTTCTAAACGACGCTTCACATAATTAGCAAAGTTTTTCGGGAAGCCTTCTTGTTCAGGAGCCAAACCTTCCAAAATAAACTGATCCACATGCTCGCGTTCAATTTCTTTTTCCTCTTCTTTTGTGCGATCAATGATCGGCAGGCCAAGATCCGCCTCGATTTGTTTATTTTCCTCCTTCAATTCTGAGACCACTCCTTTTTCATCCACCTTATAACGCTTGATTGGCTGATTGGTTGAAAGGTCTACCTCGACATTAAACAGGACCAAAAGTGACTCAAGGGAAATTTCAACGTTCTGATCGATCATTTCAGACAATTTATCAAGTTTGCCGTTCAAGCCGTTTCCGTTTACTTCAAGCACGATTTCTTTCACGTTTTTTGGTTTCAAATTCACCTTTTTAACTGTTGCTTTAAATTCGATGTATGCCATACTATTTTTCCTCCTCAAATGGATAATTGGATTTGTTGGAGCTCCATTGTTTCAACCGTGACTTCAACGCGCGGTGTAGCACTATAAAACTTGGAAACACTTAGATCAACTACCTGGCTGTCATCCACCCAAATAACCTGTTTTAGCGCATCCTTCACGCCTTTTACGTAGTTATCAACGTCAGGCTTTGTTGTCGGCCGGAGCGTGCCTTCTTCTGCTGCAGCTGCTTTCTTTTTGCTGAAGCTTTTCAGTGTCGGTTTAAATACCCGGACCGTTAACTTCAATGGACCTTCCAAAAGCTGAGCTGGGCGATGTTGAGAGGCAACTAGCTGCACATACTTTTTAAAATCCTTTGATTTTTGTGGGTCATACATTTGGACTTTGCCGTGAAAGGTTGAAGCCCTTGGCCGACCCTGAGCAACCGGCTCACCATAAACAGTGAATTGAATCACTTAATCACCTCTTTGCTTTGTTTTTTATTGAATTTTGCATATTGTTAACTATGTTTTTTAGTACCAAGTTCCTTTGGCTGTAAATTGCCGCTGTTCTCCGTTAAGGAATCGAACATCGATAGCCGCTTGCTGTGGATTAGATTTCACTTCAATAACGTTTCCAAGCCCGTACTGGTCACGCTCATTGCTTTTTAACGATGACAAATGCTTTTGATGCGCCTTGATAAACAGCCGGCGTTCAGCATCGGATAATTTTTCATAGCCTGCGATTGGTGTCACGCCGTTTTCCTCCCTTGATTTGATAAATAGATGTCAAACATCCGGCGGCCAGCCATAACCTCTGCTGGATCTGTTTTTCCGAAAGCGACGAGTAATTCAACGAGTAATTCAACCGTGCTCATGACTTTGCCGGTGTTCTCATAATGATTTTTCAGCAATTGATAAACATCTGATCGTTTCATGCTGCACCGCTCCTTTTTTTGTCCAAGTACCGGTTGAATGTCCGGATGCCTCTGACTAATGATTCCGGCGCTGTCTTCCCTGCAGCTGATTTCATTTCTTCTCCGGTCATCACCCGGCCAGTTTTCTCATGGTGCTCCTTCAACATTTCATAAACCTCACGCGGACTCATCGCCCCATCTCCTTTCAATATTCACAAACCTTGAATATTCTTTAATAAATGCCACTTCAGCCGTACCGATCGGACCGTTCCGCTGCTTGGCAAAAATAATCTCCACCAAGTTTTTTGCTTCGGATTCCTTGTTGTAATAGTCGTCGCGGTACAAGAACGTGATTACGTCTGCATCCTGCTCAATGCTGCCAGAATCACGCAAGTCAGACATCATTGGACGCTTGTCCTGCCGCTGTTCTACTGCACGGCTAAGTTGGCTAAGCAGCATCACTGGAACGTCGAACTGACGCGCCATCTGCTTGAGCTCTCTTGTGATATGGCCAATTGCCAAGTCATGGCGCTCAAACTTGCCGATGGGCGTGATCAGCTGCAAGTAATCAATGATGACGACATGCTTTTTATCTGGATGCTCCCGCTTTGTCTTACGGACAGCTGCCCGGATATCTGCCACCGTCTGCCGGGAATTGTCGTGGATGTTGATGGTCCACTTATTAAATTCGTTCATGGCGTGCCGGGCTTTGTTCTTGTCTTGATCCGTAAACATATTGAAAGAGTTCCGCCATTTGGACCCTTCAATATTTCCAATACTGGATAGGAACCGCTTGATCAGCTGTTTTTTCGGCATCTCCAGCGAGAAAATATCTGCCACTCCGTTTTGTTCACAGCAGGCTTGCACCAGGCTGAGAGAGTAAGCTGTTTTTCCCATCGATGGCCGGCCAGCAATAATAATCAAGTCACTGTTTTGCCATCCGCCTGTCATGCGGTCCACTTCGCTCAGCCCGCTTGAGATGCCTGTCATTTCCCCGGCATCCTCGTAAATTTCATCAAAGATTTCACCGAGCACTTCCAGATTCGTTTGACCTTGCTTCTGTCCCATTTCCTGCGCTTCAATAAAGGTGCTGTACATCTTTTCAGCCGTTTCATCGGACGGATTTGCCAAATAATCTGACGCCGCCCTGCTAATAAGTCGCTGCTTGTACATATCGATCAGCATCGCTTGGTAGTACGGGAAGTTAGCTGTTGTCGGTACCGATCCTGCAAGGTCAGACAAATATGATACGCCACCGATGTTTTCAATCTGCTTGTCATCTACCAGCTGCTGCGTCACCGTCATTACGTCAATAGGAACGTTTTTCTCAGCCAGCTTGTGGATAGCTTCATAAATGCACCGGTTGGCTGACCTGGTAAAATGCTCAATCGTCAGGCTTGTTTCATAAGCCAGATCCGGCTCCAAGAAAAAAGAGCCAAGAACGGTGTTTTCAATCTCAGCCGCCTGGTGCGGCTCACTTGAATGGATTAGGTGGTTTTGGTTGGTTTCGTTCCCTTGCAATCCGTTCAGCCCCTTCACGTTCCCATTGCTTTACTTTCTCCAGATGCTCATTCTTTGGTGTTTCAAAAACCGAGATTTCCGCAACAGACGGCGGGAATTTGTTTGCCTTGATATGTTGTTTAAGACGGGCATTTACTTTGTCATAGTCCATATCCAGAAGCATTTCGCTCCACAGCATCAGCCGGTCATCCGTTACCTCAAAGCGAGAATAAGCAGCATTAATGGTGTTCAAAATTTGTTCAACCTGCTCAATTTCCATAAGTTATTCATCCTCCTGATGGGATGCGGCCTTCCCGTTTCAATCGGGCAAACCGTTCCGAAATGGTTTCTTCCTGCTTTTTCTGTGGGAATTGCTTCACGTTTGTCGAGGGCGGACGCTGATCTGCTCTCCCTTTCTCGTATTCAACAAGATCAGGAATGGTTTTGACTCCTGCCTTCGCCCAGTTTGTAAGAATGGTCCACAGGTATCTCATGTTTGGATCATCTGCCATTTTCACCCGTTCAATGCCTTCCAGAATGAGTGACTCGGTCATGCCATCTTGGTCAAGGTAGGAACTGACCATTTCAATGTGATTCTGTTTCATTTCAAAACGGAGTACTTCACGCCATGAATCCATGATGTCTTTAAAGGTTGCAGGCGAATCTGTCGGTCCGTCATTCTGTCTTTCTATCTGTCTATATAATGGGTCCGCTTTGTGGTCCGGACTGTGGTTCACTTTGTGGTCCACATTGCAGGTCGCTTTGTGGTCCATATTGGACGACAAATGCGTTTTCGGTTCACTTTGCGGTCCATATTGGACTGCAATTAACATTTGATAGGTTGCTGACTGATTTCCTTTTCTGGATTGAAAAGCAATGTAACCTGTTTGTTTCAACTCATTTCGTGCCCGTTTAAACGAACTGTCTGTCAATCCGCTTTTGACGCATAACACCGATGCAGCTACCGTAAAGGATGTTATCCATGCGGCTTTCTTGTTTATGTGCAGCAAGGCGTGCCATAAAGCAACAGCCGATGAAGATAACGGGTTTAGTTCGAGCTGATCATAGAATGCGTCCACGTTCTCCTGATAGTTCATTTAAGTCACCTCTCTTTCTTGACCAGTACACCGAGTTTCTTTTCAATCCGCACCAGTGTTAAGTGCGGATGAGAAGACTTGAAGTAGCCCCTCACCCATCTGATATACTCATCATTGCTTTTAGATTGCTGCCGAATGAATGATGGAATGTCCATTTCAAATGGTAAGGGCTTTTCTCTTTTTCTGGCTGCTTCTATTGCCTGCATCACCTTATCATCGTGAGAAAGGCTGTTCATGGTTCATCACTTGAACGGCAGGTCGTCGTCTGAAACGTCGATCGTTTCAAAATCGATATCATTTGCGGATGGCTTTTTCGTTTCTTTTTTCGGCTCCGGTTCTGCTGGCGTTGTTTCCTCCGGCAGATCAATCAGCTCATGCTGCATGTCGATTACTTCGCTCATGTCCGGCGCGATTTCTTTTTTAATAGTAGAGTCAGCTTCAACGGTCTTTTGAAACTCGATCGATTTTGGTGCATATTTCAGCACTTCTTTCAAAACGGTTTTCTTGGCCATTGCGTCATAGTTTGTTTTCCAAGGGCTTGTCCATCCTTTTTGTACTGCCTGGCTAAACTTCTTGGCGTGCTGATCAATACGTTCTCGTGTCCAGTAGACGAAATCAAAGCCGCCATTCTGTAAGTGGTACACCGCATAATATCCAATTGGTTCGCCTTCCGGGATGCTTGCCGGCACGTGTTTTAAATCCTTATACAAACCATACTCAAAGGTTAATTCATCGTTTGGATACACCTCATGGGCATAAATGGCTTTATACTGACCGCTTCGAACGGCTAGATCGATGAGCCCTTTATATGAAAGCTGAAACTGCACCTGCTTGCCATACGGAATTAAGTACGCCTGGCCAAGACCGGTATTCGGCTCAACACCCAGCTGAGCTGATTGCATGATCGCCGCAAGGAATGACATCTGATCGCATTCCAAAAGCTTCGGTGTGGTCCGGACAGCCGTTAATGCAATACGTGCCATCCGGTCGGCATCCATGTGTTTTGGAAGAGCCCGCTGAATTTCGGGCCCCATTCTTTTTAATAAGCCGTTCAGTGACTGTTCTGGCGATACTTGTTTCGCTGGTGCATTCTGCTGTTTCTTTGCCAGCTCGTTTTTGATCGTGTTATTTGTCGCCACGGTAAAACCTCCAGTTATTTAATTTTGAAAGGACGCGAAGTACTTGGTTTGACATATGCTTCGTAAATATCCGGCTGCTCTTTCTTGAGCCTCGCAGAATCTATTCGGTTTGAAACCTGGGCTTTCCAGGTAATCTTTTGTTCGCCGATAAAAGCTGTTTCATTTTCCTGCATGGCCCCTTTGAGGACGTTCTGGCACTCGGTCATTTTCAGCTCGAGTTCTTTCTTTTCCGCTTCCAGCGCTTTATAGGAATCGATGTACACCTGCAGGTCGGACGTTAATTCAATCGTGCTGTCCGGCTCATGCTCTGGATACATCGCTTTTAGTAAGTCAGTAGATGCAACGGAACCATCGAATGCCGGCGGATTATTCGGTAAAACGTGATTTTCCCAAAACTCTTTTTCGATGTTAATGAGATAGTCGATCAGCTCTTCATCACGCTCGATGCGCTTATGAATGAATTTGTTTCCGCCGACCAGTACGGCAATCCACCACGCTTCATAACCGGTGACAGCCATGTAATGCTGGCACTGGAGCAGATAAGAAGCCGGGATCTCGTCGCCCTCCCATTCACCTTTCAGAAATTCAGAAGCTGTTTTGCATTCAAGCCCTTCTTTTTTGCCGGCAATCAGCCGGTCCACATTGGCATAGATGAAATCGTATTCCGGATGTTTTAAGATGGCGTTTCGCCGGCGTACTTTCAATCCGGTACGGCGGGAAAATTCCTGTGCGACAAGATCTTCATTTAGTACACCAAAATAGGCTGCTTCACTGCCTTCTTCAAATCCGCCTTGTTCATTCACAGTAAAGATTTCTTCTGATTCAATTTGATTCGTTTTTTCAAGGTACACTTTCATCGGTGAACTGTACTTGTTGACGCCAGCAATGGCAGCACAATCACTGCCGCCAATGCCGTTCCGTCTCTCCATAAGCCAGTCATGCCGGGATAAATCGATAGTTGAAATGGCGTTCATGTTTTTTGCCAAATTCTTCACTCCCTTGATTCAGTTTTGATTGTGCAGTACAATATTCATAAGATATTTTTTAAACAGTCGACTCCTGCTCTAACAGGAGTCTTTTTCATGCTTCCAGTTCTTCTGCGCCGAGATTCTGAATGGCGTAATGACCAAGATTTTCTGCTAAAACGACATCGCCATTTTTAAATATGAAGTAAATGTCGTTATCCATAATTTCATCTCCAAACATATCTTCAACCGGATGATCTTCTGTGACTTCCTGCAAATCAACTGGGTAACCTGTCCGTTCAATTTGCTCTACGATTGGATCGTTCATGCTTTCACCTTCTTTCTAATGGCAGATAGCCCATCAACCGCGACCGGAACTTTCAAAAGGCACAGGGGGAAGCCCGTTCCGATCGCCGTTGACGAGCACCGAAGTGCCCACCGATTAAGAAAATGTGGTATAATGTTTTTGTCATCTAACACCGACGTCCGCTCTTGCCAGCGGGCGTTATTTTTTTGCGTCTTCTTTGTACCGACCCCACACGCCCCTGCAAATCCAGCCAATCCCTCCACAGCAAAGTGCTGCTCCTGTTAGACTTAACGTCACTCCTGCATCAAAAAACCATTGCGCCATGTTTATTCACCGCTTTCACTGGGATATTTTTTTGATTTAATCGAATGACCATTTTCTGAACCCTTGTATACGGCTGTCGTCGCTTCCTTGGCTTGTCCTTTACTTTCACGCTTCAACCCAGCCTTTCGCTTTTATCCGGGTCAGCGTCTCGTCTCTAACCTGTTTCGGGTTTATAAGATATGCTTCATGCAGATGACGCCGAAAGTTTGCCGCAGCCATTTCCACTTCATTCAATTCGATGATCAAATCCTTTAACCAATCCTTTTCAGCTTTACTGGCTTCATCAGAAGGCTTGCACCAGTCAAATTCCTCTGAATTTATTCGCCCATAAACGTCTGTCCATTCCTTGAGTAAAAAATGCTTGAATGACAGTCGGTGCTGCTCGATGGCTTTGCCTCTTAAGACTGGCGGGGTAAAGCCACTGCTAAACTCGAAGATCAGGTCCATTACGAAAGCCGGACAGTCGTTAAACACATTGATCGCTCTTTTGGCGATGTCCTTTTGAAGAGGGCGTCTATCGTTTTTTATATGACTCCCCATTTGTGGCGAAACGCCTATGTCAAAGGAAAGCTGATTAACTGTGATGTCCTCTTCTTCAATTAATCTTTCAAATATTTCACCTGCATTTATTGATTTCTTTATCTCCAACTGAATCACTCCCATCTTTTTGTATTTAATCGTGACTTTCTTCATACCCCTAATTGAATTAATCTTTTAGTAGAAGCAATCAGCTGGCTTTTTCCGCCAGTGCTGAATTTAGTTCCTCAAAAAGCGTTGTAATCGGCATTTTCTTTTCGCCCCAAATTCTCATGAAATGGACAGCGGCTTCTTGATCAACGTAACTGAGTTCAGCAATTTTGCCTGGGATCGCCATTCGTTTTAATAAAATGTCTTTGTCATAAAATTGACCTTCCATTTAGATCACCGCCTTTTTATGCTGTGTCGTTATTTCTAAAAGTCATCGACAAAATTCTTCTTGTTCTCTATTAAGAATAAAAAATTCTCAAATGGGAACAATGTTTTGACAGCAAATTTCGCCGTTTGGGGAAGGTGAGGCCGTACAGCGCCCCTATTTTTGATCACCTTCCTTTCTTAGCTGACTTCCTGAGTTAATTTATTTTGTGCATTTTCTACACAATCACTCGCAAAAAAAATTGTCCATTCAAACTCTAAATGTTTTGCTATTGATTGAGCCACCTTTACACTTGGAACAAGACCATTCTCAATCTTAGTGTAATATGATCTGTCGATCCCTACTAAATCAGCAATTTCTTGATGAGAATAATCTTTAGCGCTACGTTTATCTGCTAACCAGTTATTCTTCATATCTTCACCTCCTTTGTGCACTTTCTACACTAATAATAACGTGCATTTTTTGCACAGTCAACTATTTTTGTTCATTTTTTGCACAAAACAATTTATGTGCATTTTTTTCACTTATAATTGAAGTCATACTAAGTTAAAAATATTGAGGTGGAGTACATGACTTACGGGGACCGTTTAAAGTCGTTAAGAACAGCTCGAAATCTTTCTCAGCAAGAAGTTGCAGATAGATTAAGTATTAATCGTTCTACGTATGCTCGGTACGAACTAAGTAAGACTCAGCCAGATTTTGAAACGCTCGAACAATTAGCTGCTTTCTACGATGTTACGACTGACTATATAATCAAAGGAAACACTAATGATAATTCTAGTCTTGCTAAGGATAAAAAAGAAATGATGGAGTTTTTCAACAATCCAAGGCTGAATGTTTTCTTTAAAGAAATGGCCGATTCACCGGAAGAACAGTTGGAAGAGCTGCAGGAGTTTTGGGAGATCATAAAAAAACGAGGATTACATAAAAAATAACACGCTGCGGCGTGTATTATTTTTATAAGTTTCATGGGATTTTTTTCTTTTTTATGTTTATTTAAAGGGAGGAAGATAAAACATGAAGGCTTTTTTTATAGGGGTTAGTATTGTTGCAGTAGCCTTTTTTATTTCAGTTTTCTCCAGCGATTTGACCCTCCTCTATAAGATTACAGGAGGGGTAACCATAGCATTGTTGGTAATGTGCGCTTCAACTTTAGGGGCATTTCCGGATGTAGACGGTTTTAGAGGAACTGTACTCCCTGAAACAAAAGAAGACAGGGAGTCAAAATTCTTCATAACTAACAGGCTGCTACTAATTGGGTTACCTAATGCTCTTACTGCAATACTCGTTTATTACTTGATATAAATATTTTCGATAATCAAGAACTGAGTCTCTTCTTTAAAGAAATGGCCGATTCACCAGAGGAACAGGTTGGAGAATTGCAGGAATTCTGGGAGATCATCAAAAAAGAGGATTAAATAAAAGATAACACGCTGCGGCGTGTTATTTATTTTGACCTTATGTTTGGTAGACTGTATTTAAAGCAAAACAAAAATCCCGATGAATTGATAATGAATTCAGTGTATTTGGCATTTAACTGATGTACTAAATGGCAGTGTATTTATTCGTTATTAATATAATGTAACCGCCAGATAAGATGAGACAACTTTCGATAGATAAAGGCGCGACACTTTTTACCAGTAAAAGACGTGCGTTTTACATGGAGAGGCGAACGTAATAGCTTGATTCCGCAGGCAAAAGTATTGCTGTGACTGGATTTTTCATAAAATTATGTTCGTAGAGGCTCCATGTCAAACGACAAGCTGCCTGAGCTAACTTTCAGTAATGTGTGTCACTTTATCTATCGTAAACTGTTCCTTTCTGTCGCGCGGTCATATATAATTTATTCATTCTAATTTTGTCGCTTGACATGGTGCCTCTGCGTACAGATTTTCTTGAAAAGACCAGAGCAACAAGCTTTTCTGGGCAATTAGCCTAACCCATCCGCTACTCCATGTAAAGCGCAGCGTATTCAAAAAATATACTGCCACGAACAGCATTTTTTAAGTGCCACAAACAATAAAGAATATTAAAAAGACGCCTACAATATGTAAGAGCGTCTTTTTAATATTCAAATTCATTATTATTTTATGCATTCGGACGTTTTTGAAACAGTTTATCATAAAAGATCTATAATCGGTAACATACTTTCAAATAACTGGAATTATTCATTAAAAACTTTTTTATTCATACCTACTCTAAGATGAAACCCCATTCCAAGTCATTAAAATCTTCTATCTTTTTATACTCATATCGATGCATTTCAAAACTGCTCGGTATAAAATCCTCTTTATCTAACAAGAGTTCTTTCATTTCTTCAGGTGATATGATTTTAATCTCTATCAATTTTTCGAAGAGTCTAGAATAGTTACTAATTGTTTTATTTAAAGCATTTTTATTTTCAAAATAAGAGAAAGTTTTAGAAAAAGCATCTTCTAAACTTCCTCGGCCTGCAGCTGAAATATCGTTTGTTAAAGCTTGAAGAATTATATTAGCTAAGATTCTTATTAATTTCTTACCTTTTGGATGACCAATATTAATCTTTGTGGAACTGTACCCAAAATAATCTTTAAATTTCCCTTTAAATGTAACAAAATCCGGCAGGTTTCTAATTTCTATTATTCCTTTATTGTTATAAGTAATTTTTTTAATTTCTTTAATAAGTAAATTGTATTTATAATCCTCTAATTCATTTCCTTGTGCAACTTCTACTAATGTCTTCTCAAAATCAAAATCTTTTGCATCTTCCGGTTTGCGTGACCATATCTCTTGAAATAAAGGTACCTGTGATTTAAACGGTCCCTCTACGAACTGTATTTTTTGACAATAGAAATACTCCTTGATAATATTCATTACTATCCTACTCAGAGAATGAAATATCGATGAAGTTGCAAACGTAAAATAGTCATTGGTACCTATAAATGAGTTGACACCTTGCCAATTATTATATGGATTTTTCTTTTGACTCGTTTCTGTGCTTAAAAACCATCCAGAAAATTCACTGTTAGTTTCTGGAATTTGATATAGTTCTTCTGTTTCTTCGATTTCGGTTAATTTCTTAAAAATTGTTTGGCCATTTTTACATAAAAAAGGAACAGAAAAGTTATTATATAAAATTTCTGTAGGAATTGATTCTGGCTTAATATTAAGATAAGCTATATCGTTTGCTAAATTTATTATATTTTTTTCTTCTAAATTCTTTTTTAATACGTACTCAATTAACGCTCCTAAAATAGTCTTTTCCCAATTAGAATTTTCACCTACTATATTAGAACGTGCTATATTAATTTTAGAAAATTCATTTTTGGGAATATTGACGGTAATTTTTACAGGAATAAACATATCTTCATTGTAAGGGTTTCTTTTCCCTACATTAGATAAAAGAATTCCATCTCTGTATACTGAAATATATGGACTGTATTGTAAACTCGGAGAAAGGATTTTTTTGGCATTTTCCCGACTGCGATATCTTATTGAAATCCTTTCTTCGTCGTGATTACTAAAGGCGATACTTTCATTAAAACTATATATTGTATTGTCTATATTTTTTGGACGCAGAAACGAAACAGTTCCTTCATAACCCTTGATACCTAAATCCTTTTCTATATCAAGAGTAGTTTCTTCTAAGTATTCTTTAGCTATTTCTAAATCTTGAGGTAATATTGCGGAAGCCCATTCATAATTTAAACCAAGTTTTTTAACAGTTGTTTCTGATCTCATTATCTCTTCCAGATTTTTCGTTTTATGGAGAGGATGTACTATAGCTGTTTTATTCCCATTTTCGGTTACAAAAATCGGAATATCCACAAACCCCGCAACATAAGATAAATACTCAGTTACATTCAATATTTCACTGACTAATTTGTTATTTACTGTTTTCATTTTATCTATAAATACTTTTATAATTGTTCCTACATCTACAGATGGATCTTTAATTAATTCTACTCTAAAATATAGTTTAAAAGACGGTATACTTATTTTTAAAGAAGTATTTTCCCCTGTACCAATATAAGGGTCCCTTTTTGTTTGAATTTCAATATAGTCAGATACCGTATTACAGCTCAAAATTCCCACACCAAACTTAGATATGGGGTCTATTTTTAAACCTGAATTTTCAAAGTCTTTACTTGAGTAGTAGCTATTTCCGGCAACAGCAAGATAGTTTTTAACAATATGTTCATCCATTCCAATACCGTTATCTCTCCAAGTTATTGTCATATTACCTTCAGTATCTTTTTCTACGTTTACATGGATTTCTCCAAACTTATCCTGTACTAAGCCTTTACTCTTCAATAATTCTCTTCTCATCCTAATAGCATCAACACTGTTTTGTAATAATTCTCTTAAAAATACATGTGCATCCTTGTCATAAATTTCCTCACTTAATATATCTAACATCTTATCTCGATTAAATTCAATTTTTATAGGAATTGGATGAAATCCCTGAGCTGTAACAGACCATTTTATATGAGACACATTAAGCACATATTTGTTGTTATGAAATTCAGCCATTACATCCTTACAACCTTTTAACTGGCTGTCAACCCAATTACTAAGGTCTTGCAGAGCAGCGTAAACATCATGCTCAGTAGTTCCACCTGTAACTTGTACGTATCTACTGCCTGATGTATATGGTGCAAAAGAGAGTCCATGTAAAGCTCTATGTTTTTTCCACTCCATCTTTGAATAAGAGTTTTTCGGAGATACAAATTTCCATAAAATATATGGTGTCCTATCGGCGGTTAAGTCTAACAAGTCTATCAACCGAACATATATAGCTAAAGCGCGAAGATTAATACTCTCATTTAGTACCGAGTAGTATTCAGGATATTTATCAGAATTTCTAATTTCAGAAAAATCTGCCCAATGACCTTCACAAGCTTTCTGAACAGCACTTGCTAAAGCTTGATTTTCTTTTGAAATAAAAGCTAGGACTCGTTTCCCACTTCGTAATGCATGTGTCTCTCTTACATACTCTCTCCAGAATTCATCTGGTACAGTAACGGAGCCATCTTCAGCTCTTTTCAAATTATTTTTTTGGCAAAATTCAATAAAAAACATTTTTTCATCATCAATTAAAAAATAAGAATCTCTATCTGCATCAAGTGAATTTTCTTTATTTTTCATTGAACTTAGGCTTCTAATGAATTCTCTTTCACCTGAGCTGACAGCCATTCCCCAATCATGGCCATATAATGAAGCTGCTAATACAAAAAGTTCTACAACACTTAAATTTTTAATAACTTTTTCATCAAGAAGTTTATCTGCTATGTTAAATAAATTTTTTATGTGGTATTTTTCATCATGAGGTGTATACTCTGGAAAAAGTAAATTTATGTACGAAATTTCTTGGCTTACTGTCCTTTTTAGAGAATTAAGTATTCCTAAAAAATCAATTTCAAAATGACTGTTTTCTAATTTAGACTCAAGTTCTTTTATAATAATTGAATTCGGTAAGTCATTAACCCTAGACATGAGATTTCTCCTTCAAGTTTTATTAATTAATCCTGTGTATCCAACATTTTCTGCGTTATTTTGATTATATAATTAATGACAAATATTTAAAATGACATTTTTTGTCGTCTTTTGTCGACCGAAAATCCTAGAACCATTTCAATTATTGTAGGAAAATAGAAATAAATACCTATTTACCGCTAGTAACACATGTTTTGGTGGAGAAACAGAATGCAGATGAAGGCGAAAAAAGTCTGAAGGAGGAATTATATAATGTGTGTTTTTCAAAGAGTAATACCTTTTGTGGAAAAAAATGATAAATTGCTTGATCCTCAGGTCGAAGCATATCGAGCAGCCGTATCGTTCTATGAACAATTTCCACACCCTCAGTACAAAGAAACCCTGATTGTTATGCCTACAGGATGCGGAAAAACCGGACTAATGTCACTTCTCCCTTTTAAATTGAGTTCCGGGAGAGTTTTAGTCATTGCCCCAGGTAAAATTATTCGGAAAACTGTTTTCCAAGAATTAGATTCAGTCTCAAACCCCGAGGAAACGTTTTGGTATAAACGCGATGTTATCTTAGATCGAGACCTGTTCCCGAAAAGCTATGTTTATAAAGGATGGAACTCAAAAGATCAATCAGATAGAGACCGGACTATTGATAAATTAAAAAGCGCAGATATTGTTATCACAAATGTACATAAAATCACTGGCAGCAGCCCTGAACAATGTTTAACCAATCTAATAGAGAAAGATTTCTTCGATATGATAATTATTGATGAAGCCCATCATGTTGCTGCTGATATGTGGCAAAAAACTATTGATCACTTTACTGCGAGCAAGATAATAAAATTAACAGCTACACCGGTTCGAAATGATGGTCAAAAGGTTTCAAATAATCCTTACGATCCTATTTATTCATTTGGTTTAGGAGAAGCCATTAAGAATGGGCTAATTAAAGACATTATCAGGAAGGAAGAAATTCCTGATAAATTGGAGTTTTACAATCCAAAAAATGACCAGACTTATACTCCTTCCCAAGCACGGGCTCTCTTAGGTGATGAGTGGGTAAATGAAACTCTTATCATGTCAGAATCATGTTCTAAGACCGTAATTAAGCATACATTAAATACATTAAAGAAAAAAAGGAAGAGCTATCCTAAACATCAAGTTCTAGCTGTTGCATGTAATGATGAACATGCAAAACTTTTAACAAAGTGGTTTCAAGACGAAGGAGCAACAGCCTCCTATGTTAGTTCACATCTTTCAGATTTTGAAAACGAGACAAGAATCAGCAATTTTGCGAATAATGAATATGACGTAATGATTAATATTCAAATGTTAGGTGAAGGATTTAACAACCCAAATATATCGGTCATATCTATGTTTAGGCCTTTTAAATCAATTTCTCTATATGCACAAGTGATTGGGCGCGGTCTTCGGTTAATAAGAGAACCTAACGCAAGAGAAAGTGATAACTTTTGTGATGTAATTTACCATAAAGAACTTCAGTTAGAAGAACTATGGAGAAAATATAAATCTGAAAAAGCATACGCTGATATTAAACAAACAAATATTACTATTCAGCTATCTATTGACGATTTTTTCAATTTAGGCGCCATAGAGAAAACGCCAGTGCCTAACCGTACGCCAAGGGATAAAAGTACACCAAATGAAGAACCTGGAACAATTAGATTTGCTAAACGTGGAGATATTAAATCTTATATGTCATATGGTTTAGGTAACGAAGATTCCTTTAGCTCAGGCGGATTAGACAGATATAGAAAAACCAATGTTCAAACTGCTATTAACTTGGAATTTAAGCAGCAGAAAGAATTGGCGGAGAAAAGAGAAAAATACAAAAAGTTACTCGAAAGTGGTGTCATTGATGCCAGTGAGTATAACAGTTTATTGAGTGAAATGGAGAAGAGCAACCAGCAAGAATTACAAGCTAAACATGATGAATTAAAAGGCTTCATACTGCTAGAACAAATGAGAGCAGACTTTGAAATTTGGCTTAATAGCAAAGTGACAGATCTCTTTACTCGTATTAGTTTAGATGAGAAAGGTTTTGAATTATGGGAAGATGCTGGTACACTTGCTGGTGACAGAATTAACAATATAGGGTATATTGTTTCTAACATACGAAAAACTTCATTTGAGCGGACAAAAAAGCGGATTACTGCATATAATGCCGAGGATTTTGCACACGCTAAAGAATCCGTAAATAGTAAGATTGATTTTTACTTAAAAAGTTATCCTACTATGAAGGATAAGGAGTGAAAAATGAAAATGAACACAAACGAGATCATACCCTCGGATTTTAAAGGCACCGATCATTATCAGGTTATCGAAAGAAACATAAAAAACGGTGGGAAAATTCTAAAAGTTGAATATCTTCGTAAAGACGATTATAAAATCTTTACGGTTACAACAGATTATGCAGATGGTTTAACCATTACCGAAGAAAAGTTAGCTTATAAAAAGGACTTCTTGGATGTTTGGACAATTCAGTTTAACAAGAGAGAACAACCAGCTTTACTTTTTTCTCGTGAAGAATACAATGAAATAAAAGGCAAAACAATTGAGTCTTTACTTTTCGGAAAAAACCTTTCTTTAAATATCGCGTAAAGCCCTTTAATGGGCTTTTCTTTTTACCCTGAAGGGACACACGGTTTCTACCGAGATTTATTTGTCCTTTGTCCATCCCCCACTTACATTAATTTTATGCTTTTTAGAAACTCTGCCTTTTATTTGGTAGAGTTTTATTGTATACTCTTACCAAACATACATTCCCATAATTGTAAATTGGAAAAGAGGCGTCCCTTATGACCTACGTGAAATCCCATCTTGAAGACTTTATTGAGAATTTATACACAAAAATTCCGATTACTTCTCCAGAGCAGCTAGATATAGAGCTAATTGCTAGGAGACTCAATATAGAGGTGGGATATAGTCATAAGAAAAGCAAGTGTGCAGAGGTCGGCGGCATTATGATGATTCTGATTAATGAAAACGTATCGAGAGCTGAACAATGGCAGGAGTTCGCTCATGAAGTTTGCCACTTGCTACGCCACACAGGCAATCAAACAGAGCTGCCCTTCCCTTTCGTTCAGCTGCAAGAATGGCAGGCCCAAGCTTTTGCCTATCATTTTTGTGTCCCTACTTTCATGCTTCCGGACTTAAATCTACCGGACACTGAATATGCTGCAGCAAGGGTAATAAGCGAAGTTTTTAACGTGGAATATGATTTTGCTTTGGAACGTCTGCGCCGATGGATCATTCAAAAAGCAGTTGTTCAATACAGCTAACTCGATTTATGTCGGAATTTGTCGGCGGAAAATGGTATAATTTCCCCTCGTTTTATAGGAAAATAGAAACAAGTGAATATCTTACATAATTTAAACATATTAAAATTGGAAGTTTTCCAAAAGTATATCTATTTCTAGCAAAGTCGTGAGCTGGTGCAGAAGTTTTAAAAGTAATATGAATTGACTATCAGAATGGAGCTAAGATATTGAATACCTTTTTTAATAACATTCATTCCTTTTTGTTCAACATTTTTTTAGTTTATTTCTTCTTCTCTCTTTATTTTAAATTTTTTGAAATAAAAACGAATAGATTAATGAATGAAATTATCATTGCCCTTATTTCTGGGATTTCCATCGTTCTATGTATGACATTCCCCATTCACACCCCTAATGGTTATATCGCTGATTTGCGACAAATTCCTTTTATTGTTGGAGCCCTATATGGAGGACGTAGAGTCGCTGTTTTTTCAGCATTTATTCTGTTGTCCTATCGCTTTTATTTAGGTGTGGATGATTTTATTGTAATTTTAACTGTATATTTTTTGTTAACGATTTCATTATGGTCTGTCATCCCTGTGTTTAACAGGACCATTGATATTAGAAAGAAATTATATCTTGCCCTATTAGCTTCTTTCTTTGGAGTAATTTCTAGGACAATACTTCTCTTTTTATTTATGACAGAAAAAACTACCCTAGACTCCATCGGATTTTTTATTGGTTCCCTAACAATTCAAACTATTGGGATTATACTTTTTGTGTTCTTTAACGAAAAATCAAGAAGTGATGCCGCTCTATCTAAAGAAATTAACAAGCTTGAAAAGTTAAAAACAGTCAGTGCATTAGCAGCAAGCATTTCTCATGAAGTAAGAAACCCCTTGACGGTTACAAAAGGATTTCTTCAATTATTACGTGAGCCGGGTCTTACAGATCAAGATAAAAATGGATATGTTGAAACCGCACTGGAGGCTTTGGAGAACGCAGAGACGATCATTACGGATTATCTTACCTTTGCAAAACCTTCATTAGAGAACATAAGGATATTGGACATACATAAAAAATTAACTAATATCAAAAATTTTACTATGCCTTACGCTATGATGAATAATGTAGAAATTGAAGTGAGTTTGGAAGAAAATATTTATATTGTCGGTGAAAAGGAAAAGGTTCATCAGTGCCTTATAAATGTCGTGAAAAATGGGATTGAAGCAATGCCCCAGGGAGGAAAGCTAAAAATAGGGCTGAAGCGATCTGGGGATGATGCCATGATCACTATAGCAGATACAGGGATCGGAATGAATGAGGAGCAGCTTGAACGTTTAGGAAACCCCTTTTTCACAACCAAAGATATAGGCACTGGGCTTGGAACAATGGTTGTCTATAGCGTCGTTAAATCCCTGGGTGGTGAAATAAATGTTGATAGTGAACTAGGTAATGGCACATGCTTTACTATTTTCCTTCCAGCAGTGGAACATTTAGATTTGTCAGTTTAAAGAAACTGTGAAATAGATCTGCCGCTCCCCGCTTTCTCTAAGGGGTATTAGCAACTGGCACAGATGTTATAAAAAATTTATTTTAAGGAGCAAAAAACATGTTCAAATCCAAATTATTCAAACCGCTTGCTGCCTCTCTTCTCTCTTTGTCATTAGTCGCTGGCTCTTTTGCACCGTTTGCTGCAGATCAACCCCTTCAAACAGTTGAAGCGGCCGCGCCGAAAACAGCTACAAAAGTAAAAGTAAATGAAGTCGTCGATGGCGACACGATTAAAGTCACCTATAAAGGAAAAAAAGAAACAATCCGTCTTATTCTGATCGATACGCCGGAAACGAAAGATCCTAAGAAATGTGTACAGCTATTTGGTCCAGAAGCTTCTGATTTCACGAAGAAAAGCCTCTTGAACAAAGAAGTAAAGCTTGAACTCGGCATTCAGACACGCGACAAATACGGCCGTATTTTGGCATACATCTACCTGAACGATGTAATGTTCAATAAAACGCTGCTCGAAAAAGGGCTTGCCCGGGTTGCGATCTTCCCACCAAATACACAATACTTAGAAGAATTGCAAGCAGCCGAAGCAAAGGCGAAGAAAGCAAAGCTTGGTATCTGGTCGAGTACAAATGCAATAAACGGTGGATGTGCGCCTAAACCGGCTCCTGCACCTGTTAAGCCAGCTCCGAAGCCACAGCCTGCTCCGGCTCCAAAACCGGCACCTAAACCGACTACGCCACCTAAGAAAGAATCGTTTAAGAACTGTACTGAACTACGCAAGAAGTATCCGGACGGCGTGAAAAAAGGCCACCCAGCTTATGAAGCGAAACACGACCGCGATAAAGATGGATGGGCTTGCGAAAGATAATTAAGTAAAACTCCGATTCTCATCCAACCTGTCTCTTTTTGAGACAGGTTTTTTCTTTGGTCTTTTTAATGCTTGTCTACCCTGAAAATATCCTTCCAAAAAGACGTTTTTTCATGCGCCATGGTGCGAATCTTATTAGCATGGCTGTCTCTGTTAAAGAAAGATGTTGATAAAAGCTTGGTTATTTACATGCAAAATGGAGCTCTAAAAGAAAGTTTGATCAAAAATACCCTGTAACTCCTTATTCTATGGGACACAAAAAGAATCCATTTTGAAAAAAATCGATCAAATGGATTCTTCCCCAGCAAATCAGCGTTCAGTTTTTATAAAAAAGTTTGATCATTTAAAACAGAGAATAATGCACAGTAGACCGAAACTGTTGAGTAAAGAAATTTCCCAACTTACTTTAGGAGTTTTACTTTTTCTCTCAATTCTTTTATTTCTTTAATCATTTGGGCTGGATAATCCTTTGGAGAGTCTTTTCGTTTGTTTTCTCCCTCAAACACTTTGTACTCAAGCAGCACTTGCCAAAAATGTTCTGCTTCATTTAACATCGCTTCTAAAAACTCTTTTTCAGGAAGCACAGCCTCCGCAAAAATGTATTCATCCCATTCACCGACAAGAATAAAGTGTAACGAACCATTTCCTAATGAAGTCCATTTTAATGTAACAGGGTCAATGCCATACATAGTTTCAGCCTGACGGTTTTTCAGATATTGCTCAATCGCTGTAAAATACGTTTGTTCCCATAAACTCAAACCATCTGGTCCATCGATCCCGATAACTGTTTTATTTTGATACTTGATTGTCACAACCATTTGGATATACTCAGGACTAAATTTTCGATAAGCAAAATAATCCTTAAACTTGGATGACTCCTCTAATCCTATATACCGTTCTCTTGTAAAAAGACTTAAATCTGCAATGTCATATGAATGCTTTTCTAAAAAGGTTTTGATTTCAAACATTATTTGTCTCCTTTAAAACGATTTTTCTTTTATTTCAACGTAGCCCCATACTCAAACCATTCGTTAGTGCGACAAACCGAAGCTAATCAACAGTTCGTTCCTACTGTACAATAAAACGGTACATCTTTTTTATGAACGATTTAACTTTTTTCAAAACGGTGCGACTTTTTTATAAACAGTTTAACTTTATTTCAAACCGACACAAAAATTGATAATACATAATTGGGACGTACTGTTGACTAATATCTCGCAATCCCCTCCCTGTTTTCACAACATACAAGAAAGTAACCGTGAACTTAGGTTCTTACATTAAAAATTTAGTTAATGGAATAAAATACACATAACTTTCAAATATCCGACATTTTTCGACATAAAAATAGAGACAAATATTGCTTCCAAAGAAATGTAGGTATATAATCCTTTAGTGCTATTCAATTAAATATTTAAGGGTATTTAGACTTATAAAGACTTATCTTTTGTTTGAAAGTGAGATTTCTTTCAACATAGATATTCTCAAGTTTTACTCGGACAATTTCAAAGTATTGATAAGGGTAAAATCATTGAAAGGTGATGACGCAAAGCCAGAGGGTCTAAGGTTTAAAAAAACTATGACAGTTTTAAGCTGGATATTCCTTATCGGAGTATGCAGTTTTTCAATTTATAAAGGAAAAGAGAGAATCAATGAAAGATTTTAAAGCAATTATTTTTAACGTGGGGAATGCACAATTTGGTATGGACATTCAACGAGTCTTCTCTATTGACAGAATGGATCGTATTACGATTTTACCGAATTTGCCGCCGTATATGAAGGGAGTTGCGGATCTACGAGGAGAAGTTGTCCCTGTCATGGATTTACGTTATTTTTTATCGGAATATGACTACTTACAGGAAACAAGCAATACCCAAATCATAACCATAAAAATACATGATCGAGTAATCGGATTAATCGTCGATATAGCAAATGATGTAGTCGATATTTCCTCAGCTACAATTCAAAAGCCTGATTTTCATGACATAGACCTCTCATTTGTTTTAGGGATTTCAATAATAAATGAAGATTTATTAATTCTTTTGGATATTGATAACTTACTCAGTAATGCTGCAGATTTAGAAGAACTGTTACAAAGGTTAGATGTATAACCTAGTTTGTTAAAAAGGTGTTTACCATAATGCTATAACATGAAACTGAAAATAAAATGAATCTTTAATTCAAGCAGGAGGATATAAAAATGAGCATAAACAAAAAATTGTTTAGTGGATTTGCAGGAGTGCTTGCACTGCTGGTTCTGATCGCAGGAATCAGCTTATACCAGCTCACATCCATCACCAACCAATACTCTTTTTTAATTGGTGAACAAGTTAAAAAGGTTACCAGCGCTAAGGAGCTGAAGTATTTAGTTACAAAAGAAATGAGAGATGTGCGAGGGTTTCTGATTTCAGGCAATGAGGATCATATTGAAATATACAAAACAGCCGTTGCTGCTTACGATAAAGAAGAAACCTATTTGAAATCTGTTCTTGTTGCACCTGAAGCACAGCAGCTGCTTGACGAATTAAACAAACTTCATTCCGATTATGCTGAAGTAGCTGAACAAGTGTTCACTTATAAAAAAGCGGGAAATACGGAAGGTTATGTGAAATTACTTGCGGAGAGAGGAACCCCTATCGGAAATGAGTTTGCCGCCAAAGCAGGTGAGCTAGAAAAAATGTGTCTGGATGTACTAAAGACGGAAAGTGAGAAAGCAGCACACCAGGCAGCCAATTTAAAAATAACAATCTTAATCTTCTCCATCCTTGCCATTATACTTGGGCTGGCACTTGCTTTTTACATTAGCCGTATTATCGCCGGACCGGTGGGCAAAGTGGCAGAAGCAGCAAAGCAAATTGCGGATGGCGATCTTTCCTTTGCAGATATTCAAGTAAAAAATAAAGATGAAATCGGAGACATGGCAGATTCGTTCAACGTCATGAAGCAGAATTTACGTGAAGTCATCCGTGAAGTAAACGAAAGCTCAGAACAAATCGCAGCATCATCTGAACAACTGACAGCGGGTGCAGAGCAAACAGGCAATGCCACTGAACAAATCACCGTTTCCATTCAGGAAGTAGCCAATGGGGCCGAAAGCCAGACGGTAAGTGTAGAAGAAAGTGCAAAAGCATTAGAAGAAGTAACGCAGGGCATTCAGCATATGGCAGAAAACTCTTCATCTATTGCAGAATCAGGTGCGCAGCTATCAGAAAAAGCAAAACAAGGTGGCGAATACGTAGAGCAAACCGTTCAGCAAATGGAGTCCATTCACCAGTCAGTAGACGTAAGTGATGAAGTGATGAAGCTGCTTGATAACAGGTCGCAGGAAATTGGGGAAATCACGCAGGTGATCACGTCTATCGCCGACCAGACGAATTTGCTGGCACTAAATGCAGCAATTGAGGCGGCTCGGGCTGGAGAACATGGAAAAGGATTTGCGGTGGTAGCAGATGAAGTCCGTAAACTAGCGGAGCAATCCCAGCAGTCATCGACACAGATTTCGCAGCTGATTAAAGAAATACAAGCAGATATGGTCCGTTCAACTGATTCAATTGGCCAAGTGAAAGCTGATGTCCAAAAAGGGCTTGGAATCGTTGAAAATACCCAGTCAACCTTTAACGAAATTCTACATTCAATGGATAGCATAAGCACACAAATTCATGAAATGGCAGCCACTGCGCAGCAAATGTCAGCCGGAGCTGAAGAAGTAAGTGCAACGGTTGAAGGAATTAGCAGTATTTCCAAGCAAACTTCTATGCATTCCCAGGGAGTGGCTGCTTCCACAGAAGAGCAGCTAGCATCTATGGAAGAAATAACCACCTCCGCCAATGAGCTTTCTAAAATGGCTGCCAATTTACAAGAAGTTATGGGTAAATTTAAAATATAATTTGATTATAGTATGCAATAAAAAAACAGTTGGTTATTTAATCAACTGTTTTTTATTTGTAAGTTTTCAGTCAGGCTAGTAGTCATTAGCGGTTTATTATTTATTTTTTGAGTGACAATTTTTATTCGTTTCCCTTTTCTTATTGGTGTGCTCTGTTATATACTTTAGAGAACGTATATTCCCAAAAAGACCTTTGATTTACCTTTCATTATTAAGTATGTATGGTCTCTCTTGAATAATGGACGATAAAAAAGCCTTTTTGTATTCTCCAGCAGATTGAATACTACTCGCTTTTCATAAAAGCTTAAAATGAGGTGAAAGAAATGCGGACAGCAATATACATTCGAGTATCAACAAAAATGCAGGAAGATCGTTATTCTTTATCGGCCCAGCACACCGAATTGACTTCTTATGCGCTAAATCAAGGATGGAAAATTATTAGTGAATTTAAAGATGTCGAGAGTGGCGGAAAATTAGATAAAAAAGGGTTAACAGCTCTTCTCGATATGGCTGAGGATGGACTTCTTGATGTAGTGCTCTGTATCGATCAGGACAGGCTCTCTCGCCTCGATACAATAGCCTGGGAATATCTAAAGGCTACGTTGCGTGACAATGGCGTCAAAATAGCGGAGCCGGGCCGTATAACCGATTTGTCGAATGAAGATGAAGAGTTTATCAGTGATATTAAAAACCTAATCGCCAAGCGGGAGAAAAAGTCCATCGTCCGGCGAATGATGCGTGGAAAAAGGCAGCGCATGCGTGAAGGTAAAGGCTGGGGTAAAGCTCCTCTCGGATATTTGTATAATAAAACAGAAGAAAAATACGAATTAGACGAAAAATGGGCATGGGTAATCCCTTTAATCGACAACTTGTATTTAGAAAAGCAATTAGGTATGATGGCGATTTCAGATGAACTCAACAAAATTTCTCTTACACCTTCAGGGACACATTGGAATGAAACACTTGTACATCGCCGGCTGATCTCGAAAGCTTTTCATGGTGTCATGGAAAAAACATTTTCAAACGGAGAAACAATTTCGATTGAAGATATGTATCCCAAATTAAGGACCGAAGAAACATGGCAGCAGATCCAGGAAGAACGAACAAAGCGTGGCTCGCAGTACAAAGTAACAAGCCGGGTCAAACATGATCTACATATTTTAAGAAGGACCAGCTTCCTTTGTGGTGAATGCGGGAGAAAGATAAATTTAGAAATGCACGGGACGAAAAAATCACCTCGGTACTATTTAAAGCATGGACGCCGTATAAGAATTAAAGATCAAAGTGTATGCGACATTGCGATTAACACAGTCCGCTTTGAACACCACATCATTCGGGCCATTAAAGAAATTCTGTCGAGTGAAGAACATGCAAAGAAGTATATTGACCTTGAATATGATGATGAAAAATTAGTGTTATTGGAAAAACAGCATAAAGAAAATCAAAAGCGTATCGCTTCTCTAAATGGAAAAATAGATAATCTGTTGGACCTCTTTCTTGATGGATTATTTAATAAAGAGACACTAATACAGAAGCAGACTGAGATTCAAACAGAGCTGGATCGAATGAATACAGAAACCCAGGAACTTCACGCAAAATTAATTTTAATAAGAAGTAGCCAAAATAACTACGATAGCATTTATGAATTGTTTGAAGCAGCAGAAGGATTTGAAACGGAGCTGATGCCACTCGAACGCGCCCAGTTATTCGGTAAGATTTTCCCGAAAGGAATTTTATACAGGGAACGTCTTGACCTGCAATTTAAATTAAATGGAGCACCGATCAATGTTGAATTACCAATTGACTCTGATCCTTTCCCCTGGCATCGATCAAAGAAACAAAAATAAATGGGGGCTATTCCCCCTATTTATTTCTATTAGCGTGAAGCCTCGTTCATTTTTTACTAGTTGTTTCATCTTTTCTTCCTCCTTTATTAGACGGATCCGATCATTTCAAACATCGGAAGCATGACCGATAAATAAACAGCCATTACAATCGTACCGATAATTAGAAAGACAGCCGGCTGAATGATCCCAGTCAATTTTTTGATTTTGTCTTCAACAAGCTGGTCACAAAATTCAGCGTAGAGAAGCAATTCTTCACCGATTCGCCCATTTGCGCCTCCATGACCAATTAAAGCGGACAGCTTTCGGTCAAACCAAGGGATGCTGGAAATCGCTTCTTGTAATGTTTCTCCCATGATTAATTGACCATTTATTTTTTTTGACACCGCACGAAGCATCGGATAAATAGTTTGCTCTTCAAACACATGCAGCAGCTCATTAACCGCAAATCCGCTATTTAATAGCTGAGCCGCTTCCCGTGCAAACAGCCGGGTAAAATAAAGTTGAAAAAACGTTCGAATATATGGAAGTTTTGACAGCATATCTGCTTTCTTATGCGGTGAAAGCAGCTTGTAGCGAGCAAATAGAAACAGGCAGATACCTGTCAGTGTGGGTACAATAAGAAGAACTGCTGGCGGAGCCCATTGAAGAAAAAAGAGTAGAAGAGCAATTACCCCCTCAGGCTCGTAGCCCATTGAAGCATGCAGGTCGCGGAACTGAGGAAGGACAAATGTGTTTAAGACCGTTAATAAAATGACAAGTAACGCGAGTAAAAAAACGGGATATTGTAAAAGCCTGATGAGCTTTTCTTTCGATTGTTCTGATTTTCTCCACTGTGTTCCTGCGTGAACGAGTGTTTCTTGAACATTTCCATGTTGTTCAGCAAAGAAAACTTGCAGGCATATAAGCGAAGGAACATTCAAAATCGGCAATATTTCATGAAGCGGCGTTCCATCTTGAAGCGATTTTCGAATCACCGCTATTTGTTTTTTATTTATGCCTGAAATGTTCATCATTAAAAAATCAACTGCATCACCAATCGTAAATCCTTTCATCATCATTTCACCGAGCCTCATAATGAAATCAGCGCCATTTTTCGCTGACATCCGCTTCGCCAAAATGCCAGCGAGCCCACTCTTCATGCGCGATGAATCCATACGCCATCCCCTTTCGCAATTCATCTTTTAACCTCTTGTAAGCTGATAATGTTTCGCCGTTTGTCACCTCCTTTAGCGCCTGTCCAGACAGCATTTCACAAACAATGGCCTGTCGTATTTCCTGCGTGCACTCATCTCCGCAAGAAGTTCCACATTCCGGGCAAAGGATGCGAACGAGCCGCTGAGCGGTTATACCGGTCATTGTTTGAGTGATTTCATGACGCGAAACGCCCAGCTCTATTAACCTTTCAATTACGCCGGCAGCGTCACGGGCATGGATTGTCGACAGGACTAAATGACCTGTGAGAGCACTTTTTACAGCGGCTCGGGCTGTTTCTTCATCCCGTATTTCTCCAACCATAATTACATCAGGGTCATGACGCAAAATCGCTTTTAAGCCGGTTGAATACGTAATGCCTGCTTTTTCATTTACTTGTATTTGCACGAATGAATCTTGTTGTTTTTCAACGGGGTCTTCAAGTGTAATAACGTGTTTGTTTAGAGTGGCTGCACAATGCTGAATCATGGAGTAAAGCGTAGTTGATTTTCCACTTCCGGTCGGACCGCTAAGCAGGATAAGACCATGTGAATGGTTTAATAAGGAAGTCAGTTTCGTTGCTGTATATGGAAATAATGTCAGTTCTGAAAGATGTGGGACGTGTTTTTGAGACAATATACGGATGACGAGGCTTTCTTTGTGAGGAACAGCAGGAAGTGTCGAAATTCGCAGTGATAACGGGAGCCCGTTAATCATTTGCCGAAAAGAGCCGCTTTGGGGTTTTCGTTTTTCACCAATATCCATTGATGCAGTAAACTTTAAATACGCGATAAGCCTTTCCCCTTCACGAATAGAAAATGAATCGCTTTTAGACAGCTCCCCACCAGCACGCATTTTTATCAAATAGCCATTTGTTTTCGGTGTTAAATGAATATCCGTTGCCTGCATACTGACAGCTGCAGCAAGCATTTGTGCAATTTTTTGTTCGACTTGCAAATCATCACCTTCTTTCTTTTTTTGAGCATACTACAAAAGTCTGAATATTTCATTACTTTTTGAGGGCATTTACAAAACTTTAACAAAAAAAGCCTTTAAAGCAAATATTTGCTTTAAAGGCTTCGGGTGACATTAATGTCCGCCGCTTCCTGGCGTCATCATGAACGTTGACCAATATGTAAACCCTGCAAAGAAAACGGTCAAGTATGCGCCAAAAACATAAATGTACATGCGCTCAGAAAGACGTAAATACCCTAATAACAAGAAAAATCCAGTTTGACCGAGGAAAAGCAGTGCGGTAATATTCATGTGCCCGAGATAAAACATCAAAGCAAAAATCGCAGTCCAGAATGCCATTACACGAAACATTCGATCCATTATGTATCCCCCCTTTATGGACTTACTCCATCAATAACATATTATAAAGGAATACATATGGAATTGTAAACGTTTCTTTCCATCAGTTTGTGACGACTGCTTAATACGTGCAATCCCCGCAGCCATCAAGCATCGTCGTTTTTTGATAGAGCTCCATTTCCCCGAACAAGCGCCTGCATCACTCCTTGCAAAAAAGCTTTATGAATCCGGCAGGTTATCGCCGCTTTTTCATATAGCAATTGTTTAAATGGGCAATTGCAAATGACAAATTGGACATTTGGCTTTCCTTCTATTTCTTCCATTTGCGGCGCATATCCAACACGAGCTGCCAGCTTGTATACTTTGCCCGGACACCCGCCTTTTCCCGTTTTATGCAAAAAAGAAGCGATTAAATTTGCATCCTCAAGCTTTGTTAAATGAAGGCGCGCCACGTTTGGATGTATGTTAAATTCAGCTGCTGCGTCTTGCACGGTCACATTTGCATGTCCTTTTAAAATATAGTCATAAATTGAATAGCGTATCCCATCTGCAAGTGCACCGCTTACTTTTAAAATGGTGTTCATTTTTATTACCCCGTCAGTTTTTATCTATTATAAGCAATAATCTTATGGAGAAAAATGATAAAGTCATACTTTTTCGCTTGTTAAGAAAAAAGACACAATTCGCAGAATAAAAAAATGTACAATTATTGTATAAGTATTGTACAATATATTCAAGAAGAAAAAAGGGGGACTATTCAATGTCTACTGTTACTTTTTTTACGTACCCAAGCTGTACATCATGCCGAAAGACGAAAAAATGGCTGTCTGCCCATTCAATTGATGTTCAGGAGCGTCACCTTTTTCGTGAAACACCCTCACGTCAAGAACTGCTTACCTTGTTGTCCTTGACATCAGAAGGGCTTGACGAACTGCTTGCTACGCGCAGCAGCACGTTTAAATCATTAAATCTTAACGTAGATGATATGTTGTTATCCGATGTGATCGACTTGCTTATTCAAGAGCCCAAATTGTTGCGCCGCCCGATCTTAACGGATGGAGAAGCAATTGTTGTTGGATATAATCCTGAAAAACTAAGAAGCTTAACAAAAAAGAAGCAAGTCATGAAATATACAGGGTAACATAAAAAAGAGAACACCATGGCGGCGTTCCCTTTTTTTAAAATCCGTTTAAAAATGGATTGCTGTCCATTTCTGTAATAATGGACGTTGCTGGTCCATGTCCAGGGAGCACAATCGTTTCTTCAGGCAGGGACATAATTTTTTCATTGATACTGTCAATCAAGACCTGGTGATTGCCACCAGCAAGGTCTGTACGCCCGATGCTGCCCATGAACAGTGTATCCCCTGCAAATAAGGCGCCGCCTTCTTCAAAATAATATGAAACGCTTCCTGGCGAATGGCCGGGCGTATGCAGCAGTTTAAACGTGAACGAGCCAACAGTGAGCTCTTTTTCCTTGTCAATGAGGACATCTGCCGAAGGAGCGGTAATGACCCCCATGCCAAAACGGCTTGAACCGTTCAGCTTTGGATTCTCAAGCCATGCTTCTTCTTCCTTATGAAGGTAGACAGGAATGTTGAACGTTTGTTTAAGCGAACCGACAGCGCCAATATGGTCAAAGTGAGCATGTGTCAGCAAGATAGCCAATGGCTCCAATTTATTTTCTTGCAGCCAGCTAACGAGCTGATCTCCCTCTGACCCCGGATCAAAAATAATACATTTAGACTCGTGGGAAAGCACGTAGCAATTAGTTTGCAGCGGGCCAAGCGGCAATTGAGTCCAATCCATATGATCTCCACCTTTCTCATTATCCTTTTGTATCGTAACAGGAAATCACCGCTGATAAAAGAATTATCCGTTTTCACTCTCGACAAATACTAAAAAAACTTATACAATAGGGGTGTGTTTTGCAATTACATAGTTCTTTTTATTGATTCATTATAGAAAGGGGTTTGGTACGATGAACGGTTTAACAATCATTTTTGCGCTTATTGCCATTCTTGCAGTATTCAGCACAATCAGTGCGTTGAAAAACAAAAACCCGCTCGGTATTTTCTTTGGACTTGGTACAGCTGGTGTTATCGGCTGGTTCACAATCATGACCATTTTAAATCATGGCTATCCAGCAGCCCATTAAAAAAAGCACCTGACTTTGATCGGGTGCTTTTTTCATGGAAAAAAACTGCCTCGAAAGGCAGTTTTTATTGTTCTTTTATCGCAGAATCCGGATCATAGAAGCGAAGCAAATCGCCATAGATCACCCGATCCGAATAATTTAATTCTGTTGCAGCTTTTTCGATATAAGGTGCACAGTAGGTTGCATCTGTTTGTTCACCTGTTGCTTTATCCCAGCATGCATCGCCGGCATATACGTAATCCTCAGTGACAAAACGGCCGTCACGGAATGCTGTGAAGTTTTCATGGTCTTCAGACAGCAAATCTTGTCCAAACTGGATGTCACCCTTCGTGTCGATTCCAAGAAGGTGCAATAGCGTTGGGCGTACATCTACTTGTCCGCCTACCGTTGAGATTTCTTGTCCATCCACACCTGGAATATGAATCAGAAATGGTACTTTTTGAAGCTCTGCTGATACGTAAGGCGTTACTTCCTTGCCAAGGTATTGAGCCATCGCTTCATTATGATTCTCAGAAATACCGTAATGGTCACCGTACAGGACAATGACAGAGTTTTCATACAGACCTGCTTCTTTTAAATCTTCTACAAAGGTTTTCAATGCTTCATCCGTATAACGGACAGTGACGAAATAGCGGTTTAACGTGCCGCTGTTAGAATTAAATTCATCGATCATTTTATCTTCTTCATCATAATAAAACGGATGATGATTCGTTAATGTGATCATTTTTGAATAGAACGGCTGCGGCATTTCTTTCATTAAGCCCACCGACTGTTCAAAAAACGGTTCATCTTTCATTCCCCAGTTCACACTGTTGTCTTCATTAACGTCATAATCATTTACATCATAAAAACGTTCATATCCGATCGCATCATACATAATATCGCGGTTCCAGAAGCTTTTGTTATTAGCATGCATTGCATTTGGAAAATAGCCGTTTTCTTTAAGCTTTTCAGCCATTGAATTAAACTCATTGCCTGAATGTGTAAAGAAAACTGCTCCACGGCTCAGCGGATAAAGAGAGTTTTCAGTTAAAAACTCAGCATCAGCCGTTTTTCCTTGTCCGGTTTGATGATAGAAATTCGTGAAGTTTAAGCTTTCTTTCGCAAAATCATTTAAAAATGGTGTAATTTCCTGGTCATTGACTTTATTGTTCATTACAAAAGCCTGTGTTGATTCAACAGATACCATAATTAAATTTTTCCCTTTTGCGGCACCGAACAATTCATCGTTTGGCGCTGCATAATTTGCATCAGAGAAGTTTCCGATTTCTGTTAATTCACTGCTATCAGCCAGTGCACGCTGAGCGGACGATTTAGACTGAAGGAAAATGTCATAAATATGATAGTTAAATGTACCAATATTTTTCACAAGCATTTCCCGGTCAAACGTTCTTGTTAACAACTGGGGCCGTTCAATTTCCGCCAATCCAAGATTTAAAAACATAATCGCAGCAGCTGACAAAAAGTAAGCACGGCGATTCATTTTTGACATTGGGCGAAATTTCACAAACGATGGTTTAAATTTAAGCAGAAGAAATAAAATAATGACATCTGCAAAATACAAAATGTCAGCTACGTTAAACTCTTCTGTTACACTATTGCCAAGATCGGCAAAGTTACTCGTTTGAAATAAAAGCGGCATCGTAATAAAATCGTTGAAAAAGCGGTAAAAGACAACATTGGCAAACAGCAGGAAACTCAAGAAAAAGCTCATACCCAGTAGGTAACGATTACGTGTTTTATCGCTTTTAAAGAAAAATCCGACACCCATTGCCAGCATAATAAAGCTGAGCGGGTTAATCAGTAAAATAAATTCTTGCAGCGTGTTTTCAATATCCATGTTAAAGCTTGTTTTATAGACGATATATGTTTTCATCCATAAGAACAAAACAGCGACAGCAATAAGCGAAATGTTGCTGCGTATTGTTCTTGTCATTTTTCCAGCCTCCTCGTTACATCTGTAACAAAACCGTTCAGGGGTTAAAAATTTTTAACCTTTTGTAAATTGCCTTTTCCAATCTTAATACTTTTTTTACAAAAAATCAAACAGAATGCCAAAATAGCTCTATATAATAGTTTCATGACGATTCCGCTTGTTCAATCATACGTATAAAAAACAAAAAAGTTTCATAAAAAAAAGAGGCTGCCCCCAAACCATGGGACAGTCTCTTTCCATGTTAAACCGTCATGACTTTTGCCAAGTAGGCCGCACCGATCACACCGGCATCATTACCAAGCTGTGCTTTTTCTATTGACAGCACATCCATTGCACGCGGGAATGTATACTGTCTAACATACCCTTCCAGCGGTGTTAATAAAGCAGCTCCCGCCTCTGATACACCGCCGCCTAAAACAATTTTAGCCGGGTTTACAATGTTAGCAATATTGCCAATCGCAAGACCTAAATAAAAGGCACAGCGATCAATAACACGTTTTGCTGCTTCATCACCCGCTGCAGCTTGTTCGAATACGGTTCGGGCATCTGGGGCCTCTTTTCCTTCTTGTTTGTACAAGTTAACAATTCCCGTAGCCGAAGCAACCGTTTCAAGGCAGCCGTGCTTGCCGCAATTACAAAGGAATCCATTTTCCGGCTCAACGGTTATATGACCAATTTCTCCTGCTGCCCCGTTAACGCCTGTGATAATCATTCCTTTTGATACCACGCCGCCGCCAACCCCTGTGCCAAGCGTCACACATACAACGTCTCCTGTACCGCTTCCTGCGCCCCGCCACATCTCACCAAGTGCCGCACAGTTTGCATCATTTTCAATAAAGACAGGCAGTTCAATAGCTTCTTCAAGCAATTTCTTTAATGGATATCCATTCGGCCAGCCAATGTTAACAGCCCCCGAAATTGTCCCTTCTACCGGATCAGCAGGACCCGGAGCGCCGACACCCGCTGCCAAAACGTCTACAGTAGTCAGCCCATCTGCCGCTAATTCTGCGTAAAAAGAGCGGGCGATGTCACCAACAATACGAGCGCCACTATCTGACCGATCAGTCGGAATAGACCACTTGCGAATAATGTCCCCTTCTGTCGTTAAAAAAGCCATTTTAATAGATGTTCCGCCAATGTCAAAAGCAGCAAGCCGTTTTTCTGCCATAATCACTTCTCCTGTTCTTTCTCTTTTTCAATTACAATCTGCTGGCGCAATAAAAGCAGCGCCATTTGGTATTCTTTCGATTCCACTAGCTGGGACCGGTACAGCTCTTTTAGCTCCAGCTCCATCAACTGCAAATCCGCCACCCGGTTGCCGATATACACAAACACACCGTAGCGTTTTAGCAGCTGCTGAACATCAAAAATTGTTCTCATATTTTCACCCTGCTTTTATTCATTGGTCAATTTACCGGCAAGATCTTTGTACACTTGCTCATCTGGTGCATACTTCACCGCTGCTGCCGCAGATTTTGCAGCTTCGTTCCGATTGCCTTGTTCGGAATAAATAAGTGCTAAATTGTAATGTGCTTCATGAAAATCGTTTCGCAAAGCGACCGCTTGCTTAAAGTGTTTTTCTGCTTGTGTCAGGCGTCCATCACCCACTTCAATAAAACCCAGATAAAAATACGTTTCAGCAGAAGGTTTGCCGTCATTTTTGATAAAGTTTGATAAAATACGTTCTGCTTCCTGCTCATTTCCAGCATCAAGTTCTTCCGCTGCTCGTATGTTAATTGATTGAGCATCAACCGCTGCATATCCATGCTGAAATCCAAAAAACAAACCAGCGCCGACTGAGGCCAACGCCACTGCTGAAAACGCCATTTGCTGAAGCCGACGCCGCTTTTTTGGAAAGTGAACAATGCCCGTCGCTAAAAACCCGCCAATCAAGCCACCAATATGGCCCGCATTATCGATTCCGGGTATGGTAAATCCAAAAACAAGATTAATACCAATGACGCCGAGCACATTCATTCCCATTGTCCGAAAGAATAGCTTTGGTTTCGTGACACCAAAATAAAGAAGAGCACCAAACAAACCAAAAATAGCACCGCTTGCGCCCGCAGATAAATTTGGCGTCAGCAAAAAGCTTAGCAAGCTTCCTGTGAAACCAGAAAATAGATAAATCCAGAGAAACCGTAATCGGCCATATATTTGCTCAACCGCTATTCCTAAATAATATAAAGCCAATGAGTTCATTAAAAGGTGCAGCAGCCCAATATGCAAAAACATAGGTGTAACAAAGCGCCACCATTCTCCTTCTAAAATGAGTAGATTAAACTTTGCACCAAATTGGATGAGCACTTCTGTATTGGTACTTCCACCAGCAAGTGTCATAACTAAAAACATGATGATGTTAACGGCGGTAAAAGCATAGGTGAAAAAAGGCTTCCCATAATGAAAAAACCGCTTTTCTTCTTCTTTTCTCTTTACTTCATGTGATAATACTGCCCGCTCATATGCCGTTGCTTCGTCTTCCGCCCCATCAAAATCTCTCAGTTCCGGAACCGGCGATAAAATGGCTTCCAGCTCTTGAAGCGGCCCTGTTACTTCATCTTCGGTAAACAGCAACGTTGATGCTTTTGTTTTCCCACTTTCAGCTGGTCTGATGAATTGTGAAAATTCATCAACCGGTTTATTGGGAGACACAATGATATTTAACATAGTGAGTTTTCTTGTCCCTATTTGCTTTCGAAGTCGTTCGCCGATCCATAGTGTTTTCTCAATATCCCGTCTGAGACCGGCTGCCCATCCAAGATTTTGCCGGGACAGCCTGATAATGGCCGCTTCTTTGATCGAACGATTCTCAAGCAGTATTTCACTTCGATCCTGGCTCAGTCTGACTAGCGTATACTCCTGTTCCACTACGAGAAAATAAGCCAGCCGCCAAAAAATCACATCTATTTGCGTTGTCATTTCATCACTACTTTCGTCCATCCTGTTGATACCACTATAACGGAACTAATTCGGACGGTAAAGAAAGAAGGACAGTTTTTAGCAAATGATGATTTCTTCATCCGTCACAATTTTCTGAACAGGCAAATCGTACTTTTCAACCGGAAGTGTCTCAAGCAATTGAATGGAAAATGCCAACGAAATTGTTTGCCCTTCATACGAAGATAAAAAGCGATCATAGTAACCTCCGCCAAAACCAATTCGAAATCCTTTTTGATCAAAAAGAAGTCCAGGTACTACGACTAAATCTAATTGATTCGAAAAAATGGGTGTTGCTTTTTCAGGATTTGGCTCATAAAGATCCGCATAAACTTTTTCGAGATCCGAGAACTTCTCTAATTGGTAAAACTGCATGCTCTTGGTGTCCGGGCTGCATTTTGGCACACAAACAATTTTGCCAGTCAGCCAAGCGAAGCGAATCAGCTGCCATGTATCTACTTCAAAGTCAGCTGAAACTGTAATGGCAATCGTTTTGGCATGTTTCCATTCCGCAAGCGCATACATTTTTGCAGCTATATCGAAACTTTTTTGCTCATATACCGGCCGATCCATTGCAGCAAGCCGCTGCTTGATCATTTTCCTCATTTCTTTTTTGTCCATTTGCTCCTCCTCAACAGAAAAAACAGCAGGAAAGTCTCCTGCTGCTTACTTCGTTTCGCGGTGCACTGTCACTTTTTTCAATCGCGGGCTGTATTTTTTCAACTCGAGACGATCCGGGTTGTTACGTTTGTTTTTAGTTGTAGCATAGTTACGGTCACCGCTCTCAGTGCAAGCTAATGTAATGTTTACACGCATGTTTTTCCCTCCAAACTTGTCTCGCTTATTTTCAAGTCATTTGCGACTTTACTATAATAGCACCTTTTCGTCAGAAATACCAGCCTGTTTTTTCAACATTGACGAATAAGAATCCGGCCGCTCCAAATGCCCGCTTTTTTCTTGCAAAACAGAAGCAGAAAATGTGTTAGACAACGGATAAAATGGCGTCAATCGGCTTGTAATTCCAGGGATTCCTCGCTTCAGCCGCTTTTCAGCCAGCTTATATGCGCGATGCGTGCCAATATCCTGCCAGTACGCATTTGTTTCATATACATAAATCGGTTCCTGATTGGCAAGAAGTGCCGGAAAAACATCTTTCGCAAAATCTACTTCTCCTTGAAAAACATATTCTTCAAAAAGAGATGGTTCAATTAAATAAATGCCTGTGCTCACCTGATTTGTCCACAAATGAGCCTCAGAAGGTTTTTCTAAAAGCGACAACAGTCTGCCTTTTTGATCAGTCAAACAAACACCAAATTGTTCAGGGCGCTCAGCCATCGCTGTGACAATTGTAATACGCGCCCCTTTCTCCTTATGAAAATCATACACATGACGAAGCGGTACATTTGTCAATGCATCCCCGCTTAAAACTGCCAATGTTTCTTTGAACAATCCACTTGAAGCAAATAAACTTCCTGCCGTACCGAGCGGCTTATGTTCTTCAATATATTGAATGTCCAGTCCATTTTGCTGTCCAAATCCTGCGTGCTGCTGAATAATTTCCTTTTTGTAGCAAACTGTCATGATGACCCGAGAAATGCCATTCATTTTAAAAACGTTTAAGTTGTAATCCAAAAGAGGTTTATTCAGTAAAGGGACCATTGGCTTTGGTATGCGGTCGGTAATCGGGCGCAATCGCTTTCCCCGCCCCCCAGCAAGCAAGATGCCTATCATGTGCGAACCCCTTCCATTTTTTTGATGAAAACGGTTTGATCATATACCTTTTCTGTTTGTGCACTGATGTGATTCCAGCTGTAAAGCTCTTTTGCCATTTCATGCCCATTTATACCAAGTTCATTTGCATAGTCAGGCTGATCAAGAATAGCAGCTAGTTTTGTTGATAAATCTTCCGCATTTCCAGGCTCGAATAAAAGACCGGTTTGTTTATGCAAAACAAACGATTTTAATCCCCCTGTTGCGGCTGCAATGACGGGCTTTTGAAATGCCATCGCTTCAAGAGCTACAATTCCAAACGGTTCGTACAAGCTTGGAAACACAGCTGCTTCACATGTTTGGAATAACGCTTTCCTCTCTTCATCACTGACATATCCGACAAAATGAATCTTATTTTCAAGTCCACGTTTTTTGACCTCTTCACGCCATGTTTCAAGTAAAGGACCCTTACCCGCAATAATAAACTGAATATTTTCTTTTTTCAAGTCTTTTAAATGGATATTAAAAAATGTTTGAAAACCTTTTTCAAATACCATTCTTCCAATCGAGAAAATAAAGGGCTTTATATGACTAAACCGTGTATGGGTTGAGACATTCGCTTCAAACTCAACACCATTTGGAATAACATAAATATCTTTCTCGCCAGCTTCGTAAAAAACCCGTAATTCTTCTTTCATCGGCTGGCTGCAAACAATCACGGTATCAGATGCCGCAATAAGCGCTTTTTCTTTTGAAGCGATCGTATGCTGCAATTCATTATGCAAGCCATTATTACGCCCATGCTCAGTTGCATGGATCGTAGACACAAGCGGCAGTTGCTGTTGTTCAGCCAATAAAACCGCGGCGTCTCCTGTCAGCCAATCATGTGTATGGATAAGAGCAATATCATAGTCACGAATCAGCTCTGTTCCTTTTTGGAAGAGACATAAATTTAAGTCAGACGTTTGCTTTAAAAAGTCATGTTCGCCTTTATGAAGCGGACCTGTTCGATAAATATGAACACCGCTTACAACTTCATATTGAGGTGTTTCATGATGAGAAGCTGTCAGCACAATCACTTCACGTCCAGAAGCAACAAGCGACTCAGCGAGACCGTGCACATGACGGGCCATTCCGCCAACAATATTTGGTGGATATTCCCACGTCAACAGTAGGATGGCCCCTTCCATTTCCTCCACACTTTCACTAGGCTTCTTAGACAGCATCGTCACCCCGTAATGCAGCCGCATGCGCTGGTGCGCATAATCTAAATCCGGAAATTCTTTACGTGCCCCGTCAAGTAAATATCGAAGCGAATCCACAGCACTTGTTAATTCCTCCTCAAGCCCGTAGATGGAGGCATACACACAATACGTCCATTCAAGATCGAAGACTCCTCCTGCCTCAAAAATGGCAGACACATATTTTTCATCCCACTCTTCTTTTAAATAAAAAATAGGGTCACAGCGCTGAATTTCTTCAGCTGTAATCAATGCTTGCCCCTTATTCATGTTTTCGTACACGAATGGAAAATGAATCATTCGTTTGACAGAAGAAATGTCTAATTTTGGTGCTCGTTCTTCATCGATATCCTTAAATCGTCGACATGCATTATCTCCGGTCAACGAGTAAAGAATGACAGTTGATTCTTTATCATTTTGTTTACCTTCATACTGATAAGGAAAAATATCGAGTCCGCGTGGCGACATCCATTGAACATGATGTTGTTCATCAGGCGGGAAGGCATCATTAGGAAGAAAAACAAATTGACAGCCTTCTTGCTGAAGAAGTTCATCCATTCCGGGCATGTAGGCACCACGCGGAAGCCAGATAGACGGCGGTGGAGTGCCAAATAATTCTTTCCATATAGCAGCAGTCCGCTTTAAATCTTCCGCTGCCGCTCCTTTTATCGTATACGCAGTTAATGGAAAATGACTAAGCGATACTGGCAGCAACAGAAGTTTTTCGTCAGCAATCAATGCCCGAAATGCTTGAATGAACGATCCATTATGCGTACGCAGTAGATCAGCTGATATGTGATTAGCATGGTGGTTAATAAAGGAGTTGACTGCCATTTTCCCGCGAACGCCATTTAACCAGCCTAACGCAAACAAATTAACAACAGCTGTCACTGGCTTGCCGGGTTCCGCGCGGTTTGCCGCTGCCAACAAATAGCCATATACGTTCATCATTTCCACTATTTCTTTACTGTCCATCGTCGACCCGGCCAGGGCAAGAGGCCGAAAGGGATGATCTACCATCATAATATTTGAAAAAGAAAATTTCATTTTCCCTTACCTCCTTCACCTATTGTAGCCTTATCGCAAGCAATCTGGATGCTCAATCCAACTCGGTCCACTAAAAGGATGATGATAAAATTCTTCCGCTGCTCTTAGCTTAAATATATAATCTGTATTTCGTTCATATGAAGCATGAACCGGATGTGACCGCAAAATCGGCCAAAATATATAATTTTTTGTTAAATAGCCGATTTCACAAACATAAGAGCGATTTTGTTTTAATCCTTTGATGGTCCAACAGTGATCTTGTATATTTACTTTTATACATGTAACGGAATGAGCATTCGTTCCATTAAAATAAATATCTGTTACATCAAAAATACGGAGATCGAGCACCTCTGTATTTAACGGCTTCTCACAATAAAAGGCCGCTTTTAACAGCAGAGGATGAATGTGCCATTTACAATAAAGACGTTCTTTTGATAAAAAAACGGTATGAAGTTCATTTTCCACGTCCAGTTTCATTTTTTTCGTCATAAAACGACGCCATTTTTGTTTTACTTGCTGTTTTGGAATCGAAAGTTTTAACGCAATTTGCTCCCATGAAAAATTTTGGCTTTTCAGCCTGACAATTTCTTCAATCAATATGTATCACCCCGGTCCGGCAGTTTTCCTAAACTGATTATACCATTATGGTATCATGTTCAATAGTATGCGGCAATCACCAGCGCACCGCTCTCCTCGACTGCCTGATATGATACAATAACAAAAGAAGGATGAAAGGAGATTTTGTATGAACGGACTTATAATCGGATTGGCATGTGCCGGTGCCTTCTTTATTTTATTGTCGTTTTTTATACAAGATAAACAACGGCATCTTGAAAAAGAACTTGAAGAGCTGTCAATGAAAATGCTGCAGGAACATTATCAATTCAATAAAAAACTAAAAGTGCTTGAGGAAGAACTACTTATTGGGGATGCTCCTTCTATAACGGTGAGAAAACCGGTCATGGTAAATGAAATTATTCAAAGCCAAGTAATCGCCCTTTATCAGCAAGGAACATCACTTCTGCAAATTGCGAGTCAATCTTCTCTTTCGATAGATCAAGTGAAAACTATTCTGGCTGCGAGAAAGCGAATGGAGAATCAAAAATGAAAAAACAATCCATTCGCTCCTTCGGTTTTGGTCTGCTGGCTGCCTCGGCTTCCCTCTTTATCTTTAATGAAACTGAAACAAATAAGCCCGCTGAATTATCAACGGAAGAAATGATTCAAGTGTTAACAGAAGAAAATTACACCGTTCAAAAAGTAGATTCCAAAGAGGCCTCACAGCAGGCAGCTGCCCCGATAGAAAGTAATGAAGCGCAAAATCAAACGGAAGAACCTGCCACTGAGTCTGTGACAGTTTTGATCGAACAGGGCAGTTCTTCCAATGAAGCAGCGGCTAAACTAAAACAATCAGGTATCCTTGAAGACGAATCCTCTTTTAATCAATATTTAATAGAAAACGGATATGCAGACAAGCTGCAGGTTGGATCGTTTACTTTTCAGAATGGGATGACCCAGCAAGAGATCGCAGAAGTGTTAACCAAATAACCGTTCCATAATAAAAGCCGGCGCAATTGCGCCGGCTTCTTTTTCATTATCCAAACCGTCCTGAGATGTAATCATCTGTACGGCTGTCTGCAGGGCTGTTGAAAATCGTGTCGGTTGCATCAAACTCCACCACTTCCCCATTTAAGAAGAAAGCCGTTTTATCTGAAATCCGGGCAGCTTGCTGCATGTTGTGTGTCACAATAATAATCGAATATTTTTCTTTGAGCTCTTGAATAAGTTCTTCTACCTTTAATGTTGAAACAGGGTCAAGTGCAGACGTTGGTTCATCCATTAAAATGACGTCTGGCTCAAGAGCCAGGCAGCGTGCAATACAAAGACGCTGCTGTTGTCCGCCTGACAAGCCGTAGGCAGGTTCATGGATCCGGTCTTTTACTTCATCCCACAATGCTGCGCCGCGCAAACTCTTTTCAACAGTTTCAGTAATGATTTGTTTGTTTTTAATACCGTGAATTTTCAACCCGAACGCGATGTTTTCATAAATCGATTTCGGAAATGGATTTGGCTTTTGAAAAACCATTCCGACACGCGTGCGCAATTCTTCGACAAGAAAGTCTTTGCTGAAAATGTCACGCTCGCGATATTCAATTGTCCCGTTTGTTTTAACGCCTGGCACAAGATCAATCATTCGATTTAATGTCTTGATATACGTTGATTTTCCGCAGCCGGATGGGCCGATAATCGCCGTTACATCTTTTTCTTTAATGCCCAGGTTAATATTTTTAAGCGCATGGTGATCACCATACCACAAATTCAAGTTTTTTGTATTGTAAACGAGTACTTCTTCCTGTTGTACCGTTTGATTATTTTTCGTTGAGTTTACCGCAGTTAACGCCATGTAAGATTACCTCCAAATTTTCAATCACTATTTCCAAAAGTCCGTTATCTCGCCTGGTAACGATTTCGAATCCAGACGGCAATAGAATTCATTAAAATGAGCACACCGAGCAAGATGATAATCCCGGCAGCAGCAAGATTGTGAAAATCAACTTGTGGCCGGCTTGTCCAGTTGTAAATCTGCATCGGAAGTGCTGTAAATGAATCCAAGTACCCGGACGGCAAAAAAGCTACAAATGTCGGGATCCCGACAACAATCAATGGAGCCGTTTCCCCGATAGCGCGAGAAAAGGCTAAAATGCTCCCGGTTGCAATACCAGGAATCGCATAAGGAAGTACGACACGGTATATTGTCTGCCATTTTGTCGCACCAAGGCCAAATGAAGCTTCTTTTAATTCATTTGGAACGGCACGGATAGCTTCTTGAGATGCCACGATAACAACAGGCAAAACAAGCAAAGCCATTGTAAAACCGGCAGCCAAAACACTGTTTCCAAATCCAAGAACGCGGACAAAAATCGTCAGTCCGAGTAAACCAAACACAACAGACGGCACACCAGCCAAGTTTGAAATATTCATTTGAATCCAGCGTGTCAGCGCATTTTTCTTTGCGTATTCCTCCAGATAAATGGCTGTGCCGACACCGAGAATAGCCGCTGTTGGAATAACAACACTCATCATCCAAAGCGTACCGACGACAGCTGCTTTAATTCCTGCCTGTTCCGGACGGCGTGAAGCAAAGTTTTGGAAAAAGTCCCACGATAAATAAGGAGCACCTTGTGAAATAATACGGTAAAGCAATATGATCAAAATAATCGATGTAAACACAGTTGCAGCTAAAAAGATTCCTTTGATCACTTTGTTTTTCATAAGCCGGCCATCAATACGACCAATCATTTCTTCTGATTTAACTCGAGTTGTATTTCCCATCAGTATTCCTCCCTGAAACGCTTCGAAATGAACTGAGCGAGCATGTTCATCAGTAAAGTGAATACAAACAATGTAAAGCCGACTGCATAAATACTGTAATAAATTGTCGTGCCAAATCCTGCATCTCCAGTTGTAACCTGCACGATGTAGGAAGTCATTGTTTGTAATGATGACGTTAAGTCCAGCGCGGCAGACGGCGTTGAGCCTGCTGCAATGGATACAATCATCGTTTCACCGATTGCACGGGATACGCCAAGAACGATCGATGCAAGAATACCGGATAGAGCAGCTGGAAAAATAACTTTTGAAGCTGTTTCCCATTTGGTTGATCCCAGTGCAAGCGCGCCGTGGCGAACAGGCTCTGGGACAGAAGAAAGAGCATCTTCAGATAACGAAACAATCGTTGGAATGATCATAATTCCCACAACGATCCCTGGACTGATAGCATTAAACAATTCCAATGAGGGAAATACTTCGCGCAGAACAGGTGTTACGAACGTTAGGGCGAAAAATCCGTATACAATCGTTGGAACACCAGCAAGCACTTCAAGAATCGGTTTCATAATTTTGCGTGTACGTGTACCTGCATACTCACTCAAGTATAGCGCAACAGCAAGGCCGATTGGGATAGCAAAAACAGAAGCGATCAACGTGATTTTCAGTGTACCCAATACAAGCGGCCAAATACCATAAACAGGATCTGTATTCGAGAATGGATACCACTCTGTTGATGTGAAAAATTCAACAATCGATACATCACGGAAAAACGTAATTGTTTCAAAAATTAATGTTAAGACAATCCCTAATGTTGTTAAGACAGAGACCGCAGCCATAATAAACAAGACCGCAGGAATAACTTTTTCACTTCTGTTCAAAAAGCCGCCATTATATTTTTTTTCAAGCAGCTGCTGAACCGGACTAAGGTCTTTATTTGTTGTTTTCAACCCGCCTGCTCCTTTCAACCCACGTACACCAATAGAGGGCATCGCCCCCTATTGGTGTATATTTTAATCTTTATCCGCTTTTTAATCCAGTGGTAATTACTTTAAGCCTTCAAGTGTTTCAAGCTGTTCTGTGTATTTTTCTTCTGGAAGTGAAACATAGCCAACATCTTCCGCAAGAACTGATGCATTTTCAAGTGTAAATTGCGTATAAGCTGCAACAGCTTCATCATCTGCGAATGCTGCATTGCTTACATATGTGAACAATGGGCGTGAAAGTGGAGCGTATTCACCGCTTTCGATTGTTTCGTGATTTGGTTCAACTGCATCGCCTGCTTCGTTTACGATTGGCACTACTTTCACATTGTCTTTATTTTCAAGGTAGTACGCGTAACCAAAGTACCCGATTGCATTGGCGTCACCTGTCACACCTTGGACAAGAACATTATCGTCTTCCGAAAGAGTGGCTGATTTGTCAATTTGACCACCGTCAAGAATTACTTCATCGAAATAATCAAATGTTCCAGAATCCGTTCCTGGTGAATAAAACTTAATTTCTTCTTCCGGCCAGCCTTCACGAATGTCTGACCATTTTTTTGTTGAACCATTATCTAACCACAGCTTTTTCAATTCATCTACTGTTAACTGGTCAACCCAGTCATTGTCTTTATTTACAACAACGGATAATCCGTCATAAGCAAGTTCCAGTTCAGTATATTCAATACCCGCGTCTGCAAGAGCTTTTGCTTCTTCATCTTTGATCGGGCGTGATGCATTGGTCAATTGTGTTTCGCCAGCGATGAATTTCTCAAAGCCGCCGCCTGTTCCAGACAATCCAACTGTTACTTTCACATCGGGCTGTTCAAGCATGAACTCTTCTGCCACTGCTTCAGCAATTGGATAAACAGTTGATGAACCATCGATTGAGATTTCGCCTTGAAGCTGTGCATCGCCTGCGCCAGCTTGATCTCCTGCGCCATCTTCTGTTTTTGTTCCTGTATCAGCGTTGCCGCCGCATGCGCCTAATACGAGCGCCGATCCTACTAGTGCTGATAACGTGAGAACTTTGACTGGTTTCATTTCTTCATTTCCCCCTGCAAGTTTGTTTTTTTGTTATTCGCTACACTAAATACAATAAAGGATGAGTATTAATAAGGTTTTAATAAAATGTTAAGGTTTTGTAAATCCCACATAATTATGAGAAATGCACCTTGCTTTTTTATATTGAAAGCGATTACGACTGCTGAATAGACAGCTTTTATAGTTTTTGCAAATAACTAAAAAAAATTCATTTTTTTTATGAAAAAGATCAAATAATTGTGCAAAACGATCCTTTTGTAAAAAAAAACGGCCTTTCCGTTTGACGGAAAGACCATTTTTTACTCATTTTCTAACTTAGTCGTTTCTGTTTTTGTAACAATATCTTGATCGATTACCGCTTCGGTTGGTTTTTCATTTACTTTTTGTTCCTTCAGTTCAAAATATTTGTCCATGGCCCGCCGGCCGATATAATGGTTAATTGGAATGGAGCTGGAACTGTCTTCATACGCCCATGGAACGACGACTGCCATGGCAACTTCCGGATTGTCGTATGGAGCATATCCAACAAGTGTTACATTCCAGGTCATTTCATGTTTATTCGGCTCTTTTAATGGACCGTCATACACGCCTTCTGCCGTACCCGTTTTAGCAGCCATTTTATAGGGCGCATTGCCAAAATAGCTTGATGCTGTTCCTTCAGACGCCTGCGCAACGAGCCGGAATCCTTCTTGAACACGTTCAATCCATCCCGGTTCAAGGTCTAGTGTGTTCAATACCGTTGGCTCAATTTCTTTTGCAATCGGACCAATTTTATTTGTTTCTGAAATAGGCTCCCTAATCTCCTTTACAAGGCGCGGCTGCATACGATAGCCACCATTTGCGATTGTGGATACATACTGCGCAAGTTGAAGGGGCGTGTACGTATCGAATTGGCCAATAGCGAAGTCAAGCAGTTTACCCGGTTCAGTTTCATCAATTATCCCCTTATAGCCTGCTTGTTCGCCGGGCAAATCAATTCCCGTTTTTACACCAAGGCCAAATTGACTGAAGTAATTACGCATTGTCGTAAAAGCGTCAATATCAATGTCCAAGCTTCTATTTGGAACATAGCTCGCGCCGCCAATCTTCATTGCTGTTTTAAACATATACACATTTGATGACCGCATTAGCGCATACGTGTCACTAATGCCAAAAGCACCGCCACGGTTAAACCAGGAGCTTTTCGGGTTTGTCCCAGCAAACTTCAACGGTTCGTCTACCATATACTCACCTGGCTCGTTTACACCAGTCATATAACCAGTTAACACGGTAGCGCCTTTAACAGCCGATCCCATCGCATAAGACGTTGTCATATTACCCAGGGCGAAGTCAAAAATTTCCGCTTTGCCGTCAACCACCTCGTATTTTTTACCAGCCATAGCCAGGACTTCACCTGTATTCGGATCCATCATTGTAACAAATGCCCGGTCTAAAAACGGATGATAGCCCGATTTGGCTTTTTTAAGTTCCTCTTCAATAATTTGTTCTAAGGCTGTCTGGAGGTCCATATCAATTGTCAGGACAAGGTCTTTTCCTCTTTGTCCTTCTGTAATAATTTCGGAATCCAGCACATTTCCGGATTTATCGGTAATGTTTTTCATTTTTGTTTTCTGGCCGCGCAGTACATTTTCATATTGATATTCTAAATAACTTTTGCCGACACGGTCATTGCGGCTGTAATCATGGGCTAAATAATAATCGACCATTTCTTTCGGCAATCCTTCTTTAGAAGAAGAAATATTTCCCAGAACCGTTTTTAATGTGTTGTCATAAGAATAGGATCGTTCCCAGTCCGTTGTTGTATTCACTCCTGGGAGTGATGATAAATTCTCGCTGACCACTGCATACTCCACGTCTGTTACATTTTCATTTTTTACAATTTGCGGGGTCTGTGCGTAACCGGATGTAAATTCCCGATAAATAGCCAGCACTTCAAGTTCTGCAGCTGACAACCCTTTCAAATCACCTTCAGTAATGCGCTCAAGCTGCAGATCATAAATATCCTCTTCTAGCAGCTCGTCATTTTCATATGCGGTCCATTCAGCCGCTGTCACTTTCGCTTTTGCTTTTTCTTCGTTTTTTCCAATCCAAAAGTCTTTCATGTCCCGCTCTGTTACTTGATCTGTTTCTTTTTCGATCAACTGGGCAAGCTTCTCCGCTGTCTGCATCATTTCTTCTGTATCTGGACTTGATGAGCGGGTATACGTTATCGCGTTTTGTGGAACATTATCCACGACAATTTCACCGTCACGGTCATATATTTTTCCGCGCGGAACGCTCGTATTGACTGTCACGTCTTCTGTCCGCTCAATTTTGCGCTGATAATCTTCTCCTTGAACAATCTGAACAATGCCAAGCCGGAAAATGAGTGCCGAAAATAATAGAAACACTACAAAAAACAGCATGTTCATCCGAAACGGCACGTGCGTTTTTTTCTTTTTGTTCACTTTTTTCAACCGCCTAACCCTTTCTATGCTTCTTATACTTTATTATCCATTGTACCGAAACTAAATACTTTTTTCCACCAAAAAACCGGCCCGATAATCGGACCGGCTTTCATCCAGCACTTTCTATTAAAGAGCTGCTTCGTACCGTTTTGATACTTCATCCCAGTTGACAACATTCCAGAATGCAGCAATGTAGTCAGGACGGCGATTTTGATAGTTTAAGTAATACGCGTGCTCCCAAACATCAAGACCTAGAATTGGCGTTTTGCCTTCCATAATTGGTGAGTCTTGATTCGGTGTGCTTGAAAGCTCAATTTCACCGTTTGCAACAGACAGCCATGCCCAGCCAGAACCGAAACGTGTTGCGCCTGCTTTTGCAAACTCTTCTTTAAATGAATCAAAGCTTCCGAATTTTGCGTCAATGGCTTCCGCCAATTTACCTGATGGAGCGCCGCCGCCATTTGGAGAAAGAAGCTGCCAGAAAAGAGAGTGGTTCGCATGCCCGCCGCCGTTGTTGCGGACTGCAGTACGTGCAGATTCAGGAACTGCGTCTAAATTAGCAATTACTTCTTCTACTGATTTAGAAAGAAGCTCTTCGTTGCCTTCAAGAGCAGCATTTAAGTTCGTAACATACGTGTTGTGATGTTTAGTGTGATGGATGTTCATCGTTTCTTTGTCGATGTGGGGCTCTAGTGCGTCATACGCGTAAGGTAGTTGTGGTAGTTCAAAAGCCATTATAAAATTCCTCCCAAAAATAAAGTGATTTACTTAACATAACAAGATTAACAAAATTATGAATATGGTGCAACGATTATGCCCATAAAAAAAGAAGCAGCCATAACGGCTGCTTTCAGAGTGTAGACAAATAAAACCTTTTGTCAGCACATTTGATTTTTCTTCTTCATCCTTGTTCTTTGGTGATGGCGGTGTATAGCTTTCTGATTGGAGCCGAAATGCGGCGGGCTCGCGACTTCGCGTTCCGCGGGCAGGAGTCTTCGCCGCAAGCCCGCCGCCGCTGTTTCTATAAAAGCAGCGCATAAAAGAGCCGGTTCATGGGGACATGCTCCTCTGGCGACAGCGCCAAAATGGGACCGTTACGATGCCCCATTCGTTTTCGTGAATAAAAGCCAGCCAAAAAACGGCACGAACATTGGCAGCTCTTTTAAAAAACGGTGTGAAGCAAAAAGGACGCAGACTCCTGCGGGAACAGCGGTGAACGTGAGACCCCGCAGGAGCGGGAGCAACGAGGAGGCTCACGCACTGCCCGCGGAAAGCGAAGTCCTTTTTGCTTCACCTATCGGCCCCTTCAAAAAAAGACTGACGACTTTGCCGACAGCCTGGAAACAGCCATAACGGCTGCTTTCTCTTATAAGTCACGGATGCCGAGAACGGCTTCCGCTATATTTACCGCATGGTCTCCCATACGCTCTAAGTTCGAAATGATATCGACAAAAACCATACCCGCCTGACCTGTACATTTTCCATTATTTAAGCGTAAAATGTGCTGCTTGCGAAGCTTTCTTTCCATTTTGTCGATCAACTCTTCTTGTTCAACCACTTGTCGGGCAAGATCCATATCATTAGAATCAAGCGAACGGATTGATTTTGATACTGTTTCAATCGTTAATTTAAACATCTCATCTAAATCCGCAGATGCCTGATCGGAAATTAAGACTTTATTTGCTTGCTGGTATTCTACTAATTCGCATACATTTTCTGCATGGTCTCCAATCCGCTCAATATCGCGAACAGCATCTAGCAGCGTCGAATGGCGTTCTGATTCTGCCGCGCTCATTTGCTTAGAACCCACTTTTACAAGATAATCTGTAATTTTTTGATCAAGGTTATCAATTGCTTCTTCAAGCTGTTCCGCTGTTGAAGCATGCTTTTGATGTTTTGTTTTTAAGTATTGATGCGTTTCTTCCATTGCCTTAATCGCATAGTCGCCCATACGGACCACTTCTTCTTTCGCCTGGCTTAAGGCTATAGAAGACGACTGTTCAATAAAAATCGGATCAAGATGTTTTGGTTTATATTCAATAAATGAATCCTCACCTGGAATCAGCTTTGTTACGATCATCGCAAGAACCGCAACAAACGGCAGTTGAATGAATGTATTCGTCACATTGAAGGTGCCATGTGCAAAAGCAATTGTCATTTCCGGATTAAGCCCCATTGATTGCTGCAAATAACTGATAAAGGCCGTGTAGAGCGGCAAAATAATTAAGAAAATGACTGTGCCAATGATATTGAATAACACATGCGTTGCGGCAGCGCGTCTTGCCGCTACAGAAGCACCAATCGAAGCAAGAACTGCTGTAATCGTTGTCCCAATGTTGTCCCCGAATAGAACCGGAAGTGCAGCATCAAGTTCAAGAAGTCCTTCAGCAAAAAGCCCCTGCAAAATCCCAATCGTCGCACTGGAACTTTGAATGACCATTGTAAAAACGGTGCCGACAAATACGCCCAAAATCGGACTTGAAGCCATATTCAATGTTAATTCGCGGAAAGAATCAAGCTGCTGGAGCGGTTTCATTCCGCCGCTCATTAATTCAAGTCCGTAGAAAAGTGAACCAAATCCGAAAACAATCCGGCCAATATTATTCAATTTTTTACTAGTAAAGAAAAAAATCAGCATCGAGCCAAAAGCAAGAATCGGCAAGGAGTACTCTCCAATATCGATTCCAATAATAAATGCCGTAATAGTCGTCCCAATATTTGCTCCCATAATAACACCAATCGCTTGTCGCAGCGTCAAAAAACCGGCACTGACCAATCCAACGGTGATAACGGTTGTGCCCGAACTGCTTTGAATCAAAACGGTAACTAATACTCCGGCAAGCACCCCCATTAACGGATTCGTCGTGAATCGGTCCAGGATTTCCCGAAGACGGTCGCCTGCCGAAGCCTGCAATCCATCACCCATCTGTTTAATGCCATACAAAAATATCCCAAGTCCGCCCAAAAATTGGAACAGTATTTCTTGGATGTCAATCTCCATTTTTCCAGCTCCAGTCAATTGTTTTCAGCAAAATCCTCCCCAATTATGAAGAGAATATATAAATAAAGTAAAGATCTACACTTAAAATTTACATTTTATTAATAATAAGCTGAAAATGTTACTACTATATTACAAACAATAATTATTTTAAAAAATGACATAGATTCGTTCCATTACCTGCTATATAATAAGTGTGATTTTGCTTTCAGAAAGGATCTCACCTTTATGCCGTTATATAAACAATTCATTAAAAGCCTGTACTCGCCAAAACATATCGCTGCTTTCCGACTGCAAGGAATTGGAAAAACCATTCAGTATCTTTTTGCATTGGCACTCGTTATGAGCTTGCCTGCCTTCATTGCTGCATCCTTTTACATGACCGCGGGTAATGAATCAGCCAAAAAAACGGTTGAAGAAGTGCTGCCATTATTAATGATGGATCAAAATACGTTTATCTTTATTCCCGTTGCTCTTTTTTTCTATTATATTTTGTTATCATTCATGTTGTTTTTAAAAGCATCGATCTTTGCAGGAGTTGGTCTTGTTGTCGTTTCCCGCTTAAAAAAACGTGGTGATTATCGACATTTATTTAGAATGGCCGCTTATGCACTCAGTCTGTCAGCTCTACTGACAACGCTAGCTGAATTGGCACATTGGACATTTCCTTATGCCTACGCAGTTGATTGGCTGTTGATTGCCGGTATGCTCTTTCTTTCGATCCGCTATCTGCCTGGCGCACCGAAGTAAACGCAATTGTTGTCTGAACGGGCGTCCCTCTGATAGAATGAGAACAGAAATGATATTTAGATTAACTTTTAAAGGAGCGAATCACCATTGAGTGAAATCACCCACCGCACGAAAACCCGTCCAGTTAAAGTCGGCAATTTGACGATTGGCGGCAACGATCAAATTGTTATTCAAAGCATGACCACAACGAAAACACACGATGTAGAAGCAACTGTTGCAGAAATTAACCGTCTTGAAGAAGCAGGCTGCCAAGTTGTCCGCGTCGCCGTTCCGGATGAACGCGCAGCAGATGCACTTGCTGCCATCAAAAGCCAGATCAATCTTCCGCTCGTTGCTGATATTCATTTTGACTATAAATTGGCGCTGAAAGCAATTGAAGCAGGCGTTGACAAAATCCGTATCAATCCCGGCAATATCGGCCGCCGTGAAAAAGTAGAAGCCGTCGTAAATGCAGCGAAAGCAAAAGGCATTCCTATTCGAATTGGCGTCAACGCAGGAAGCCTTGAGCGAAAAATTCTTGAGAAATATGGCTATCCGACTGCAGACGGCATGGTTGAAAGTGCACTGCATCACATCAAAATTTTGGAAGACCTTGATTTCCATGATATTATCGTTTCGATGAAAGCATCTGATGTCAACCTGGCGATTGAAGCGTATGAAAAAGCGTCTAAAGCGTTTGATTACCCACTTCATTTAGGGATTACTGAGTCCGGTACACTTTTTGCCGGCACGGTGAAAAGTGCGGCCGGTCTCGGTGCGATTTTAAGCAAAGGAATTGGCAACACGCTTCGCATTTCATTAAGTGCTGATCCTGTTGAGGAAGTAAAAGTGGCTCGCGAACTGTTGAAATCATTCGGTCTTGCTGCAAATGCAGCAACACTTATTTCATGCCCAACATGCGGCCGGATTGAAATCGATTTGATTGCCATCGCTAATGAAGTGGAAGAGTACATTTCAACGATTAAAGCGCCAATTAAAGTGGCTGTTCTTGGCTGTGCTGTAAACGGTCCGGGTGAAGCGCGTGAAGCGGATATCGGTATCGCGGGTGCCCGTGGCGAAGGCCTCTTGTTCCGCCACGGCAAAACGGTCCGGAAAGTGCCGGAAGAAACGATGGTAGAAGAATTAAAAAAAGAGATCGACTTAATTGCTGAAGAACACTATCGTAAACAAGCACTCGCGGCTCCGCAGTGAACAAAATGAAAGAAAAGCGTTTTGGTCGTTTTGGTATTGATATTGATGGAACAGTGACTTGTCCGGCCAGTCTCATTCCTTTTATCAATGACTCGTTTTCACTCAATATTACGCTGCAAGATATTAAGCAATATGATCTCGCAGCAGCGTTAAATATTTCGCCTGATAAAATGCGTGAATGGTTTGATCAAACTGAGCCTGCTATCTACGCCGCTTCTCCTCTAGCAGAAGGAGCTGATAAAATTTTAGCAAAATGGCAAAAAACGTTTCATTTGCTTTTTATCAGCGCGAGACGCCAGCATCTTTTTGACATTACAAAACAATGGTTTCATAACCAGCAGATTCACTACGATCACATCGAATTGATCGGTTCTCATGATAAAGTCGGAGCGGCAAAACGCCATGAGGTCGACATTTTTTTTGAAGACAAGCACGACAATGCGGTGATGCTGGCTGAAGAACTTGGCATTCCGGTCGTTTTATTTAATACACCTTATAATCAGGATAGGGTGCCAAATCAGGTTATACGCGTTGATAACTGGCACGAAGCGGATTTATGGGTACAGCAATGGCTTAAGCAGAGCGAGATCAGCCCACTGCTGCGTCCGTAAAAAAGCGTGACCGAGGATGCCCTTGGTCACGCTTTTTTTGCACATAATTCACATTTTCCATAGACTTCAAACTTATGCCCGGTTATTTCACAGCCAGCCAGCTCCTCCACTTCATTCATCGGACACATATGAATTTCCTTTGTCTTCCCACAGTCCATACATATAAAATGATGGTGGTGATTATGTGCGCAGGCAAAGCGAAAGTGGCGCTCACCTGATAATTCCGTTTCTTCAAGAACATCCATTTCTGCGAAAAGAGCAAGGTTCCGGTAAATCGTATCAAAGCTCAGTCCTGGATAGTCTTCCTTCATTTCTTCAAGCACATCTTTAGCAGTCAAATATTTATCATGGCGGGCAAAAAGCGCCAGCATTTCTTCACGCTTTCCCGTTTGCTTGTAGCCTTTTTCTTTCATAATTTCCATTGCTTTTGTTACATTCATGATGGACCCCCTTCCATTAGTTTTTCTCCTTTTTCCAAATAATCACGCCAAGTAATATAAGAATCGAGGTTACAACGATCGTCCCACCTGGCGCAAGATCAAGATAGAAAGCACTGATGAGACCGATAAGCACAGATATTTCCCCAAATAAAACAGATAGCCAAATTGTTTGTTTAAATCCTTTCGCGACACGCATCGCTGCCGCAACTGGAAGTGTCATCAGGGCTGATACAAGCAATACCCCTACAATCCGCATTGAAACAGCAATGACAAGTGCTGTTAAAATAATAAACGCCATATGAACGGCTTTTGCGGGGATTCCTGACGCTTTAGCATACTCTTCATCGAACGACAAAATAAACAATTCTTTATAGAGAAAGTACACGGTAATCAAGACAATGGCGCTAATACCGATCACCGCATAAAGATCCTCTCTGCTGACCGCGCTAACGCTGCCGAATAAATAGCTGAATAAATCCGTATTAAATCCGTCAGCAAGTGAAATAAAAATGACGCCAATCCCAATGCCTCCTGACATCATAATCGGGATCGCCAGTTCTTGATAATGCTTGTACACACTTCGCAGCCGCTCAATTAGTAATGAACCGCCAACAGAGAAAGCCATCCCGAAATAAAGAGGGTTTACTGCCGTAAACGCAGGGATCGTCTGTCCGAGAAACAAGCCGGCAGCGATGCCAGACAGTGTTACATGGCTAAGCGCGTCTGCAATAAGGGATAAACGCCGGACAACGATAAAAGCACCTAGCAGCGGTGCGATAACACCGATAATAGCGCCGGAAAGAAAAGCATTTTGCAAAAATTCATACGTAAAAATGGCTTCTATCATAATGGTCTTCCCTTCAATGATCGTGGTGATGATCAAGCAGGCGAATGCCGTGTCCGTATAAATCAGACAGCTCTTGTTCATCTAACTCCACAAATTGTTTCATACTGCCGTGAAAATGCAAATATTTATTCAGACAGGCCACATGGGTAACTTTATCGGTAATAGTGCCGATATCATGCGTAACGAGCAAAAGCGTCATCCCGAGTTCTTGATTTAAATGCGTGAGCATACGATAGAATGAATTGACATTTTGGCTGTCTACCCCAACAGTTGGCTCATCTAAAATTAAAATGGATGGATTGGAAACGATGGCTCTCGCAATAAAAACACGCTGCTGCTGGCCGCCGGATAAGTCTCCAATATTCCGCGTTGAAAATGTTTCCATGCCGACAGCCCGGACAGCCTCTGCTACTGCCTCTTTTTCTTTTTGGCCAGGCCGACGGAACAAGCCGATTTTTTTTGTTAATCCGCCCATGACTACTTCAAAAACCGTTGCCGGGAAACCTGTGTTAAATGAATTTGCTTTTTGTGAAACAAAACCGATCCGGTCCCATTCTTTAAATTTGTTCTGGGGTATGCCAAAAAGCTCAACATTCCCTTCTTTCGCTTTTAACAAACCTAAAATAATTTTTAACAGTGTTGATTTTCCGGATCCATTTGGCCCGACCAGGCCGACGAAGGCACCTTTTGGAATCGATAAATTGATATGCTCGAGTACATTTTCGCGGTCATAACGGAAGTTCACATCGCGTATATCAATGACAGGCGGTTTTTCCTTCATATATAGAACTCCTTTAACAGTAAGAATGATTACGATTTAAACACTATACAGTATACAGTATGACCGCTTTCAAGTAAACGAAGTGACCTCAGGAAAGGAGTAGATTATGCAGCCTCTTCATCAAATCGTCAACCGACGCGTTCAGTCTATTACCAAAGCCGAACTCATGGAACAATCGAAAAAGTTCCAAGTGGCGTTAACGGAAAAACAAGCCGATCAGTTTATTGAATGGCTTGCGAATCATGAAGTGGATTTGTTTTCCGAAAGAAAAAGGACCGAGCTGTTTCAAGCAGCTGATACAATTCTCGGTAAACGAGAAGCAGCAGCCCTTGAAATGATGCTCCGTCCGTATATGCATTTCCTTAAATTATAACGCCCTCTGTAACTTTATCCCGCACGCTTTCATCAAACTGCTTTGCGCGAAGCATCGCAATTTCTTGAAGGTATGGCGGTTTTTTTGTGTTCTTATCTTCGCCAATGTAAGGCGTTTCTAAAATCTTCGGCACGTTAATTAGCTGCGGGTGATGTACGATATAAGAAAGCGCATCAAAGCCGATGTAGCCGAAGCCAATGTTTTCATGACGGTCTTTTCCAGCACCGCGTTCATTTTTACTGTCATTGATATGAAGTACGTTTAAACGATCGATCCCAATAATTCGATCAAATTGTTCGAGTACACCGTCAAAGTCTTCTCGGATATTATAACCTGCGTCATGTGTATGGCATGTATCAAAGCAAACCGACAGCTTATCATTTTGATTCACCATGTCCATAATTATCGCAATTTCTTCAAATTGCCGTCCGCACTCAGTCCCTTTTCCCGCCATTGTTTCCAGCGCAATTTGAACTGTCTGATTTTGCTCTATTACTTCATTCAAGCCTTCCGCAATTTTTTTCAATCCCGCTTCTGTACCTGCGCCGACGTGAGCACCGGGATGAAGAACAATCTGGCTGGCACCGATGGCCGTGGACCGGTCAATTTCCATCCGAAGAAAATCGACGCCAAGCTGAAATGTTTCCGGCTTAATCGTATTGCCCAGATTAATAATATAAGGAGCGTGGACAACGATCTCATCGATTCCATTTTGCTCCATGTGGCGGCGGCCCGCTTCAATGTTCAAGTCTTCAATCGGCTTGCGGCGTGTATTTTGTGGTGCGCCTGTATAGACCATAAAAGTAGATGCACCGTAAGAAACAGCTTCCTCACTGGCACCGAGCAGCATTCTCTTGCCGCTCATTGAAACATGCGATCCAATTTTCAACATTCTTCAAACTCCCTGTTACTTTTTATTACGAGCATCAATACGGCGCTGCCGTTTTTCAATTTTTGCAACTTCCATTTTCCGTTTCTTTTTATAACCCGGCTTTACTTTTTGCGGACGGCTTGTCACTGCTCTTACTTGCGGGTTGACGTTTTCTTCTTTTTTCTCCCGCTTTTTCCGGCGGTTCCGATCAGCTGTTTCTACTACTTCCCCGCCACGAACATCACCGTTCGAAAATGTGATGTCACGCTTTTCAAGCTTGGCGATCGCATCTTCATCCGCCGGCAAATAAACCGTCGCACAAATACCTGATGCGCCGGCACGAGCCGTCCGGCCTGCCCGGTGAATATAAAAATCGAGATCAGCTGGCAGCTCATAATTGATCACATGGCTGACGCCTTCAATATCAATGCCACGGGCAGCAAGATCTGTTGCGACGATATATCGATACTCGAGGTCATGAACCTGCTTCATCATCTTTTTCCGTTCACGCGGCGGCAAATCCCCGTGAATGCGGCCGGTTTTCAATCCTTTTTCTGAAAGCTTATCCGCCACTTCATCCGCTTTTTGTTTTGTATTTGTAAAAATAACCGCCAAATACGGATTGAATGCTTTTAATAAATCGTACACAACATCTACTTTGTCGCGGCTTTTCGCTGGAATCAGCAAGTGCTCAATGTTTGCAGCGGATGTCCGTTTTGGCTCAATGTGCACATATTCCGGGTTTTCCATATATTTCTTTAAGAATGGCTTTAATTTTTGTGGGATTGTTGCAGAAAAAACAAACATGCCAAGCTGTTCAGGCATACCAGATGCAATTCGGTCAACATCATTAATAAAACCCATATCAAGCATTAAATCGGCTTCGTCTACGACGAGCATCTCCGCTTTGTGAACAGAAATCGCATTATCGCCAATGAGGTCAGCGATTCTTCCTGGAGTTCCGACCATAATGTGCGGGGGGTTTTTTAAACGTTCCACGTCTCTTTTCTTATCCGTTCCGCCTACAAAATTCCGAACAACAATTTCTTCTTCCGATTCTTTCGCTACTTTTTGAAACGCCTGATAAAGCTGAGTAGCGAGTTCACGTGTCGGGGCTGTAATTACCGCTTGTACTTCTTTTTTATCTGTTTGAATACGGTTTAAAATCGGAAGCACATACGAATGTGTTTTTCCTGTGCCGGTTTGGGATTGGCCAATCGCACTTTCCCCTTTTAAAATAAGCGGAATCATGTTTCGCTGAATCGGCGTGGGCTCTTTAAAGCGCAATGCTTCAATTCCTTTATAAATAAACGGTTTTAGCCCGTAGTGTTCAAATGTATGGTTTGCCATATGGCATCAAATTCCTTTCACGTTCAAAGTTTATGCACGTTACGATGATATACTAAAAGCGCGTAGAAAGCAAAGGAACGTTTACGCACATGCCTGTTCCAAAATGAATATGATAGAGAAAAAGGAAAGGGTGACTGTTTTGCTGCATCGATATGCGCCAAATCCAGGCCGCAGTTCTTTTTATTCAAATCCAGGCCGCAATTTTTTTAATCCACATCCTCCCGCTCCGCCTATTCGAGCTAATCCTTCTGTCCCCGGTTTCACCGCAAAAACAGGCAATTGGCTTCAACAGGCACAGCAGTTTATGGCAACCGCAGAGCAAGTGCGGCCGCTCATTGATCAATATGGTCCGATGGTTAAAAACCTGCCTCAAATGTGGAAGCTCTACAGGGCTGTCAATTCCATGCCAGATCCGGATAGCCCGGAAGAAAAAAAGACAGAACCATTGAAAGTGGAAGCTCCAAAGCAGGAACTCTTGAAGAAAGAAAAAGTGGAGAAAGAACAAGTGAAGAAAGAACAAGTGAAGAAAGAACAAGTGAAGAAAGAACAAGTGAAGAAAGAACCGATTCGACCCGCTGAATCCGTACCATGGTTTCCAGGACGATATAGTTGAATGCTTTGTTTTCAGTGCTTTCTCATTTATAATAGGAAAGAGAAGAATGAGGAGGCTGCTGTATGGAAATTATTAAGATTTCACCCCGCGGTTATTGTTACGGTGTCGTTGATGCGATGGTCATCGCCCGCAACGCCGCTCTCGATAAAACATTGCCGCGCCCTATTTATATTTTAGGCATGATTGTCCACAATAAACATGTGACAGATGCATTTGAAGCGGACGGCATCATTACGCTGGATGGAAAAAACCGGAAAGAAATTATTGAGCAAGTGACAGAAGGAACTATCATTTACACTGCTCACGGCGTGTCGCCGGAAGTACGCGAAATCGCCCGGCAAAAGAATTTAACGACGATAGATGCAACTTGTCCGGACGTGACGGTTACTCATGATTTGATCCGAGCCAAAAAATCAGAGGGCTATCATGTCATTTACATTGGCAAAAAAGGACACCCGGAACCGGAAGGCGCTGTTGGCGTGGCACCTGAAATCGTTCACCTGGTTGAAAATGCGGATGATGTCAACGCGCTTCACATAAAAAACGATAAAATTATTGTCACTAACCAAACAACGATGAGCCAGTGGGACGTTGTGGATATTATGGATGCCATTAAAGAAAAATATCCACACGCTGAAATGCATAAAGAAATATGCCTCGCTACACAAGTTCGCCAGGAAGCGGTAGCCGAACAAGCCGGTGCTGCAGACGTGCTCATTGTGGTTGGCGACCCAAAAAGCAACAACTCAAACCGTCTAGCACAAGTATCGATTGAAATTGCCGGCACGAATGCGTACCGTGTATCTGATGTATCCGAAATTGATATCGAGTGGCTGAAAAACGCCAAAACAGCTGCCATTACAGCAGGTGCTTCCACACCAACCCCCATCGTTAAAGAAGTAATTCGATTTTTAGAAGCGTTTGATCCAGAAGATGAATCGACTTGGATACGCGAACGGAAAGTACCGCTTGAGAAAATTTTACCGAAAGTCAAAAAATCCACGCTAACCTCACGTTAAAAAGCAGCTCCGATTTTCCCGGAGCTGCTTTTTTTTATAAAAATTGAAACGGGTCCGTTTCTACAGCAGAAGCGACAAATGCAACATCCCATTTTTGTTTAGAAGCCTGCTCGTGAAGTATAGCCGCAACGCCTTTTTTCATTACTTTTTCTACGTTATGGCCCGGATCAACAACGGCCAGTCCTTCCGCATCCGCGTCATGTGCCGTATGGTAATAAAAGTCACCTGTCACGTACACATCTGCTCCTTTGCGAAGCGCGGTCTGCCAATATTTGTTTCCATCTCCGCCAAGCACCGCCACTTTCCGGACAATGCGCGTCATATCTCCAACGACACGGACACCGCCAGACTCAAGAGATTTCTTTGCCTGCTCCGCAAATTGCTCAAGGGTCATCTCTTCTGGCAGCAGGCCAATCCGGCCAAGACCGAGCGATTCTCCCTTGTTTTCAAGAGAATAGATGTCATAAGCTACCTCTTCATATGGGTGTGCTTTAAACATGGCTCCCAGCACTTTTTTCTCCAATTGCGCAGGATAAATCGTCTCAATTTTTTCTTCCTGCACTGCTTGTAATTGACCGGAATGACCAATAAACGGATCCGCACCCTCTTCCGGCTGAAAACGACCTGTTCCTGCTTGAGAAAATGAACATTCACTGTATTTCCCAATAAAACCTGCTCCCGCTTCTCCAAGAGCGGCTCTTACGGCTTCTGCATGATCTATTGGCACAAAAACGGCGAGCTTACGAAGCTCTTCTGTCACTGTTGGCACGAGTACCTCTGTATCAATGAGGCCAAGCGCACTTGCTAATAAATCATTGACGCCGCCTCTGGCCACATCCAGGTTTGTATGAGCCGCATAAACAGCGATGTCATGCTTGATTAGCTTTTCAATGACCCGTCCTGCTGTTTGTTCTGTTTGAATGGAACCGAGCGGACGATAAATCATTGGGTGATGGGCGATGATCAAATCAATGTTTTCTTCAATCGCTTCATCCACTACACTTTCAAGTACATCAAGCGCAATCATAACCCGCCCGCACGGTTTGTTTAAGCGGCCAATCTGCAATCCAACTTTATCGCCATCCATCGCATATGATTTCGGTGAAAATCGTTCAAACATCTGAATAATTTCATGTCCATTAGGCATTTTCATCGATCACCACATCCTTAATCCACTGCTTTTTTTGTTCCAATTCATGTTTTTTCTTTTGCGTACTTTCATTATTTTGTGCAGCTGACAGCTGGCTGAACACTCGTTTGATTTGCTCAAGTTCCCGGTTCCATTTTAACTTAAACGCCTCATTTTGCCGTTTCATTAATACGGGACCAAAATAAATTTCTTTCTGAGATAAACGCCGTGAAGAACCCGCCACGGCACTGATTACTTCATAGAGCTGGCCGTCTTCTTCCAAAATCTCTTCTTGCTCAATCGTCCAGTTATTCGCATCAAGCCATTCTCGGACCGCATGCCCGGCTATATTCGGCTGCAAGACAAGTTTTTTTACACCCGGCAGCTTTTCCTTTCCATCTTCCAAGATCGAGGCAATGAGCGGTCCGCCCATTCCCGCAATGGCAATACACTCTACTTCTCCAGCCATTAAAACAGCTAGACCGCTTCCTTTACGGACATCAATCTGTCCTGATAACCCTTCTAACAATACTTGTCGTCTGGCAGACTGAAAGGGACCCTCCACCACTTCTCCAGCCACAGCTTGGTCCACTAGTCTTTTTTTCACTGCGTAACAAGGAAGATATGCATGATCTGAGCCGATATCCGCAAAAGTTCTAGCAGGTTGAATAAAAGACGCGACCATTTCTAATCGTTTTGATAATTGATTGCTATTCATATACATTCACCGCTTTTTATTAAAATTCTTTTCTATTTTATCATATTTTCAAAAAGAAAAAGGCCTTTGCATAATACAAAGGCCTCGTTCTAATTCATTATTTAATTTCAGCAAGCCAAGCAGCCATTGCTTCAGCATTTTCCTCTGGAACAAGTCCTGGCGGCATACCGCCTTTACCGTTTACAACGATATCCTGGATTTCTTCTTGTGAAAGCTTCTCACCTACACCTTTAAGTGATGGACCAGCGCCGCCTTCGTAGCTGCTGCCGTGACAGCCGATACAAGATGACTGGTAGTGCGCTTCCGGATCAAATTCGCCGCCTGCAGCTGTGTCACCGCCGCCTTCTTTTTCCGCTTCTTCTTCACTTGCAATTTCTTCTGCATTGTCGATTCCGTCTAATGACAAGAAGAACATCAATCCAAGTCCGAATACTGCGATCAATAAAAATGGAATTAACGGATTGCGATTCATGTTGTTTACCCCTCCCTTTTATGTATACGTGTTAATCAAAAAGTACAAACACCTATCATTTTACTTGAAAATCATTCTGTGGAAAAGGCTTACGCAAAAGATTTTTTCGTCATTTCGCAATTCTGACACATTTTAACCTCTTGCCAAGAAAAAAAGGATGACTAGAAAGCCAAGACCGCCTGAAATCGTAAAATAAAGAAGCCGCAGCTTGATGCCTGTATAGGTCCAGAGTAGACAATTTAAAGACAGCAGGCCGTATAAAGAGTAAGGATTGTCATGAAACAGGCGCGTATGCAGCTCTAATGAAAGCAAAAGCATTAATATGGCCGCTCCTAAAAACAACAGCGGAGCAAGTACTTTTTGCCTCGAAAAGAAGAGAGCAAGCAGCAGCAAGCTTCCGACAAAACTTGTCAAAATCACTGTTTGCAAAAGAAAAGACAATTCCGTAAAATAAAGAATAAATACAGCAACTGGCAAAAGCAAAAAAGCGAGCAATGCTGACGTCATATGAACGCGTCTAATTTTGGCTCGCCTGCCCGATTCTGTAAATTCTTCTCCCTGCATATAAAGAGCCAGTAAATAGTCACAATAATGCGGCGGCAGCATATGATTTTCTTTCCAAAGAAGTATTTCATGAATAATAATATCTTTTTTATCTTGTTTCATCCTGCGTCACACCCCAATAAACAATACTATTCGTGACGAGATACAATTATCCTGCTTTCCCGCATGAAAAAAGCCGGGAAAACCCGGCAAGCAATGCATTTTATTCTAAGAAATCTTTAAGACGCTTACTGCGACTCGGGTGACGAAGCTTTCGGAGGGCTTTTGCTTCAATTTGGCGAATACGCTCACGTGTCACGCCGAATACTTTGCCTACTTCTTCAAGTGTACGGGTCCGGCCGTCATCAAGTCCAAAGCGAAGACGAAGTACATTTTCTTCTCGGTCTGTTAACGTATCAAGAACGTCTTCAAGTTGCTCTTTCAGCAGTTCATAGGCCGCGTGCTCAGACGGAGATGTCGCTTCCTGATCTTCAATAAAATCACCAAGGTGTGAATCATCTTCTTCACCAATCGGTGTTTCAAGTGAAACAGGCTCTTGTGCAATTTTCAAAATTTCACGGACTTTTTCTGGGGTTAAGTCCATTTCTTCGGCAATTTCTTCCGGTGCAGGCTCCCGGCCGAGATCCTGCAAAAGCTGGCGCTGAACGCGGATCAATTTGTTAATCGTTTCAACCATATGAACGGGAATTCGGATTGTCCGTGCCTGATCTGCAATCGCACGAGTAATCGCCTGACGAATCCACCAAGTAGCATACGTACTGAATTTAAATCCTTTGCGGTAATCAAATTTTTCAACTGCCTTGATAAGTCCCATGTTCCCTTCTTGAATCAAGTCAAGAAACAGCATTCCGCGTCCTACATAGCGTTTGGCGATACTGACAACAAGCCGCAAGTTCGCTTCTGCAAGACGGCGCTTTGCTTCTTCGTCCCCTTCTTCAATGCGGTGGGCAAGCTCAATTTCTTCCTGGGCGGATAAAAGATCGACACGGCCAATTTCTTTCAAGTACATGCGCACCGGGTCATTAATTTTCACACCCGGAGGAACGCTCAAGTCGTTTAAATCAAACTCTTCACTTTCTTTTTCAAGCTCTTGGATGTTCGGATCGTTTTCACCATTGCTTTCCTCTTCATCGACAAGCTCGACCCCTTGTTCTGTCAGGGATTCGTAAAATTCATCAATTTGTCCGGAATCCACTTCAAATGAGGCAAGTTTATCCGCCACATAATTATATGTTAATTCCCCTCTTTTTTTACCTGTTTCAATAATGAGTTCTTTTGCTTTTTCGAGTGTTAATTCAGTTTCTTTGGAACGTGTTGACTTTTCAGTCATTAGTCCCCCTCCTTCCAACTTCCTGGACGTAACTAGCGGGTAAGTAATTTTTCGAGCGAAATAATTTCGTGCAAAATGCGTGCAGCACCTACGTAATCGTGGCGTTTCTCTGCTTCAATGCGCTCTCTTTTTTTCTCTTCAATCTCAAAACGGCGATGCTGCTTTTGAATTTCTTTAACATAATCACGCAGCTCTTCTTCTCCGGGTTCAGCATTTATGGTTGTTAAGCTAATATCCACGGCTAGACGCCGAAGCTGATCATCTTGCAGCACAGATAAAAAAGATGCCATATCCGGTTCTTCGGTTTGTTCATAATACCCAAGTAAATACGTAAAAAGCGCTTGATGCTCATCAATTGAAAACGGATCACCTTCCAGCATCGCCCGAAGTCGTTCTGTAAGGTCTGGATTGACGAGCATATGCGCCAACAGTCTTCTTTCCGCTGTTTCATGACGCGGATATTGTCGGATCGACCGTTCTCGCTGTGAAAAAGCACTGGTTGATGTTTCTTTTTTCGGAAGCGTTGCTTTTGGAGGGCGCTTTTTTAAAAACAGCGTTTTTTCCTGCTCCTGCAATGCCTGCAGCGAAAGTGAAAATTCATCAGCGAGACGGCGCAAATAATGGTCACGCTCTACTGCTTTTTTCAAGCCCGCGATTTCTGCAAGTACTTCTTCAATGTATCGAAACTTTTGCTCATCATCCCGCATGTTTTTTCCGCGTTTTAAATAATCCATTTTAAACGCCATGAATGTGAGCGACGAGTCTTTCACGTAAGCGGAAAAAGCATCCGCTCCTTTTTGCTTAATAAATTCATCCGGATCGAGCTGTTCTGGAAGAACGGTCACTTTTACAGACATATCGTGACTCACCAGCATATTTGCTGCTTTATAAGCGGCATTTAAACCGGCATTGTCTCCGTCATAACAAATAATTGCCTGATCGGAAACACGCTTTAACTGCTTAATATGTTCTTCTGTCAAGGCTGTACCCATGACCGCAACGGACTGCCCGAAACCAGCTCTGACTGCAGCAACGACATCTGCGAACCCTTCAAAAAGGATGAATTGTTTTTGTTTTTTGATCGCAGTCCGTGCTGCATTGAAATGGTACAGAAGGCTACTCTTATGAAAAATAGGTGTTTCAGGTGAATTTAAATATTTTGGCTGTCCGTTATGAAGATCACGGCCTGAAAATCCAGCCACACGCCCTTTCTGATCATGAAGCGGGAACATGATCCTGCTTCGAAACCGGTCGAAATAACGGCCCGTTTCGTCGTTTTTGATCAATAGCCCGGCTCGTTCCATCCGTTCAATGGAAAAACCGCGTTTTTTCAGGATGTTCAGTGCAAATTCAGGCTGCGGCAAAGCCCAGCCAATTTGGAAACGGTCAATGTCCTCATCCGTAAATCCACGTTCGTGCAAATAACGGAGTGCTTCGTTTCCTTCTTCAGTGTTTAGCAATACATGCCGGTAAAATTTCGCCATCAGTTCATGCGCTTCATACAGATCGGCATTTTCGTCTGTTTTTGTTGGCTGTTCGCTTTCTGATGGAGAAATATCAAGTGCCACGCCTGCACGATCGGCAAGTCTGACGGCGGCTTCCTGGAATGGGATCTGATCCATTTCCATTAAAAAAGTAAACGCGTTACCTCCAGCGCCACAACCGAAACAATGGTAAATTTGCTTCTCGGGTGACACGGAGAAGGACGGCGAGTTTTCACCGTGAAATGGGCATAAGCCGAAATAATTTCGACCCTGTTTTTTTAGTTGAACATAATCCCCGATCACATCGGCGATATCAACGCCCTGTTTAATCTGTTGAATCGTTGCTTCAGGAATTCTTCCAGACATGTGACATCACCAGCTGTAAAATCGTATTTTGTATTTATTCTACACACGTGAATAGAATCCTTCTTTTCGCACAAAAGTTCGTTAAAAAGAACACTTTGTTGTATAAATGCGATCAAAAGAGAGGTTACATACTTAGTTTATTCTTTTGAAGGGGGGTCTAAACCTTTTTCGAATACTTTTTATCACAATTTTCTATTATAGAACATTTTCACAAAAATGAAAAGTACATAATCAGTCGATTATGTACTTTTCCGGCTTCGATACAGGCTCATAATAATATTCGCTGTTTCTTCAACCGCTTTGTTTGTTACATCAATGACATCACAGCCAATTTTCGCTGTAATTTCTTCAAAATACATTAATTCTTTTTTTATCCGTTCCACATCTGCATAGCTTGCGCTGTCATCAAGTCCTAAAGAAATAAGTCGTTCGCGGCGGATCGAATTTAATTTTTCTGGACTGATTTTTAAGCCGATGCATTTTTCTTTCGGAACAGAAAACAATTCCTGCGGCGGATCCACTTCCGGTACAATCGGTACATTGGCCACTTTCACCCGTTTATGCGCCAAAAATTGCGATAACGGTGTTTTCGACGTACGAGAAACACCAATTAAAATAATATCTGCTTTTAACAATCCTCGCGGATCACGGCCATCATCATATTTAACGGCGAATTCGATCGCGTCTACTTTTTTGAAATAATCTTCATCTAGGCGACGAACGAGCCCTGGCTCAAATAATGGCTGCATCGTATACATGGATTCAAGCTGATCCATCAATGGGCCGATTAAATCAAATACCTTTATATTATTCGCTTCGGCAGACTCAATCATGTATCTCCGGATGTCCGGCTTTACGAGCGTATATACAATAATGCCTTGATCTTCCTTAGCCAGGCTGATTACTTCATCGATATGAGCAGGGTCTTCCACATATGGAAACCGTTTAATGACGGCATGTGGGCCGCTGAACTGGCTTAGAGCTGCTTTTGTTACGAGTTCCGCTGTTTCACCGACGGAATCAGACACGATATAAATGATCGGATCGTTCACGTATTGTAGCCGCCTTTCTTTTAATGATCATCATCAGTTAATGATACAAATGCCCGCGTAATCGTTGTTTTCGTTACACGGCCGGTCACTTCTAGCCCTTTGCTTGTTTTCTTAATAACCGGTACACAATCAATTTGCTTTTCAAGAAGTGTTCTGGCGACATCGAGCAGCAAATCATCCCGTTCACAGACGGCAATGTTTGGCATACGTGTCATAATGATGTTTACTGGAAGAGAATTTAAATCCTGCTTGCCAATGCTTGCGCGAAGCAGATCCTTTCTCGACAAAACACCAGACAAGCAAAATGATTCATCTACAACAAATAAAGTTCCGACGTCTTCAAGAAACATCGTAACAATGGCATCATAGACCGTTGACTGTTCTTTGACAGCGACCGGGACTGCCTGAAAATCACGAACGTACAGCTTCATTAGGCTTTCTGTTAACAGCTGTGTTCCTGATTTCCCCGTATAAAAATAACCGACACGCGGACGCGCATCCAAAAATCCAGACATTGTTAAGATAGCCAGATCTGGACGCAGCGTCGCGCGGGTTAAGCTTAGCTGATCGGCAATATGTTCTCCGGTAATCGGACCGTTTTCTTTTACAATTTCCACAATTTTTTTCTGCCGTTTATTTAATTCGATTGTCCTCACCACCCCGTCAAAATAAACCCCGATGTTTTATCTCATCTCATTATTATAGCTCATTTTCACCGAATAAACAGCGGGCAGTGCAGGATGGACCGGTTTATTTTACGAGGACGGCCGTCACTTCCGCAAACTCAAGAATAATGCGGGCAAGATGCTGCATAACAGCAAGGCGGTTTTGCTTCAATGTTTCTTCTTCTGCCATTACCATTGTATTGTCGAAATAACGTTCAATGGCGGGCTTAAGCACGGCAAGCTGCTGATAGCGGTCGTCTGCTGCTGCCGTTTTATCCCACTCGCTTTGCAGCTTTACATATTCACTGTACAGCTCTGTTTCCTGATCATTTTGGAATAACGCCGGATTCACGTCACGTTCGCCATCCGCTTTTTTCGAAATATTGACGATACGGCTTAATGCTTCCATTGTTTCTTTAAAGTCTATATCATCTTTATGATTCATTAAAACAACAGCTGTTTCTTCCATGTCAGACAGCGTACCTGTTTTTGTCAAAACAGCATCGATGATATCATAACGAATTCCTTTTTCCTGTAAAATATGCTTTACACGAAGTGCAAAGAATGAACTGATTTCCGCTTGTAACGTCTCAGCATCTTTATCACCAATATTGTCTGCCAGCACTTCTGCAATGGCAGAGGAAATGATATCTGAAAGCGTCACATTCCAGTTGTGCCTCGTCATTGTCTGCACAATGCCCGCTGCCTGACGGCGAAGCGCATATGGATCCTGCGAGCCTGTTGGAATGATACCCACCGCAAAACAGGCCGTAATCGTGTCAAGTTTGTCCGCTATGCTGACAAGTGCGCCTGTTTTTGTTGAGGGAACAGAGTCATCCGCTGAGCGTGGCATGTAGTGTTCGTTCACCGCCACAGCCACTTCTTCTTTTTCACCTTTTTGACGGGCATATTTCTCTCCCATAATACCTTGCAATTCTGGAAATTCATAAACCATTTGTGTCACTAGGTCAAATTTACAAATTTCTGCTGTGCGGTCTGCAAGCAATTTGATCTCGTTCGTTTCGGTCATCAACTCAGCTATATTCGCTGTAATTCGGCGAATACGGGTGACTTTTTCGGATAGGGTACCAATTTTTTCGTGATATACAATTTTTTCAAGCTTTTGAAGAGAATCGGCGATTGGCGTTTTTTGATCTTCTTTGTAGAAGAAATCCGCATCTGCCAGACGGGCGCGCAATACTTTTTCATTGCCGCGTGATACTTTGTCTATCGCATGGCTGTTTCCATTTCGGATCGTAATGAAATGCGGAAGCAGTGTGCCATCTGCTTTTTTCACCGGGAAATAGCGCTGGTGCTCTTTCATTGATGTGATCAGTACTTCTTCCGGCAATGCTAGAAACTCTTCGTTAAAGGAACCGGACAGGGCTGTCGGATACTCAACCAAGTTGTTAACTTCTTCTAACAGTGATTCATCGACAGGAATCATCCAGTTGTTTTTTTGTTCCAGCTGCTTTAGTCCCGCTAAAATCATGTCACGGCGTTCAGTCGGATCAGCAATAACAAACTGCTGCTTTAATGTATCCACATAGGCAGACGCTTCCTGAATGCTCGCCCGTTCCCCTAAAAACCGGTGCCCGGCTGTTTCAGTTCCTGTTTGTACGTCTGCGACGCTGAACGGAATGACATTTTGACCGAATAAAGCGGTGACCCACTTAATCGGGCGCACGTAGCGAATATCGCTTGAGCCCCAGCGCATATTTTTGCCAAATGTTAACGCCAAAATGACATGTTCAAGACCAGAAAGCAATGCTGCTGTTTCTTGTCCTTTTATAAATTTCTTTACATGTGCATACTCAATGCCTTTTATTTCTTTAAAATAAATATCATCCGTTGTCATACCTTGGCCTTTTGCAAAACCGGCGGCTGCTTTTGACCATTCCCCGTCTTCTGTCTGCGCGATTTTTTTCGCTGGGCCTTTTGCTTCTTCATCAATATCTGCTTGCGCTTCTGATACATTTTTAACAATGACCGCCAGCCTTCTTGGTGTTGAAAAAGTGTGAACCTCTCCAAATTCAATGTTTAATTCCGTTAAATAAGTGCTCACTTTTTCACCGAGCTGCTTCATTGATTGGGTGACAAATCGTGCCGGCATTTCCTCCAGACCGATTTCCAATAAAAGATCTTTACTCATGAGCTGCATCTCCTTTCCGGTTTAAAATTGGGAAGCCTAACTTTTCCCTTTCATCATAAAATGTTTTCGCAACCTGGCGGGCAAGGTTCCGCATCCGGCCGATATAAGCGGTCCGTTCCGTAACTGAAATCGCTCCCCGGGCATCGAGAAGATTAAATACGTGCGAACATTTTAAAACGTAATCATACGCCGGATGTACAAGCCCTTCATCCATTTGACGTTTTGCTTCTTTTTCATACACGCCAAATAAGTTAAACAGCATGTCCGGATCAGATGTTTCAAATGTATACTTTGAATGCTCAAACTCCGCCTGATAAAAAATATCATGAACTGTGAACCCGTTCGTCCACTCCAGTTCAAATACATTTTCTTTATCTTGAATGTACGACGCCAGGCGCTCAATGCCGTATGTAATTTCAACAGATACCGGCTTGCACTCAAGACCCCCCACTTGCTGGAAGTACGTAAACTGAGTGATTTCCATTCCATCAAGCCATACTTCCCAGCCAAGGCCTGCACAGCCGAGCGATGGATTTTCCCAGTTGTCTTCAACAAATCGGATGTCATGCTCAAGCGGATCAATGCCAAGCGCTTTTAATGAATCCAAGTATAATTCTTGAATATTGTCCGGCGACGGTTTCATAATAACTTGAAATTGATGATGCTGATATAATCGGTTTGGGTTGTCACCGTAACGGCCATCTGCCGGGCGGCGCGACGGCTCTACATACGCCACATTCCAAGGCTCCGGTCCAATCGCCCGTAAAAATGTGTAGGGACTCATCGTACCGGCTCCTTTTTCCACATCATATGCCTGCATTAAAATACATCCCTGATCGGACCAATGCTTCTGGAGCGTTAAAATCATCTCTTGAATATTCACTCTAATTCCTCCTTTTTTGTAAGAAAAGCGTAAGGCGCCTATTTATGGACTTATGGAACAAAAGCTAAGAACGCGGCATCGTGCCGCCACGCTTCAAAGCCGCCACGTCCCTGTGGCATTCGCTAGATCATCTGGATCGTCGTAACGCTTTTGTAACCCACATCGTGCGGGTCTCAATGGCGTCTGAAGCTGGACAATATAAAAAACAAAAAAACCCGTCCCTATGTAGCACAAAATTGTGTACATAGGGACGGGTTTATCACCCGCGGTTCCACCCTATTTGCCAAATGGCCGCTTTCTTGTAAACGTGCTCCGGAGTGCCTGTTCGGCATCACTCTTTACCCGGCTCCCACTGCCCCAGGCTCGCTTTAAAAGAGAATGATACCTACTTGTTTCCTTCACTGCACTTCATTATTTGCTTTTGTCTATTAAAACGTAATGCAAAAACATTCTTTTGTCAATCATCCACTTCGTCTTTTTTAAAGACATCTTCAAACCGCTCCATCTGTTCCAAAAAACGGCGGGATTTCAAATACAAACCGGCGTATTCGTCGTAATACATGGAAATAGCTGCCCGAAGCTCTTTTTTCGTTGATTCTTTTACATCAATTGAGCCGAGGCGGTCAAGATCGAAAAAGTAAAAAAGCCGCAGCAAGCGAATCGCAGCCGGCGACAGCGGCAGGTAATACGGGTCTTTTTCAAAACAACGGTGGCATATTAAGCCGTTTTCTCGAATGGAAAAACCAAATTGGCCTTCTGTTTCCCCGCAGACCGTGCACGCTGACAGTTCCGGCCGCAACCCTACCTGCACAAGCATTTTCATTTCAAAAATGTTCGTAACAATGGCCGGGTCCATTCCATCGTTAATGTACGCAAGACTTTTTCGAACGAGCTCGAATAACGGGGCACCCGTTTCTCCGTCCTCCGTTGTCCGGTCTGTCAGCTCAGCAATATATGCCGCGTAGGCCGTCTTTAATAAATCTTCCCGTATGTAGCGCATGGAGTCAAGCGCCTCTCCCTGCTGCATCGTGCCGAGACCTTTACCGCCCTGCACGAGAAAATAGCCATGTGTAAATGGCTGTGTGACGCCTGACAAGCGGCTGTTCATTTTTTTCGCACCCCTTGCAACTGCTGCTTTTTTTCCTTTTTCACGTGTCAGCATCGTTACAATTTTGTTTGTTTCACCATAATCATTTGTCCGGAGCACGATGCCTTCCCATTTTTCAAGCATGCCGCCCACTCCTTATCAGGACATTAATATTCGTCTTCTTTAAATCCGAAGTCGCGTAGATTGGCTGCTTTGTTGCGCCAATCTTTTTGAACTTTTACCCACAGCTCCAAAAATACTTTTGAGCCGAGTAAATGCTCAATATCCTGACGTGAGCGTTTGCCTACTTCTTTTAACAATGCACCTTGTTTTCCAATCACAATCCCTTTTTGCGAGTCACGTTCCACCACAATCGTTGCCATAACGTCAATCATATCTTTCCCGTCACGCTTTGAAATCTTGTCGATCACTACAGCAATCGAATGCGGCACTTCTTCCCGTGTTAAATGCAATACTTTTTCGCGGATTAATTCAGAAACGATAAATCGCTCCGGATGATCGGTTACCTGGTCAGCCGGATAGTATTGCGGACCTTCTGGAAGAATTTTTTGAATTTGCTCCAAAAGCCGGTCCACGTTATTTCCTTCAAGAGCTGAAATCGGCACAATTTCAGCAAAATCAAGAAATTCCTTATATTGCACGATGAGTTCCATCAGCTTATCCGGATGAATACGATCGATTTTGTTAATGACCAGGAAAATCGGTGTTTTTACATCTTTCAGCTTGTCGATGATAAACTCATCGCCCCCGCCAAACCCTTCTTCCGCATTGATCATAAAAAGGACAATGTCTACTTCTCTTAGCGTGTTTACAGCCGTTTTCATCATAAAGTCGCCCAGTTTATGTTTCGGTTTATGAATACCTGGTGTATCGATAAAAACCATTTGGGCATGATCTGTCGTCAGGACACCCTGTACTTTATTGCGCGTCGTCTGCGGCTTATCGCTCATAATGGCAATTTTTTGCCCGATCACCCGATTTAAATAGGTTGATTTCCCAACATTTGGCCGGCCAATAATTGAAATAAAGCCTGATTTGTATTTATTATTTTCCATTTAAATCCTCCGGTGAAAAAGCACCTGGCAGAAGTTCTGACACTGTCAGCATCTGCACATCGCCTTGTAAATTTGTTAATATAACGGGCATATCCGGCGGACAGAGCTCGGCTATGACCTGCCGGCAAGCACCGCACGGCGGCACTGGTCTTTTTGTATCAGCTACAACGGCAATAGCCGCAAATTCATTCGCGCCTTCTGACCAAGCTTTGAAAATGGCTGTACGCTCCGCACAGTTCACAACGCTGTATGCTGCATTTTCAATGTTGCAGCCGCCGAAGATTTGTCCATCTTTCGTTAACAGCGCAGCGCCAACTTTAAAGTTCGAATATGGAACATACGCTCTTTCACGTGCCTCTTTTGCGGCTTCCATAAGCTTTTGTTGATTCATCTTGTCCACCTCGTTAAAATTTTGGAATAAATAAAATGCATCCGATTATAATCGCCGCACAAGCAAAAACAAGGACTGCTCCTGCCGCAAGATCCTTCGCCATTTTAGCGAGCGGCCTGTATTCCTCAGTCACCAGGTCCACCGTTTTTTCAATGGCTGTATTCATCATTTCAAGCGTAATAACGCCTGCTATTGTTAAAAGAAGCACACACCATTCGAGCCGTGTCAGCCCAAAAATAAAACCAGCTGCAGATACGAAAATACCTGCAGCAGCGTGAACACGTATATTTGGTTCAAGCAACGCGAGTTTCAAACCATTTCCGGCAAAACTGAATGAAGAGAAAAGTCTTTTTACATTAAACGTTTGATTATCTTTCAAGTCCATACGCATCCAAAATGTCTTTTTGACGGCCAAACATTTCTTTTTCATCCTGCTCATTCATATGGTCATAACCAAGCAGGTGCAAAAAGCCATGAACCGTTAAAAAACCGAGTTCCCGCTCAAAGGAATGACCGTACTCTTCTGCCTGCTCTTTTGCTCGATCAATCGAAATGATAATGTCGCCTAAAATCCTCGGCGAATCTGCCCCGGTAATGACTACTTCATCTTCACCCATTTCCTCAAGTGCGAATGAAATGACGTCAGTCGGTGCATCTTTTTCCCGGTAGTCTCGGTTCATTTCCTGAATCCGGTCGTTTGTCACAAACGTAACAGACACTTCACTGCCATCGGGCACCAATTCTTTCGCTGCCGCAAGCTGCAGCAATTCTCCCGAAAGCTTTTCCGCTCCTTCATCAAGCTGGTTTGTTTCGTCTAAAAAATCAACGACGAGTACCATTCCCGTCATCTCCTTTTTCTGCTTTTTCATATGCTGTAATCATTTTTGCCACAAGTGGATGACGGACGACATCGGTTTGATTTAAATGTACAAACGAAATCCCATGCGTATTTTCAAGGATTCGCTCGGCTGAAACGAGACCTGAAACAGCCCCTTTAGGCAAATCAATTTGTGTCCGGTCACCGGTGATAACCATTTTGGAACCAAAACCGAGACGTGTTAAAAACATTTTCATTTGTGCTTTGGTCGTATTTTGTGCCTCATCTAAAATAACAAAAGCATCATCCAGTGTACGGCCGCGCATGTAGGCGAGCGGCGCGATCTCAATTGTTCCGCGTTCGATCATCCGATCCGTATGCTCTGCCCCGAGAACGTCATGGAGTGCATCATATAACGGGCGCAAATAAGGATCCACTTTTTCCTTCAAATCTCCTGGCAAAAACCCAAGGCTTTCGCCTGCTTCAACTGCCGGACGTGTTAAAATAATACGCTTGACCCGGCTGTTTTTTAACGCGCGCACTGCCATCACAACAGCAAGATATGTTTTACCAGTTCCTGCCGGTCCAATACCAAAAACGAGGTCTTTGCTTCGAATTGCTTCAATATAGTCCCGCTGACCAAGCGTTTTAATACGGATGGACTTGCCTTTAGCATTTTTTGTTATTTCTTCTTCATATAATTCATCTAAATATTCGATCGTGCCATTTTTAGCCATTTGAACCGCATTAATGACATCACGTTCACTTATGTTGATTTGCTTGCGAATGACCCCAAGCAGCTGCTCCACCACAACCCGTGCTTTTCCAACGTTTTGGGCAGATCCGGATATATGGACTGCTTCTCCCCGTGTAACCATTGATACGTGGAACTCTTCTTCCAAGATCGTTAAATGGCGATCAGAAACGCCGAATAATAAGACGGCTTCGTTTTGGTCGCCAAGAGCGACGGCTGCTGACTTCAATTCTTCCTGCATTCAATCATTCTCCTTAGCTGCCACGATTAGTTAATTGCAATATTTTCTAGTACTTGGAAGTGTATAATCACCTTTACTTTACCACTTTCAACCCGCTTCTGTAAAACGTTTTCGCCTATTATGACTGCCTTTTTAGGCAGTTTGGCCATTAAGGCGGCTTTCGCTGCCTGAATCGCTCTTTTCTCTTGTTCTGCCTCAGATTCAATGGTTGTAACTGACTTTAATGGATAAAATGTTTCGGTCCGCAAAGAAACCGGCAATCGATAAGAAAAAAAATGAAGGGAATAACGGTTTTCTTCTGACTGAACAGGCTTTTGGAACGGAGAAGCTGTCCAAAAACTAAATTCTTTTTCTCCAAATGAAAAAAAGATACTTTTTCTTTTTTCCCCATTTCGTGTTTTCAATGACTTGTTTCCAAGGGTAACTGTTGCCTTGTACCACGTTTCTGCTGTTACTGTTCCAGCAGCCGGTTTCTTTTTTGTCCCCGTGATCAATCGGCTCCCAGCCTCCACAAAATCTCCTCGCCGAATCTTCGATACCCCGTACTCTACAAATAAATCATGCACAACACCCGATTTTGATGCTTTTAAATGACGGCTTCCAGCTAAAGAATTTTCCGCTTTTTTCTCAGCAGAAACATCAACGATATAAACGACACCTTTTTTTTCAATTGTAAAACGCACGATTCCAGGGATTTCTTGAACGGCACGCCTGGAAATCTGTTCCGCATCTAAATCATTTAAACGAATTGCCCCCTCACGAATACCTTCTTTTTTCAAAAATACTCGAACGTCCTCTTTCAATTCCGCATCTGCTCCTTGTATATCAATTCGAATGATCATCGCAGACAAAAGAATCATTATAATAAAAAAGCAGATACTCGCCAAAAAAAATGGGGCATATTGGAAAAGACGCTTTTTTAAAAATGGAAAACCTGTCCGTTCTTCAAATCGAATTGTGCCGGAAAAATGCCTTGCTTCCTGCCTGAGCTGTCCAAGATCCCGGATGGACAGGCAAAATCGAACCTCATTCTGGCGGTTGTATTGAAGATTTTTTAATGTGACACCGCGTTGATGTAGTCTGCCTGGAAATAAAGGGGCTTCTTCTCCTCTAATCAACACGGTTACTGCACCAGTGAAAAAAAAGTCAGCCACGTTTCTTTTCCTTCATACAAACCGAAGTAATTTCCCCTTCAATCACCACTTCAGCAGGCATTAGTTCTAATACTTCCAGTGATTTCCCCTGTATTTCAAGCGTGGCATTCGACAGTTGAATGCGTACGAACTGATTGGTAAACTGTTCTAGTTTCTCGGCATTATAAACAACTACTTTGCTATTACCAATCATGACAACCCTCGGAATCCGTCCGACAGCGTCTTCCGGCAGACCGGCCATCTTTCCCATCCACTTCATAAAAAACGCCCCTTTCTTTTTCATATATGTATGAAAAAAAAGGGGCACTCATCACTTTTTGCGTTTCGACTTCGGTGGTCCAAGCACTTCTGACAATACAATTCCTTTAATCATGTCTTCACCCGTCCACGTGTCAATAACAGATATCGGTTCTTTTTTCTTTATTCTTTTCGGTCGTGTAGACCGAGAGGGCTTTTCTTCATTATTTGCGGATTTCGGTCCTAATGGCTCCTTTTGTTCTATGGAGGGCATAACAGTTGAAGCTTTTTCTGCCGGTTTACGCTCCATTTGTCCGGCCATTTCTTTTATTTTCCGCTCTACTTTTTGTTTGTTTTTTTTAGATTTTTCCTGCTTCTCATTTTTATTAAAAAACATCGAGATCAAACCGGCAATAACGGCAAATATTAGCGCTTCTATTGCAATGACCCCCTTACGGTTAAATTAGTCATTCTTATGGTCTTTTTTCTTGTCGCCAAGACTGCTGATCGCACCACGCATGTCCGTATCCGCGGATAAGTTTTGAATGTTCAAGTAATCCATGACTCCGATATTTCCGGCACGAAGCGCTTCACCCATTGCAAGCGGGACATCCGCTTCCGCTTCAACAACTTTCGCCCGCATTTCTTCAACGCGCGCTCTCATTTCCTGCTCTTTCGCAACAGCCATCGCACGACGCTCTTCCGCTTTCGCCTGAGCGATGTTTTTATCCGCTTCCGCTTGTTCCGTCTGAAGTTCTGCGCCGATATTTTTGCCGATATCCACGTCTGCAATATCAATGGATAAAATTTCAAAAGCCGTTCCGGAATCAAGACCTTTATTTAAGACAGTTTGTGAAATCATATCTGGATTTTCAAGTACTTTTTTATGATGTTCGCTGGAACCAATTGTACTAATGATCCCTTCGCCGACACGCGCAACGATTGTTTCTTCACCTGCACCACCGACAAGGCGGTCAATATTGGCCCTTACGGTAATCCGCGCTTTTGCTTTTACTTCAATTCCGTTCATCGCCACACCCGCAATAAATGGCGTTTCGATCACTTTCGGATTTACACTCATTTGAACAGCTTCCAACACGTCACGGCCTGCAAGGTCAATCGCAGCGGCACGCTCAAATGACAGCTCAATATTTGCACGGTGCGCCGCAATCAAAGCATTGACAACACGGTCAACATTCCCTCCGGCTAAATAATGACTTTCAAGCTGATTAATATTTAAACCAAGTCCTGCTTTAGATGCTTTAATAAGCGGATTCACAATTCGATTTGGTATAACACGGCGAAGACGCATACCGATTAACGTGAAAATACTGATTTTAACGCCAGCCGCGAGCGCTGAAATCCAAAGCGCAACCGGGACGAGAGTTAACAAAATACTTAGTAAAATGATCGCGCCGGCAATGGCTGCAATCAAAAGAATGGTATTACCTGCAAACATACAATAATTCCTCCTTTATGATTCAATCTCTCTTACAACAACTCGGACGCCTTCTGTTTTAACGACAGCTACTTCTTTCCCACCTGCGATGAAAACACCTTCTGCGACAGCATCAACACGCTCTCCATCAATCACAACCGTTCCAGATGGGCGCAGTGCCGTTTTAGCTCTTCCTACTTTCCCAATTAAGTCTGTCCGTGTAACGTTTGATACATATCCGCGTTCTGTATCCGTCGAATCGCTTAAAATGAATTTCTTGAAAAATTTCATTTCTTTCCCCAACACCTTTACCATTAAAATCAGTGCTGCTGTTGCGATCATAAAGGCGATCAAAAGGGAAATGGCTGTCCAAAGCAAACTTGCTCCAGCAAAAAGAACGCCTGCCGCAAAAAGCAAGAAGCCAATAAAGCCAACGATTCCACCCGGCAAAATAACTTCTGCCAAGATAAAGACGACCCCAGCCACAATGAGCAGCACTGTCAAAATACCGGCATCCCCTGACATGAAGTGACCTGCAGTAAAAATGATCAATGCAAGCGTGCCGACAGCCCCGGGTATTCCAAAGCCCGGCGTAAACAATTCTAAAATAAATCCTGTCAGCATAGCCGATAAAAGAATCATAACAACAATTGGGTTTGTGGCAAAATCGACAAATCTTCCACTGCCATCAAATGCGAATAGGAATGGAACGCCTGCAAGCAATCCCGCCCATTTTTTCATTGGAATATGTCTCACCGCCTTTCTGCAGGTTCTTTCTCATTTATACGGAATAAACAGGCAAAAAGTTTCATAATAATAAAAGCGTAAGGCGCCTGGAGCTGAATATCGTCCAAAAATATGTACTTTTTTAATTTAAAATAAAAAACTGCCGTCCTAATTGGACGGCAGTTTTTTAAGAAAGCTTTTGCTGGACAAGACGGTTTACAAGCGATCCATCCGCTTTGCCTTTTACTTTCGGCATAAGCGAAGCCATCACTTTTCCCATGTCCGCTTTCGCAGAAGCACCGGTTTCAGCGATTGTTTCATCAACAATGGCCGACACATCTTCTTCTGAAAGCTGTTCCGGCATATATTCGTTCACGTAAGTCAGTTCAGTCTGAATTTTGGCCACAAGATCCTCACGGCCGGCTTTTTCAAACTCATGGAGGGAGTCTTTGCGCTGTTTCACTTCGCGAGAAAGGACTGTCAGTTCTTCCTCTTCCGTCAGGTCGCGGCCGCCTGCTTTAATGCTTTCATTTTGCAATGCAGCTTTCAGCATGCGGATGACTGTCAGTTTTTCTTTCTCTTTGTTCTTCATCGCTTGCTTCATCTCGTCATTAAGACGTCCGAGAAGACTCATAAAAAACCTCCTCTTAGAACTTACGTTTACGAGCTGCTTCAGATTTCTTTTTGCGTTTCACGCTTGGTTTATCATAAAATTCGCGCTTTCTGTACTCCTGCAGGGTGCCAGTTTTAGAAACAGTTTTCTTGAAACGGCGAAGAGCATCCTCAAGCGATTCGTTTTTGCGAACAACAGTTTTTGACATTTCTTTTTCCCTCCCTCCGAACACATTACGATGGAAATTCCATGTACTGAACTATTATAATACATGCTCCCAGCCCGGTCAAGAAACTTTCTTTACAAAAGATACACAATTAGTAGCCTGCTTCTCCTTCAACTCCTGTCACAATCGCAATACCGGAGCTTGCACCAATTCGTGTTGCGCCCGCTTTAACCATTGTCATCGCATCCTGCTGTGTGCGGACACCGCCTGATGCTTTTACACCGATTTTTGGTCCGACTGTTTCACGCATTAAACGAATGTCACTTTCAGTTGCACCGCCAGATGAAAAACCTGTAGATGTCTTTACATAATCCGCACCTGCTGCTACTGCTAATTCACAAGCTGTTTTCTTTTCCTTCTCTGTGAGAAGGCTCGTTTCAATAATAACTTTCACGAGTGCTTTTCCCTTTGCGGAGGCAACAACCGCTTTAATATCTTTTTCAACCACTTCTATAGCGCCATCTTTTAACGCACCGATGTTGATGACCATGTCGACCTCTGTCGCGCCATGCTCAATGGCCGTTTTTGTTTCAAACGCCTTTACTTCGGTAATCGTTGCACCCAGCGGAAACCCAATGACCGTACAAACTTTTACTTCAGATCCACGAAGCAATTCTGCCGCTTGCTTAACGCGGGCCGGATTGATGCAGACAGAAGCAAATCCGTGCCGGTTTGCTTCTTCGCATAATTTTGCTACTTCTTCTTTTGTTGCATCTGCTTTTAAGAGTGTATGATCAATTGTTTTTGCGATATTTCCAAATGTATCGGTAATCATTAAAATGATCCCCTTTCAGTTAGTTGTCCGTACCTCTTCATTTTACCACCATTCAAAGCGGTATGCGAGAAAATAGACGAAAAAAACCGGCGGATTCGCCGGTTTTACACTATTGCTGCTTCAAGCACGCGAACAAACTGCCCTTCATTATATGGGTAGCCTGCTTTTGTTACTTTCACTTTTACAATTTTCCCAACCATGTCTTCTGTTGCCGGGAAAACCACTTTTAAATAGTTATCAGTATAACCACTGTAAAGCCCTTCGCCGCCTTCTTTAAAAGGCTCCTCCGGAATAACTTCAAGCACTTCATTTTCGAATTGTGCCGCGTACTCTTTCGCAAGCTGGTCTGATAACGCAATTAGTTTGTGGACACGTTCATTTTTGATTTCTTCATGAACCTGATCGTCCATCCGGGCTGCTGGTGTGCCTGTCCGTTTGGAATAAGGGAATACGTGCAACTCGGAAAATTGATGCTCCTTAATGAAATTGTACGTTTCCATAAATTCTTCTTCCGTTTCACCAGGGAATCCAACAATGACATCTGACGTGACAGCAAGACCTGGCAGTGCTTCTTTTAAGCGATTGATCCGGTCTGCAAAGGCAGCCATTGTATATTTACGGCGCATACGTTTTAACACGGTATCCGATCCAGATTGAAGCGGAATATGCATATGGCGGACAACAATATTGGACTTGTCGATGACGTCAATGACTTCATCCGTTAACTGACTCGCTTCGATCGATGAAATACGAATCCGTTTTAAACCCGGCACTTTTGTTTCCAGGTCACGAAGCAGCATGGCCAGATTATAATCTTTAAAGTCAGATCCATAACCGCCTGTATGAATGCCTGTCAGGACAATTTCCTGATAACCGGACCGAACAAGCTGGTTCGCCTGGCGGATGACTTCTTCCGGATCACGCGACCGCATTAAGCCGCGCGCCCAAGGAATGATGCAAAATGTGCAGAAGTTGTTGCAGCCTTCCTGAATTTTCAGTGAAGCCCGTGTCCGGTCTGTAAATGCAGGAACATCTAATTCTTCATACACACGGTTTTTCATAATATTGCCCACTGCATTGATCGGCTGGCGCTCTTGTTTAAACTGCTCAATATACTCAAGCATTTTGATTCGGTCCTGTGTGCCGACGACGACATCTACACCCGGAATCGCCATAATTTCAGCTGGAGACGTCTGCGCATAACAGCCTGTTACACAAATGACCGCATCCGGATTTTTGCGCACAGCACGGCGAATAACCTGCCGGCTTTTTTTATCTCCTGTATTTGTCACCGTACATGTATTAATGACATATACATCCGATGTTTTTTCAAAATCCGTCCGCTCGTAGCCATTTTGCTCGAACAGCTGCCAGATTGCTTCTGTCTCATAATGGTTTACTTTGCAGCCTAACGTATGAAATGCCACTGTTGGCATGTAAATCACCTCTTCAATTCTAAGTAAAAAGAAACTGCTGACAGCACATATAAAGGAGCGGTTTCCGCCCGCAAAATTCTCGGCCCAAGTGCGCATGGAATAAATCCCGCTCCCTGCAGCCGAGCGGCTTCTTTTTCAGAAAATCCACCTTCCGGACCGGTAACAGCGAGCATGCGCCTGCCGGATTCCAAGCCGCTGACTGCCTCATAAAAAGCAGGCATTTCCCCGGATTTAGCAGTTTCTTCATAAGCAAATAGTTTTACATCAAACATGTTTCCATGCTCAATAATTTGTGTAACTGACATCGGCTCTGCCACAGCCGGAATCCGATTTCGATGAGACTGTTCAGCTGCTTCTTTAGCAATCTTTTGCCATCGTTCTATTTTTTTGGCTCCTTTTTTAAGGTCCCACTTTACAATCGAACGTTCGGCTTCAAATGGAACAAACCCGGCAGCGCCGAGTTCTGTTCCTTTCTGTATAATATAATCGAATTTATCGCCTTTCACAAGACCGCACGCCAGAACAACTTCTACCGGCAATTCAGCCGAGTGTGCCAGCCACTCTTCCACTTTCGCAACAATAGACGTATCCGTTACATTTGTCAGCACAGCCACAGCCGCCCTGCCATCTGGAAACACGGTATAAACATGATCGCCTTCTTCCATGCGCATAACGCGGCGGATGTGGTGGATATCTTCTTTTGAAAATAGGATATTTTGTTCATCCTGCTCGTTTGTTAAAAAATATCGCTGCATTTTTGCACCTCAATTATTCCGCTTTTTTGCCGACGATGCATACCCAGTCTTCCATCACGACGGTTTCTTCGATAACCAAGCCGGCAGCTGTCATCGCTTTACGGACGTCGTCTTTTTTCTGCCCGATGATCCCTGATGCAATGAAGAATCCACCCGGCAGCAAAATAGAGGCAACATCATCTGTAAAAGAAATGATCACTTCCGCCAAAATATTCGATACAATCACGTCCGGCTGCTCATCAATTCCGTCAATTAAATTATTTTTAGAAACAGATACAATATTTTCCACACGATTTAACGCAACGTTTTGACGAGCCGCCGATACCGCTACTTCATCTAAATCAAGCGCTGTGACACGAGAAGCACCCAGCAGCGCGGCGCCAATGGCTAACACACCGGAGCCGGTTCCGACATCTACAATATGTTGATTCGGCTGTACAAACCGCTCAAGTGCCTGCAAGCACATAACCGTTGTTGGATGAGTGCCCGTCCCAAACGCCATGCCCGGGTCTAGTTCAATAATCAGTTCGTCCGTTGAAAAAGGTTCATAATCTTCCCATGTTGGAACAATCGTGAATTTTTCAGAAATTTTAACCGGATTGTAATATTGTTTCCACGCGGTTGCCCAGTCTTCTTCATGCACTTCACTGACTGATACACCAAGCTTTCCCGTATCAATTTGATAAACAGATAAATTTTTCACAGCCGCTGTAATATCATCAACAGTTTCTTGTAAAAAGCTATTTACCGGCAAATACGCTTTAACGGCCACGCCTTCATCCGGATAATCACTGGGATTCAGTTCGTACAATTCGCCAAAAAGGCCGCTTTCTCGTTTTTTGTCCAGTTCAGCACGGTCTTCAATGACAACGCCGCTTGCACCCGCTTCATGTAAAATATTCGAAATCGGCTCGACTGCATCGTTTACGGTTTCAATGCAAATTTCTGACCACTTCATTTGTGTCAGCTCCCATCATGCCATTTAGTCACGCTTGAGCGCGCGTTTGACTTTATCGAAAAAGCCATCTTCTTCGCTTGGCTGTTCACCGCTTACTTCCGCAAACTCACGAAGAAGCTGCTTTTGCTTTTCATTTAATTTAACCGGTGTGATTACTTTGACATGAACGTGCTGATCGCCTGTTCCGAAACCTCTGACGTTTGCCACGCCTTTGCCACGAAGACGGAATCTCGTTCCGCTTTGTGTACCCGCAGGCACTTTCAGCTTCACTTTGCCGTGAACGGTCGGTACTTCAATTTCATCACCAAGCGCTGCCTGGACGAATGTGATTGGCATTTCACAATAGATATCATCGCCATCCCGCTCAAACAATTCATGTTCCCGCACACGGAAAACAACGTACAAATCACCTGCTGGTCCACCATTTATGCCGGCTTCACCTTGTCCGGATAAACGAATTTGCTGTCCTTCATCAATACCTGCTGGAACTTTTACATTAATCGTCTTATTTTTTGTTACACGGCCGTCACCGCCGCATGTTGAACATTTTTCTTTGATCATTTTGCCTGTACCGCTGCAATGATGACATGTGCGGCGTGTCGCTACACGGCCAAATGGCGTGTTTTGTTCCACATTTACCTGGCCCACGCCGCCACAATGCGAGCACGTTTCAGGAGACGTTCCTGGTTTTGCACCGCTGCCATGGCATGTTCCGCACTCTTCTTCTTTTGGAATCGTAATATCTTTTTCCACGCCAAAAACCGCTTCTTCAAATGACAATGCCATCGTATATTGAAGATCATCTCCTTGACGCGGCGCATTCGGATCGCGTCTGCGTCCACCGCCGCCGCCGCCAAAAAATGTGCTGAAAATATCATCAAATCCGCCGCCAAAGCCAGAGAATCCACCGCCGCCAAAACCACCCTGCTGAGGACCTGCGTGGCCAAATTGATCATATTGGGCTTTTTTTGAATCGTCACTTAACACTTCATATGCTTCAGAGATTTCTTTGAATTTTTCGTCTGCACCTGGCTCTTTATTAATATCTGGATGAAATTTTTTTGACAGCTTCCGATATGCTTTTTTAATTTCATCTTTAGGCGCACTTTTCTCAATACCTAATACCTCATAATAATCCCGTTTGCTCACCGTTTTCACTCCCGTTTCATTCACATAACCGCTATTTTAACATACATCGGCCTTTAGATGGTAAATTGTTTCACGAAAAAAGCCAAAGCCGGAAAACCGCTGACTTTGACTTTTTCGTGTAGCTGGCGCTTAGTTTTTATCTTTTGAATCGTCGACTTCTTCAAATTCCGCATCAACCACACCGTCATCTTTTGGTGCGCCTTCTGCTCCTTGCTGTTCCTGGGCTGCTTTCGCCGCTTCTTCATACAGTTTCATAGATAAAGCCTGCACGATTTCGTTTAACGCATCCCGTTTTGCACGGATGTCCTCAAGATCGCCTTTTTCAATCGCTTCTTTCAAGGCATCTTTCGCTTCCGTCGCGTTTTGAAGTTCTGCTTCATCAACTTTGTCTTCAAGCTCTTTCACTGTTTTTTCTGTTGTGAAAACAAGCTGGTCCGCTTCGTTGCGAAGTTCTACTTCTTCTTTGCGCTGCTTATCGGCATCCGCATTTTCTTCCGCTTCTTTTACCATGCGGTCGATTTCTTCATCTGACAAGCCTGAAGAAGACTGGATCGTAATATTTTGTTCTTTTTGTGTGCCAAGGTCTTTTGCTTTTACATTCACGATTCCGTTTTTATCGATATCAAACGTTACTTCGATTTGCGGAATGCCGCGTGGCGCCGGTGGAATGTCTGAAAGCTGGAAACGGCCAAGTGTTTTGTTGTCTGCTGACATTGGGCGTTCCCCTTGAAGCACATGAATGTCGACAGCAGGCTGGTTATCTGCAGCTGTTGAGAACACTTGCGACTTCGAAGTTGGAATCGTTGTGTTACGGTCAATCAGCTTCGTAAACACGCCGCCCATTGTTTCAATACCGAGTGAAAGTGGTGTAACGTCAAGAAGAACAACGTCTTTCACATCGCCTGTAAGTACGCCGCCTTGAATCGCTGCACCCATCGCAACGACTTCATCTGGATTCACGCCTCTATGCGGTTCTTGGCCAGTTTGCTTTTTAATTGCTTCTTGTACAGCTGGAATCCGTGTAGAGCCCCCAACAAGAATCACTTTATCAATTTCCGCATTTGATTTGCCCGCATCTTGTAGCGCTTGGCGGACAGGACCCATTGTACGTTCGACAAGGCTTGATGACAATTCATCAAACTTTGCGCGTGATAATGTTGTTTCAAGATGGAGCGGTCCTGCTTCTCCTGCTGTAATAAATGGAAGCGAAATTTGCGTCGATGTCACGCCAGACAAATCTTTTTTCGCTTTTTCAGCCGCATCTTTCAAACGCTGCATGGCCATTTTGTCTTTTGACAAGTCGATGCCGTTGTCCTTTTTGAATTCATTGACAAGATAATCAATGATCACTTCATCAAAGTCATCCCCGCCCAGACGGTTGTCACCGGCAGTTGAAAGCACTTCAAAGACACCATCGCCAAGCTCAAGAATAGACACGTCAAATGTACCGCCGCCAAGGTCGTACACGAGAATCGTTTGATCTTGGTCTGTTTTATCCATTCCATATGCAAGCGCTGCTGCCGTTGGCTCATTAATGATGCGCTCTACTTCAAGACCGGCAATTTTACCAGCATCTTTTGTTGCTTGGCGTTCTGCATCATTAAAATAAGCAGGTACTGTAATAACCGCTTTGTCGACTTTTTCCCCAAGATAATCTTCCGCATACGCTTTTAAATGCTGCAAAATCATTGCAGAAATTTCTTGCGGTGAATAGTCTTTGCCTTCGATTGTTTCTTTATGGTTTGTCCCCATATGGCGCTTAATCGAAATAATTGTATTCGGGTTTGTAATTGCCTGGCGTTTTGCTACTTCCCCTACTTGGCGCTCTTCATTTTTAAATGCGACAACAGATGGCGTTGTACGGTTGCCTTCCGGATTTGGGATGACTTTTGCTTCTCCGCCTTCAAGTACTGCTACGCAAGAGTTTGTTGTTCCAAGGTCGATACCGATAATTTTACTCATCTTTAAAATTCCCTCCTGAAATCATTGCTTATCAAAATATTATTGATTCACTTTTACCATAGATGGGCGGATCACCCGGTCTTTTAGCTTATATCCTTTTTGAAGCTCAGCTAAAACCGAATTAGGTTCTGCCGATTCATCACTGTCTGTCATAACTGCTTGATGGACTGTCGGATCAAACGGCTTACCCACCGTTTCAATTGTTTCCACCCCTTCTCCTTCAAGAGCCGTTACGAGTGTTTTGTAGACCATTTCCATGCCTTGAAGCACTGATTTTGTTTCATCGTGTTCAGGCGTTACTTGCAGCGCCCGCTCAAAATTATCAAGCACCGGCAAAAGTTCGGTTACTAATTTTTGTGCACGATATTTTTCCAGCGCTTCCCGGTCCAGGTTTGCCCGGCGCCGGAAATTATCAAAATCCGCTAGCAAGCGCAAATAGCGGTTTTCTGATTCATCCAGCTGCTTTTGAAGCTGTTCTTCTTTCGATTCCTCAATTACTTCTTCAATAATCGTTTCTTCCATTTCAACGGACCCGTTTTCTTCTTCGGAAGAAGCCGTTTGATCAATCGGCTTTTCTTCCGTCAATGGCTTTTGCTCTTCTGCCACTGATGCCACCTCCAACATTTCTAGTCATCAATTTAAGTTCGCGTATTGTAAAGACGTGTCAGTACATTAGTCATGTCATGACTTAAAAAATCAACAAGTGTAATGACACGAGAATACTCCATTCGTTTCGGACCGAGAATGGCAATAGTACCAACCGGTTCATTGCCGACAGAATAGGACGCCGTAATTAAACTGCAGTCTTCCATTGCCTGCTCTGCATTTTCCGTACCGATTTTAACTTGCACACCGGATTCAGTCGGACGGATCAACTCATACATATCATGTTCTTTTTCCATCATGTCCATGACAAGACGCACTTTTTCCACATCACGAAATTCCGGCTGATTGAAGATATTTGTTTTGCCTCCGATAAACAGCTTGCCAATCGGCGAACCCGCAGATGCTTCCGCAAACATATGCAGCACCGCTTCGTAATTGTGAAGATGACGCCTCATTAATTCCGTTGTTTCTTTGTAAATTTTTTGCCGAAGCTCCGACAGTGGAACACCGGTCAGTCGATCATTTAAAATATTGACCATTTTTTCAATGTCCTCCGGTTCAATTCCTTCCGGCAATGAAAAAATCCTGTTTTCAACGTGCCCCGTATCGGTCACAATAATGGCTACAGCCGACCGAGTATCAATTGGAATAATCTGCAAATTCCTAACTTTGTGGTCATTAAATCTTGGACCAAGAACGATCGATGTATAGCTGGTCAGCTCCGATAAAATTGTCGCGGCATTTTGAACGGCTTTTTCAAGCCCTTCCTGCCTGTCAGCAAAAATAGAATGAATCGCCGTCCGTTCGCTGCGTCGAAGTGACCCGGGCGACAGCAAATGATCCACATAATATCTGTATCCTTTTTCAGATGGGACACGTCCGGATGACGTATGCGTTTTTTCTAAAAACCCCATCTCTTCAAGATCTGCCATTTCATTTCGAATTGTAGCGGGACTGTATGAAACGTCGTCTTTTTTAGCAAGGTTGCGTGACCCGACTGGCTGAGCCGAACGAATAAAGTCATCAATTATAATTTGCAAGATGAAAAGTTGGCGGTCTGTCAGCACATTCATCACCTCTGTTAGCACTCTTTATGTTCGAGTGCTAAATCTACATTTAAATTATCAAAATCCTGGTTGTCTGTCAACGAGTACGCTCATATTTTCGACTAAATTAAAAAAGATTGAAAGACCTCATTGCCTAAAAACTTTCCGCTATGGGTCAGACGAATTGAATTAGCTTTTATTTCAAGCAGCCCCCGATCTGTCATGTCTGTGATTGCTTCATGAAAAAAGCGAAGCGGATTTTCGCTGTATTTACTTTCAAATGATGAAATGGACACGCCCTCCATTTTTCGAAGGCCGAGAAACATTTCTTCTTCCATCTGTTCTCGTTTCGTCACTTTTTGGTTTGTTATACGCGGCCACCGTGCACGTTCAATCGGCTCCATATATTTTTTTAATGGACCAAAGTTTGCATATCGTTCTCCATTTACATACCCATGAGCACCGGCGCCGAACCCATAATATTCATCGTTGTTCCAATACGTTAAATTATGCAGGCTTTCAAACCCTGGACGGGCGAAATTGCTGATTTCATATTGATTAAGCCCGCCTGCAGCCATTTCCCGCATGACTGCTTCGTACATATCTGCTTCGGATTCTTCTTTTGGAAGCGGCAGTTTTCCTTTCGCCATTAAATTATAAAAAACCGTTTTGGGTTCAATAATCAATGAATAAGCTGAATAGTGCGGCAAACCAAGTCCAAGTGCCTGCTTAACAGTATCAGCTGCGTCCTCCACCGTCTGCTCTGGCAAACCGTAAATTAAATCAATGCTCAAGTTATCAAAGCCGGCTTTTTCCGCGTCACGAACGGTTCGTAAAACGTCTTCTTTTGTATGAGTGCGGCCAATCCGTTTTAAGTGGGCATCATTGAATGACTGCACGCCAATGCTAAGCCGATTGACGCCTCCTTCTTTTAAGATACGCAATTTCTCCGGTGTTAAATCACCCGGATTTGCTTCAAAAGTATATTCCGCATCCGGCAGCAGGGGAAGCCTGTTGTGAATGGAGTCTACTAAAAAGAACAGCTGCTGCGCATTGAGTGACGTCGGCGTGCCACCGCCGACAAAAATTGTTTTATAACCTGTAACAAATGCCGCCATGCTCATTTCTCGGTCTAGGCAGTTCAAATATTGCTCCACCGGCTGATTTTTCATAAATACTTTATTAAAATCACAGTAATGGCAAATGTGATGGCAAAAAGGAATATGAATGTAAGCGGCTTTCGTCATTCTGTTCACGCCTTTCTAATACACAAAGGAAAGGTGCCCGGGATCGGACACCTTCTTGTTATTTCGTTTGATCGTCCATTTTTAATACAGCCATAAACGCTTCTTGCGGTACTTCGACTGAGCCGACCTGCTTCATGCGTTTTTTTCCTTCTTTTTGCTTTTCGAGCAGTTTTCGTTTCCGGGAAATGTCTCCGCCGTAACATTTAGCCAACACGTTTTTACGCATCGCTTTAATGGTAGACCGGGCAACAATTTTGTTGCCGATCGCTGCTTGAATCGGCACTTCGAACTGTTGGCGCGGAATAAGCTCTTTCAGCTTTTCAACGATGATTTTTCCACGTTCGTACGCAAAATCACGGTGAACGATAAAGCTGAGAGCATCAACGTTTTCTGCATTAAGAAGGATGTCCATTTTCACCAGTTTCGACTCTTTGTAGCCGATCAGCTCATAATCAAATGATGCGTAGCCTTTCGTGCCTGATTTCAGCTGATCAAAGAAATCATAGACGATTTCAGACAGCGGCATTTCATAAACAACGCTGACACGGTTCGTATCAAGGTACTGCATATCGATAAAGATACCACGTTTACCTTGCGCCAGTTCCATCACGGTGCCGACAAAATCATTAGGGACAATAATGGATGCTTTAACGTATGGTTCTTCCACGCGAGCAATTTTTTGCGGATCCGGCATATCAGACGGGTTATCAATGCGAAGTTCTTCCCCATCTGTCATCGTCACTTGATAAATAACGCTCGGTGCTGTTGTAATCAAATCAATTTTAAATTCACGTTCAATCCGCTCCTGAATAATTTCCATATGCAAAAGACCGAGGAAACCACCGCGGAAACCGAATCCGAGTGCCTGTGATGTTTCCGGTTCGTATTGAAGGGCAGAATCATTTAATTCAAGCTTTTCAAGTGCGTCACGTAAATCATTGTATTTAGAGGCATCAATCGGATAAAGACCGCAATATACCATTGGATTGAGTTTTCGGTAACCGGCAAGCGCTTCTGTTGCCCCGTTTTTTGCCGATGTGATCGTATCACCAACCTGCGTATCACCGACATTTTTAATCGCAGCGGCCAGGTAGCCAACATCGCCTACTGTTAATTCTTTGCGCTGCGTTGTTTTCGGTGTGAAAACACCAATTTCAGTCACTTCAAATTCTTTCCCGGTCGCCATCATTTTCACTTTATCGCCGACTTTGACCGTGCCATCCACAACGCGGATATAGGCTATGATGCCACGGTACGCATCATAGATCGAGTCGAAAATCAGGGCTTTGAGCGGACTATCCGGATCCCCCGTCGGCGCCGGCACTTTTTCAACGATCTGTTCCAAAATGTCTTCGATGCCGATACCGGCTTTGGCGGAAGCGAGCACCGCTTCTGAAGCATCAATGCCGATGACATCTTCTACTTCTTTCCGGACACGCTCCGGTTCTGCGGCCGGCAAATCAATTTTGTTGATTACTGGCAAGATTTCAAGGTCGTTATCAAGGGCCAAATAGACGTTTGCAAGCGTCTGCGCTTCAATGCCCTGCGCCGCGTCCACAACAAGAATCGCCCCTTCGCATGCAGCGAGGCTTCTTGATACTTCATACGTAAAATCGACGTGTCCTGGTGTATCAATCAAATGAAAAATATATTCCTGTCCGTCTTTTGCTGTGTAATTCAGCTGCACAGCATTTAATTTAATCGTAATGCCCCGCTCCCGTTCAAGATCCATTGAATCAAGAAGCTGGCTTTTCATTTCACGTGCAGTCAATGCTTTCGTTTGCTCTAAAATACGGTCTGCGAGCGTTGATTTCCCGTGATCAATGTGGGCAATGATCGAGAAATTACGAATACGCTCTTGCCGTTCTAGTCGGTCGTTGTTGTTCATGTCAATGTTCACTCCTGTTATCGGCACATATATACTATTGTGATTATATCAGCGCACTATGCAATTGACAACGAACATTGAACGAACAGACTATTCATTTTGTTCCGATTTGACAAAACGGGCCAATACATCGGCAAAAGCAGCCGCGCTCCGTTCGAGTTCTTCACGAGTATTTTCAATGCCGCCCATTTCAATGAGCATCGCTCGATTTGATAGATCCTGATTAAATTTCCCGTTCGTCTGACTGCCGGATTTAACGATAACGCCACGCGAAAGACCGGGATAATATTGTTCAAAAAGCTTGTGGAGCGCTGAGGCAAACCGGGCATTCTCTTCGTATCCAGGATGCTCACCACCAACGACAAAAACGGTTTTCGCCATCATTTGCCCGTTTATTTCGGTTGTTGTAATTGATTTTCCTTGTGAATCACGATGAATGTCGACCAGATAGGATAAAGTCGGCTCACCTTTTTGAACAGCAGCCACGACCGCCCGTGATTCTTCATACGAAGCGCTGTATTTTTTTCCTTTTTTGTTGAGCAGCGCGCCAATATTTGTTTTATTTATCGAAACACCTATCCCTTTTGATTCTAAATTTTCCGCAATCATCGTTCCCACTTCTGTAATATTAACAGGGTCTTGTCCATTTTTCGGTGTAAATGACTCAGACGTGTGAGTGAAATAGAGAAGAACCTCTTTTTCTTCTATTGCCGGCGTATCGGTATCCGGCTCGTTCGGCCCTGCATCCGGCGCTTGTGGAACCGGGAGATCATCCGGTTCATTTGATTCGACCGGCATCGTTGTATAATCGGTTCCTTCCCCGGCAATTAAAATTTGGCCGTCATAAATCGAAAAGCCCGGCAGCTCTTTTCCAAGAAACGTCCGCGGATCACGCAAACTAATGCCGGCAGCGGACTGAAAAGCAGCATCTACCCATCCGATAGTGCTTTGCTCCGGTTCCATAACAGAACGGAATGCATGATTTTCAATGTGAAGAAGCTCATAAAAAGAAGCGGCTGGAATTTCTGCCGCTGCCCGGCTCATGGATTCAGAAGTAAAGTGATAAGAAAACGGCATCACCGTTAAAAATCCCGCTGTCCAAAGCGGCATAACAACTAAACAGGCATAAGCCGGAACAAGCCAAAATGGTGTCTGCTTTTTTTTGTGCAAAAGGATCGTCGCCATCCCCTTTTTAACTCTTGTCCTTTTACCTTATGCACAAAATAAAAAAAGCAGACCATGATTTCAGCCTGCAAAAAAAGAGCGTGTTTCTTCCGGCGGCCTATCATGAAGCGCCTCGTTCAATGCGCTCGAAATAATCGCTGCTGCTCCATGAATAAACAAATCAGCTTCTTTTGGCGTCACGATCATATTTAAGCCGGCTGGTGTTAAAACATCATTAATCAATTGATGTTTTTCATTTTCATCGAGCAGTCCGATATTTCCTAAAAACGACCGTTTCCAACTGTCATCCTCCCGGCCGCTTTTTTCTTGTAAATGCTTCATGACCATTTCTATAGCATCACGTGTGACCGTCACCGCATCAATAACCGTTGGAATACCGATCGCAATGACAGGAATACCTGCTGTATGGCGGCTAATTTCTTTTCGCCTGTTTCCAATACCTGCACCTGGCTGTATGCCGGCATCAGTCATTTGAATAGTCGCGTTCAGCCGTTCAATCGAACGGGACGCGAGCGCATCAATGACAATTAGGAAATCCGGCTTCTCGCGTTCGATCAGTCCGAGCAAAATATCTCCCGTTTCAATTCCAGTCATGCCCATAACTCCAGGAGAAATCGCACTGACAGGACGATATCCGTTTTGAACGTGTTCGGGGTGCAGCTTGAATAAATGATTGGTGACAATGAGGCGGTCTGTCACACGCGGCCCAAGTGAATCAGGTGTAATAAGCTCATTCCCGAGTCCGGCAATTAAACAAGATGCATTCTGTGACAGTCCGGCTCCTTGTACAAATAAACGGATTTCTTCTGCGACAACCCGGCTGATCGCCGCATGGCGCGATGAATCCGATTTACGCAAGTCAGCGGATTCGATTGTTACATAATGTCCCGCTTTTCTTCCGGTTATCCTCTCTGCTCCTTCTGTGATTTCGACTGTCGTCACTTTAGTTTCTTCTTTTTCTTCTTCTTTTAATGTGATTCCTTCAACTTTACCGCCATTTTGCTGTTCGGCAATTAAAGCGGACTCCAGTGCTAAATCGGTGCGAGGCGACCATTTTTTCATTCGTTTGACCCTCCATTTTTTTCACAGTTTGCCCATGAGTGTAAAAGTTTATTCCTTTACACCCGATTCCTATTGCATTTCTTTTATTCCTTTGCTAAAATACTTCTTGTTGTTTAATTCAATAATGATTGATAATCGGGTACGAATAAAAGTTCGATCCATTTTTAGGAGGTGACAGTAAATGCCAAATATTAAATCTGCCATCAAACGCACAAAAACTGCTCAAATTCGTTCAGCACGCAACACGCAAGCTAAATCAGCTATGCGCAGCGCAGTGAAAAAGTTCGAAACAGCAGCTGCTAATAATGACGAAAACGCAAAAGAACTGCTTGTACAAGCAGTCAGCAAACTAGATAAAGCTGCAGCAAAAGGCCTTATCCACAAAAACGCTGCGAACCGTCAAAAAAGCCGTCTTATGAAACAGTTGGCTAACTAATAAAAAAAGTGTCCATTCTGGACACTTTTTTTATTTTGTCTTCATCATTGTCTGCAGACGGAAAAAAAACATTTCAATAATCATTTTTTTTTCCATGCCGCTGCTTTTCATTTCGTAATCGCTCTCTGCAAGCAGCTGCATAATCACAGCAAGCTGGCTTTCAGAAAATGCACGCGCCTGTCCTGCAGCTATTTTTACACGAAAGGGATGCACCTTCAGCTGGCCAGCTACTTGTTGCTGCCCATACCCTTTTTTTGTAAATTCTTTTACTTGATAAATAAGCCTGAACTGGCCGGCAACGACTGCTAAAATTTTCAAAGGCTCTTCATTCAGCCGAATCAAGTCGTAATAAATCCGGAGCGCTTCCTGCAAATGGCCTGTCACAATCCGGTCAACGAGACGAAAAATATCACTTTCAAGCGTGCGTGCCGTTAATGTCGTCACATGCTCTTCTGTTATTTCATTCCCTTCGCCGGCATGAAGGGCGAGCTTAGCAATTTCCATGGCCAGAACTGATAAATGGAAACCAGCAATCGCTAAAAGCTGCTGAATGGCTGAATCTTCTATTACAGCCCCTTCTTCTGCTGCTTTGCTTTTAATCCAGCCCGCTAGTTCTCGCTCAGCCGGACGTTTTGCTTCCAGCACGCCCGCCTGCTTTTTTATCAGTTTCGTTATTTTTTTCCGTTCATCCAATTTCTCAAATCTTCCTTGAAAAACAAGAATTGTAAACGGGGCAGGATCATTTAAATACTGTTCCAATTTCTTTACGTCATGCTCAATTTTCACTTTTTCCGCTGTGAAAAAAAGTGGATTTTGAACGAAAACAAGCTTTTGGTCACCGAGAAATGGCAGTGTTTCCGCTTCTTCAATGGCTGCATCTACCGGTACTTCTGTCATATCAAATGACGTCACATTTAGATCGATGTTATCCCCGTTCAATGCGCTTTTAATAAGCAGCTGCCTTGCTTGTTCTATAAAATATTGCTCCGGTCCGTACAGCAAATACACGGAACGAAAACGACCGCTTTTTAATTCTTTTAATACATCCATTCACTCGACTCCATTCTGTTTCTGTTTTCATTTTAGAAAAAACAACATCAAATCGCAAGGCGCAGCAACTCTTTTTAAAATGTGAACATTCTGTGTCGACTTTTTCTTAAATGCGCTGCATAGTCTAGATTTTTCCGCTTTCATTGTCTATACTTAGAGTGAAATAGGAGGGGTAGTTATGAACGATTTCGAAAAAAATGTCCAATCAAAACGTAACGATGCAGTAGACTCCGGAGTAGGCTTTATTGCTTCATTCGGTTTCTTTGCGACGATGTTCATTCTTGCCACTGTGATTCAGCTGGTTGGCTGATACATCGAAAGGAAAATCCGCCCTGCACATGCAGGCGGATTTTTTTATTTGAACGGAATGGTTGTTTTAACCTCGCTCTTTTCCCCATCAAATTTGAACGTAATTGCTCCTTGTTTATCTGTACGATAGAGCTTTACACCTTCTTTAGCCAGTGTGCCGGTTACTTCTTTATGGGGATGACCGTAGCGATTATTCACACCAGCTGAGATGACCGCAAATTCAGGTTTGACCGCCTTGATAAATGGAGGCGACGAAGATGTTTTGCTTCCGTGGTGACCGACTTTCAGCCAGTCAATATCAAGGTTATATCGTTTCATAAGCTCATTTTCCCCTTCTTCTTCCAGGTCGCCGGTAAACAGCCACGTTTTCCCGCCGATTTTTGCATATAGCACGAGTGAATCGTCATTGCCTTCATACTCCCGGTCATTCGGTGCTAAAAATTGAAAAAACGCATCCTCTATCTCCCAGCTTTCTCCTTCCGCTCCTTCCCGAACCTTTATCCCTGTTCGGATGATACCAGACATCACATCACCTTCTCCTGATCCAGGCGAAATGATGATTTCTTTCGCAGGAATTTTCTCAAGCACTTCCGCTGCTGCACCGGCATGATCAAAATCCGCATGGGTAATAATCAGCTTATCCAGCTTTGTTATGCCTTTTCTTTTTAAAAAGGGAACGATCGTATCTTTCCCGACCGAAAAGCCCCCTTGCCGCTCCGTCCATTCTTCTTTTTCGAATGGCACCCGGCCGCCGGTATCAATCAAATATGTCCCTTGATTACGAGGCAATTTTATAAAAATGCTGTCGCCCTGGCCGACGTCCAGAAATGTGACTTCCCCCTCTGACGAATAACGGTTTGACAAGATGATGCCCGACAGCAGAAGGCTGCAAACAAAAAGGCTGCTTTTCACATTTTTTGTGATTTCCCAAAGCAAAAAGGATCCAATTGACGCTATGGCAAGAATAACAGCTGTTTTCATATCAGGCTGCCCCGTCACAATCACAGCAAATGGAACATCGGCCATGACCGCGGCCAGCTTGTCCATTTTCATTAAAAGCCCATTGGCAAGACTGGAGAAAAAAGCAATCGGAATAAAAAATGAAAGAAAAAATAACAGGAGCAAGAGCGGCAGCATAAGGAGTGAATAAAACGGTACAAATAAGAGGTTAGCTATAGGAGCAATAATCGACAGTTCTGCAAAGTGTACGAGCAGCACAGGCAGCGCCGCAAGCTGTGACAAAATGGAGACAGACAATGATAATTCAATTGCATTCCGAGCCCTTTTTAAGATGACGCCCGATGATAAAACAAGCGCAAAGGTGACAAGAAACGAAAGCTGAAAACCAGCTTGAAATACACTATACGGATTTAGAAGCGTCATGATTAAAAAAGCAGCGCCAAGTGCAGAAGATGCCTGCAGCTTTATATTGCTAGAAGCGGTGAATAAAATAGCCCCTGTCATCAGGCAGGCACGAATCACTGGTGGAGAAGCACCTGCCAGCAGTGCGTAAAGAGGCAGTGCAGCCAAAAGGATCAGCCTTGCGCGTTCTCTGGTTATTCCAATCCGGATCAACAGGTAAAAAAGAAGCCCTGTCAACAGTGTAACATGCAGTCCGGAGATGGATAAGATGTGTACAATCCCAAGGCGTTCATAGTCTTCTGTCACCTCTTCTGAACCGGATGAACGGTCACCAAATAACAGCGCGGCTGCCACAAAAGAAAGCGGAGCCGGAAAGTTCTCCTTAATCCGAGTCAATGCAGCTACACGCCACGCTGCAGGCAGATAACGGATTGAATGATTCATCACACAATGCTCTAAAGAGATTTCTTTAGGTGTTAATACAAAAAAAGTCTGGCTTGCTGCCAAATAGGAACGGTAGTTAAATTCCCCTGGATTTCTTGCTTCATTTGGAAGGGATGCTTCTGCCTGAATGCGGCACGTGAAGCCCGGCACTAACTTCTCGTTCAGAAGTTCTTTTTCTTCCTTTGATTGAAGGCGGTAAGTTAGTCTAAGCGCCTCTTTGGACGGTATTTCTATCACACCTGTATTCAACCAGTCTCCATCAATTCGCAAATCATCTGTAAATGAAACGGTCCATTCCGTTTCTAAACCGGTAAAAGCGGATTCGGGACTTGATTCATGAATAGACGTGGTCATGAAAAATAAAAAAAAAGTGCCGATCATCCACATTCGCGTATTTACATTAACTTTAAAAAGCAAAATGCCTCCTGTCATAAAAAGCAGCATTACAACAGGCTGCGATGCATGTACGGCGAACAAAATCGCCGCAAGGGCAGCAATGCTCATATGAAGAAGAGGCATACAACACCATCCTTTTATTCTATTGGGACATGAACAACTTCAATATTTTTCAAAAAGTGGCTGTTCCACTTATTCGGGTACGCATTTCGGTAAATAATGCGCGCTACACCAGCTTGCGCCAGTGTTTTCGCACAATTTTCACATGGTTCATGTGTGACGTACGCAGCAGATCCTTTTAATTTATCCCGCTCCGCATGAAGCACTGCATTTAGTTCCGCATGCAGACAGCGTATACATCTCCCTTGATCAGATAATAGGCAGCCCGCTTCCTGACAATGCTCATGTCCGTGAATTGACCCGTTATATCCGGTTGACACGATGTGCTTGTCTTTTACGATGACACAGCCGACATTGAGCCGGTTACAGGTTGAGCGTGTAGCAACAACGTCCGCAATATTCAAAAAATAATCATCCCAGCTTTTTCGTTCCATTTCAAAAACCCTCTTTTCTGTCTTTTCCGGTCTGCGGCCGGTTTATTCTTTTAGTTTATCGGCACGTCTTTCCATTCGTCAAATTCCTTTATTTAATCGTAATAAGCGGCGCCAGCTTTTCGAATGTTTTATCACCAATGCCGGAGATATTCTTTAAATCTTCTACAGCTGTAAATGGACCGTCTGTTTCTCTAAAGTCAATAATGGCTTGAGCTTTTGATTCACCGATGCCAGGCAGCTCCTGCAGTGCGGTTGAATCAGCTGTATTAATATTGATGACGGAGGATTGCTCTGTGCCTGCCGCTGAACCGGACGATGGCACAGGCATTGTCTGAACAGCCGGGACCTCTTCTCCTTTTGCAGGCACATAAATAACCATTTCGTCCTGGACTTTTTGCGCTAAATTCACTGCAGCGGCTTCCGCCTGTTCCGTTAATCCGCCGGCTTTGTTAATGGCGTCATTGACTCGTTCGTCACTCGACATCATGTAAATGCCCGGCATGGAAACCGCTCCCTTTACATCAATAGCTACTTCAACAGGTGGTGCTGCTTCCTCGAGTATTGCTTCGGCATCAGTCTCCACCTGAACCTCTTCTACCGCAGCGGGCTCTGATGCAGGGGGGATAGGATCTTCTTCTGTTAATCCATACAGCCAAAACATGGCCAGCGCTAGTCCACCAGCAGCCGGAACTTTGTACTTTTTGATCATTTCCTGCACGTTCATCGATTTCCCTTCCCTTCTGCTAGCATAATTTTTAATTACGGACGTACAGATAACAAGTGAACAAGAAAGGAGCATCCATTATGAAAATCGGGATCATCGGGACTGGAAGTATCGGCACTGTTTTAGCAGAAGCACTGCTATCCACTTCTGCTGTTGCGCCGGAAAACATCTTCCTGTATAACCGTACGATTGAAAAAGCACAACAGTTGAAAGCAGATTTTCCCGGCGCGCATGTGTGCCGGACAACAGAAGAAGTTGTTAAAAAGGCGCGGCTGATTTTTGTCTGCCTGAGGCAGCCTGATTTAAAGCCGCTTCTCCAATCGATTGCTCCTTTTTTAACAGCTGAACATTGTGTTCTTTCAACTGCAAGCGCTGTTTCGATTAAACAGATGGAGTCCGTTATTCCCTGCCCATGCGGAAAAGTAATCCCTTCTGTAACGAATACGGCCGCAGCTGGCGGCATTTTGTATTCATTCGGACAGTCATGCGGACCGGACTGGCGGAAAAAAGTGATTGGGCTGCTTGAACAAATTGCCGGCGTTGCACTGGAAGCGGATGACAACGTTGTACGTGCTGCATCAGATTTGACTGGGTGCGGGCCTGCTTTCTTTTCCAAAATGGCCGTCATGTATGCTAATGAGGCGGCCACGTATGGATTAACGAAAAGCCAGGCGGAAACATTGGCATTTCACATGATGATCGGTCTTGGAGAGCTGCTGAAACAAAAGGATTGGACGCTGGAGATGTTGCCGGAGCGGACGGCTGCTAAGGGCGGCGTGACAGGACGCGGCCTTACCGTCATCGAATCAGAGGCAGGTGAATTGTTCGCGGCGCTATGCAGAATGACGCAGCAAAAAGCTGCTGAAGACAGAAAAGAGGCATCTGCCGCATTTGGCATTATAAATTGATTCGACATATTTTTTCTTTTTCCTTCATTCTTTACAAAATCTTAACAAAAAAAGAGCAGCTTAGCGGCTGCTCTTTTTTGCTTTGAAAAAAATACGTTCGGATTGTGTAGATGGCGAATCATTTGTAAAATCAGCCGTAATGGCTTCCACATTAAACCCTGCTTCTTTAAGCCACTCTGCATATTTTTCAGGCGTAAACGTACGCTGAGAGTGCAGTTCATCAAACCGTTCATACTGTCCATTTTCCAACTGAACGAAAAACGTCAGTTCATGCTCTACACTATCCGCATGCTCTCCTGGGAATGCATTCCAAATAAACGAAATCTCTTCCGCCGCATCGGCAAATGTTTGTTCCAAAAAAACATGATTTATTTTATAAACGGAATGAACATCGAACAAAAACAAACCGTCGTCTTTCAAATAGTTGAACACCGATTGAAAGGTTTGCTTCACGTCTTCTTCTGTTTCCAAATAGTTCAGCGAATCGCAAAAAATGACTGCCGTTTCAAACGTACCGACGCTGTCGAGTTCCCGCATATCCTGCTTAAAAAGCGGGATGGTTACATGATTCGCTTCTGCTTTTTCACGGGCAATGGCAAGCATATCCTCAGAAAGGTCAATACCTGTTACGTGAAAGCCGGCACGTGCAAAGCGAACGGCAAGCTCGCCCGTCCCACAGCCAATATCAAGAAGCGAACCGGCTTTCACTTCTTTTTGCAAATATGCTTCCCACTCATCATACGGCGCATCCTGCATCAACGCATCATATACGGTGGCAAACCGGCTGTAGCTCATGACGTCAGCACATCAACATGCGGTGCATCGCCCCATAAGCGCTCTAAATTATAATAGACGCGTTCATCACGGTGGAATACATGAACAACTACATCACCAATATCGATTAAGACCCAGCGAGCTTCGTCAAAACCTTCCATCCGTTTAATATCCATGCCAAGCTCTTCTGCTTTTTCTTTTACTTCCCGGGCAATTGCCTGTACTTGCTTATCTGAATTCCCATGACATATAACGAAATAATCCGCAATCGGCGAAATACCATCCATATTGAGTGCGGTAATGTTTTCCGCCCGTTTATCATCTGCTGCTTTCGTTACTGCATGTAGTAATTGCTGTTGTTCTGTCAATTAACCATCGTCTCCATTCTGAATAAAATCATTGTACGTATCTATCGTTACCGGAAAAACCGGCTGTTGTTTGCCCATCAAAAAGATAATCGAATTTTTCACTGCAGCCAGAACCGCATCGTCCAAATTCTGTTCTGCTATCGTTCGGACATCATCCACACCTGGGAAAAGCCTGCCGGGCTCGATATAATCTGCCAAGTAAACAATTTTTTCAAGCCGTGTCATGCCGGGCCTTCCCGTCGTGTGCCAGCGTATTGCCGATAGCACTTCTTCATTTTTTACCCCGGCTTCCTTTCGCACAAGAGCAGCTCCCGCCGGCGCATGCCAAAGCTCATGATGGAATTGAAGAAGCCGAACATCTTCTTGTTCATCAATCAAAATTTGCTTCATTTCTTCTTTTGGACGAAATTTTGCATAGTCATGAAAAATAGCAGCCAATTCAGCTTTTTTCACATCCGCTCCATATCGTTTAGCAAGCATCACAGCCGTTTCCATTACGCCTAGTGTATGCGTGTATCGCTTATCTGTTAACTGCACTTTAACAAGTTCAAGCGCTCTATTCCGCTCCATATAAGCCATTCTCCTTTATATACCGAATGACTGGTTCCGGCAGCAAATAATGAAGTGTTTCGTTTGATGCCGCTTTTTTCCGGAGAGCCGTTGATGACAAATGAATTTCCGGTGTTTCAATGAGAATCACCGGGTATCTCGTTTCTGTTGAATAACCCGGCCGCTTTACACCAACAAATGTGACAAGCCGGCTTAATTCATCAATTTCCCGCCACTTCGGCAAATATTCAATCATGTCTGCGCCAATGATAAAATAAAATGACGTATCCGGTTCTTGTTTTATCAATTCCCGCATTGTATCAATCGTATACGAAACGCCTGCACGTTCGATTTCGATTTTTTCGATTTCAAACAATTCATTGTCTTCAATGGCAAGTTCCGCCATACGAAGCCGATGCTCATCGGCTATATGGCCAGCCAGTCTCTTATGCGGTGGAATCGAATTTGGCATAAAACGGATTTCATCCAGGTGCAGCGCGTGCAGCACTTCATTGGCCGCAATTAAGTGGCCAACGTGCGGCGGATTGAATGTTCCGCCTAAAATGCCAACTTTTTTCATCGCGGCAGAACGATTTTTTTGTTTTCTTTTGATTCTTTGTATAAAACAACTGTATGGCCGATTAATTGAACGAGCTCTGCTTTCGCTCCTTTAGCCAATGCTTCTGCCACATCGTGTTTATCATCTTCATTATTTTGCAAAATACTTACTTTAATGAGTTCGCGCACTTCAAGTGCTTCCGCAATTTGCTTCGTCATATTTTCAGTGACGCCGCCTTTTCCTACTTGAAAAATCGGGTCTAAATGATGGGCATCCGCCCGTAAAAATCGTTTTTGTTTTCCTGTCAGCATTTTATTCCTCCAAGTTTGTTGTAAATAATTGTTTCCATGCGGGACGGTTCCGGCAGAATGCCTGTCCATTTTTCAAAAGCAAGCGCTCCTTGAAATGATAACATTTTCGCTCCATTTTGCGACTTCGCTCCCCGTGCTTTTGCTTCTTTCATAAACGCTGTTTCAATCGGATTATATATAATGTCCGCCACAAACGCATCTGGGTGGAGGTTGTCAAGCGAAATAGGCATGGCTTCAACATTGGGCGACATGCCGATTGATGTTGTCTGAATAATAATATCATAATCTGCGAGCTTTTCCGCTGCTTCATCAAGCGTCAAGAGTGAAGTCTTAACTGGGTACGGGCAGCGTTTCTTTAGCTCCTCTGCTTTTTCAAGTGTCCGGTTGCCAATATCAATGTGCATAGCGCCTTTTTGGCTGAGTGTATAATAAATCGCCCGGGCTGATCCGCCTGCGCCAAGCAGTAAAATCCGCTTGTCGAGCACGTTTTCGTCATATTCAACTTCTAATCCGGCAAGAAAACCTTCGCCATCTGTATTATAGCCGATGAACCGTCCGTTATCCAAAACCACAGTATTCACTGCTCCGATAGCTTGAGCGAGCGGGTCTACCTCATCTAAAAGCGGCATAATCGCCGTTTTATGCGGAACCGTCACATTAAAGCCAGAAATGCCGATTGCTTTCATTCCTAGCACCGCGGCTTCTAAATCTTTTTTTTCAATTTGAAACGCGTGATAATGCGCATCCATACTTAGTGATTGAAACGCGTCATTGTGCATATCCGGTGACATGGAATGACCAATCGGATCGCCAATAACGCCATATAACTTTTTCATCTGACTGCCCCACCTTTAAATTAACGACTTACGTAACGTAACAGCGGCTCCTTTTGGCACATAAGCCGCCACTTTTGCACCTGGTTCATTTACTGTAATCCAGCCAAGTCCCGAGAAAACGATGTCTGTCTTCGCTTCTTTTATCGTCCATTCCTGACGGACAAGCTCAAGTGCTGCTCCGCCATGCCCTGCCGGCTTTAGCAATTCACCTGCATGGTTTTCATATAGGGCGTCGGCTTTTTCCAGTTTCGTCCGATGAATTTCGATTTCATTGGACAGATGGCATATAAACGAGCGGCGTCCACCTGATAAATAATCAAAACGAGCCAATCCGCCAAAAAACAATGTCTGCTCTTCATTTAGCTGAAAAACTTTTGGTTTGATTTCTTTTTTCGGCAGCAAAAGTTTCAAGTTTTCTTTATCCACGAAATGAGCCATTTGATGATGATTTATAATTCCCGGTGTATCGACAAGCACATGACCGTCAGAAAGAGGAATTTCGATCATATCAAGTGTTGTGCCTGGAAAGTGGGACGTGGTAATAATGTCACCTTCACCAGTAATTTCTTGAATAATCCGGTTAATAAACGTCGATTTGCCGACATTTGTACAGCCAACTACATACACGTCTTTCCCGTTCCGGTAATGATCAATTGCATCCGCCGCGTCACGGATGGCTTTTCCTTCTGATGCGCTCGTTAACATCACGTCAACTGGCTTTAAGCCAAGCTGGCTTGCCTCATAGCGCATCCAGTGAATCACCCGTTCTTTTTTCACTGACTTTGGAAGCAAATCGGATTTATTTCCGATCAACAATACCGGATTTTTTCCGGCAAAACGGTGCAGGCCTGGCAGCCAGCTTCCGTTAAAGTCAAAAATATCAACGATTTTCACAATTAACGAATCAGTATCACCAATCGTGTTTAAGATTTTTAGAAAGTCGTCGTCTGTTAGTTCAACGTCCTGCACTTCATTGTAGTGCTTCAAACGGAAGCACCGCTTACAGACAACCGTTTCTTTTTCCAGGGCGGCAGCAGGCGCATAGCCAAGCGCATTCGGGTCTGTCGTTTGAATGACAACCCCACAGCCATCACATGTGATTATTTCACTCATTGCTTTCGTTCCTCCCATTGAATCATCCCTTTACGACGGAAAAAAGCCATTAATCTTCGCTCAACCTTCCGATTAATTCGCGTCCAAAACCCATCCGTCGCTGCAATTGGGATAACTAAAATTGTATAAATACCGCTTCGATTCCCTCCAAATACGTCAGTCAGAAGCTGGTCGCCGATGACGACTGTTTCGTGCTTTTTCACATTCAACAGCTTAATCGCTTTTCTAAATGCGCGGCCCATCGGTTTTCTTGCCTCAAAAATAAATGGCAAATCGAGCGGTGTCGAAAACGAGCTGACCCGCTTTTGATTATTATTCGATACGATCAATACTTTAATGCCCGCATCGCTCATTTTTTGAAACCAATTCAAAAGTTCGGGCGTGGCATCCGGTCTGTCCCATGCGACAAGCGTATTATCAAGATCAGTTATGATTGCTTTAATTCCTTTTTCTTTTAGACGTTCTGGGTCGATTTCCAGCACACTTTTTACCTGCTCATTTGGTAAAAATAATTTCAGCACAATGTACACCTCTACTATTCGTTTGCTTCTCCTATCATAGCCGATTTTTTCATATGTGACAAAGTAATATTAAGAACAAAAACTTTTCGACATTTTTTTCACTTTTTATTTCTGTGGATAAAGTTATACACAAATAAACATAATGATTTCAAGGGTTCATCTCAGTTATCCAAACACATACTCATACTTATCCACCGTCACCTGTGGAAAAAAGAACAATTGTTCCCAACCCATTTTTTTGTTAAACTGTAAAAAAACATATTAACTATATGGAGATGATAAGTTATGCATTCTTTATCCGATCACTTACTTCTTTCTTCTTATAAAAAAGCGACAAAACTAAAGCTAAATCATGATTTCCTTACACTAATGGAAAAAGAGATACAGCGGCGGGCCATCCAGTCGCAAAATGGCAACAAAAAGGAATAGCCATAACCCCTTCTGAATATGCTTTCTATTAAAGGAGGGTTCACTATGATTGAACTAGCAGCCGCTCTCTCTTTTTTATTAAAGGAAGCGGTTTTTTTCGTCTCTTATGTGAAACATAACGCGTTTCCCCAGCCTTTAAGCGCGGAAGAAGAAAAAAAATATTTGTCGCTTCATGAACAAGGAGACCGCTACGCCCGTGCGAAGCTTATTGAACATAATCTCCGTCTCGTTGCCCATATTGTGAAAAAATTTGAAAAAACACATCACGATACAGAAGATCTTATCTCGATCGGGACGATTGGGCTGATTAAAGGCATTGAAAGCTATTCCGGTAAAAAAGGAACAAAGCTCGCCACCTATGCAGCGCGGTGTATTGAAAATGAAATCCTCATGCATTTCCGCTCTTTAAAGAAAACAAAAAAAGATGTATCACTGTATGATCCGGTCGGCCGTGACAAAGAAGGAAACGAAATCAGCCTTCTTGATTTATTAAAGACCGAGGATGAAGATGTTACTGGACGCCTATCTCTTCAAATGGATATTGATCAAATGAAAAAGTGCCTGTCGGTTCTCGATGAACGGGAATTGTCCGTCATTGCGGCACGCTATGGCTTGGTGAATGATCAAGATAAGACGCAGCGCGAAATTGCGGCAAACATGAACATTTCAAGAAGCTACGTCTCACGTATTGAAAAAAGAGCCCTTGCCAAAATGATGCAAGAGTTTAAACGGCTTCAAACGAAACAAAAAAGGGCTCCAAAAGATCTGGAGCACCCTTCAAATCACTTTTCCTCAATCGATTGAAACAGAGATCATAACGCCCGTTACCGTTGCCAAAAGCAACCCCATAATCATCATAACCATTCGTGACAACTCTCCTTTTCATCCACTTTATTCATTACTCTTACTTTATCATAAAATGCATCTTTTTGTACTCGTTTATTGCGCTTTTTGGAGCTGTTCAACAATTTTCATCACCAGATTAGCCGAATGAAGACCCGCTTTTGGCAAAAATTGTTCAAATGAAATAGTCGATTCCTTGCCGGCAATATCAGAAAGCGCCCGGATAATAACAAATGGCACATCAAATTGATAAGCAACTTGAGCAATTGCAGCTGCTTCCATTTCAACTGCTTGAAGACCAGGGAATGTTTCTGCAATAGCCTGAACACGGGCTGGCTCATTCATAAAGGAATCACCCGTTGCAATAAGCCCTTTAACTGTTTTCAACTCTGAATCCTTTTCTGATGCCTTATATGCGATGTCAATAAGCAACTCATCCGCTTGGAATGCTGCCGGGAGCTGTGGCACCTGACCATATTCATAACCGAATGCAGTCACATCAACATCATGATGACGGACTTCTGTTGAAATGACGATATCACCAACTTGTAATTCAGGTGACAGACCGCCGGCTGAGCCAGTATTGATAATCACATCCGGCTTGAATTCATGAATAAGCACCGCTGTCGTCATCGCCGCATTGACCTTGCCGATACCTGAACGAAGCAAAACCGTTTCAACGCCATGAAGCAGCCCCGTCGTAAATTCACTGCCACCAATCACCTTTACTTCTTTGTTTTCCATTTCACTGCGTAAAATCGTTACTTCTTCTTCCATTGCACCAATAATCGCTGCTTTCATCTGTAGCACTCCTTTTATTTGGTCCCGCAAAAAAACCCGCCGTCGAAGCGGGTTTTAGCGGCCTTTATCGTTTTCTTCGAGTTTTTGCACTTTTATTGGCTTCCAGCCTTCGCCGTCTACCCATTCAATGTATACACGGTATGCTTCATTTTCGTTTGACTTCGGTGATACTGTTCCAATAGCACCTTGAGGGCCATTGCCGCTTATATACCAAACTGTCATGTCGCTCAATGGAATACCGGTGGCATAAGCCAAAGCCTGCTCTTTTTCCTGCCAATCGGATGAATCCGTTTCAAATGAAGACGCATGCTCACCTGACTGGGTCGTGCCTACACCTTCCCAGTTCGGATTCACAATATCTTGCTCAACATTTGGTTCGGTTCCTTCTGAAACGACAACTTCTTCATCCGCTGGTTTTTCTTCGGTTTCTTCTTCGTCAGCCGGCTCTTCTGTTACAGCCGGTTCTTCCGTAGGTTCATCAGCTGTTTCTTCTCCTGTTTCTTCATCCGAAACGGCGGCTGTTTGATCCTGCTTTGTTTCTTCCGGTGCTGCCGGTTCCTCATCATTTCCACCAGCGAATATGGTGAATCCGACGATGATAATAAGCAGTACGACAACCGCGATGGCTGTATTTAAAATGCGGTTCGTTTTTCTCCGCTTTGTTTTGCGCTGGGCACGCGACGATTGTTCCATTTGCTTCTCCTCCTCAGTTACGCTTCCATTTTAACACTCTCGTTTGCCGGATAAAAGTTTTTACGCAAAAAAAGCGCAAAAGGCTCGCGCCTTTTGCGCTTTTTTATTAACCGATTGAAACGATTTTCACATTCATTTCGCCAGCAGGCGTCTGAACGATGACTTCGTCGCCAACACGCTTGCCAATCATGCTTTTGGCGATAGGTGAGTCGTTTGAAATTTTCCCTTCGAATGGATCCGCTTCCGCACTTCCGACGATTGTGTAGCTTTCTTCTTCGCCATCTGGAAGTTCAATAAATGTCACCGTTTTCCCAAGAGACACTTCATCCTTTTTCATTTCACTTGCTTCAATGATTTTCGCATTGCGGATCATTGTCTCGATTGTTCCGATCCGGCCTTCCACAAACGCCTGCTCTTCTTTTGCTGAGTCATACTCAGAGTTTTCCGACAGGTCGCCGAAGCTGCGGGCGATTTTAATGCGTTCCACAACTTCTTTCCTCTTTACAGATTTTAATTGGTCAAGCTCTTGCTCCAGTTTTTCTTTCCCTTCCCGTGTCATCGGGTATACTTTTTCGTTCGACAACTTCTTCCACTCCTTTAATGTTCACAAAAAAAGCACTTAAATATGAGCGCGCCCCTTCCAATTTAGAAGGCGCGCGTTTTTCCCATTGTATGCCTGTTTCATAAAAACATACTATAAAATGTCTTTTTGTTCAAGAATTGTTTGTATTTTTGCAATTAATAAATCGATCGCGACTTTATTTTCCCCGCCGATTGGGATAATAACATCTGCATATCGCTTCGTCGGCTCAATAAACTGGTTATGCATCGGGCGGACGACTTCTGTATACTGTCCGACAACTGAATCGAGCGACCGGCCGCGCTCTTTTATATCACGCGTGAGCCGGCGGATGAACCTCAAATCCGCATCCGTATCGACAAAGAGCTTTATATCCATTAATTCACGAAGCCGTTCATCTTCAAGAACAAGAATGCCTTCAAGAATAATCACATCTTTAGGTTCAAGCGGAATGGTTTCGGAAGAACGGGTATGATTCGCATAATCGTACACCGGTTTTTCAACCGGACGATTGTTCATCAAATCATTCATCTGTTCAATCAGCAACTCGTTGTCAAACGCAAGCGGATGATCATAGTTTTGATTCAGACGCTCTTCAAATGTAAGATGGGATTGGTTTTTATAATAATAATCCTGCTCAATCATCATAATCGAGCCGCCTTCAAAATAGTCGTAAATCGCGCGGGCAACACTCGTTTTACCGGAGCCGGAGCCGCCCGCAACGCCGATCACAATCGGCTTTTTGCTCATGAACGTCACAACCCTTTCCGCATCATATCATCTTTTGAAACAGGACGGTCCAGTTTGAAACGGACAATTTGAAGCGGGTGACGGGCTGCATCGAGCTCATTTCCATCTTCATCAACCACCGTGCCAACGACCTGATTGAATGTGTTCATATTCGGTCCGAAAAATTCAACTGTGTCGCCTGGACGGAAGAAATTCCGCTGCTGCAATGTAACCATTTGTGTCGCTTCATCGTAATCGACAACAAGTCCTGTAAAGTCATGCGAGGCTTTTTTGCCGTGAACGCCAAAAAGCTGTTCATCAGCGGATGGTGTTCCAGCGAAAAACGCTGGTGCTGCCGGACGGTTTGCACATTTTTCCAGCTCTTCAAGCCACTCGTCTTTAATTGTGAAGTTTTCCGGATCTGCGCAATATGCGTCAATCACTTTTCGGTATACACCAACAACGGTTGCGACATAATGAATGGATTTCATCCGGCCTTCAATTTTTAAGCTGTCGATACCAAGCTCAATAAGCCCAGGGATCGACTGCAAAAGCCGTAAATCTTTCGGGCTCATTGCAAACGGTGAATCGCCTTCCTGCGTGATCGCCATTTCTTCGCCATCTTCCATTTCAACTAGGTTATAATCCCAACGGCATGACTGACAGCATCCGCCCCGGTTTGAATCCCTCGCTGTCATATGGTTGCTCAGCACGCAGCGGCCTGAATAAGCAATACACATCGCCCCATGAATAAATGTTTCAATTTCGATATCTACTTTTTCTTTCATAAGACGCATTTCTTCACCTGTCGTCTCGCGGGCAAGAACAACACGGTCTAACCCTTCATCTTTCCAATACTTCACCGCACGCCAGTTTGAAAGCGACTGCTGTGTGCTTAAATGCACTTCAACGTTTGGCGCAACGCGGCGGCATGTTTCGATAATAAGCGGGTCAGCCACAATAATACCTGTTACACCTGCTTCGCCGATCCCGCGCAAATAGTCTTCCAGCCCATCAATATTTTCATTATGAGCAAAAATATTCGTGGTCACATATACTTTCGCACCGTAGCTTTTCGCAAATGCCACGCCTTCTTTCATTTCCTCAAATGTAAAATTACCGGCATTTGAACGAAGACCATATTCCTGGCCGCCGATATACACTGCATCTGCCCCATAACGAACAGCAATTTTCAACTTCTCAAGCGTTCCGGCCGGTGCTAAAAGTTCCGGTTTTTTTACAATGACCCGTTTGCCGTCAACGATTTCAGAAATGCCATCGTTTTTCAATCCGTTCATTCTCGCTTCCTCCTTTATTAATAAACCGTCTCTTTAAAGAAAAATCCTGAATCGAGTGGACGATGTTCTTGCTGCAGTTCTTCTGCCGCTTGGAGTAATTGCTCTTTTTCATCCTCGTATTGGTCCGGATTGTCGATGCACAAGTCAATTGCTTTCCGGTATAGTTTCGTCACTTCAATTCGATAGGCTTCCGTTTGAAGAACGCCATCGATTTTAAACGAGTCAATACCAGCGTCCACCATATCCTGCAGTTCATCGATAATACACATATCGTTGGGACTCATGATGTGTGTACCATTGATATCTTCATATATCGGGTATTTATTGCTTCGTTCCTCATCATGAAGCAGCATGTTTTGCGTGCCTTGACGTTTTTCAATTTCCATATTGTTGCCCATGTATTCAAAATAATGGCCTAAAAGCGGACGCTTAGACTGGAACATACATGTCATCCCATGAACTTGCACTTCAATTTCAACTTCTGCATGTTCTTTCATTTCAATAATTGCATCCATGCTTAGTTCGCGTGCCAATACCGCGCGGACAGCGCCGCGCCTGCCCCAATAATTCGCTGTATAATAGTTCGTTGCAATCGTTTCGGGACTCCAGTGCAGCGGGAATCCAGGCGTAGTTTCTCTAACCGCCATAATCACAGCCGGATCTCCGAATACAAGTGCATCTGCCCCTGTCTCTTTTACAAAGGCTACGTAGTCATCCAGCTCATTCGCAATCTGGTTATGAAAAATCGCATTAACAGCGACATATACTTTTTTCCCGTATTCCTGTGCAAGCGTGACAGCTTCGTTAATCTGCTCACGATTAAATTCTCCAGCGAGACGCAAGCCGTACCGCTGCTCGCCAATTAAAAATGCATCAGCTCCTGCTTCTATTTGTTTCTTTATTTCGTCGACGCTGCCCGGCGTCACGAGTAGTTCGGGTTTATTCATTTTTCTTCACTCCGTTTTATGCTGATGGCAATTCCGTCGCCGGATGGAATAATGGATGTATCATATCCAGGATGGGCCATAAGCCATTGATTGTAATCGGTAATTTTCCGCACCATTTTTTCAATCCGTTTTGTGGGTGCATCAACTCCCGCGGCATACCCTTTAAACAACACGTTATCTGAATAAATGACGCCGCCTTGTTTAAGCATAGGGGCGTACAATTCAAAAAAGCGGCGGTACTGCCCTTTTGCCGCATCAATAAAGATGGCATCAAACGGTCCGTCTTCCGCTGCTTTTTCTGCCAGTTCAAGCGCATCGCCAAATAAAATATGAATACGGTCTTGATCACCTGACCGGCTAATATATTGATTGGCTTTTTCAAATCGGTCTTCGTCGCGCTCTAGTGTTGTCACACGCAGCCCTGGAACAGCCGCGGTCATTCGAAGAGCGGAATAGCCAATTGCTGTGCCAATTTCAAGCAGCCGCGCGGGATTTTGCAGCTTCAGGACGGCCAGCAGCGTGTCTATTCCGACTGGTTCCATAATCGGCACACGGTGCTCGGCTGCGTACTGCTCCATCTCGTCGAGCAAGCCTTCCCGCGGCGTTAAAAGTGATTCAATATAGTCATGTATGTCGTCTTTCATAGTAAACATACCCTCTTTTCTAAGAAAAAGAGAAAGCTATAAAAGCTTTCCCGTGTCTTCATGTGCCCGAATTATTTTATCATAGAAATTACAGAAAAGCCATGTGCGCTTTCTATTGATTGTTCGTAATATATTTTGCTTTTAACTTATTATGTTCATCGAGGGTTTTTGAATAGTACACATCTCCTGCCGGTGAAGCAAGGAAGTAAAGGAACTCAGTCCGCTCCGGCGCAAGCACTGCTTCCATCGAATCAATACCGCTGTTGCCGATCGGTCCCGGTGTCAGACCTTTCACCTGGTACGTGTTATAAGGAGAATTCACTTTTAAGTCTGCATACAAAACACGGTCTTTATGCTCGCCGTGTGCGTATAACACCGTCGGGTCTGTTTGCAGCGGCATATTCACCTTCATCCGGTTATAAAAAACGCTGGCAATTTTTTTACGGTCTGTTTTCCCCGTTGCTTCTTCTTCAACGAGTGAAGAAAACGTTAAAAATTCATGAACGGTCATGCCGGACGCTTTAATTTGTTCTGAATAGCGCTGTACAATCTCATCCGTTTTCGCGATCATTTCTTCAGCAATCTCTTCAACCGGCTTCTGAGTATCTACAACGTCATATGTTGCCGGATATAAATATCCTTCCAGCGGATAACGAATGTTTTCACCGAGGACGGCTTTTGTAACAAGCGCTGGATGATCTGCCATCATTTTTTCCACAAAAGCTTTGTCATTCAATACAGCAAGGACTTCTTCTGCTGTACGATCTGTTTCAGAAGCGATTATCTCGGCAATTTGCGTGAGCTGGTAGCCTTCCGGAATTGCTATTGCCCCATCTAGTGATCCTATGACTTTTCCTTCCTTTAACGAAGCCATGATAGCATCCGGTGTCATTGAAGGAGAAAGGACGTATTCACCTGCCTGAAAATCGCCTTCTCCTTTATACTTCACATAATATTTAAACAGTGTGGCATTTTTCACAATTCCATTATCTTCAAGCGTCTGAGAAATGAATGATAAGCTCGAGCCAAGCGGAATGGATATCCCCACTTCTTCCTTACTTCCAGCATCAGCTGGCTCAGACGCACTTTGCCATATGTAATAGGCTCCCGCTGCGCCGGCCGCTGCCAACAGCAAAAATAAAAAAAACACAATTAAAATAGCCCTTTTCAGCCGCCTTTTTCGTCCTGAAGCCGGCGGAAAAACATTATTCGACATAAAAATCCCCTTTCGACACCATCTTTCTTTTTTATAGTATACAAGAATGATGCAAAAAGAAAAGCGAAAGACGCCCGTTTATCGGTGACAAGCATAAGAATAGCACTGGCGGAGGCGCTTTTTGCTTCCAGAAGCGCTTGGCTTGACGCCGGATAAACGGAACAAAAGCTTAAGAACGCGGCATCGTGCCGCCGCGCTTCAAAGCCGCCACGTCCTGTGCCTTTCGCCCGACTAGATCATCCAGATCGTCGCAACGCTTTTGTGACCCACATCGTGTGGACCTCGATGACGTCTGGAGCTGGACAAAATTCTGAAACATACACTTTCTTTCAAAAAAAAGAACAGGCGCTTATAATATCGCCTGTTCTCTCTATTTACTCTTGTTCTTCGTCGTCAAGGAACGTATTGAGCATTTCTTCAATCATTTCCCATTCTTCATCTGATTCGATGGGCTCAAGCTCGCCATCTTCTCCTTCATCTTTTGGAGTGAAAGATGATGCATGAATTTCAATTTCTTCATTATCATCTTCTTCCGCACCTACCGGGAAGTAAAGGACGTATGATTTATCAAATTCATCGTTGTGAAATGTAAACAATACTTCACAAAGCTGTTCATTGCCGTTTTCATCAATTACTGTAATTTGCTTTTCGCCATGTTCCATTATGATGGTCACCTCATTATTTTTGACTGTCGAGATATCCTTGCAGAATCATCATCGCAGCCATTTTATCAATTACTTTTTTACGCTTTTTCCGGCTGACATCTGCGTCTATTAGCACCCGTTCCGCCGCCATCGTTGTCAATCTTTCGTCCCAAAGAACAGCCGGCAGGCTGAACGTTTCCTCGAGAAGGCCTGCAAACATTTTTGCGGCTTCTCCTCTGGGCCCTACTGTATTATTCATGTTTTTCGGAAAACCGACAACAAATTTGCTCACTTCATGCTCCCGCACAAGTTCGCCGATTCGGCCAAGACCAAATTCACCTGCTGCCTCGTTAATTTTTATTGTCTCAATGCCCTGCGCTGTCCAGCCGAATGCATCGCTAATCGCAATGCCCACTGTTTTCGTGCCGGCGTCAAGGCCCATTGTTCTCATGATGTTGGTTCCTCCTGCTGTTCTTTCAGGTACGTTTTGACAAGCTCCTCAATAATTTCATCCCGTTCAAGCCGGCGGATTAAATTTCGCGCATCGTTATGGCGCGGGATATAGGCCGGGTCTCCAGAAAGCAAATAGCCAACAATTTGATTGATTGGATTATACCCTTTTTCCTCCAGTGCGCTATGAACTTTCAGCAGCACTTCTTTTACATTTTCATCATACGGCTCTTGCGGAAAATTAAAACGCATTGTCTTGTCAAAAGAACTCACTGTCAGCACCTCACTTCAGGCGGATATTGAATGCCCGCTTCTGTACGATATGTTTCATTGTACAACAAATGACAACATATTCAAATGGATTTCACCCATTCAACGGCAATTTGTAACGCTTCGTCGATTTTCGATGGATCTTTTCCGCCTGCCTGTGCCATATCCGGACGGCCTCCGCCGCCTCCGCCAAGGCATCCGGCCACTTCTTTTATCAGTTTGCCGGCATGGAAGCCTTTTTCCGTTAAATCACCTGTGACGGCTGTGACCACATTCACTTTTCCATCTGCGGCCGCAATCAACACGATCACACCCGGTGTTACTTTTTGTTTTAATTCATCTGCCATTGTACGAAGTGCATTCATATCCGCAGCCTGGACATTCACCGCAAGAAGCTGCACACCATTGACGTTTTCAATTTTATCTGTAAGGCTTCCTGCTTCTATATTTGACAATTTTTTTGAAAGTGATTCATTTTCACGCTGCAGCTCACGCATTTCTGCCTGCAGGCTGTCCGCTTTCACCAAAATGTCTTTCGGATTTGATTTTAATTTCGCTGCTGCTTCTTTTAATACATTTGCCTGCTCATTCAAATACCGGAACGCTCCTTCGCCCGTTACCGCTTCGATACGGCGTGTACCAGCACCAATTCCGCTTTCAGACAGCACTTTAAACAGGCCAATCTCCGCTGTATTGACGACATGGCATCCGCCGCAAAGCTCAAGGCTGTAATCGCCGACGGATACGACACGGACGATATCGCCATACTTTTCGCCAAACAATGCCATCGCGCCCATTGCTTTCGCATCGGCAATTGGTTTAAACGCCGTTTCTACTGCAATTCCCTGCCAAATTTTTTCGTTAACAATCGTTTCGACCTGAGCCATTTCTTCAGCGGTCACTTGCCCAAAATGTGAAAAGTCAAAGCGAAGACGATCCTGTTCTACAAGTGATCCTGCCTGATTTACGTGTGTACCGAGCACATCTTTCAATGCTTGATGCATTAAATGTGTTGCCGTGTGATTTTTAATAATTTTGCCGCGTGATAATACGTCTATTTTTGCCGTTACACTGCTTTTTGCTGTAAGCGTGCCACTTTCCACAATAGCATTGTGTACGTTTTGTCCATTTGGCGCTTTTTGTACATCTTTAACAACGACTCGTGCTGTCTCAGACTCTAATACGCCTTTATCGGCAATTTGACCGCCGCTTTCTGCATAAAATGGTGTTTCTTTCAAAATAAATTGAATTTCTTCACCTTCATGTGCTTCGTCGGCAAACGCCCCATCTTTTATCAAAACTGCTACGGTCGTCTCAACCGTTAGCCGGTCATACGTAAACGTACTTTCCTCTGTCACAGACGACAAGACGCCGCCCTGCACCTGCATCGAATCTGTATCTTGGCGAGCGGCACGCGCGCGGTCACGCTGCTGCTTCATTTCACGCTCGAATCCGGCCTGGTCTGCTTTCATGCCTTCTTCTTCCGCATATTCCTCCGTCAGTTCAACCGGAAAGCCATACGTATCATATAAACGGAAAATATCGGCGCCATCAATCGTGTCTGAACCAGCTGCTTTCGCTTTTTCAATCACAGAAGAAAGAATGGACAGTCCTTCGTTTAATGTTTCATGGAAACGTTCTTCTTCGTTTTTAATGACTTTTTGAATAAAAGCTGTTTTTTCTGTCACTTCCGGATAATAATCGTTCATTACTTCGCCAACGACCGGCACAAGCTCGTACATAAATGGACGGTTAATGCCGATTTGTTTTGCGTAACGAACCGCTCGGCGAAGCAGACGGCGCAAAACGTAGCCGCGTCCTTCATTTGATGGAAGTGCCCCGTCACCAATCGCAAAAGCAACAGTCCGAATGTGGTCCGCAATGACTTTAAAGGCGGTATCTTTTTCGTCATTCACCCGGTACTGTTCACCGGAAAGACGTTCTGTTTCACGAATGATCGGCATAAATAAGTCCGTATCAAAGTTGGTTGGCACATTTTGAACAACAGAAGCCATCCGCTCAAGACCCATGCCCGTATCAATATTTTTCTTTGGAAGCGGTGTGTATGTGCCGTCCGGGTTATGGTTAAACTCAGAGAATACAAGGTTCCAGACTTCTAAATACCGATCATTTTCACCGCCCGGGTACAATTCCGGATCATTTCCATCAGCGCCATATTCCGCGCCGCGGTCATAGAAAATTTCTGTGTTAGGTCCAGATGGACCCTCTCCGATATCCCAGAAGTTTCCTTCTAAACGGATGATACGCTCATCCGGTACACCCACTTCGTTTTTCCAAATGAGATACGCTTCTTCATCTTCAGGGTGAATTGTGACCGATAGTTTTTCTGGATCAAATCCGATCCATTTTTCACTCGTTAAAAATTCCCACGCCCAGTGAATTGCTTCTGTTTTAAAGTATTCACCAATTGAAAAATTGCCGAGCATTTCAAAAAATGTATGGTGGCGTGCTGTTTTGCCGACGTTTTCAATATCGTTCGTCCGGATCGATTTTTGTGCATTTGTAATACGCGGGTTATCCGGGATAATCCGCCCGTCAAAATATTTTTTTAATGTGGCCACGCCGCTGTTGATCCAAAGCAGGCTCGCATCATCAATTGGTACAAGTGGAGCGCTCGGCTCAACCCGATGCCCTTTTTCCTGGAAAAATTCTAAATAGAGGCGGCGAATATCCGCACCCGTTAATGCTTTCATTATAAAATCCTCCTTAAAATATGTATCGTACCGAAAAAAGACAGCAAAAAAAGCCCCATCCCCTAACAGGGACGAAGCTTGTTCGCGGTACCACCCTGATTGCCAATTCTTACATAAGAATTCGCCTCTCAAACGCCTTAACGCGGCAGACGGCAGTAATTGCTGCACTCAGGACCCAGCTTTCCATCATCCTTCATCCAAAATGTCTTCCAGCCAAGGACATTTCTCTCTTTGAATGGGCTATGATGTACTCTTGTCCTTCTTCGATTTGTCGAAATTCATATACCCGAATTATAAAAAGGAATCAGGCGTTTGTCAATGTTGCTCACGACCATTCATCAAGCTGTATAAGCGACCCGTCTTCTTCTACTTGGTGAATAACAAGACCGCCTTCTAATTCCGACATTTCCACGCAGCAGTCATGACAGTAATAATGATCGGAGCCGATTCGACCTACTTCCCGGCTTCCGCAGTTCGGACATGATTGCATCATGATCCCTCCTGTTTTTTTTCCATCAGTATGTACGAATCGCCTGCTTTTTATACTGCCATGAAATCGTATGGAGTAACGCCTTCCATGCCGATCATCGGATCGATCGCCATCCATGTGTCTTCTGTTAATTTCTCATTCGGCTTACTCGTTGTTTCTTCCGCTGAAAGACGTTCAGCGAGCGCCGTTTTCCGAATTAAATCATCATTCCGGCTAATGCCAATATTAAACGCTTCTTCTTCCCCGCACAAAATCAAAAATTGCTTGCTTCTCGTAATCGCTGTGTAGAGCAAGTTCCGTCTCAACATCCGGTAGTAGCTTTTGACAACCGGCAAAATAACAATTGGAAATTCGCTTCCCTGCGATTTATGAATCGAACAGCAGAACGCATGCGTAATCTGGTTTAAATCATTCCGGGTGTATGTCACTTCATTTCCTTCATACGAAACAATGACCATGTCTTCTTTTTCGGTATTTTCTTTCGCATAAAAAATTGAAATAATTTCACCAATATCTCCATTAAACACATTTTGTTCCGGCTGGTTCACGAGCTGCAGTACTTTGTCGCCAATCCGGTATTTAACGGATCCAAAAGGTAATTCTTTTCGGCGACCATCTTCGTTTGGATTGAGGACTTGCTGCAGCACTTCGTTTAATTTGTCGATGCCGGCAGGTCCTTTATACATGGGCGCCAGCACTTGAATGTCCCGCGTCTCGTATCCTTTTCCGGCGGCGTTTTTCACCACTTTTTTGATAACATCCGGAATTTGGCTGGTTCCACACCTGATAAACGAGCGGTCTTTTTGGGGAGCAGTCAGCGTCTCGGGAACGAAGCCATCTTTAATACTGTGCGCGAGGCTGATGATGGAAGAGCCTTCTTCCTGCCGGTAAATATCTGTCAGCCGCACAGAAGGAATCGTTTTTGACGCAAGCATGTCTTTCAACACCTGGCCTGGACCGACTGACGGAAGCTGGTCTTCATCGCCGACTAATATTACCTGCATATCGTCCGGCACCGCTTTAAACAGCTGATGCGCCAGCCAAATATCGACCATCGAGGTTTCATCTACAATTAACAGCCGGCCGCTGACCGCATTGCCTTCCTCTTCCGGCTCTTCCTGTCCATTAAAACCAAGCAGCCGGTGGATCGTGACGGCGGGAAGGCCAGTCGATTCCATCATCCGCTTCGCTGCACGCCCGGTCGGCGCACAAAGCTTAATGGGAAATGGATCGTCCTTGTCATACTTTTTCGGATCAAGCGACAACCCGTGCAGCTCACCGTATAACTCAACAATGCCTTTAATAACAGTTGTCTTCCCAGTACCAGGTCCACCGGTTAAAATCATCAGAGGCGACGCAAGCGCGGTTTGAATCGCCTGCTTTTGCGACGGCGCATACGCAATGCCTGTCCGATCCTCGAGTTCCCCGAGCGCCAGCAAAAATTCCGATTCCGGGAACGAGTGTGGTTCCTGTTCGAGGACACGCTGTATGTTTGTGACAAGCCCTTTTTCCGAAAAATAAAGAGACGGCATATACACACGCTGCTCTTCCCCGGATACCTTTCCTTCTTCCTCGAGCTCAATCAGCCGGGTGGCAATCGTGTCAAACTCAGCCGTGCCGTTTGCACTTTTATCAAGCAACTCTTTTACACTGCTTAATAACTCTTCCGCTTCCGCATAACAGTGTCCGTCTTGCAGGCACTGCTTTTCAAGCGAATACAATATCGCTGCTTTCAGCCGATCCGGATGGGCGCCGCTAATGCCGATCTGCGCGCCAATCTCATCCGCCCGGACAAAGCCGATCCCTTCAATATCTTCTACTAGCCGATACGGGTTTTCCTGAATGACATTCAGTGACTCTTCGTAATACATTTGGTAAATTTTCATCGACAGCTGCGGACCGAATCCAAATTCATTTAACGTGACCATAATTTGTTCAAGTCCCTGATGCTTCATGAGCGTTTCGTGTAAGACGTCCGCTTTTTCTGCCGGCAGGCGCGGCACTTTTTTTAAACAGCTTTTGTCGGCAATAATTTTTGAAATCGCCTGTTCACCGAGCGTTTCGACGATTGATTCAGCTGTTTTTTTGCCTATGCCTTTAAATAAATCGCCGGATAAATACGCAATCAGGCCCTGTTTAGTCTGCGGCATTTCTTTTTGGGCCGTGCGGGCGATAAACTGCCGGCCAAACCGGGGATGGTCTTTAAAATGACCGTTGAATATGTACATTTCATGCTCATGAACCGCCGGAAAATACCCGGTGACCACCGCTTCTTTTTCTTCGTACTTTCCGTCAGTTTCGGCGACGCGGACGCGAAGAACGGTATAGAAGTTTTCATTGTTCCGGAAAATCGTGACAATATGCCGGCCTTTTAAAAACTGCTCCCCTTCTGTGAATAAATCCCGTTTTTCCTGCATCACGCCGTTCACCTCCGCTTAGTTTGCAACATCCAATAATTTTTTCCCGTAGCCTGCGAGCATGTGGTCCGGCTGAATGTCAAGCGCGCGGTCAAAATAGCTGTGCGCTTTCTCCGGCTGCTCATAGTGCCCTGCATATAAAACGCCTAAATTATAAAACGCATCCGCATGAGCCGGATCCTGGCTGATCACGACTTGCAGATTTTTTTCCGCTTCTTCATATTGCTCGGTTTTTGCCAACACGAGCGCAAATTGAAAACGCGCTTCCACATCGTCCCCATTCAGCTCAACCGCACGCATCAAATAGGGGAGCGCCATGACGGTCTGATCCAAATATAAGAAAGACAGCCCCAGCATAAAATATGCATCCGCTTCTTCCATACCGTTCCGAATCGCTTTTTCAAATGACTGCGCTGCTTCTTCAAACCGCTCCTGACCGAAATAAAACGAGCCGAGGGCATAATGGGCGGCACTTGAAGAGTGATCGACCTCCACCGCTTTTTCATAAAACTTCAATGCCCGCTCTGTATCGTTCATTTCAGCAAGTACATGCCCAAAATTAATATACGCGGCCGGATCCTGCGGTTTTTCTTCTATTTGTTCGGTAAAAAGCTTTAACGCTTCTTCCCATTTTCCTTCTTGTAATAATTCAATGCCTTGCTGATTTTTATCCATATGCCGCCTCCGTTTATTTTTTTCTATTATAACAAAGAAATCCGCCCCACGTGTAGAGGGAGCGGACCGCATTCAGCCTACATATTCAAGCTGTTTGTTTTCTTTGTACACTTTATCGATTGTACCGCCGCCCAGGCATATGTCCCCATCATACAGAACGACTGCCTGACCCGGTGTAATGGCGCGGACCGGTTCGTCAAAGACGATATGTGCCGTGCCGTCTCCTGTTTGCGTAATCGTTACGCCCGTGTCCGCCTGACGGTAGCGGAATTTCGCTGTACAATGAAACGTTTCTGGCATTGATTCATTTGTCGTAAAGCCAACTTGCACCGCATCCAGCGAATCCGAATAAAGCGTTTCATGATGGAACCCTTGTACCACATACAGCTCATTCGTTTCCAAATTTTTGCCGCCGACAAACCAAGGCTCGCCGCTTCCGCCGATGCCAAGACCATGACGCTGACCGATTGTATAGTACATTAACCCATCATGGCGGCCCATTTTGCGGCCGTCAAACGTGACCATATCGCCGGGCTGTGCTGGTAAATACTGCCCCAAAAATCCTTTAAAGTTTCGCTCACCGATAAAACAAATACCAGTGGAATCTTTTTTCGCCGCTGTGGCCAAGCCCGCTTCCGCCGCAATTTCACGAACCCGTTTTTTCTCAAGCTCCCCGATTGGAAACATGACTTTATCCAGCTGGCTTTGCGACAGCTGATTTAAAAAGTACGTCTGGTCTTTATTATTGTCAACGCCGCGGAGCATTTTTACTTCGCTGCCCGCCCGGTCAATCCGCGCATAATGTCCTGTCGCCAAATAATCAGCGCCGAGCTTCATCGCATGATCAAGAAATGCTTTAAATTTAATTTCTTTATTACACATGACGTCCGGATTCGGTGTCCGGCCTGCTTTATATTCATCTAAAAAATACGTAAACACTTTATCCCAGTACTGCTTTTCAAAATTGACCGCATAATACGGAATGCCAATTTGATTGCAGACACGAATGACATCATCATAATCTTCCGTTGCCGTGCAGACGCCAAATTCGTCAGTATCATCCCAGTTTTTCATAAAGATGCCGACTACGTCATACCCTTGCTCCTTTAAAAGAAGCGCCGCAACCGAAGAATCAACGCCGCCTGACATACCGACTACAACACGGGTGTCTTTCGGTGCTTTCATTTCTTCATCCTCTTTCTATAAAAGCCGCTTTGCGATTTCCGCTGTTTTAAGCGCGGCTTGTTCGATTTGTTCTTTTGTATTATTCAGCCCAAAACTAAATCGGATCGATGAACGCAGTTTTTCTGAATCCGCCCCAAACATGGCCGTCAAGACGTGTGAGGGCTCAATAGACCCTGCTGTGCAGGCTGATCCGCTTGATGCCGCAATGCCTGCCATATCGAGATTCACTAAAAACGCTTCGACGTCCGTTCCGGGAAAAAACAAGTTTAGCACATGCGGCAGCGATTGTTCAACTTTGCCGTTCGAGGAAAAAGAAGCGCCATTTTGCGCAAGTGTATCCATGAAAAGCTGCTTCATTTCAGTGTAGCGGGCAGCCCGTTCTTCACGTGTGTTTTCTGCAATTTCCGCCGCTGCCGCCACTCCCGCAATCGCTGCTGTATTTTCAGTGCCTGCGCGCCGTTTACGCTCTTGTTCACCGCCGTATAAAATGGGCGCAAATGGTGTGCCCGGCTTCACAAAAAGTACCCCGATTCCTTTTGGTCCGTTAATTTTATGGCCGGATACAGCCAAAAAATCCACATTCAATTCTTTCACATCAATCGGCAAAATCCCATATGCCTGCACTGCATCGACATGAAACAGAGCTGGATGATCGGCAAGCAGTCGGCCAATATCATTAATTGGCTGGATAGCGCCTGTTTCATTATTTCCATACATAATGGAAACGAGAATGGTGTCATTACGAAGAGCTTCCTGCACGTCTGAAACCGAGACGAGGCCCTCTTCATTCACCGGCAAATACGTAACATCAAATCCGTCTTTTTGGAGCGCTTCGCACGCATGTAAAACAGCATGATGTTCAACAGCTGATGTTATAATGTGACCAGACTTTTTGGAGCGCGCTGCCCCAAAAATCGCCATATTATCCGCTTCCGTGCCGCTTCCGGTGAAAATCACATCGTTAAATCCGGCGTTTATCGTTTTAGCGATGATCGTTCTCGCTTCATCGACAATCCGCCGCGAATCACGTCCGAATGAATGAATACTCGACGGATTTCCGTATGTCTCAGTTAATACTGCCAGCATCGCTTCTCCTGCTTTCGGATGAACCGGCGATGTTGCCGCGTGATCTAAATAAATTCTTTCCATGCTGACACCTCGTTAAATATAATACATGTACGCATCTGATTCGTCGGCATCTGTGTGATTTGCCAAGTCATCAAGCGTTGTATTTTCCAAAACTCCTTTGATTGCTTCGCTGATTCGGATCCATAATTCACGTTTCGCCGGCTCTTCTTCTTCAATGCCTTCGACAAGGGTGATCGGTCCTTCAAGCACACGGATAATATCGCCTGCTGTAATTTCTTCCGGCTCATGCCCGAGCACGTAGCCGCCGTATGCGCCGCGGATGCTGCGAACAAATCCGGCATTCCGAAGCGGCGCAATTAATTGTTCCAGGTAATGCTCCGACAAATCATGCGCACCGGCGATCACGCGAAGAGACGTCGGTCCGTCCCCATGGCGTTTCGCTAATTCGATCATGATCGTCAGTCCATATCTTCCTTTAGTCGAAATTCTCATCTCTTTGTGCCCCTCTTCTCGTTTAATCCAATTGTTCGTATAGTATATCATTTTATATAGACAAAAAACATGCCGGAATACTTGGATTATGATACAGTGAATCAAAATGACCGAGAAAGAAGGAGTCAAAATGAAGCCGCTCGCCTACCGAATGAGACCGCGTACAATTGATGAAGTCGCCGGTCAGGAGCATTTGACCGGTGAAGGAAAAATCATTAGACGGATGACAGAAGCGAAAAAATTGTCTTCCATGATTTTGTATGGTCCGCCCGGCACCGGCAAAACGTCTATTGCCAGCGCGATTGCCGGTACGACTCAGTATGCATTTCGAACGTTAAACGCGGTTACAAGCAATAAAAAAGATATGGAGATTGTCGCTGCTGAAGCGAAAATGTCCGGCACCGTCATTTTACTTTTGGATGAAGTGCACCGTCTTGATAAAGCGAAACAGGATTATTTGTTGCCGTTTTTGGAAAACGGAATGATTATTTTAATCGGCGCAACAACAAGTAATCCCTACCATGCCATTAATCCGGCCATACGCAGCCGCTGCCAAATTTTCGAAGTAAAGCCGCTTGCGCCGGAATCGGTGAAAAAGCTTCTTAGCGAGGCTCTTTATGATGAAGATCGCGGTCTTGGTATATATAAGACAGAAATAACAGCTGAAGCGCTTGCTCACTTTGCCGAAGCATCCGGCGGCGACGTTCGCAGTTCGTTAAATGCACTTGAACTTGCGGTGACCTCCACGAAGCCAGATGAAAATGGGATCATCCACATTACACTCGAAACAGCTGAAGAATGCCTGCAGCAAAAAAGCTTCTCGCATGACAAAGACGGGGATGCCCACTATGACGTGCTGAGCGCTTTTCAAAAATCAATACGCGGAAGCGACGTGAACGCGGCTCTCCACTATTTAGCGCGGCTGATTGAAGCGGGAGATCTTGTCAGCATTGCCCGCCGCCTCGTTGTCATCGCGTATGAAGATATCGGCCTTGCCAGTCCCCAAGCCGGCGAGAGAACACTGTCAGCTGTTGAAGCAGCTGAGCGGCTCGGATTCCCCGAAGCACGCATTCCGCTCGCAAACGCGGTTGTGGAACTATGTTTGTCGCCGAAATCCAATTCCGCTTATAAAGCGATTGATGCGGCGCTTGCGGACGTACGGGCTGGACGCGCTGGCGTTGTGCCGGCTCATTTAAAAGATGCCCACTACAAAAGTGCAGCTAAACTCGGCCGGGGTGTCGACTATCAATATCCGCACGATTTTGAAAGCGGCTGGGTAGCTCAGCAATATTTACCGGATACATTAAAGCGCAAGCGTTACTTTGAGCCGAAAACGACCGGTAAATTTGAGCAGGCACTGTCGGGTATATATGAAAAAATTGAAAATGGGAAAAAAGAAACACGCCAGTAGAAAATGTCGGCGTGTTTCTTTTTTTAAATTAAGGCTTTGTTAAATAATATTGTTGATAATCCTTCTATTCTAATATTAAGTTGAACAAAGATTCTTACTTTAGAAAACAGTGATTGTTTAGGCTGGTGCGTTTCGTATCGGTGCAAGGATGATCACCGATTTGTTTTGGAAGCCATCCTGCCCAACAATCCCTTGTGTGCGCAGGCATGAGTCGGTCCTGCGAAGGTTTTTGAACAGGGGCCGATAGGTGAAGCCTGCCGGACTTCGCGTTCCACGGGCAGTGCGGCAGCTTCCTCGGCTGCGTCCGCTCTTATCCAGCAACATCGCGCTTTGCAAAGACGGTAAAAGCAAACAGTTGAAAGACAAGAAAGTAAATTAATAGCATAATGAGTGAAAAACTCATCGTCATCCCTTCAACCACCGCCGTTCCTGTTTCATACTGCAGCAAGTTTGTGTTGGCAAACAGAAGATATTTCGCCCACTCGTAACGCATAGACAAGATGTACGTGACGTTCGGTCCCATAAATAATAAAAACAATGAAATTCCAATGGCAAGCGAGCTGCTGCGGAAAACAGCAGAGATCATAAACGCCATTGTCGCCAAAATAAGCACCTCTACTGACTTCATGGCATAAAGCTTTACGAGGTAAAAAAGCATATTTTGCTCGACGACCTGCCCATTTACATATGCTAAATGAGCGGATTGACCTGAAAGACCGAACAGTGCCGCTCCAATGATAACTGAAAAAAGAAATAACATGCTAACTAAAAATAAACCGAACAAGACCACTGCCACATATTTTGAGAGGAGTATTTTAGAGCGGCTGATCGGCCTGATTAACAAAAGCTTGATCGTTCCCCACGTATATTCATTGGCCATGATTCCTCCTGCAACAACAATCATAAACAAACCGGCAACCTGAAGAAAGTCGCTCGCATTCTCGACAAATGACCACATATATTCAGACGTTTGAACCGGCACATTTTCTGTTAAACGATACTCATTAATCTCAATTTGCCCCTCAATATGTGCTCGTTGATCAGCCGTCATTTCCCGCTGATCATTTAGCTGCTGCGCATAAACCGCATTTTCCGCCTGCACAACCTGCTTCCAATCCGGCTGTTCGGACTGTTTATTTTCTTCATATTTTGTGAACGCAGCAAATGCTGACACCATTAGAAAGAAGAAGTCCAATCATCACGTACGTGCCGCGACGTTTAAACAGCTTGATCCACTCATTTTGAATAAGGAGAAACATTAGATAACCTCCCGTTTTTCAGTAATATCAAGGAATCGTTCTTCCAGTGACTTTGATACCTTTTTCACTTCATAAATCGCCAGACCTTTCCCCGTCAAGAAATGAATAATCGCGGGTATGTCTTCTTTTTCCGCTTCAAATGTGAGACAGCTCGCTGTTCGTGCCGGCTTGATATCCGAAAAGGCAGCTTTAATGTAGTTCAATGCGGCTTCTGCTTCTACATCATCCACCTCAATACTGTACGTATCCATCCCTTCATTCATCCAGCCACGAACAGATTGAACATCAATGAGCTTTCCTTTTTGTAAAATGCCGATCCGGTCACACATCATTTCCATTTCAGATAATAAATGACTTGACACGATGACGGCCATTCCTTCTTTTTCCGCCAGATTGCGAATGTACTGCCGGATTTCTTTAATGCCTGCTGGATCAAGCCCGTTTGTCGGTTCATCTAAAATAAGCACTTTCGGCCGGTGTAAAAGAGATTGTGCAATACCAAGCCGCTGACGCATTCCAAGTGAATATGTTTTCACTTTATCGTGAATCCGCTCTTCCAGTCCGACAAGTTTTACTACCTCATCCATTCGATTGCTGCTGATTCCTTTTTGCATGCGGGCAAATTGCTTTAAGTTGTCATACCCGCTCAAAAATTTATACATTTCCGGATTTTCAACAATGGCACCAATGTGCTGGATCGCCTTTTCAAATTCTGATTGAATGCTATGACCCGAGATGAAAATATCTCCTTCTGACAGCTTCATTAATCCGACCATCATGCGGATGGTTGTTGTTTTTCCAGCACCATTCGGCCCAAGAAAGCCAAACACTTCTCCTTCATGAATGTTGAAAGTTAAAGAATCAATGATTTTTCGGCCTTTAATTGTTTTTGTTACGTTTTCAAGCTGAATAACTGTCGTCATGATCATTCCCCTTTCCCACATTCATTTTCAGCCATTCTAAAATAGACAGCCCTTGTTTCTCTCTTACTTCCTCCACATTGCAGGATGCTGTAATTTTTCCTTTTTCTAAAAGAATAGCTTCCTCTAAAATCGCTTGCCAATCTTTTCCCATAAAAAAAGACTGTCCTTTAGTGGACAGTCTCCTCATTCATACTATTCGCCCACAGCCGGGCATCTTCATATATTTTTTGAATACTGGCTGCGTCCAGTTTCAGTTCATGTGATTTCAAGCGAATGATGTCCCAATTGACTTCATCCATTGCAATGACCAGCTCCAAATAAGGTGTAATAATGGTCTCATTTCCCATAAGCGTTTCGTTTACTTTATTAGACAATGGAATTTGAGTTAATACCTCTGAAATGCTGCGCTGCAAAAGGGCGTCTACAAGCGAAAACATACCCGCCAAAAAAAATTCAGCGGAATTCCCAGATTGTGTTTCTTTTGCCAATTGCTCACATGCTTTCGCTCGAAAAAGAGCTGATGCCATTAATTCTCTTGTTCTCCCTGGAAGATCGGCATGGATTTGTCTTAAGGCCAGCACATAGAGCCACTTTGTTAATTCGATAAAGCCAAGCATCATGATGGCCTGTTTAATCGATTTAATTTTGGATCGTGTACGTAAAGCAGGGGAATTGACCAGTTTCAATAAATGATACGAAAGGGCAACATCCCGCTCAATTAAATTGGTTACATCATCAATATCAATATCATCCGACTGTAATAGTTTTATTAAATGAAAATAAGACACGACATTTAGCGGCAGATTAGCCGAACGGATCAATTGCGGCTTCGAAAAAAAGTAGCCTTGAAACAATTTATAACCCGCTTTTTTTGCTTGTTCAAACTCTTCGCGTGTTTCGACTTTTTCCGCTAAAAGGGCAATATGAGGAAAGTTATTTTTTACTTTTTGCTCGATTGCCGACCGGTCTGCTGGCGTCGAATGCAGGAAATCGACTTTAATATACGTTGTCAACATAAACAGTTCATCATATAAATCCACTTCTTTTTGAATAACAAAATCATCAAGCGCGATTGAATATCCTTTCCATTTAAGCTGTCTGAGCGTATCAATGAGCTCCCGCGTAATTGGCACATCTTCAAGCACTTCAACAACAACGTATTGAGGACTGAAATTTTCGGCGACTTTTTGTTCAAGTAATGTTTTTGAGAAATTAATGAAACACGGATGTCCTTGGGCGATTTTCTCTATACCTATTGTCACAAATGAATGAATCAGCACTTCAATTGTAGCCTGCTCATGAGGCACGTCTGGAAAAGCATTGATTTCACTGTTTCTATATAGCAGCTCATAAGCAAATACACGTTCTTGATTATCAAAAATAGGCTGTCGCGCCATAAATATGTCCATTTTTATTTACTCCGTTCAATGTTAATCAATGAAATTATATCAAAAAAACAGACATAAATTCCCGTTTCTACCGAAAAAAGATCACCCTTTTAAAAGGATGATCTTTTCTAGTCATTTACACGTGTGATTTTTATGTCTTTTAAAATATCGCGAACAACATAGCTGGCTGCAATTAATCCTGCAACCGATGGAACAAATGCGTTGGAAGCGGGGGGCATTTTCGCCTTGCGGATTTCTGCGTCATCATTTCCGACCACCCGCCGTACATCTTCACGAATCACAATCGGGCTTTCATCCGAAAAAATGACCGGAATGCCTTTTTTGATGCCTTCTTTTCGTAAGCGCGTACGGATCACTTTTGCAAGTGGATCAGTATGCGTCTTGGAAATATCGGCTATTGTAAACCGGGTTGGATCCATTTTGTTGGCGGCGCCCATGCTTGAAATGATCGGGATTTCACGTTTTAAGCATTCCTTCATTAAATGAATCTTGTACGAAATGGTGTCAGACGCGTCGACAACGTAATCAAGACCATAGCTGAAAAATTCTTCATATGTTTCTTCTGTATAAAACATTTTCAGCGCGATCACTTCGCATTCCGGATTGATATCGGCAATCCGCTCTTTCATTAAATCTGCTTTTGGCTGGCCGACTGTAGATAAAAGTGCGGGCAGCTGGCGGTTAATATTTGTAATATCGATTACATCTTTATCAACCAAAATTAAACGTCCCACACCGGAACGGGCAAGTGCTTCAGCAGAAAACGAGCCGACACCGCCGATCCCGAGAACGGCAACAGTTGTATTTTTTAATAAGTTAAGGCCTTCTTGTCCAAAGGCGAGTTCATTGCGGGAAAATTGATGAAGCATATGAAAACCACTCCTGTTTTTAAACATAAAAAAAGACGGCGAATCCCAATCGTGCCGTCGTTGTAAAACATATGTTTTGAACCCGCTCTACAGCAGGTGGGTGCCCTGTTTTGGGCGTTGCAAGTCCCCGCAAAGGGCATGTGCGCAGTCCAAAAACTTAGACTCCCAAACATATAGTGTTCGGTCAAAACAGAATGTGTAACTAACGTACACATCAGGATTCGCCTCATTGGATACATATTATCATACGTTTTTTTGAAGGTCAACTAAGATCCTCTTAAATTAATCAGAAAATTAAAAATAAATCTTTTGTCTTATTTAGCGGTCTGGCTGACGCGTAAATGAAGCTCTTCCAGCTGGGCATTTGACACTTCACCTGGTGCATTTGTCAACACATCTGCAGCGCTTGCTGTTTTCGGGAACGCAATCGTATCACGCAAGTTTGTCCGACCGGCAAGCAGCATAACAAAACGGTCAAGACCGAGTGCAATACCACCATGTGGAGGCGTACCATATTCAAATGCATCCAGAAGGAAGCCGAATTGTTCTTTCGCCTGCTCCTCTGTAAATCCGAGCAGCTTGAACATTTTTTCCTGCACATCCCGTTCAAAAATACGGATCGAACCGCCGCCAAGCTCATAGCCGTTCAAAACAATATCATAGGCTTGCGCACGCACAGCACCCGGATCAGATTCCATTTTCTCTACATCTTCACGGAACGGCATTGTAAACGGATGATGCGCTGCATAATAGCGGCCTTCTTCTTCATCATACTCAAGCAATGGCCAGTCAGTCACCCAAAGGAAATTGTATTTAGACTCGTCAATCATCCCAAGCTCTTTGCCAAGCTTCATGCGAAGCGCGCCAAGTGCATCCGCAACAACCTTCTTTTTGTCAGCAACAAACATAATCAAATCGCCTGTTTTAGCGCCTGCCGTTTGGAGCATTTTCGCCTGCTCTTCTTCTGTGAAGAATTTGATGATTGGGCCTTTCATTCCGTCTTCTTCCACTTTGAGCCATGCGAGGCCTTTTGCGCCGTAAATCGCTGCAAATTCAGTTAAATGGTCAATATCTTTTCGGGAATATTTTTCGCCGCCGCCTGGTACACAAAGTGCTTTTACCTGGCCGCCGGATTCAACAACTTGAGCAAACACTTTAAAACCAGAGCCGCGGACGACATCGGCCATATCGATCAACTCAAGGCCGAAACGTGTATCCGGTTTGTCAGAACCAAAACGGTTCATTGCGTCATCGTACGTCATACGCTGGAACGCACCGTCGATTTCCACGTTTTTCACGCGCTTCATCACTTTTTTCAACATTTCTTCGGTCATTTGCATAATGTCTTCCTGACTCATAAAGCTTGTTTCAATATCGACTTGTGTAAATTCAGGCTGACGATCAGCACGCAAGTCTTCGTCACGGAAGCAGCGCGCAATTTGATAGTAGCGATCAACGCCGGATACCATTAACAGCTGCTTGAAAATTTGCGGTGATTGCGGCAGCGCATAAAATTCACCTGGATGTACGCGGCTTGGCACAAGATAGTCGCGCGCGCCTTCAGGAGTTGATTTTGTTAAAATCGGCGTTTCGACATCCAGAAAGCCGCCTTCATCCAAATAGTCGCGAATCGTTTTTGTCACGTCACTGCGCATTTTCAGCGTTTCAAACATAACCGGACGGCGAAGGTCCATATAGCGGTATTTTAAGCGGATGTCTTCGTTAACTTCCGTTCCGTCTTCGATCATAAACGGCGGTGTTTTCGCTTCGCTCAGCACGTTAATTTCTGTCACGTGTACTTCAATCGTACCCGTTGGAATATTTTCGTTCACTGTTTCCGCGTCACGCTTCACAATCGTTCCTTTTACATCGAGAACATACTCATTGCGGACTTTTTCTGCAACGGCAAGCGCCTCTGCCGAGATTTCCGGATTAAACACAATTTGCATGATGCCTGTGCGGTCACGCAAATCGATAAAAATCACACTGCCAAGGTCACGGCGGCGCTGCACCCATCCTTTTAATGATACTTCTTGTCCAATATGTTCTTCGGTCATTTCACCGTTATAAAACGTGCGTCCAAACATTTAGTTCGCCTCCATTTTTGTTTTCAAATAATTCACCAGTTCATTAAGCGGAATCTGGTCTTGAGAACCTTCTGTCATATCTTTGACGGTGATCCGGTTTTCCGCCAGCTCATCTTCACCAAGAATTGCCGTAAAGCGTGCATTTTGCCGGTCTGACGCTTTCAACTGAGCTTTCATTTTGCGGTCCTGGTAATCACGGTCCGCTGACAGGCCGGCTGTCCTCAATTCATGTACGAGCGAAACAGATTGGTCTTTCGCTGCATTGCCGAGCGCAACGATAAAGCAGTCGAGTCCTTTATCAATCGGCCATTCGACTTTTTCTGCCTCCATCGCGGCAATAAACCGCTCGATGCTGAAGGCAAAACCAATACCTGGCGATTCCGGTCCGCCAAGCTGCTGCACGAGGCCGTTGTAGCGCCCGCCGCCGCAAAGCGTTGTAATCGCACCAAACCCTTCCGCCTCGCTCATCACTTCAAACGCCGTGTGATTGTAGTAATCCAGTCCGCGGACAAGTTTTGGGTCGATCGTATATTGAATACCGACTGCATCTAAATAACCTGTTACTTTTTCAAAATACGCTTTTGATTCACCGTTTAAATAATCCAAAATCGACGGTGCTGTTTTCATCAGTTCATGATCACGGTCTTTTTTGCAGTCTAAAATCCGCAGCGGATTTTGTTTTAAACGCATTTGGCAGTCGCCGCAAAATTCGTCAATACGAGGTTCAAAGTGACGAATCAATGCTTCACGGTGCGCGATCCGGCTATCAGCATCCCCGAGTGAATTGATGACGAGATTCAGTTTCTTCAGCCCGGCCGCTTTGTAAATATCCATGACAAGTGCGATCACTTCCGCATCAATGGCCGGGTCTTCACTGCCGATCGCTTCCACACCGAACTGGACAAACTGACGGTAACGGCCTGCCTGCGGGCGTTCATAGCGGAACATCGGGCCTGTATAATACAACTTCACTGGCTGGTCCGGAATGCCGAACATTTTGTTTTCGACAAATGAACGGACCACCGCAGCTGTCCCTTCCGGACGAAGCGTCAAGCTTCGTTCGCCCTTGTCTTCGAACGTGTACATTTCTTTTTGAACAATATCCGTCGTATCACCGACGCCGCGCTTAAACAACTCGGTATGTTCAAATATCGGCGTCCGAATTTCTTTATAGTGATAACGACGGCATACGTCTTTTGCAATCGATTCAATGTACTGCCATTTTTCCGACTGGCCCGGTAAAATATCCTGCGTGCCGCGTGGAATGTTCACTGACATGATGTATTCCTCCTTTTTTTCAAAGCGCATAAAAAAACTTCCATCCCTGCAACATGCGCAGGGACGGAAGTTTTCCGCGGTACCACCCTCGTTAAAGCCGAAGCTTTCACTTTTTTTGATAACGCAATTCGCGGTTTTTCCTACGTATATTTCAGAAAAACGCCTCGGAAGTGTCTGTTCATGAAAGTGCGCCGTAAATGCTCTCAGTCTCGGCATTTTTCTCTGTCCGGCCAGTCCTTCACTACTTTTCTTCGTCTATGGCTTTAATTATGTTGTTTTAATGGGCTCATCCGTGCAACCCCGCTGAAAAAATTATAAAAAACTTTTCTCTTTATTTCAACCTAAATCTTTTGTATCGAGAATCAATGTGACTGGTCCATCATTGACAAGTGCGACATCCATCATCGCACCGAATACACCTGTTTCCACATGCACTCCTTTTTCGCGGATGAGGCGGTTGAATGTTTCATAAAGCTTTTCCGCCTGTTTGCTGGACGCCGCTTTTATAAAGTTTGGACGGCGGCCTTTTTTACAGTCACCGTATAATGTAAACTGTGAAACCGATAAAATGGCTCCGCCACGATCGAGCAGGGATTCGTTCATTTTGCCCGATTCATCTTCAAAAATGCGCAGGTGAACAATTTTTTCAGCGAGCCAAGCCGCATCTTGTTCAGTATCATCATGGGTCACGCCGACAAGCAGCACAAGCCCTGAATCAATCGCAGCTTTTACTTCTCCTGCCACTGTTACACTGGCTTTTTTGCTTCTTTGCAACACAACTTTCATCAACAGACACCTTCTATATTCAATTCATAATACGGCGGACCGAATAAATATCCGGAATTTGTTTAACTCGTTCAACGACTTTTTGCAAATGGTTCACGTTGCGTATAAAAATGGACATGTCAATCTTCGCCATTTTATTCCGATCAGAGCGTCCTGACACCGCAGATATATTTGTTTTTGTTTCGCCGACAACCTGCAGCACTTCATTAAGAAGTCCTTGCCGGTCATATCCGGAAATCTCGATATCCACAAGATATTCCTTTTGGTTGGCACCGCCGGATTCCCATTCAACCGGAATGAGACGGTTTTCCGCATCGGCATCGGCTGTCACGTTCGGGCAGTCCTCTCGGTGAACAGAGACACCGCGGCCTTTTGTAATATAGCCGACAATGTCATCTCCTGGCACCGGGTTACAGCAGCGGGACAAGCGGATTAATAAATTGTCGATGCCTTTGACCGTAACGCCTGCATTTTTCTTTTGGGCAGACGGATTTGGCGGCGCTTTTATTTCTTTTACTACTTCATGCAGCGCCGCTTCCTGATCACGCTGTTTGCGTAATTTTTCCGTCAGCCGGTTCGCAACCTGCAGTGCTGTCACACCATTATAGCCGACTGCCGCATACATGTCCTCTTCATTTAAAAAGTTGAACTTTTCAGCGACACGCTTTAAGTTTTGCTGCGTCATGACTTCTTTTACGTCAAACTCCATATTTTTAATTTCATTTTCGACCATTTCCTGACCTTTTTCAACATTTTCTTCCCGGTTTTGCTTTTTGAAAAACTGGCGGATTTTATTTTTCGCCTGGGATGTCTGCGCCATTTTAATCCAGTCCTTGCTTGGACCATACGAATGTTTCGACGTTAAAATTTCTAAAATATCGCCTGTTTTTAATTTATAGTCAAGCGTCACCATTTTGCCATTTACTTTTGCACCAATTGTTTTATTGCCGATTTCTGAATGGATTCGAAAGGCAAAATCAATCGGAACAGAACCTGCCGGCAGTTCAAGCACATCACCTTTTGGTGTGAACACAAATACCATGTCCGAAAATAAATCGATCTTTAATGACTCCATAAATTCTTCTGCATCCTGCGATTCATTTTGAAAGTCCAGAATTTCCCGGAACCAGGTCATTTTCTTTTCAAAAGACGCACTATCGTCCACCGTACGCCCTTCTTTGTACGCCCAGTGCGCTGCCACACCGAATTCCGCAATGCGATGCATGTCTTCTGTCCGAATTTGCACTTCAAGCGGATCTCCCTTTGGACCAATGACCGTCGTATGAAGCGACTGGTACATATTCGTTTTCGGCATCGCGATGTAATCTTTAAAACGGCCCGGCATCGGCTTCCAGCACGTGTGGATAATACCTAATGCTGCGTAACAGTCTTTAATGCTGTCGACGACAATACGCACTGCCAATAAGTCATATATTTCGTTAAATTGTTTGTGCTGCAGCGCCATTTTCCGGTAAATACTGTATATATGTTTCGGGCGGCCGGATATTTCTGATTCGATGTCCATATCATCCAGACGGCTCCGCATTAAATCGATCACATCGTCTAAATATTGCTCCCGCTCTTCCCGTTTCCGTTTCATTAAATTAACGATCCGGTAATATTGCTGCGGGTTTAAATAGCGAAGCGCCGTATCTTCAAGCTCCCATTTAATTTTCGACATACCAAGACGGTGGGCGAGCGGTGCGAAGATTTCCAGCGTTTCATTAGAAATACGCCGTTGTTTTTCCTGCGGCAAATGCTTTAATGTCCGCATATTGTGAAGACGGTCAGCAAGCTTAATTAAAATAACCCGAATGTCCTGCGCCATGGCAACAAACATTTTCCGATGATTTTCCGCCTGCTGTTCTTCTTTTGATTTATATTTAATTTTCCCAAGCTTGGTTACGCCGTCCACAAGCATGGCCACTTCCGCGCTAAATTCATCCGCCAAATCCTGCAGCGTAACGTCCGTATCTTCTACAACATCGTGCAGAAAGCCGGAAGCGACAGTAGCCGGGTCCATTTCAAGGTCAGCCAAAATGCCGGCAACCTGAATTGGATGAATAATGTACGGCTCGCCCGATTTGCGAAACTGGTGCTTATGCGCCTCTTTCGCATACTCAAACGCGCGCCGAACAAATTCGACATGCTCCTCGTTCAAGTAGGCACGGGTCCGGTCAATGACCTGGTCGGCGGTTAATATCTGGTCTTTCGCCATATGTTTTGTTCACCTTCGCCCTTTCCGAAAAAACTAATTGTTCTTATTATCGAAAAAAAAGCGCAGGATGTAAAGTCATCCTGCACTTTTTTTCTGAATTGGGCGATTTTTGTCGAATCAATCGTACGGAATAATCGTTAAAATATCATAACCGTCAAGTTTATCGCGTCCATTCAAATAATTTAATTCAATTAAAAAAGCAATGCCGACGACAATGCCACCAAGCTGTTCCACAAGCTTAATTGTCGCCTCAATCGTGCCGCCTGTTGCAAGAAGGTCATCTGTAATGAGGATGCGCTGCCCCGGCTTGACAGCGTCTTTATGGATCGTCAGCACGTCTTTGCCATATTCAAGACCATACTCTACTTTAATTGTTTCACGCGGCAGTTTGCCGTCTTTACGTACAGGTGCAAAACCAACACCAAGTGAATAGGCAACCGGGCAGCCGACAATAAAGCCGCGCGCTTCTGGTCCAACGATTAAATCCGCCTGCTTTTCTTTTGCATATGTGACAATTTGGTCAGTCGCATAACGAAACGCATCGCCATTGTCCATCAGCGGCGTAATATCTTTAAACTGAATGCCCGGCTTCGGCCAGTCCGGCACAATTTTAATATACTGTTTTAAATTCATTTCAATCGTTCCTCCCTATGTGCAGCAGGCTGCTTCATCCACCCGTCAAGAATCGTTTTTAATTCCCGGTAGGATGAGTACAACAGCTTTTGTTCAAGGTCAAATTGCGTCTGCTTTCGTATGTAGGCAGGCGACTCGCTTAAATCACGCTTGTCCGCTTCCTTTTGCACTTCAATCTTTCCATCGTTTAGTTTAACAAATCCAAGCTCAAAAAACACCTTTGACATAAAGCGGATCGCCCCGTATGACCAGCCTTGCTTTTTAGCCAGCAGCTCCCCGTGCTGCTTTACATCAAATGATTCTCTTTTCCACAAAAAGCCGTAGTACGATTTAAACTGGTCCCGCGTTGGCATTGCGCTAAAAAAATGGCTTTCCTTTGTGCTGAAATGAGCGTAAATACGCGCGGGCGATTTTCCGGCAAGCAGTGATTTTATCATCTGTTCGTTTTCTGGCAAATCTAGCAGAATCACATTCTTCTCATCAATCATAACGTTTTCGGCCTCTTGTTCCGTTTGTACGAATACGATGGCCGGATCTGCAGATTCTCGCCCGAAAGAAATGGCAACCTTGCCATCCGGCACGTCTTTGTACCAGCTGGACAGATTTTTTCCGCCGCGCATATCAAACAGCTGGCATTCATCTACACGCATATCGCGAAGCATGAGCTGCGGCCGGCGCATATTATTCCATTCATTAATTGATAATTCGCCAATCACAGAAATGTCTGATGTCTTGGCGACTTGATCAACATAATCGCCCATCCCAAAACCGATCCCATCAATCGTCTGGCCGTCTTGTTCAAAGGCAGCTTTTAAATGGGTTTGATTGGCGCCGATTTTTTTCATAGAGGCAATTTTTGCTTCTTGAATGACAAACAGCGGCTTCGGGTTATTCATCCCAAATGGCGCCAGCTTATTCAGCTCTTCAATGCCTTGAACAGTAATATCTGAAATTGACGCTTCTCCATCAATCTGGATGATTGGCGTAAAATCTTCCGCTGTCAACGTGTCATTTGCAATTTCAACCATACGGCGGCGCAGTTCATCGACATCATTAATCGAGAGTGTCATGCCAGCGGCCATCGGATGTCCGCCAAAATGGGGCAAAATGTCACGGCATGTCGATAAGCTTTTAAATAGATCGAATCCTTTAATGCTTCTGGCAGACCCTTTAGCGATTCCTTTTTCTGAATCAAACCCAAGCACAATGGCCGGGCGGTAAAACGTATCCGTCAGACGGGATGCGACAATGCCGACAACACCGGGATTCCATCCTTCTTTGCCAACAATAATAACCGGGTATTCGTCCGGTGGATAGTCCCGGTTAACCATCTCAATTGCTTCTTTCGCTATTTCATTCACGATCGTTTGGCGCTGCTTGTTCATCGCATCGATTTCTTCTGCAAGCATTATTGCTTCTTCCAAGTCTTCCGTCAGCATAAGTTCTGCTGCAGGACCGGCGTCGTCGAGCCGGCCGGCCGCATTAATACGCGGTCCGATCATAAATCCGACTGTTTCTTCATTAATCGATGATTGCTCCGTACCTGTTTGTTTACAAAGCGCGACAATACCCGGACGCTCTGACTGACGAAGGGCTGAGATGCCTTTTTTTGCAATCAGTCGATTTTCTCCATTTAATGGAACTAAATCAGCAATTGTTCCGATCGCTGCTAAATCGAGCAAATGCTCCGGCACTTTTCCATATAATGCATGTGCTACTTTTAACGCAACGCCCACACCTGCAAGATACCCAAACGGATACGTCCCGTCCGGATGCTTCGGGTGGATAATGGCTAACGCTTCCGGCAGCTCAGGTCCTGGTTCATGATGATCGGTAATAATTAAATCAATGCCGATTTCTTTTGCCACTTGGGCTTCATGGATACCTGAAATACCAGTATCGACGGTGATAATTAAGCCAAATCCACTTTCTTTCGCATGACGAAAAGCCGGCTCATTCGGACCATATCCTTCCGTAAACCGGTTTGGAATATAATAATCAGCGAGAACACCGTAATCACGAAGCGCTGTTAAAAGCACCGAGGTGCTGCTGACACCATCTGCATCATAATCACCAAAGACAAGAACTGCTTCCTCCTGCTCTTTCGCCTGGCGAATACGGTCGATTGCTTTATCCATGTCTTTTAATAAAAAAGGATCGTGAAACGTCACGCCTTCATCAAACAAAAAAGCACGTGCTTCTTCTTTTTCCGTGATCCCACGTCCCAATAAAAGCGATGCTGCGAGCGGGCTCGTCCCAACTTCTTCCGCAAACGCTTCACTTTTTGTGCGGTCCACTTCTTTCACGGACCAGCGCATTTTTGGTTTCAGCATAATTTCACCCCATAACGTACTCATTATACGGGTCAAATGAAGAAATGACAACAAAGAGAAAAAACCGACAGAGCTGTGAAAAATCAAACAGCCGTCGGTTTTTTGTTAGTCGCCATCCGGCGCCAGCCGGGTTGAATTAGCTGCCGGTGTCACTGCTTCTCGTTGCTCCAGCTTTAATTCATGCATTTCTTTTTTTAATTGTTCATTTAGACGAACCAGTTCCTTATTTTGGCGTTTTAGCGCCATCACCCGGAACAAACTGAACATAAAAATTGCCAGCCCACCCATCAAAACGGAAAATAAAATGACAAGAATAAGCGGCCACTGAGCAGAGCCGAAAGCGTAATTAACGGTAACCGGATCGACATTGATGACAGCAAAAAGAGCGATTATAAGCGCAAAAATCAATCCTAGAATAAGTGCTGTTTGTGTTTTCAATCTGATCCCCCCCTACGTGACTTACTTTTCCCTTTTTTCAACTCACTTCAAACATTTCTATACACTTCGTTCTTGAAATCTTTTTTCAAAAAAGGCACGATATAAAGAAAAAGAAAGCAGGAACGAGATGCAGCGCTTTTACGTAGACGTTATTCAAGGAAGAGGCAGTTATTACGATCTGGGACGCCTTGCCGGCGACAAATTAAAACAGTCGCCGCTTTTTGCTGTTCATCAAAAACGCCGTAAAAAATCCCTTCGTTCATATGATATAAACTTTCAGCAAGTAAAAAGGTATTTTTACACGTACGCTCCTGTTATGTGGGAAGAGTTTGAAGGGCTGGCCGAATCACTTGGCTGGTCGTTATATGACGTCATCCATGAATACAGCGGTTTTCAGGCGGATGATGTTAACAGCGGCTGCTCAGCGATGATGAGCGGTGGTGTTTTTGCAAGGAATTATGATTTTCATCCAAAAACATACGAAGGCCGGCTTCTTTTATGGCAGCCTGACCACGGCTACGCGTCTGTCGGCATCAGCGGTCGAATGGTCGGGCGGATTGACGGCATGAACGAAAAGGGCCTTGTCATCGGGTTTCATTTTGTGAACCGGCGCCGCGCTGAAGACGGCTTTACGTGCAGCGTGATCGCCCGTATTGTGCTTGATTCGTGTGCGACAACCGAAGAAGCGATTGCGCTCCTTTCGTCTATTCCGCACCGCCATTCCTTTAATTATTCTCTTTACGATGCATCACTGCAAAGCGCCGTTGTCGAAGCTTCGCCGCGCGGCATTCATGTATATAAGCAGACAACTGCCTGCGCCAACCACTTTGTTTCAGGTGAATTATCGGGTGAAAACCGCTACCATACGATAGAATCCAAAGAACGGCTTCATGCGCTAAAAGGTTATTCTCAAACACCAAGAAGTGCAGAAAAAGCATACGAGCTTTTTAACGATCCAGCTTATGGAATTTTCAAAAAGAAATACGGCAGCTGGGCAGGGACACTTCATACAACGGTATATGAACCAGAGTCCCTTCATGTCCTCATCGGAATTGGCGAACAAGCCCGCCCGCTGCCGGTTGATTTCGGCCGGTGGGTGAGTGGAGAACGCCTGCCCGTTACGCGTTTATTCGGTCGTATTCATTCAAAAGAATCGTTCGTTCATATGTAAACTCGCTTTCAATCAGTGCGATAGAAAAACGAAAAAAGACAGGCTTTTAGACAGCCTGTCTCTTTTTTATGCAGATTTTGATTGCTGCAGCTGGCGAACTTCATCCAGATATCGCTGCGCTTTCCCCTCATCATACTGCCCTTCCCATTTGGACAATACAATCGCTGCAAGAGAGTTCCCGACAACGTTAACCGCCGTGCGGGCCATATCGAGAATACGATCGATTCCTGCAATAAAGGCTAAACCTTCAACTGGAATTCCAACGGTTCCCAATGTCGCAAGCAGCACGACAAACGAAACACCCGGAACTCCTGCAATTCCTTTTGATGTTACCATTAACACAAGAACAAGCGACAATTGTTCTGCCATTGACAAATCAATGCCGTACATTTGCGCGATAAACAGTGCCGCAATAGCCTGGTAAAGTGTTGATCCATCGAGGTTAAATGAATAACCTGTTGGAATAACAAACGATACAATGGCTTTCGGGCAGCCGAATTTCTCCATTTTCTCAATCAATTTTGGAAGAACCGTTTCGGAACTTGACGTTGTGTACGCAAGAATCAATTCGTCCTTCAAAATTTTAAACAAGTTAAAAATGTTAACGCCGACCAGTTTTGCCGTCAGCCCGAGCACCACAAGAACAAAGAAGAACATGGCGCCGTATACAAGAATAATCAGTTTGCTAAGTGGAATAAGCGATCCCACACCGAATTTTGATACGGTCACCCCGATCAAGGCGAAAACGCCAAACGGAGCAAACTTCATAATTTGGTTTGTTATATAAAACATCGCTTCTGATGTTCCATGGAAAAACTGCAGAACCGGTTTTCCTTTTTCACCGATCGCCGCAATACCAAGACCGAACACAACGGAGAAAAAGATGATCGCGAGCATATCGCCTTCTGCAAGAGATGCGAATAAGTTAGCTGGCACTATGTTTACAAATGTTTCCGCAAACCCGTGATCCGATGTTTCTTCGCTTGTGCTTACATAACTTCCAATGTCGGTTTTGTCTAAAGAAGACATGTCAATGCCTGCACCCGGCTGAAAAATATTTCCGGCGGCGAGCCCGACTAAAATGGCAACCGTCGTAATGATTTCAAAATAAAGAAGCGTTTTGCCGCCCAGTTTCCCGAGCTTTTTCGTATCGCCTACACCAGCTACTCCCACAATGATACTTGAAATAACGATTGGGATAACGATCATTTTAATCAGATGGAGAAAAATATCACCAATCGGCTGCAAGTAATCTGCTACATGTGGATTGCCGTAAAATATTGCTCCTACTATAATACCGGCAATTAACCCAATGAGGATTTGCCACGCTAAACCAATTTTCTTCATTTAACCAACCCTTTCCTTTATTCATAAGTTACGGCTGCGTTTCCTCGGCCTATGGCCAGGAGCGGCCTGTTATTCTCTACCATTTCCCCTGTAAAATATGTCTGCTTTTTTCGAAGCAGGTCAACAGGTACACTACCATGTATAAAATTATATTTTATAACCTACAAAATCATACACCTCTCGACAAAGTGAGCGTTTTTTTTTCGAAAATAAAGCAATATTGTATTACGCGCCGCCCAATTGTATACTATTTCTCATACATTGGAACAAAAGGAGGGCTCGTGATCCTTTATTCACATCCTTTTTTAAAAAATAACCAGATGCTCATACTGTTGATGATGATTAGTGTTCCAGCAGCGGGAGAATTAAAAATTCATCCTTTTAGTGAGGCATTTCGGATCGGCCTGGGACCGCCCGTTATGTTTTTTTTCTTATTGTTTTTAAAAAAAGAATTCATTTTACGGGCCGGCTTCCTCACTGCTTCAGCTGTCATTTTATTTCGTACAGGCATTGACTTGATCATGTTCCACCATGAGAGTATTCTTCTCTCGCTTCAGCATCATTTCCCCGCATTTATTTATTATTTTTTATACGCGTACTTATTTAGCCGTCTGGGCATAAAACGCTATCGCGACCGCTCCATCGCTGTTGGGTTTAGTGTACTTAGTATCGATTTACTTTCTAATGCGGCAGAATTGTTTATCGACTACCTTCTGTTTGCCATCACTTTTTCTTTTGGCGATGTGCTGGAAATTGTTTTCATTGCACTTGCCCGCAGCTTTATCGTTCTTAGTTTTTTAAACATGCTGAAGCTGAATGAAGCACACGCCAGGGAAAAACACATAACAGAACAAAACGAACATATGCTAATGCTTGTTTCAAATTTATACGAAGAAACGGTTTATTTAAAAAAAACGCTGAATGATGCTGAAGAAGCAACCAGGGAATCCTATCAGCTGTATCGGTCCTTTAAGCAGACGGACAGCAGAGCAAGCCAGCAGGCGCTGAAATTGGCAGGCAAAATTCATGAAATTAAAAAAGACAATCAGCGGATTTTTGCGGGCCTGTCAAATGTCATTATCAATGAGAGCCCGAAAGATTTTATGAGCGTCCAGGAGCTGGTTCAATTAACGGTTCGGATCAATGAAAAATACGCTGCGTCTTTAAAAAAGACAATTACGTTTTCACTGGCTGTTTCCGGAGACCATCCTCCTTATCACGTTTACACGTTTTTATCGTTAACAAATAATCTTGTATCAAATGCGGTGGAAGCAATCGAAGAAGCCGGTTCTGTCCGAATTGAGCTTACCCGATCCCGCGGACTGATAGAACTACACGTTTTCAACAGCGGCCTGCCGATTCCAGAAAAATATAAACACATTATTTTTGATCCAGGCTTTACTACGAAATATGATAAGCAGGGGAATCCCTCAACAGGCATTGGCCTCGCCCACGTAAAAGAGCTTGTCACTAGCTTGAACGGTGATATTACCCTAGTGAATGAGCCGAATGGTGTCCTGTTTGTGATTAAACTCCCGATGCACAGGTTAATTCAGAAAGGTTGATTGCTATGCGTTTTTTTATTGTGGATGATGATGAAGCGATACGCTTCATTTTGGCGAAAATCATTGAAGATGAAGATTTGGGTGAGGTCGTCGGTGAACTAGCGGACGGGGAGCAGCTAACCGGTTCTTTTTTAAATATGAAAAAAATAGATATCCTTTTCATTGATCTGCTTATGCCGATCAAGGACGGCATTGAAACCATTCGTGATTTGATGGGGCATTACCAGGGCAAAATCATTATGATTTCTCAAGTAGAAGCGAAGGAACTTATTGGTGAAGCATATTCTCTCGGAGCGGAGTACTACGTAATGAAACCCATTAACCGGATTGAGATGATCACGGTTATCCGAAAAGTAAAGGAACGGATTCAACTGGAAAAATCGATTGAAACCATTAAAACCTCCCTTAGCAGTCTGCTGCCTGCTGATAATAGTGCGGCGCGCTCCGCACAGAATGAAAACAGCCTGGCGGATATCGGGGAATACCTCTTGTCCGAGCTCGGCCTTGTCGGGCATAACGGAGCAAAGGATCTGATGGAGATTCTTCACTTTTTATTTTCAGATGAGGAGGCATTAGCGTCGGACCAAAACTTTCCATCATTGAAAATGATTTTTGAAAAAACGATTCAAAAAAGACTTGGTTTCTCTGTTTCGGAACAAGACATCGGCAGAGAAATAAGAGCGTCTGAACAGAGGGTTCGCAGAGCTATCATTCATTCCACTGCCCATTTTGCTTCCCTCGGCCTGACAGACTATGCAAATCCCAAGTTCGAGTATTATGCGGCGAAATTTTTTGACTTTATGACCGTTCGGCAAAAAATGATCGACCTGCAGGAAAACCCGCATTCTTCTTCCACCCCTATTAAGGTGAATATGAAAAAATTTATTCAAATGTTCTTTTTTGAAGCAAAACGACTGAAAGCGGATATGAATCAACCTGTTTACTAATATAAAAGAAAAACCTGCAAACTTCTCACAATGTGTGAGTTCGTTTGCAGGTTTTTTTCAGCAGCTTATACTTGTAATTCGTCTTTATTTGTAACCTTTTCTTTATACGTAATCAATTGTCCTTTTTTCTTCAATTCTTTCTTTTTCCAAATCAGCCATAGCTGAGAAGCGATAAAGATGGAAGAATAAGCGCCGCCAATCAGGCCGACGAGAAGCGCAATCGAGAAGTTTAAAATCGATGAGCTTCCTAACACAATAAGGGCCAGCACAGCGATGACCACGGTTAAAACGGTGTTAATCGAACGCGCCAATGTTTGACGGATGCTTTTGTTTACAATAACGTCGAGCTGTTCCGGTGCCGTGATTTTTTTCGCTTTCAACATATTTTCCCGAACACGGTCAAATGTCACAATCGTATCATTAATGGAATAGCCCACAATCGTGAGGACGGCTGCGATAAAGGTGATGTCCACTTCAAGACGCGTCAAGCTGAAAAAGGCAATAATGAAAAAGACATCATGCAGCAGGGCGAGTACAGCTGCAACGCCCATGTAAAGCTCAAAACGGAAAGCGACGTAAAGAATAATCCCTACTGCTGCAACCGCCAAAGCTATAACAGCATTTTTTGCTAACTCTTTTCCGACCACTGGTGATACGGTACTAATATTCGGTTCTGCACCGAACGTTTCATTTAAGCTTGTTTTTATTTCCGCAATTTCCTGCTGCGTTAACGCTTCATCAAACCGGGCAGACGCCATATTTTGATTATCCCCGCCAAGCGTCGCGTTTACATTATATCCCAGCTTGTCCAGCTCTGCTTCCACAGCCTGCTCGGTTAATGGCTCGTCAGACAACAATTCCAGCCTGGAACCACTTGAAAAATCAATTCCCAAGTTTAAACGGAAAACAGCAAGGACGATCATGCCTGCTATAATCGCAATAGCCGAAAGGGCAAACAATTTTTTATGAGGCTTGACAAAATCAAGCTTATCGAATTTGGTTGGCAAGTCGAGTGCGTCGTATCCTTCGCTGATCGGATAAATAGCTGATTTTTTCACGCCGAACCAGCCTGGCTTATTGTTGAGCCAATTGCTTTTCACGAGCAGGCTCATTAACACTCTTGCTCCCCAGATAGCGGTAATAAAGCTGACAAGAATACTGATAATAAGCGTTGTCGCAAACCCTTTAACAGAGCTTGTTCCAAAATAAAACAATACCCCTCCCGCTAAAAGGGTTGTTAAGTTCGCATCCACTACTGTAAGGAACGCATTGCTGCTTCCTGTTTTAAAAGCAGATTTAATAGAGCGGCCAATTTTAATTTCTTCCCGAATCCGTTCAGCCGTAATGATATTGGCATCTACCGCCATCCCGACTCCAAGAATAAGAGCGGCAATACCCGGAAGTGTCATAACCGCATTAATTAAATCGAAAGCAAGGAGTGTCAAATAAAGAAATACCGATAACGTAATAACGGCAATAATTCCTGGAAGTCGATAATAGAAAATGATGAATAAAAAGATGATGGCGATTCCGACAATGCCGGCAAGCACCGTTTCATTCAATGCTTTTTCTCCAAATTGAGCGCCGACCGATGTTGAATAAATCTCATTCAATTTGACCGGTAATGCACCCGCATCTAGTAAAGCCGCAAGTTCCTGGGCTTCTTCTACTGTGAAATCACCTTGAATTGTCACATCTGTCGTATTGAATACTTCATCGACATTTGGTGCGGATAAAAATTTTGGATTTTCTTTTTGCGCTTCTTTCGCAAATGAATCGACGCCTTCTTCAAAATCAAGCCAAATGACTAATTGATTGTTTGGCGTCATCGCGACAATTTTTTCCGTCACTTCTTTAAATTTGCTGCTGTCCTTTAATTTAACCGCTACATTTGGCTCGCCTGTTTCTGTAAAGGACTGTTCAGCTCCTCCTTCAACAAGGTCGCTGCCATCCATCATCAAGTTATCATTAATATCACGGAAAGATAAATTTGCTTGTGTTGAAAGCATGCTGCGCGCCTGTTCCTGGTCTTCAACACCAGCAAGCTGAACACGAATCCGGTTTCCTTCTTCCACCTGAATACTCGGTTCACTGACGCCAAGGGCATTGATCCGTTTATCAAGTGCCTCAGCGGTATCCGCTACGACACTCTCTGTTATTTTCTGCCCTTCTTTTGCAGGCTCTACTTCATACAACACTTCAAAACCGCCCTGCAAATCAAGACCGAGCTTAATATTTTTGACGATATCGTTCGCAGTGACGCCCATAGCGCCAAATAACATGGCCACCACAAGCAAAAAAGCGACGATCCGGCTCCGTTTTACCATTCTTCATTCCCACTCCTTATTGTATGTAAAAAAACAAGTTGATAAAAAAAATTCCGGTAACGAATACCAGAATTCCTCAGCAATCTTCATTATGAATGAGAAAAAACAGACTGTCAATTTACTCACGGTCTTTACGGGAATCAAATAAAAAGGCCATTTCTTTATTTGATAAAGGTTCCCCCCATTCGGGCGTCTTGAACGCTGTGATCTGCATGTAATTCATATACTCGCCTGGCTTGACGGATAAAATATCCCCGACCAAACGTGATAAAGGCCGTTCTTCATCGATTTTTTTCCACTTTTTATTCAGTAGATAAAGCCAAAGTGTTTCGATTTCTGCCGTCCGGTAATTAAGCAGCCGGAATTCTTCCACTTTGCTGACCAATGCTGGCAATAGCTTACCGTAATACACGTCATATGGATGCTTTCCCATCATGAATGCCCCCTGTCATGCTCGTCCATCTTTGTACATATATCTCATTATACAATATTTTCTTCACAATTACTTTTTCGGAAAAGGCGGTGGCAGATTGTCATCATTTATAAAAGGAACGATGTGGCTCGCGGGCGCCATTTTTCTTGTGAAAATTCTCGGCTTTGTGAACCGAATGGTCATTGCCCGATTAATCGGTGAAGAAGGGATCGGCTTGTATATGGCCGTTTTCCCGGCATTTATTTTGACCGTAACAGCTGTTCAGTTCGGTTTGCCGGTCGCCGTTACCCGGAGTGTTGCTGCAGCAAAAAATGATGCGCAGCGGAAACATATTTTGTATACATCTCTTTTCATTACCTTTTCTTTAGCCGCCGTTTTAACACCCGTTTTTTGTCTGCTTGCCCCTTACTTGGCGGAAACCCTTTTTCATGACAAACGGGCTGTTTTATCGCTTTATGCAATTGCTCCTTCTGTGCCCATTATTGCGGTTTCTTCCATTATTCGTGGTTATTTTCACGGGAAAATGAATATGAAGCCTGCGGCACTTTCCCAGCTTATTGAACAGATTGTGAGAATCGGGCTGATCATCCTGACTGGACGAATGCTGTTGCCGCATGGAATTGAATATGCAGCGGCTGGTGCAATGGCGGCGGCTTCCGCTGGTGAACTCGTCTCGCTGCTTTACCTTCTTGCTGCGTTTCGTTTAGAATGGCGAAAAGTCCGCCAGTGGCCCGGCAGACGGACAAGCCGTTCTCTTTTTGGAGAAATGGCGGAAACGGCTCTTCCCGCTGTCGGCAGCCGGCTGATAGGTTCAGGCGCCTGGTTTCTTGAGCCTATTGTTGTCGTAAAAAGTTTGGCGATCGCAGGGCTTGCTTCGAACGAGGCTATGAAAGAATACGGCGTGTTAACCGGCTACGCACTGCCGCTTATGTTTTTGCCATCCTTTTTAACAATGGCACTCTCGTCGTCACTTGTCCCGGATATTAGTGAATCATTCAGCAAAAAAAAGTTCAGCAGCGTGGCCTGGCGCGTAAATGAATCGATCCGCTTTTGCTTGTTTTCAGGCGGCTTTGCGGTAGTGGTGCTGTTTTTATTTTCTGAGCCTTTAATGCTCGTCATGTATCATACGAAAAAAGGAGCCGATTTAATTCAGCTCATGGCACCGTTCTTTCTTTTATATTATTGCCAAGGACCGCTGCAGGCTGTTTTGCAGGCGCTGAATTTATCCCGCGCGGCTATGCTGAATAGTTTTTATGGGGCAGCGGTGAAGCTTTTCATTATTTTTCTTTTATCCAGCCAGTCATCATTCGGCATTCGCGGCACTGCCATTGCCATAGCAGCAAGCATCGTACTCGTCACTCTTCTTCATACAGCATCCATGCTTAAATCTGTTCCCTTTTCTCTTCAGTACGGCCTTTATGCAAAAATCGTTTTGCTGCTTGCTTTTACGTATTTAGGGGCACACGCTTTTTTGCCTTTTTTAACACAAAATACGTTTCTCTATTTAGGAGGAGGCATAATGGGCTGCTTGATCGTCTATTTGTTTGGCGCTGTAGTTCTCGGTATTTTTAAAAAGCAGGATATTACAATGGTTTTATTTTGGCGCACGTAAAAAAGCCCGGAAAAGAGCTCCGGGCTTTTTGTCTTACAGTGTACCTTTATCGACAACGTCACGTACCGCAGAGCGGTCAAACGTTAGACGTGTGCCATCGCCAACAATGATCGTGATGGTCGTTTCATCGGATGATTCAATCATGCCGTGAAGACCGCCGATCGTGACGATTTTATCACCTTTTTGCAAATTAGTTTGCATTTCCATCACCGTACGCTGACGCTTTCGCTGTGGACGAATCAACAGAAAATAAAAAAGCGCGAACATGACGATTAAAGGGAGAAATTGTGCTAAAGCTTCCATTCTTATTCTTCACTCCTTTCCAAAAACAGAACAACGTCAAAAGTTTTTTGCATCCGGACGGTTGAACCCGTATTGCTCAAAGAACTCCTCTCGGAAATCACCAAGCCGGTCCTCTCGGATCGCTTGACGTACGTTTTCCATTAAGTTTATCAGAAAATGAAGGTTATGGTAAGTCGTAAGTCGAATTCCGAACGTTTCATTGCAATGAAGCAAGTGGCGAATGTAGGCGCGTGAATAGTTTTTGCACGTATAGCAGTCACAGTTCGGGTCAAGCGGGCTAAAATCACGCGCATACTTCGCGTTCCTCACAACAAGTCTGCCTTCACTTGTCATTAATGTTCCGTTTCGGGCAATTCGTGTCGGCAGCACGCAGTCAAACATGTCAATTCCGCGCATCGCTCCATCAATTAAGGAATCCGGTGACCCGACGCCCATTAAGTAGCGAGGCTTATCTGCCGGCAAGTGCGGCGTCGTAAAGTCAAGTACACGGTTCATGACGTCTTTCGGCTCTCCAACTGACAAGCCGCCAATCGCGTAGCCGGGGAAGTCAAGCGAAACGAGATCCCGGGCGCTTTGTTTGCGAAGCTCTTCGTATTCGCCGCCTTGCACGATGCCAAACAGCCCCTGGTCGTTCGGGCGCTTATGCGCGGTCAAACAGCGCTCCGCCCAGCGTGACGTCCGTTCGACTGACTTTTTCATGTAATCATACTCCGCAGGATACGGCGGGCACTCGTCAAAGGCCATCATAATATCCGAGCCGAGCGCATTTTGAATATCCATCGCTTTTTCCGGCGATAAAAATAATTTATCCCCGTTAATATGGTTTCGGAAATGAACGCCTTCTTCTTCAATTTTCCGGAATTCGCTTAGTGAAAACACTTGAAATCCGCCGGAATCGGTCAAAATGGCACCATCCCAGTTCATAAATTTGTGAAGACCGCCTGCTTCCTTGACAATATCATGACCAGGACGAAGCCAAAGATGGTATGTGTTGCTAAGCAAAATATTTGCACCCATCGCTTTAATATCTTCCGGTGCCATCGTTTTAACGGTTGCGAGCGTTCCAACCGGCATAAATACTGGTGTTTCAAAGCTGCCGTGCGGCGTATGGACACGGCCTAGACGAGCTCCTGTCTGTTTACACGCTTTAATGAATTCATATTTAATGGCTGTCATGCGTTTTGCCACCTTTCACATCGATAATAAGCATCGCGTCCCCAAAGCTGAAAAAGCGATACTGTTCCTTTACTGCTTCTGCATATGCCGTCATCACTTGATTTTGTCCGGCAAGCGCACTGATTAACATAATCAGTGTGGATTTTGGCAGATGAAAATTCGTAATCATGCCATCGATCGCTTTGAATTCAAACCCCGGATAAATAAAAATATCTGTCCAGCCGCTTGATTCTTTTACTACTCCATAGTCACGCGCTGCAGTTTCAAGCGTCCGGACAGATGTTGTACCGACCGCAATGACACGTCCGCCCTGTTTTTTTGTTTCCCGAATCGCTTCTTCTGTTTGCGCGGAAATTGTATAGTATTCCGCATGCATGTCATGGTCTTCGATCGAATCAACGGATACCGGCCGAAACGTTCCAAGACCGACATGAAGCGTAATAAACTCGATCCGCACACCACGCTCTTTTAACTGGGCTAAAAGCTGCTTGGTAAAATGAAGCCCGGCTGTCGGTGCGGCAGCTGATCCGCGCTCTTTTGCGTATACAGTCTGATAGCGGTCTTTTTCGTCAAGCTGCTCTTTAATATAGGGGGGCAGCGGCATTTCACCAAGCTCATCAAGTACTTCATAAAAAATACCGTCATATTCAAACCGGAGCATGCGCCCCCCTTGTTCTTTTTCTCCCGTACAAACCGCTTTAAGCTTTCCATCCCCAAATGAAATAATACTGCCTTCTTTAATACGCTTCGCCGGCTTGACAAGTGTTTCCCATACATCCGTTTCATCTTGCTTTAAAAGCAAGACTTCGATGTTAGCGCCTGTTTCTTCTTTAATCCCATGCAAACGCGCAGGCAATACTTTCGTATCGTTTAAGATAAGCAAGTCGCCTGATTTTAAATAGTCTGCCACATTTTTGAATGTCTCATGAGCAAGTCGGCCAGTCTGTTTATCGAGCACCATCATGCGGCTTTCTGCCCGCTCTTTTAATGGCGTCTGGGCAATTAATTCTTCTGGCAGCTCAAAATCAAAATCTTCTACTTTCATCGATTACACCTCTAATTTATCTCCATTTTCCGATTACATAAAAAATAAGCGACAGCACAATGCTTGCCACGATCGACGTCACAATCGGAAAATAAAATGTCGTGTTTTCTTTTTTTATCACAATATCGCCCGGCAGCCGGCCGAGTTTTGTAAATTGCAGCAATATGCCGAGCACAAACAAAACAACACCAGCCAGCATGAGTAGTTTGCCGATTCCCGTCATGAAGACGGCACCTCCATTTGAAAATGTCCGTATGCCGCCGGCAAGGCCATCCTTCCACGCGGGGTTCGCTGCAGAAAACCGATTTGCAATAAATACGGCTCGTATACATCCTCAATGGTTGTTGATTCTTCACCAATACTTGCCGCAAGTGTATCTAAGCCAACCGGACCGCCTTTAAACCGGCTTAAAATCGTCGTCAACAGTTTATGGTCAATGTGATCAAGGCCAAGGCGGTCCACTTGCAAAAGCTCAAGCGCTTCATTCGCTTTTTCGAGGGTAATGTGACCTTCACCGCGAACTTCTGCATAATCACGCACGCGCCTTAACAAACGATTGGCAATACGCGGGGTACCACGTGAGCGGCGTGCCAATTCTTCCGCACCATTCCCGTCAATCGCCGTACCGAATATATCCGCTGTTCGCAGGACGACTTCTTTCAGCTGATCCGATGTATAGTATTCCAAACGAGAATGAACACCAAAACGGTCACGAAGCGGCGCGGACAATGCACCGGCCCGGGTTGTCGCACCGATCAGTGTAAACGGCGGCAGATCAAGACGGACAGAGCGCGCTTCTACTCCCTTACCAATGACAATATCAAGACAAAAATCTTCCATCGCTGGATACAGCACTTCTTCAATGGAACGCGGCAGCCGGTGGATTTCGTCAATAAACAACACATCTCCCGGTGCCAGCGCAGTTAACACAGCGGCCAAATCACCGGGCCGCTCAATGGCAGGGCCTGATGTTGTCCGAAATCCCGCTCCCATTTCGTTCGCAATCACAGCCGCCATCGTCGTTTTTCCAAGTCCCGGAGGTCCGTACAGCAGCACATGGTCGAGTGTTTCTTCCCGCTTTAATGCTGCTTCAATAAAAATAGACAAATTCTGTTTTACTTGGTCTTGTCCAATATATTGATTTAATGTTTGCGGGCGGAGCGACTGTTCTTCAAATCGTTCTTCCGCTCCGGCGCCGCCTGATAGCACACGAGTCTCGTCCAATACAGTCCCTCCTTGTTATCCGAGCAGCAGCTGCAGCCCTTTTCGAATATATTCATCGGTTGACATCGTTTCTTCTTTCTCAAGACGCCCCGAGATGCGCTTGATCTCCCGTGCCGAGTAACCAAGCGCTTCAAGTGCAAGCAGGGCTTCATCAAGTGCCGCATTATCTGATGATGCCGGTTCCGTCGGTTCCTCAACGAATAAGCCTGTTAAAGAATCAGATGCGACATGATCGAGTTTTCCTTTTAAATCAAGAATCATTTGCCGAGCCGTTTTTTTGCCGATGCCTGGAAACTTGATTAAATAAGGTTCATCTTCGCGCTCAATCGCATTGACCACGTGTGAGGGCGTTCCGGATGCAAGCACAGCCAGCGCTCCTTTTGGCCCGATGCCGGATACGCTGATCAGCTTTTCAAACAATCTTTTTTCTTCTGCTGTTGCAAAGCCGAATAACAGATGCGCATCTTCACGTACATGCTGGTACAAATAAACTTTTTTTTGTTCCTGTTCATGTTTTGAAAAAGCAAATGGGTTCGGTGTCAGCACCCGGTAGCCGATGCCATTGTTTTCGATCACAATATATTCCGGTCCAATGAATGAGATAATCCCTTTTATATACTCGTACAAATTTTTGTCCCCTTTAAAAACGCTTCATTCATTGTATCATATCATAGTGACACTAAAAAAGAAACATTTGTTCCCTGAATATTCAGTCTGCTTTGAAAAATTCGTCGACTGCAACAACCAATGCGCCCATCCGCTCGTGCTCGGGTGCAATAACACGGCTGACGCCGTATTCGTTTAACGTTCCACTCGTAACTTTACCCACAGAACCGGCCGCTGCTCTCACATTAAATGCTTCAGCCAGCTGTTCTGCAAGCCCTTTTTCTTTTGCTTCCTGAAACAAAACACGCACTTGTGGCGTAGCCGTAAACAATACCCCATCGATATCCCCATCAATTACTTCATTTACAAGTTTCGTGACAATCTCCGGCTGCGGGACGGTCGTTTTATACGGCAAAATGTACGTTATATCCGCTCCCTTATTCGTAAATCCCTGCTCCAGTGCCGGCACCGGTTCACCATGCAGCTGCAAGAAAACACGACGTTCATGTAAATCCACTTTTTCAAGTGCACTTAGCAGTCCTGCATTTGTGCCATCTCCATCTTCTACTTCCAGTGTTAAGCCGTGTTTTTTCAACTCCTGTACCGTTTTATAGCCACGTGTCGCAATACGGGATGCAGCAATCACTTTTTGAAACGGTTCCGTTAGGCCAAGTGCAGCTGCCGCTTCAAAAACAGCAGATGTGCCAATTCCGGTTGTAAAGACACTCCAGTCCGTTCCATTTGCTATGACTTCTTCAATCGACGCTTTCATGTCTTCCGGCGTGCATTTAATTGTTTCCTGAAGCGGGCGCTCAAATGCGATGCCGCCCTTTTTTTGCACCATCATGCTCATTTCCATCATTTTGCGTGATCCGGTAATCGCGATCCGTTTCCCTTGCAAGTTTCCCATTTAATCTCCCCGTCTCTCTTTTCTTTTAATACTATCTTTTTCACAATCTTTTTTCCATAGAAAAGCGCAAGGCGCCCGTTTATCGAAGGTAAATAAGACGAGCACTCGCGGAGGCGCTTTTTGCCTCCATAAGGGCTTGGTTTATGACCTCGAGCTGATGGCGCCTTGCACTGGACAGAAAAAAAGACGGTTCAACATATGTTGAACCGCCCCGGCTGTTATGACTTGAGTGGTTTTTTCAATAAGGCAAGCAGTACAGCCGTAACTGCCGCTCCAATAAGAACTGCCAAAAGGTAAAGGAACGGATTTCCTTGTACAACAGGGAAAACGAAAATTCCACCATGTGGTGCTGGCAATTTCACACCGAAAATCATTGTTAGCGCACCTGCTACTGCTGAACCGGCAATTGCTGCCGGAATGACACGTGCAGGATCTTTTGCCGCAAATGGAATCGCGCCTTCTGTAATGAATGATGCACCCATAATGTAGTTTGTTTTTCCTGCGTCGCGTTCTTGTGCTGTAAAACGATTTTTAAAGAATGTTGTTGCAAGCGCAATACCAAGCGGAGGCACCATACCGCCAGCCATAACAGCTGCGTGTGGCGCAAAGTTGCCCGCGTCGATCATTGCGATACCAAATGTAAATGCTGCTTTGTTGACTGGGCCACCCATATCAACAGCCATCATACCGCCAAGGATAATGCCCAGAAGAACAAGGTTGCTTGTACCCATACCGCCTAAAACATCAACCAGCCATTGATTTAATGCGCTGACCGGACCATTGACTACATAAATCATCGCCATACCCGTAATAAAAATACCAAGAAGCGGATACAATAAAACCGGTTTAATGCCCTCAAGCGCCTGCGGAAGACCAGCAAACAATTTTTTCAATCCAACAACGGCATAACCGGCAAGGAAACCGGCAATTAAGCCGCCAAGGAAACCGGAACCGCCACTTGCTGCCAGCATACCACCAACGAGTCCTGGAGCAAGACCAGGACGATCCGCAATACTCATCGCGATAAAACCGGCCAAAATCGGAATCATTAAAGCAAAAGCACTGCCGCCGCCGATATCCATTAACGCTTTCGCAAACGGGTTAAAAGATGGATCGTCTGGGTTTACCGCATTAATTCCAAAGAAAAACGAGATAGCGATCAAGATACCGCCGCCGACAACAAGCGGAAGCATGGCGGATACACCGCTCATTAAATGCTTGTAAAAAGCATTTCCGGCAGAACCACTGTCAGACGATGACGAGGAAGAACCGCCGCTTCCTTGGAATACAGGTGCGTCTTGTTTCACTGCGCGGTCAAGCAGTCCATCCGGGTTGCGGATGCCTTGTGCGACCGGTACCTGGATAACATGCTTGCCTTTAAAGCGTTCCATTTCAACCTGCTTGTCCGCTGCAACGATAATCGCTGTGGCATTTGCAATTTCGTCTGCTGTCAGCGCGTTTTTCACGCCGCTTGAGCCGTTTGTTTCCACTTTAAAATTAATGCCTTTTTCTTTTGCTTTCGCTTTTAGCGAGTCTGCCGCCATGTACGTATGGGCGATTCCTGTCGGGCAGGCCGTTACAGCCAGTACCGTTGGAGCGCCTGCTTGAACAGGAGCAGCTGTTTCTTCTTTCACTGCTGCATTTTCACGTAGTTTAAATGCTTGAATAATTTCGTTTTCATCCCGCGCATTTAACAGCTCATCACGGAAGCCAGAATCCATTAAAAAGCCGGATAAGCTAGAAAGAGCTTCTAAGTGGGCTTCATTTGCGCCATCTGGAGCAGCAATCATGAAAAATAGATTAGAAGGCTGACCGTCAAGTGAATCGTAGTCAATTCCATTTTTCACGCGGCCAAATGCCACAGCTGGTGTTTTCACCGCCGCTGTTTTTGCGTGCGGAATCGCAATCCCTTCACCGACACCTGTTGTACTTTGTGCTTCACGCGCTAAAATCGCTTCTTTATAAGCGGAACGATCATTTAAACGCCCCGCCTGATCTAATTTGGCTACTAACTCATCAATGACAGATGCCTTATCCGTTGCGGACAAATCCATAATGATCGTATCTTTTTTCAACAAGTCTGTAATCCTCATTTTATTTTCCCTCCTGTTCTGCTTTCACAATGCTCACGCGGCTGTATACATCTTCCACTTCAGCTTTTGTACATAAATCATCAGAAAAAGCGGTGGCGCTTCCTGCAGCAACTGCCCAATGGAACGCTTCATATGGCTTCAGACCCGCATCAATTTTCGCCATGAAAGCGGCCACCATTGAATCGCCTGCACCGACTGTATTTTTCACAGTGCCTTTCGGTGATTCAGCATAATATGCTCCCTCTTTATTCACAAATACCGCACCGTCGCCGCCCATTGAAACGATAACATTTTCTGTACCGCCATCTACTAATTTTTTTGCAATGAGAGCTGCTTCTTCTTTTGTATTTATTTCTGTATCAAATAGTTCACTAAGCTCATGATGATTCGGCTTAATAAAAAACGGATTGTATGGGAGAAGTGCTTTTAACGCCGCGCCGCTTGTATCAACAACGACCCTCGCTCCTTGGTTTCTCGCTGCGTCAATCAATGTTCCCGCGTAATCTGCCGGCAGCGATGATGGAACACTGCCTCCAATATGCAGCCAGTCCCGCTCTGATAATTCACTTGTCAACTTTATGAGCCTTTTCGCATCTTCTTCCGAAATAACCGGTGCCGGACCATTAATTTCCGTTTCTGTGTTCGATTTTAGCTTCACGTTAATTCGTGTGACGCCCTGTACCGATGTGAAACGGTGAAAAACACCTTCTCTGTCTAGTTCATTTTTAATAAACTCTCCCGTAAATCCGCCTGCAAAACCGATCGCACACGTATCACTTCCAAGGCGCTTTAGAACACGTGAAACATTAATCCCTTTTCCACCCGCATACATATCCGCGCTTTCCGATCGATTTAAGCCGCCCGCTTGAAAATCCTCAACCCGAACGACATAGTCAACGGCCGGATTTAATGTGCATGTGTAAATCATGATAATGCCTCCTTGATATCTGTTGCCTGTTCAAATATCTTTCTTGTTTTTTCTGGAATTTTACCCGTTATAATAACTGCTTCTTTTAAATCTGCTATATGGGTAAACGTACTTTCCTGAAACTTTGATGCATCCGCTAAAACATATGGCTGCTGTGCGCGTTTTAAAGCCTCTCTCTTTACAGCGGCTTCTTCCGGATCGGGTGTTGTGTAGCCCGCTTTTAAATGAATGCCGTTTACGCCAAGAAATGCTTTATCGAACCAGTATTGCTGAAGACCATGGACAGCTCCCGTCCCTGTAAAGGCTTGTGTCGACTGTTTCAGCATACCTCCTGTACCATACGCTTGAATGCCTTTTTCCACTAAAAGACGTAAATGATCAAAGCCGTTTGTGACCGCGATAATATTTTTTGCTTGAATGTAAGGGATGAGAGCAAGAGTTGTTGTGCCTGCATCAATAAATATACAATCATCGTTTTCGATCAAGGATGCAGCCAGCCGACCCGCCGCTCGTTTTTCTTCTGAAAATCGCGAGCTTTTTTCATTCATTGTTGGTTCAATACGTTTTCTGGATACCTTTGCCGCACCACCGTGAACACGCCTTAAAAGGCCAGCGTCTTCTAAATCTGTTAAGTCGCGTCGAATAGTCGATTCAGACGCTCCAGTCGCATCTGTTAATTTTTGAATCTTCACTATTTCTTTTTCTTTTAAAAAGTTCAAAATTGTAAAGTGGCGTTCTTCAGTCAACACTGGCTGCATCCCTCCCTCATTCTTTTGTTACTTTCATTATACAAACGCTTTCATAGAAAAGCAATCATTTTCAATCATTATTTATCAAAAACATTCAAAGGCTGATTATTTGTAACTATTCCATCATAAATCAAATCATATTTGCGATTAACATTCTTTTAAAAACATAAGAATACGCCTGTTATTCACACACAAAAAAGACGTGCAAGGCACGTCTCACGTCTTATTTCTTTTTAATTAACGATGACAATATGGGCACCGCGGCATCATATTAGGAAATTCAGCTTCTCCCTGCCCTTCCGCTTCCGGCATCATGTGTGGCATATGCGGCGTGGGTTGCATATGTGGCATCATATTAGGAAATTCAGCTTCTTCCTGTCTTTCCGCTTCCGGCATCATATGTGGCATATAGGGCATTGGAAAAGGGACCGGGAAAAAATAACACGGCATTGGTGGGCAATGCATCATCATGTCTTGTTCCATCTGCTGTGGAGCCGGAACAGGTTCTGTCATCCAATTTTCCGGCATCGTGAATTCCTGTTCCTCTACTTCTTCCATTTCTTTTACTTCTTCCATCTTCGGCGGGCTTGCGAATGGCTTGTTATTCGCATATGGATGGTCTTTCTCAATCGGCATCGTCGTATCCGGCAGTTTAATTTTCATGCCTGGGACGATCATCTCCGGATTGGCCAAATGAGCATTCAGTTTCTTAACTTCCTCTAACGACACTTGATGTTTTTCAGCAATCGACCAAAGCGTATCACCGCGCTGCACAATATGGATCTTCATTGTGTCCCTCCTCAATGATCATTCCCCATATTGTATGCGCCTAGTGTGCCTGTGTGCGAAAAACTAGGTAGCTCGTGCCAGCATTCGGTCAAGTGACAGCTTTGCTTCTGCCGCAGTACCTTCGTCGACGTGAATGATATTGCCCGACTCGCCTTCCCTGATCGCTTCAAGCGACCAAAGCAAGTGAGGCAGATCAATCCGATTCATCGTCAAGCATGGGCACATATTTGGATTGAGCGATATGATATCTTTATCCGGGTGTTGCTGAATAATGCGCTTAACGAGATTCATTTCCGTCCCAATTGCCCAGGAAGTGCCTGACTCTGCTTTTTCAATTGTATCGATTATATATTTTGTTGATCCATTGTCATTGGAAACTGCGACGACTTCCCGCCGGCATTCAGGATGAACAATGATCTTCATATCTGGTCTTGTGCGGCGCAGTTCTTCAATATTTGCTGTGGTGAAATTTTCATGAACTGAGCAGTGCCCTTTCCATAAAATAACCTGGACGTCATCAAGGCTCCCCCCAAACTCGAGCGTGTCGATAATCGGATTCCAAACGGCCATATGTTCAAGCGGCACCCCAATGTCATACGCTGTATTGCGCCCGAGATGCTGATCAGGCAAAAATAAGATACGGGGCTTTTCCGTAAACGCCCATTCAACCATTGACCGGGCATTTGATGACGTGACACATGAACCGCCATTTCGCCCGGTAAACGCTTTAATGGCTGCTGTTGAATTCACGTACGTGAGCGGAATGATTGTATCACCAAACAGTTCCTGCAGCGCTGTCCATGCACGTTCTGTCTGATAAATATCTGCCATATCCGCCATTGAACAGCCCGCACGCATATCGGGTAAATAAACAGTCTGATTATCACTTGTTAAAATATCCGCTGTTTCTGCCATAAAATGAACCCCACAAAAAACGATGTGCTCTGCCTGCCGGTTCGCAGCTGAAACTTGCGCCAGCTGAAGAGAATCGCCGACCGCATCAGCGAATTGAATGACTTCATCCTTTTGGTAATGGTGTCCAGGAATAAAAAGAGCAGTGCCAAGCTCCTTTTTAATCTCACGAACCCGCTCTTCCATTTCTGCGCGCTCCATTTGCCGGTATTGATCTGGCAGCATTCCTTTTGTCAATTCAGTTAATGCCATGTAAAACCGCTCCTTTCATTTCTACTCTTGCACTAATATCAAGCGCTTTGACTGAATGTGTTAACGCTCCGAGCGAAATCCACCCAATCCCTGTTAACGCATAGTCGCGAATATTTTGGAGCGTAATTCCGCCTGATGCTTCTGTTGCAATATGAGCCGGCACAAGCGGCAGCCACGCTGTAATGTCAGCCGGTGTACAATTATCAAACATAATAATGTCTGCCCCCGATTCAACTGCTTCTTGGAGCTGTTCTTTCGTTTCAATTTCCACTTCGATTTTCATTGTATGGCCGCAAGCGTTCCGTGCTTTTTCCACCGCCTGTTTAATTCCTCCGGCGAACGCAATATGATTGTCTTTCAGCATCACTGCATCGTATAAGCCAGTGCGGTGATTATAAGCACCACCTGTTCGGACCGCATACTTTTCAAGCATCCGAAGACCGGGCACGGTTTTTCTCGTATCGCATATTTTCGCTTCTGTTCCTCCCGTTTCTTTCACAGCGGCCGCAGCTGCTGTCGCAATGCCACTCATGCGCTGAACTAAATTTAAAATAACCCGTTCCCCAGCCAAAAGCGACCGGTACGACCCGTCTATTTTGGCTAGACATTCTCCTTCTTCAACCCTTTCGCCATCTGCTTTCAGCACATGAACAGAGACATGTTCATCAATGAGCCGAAACCCTCTTTCGATGATCATTTTCCCGCAAAAAATGCCGGCTTCTTTTGCAAAAAATGAAAAACTTCCCGTTTCCTTTTCCGAGAAAATACTTTCCCCTGATACGTCTCTATCTCCAATATCTTCAATAAAAAAGGCTTTCAGCGCTTCGTCCAGCTTGATTCCATTCATGTTCTCCGCTCCTTTTATTCAATTGTCCGTTTTCAAATACGATCCATGTTTTCTCCCATTGAGCCTGTTTTAATGGATGATCCGCCCGAATATGGGCACCTCGTGATTCCGTTCTGACAAGAGCAGAAATGGCAATCAAATAAGCTGTCGTATGCATAAACAAGCTTTCTATTTTCTCAGCCGGCCAGTGGCTGATGTCTCCTTTTGCCTGTGCTGCCTCCCGCAAACAGTTTGCAAGCGCTTGTAGTTTTTCGCTTGTTCGAATAATACCGCCTGACTCCATCATCATCGACTGCAGCTCTTTTTTCTCAAAGAGCGGTGGAATAGCAGCAGCCGCTGACGGAACTGGCTGCCCAGCTTTTTCTCTTGCTTCTTCGCTCTCGATCATCGCTTTTGCAAAGCGTTTTCCAAAAGCAATGCCTTCCAGCAGTGAATTGCTTGCCAGCCGGTTCGCTCCATGAACGCCCGTACAGGCTGTTTCACCAATCGCATACAATCCTTTCATCGATGTGCGTCCAGATGTATCTGCTTTTACTCCGCCCATTAAAAAATGACTGCCAGGCGCGACAGGAATAAGACCTTTTTTTATATCAATGCCATGCTCAAAGCAGATAGCTGAAATCGTTGGAAAGACTTGTTCAAATTCCTTAATCATGGATATATCAAGATAAACCTCACGGCCGCTTTTTCGAGCCTTATATATTTCAAAAGCCGTTACATGACGGGGGGCCAAATCGCCAAGCGGATGAACCCCTTGCATAATTTTCCCGCCTTCTCCATCTGTCAATACCGCGCCGGCCCCCCTCACCGCTTCAGAGATCAACCCTTTTGTTTCCCCGTTCACATAAAGAAGAGTCGGGTGGAATTGAACAAATTCCATGTCCGTAATAGCGGCGCCGGCACGATAAGCAAGGGCAATTCCGTCCCCTGTAATTGTCTCCTGATTTGAGGTGAACGAATAAAGTGCGCCCGCTCCGCCCGTCGCTAAAATAACATGATCGGCTTTATATTGATGAACTTTTCCATTCCTTGATTTTGTTTTAACACCTGTACACACTCCACTTTGAACAATCAGCTCAAAAACCAATTCATGTTCACGGATGTCTACTTGACTTGGAAGGTGCGATATAAAATGCTCAATCGCCCACTTTCCAGTGGCATCACCGCCCGCATGCACAATCCGCCGGCTGCTGTGCGCACCTTCGAGTCCTAATGACAATGTGCCATTTTCCTGCCGATCCGCTAAAAATCCTTCTTCCAGTAGTTCATTCATACCTGCTGCACCTTCAATAACAAGCTGTTTTACCGCTGTCGGATCATGATGAATTTCTCCGGCAGCAAGAGTGTCTTTTATATGAGATTCATACGTATCCAGTGGAGATAAAACAGCTGCGACGCCGCCCTGTGCAAAATAAGAATTGCTTTGCCGCATCACCGTCTTTGTGATGACTATCACATTCATATGCGCTGCTAAATGCCTCGCCGCTTGTAATGCCGCGATTCCTGATCCAATGATGATAGCACTTGGCATTTTTTTCACCACTCATCCCCACTTTACAGTTGTCTTGACACTTATCTTTACATAAAATAAAAAGAAAGACAAGAATAAATTTAAGATAAAGAGAGCAGGGATAATATTGTATTTTGACTATGCTGCTACTTCTCCTATGAAAAAAGAAGCGCTTGACATTTATATAGAAGCGGTCCATCATTTTTCGGGAAATACATCGAGCCCTCACGATGAAGGTACACGGGCTTCGCTCTTGCTGGAGCAGTGTCGGACAGAAATTGCGAGTCGGGCCGGTGTTTTAAAGGATGGCATCTATTTTACCGGCAGCGGAACGGAAGGAAACATTTTGGCTCTTTTGTCGTTAGCACGAAACAAACCGAAAAAACATATTATTACCGGAATGGCTGAACACACTTCTGTTCACTCGGCGATGACCGTTCTTCAAACCGAAGGGTTTAACATAACAAAAATGCCGCTGAATGAGAATGGAATCGTGACAGCCGAATCGATCATAGCGGCCATCCGGCCTGATACCGTCCTTGTCTCCATTCAGCATATTAATCCTGAAATCGGGACAATCCAGCCCATTGCGCAAATAGCTGCCGAAGCAAAAAAAAGAGGCATTCTTTTTCATACCGACTGTGTTCAGTCATTCGGTAAAGTTTCACTCGATTCTATCAATGCGGATGCCATGACCTTTTCCGCCCACAAAATTGGCGGTCCAAAAGGGTGCGGTGCAATGTATCTTTCACCTTTTATTGCAGCCAAACCGGTTTTTCCAGGATTGACACATGAGAAAGGCATCCGGGGAGGAACAGTTGATACACCGGCGATCGCCGCATTTGCGGAAGCGGCAAAAAAGGCTGCTTCATTGGAGAAACTTTGGACTTTGAGGCATTTGTTAAAAGAACAACTGGAAGGATCTTCAGTGAAGTGGATCGAAGGGAATGATTCGAATCAATATCCTGGGGTAATCGGAATGTGTATTCCTGGAATAGAAGGACAGCTTGTCATGCTCGCCTTAAATGCACAAAAGATGTACATTTCAACTGGGAGTGCCTGTGATGCATCTTCAGCATCCGGTATGAAAGCTGCCCTGGCGATGGGCATGACGATGGAAGAGGCACGACAGTTTTTCCGCGTTTCATTCGGACCCGAAACGACAGAAGACGAAGTCAAAAAGCTTGGAAAGGCACTTTTGCATGCTGCCGAGCAAGGGGATATGCTATGATAGCCGGTGGAGGGATTGCATCATGGTAGATAAAAAGAAATTAATCGGCGAAGAACGGCGTAAGCAGATTTTGCACTGGCTTCAATCAGCGGAAACGCCGCTGACTGGAAATGAGCTGGCTGAACGGGCCCATGTCAGCCGTCAGGTTATTGTGGGAGATATTACATTGCTGAAAGCGCGTGGTGTTCCGATTATGGCTACGAGTCAAGGCTATGTTTATATGAATGTTCAAGATAGTGGCCATGTGGAAAGGATTGTGGCCTGCTCGCACCCGCCGGATCAAACGAAAGAGGAACTGTTGCTTCTCGTCGATCTTGGCGTTCTTGTAAAAGATGTGAGAATTGAACACCCGGTATATGGTGATTTGACTGCATCGATTATGGTTTCAAACCGAAAAGAAGCCCTTCAATTTTTGGAGAAAATCAACGAAACAAATGCTGCTTACTTATCCGAATTGACAGAAGGCGTTCATTTGCACACGCTGTCTGCTAAAGAATCAGCCACACTCGATGAAGCAGAACAAGCACTTCGCCATGGCGGCTTTTTGCTTGAATAACGAAAAGAAGCTCCCCTATGGGGCGCTTCTTTATTTTTAGGCTTTTTCTGCTGCCTGCCCGACTTCATACCCATAATAGCTGCCGAGCACCTGCACGTTACAGCCGAGCGCTTCCATTTCAGCAAAGGCACCCGGCACTAAAATATCGTCGATGCGCTGCCCAACATCGATAATGAAAAAATAATTGCCAAGACCAGTTTTTAATGGGCGCGATTCAATTTTCGCAAGGTTCAGATTTCGCCAGGCAAATGTAGCTAACACTTGATGAAGTGTTCCTGGACGGTCGGTAGGAAGCGTCACGACAATCGTCGTTTTGCCGCCCGTTTGCGGAAGCGGAAACGCCAGCTCTTCATGCGTTTTAGACAAAACGAGAAACCGTGTATGATTAAAGGTATAATCATGAATATCTGCTTTTGCCATAAATAAGCCGTACTCCTCTGCCGACAGCGAATTGGCAATCGCTGCAATGCATTCTTCCGGATGCTCACTCACATATTTGGCTGCCGCCGCAGTGGATGTCATCTGTTGCGATGGAACGCTGTAAAAATGACGGTGCAAAAATTTGTGGCACTGCGCAATCGCGTGCGGATGCGATAAAATACGGGCTGCGTCTTTCCATTTGTGTGCATTGTCCGGATGGATGAGCAAGTGCTGCTGAATAGGTGCGGTTAATTCACCAACAATGGTTAAATTCGCTTCGTGAAATAAATGATCAATGGTCATATTGACCGTTCCTTCCAGCGCATTTTCAATTGGTACAACCGCAAGATCCGCTTTTCCTTCGAGCACATAATCCATGCATTCCGGAATGGTCACACACGGAATCCGCTGATCATTCGGGAATGCATCTGACACCGCAATATCGGTAAATGTCGCCGCAGGGCCTAAAAAAGCAATTTTCCTCAAAACCGTTCACTCCTGTTCTCTCATTCAAACGGATTACGCGCCCGAACCGAGCACTTCCACCGTATCGACAAATTCTAGTTTTTTTAGCCGGGACAAAAGCTCGTCCAACCCGGTTTTCATGCCGGTGACATTGAGCGAAAGCGTCACATTGGCGCGGCCCTGCAGCGGAATAGTCTGATGAATCGTCAGAATATTCCCACCACAGGCCGCCACAACAGCAAGCAGTTCAGACAGGGTTCCCGATCGGTCTTCCAGATGAAAAAACAATGTAATGATCCGCTCTTTGACAACCGTGTGGAACGGAAAAACCGTGTCGCGGTATTTGTAAAAAGCACTGCGGCTTAAATCCACTTTTTGTACCGCTTCCCAGACAGAATCGGCTTTTTTCCGTTCAATCAATTCTTTTGCATCAAGCGTTTTTTTCATCGCTTCCGGAAGCACATCTTCACGGACGAGATAAAATTTTTCATTTTGCTCTTTCTTCCCCATGTCGTTCCCCCTCAAAACCGCCGCACCAGCTTTTATTCGACAAATTCAAATTCATAATCGAGCAGGCGAACGATATCGCCGTTTTCAGCGCCGCGTGCGCGCAGCGCTTCATCCACACCCATTGTACGCAGCTGCCGTGCAAAGCGTTGAACAGATGGTTCCCGTGAGAAGTCCGTCATTTTAAACAGCTTTTCAATCTTGCTTCCTGTTAGTTCAAACACGCCGTCCGAACCACGCGTGATCACAAACTCAGCCGCTTGTTTTTCATGTCGGTACATAACACGGTTAACAGACAAATCTTCTTCTTCATGGTCAAGCGGGAATTCCGGCGTTTCTTCGATTTTGTCAGCAATCGCAAACAATAAATCACGCAGGCCGCTTTGTGTTAACGCAGAAATCGGAAAAATAACCGCATCGGCGCCCACTTTTTCTTTGAACGCGTTTAAATGTTCTTCCGCTTCCGGCATGTCCATTTTATTCGCGACGATAATTTCCGGACGCTCTGTCAGCCGGAGATTATACTCTTTCAGTTCATTGTTAATCGTGACGTAATCCTCATATGGATCGCGCCCTTCCATCCCAGACATATCAAGCACATGAACAATAACGCGTGTACGCTCGATGTGACGCAAAAATTGGTGTCCAAGTCCTGTTCCTTCATGCGCACCTTCAATCAACCCCGGCAGGTCAGCCATGACAAAGCTTCGGCCATCTTCTGTTTCCACCATGCCAAGATTCGGCACAAGTGTCGTAAAATGATATGCAGCAATTTTAGGCTTAGCCGCTGTAATAACAGAGAGAAGTGTCGACTTTCCGACGCTTGGGAAACCGACAAGACCAACATCCGCTAATAGCTTTAATTCCAATGTTATATTGCGCTCCATGCCCGGTTCCCCATTTTCAGAGATTTCCGGCGCTGGATTAGCAGGTGTCGCAAATCGGCTGTTTCCACGGCCGCCGCGGCCGCCGCGTGCAATAATCGCCTGCTGCCCATGCTCGACAAGATCCCCAATCACTTCGCCTGTTTCGTCATCTGTCACAATAGTACCAGGAGGCACTTTAACGATCATGTCTTTTGAATTGCGTCCGTGCATGCTTTTGCTCATGCCATGCTCGCCGCGCGGTGCTTTAAAATGACGCTGGTAACGAAAATCCATTAGAGTGCGAAGCCCTTCTTCCACTTCAAACACAACATTCGCGCCATTTCCACCATCGCCGCCCGCAGGACCGCCGTTCGGCACATACTTTTCACGGCGAAACGCAACCATGCCATTTCCGCCGTCGCCGCCTTTAACATATATCTTAGCCTGATCTACAAACATATTGTCTGTTCCTCCTAAAATGTCACTTCCATTAGTATATCCTGACAACCCGTTTCCAACACAGCACATTTCAGCTGTAGTTCTTTCGGGATTTCATTTATTTTGTCTAGCAGCAATGGGCGGTTTGCCACGTCTCCCATCCATTCCATTCGTACAAAAAGACATTCTTCTTTTTCTGAAAAGTGCACAAATAATTCATGTCCATTGTAGTCCTTTATATGCTGCTCCAGCAACGAAAACAATCGGCTAAAAAAGCTGAGCGCTTTTTGGTCATCCGCCGACCCTGTTTTAATGCCATCATCAAGCTCATACTCAAGCCGAAATCGATGCTGCGACCAATTGAACGTCATAAACAGCTCCGCCATCCCCGGCATGCCAAGATTGCACAACCTTGATTCCTGCACGGCCTTCACAATAATATGATCTGCTGCCCTGGCTGCTTCATCAAGGTTATTCAAGGCGAGATACCCTTTCACGATCTGTATGTCGTTCATCCAGTCATGACGCGCATGACGGAGCGTTTTTACTACAGTCCATTCTCCCTTTTCCACCTAGCTGATCACACCTCCTGCTCATTCCCGAACGTTACATTCCTTCTTGTTAGTATAGCAGAAAAATACAGCATTTGAACGGGAAAGATAATCGGCCGTACACAAAAAAAATAGAGGCGCTCCGAAAGGTTGACTTTCAGAACGCCTCCATTCGCCTATCTGCTTATTGAGCAGCAGGATAAACACTTACTTTTTTACGATCGCGTCCAACGCGTTCGAAACGTACGATACCATCTGTTTTCGCAAACAATGTATCATCGCCGCCACGGCCTACATTTTCACCTGGGTGAATTTTTGTTCCGCGTTGACGGTAAAGGATAGATCCACCTGTTACGAACTGGCCATCTGCACGCTTAGCGCCAAGACGTTTCGACTCAGAGTCACGTCCATTACGTGTAGAACCTACACCTTTTTTGGATGCGAAAAATTGAAGATTCAATTTCAACATGTGTTTTCACCTCCTATAGGATGTTTATTTGAATATACTGTCCGTACTCTTCCTCAATCGTCTGCAGTGAGACAACCATACCTTCTAATAAAAGCTGAACCTGATCGCGCTTGTCTGCTGGCAGTCCATCCGGCACACGGCAGGAAAGCAGGCCGCCGTCTTCCCCCTGATCAATTTCAGGCGTAATACCGGTCAGTGCCATCACTGCATTCAGCGAACCGAACGAAACTGCGGAAGCACCCGCACAAACCAAGTCTTTGCCGCTGTCATCAAATCCGGCATGGCCTTCCATTGTAAACGATGTAATCAAGCCGGATGTGTCTTTTTTAATATCTACATAAATCATTGGATCATCGCCTTACGCGTTGATTTTTTCAATGACTACTTTTGTATAAGGCTGACGGTGTCCTTGCTTTTTGCGGTAGTTTTTCTTCGCTTTAAATTTAAAAACGACGATTTTCTTCGCACGTCCTTGCTTTTCGACCTTCGCCGTTACGGTTGCACCTTCTACGATTGGGCTGCCGACTTTCACGTCGTCGCCGCCAACGAAAAGAACTTTATCAAACGTGACAGTGTCACCGTCTTGTGTGTTCAATTTTTCGATGTAGATTGCTTGACCTTCTTCAACTTTAACCTGCTTGCCGCCTGTTTCAATAATTGCGTACATTTCTGCACCTCCCTGTTTACTCAGACTCGCCACGTGACAGGTGATCTATCGATGCTTAAACCTGCTGTGTGCGGTTGTAGCACGGGTGCTACAAACAATAACATATGAATTCTATCACCTTTCAATATCAGTGTCAATCAATATTTTCAAACATATCCTGAACGTCTTTCTTGCCTTCAAAAAAAGAATGAAGAAGCTGCTCTTCTGTCAGTTCATCGTGCCCGTTCACATGAAACTGGTGTGTCCGGTTTCTTCTAAATAATCGGACAGCATCAAGGAGGCGGTCCGTTTTTAGAAGAGGCAGGGCCAGCAAGCGCATAGACACCGGATCATAAAAACGGGCGGTTAAAAAACGGATGAACATGACTTCTCTTTCTTTCCACATGACTAGAAGCTGAACGGCAATATAGGAAACAGTTAAAAGCAGCTGCAAATAAAATGGAAGTGTGATCACCGCTGTACCCATTACAAAAAGAAGGACGGCAAATGACAGAAAAATGGATTGCTTATATGCAATGAAATAAGGATGAACCGCACATAAAATAAGCTGGACCATTTTGCCGCCATCAAGTGGCAGCACCGGCAATAGATTGAACAAAAAGATGACCGCATTTAGCTCAAAAAACAATTCATACAAAGCGGCATCCATCCATCCTGCTTTTAGAAAAAAAAAACTTATCGCAAGCATTGGAACATGCATAAATGGACCGGCTAATACAACGAGCCATTCTTCAAGAAGCGGTCTGCCCGCATGCTCATCGGTTTCCAGCTTGCCGCCAAACGGGAGCAGCTCCACTTTTTGAATGCGCCAGCCCATTGCTTTTGCAGCACCCGCGTGACCCAGTTCGTGAATAAGTAAAATAAGCCCGATGCATATTGCTTCTAAAAAAAGTCCTGTTGCAGCAGCAGCAGACCCGAACAGCCAGGTTAATGGATGAATGCGCACGTTATTCATGCACGTTCACTTTTCTTGATGAAATGGTCTGACCGTTTTTTCGTTCGACGAATTCAATGATGCTGCCGGAAGGAGTTCCGATCGGCTCTCCTTGTTTAATTCGCTCAAACAGCCGATACGAATCCGGCTCCAGCCCGCTTACTTCAACTTCCGTGCCGTCGTCCTGCTGAATGGAGATATTTTCATTATTAATTCGTATAACCACGCCGTCTTTTTCAGCAGCAAGCGGGCTGTTTGTACTCACAAAGGAGGCTGGGACGATGCTTGTCCGGTTCATTGCCGGCAAAAGTGTGCCAAATCGCGCTTCATAAGCAGCGGCAAAAGACGCAAATGAAAAATCGTTTGTAAAAATCGTTTTGGTAAGAGATGCATGCTGGTTGAGATAAACAACAGCAAATAAACAAAAAGAAGCGATGATTTTTTTTTGCATATGAATCCCTCCCGCCTGTTTATGTATATGCTGAAAAAATAGAAAAAAACCGCTTAAAAAAGCGGTTTTTGCTACCGGCTCATGCCGATAAATCGTTTAAATTTCGTGAAAAATGTGTCTTTTTCCGGTTCGAGCAGCTGAAGGGGAACCGACTCACCCAAAATACGGCGCGCAATGTTCCGATACGCAATCGAAGCGCGATTGTTTGGATTATGTGCCACAGGCTCGCCATTATGGGAGGATTTAATGACCTCATCATCATCTGCTACAATACCGATCAGTTCAATGGACAGATGGGCTGCCACCTCATCGACATCAAGCATATCTCCATCTCTCACCATATGGCTGCGAATCCGATTGACGACAAGCTTCGGTGGTGCCATGTCTTCTTCTTTTTCAAGAAGGCCAATAACACGATCCGCATCCCGAACAGACGACTTCTCCGGGGTGGTGACAACGATAGCCCGGTCTGCACCTGCTACCGCATTTTTATATCCCTGCTCAATTCCGGCTGGACAGTCAATTAAAATATAATCATAGTCCTGCTTTAATTCATCAATCAATTTTTTCATCTGCTCAGGCGTAACGGCTGACTTATCGGTCGTTTGGGCAGCTGGCAGCAAATAGAGAAGATCATTAAAACGCTTGTCCTTTACGAGAGCCTGATGTGTTTTGCACCGTTCTTCTACAACATCGACGAGGTCGTAAATAATGCGGTTTTCAAGCCCCATGACAACATCGAGGTTGCGAAGACCGATGTCTGTGTCAACGAGACACACTTTTTTCTCCTGCAGCGCAAGCGCTGTACCGAGATTGGCGGTCGTTGTCGTTTTACCAACACCGCCTTTTCCAGAAGTAATGACGATTGCTTCACCCACTTCAAAAGCCCCCTTTAAACGTCGATAACTCAGGCCGCAAATATTTCAGCACTTGCAGCCGATCAATCACCAATTGTTGTGCTTCGTTAATAAACGCACATTCCGATTCTGTTATCTCTTCTTCATCGTACCGGTCTGGCGAACGAGTTAAATGATCGCTGATCCGCAGTTGGGACGGCATCATTTTTGCTGCTGCAATAATTGCTGAATCATTGCCGTAACAGCCCGCATGCGCCATGCCTTTCAGTGCGCCCATTACGAAGATGCTGCCGCCCGCCATCACTGTTCCACCCGGGTTTACATCTCCAATTAACAATAAGTCACCCGGTACTTCAAGCACTTGTCCGGAACGAATACGGCCAGCATACGAAACGATTTCATTTTCTTCTTTCCACTGTACCGCTTCGTCAATCGTCAATACGTTTGACTTAATGTCTTCAACGATTAAGTGACGGCGCTGTCTGATCAGCTGACGCAGCTCTTCTTTTTCCTCCTCAGCCACATACCGGTTTCCCGTTTGAACAATGACTGTAATGAGCGCGTCTCCGCCTTCTTTTGTAACGGCATCTAATTTTTCAGTCAATTCTTCTATTAATTCATTATACGCACATTTATCGTTCAATTGAAGAGTCAGACCGTCTTTCGTCCCTTTAATGACGACGTTTTGACTTTGTTTCATAGAAAGTATCCCACCTCTGTACGTCTCAATATTCGACAGCGCTATTCCATATTCCTTTTTTCAACATCAATCGAACACTTTTTTTAATCGTAAAAAAGCATTTCGAAGCGGAATCGCGAACACGATGTAAAAAAGGCCATTCAAGACAAGTGTTGCCAGCAGTCGCACGTAAGCAAACTGCTCGAATGAAAGGGCTGTCCGCTGCACTAGCACATTTAACCCGTAAATCATCATTTCAAGCAATGCAATGTCAAACAAGATAATAACGAAAAAAACAGGCAGTGTGCTGTGAAGCCATTTCGTCAGCTTAGATGTTGTGTAGACAAGGAGCGGCAAGAAAAAGAAATAAGCGCCGAGAAGTCCTGTATAAAACATATCAAATAAAAAGCCGAAGAAAAAGCCATATTTTATTGCAGTATTCCGGTCAAAAAAAACAGACATAAACAAAAGACCTATGAAGAAGAAACGCGGGACCGGCACATAAGCTCCATCAAAGGCCTGTTCCGAAAAAAAGATCATAAAGACACTGTCACTATAAAACAGGACGACTACCAAAAGAGGAAGGAGCGCTTTTTTCACAGTCCTTCCTCCTCAATAAGCACCTGCTGGCGATCCTCTTCTTCCGGCAAAATACTCGTCATTTCGCGTTTGGAAACCATCACATGCTCAAGGTCGTAAAAGCTTGCGGCTGGCTGAACAAGCGCCGTTTGCGTCAATCCGAATTCATCCGGGACCAACTCTGTCACTGTTCCAATGACCAGTCCTTTCGGAAAAACACCGCCGAGACCAGATGTTGTGACGGCTTGTCCTTTTGTCACCTTTGAATCGGATGGTATTTTCGTCATTTGAAGCATTTTTTTCTCTTCATCATAGCCTTCAATCAACCCATAAATCGTCGCTTTACCTTGAATAAGCACTGACACACGATTTTGTGAATCACGAGCAGACAAAAGCTGTACGGTGGACGTAAATTTCGACGTACTTTGTACTTTTCCGATTAAGCCGCTTGCAGTCATCACGGCCATGTCTGGTTCGATGCCGTTTGATTCACCTTGATCAATCGTAATAACCTCATACCACCGATCAGGATTGCGAGCGATAACCGTTGCTTGTACGGGCTCATAATCTGCAAGGCTTTTTTCTTTTTCGAGCACTTTCCGTAGTTCTGCATTGTCTTTTTCAAGACGGGCTACATCACTTTCTAATTGGGCAAGCTCTTCTAAATGTGTGCGGAGTTTTTCGTTTTCTTCATATGTAAGATGCAGCCTGCGTACATCATCAAAAAAAGATTCAACAACACCCGCCGGCTTCGACACGATATTTTGGCCAAACCCGGTCACATCTTTCACAAACTTTTCAGGCCACGTAATGTTATCCCGATCCCGCAGTGAAAAACCAATCATGGCGACAAGAAGAATGATACTGCCGAGCAATATAATCAACCGCTTGTTTGTAAAAAATTGCGGCATGAATCCCACCTCAGTTTTCTAAGCATTCAAAACGGCGAGGCTGGTTCAACGCGCCCCGGAAAACCGGTCACAACGCACGGAGAACCGGCCTCATCGTCAATTGTTATTTGTTTTTAAATAAATGAATATGATCAAGCGCAAGCCCTGTTCCGATGGCTACACAGTCCAGCGGATTTTCTGCAATGATGACTGGCATGTTTGTTTCTGTGCTGATCACCTTGTCCAAATTGCGCAAAAGCGCACCACCGCCTGTTAACACGATGCCGCGGTCCATAATATCCGCTGCAAGTTCTGGTGGTGTTTTCTCCAGTGTTCCTTTTACTGTATCAACAATCGCGTACACTGTATCTTTTAGCGCATCCGCAATTTCCTGCGCCGTAATCTCAATTGTTTTTGGCAGCCCTGTTAATAAATCACGGCCGCGGATTTCCATGTTCGGGATCTCGTCTGCATCACCTGCTGAACCGATTTCCATTTTAATTGTTTCTGCTGTCCGATCACCAATCAGCAAATTGTACTGCTTGCGGATATACGCAATAATTGCATCATCCATTTCATCTCCCGCAATGCGAAGTGATTCGCTTGTTACGATGCCTCCGAGTGAAATAATCGCCACTTCTGTCGTACCGCCGCCAATGTCCACGACCATGCTGCCCGTCGGTTCCCAAACAGGAAGATTGGCACCGATCGCCGCTGCAAAAGGCTCTTCAATTGGATATGCGTCACGTGCGCCAGCTTGACGCGTAGCATCAATGACCGCACGGCGTTCAACCGCGGTAATGCCCGATGGAACACATACCATGACGTATGGCTTGCTTGACAGGAAGCCGGATGATCCTTTTGTCGCCTGCTTAATATAATATTTAATCATCACTGCAGTCGTTTCATAGTCGGCAATAACGCCGTCTTTCATTGGACGGGTGGCAATAATGTTGCCCGGCGTCCGGCCGATCATGTTGCGCGCGTCATTTCCGACCGCGACGATTTGTTTTGTGTCTGTTTGCAGTGCAACAACAGACGGTTCTCGTACGAGAATTCCCTTTCCTTTTGCATACACAAGTGTATTCGCTGTTCCAAGGTCAATGCCTAAGTCACGGCTCCCAATTCCAAACATGTAGTGTATCTCCCTTTCCTCAATAGATCCTTTTTATCGTGATCATTTCACTAGTAATGGCTATTAAATTGTGTGAAAAACTTCTCAAAAACCATAACTTATATTATAGCGGAACGAAAAAAAAAAGCATAGCGTTATAAATAACCTTTTTCTTTTAAGCTGACATATTTCTTCTCTCCAATGATCAAATGGTCGAGAACATCAATGCCCAGTATTTTTCCACATTCGACAAGACGCTTCGTCACATCGATGTCTTCACGGCTTGGTGCCGGGTCTCCGGACGGATGATTATGGAGGCAGACAATGCTTGCTGCCGAACGGCGAAACGCTTCTTTAAATACCTCACGCGGATGTACAATCGATGCATTTAAGCTGCCGATAAACAACGTCTGCTTGTGCATAACCTGATTTTTTGTATTTAAATAAAGTGCGACAAAATGCTCCTGGCTTAAGAAGCGCATTTCTTCCATCATATAATTAGCCGCATCTTCCGGCGAGCGGATCATAAAACGCTCGTCATATTTCAACCGTTCAATGCGGCGGCCGATTTCAACGGCCGCCATGAGCTGAATCGCTTTTGCGCTGCCGATGCCTTTAATAGAGGTAATTTCTTCGAGTGATGCGTCTTTTAACAGGCGAAGGCCTTCAAATTCATTTAAAATGCGGTTGGATAACTGCAGGACCGATTCTTCTTTCGATCCGGTCCGGAGTAAAATCGCGAGGAGCTCGTGGTTGGATAAACTATGTGGACCGCTCGCGATCATTCGTTCACGCGGGCGGTCATGTGGCGGGACATCACGGATCATCATTGGCGCAGGTGCAGCAATTTTATCATGGCTCATTCGTTCCATTCCCCTTTCAAATTAGCGGAACGAAAAACTGCCAGTGAGAAGGTCCATTTGTCTCAGCCGGCGGTAAAGAGAGGAAATCGGTAGCCCGACGACATTAAAATAATCGCCATGAATCGCTTTGACAAAAAGCGCGCCGGCCGATTGAATGCCATAGCCACCTGCTTTGTCAAACGGTTCGCCTGTCTCAATATAGGCAGCCATCTCCGCTTTTGTCAGTTCCCAAAACTCAACGTCCGTCTTTTCATGAAAGACAATTTTTTCATTCTTTGACATGATCGCGACACCGGTGTAAACAGCGTGGGTGCCGCCGGATAATGAAGAAAGCATCTGCATTGCTTCAAGTTCTGTTTTCGGTTTCCCCAGAATGCGGCCGTTTGAAACGACGACTGTATCTGCACCGATGACAGCAGCGTCAGGACGTTCAGAGAAAACCGCTGCCGCTTTTTTCACCGCAAGCTGCTCAACAGCCGCTGCCGGATGCGTTCCGGGTGCAATCGTTTCATCCGCGTGTGCAGCTTGAACCGTAAATGGAATGAATACCTGAGAAAGCAATTCTTTTCTGCGGGGCGATGATGAAGCCAAAATAATGTGGGTCAAAGAGGATCACCTTTCTTTTCAAATGGATATATAGAGAACTAGGGAGTTACGCGTTTATCATAACAGACAATTCTGCAATGAACAAATAAAAACCTGCCGGATTTTGGCAGGTTACGGCGAAAGAATGGAGACGATTTTATCTAGCTGCTGCGAGTCAGCCGCTTTTTTCAATGTCTCTTCTTCTTCACTGGATAATAGAACTTTTGTTTCTTTTACGTATGCAGCTGTACCCCTTGATTCAAGGCTTTGTTCCGCTTCGTCTGCTTCAGTTTTTGTTAAAAAAGCGCCGTAAATCATGCTGTATTGATTTTCAGATGAAATAACCGCCGCCGGCTCTCCCGAAGACGAAACGGCTTTCGCTGCTGATTCTTCCGTTGAAAAAAGACCCCCTTGAATGACAAACAGCGGGACTGTTTTTTCAACTGGTGCAGCTGTTTGTTCTGTGGAGCTGTTCATCGCCGGTGCCGCTTTTGTCTCCGTTTGTTCCGGGACAGCGCTCATCATCAACAGTCCAAACACACTGCCCGTTAAAAGAGCTGAAATAATGATCAGCAAGCCCGCTGCCGCTTTTAGGGTCGGCTTTTTTTTCGGTATGACCGTTTCTTCCTCGTCCGGCAGCCGCCAGACGAGTACATCACTGTTTTGTCGCGTCCAGTCCGGCTCGTGCACACGCATCCCTCCTCATCGTTATGTATACGGGATTATCGAAAAAAAAGAACAAAACGCAGTTGCGCATTGTTCTACTCGATCTTGTCCACAGTAAGATTTGACGTGCTCTGACAAAGTGTTTTTTGCTCCCCTTTCAAACAAACCACTTTTACTGAACCGTTAGAATACATATCCACGTATGTTTCGTTTTTCTTAGGGTCAAGTTCATTATCAGTGAAAGGATCCGTCACTTTTTCAATAAATCCTTTTTCGTACAGCGTTTTATAGGTCACTTTCTCTGGAATAGAATCTGGATTGTCCACCCGTGAATTCGTGATAAATAAATTCGCAGCTTCTTTTAAGTGAAGTGCCTGGGTAACAAATCCACGCTCTCTTGACTGTTCGATTAACCGCCCGATGCCGGCAACCGCTATCGCAGAAATAATGGCCAGGATCACAACAACAGCAAGCAGTTCAATGAGTGTGTAGCCTTTTTCATTCATCTGTATGCCGCCTTAATCTTCAATGACCACAAACGGGTCCTGTTTATTGGCCGGGTCCGGGGCATCGATTTCTGGTGCATCTTCTAAAAGGTCTGTTAACTCCGGCATATAATAAGCGGCAACGGTTAAGTTGTATGTGACCGGCTCGGTTACACCTTCTACTTTTTGTGCTTCTTCAGGCCCCGTAAATTCAAGCTGCTCCACCCGAATCATCCGCAGTTGATTTTCAACCGAATCAATAAAGGCATTCATTTCTGCAAAACCAGGTGACTCAATCGTCAGCTGCGCACGAATTTTTCGAATGCCGGCCGGCAAAACTTCTTCAGGAAGCGGCTGTTCTTGCACATCCGTTTCTTCTTCCGTGCCGTCTGTCATATTTTCTTCTTCTGATTCATTGGCCTGCTCTTCTTCAGACGCAGTTTCTTCATCCGCAGCCATATTTGTATTTTCTGCTGTATCAGCGTCTGCGGTTTCATCGGCGTTGTCTGTTTCTTCCTGAACCGGCAATGTTTCCTCTTCTCCCTCTGTAAAAACGATCGCTGTAATCAAGCTGTCAGATAGCAGTTCCGCTTTTTCAAAATCAAGCATTAACTTATCACCCATCGGCTTGACGGGTACTTTATTTTGAAGAGAGCCCGTCACAACGACCGGTCCTTGCACGCTAGCCCCGGTATTATTTGCTTGGAGGGCAGCTATCAGCTGTTCTTCAGCCTGAATTTGCTGCTCCGCTGTTTCAAGCTTTACAGCAGCTGTCCGATAAAAAGCAAAGTACAAATAAACAAACAAGAGCAGGATTAAAAATAGAACAATGCTTGTATAAACCCGTTTTTTGTTCATTATTTTTGTTCCTCCAGCTTCTGCAAGACAGCCTGCTCATTGAAAACAATTTCATATTGAATGACATAACGGGGAAGCGCATCTGCTACTTCCAACAGTACTTTCGCTTCCTCTTCTGACTCATCAACAGACGTATCCATCTGAAGAATGGAAGCATTCTCGACCCAGCCGGATGACTTTAATTCCGCCAAGTAGTAGGCTCCCTGCCTGCTCGTATCAAATTGTACCGTTAAATTCATTGTTTCTTCACTTACGTAAGACATCGACTGAAAAAATCCACGCTCCGGCAAAAGAGAAACAAGGTGCTCCAAAATAGGCGATGCCGGCAGCCGTCTTACCTGCGACCACTCAACGGCCTGACGCAGCTGATCGGCACTTGTTTCTGTCGCTGTGCTTGAGTTGGATGCGGCTTGTTCAAGTGTTTCTCTCAGCTGCTGCTGCGTCGCAAGATTACGTTCTGCACGCTCCACCTCACCTTGTTTCACTTGCACAGCTGCAAAAAGGGCAATGGCTGATGCTAAAATGATGGCGCCAATAATAAGCAAAGCCAGCGTAGAAATACTTTTTTTCTTTTTTGCCGGCAGTAAATTAATATCGATTAACATACGTGATCACCCGTCTTTCAATGCAAGCCCGACCGCCGCCAAAAAAGCGGGCGGAAGCCATTCGTTCTGCTTTGTATCCATTTTCATCTGTTCATCCGTTTCAACTGGAATATCAAATGACTTGTTGATAAATTCTTCTACAAATGACCGCTGAGGATGGTCGCCGGTAAATAAGATTCGTTCAATTTTCACTTGTCCGCCGTGAACAGAATTTTCATAAAAATTAACAACCTTATCAAGCTCGGACAGCGCATCTGCCAGATCGCCGCTTCCATCTGCATCCTCCATATCAAGAACATCTTCGCTTTTTTCAATAAAGACCGGTTTCATAAATTTGAGCTGGTGGCCGTGGAAAATAGAGAGTGTCATAACGTTTGATTTTAAGTGAATAAGCAGTTCATGTGCGCTGTCATTTGTCCGGTCGAACGAATGAAACAGCCTGTATAAAGCAAGCGGGGCGATATCAGCAGCGATCGGCTTCAACCGGGCATGTTCAAATACACCCATATAATCCTCGACAACTTGTTCCGGAGCGGCGACAAGCAGAACCGACTGCTTGTTTTCTTCGTACCCGGTCACCACCACATCAAAAACCGGCTCATCAAACGGCAAATGAATGGTAGAGCCAATTTGCATAAAAAAGAAGTTTTTAATTTCATCGAGTGTTAAATCACGGTCCACCTTTTCTTCCCGTATGGCCACGTAACGATCCGGAATCGTAAAACGGATGTTCCGGTTTTTCAGCTTCCATTCATCCACCATATTGTCTATGACGTCCTGCAGTTCATCGATTTTCACAATATCGCCGCGCACAATCATGCCTTCAGGCAGCTTCCGTTCACCAAACTTCTCAATGAGCAGCGGGTCGGACTGGCGCAGCTCCACAAAACGGATGGCTTCGTCGGTGATCGTAAAATTAATTGTTTTATCTTTTTTTTGAAATAAACGTAACGCCATTCCCTCTTCTCCTTCTTAAAAAAACTGAAGATACCAGCGGATCATTTCATGTCCATGCGTGTACGCCGCAACAGCTGCAAGCGCAATATAGGGCCCAAACGGCATTGGTTTCCCCCGTTTGACAAAACCGGCAGCCATCAGGGCAAGCCCGATTACTGCGCCGAAAAAACAAGCGAGCAAAAATGTTAACAGCACAAGCTTTGTGCCAAGGACAAAACCGAGCACTCCAAACAACTTTATATCTCCACCGCCCATTCCACCGTTCGAAACAACTGCGATCAGCAAAAGCAAGCCGAAACCGACAGCGGCACCGAGCAGCGCATCCCACCATGGATCAAGCGGCTGGGTGAACCGCATAATGATAAACAGCGGCAGGAAAAAAAAGAGGATTTTATCCGGAATGAGCATATACGCAATATCCGCCACAACGAGAATCATCAGCATCGAAAACAGCAAAATCGCCGTCCAAAACGGCGCACTAAATCCATATAATAGGTAGGAATACAAAAATAACAGCGCTGTGAGCAGCTCTGTTACAGGATACATCATGGATATTTTCGCCCCGCATTTGCGGCAGCGGCCTTTTAAAGCTATGTACGACAAAACCGGTACCAAGTCCCATGCGGTCAATTGGTGCCCGCACAGCGAGCAGGCGCTGCGCGGCTTTACAATCGACTTCCCGGCCGGCACCCGGAGCCCGACCACGTTATAAAACGAGCCGAGCAGGAGGCCGTAGAGGAAGACTAATGAATTCATATTATTAGCTTGCTGGCTTGGCCACTACAGAATCACGGTTCAAGGCCTCAAGTGTTGTACTATCAATTTTACGTTCTTTTCCAATTAACGTGACTTTGTATGTGTATGTTGCTGCAGTTCCTGCAGTTCCTGCAGCTCTTGTGATTTCAACAAGTGAAGTTGTCGGAACATAACCATCAGTAGCACCTTTTTTCCCTGTATCCGGATCTTCTGGTTCATCAATCATACCTTGTGCAATTAGTGTTGTAAGGTTAACTGTCGCTACGTTTCCAGTAAATGTCAAGGTTGCAGGATTACTTGCAACATAAGTTTTTGTAGAGTTAACCATTTGCGTCGCATTAGCAATATGCGCATCTTTTTTTGAATTATCAATTAATCCCCCAATAGCCGGAATCGCTATCGCAGCGATAATTCCCAAAATAACGACAACAGCAAGCAACTCGATTAATGTTAAGCCTTTTTCATTTTTCACACGGCGTTTTAATACATTTAACATGTTTCATTCTCCTCTCTCTTTTTGCAAAAACTGCGGTAATTTGACACTAACACTAGTATCTTACTGACATTTGACAAAAAAATCAATATATTACTAGGAAATAAATCTCAAATATTCGTTATATTAGCCGCTTTCCTGCACGGTGTTGAATATTTCGAACATCGGCACCATGATCGATATGACGATAGTCCCGACGATAGCCGCAAGAAGCACAATCATTAATGGTTCGATGAGCGCTTTCAGCCGGTCGGTGACGGTTTCGACTTCTGCTTCATAAAAATCGGCGACTTTTGACAGCATTTGATCCAATGATCCTGTTTCTTCCCCGATGGCAATCATTTGATGCAGCAGCGGTGGAAACGCCCAGTGGCGCTGCATCGGACCGGTAATGGATTCTCCCCGCTCCAGCGATCTCCGCGAATCCTGTATGACTCTTGCAATCACTTCGTTTTCAACAACTTCCCCGGTGATGTCCATCGCACGTAAAATCGGCACGGAATTGGAGAATAAGGAGCTGAGTGTCCGGGTCATGCGGGCAAGCACTGCTTTTTGCATTAAATTCCCGAAGATCGGCATGCGTAAAATAGCATAATCCACATACAACTTCGTCTCTGGTCGTTGTCGCAGCATCCATAAAGCACCGACAGCCAATCCTGCAATAATAGCAATCACGTACCAAAACCGCTGCATCCACTCACTGGCGTTAATAACAAATTGGGTAATCGCCGGCAGCTCTCCGCCAAAGTCCTCAAACATCCCGACAAATGTCGGCACAACCGACACAAGCAAAAAGATGACCACAAATACCGCCACGATGCCGACAACGACCGGATAAGCAAGTGCCGATATCACTTTTTGGCGGGTCCGGTGCTGCCGCTCATAATGATTGGCCAAATCGTTAAACGTTTGATCCAGCGTCCCAGTTGCCTCTCCTGCTTTCAGCATATTGATCACAAGCGGTTCAAAAATTTTCTTTTGCTTCGCCGCTGCATCCGATAACGGACGGCCTTCCCTCATCTCCACTTCCATATTGGTTAAGGCCCGCTTGAGCGGCTTGCTATCGGTTTGCTGAGACAAAATAAAAGCAGAATCGACAACCGTTACCCCCGCTTGAAGCAGTGCGGCAAACTGGCGCAAAAAGATAACCATATGCTCAAGCCGCACAGCACGGCCAATAACGATATCCTGCTCCAAAAACGTTTCCGGCTTTTGTTCGATTTCTTTTACCCGAATGCCACTTTTCTGCAGTTTTTCAATCGCTTCTTTTTTTGAATTGGCGGTTAACGTGCCTTTTTTCGGTCCGCGCCGATCTCTGCCTGTGTAAACGAATTTAGCCATTTCGTTACTCCCTTTCTCTTAAATAAGGAAGAAGCGCAGCTTTTGAAACGACTTCTTGACGGAACAATTCCTGCGCATGATCCGCCATCAGCTGCATGCCCTGCGCTTTGGACGTCTGCATGACATTGACAATTTGATGGACTTTTTCTGAGCGGATTAAATTGGCCACCGCTGAATTGTTCAGCATAATTTCCAAGGCTGCCCGTCTGCCTTTTAAATCCGCTGTCGGGAACAGCCGCTGGGCGATAACGGCTGTTAAAACCGTTGCAAGCTGCGTCCGGATCTGTGGCTGCTGTTCAGCCGGGAACACATCAATGATCCGTTCAATTGTGGCCGGCGCGCTGGATGTATGAAGCGTCGCAAAAACAAGGTGTCCCGTCTCTGCCGCTGTAATGGCGGTCTGAATAGTTTCAAGGTCCCGCATCTCTCCGACGAGAATAACGTCCGGGTCCTGACGGAGAGCGGCCCGCAACCCATTGGCGAACGTCTGTGTATCGTACCCGACTTCCCGTTGGTCAATGACGCACTTTCCATGCTTGTGCAAATACTCAATCGGGTCTTCGAGCGTAATAATGTGCTTTCTCGTATTACGGTTCAAATAATCAATCATACTGGCAAGCGTTGTTGATTTTCCGCTTCCGGTCGGACCGGTCACGAGAACAAGTCCATGCGGGCGTTCTGACACTTTTTTTAATATATCCGGCATATGAAGATCTTCTAATGTCGGAATCCCCGAAGCAATAACCCGAAAAGCAAGTGCGATACAATTGCGTTGATGATACGCATTCACACGAAAACGGGAGACACGCGGCAGCCCGAACGAAAAGTCGAGTTCGCCATCTTCTTTAAACTTTTCCCACATATGTTCTGGTACAATCGCTTTTGCCATCGCTTCTGTGTCAGCCGGCTTCAGCGGTTCTTTTCCATATCGCTTTAAATCACCATTTATACGAAATACCGGCGCCGTTCCGACAGTCAAATGAATATCAGATGCTTTCAATTCAAAAGCAGAATGCAAAATAAATTCTAGCTTTTCTCTCATATTTTTCTACTCCATCAGCACGGCACGAAGCACTTCTTCTGTCGTCGTGATGCCTTGTTTTATTTTTAAGAGACCATCGTCGAGCAGAAAAATGGTTTTGTCCCTCATGGCCATTTGTTTTAATTTCGACAGCGGTTCATTGTTCAAAATAAGCCGTTTCATTTCTTCTGTAACGGTAAGGACTTCATGAATCGCTACACGGCCTTTATAGCCGGTCATATTACAGGAGGCACAGCCTTTTCCCCGGTTGATTGTCTCAATTTTCAGTCCGCGTTTTCCAAAGATCTCTTTTTCCCGTTCAGTAGCCGGTTCTTCGTGTCTGCAATCACGGCACACTTTACGGATAAGACGCTGGGCCACGATGCCACTTAAAGACGAAGCGACGAGGAACGGCTCGACTCCCATATCAATAAGACGTGTAATGCTGCTGATTGAATCATTTGTATGCAGTGTACTGAGCACAAGGTGTCCGGTTAAAGAAGCGCGGATCGCAATCTCAGCTGTTTCCTTATCCCGGATTTCCCCAACCATAATGACATTTGGATCCTGCCGCAAAATCGAACGGAGTCCTGCCGCAAACGTCAGTCCGACATTTGGATTCACCTGAATCTGATTGACTCCTTCAAGCTGATATTCAACAGGATCCTCAACCGTAATAATGTTTACTTCTTCACTATTCAGCTGATTTAAGCCTGCATAAAGCGTCGATGATTTACCAGAGCCAGTCGGACCGGTAATCAACACAATGCCATTTGGACGCTCAAGCAACGTGTCCATTCTTTTTAAATTCACTTTATTAAAGCCAAGCTGCTTCATATCATTCAATGAACTGCTTAAATCCAGTATCCGCATAACGATTTTTTCCCCATAAACCGTCGGAAGCGTTGAAATACGAATGTCGATCGGCCGAAAATCAATATTGGTTTTGATCCGGCCATCCTGTGGAATGCGATGTTCGGTAATGTCCATATTGGCCATAATTTTAATTCGTGCCGTCAACATGCCAAGCATTGATTTCGGAAGCTGCCGGTCTAACTGAAGCACGCCATCGACACGCATGCGGACGACAACTTTTGTTTCATGCGGATCAATATGAATGTCGCTCGCTTTTTCCGTCATTGCCCGGGACATGATCTGGTTCACAAGCCGGACAACGGGTGAGTCTTCTTCTGCTTCCTGTGATTCAGCTGTTTCGGGCGTATTTTGCTGCATAAACTCTTCCAGCGAATCGTCAATATCGTAATATTTGTTGACTGCACGCAAAATATCCTGCTTAGCGGCAATCGCTGTTTCAATTTGAAACCCCGTTGAAAGACGTAAATCTTCCACCGTAAAGTAGTCCATTGGATCGGCCATGGCGACAAACAATCGGTTTTCTTCTTTTTTTAATGGGATGATTAAGTTTTTTTTTGCCATTTCTTTTGAAACAAGACTAAGCAGCTTTATGTCAACAGGATAACGGTATAAGCTGACGTGTGGAATGCCAAGCTGAAATTCCAGCACTTCAATCAGCTGCTGTTCGGTAATGAACCCTCTATCCAGAAGGGCGTCGCCAAGTTTTTGATTGTCTTTTTTTTCTTTTAATGCAACGGCCAGCTGTTCTTCTGTGATAAGACCGGACTCGACCAGGAGATCACCGAGCCGTTTTCGCTTTGTTTTCATTCCGCATCACCTTTTTATTGTCCATTTTCAGTGCTGTTTTCTCCGGCGGATTGATTTTCTTCATCAGGTTGGGTTTGCTCTTCCCCAGTGGAAGGTGCGTCTTCTTCCGTTTCTTCGGCGGATGTTTCTTCTTCCTCTGGTTCAGGGGGCGGTGGCGGCTCTTGGGAGCTGTACAGCTCAATTTGATGAACAGGCGGATAAAAATCGGCAGCGATTTGTTCGCTGTCGATTTTTTGTGACCCTTCCAGACGATTCCGGTATACATCAATCATCATGCCGCTTTCACCAAATTGTTCGACTCTCATCGTCCCGTAATCAAGGGAAGGGCTAAAATGCAAAACCGTTTTCGCTTTTAATGTTTCTTTGTTTTTCAATTCTGCTCCGTACGTATAATAAAATGGTACACCTGTCAGTACACCGTATAATTTTCCATTTGTTGCCGTCCAATTGATCGTATATGAATAATCATTACGGTTAAAAAAAACAAAATCTTGTTTCTTTTCTTTTTGTACTTTTGCTTCATAGCCGAGTTCAATGTATTCCGGGAGATCCGTGCTTTGATTTTTTTCCATCACATCAAAATTCGTTTTCAGGATTAGCTTGTATAACGATGATGAAAGAATGTTCAAACTTTTTTCGTTTATTTTTCCTCCTGCAGGTTCAACCCAGCTATTAAACGAAACGGATGTCCCACCTTTTACAGCCATGGCTGGATTTGCTTTAATGAAATCTGCGGTCGCGGCATCAACTCCATCCGCTGTCACTTCAGCGATTTTGGCTGTTTTTTGATCTTCTTGCAGATAAAGAGAGACGTCCAGCACAGACTCACCTGTTTTTAAATAATCACCAATATCTGAAATGTCTGCAGCCATTGTTTCCAAGTCCACGTTTTCGGCCGTTTGAAGAGCTGGCATTTTTCGTTCCAGCTCTTCCTTCAACTGGTCAGGTGAAACAGAAGCAATTAATGGATTTTGCTGTCCATCTGCTGCTTCCTGAACGGATTGTTCTACTTGAAAATTCACGAGACCGTTGCTCATTTGCACTTCTTTTTCCGCATATTTCAGTTTAATGACAGCTTGATCCTGCCAGGCTTCCAGTTTTTCATTTAGGAGTTTTGCCGTTTCACTGTCTGTCATTTCATCGACTGTTTCAGGACCAATTGTCGTTTCCTCATCAAAGACGGCATCCGCTAAAAACACTCGATCAAACAGCCGGCCTCCATAAAAAGAAAATAATGAAAAATAAATCGTCAGCAGCAATAATAATAGTGTCAACTTCCCAATAATATTTTGGTTGCGTCCCACATCTTCCACGATATCAAGCCTCGCTGTTCATGCTTAATTCAACCAAAATCTCTGGACCGGCCAACCGGGCTTTTTGAATGTGCTCTTCATTTAAAACGGCTCCAGCCGGAATCAGTAATTCCCCGTTTAATTCAATGTCTTTTGTCGTGGTTTTACCATTTAACAGCTTGCTTTGCTGATCATCGATTAGTTGAAGCCAGCGGTCAATAGAAGAGACTTCTGGTGACTCACTTTCTTCAAGCTGTTCATCTGCTTCTTCTAAGACATGCTCCGCACGGGCCTCCTGATCCGTCAATTCGGCTGTTTCCAAAGCCGGATTTAGTTTACCTTCTACTAAATAAAGCTCGTTATCTGCCTCTTGTCTTTGTTTCTCTCCTGGCAATACGGCATTTTTTTCTTTTTCTTCATTCTGCTTATCAGGTTCAATGTTAGCTAAATGCGGCTTTTCTGCTTCCACTTCAAGTGATTCTTTCACAACGTCTTCACTGACAATAATTAAGTCGCGGCCGTACGTCACGACATATTGCCCGTTCACAATAAACGAGCCTTCGTTGTCTTTAACAAACAGCTGCACAATCTCGCCCGTTTCATCATCAATCATATATTCAACTGCCTGACCGATCAGCTGCCCTTTTTTTGTCATGAGGCGTGTTTGTTCAATCTTTGTTTTTCGGTTTAGTAATTCATTCGCAACCGGAATATTATTCATTTCGATGACACTGCTTTCGTGATCAATCGTCAGAGCGTAATCACCAATCCCAATAATTTTGTTAAATGGAATTGCTTTTCCTTCTTGCTCCCACTCTTCGTGGCCAATCGTCACAAAATCGATGCTTCTTTTTTCTGGATTGATAATAAGTGATTTCGCCTGGCCGATTTCAACACCATCTGCAATGCTAATAATCGGGAGACCTTGCACTTCACTGCTTTTCTTCATCTCTCTCACCTGTTTTCATTGTTTGATTTGTGACCATCTCTTTAATACTTTTAATTTCTTCTATAAGAACCGAATAGGCTTGAAGACGGATCATGAGCTGATCCGCAAACCGTATTGCCTGAAGCGGTTCATCATTTGCTACATAAAATGCCAGAAGCATTCGGGCAATAACATAATAGTCGCGGTCATGAAGCGGCGCCTTTAAGTAGCTTAGCATAAGCTCCTCTGCCTCTGAATAAGGCAGCACTTTTTGCTTTATGGCAATTTCCTGAACGATAATATGCAGCCAATCCGGCGATAACAATGACCGCTCCGGCTCTTGTTTTTGCTCTGTTTCTCCCAGTTCACTCTCTTGAGGCACAGGCTCATTATCAACTGTCTCATGGGGCAGTGTTTCATCGTTATCGTTTTCCACTATGTCTTCTTCTAAAAAGGCATTTGCACTGTCATGATCTTTCTGAATGAATGGAAGCTCTCCACTTTTCTCCGATGTTTCGCTCAGCTTTTCTTCTCCATCCGGATTAGCAGTCAGCTGTTCGATGTTGGAATCGTCGTATTCTAGAACTAAATCTTCTTCAAGCTCTTTAATCGTTTCCAAATCTTCTTCGGAAGACGTTTCTGTTTCTGAATCTAACTCTTCTTTAAATAAATCGTTTAAATAACGCTCGTCCAGCTCATCCATTTCTTCCGAGCTGTCCTCCAACGTTTCATCCAAGGAATTTGCACTGGCACGATCTTTTTGAATAAGTGGAAGCTCTTCACTTTCTTCCGATGTTTCACTCAGCTTTTCTTGTCCATCCGGATCAGCAGGCAACTGTTCGATATTGGAATCGTCGTATTCTAGAACTAAATCTTCTTCAAGCTCTTTAATCGTTTCCAAATCTTCTTCTTCGGAAGACGTTTCTGTTTCTGAATCTAACTCTTCTTTAAATAAATCGTTTAAATAACGCTCGTCCAGCTCATCCATTTCTTCCGAGCTGTCCTCCAGCGTTTCATTAATTGTTTTTTCTTTTGTTTCTTCAAAACCAACGCTTTCGGATTCGATTGCTTCTTTCTCATCCAAAGAAGCAGATTCCTCTGAAAACAATTTTTGTAAGTATGTGGCCTTTTCATCCACTTCATAAAGGGTTCCAGAATTATTCACTGTCGTTTCTTTTTCGCCGGCTTCGCTTAATACTTCCAGCCAATCATCCTCATTTTCGTCGACCGGCTCTGTTTCTGCTTCTTCTGCCTCATGCTTATCTTCTGCATTTGCATGACTGAATAGCAAGTCGAGTTCCTCAAGGTCGCTTTCAGGCTCATCCTCTCGTTTCGGATCAGTGATTTCTCCACGATCAGCTGCCTCATTTGACCACGTCAATTCTTTAAGAACATCCGGGTCATCCTGTTCATGATTAGAGACCACTTCTTTACCTACGTCCTCCACAGGTATCTTTTCTGCACTTGGAGCGGCGGCATGATCAGCAGCAGAAACGGTATCGATCCCTTGGCTGTTCTCTACACTGCCGTCTTGCTTTTTTTCGAAAGAATCCGGCTTCCCTTTGTTTTTTTCATCTGTATGTATCAACATCTGTTCTGGGGGGACAGACACGTTTTTCTTGAAAAATGGCAGCTGCAGCCGTTTTATTGTCTGGCCGTTAAAATCCGTTTCCTTGTCTTCTGTTTCTTCTAGGTGTATTGCTTCTGCAGACCAAACCGGAAGTCCGTATTTCAACGTTAAGTAGCCGACCATTATAAAGATGAGAAGGCCGATCAGAACACCTTGCCATAATGGGAGATAAGCGATTGTCATCATGATGGCGCCAGCGATCGCAAAACTTTCAAGTGCAATAATTAATTTTCCTTTCAATGAAATCCCGAGCGGCAGCCACGGTAAAATAGGCAAAATAAGTAAAAATCCAATAAACATCATGACTGTTTTCGTCATTAACAACCCTCACTATTACTAATGTAGTAGAATAATTACAAAATTTTCACATAAGAAATGCTATACAATAGAAATATTGTATAATAAAGTTACGTAATTGCAAAGAAAGGAAAGAAGAACGTGACGAAAAAGATAAAAAATTGTCAAGCAGGTGTCACTTTACTCGAACTTTTGGTATCTCTTACTATATTAAGTATAATTCTGCTGTCCGTCACTAGTTTCTTTTTTCAGGCTGGGACTTTTAACGCGTCAAATGAAAGCAGAACGGTTGCATTAAATGTGGCCCGGAACGCTTTGATGTTTATGGAAAAGGAGCCCTTTGTCGAAATGCGGCATGAATTTTATGAATACTCCAATAATCCTACAACTGAAAAATGGCTGAAAATGTGTCCCTCTGAAGACGATGCCGATATTCTTGTATATACGCTTGAGCCCACGAATCCAGAGTCAAACAATGTAGACGAAGCAAAATGCGAAAATATTGAAGTAAACGGCGGCTCTTACGATGTTACGGTTTCCTCAAAGAATGTTGCTGATGAAGAAACTAAAAAATATTACGTTCCGATTGAGGTGAAAGTGAGGTGGAAAGAAAATGAACCGGAAGTGGAGCTGGATGGCACGATTAAAAGCGAGGATATGCGATGAGCGCGGCATAAGCTTAATGGAGGTTCTCGCTGTCATCGCGATCATGGCGATCATAGCACCGGTTTTAACGAGTACACTTGTCACCGGGCAGAAAATTTTCACAAAACAAACTGCTGAAACCCAGTTTCGGGAAGACGCCGATTATGTGACAACTCGGATTATGAATGAGTTTTACTCGACTCCTTTTGACGAAGTTACCAGCTGTCTGGACGGCTCCTGCGTCACCATTATCAACAGTATGGAAGCAGCCTTCAACGAAGTGGAAAATCAAAATAAGGACAGTGACAGTCCTGATTCCTATTATGACCCTATTCAAGAGGACAAAGGCGCCGAAACCGAAACAAAAAAGATCTTTATTGAAGGTAAGCAAATTAAAATTCAAAAATCCGGCACTGACAATGACGGTACTGAAACGCTGGAGGTTCCATCCGGTTTCATCGGGAATCCAGATGGTAAACCGATTTTTCGTGTTACCTGCACATCTGAAACAGCGTCCTCTTCCTGCCAAAGCGGAACGATTGAGCTTGTTTTCAACTTACAAAATGACCGGACCGTGGAAACTATGCAATTGGAAAGTAGGTTTGGATTTTAATGAACCCCTTACGTAATGAAAAAGGAAATGCGCTGCTGTTTGTTCTGTTGGTCACGGTTGTTATATCAACGATCGGCCTCGCCGTCGTTGCATCCACTATTGGCGGAGCAAAACGCACAACCGTTCGTGTAGCAGATGTAGATGTAACATACGAAGCGGTCAAATCGATTGATTCGTACAGTGCTGAGTTGTCAGACGCTTTGAGAAGTGACAGATTTGAGTTATTTAAAACGTCAGATGAAGGGTCAGTTAACCTTGAGCCAGTTACTCCTTCAAATATTGACATTCTGCTAGAAGGAACGAAAACCGAGATTAGTAACACATTAAAAGCTGAAAACGAAGCCATTGTCACGATAGATGTCCATGATGTTACTGATAACTATCCGATTAATAAAGCAGAGTCCCTCACCCGGGTGCTTGAAGTATCCATTACCGCGAATGAACCGGACGGGTCGGCTGTTGTTTCACGGACAGCCAAAAAAGAACTGATCATCTCACCTTTGCCAAGCTTTTTAAAATACGCGCTCGGCTCTGAAAAAGGAACATTGACGCTTAATGGCTCCCCTCACCTTGAAGGAAATATTTTTGCCAATAAATTATCCATTGACAAAAACGCTTATTATAATACGTCAACAGGAAGAGAACTTGATAGTGAAACACCAATGCCTTCCATCTCAGGGGACTTATATGTAGGAACACCTGACCTCTATACAGATTGGAATTTTGATCCGACCGCCTTAACCAAAGAGCTCGTTCCTGAAAACTTTTATTACGAAAAAGTGCCGATGCTGAAAAATGACAGCCAGTACCAGTCGATTGAATTTAATCAGGCGTATAAAGAGAATCGCAATTCTGCTGAAGGAGAAACCATTGTGCCTCCAGCCACTGCGCTAGACAACGGAGCCATAAATCTAACAGTGCAAAGCGGCATTCCACTCGTTAACTCGGTCGTCGGCGGCATAACGAAACTAGTCCCCCAGACATTATCAGAATACGCTAGCAAACAACCAAATATTTCTAACGTAAACTATGTCGGAAACGCCGTTGTAAGACCAATTGGCACCTTATTCAAAAATATAAATGTAAAAGGATCTTTAACCATTTATGCACAAGACACGTTAACCATAGAAAACATCTCTGTTTCCGGCGGTGTTTTGAATATTGTTAATGAAGGCAGCGGGACGGTTACATTAAACAAAAACATCGTCTCTGACAGCGGGCTAACACTCGAAAATAAAACAGGAACCATGAATACAGAAACCGCCAAACTGTATGATCAACTGGCGATTACGATTACAAATGGCAGCGGAAGTATGAAGCTGGGGTCTATGTACAGCCAGGAAGATGCCTTTATCACAAACGGAAGTGGAGATATGACAATTTTAGCTCCTTTACAAACAGGAAGAAATCTAATCATTGATAACACAGGCGACCTGTCCATTGATTTTCCAGCCGCTGATGCCAATAGTGTTAACACAGTTTATAGTCTAGGAAATGTAAAAATCACGTCTGATGGAAACTTTAAACTAAAAAATCACTTGGAAGCCGCTGGGTCGATTACGCTTGATTTAACAAAAAAAGCGGAAGTTGAAGGACTAATTTTGTCCAACGATAATATCAACCTTTATGCCAAAGACAGTGAAGAAGATGATATTTATTTTGACGGTTCGTTATTTACCGAAAAAAACCTGACTATTCAAGGCGGTGTTGAGCAAGACGAACAGCCGGAAAACGATCTTTTTTCTATTAATGGCACGATGTATGCAAAAGGTGAAACGAAAATCTCTAACTTATCCATCCGCGGCTGGAACGATGGACAGCTTGTTTCGTTATCAGGCGGTTCATTGCTGATTACCCGCATTAACGAGTTTCAGAACTTTGAAGACAGCGATGAACCGAAAGATGGGCCGTACGTTCCGGAAGAAGACCCAAGCCGTGATATACAGCCGCTGAAAGGCTTTTTCTATACAAATAAAGATGTGGAGGCATCTGTTACCGGCAAAGAACCAAGAGCCGCTGAACTATACGGAGTCGGCTCTCTGTTTTTTGTAGATGGCGGCTTATTTGCTAAAGGTGATTTTGTTATTAATGCGGTACGTGGTGAAACAAATGGCTACGATATTATAAAAGCCGTCCCATCACCCGGTCAGCAAACAGACCATTACTCACGGTTTATCATCAATTACAACCGGAATATTCTGCTTGGCCAGCTTGATTACTTGCCGAGAGTGAAGTATTTGTCAGTATACAGCGACCAGCTGACAGTGGAATAATGGACAACAAAGAATCCCCGGGACAGTTCCCCAGGGATTCTTTGTTTTATTACCATCTTCCATCGATGCTGTCGGCTGATTCGCCTCCGTTGTCACTGCCGGTTTCAAACACAGCCGTTGCTTGTTTCGTGACTGTGCTTCCATCCGGCTGCTCCTGTGTGACCGTCGCGGTAACATCCGTATAGCCTTTGCCCGATTCATCAGACTCGATGTACCAGTCTCCATTCGCATCTTCTATAATGGTGACAACCCCGTCAGTCGCCGCTTTCACGTTGGTTACATCAGGCTCTGTCGCATCGGACGGCGTTATGTCCAGCAGGTTGTCAACCAGCTCCTTTGGTTTATTCGTGTACTTGGCTTGATCAAACGCCACACCTTCAAGTTGAACGAAGTCCGATGTTACAGTGACTGGAATTGTAATCTTAGCACCCGGATTGCTGTTGGATGTTACGGTGAACTCGGACGCTCCTTCTTTCACGCCGAAGACTGTTCCGATCATTTCTTCTTTCTTATCTGACTTTTTCTGCGCTCCGGCAAATTCCCCGCCGCTTGTCACATCTACTTTCCATGACGGGTCCGTCGCGTCTTCAGGGAATACTTTCACTTCAAATTCGACAGCTGATCCTTCGGCTACAGAAATCTGGTCAATTTTTTGCGGGTTATCGCCCGTTGACCAAATTTCAATCCGTTCTGCCTTTTTCTGGATTGTCACTTGTTTTGAAACGATTTCTTCACTGCTGAGCGAGAAGCCGCCGAATGATCTTACCTCAATTTTATTTGTGCCTAGTGTTGTCAATGGAACACTTTGATCTTTTCCGAGCGATATCCACTCGCTTATTTTCCACGCCACACCTTCTGCTTCTTGTGTGCTAATACGGTATTCATAACGAACACCTTCACCCGCTACAAGCTGTGAAAGCTTGGCATCGACATTTTCATAAACGGTTGATCCATTCGCAATCATGTTTTTGCTAGTTCCACCTGTCAAGCCGATATCAGCAGTAAAGTATAATGTGGCGGTTGTGTTATCTGAATACGTAATTGTGATGGCTTTTTTGTCTGCGCCCGTGAAAACAATGTCTTTTACCGGTTTTGGCAATAAGCCGTAATCGTTCGGGAATGTTGTTTCCGCAACGGTTTTGCCCGTTAACTTCTCGACCTTTTTAATGGCGCCGTTCGCGTAACCATCGTAGTAATAATTGTTTCCGTCATCCAGACGTACTTTGCTTGTGATCCGCTCTGAAGCAGACGGGATCGAAGAACTGTATGTTTGATTAAACCGTGTATCCTGGTATTCTACGCGGGCTTGCGGCATCGTTACATTGTTAAGCGCCCAATCCGCTTTTAATTTCAATGATGCAGTAAAAGATGCCGGCGTAAAAGCTCCATTTGCGTACGAAACGGTTTGATTTAACGTAATGACGGCTTCTTTTCCACTATTGGCGCTAGGTCGAACCTGCACATTAGACGCTGATTCGTCGTCAATGCTAATTCCATCCGGCAGCGGCTGAATGAGCTTAATGTTGTTTAACGTACCTCTAACGGTGCTGTTGCTCAGCCCATTCGGTCTCAAGCTGTATTCAGCGCTGAAATAATTTGTTTTTGCCCCTGCCTGCTTAATCAAGTTGTTAACAGGGTTGGCTTCTGATTCCCCTTTTAACACCATACTGCCGTTAATGGCCGGCGGCGCTTCCGCAGCAACTTGAATCGTAACAGACGGAATCGTGACAGAGGCTGTAGAACCATCCGGACGTTTGTATGTTAGGTTAATATTATCAAACGTGTATATTCCCACTGCACTAAACTCAAGCGGCAGCGTCAAATCAACCGGAGCGGGTACATTTTGTAAATATTCGTATTCAAATGATTTTCTTAACGTTACTTTTGTTCCATCTACAGCAGCGTTAGCTCCTTCAGCAACCGTCACTTTACTGCCAAATTTCGCCAAATCAAGCGTCACTTCCGCATCGAGTTTCTGTTTGCTAATTGACTCTGCAATATCTAAGAAGATTTTATCAACATTACCCTCTGATGCCCTGCTTGCATAAGCTCCGGTAACAGAAGAAAGTTCTTGTAAATAGGTTTGATCAAGCGCTTCATCGTCGTTTCCAAAACCGACCGAGTACATTTTTATACCTTTTGAACCTATTAATTGAGCTTGTTTTTTAGCATTTGTTTTAAAAAGCGTTATTGCCTGTGTTTTACCTTGAGGGGTACCTGTGTTTATCCAGGAAGAACCATTAAGAATAAAAGGATTAGACACATTTCCAAACCGTGATGAATAATAGCCAAAAGAATCATTAGTGTAATGTAGAACAGTATTAATCCCATCTTCATAACAATTAAACCAGCTACAATATTTTGTTGTTTCTTTTGAAACCGTCAATTCACCATCCGTCATAAAAATAATGTTTTTTTCATTTGTCGAACCACTCAATAAACTATCCGCATACTCCATAGGATCACGATAATTAGTACCGCCATTGGCGACTAAACCTCTTACCTTAGCAGAAATTAAATCTAATTTTTGTTCAACTGCTGCCTTGCTTCCCGTTCCAAAATTAATTCCAATTGTATTATTTGTATCTACTCCCGTGTTAAATGGAATAAATGCAAATCGATCATTTGGTCCTGCATTCTTTTTAAAATAATCAAGCGCTTTATACATAGCTTCTTTTGCACTTTGAAACTTCGGTTTGTTTTTTCCTGACTCATCCATCGATCCGGATGTGTCAAATATAAATACAACGTCAACAGGCTTTCTGGCAAGCTGATCGTATTTCCCGAACGGTGTCATTTTCATATCAATTCGGGCCTGGGCATTGCTGTCAACCGGTTTTACAACGATAGATTGAGAGGGCGAAGCGGTCATAGAAACACCGATGTCATTTCCCGCTGCTTCAGCTTGCAGCACAGCATGTGGCATTATCAACAAAACGACCATAATAGAGAAGATGACATTAACTATAATTTTTTTCATCACGCACCAGCCTTTTCCTTTGAGGCGTTCTTTCTTACTATTATATATACCCTATCCTCATTTGGAAAGAATTGTTTTCATGTCTTTTTTCACGTTGGAAATAAAGTAAAGCGACCCGGTAATGATGAGAACGTCCTGTTTTGAGGCATTCTGCTGGAATGATTGAATCATAGATTGGTAGCTTTGAACAATTTGAACTGTTTCGGATGTAAATCGTTCATAGTGTTCAACACGTGCGGCACGCGGAAAATTAAAGGGTGCAAGGTACAGATGGTCTGCGGTTTCTTTCAGCATGGCAATCATCCGATCCAGCGGCTTGTCTTTCATCGCGGCAAACAGCACAGTGATGTTTTTGTCCGGAAAGCGCTGGCCAATCGTCTTCACAAGTGCGGTAACACCTTCTTCATTATGGGCGCCATCCGCAATAATAAGCGGAGATTCAGACAGTGTTTCAAAGCGCCCTGGCCAAACAGCTTTTTGAAGCCCATTTTCCACATGTTTGTCTTCGATTAAAAACGAATAATAAACGCGTAAAAAGTCAGCTGCCATAACAGCTGTCGCAGCATTTTGCACTTGATGAAGCCCAGCGAGACCTGTTTGGAGCGACGAACGTGTGCGATAGGCGGATGTGAAATCAAACTGTTCACCCTTTTTTGTTGAAGCGGTCCACACCCCGGTAAAATCGCGTCCGTATTGATATAAAGCTGCCTTTTTTTCTTTTGCCGTTTTAGCGATGACAGCGAGCGCTTCCGGCTGATGAACTGCTGTCAGTACTGGAACACCACTTTTTATGATACCTGCTTTTTCACTGGCGATCTCTTCAATCGTATCGCCGAGAAATTGGAGGTGATCCATGCCAATCGTTGTAATAATCGACAGCACCGGATGAACGATATTCGTCGAGTCCAGACGGCCGCCGAGACCGACCTCAAACAGGACAATGTCGACCGGATGCACATAAGCAAAGTAGTAAAAGGCCATGGCAGTAATAATTTCAAATTCACTTGGACCGCCGATTTCCATGCCTTCCATTTCGTCCGCAATCATTTTGATTTTCCCGGCAAGAATCGTGATTTCTTCGTCTGATATTGGCGTGCCGTTCACACTGATCCGCTCATTGAATTGCTCAATATACGGCGATGTAAACGTTCCGGTTTCAAAACCTGCCTCTGTTAAAATAGATCTAAGCATCGCCGTGGTTGAGCCTTTTCCATTCGTTCCACCGATATGGACAGCTTTTAAGCGCCGCTCCGGATGATCGAGGCGTTCCATCATATAGTTCATTCGTTCAAGGCCCGGCTTAATGCCGGTGCGGAGGCGTCCGTGTATCCACGCAAGTGCTTCTTCATAGTTGTTCATTCTAATTCTCCTTATGTACGAAAAAGACGAACCCGCCTAGGTGACGGTTCGTCTTTTTCGCTTAATTCTTTAAATCCTCGATACGTGCTTCCACAGCTGCCAGCTTTTCACGGTAATCTGTTTCTTTAGCACGTTCTTCCTCAACAACCTTCTGAGGTGCTTTTGACATAAACCGCTCATTGGCGAGTTTCTTCAGGACGCGGTCCACTTCAGACTGCCATTTTGTTTTTTCTTTTTGGAGACGGGCAATTTCTTCATCAATATTGAGAAGACCTGCGAGCGGCATAAACAGCTCTGCTCCTGTCACAACAGCAGTCATCGCTTTTTCCGGCGCCGCCGGATTTATCTCGATCACAAGCTCGTCCGGGTTGCAGAATCGTTCGATATAGTAGCGGTTGTCTGTCAATGTTGCCAGCACCGATTCGTCTTTTGCTTTCAAGACGAGCGGCACTTTTTTGCTCATTGGCGTGTTGACTTCCGCCCGAATGTTGCGAACCGCCCGGATAATGTCCACGAGCAGCTTCATGTCAGCTGCCGCTTCCTTGTTTGTTAGAGAAGGATCTGCTTTTGGCCAAGACGCTTCCACAATGGTTGTACCTTCGTGCGGCAGGTTTTGCCAAATTTCTTCTGTAATGAACGGCATAAATGGATGCAAAAGCCGCATCGTGTTATCAAGCACGTAAGCAAGAACGGAGCGGGTCATTCGCTTCGCCTGCTCGTCTTCACCGTACAATGGCAGCTTCGCCATTTCAATATACCAGTCACAAAAATCGTCCCAGATAAAGTTGTACAATGTCCGGCCGACTTCACCGAATTCATATTTCGCAGACAGATTGGTTACACTGTCGATTGTTTCATTGAGGCGGGTTAAAATCCACTCGTCCGCCACCGATTTTTTGCCGGTCAAATCAATTTGAGCGTACGCCATGCCGTCCATGTTCATGAGGGCAAAGCGGGACGCATTCCAAATTTTATTAGCAAAGTTCCATGTTGCCTCGACTTTTTCGGTCGTGTAGCGCAAGTCCTGCCCCGGTGAACTGCCCGTTGCAAGGAAATAGCGGAGTGAATCAGCGCCGTACTGATCAATGACTTCCATCGGATCCACACCGTTGCCGAGTGATTTGGACATTTTGCGTCCTTCCGCATCACGGACAAGACCGTGAATCAATACGTCATCAAACGGACGTTCACCGGTAAATTCAAGCCCCTGGAAGATCATGCGGGATACCCAGAAGAAAATGATGTCATACCCGGTAACGAGTGCTGCTGTTGGGTAATAGCGCTTGAATTCAGCAGAATCGGCATCCGGCCAGCCCATTGTGGAAAACGGCCATAGGGCAGATGAGAACCACGTATCAAGCACATCGTTATCCTGCTCCCAGTTTTCCGCATCTTGAGGTGCTTCATGTCCAACGTACACTTCGCCTGTTTCTTTATGATACCAGGCTGGAATACGGTGGCCCCACCAAAGCTGGCGCGAAATACACCAGTCGCGAATGTTGTCCATCCAGTGCAAATATGTTTTTTCAAAACGGTCCGGCACGAAGTTGACTTTGTCGTCTGTTTTTTGAAGCTCAACAGCTGACTCCGCGAGCGGCTCCATTTTTACAAACCATTGTGTGGACAAATACGGCTCCACAACGGCGCCGCTGCGCTCCGAGTGGCCGACTGAATGTAGATGCTCTTCAATTTTAAACAGGACGCCTGCTTCCTGAAGATCTTTGACAATTTGCTTGCGGCAGTCAAAACGGTCCATTCCATTGTATGTACCAGCTTCCGCGTTCATTGTGCCGTCTTCGTTCATAACAAGAATGCGCGGCAGATCGTGACGGTTCCCGATTTCAAAGTCATTCGGATCGTGGGCAGGCGTGATTTTCACCGCACCGCTTCCAAATTCCTGATCGACATAATCATCCCCGACAATTGGAATCACACGGCCGGTGATCGGCAGCACAACGTTTTTGCCGATCAAATGCTTGTAGCGATCGTCATCCGGATGAACTGCTACTGCTGTATCACCAAGCATCGTTTCCGGGCGGGTCGTCGCGACTTCAATAAAGCCGGAACCATCTTGGAGCGGATATTTCATATGATAAAACGCGCCCTGCACGTCCTTGTAAATCACTTCAATATCAGAAAGAGCCGTTTTTGTGGACGGGTCCCAGTTTATAATGTATTCACCGCGGTAAATCAACTCTTTTTCATAGAGCTTGACGAACACTTCACGGACAGCTTTGGATAGCCCTTCATCCAATGTAAAACGCTCACGGCTGTAGTCAAGGCCCAGACCAAGCTTTGCCCATTGTGCGCGAATATGGCCGGCATATTCTTCTTTCCATTTCCATGATTCTTCAAGAAATTTTTCACGGCCGAGGTCGTAGCGTGTTGTGCCTTCTTCTTTTAATTTCTGCTCTACTTTTGCCTGCGTTGCAATACCGGCATGATCCATGCCAGGAAGCCATAGCACGTCATAGCCTTGCATACGCTTCATACGTGTTAAAATGTCCTGCAGCGTCGTATCCCATGCATGCCCAAGATGAAGTTTCCCTGTCACATTTGGGGGCGGAATAACAATCGTATATGGCGTTTTGGATTCATCACTTTTCGCTTCAAAAAATTTACCGGCTGTCCACCAGTCGTATCGGCCTTGTTCGATCGCCTGCGGATCGTATTTCGTCGGCATTGTTGTTTCTTGTTGTGACATCATTTCTTCCTCCTTGGTATAGAAAAGCGCAAGGCGCACATCTTTCAGCGACCAGCATAAGACGATTTGTCATTAGAACAAAGGCTAAAATCGCGGCGTCGTCCGCAACGCCTTTGTGACTCACATCCTGTGAGCCCTCAAGCTGATGGCGCCTGGAGCTGGACATCAATAAAAAATAAAAAAAGCCCCGCCGCCTGAAAAGGACGAAGAGGCTGCTTGCGGTACCACCTTTTCCAGGTCCACACGTTTCTTTTCAATACCATTATCTTAGCCGAAAATGCTTCTGTACGTCAACCTCGCGCACATGTTTTTCACGCAATTCATATGATATGAAAAAAGGATGTGTTCCCTGTGATGCGCCATTACGACCGGTGGCCGCCTTGGCTCCGGCACTGCCGTTTTATGTGCTGCCGGATGATTATCCCCCTTTGCTGCTTTCAAGGGCTGCGCACGATTTTTTTGCCGACAACGTTTGATGTTATTCTTTTATCTCTTCTTATTCTTCTTGCGGCAGCTCTTCATCTTGAGTGGCTATAAGCTCCACATTCCCGGATGAAACTTGAAAACGCCATTTTGCCTTTTGTCCAGGCCGCTCTTCAAGCCAGCTGAAAATGGAAGAATCATCTTCCGTTCGTTTTTGAACTTGAACAGCGGCTTCCTCGGTTTCATCATCGACAGTCTCTTCTTCTGTTTCACTGCTGTTTTCCTCTATTTCACCGAGGATAATTTTTTCTTCTGTTTCATTATCGATTTCCTCGGTTGCAGTCATTACAGCCACTTCATTATGCTCAATTGCAATAGCTGACACAGCAACAGCCAATTCCGCCTCCAGTATGAGGCGGTCCGGTTTTTCTATTTTGTAATCAAACGTATGAATTTGAATATCCGCCGCAGCCGCAGCCCGCTGATCTGGCGGCAGCACTCCCTGTACCGGAATGTGACGGAAAAATTGACGGGCCGAATCTTCTTCAATCCCGGATATACTGTTTATCCGGTACTCGCCTGTTATCTCAATCGATCCCTGTATAACAGAATCCTTAATCGTTACCTGCGGATCAAGCGAAATGGACAGCAGCTCATCCACTTCTTCCCCTTCCGGAAACACAACATCCTCCTGAATGGAAACAAAAAATAACTCCTCCATGCACACCCCTCCCTTTCGCGCTAGTGTATGCGCCAAAGAGAAGAAACATGAAAAAAAGTGTCAGTCCCACAACGCTTTAACGCAATGGGGGACTGACACCAAAATATTATTTTTTTAAACGGCTGAATGCTTTTTCAGCCGCTTCAATCGTTTTGTTTATATCTTCATCGGAATGAGCCGTTGAAAGGAATAAGCCTTCAAACTGAGATGGCGGCAAAAAGATACCTTCAAGCGCCATTTCACGGAAATAGTCCGCGAACAAGTCAAGATCAGAATTTTTTGCATCATCATAATTTTGAACCGGTCCTTCGTGGAAGAAAAATCCAATCATCGAACCTGCACGATTAAATGTAATCGGAATGCCGTGCTTGCCGGCTGCGTCCGTAAAACCTTTTTCAAGGAGATCTGCTTTGCGTGTAAATTCTTCATAAGAAGCAGGCGTCAATTGGCGCAGCGTTTCGAGCCCCGCAGCCATTGCCATTGGGTTGCCGGACAAGGTGCCTGCTTGATAAATAGAACCAGCCGGTGCAATGTTATTCATAATTTCTGCTTTCCCGCCATACGCACCAACAGGAAGACCGCCGCCGATCACTTTGCCAAGACACGTCAAGTCCGGCGTGACCCCGAAGTGGCCTTGCGCACAGTTGTAGCCGACGCGGAAGCCAGTCATGACTTCATCAAAAATAAGCAGTGAGCCATTTTGTTCTGTCACTTCACGCAGCCCTTCCAAAAAGCCCTGCTGCGGGGGGACAACCCCCATATTGCCTGCAACCGGCTCCACAATTACGCATGCAATATCATCACCAAATTGTTCAAACGCGAAACGAACACTTTCTAAATCATTATATGGAACGGTAATCGTATTTTTCGCGACGCTTTCCGGTACACCAGGGCTGTCCGGCAAACCAAGCGTCGCCACACCAGAACCCGCTTTAATCAGCAGCGAGTCCCCATGGCCATGGTAGCACCCTTCAAATTTCAAAATCTTGTCACGGCCAGTATAACCGCGAGCGAGGCGAAGTGCGCTCATCGTCGCTTCCGTTCCGCTCGACACCATCCGGACAACTTCAATCGATGGAACGCGCTCAATAACAAGCTTGGCCATTTCATTTTCTAAGAGTGTCGAGGCCCCAAAGCTCGTACCTGTTTCCGCGCTTTTTTTCAACGCTTCCACGACCTGGTCGTTAGAATGGCCTAAAATAAGCGGCCCCCATGACAGCACATAGTCGATGTATTCATTTCCGTCAATATCGTAAATTTTCGAGCCTTTGCCCCGCTCCATAAAAATCGGATCGATGTTTACCGATTTAAACGCACGAACCGGACTGTTTACGCCGCCCGGCATCATTTGGACGGCTTCTTTAAAAGCTGCTTTTGATTTTTCGAATGAACGCATGAAAACGCCTCCTCTTATTGTTCGTTCAGCCAGCGTGCCGCATCTTTTGCATGATACGTCATAATTAAGTCGGCACCCGCGCGCTTCATGCCTGTTAACGTTTCAAGCACAATCGCTTTTTCATCTACCCAGCCGTTCAATGCGGCCGCTTTCACCATCGCATATTCACCACTTACGTTATACGCAACGACCGGCGCGGCAAATTCATTGCGCACATCCCGGACAATATCCAAATAAGACAAAGCCGGCTTAACGATTAAAAAGTCTGCCCCTTGCTCGATATCCGCACGTGCTTCCCGTATTGCTTCACGGCGATTCGCCGGGTCCATCTGATATGTTTTCCGGTCGCCAAACTGAGGGGTAGAATCAGCCGCATCACGGAATGGACCGTAATAAGCAGATGAGTATTTGACGGCATATGACATAATCGGCACTTCTGTATAACCTGCTTCATCCAGCCCTTTCCGGATCGCCGCCACAAACCCGTCCATCATGTTTGATGGGGCAATAATATCTGCCCCGGCTTCCGCCTGGCTGACCGCTGTTTTTGCCAGTAAATCAAGCGATGGATCGTTTAAAACAGTACTTCCCTCAATCACACCGCAATGGCCATGATCCGTATATTCACATAAACACGTATCGGCGATCACAACAAGATCCGGATACTCGCCTTTTATATAGCGAGTCGCCTGCTGGACGATGCCATGATTGTGATATGCACCGGTTCCGACCGCATCCTTCACATCGGGCAAGCCGAATAAAATGACTGATTTAATACCGAGACCGACCACTTCATCCAGTTCTTCTTTTAACTGGTCAATCGACAGCTGGAATACACCCGGCATCGATGGTACTTCATTACGGATTCCTTCTCCTTCCGCCACAAAAAGCGGATAAATAAAATCATTCACCTGAAGCTGTGTTTCCCGCACAAGCGCACGCATATTCGCTGTCTGGCGCAAACGGCGGTGTCTGTCAAAATTCAATTCCATTATGATCACTCCTTATAAAATTCGCTTATTTCGCTTACAAGTGCATCAATTGTAAATTCCGCTGGACAAACCGAAATCGGCATGCCAAAAGATAATGCTTCTTTTTCTGTCACCGGTCCGATCACACCGTAGTCCGCATCCGGGAGCGGTTCTCCCGCTTCCTGAAGCGTCTTCATAAAATGCCTTACAGCGGATGGACTTGTGAATGTAAACATATCCATCTTTTCCGTTCGGATCAGCTTTAATAAGTTCGCCTGCTCTTCTTTCGGAAAATAGGTTTCGTATACAGTCCAGTCATCGGCTCGTTTACCTGTTTGGCAGATTGTATCCCCGATCAAACTGCGGGCCAGATTACCTTTTGGAATCAGTACTTTCTCGGGCAGAAAAAGACCTTTTTTTATTTCTTCCGCTAGATCATCCGCGGAAAAACGTGCCGGCATATAAGAAACTGGCAGTCCATAAGATGCCATTGCTTTCGCCGTTTGAGTGCCGATTGCAGCCCACTTCGCCTCGATTCCATCCAAAAGATGCCCCGCTTTTTGCATAAAAAAATCAACACCATTTTTGCTTGTAAACAAAATCCAATCATATGTATGCAGGCTGCTCAGGATCGCCTCGTCCTGCTCATCATCAAACTGCCGGAACGCGATAAGCGGCACTGCGTATGCTGTGCCGCCCGCTTTTTCTATTTTACCAATAAACGGTGCTGCCTGTCCCGCAGGACGCGTCACAACGATTCGTTTATCAGCCAGTCGCTTCATTCTGATGCCGCTCTCGCCGCTTCGATCAGTTCCACAGCACCGCGTAATTTCAACAATCGTGCTGCTTCCAGCCCGACCTGCTCGGCATCTGCTCCCGAAACGGTTTCTTTTAAAATCGTTTTCCCGTCCGGCGAAGCAACGAGTGCCGTTAAAGAGACCTCTTCACCTGTGACCGCCGCGAAGCCTGCGACCGGCACTTGGCAGCCTCCATCAACCGCGCTTAAAAAAGCACGTTCCGCTGTAACGGTCCGTTTGGTGTTTTTACACGTAAATTGATCAAGAAGGGCCAGTAATTCCGCATCATCCGCGCGGCACTCAATCGCCAATGCCCCTTGTCCAACAGCGGATACCGACAATTCATCATCCAAAAATTCGGTGACAATATTTGATGACCAGCCCATACGCGCAAGACCTGCTGCCGCTAAAATAATCGCGTCATATTCTCCATTTTCAAGCTTCGTCAGCCGCGTATCAATATTGCCGCGAATCCATTTGATTTCAAGATCTGGTCTTGCCGCCAACAGCTGTGCGCCACGGCGAAGGCTGCTTGTTCCGATGACAGAACCTGCCGGCAAGTCACGGAACTTCACATGTCCATTCGAAATAAATGCATCACGATGGTCTTCACGCTCCGGCACCGCACCAATAACAAGTCCTTCCGGCAGGACAGCTGGCATGTCTTTCATGCTGTGGACCGCCATGTCAATCTCACCGTCAAACATTGCCTGTTCAATTTCTTTGACAAACAAGCCTTTCCCGCCGACTTTTGATAACGTGACATCTAAAATACGGTCGCCCTTTGTAACGATTTCTTTTACTTCAAATTCCGTTCCTGGTGATAGCACTTTTAGCTGGTCAATGACCTGATTGGTCTGTGTCAGCGCCAGACGGCTTCTTCTTGATCCGACAATAATTTTCCGCAAAATGATTCCCTCCATAACAGCCCGAAAGCCGGTGTCACGAATACCAGAAATGGAATGTGGACAGCCGGCTTCCGAGGAAAAAGTTCATTAAGATGATGAGAAATGCTGCTGTGTTCATATAAGCAAGTGTTTTTCCCGATACACCCTTTCGTACTTTCACGTACAAAAAAGCACTATATACAAACAGTAAAACAAAAGACGTAATAATTTTCAAATCAAACCAGCTGACGTCCGGCAATTTAATTGTTTTCCAGACAAGTCCAAGGATCAGGCTGAGCAATAGAAGCGGCACACCCATCGCATTTAAAATGACTGACAGCTTCTCAAGCTTTCCGAGATCCCCCAGACGCCAAAGCCGCTCGTTCCACTTTTTCGTTTTTAAGAGCCGGTACTGCAGCACGTAAAGCGCTGAAAAAATAAACGACAGGGAAAAGGCCCCGTATGATAAAATGGCGATCGTAATGTGCAAAAGCAATAATTCCGATATGAGCTTTTCTGCCGCCGCCTGCGATTCCACTTGTACAGGTGCAAACGTATGAATTGTCATGATCATAAATCCGATCACATTTGTAAAAAACACGGTAAAATCCATCCGGAGCAGTTTGTTTAGCACAAGTGAAAACGTAATAAGCACCCATGCATAAAAATAAAGGCCTTCAAAAAGGGTCAGGACCGGAAACCTGCCTGTGTTGTACATGTACAGGCATAAAAAAATTGTTTGAAGGCTCCAAACAATCGTTAAAATCCAGAAGGCGATTTTGTTCGCCCTCTGGTTTTTTTGAACAAAATCAAGAAAATAAAGCAGTACGCTTACTGCGTATAAAATAATCATAAGTTCATGAAGACGTGTCATTCCCTGCTCCAACATCGCGTAACCTCACTTAAAACTGGAGTAAAGGCTTTGTCTGAACCATTTGAACGCGCTCTTCTTCTTCCTGTGCACGCTTCAATTCATTGACGTCCTCTTCGATATTGAAAATGCGCATAAAGAGCTCAAGCTTTTCCGCTGCCCGCTTATCGCCGGCAAGTTCTTTCGCCTGCAAAATCGGGTCTTTCAGCATTTGATTGACAATACTTTTCGTATGCTTGCTCAACACTTTCCGGTCACGTTCCGATAAATTCGGCAGCTTCCGATCAAGGCTTTCCATCGTTTCCGCTTGGATCAAAAGCGCTTTTTGACGAAGTGCGGAGATAACCGGTACAACGCCAAGCAAGTTAACCCATTCATTAAAAGCAACAATTTCGCCTTCAATCATGAGACCGATTTTTTGGGCGGCTTTTTCACGTTCAGCCAAGTTCGCTTGGACAATTCCTTCCAAGTCGTCAATATCGTATAAAAAGATGCTGTCAAGATTGGCAATATCCGGTGCAATATCACGCGGCACTGCAATATCAACCATAAAGAGCGGCCGTCCTTTACGCATTTTTTGCACGCCAGTCATCAATTCTTTCGTAATGACATAGTCTTTTGAGCCAGTCGAACTAATTAAAATATCTGCTTCACCGAGCGCGGATTGCAGGTCTTCCATCGTTTTCGCCTCGCCGTCAAACCGGCCGGCGAGCGTTTCCGCTTTTTCAAAAGTCCGGTTCATTACAGTCACTTTTGTCGCACCGCTTCCGTGCAGGTTTTTAATCGCCAGTTCGCCCATTTTCCCGGCACCTAAAACGAGTACGTGACGGCCGTCAAGACGTCCGAAAATTTTCTTGGCAAGTTCAACTGCCGCATAGCTGACGGATACCGCGTTGGCGCCAATGTTTGTTTCTGCATGCGCGCGTTTCGCAAGTGTAACCGCCTGTTTGAACAAGTGATTGAAAACAGCACCCGCAGCGCCCATTTCCTGTGACTGAAGAAAGCTTTGGCGGACCTGTCCAAGAATTTGTGTTTCGCCTAGCACCATAGAGTTTAAGCCGGCGGACACACGAAAAAGATGTTCTACCGCTGCTTCTTGCTCATAAATGAACAAAAACGGCGTGAACTCCGCCTGCGGAATATGAAACCATTTTGATAAAAATTCTTTAATATAATAACGGCCGGTATGCAGCTGATCGACGACCGCATAAATTTCTGTACGGTTGCATGTCGATACGATGACATTTTCGAGCACACTTTTCTGTTTTTGGAGCTCGGTCATGGCTGCCGCAAGCGTCTCTTCCTGAAAAGACAGGCGCTCGCGGATTTCTACCGGGGCTGTTTTGTAATTTAATCCCACCGTGATGATATGCACGTATCTTGCACCCCCGAAAAACGAATCATTGTGGTCCCATTATAACATAATGTGACGTTTTTATTATTCAAAATTTGTGAACATATGCTAACATAAGAGACAATCAAAAACGATTAGTTTTTTTATACCCTATTTCCTATAGGTTATTCTTATTTATAAATATTATCAAATAAAAATGATTTTCGCAATAGAATTGAACTGGAAAGCGGGGCAAGACAATATGAATGGACAACGTATTTTTCCGGGCGTCCTGTTAATCGGGTTCGGCCTGTATTTTTTTCTTCAGCAATCCGCGTTTACGTGGGTAAAGCCATACCTTGGCTGGCCGGCTCTTTTGCTCATTACCGGTGTTGCTTTTCTTGTACAAGGTTTTAAAAGTGACGGCAGCGGTATTTTGCCCGGCGTTGTCCTTTCAGGTTTCGGCCTCCATTTTTATGTTGTCGATTATCTTGGCTGGTGGGCAAATGATACAGGTGTTTTTATTTTAATCATCGCTGTCGGTTTTTTATTGCAGCACCAAAAATCGGGCAGCGGTCTTTTAAATGGCATTTTATTTTTAGTGCTGGCAGCGGTCACGCTTTTCTATGGAACGGTAAAGCAATGGCTTGGCCCGGTTGGTTCCGTTTGGCAGTTTTGGCCGCTCATCCTTGTCGCCACGGGTGGATACTGGCTGTTTGTGCAAAAAAATGGCAGTTATACTCGTAAAAAATCATAAAAAAGCTGTCTCTGAAATGCCGGAGACAGCTTTTTTCTCATTTATTCTTCTTCATGACGTTCTTTTTTACGTAATTCTGCTTCATATTCTTTGTGTTCATACATTCTCTTTTTAACGGCTTTCCATACTTCGTCCTTGCCGAGACCCGTTTCAGATGAAAAAACAATAATGTCATCGAGTGGATCAAAGTCTAATGTTTCTTTAACGATTTTTAAATGCTTCTGCCATTTGCCTTTTGGGATTTTATCCGCTTTTGTCGCAATAACAATGGCCGGAATGTTATGATGCTTTAAAAATTCATACATCGCTACATCATCGACGGACGGCGCGTGCCGCAAATCGACGATATGAATACAGGCCAAAAGAGGTTTCCGGTCTGTCATGTACATTTCGATCATGCGGCCCCAGACTTCACGTTCTGTTTTGGCCACTTTTGCGTAGCCGTAGCCTGGCACGTCAACGAAAAACAGCGTGTCTTCAATTTTATAAAAATTCAATGTTTGGGTTTTGCCGGGCTTTGACGAAATGCGGGCCATGCTTTTACGGCCGATCATCCGATTGATGAGTGATGACTTTCCGACGTTCGAACGGCCGGCGAGTGCGAATTCCGGCAGCCCGTCTGCTGGGTACTGATGCGGCTTTGCGGCACTGATGACCAGCTCCACGTTGTTTACTTTCATGACTTGCTTCCTCCGATCGCGATATCCAGCACTTCATCCATTGTCGAAACTGGTAAAAACGTCAGTCCTTCACGGATGCTTGCTGGTACATCATCGATATCTTTTTCGTTATCTTTTGGCAAAATAATCGTTTTTAATCCGGCACGATGCGCACCAAGTGACTTTTCTTTTACACCGCCGATTGGCAGCACCCGGCCGCGCAATGTAATTTCCCCAGTCATGCCGACGTCACGACGCACCGGACGTCCAGTCAGTGCGGAAATAAGGGCAACCGCCATAGTAATACCGGCAGATGGCCCGTCTTTCGGAACAGCGCCTTCCGGAACGTGGATATGAATATCATGATGTTCATGAAATTCAGCTTCAATACCCAGTTCATCCGTTTTTGAACGGACGTAGCTGAATGCAGCTTGAGCGGATTCTTTCATCACATCTCCCAATTTTCCGGTTAAGATCAATTTTCCTTTTCCTGGCGAAAGGGATACTTCGATTTGCAGTGTATCGCCACCGACTGTTGTATACGCAAGACCGTTCGCAACGCCGATCTGATCTTCCGTTTCTGCCTGTCCATAGCGGAAAATGTGCTTGCCGAGGTATTCCTGCAAGTTTTTATCTGTTACTGTTACACGCTTTTTCTCGCTTGACACGATTTTCTTCGCGGCTTTACGGCAGATAGCGGCCAATTGACGTTCTAAGCTCCGCACACCTGCTTCACGTGTATAATAACGAACAATATCGCGAATGGCTTCTTCCTTCAAACGAATTTGATTGCTCGAAAGACCATTTTCTTTGACTTGTTTTGGAAATAGATGATCTTTTGCGATATGAATTTTTTCTATTTCTGTGTAGCCGGCAATCGAAATAATTTCCATCCGATCGCGCAATGGTCCAGGAATGGCACTTAAATCGTTTGCTGTTGCGATAAACATGACATTTGATAAATCGTATGTTTCTTCAATGTAATGGTCGCTGAAGGTATGATTTTGTTCTGGATCAAGTACTTCAAGCAGCGCAGATGATGGATCACCGCGGAAATCACTGGACATTTTATCGATTTCATCGAGTAAAAAGACAGGGTTGACTGTTCCTGCTTTTTTCATCCCCTGAATAATCCGCCCCGGCATCGCACCGACGTACGTGCGGCGATGGCCGCGTATTTCAGATTCATCCCGGACGCCGCCGAGTGAAATTCGGACAAAGTTCCGGCCGAGCGATTCCGCAATCGAGCGGACAAGGCTTGTTTTCCCCACTCCCGGAGGACCCCCCAGGCAAAGAATCGGACCACGCAGCGATTGGGTCAGCTGACGGACAGCCAAAAATTCAAGTACACGTTCCTTTACTTTTTCCAATCCATAATGGTCACGGTTTAAGACGTCTTCGGCCTTCATTACATCGAGGTCGTCTTCTGTTGCATCGGACCAAGGAAGTGTCACAAGCCATTCAAGATAGTTGCGAATAACGGCACTTTCAGCGGCGCTTTGTGGAATTTTCTCGTAACGGTCCAGTTCCTTCATCGCTGTTTTTTCCACATGTTCCGGCATATTCGCTGCCATGATTCGCGTCGTCAGCTCTTCCACTTCACCCGTTTTTCCTTCTTTATCACCGAGTTCCTGCTGAATGGCTTTCATCTGCTCGCGCAAATAATATTCTTTTTGCGTTTTTTCCATTGACGTTTTCACACGCTGGCCAATTTTTTTCTCCAAATTAAGTACTTCACGTTCATTATGAAGAAGTGAAATAAGCTGTTCAAGTCGTTTTTTAACGGAAAATGTTGCTAAAATGTCTTGCTTTTCTTTTACTTTAAGCGACATGTGTGATGTGACGATATCCGCAAGCCGCCCTGGTTCCTCAATATCTGCAACAGAACTGAGCGTATCAGACGAACCTTTTTTCGACAGCTTCACATATTGTTCGAATTGTTTTAACAGCATGCGCATAAGCGCTTCTGTTTCCGAATCTTTTGATGAGTCTTCTTTATGAACTTCGACGACGGCTTCGTAAAATGCTTCTTGATCCACAATGGAAATCAGTTTTGCCCGCTCTAACCCTTCCACAAGTACGCGAATTGTTCCGTTCGGAAGCTTGAGCATTTGTTTGACTTTTGTTAATGTACCGACTTCATATACGTCATCGCCAGCCGGATCATCCAAATCCGGGTCTTTTTGAGCGGATAAAAACACGAGCTGATCGTTCATCATTGATTTTTCAAGTGCTTCAATCGACCGATCGCGGCCCACATCCAAATGCAGCACCATCGTCGGGTACACGTGCATTCCCCGCAACGGTAAAAGTGGCACTGTATAAATTGTATCTGCCTTCATGACAAATCTCCCTTCCCAATAAGAAAAGCGCAAGGTGGCCGTACAGGTCCGACAGACGTAAGACGAACCGGCAGAGTGGCGCTCTTTGCCACACAGCCGTGACGGCTTACGACCTAGGGACTGGCCGCCTGAAGCTGGACATCGTCCAAAACACATCTTTTCTTCTCTTTCTTTTTTCCTATCTTAACGCAAACGCACAGACGCTGTCGATTGAAAAGAAGGGACAGCACCTGTTGAGGCACTGTCCCTTCCTAAAATCAACTGGCACTTATGCAGATGTTTTATCAGCAGAACCAACGTCATTTCCATTTTCGTCAAGAAGACGAGGTGGTGCAAAATCGGTCACTGTTTCTTTTGTGATGACACATGTTTTAATATCTTCACGCGTTGGCAGTTCATACATCACATCAAGCATGATGCTTTCAATGATGGAACGAAGGCCCCGCGCACCTGTTTTGCGTTCAATCGCTTTTTTCGAAATTTCGCTTAATGCCGCTTCTTCAAATTCAAGTTCCACATCGTCAAGCTCAAGCATTTTTTTGAACTGCTTGACGAGTGCGTTTTTCGGTTTTGTTAAAATTTCAATCAACGCTTCTTCATCAAGCTGTTCAAGGCTCGCAATAACCGGAAGACGCCCGATAAACTCTGGAATCAAACCGAAACGCAGCAAATCTTCGGGAAGAAGCTTAGAAAGAAGGGCCTTGTCATTCACTTCTTCTTTTTTCTGATCAGAGCCGAATCCGATCACTTTTTGACCGAGACGACGTTTAATAATTTGTTCAACACCATCAAACGCTCCGCCGCAAATAAAGAGAATGTTCGTTGTGTCGATTTGGATGAACTCCTGATGCGGATGTTTTCGGCCGCCTTGTGGCGGAACACTCGCAACTGTTCCTTCTAAAATTTTCAACAACGCCTGCTGAACACCTTCACCGGATACGTCACGTGTAATAGACGGGTTTTCCGATTTACGTGCGACTTTATCAATTTCGTCGATGTAAATGATGCCTTTTTCCGCTTTTTCCACGTCGTAATCTGCTGCCTGGATTAATTTCAGCAAGATGTTTTCAACATCTTCCCCAACATATCCTGCTTCTGTTAATGACGTTGCATCGGCAATCGCAAATGGCACGTTTAGAATACGCGCAAGTGTTTGCGCCAGGAGTGTTTTTCCACTTCCCGTCGGACCGATCAAGCAAATATTTGATTTCGCGAGTTCCACATCGTCAATTTTGCTGTTTGAATTGATGCGTTTATAGTGATTGTAAACAGCAACAGCAAGCGATTTTTTCGCACGCTCTTGGCCGATGACATATTCACCTAAAATTTCACGGATTTCTGTCGGCTTCGGTACATCTTTAAATTCTACTTCTTCTTCTGTACCAAGCTCTTCTTCCACGATTTCTGTGCACAGTTCAATACATTCGTCGCAAATATAAACGCCTGGGCCCGCAACGAGTTTCCTCACTTGGTCCTGCGATTTTCCGCAAAACGAACATTTCAACTGTCCTTTTTCTTCATTGAATTTAAACATCTGGTTCACCCCTTATGCTATGTTGGTGCAGCCGGAGCCATTCAGCAGTCCGCCTTTTAACTGCGCCGTAACTAAGTTATGTATCGCATTGTAGCACACTTGCCACAAAACAAAAACGAAAAAGCGTTTTTCGCCTGTTTATAGGTAGAAAACAAGGCACGATCACGTCGCGCCCTGTCAGTGTGTTCTTTTATTTATTATGCACCAGTCTTACTGTTTTCCACAAGAAATTCGACTGCTTTACGGATTTTCAAGTCTGCTTTCATGCCTTCAAGGCTGCCAAGCGCTTTTTCAACGTCTTCTTTTGAAAGGCCGAATTGCTCAGACATTTTGCTTACTTCAGCATCGACATCTTCATCCGTCGGTTCAAGATTTTCTGCTTCCGCAATTGCTTCAAGCGTTAAGCTTGTGCGCACGCGTGTTTCTGCATTTTCCTTCATTTGGGCGCGAAGATCTGCTTCTGACTGACCTGAGAATTGGTAGTACAAGTCAAGATTCATTCCTTGCATAGAAAGATTTTGCGTGAACTCTTGAAGCATACGATCGATTTCAGAATCGATCATCGCATCCGGTACGTCTGTTTCAGCATTTGCTACCGCTTTTTCAACGAGGTCGTCACGAAGCTTTTGCTCAGAAGCGCTTTTCTTTTGCTCTACAAGACGCTCCTGCAATTTTGCTTTCAACGCATCAAGTGTTTCCACTTCTTCGTCTGTTTCTTGCGCGAACTCATCATTCAATTCAGGAAGCTCCTGTGCTTTTACTTCGTGAAGTTTCACTTTGAACGTTGCCGGCTTACCTGCAAGTTCTTCTGCATGATATTCTTCAGGGAATGTTACTTCAACGTCTTTTTCTTCGCCTGTTTTCATCCCAATTAGCTGCTCTTCAAAGCCAGGAATGAATGTGCCTGAACCGATCACAATTGAATAGTTTTCGGCTTGCCCGCCTTCGAATACTTCGCCATCAACGAATCCTTCAAAGTCAATTACAACTGAATCTTCATTTTCAACCGCGCCGTCTTCTTTCACAACAAGCTCCGCATGGCGTTTTTGAAGATCTTTTAATTCATTTTCAACGTCTTCATCTGTTACATCTGTATTATCTTGTTCCACTTCAAGGCCTTTGTAGTCACCAAGTGTAACTTCAGGCTTCACTGTAACTTTCGCTGTAAAAATGAATGGCTTGCCTTTTTCAAATTGCTCAACATCAATTTCAGGACGGTCAACCGGATCGATGCCTGTTTCGTCAATAGCATTTTCGTATGCTTCCGGAAGGATCGCATCGATCGCATCCTGGTAAAGCGCTTCTACGCCAAAACGTTGTTCGAACAATGGACGAGGCATTTTCCCTTTACGGAATCCTGGTACGTTAATTGTTTTAACGACTTTTTGGAATGCTGTGTTAAGACCTTGGTTAACCGTTTCAGCATCAACTTCAACTGTTAATACGCCTTGGTTACCTTCTAATTTTTCCCACTTTGCTGACATAAAAAATTCCCTCCAACAATCTATTAATAAATATGAACGTTCGTCCTATGTATATTCTTATTGGATATAAAAAGGACACAATACGACTTTTACATTATACCATACAGACACTTTCTTTCAACTAAAAGGCTGAAATTTCATCGAGTTCCTGCATGAACGCCCATGCTTGATCTATATCGGGATCAATTTTGTTCATTTCAACAGGCTCATACAGTTGGTTGATTTTTAATACGATCGCTTCTGCCCACTTTTCCGACGAAATGTCCGGATCAAACGGATGAAGCAGAAATTGATACTGCTTGGTCAATTCAACTGCCTGCGCGAATAAAGCGGGGTTATTTTGCCCGGCAGTTTTCTCTAAGCACTGTATTACTTCAAGGAAAAATGGCCCATTGAATGCTTCATCAGTAATAGCCGGGATCACCTTTTTTTCAAAATGAAATTTCCGGACCGTCACGTTTTTGGCTGTTCCCATTTCCCTCAGCAGCCCGAGCGCCACCGTTTGAATAAATGGATGCTCTGTTTGGTCTCCCGCTATGTGAATCAGCTCTTCTTCAAATGGAGCAGCGTCAAATTTAGCCAGTTCAGACAGCTTCATCATCTTATCCTGGATAGAATCTCCTACTTTAAACAGGGAATCCTGCTGCTTTGCACTCATTCGGTCGGCCAATGCCTTTAAATGGGCAAAATGCTCGTACCGGTCCGGCGGCAGCCCTTCTTCGAGCAGGACAGATAATGTGTCCGCAACTTCCTTGTAACGTCGCTTTTGAATGAGCATGAGGACATGTAAATCAAGCACGTCAAAATAATGGCCTTCCCCGGCACGAAGCATCTCGCGTGACAAATCAATTCCCGCGTCGTGGCTGCCGCTTTCATGATAAGCGATCAAAAGTGCCATTTTAATCTCTTCCTGACGCCCTTCTTCAAAACGGAGCGCTTCCGTATAGAAGCGAATCGCTTCATCAAACCGCTTTTCTTCCAGTGCCTGCTGTCCTTGCTGTTCAAGCCGGGCTGATGTTCCAGGAAATTGAACAACATTGCCGGATTTCGCCCGCTTTTTTTTCTTCATTATTCTCACCCGCCCGTAGTTCTTTAGTTGAAGTGTAGCATGGCGTTATTCGATTGAACAGAGAAAACAGTTGCTCTTCGCCCGTCCGCCTGTCATGCTTAAGAAATGAATATGAAAAAGAAAAGGAGATCGAGTCATGATCGAAGTAAAAACATCTACATTAAGCGACGGCGAATTCAACCGGGGTGTCTTTGCCACGCGTGACATAAAAAAAGGCGAAATGCTTCACGAAGCGCCGGTTATTCCGTATCCAAACGACCAGCACGTCCATATTGAAAAAACGCTTTTAGCCGACTATGCATTTGAATATGGGGCAAACCACACGGCAATGTTATTAGGGTATGGGATGCTGTTTAATCATTCTTATGAACCAAATGCAACGTACGATATTCATTTTGAAAGCCATTCGTTTAAATTTTACGCCTACCGTGACATAAAGGCAGGCGAAGAAATTTTAATTAATTATAACGGTGACGTGGATGACGATGCTCCGCTTTGGTTTAACGACGACAGCCTTGAACAATAAAGGAACTGACCGCTTGCAGCTGGACAATACCACCTTCTCTTTTGAAGGTGGTTTTTTGCACAGAAAAAAGACAATCCGCACCATAACGTGACAGATTGCCTTTTTGATTTCTTATGTATGATGTCCCAGGAGGGATTCGAACCCCCGACCGACGCCTTAGCTTACCACTATGGCTTTCGCCACCATACACAGGCATCTATTGATGTTGCTATACATTTTCAGTTTGGAAGTGATACGGTCATTTACCGAACTTTGACCGTTAATCGGCTTTCTTCTATTATATCCGTAGATTAGGAAATAAACAAATTTGAAAAAGGTATTCTTTAGATAATAAGTTTGCATCTTATTAAAGCTATGCTCTCAGGCTGCTCAGCAGAGCGTCAGGGACATAGACAGCCCTCAAAGCGGCATTGGCATTGGTCTTCTCTTCATCGACAAAGCCGTACACGCTGTCCTCCTCGATCTTACTGAGTGTCTGCCGGATGAAGATTCGTTTACCTTCAAAGTCGATGGCACTCCTCTATAAATCAAGAACCTCTTCCACACGCATAACTATCTAAACCGAAATACTGAAGCCAATAAAATGCCTTCTTTGTTCTGTTTTTATTCTAATGTTTGTCCATAAACAATTTCATGAAATTGTTTCATTATATTATCGAATACTTTAACACTTGGTTGTTCCATCCATTCCGTAATCAATCGTTCGTATGCCTTCTCTTGCATTTCACTCCATTTTCGTCTTGTGATGAATGCATGGACATTGACGCATAATGGAACTATATTTTCAACATGGTAACCATATTGAGGGTATTTACTTTTTGGTAACAAATGATGCAAATCTATAGGGTGTAAACCACAATATCTGCACTTTGTCATATCTTATAGAAGTTTTTCCAATCCATGTCCTTTACTCCTTAGTTTTAATGATAATATCTCATAAATCTAAAACCCACACTCCTGAACCATCTAAAGGTTCAAATAAGAAGCAAAAAGTCCATAAGCATGAGTTACTCAGAGTCACAAATTCTACTAATTTATTTTGAAAATATTTTTCTTATGCCACTTAAAAAACACTTTATTTTCAGAATGAATCTGTATCTTAGCCATTGATACCAAGCCATATAGCGGATAATCTTCCTCGCGGATCACTGAAGAAACATGCAAACGTCCCTGACCATCAAGGGCAATCAACCCTCTATCATAAAGGGCATCATGATTACAACAAAGTAGAACGCCGTTATATGGGTTTAAACGTTCTGCGTTTGTACTGTCTTTCCAGGGTTTTGAATGGCTTGCTCTTAGTAATTCAGGCAAGTTTATACCGCATAGAGCACATTTACCTTCCCATAGGGGCATTAAGTCCTTTCTGAACTTTTGCTGACCCAATCGGATTTTCGTTTTTATTTCAGATTCTGTCTCAGCAATCACTGGAATTAATGTATTGTGTTCTGTTCTTCTTACATCATCAATGGACAATTCCAATTGTTCTTTATCTACTTGATAAATATTTAACTCGCCAATTAGTTCGAGTAATTTGATGGCTAGTTCTTCATTACATGGGTATAAGTAGCCTTGGTTCCCATTTGCATCATCCTGGAATGGTGAGTATTTGACAGGCAGCAGCGGTAAAATTTCTTCAAATTTGTCACGAACATTAACCGCTCTATCTAATTCATGATATTCTAAATTCACTAGATACCCTTCACTTTTCCGTTCATTGTGACTTTGCAAAGCATCGGGTTTACTAGCTACTTTACAGTCCTCTTTGGCAATGCTAACAGCAATGATATTCCCTTTTACATAATGAAATACCAGATCCCCTTTTTTCATTTCTGCCAATCGTCTCCATGAATGTTGCACATTCCCCCCTTTGTCTTGTTGGAATGACCAAATAATTCCTAAATCTTTTTCCTCTTGATAAGTACGACCTTGCATAACAATAAAGCTATTCAACTTACTTCCTCCTAAACCACGTACGTGTATTGATATTTTCATTTTACATTAAATGTTCTATTGAATTAACATGGTCTGACGTTCGTTCTAAAAAAGCAAAAAAAGGTTAATATATGCGGATGATCTCAAATTATCATTAATCTGAGATTACCGATATATCACCTTTTTTTCCAAAAACGTCCCAGATAGGAATCGAACCTACGACCTACAGCTTAGGAGGCTGTTGCTCTATCCTGCTGAGCTACTGGGACATATAAACATTAATATTTATGGGTTTGTTGGATTTACTCTACCCTATTTTTGTTCCTTTGTCTCACGGCTATCCTTTAGCAGTGTCCTACTTTTCTACCCTTATTTTATCATACAGCAAGTCAAAGTAAAAAGGCAGTTGTTTAAACTTAGCTGTCTTTTAACATATAAAATTACAATCGTGCTCATGTTCATGCAGTCCTCATAAAAATCACCACCTGTAAACCCAGTTATACCAAGGCTTGAGCGACTTAACTCCTTCACTGGTCACCACTATGGTCACTGCCCTTGAACAATTCATCAAACGTGCCTGCCGCTTCAAGCTGCATCGATGGTAATACGTGGCTGTATGTGTTCAATGTGACAGTTACGTTCTTATGACCAAGTCGCTCCTGAATGATTTTCGGATTGACCTTATTTGCTAGCAAGAACGTGGCATGTGTATGTCGTAGATCATGGAGACGGATATTCGGAAGACCCAATTGCTCGACAGTCACTTTAAAACCTCGTCTAAAGTTATTTGGGTGCACCCAGTTTCCGTTCTTCGTGCATACAACCAAATCATATGGAAGGTACTCGTCTGCCAGCACTGATCGCTCCCGAATGATATGCTCATGATGTGCTCTTAGGCTACTCAACAGAGCGTCAGGGACATAGACAACTCTCAGAACAGCAATCTCTTCCCTTCATCGACAAAGCCGTACACGCTGTCCTCGTTGATCTTACTGAGTGTCTGCCGGATGAAGATTCGTTTCCCTTCAAAGTCAATGTCACTCCACCGCAAGCCAAGAACCTCCCCCCATACGCATGCCCGTCTGAATGGAAATACTGAAGCCGATAAAGTGTCTTGTTAAGTTTAACAATCGCTGAGGAGCGTCTAAAAACAACATCATCTCATCCGCTGTCCATACTCGAAGCTTTTTTGGCATTCTTGGCAAAGAAATGTCGTCTAACATTGACTTATTAAGGATGCCTTTCTGAGAAGCCTTATAAAGCACTTCTGCAACGATGCCATAAGCAGCTCGAATTGTCGCTGGAGACAGCTTACGTTCTTTGTGGAGTGTCTGAATAAAGGTCTGAATGATTGATTCACTGAACTCACCCATTCGCACATCCCCAATATAAGGCACAATGTTGTAGCGGATTTGCTCTTCATAATTTTGAATCGTACTCGGCTTTAATTTGACTTTCTTTGCTTCAAACCACTGGGCAAGATACTTTTGAAACGAGAGCCTTAGTATGCTTAATTCCTTTTCTTCCCTGACTTCAACTTGAAGCTTAGCAAGCGCTAACTTTGCTTCATGTTTTGAATCAAAACCTCTCCGCTTTAGCTGCTTCCTTTTGCCTGTCATTGGATCTTTACCAGTATCTAAACCAAAAAAATATTTTCCTGTTTTTGCATCTTTCTTTATTACAGTCATCATCATCACCTGTATTCTATAGGGATGTGATTAGTAATCTGCATAGCTTTAATTTTAGCATCCTTATACTTTTTTTGTAAATTTAAACCTATATTAATTTACTTTAATCATCCTTCTACTCAATCAATTTAACCTATTTCGATACCATTATTATTGTAATTCCTCTAAAATTTGTATTACTATTTCAAATTTAATGGTACTATAATCCTTATGAATATATATGGAGGTTTTTATTTATGGCTCAAGGTTTCACGAAAGGTTTTTTAACTTGCTTACTCGGTATAGCAGTGGTTGGGGGGACTGGTTATTTCAGCTACAACATGGGAACTAGTAAAGCTAAGACTACTACTCAAGCTACTGCTACGGTAAAACAAGATGTATCTCAAGAAGAATTAAACAAGACTACTCTTCCATTCGAAGAAGAAGACCTTAAAAACCTAAACAAAATATCTGTTGATCCATCCATGAAGGAAGAAGGTCGTAATGCTGTATTTGTTGAAAAGAATGACGGCACTGAAGAGCTGATTACTGGAGATGCTCCACATTACTCTTTTTCGCCTGATAAAACGAAAGTCTTATTATTAGAAACACCGTACGAAGATACTTATCAAAGCCTGTATACCTATGATTTTGTTTCTGAAAATCTTAGTGAGGAAATTTCTCCTGAGAAAGGAAAAGTGGTTGAGGATCAACAGACTACACCAAAGTCTGCTGTATGGTTAGATAATCGATACATTTTAACCGTTATAGGCGGCTCTTATGGCTCCGCTAACATTGGTGGTACCCTTTGGATTTACGATACAGAAGAAGATAAACTCGCACAGGAAGTTCCTTTTGAAATAGGCGACAAAGCAGTTGATTTTTATGTAGAAAATGGGTATGTCATTTGCCAAGGAATAGAGTATATAGATGATAATTTCGATGAGTATGAAGAAGTTTCACAAATATACTACATAGCAGAACTGTTAGATACGGTGCAATAATTACTTCTAAATAAAAAAGGCAGTAAGCTACATATAGGCTTACTGTCTTTTTTACAATATCATTATAATATAGTCTCTACCCTGTCAAGGGCGGGTCACATATCATCTATGGTTACCTCATGTTGCCGACAGTAGCTAGAAACTCTTCATTTACAGGAGTTTCTAGCCTCTCTTTATTTTATTTGTTATTTCTAATATTCAGAAATTATCTTATGTTTGTTGCCACATGGATGCCACAGAGTTGGAGCTGGACATGAAATGTGGAGTTCTCTCTTTGTAATGTTTATGGATCATCACCTGTTTTAGTCGAGTGTATGTTACCTGAATTTTTCTGGCTAAATAAGAAAAGCTACCCTGTTGGTAGCTTGGTCGATGTGTCTGGTTCCCCTTTAACACGAAAATAATAAATTCTATATGATGTGAGGTCAAATTGTAGTCTAGTAAGTAAAACTTGCGTCGATAGATATAGCCGAGTCTATCTATCCACCTTTATAACGCCATTTTCTTAGTCTTCCTCATATAGTTCCGTATATATCATGCTGCCCCTAGTATTCTTTCGGCTCTTCGATGTCGAATCCATCTTTAAGAATGAACTCCTTAAGCAAATTATGTACTCTTATGTTGATCTTAAATGGTGGTATTTTTGCATTTTCCATTTTTTCGAAATACTCCTTTGCCTTGTCTTTATCTACACTAGCCTTTAAATAATCGAAGCGACCGAACTCATTGATACTCGCCTCAGTTACATTTGCAGCCATGAGATTGCGGAGTTTCTTTTCATCCACCCCCAAGAATCGAGAAATACTTTCGATCTGGTCATTCTTTGCCCTAAATTGATATTCAGTGATATAATCCCTGAAGGTTTTACCACTTTCCAACCTGGCATTTCCGCTTTCTACGTCATGAAGGAAGATGTTTGCATACTTTTGTTCTTCCTGCGTCAATATAGCGAATGACTTATGCAAATCATCAAGCGTCTGCCGCAATTCAGCTACATCTATATCATCATGTGTAAGGATTTTCAGAAATTTTTCAAAGCGCAAGTTCATATAGTCCGAATCGATTTTTCCGGTATCAATCTCCGTTAGGTAACCTTCAATCTCGAAAGGAACATCGTCGCCGCCACCACCGCCGTTACCGCCGAACAGCTCTTTATAACGCATCGCCAAAACCAAATAGGTGTTTTCATCTAGTTTCATTTCGACTTTAGTCTTTGGCTTTCCACGGCCATGGCTGAACTCATACATTGACTTATTCCATGTAAAGCCTTGAATTTTTGCAGCTTCCAGATAGTCATTGAATAATTTGAAGAGTGATGCAAATTTCCCACGCTCCGAACGGTCATCCGGCAGCTTTTCAAAGTTAGGAATCCCGGAACGGGTGAACAGCTCGCTGATGTCATCAAAAATTGCATTCAGCTTGTTTAGATTGTACTCAAGCTTTTCTACAAATAATCTAATAGGCTTATCACCAGAATAGGTCTTCACAGCTTCTTCTATGTTTTGTTCCATCGTATGCGGATACCTGTAGTATCGTATGGTTCCAAAACGTTTTTCCTGGCCAAAGAGACGATTTGTACGAGAAAATGCTTGGATGATATTTTCATACAATAGTTCCTTATCCATATAAAGCGTATTTATCCACTTGGAATCAAAGCCTGTAAGCATCTGGTTGACCACAATCAGCATATCGAGCTGATTTTCCGGCGTTCTTTCTAGAAATTTATATAGATCTTTGTGAGCAAGCCGTGAAGCAATGTCTTTTTTTAGCTTATCGTAGCTCTTCAGACTAAATTTCTGCTCATATCTAGCGTTGTAATCCTCGATTATTTCAACTAGACCATCCTCCTTAAAGGCAACTCCTCCGTTATTGTCGATGTTTGGGTCAAACAAGCAGGTAACCTTTAATGTGGGCATAGCTTTTTTTATCTTCCGATAATAACGGATTGCCTCCGGGATGCCACTTGTAGCAAAGATTGCATGGAACTTGCTATTATGACTTAATCTCACCCAGTTATCAGCAATGTCCGTAACAATCATGTTCTGATGTTCTTCAGTTTGATATTGGGATTTCGGCAAATAGTCCTCTATACCTTTGACATAATTTCCGTGATCACCTGTAAATCCGGCCATTTTCACTTGAGAAGAATCCATGTATTTATAATAGACTTCCTTCTTTTTAGGATCAGCAATGGCTTCTTCAACTGTATTCGCTTTTGCCTGCAACAAAGCAACAGCCTGCCGAACATCCCTATCTCTGAAGGTCAACACTTTGTAAGGGTCAAATCCAAGGACATTCTTATCACGAATACCATCCGCAATGCTGTATCTATGCAGCTCGTCTCCGAAGATGGTTGATGTTGTGTTCATATTCTTTTGGTTTTCATCCTCAATTGGCGTTCCTGTAAATCCAAAGAAAACTGCAGACGGAAAAGAGTCCTTTATATCCCTGAGCATGCTTCCGAATGTAGAGCGATGCGCTTCATCGACAATAAAGACGATTCTCTTGGAACGCATCATCTCAATATCATGAGTATTTAAGCCGCCCTCTTCATCTCTAATATTGCTCATTTTCTGGATAGAGGTAACAATGAGAGTATTTGTCGGGTCTTCGCTTTTAATTTTTGAAATTAAAGTAATTGTGTTTTCCGTTGCCTGAACTGACTCATTTTCATCTGCAAAACCTTGATACTCTTTCAAGGACTGCGTTCCGAGTTCAATTCTGTCCATCAAGAAGATAACTTTATCCGCATCTTTGGAGTTTGCAATCAGCTGCGCCGACTTGAAACTTGTCATCGTCTTGCCGGAGCCTGTGGTATGCCAAACATATCCGCCAAGCTTGTCACGCCCATCCCAGTTGGTTTTAGAAACGCGGTCAGAAATGGCGTTTGCTGCATAGTATTGATAGCTACGCATGACTTTCAGTACACCATCTGTATCATCGGCGACGGTGTAAAAGCCGATAAGCTGGTGTACCCTCGGAATGGAAAGAAGTGAAGAAGCTATATCTTTCCAGTCATTGATAGGCTCGTTATTAAAATCTGCCCAGTGAAAATAGAAATCCTTATTGAATTTCCCGTCCATTCCGGGATTGGCGAAATAAACTGTTTCTGCCGGTTCCATAGCAACAAAGATCTGAATCAGCGAAAATATGCCGGTAAAAATCCCTTCATGGGAATATTTTTCAATCTGGTTATATGCCTGACTAACTGAAACACCGCTCCGCTTCAGCTCAATGTGAATAACTGGCATACCGTTGATCAAAAGCATCAAATCACCGCGACGATCATTTAATATGTTGGACTTGCTCTTAAATTTTGGCTGCTGTGCAATTTGATAGCGGCTTTGTCCCGCAGCGATTTCACGTCGGTCATAAATCTTGAGGCTGACCTCTTTCCCGAAGTGCAGAGTGTCATAGGGATTATCACGGGTAATGGCAACAGTTCTACCATTGATAAAGCCGTTTAGTTTTAAAGGCGTCCGCAGTGTGGTGATCTGCTCCATTATCTGTTGCATCTCTCCGCTTGTCAGAGGGTAATCATTCAAACGGTCAATACCTCTGTTGTTTTCAAAGAGAATATCTGCCCAGTTTTTCAGCAAATATTCTTCAGTGGGATACTTCAGTACCTCAGGTTCCCAGCCTTTATGAGAGAGTACCTCAATTAAGGCCTCTTCAAAATCTAATTCTTTGCCAAAGACCATTTCGCGTTCACACCTCCTATACAAACATTTTTTCGAGCATTGATTTCTTGATATTTTTCAACTTTTCCAACTTACGCTGATGGAGGGTGATAAGGTGGTCAAGACGATGAAAGAATAACGTAATCTTTTCTTGTTCAGGCAACAAAGGAAGAATTATCGTTCTTTTTTTCCAATCTTCAACATCAAATACCAGCTTTTCTATATCAACTCCATATGAGCTGAGGAAAAACTGCTTATACATATTAGGCCGTTTTGATATTAGAGTCCAATACTCAGTAGTGATGTTTTTGTTTCCAATGGCTACTAAGTATTCATTGGAAACAATTGACTTATCAAGGTTTTCCGGCACTATTCCATTTGCACCATGTATCACTTGTCTCTTTGAAATCAAATAATCTCCAGATCTAATTTCAAAATAGTTTTTGACTAAAATGTCTTTGCCCTTGAGATAGCCCCTGGATACGATTCCCTCATTACGACGTTTCACCGTAACAAGCTGATACTCTTTATTATCTTCCATTTTGATAGGGCGTTGCTTCTGTTTTAGTACATCTCCAACCTTCCACTTTTCCCAAGAATCGGTGAATTCAGCAAAGCGAATTTCTGGAACATCGGCTCCATCCTTCGGAAACATTTTTTCGAGCATGGATTTTTTGATGAGTACCAACTTGTCATGCTTACGCTGCTGAAGGGTGATAAGGTTGTCCATTTCTTTTAAAAATGCGCCTATTTTAACTTGCTCATCATATTTGGGAACATTTATTTTATATTCTGCAAACTCCTGTGCATTAACTCCTGGTTGTCCAGAACGCTGAGATGTAATACTGATATACTTTTTGTATCCATTTGATAGTGTATTTTGAAATACAAATTCTCTGTCATATTCCCGTTTAATTCTCGCTCTTATGAGAAATCCTGCATAGTACACTAAACCATCAGAAACATTGTAAATATAGGTTTTTCCAACACTAGCTCCAGTTCGGGCAAATAAAATATCACCATTCTTTAGTTTATAATTATCTGCATTACTAAGGTCGATATTGGGAGAAGTCAAATTTTTCTCAAGGAATTTTCTTGACTCATCATCAATATCTGTTATTCGAATATATTTGTTTACTCCATCAAAATCTGTAGCCGCTGCATTTAATCCATATTCAAAAGATTCACTCAAATCCCCCAACTTAAGCTGTGCCCAAGCATCAGTGAATCCAGTAAAGCGAATCTCTGGTTTCTTATCTTTTTCAGCCATATCATTCACCCTTTAACAGCGCTTGGAACTCGCTGAGACCTTTCATATCAAACTCATTGCCGCCGAGTTTATCAACAAGCACCGAGAGAGTAGACTCGGTTTCTTGTATCTCCGCTTCAACCGCAGAGTATGTAGCAGCGTATTTTTTAGAAAGGACTTTGATTTTGTCTATCAGAATATGAATGACCGCGTTTGGAAGCTGACTAATACTTTCAGTAAGCGGAAAAATCCATTTTTGCTCAAGTAGTTTAAGCGCCTGTTCGTCGGAAAGCGATTCTATAGTTTCCTTTGTTTTCATATGCAATACTGCCGCATCCTCTTTTACCTTTGCTTTTACTTCTTTTTCCTCGTCCATCAGCTTGCTTATTTTTACAATTTTTGCTTCGAAGGATTCTTCCTGGAATTCAAAATTGGATTGAAGATCTGCTATATAAGCAGTTACTGTTTTCTTGCTATATGTGCCATCTTTGTTTACGGCCATATTGGCCCACACTACATCGTCGTGTGCGTTGATAAAGGCAAGTTTATCGGCCTTTTTTGAGAGTGCAGCATAAGCGTTTAGAGCCTTAATTTCCTGGGTATCCACGCCAGCATAAATCTCTTTAAGTTTAACACCGATTTCTTTTGCGACAAACACATCGCTGGAATCGTTTGTCAAACTTGATTCCTTTTCTTCTTCGGAAAGCGAGTCAAGTATTTGATCATATTCAGAGGAGATTTCAGCAAGACGGCCTTCTATTTGCATAAGTGCTTCATATTCACTCAAAAGAAGCGTCCGCTGTACTAGTTCAAACGGAATAATATGACCGATCCAACCAACCTGTACCTCTTCCTCCTTGCCGTCCTTCTTCTTGACAACCATGTTGGGGTTAACCTTTTTAACAGCGTTGAAGCCCTCTGTTTGAATTATTTCTAAGTCAACAGACGTTTTTGCCCACTCGTCATCAAGTAATTGATACGCTTCGTATCTGTCAATAAGCCGAATGGAATCAAGGCGGGCGAAAATGTCAGCACTCAAAACAACTTTTTCTTTTGAAATATTGAGACTCGCCATATTCGTTATCAGCTCGCTTTTCAAGTAACTGTTAAAGTCCCCGAAACATCTCATAAAATTAGAAATAAAGTCCTTTACGGCGGGATGCTCATTGACAGTCTGTTCAATGTTGCCGACCGCCAACTCAGCATACGGAACTACTCCTTGTGTAAACAGTACCTCTTTTAATCCTGGAAAAGCACCCCAGTACTTGCTAAGTTCAGCAATTTCGCTAATAGGAATGCCGCCGAACATAGAAGCATAAAGGTCCCATCTTTCTGCTCCTACAGAGGAATCAACATACCTCGGAATATTCAAGTTGTATTCGTTTCGGCGAATTTCCTCACGGCTGACCTTCCGTGAAAATTTGCCAATATTAGCTCTGGTAGTTACGACATCAACGATCTTTTTAATATCAGATGCTCTGAGCTTATTGTTCTTGCCAACTTTAATAAAACCTTTGGATGCATCAACAATCAAAACATCGGTATTCTCACGCTTTTGCTTCAAAACCATGATGATTGTCGGAATGCCGGTTCCAAAGAAAATATTAGAAGGAAGTCCGATGATTGCATCAATGTTATTGCCTTCAATCAGATTTTTTCGAATTTCACCCTCTTCACCGCCACGGAATAAAACCCCATGCGGGAGAACTATTGTCATGATGCCATCCGGCTTAATATGGAACAAGTCGTGGAGCAGGAAAGCATAATCGGCTTTTGATTTCGGAGCGAGCCCAAAACGTGAGTAGCGAGGGTCTGTTTCTTTATTACCTGACTCCCAATGCTGTGAGTAGGGAGGATTGGAAACAACTGCATCCACATAAAGCGGATTGTATGTTTCAACTGGGTTAGTTTCATCAAAGTACGGCCAATCATCTTCCAAAGTGTCACCGTTGCGGGTAATGATATTAGCCGGACGGATGCCACGCATAACTAAATTCATACGAGTAAGGTTGTATGTATTTTGCTTCAGTTCCTGCGCATAGTATTTAATGTTGTTTTCATTATCAATATGCTTTGCAACTGATCGACCGATGTTTATCAAAAGGGAGCCTGAACCGCTCGTCGGGTCATAAATTTCGATTTCCGTTCTGTCCTTCAAATGATCTGCAACAATTTCGGACATAAGAAGAGATACTTCATGTGGCGTGTAAAACTCGCCTGCCTTTTTTCCAGCATTAGCAGCGAACATGCTAATCAGATATTCATATATGAAGCCAATAACATCGTAGTCCTGCCTGCCATCCATAGGAATATCTTTGATCAGATGAATCAGATTGCTGATAGCTTTTGTTCGAGATGCGGAACTATCACCAAGTTTACTTAAACCCGTCTGCAGGGTATTAAATATACCCTCATATACCTTCTTATCAGATGGGTTAATCAAACGGTCGAACGCTGACAAGGCATCCGTAACATTAGACACATCAAAATCTTTGCCCATTTTGATCCAAGTCGAGAATAAATCCTTGTAGGCAATAAAGTATCCTACCTCTTCACGAACATACTCTACGGTTTCTGTATCGTCTTCAACAAGAGCCTCAATGTCTTCCTGGGTAGAGCCTAGTTCTTTTAGTTTCTTTACCTCATAGTCTGAAAGGTACTTGTAAAAAATGAAGCCTAAAATGTAATCTTTATATTCATTGGCCTCAATTTTTGAACGCATTTTATTAGCGGATTCCCATATTTTCGTAGCAAGTTTTTGCTTATTCATGATGCTATTTATCCTCTCTTCATACTTAATATATTTTTCAAACAACATGGTTGTTTTCTTTCATTCTTCAAACTATTGCACTTTGTTTTTGTTTACCATCTCCATTATATCACCAATATTCAGTAGTACCTATTCAACGTAAAATCCTCTCAAATTTAAAAGCCGCAGGTAACCTTGCTGAGACATATGGGGAAATTTTTAAATCTAATGACCGTGTAGCTCACTTATTCGAGTTATACGTGTGTAACAAGGATAAATTAAATAATAATAAATATACGAAAGCAAGAAAAAAAGCACTGATGTAAACAATGCTTTTTTGCATTTGGAGAACCATATTCATCAGAATCCTTACTCTAAACTAATTCTTTTTGATCGTCGGTCTACAACTTCCATTGCAGTTTGAATCAATCTTTCAAAACGAATATCATCATAACTTCGAAAAGCAATCATATCCCGAGTATCAAAATCTAGGTCAAATTCACTTGTATATGTTTTAATGTGATTCCCAGGAACATACCCAGAGCCACTTCTGCGGAACTGTTGAATTATTGCCACACCTCTATAATAAACGCTAGTCCTACCACCTGCATTTTCCTTAGGGATCAATTTAGGGTATTTGGATATAATTGCCATTCTACCTTCAAATGTACTACTCATTAGAGATGACCTCCATCCTATTTATTTTATTGTGATAAAAATACATAAAATGCCCTTCTATAATAGGAAGGGCATTGTCTTTTATAATTATAGGGTTAGTCCAAAAAATCTAGTGATAGTTGTTAATGAAGCTACAGTTCCTATTGATGTTTTTAAAAAGCCAAGGAGCTTTTGTGCCTTAGACTTGTCTTTATTTTCAACGGCCTCTTTTAATTGCTCAGCATTATACTCAGCTTGTTCCCTTTGTGATTGCTCTGATATTTTCTTTATTTCATCAAATAATTCTTTAAATGCCTTTTCGGATTCTTCTTTTGTGATATTCTGGGACTGAACAACGTTGTCAGCCTGAATAGCATTGTTTCCACTAAGTTTAGAATTATTAAAACTACCTGTAATCTTTCTCTGATCCATATGGCCATCCCCTCCGTTATATTGATTTTGATTTATTATTTGAATAAGAAAACAAGGTGACTGGCTTGTCAATTTGTCTATAGCCTTTTCAGATAATAATCCATCTATTAAGATGTCTTGCAACGATTGAGGTTGTCCAATTAAGTTAATTGGAGGGTCTTCTGGTTTAGATGGCTTTTTTTTTATTGCTGTTTTGATAAACGCTTTATAATCTGGATTAATTTGAAAAACCGGAAAAAAGTCTGACGGTCGTGGCTCGAATTCTTCCCCGCATTTACAATCATATTCATCCAGTACTTGTTTTTCTATAGTTATATCCAAAGTTCTATAACAATGTGGGCATCTTAACTCCCATTTTAATTGTAATTGATCTCCATTTCCAGATCTCTCTAATAAGTAATTAAATGCCTCAACCGAGGAGATACCCAGATGTTTAGCCAATGCGGAAGGATAAAACCTTTCGACCCTGGTTGTAGCTAAAGTTTCAATGAATGTGTCCATGTTCTTTCTCAATTTATAAATATTAGCCATCTGAGCACCTCCTCTCCTTCTGTTTATCCAGGACAGTTCCAATAAAGTTAGGCGGGTGTTGCTGTCAGTCCTAAACAAGCAGCATCAAAATAATCAATGACTCGTCTATATTGGCTGATGTAATCGTTCTGATCTTCGAATATCAGCTCATCCTCGGACATCTCACGGTCACTTGTATAGCCTCGGTGTGCTTCATCGACAATAATAAAGTCATATTGTCCCACACTCGGCATTCTCTTGTCTTCACTGTAGAAAAGTCGATGAACCATTCCTTGTACAGTCGCAATGTGTACCCTTGTCATGACCTCAGGTGACATATCTTCTAGTGACTTTACGTCATAGATGCTTGAAAAAGGAAGTCCTTCTATTTCTGTATCTTTTAACGCATTTTCTGTCTGTCTGCCGAGTGCTTTACGGTCAACTAGAAACAGGATGCGGCGACTCTTCTTCGCTTTGATCAAGCGGTACATTAGCGCAATAGCGGTTCTTGTCTTTCCTGTTCCTGTCGCCATCGCCATAAGCATTTTTCTCTGTCCTTCTTGTAATGCTTTTTCAGCAGCTAATACCGCATTCTGCTGGTAAGGTCTCAAACCAAACTTAGTAATATCCTCTTCTTGCAACTGCTCATTTGCCGCTTCGTCATCTTGACTCAGAAGCAGCTGAAGGTCCTCTGGAGAGTGCCAGCCTTCGAGCGGACGAGCATGCTCCGTCAGCTTCCGAGAGTCCCAGAACCATATCCCAGACTCTTCCTGCAATTGTCGTAAGAATGGTCTACCGTTTGTGGCATAGAGAAATGGAACTTTGTAGTCCCCTTTTGTTGGTGTGAGCTGTTCATTTTCAATTGACGCTATGTTCTTGGCATATGTTTTCGTTTGGCTTTCTAAAACAGAAGGTACATTTTTATGCTTTGCTTTCGCTTCTATTAACCCTACAAGCTGCAAACCAATAAATAGTGCATAATCTACTCGACCGCTTCCCGCTTTCCACTCGGCAATTGCCATATTTCGATTTTTTTGCGGCAGTGTGCCCTTTGTGTAGTGGTTCAATCCATTCGTATCCACTTCCCACCCTGATAAGCGTAACTTCTCATCAATGATCGTACGTGTTTCCGCTTCTGTTAGTTGCTGACGACGAACGAATTTCTTTGATATCTGCTTACGTTCTACCTTTGCATTAGGTTGCTCCAGCTCTGCTTTTTGTCGAATAGCTTCTAGCTCTTCTTCTAGCTTCTTTACCTTGTTGTCATACTCTTGTTGAAGCAAATCGATTTTATCTGTCTCTAGCTGCTCACTATATTCAACATACTCAGGTGCTTGGAAACTCCAGTCGCCGTATACTTCCATGAACCAGACAGACATGCGAAAAGCTATATGTAACATCGCTTTCGCTTCTTCAATCTTTCCATAGTCCGCTTCATGCACTGCTTGATTCCCTTTGCGACGCAGTGTCTCAAACATCTCAATTAATTCAGGCTCTAATATCCCTTCTCTTCGAAGTGTATTAATACGATCTACTTGAGTTGTGCCATACGCTTCTCGAATATTCTCAGAAGCTAGTATATATTTTGTCATTGTCTCTGCAAATAAACGCAGTTTCATTAATGTTGTATGTGGATCAATATGAACATTTCGTTCCGCTGTTTCTCCTAGATTAGCCAGAACAGTCCATCTCTCAAGAAAAAAGGCAAAGTTGCTTTTCAAAGCCATCACCACTTTAGCTATTATTTTAAGGTTATTATAGTAGAATTTTGTCACAAAAGGTATAATCAAGTAGAAAAGGAGTGGGGTTTTTTGAAAATCAAATGGGTTAAAATATCTAATTTTAGATCTATTACAGATACTCAAACATTTTACTTAAATTCCGAATTATCTATTTTAGCTGGAAAAAATGAATCTGGAAAATCTAATATACTCAAAGCTTTAAAAGCATTTGGGGATAATGAGTTTAATGAAAATGATTTTCCTCAACATTTTACTGGAGAACCTAAAGTTGAAGTATGTTTTAGTGTTTCTACTCACCTGTTAAGTGAAATTGATGAAGATATAGTTATTGATACAACAGACGAATTTGTTGACTTAATTGTTGAACGAAATGCAAATGGAGATGAGCTTTTTAATAGCGATGTAACAGACTCTTTTATAGATCGACTCCAGGATGATATAATTGATTTAAAAAAAGAGCTAGTAGACATTGTTAAGCAATTTGCTGATTCCCTGGATGCTTCCTTTAGCATGGACGTTAGTAATCAAGATTTTCTTAGTAAGTTAAAATTGGAATGGGGAAAATTAACAAGTGATTGTGAGCTATCTGAAGAAAATCAAAATACTATCGAAACTGTTAATAAATTAATAAATGATTTAGCAAATAAGGCAAAGAAAGAATTGAATATTTTCGATTCTTTAGAAGATTTAATCCCTAACTTTATTCTTTTTGATTCATTTAATGATATTCTGCCAGACACTATTCTTAAAGAAGCTGCAAAGGAGAGTAATATAGTTAAAAGGTTCTTCAAATTAACTGACTATTCCCTAGAAGACTTAATAGAAGAAGAGGATGGAACAAAAAAACTTACTATCACAAGCAGAGTATCTGCAAAAGTAACTGGAAATTTTGGAGAATACTACAGGCAGAATGATATCAGACTTAACCTAAATATGGATGGAGAAAAGTTGCATTTCCATATTTATGATGGAAATGGGGATACGCCATTTAAGCCTAATCAGAGAAGCCAAGGATTTCAATGGTTTTTATCATTTTTCCTTACTATGAATTCAGAAATGGATGATAACTCAATAATATTGGTAGATGAGCCAGGGCTTTACTTGCATGCTAAGGCACAAAATGACATATTAACCCTTTTGGAACAAATCAGTTCAAAACAACAAGTTATTTTTACTACTCATAGCCCATATTTAATAGATGCTAATCGTCTAGAGCGAGTTAGATTAGTAAATAAGAATGAACACCAAAATACATTGATCGAGAATAAGATTCATAGGGGGGCTGACAAAGATACAATGACCCCTGTAATCACTTCTATTGGATTGGATTTAACTAGGGATTTAACAATTTCATCTGGATATACAGTCTTAGTTGAAGGAATTTCAGATTATTACTACTTGAATGGTCTAAAAGAAATCCTAGAGAAAAGTGGTTATTCCTTAAAAGATGTTCGATTCATACCTAGTGCAGGTGTTAGCAAGATAACAATCCTAGTAAGCTTATTACTAGGTTGGGGTGTAGACTTTAAGGTATTAATTGATAACGACAAAGCAGGTAATCAAGCAAAGAGGCAGCTAATTCAAGACTTTAATCTTGAAGAAGATAAAATATGCTTTGTTAGTAATATTGCTGGAAATGCAATTGAAGATGTATTTTCAGATGAGGATTTTAACACTGTAGTCTTGGAAGATTTCAAAGATATGGTAAGAACTGGCGTGAAAAATTCAACTAAAGTTAAATTCGCTGACAAAGTTGTAATCTCCAAAAAATTCATGGAAACTAAATGTGACGTTGAATTCAGCGAACTGGGCGAGGAAACTAAAAGTACAATAACGGACTTATTTAAAGCATTAGACTTAATCAGTTAATAACTCCATTACAACAGCCGTCAATACAATTTAGTTGGCGGCTGTTGTATTAACTAGATGAAAGTCTTTCTTCTCTAGTAAGTAATAGCTTGTTTTATTCCTGCTTTTCCAATCCATCCAGCAATGCCTCAAGCATCTCATTTAACAATATTTGTTTAAAGCCTCGTCCTCTTCTTTTGGCTACTCTATCAAGACGAGTATAAAGATCATTACGAAGCTGAAACGATAAATCGATCAGAGACAAATGTAACTCCATTTCTCCTTACAATACCACCACGAATATTCATTCATCAATCCAATCCTCACTTAAAGTTTTCATTAGTTAAAGCTGCTAAATAAAATCAAGGTTTCATTCAATCGTTTCCTAATGATACAAGTTGAAGGCTAATAGTATTATCTTCTACAAATAATTCAACTTCGGTCTAAGGGTGTGTTGCTGCCGCTCTTGCTGCAAAAAGGTGGTTATTTGGTGTTAACCACCCCCTCTTTATTGTTTATAACGAGAAGCAGGTTATAAGACATTTTTTAATACCCTCTATCGTAATCACTTTTCAACTTACAACAAATTTATCTATATCGCCGGTTATACTTTGACCGTAAAAAGGTTCTAACGTCACTTACTGCTTACGATTGAAACCTTGCAATCGTAAGCATAAATCATTTTTTATCGAATCGTTTATATTAACAGGAGTCTCTTTCTGAGTGAGACCTGATTCACTTATGTTATCTCTCATATCGTTAAAGTAATTTAAGATTATGTATCCTGAGGTTAAAGTTATGACTTTCCACTAACGAGGAATATGCTAAAGGCTGTTTAACATATTTTATAGCGTTCAGTAGGCTGATCTTACATTTTCTACACAACTTTTAACCTTGTTGTTTCGAAGCGTTTAACATTATACTTGGGATGAAACTGACTTACTTCTCAGATTTGTTCTTAATTGAATAACAAGCTATAAGTTTTCATTTCAATTATTTTCGAAAAAACTTAAAAGGTGTGACCCACCATGTATACTTAACTAATGATTATGCACTCTCTATAATTCTAATGACTATATAATATTTGCATATTAATTAGTTAAGTATACTGGCTCAGTCGCACCTTTTAGATTTCATCTTTTTATAATCCTAATAGTTAATGAAGTTTGCTTTAAATCAAGATTTAATTGTACTGTACATGTGAATACCTTCTGGTTTGTAACAGTTAACTCAATGCAACACACGTCAATTTCTAAACTAAGAATAGATTTTTCAAATGCTTCATTGAGGCATATTTATTGCTTCACGTTCAAGTACACGACTTTCAGCAAAAGGGTTAAAATCATCCTCCTCTATTCTTTCATCTGCTTCAGGTTCGTTAGTCGCATTTAGATCGTCAACAAATCCAATAGTTGCTTCATATGTTGCAGCAGAGAGAACACGTCTTACTTCTATCTCTTTTTTCAGTACCCCCCTTCCAATGAATTCATCATACGGCTTCGCTCTATATGTGTTGGCATATATTTTTTTGCTCGTATAATCTCTTAGATTGGGTACAAAAGGCATATGGGAGTTATATATCATATTATATTGTTCAAGCGCTTTTAATTTACCGCTAATTATATCGATCTTCATTCCAGTGTTCGATGGCATCTCTTCCAGAGGACAGTCCCAAGAACCTTTTCCAAATAGATAACCCTTGTATAAGAGAATACAGTATAAGTAAAATGCCTCAACTCCCAAGTCTTCTCTGGTCATGCAATAAACAAATACTTTCACATCAACTTTCGTTGTATTACCAATATCGTCTAAAGTTCCGAACGTTTCATACTCATTTCCGTCTGTAAGTTTCATCACTCTATTATCCAATAATTTTACTGGATAATTAATTTTCCTGTTACGTACTTTTTGTAATTCGATTGGCAATATTTCTTTAATTTCCGAATAATAATTAAAATTTAGTATCATATCATCCTTATTGAAATAGTAGGAAATAGGATAGTCAGTTACCTTTTTAATATAGCCAGCTTGCTCTAAAACACCATTTTTCTTAGTGATATATGTTATGCCTTTTTTTCCTTTACTAGTAGGTGAAACTGTCAAAAGTTTTTTTAACTCAGCTTCAGTAAATTGTATTTCACCATATCCATTACCTTCTCTTCCAAATAAAGCGTAATTGTATAAATAGTACGTTAAGAAGACATATCCGAATGCAAAAGCAATATGCTTACTACTTCGCCCTTCTTCCCAAACATCAATTGCATTTTTCAAATCTGTAAAGATCTCATTAGGCATGAAAACATGCCTCTCTTCTTTCCCTCTAGAACCTCCGACAAATAAAAAAATATTGTATTCTTCTTCGCTGTAATAAATCATTTGAAAATTTCTCCTTTAATATATAAAGATTAAAAAGGTGGTCACTACCCCAATTGAGGTACGACCACCTAAGACTTACTTAAATTTCGTTACTTGTTATTCTTATAGGACCAATTTTGAATTGATTCTGCCAAGATTCTAAAACTTCAACTACCTCACCAGTATCTAAGTCGTACTTTTCCCGCCGCCGATCAATAACTACCTTATAACACGCTTTATTTGTTGATTTTATTTCACTTCCTTCTGATTGCAAGATCAACGAGTAACCGTTTCCAACTTCTTGAATCTTACCAGTATCCATTTTTATTTTTGTGGTCTTGATAGGTATATCCTGTTCTATTAGTTTTTGGTTCATTTCTTTTTTACTTTCAAACTCGATAAAATCATAAACTTCTTGGTTTTTAATGATTATTACCTTGTTTGGGACAGATGCTGCCTTTAGTGTATTGTTTCTTTTAGACAGCATTTGAATATTTGAGAGTGTATAACCTTTTGAATCATCAATACGATCAATGGTAGGACGAGCTGCCCTGGTTCTTGATTCTTCATAGATTTTATTTTGATTTTTCCACTCTCCCCAAAATGTAGGTAAAGTTTCTATAATATCTTTTGTAAATACAAACGGGGAATCATAAGCAGATTTTATCCCCTTCTTTCCATATATACCTATTTTATATTTGCAGGATTCTATTCGACTCTTCGCAGAAACGTACAAAGTCTTTGCAGCATCCACTTCTTCTTTCTTAATAATGTTTAACTTAAGCAGTTTTTTAATTTCTCTTTCTACTCCAAGCTTTTTGTTAAACTGTACTTTATCAGAATGACATTCTTTACAGCTGTACCCCCCATGGAAGTTATGCTCGTCTTTTAATTTATTGCACTTCTTACAAGTCTTCTGCATTTTTATACCTCTTTCGTTTTTATATTTATTTTGATTTATTTACAATTAGAGATTTTAAGAGAGAATCGCTATTTTCTTTCAATAGGAGAAGGAGTAATGTTGTGTTTCTTTAACAGTTCGGTCATATCGTAGATTAACCCTTTAGACGCCTTTGATCTTGGCTTTCCCCATGTAGTTAATAGTTCTAGTAAAAGAGTTACTGCTTGAATGTGACCTTGTTCTCCTGTTTTGAATATATAATTAATCGTTTTTAAAGCTTCATCATAAGGTAAACTGTTCATGTACTCATCTAACTCATTATCCGAATCAAAATCCAAGAGTTCTCCTGTTTCTAACAATAAAACCTCTTTTTCTCTTTGTTGTTCTAGAAACCAAATTTCACCTTGGTAGGGGTAACGTTTTTGCTTATTTAACTCTCCATCTACAACTTCTTCCACGATTACTTTATTTTCTTCATTAAGCTTTCTCAAATAAGCAATTTCCACATCAATCAATTCCACCCTATTCAATTTCTTCGAGAAAAAAGCCTCTGGTAAACCAAACATTTGAGAAAGTCTTTTCTTCCATTTATCAGCTATTGGGGTTTTTTCATTTATCCAACCAGATACTGTTTGCTTACTACACCCTAGTTCTTCAGCTATCTCTTTAGCTTGCTTGTCAAACACTCTTGCAATAGATTCTAATCCAATCATAGTTCATCCTCCTTTTTTTGTACTTGTCCAATAATTATTTTATATACTTATATTATATCGTACTGGTACAACAATCAAGCATAATTTACATATCATTGTATATAACATGATCAAAATAGCGTTATTTAAATAAAAAAAGTACCTTGCCTGTTTCACAAGATACCTTTCTCCCTTACAGAATAACGATCGAATTATTTTTTACTATCACTATGCTCAGTGTATACTTGCGTCTTCCTAATTTATAACAACTTCGAGATGAAGGTGTGTTACGAAGATTTTGTCTATCCCGTAATCTTATTTTGGTGTTAACTCCCCCCCATTTTATTGAGCGGTAGAGTGAAACAAAACAATTTACCTTTATACAGGTGCCAATTAAATTTTATTAGAGACTAACAGTTCTCTATTATTTTTTACGAAATACTACTGATTCGTTATTAATGTCTACTTGTGCTGTCTCCCAGTTATAACCTATCCAAGAGCTACATTGCCGTGACTGCTCTGTTTTAGAATTCGCCCACCACTGTACTCTTTTCCTTGCTGTAGGAGGCAAGCTTGTTTGAATAATGTGCTCAATATCCTTGAAGGATAACTTGACAGCAGCGGTACTATTTCTATCTTGCTGCTGAAGGTACTGGCTGAGTGGATAATACTTTGATATGCGACTCATTATTTGCTCCCCCTTTGATCTTGTAGTTGATCTCTTCTGGCTAATACTTGTTGGAGCAGCTCTCTGGTCTCCTCCTCAGAAAACTCATGAACATATATCCAGCCTCTTACATCAACCTTGTAGTTGTTCGTAAACAATTGAATGTCTCTACCCCATACATAGGCAACAGAGCTTCCTTCTCGCATTTCTCTCACAATAACCTTGCCTTTGTATTTGAAATTGGTTTTGTCTGGCTTGATGGTGTATCTAGTCATGCCATACTGAGCATCTTCAAAAATAGAAACTTTCTGTTCAAATGATAAGTTCACAATATTTCTCCTTCCTGGTTATTTATGTATTTGATCGTAGCACATTATAAAAAAGCCGACTAGTAAGCGGTAGAATGTGATTGTGTATTGTGACTATAGGTGAATATAATGCTAACAAGCACACAAAAAAGAGGAATCTTATTGAAAGATTCCTCCTTTTCTCCACAGATTACCGTGGTCACCTGCTTACTTTTGAATTTACTTACCTATTAGTTAGAGCAATTTTCTTACACTCTTTATCGGTTATCTGCTTCTTTATAGGTATAAGGCACAAGTTACAAGTTATCGGCAGTTTCCTATACTCATTTATATTTCAATGTATTTAAAATTCAATACATCTGATGCGTTGACAGCATTACGTATCACAGCTTAATCTGATCTTTTAATAATAGCTGCAATCTTTTTCGATCTATCAACTTAACTCCCGCTTTACTTGCGAGTGAAATTGCTTGGCTTGTAAAATAAGAAGTAGTAATTACACAAGCTTCATCGCAATCATAGTATGGCTTCCCTGCGTAAACTTCCTGTACTGCTTTATTACCTACCCTGTTTGTTTGATTATATCTTTTGGCTTGTATGGCAATTTTTCGATTGTCACGAAAAAGAATTAAATCTACGCCTTGATCTCCAGAGGCAGGTGTAATTGTGACTCTATATCCTCTTTTTTCAAAAAATCTTTTTAAAAAGCGTTCAAAATCAATTCCACTCATTTGATCGATTTGATTTAATGAAATCGACTCTTTTACGCTATGAGGTTTTTGTGTAGCCTGAACATTTTTTCTGTCCAATATCATTTGATTTAAAGCAATTTTAATATGTTTTATTTCAACCTTAAGACCTGCCTCTTGCTCTTGAATGTCTCTTAGAACCCTTTTCACTTCTGATTCACGTACATCATTAAGGCTAACGCTTTCTCCTTTAAAATAGATTAAAGAATCAAGATACTGTTTAAGGGGCTTAGATTTCTTTAACAGATCAATTTTATTTCTATACTCTTTTTGTTTTACATAAAGCACTTCTATACAAAATACCACTAATATAATAATGCCAGCTAAAATAGCAGATAAGATCATTTTTTCTTCATTCATCGTATTAAGTCCTCGCAGCCTATACTTTTTTATATTACGATTAATTTTATTTGATGATGCTCACAGAGAATCTGTGCTATTTGCAAATCCAAAGTCCAATTCAAGTGTTCTAAAAAGCGGACTTCCAAAAATATTAATAGTAGCCAGACCTACATGATTGCTTGTCTTTTCTTTTGGCTCAACCGCATATGAATCATCTATGTGAGACTGAACCCACTCAGCTGCTTCTTCGGGTTTTGCCGTATTGTATGGAAGCTTCGCAAGCGGAACAAAAATACTATTTGCTACTTGAGTAACTAACTTCTCTGCACCCTCTTGGTCAGGATGGGCAAAGTAATAACTTCCGTCTACGTTAGACTCCACGAGTACCACTTTTTCAGTTTTTCTTTCATAGTAAATATCAACTTGAACCTGTACATTCTCATATGTATTCTTCACTGTATAAATATCACAAGTTTCACCTGTAAAAATAGGTGACGCTGTATAATCATTCTCTACAAAAAAGTCCACTAGCATTGTAGGATCGAGCTGCGGGTCATTTGTATCAGTTTTTTGTTCATTAGCTTGATTCTCTTCTTCACTTTCTAAACTTAGTGCTTGTTTAGTAGCAATTTCGCTGCTCACGTTCTGTTTATTAGTTGCGTCAAACCCTATGTATAAAGCTGCGAGGACGACTATGGGTAAAATAAAAAAATGCAATTTCATGATTACCCTCCTTTTTACCCATTTTACCATATAAAGTATTAACTGTATTTAATTATAATTTTAACCATAGCAACCAATTAAAAAGGCTCCTTTATATAAAGGAATCTCAAATAATTTATTTCTCTTCTTTAACACTAATATATCTGCCATTTCACTGCGTTCAGGTAAAACTTTACCTATAGTTGAATTTAATCAAAAAAGCAGCATAAAGCTGCTCTATTATTCGGTAACATCGATATATGCTGCCAGTTTAACGATCTTTCCGCTCTCATTTCCAAAGGTATGAACGATGCGATACGTTCCTGTTGTAACAGGCAGATCCAATGTCGAGAAATGTGCATACTCTGTTACTGTTTTATTTGCCTCAAGGCTATTAATAATTGCAGGAGGGGCGATTTCTGGATCTTGGTCAAGTGTAACCCAATCAGTTGCTACTTTCTTTTGAATTGTAAATACGGGAGCGTAGTTGTACGATACATCGCTCTTATTCTCGATAGTTAGTTTGACATCTTTAATCTCGCTAAGTTTATATGTTTTCTTTTCTGCGTTCATAAATACGCCATCCTGCTCTGATGTAAGAAGTTCCTCATCGTCTGCCAAAATCTTCTTCACCTCATTTGCAACAATGTTATTTGCTTTAGGAGTTAAATGAATGCCAACACTACTGTCAATATATCCGCTCTTCATAAGTGTGTCGTCAGTTGCGCCGCCAGCCTCGTAAGATATAATGTCGTAAACATCTACAACTGGAACGAACTGTTCTTTGGCAACTTGACGGATGATATCGTTGTAACTGTTAATCCACGCACGTAAGCCGCCTTTGTCTTTGTAATAAGGTGCGACATTGTTAAGCTCAGACTTATAATATGTTTCTTCGATGATTGGTGGATTTGTCAGCAATACCACTGTAGTATCTCTTGCTCTAAGAGCTGAAACCCATTTTGTAAGATACTTTTTAAAGTCCTCTTTGCTCACCTGTGGTTCACCTTTGTAGATGAGAGCATCGTTGATTCCAAACAAGATTGTCACATAACTCGGCTTAAGATTAAGTACCTTTTCTTGAAAGAGTGGATCGCTGTCTCTTGTGCTATATCCGCTATTCCCTGCGTTATATTCTTCTAATCCCTCGCCATAAACAGCCGCCACTTGATCTGTCCATCGTTTACTAACGTACTCTGGATACTCTGTTTCAAAGTATGAGCTAGATGTATTGCTGTCTCCAAAAGCAACAAATCCAGATCTTTTCTCATTCTTTAATGACTGCTGGAAATCATAGATTCTTTTAATTAGTAAAGCCATTTGACCTCTTGTTAAAGATTCATCCGTTCCAAATTTACCATTGTTGAGACCTGCTATGATGCCAGAATTAAACAATGTTCCAACAGCCTCAATATAACGAGGCGAGACGTCAGTGAATGTTGTTGACTCATTTACATAGAAATCGTCCTTAAAAGCTCTGTAAAGCATGATAGCCGCTTCGCCTCGTGTAATATTGTCTCCAGCTCCAAAGCTCGTAGCTGTTTTACCATTTACGATCCCTTTTGCTTTAAGTGCCGATACGATGCCAGATGCACGAAATGGAAGATCTCTGAAGGTAGATTTTGGAGCATTAGCTGTGTCAACCGCTAGATAATTCCCAAGTATTACAGCGAAATCAACACGTTTAATTGAATCGTTTACTCCGAATGCTTCATCGTATCCTCTAGCAATTCCGTTTCTAACTAGAAACTCTACAGCTTCTCCCAGCTTTGTTCCAGCCTTTACATCAGTGAATAGATTGGTGCTTGTCTCTAGTGGAGGGTTTGTTGTATTTGCTAATGATGGTGATATTGTTGAAGAAAATATCGTTCCTGCAACTAATGTAGTGGCTAAAACTTTTAACGGCTTTTTCATGGTTGTTTTCTCCTCTTATGTAAATTAATGAATTATCTTCATCATTATATCAAAAAAATAACAAGTAAATTTACCCTTTTAGAAAACCTCTTAAAAAACTGGATAGCGACACCATGCAATTGATAAAAATAAAAAGAGACGTCTTATTAAGACATCTCTTTCTCAGCAGATTACCGTGGTCACACCCTGCAATATTTTTTTGTTTTTTACTCTCTAACCATGACCTGTTATCCACCTTCTCAAGATATAAGTCACGGTTCATCACTTTGCACCGCCATTTCCCCATACATCTTCCTCGGCTTGCTAAGCGAGAGTGCCTACTTACTATTTTTCACAAATATCTCCGCAAGTTATCTGCTACCTCGTCCATATCCAGATATAGGTATTTCGTTGTCACTGCAATATCCGAATGCCCGAGCGCTTTGGAAATTACGGCTACACTCGCCCCTTTATCCAATAAATTCTTCGCAAATCCTCTGCGTAAAGCATGCGGATTGATATTTTTTAAACCATACATCTTGCTGTATTTGTTCAATCTTTTTTGAACGTTGTTGTGCGTTGGTGAATTAGATATGACATCTCCGTACTTTGTAATAAACAGCAATTGATTGTTTTTGCGATATGCTTTGCGGACAATTGCATTTTGGTCAATTAGCACCGCTAAGAGATTTCCTAATAAATCATCGAATGGAAGTTTCAAACTCTGATGATTTTTCATAATGCTTCCATCAAGCACCAATACATTTTCATTCAAATTGATATGCCGCTCTTCCAACTGTGAGAGAGTATTGATTCGAACCCCTGTCTTATACATCAGGAGAGCTGCCACAGCGTCTCTTAGCTCAATAAAGTTACTTAGGTCTAGAACAGATAGCAAGACGCTTATTTCGGCGTCTGTAGCTCCTTCCTTCACCTTCTGATCTACTTTTATATTCACAGTCCGCCAAAACTTTGTTTCAATCCATCCGTTATCCAAACATCTTGAAAGAAAAGCCTTGAAGCATTTTAGCCTTGTAAGTTTTGTCTGGTTGCTGACTTTCATGCTGTCCAGCCATTCATACACAGTCTCGACTGTAATATCCGCTATATATTTTGTCTCAGTAATTGATTGAAAATGTTCTACGTGCAGAATATAGTCACTTATGGTTCGGCTTCTATTCCCGCTGACCTTCATTTGGCTCGAAATCGTTGCAAGAGCGTCTTTAATCGATTTGGAGCCTTGTTGTACCTTCTGCTGCTTTGAATCGATTCCAAGACCCCTCTGCGGCTCCTCGTCAAACAATTTACGAACATCCACCTTTACGTCAAAGATTCCTTTCTTCTTTGTCATAACAAAAAAACACCTCCACTGTTAGTGAAGCCAAAAACGATCAAATATCATCGGTGACCGAATGACTGACCGTTTCACTTCAAACAATGAAAGTGTACGTTTAGAAAAAAGACAATCCGCACCATAACGTGACAGATTGCCTTTTTGATTTCTTATGTATGATGTCCCAGGAGGGATTCGAACCCCCGACCGACGCCTTAGAAGGGCGTTGCTCTATCCAGCTGAGCTACTGAGACTTGCTTTAAAGACAATATTTATAATAGCAATCGTTGGATACGATGTCAACATGAATTTTAAATTATGGCTGGAATTATTTTTATGTCTGAGTAAATCCTTCTATGTCTGAGTAAAAAAACGCCCTGCACACCGGCAGGACGTTCCAGCCGCCTGACCAATCAGCGGTTGAATGTACAGCTTAACGCTTCTACTTCATGATGCCTCTCATCAAAAAAGCGGACAGCAATTTTAGATTTTTTCACATCCACAATAGCGTACGTTTTTTCGCGGCGTCCGCGCGGCAAAGAGATGCTGCCCGGATTTAAATACAAAACGCCATCGGCCATTTCGGCACCGGCCGTGTGCGAGTGACCGAAGAAAACAAAGTCAGCACCTGTTTCTTTCGCTTTCATCGCTAAATTGGTTAACGTCATTTTAATGTTGTATCGGTGACCGTGTGTAACGAATACACGGCAGTCCTCCACACTTTCTAACACGTCATTGGGGAACTGGTCTTCTGAATCACAGTTGCCGCGGACAACGGTATAGCCATCAACTGCTGGGTCCTCAGCCGTCATTTCAGAATCCCCGCAATGAATCATTGCATCCACTTTGTCTTTGTAGCGGCGCTTCAAGTCAGTTAAAATACTGTCCCATCCGTGGTTGTCGCTTACGATTAACATTTTCACCTTTATTCACCTGCCAGTTCGGGCAGTACTGCCCGTAATGTGTTTAATGCATGCGCGCGGTGGCTGATTATGTTTTTTTCTTCCGGATCGATTTGGGCCAGCGTAACCTCATATCCGTCCGGAATAAATAAAGGGTCATAGCCAAAGCCATTTTTGCCTTGTTCTTCAAAAGCGATCGACCCTTCACAAAATCCTTCCGCGAATATAGGCTTTCGTCCGTCTGGAAACGCCACAGCCAGCACACACGCAAACCGGGCACTGCGGCTGCCACTGGGTACATTTTTCATTTCATCCAACACTTTTTCATTGTTAGCCCGGTCATTTTTCTCTATTCCCGCATAACGCGCGGAATACACTCCTGGGCGGCCATTAAGCGCATCAATGACGATTCCGGAATCGTCAGCAATCGCCGGCCGGCCTGTTAACCGGGCAGCGGATTCTGCTTTTAAGAGTGCGTTTTCTGCGAACGTTTCACCTGTCTCCTCCACGTCCGGCAGCTCTGGATAATCGAGCAGTGTTTTCACTGTAATGCCAAGAGGTTCAAACATGCGAACGAACTCTTTCGCTTTTCCCACATTTTGAGTGGCAACAATGAGTTCATTCATTCGCTGATTTCCTTTCATGAATCAAATCCGCCGCAACACCGAGTACATCCGCCTGAATATCAAACAGCATTTTCATGCCGCCCTGTGCTGCTTCAAGCAGCTGTTGAAGCTCATTCATGGAAAACGTTGCTTCTTCCCCGGTTCCCTGCACTTCAACAAATTGACCATCGCCGGTCATGACAACATTCATATCCACTTCCGCACTGCTGTCTTCTTCATAGTTTAAGTCTACCACGACGCCGTGCTCTTTGACGATTCCGACACTGGTCGCCGCAAGAAAATCGGTAACCGGGTACAGCGGAAAATCTTTTTCAATCGCCAAATCATGCAAGGCGAGCGTCATCGCCACAAATGCGCCGGTAATCGCCGCTGTGCGCGTTCCGCCATCCGCTTGAATAACATCGCAGTCAATCCAGATCGTCCGTTCTCCGATCACATCCAGATCCACAACTGCACGCAGCGCCCGGCCAATAAGCCGCTGGATTTCCATCGTCCGTCCCGTTACTTTCCCTTTTGTTGATTCCCGCATGTTACGCTGGCCAGTCGCACGCGGGATCATCGCGTACTCTGCTGTCACCCAGCCTTTTCCGCTTCCCCTCATAAACGGCGGAACACGATCTTCAATGCTCGCCGTGCAAATCACTTTTGTGTTTCCAATTGAAATGAGTACAGATCCTTCCGGGTGTGTTAAAAAGCTTGTTTCAATTCCAACTGGGCGAAGTTCTTTTTCTGTCCGTCCGTCTATGCGCATATTGATTCCCTCCGTTTTTTCCTGCTTCCGCTGTCCATTTTCCGGAATTTACGCGCGTCTGTCAAATGTTCATTCCGCCGATAGATTACTTTCTGCATTTACAAACAACGGAGCGGTCAACGAAGCAGGTACCGGGGCGCCCGTTTCCATCTTCACATCCGGATGTCCTTCCACTTTTACAGCAATGCTGTCTATCTCCGCCGAAGCGGCGAGCGTCAGTGCGAGTGGCTTCAGCAAACTGCTGGAGACGAGTGCTTCGCCATTATTTTCTAAAATCGCGTCGCTAAATTGAAGCACCGCCCGTCCATTTTCCACAACTGGCGATGCAGCTAATTTTGCATCAGAAGGCCAGGTTGTCATAAGGCCGCTGCCAGGAACAGGCCCCTTGGCAAGTTCAGAAACAGAAGCAGCAATCAAATCAGTTGTTTGCGCTGAAATTCGCCGAGTAACCGGTACTAAATAAGGACCCTGTTCATTTTGAGCTGTAAAATAAACAGTAATGGGCTTTGTGGCACCGGTGTCCGTATAACCGGCTTTCATATTAATGCCATCTTCTCGTTTCATCCCGCCTGCCGCAATTGGCAAGCCCGCTTTTGGCATCGCGTCCAGTTTTTCTCCATTCAGCTTCAACTGAACGCGTTCAGCCTGTCCCATTCCTGTTACGGTCCATGTAATGGCCGCGGCAACTAGTTCTTCCTCTTCCGCCGGATAGTCTGAAAAAGCACCTGCTACACTGACAATGGCCGTTTTCCCTTTCAATTCAACATCTTGAATAATCGTTCCTTCCGGAAGTGGCGACTGAAACCCGGCTGGAGCAGTTCCTTCTGCTAATGCAAGAAGGGCGGCTTTTTCTTCATGCCCATTCGCTTCAATCGGCAGCACTTGCGGGACGAGCAGCCGATTTTGATCGACTACATACAGCTCCGCCATCACGGTTTCAGCAGCTGATGCAGGACTGTCTTCCCCTTCTTCTGTGTATACGACTTTTATCGGCAGTCCTTCTTCTGGTTCTCCTGCACAGCCTGACAGTATAAGCAGCATAGCCAACCCACACTTTTTCCGCACGCAAACCGCCCCTTTCTTTATGCATTCATACAAATATATGCGGTCAAACGAAAAAAAGCCGGCATTATGCCAGCTGAATTTTTTTCGTATCCAATTGAATGTCGCCAAGCCAGTCAGCCGCAATGACATTAAATGATTTAATGCTTCCCGTTGTGAAAAAACGGTGTTTCGCCTGCTCATTTTCCGCAAGCATATCATTAAATTCCAGAATTGCACTGACACCACGTGCCGTTTCATCACCTGAACTGATCACGGATACATCCGGTCCCATATAATCCGCAATAATCGGTTCCAAAAGCGGATAATGCGTACAGCCTAATATAACGGTGTCTGACGGAGTTTTTTTAAACGGCTTAAGGGTTTGTGCAACAATTTGTTTTGCACGCTCACTCCGGTATTCTCCGCTTTCTACGAGCGGCACAAAATCGGGACAGGCAAGCGAGTACACTTCTGCACCTGGATCAATCGCTTCGATGGCTTTTTCATATGCACGGCTTTTCACTGTGCCGGTTGTTCCGAGCACGGCAATATGACGATTTTTCGTTTGCTTAATCGCTGCCCGGGCCCCCGGCTGAATAACACCGACGACTGGAATGGTCAGCTCACGTTTAATTTCATCGAGTACGACGGCTGTTGCCGTGTTACAGGCAATGACGAGCATTTTCATATCGTACTGCTCCAAAAAGCGGGTCATTTCCCATGTGAACTTTCGAACCTCTCCCGGCAAGCGCGGACCATACGGACAGCGTGCGGTATCCCCTATATAATAAATCGTTTCTTTCGGCAGCTGACGCATCATTTCTTTTGCAACTGTCAGTCCGCCGACACCTGAATCAATGACTCCGATTGGTCTATTCAACACGTCCGCCTCATTCCACTTTCATTTCAATGTGCATTTTATTTAAAAGAGCATTTAATTGTGCTGTTTCTTTTTCCGAAAAGTTGTTCAGCACGCCTTCCACATATTCACGGCGCCTTTTAATGACATCTTTAATAATTTTTTCGCCTTCTTTAAGCAGGTGAATGCGGACGATGCGGCGGTCTTTCGTATCTCGGACCCGCTCAACAAGGGAAGTCTTTTCCATCCGATCGATGAGATCAGTCGTCGTGCTGCACGCCAGAAACATTCTGGATGACAGCTCCCCGATTGTCGTGTCTCCTTTTTCATATAATGAATGCAGCGCGATAAATTGCGGTGGTGTAATCTTATAATCATTTAAAATCTCGCGGCCTTTTTGCTTGATAATGCCGTCGATATGACGCAGGTTCCGCTCAATATCAGCGACAGCTTCTCCCGGGCTGCTTTGTATGAGAGACATTCATTTGCACCCTTTCATGTGAAAACAATATGCGATTCTTCATCTATTTTCCTTGTTTTTTACGTAAAATGCAAGCAAGGGAAAAACCGTGCCGAGTGAATCGGCACGGCCATGATGCTATAGAGAAAGCTCTCCAATCCGAAGCAATTCGACAATAGCTTGCGCCCGCCCTTTGACGCCAAGCTTTTGAATGCCATTTGAAATGTGATTCCGTACCGTTTTTTCACTAATCCCTAGTTCTTCTGCAATATCATGAGTCGATTTACCATCAATAAGCCGCTTAAACACATCTTTTTCCCGTCTAGTCAAAATCAAAGCTGCCACACATATTGTCACCCTTTCAAAGAGCAGCCTGTTTCGGTTAGCCGCCGCTACACTATCATATGCGCACAGCCTTTAATTGGTTTTATGTGAGCAGCTGTTTTGTTTCATTATTAAAAGGAACCGGCCGGCCGGATACCTTGTCTATTTGTACAATTGTCCCGCGTCCCGTGAAAACCACTTCTTCTTTTTCATTTATTCCTTTATAGTGAATGTCACACGATGACGTGCCAAATGAAGCCGTTTTCACATAGATTTTAAGATTGTCTCCATAAAAAACCTGCTTTATATAGTCACATTGCAAATCTGCTACAACGAATACTATGGAATCGTGGCCCCATTCTTTTTTCAAACCCTGCTCCTGTAAAAACTGAATACGCGCTTCTTCAAAATATTTGAAAGTAACCGTATTGTTTACATGACCAAGCATATCAATTTCTGAAAATCGAACGGTTACTGGCCAATAATACGTAAATGATTCAAACCATTTTGTCCAATCATCAATGTATGCAGGTATTCTCATGAAAATCCTCCTAATTAATTAATGAATGATCATTCATTTATGCTGTAAAGAAAACCTCCAGCACATGCTGGAGGTTCTGTTATTAATCTACCGCGTGGTCACTTCCAAAGAAGCTGCGGAAAGACTGCATTGTTGCTTCGCGGTTTAGCGCCGCAATCGACGTCGTTAATGGAATGCCTTTCGGGCAAGACTGTACACAGTTTTGCGAATTGCCGCAGTTGCCAAGACCGCCGTCTCCCATGATCGTCTCTAACCGCTCATCACGGTTCATTGCGCCTGTCGGGTGAGCATTAAATAAACGAACTTGTGACAACGATTGTGGGCCGATAAAGTTTGATTTGCTGTTTACGTTCGGGCATGCTTCTAAGCAGACGCCGCACGTCATGCATTTTGAAAGTTCATACGCCCATTGACGCTTCCGTTCCGGCATACGCGGTCCAGGGCCAAGGTCATACGTACCATCGATTGGCACCCATGCTTTTACACGCTTCAATGAATCAAACATACGGCTGCGATCTACTTGCAGATCACGGACAACCGGGAACGTATTCATTGGCGCTAAGCGAATTGGCTGTTCCAACTTGTCGACAAGTGCTGTACAAGACTGACGCGGTTTGCCGTTAATATTCATAGAGCACGCACCGCACACTTCTTCAAGGCAGTTCATGTCCCAGTTAATGGGTGTTGTTTTTTCGCCTTTTTTATTCATCGGGTTACGACGGATTTCCATTAGTGCGGAAATGACGTTCATATTCGGGCGGTATTCTACTTCAAACTCTTCATCATACGGAGCAGAATCAGCGGCATCCTGACGGGTAATAATGAAGCTGATTGTTTTTTGCTCGCTCATTATTTCTCCTCCTTCTTCTTCGAGTAGTCCCGTTTACGCGGTGGAATAAGTGAGACATCAATCTCTTCATAATGGAAAGAAGGCGCCGTATTTTCACCTGTAAACGTGGCCATCGTTGTTTTCATAAATTCTTCGTCATTCCGTTCCGGGAAGTCCGGCTTGTAGTGTGCACCGCGGCTTTCATTCCGGTTTAACGCGCCGATTGTAATAACGCGTGCTAAATGAAGCATGTTTTTCAACTGACGGGTAAACATTGCCCCTTGATTGCTCCATTTTGCCGTATCATTAATATCGATGTTTTTATAGCGTTCTAAAAGTTCGACAATTTTATCGTCTGTCTGCTTTAATTTATCGTTGTATCGAACAACAGTTACGTTTGCCGTCATCCATTCGCCTAGTTCTTTGTGGATAACATAGGCATTTTCAGACCCTTTATTCAATGACATAATGCCATTCCATTTTGCTTCTTCTTGCTTCACATGGTGATCAAAAATGGAAGAAGAAACAGCATCAGCACTTTTTTCAAGACCACTAATGTAACGTACTGCATTCGGCCCTGCCACCATACCGCCATATATAGCGGAAAGAAGCGAGTTCGCACCGAGACGGTTTGCACCGTGCTGTGAGTAATCACACTCACCAGCTGCAAAAAGGCCTGGAATATTTGTCTGCTGCTCGTAATCTACCCACAAGCCGCCCATTGAATAATGGACCGCAGGGAAAATTTTCATTGGCACTTTACGCGGATCGTCACCCATGAATTTTTCATAGATTTCGATGATTCCGCCCAGTTTTACATCGAGTTCATGCGGATCTTTATGAGAAAGATCCAAGTACACCATATTTTCACCGTTAATACCGAGTTTTTGGTTGACACAGACATCAAAAATTTCACGTGTCGCGATGTCACGCGGCACAAGATTTCCGTAAGCTGGATATTTTTCCTCAAGGAAATACCAAGGCTTTCCGTCTTTGTACGTCCAAACCCGACCGCCTTCACCACGCGCCGATTCACTCATAAGACGGAGTTTATCATCTCCCGGAATGGCTGTCGGGTGAATTTGAATAAACTCACCGTTTGCGTAATTAACCCCTTGCTGATAGACAATTGATGCCGCTGATCCTGTGTTAATAATGGAATTCGTTGATTTCCCAAAAATAATGCCCGGACCGCCTGTCGCCATGATCACAGCGTCGCCAGGGAATGACTGAATATTCATTGTTGAAAGATTCTGTCCAACAATTCCACGGCAAATGCCTTCATCGTCAATAATGGCCCCAAGAAATTCCCATCCTTCATATTTCGTCACAAGACCCGCTACTTCAAAGCGGCGAACCTGCTCATCAAGTGCGTACAAAAGCTGCTGGCCTGTCGTCGCGCCAGCAAATGCTGTCCGGTGATGCTGCGTGCCCCCGAAACGGCGGAAATCAAGAAGTCCTTCCGGCGTCCGGTTAAACATAACGCCCATACGGTCAAGCAAATGGATAATGCCTGGCGCCGCTTCTGTCATCGCTTTAACAGGTGGCTGATTCGCTAAAAAATCGCCTCCATAAACCGAATCATCAAAGTGCTCCCAAGGAGAATCGCCTTCTCCTTTTGTATTCACAGCGCCGTTAATGCCGCCCTGCGCACAAACGGAATGAGAACGCTTTACCGGAACAAGCGAAAATAGCTCAACAGGCGTACCTGATTCCGCTGCTTTAATCGTAGCCATCAGACCGGCTAGCCCGCCGCCGACTACGATAACTTTACCTTTACTCATTGCGAGATCCACTCCCTTTTCAGTTCTATCTTTTATCTATCTGACAGAACTCAATTCATTGCCGGTTTTACACGAACGCAAAGATTGCGCGTAATCCGATAATTGATAAAGCAAAAAAGACAAATAGCGTTGCGTATGTAACGATTTGCTGCGAACGCGGTGATACAGCGATTCCCCAGCTCACACAGAACGACCATAAACCATTTGCAAAATGGAAGATCGCTGCGAGGACGCCAACTATGTAAAAGACAAGCATGAATGGATTCCCTAAAATGTTCTCCATCATTTGAAAGTTTACTTCTGCACCTAATGCAGCTTGAACCCGTGTTTCCCAAACGTGCCATGCGACGAAGATGAGTGTAACTACGCCTGACCAGCGCTGTAATACAAACATCCAGTTACGGAAGTAGCCGAAGCGCCCAACGTTATTTTTTGCTGTAAACGCGATATACAGTCCATAAATAGCGTGGAACAAAAGCGGCAGGAAGATAATAAACGTTTCTAGTACAAGCACAAACGGCAAGCTTGCCATAAATCCTGCAGCCTGATTAAACGCTTCTTCCCCTTTCGTCGCAAAATGATTGACGACTAAGTGCTGCGTCATAAATAGCCCGACCGGAATGACACCGAGCAATGAATGCAGCCTGCGGTAAAAAAACTCTCGATTGTCAGCCACCATTTCCCCCCCTTAATCTTGAAGCATTCGACAAATATTTTCATTATTCGCACACAGCTTCATCTACTACTCTTACGATGTGACAAGTACATTTTACTCCCATAAAGTATAAGCGTCAAGGAAAGGTGGGCACATTTTTGTCCGGCTTTTCATACGGAATATACTTTTTTTGACGCGGTCAATTGTATATAATAACGAGAGAGAAAGCGAGGAATTAACTTTGACTATTGAAAACGAAGAACAGAGACTGTCTGAAGCGAAGAATGCGTCTGTTTCTGTCTTTGGCTATGAATTGATCCGGGACGTTTTAATCGGCGATCTTTTGGGTTCGGATGCAGGTGATGTTTTATATTGGGGCGGAAAAGCGCTCGCACGGCGATTTCCGTGTACAGATACAGAAGAATTGTCCGCTTTTTTCCAAGAAGCCGGATGGGGCATGATTTACCTTATAAAAGAAACGAAAAACGAACGACTTTACCGGCTTTCCGGCGGGATGACTGAACGTCGTTTTAACGTGCAGACCAATCCTTCTTTCACATTGGAAAGCGGATTTGTCGCAGAACAGATGTCAGCGCATTTTGATAGAGAAGCGGAAGCCATTTGCCAATTACATAAAAAAAGCAAACATGTTGACATTACTGTAAAATGGGAATAGACCGCCTTTTAAGGCGGTCTATTTTATTTTTCTGCCAGGGCCGCGAGCAGAGCATCGGCTGTTTTTTCCGGAATGCCCGCAGCAATAATCTCTTCTTTTGACGCTTCTTTTAGCTTTTTCAACGAACCAAACGTTTTCAGCAGCTGTTTTTTTCGCTGTGGTCCAACGCCTTCAATGTCATCTAAAATGGACTGAAATGCTCCTTTCCCACGAAGTTGCCGGTGGAATGTAATCGCAAACCGGTGTACTTCATCTTGAATGCGCTGAAGCAAATAAAAAGCCTGGCTGTTATGCATAAGCGGCACGATTTGCAACGGATTTCCGTAAAGCAGCTGGGATGTACGGTGGCGATCATCTTTGGCGAGACCTGCAATCGGAATATCGAGTCCGAGTTCATTCAATAAAATGTCGCGCGCTGCTTCAATTTGTCCTTTTCCCCCATCGATAATAATCAAATCAGGCAATGGCAAATGATCACGTAAAACGCGGGTATAACGGCGGCGGATGACTTCGCGCATCGAGCCGTAATCATCCGGTCCGGTGACTGTTTTAATTTTATATTTCCGGTATTCTTTTTTCTCTGGTTTTCCATCGATAAATACGATCATCGCTGATACAGGTGCTGTTCCTTGTATGTTTGAGTTATCAAACGCCTCGATTCGAAGCGGTATATGAATACGCATTGCCTCTCCAAGCTGTTCGGCTGCTTTGATGGTACGTTCTTCGTCCCGGTCAATCAGCGCAAATTTTTCCCGCAGGGCAGCTTTTGCATTGTTTTTCGCAAGCTCAACGAGTTCTTTTTTCTTGCCTCGCTGCGGCTTCGTTATCGGCACGCCAATAAGCTGACCGGCAAGATCCGCGTCGACGGCATCCGGCAGCAAAATCTCTTTTGGCTTAAAATGCTCCGGCGCTTCATAAAAACGACCGAGAAAGGTGAGGAATTCTTCTTCCGGTTCGCTGTAAACCGGAAACGTGGATACATCCCGCTCAATTAAACGCCCCTGTCGCACGAAAAACACTTGGACACACATCCAGCCTTTATCCACTGTATAGCCAAATACATCACGATCTGTCAGATCAGCCATATTGATTTTTTGCTTTTCCATCAATGTATCGATGTGGGACATTTGGTCCCGGTATTCTTTTGCTCGTTCAAATTCGAGTTTTTCTGCCGCTTCCATCATTTTTGCTTCTAACGCTTTTTTTACGTCCTGATGGCCGCCATTTAAAAACCGGGTTATTTCCGCTGCCATCTCTTTATATGTTTCATTGGGAACATTCTTCACACAAGGAGCAAGACACTGCCCCATATGGTAATACAAACAAACCCGGTCCGGAAGCGTAGAGCATTTACGCAGAGGATAGAGCCGGTCTAACAGCTTTTTCGTTTCAGACGCCGCGTACGCATTTGGATAAGGACCGAAATATTTCGCTTTGTCTTTTTTTACTTTTCTCGTAATGATTAAACGAGGGTGCCGTTCCGCTGTCAGCTTAATAAACGGATAGCTCTTGTCGTCTTTGAGCATGATATTATATTTCGGATCGTACTTTTTAATTAAATTCAGCTCTAAAATAAGCGCTTCGAGATCAGACGACGTAATAATGTATTCAAAATCAACAATCTCGCTGACGAGCCGTGTCGTCTTAGCATCATGTGAGCCGGTAAAATACGAGCGGACACGATTTTTCAGCACTTTTGCCTTGCCGACATAAATAATGGTCCCCTGCCGGTCCTTCATTAAATAACAACCGGATTCATCCGGTAAAAGAGCCAGTTTATGCTGGATCAGTTCATTCATAAGATGCACCTCTTTTGGTAAGAAAAGCGGAAGGCGCCTGCTTATCATCGGCTAATGAAACAAAAGCTAAGAACGCGGCATCGTGCCGACGCGCTTCAACGCTGCCACGTCCTGTGGCAGTCGCCCGACTAGATCATCCGGATCGTCGCAACGCTTTTGCGACCCACATCATGTAGGCCTCCGATGGCACCTAAAGCTAGACATTATACAAAAAAAACGCCCCGGTGTATCGGGACGCCTCTCGTTTTATTACGCGTTGCGGTTGATTAGCTCTTCAAGCGCTTCTTTTGGCTGGAAGCCGATAACTTTGTCGACCGGCTGTCCATCTTTAAACAAAATCAGCGTCGGAATGCTCATTACGCCGTATTCGCCAGCTGTCTGCTGATTTTCGTCAACGTCAAGCTTTACGATTTTCACTTTGTCGCTCATTTCAGAATCTAATTCTTCCAATACTGGAGCAATCATTTTGCACGGTCCGCACCAAGGTGCCCAGAAGTCCGCGAGAACGAGTCCGCTTCCTGTTTCAGTTGAGAAGTTTGCATCAGTTGCTTTTACGATTGCCATGTATAAATACCTCCTAAAGTTTCTAAATCATATGGAAAGTATATCACCGTTTTTTTGCGTTAGCTATTATTTTGCTTATCCACTAAAAAAACAGCCTCAAACTTAGAGGCTGCCCGCTTTTACTTTTTTAAATTCTTCTGTCAGCATCGGTACCACTTCAAATAAGTCCCCGACTATGCCATAATCCGCCACTTTAAAAATCTCCGCTTCCGGATCTTTATTAATGGCAACAATGACTTTTGAATTAGACATCCCTGCTAAATGCTGAATGGCGCCGGAAATGCCACATGCAATATACAAATCTGGCGTGACAACTTTGCCGGTCTGGCCAATTTGCAGGGAATAATCACAGTAGTCCGCGTCACACGCGCCTCGTGAGGCTCCAACTGCGCCGCCAAGCACATTGGCCAATTCTTTTAACGGCTGAAATCCTTCTCCACTTTTCACGCCGCGCCCGCCGGCAATGATCACTTTCGCTTCGGATAAGTCGACTCCATCTGTTGATTTGCGAACGACATCTTGAATGATCGTGCGCAAATCCGATATGGAAGCGGATACAGAAGAAACATCACCGGAACGAGTGTCATCTTTTTGAAGCGGCTCAATGTTATTCGGACGGATAGTCGCAAACAAAAGACCGTCTTCCACCATGATTTTTTCAAATGCTTTGCCGGAATAAATAGGCCGGGTAAAAAGAACATCCCCATTTTCTTCACTAATTGATGTCGCATCAGAAATGAGGCCGGTGCCAAGTTTTGCTGCTATTTTTGGGGATAAATCTTTTCCAAGAGCTGTATGTCCAAACAAAATCCCATCTGGCTGTTCTTGTTCGATGACCGCCAGCAGCGCTTGGGCAAACCCATCGGATGTATAGTGACCGAGCTTTTCATTTTCTACAGTCAGCACACGGTCTGCTCCGTATTGAATCATTTCCTGGGCGAGTGACTGGACGGAATCGCCAATCAGCACGCCAAGTACTTCACCGCCCTGAGCAGCTGTTTTTCCTGCTGCAATGGCTTCAAACGACACGTTGCGGAGCTGTCCTTCACGTGTTTCTCCAAGTACAATTACTTTTCTTGACATGATAATCCCCCCTATAAAAAATCAAATGACTTTTGCTTCAGAACGGAGCAGTCCAGCCAGTTCTTTTACTTGATCGGATAAGTCCCCTTCAAGCACACGGCCGGCTGCTTTTTCAGGGGGCATAAAAATATCAATTGTTTTCGTTTTTGACGCTACATCAGCTTCCTCTAAATCCAAATCATCCAGTTCCAGTTCCTCCAGCGGCTTTTTCTTCGCTTTCATAATGCCTGGCAATGAAGGATAGCGTGGTTCATTCAATCCCTGCTGGCAAGTAACTAGAAGCGGCAATGATGTACTGATTTTTTCCGAGTCGCCTTCTACATCCCGCGTAATCGATACATCAGATCCATTCACCTCAATGTCTGTTATAGTCGTTACATATGGAATACCGAGACCCTCTGCCACTCGCGGACCAACCTGGCCGCTTCCGCCATCTATAGCGACATTCCCAGCTAAAATCAAATCCACTTCTTTGTCTTTTAAATACTGGGTCAAAATTTTAGCGGTTGTGTATTGATCCCCTTCATCAAGGTCTTCCTCTGAATTAATCAGAACCGCTTTATCTGCCCCCATTGCAAGTGCGGTCCGCAGCTGCTTTTCGGATTCATCGCTGCCGACTGTAATAACTGTCACTTCACCGCCATGCTCATCACGAAGCTGGATGGCTTCTTCTACGGCGTATTCATCGTACGGATTAATAATAAATTCGGCTCCATCCTCTTGAATGCGCCCGCCTGAAATCGAAATTTTTTCCTCTGTGTCAAATGTTCTTTTCAGCAATACATACAAGTTCATTTGATTCCCTCCCCATTTGTTCAGACACTTACCTTGCCAGAAAATCCGTTCAGCAGCATTTTTGTGACGTCGCCCGCTGATGCGGCTAAATCATATTTTTGATCATTCATGATCCATGTTGTAATCATTTCATCCAGCGTCCCGAAAATCATCTGCCGGGCAAGCCGGATATTCAGTCCATCATTGAATTCCCTATTTTCAACACCCGTTTGCAAAATCTGATCAATCAGCAGCAAATATTCTTTTAGCACCTCATTGATTTTCAGACGAAGCTCCTTATTTGACTGACGCAGTTCAAGCTGTGTGACGACTGCCAAATGCGGATCTTCTTTCAAAAGTGTAAAGTGGTTTTGTACAAGTAGTTCAAGCTGCTCAGCTGCCGTTTGTTTCGCTTGAATGCTTTCGGATGTTTTTGCTACGAATGTACCCATTTTTTCTTGAAATAATGAAATTAAAATATCTTCTTTATTTTTAAAATATAAGTAGATGGTTCCATCTGCCACACCGGCCTGTCGGGCTATTTTCGACACTTGCGCCTGGTGGTAGCCGTTTTCAGCAATTGCGATAACAGCGGCATCGATGATTTGATGGTATTTTGGTTTATTCTTTTTCATAAAACAAGCCGCCTTCCTGTAAAATCAATAATGAATGATCATTCATTCATGCACTTATCTTACCTTCATTTATTGATTTCGTCAAGCAGGCTGCCTATTCCATCAACTTATTTTTTCGGCTTTTTGTTTTTCTTCATCAATAAGTACGCGCCGCAGGATTTTCCCGACAGCTGTTTTTGGCAGTTCTTCACGGAACTCATAAATGCGCGGAACTTTAAATGCCGCTAAATGCGTACGGCAATAGTCGTCAAGATCTTTTTCCGTTACGTGCCGCCCTTCTTTTAAGACAATAAATGCCTTGACCGTTTCACCGCGGTACGGGTCAGGAACACCGACAACAACTGCTTCCTGGATTGCATCGTGTTCATATAATATTTCCTCAACATCACGCGGATAAATGTTGAAGCCGCCTGCAATAATCATGTCTTTTTTTCGGTCAACGATATAAAAATGTCCTTCTTCATCCATGTAGCCGATATCTCCCGTTAAAAACCAGCCATCTTTAAATGACTGCTCCGTTTCTTCCGGACGGTTCCAATAGCCTTTCATCACTTGTGGTCCCCTAACAGCAATTTCTCCTTTTTCACCCGTCTTCTCCACTGGCTTTCCCGTCTCCATCGATAAAATGACCGCATCTGTATCCGGCCACGGAACGCCAACACTCCCTTTAATACGATTACCCCAAATGAAATTCGCATGTGTCACAGGTGATGTTTCTGTCAAGCCGTATCCTTCAACCAGTTTTCCACCTGTTACCTGTTCAAATTTTTGCTGCACCTCCACCGGCAGTGGTGCGGAGCCGCTAATACACGCATCGATGGATGACAAATCATATTTGCTAATATTCGGATCATTTAACAAGCCGATGTAAATCGTCGGGGCACCTGGAAAAATGGTTGGCTTTTGTTTTTGAATTGTTTTTAACGTCGTTTTCACATCAAACTTCGGCAGCAGCACCATTTTATAGCCTTGCATGACACCTAAGATCATAACGGTTGTCATGCCGTATACATGGAAAAATGGAATGACACCGAGCAGGGTTTCTTCGCCGGGACGATATTTGTACATCCAAGCGCTGCACATCGAAGCGTTCGCTACAAGATTTTTATGCGTTAAAATGACGCCCTTTGGAAAACCCGTCGTGCCGCCAGTATACTGTAGAACGGCTGGATCATTTTCCACATCCATTTGGAGCGCTTCTTCATTCACAGCCGTTTCTTCCATAATCTTCGTGAAAAGGTGATTTTTGTTTCGATTTTCAATGTGGACAACAAGACCGCTTTGCTTTTTTTGAACAAATGGATAAATGATGTTTTTCGGGAATGGCAGATAATCTTTGATAGCGGTTACAATCACATGTTCTAAGTTTGTGTTCCGAATGATTTTCTGAATACGCGGGTAAAGCAGATCGAGGACAATCATCATTTTTGCGCCACAGTCTTTCAACTGGTACTCTATTTCCCGTTCTTTATAAAGCGGGTTAAACTGGACAACAATTGCCCCGGCATATAAAACACCGTAAAAGCTGATGACCGCCTGCGGTGTATTTGGCAGCATGATGGCCACGCGGTCTCCTTTTTGAATCCCCAATTTTTTTAAATAGGCCGCCAGTTTCAATGCAGATTCATGCAGCTCTTTGTAGGACAGTTCTTTGCCGAGAAACTGAATCGCTGTTTTGTCCCCATACTCGGCAGCGGCTTTCGTTAAAAACAATGGCAGCGGCTGATCCGGATACGAGAGTGTTTCAGGAATTTCTTTTGGATAATGAGCAAGCCACGGTTTTTCAGACATCTTCATCCACCCCTTTGTGAGAAGAATTCGTACTACTTCTAGTATAGTGAATAATGATTCATTTTTCAAGAAAAGAAAAAAGCATCCGGGCCTGCAAAATACAGGTCCAGATGCTTGCGCGGTTTTTCATCCATTCATGACCATATAAATCACGCCAATAATTAAAAAAGCCGCACAAAAGCCGATTAATACTTTTGCCAAAGTTTCCATACTTACGTTCCTCTTTTCTTTACAACAAAGCAGCACCGATCATATAGGACAGCCCTGCTGAAATAACGAATGAAATAAAACCGACGGCACGGTTGTCCCGCTCTATTTCTTTATCGACATTAAAGCTCGGGGTGAGAAACTCAAACATAAAATAGCCGGTTAACAGCAGAATAAAGCCGAAGATGCCCCATCCCGCCATTGTTAAAACTGAATCATTGTGCAAGATTGAATGGCGGAATACGTTCGCAATGCCAAATATTTTGCCGCCGGTTGCCATCGCGACCGCCATGTTGCCATTTTTAATTTCCTCCCAGTTTCGGTACGATGTCACCAGTTCAAAGACAGCCAAACACATAATAATGCAGATCGTCGCAACGCTGTAATAGCCGGCCAGCTGCACGTATTGATTTTCCCAGAAACCTGTCATAACTAGGCCCCCTTATTTCAGTTCAGCGATTGTGACGCCAAGGCCGCCCTCGCCAGACCCGCCAAATCGAATATTTTTCACCATCCGATGTTTTGTTAAATAACCGCGCACGCCTTTCATGAGAGCGCCCGTACCTTTTCCGTGAATGATCGATACTTGATGATAACCAGCTAAAAGTGCGTCGTCCAAATACTTTTCAACCCGCTTCAGCGCGTCTTCATACCGTTCACCGCGTAGATCAAGTTCAGATGAAACATGAAAATCTTTGCCGCGAATCGTCGCAATTGGCTTCGGTTCTTTCTTTTTCTCCGATTTTACAAATTGCATGTCGGGTTCTGCTACTTTCATTTTAATGATACCCATTTGCACGACCCATTCATCGCCGGCCGCTTTTTCAATAATGCTGCCTTTTTGGCCAAAGCTGATCACTTTTACTTCGTCACCTGGCTTCCATTGCCGCTTCGCAGATTCAATGACTGGTTTTTTCGTTTTCTGCTCTGGCACTGCGCTTTCCAGCCTTTTTCTTGCTTCAATAAGCTCATGCTCTTTTACGCCCGCCCCACCGGCCAGGCGGAGGGCGCGCAGCTCTCTCATCACTTCTTCTGCTTCCACCCGCGCTTTTCCAACAATTTCTGCAGCTTCGGCACGAGCCTTTTCTTCCATTTTTTCTTTTTGCTCATGGTAGGCAATCACTTCTTTTTGCAAATCCCGGTGCAGCTTTTCCGTATCACGCAAATACTCACGTGTTTCTTGTTCATGTTGTTCCGCTTGTCTGCGGCTTGAATCGAGTGCCGCAATCATGTTGTCAACTTCATGTGAATCTGCGCTGATCATGTTTCGGGCATTTTCAATAATCTCCGGATCAAGGCCGATCCGTTTTGAAATTTCAAACGCGTTGCTTCGGCCCGGAATGCCAATTAGCAATCGGTACGTTGGGCTGAGCGTTTCGACGTCAAACTCTACACTCGCATTAATAACACTTTCTCGATTGTATCCGTATGCTTTTAGTTCTGGATAGTGCGTTGTCGCGATAATGCGGGCGCCACGTGCAATCACTTCATCCAAGATCGAGATCGCCAGCGCCGAGCCTTCCTGCGGATCAGTTCCTGAACCAAGCTCGTCAAATAAGACAAGGCTTTCATGGTCGATTTCTTTTAAAATGCCGGCAATATTCACCATATGGGAAGAGAACGTACTTAAATTTTGTTCAATCGACTGCTCATCGCCAATGTCGGCGAATACCGATTGAAAAATCGCCGTTTCCGACCCGTCCTCGGCCGGGATAAATAAGCCGGACTGCGCCATAAGAACCGAAAGACCAGTCGTTTTCAGGGTGACAGTTTTCCCCCCGGTATTCGGCCCGGTAATGACGATAGCCGTATAGTCTTTGCCAATTTCAATGTCGCTCGCTACTGCTTCATCTGCCGGCAGCAGGGGGTGGCGCGCTTGAATATAATGAATATACCCATCTTCATTAATAAGCGGCTTTGTCGCATTCATGGAGCGGGCAAATTTTCCTTTTGTAAAAATAAAGTCGATTTCTGAGAGCATCTTCGTCATCGTGAACAAGCCCGGCGCATGTTCAGCCGTTTCCGCTGACAAATCACGTAAAATCTTTTCGACTTCATATTGTTCTTTCACTGTCAGCTCGCGCAGTTCATTGTTTAAACTCACCACAGACGCCGGTTCAATAAACAGCGTCTGACCCGAGGAAGACTGGTCATGCACGATCCCGCCGTAATGAGACCGATATTCCTGCTTAACCGGAACCACATACCGGTCGTTTCGTATCGTTACAATCGCATCTGAAAGCATTTTTTGTGCGCTTTGTCCGCGCGTTAAGCTTTCAAGCTTTGACCGGATCCGTGACTCAGCAGACCGCATCCCGTGACGAATGTGGCGCAATGTATCACTTGCTGAATCCAATACACGTCCGTTTTCATCTACCGTATGTTTAATTTTGTGCTCAAGGTCTGTCAATACCGGAATGACTGCTGTTTTCTCCGGCAAAATGCGCAGCGTCACTTGCCCTTCCGAACGAACGTCTTCAATAAATTTGCGAATGTGACGGCTCGCTCCAATGGTGCTTGCGATCCGCATTAGTTCTACGCCGCTTAAGACACCGCCGATTTGGGCCCGCTTGGCATGAGGACGGATATCATAAATACCGGCGAGCGGCACATTTCCCTTAATCCGGATGACAGCCGCCGCTTCTTCTGTTTCATCAAGCCAGCGCTGCACTTCCTCCGCATTATGCGACGGCTTTAATTCTTCCGCAAACGACCGGCCGACTTCAGACGAAGCATGGCCGGCCAGTTTTGCGATAATTTTATCAAATTCAAGTGTTGCAAGCACTTTTTTGTTCAAATGGTTTCGACTCCTTTAAGGGCATCAAATGCTGCGCAAAAAAGAAAGGAATTCGTCTTTCGGCCAGGTGTTAATCACCATCTCCGGCCGCAGCCATCCTTTTCTGCCCGCACTTGCGCCTGTTTCCATAAATTCAAGATGCTCGATCGCATGCGCATCTGTATTGATCATAATTTTTGCGCCTGCTTCCTGTGCCATTTTCAAATGAACAGCAGATAAATCAAGCCGGTATGGATTTGCGTTCAGCTCAAGGGCTGTGTTCGTTTCTGCCGCGAGCCGAATGAGCTCCTCCATGTTGACCGGATAGCCATCCCGGCGGCCGATAATACGCCCGGTCGGATGAGCAATGAGCTTCACATATGGGTTATAAAGCGCTGTTTTAAGCCGCTCCATTATTTGCTCCTGTGGCTGCGAAAAGCTTGAATGAATGGATGCGATAACAAAATCAAGCTGTTTCAGCACATCATCTTCATAATCGAGCGTGCCATCCGGTAAAATATCCATTTCAATTCCGGATAATACCTCAATGTCATTGAATTTCGCATTCCACTCCTTGATTTCTTCATTTTGGCGGATGAGCCGTTCGATGGACAATCCGTTCGCCACTTTCAAGTACTGGGAATGATCGGTAATCGCCATATATTCATATCCGCGCGCACGGCACGCTTCAATCATTTCTTCAATAGAAAACGCGCCATCCGACCAGGCTGTATGCATATGAAGATCACCTTTTATGTTTGAGAGCTGAACGAGTGTTCCTTCTTCATATTTATCTGTCTCGGTGCCGTCTTCCCGAATTTCCGGCGGGAAAAACGGAAGCCCCAGATGGTGGTAGAGTGCTTCTTCGCTGTCAAAGGTTTTAACGCTTCCATCCGGCTGCTCAATCCCATATTCGCTTACTTTCTCATTGCGTTCTTTCGCAATTTGGCGAATTTTCACGTTATGGTCTTTCGAGCCGGTAAAATGGTGGAGTGCGCTGGCAAACTGATCCGGCAACACAATCCGGAAGTCAATCGATAAATCAAAGTCTCCTTCAATAATAACTGACACTTTTGTCGGACCGGCGGCAATCACTTCTTTTATATCCAGCATGGCAAGAAGATGTTCTTTTACTTTTTCCGGCTGCTCCGTTGCTACTATAAAATCGAGATCTTTTACTGTTTCACGCAATCGACGCAAGCTGCCTGCCCGTGAAAAACGGTTAATTTCAGCTAGACTGTCCAAATAACCTTCTATACGCTCTGCGATCGGCAGTACGTACATGATCGGCAGACGGTCCGGCTGCGTGCCTGACTTTTCAACAGCCGCAAGAATTTTCTCTTCTGTTTTCGCACCAAATCCGGCAAGAGCCTGCACGCGGTTCTCTTCACACGCAGTTTTTAATTCGATCATGTTCGTAATGCCAAGTTCTTTATATAGTTTGGCAATTTTCTTGCCGCCAAGACCCGGCAGTCCTAAAAGTGCCATGAGCCCTTCAGGCACTTCTCCAGACAGTTCTGTCAGCACCGTCGATTCTCCCGTTTCAATATACTCTGTAATAACAGCGGCAGTTCCTTTTCCGATTCCCGATAATTTCGTCACGTCATCAATCTCAGAAAGGCTGCGTTCATCCTGTTCAAGCGCTGCTGCCGCTTTTCGGAATGCGGATATTTTAAATGGGTTGTCTCCTTTTAACTCCATGTAAATCGCAATTTTTTCAAGCAATCGAATAATATCTTTTTTATTTACCATTCACGTCACCTCAGATTTTAAAAAAAGTGAGACATGAGGCTGATTGAAAACAAGCGTTTGCCAACAGCCTGATGTCACCTGCTTTTCTTTAATAGTAGCAGAAAAAAACTTCTCTACCAAATAGGAGAGAAGTTTTTCAGCCGTTGACGGCATTCCGGTTTTTCATGTGGCTTAATTCCATTTTCATCTGCTCTAATTCTTCTTCCATCTTTAAGTAATCATTCACCATATTAACAGCCGTCAGCACCGCAATTTTCTGCGTATCGAGCGAAGCATTACGGCTGCCGAGTTCACGCATTTTGTCATCAACCATTTCCGTTACACAGCGAATATGGTATTCTGATTCAGTTCCGATAATCGTATACTGATTTCCGTAAATGTCAACTGTTAGGCGAGTCTTTTGTCCATCCGACAAATGCAAGGCCCCCATTTCTGTTGCAATTCTGTTATATATCATACCATGAGTTATTTACCGTGAAAAGGAAGAAAGTCTGGAGGATGTCGAATTGAGTCATACTGTGCTTGTTGTAAACAACGATACATTACAAAAAATGAAGAACTATTATGGTGTTCCGGCCACTCTGCCCGCTGGAGCTGTCTTTGCCGCTAAAAGGGATGGCTGTTCTGTGACAGGCTACCGTTCAGGAAAAGTGCTGTTTCAAGGGAAAAATGCGGAGCGAGAATCAGCAAAATGGGACGGGCAAACAGCCAAACCAAAACCAAAAAAACCTTCAGCACCAAGCGGAAATCTGCCGGATGGTTTTGCAGGGATGTCAGTGATCGGGAGCGATGAAGTCGGAACAGGCGATTATTTTGGTCCGATCACGGTCGTCGCCGCTTTTGTCGAAAAAAGCCGGATTGCAGAGCTGAAAGCACTTGGGGTCCGGGATTCAAAAGATATGAAAGATCCTGAAATTGTGTTAGTTGCAAAAAAACTGTTGAAAGATATTCCGTACAGCCTGCTTATTTTACGAAATGAAAAGTATAATGATTTACAAGAAAGCGGCATGTCACAAGGAAAAATCAAAGCAATCTTGCACAATCAGGCGCTCGGCAAGCTTCTTGATAAGATCGCGCCCGAAAAACCAGAAGCTGTGCTCATTGACCAATTTGCCGAAAAGCCGATTTATTACCGCCACTTAACAGGACAGAAAAATATCGTGCAGGAAAACGTCTTTTTCAGCACGAAAGGCGAAAGCATTCATAGTTCGGTTGCCGCTGCCTCCATTTTAGCGCGTTATGCATTCTTAAAAGAAATGGACATATTGTCTGAAAAAGCAGGTTTTCCCATTCCAAAAGGCGCCGGTTCCATTGTGGACAAAGCGGCGGCCCGGCTGATTCAAACATACGACGAAAGCGTTCTGCGCCCCTTTACGAAGCTTCATTTTGCCAATACGGAAAAAGCGAAACGGATTGTCAGAGGTCTTTAATTCCTTTAATTAGCCGGCGGGGTCATCCTTCAAACAATATAAATAGGCTGTGCAAAAGGAATATTTTATCCCTCTGCACAGCCCATTTACTTTATGCCCGCAAATCTGCGTCTGCTTTTTCCTTCAGCGCGGCAAGCACTTTTTCATGCACCGCAGTGACTTCTTCGTCTGTTAATGTTTTGTCCAGATTGACATATGTTAAAGCGAATGCGACAGATTTCTTGCCTGCTTCCATCCGGTCTCCTTCGTATACATCAAACACGTGGACGTTCGTCAGCAGCGATCCGCCTGCTTCTTTAATGATTCCTTCGAGCGATGCAGATTCGACTGTTCTGTCCACAACGAGCGCGATATCACGGCTGATGAATGGAAAGCGTGGAATTGGCACGTACGCTAAGTCTTTACGCGCAGCATTTAATAAAACATCCAGCTTTAATTCAAATAAATACGCTTCTTTTAAATCGACTTCTTTCGCAAATGACGGATGAAGCTGGCCGATCACACCGATTGGCTGCTCATCGAAAAGAACACTTGCTGTCCGGCCTGGATGGAATCCTTCCGGTGCTGCTTTTTGGAATGACAACCGGTCCATTAAGCCTAGGCGTGCGACCACTCCTTCAATGACACCTTTGACGGTGAAGAAATCAGCTGCTTTTTTCTCTCCTTGCCATAAATGCTCCTGCCACATTCCTGTTATAATACCGGCAAGTCGTTCCTCTTCTTTCGGCTGTACATTTTCGCCTTCATTTAAGTAAACAGAACCTGTTTCGTATAAAGCGACAGAGCCCATTTGACGGGCACTGTTGTACGCAGCCGCTTCCACTAAATGCGGCAGCAGGCTCTCACGCAAGTACGCACGTTCTTCACTCATCGGCATCGCAAGCGCGACTGGCTTGCGTTTCTCAAACGAAAATTGAGCCGCCCGTTTTTCGGATGTTAACGAATATGTGACCGCCTGATTGAATCCGGCGCCTTCTAAATAACGGCGGACAACGCGGCGGCCGAGCTGGTAAGGTGATAATCCGCCTGGCAGCGATTCTCCTTCCGGCAGTGTGAGCGGAATGTGGTCATATCCGTAAAGACGCGCCACTTCTTCCGTTAAATCTTCCGGAATGGTAATATCACCGCGTCGCGTCGGTACTGTTACGGTAATTTCATCGCCATTTGTTTCAGTCGTAAACTTCAGACGGCTGAAAATGTCTTCGACGCCGCCCATTTGCAGCTCTGTGCCAAGGCGCGTATTCAACCGATCAAGCGTAATCGACACTTTTTTAGGTTCAGGTGCATATTCGCCTGCAATAACACTACCAGAAAGAACAGTTCCGCCTGCAAGCTCCGTCATGAGTTCGGCCGCCCGATCACATGATGCCTGCACGCGAGCAGGATCCACGCCTTTTTCAAAGCGGGCACTTGCTTCTGAACGAAGCCCGTGTGCTTTTGAAGCGGCGCGAACGATCTGGCTGTTAAAATAAGCAGACTCAATCAATACGTTGACAGTCTGTTCTGTTACTTCTGAATTGGCGCCGCCCATCACGCCGGCAAGCGCAATAGGCTCTTGGCCGTTTGTAATAACAAGCTGTTCTGCTGACAGCGTGCGTTCTGCGTTATCAAGCGTGACAAATTTCTCGCCTTCCTCTGCACGGCGAACGACGATTTCACCTGTTTGAAGCCGGTCAAGGTCAAACGCATGGAGCGGCTGCCCATATTCCATCAATACGTAGTTTGTAATGTCCACGACGTTGTTATGTGGACGTACGCCAGCGTTCATAAGAAGCGTCTGCATCCAAAGCGGCGATGGGCCGATTTTCACACCTTTCACAACACGGGCGACGTAAACCGGATTGTCTTCTGGCGCGTCAATGCGAATTTGAATCGCATCAGATGCCTGCTCATCCGCTTCAACCGGATTTAGTTCCGGCAATTTTACATCGCGTCCTAAAATCGCTGCGACTTCATATGCAACACCAATCATACTTAGGGCATCGGAGCGGTTTGGCGTTAGTGATAATTCTAAAATCGCATCGTCTCGGTTTAACGCAGCGAGTGCATCTTCTCCCGGCGTTACGTCGTTCGGGAAGTTAAAAATGCCTTCAGCGTATTCTTTCGGATTCAAGCGGCTTTCAATACCCAGTTCTGACAGCGAGCAAATCATGCCGTTTGATTCTTCGCCGCGTAGTTTTGCGCGTTTAATTTTAAAATTGCCTGGCAATACCGCACCGGTTCTTGCCACCGCTACATATTGACCGGCATCCACATTTTTTGCGCCGCAAATAATTTGGACCGGCTCTTCTTCACCCACATCAACAAGGCATTTGCTTAATTTATCGGCATTCGGGTGCTGCTCGCGCGTTTTCACGTAGCCGACGACAATGCCTTTCATTTCAGCAGCAGGCATTTCCACGCCTTCCACTTCAATACCGGCACGCGTAATTTTTTCAGCCAGTTCTTCCGGCGTCTGATCGGCAATGTCAACATATTGTGACAGCCATTTATATGAAACAAACATGTGTGAATTCCTCCTTATTCGTGTACAGAAAATTGCTGCAAAAAGCGAAGATCGTTCGTGTAAAAATGGCGTATGTCATCAATGCCATATTTCAGCATCGCAATGCGTTCCTGCCCCATGCCAAAAGCAAAACCGGAATATACCGTTGAATCAAAGCCAGCCATTTCAAGTACATTCGGATGTACCATGCCGGCACCAAGCACTTCAATCCAGCCGGTCCCCTTGCAAATCGAACAGCCTTTGCCGCCGCACATGCAGCTGACATCGACTTCAACCGATGGCTCTGTAAAAGGGAAAAAGCTTGGACGAAGACGGATTTCCCGGTCCGTGCCGAACATTTTTTTCGCAAAAGCATCCAGTGTGCCTTTCAAGTCGCTCATGCGGATGTTTTCACCGACAACAAGCCCTTCAATTTGGTTGAATTGATGAGAATGCGTCGCGTCATCGCTGTCGCGGCGGTATACTTTACCTGGACAAATAATTTTCACTGGTCCTTTGCCTGCATGTTTCAGCATCGTTCGCACTTGGACAGGTGACGTATGCGTACGCATTAAAAGTTCCGGCGTAATGTAGAATGTATCCTGCATGTCGCGTGCCGGGTGACCTTTTGGCAAATTGAGCGCTTCGAAGTTGTAATAATCCTGTTCCACTTCCGGTCCTTCCGCTACTGTATAGCCCATGCCAATAAATAAATCTTCAATTTCTTCTGTCACGCGTGTCAATGGATGATGGCCGCCAAGCTTCACCGGACGGCCTGGCAATGTCACATCAATCGACTCTTCTGCCAGCTGCTTTTGAATCGCTTCTGATTCAAGCGATACTTGTTTTGTTTCAATCGCTTTTGTGATCGCTTCACGGACGACATTCACAAGCGCGCCCATTTTTGGACGTTCTTCTGCTGTAAGCTTCCCCATGCCTTTTAATACTTCTGTAACCGGCCCTTTTTTGCCAAGATACGCGATACGCACGTCATTCAGTTCTTTTAAATCCTGCGCTGCCGCTGCTTTCATAACCGCTTCTTCCTGCAGCCCTCTTAACTGTTCTTCCACGTTTTTTCCTCCTTTTTGGCAACAAAAAAAGCCCCGTTCCCGGAAAGGGACGAGGCTTCTGATATCGCGGTACCACCCTTTTTAACGCGCAAAAAAAACACGCGTTCACTTCATTCAGATAACGGTAAAAACCGGTGTGCCTTTACACAAAAGTGGTCCAAGCACCGGCTCGGGAGGTGAACTTCGGCCATTTCTTTTTAAAAATGCTTTCAGTCTGGGCATTTTCTTCCTAAAAAAAGAAGGATGGCGTACTTTTCTCCGTCATTGCCTTTTGGTTATCAAATTTATACTTACTTATTATAGACAACCCGTTTTTGAAATTCAATTGTTTTCCCGAAAATGATACAGAAGAATGCCGGCAGCAACCGCGACATTAAGTGATTCACTTTGACCATAAATCGGAATGTACACATTTTTCGTCGTGATGCCCAAAAGCTCCTGACGCACACCGCTGCCTTCGTTGCCGACAATGAGCGCGAACGGACCCGGATTTGTTTCGCGGTAATCAACAGCGCCTTCAAGTGCTGTGCCATACACGGGAACGTTGCGGCTATTCAATTCTACGATCGCATCCATTAAGTCCATTGACATAACAGGCAGATGAAAATGGCTTCCCTGCGCCGAACGAAGCACTTTTGGATTGTACAGGTCGCCTGATCCATGACCAAGCAAAACGGCATCAAGCCCTGCCGCATCAGCCGTTCGAATCATTGTACCAATGTTACCCGGATCCTGCACGGCATCGAGCAGCAAAAATGTCGTTCCATCCGGTAAATCTACTGTTTCCTGCTTTCTGCATAACGCAAAAACGCCTTGTCCATTTTCCGTATCAGACAGCTTTTTTGCGACATCAGCAGAAATCATCGTCACGTTCAAATCGTCCACATTCCAGGATGCCGGAGGAACTGCTTCTTCGGACAAAAGCAGTTCCTCTATATATTCTTTATGACGAAGTGCTTCTTCAACAAGATGAAACCCTTCAAGTAAATAAAGGCCGGTTTTATCCCGTTCTTTTTTTGTCCATAACTTATTCAGTTGTTTTATATGTGTATTGTTCGCGGATTGGATATAATTCACGGTCATTCTCCTTTCACCGCATTCATTATAGCATTTTTCTGTATAATGGGCGCCGCTATGGTGAAAATAACAGAAACGAGGAGGGATGAACATGAATTTGCGAGGCGCAGTGATTCAAAATTTAAATGGTCAAAATCCAAATGAATTGTCAGAAGTGATCCAAGATGCGATTTCAACCGGCGAAGAAAAAACACTGCCGGGTCTTGGTGTTATGCTGGAACTATTCTGGAAAAAAAGCACAACCGAAGAACAAAAAGTCGTGTTAGAGCGCATGTCGTCCGCTCTGCAATAACAGAAAAAACCGCTCACAGCGTTGTGAGCGGTTTTGTTTTAGTCAAATGTAATTGTATTAACTGTGTCACGGTCCAAACGAAGAATGACTTCTCCGAGAAGCTTCACTGCATTCTCGTAATCATCCCGGTGAAGCATCGCAGCATGGGAATGAATGTAGCGCGTCGCAATCGTCACCGACAGAGTGGGGACGCCATTTGCCGTCATATGAATTTCGCCGGAATCTGTTCCGCCTCCCGCCATTGAATCATATTGGTATGGGATGTTAAGCTCATCCGCAACATCCGTCACGAAATCGCGCAATCCTTTATGCGAAACCATCGATGCGTCGTACAAGATAATTTGTGGCCCTTTACCCATTTTACCCATCGCTTCTTTTTCTGTTACACCTGGCGTGTCACCGGCAATCCCGACATCAACACCAAACGCGATATCCGGCCCAATTTGGTGAGCGGACGTTTTCGCACCGCGTAAACCAACTTCTTCCTGTACTGTTCCAACGCCATATACAACGTTGGCATGCTGTTTATTCTGTACGTATTTCATGACGTCAATCGCAATCGCACAGCCGATTCGGTTATCCCACGCTTTTGCAAGCAGCATTTTTTCATTGTTCATGACCGTAAATTCAAAATACGGCACGACCATATCACCTGGACGAATACCCCATTCAGTTGCTTCCTCACGGCTTGATGCACCGATATCGATGAACATATCTTTAATATCAACTGGTTTTTTGCGTGCTTCTGCCGGCAAAATGTGCGGCGGTTTTGAACCGATCACACCCGTCACATCGCCTTTACGCGTGACGATTGTGACACGTTGTGCGAGCATCACCTGGCTCCACCATCCGCCAACCGTTTGAAAACGAATAAACCCTTTGTCATCAATACGTGTGACCATAAAACCGACTTCATCCAAGTGACCGGCTACCATAATTTTTGGACCGTTCGCATCACCTGTTTTTTTTGCGATTAAGCTGCCTAGCCCGTCTGTTGTCACTTCTTCGGCAAATGGTTCGATGTATTTTTGCATGACATCGCGCACTTCACGCTCGTTGCCGGCAATACCTTTTGCATCAGTTAATTCTTTTAACATGGTTAACGTTTGGTCAAGTTTCTTCATTAATACACTCCCCTTTTTTATTAATAGCCCGATTGCTGTCGTTCGTAGTTTACTTCATTTTTGGCGATATATGCCCGTTCAACTTCATCAGATGAAAAGCCAAGCATATCTCCTAATGCAAAATAGCGGTTCAGGAGCAGCCCATAATCACCTTCTGATTTTGTTTTTTGAAAAGTGTGAACGGATTCCATCACATGTAAGAACTGTACCGTTGCTGTTTCAGCCGATACTTCTTTTTCAGGCTCCGCTCTATTATTTGTTAAAAGGCCAAGTGATAAAATAAAATGAACACCATCGACAAATTCTTCTAAAATGACATTTCGTTCGGATGGCCCTTTTTTGCTCCAAAATTTAAAACAGCGCGTCTCATTGGCCAATTCGCCTATTTCTACCAGCAATGCCAGCACCTTTTGGTCAAACAAATCGACGCCTTCCAAGTCATGACCTTTTTTTATGTATTCATCAAGTCCTCGCTGCATGTTATACAATTTTTCAATATTCAAATCGCAGTCCCTCCAGTCATTGCGAGAAGTAATAAATCAATTACAGCTAAAGCCGGCATGCCATATTTAAAAGCGTTATGCTTTGTTTTGTGGCGATATGTCTGCATGGCGATAAAGCCACCGGGTGCACCGCCTAATAAGGCCAATAGCCAAAGTGTTCGTTCTCTCGTTCGATACTGATTTTTCCGTGCTTTTTTCTTATCGTTCGCCATGGTGACGTACGTGATAAAGTTAATCGCTATAAAATAAATAAAAACAATAGACACTGCCGCACCTCCTCATCTATTTTAGCAAACTTACTGCGAAAGCGCATAATTTGTGCACACTTGGAAGGATTTGCGTCCATTCATTATAAACAAAACAAAAAACCGTCCTGACAAGAAGTCAGGACGGTTTCAAAGCTAAAATTAGCCTAGTTGTTTTTTTGCAGCTTCTGCAAGCTGTGTAAATGCTTTTTCATCGCTGACTGCAAGATCAGCAAGCATTTTGCGGTTTACTTCGATGCCGGCAAGTTTCAAGCCGTGCATTAAACGGCTGTAAGAAAGACCGTTAATACGTGCAGCTGCGTTAATACGCGTGATCCACAATTTGCGGAAATCACGTTTTTTGTTACGGCGATCCCGGTATGCATATTGCAGGGATTTCATAACTTGTTGATTGGCAACTTTATATAAACGATGTTTCGAACCGAAATAACCTTTTGCTAACTTAAGAACCTTTTTACGACGTTTGCGTGTTACAGTACCGCCTTTTACGCGTGGCATACTATTTCCCTCCTAATGATGTTGCGTTGATTTTCTTACAGATTGTCAAGCATATGGCGAATGCGTTTGAAATCGCCTTTAGAAACCATTGCACTTTTGCGCAATTTACGTTTTTGCTTTGTAGATTTGTTTGCAAATAAGTGACTTGTATAAGCGTGGGAACGTTTCAGTTTACCTGAACCTGTTTTCTTGAAACGTTTGGCAGAACCACGGTGAGTTTTCATTTTTGGCATTTCGACTTCCTCCTCAAACTGGTTTACTTTTCGTTTTTCGACGCCATAATAAGGAACATACTACGGCCATCCATTTTCGGCTTAGACTCAATTGTCGCAACGTCCTTGCACGCTTCTGCAAAGCGGTCAAGTACACGCTGGCCGATTTCTTTATGCGTAATCGCACGTCCTTTAAATCGGATCGATGCTTTTACTTTGTCACCCTTTTCCAAAAACTTAATCGCATTGCGAAGTTTTGTATCGAAATCGTGGTCATCAATGCTTGGGCTGAGACGCACTTCTTTCAATTGGATGATTTTTTGGTTTTTGCGGGCTTCCTTGTCTTTCTTCTGCTGCTCGAATTTGAATTTGCCATAGTCCATAATACGGGCTACCGGCGGTTTCGCATTCGGAGCAACAAGCACAAGGTCAAGATTAACGCGGCCGGCAATTTCAAGGGCTTCACGTTTTTGTTTAATGCCGAGCTGCTCACCATTTTGGTCAATCAAGCGTACTTCACGGGCACGGATGCCTTCGTTTAAATTCATGTCTTTGCTAATAATAAGCCACCTCCAGGTCATTTGAGAAAACACTGTTTAAAAGATAAGCGCACTGCTTGCATGAAAAAGGCGGAGCATCTGAAGTAGATGCCCCGCCAGTAAAAAGCCGACTAAACAGCTTTGTTGTTTACCATGTCAACCTGCCAACTTTTTTGTCAGACGAGGTGAGAAGCGGGTGCTTCTGCTTTCTTTTATATTGTGTTTTATTCACCTAAGTAACTATATCATATCTTCTTTCAAATGTCCAGTAGACTACTGAAAGAACCAACGTTTTAAATCATACCATTGCTTTTCAAAAAAAACAATAGTTTTTTTCTTAACGCTTGCCTTCTTTTTGGACATGCTCGCGAAAATCGTCGAAAGACATCGTTTCCGACTGTTGTTCGCCGTATTTACGGACATTAACCGAGCCGCTTTCAAGCTCTTTGTCGCCAACAACAAGCATGTATGGAATTTTCTTCATTTGCGACTCGCGAATTTTATAGCCGAGCTTTTCTTCGCGGCTATCCATTTCAACACGGATGCCTGCTGACTTCAATTGATCTTTCAATTGTTTTGCATAGTCATAATGAACTTCATTCGATACCGGGATGATTTGAACCTGTACCGGTGCAAGCCATGTTGGGAACGCACCTTTGTATTCTTCAATCAAGAAAGCGACAAACCGTTCCATCGTTGATACAACGCCGCGGTGGATAACAACCGGACGATGCTGCTTGCCGTCTTCACCGACATATGTTAAGTCAAAACGCTCCGGCAATAAGAAGTCCAGTTGAACGGTTGACAATGTTTCTTCTTTGCCAAGCGCCGTTTTTACCTGTACGTCAAGCTTCGGTCCGTAAAATGCAGCTTCATCTTCCGCCTCTACGTACTCCATACCAAGTTCATCCATTGCTTCTTTCAACATCGCCTGCGCTTTTTCCCACATTTCATTGTCATCGTAATATTTTTCTGTGTTCTCCGGATCACGATAGGACAAACGGAATGAATAATCGTTTAAGTCAAAGTCCTTGTAAACAGCCAGAACGAGCTCCACAACACGCTTCAGCTCATCTTTAATTTGATCTGGACGAACGAAAATGTGTGCATCATTTAGTGTCATGCCGCGGACTCTCTGCAAGCCAGCAAGAGCACCTGACATTTCATAGCGGTGCATTGTGCCAAGCTCAGCAATACGGATTGGCAATTCACGGTAGCTATGAATGTCATTTTTGTAAATCATCATGTGATGTGGGCAGTTCATTGGACGAAGCACAAGGTCTTCATTGTCCATTTCCATAACCGGGAACATGCCGTCCTGGTAATGGTCCCAGTGTCCGCTCGTTTTATACAATTCCACGCTTCCCATTACCGGTGTATACACGTGGTCATATCCAAGGCTTACTTCCTTATCGACAATGTAGCGCTCGATAATACGTCGGATTGTTGCACCTTTCGGGAGCCAAAGCGGAAGTCCTTGACCAACCTTTTGAGAATTTGTAAATAAATCAAGCTCTTTCCCAATTTTACGATGATCACGCTCTTTTGCTTCCTCAATCATTTTCAAATGATGCTCAAGCTCTTCTTTTTTGAAGAATGCTGTACCGTAAATGCGCTGAAGCATTTTATTATCAGAATTTCCCCGCCAGTACGCGCCGGCAATATTTAGTAATTTGAATTCTTTCAGTTTGCCAGTTGACGGCACATGTACGCCTCGGCAAAGGTCAGTAAAATCGCCCTGCTCGTAAAGTGTCACTATTTCGTCAGCCGGAATCGCTTCAAGAAGTTCAATTTTGTATTCATCGCCAATTTCTTCGTAAAACGCTTTTGCTTCATCGCGTGTTACTTCTTTGCGGACAACCGGCACATTTTCATTAATGATTTTTTTCATTTCTTTTTCGATGACCGGCAAATCTTCCGGCGTAATCGACTCGTCTAAATCAATATCATAATAAAAACCGCCTTCAATAACCGGGCCGACACCAAGCTTTACTTTGTCCGCACCATATATACGCTTGAGCGCCTGCGCCATTAAGTGCGCTGTACTGTGGCGCAAAATTCCTAATGCGTCTGCATGATCCGGCGTGATAATTTCAATCGAACCGTCTTGTTCAATCGGTGTTTTTAAATCAATGGGCGTACCGGCTACTTTACCGGCTAGTGCTTTTTTGCGCAGCCCCGGACTGATCGACTGTGCGACATCCTCCATTGTTGTTCCAGTGGGAAATTCCTTTACGGCTCCATCCGGAAATGTTAATTGAATCGACATGTGTGTTGCCTCCTTTTTTCTAAAAACGACAAAAAACCCCGCTCCTCCATAAACGAAGGGGCGAGGTTTAATCGCGGTTCCACCCAACTTTCCGAGGGTAACCCCCGGCTCAATTGCAGTCAGATAACGGTCTGGTGCCGCCGCTTCTTAATCGAATTGATTCAGAAGCAGAGCTCGAGGGTGGTAAAAACATTTGTTCGTGACGGGAAAGTTGCAGCCGATGCTTTCCCTCTCTAAAGACGTCCCAAATGAAACATGTCCCTGTCTTAGCTTTTCATATGACGTTATTATAGTACCCATCCCATTCAAAATCAAGGGCGATTTTCGTAAGATACGAAAGTATATGTTTTGAGCGTTGTCCAGCTCCAGGCGCCATCGGCTCGAGGTCATAAGCCAAGCCCTTCTGGAGGCAAAAAGCGCCTCCGCCAGTCCTCGTCTTATGCTTGTCGCCAATAAGCAGGCGCCTTGCGCTTTTCTTATTGCCGCCGGTTTGCACCAGCCATCTCAACCGGAACTGTTAAATATTTAATGCGCTCCATAATCCGCGCCGCTTTTAATGCTTCTGATTCTCCGCGCTGTGAATGGGTTAAATGATGCTCAAGCTCCGCATAATTAAAATTCGATGTAAATAAAACCGGGAGTCCTTCTAACATTCGATGCTGTAAAATCGTGCCCAGTATATCATCACGAATCCAGCTTGACATCGTCTCCGCGCCGATATCGTCGATCATGAGGACAGGAGCTGACTTAACTGCCTCTACTTTCGCCCCTGTCGACTGGTCACTGAGTGACTGTTTCATTTCACGGACGAATTCCGGAAAATAAACTATCATTGATGCAATATGTTTTTCAGCTAGTTCATTGGCAATCGCGCCAAACAAAAAGGATTTTCCAACACCAAATTTCCCATGTATGTACAAGCCTTTTGACGTTTCTCCCAGCTTGTATCCATCCACAAAATCTTTCGCCGTTGACACTGCGCTCAACCGGCTTCGATTATCAAGCTCTACTTGTGCAAATGTAGCTTTCAGTACGTCACCCGGCATATAAAGACTTTTTACATGCCGCCTTAAATGCTTCATTTCGTCATCGCGAATTTTCCACGAACAGCGTTTGTAATCAAGCTCCACTGCTTTATAACGCATAGCGAGCTCCGGTTCAAAACCGGCCATCACATTGATGCATCCATCAAGAGACGGACATTTACCGCAGTTATGGCTTTGAGATGTATATTCATATAGTTTTCCTATCGCGCGCGCTACTTCTTTTTCGCCCAGCTCATGTTCTTTAATAAATGATTGAACCGTCTTATCTGACAGCACTTCCCGCTTCGTCTGTTCGTACTGTTCATTAAACCCGGGCGACGCTTTCATTTTCCCGAGTGCTTCATTAATCTTTTTCACCGGCCGACGCCCTCTCTGTTCGTTTTCGAAGTGCTTCCTCTAGCTTCTTTTTCTCTTCTTCAAAGCTTTGGTCAACTGTTTCCGGCTTTTCTTCTTTTTCAGTGAACCAGGATGGCAGTTTTTCCTGCCGGGTTGCTTTTCGGGTTCCAGCTGATTTTGGTGAACTTTTTGATTTCGTCCATTCATCCGACTGCTTTTGCTCACTTTTGGCGAGCTCAATGCCTTCTTTGGCTGTTTTAATTTTTTTCCGTGCCCATTGCGCCGCAATTTTGTCCATAAAGCTTTTTGACAGCTTCATATTTGATTTCAGCATAACATATTGAATGAGTGCATTCATTACTCCCGGCGTGAAATTGTACTGAAGCATAACTTGTTCAATTAATTTCATATCAACAGATGAAGGCGCTCTATCAGATATATCAACGATCATTTGATACGGGGTGACCGATTCACAATGGAAAACAAGCTTTTCTTCTTGTGTTTTCGGTTCAGCATTTGCTGCGCCCTCCTGCTTTTGAATACGGGGTGTCATATCCGGCAAACGTCCACCCGATTCAAATTGATACGCATTACGAGCCGACTTCCGAAGCTCATCCACGTCAATTTCATCTTGTTCATTTAACGAAGACAGGACCAGGTTTTTCATATCAAGCGGTCTGATCCCATATAAAAATGACAGCTTTTTAAGCGTTTCTTTTATAAATGGTGTCAAAGAAGAGGCGGGTATTAACGCATCTTTTAACGCACGCTCAAGCGCGGAAAAATCAAAAGATTCATTTAAAACGGGTCCTGTTTTGGTGCCTTTTGAGGCTAAACGGCTGCCTGGCTCCGGTGTGCTGTCCAGTTCTGCTTCCTGCGCATCCATATAACCTGTTGAAAACACGTCAGCAAAGGCGTGTGTCACATCACGGAAATCAGGCGACTTCGGCTCACGGTCACAAAACATCCGCTTCAGCCGCAAAAAATGAGGCTTGCCAATTTTCCGGTACAAAAAAACATTTAATAAGCCGTCTGTAAAAAATTGATCCGGTGCGAGCGGCGGCAATAATTCGTATAAAAACCCCCGGCTTTCTTCTGTTTTTTTCACATATGTTTTTAACAAACCAATTCCTTCAAGCTTCAGCCGATCTTCATATATTTGCTGCGGACTGCAGCCGAGCGTATTCATTAAGTGATAATGCGGCGCGCTGCCTGATGACAGCTTGCCGTCCTCCACTTCCGCATACATGGTCATGTACAAGCTGAGCGCTTGCGCACCAATTAGCGGCTGGTACAAAAGCGTGATCACTTTTTGCTCAAGGCTGTCCACACAGCCGGACACTGTAATCGTATACGCGTCGGCAGGCTGCATTTCATTCCAGTGCCGATTCATGCTGTTCACCTCAATGCCTTCTTTAGATAAGAAGAAAAAAGCCCGGAGCAAGATCTCCCGGGATTTTATTTTTCTTTGTTAATAATGTCTTTTAACTCGTCTAAAAACACGTTAATATCTTTAAATTGCCGGTAAACGGATGCAAACCGGACATAGGCTACTTCGTCAATCGCCGACAGCCGGTCCATAACCATTTCGCCCACTTCATCCGACTGCACCTCGGATACACCTTTTGCACGCAGATCCCGTTCAATGTCGGCTGTCATTTTCTCAAGTGTTCCGAGTGGTACCGGCCGTTTCTCACAAGCTTTTATCAGTCCGCGGAGCATTTTCTCACGGTTAAATTCTTCGCGCATCCCTTCTTTTTTTACGACAATGAGAGGTATATGCTCGACACGTTCAAACGTCGTAAACCGGTAGCCACATTTTTCACATTCGCGGCGCCGACGGATGGAATGCCCGTCATCTGCCGGGCGCGAATCGACTACTTTCGTCCCGTTAAAACGGCAGTCAGGGCAAATCATGATCAAATCAACTCCGATTTTAAGGATCAAATGCTAATAACGCGGCATCGTGCCGCAACGCATTTGTGACCCACATCATGTGGGCCCGGATCAAATGCTAATAACGCGGCATCGTGCCGCAACGCATTTGTGACCCACATCATGTGGGCCCGGATCAAATGCTACTAATGCGGCATCAACCGCAACGCATTCGTGACCTGCATCGTGCAGGTCTTGTCTTTATCCTTTATCATACTAAAAAAAAGACGTCATGAAAATAGAAAAGAGGTGTATGAAAGTTCATACACCCCGTTTTGTTTACATAACGTTTGCAGTTTCTTTAAGTTGTGCGCGCACAGGACCCATGCCACGCGGCATCTCAATCGTTTCGCGCGTTTCAGCTTCAAGCGCATCTGCAATATAGTTCGCAGCAATATTTGGATCCAGATCCCCACATGTATAAACGTCAATGCTTGCGTATCCATGTTCCGGGAAGCTATGAATCGTTAAGTGAGACTCGGAGATAATGACGACTCCACTGACTCCCTGCGGAGCAAACTTGTGGAACGCGACTTCGCGAATTTCCGCACCTGATTTAAGAGCGGCGTCGACAAATGTTCTCTCGATGACTTCCATATCGTTTAATTTGTCAAAATTGCAGCCCCATAATTCTGAAATGACGTGACGACCCATTGTTTCCATGATCGTTCCCCCTTTTACAAAGTAGTTTTTGAATCAATTGTAAAAGTGATCACTGCCACGGGGGAAAGTTAGTCCGAAGAGGTCCTAACCCTTTAAGCATTTATTTCACAAATTTGAGTATACGACCTGCTACAACATTTTGCAACAAGTTTCTTTTATTTTTCCCAAAAGAAAAACTCCGGCAGGCACCGGAGCTGTTCGTTGCTTGATTTAAGCAGAAATATAGACTCTTTTCTTCATTTGTTCCGCCACAAAATGGACAAGATCAACGACCCGGCAAGAGTAGCCCCACTCATTATCGTACCAAGCAAGCACTTTTATTTTGCTGTCACCCATCACAATTGTTGTCAGTCCATCAACTGTAGAAGAATGCGGGTTTGTATTAAAATCAACTGACACAAGCGGTTCTTCTGTAAAATCTAAAATCCCTTTTAATTGGCCAGCAGCAGCTTCTTTAAATGCGTCATTTACTTCTTTTACTGTTACCGGCCGTTTTACATCCACAACAAGGTCGACGAGCGACACGTTAGATGTTGGCACACGAAGCGCCATGCCGTGCACCTTTCCTTTTAGCTGCGGCAAAACGAGTGACAGTGCTTTAGCCGCACCGGTTGACGTCGGAATGATCGACTGGGCGCAAGCACGGGCACGGCGTAAATCTTTATGTGGATTATCAATATTTTTTTGGTCATTTGTGTAGGCATGAACGGTTGTCATTAGGCCATTTTCGATGCCAAATTGTTCATCGAGTACTTTGGCAACCGGTGCAAGACAGTTTGTTGTGCAAGATGCATTTGAAATAATCTCGTGTTTCTCTACGTCCAGCACTTCTTCATTTACCCCCATTACGATGGTCACGTCTTCATTTTTCCCTGGCGCAGTGAGGACCACTTTTTTTGCTCCTGCCTGCAAATGAAGCGCTGCTTTTTCACGTGCGTTAAATTTGCCCGTCGCTTCGATGACAATGTCGATACCAAGTTTGTCCCACGGAAGTTCGAGTGGATCCCGGCTGGAAAGAAGCTGAACCCGTTTCCCATTAATAATAAGGGCATCTCCTTCTGTTTGCACATCCCCTTCGAATTTCCCATGATTCGTATCGTATTTGAGCAAATGAGCAAGAGTTTCCGCCGGATAGCTGGCGTTCACCGCTACAATATCAAGGTCATCGTCCAAAATCGCTTTGCGAAACACCATGCGGCCAATCCGGCCAAATCCGTTAATTGCTACTTTTGCTTTCATCATAAATGAGGGCCTCCCACGAATTAGTGTTATACTTTATATTTATTATCTGAATTTAGTATAACACATTAAAGTGAAAAAGAAATAATAAAATGACCCAATAAAATAAATCAGTTAATTTTGAAGAAAGGGACACAAAAAGACCCGATTAAGATTCGAGTCCTAATCGGGTTATCCAGTTGCTGAGTTGCTCTATTGTTTTTTCGATTGTTTCACTATTGTCGATTATGTCATCGGCGAGCGCTTTTTTCTCATGAATAGGCATCTGGGACTGAATCCGGGCAGCAGCTTCTTGCTCTGTATAACCATTTCGATCCATAAGCCGTTTTAGCTGAACAGCTGGTTCAACGTAAATAAGCAATGTACGGTCTGCCATCCATGTGAGCTTGCTTTCAAATAAAAGAGGAATATCAAAAATAATCGTTTCGTGCCCCGCCTCAATTGCGTTGTTCTTTTCAGACAGCATCCATGCTCGGACAGCCGGGTGAACAATGTCATTTAGCTGTTTTCGTTTGGATTCATCATGGAAAATGATTGATCCGAGCTTTTCACGATTCAATGTTCCATCTAGTGCTAAGATCTCACTGCCAAACACCTCAACAATTTTCAGTAGTGCTGGCTGCCCTGGCATGACAACAGCGCGGGCGGCGATATCTGCGTCGATAACTGTAAACCCCTTTTCTTTGAGCAGGCTGCTGACTGTGCTTTTCCCGCTTGCAATTCCACCGGTTAATCCAATAATCATACTGAACCTTCAAGCGGCTGACAGTGCAGGCAAATATGTGTGCCACGTCCGCCGGTTTTCATCTTCACAATTTCCGCTCCGCATTCTACACAAGCTTCCCCTGCACGTCCATATACGTTCAATACTTCTTGAAACGTCCCTTTTTGCCCTTGGCTGTTAAGATAAGTTCGAATCGTACTTCCGCCTCTTTCGACTGCTTCTGCTAATACGCTAATTGTATACAAGTGGATTTGTTTTGCTTCTTCTTTCGTAATCGTCCTGCTAACCCGATGTGGATGCACACGTGACCGAAACAATACTTCATCCACATAAATATTCCCAAGGCCAGTAACAATAATTTGATCAAGAAGCGCCGTTTTCACTTGTCTAGATGTTTTTTGCAGCTTTTCATGTAAATATTCTGGTGTAAAGCGTTCATCAAACGGCTCCGGACCAAGTGCTTTTAAAGAAGAAAGTTCGTTTTCTGTTCCTTTTGCTGTTAAATGCATCGTACCGAATTTGCGAACGTCCCGGTAGCGAAGCTCACTGCCGTCTGTAAATGAAAAGACAACGTGTGTATGTGGTGCTTCCGGTTCAGATGATTGATTAACACTGAATTTGCCTTCCATCCGTAAATGCGAAATAAGCGCGTAATGATCCAGCTGGAAAATTAAAAATTTCCCACGGCGGTCGATTGATCGGATCGTTTCACCAACTAGCGCATCACGAAATGGTTCGGCTTCCGGCTGCTTAATCATTTTTGGCCAGCGTATATCGACGCCAGCTATCGTTTTGCCCGCCGCAAGGTCTAATAATGTGCGGCGGACTGTTTCTACTTCCGGTAATTCCGGCATACTTCTCTCTCCTTACTTTGCATCGTACCATGTCGGTCCAAATGAATAGTCCACTTTGAGCGGGACATCCAGCTCAAAAGCATGCTCCATGACCTCCGGTACAATACGTTCCATTTGATCAATTTCTTCTTTTGGCACATCAAAGATCAGTTCATCGTGCACCTGTAATAACAGCTTGGATGTTAATTGTTCCTGCTCAAGCCGCTCGGCGACATCAATCATCGCTTTTTTAATAATATCGGCTGCACTTCCTTGAATCGGCGTATTCATTGCCGTACGCTCACCGAACGAACGCAAATTAAAGTTGCGGCTCGTTATTTCCGGGAGATAGCGGCGACGATTTAGCAGTGTTGTCACGTAGCCTTTTTCTTTTGCTTCACGAATAATCGTGTCCATGTATTCTTTGACACCTGGATACGTCTTTAAATAACGGCCAATAAATTCAGCTGCGTCTTTCCGGGTAATTCCAAGATTTTGTGACAAGCCATAATCACTAATGCCATAAACAATACCGAAATTAACCGCCTTTGCCTGGCGCCGCATATTAGATGTTACAACACTTTCCTTAACATGGAACACTTCCATTGCGGTTGCGGTATGAATATCGAGCCCGTGCTTAAATGCGTCAATCAGTTTTTCATCCCCGCTTATATGAGCTAACACCCGTAGCTCAATTTGCGAATAATCAGCCGCAAACATGACGGAGTCCGCTTTTTCCGGAATAAACGCCTGCCGGATTTTCCGTCCTTCTTCCAAGCGGATCGGAATATTTTGCAGATTTGGATCAGTCGAGCTGAGCCGCCCTGTTTGAGTTAAAGCTTGATTAAAGCGCGTGTGAATTTTGCACGTGTCCGGATCCACAACTTTAAGCAGCCCTTCGATGTATGTAGACTGCAGTTTGCCGATTTGGCGATAATCCAGGATATGCTGAACAATTTCATGTGACGGTGCTAATTTTTCCAGCACATCAGCGGATGTAGAATAGCCTGTCTTTGTTTTTTTCAGTGTCGGCAATCCAAGCTTCTCAAATAAAATAACCCCTAGCTGCTTCGGCGAATTAATATTAAAATCGGTTCCGGCAAGTGTATGAATCGTCTGTTCCATTTCAGCAAGCCGTTTTTTCAATTCTGTGCCCATTTCATTTAATCGGTTTATATCAACACGGACACCCTCTGATTCCACATCCGCTAAAATGAGCGCCAGCGGCAGTTCAAGCTCATCCAATAATTCGTTTTGACTATTTTGGGACAGCTCGTGCCGGCACGTTTCATCGAGACGGCTTAATGCTTCCGCCTTGGCACTAACATGTTTTGCATACACCTCTTCTGCCGGAAGCGCACGCTTTGCGCCTTTGCCATAAACCGCTTCATCTGATGCGATTCCCGTTTCGCCGTGCAGTTTCGCCACAGCCGCAAAATCTTCTGGCGATTCGGACGGATTGATCAAATAAGAAGCAAGAAATACATCAAAGTCAACACCGGCAATCTCAATACCATGGCGTCGCAGTGCAATAACAGTCCGTTTCGCATCAAAAACCGTTTTTCGAGCCGATTGGTTCTCTGCCCATTGTTTAAACGCAAGAGACGAAATAGCCGTTTCCCCAGACATAAAAATGGTATGTCCATTGCCGGATACAGCGATACCCGCAATCGGCGCTCTATGATAATTCACATCCATCATTTCCACATAAACGGCGTCTGCTTGTTTAAAATGAGCCGCTTCCGGTTCTGTGACGATCGTAAATGACACGTCTGTCATTTGTTCTGCTTCGGCCGTCCGATATATACCTTCAAGGAGCGTTTTAAATTCGAGGTCACGGTATAAATCATACAGTTCATCATCGTTTGCGCCATTGTATACAAGCCGTTCCATTGCCAGCTCAAGTGGTACAGTTCGTAAAATAGTGGCCAGCTGCTTGCTCATAACAGCCATATCTTTATGTTCAGTCAGTTTTTCTTTCAGCTTTGCTCCGCTTACTTGATCAATCGCCTCCAGCAGCGCTTCGACAGAATGAAATTGCTTCAACAGCTTAATCGCTGTTTTTTCACCAACGCCTGGCACACCCGGAATATTATCTGATGAGTCGCCCATCAGCCCTTTCATATCAATAATTTGAAGCGGCTTCAGCCCATATTTTTCTTGAACATGCTCTGGTGTATACTCTTCAATGTCGGTGATCCCTTTGCGTGTAATGCATACAGTCGTTTTGTCTGTTGCGAGCTGTGTTAAATCTTTATCACCTGAATACACTTTGACGATAAACCCTTCCCGCTCCGCTTCAAGAGACAGCGTTCCAATAATATCATCTGCTTCATAATTTTCCAGCTCAAAATACGGGATGCCGTACGCTTTTAATAATTCACGTACGTACGAAAACTGCTCGGAAAGCTCAGGCGGTGTTTTTTGGCGCGTCCCTTTATATTCTTTGAACGTTTCATGGCGAAATGTCGTTTTCCCTGCGTCAAACGCAACGAGCATATGGGTCGGCTGTTCATCTTTCACAATTTTATTAAGCATCATGGCAAAGCCGTACACAGCATTTGTATGCACACCTTTAGAATTGCTTAAAAGCGGCAGTGCAAAAAAAGCTCGGTACGCAATGCTGTTTCCGTCGATTAATACTAATTTTTTCTCCATAAATCCTCCTTTGCATCCAAGACTGAATGCATTAAAAAAGCCGTTGTTTTCTTTTTTATTCTACCATGCACGGTAGAATAAAAGAAAACAACGGCTTATATCCGTCCCGATAAAAAAAAGCGGCGGAGACCCATCAACAAGGGGACTCCGCCAAACAAAAGCTGGATAAAGGGGGTTGATACTTCATACTATACCAGATGAATATAAAATGAATGTAAACGATTCATTAATCTTTTGTAAAATCATTCGTCAGGTCTTTTCTAAATGAAACCGTAAACGATGTTCCTTCATTCATTTTACTTTCCACATTGATTTTCCCGTGATGGGCTTCCATAATATGCTTCACGATCGCAAGCCCAAGCCCTGTTCCGCCTGAATCCCGGCTCCGCGCCTTGTCAACCCGGTAAAAGCGCTCGAAAATACGCGGCAGCTCCATTTTTTCGATACCGATTCCTGTATCTGAGACCCTCACATTCACCATGCGGTCTGACTCGTTTCCTTCAATAAAAATCCGGCCGCCTTTTGGCGTATATAAAATGGCATTTGTAATTAAATTTAGAAACACTTGTTTCAGCCGGTATTCGTCTCCCTGAATCATTAAATGATCAGGCAAATTCACCCGCAGAACGATTTGTTTCGCTTCAAGCCGGCTTTCAAGTGTGACAATCATTTCTTTCATCAATTTGTTTAATGATACAGTCGTAATATTGATCGTAAGCCCTTTTTGTTCGATTTTTGACAGGTCTAAAAGATCCGCAACAAGCGTCTCCATCCGGCCGCTTTCTTTCCAAATAATCTCCAAAAACATTTTAGCAGCATCCGGATCATTCAATGCACCATCTAAAAGTGTTTCCGAAAAACCTTTAATCGACGTAATCGGTGTTTTTAATTCATGGGAAACATTCGCAACAAAATCTTTACGCATTTGCTCCAAGTGCTTGATTTCGGTTATATCATGAAATACAATCAGGATGCCTTTCCACTCGTCATTTGTACCAATAATCGGTGCGCCGGATACTTCAATTTCTTTTTCTTCCAGCTCGAATGGGATTTTAATTTGTCGGCGGACGTTTTTTTCCGTCATAAATACATCTTCCACTACTTTTATTACATCTTCCTGCGTAATCACTTCGTAATACCGTTTTTTAATAATTCGGCCTGTACTATACATTTTTTTAAACGAACGGTTTGCCATGACAATATATCCACGATCATCAATAAGCAGTAAGCCGCTTTCAATATTTTCTATTAACGTAGTCAGACGATTTTGATGAACCTCCTGCGCCTGCATCATTTCCTGCAAATTTCGCGCTAAAATATTAATCGATGTGTTAAGCATTCCCACTTCATCCGGCGGAGTTTCATATGTGCGTGCCCGATAATTGCCTTTTGCCAGTTCAATGGCAACAGCTGTAGCGGATTCAATTGGCTTCACGTAACGACCCGTTATTTTTGTTCCGATCAAGACGATCAGCACAAGAGAAAACCCGAGTGACGCCAGTAAAATAAGCCAGATTTGCCCGTATATTTCATCGAGCGCCTCCACTCGCATGCTGACTACAACGTAGCCCTCCTGCTCGCCTTCTTCATTTAAAATATGCTCCCAATGATATTGAACGTCCAATTTTCGCAACAATGAATTTTTATAATTTTCTTCATTCAATGTACCTGAAATACGCTGTACAATATCATGGTGAATCGCTGTCTGCTGCTCATTTGCTCCGCCGCTGTCATAAAGAAGATTTCCGGCGTTATCCGCTACATTCAAGCGTGTATCCATTTGCTCGCTCCACTCCCCGAGCATAACAGGATCGAACGCTTTAACCCCTCCCCAATCTTCTATCGCACTGGCGAGTAAAGATGTTTCTCGTTCAAGACGGTCGTTAACCGTTGCCAAATAATACGATTTAAACATTTGACCAAGCCAAATGCCAAGTGCGACAAGTACGATGGCAATGAATGTGATAAGCGACAAGATCAGCCTTGTCCGAAAATTGATCATGCTTCTCTTGGTTCTTCCAATTTGTAGCCCAAACCGCGGATTGTTTTAATGTATTGTGGTTTTTTTGTATTTTCCTCCATTTTATCACGCAAGTGGCTAATATGAACATCTACGATACGTGTATCACCGACAAAGTCATATTTCCAGACAGCCGCAAGCAGCTGGTCACGTGTCAGCACTCTCGTTTTATTTTCAGCTAAAAACAGCAGCAGTTCAAATTCTTTTGGTGTTAAATCAATCAGGTTTTCTTTGTAATACGCTTCGTATTTTTCAGGAAACAGCTTTAAGTCAGCCACTTTAATTAACTCGCTGTCATCTACTTCTTCCTCAACCGGTTCTGCCGGCGCCTGCTGAACACGGCGCAAAATTGCTTTTACACGGGCAATCAATTCTCGCGGACTAAATGGTTTCGTCATGTAATCATCTGCTCCTAGTTCAAGACCAAGTACTTTATCAAACTCTTCATCTTTGGCTGTTAGCATTAAAATCGGTGTCGTCACTCTTCTTTGACGAAGATCTTTGCACACTTCCATGCCATCAAACTTCGGGAGCATCCAATCCAAAATAATCAAATCAGGTGATACCGCTTCTGCCTGCTTAAGAGCTTCCTCTCCGTCACAAGCGGTTTCCACTTCAAAGCCCGCTTGTTCGAGGTTGTATTTAATTAATGTCACGATAGATGATTCATCATCCACGACTAGAATTTTTTTCATATGGCCCTCCTGATTCAAATGTCTATCTTCCATTATAACGAAATAATCATGCTTGAGAAAGAGCCGTTCTGCAAGGATTTGTATAAAAAAGAACCTGCCAATTGATGGCAGGTTCTTTAAAGCATATGTTTATGCAAGAACAGACATGACATTGCGTACAGCGTCAGCAGACTTGTCAAGACCTGCTTTTTCATCTGCAGTCAATTCGAGTTCAATGATCTTTTCAATGCCGTTGCCGCCAAGGATTGTCGGGACGCCCAAGTACAATTTATCGTAACCGTACTCGCCTTCGAGATAAGCAATTGCGGGCAAAATGCGGCGCTGATCTTTTAGGATGGCCTCTGTCATCTCAACAAGTGATGCCGCTGGTGCATAGTATGCTGAACCGTTGCCTAGAAGCTGAACAATTTCGCCGCCGCCTTTACGCGTGCGTTCAACGATTGCATCTAAACGATCTTTCGGAATTAATGTTTCAAGCGGGATGCCGCCTGCATATGAATAACGAACAAGCGGTACCATGTCATCACCGTGACCGCCAAGAACAAAACCTGTTACATCTTTAACTGATACTTTCAATTCTTGTGCAACGAATGTACGGAAACGAGCTGTATCCAGGACGCCTGATTGGCCGATAACACGGTTTTTCGGGAATCCAGATTCTTTTAAAACAGTATAAGTCATTGCATCAACTGGATTTGTTAACACGATAATCGTACAATCTGGAGCATGTTTGACGATTTCAGCTGTAACAGATTTCATTACTTTTTGGTTCGTCTGAACAAGATCATCACGGCTCATGCCTGGTTTACGCGCAATTCCCGCTGTGATAATAACAATATCAGAACCCGCTGTATCTGCATAATCTGATGTACCTGTAATGTTTGCGTCAAATCCTTGAACCGGGCTTGCTTCTAACATATCCAAAGCTTTCCCTTTTGTAGGACCGTCTGCTTGTGGGATATCTACTAGGACAACATCTGCCAATTCTTTTTGTGCAAGAAAGAACGCTGTTGTTGCACCCGTGAATCCGCCACCGATTACAGAAACTTTTTTGCGATTGTATGCTGTCATAATAAAACTCCCCCTTTATTTGTATAAATCAGTATGTATATGCTCTCCGTAATGGAGAGCATTGGCCGTTATAGGTTTTTAATTAATTCATCTGCGAATTCAGAGCATTTCACTTCTGTTGCGCCATCCATAAGGCGGGCAAAGTCATATGTAACCACTTTAGAAGAGATCGTTTTTTCCACTGATTTCGTGATCGCACTTGCTGCTTCTGTCCAGCCAAGGTGCTCAAGAAGCAAAACGCCTGACAATAATACAGATGATGGGTTTACTTTATCAAGACCAGCGTACTTTGGTGCTGTTCCGTGTGTTGCTTCAAAAATCGCATGGCCTGTTTCGTAGTTAATATTTGCACCTGGTGCGATACCGATTCCGCCTACTTGCGCTGCAAGAGCATCAGAAATGTAATCACCGTTCAAGTTCATTGTTGCGACAACATCGAACTCTTTCGGACGAGTCAAAATTTGCTGCAGGAAGATGTCGGCAATGGAATCTTTTACGATCAATTTGCCCGCTGCTTCAGCGTCAGACTGTGCTTTGTTCGCAGCATCTGTGCCTTCTGCTTCTTTAATTTTATCGTATTGCTCCCATGTAAAGACTTGATCGCCGAATTCTTTCTCAGCAAGATCATAGCCCCAGCTTTTAAACGCACCTTCTGTAAATTTCATAATGTTGCCTTTATGAACGAGCGTCAGAGACTTGCGGCCTTCTTTTAATGCATAGTTAATTGCGGAACGTACAAGGCGCTCTGTTCCTTCTTTTGAGATTGGCTTAATGCCAATTCCTGATGTTTCAGGGAAACGAATTTTATTTACGCCCATTTCATTTTTAAGGAATTCGATGACTTTTTTCACTTCGTCAGAACCTTCTGCATACTCAATTCCTGCATAGATATCTTCTGTGTTTTCACGGAAAATAACCATATCTGTATCTTCAGGGCGTTTTACTGGTGAAGGTACGCCATCAAAATAACGAACTGGACGAAGGCACGTAAAAAGATCCAATTCTTGACGAAGTGCCACGTTCAATGAACGAATTCCGCCGCCAACTGGAGTTGTAAGTGGACCTTTAATTGCGATTAAGTATTCATCAATTTGCTCAAGCGTTTCTTTTGGAAGCCATTCGCCTGTTTGGTTGAATGCTTTTTCACCGGCAAGAACTTCTTTCCAGATGATTTTCTTTTCGCCATTGTATTCTTTTTCAACTGCTGCATCTAATACGCGTGATGCTGCTGCCCAAATATCAGGACCGATTCCATCGCCTTCAATAAAAGGAACGACGGGATTGTTTGGTACGTTTAATACGCCGTCTTGCATTGTAATTTTTTCGCCTTGAGTCATCTTAAAATTCCTCCAATTCCATGTTCAAAGGTTAGAGGATTCGTGCCCTAACCTTTGTTTGCCATCTTCCATATTACACTAGTTATTTATTTGTTTGCAAATGCTTTCTTAATCAGGTACGTTGGTCGATCGACACGTATTTTTGCATATCTGGACCTGTATATTCCGCCCGTGGACGGATCAGTCTGTTATTGGCATACTGCTCGAGAATATGCGCAATCCAGCCAGACACACGACTCACAGCAAAAATAGGAGTGAACAAATCGTGCTCAATGCCGAGGCTATGGTAAACGGATGCCGAATAGAAGTCAACATTTGGCGGAAGATTTTTGTTGCCTGTTACAAGTTCTTCAATTTCAATCGACATATTATAAAGCTCAGGCTCACCGTTTTGCTCCGTCAAGCGCTTTGACATCTCACGAAGGTGCTTCGCGCGCGGGTCGCCTTGACGATAAACACGGTGTCCAAAGCCCATGATTTTTTCCTTATTGTTTAGCTTTTCAAGAATGTATGGCTCCACATTATCAGCTGATCCGATTTCTGTAAGCATTTTCATAACTTGTTCGTTTGCGCCGCCATGAAGAGGACCTTTAAGTGCACCAAGAGCAGCTGTTACACCAGAATACATATCAGATAACGTTGCCACGCATACACGCGCTGTAAATGTGGAAGCATTTAGTTCATGATCTGCATGAAGAACGAGTGCCTTATCGAATGCCTCAATTTCCACTGCTGTCGGCTCATTGCCGGAAAGCATATACAAGAAGTTTTCCGCGATGCCATATTCTTTTTTCGGCGCAATCGGCTCTTGTCCTTTGCGGATGCGTGCAAATGCTGTAACCAGTGCCGGAATTTTTGCTTGAATACGAATTGCTTTACGATAGTTGGCTTCATCTGTCATAACATCTGCTTCTTCGTCATAAAGACCGAGTAATGAAACGGATGAACGGAGCGCCGCCATTGGATGAACTTTGTCAATTGGATACATTTTGAAATGATCCATAATTTCCTGAGGGATGTCATAGCTTTCCGATAGCTGTAATTTCAGCTCGTCCAGCTGTGCCTGTGTCGGAAGGCTGCGGTGCCAAAGCAAATAAATCACTTCTTCAAAGCTCGCATTTTCAGTCAGATCATCAATGTCATAACCTGCGTATGTAAGTGTGTCATCAATGATTGAACTGACAGATGACGTTGTAGCAACTACTCCTTCGAGTCCGCGTGCAGTAGTCATAATTATCTCTCCTTCGCCTGTTTATTTCCCCATTACCCGCTTTTTTATTTGTTTGTATGTGCATTCTGAGCAACTGCTCAGTACCATTTTGAAAATAAAAAAGCTTATGTAAAATTGTATACCACTTTTCCGAACAAAAAAATTGGTGCAATGTTCAAAAAGGTGTGCGCTTACATTGCTTATTATAAACAATCTATAGAGGTTTGTGAATCAAAACGTGTCAAATCGTTCAAAATTTTTTTAGAAAATAGCAAAATTCCGAACATAACATGCTCGGAATTTATGGTATTATAATATGTTCCGGCTTAAAAATCAGAACGTCTATTCATTCTTTCCGCCGTTTTATATGCGTCATAAATGCCCCAGATCCATACAATCGGATAGGTCACAAAGCCGATTAACACCCACATTAACGCTGCATTCACTATTTGTACGACAATTAAAATAAGGCCTTTTATAATTTGGCCGTTATAAATTTGGCCGACTCCCGTCCAAAACACGCTCAATACAGCGGCAATACCCGGATTTTTCGTTAACACCGTGCTCATCCCCTTTTTTATCTTCTTATATTATATGCTTACGGATAACCCGGTAAAAAAGTTTCGCTTTTCGGTTACTGGAACAAAGAAAATAATTTCATTGCATAATACGCAATGCCTGCACCGATTAACGGACCGACTGGAACACCGTTGAAAAGGGCTACAGCTAATACTGTGCCCAATACAAGTGCTGTTGTTATATGCGGATCTTCCGCCAAAAGCACAATCCCATTTTTTGCGATTAGCGCAACAAGAATACCGGCCGCTAGCGCAATCCAGGCGTATGGCGATTTTAATGCTGCCCCTAGTTCCTTGAAGCCAATTGCACCTGTTGCAATCGGGATAAGTACCGCTATTGTAATAACTGTTACACCCCAGTTTATACCGTTTTTTTGCATCAAATCAAACCATTTCATATCGAGACCCACCGCTTTTAAGGCAAGCAAAAGGGCAGATGCGAAAAGCAATGATTGATTTTTCGCGATCATGCTGATTATGACCAATAAAAGCAAAAATAAATATGCCTGCATGTGTTCACCTCTAAAAAAAAGACGCATGGACATGCCCATTTCTTCATACGAGTATAAGAGAGATGGAGGCATGTACCATGCGGATGATTATACAATATGTTCTCGTTAGTGCGGTCTTGCTTTCTATTTACTGGCTGCTGCCGATTTTCAAGCCTTTTTTAGCCGGGGCATTTTTTGCCGCTGTTTTGCATAAACCAGCCCACTTCATTCAAAAAAAAGCGGGTGTATCCCGAAACGTTGCTGTACTCGCTTCTCTCGGATGGATTCTGTGCCTATTTTCGGCTGGCCTGTTTTTATTCGGCTGGATCGGCGCCCGAACAGCTTCACACATCCATTATGTGATTCCTCATTACATTCCGATCGCTACAGCGCATTTAGAACAGTTAATTAATAGCGTTACGGCTTTTCTAACAGAAGATCAAAAAGAGCTTCTAGTACAGTCTTTATACGATGTTGAAACAGCTATTGGCAACACTATTGAAGAATACGCGGGAAAATGGCTGCTTATAGGCACATCTTATTTTCTCGCTCTTTCAGGAACAGCAGTTGAAGTATTAATTGCCATACTGGCTGCATTTTTCATTGCAAAGGATGGTTCTTCCTTTATTTCAATCCTGCCTGAATCCATCCGTGAAAAAACAGCTATTGCTGCAAATGATTTTTCTGCTTCTTTTTATGCATACGGTTATGCCCAAGTGCAGCTTTTTGCCGCTACTTTTGCCGCTGCATGTATTGGTTTTTTTCTGTTGCATATCCCGCACGTGCTGGAGCTTGCTTTTTTAACGGCAGTGCTTGAGTTCTTGCCCATCATCGGGTCAAGCTTACTGTTTCTTCCATGGGTGTTTTTCTGCATACTCACCGGCCAAACAAAAATCGCCATTTTTGCCGCCATTCTTTACGTAGTAATTACGATCATGCGCCAGCTGCTTGAACCAAAACTCGTGGCCGATTCAGCTGGACTGCATCCGCTTGCTGTTTTATTTGCAGCATTTGCTGGTTACCATTTAGCAGGCATTTTTGGTTTAATGACAGGACCTCTGTTTTTGCTTGCTTGTTCGTCCGTGTATCGCTCTCGCTTGTTGTTTACAAAACGTTAGCGTGACCATTGTAGATAATACCGCGTGCTGCATCAACTGTAATTTCCTGTCCGTCTGAGAGTGTTGTTAAAGCTCCTTCTACATCAACGATAACCGGAATGCCTAGATTAATGCCAACAACAGCTGCATGACTCGTTAATCCGCCTTCTTCCGTAATAATGGCACTGCATTTTTCAATAGCAGGCATCATTTCACGGTCGGTTCCGTATGTGACAAGGATGTCGCCTTGCTTTACTTTTTCAAGTGCTTCAGATGATGTTTTCGCCGTTACCACTTTCCCGTATGCAGAATGACGGCCGATACCTTGTGCTTTCACTAAAATATCACCGACAACGTGGATTTTCATTAAGTTTGTTGTTCCGGATTCACCTACTGGAACTCCCGCAGTAATCACAACAAGTTCACCGTGGCTGATCATGCCTTCGTCCAAACAATGAACAACCGCGTTATCAAGCATTTCATCTGTAGAAGATACGCTTAGTCCCATAAGAGGCACTACACCCCAGACAAGTGAAAGGCTTCTTGTGACACGCTCACTATCTGTCACCGCATAAATAGATGCTTTTGGACGGTAGCGTGAAATCATTCGTGCTGTATGGCCGCTTGACGTTGGCGCAATAATAGCGCGCACTTCAAGTGCTTCCGCTGTTTTCGCAACAGACTGCCCAATGGCATCCGTCATTGTCATGCGCCCTGTATTGTTGCGGCGGCGTGGCGGAATGTCTTTCATTTGCAATTCTGCTTCTGCCCGAACAGCAATGTTATGCATTGTTTGAACGGCTTCAAGCGGGTAAGTACCAGCTGCCGTTTCACCTGATAGCATAATGGCATCCGTTCCGTCAAAAATTGCGTTGGCCACATCACTTGCCTCTGCACGGGTTGGGCGTGGATTACGCTGCATCGAATCAAGCATTTGTGTAGCAGTAATAACTGGTTTGCCTAGCAGGTTGCATTTTTTGATAAGCTGTTTCTGAACAATCGGCACTTCTTCAGCCGGAATTTCCACACCAAGATCCCCACGCGCTACCATTAAGCCGTCAGCTACTTCAAGGATGTCATCAATGTTATCGACACCTTCCTGGTTCTCAATTTTCGGGATAATTTGAATGTGAGCCGCTTTGTTTTTTTCCAAAAGCTCACGAATATCCAATACATCAGATGTACGACGGACAAAAGAGGCGGCGATAAAGTCTACGTCCTGCTCGATGCCAAAACGAATGTCCTCTGCGTCTTTTTCTGTAATTCCCGGCAATTTAACGGAAACGCCCGGAACGTTTACCCCTTTTTTGTTTTTTAGCGTACCGCTGTTTAAAATGCGAACGCCAATTTCGCCTTTTTCACGATCAATGCCTGTGACAAGAAGACCAATTAAGCCATCATCAAGTAAAATGCTGGAGCCTGGCTCCACATCATCAATTAAACCTGAATACGTAATTGAAAATTTTTCAGGTGTTCCGAGCACTTCTGTCATCGAAACAACGGCGTCTTTTCCGCTTTCGAGCTCAATAGATCCGTTTTCCATTTGGTGTGTGCGAATTTCAGGACCTTTCGTGTCAAGTAAAATCGCGACCGTTCTCCCCGTATTTTTTGCTGCCTGGCGAATATTTTGAATACGCGCCCCATGCTCTTCATGGCTTCCATGAGAGAAGTTCAAACGGGCAACGTTCATCCCTGCTTTTATTAACGATTCAAGCGTTTCAAGACTTTCACTTGCCGGTCCGATTGTACAGACGATTTTCGTTTTTTGCATCAATAGTTCCTCCAATTTCGTAGTTAAATCGACAGTTCCTGTGATAGTTCATACATACGCTGATCCACTTTGTGCGGCTTCGAAAGCGCTTCGATAATGTCGTAATCAACGATTTGGTTTTGTTCGATTCCGACAGCCCGTCCGCCTTTTCCTTCAAGAAGCAATTCCACTGCATGCGCACCGAGACGGCTTGCCAACACCCTGTCTGACGCGCTTGGCGTGCCTCCGCGCTGCATATGGCCCAAAACAGAAACGCGCGTGTCGAATCCTGTCAACTCTTCAATAATAGCACCAAATTTGTTACCTGTCATGACGCCTTCTGCTACGACAATAATACTGTGTTTCTTGCCGCGCTCCTGGCTGCGTTTTAGCTTTGAAGCAATTTTGTTCATGTCATACGGCGCTTCTGGAATAAGAATTGTTTCCGCTCCGCCGGCAAGGCCTGACCAAAGCGCAAGATCTCCTGCATGGCGGCCCATCACTTCGACAATAAATGTCCGTTCATGAGAGCTTGCTGTATCACGAATTTTATCGATTGCATCGATAACGGTGTTCAAAGCCGTATCAAAACCAATTGTAAATTCGGTTCCTGGAATGTCATTATCAATCGTTCCTGGTACACCAACACATGGGAAACCGTGCTCAGTCAATGCTTTTGCTCCCATGTACGATCCATCTCCGCCAATGACAACGAGTCCCTCAATGCCGAATTTCTCCATCTGCTCAATACCCTGCTTTTGCCCTTCAAGTGTCTTAAACTCCAAGCAGCGGGCAGAACGAAGAATGGTACCTCCGCGATGGATAATATCGCCAACAGAACCGCGGTCCAACTGCTTTATGTGCCCATTAATCAAGCCATGGTAGCCCTGATACACACCGAACACTTCCATGTCATGATAAATTGCCTTCCGGACAACTGCCCGTACAGCCGCGTTCATTCCCGGCGCGTCCCCACCGCTTGTTAATACACCAATTCGTTTCATCATCCTGTCACCTCTAAAAAAATTTTGTCAGTCACAACTCTCATATGCCTATCTCCTTTTAAGATAACAGAACGGTTTGCCGTTCACAATCTTTACCCGCGAAGTAAGCGTTAACATCTAAAAAAATTCATGTTTGCATAAGATTACTGAAAAAACCGGCTCTGAAAGTTAATCCTTCAGGCCGGTTGTTTGTTCGGCGTAGCCGCCAATCCGTTTATATTTTTCATACCGCTGGTCAACAAGAGAAGTTTGTTCCATCGTTAGCAGCTGTTTAATCGCCGGCTTCAGGACTTCATCCATCAGCTCAGCTTGCCTTTTCGCATCACGGTGCGCACCGCCGCGCACTTCCGGAATGATTTCATCCACAATGCCAAGTGCACGTAAATCTGGAGCTGTAATTTTCATCGTTTCGGCTGCACGTTTCGCGAGGCCCGCATCTTTCCATAAAAGAGCAGCAGCCCCTTCCGGTGAAATAACAGAATATGTAGAGTTTTCAAGCATAAATAACCGATCGCCTACACCAAGTGCTAATGCTCCGCCGCTTCCCCCTTCGCCAATTACGACACAAATAACGGGGACCGTCAAGCCGGCCATTTCAAAAATATTGCGGGCAATCGCTTCGCTCTGTCCACGTTCCTCCGCTGCTTTTCCCGGGTACGCTCCTTTTGTATCAATTAAACAAATAATCGGGCGATTAAATTTCTCTGCCTGCTTCATGAGACGTAATGCTTTCCGGTATCCTTCCGGATGAGGCATACCGAATGTCCGCTGAATGTTTTCTTTCGTATCACGGCCACGCTGATGGCCGATAACAGTTACCGGCTGACCATGGTACTTCGCGATCCCCGCGACAATCGCTGCATCATCGCCGTATGTGCGGTCTCCATGCAGCTCAAAAAAGCCTTCAAACAGGTATGAAATATAATCCAGTGTCGTCGGCCGGTTCGGATGACGTGCCATTTGCACGCGATCCCAAGGCGTCATGCTGTTGTAAATATCATCTTCCAGTTTCTTTAAGCGCAGTTCCAGCTTTTCAATTTCGTCAGATAAATCCACCTCTGATGTGGAAGTGAACTTTTTCAATTCCGCAATTTTTTCTTGTAGATCACGAACCGGCTTTTCAAATTCAAGTCCTGTCATCTTTCTCCACCGCCCGTTTGATGAATATCGAGCAAAAATGAAAGCTTTTCTTTCATTTCACTTCTATGCAAAACAGCATCAAGCTGACCGCACTTAAGCAAAAATTCAGCCGTCTGAAAATCTTCTGGCAGCTTTTCACGAATCGTCTGCTCAATAATCCGCCGTCCTGCAAACCCAATCAGCGCCCCAGGCTCCGCAAAATTGAAGTCTCCTAACGATGCAAAGCTTGCCGATACGCCGCCCGTTGTCGGATGAGTCATTACCGAAACAATCAAGCCGCCGCGATCACTGAGCCGTTTAAACGCAGCACCAGTCTTTGCCATTTGCATAAGGGACAAAACCCCTTCCTGCATACGAGCACCGCCAGAAGCCGTAAAAATAATAAAGGGAATCCGCAGACGAATCGCTTCTTCAACAGCTCGCGTGATTTTTTCACCGACGACTGAACCCATGCTGCCCATCCGAAACGACGAGTCCATAAATGCAAAAGCGGACGGATAGCCATCAATCGATCCGACACCTGTCACAATCGCTTCATTTAAGCCGGTTTTCTTTCGATCAGCTGCTATTTTTTCTTCATAATCCGGAAATTGAAGCGGATTGGCTGTTGATAACCCGGCATCGAGTTCACGGAAGGAGCCTTCATCAAGAAGACTTTTAATGCGTTCATGCGCTCTCATCGGGTAATGATAGCCACACCCAAAACAAACATGGAGATTTTTTTGTAATTCTCTTGTGTACATAATTTTCTTGCATTTCGGGCATTTTTGCATAATACCTTCAGGGACATCTTGTTTTGCTGCCTCTGACGGAATCGTTGCATATTTTATTTTTTTTGGTTTTTGTTTCGTGAACATATTTTTAATCGCCACTGTTCCACCCCTTTACTGGCGCTCTGAATAATTGATTTGTTTAGCCGCAGCCAGCAGTTCTTCAAGACGTTCATTGCCTGTATCGCTCCCGGCGTAATCGGAAATAATCATCCATATATTTTTGAGAAGACGGTTATCCGCTGCTTCTATTTGCTGCTGAAAAGAGTCCCCTGCTTCATTAAAATCGAAGCCGGATTTTCTAGATAAGATAGCGAGACAGCCCAATTCCAAGATCGCTTTGACATCACGTACGTCTTCTTTGTTTTGATCACCATCAAAAATAAAGGTGCCAATGAGCGGGACAAGCTGATGATCTTTAAAATCGCGGAGAAAAGTCCCTTCACCGCGCCGTGTTTCAATGAGCCCCAAAAGCTCCAAAGCCCTCAGCGCTTCTCGAACCGATGAACGCCCGATTGAAAGCCGGTCTGACAATTCGCGTTCCGAGGGAATTTTATCCCCGGATTGAAAACGGTCTGTTTTAATCATTTCTTGAATTTGCGCAATAGCTGCCAAAAATTTTGAAGGCGGACGTGCTGACTCTATCATTTATTCACCTTTTCCAATCAATGATAGCTTCATTGTTTTTTGACGCACATCTTCTGGATTTACTTTACGGCGTGCTATAACAGGCGAGTACGCAAGGCTTAAATCTTTTGTATTCTTCACAACTGTTTTAATCCCAGTTGACAATTTCCCATGGTTTTCTTTATGCATCTGGAGTGCTTCTTCCCGATTTGACATATCGATATCTCCCTTTGTTGTCACCCGAGTGGTCAGACCACACAATTCACTATAATACTTTAAACGATTCAAACGAAATTGTAAAGGTTAGACAAATGATTTAAGGACGACGTTTTGCGCTCCGCACTCTTTTTTTAATTCATCTATCAATTTATTTATTGGCGACACCCTATATTTCGGACCGAGCCTTACTGTCTCTTTCGTCCGCTCGTAATGAATGACCACAGCTGCACGGCCTGGATAGCGCTGCAATTCGTCAATTACCCATTCTGCCAGTCGGCTTTCTCCTTTTCCTTCCTGCAGTTGAATGTAAAGCGTTTGTTTTTCTTCAATGGCTTTGTTCAATCCTTCTTTAATTGGTTCTACAGTCTGAACAATAACTTGAAGCGTGCCGTTTCTTTCTTCTGTCGATCCAGCCGCCAGTAAGACTTTCCCTTTTTCGATAAATGATCCGAATTTCCGATATATGTCTGGGAACAAAACGATCTCTTTCTCACCTGTTTCATCGATAAGAGACGAAAATGCCATTTTATCCCCTTTCTTCGTCCGAATTTCACGAATGGGACCGACCATTCCAGCAATGATGATGCCCCGGCTCTTCCTAAGCTCTGCCAGCGGAATGACCCCTGCCTGGCTCAGCATCGGACGATACGTTGCTACCGGATGATCCGATATATACAGACCTAGCATTTCTTTTTCTTTTTCAAGCTTTGTATCACTTGCCAGCTCCGGTACATCTGCATATTTCGGATGAAAAGAAACGCCGAGCCCCTCAAATAAACTTCCTTCGTCGGGCTGGATGAGCGCTGCATGTTCAAAAGCGGCATCAATACTGGCCAGAAGCACTGCGCGATCTTGACCAAATTCATCCATCGCCCCGGCATAAATTAATGATTCAATCACCTTTCGATTAACGACACCGGCCGGCACACGCTGACAAAAATCAAATAAGTCATGAAAATGGCCCTTTTTCCGCTCGTCAATGATGGCCGTAGCTGCTGACTGCCCGACACCTTTTACTGGCACGAGGCCGAATCGAATACCATCAGAATCCGCTTGAAACGAAAAATTGCTAGAATTGACGGATGGGGCAAGAAAATCAAGGTTGTATTCAGCTGCTTCTATGGCGTATTGCCGCAATTTCTCTTCATTTCCAGTTTGTGATTGAAGCAGGGCGGCAAGAAAATGTGCTGGATAATGCGCCTTGAGCCAAGCCAGCCAGTACGCGATCATACTGTATGCGACCGCATGGCTCCGGTTAAATCCGTAATCGGCGAACCGGACAATTAAGTCATACACGTAAACAGCCGTTTTTTCATTAATGCCATTTTGTTTGGCGCCGTTGACAAAATGGACCCTTTCTTTTTCCAGCGTTTCTTTTTTCTTTTTGCTCACAGCACGGCGAAGCAAATCAGCCTCCCCCGGTGAAAAGCCGGCCAATTTAACAGCGATTTGAATAATTTGTTCCTGGTACACGATAATCCCATACGTTGGCTCCAAAATTTCTTTTAAAATTGGATGTGAATACCCGATCTCTTCTTGTTCATGACGACGTTTAATGTACAATGGGATTTGCTCCATTGGACCGGGACGGTACAATGCATTGACCGCAACCATATCTTCAAACCGATTTGGCTGCAGCTTCATAAGCACGTTTCTCATCCCGTCGGATTCAAACTGAAAAATACCAGCTGTTTTCCCGCGGCCAAGCAACTGAAAAACGAGTGGGTCATCAAGTTCAAGAGATAATAAATCAATTTTTTTGCCCGTTTTTCTTTTAATGGAAGATAAAATCCGCTCTATCGTCGTCAAATTACGTAAACCGAGCAGATCCATTTTTAGCAACCCGAGCATTTCAAGCGGCTCCATCGGATATTGCGTTAAATAAACGCCATCGTGCCCGTCCATAATCGGCACATGATCCGTCAGCGGTTTTTCTGAAATAATCACGCCAGCTGCATGCGTGGACGTATGGCGTGGCAGTCCCTCCAAATGAAGCGCTGCTTGATAAATCCGCTCATTTACCGCTGATTCAGCGCGCCAACTGCTTAAGTTAATTTGTGAAAGCTTTGTTCCGGGCATAGACGGAATCAGCTTGGATAACCGGGACAATTCCGCTGTGTTAAAGCCGAAGATGCGCGCCGTATCACGCATAACCGCTTTTGCTGACAACGTGCCGAATGTTACAATTTGCGCGGCATGAACAGCTCCATATTTCTCAGCGATATAGCGAATGACTTCATCTCGGCGGTGATCAGGAAAATCAATATCAATATCCGGCATGGTGATCCGCTCCGGGTTTAAAAACCGCTCAAATAAAAGATCGTACTGAATGGGATCTACAGCCGTGATGCCTAATGCAAAAGCAACGAGTGACCCAGCAGCCGACCCCCGCCCCGGACCTGTCAGCATGCCTTGCTTTTTCGCAAACTGCATAAAATCATGAACAATTAAAAAATAGTCGCTGAAATTCATTTTGCTGATAACCGACAACTCATAGAAAAGCCGCTTTGTGTACAGGCTGTTTTGTTCCGAAAGATTCTCCATACACAACGCCTTTAGCCGGTCGTCAGCGTTTTCCCCATCGGGCAGTGGAAAAGAGGGGATGAGGCGACTGCCAAATTCAATGTTTACATGGCAAAGCCCAGCAATGACCGCTGTGTTTTCGATTGCTTCTGGCATCTCTTTGTATGTATCTTTTAATTGTGCGCTTGACGCAAACGCATATGCCGCTTCCGCTAATTCTTCTTCTGCTTCAATGAGCCGGTTGTCTCGAATCGCCTGCAAGCATTTGGACGCAAAAGCACCTTCTGCATCTGCATATTGCACGTTGCCGATCGCAACAATCGGAATGCCGGTTTCTCTCGCCTTCTCAATTAAAAATCGCTCACCGCTGTTCCCTCGAAGCCCAATATAAAAATGGCTGAACACCTTCTTAAAGTGAGCTGCCGCTTCTTCGGAAGGATCGCCATCCAGTCCGGGAAGCACCGCAATGATTCCCTCAGCATATCCATTAAGCCATCGCAGCGGGAGGCCGCTTTTCGCTTTCGTTTGCAAAGCACTTGCAATTTTGACCAAGTTGGAAAAGCCGATATTATTCTGTGCATACAAAAGAAGTGGAAAAGCTTGCCCGCTCACCTGCTGGGCTTCCACTTCTGCTTTTAATCCCATAATAGGCTTAACATTCCGCTTTTTGCAGGCAAGGTAAAAAGGAACTGCCGCATGCAGATTGTTCCAGTCCGTCAGTCCAACTGCCATGCTGCCCATTTCCTGCGCTCTTTGAGCAATCTTATCCGGTGTAAGTGTCGCCCCTCGAAAGCTGTATGCCGTTTCCGTTTCCAGATGGATAACCATTTTCTCACTCCTTCCGGTTATGTGAATGTATGTTCTTCTTTTAATATAAAAAGAAAGGAGAAAAAATTCTCCTTTTATTACTCAGCAACAAGTGTTTTTAAATCGGCCAGCACTTGATCTGCCTCTTCCCAGGAATAAACGCTTGCACCTGCAGCAAGCGGATGGCCGCCGCCGCCATATTTCATGGCCAGCCCATTAATAACGGGCCCTTTTGAACGGAACCGTACGCGAATCTGGTCCTCTTCTTCTATGAAAAACACCCAGGACCGAATGCCTTTGACACTGCCTAAAATGCTGACGAGAAGCGATGTTTCTGCTTGTGTCGCTTGAAATTTTTCAAGCAGCTCTTTTGTCAAACGGACTTCAGCAACACCGGAATCGTCTATGTCAAAATGCTGCAAAATGTAGCCTTCTAATTTCAACACATGCGCATCTTTCTCATACATATTGTTAAACAGTTCCTGACGGTCAAATGCATATTGCATGAGTTCGCCAGCATACTGCATCGTATCAATCGTTGTCGACGAATATAAAAACCGTCCTGTATCGCTGACAATGCCTGCATATAGGAGGCGCGCCGCGGCGTCGCTCATTTTCAGCTGACCTTCAGACGTTTTATACAGCTCATAAATCATTTGGCTGCACGCTGCAGCGTCCACGTCGACCCAAAGCAAATCACCGTATGGATCTTCATTTGGATGATGGTCGATTTTAATGATCTCTTTTCCGAGCTTGAAGCGCTGATCACAAATCCGTGCCTGGTTTGCTGTGTCACATACGATCACAAGCGCATTTTCATACACACTGTCTTCAATTTGGTCAAGACGGCGCATAAAATAAAGGGTTGGTTCTTCTTCGCCAACAGTATAAACTGTTTTTTCAGGAAATGTTGCTTTAATGATTTCCGCAAGGCCTCCCTGCGATCCGTATGCATCTGGATCGGGACGCACATGGCGATGAAGAATGATTGTGTCATATTCCTTAATTTTGTCGATAATGTGTTGTTTCAAATCTTTTCCCCTTCTCTATAGGCTCGTTTCCAGTGGAAATCCGCCGCTATTCCCGTTACAATAAAACGAGAGTGAAAAACGGAGGAATATGTTGGATGCCTAATTTCTTTTTAGTCGTGATTATTGTTTTATCGTTTATTTTTTATTTGTTTTATAAAGTCCAGTATGTCCGCAGCAGTCGGCCAATGGAACGAAAATGGCTGTCTGCCAAGTCCAGCATGGTGCTTGGACTGTTTGTCGGTATGTTTGGCGTCAATACGCTGCTCATTCAGCAAACAACAACCGCTTATATTGTCGCGGCTGTTTTTATATTATACGGATTCGCCAGTATGATTGCAGGCTTCAAAATGTATAAGCACTATTTGCCGTTTGCTCGACAGGAAGCGGAAGAACTGGATCGATAACGGACGGAAAAGCAGGCATATCAGCCTGTTTTTTTTATGTCCAGCTTCAGGCGGCCAGACCCTCGGTCATAAGCCGTCACAGCTGTGTTGCAAAGAGCGCCCCTTCGCTGGTCCGTCTTATGCCTGCCGAGCCTGAACGGCCGCCTTTGCGCTTGGACCCGCAGGATGCGGGTCATAAAGGTGTTGCGGCATGATGCCGCGCTCTTGGGCTCACAGGATGTGGGTGACAAAGGTGTTGCGGCATGATGCCGTGCTTCTTAGCCTTTGATCCTATCGTTGTTAACGGTCAATTAATTGGCACATCATCATTACTTTGCCTGCCAGCACACCCGCGTTGTACACTTCCACATCTACTTTCCCGAATTTACGGCCGATCTCCAGTACTTTTGGAAAAATAGTAAGTGTTGATTCCATTTGAACCGGCTTTAAAAAATAGATTGTAATATTTTCAACGACGAGATCGCCGCGTTTATGGGCGCGCAATGCCCGATTTGCCGCTTCCGTGACAATCGTTGTAAAAACACCGTATGAAATGGTGCCGAGCTGATTGGTCATTTGCGGGGTTACGTCAAATTGATAGCCGCTGCCCGCTTCCTGGTCTTCCGGCAAAATAAGCTGTTTGGCGATCGTATCATCGAGCGTTTCGGCCGCTTGAGGCTGACGCTGCGCCATCTGCATCGCTTTCATGACGTCCTGTCGGCTGACGATCCCTTGCAAGCGGTTTTGCTCATCAATGACTGGCAGCAATTCAATTCCTTCCCAAATCATCATATGCGCAGCCGAAGCAACACTCGTTTTAAGCGTAACCGTAATCGGATGCTTCGTCATCACTTTATCAACGAGCATTTCCCGCCCGCTTCCCATTATATCTTTCGCTGTCACCATGCCAAATACCTTTAAATGTTCATCAACGACTGGAAATCGGCTATGCGATGTTTCTCTGTTTTTATCAAGCCAGTCCCCGACCGTATCACCCAGCTCCAAAAAAACACTGCTTTCAACCGGCGTTAAAATATCACCAACGAGCACGATTTCTTTTTTGATAAGCTGATCGTAAATAGCCCTGTTAATCATGGCCGCAACGGTGAACGTGTCGTAGCTTGTCGAGATAACTGGAATCTCTAAGTCATCCGCCAGTTTTTTCAGGTCATCGCCCGCTTCAAATCCACCGGTAATCAAAACAGCTGCACCAGCCTGCAGAGCAAGTTCATGGGCTTTTACCCGGTTTCCGACAATTAATAAGTTACCGGGTCCTGTATAGCGCATCATCGCTTCAAGCTGCATCGCGCCGATGACAAATTTATTTAATGTTTTATGTAATCCGTTTCGTCCGCCAAGCACTTGTCCATCGACAATATTGACGACTTCCGCAAACGTCAGCTTTTCAATGTTTTCTTTTTTCTTTTGCTCAATCCGGATTGTCCCGACCCGCTCAATCGAGCTGACCATTCCTTTTGTCTCGGCATCTTTAATCGCCCGGTAGGCCGTTCCTTCACTGAGCGAAAGTGCCTTGGCAATTTGGCGGACGGAAATCTTTTCGCCGATCGGCAATTCCTCAATGTATTGAAGAATTTGTTCGTGTTTCGTTATCAATGGCTCCACCCGTCCCTTTCGGCTCTCATTCCTTTCTTAATTATAGACCAAAACAAGGCGAAAAAAAAGAAGCCGCCTCAATTGAGACAGCTCCGCTTTTATAATTCAATCACATCTCCGGGATTCATCACTTTGCCGCTGCCGTTTTTCACTTTCGACGTGAAGTCTTCCGGATTTTGCTTAATTGGCGGGAACGTATCGTAATGAATCGGCACAACTGTTTTCGCCTGCAAAAATTCCGCCGCAATCGCCGCGTCGTCCGGTCCCATTGTAAAGTTATCGCCGATTGGCAAAAAAGCCAAATCGATTGGATGACGTGCAGCAATTAATTTCATGTCGGAAAATAATCCGGTATCACCTGCATGATAGACGGTTTTCCCTTCATTCATGATGAGAACCCCAGCCGGCATACCCATGTATAAAAACGTTCCGTCTTCCTGCTGAAGACCAGAGCCGTGAAACGCCTGTGTAAATTTAATTTTCCCAAATTCAAACTCACGGCTGCCGCCTATGTGCATAGGATGCGCATTAACACCTTGGTGCTGCAAATAAAGCGCCAGCTCATTCACGGCAATGACAAGGGCACCGCTTCGCTTGGCAATCTCGAGCGTATCGCCTACGTGGTCGCCATGTCCATGCGTCAGCACGATAAAGTCAGGATTTTGTTCGTCTGCTTTTAAATCCGTCAATTCGTTTCCGTTAATAAACGGATCGACCAAAACTGTTTTTCCATTTGATTCAATTTTAACAATTGAATGTCCGTGATAAGATACTTTCATATTTCGACCCCTTCCTTTTGTATTGCATCACATAACTTTCCCCTCCTTACAAACCATTTAAACCTTTCTGGTAAAACTTTCAGAAATGTTAGACTTATCACTTTTTATTTGATGCTTTTGCTGTAAAATGAAGGTATAAGGGGGGGAATGGCTTATGTTAAAGTATAAGCACGTATTAGTAGCCGTTGACGGATCAAAAGAAGCGGAATGGGCCTTTAAAAAATCTGTCCAAATTGCAAAACGAAATGGTGCTTCGTTAAATCTTGTTCATGTCATTGACACCCGTTCATTTGCAGCAATCGAGGCATATGACCGCTCTATTGCTGAACGCGCAACAAAGTACGGAAACGAGCTTCTTGATAATTACAAAAAAGAAGCGGAAACAGCTGGTGTGACACATGTAAATACGTTTGTCGAATATGGCTCTCCTAAATCAATTATCCCCAAGGATGTAGCGAAACAAGTAGAAGCGGATTTGATCATCTGTGGTGCCACGGGATTAAACGCAATGGAACGTTTTTTGATTGGAAGCGTTTCCGAGCATATTACACGTGCAGCCAACTGTGACGTATTAATTGTCCGTACTGATGATATCGATGAATAACCGCATGCATAAAAAAACCGCCACTTCTTTGGCGGTTTTTTTGTTAATCCAGCTCCAGGCTCCATCGGCTCGCGGTCATAAGCCAAGCCCTTCTGGAGACAAAAAGCGCCTCCGGCAGTCCTAGTCTTATGCTTGTCGCCGATAAGCAGGCGCCTTACGCTTTTTTATTTTAGCAGTTCTCTTGCCGCTTGAATTTGGTTTTCGACTTGGTCAAACCCAGTGCCGCCGAGAGACTTCCTTCTCTTGACTGCTTCATACGGTGATAGAACGCCGTAAATATCTTCTTCGATTACGTTCGATGCTTCTTTCAACTCTTCGATCGACAAATCAAGCAGGAAGCATCCTTTTTGAATGCACGTAAATACAAGCTTGCCGGTGATTTCATGCGCTTCACGGAACGGAATGCCTTTTGCTGCCAGGTAATCCGCAAGCTCTGTCGCATTGGAGAAATCATTTTGCACAGCGTCTTTCATGCGGTCTTCGTTCACCGCCATTGTATCGACCATGCCGGCGAAAATTTTCAGAGAACCGAGAACCGTATGGACGGTATCAAACATGCCCTCTTTATCTTCTTGCATATCTTTGTTATAGGCAAGCGGCAGTCCTTTTAAAATCGTCAGCAGGCTGAACAAGTTGCCATATACACGGCCTGTTTTGCCGCGTATCAGCTCTGCCATGTCTGGATTTTTCTTTTGCGGCATAATACTTGAGCCGGTTGAAAACGTATCATCCATCTCGATGAAGCGAAACTCCTGGCTGGACCAAAGAATGATCTCTTCCGCAAAACGGGACATATGCATCATTAAAATCGACGATGCACTTAAAAATTCGAGAATGAAATCGCGGTCACTTACTGCATCCATACTGTTCTGATATACGCCTGCAAAGCCAAGCAGCTCTGCTGAACGCTGACGGTCAATCGGAAACGTTGTGCCGGCAAGCGCCCCCGCCCCGAGCGGAGACATATCAATTCGTTTCAACGCTTCCGTATACCGTTCTTTATCGCGCTGCAGCATCCAGAAATACGTCATTAAATGATGACCGAATGAAATTGGCTGCGCCCGCTGCAAATGCGTGTAGCCTGGCGCGATCGTTTCTTTATGTTTGTCGGCTTTCTCCACTAAAACCGACTGGAACTGGCTGATTAACCCGATAATGTCTTTGACTTGCTTCTTCAAGTACAAATGCATATCCGTTGCGACTTGATCATTCCGGCTTCTTCCGGTATGAAGCTTTCCGCCAACTGGACCGATCGAATCAATCAATGCTTTTTCTAAATTTAAATGAATGTCTTCAAGCGAAACCGAAAATTCGATTTCACCGGCTTCGACTTTCTTCTTTAAAGCCTCAAGTCCTGACTTGATCTGATCCATTTCTTCTGTTGTTAAAATGCCTGTTTCACCAAGCATTGTCACGTGGGCGATGCTGCCTTCGATATCTTCGAAAACGAGCTCCTGGTCAAATGAGATGGACGCTCCGAATTCGTCTACCCACTCTTCTGCTGATTTTTGGAACCGACCGCCCCATAACTTTTTCGTCATGATTACTTAAGCCCCTTCGCTTTATGAACACGCGAGCTGACAACTGTTGGCAGACCATATAAGTTGATAAAGCCAACCGCTGAAGCATGGTCAAACGCATCGTCTTTAGAATAAGTTGCCAAGCTTTCATCATACAATGAATACGGCGATTTTCTTCCTTCAACAATTGCGTGTCCTTTAAAGAGTTTCACACGCACTGTACCTGTTACATATTTCTGCGTATCTTTTAAGAAAGCGACAAGTGATTCACGAATCGGGTTGAACCAAAGACCATCATAAATGATTTCAGTTAAACGCTTTTCGATAACCGGCTTAAAGTGAGCAAGTTCTTTTACAAGTGTAATGTCTTCAAGCTCTTTGTGTGCAGTAATAAGCGTTGTCGCGCCCGGTGTTTCGTACACTTCACGTGATTTGATGCCGATAAGACGGTTTTCAATGTGGTCAATACGGCCAATCCCGTGCTTGCCTGCCACTTCATTTAAATGAAGTATCAACTCAGCAAGCTCCATTTTTTCGCCGTTTACAGCTGTTGGAACACCTTCTTCAAAATCGATTTCGATAATATCTGGTGTATCCGGTGTATCTTCTAAATGCGCTGTTAAGTCATACGCATCCAGCGGGGGTGCTGCCCAAGGATCTTCTAAAGCGCCACACTCGTTGGCACGACCCCATAGGTTTTGGTCAATCGAAAACGGACTTTCTTTTCCGATTGGAACCGGCACATTGTTCTGCTTTGCATATTCGATTTCTTCTTCACGCGACCAAGCCCAGTCACGGACTGGTGCAAGAACTTCCAAGTCTGGGTTTAACGCACGGATTGCTACTTCAAAACGAACCTGGTCATTCCCTTTCCCTGTGCAGCCATGCGCCACAGCTGTTGCATTTTCCTGCTCCGCGATTTCAACTAATTTCTTTGAAATAAGCGGACGTGATAACGCGGATACAACCGGATACTTATTTTCGTACCATGTGTGTCCCTGCAAGGCAATCAGTGCAAAATCTTCCGCAAATTCTTTTTTCGCGTCGATCATGTAACTCTCAACTGCACCTACTTGAAGTGCTTTGTTTTTAATAAATTCAAGGTCTTTTCCTTCGCCGACATCGAGGCACACTGCGACAACATCGTATCCTTTTCCTTTAAGCCACGGAATCGCGACGGATGTATCAAGACCACCTGAATATGCGAGAACAACTTTCTTACCCATCTATTATTTCCTCCTCATAATTGCAAATACCAGTATAATTATTCATTCGAATTAATTTTTATTCTGTTAATATGTATAAAGAATATCATTTTCCAAAGGCCCTTTCAAGTGGTTTTCTGAAAAAAATACAGTTTTTTGTGTATTTATGTAGAAATCTTGTATATTCGACCGTTTTGCTATTTTATATTTGTTTCACTATTATAGAAGAAACGAGAATAAAGCAGGTGAATTTATGTTCCAGTACGATAAACGCCTCGGCATTTCTATTCCTGCTCTCAATCGGGAATGGCTTGAGTATACCGCAGATGAACGGCAAGTGATCATGCATAAATGGGAAATGATCCGGGGGAAGATTCCGGATCGCATTCAAGAACTAGAAACACATATTAATGAGAAGCAGGCCGCTTTGAATAATGAAGAAGATTTTGACCGATCATGCCGGCTCAATACAGGCATTAGCGAGCTCGCCTCGGTTATTAATGATTTGTGGCTTTGGTTCAGAACCGTACCGGATGTATATACTAATGAAAAAATACACCAATAAAAAAGAACCGGCTGGTGGTCAGCTCCGGTTCTTTTTTTCATGCAAATAACGATATTGATAGTATCGTTCAGCAAAAGCAGTCAGTTGTTTAACCGCCCAATAATTGGCACCGGCTCCAATCGCCATTGAGATAAGCGGAACGCCCGATAAGGTTTGATGACGCAATGTTCGAACAGCTGCCAGCTTCAATACGTGACGCAATGGTTCCTGAAGCATCGTTTCATCCATCGCCCAGCTGTCATCAGAACTATAAGCAATTCCTTCTTCTACTTCTGTGATAAGCTGTGCCCATCCATCTGCTTTCAGGTGATCCGGAAGCAAAGAGGCATGAAAGAGATGAAGGATGTTCTCTTTTTCAACCGGATGACTTGGATCAAAACCATAGGAAAGGGCGTTTGTTTGAATCGCATGCAGCCCAATAGCCGTCATAGAAAGAAGATCTGCGGCTATCGGCACCAAACTGCCTGTTCCTGTGATAGCTCCCTGGACTGCGGCGGCTGCATGATTTCTTGAAGCTTGTTGACGGCTTATGTAATGAAGCTGGTCGATTGTAAGACTGCGCATCTGCTCTACCGTTTCAATATCTTCGCGAAAGATCCGGGCTGTCGCGAATATTCGATTTCTCATTTCTGTTTGCAGCCTCTCTTTTTGCAAAAACGAATGAATCCATTCTATTGATTGATCCACCTGCATAAAAAATCGATCCTGCATATCATCCGGCATTGAGGCTGTGATCCGGTTGAGGGCATCATTCTCCTCCGTTTCATTGTCCCGATTTGAAACCAGCTGCTGCTCCCAATCCATCAGCTGATTCCAATACGAGTGGTCTCGTTTTGTCCACATCGCTGTCATCCTTTCTGATGTTCGCTGAACCAGTGATCAATTTTTCGGACGATCGCTGCTGTTGCTTTTTTATCCGTTAATGATGGCATGGATGCTAACAGTACTTCTTTCGGCTTTTTTACACCTGGCGCTTTTTTGCGGATCATTAAGATGCTTTTCTCCGCCTGCTTGTTTTTAAAAAGCGTTGCCGGCAGCTGAATCACACCTTCAATATACGCTTCTTCTATTAAAAAGGACTGCAGCTTTTTCGCTTCCGGTGATTCAAAAAGACCGTTTGGAATGATGAAAAACAGCTGGCCGCCCGGTTTAGTGTGCTGCAGGCTTTGCTCAATAAACAAGTGATGGGCATACGAATGACCAGTGTCTGCTTTTAGCTTATATGAAGACGCCCGATCATCATTCGGGTAATACCCAACAGGCAAATCGCAAACAACCACATCTACCGGATCAATTAACAGCGGCTCCAATGCATCTTGGGTGTATAACGAAATTGGGTGGTGGAGCAGGTTTGCTCCCGCATAGGCAAGCTTCAACAACACATCGTCAAGGTCGACACCGTGCGCTTCTACTTTTCCGTCAAATTCATTTAATACCGTTGTGACAAGATTTCCTGTTCCGATCGCCGGATCAAGCAGTGTAAACGTCGCCGTTTTCCCAAAGCTTTTTCTTAATAGATAGGCAATAAACAAGCCGATCGAATCTGGCGTCATTTGATGATTCTGCTGAACATGCTCTTTCATGCCTTTTAAAATGGCAAGCTGAAACGACTTGCGGATCGCTTCTTTTGAATAGTGCTCCAGCTGAACCTCACTGTATAACTTTTGCAGCCGTTTTTCATCCATTTCATTTAATTCTTCCTGCACGACGTAACCGTGAAAGAGATTTTCTGCTGTTTCACCGAGTGCTTCTAAATACGGAATGGATAAAAGCCTGCTCATAAGTGCGGCAGATTGGTCTAACACGGTAAACAATTTTTCTACTGTCAATTCCTTTGTCATAAAAAGAATCCTCACTTTCATTTCGCAAAAAACAGCCGGCTCCGACAAAATGTCAAAGCCGGCTGAAACGAGCCTGTACTGAATTATTTTGCTGCTTTTGCTGCTTCAATCGCCGCGTTGTAGTCTGGATGATCTGTTCCTTCACCGACATACTCCACATATGTAACTGTATCGCTTGAGTCGATCACAAAAACAGAACGTGCCAGAAGGCGGAGTTCTTTCATGCCAACACCATAGCTTTCAGCAAAAGAAAAGTCACGGTGATCTGATAATGTTTTCACATTTTCAAGACCGGCCGCCGCGCACCAGCGCTTTTGAGCAAATGGAAGGTCAGCTGAGACGGTTAACACTTCAACGTTGTCCACTTTTGCCGCTTCTTCATTGAAACGGCGAGTCTGCGCATCGCATACACCTGTATCAATCGAAGGCACAACACTGATTAAGCGAACTTTTCCCGCTGTATCCACAAGCGTGACAGGAGATAAGTCATTAGCCAGAACTGTAAAATCCGGTGCTTTGTCTCCCACTTTTACTTCGCTGCCAATCAATGTGATTGGATTTCCTTTAAATGTTACGTTTGCCATTGTTTATTCCCTCCAAATTCAGCAGTATACATACATCATACTGAATCACATGCTGTGATTGCAATGAAAAAGGGCTAAACGACAGCTTTTTTCTTTTGAACGCTTTTGAGCTGGGCAAATGTAAAGACAGCGAGCGCACTCCAAATAAAAACAAAAGATAGCAATTGCGATGGCGTAAATGGTTCATTGTATATAAAAACGCCGAGCAAAAGTGTCATTGTTGGCGCAATGTATTGCAGGAAGCCGATCAAATAAAGCGGAATTTTTTGTGCGCCATGCCCGAATAAAAGAAGAGGGATCGCCGTGAGCACACCACCACCAATTAAGAGAAGATCTGTCTGAACATTGCCTGAAAATAATTGAATACTTCCGTTTCTTGATAAAAATAATAGATATAAAACGGCAAACGGTGTGACGGCAGCTGTTTCAATTGTCAAGCCAACCGCCGCATCCATCCGGATCATCTTTTTGGCTAAGCCATAAAGAGCGAATGAAATCGCCAGTGATAATGACACCCACGGAAAAGAATCATACGAAAATGTCATAATTAAAACACCGCATGCGGCCAGCAAAAAAGAAATGATTTGTGCTTTAGAAAGTGATTCTTTCAACACGACAACCCCGAGCAGCACACTCATAAGCGGGTTAATATAATAGCCCATGCTCGTTTCAATAATATGGTTATTGTTAACTGCCCAAATAAAAACAAACCAGTTAATGCTGATTAAAAATGAAGCCACCCCGAGCGCCAGTGCTTTTTTTGGATGAATTGTTATGTCTTTTAGTACACGTTTAAGCGGTGCAAGCTTTCTCATCAGCACGAGCAGTATAATCATAAAAACAAATGACCAAATTACACGGTTGGCCAATATTTCATAGGCAGACACATCACCGATCAGCTTCCAATAAATTGGGATCAATCCCCAAATCACATATGATCCGGCTGTGTACAACATGCCGGATTTTCGTTCGTTTTGCATGTATTCACCTCATTTATTTCTATACACGAAATATCTATCTGGAAAAATCCGCGCCGGAAACTGGCGCGGGTATCTTATAATAAGTCATCCATTTCCGATTCATTGTTTGGAAGCAGAATCGTTTCCGTTGACCGAACGGCTTCATCGATCAGCGGATCAAAGTCTAAGAAGCTTTCGAAAAACTGGACTTTTTCCGTTTTCGGCTTTGTTTTTGGTGCGGCCGGTGTAAAAATCGTACAACAGTCTTCAAATGGTAAAATCGAAATGTCATGCGTGCCGATTTTGCGTGCGATATTCATGATGTCGAGCTTGTCCGTTGCAATCAGCGGCCGAAGAACCGGCGTGTTTGTCACATCATTAATGGCCGCCATACTCTCCATCGTTTGGCTGGCTACTTGCCCGAGGCTTTCTCCCGTAACAATGGCCAAGGCACCCGTCTGCTCACGAATGCGATCCGCAATCCTCATCATGATCCGCCGCGTAGATGTCATCGTGTAATTTTCCGGCACTTGCTTATGAATCGTTTCCTGAATATGTGTAAATGGCACGATATGCAGCCGGACATTGCCGCCGTACGTTGTCAGCACATTGGCCAAATCAATGACTTTTTGTTTTGCCCGGTCACTCGTGTATGGCGGACTAAAAAAGTGGACCGCCTCTATTTCGACACCGCGCTTCATCATCATGTACCCCGCCACAGGACTGTCGAGACCACCCGATAAAAGCAAGATGGCTTTCCCCGCTGCACCGGCTGGCATACCACCGGCACCCGGAATTGTTTGGGATGATAAATATACAGCTTCTGTCCTTACTTCAATTGTTAGTGTAAAGTCCGGGTTTCGAACATCCACCGTCAATTCCTCTGTTTCACGCAGCACATGCCCTCCGATTTCATGGTTTAATCCATGCGTATCAAGCGGAAATTGCTTATCGGCGCGGCGGGTGTTGACTTTGAAAGAGGCAGGGCTCCCATTCATCGCTTTTTTTACAAGAGAGAGTGCTGCTTCTTTCATTTCATCTAATTCCTGTGTTGTTTTCACAACTGGACTGAATGACTGAATGCCTGACACGTGAACAAGCTTTTCTTTCACATCGTCAAACGATGCCGCGTTTAGATAAAGAAACATGCGGTCACGCTGTGCTTCCACTCCAATACGGTCATCTTGCAAAAGACGCTTAATATTTGTTTTCATTTTATTTATAAATTTACTTCGGTTCCGTCCTTTTGTCGACATTTCGCCGTAACGGATCAATACGTGGTCATAGTTCATGTTCGCTCATTCCTTTTTTTTGCGAGCGCTGGAATAATTCGATCCAGCGCTTCGATAAATTGTTCAGCTTCCTGCATAGTATTATGGGATGACAAGCTGATGCGAATTGCGGAAGCAGCCAGGTCACTATTTACATTCATTGATTGCAGTGTACGGCTTGGCTTTGTCTGCTTTGAGGAGCAGGCACTTGTCGTCGAAACAATAATCCCTTCTTTTTCCAGGGCATGCACGAGCACTTCTCCTTTTGCACCTGGCAAAGATACGTTTAAAATATGTGGCGCGGCTTGGTTAATCGGTGTATGAACAACAAAGTTTAAGCGAGAAGTGAGTCCATTGTAGATCCGGCGGGTGATGTGCTGGATAGAGTCTATATCCGTTTCTAGTATAAGACGTGCCGCTTTTGCTAATGCCGCTGCACCAGCTGTTTGTTCTGTTCCACTGCGAAAACCACTTTCCTGTCCCCCGCCTGACAGCAGCGGGGCAAGTTGAACACCGCTCTGCTTATATAAAAAGCCCGTTCCTTTTAATCCGTGCAGCTTATGCCCAGATACCGACATAAGATGTATGCCGGATTTGTTTAAGTCGAGCGGCACTTTTCCAAATCCTTGCACCGCATCCACATGAAAAAGCGTCTGCGGATAAGTTTTGAGCATTCGCCCAATCTCTTCTATAGGCTGGACTGTGCCGATTTCATTGTTCACATGCATGACCGATACAAGAATTGTTTCATTCGTTATAGCTTGTTGAATATCTGCCGTTTCGATTACACCATTTGCTCTTGGCTTTACATATGTGACATCAAATCCTTCTTTTTCAAGATCCCGGCACGCTTCAAATACAGATGGATGTTCCATTGCGGTCGTAACGATATGCCGCCCTCTGCTTTTATAAAAATGCGCTGTTCCTTTGATCGCAAGGTTATTCGATTCAGTTCCGCCAGATGTAAAAATAATCTCTCGAGCAGGAACACGGCACAACGCGGCAATTTGACCGCGCGCTTTTTCAAGAAACCGTTCAGCTTCCATTCCGGGATAATGAAGCGATGATGGATTCGCAAAAAAGCGTGTGCTTGCTTTTATAAATGTTTCAAGTACTGATTGATCTGGCATCGTTGTCGCACTATTGTCGAAATAAATCATACGCATTGCTCCTTACTTTTTTCACCTATCCATGTTAGCATATTGACATAAAAAAAGCCGCCTCTTTTTCTCGAGACGGCCCGCTTTATTGCTGTTCTTCTTTGTACTGGGCATCGAATTTTTTCAACCCTTTTGAATCGACTTTATCAATCGCTGTCGCGCACAGTTCCAATGCTTTGCTATAGTCCGCCTGGCGAAAAGCGATTTCTGCTTCATTTAGTTTCGGTTCAATATTCGGATGCGTCCGGCGATACCGGTTGCCAAATTGAATCATTCGTTCAGCCAGCGCGACTTGATCAATCAGCTCATCTGTTTTATTCGCAAGGTGCCCAATCGATCCGTTAGCTGCATCGAGCTTTTCCTGCACCGCTTTCATGTTCAATGGCTTTTCATTTAAATATGCGTTCGTTTCTTGAATACGCACCCGGGCATCTTCACTCATCTCCCGGTAGTAGTCCGGAACACCCGGTAAGTTGCTCTGTTTTACTTTTCGTGTAATTTGCTGCAATCGGTTTCGAAGCGTGTGCAGCTCTTCGGTCGCTTCCACTTCATCTTTTCGAAGCGTTTGAAGAAAAGCCGCAAATCCTTTTTGCTCTTTTGTCAGCTCTGCGATACGGGCTTGAATTTCTTTTAATTCATCGTGAAGGAATGAATAAGCCGTTTTTTCATCTTGAATGCGGCCGTGCAAAATTTCATACTGCTTTTCAAGATGATAAATTTCTTCCTTTAACCTTTTTGGCACATCTGATTCTTCACCGTCGAGCTGATAGCTTTGTTTAACGAGATCGGTTTCTTCCATTAGTTCATCGTTATGGCCACTGATTCCTTCAATGACTGTACCTGTTTCTCCTTCATCTTTTAACACGTGATGCTTTGCCATTACTTCTTTTTCAAGCAGATCATAGAAAAAGTCAATGCTGTCTTTTGCATCAGATACAATCAATTCTGTTTCCGCCACTTCCGTTTTCACAAGAAAATCACGGCATCGGTCCAAATCTTCTTTCAAGTCAGTCACTTCTTTTTCAATTTGCAAATGATCCAATAAATAGCCGTCCTGCTTCATTTCTTTGTAGCCATTTTCAATTTCAGATAACTGCGCCGGGAGTGTATGATTTACTTCTGTCATTAACGCCGGAATGCGAGCCATTTTATGCTCCATAACATCCATTTCCGTCTGAATTTCCATCAAGAGCTCACGTGCTTCAAGGTAGTTTCCGTCTTCCGTTAAATCCGCAAATTTTTCAAAGCGGCCGGTGATGACATCCAGCTGCACTTCAAGAACGGGCGCTGCTTTACCAAACGTATGACGGTGAGCAAGAAGACGCTTTTTCGCTTCACGCTGGCGTGCATGCATATCTTCGCCTTCTGCGCGATTTTTTTCTTCACTGCCAACGAGCTGTTGAAGCTCAGATAAAATGTCGTTTACTTTTTTTTCGATTTGGCTGAGGCGGCTTTCGATCTCCTTATTTGTTTTTTTTGCAGCACCAAATCGAAATTTGTCGACCTGGTCTTCCGAAGCGAACAATTTTTCGTCCACGGCCGGGATATCAACCGTTACGACTTCATCCCATTCGGCCCGCCACCTGTCAAACAAAGCCTCTGTCTGGCCTGTCATGTTAAGGCGTTTTACTTTAGCCAGTTCTTCATGGACTGGGCGATGAAGCAGTTCTGTTTTTTTCATGTCAAGCTGATCGATTTCAGTTGCATTTCTTTTTCTGCTCACCATTGTGTAAATAGAAAAAATAAGTACGACAATGATCGCTCCAATGACGAATTCCACCATCATAAGCCCCCTCGTAACAATGAATAAATAGTATGTATAGAAAGAAAACGCCTCATTGCGCCCTCTCGTTCAATTGCGTATAATTTCACTAATATTAATAATAGCATGATTGTTCATATTTTTGATGGGAACTTACGTTTTTTCAAGCAGTTTTCGCAAAAAAATGTCAAATTCATTGCTTTTTTCAAAGAAAAAGGAGTTTTTTCGTATGCTGAGAGACGGACATATTCATACATTGTACTGCCCGCACGGCTCAAATGATTTATTAGAACAGTATATTGAACGTGCGATCACGCTTGGGTTTTCTGAAATTACGTTCACAGAACATGCGCCGCTTCCAGGCCACTTCATCGACCCTGCGCCTGCCCGAGACAGCTCAATGCGAAAAGCAGATCTTGAAAAGTATATAAAAGAGGTGGAAACTGCTAAAAAACAGTATGCTTCTTCTTTAAAAATCAATACAGGTCTGGAGGTTGATTTTATTTCCGGATTTGAAGAAGAAACAACTCAGTTTTTAACGGAATACGGTTCTTCTTTAGATGATGCTATTTTATCCGTTCACTTTCTTCCGATAAATGGCCAATTTGTTTGTATTGATTTCAGCGAAGAAGAATTTGGACGAATCATAAATGAAGCCGGATCAATTGAATTTGTTTACAAGTTATACTATGATACCGTTTTACAGTCGATTCAAACAGATCTCGGCGCATTTAAGCCGTCCCGGATCGGACATATGACACTCGTTCATAAATTTCAGCACATGTTTCCATGCACGGAGCCGTTCGATCTGCACATAGAACGCATTCTGCAGGCAGTAAAACACGCGGGCTATTCACTGGATTATAATGGAGCCGGTTTTGTCAAGCCGCTATGCCGGGAAACGTACCCGCCTGCTCACATTGCCCGTACTGCTCATTCACTCGGTATCCCGCTCGTTTACGGATCCGATGCACACGCGGCCGCCGGTATCGGGCAAGGATTAGAACAAATTGATCGTACTCTAATAGAAGGAAGTGTATAAGCATGTTTCAAACTGCCGCTTATTCTGGCACAAAAACAGAACAATATTCCCTTGTAAACAAGCAATTAGAGGCGCTGCTTGCTGGTGAAACAAATCAAATCACTAATTTAAGCAACGCGTCTGCTCTGCTCGGCCAATTTCTCCCCCGTATTAATTGGGCAGGCTTTTATCTAAATGATGGCAAAGAACTTGTTCTTGGTCCCTTTCAAGGATTACCAGCCTGTGTGCGCATTCCGTTTGGAAAAGGCGTATGCGGCACGGCTGCTGCCGAGCGCAAAACGATGCGTATTGAAGATGTCCACGCTTTTCCTGGCCATATCGCCTGCGATGCCGCCTCCCGCTCCGAAATTGTTGTCCCGTTAATGAAAAATGGGGAATTACTTGGCGTTCTGGATATTGACAGCCCCGAAACAAACCGTTTTGACGAAGAAGATGAAAAAGGGCTTGTCCACTTTGCTGAAACACTGGTCCGCTTTTTATAATAAAAGGTTGACAGCAATTTTCACGCGTTATATACTATTCTTTGTGTAAAATAAATGCAGCCTATGTGTACGCTGTTTAGATGTCATTTTGTTTCTTTATCCGGCATGATCCGGAAAAGGGGCATCGTGTAACCCGTTGCTGCAGGGCGATGGTGCATGAAAACAAAATGTGCTGATAGTTTGTCACACCGGTTTTTATTTTACAACAAAATAAAAACACAGAGGAGGAGTCATTCAATGGCTCGTTACACAGGTCCAAGCTGGAAATTATCCCGCCGTCTCGGCATTTCACTTAGCGGTACAGGTAAAGAAATCGAAAAACGCCCTTACGCTCCAGGTCCACACGGTCCGAATCAGCGTAAAAAAATGTCTGAATATGGACAACAACTTCAAGAAAAACAAAAACTTCGTCACATGTACGGCGTGACTGAACGTCAATTCCGTAACTTGTTTGACCGCGCTGGTAAACTAAAAGGCGTATACGGTGAAAACTTCATGGTTCTTCTTGAATCACGTCTTGATAACCTTGTATACCGTTTAGGTCTTGCCCGCACTCGCCGTCAGGCTCGTCAGCTTGTTAACCATGGTCACATCACTGTTAATGGAAAACGTCTTGACATTCCATCATACCAAGTGAAAATTGGTCAAACAATTGGCGTTCGCGAAAAATCAAACAACTTTGCTATCATCAAAGAAGCAGTTGAAGTAAACAACTTCGTACCCGACTACTTGACTTTTGATGCTGACAAACTTGAAGGCTCGTTCACTCGTCTTCCTGAGCGTTCTGAATTGCCAGCAGAAATTAACGAAGCGCTTATCGTTGAGTTCTACTCACGTTAATTCAATCGCTTTGTAGATTCATTTTTAAAAACCCACAAAACATTGTTATATCAATGTTTTGTGGGTTTTTTTATTTCTTTTCTGCTTTGTAGAATTTGAATGAATGATCGGGCGCCCTTAATCGTTAAAAAGAGATTACAATGGACTATTACATTCTAAACTAAAAAAGGCTGTTGAAAAAGCCTTGTGATAGCGGCGTCTTTCAGTATTCCGGAAACTGGATTGTAACCGTTGTCCCTTCGCCTTCTAAACTTTGAAACGTGATTTTTCCATTGTATTTACTCACGATATTATAACAAATCATTAATCCAAGCCCCGTTCCTTTACTTTTCAGCGAGTAAAACGGTGTATCCAACGACTGCATTTCTATTTCCGACATGCCATTCCCGCGATCCATGATTTGAATCTCCACTTTATCTTTTTCCCGCTTTGCATTTACAATAACTGAACATCCTTCTGTAGAAGCTTCTATCGCATTTTTAATAATATTGATACATAGCTGCTTAAACTCCATGCTATTGGCTGCAATTCGACAGCCCTCTTCCACATATAATTCAATTTTGTTATCATTCATCAATCCGTAAGAAGCAAGCAGACTCGCGACACTTTGGAGGTTTTCTTTTAGATGCACTTCTTCGACTACTGCTTCTTTATTCGGTTTTGAGACGGCTAAAAATTGAGAAATTACTTCCTCTGCCATGTCGAGTTCATTGATCATTAAAGAAAAATGCTTTTTTGCATGGTGATCATAAGCAGAATCTTGCTCATATAACTGCAAAAATCCTTTGACAACTGTTACTGGATTTCTGATTTCATTCGCGAAAGCCGCTGCCAGCTGTCCTGCTGTTTTAATGCGTTCAGACTCCTGCACTTCTTTATAATAAGCCTGCTGTTTCTGCATTCGGACATAGGTTAAATAGTACAAAATACACAAAAGGATCTGAACGCCTAAAAAGTTAATGAAATGTCCGATCCAATCCTCGTAAAAAAAGGGATACAGCTTTTCCTGCTTTGTTAGACTAATATATACGAACGCGGAGCTGACAGCTGTACTGTTCAGAAAAATAGCATAATAAAAAAGTTTTGAATCAAAAAATAAAATGGAAATAACCGGAATAAGGCAGATATAAATAAAGGTAGACCATGTTTCCGGATATAAATAGAACAGTGTATAAAAGTAGGCTGCCGCTCCAGTGATCATGACAATGCGGGTTGCCCGATTATCGAACATTGGATAAAGCACTAAACTTAAAGACAAAATGAAAATCAATCCTGCGTGCAAAAGAAACCCTGTATTCATGTTCCCCAAATAAGAGTCATCCCATAATAAACCCATTAGCATCGCTAATATGACAATGCTAATGGCGAAATAATAAATTTTATCATTGATCTTCGTTAATTCTTTTTCCATTATGACTCCTTACCCTACTGCGCACTCATCTCAATACTGACATGATGTTTAATCATTTATATTTTGCTGGTTATCGTACTGAATTAAAAAGTATTTCTTTTTTCCACGGCGGATCACAGTAAAACGGCTGTCCATTTTATCCTGTTCTGTCAGCATATATGCCGTATCGGTCATTTTTTCACCATTGATTGACACAGCCCCGTTTTGCACGTCTTCACGCGCCTGCCGCTTTGATGGGGAAATTTTCGCCTCTACCAGTAAGTCAACGATGTTGGGAATCTCCCCTTCTACAGTATAGCTTGGAACGTCTTTTAATCCTTGCTCAATTTCAGCAGCTGATAAAGACTTAATATCACCGCTAAACAAAGCTTTTGTAATATTGATGGCCTGATCTAAGGCACCCTGTCCATGGATCAGGCGCGTCATTTCTTCCGCAAGCGCTTTTTGTGCTTTACGTAGATGTGCTTCTTCGTTTACAGATGCTTCTAACGCTTCAATTTCTTCCTTTTCGAGGAACGTAAATATTTTCAAGTACCGAACAACGTCGGCATCAGCCGTGTTAATCCAGAACTGGTAAAATTCATACGGTGACGTTTTCGTAGGATCAAGCCAAACCGCACCGCTTTCTGTTTTCCCAAATTTCGTTCCATCCGATTTCGTCACGAGCGGAATAGTAAAACCAAATGCCTGCTCACCTTCCGGGTTCATTTTCCGGATCATCTCTAAACCGGTCGTAATATTTCCCCATTGGTCACTTCCACCAATTTGCATCCGGCAGTTATGATTTTTGTGCAGGTAGTAAAAGTCCATTGCCTGTAAAATCGTGTAGGCAAATTCCGTGAACGAAATACCACTCTCTAACCGTGATGAAACCGTATCTTTCGCCAGCATATAGTTAACGCCAATGTTTTTTCCGAAATCGCGAAGAAATGTAACAACATCCATCGAGCCGATCCAATCGTAGTTATTGACCAGAACCGCCCCGTTGTCTCCTTCTACCGAGAAAATTTTCTCCAGCTGCGCACGCAGGCCATCGACATTTTTTTGCACCTGCTCCATTGTCTGCAAGGTCCGTTCTTCTTTCTTACCACTCGGATCACCGATTGTCCCAGTCGCTCCACCAACCAAAACAATCGGTTTATGGCCATGATTTTGAAAACGGCGGAGTGTTAAAAACGGCAGCAAATGACCAATATGCATACTGTCCGCTGTCGGGTCTACACCGCAGTACAGGGCGATTTTTTCACTATCCAGCAATTTTTCAATGCCTTCTTCATCCGTCTGCTGATAAACAATGCCTCTCCACTTTAAGTCTTCTAATAATTCCATTTTATCTTCTCCTTTTTAAACAAAAAACGCCCCTGCAATATATGCAGGGACGCTATTTATGCGCGGTACCACCCAAGCTTGAGAAAACATATTCTCCACTCAACACCGGTAACGACGGTGGACGTCAGCCGCTACTAGTTGTTCACGGTGAAAGCTCCTGGAGGTAATTCATCTCACTGTTTGTGCTTTCTTTCACCAGCCGAAAGCTCTCTATATAACAGGGACAGCAGACTACTTATTCCGTTCATCGCTTTGTTTATTAAATATAACTCACATTGTAGCCTGCACGATTCTGTTTGTCAAACGGAAAATTATGTCCACTTATTGCGATTTATATCTATTCATCAAAAAGCTGCTCCGCAATAAACGGAGCAGCGGAGCAAACTTATTAGTCTTCCATTGTCGACAAGTCACCTGTTGGAAGATCAAGTTCCCACGCTTTTAAGACACGGCGCATAATTTTACCAGAGCGCGTTTTCGGAAGCTTGTCACGGAATTCGATTTCCCGCGGCGCAGCATGTGCTGCAAGACCATTCTTTACGAATTGGCGAATTTCTTCTTTTAATTCATCCGACTGCTCGTAGCCATCACGAAGCGCGATAAACGCTTTAATGATTTCACCGCGAACCGGATCCGGTTTTCCGATCACGCCCGCTTCGGCAATCGCCGGGTGCTCAACGAGTTTGCTTTCAACTTCAAATGGACCAACGCGTTCACCAGCGGTCATAATGACATCATCGACACGGCCCTGGAACCAGAAATAGCCATCTTCATCCATATAAGCAGAATCCCCGGAAACGTACCAGTCACCCGGCATAAAGTAAGATTCATACTTTGCTTCGTTGTTCCAAATTGTCGCCATCATGGACGGCCATCCTTTTTTAATGGCCAAATTGCCCATCCGGTTCGGCGGCAGCTCGTTTCCTTGATCATCAACAATCGCCGCTTCCACACCTGGAATCGGCTTGCCCATTGAGCCCGGGCGAATATCCATCGCTGGATAATTACAGATAACCTGTGCACCTGTTTCCGTCATCCACCATGTGTCATGGATGCGAAGATCAAATACTTTTTTACCCCAGCGGACAACTTCAGGATTGAGCGGTTCGCCGACGCTCAAAATATGACGAAGCGATGAAAGATCGAACTTTTTCACAATTTCATCACCAGCCCCCATCAGCATGCGGAATGCTGTCGGTGCGCTGTACCAAACGGTTACTTTATATTCTTCAATTGTGCCATACCACGCTTCCGGACTGAAGCGTCCCCCAACAATGACGTTGGTTGAACCAGTAAGCCAAGGACCAAAGATGCCGTACGCTGTTCCAGTAACCCAGCCAGGATCAGCTGTGCACCAGTATACATCGTTTTCTTGAAGGTCAAGCACCCATTTTGCTGTCTGATACTGCTGAATCATTGCATTATGTACGTGTAAAACCCCTTTAGGCTTGCCAGTTGAACCAGATGTGTAGTGAAGCAGCATTCCGTCATTGCGGTCTACCCATTCAATATCAAATTGATCCGATGCTTCTTTCCATTTCGCCATAAAATCAACGTGTTTATCATCTTCCTCAACACCGTCTGCCACCACAAATACTTTTTCCAGCTTTGGCAAATCAGCAACCGGGATACGCCCCAATAAATCAGGTGTTGTAATGATCATTCGTGCTTCACTGTCCTCAAGACGATCGCGTACAGCGCCTTCCATAAATGCTTCAAATAATGGCCCGACGATTGCACCAGCTTTAATCGCACCAAGCAAGGCAAAATACAATTCTGGCGAGCGCGGCATAAAGATGAAGACGCGGTCCCCTTTTTCCACATTCCCATATTCTTTTAGTACATTAGCCGCTTTGTTCGTATTTGCTTTCATATCCGCGAATGTATATTGTTCATTCCGGTTTGCATCACGATAATAAAGCGCCACTTTATCTTTTCTTTCAGATTCGGCATGACGGTCGATCGCTTCATAAGCCGCATTTACTTTGCCTGTTTCAGCCCAAGAAAAAGCTTTCTCAGTTTCTTTCCAGTCAAAAGAAGAGTACACGTCATCATAACTTGTTAAATTATAATTTCCTTGTATAGCTGATAGCGCTTCCAATTTCATAAACCGATTCCCCCTTATGTATGGTTAATACCCCCCTATTATATAACACTTAAATATTTTTCACAATTTATTCAAAATTAATTTTGTTAAGATTTTATTGATTCTCTGAACATTTAGTGAAAACGCTTTATTTTAAAGGTGATTATGTATAATGTAGGGTATATATGATTATGAAGGTGGTGACCTAATGGAGCATCGTAAAACGTATTATTCGAAAGAAGTGGAAACACCGGCCGGACCACTCATTATTGAAGGTCCAATCCTACCCGAAAAGCTGATGCAATATGAATTTCATGAAGGTCTTGTTGCATTCCGCCAGCCCGAACAGCAGCACGAGGCATTAATCGGCATTGCAAATCTTCCCGAAGGCCGCATCATTATTGCCAGAAGTGGCAGCACTATTGTTGGATACGTTACATTTTTATATCCAGATCCACTTGAACGCTGGTCAGAAGCAAAGCTCGATAATTTAATTGAACTCGGTGCGGTTGAAGTCTCTTCTGAGTACCGGGGAGCGCGTGTCGGCCAGACGATGCTGCGCGTTGCGATGATGGATGATCAAATGGAAGAGTACATTACGATTACAACAGAATATTACTGGCATTGGGATTTAAAAGGAACTGGATTAAACGTTTGGGATTACCGCAAGATTATGGAAAAAATGATGAGTGCGGGCGGGCTTGTCTGGTATGCAACAGATGATCCGGAAATCAGTTCCCATCCGGCAAACTGTTTAATGGTCCGAATCGGTGCGCGAGTAGACCAGGAATCCATTCAGAAATTCGATCAGATTCGTTTTATGAACCGTTTTATGTATTGAGAAAAGGGGGAGCTTACAGGTGATTGTTGAAGAAATAATGAATATTGATATACATACGCTTACACCTGATGATACAATCGCGGCAGCTTTGCAGCTTTGCCGTGACCATAAAATCCGTCATATCCCAATTTTAAACGCTGAAGGGCTGCTCGTCGGACTCGTCACAGACCGGGATATTAAGGATGCAACTCCGTCTATTTTAAAACAGGAAAATGGTGGGGAAGAGTTAAATAAGCCTCTTCGTCTAATTATGGAACCAAACGTTATTACCGGCCACCCACTTGATTTTGTAGAGGATGTTGCGGCAACGTTTTACGAGCATAACATCAGCTGCCTGCCTGTCGTTCAAAATAATGAAGTAATCGGACTGGTGACAGAAACAGATGTTCTTAACACATTCGTTGAATTAACCGGTGTTCATCAGCCTGGTTCCCGGATTGAAATTCGTGTTGAAAACAAAGCCGGCATTTTATTTGATATTTTACAAGTGCTGCGTCACAGACGCGTGAATGTGCAAAGCGTTCTTGTTTATCCGGATCGTGATGCAGAGACGCACAAAGTCATTGTACTGCGCATTCGAACAATGAATCCGGTCGGGGTGATCGATGATTTAAAAAAAGCGGGCCATCAGGTGCTTTGGCCAAATATGCCAGGGGTTTGTACATGAATCACGATGCCGTTTTTGTGCATTCTGATCAACTATTGCGTTACCGCTTTTCAGAAAATCACCCTTTCAACCAATTTCGTCTTACATTAGCGATTGATTTGCTGCGCCAGCTGGGAGCGCTTGATGACAGCCAAATCATTGAACCGCGTATGGCAACAGATAAAGAACTAACGCTTATTCACGACCCTGAATATGTAGAAGCTGTTAAAAAAGCCGGGCATGGTGAATTATCCGAAGCTGCCGGAGAAGGGTATGGCCTTGGCACGGAGGATACACCGATGTTTAAAGACATGCACGAAGCAAGTGCGCTCCTTGTTGGCGGCACGCTGACAGCTGCTGATCAAGTGATGACAGACAAGGCGAACCACGCTATTCATCTTGGAGGCGGGCTGCATCATGGCTTTCGTGGAAAAGCTTCGGGCTTTTGCATTTATAACGACAGCTCTGTAGCCATAAAATACTTGCAGGAAAAATACAATGCCCGTGTTTTGTACGTTGATACAGATGCTCATCATGGTGATGGTGTACAATGGTCATTTTACGACGATCCTGAAGTAGCTACTTATTCTATTCATGAGACAGGCCGGTACCTTTTCCCTGGAACAGGAAACGTAAATGAACGGGGGCACGGTCATGGATATGGGTATTCCTTTAATGTGCCGCTCGATGCTTTTACAGAAGACGAATCGTGGCTGTCTTCTTATGAAACAACGCTCCGTGAAGTCGCTCATTTTTTTAAACCGGATGTCATTTTAACTCAAAATGGGGCAGATGCTCATTACTATGATCCTTTAACCCATTTATCGGCGACCATGAACATTTACAAACGAATTCCCGCACTTGCTCATGAACTTGCTCATGAGTATTGTGACGGCCGTTGGATCGCTGTTGGCGGTGGCGGATATGATATATGGCGTGTTGTGCCGCGTGCCTGGTCCCTTCTTTGGCTGGAGATGAGCGGACAGCAACAATTGACCCAATCATTCCCAAAAGAATGGATCACAAAATGGCAGCCGAAAGCACCTCACCCTCTCCCTTCTTCTTGGACAGATCCAGACGATATGTATCCGGCCATTCCAAGAAAAAGCGAAATTATGGAAAAAAACCAGTTGACAGTCGATAAGCTTCTTTATCCACTTCGTGACCACACAAAATAGCCGGACAAACACAGTTCAATCCTTGGGCTGTGTTTGTCCGGCTTCTTCTGTTAGATTCGGGTCCATAAACGGAAACTTAATCAATAGGGCGGACGTTACACCGCCAATCACAATTAAAAACGAAGCAAAATCAACAAATGACGCAAACCATGAAGTCCCGCTGTTAGAAATAACAGCAAACGCGACAAGTGTTAAACCGACAGCCATTCCGACTGGCGTTAACATGTCCTGCTTTTTCATTGTATGACATTCATCCTCCGCTTTGTATTATGCTTTTGTTGAACCCCGCTTTTCAATACGGTGCGGCAGAACAACAACCAGATTTTCAACTTCTTCTTTATTCATGAGTTTCGTCAATAAGCGCATGGCAACGGCGCCGATATCATACAACGGCTGCGCAACTGCTGTCAGCTGAGGACGTACCATAAGCGACAATTTCGTCGAATCAAAGCTAATCACTTCAAGGTCGTCTGGTATAGTCAAACCGGCATCCTGAGCCCCATGAACGACACCAAATGCCATTTCATCGTTGTAAACGAATACAGCAGTTGGCTGCTCACTTGCTTCATTTAGTTTTTCCCACGCTTCAATGCCAGAGTCATACGTGTAATCACCTTCAACAACAAGCGACTCATCGTAAATGCCCGCTTCTTCAAGAATTTCTTTATAGGCAGCAAGGGCATACTCTGTGCTGATCACATCATGGAACGGACTAGCTACGTAGGCAATACGCTTATGTCCGCCATCAATAAGTGACTGAACAACTTCACGTGCTGCTTCTTTATAATCGATATTCACAGAGGCTATTTTACCTGATTTTTCGACAGATCCCGCGAGCACAACCGGCACTGGTGAGCGGTCAAATTCTTTTACATGCTCATCGTTAATGTGATTGCCCATAAAAATAAGACCGTCAACTTGTTTGCCAAGCATTGTTTGAATCAAGCGCATTTCTTTTTCTTCATTTTGGTCAGAGTTGCTTAAAATAATGTTGTACTTGTACATTGTCGCAATATCTTCAATACCACGCGCAAGCTCCGCATAAAAAATATTCGAGATATCTGGGATAATTAATCCGATCGTTGTCGTTTTTTTGCTGGCAAGACCGCGGGCAACTGCATTTGGACGATAGGCTAAACGCTCAATGACATCATTAACTTTCTTTCTTGTGGCTGGTTTTACATTTGGGTTTCCGTTTACTACGCGCGACACTGTTGCCATCGACACGTTTGCTTCTCTCGCTACATCATAAATCGTAATATTCATTGGGGTAATTGCTCCTTTTCGTTTCTTTCTCTCTATATTAACGAAAAAAGGCTCCTGTGCAAACACAGGAGCCTAAATTTTATGCTTTTACCGGCACGGATTTTAAAATCTCATCGTAAAATTCATCAAATTGTTGTAAATTCATTTGCTGAGCCGCATCTGAAAGGGCAACAGCCGGATCCGGATGAACTTCCGCCATGATGCCATCTGCACCGATCGCGATTCCTGCTTTTGCAGCCGGAAGAAGAAGATCACGGCGTCCTGTTGAATGCGTCACATCGACGAAAACTGGAAGATGTGTTTCTTGCTTCAAGATTGGCACTGCAGTGATGTCAAGCGTATTGCGTGTCGCACGCTCGTATGTGCGAATACCACGCTCGCAAAGGATGACTTGGTCATTTCCTTGGGCAAGAATGTATTCAGCCGCGTTGATAAATTCGTCAATTGTTGCTGCCAAGCCGCGTTTTAAAAGAACAGGCTTTTTCACAGAACCAGCTGCTTTTAATAATTCGAAGTTCTGCATGTTACGCGCACCGATTTGAATGACATCAATATATTCACAAGCTGTTTCAATATCAGCAGGATTGACGATTTCGCTGACAACCGCAAGATCAAATTCGTCTGCTACACGCTTCAAGATTTTCAATCCTTCAAGACCAAGCCCTTGGAAATCGTATGGAGATGTACGCGGCTTGTATGCACCGCCACGGATCATTTTTAGGCCTTTGCCTTTAATTGATTTAGCTACTGCTGCTACTTGCTCGTATGATTCAACGGCACATGGACCGAAAACGAATGTAACGTTGCCATCGCCTACTTTATGGCCGCGGACTGTAACCACTGTATCTTCTTGTTTCTTTTTACGTGAAACGAGAAGAGCTTTCCGGTGGTCATCTTCTTGAAGCTCAAGACCAGCTTTGAAGATTTCTTTAAAAATATGTTCAACAGTGGAACGCTCAAACGGTCCATCGTTTTTTTCTAATAGATTATTTAGCATAGAACGCTCGCGGACTGGATCGTAACGATTGACACCTTGTTTTTCTTTAATGCGCCCGATTTCCTGTACAAGCTCTGCGCGTTCATTAATTAGTTTAAGCAGCTGAACGTTCATTTCGTCCACCTTGCTTCTTATCTGTTCTAATTCTTGGTTGCTCACATTACTCATCCTTCCGCAAGTAGATATTCAAAATTTCCCGGCAATTAAATGGTGAAAAGAGCTATCAACTTCGTATGCGATACATTTCTTTTGGGCTATTACGATTATTATAAATCATCCATTTCGAAAAGTCACGAAAATTTCGCTTTATTTCTTAAACGCTTTTAAGCATTAAAGCGTTTAAGTGCAAAAATGCCCGAACGACTGGCATTCGGGCACTTTTTTATTTTACAGAAAAAAGCTGGTCTTTTGTAATTTTCCAGTGTGATTCATTCCAGTCGGGCTTGCCTTCTTTAAAATAAATGACTTGTGGAGATTCATGACGAATATTTGTTACTTGAGCAATATGATTGGATAGTTCACGTGCTTCCTGGACGGCTAAATATACACCTTTTTTATCGGATGCCGGATCTTCCATAAACGATTGGTACTCATCATATGCTGCTGCGCTAATCGGACATGTCGTACTATGCTTTAATAAAAAGAATGGTTCATTGCTTTCAATGAGCTCTTCAAATTCATTGATGTTTATAATCTTTTGCATACTTAAAACTCCTTTAATATGAAAAGCCGGAACAAGTCCGGCTTTTCATTACTTGTTATTAAATTTTTTGCTTTGATTATTATTGTTGTTATTGTTGTTATTGTTGTTACCGTTGTTATTGTTACCGTTGTTATTGTTACCGTTGTTATTGTTCAAGCCGCCGTTTTTCTTTTTCTCATTGATTCCTTTATCAACCGGGTCCACCCATCCTTCTGATGCCGGTTTTGATGAAGTATCGCTTTTTTGATCGGAGCTGTTTTTTGCTTTTTCTGCTTCGTCAAACGCTTTTTTCGTTTCATCAAGCTTTGTTTTCGCTGTGTCAGCTGTTGTATCCACCTTGTTCTTTACAGCTTCCGCTGCGTTATCTACTAGAGACTTTGCTTCTTCTTTTTTATCTTCTGCTTTTTCTGAGTCAATTGAGCCAGAATCATCAGATGATTTCAATGATTTTACTTTATCCACAATCGCCGTCGATTTTTCTTGGACTGCACTTGTCAGCATGGATGTTTTGTCTTTCGCTGTATCTGTCAATCCGCTGGCACGCTCTTTTAAGGAACCGGCTTGGGAATTTAAGTCGCTGCGAAGCTCCGTGCCTGACTTAGGCGCCATCATAAGCGCCGCTGCTGCACCGACAATCGCACCGAACAATGCGCCGATAATAAAATCTTTCGTATTCATTGTATCTTCATACTGATAACGATCTGCATTTAAATCAAAGCTGTCGTATTGTGTCTGCTGGGGTGTATTGACGCCATTTTTTTTAATATTAAATTGGTCATATGTGTTTTTGTTTCTCATGAATAAACGCTCCTCTTCTAATTTTTCTTTTTTATTGATTATTTTTATAAGCTGGTGCCGGAAGAGCTTTCGTACGTCCGGCCGATGGCTGCGCATCCGTTTTTTGTTTGTCTTCCTTGAATTTATCAACCATTTGTTTTATAACATTCCCCCACTGAACAGCCTGGGAAATTTTGAACTGGTTTTTTTCCATTTGTGAAGCAACAGTCGTTGTCACTTTTTTCAACGAATGATTCAAGTTATGAACAGATGAACCGACATCTTTAACAGCGTAAACGACTGTATTCAGCTGTTCGGTTTTATGCTGCACATCCTCAGCTAACGCATTTGTTTTATGCAGCAGCTCTGCGGTTTCCGCTGTCACATCTTTTAATTGCCCTTCCAGTCGGTCTACTGTACGGGACAGCGTGTCGAGCGTATTGTCGACTGATTTTAATGTTTTGGACAAGTTAAGGACCAAAATCAAAAACGCGATTGCCGCAACCGCCGCGCTTAAGTAAAGAATAATTTCCACTCCGGGACACCTCCAACGTTATTGTTTATGTAATAAAATTACCCAGTGCCTAAAATTATAAACACTAAATTACTTATTTCTTTTTTTACAAGAGAATTTCCTTCTTTTTGCACAAAGTTTCCCTAAATCGTACAATAGAGAAGATCAGGAGGAGGATTTATTATGAAAGATTCACGTATTCAAACGCTTGCGGCTAACTTAATCAACTACTCTTGCCAAATTCAGCCTGGCGAAAAAGTGCTGATAGAAAACTTTGGCCTGCAGCGCGAACTTGTAACTGCGCTAGTCGATGAAGCTTATAAAGCGGGCGGCTGGCCATACGTGCTGTTAAAAGACCATCGGGTAGACCGATCGCTTTTAATGGGGGCTCAAGAAGGCCAATACGATTTAATGGCTGATTTTGAAGCGAATGTCATGAAAGAAATGGACGCTTATATCGGTCTTCGTGCTGGAGATAATATAAATGAGCAGGCGGACGTGCCGGCAGAGAAAGTGCAAATTCACGGCAATACGATCGGCAAGAAAGTGCATCGTGACATTCGGGTCCCAAAAACAAAATGGGTCGTGCTCCGCTATCCAACACCATCGATGGCTCAGCTTGCCAAAATGAGCACCGATGCATTTGAGGATTTTTATTTTGACGTATGCAACCTTGACTACAGCAAAATGGATGCAGCGATGGATCCTCTTGTCGAGGTAATGAATCGGACCGATAAAGTACAACTGAAAGGGCCGGGAACCGACTTAACGTTTTCCATTAAGAATATTCCGGCTATTAAATGCGCGGGCCGCTTAAATATTCCAGATGGAGAAGTGTATACAGCGCCTGTGCGTGATTCTGTCAACGGTGTCATTTCATATAATACCCCATCACCATATAATGGCTTTACCTTTGAGAACGTAAAGCTTCGGTTTGAAAATGGCAAAATTATCGACGCTCATGCAAATGATGCAAAGCGCATTAACGATATTTTTGATACAGATGAAGGCGCCCGTTACATTGGCGAATTTGCAATTGGCGTCAATCCACACATTCTTCATCCGATGCAGGATATTTTATTTGATGAAAAAATCGACGGCAGCTTCCACTTCACACCGGGTGAGTGCTACGAAGAAGCATATAACGGCAACCATTCCAATATTCATTGGGATATGGTCAACATCCAGCGTCCGGAATACGGCGGCGGCGAAATTTGGTTTGATGACGTATTAATTCGTAAAGATGGACGGTTTGTGCTGCCAGAATTAGAAGGATTGAATCCGGAAAACCTAAAATAAGCGGATTTGCTCACGAAAAAACGCCCTTTCCGGCATCCCGGCAAAGGCGTTTTTTTCGTATTAAGCAAGCTGTTCTTCGTAAGCTGCCTGAAACTTTTGAATATCACCGGCGCCCATAAAAATGAGGACGCTGTTTTGATGCTCTTTTAGCACCTCTGTACTATCTTCTTTTATTAACCTGGCACCTGGAATCTTCTCTTGAAGATCTTCAATGGTTAACTTACCGTGATTTTCACGAGCCGAACCAAAAATATCGCATAAATAAACCGCGTCCGCTTTATTCAAGCTGTCCGCGAATTCATCAAGAAACGTTTGCGTACGCGAAAATGTATGCGGCTGGAATACGGCCACGATTTCCCGATTCGGGTATTTTTGGCGTGCCGCATTAACTGTCGCACGAATCTCAGTCGGATGATGCGCATAATCATCAATCAGCACCTGCCCGCCTGCTTGTTTCTCGGAAAAACGTCGCTTTACTCCCGAAAACGTAAGCAGGCGTTCTTTTACAATATCTGTATCGATTTCTTCGTAATGGCAAAGACCAATCACAGATAACGCGTTCAAAATGTTATGATCCCCGTAGCCAGGGATACGGAATGTCGCATAAAATTCATTTCGGACAAATACATCAAATGTCGTTCCGTTTTCATTAAAAGACGTGTTGCGTGCCTGAAAATCGTTTTCGTCACCAAAGCCATAAAAAACAACGGGTACATTTGCTTGAATGCCTTGTAAATATTCATCATCGCCGCATGCAAAAATAGCTTTTTTCACTTGCATCGCCATTTGCTGGAACGCAGACACAACGTCCTGCACGTCAGCAAAATAATCCGGATGATCGAAATCGATGTTTGTCATAACCGCATAATCCGGCGAATAGGATAAGAAGTGGCGGCGGTATTCACACGCTTCAAATGCGAAATATGCCGCGTCTTTCGCCCCACGCCCCGTTCCGTCTCCAATTAAATAAGACGTCGGTGCTGCGCCGCTCACAACGTGTGCCATTAAGCCGGTTGTCGATGTTTTCCCGTGCGAACCTGTAATCGCAACACTGGTAAAGTTTTGAATGAAATCGCCTAAAAATGTATGATAGCGGATGACCGGTACATTCATTTCTTGTGCGCGTTTAATTTCTTCGTGATCTTCTCCAAATGCATTTCCCGCAATAACGGTCATGCCTTCTTGAATATTATCTGCATTAAATGGCAAAATTAAAATGCCTGCTTCTTCAAGCGCTTTTTGTGTAAAAAATGTTTTTTCTACGTCCGATCCCTGCACGGCATATCCTTTGTCATGAAGAATATGGGCAAGGGCACTCATTCCAGAGCCTTTTATTCCAACAAAATGATAGGTTGTCATCATTAAACCTCCAGCATTCTCTAGCCTTTTACATGTAGTATATGTAGTGCCGCTTCATTTGAAACGGCTGGCAGTCAATCATTGCATTTGTCCATTATAGCACTTTTTTCAAAACGTGACTATTCCCCGAAAAAAACCGGTGCAAAGGCACCGGTTTATTAATTCGATTCCTCTAAATACGCAAAAAATTCTTCTTCTGAAACGAGAACTTCCCTTGGCCGTCCAGCCCGCTGTCCGGACACAAGACCTTTCTCTTCCATCATTTCAATGAGACGTGCTGCACGATTATAGCCTACTTTTAAATTCCTCTGCAACATGGAAGTGGAGGCGCCGCCTTGGCGGACAACAAGTTCACACGCTTCTTGAAATAATTCATCTTCTTCATCATGAATAGCTGTTTTTTGCAGCAGTTCTTCCTGTTTAAATAAATAATTCGGTTTTTGTTGTCCGCTGGCGAAACGGACCACTGCATCAATTTCTTCATTTGTAACGAATGTGCCTTGCAGGCGGATCGATTCACTTGCCCCGTTATCTAAAAAAAGCATGTCGCCTTTTCCAAGCAATTTTTCCGCACCTACTTTATCCAAAATAGTGCGTGAATCAATTTGTGAAGAAACGGAAAAAGCGATCCGTGTCGGGATGTTCGCTTTAATTAAGCCCGTGATAACATCAACAGACGGACGCTGCGTAGCGACAATTAAATGAATGCCGCATGCTCGCGCTTTTTGCGCAATCCGGCAAATGGACTCCTCTACTTCGCCCGGTGCCATCATCATTAAATCCGCTAATTCATCAATAACAATGACCAGATACGGCAAATGCGGCTCATTAAATTCAGATTGGCTCACTTTTGTATTATACGATGCCATATCACGCACACCGGCATGAACAAAAAGTTGATAGCGGCGCTCCATTTCCTCCACTGCCCATTTAAGCGCAGCAGTGGCGGCTTTCACGTCGGTGATAACCGGGCTCGCCAAATGCGGAATGCCGTTATAAGGCGTAAGCTCGACCATTTTCGGATCAATGAGCAGCAGTTTTAGTTCATGCGGCGCTGCTTTATACAAAAGACTGACTAAAATCGAATTAATGCAGACGCTTTTTCCAGATCCAGTTGCACCCGCAATTAATCCATGTGGCATTTTTTGCAAATCCAGTACGACTGGTTTTCCTGCGATATCAAGACCCAGCGCTGAAGCAAGCGGAGACTTTGCCATTTGAAAACTGTTGTGCCCAATAATTTCACTGATAAACACCGGTCGGCTCTCTTCATTTGGCAGCTCAATGCCAACAACTTGCGTACCTGGAATCGGGGCTTCAATTCGAATGGTCCGTGCAGCAAGGCTGCGTTTAATATCGTCTGTTAAACTAACAATTTTGCTTACTTTCACACCGATTGCCGGCGTCACTTCGAAGCGCGTAATGGACGGACCCGTCGTCACGCCCGTAACGTGCGCATCAATATTAAAGCTTTTTAACGTTTCATTTAATAGCGCTGATTTTTCCTGTATCCACCTATTATCCGTTGTTTTTTTAGCGGGTGGTGTCAGAAACGACAGCGGCGGACGATCTATTTTGCCTGTTAAAACAGATTGAACGGGCGGAAGCGGTTTTTCTTCTTTCGGTGCCGGTGCTGACTGTTGTTTTAATGCCGGTTTGCCCACTTTCTCACGGTCTTTTTTCAGCATCACAACATTAAACGGCGAATGGCGCCGTTCCCGTGTTTTCTCAGCGTGAGCAGCTGGCGGCGGAAGCTTGCCGCCTTCATTATAGACAGGTGCCGGCTTTTCCACTACTGGAAGTGGCTTTTCCATCGGCATCTCCGCTTGTTCTTTCGGCACCGCCTTTTGGCGTTCAAGAGGGCGCTTTGACTGCTCCTTTGTAAACAGCAAAAGTGGTTCATTTGTTTTTTCCCGCTCTTCACTGCGGACGCTGCGCGCATCTTCTTTAACCGGACGGGCCCGGAATCCGTAAATCGGTGACGGGATTTCCGTTGGTTTAAACGGACGTGGCGCGACACGCGGTGCGGGTGTATAGACTGATTGACGCGGATGCTCACTTCCTGACAGATCGGATGGTGTCTCCTGTTTAGGCTCGGTTCGATTCGAACGATTCCGGCGTGGTACTTCTTCGTGATTGCCCCGCTTAACCGTCGGATACCGATACGCGACACGTGTTGAAATCTGCTGGACGGATGGATTCAGTGGGACGAACCGCTTTTGTGCAAAGGGTGCAGAAGGGGCCGGGCGCTTTTCTTCTACTTTTTCCGGCTGCGCTTCTTCTTGTTTTCTATCATTTGGTTTTATTTCGACTTCTTCAATGATTTCGATTTCTTCTCTAAAATAGGAGAGAATTTTTTTCAGCATACTCATCCATAACCACTCTTTCTCCTTAAAGTCTTTTTCATTGTACCAACTATACACGATTTGTTAACAGAAAAACGACATTTTGGGAAAATAGATGGGGATGAAAAAGACCGTCCGCCAAAGAAGTCAGTCTTTGTGCGGACGGTTTTTCGCTAAAATAAAGACCGGTTCGAGATGCCCGCCTTCGTAAACAAATGAAAGTGCCGTAATCGGAATACGTCCGGCTGCGAAAAAGCTCATCGCCATTTGCGCTAAAATGTCATAGCCCGTTTCATTACGAATGTCGCCAATAATAAGAACGTCGCCATGCGGAACGGATACGGTCATATCGCCTTCTATTTTGTCACTCATATCTTTTAAAAACCGATCGTTTAAAATACGAGTGGCATCGTATCCATCATTTGAATTCAAGAAATAGAACACATTTCCAGCCACGGTGTCTTGTTTCATTTCAAGCGGCAGGGAACGCAGATTAAAGCGCGCAATTTCACGAATTTGATCTGCTGACCACTTTTCTTTCGCCATGAGCTTTTCATCAATTAAGCGATATGTTGAGCCAAGGTCAACCGCATAATAAATACGGGTTTCAGCTGTATGCTCATCATAAAAAAGCGGCACGCCTTCCTCTGCTTCTATTGGAAAAGAGGCTGAGCGGATAACTGGAAAAATCCTTTTTTCTTTTTGTTCTTCTTTGCCGGCGCCATCAAACGCATTGAGCGCTTCGTTAACATAATACACCGTTTCTTCCGCCGCTTTTTGAACGTTCCCTTCAAATTTAGCCAAAATTCCGCCAAGTGTTACAGTGACTCCTTTTTTCGTTTCACTGTTTTCAATGCGCATTTCCTCTTTCTCCCGGTCAAATACAATCGTCCGGTTGGGCTGTTGGAGTGCTTCTTCAAGCGCCCGTTTTAATTTTATCGTGGACATTTGTGTTCTCCTTTCCGTTAATATTGCTTAATCGTATTCGCGGTCGTCTTGTCCATTTTGGAGACAAGTTTTACGAGGAGTTCTTTTGCCGCATCATAATCGTCCGTATGAATAATCGATGAATGCGTGTGAATGTAGCGTGAACAAATTCCTATGACCGCACTTGGGACACCGCTTCCTGTTGTATGGACGCGTCCGGCGTCCGTCCCGCCTGGTGAAACAAAGTACTGGTACGGAATATTGTTTGATTCTGCTGTATCCAGCACAAAGTCACGCATGCCGCCATGTGTCACCATCGATCGGTCAAAAATACGGAGCAGCAGCCCTTTGCCAAGCTGTCCAAATTCATTTTTGTCTCCTGACGCATCGTTGGCAGGGCTTGCATCGAGAGCAAAAAAGATATCCGGATTTATTAAATGAGCCGCCGTCTGTGCACCGCGAAGACCCACTTCTTCTTGAACCGTTGCCCCGGAATAAAGCATGTTCGGCAGGGCTTTCCCTTCCAGCTCTTTTAACAGCTCCACGGCCAGTCCGCAGCCGTATCGGTTATCCCATGCTTTCGCCATGATTTTCTTCGGATTAGCGAGCGGCGTAAACGGTGATACCGGCAAAATAGACTGACCCGGCTTTACTCCGATTGATACCGCATCGGCTTTATCGTCCGCGCCAATATCAATTTGCATGTTTTTAATTTGCATTGGCTTATTACGCTGATCTTCTGTTAATAAATGCGGCGGTGTAGACGAGATAACTCCTTCGATTGGACCGTTTTTCGTATAAATACAGACACGCTGAGCAAGCATTGTCTGGTTCCACCAGCCCCCTAGCGTTTGAAAGCGGATCATGCCGTTTTCGGTAATTGCTGTTACCATAAACGCTACTTCATCCATATGACCGGCAACCATAACGCGCGGACCATTTTCATCTCCATTTTTCACGCCAAACAAGCTGCCCAAGTGGTCTTGAATAATTGAATCCGCATACGGTTCCATTTCTCTTTTCATAAATGCCCGCACCGCATGCTCGTTTCCCGGCGCGCCTGGCAGTTCTGTCAGCGTTTTAAACATATCTTTTGTTTCTTGATTCATTGGTCTGATTCCTCCCGCTCCTGTCTTTTGTTCATTATACCGGAAATGAACACGAAGGTGGAATGAAGCGCATTTTAGTTTTCTTCAATCAGAACTTCTTGTATACTATAAGAGCAATCTACTAGATAACCAGGGGGTTTCAACATGATAAAATGTGATCGAACTGCTTTTTTGATCGGCGCAGCCGCAGGAGCAGCCGCAGCCGTTTTGATTCAAAAACAAACGTCCGAATCAATGAATGTTCCGCCTGAAAAAGTATTAAAAAAAGTGAAAGATACATTTAAAAAAAACGGGCCGGTCGATGGCTCATGGATTCAAATGAAGCCAGAACAAATTGACAGAAACGGCTTTCCCGCACTTGTTTATAAAGGCGGCATTTCACGTCCTGGCGAAACCGGAAACGAACAATTTGAGTTCTCTGCAGATGCTAAAACCGGCACGCTGCTGCACGTTCAGCCTGTATAATTAAAAAAATCCCAAACAGATTGAATCTGTTTGGGATTTTTTAAAAGACAAAAAAGAATATATTTCGGACGTGGTCCAGCTCCAGGCGCCATCGAGGTCCACAGGATGTGGGTCACAAAAGCGTTGCGGCACGATGACGCGTTCTTAGCTTTTGTTCCATTTACCCAGAAAGCCCTTCTGGAGGCAAAAAGCGCCTCTGCTAGTGCTTGCCTTATGCTTGTCGCCGATAAGCAGGCAACCTTGCGCTTTTCTATACGCGAGGCTGGAATTTTGCTTCTGATCGATAAATACGCTGGCCTTTTGCTGAAAATTTCTCTTCATATTCAGTCATCACATTGCCCTCATACCCGCTATTATGCAAATCCAGGCTGACAAATGTTAAAAGCATGCCGTATTCCGAAAAACTTTTCAGTGAAAATTCAAATAAGCCTTGGTTATCTGTTTTGAAATGGACTTCGCCGTCATCCGGCATAATCGATTCATACAAGCTTAAAAACGTTTTATACATTAACCGGCGTTTTGCATGGCGCGTTTTCGGCCATGGATCGGAAAAGTTTAAATAAACGCGGCTGACTTCCCCTTTTTCAAAGTAATTCATCAGCTTCGCTCCGTCCACGTCTAAAAGCTTCATGTTTGGCAAGTCTGCTTCAATAAGCCGGTCCAGCGCCGTGATAATAACACTTTCATACATCTCAATGCCAATATAGTTAATATGCGGGTTTTGTTTTGCCATGCCTGTTACAAACTGGCCTTTTCCCGTGCCCACCTCAATATGGATTCGGTTGTCATTGCCAAAAAATTCATTCCAGCGCCCTTTTGCTTCCTCAGGCTGCGGGATAATATATTGCGGGTACGCATTGATTTTCTCACGCGCCCACGGTTTATTTCTTAAACGCATCTTGCTTGTTCTCTCCATTTCCAAATAAATTGTACTCCGCCCCCATTAATCGATGCAAAGAGGCAAGACTTCGGTTCATATCATGAAAGCGGGTTTTTTCCCGGTTCCACTCGATCGACAAAAGCAGCTGTGCAGCCGCATACCATTTCATTCGATGGAAAAAATCCGGGGTCAACGCCAGACCATATTGTGACAGCCAGCCTGTCCAATTTTCTCGTTTCACGTAGCCAAACAACAGCGTTCCCAGGTCGATCGCCGGATCCGCAATCATCGCTCCATCCCAGTCAATTAAAAATAGCTCATCCTGATCAGAAAGCAGCCAGTTATGATGATTCACGTCCGTATGACAAACGACAAATTGATAATCCGGTACATTTGGCAGCTGTTCTTCCAAAAAGTGTACTGCATCAGCTACAACTGGATGTGCTGAAATCAGATTGGTGCGGGAGCGGATATCGGATAATGTCGCTGCCGGCAAAACTGGCTGTTTTCCAAGCCGCTTCAGCATATTTAAAAGCGGTTTGGATGAATGAATTTTCCCCATCAGCCGGGCCACACGCTCGGACTCCATTTCTTCTGGTACAAGTTCGCGTCCATTCATCCAATGCTGTGCAGAAATAACATCTCCATTTTCAAGCCGCTTCGTCCAGACGAGCTTCGGGACAATCCCTTCGGCTGAGAGCATGGCAAGGAAAGGAGAAGAATTCCGTTTTAAAAACAGTTCTTTTCCAGCGTGCCGCGCAAAAAATGCTTTTCCTGTTACGCCTCCAGCAGGCGTTATTTCCCAGTCACCGCCAAGAAAATGTTCCACAAAAACTCACCTTTTTCATAAAAAAAGACAGCAGCCGCTTCGAAAAACAATCGCTGTCTTTTTTATTACTCGTATCGTTCTTAATATCGTATGAAGTATTGTACCATGAATTTATGCTTTCGACCAGTTCCTTTCTAAAACATTCTATCGGACGAAAACAGCGCAGCTAAATGATTCTACAACCGCGTCAGCCCGTGCCACATCAATAGGATCTATTCCTGACTGCGTGCCAGAGACAATTTGATTCCATTGTTCTCCATCTGGCAGTATAAAGCTTGAAACAGCCCTGCCGGCATTGAAACTGACAACTATATCATTCCACTTTCCATAAGAACCAACATCTTTCAGCCAAACGGTTAATGTGTCGGAATTGGAAGGCCATTTGATCATATGATAGCAAATGGCTTCTTCTGTTCTCATTCGAAAAGCACCGGTTGACTTTCGCAGCTCAATCAGCCCTTTTATATATTGAACATGATCAATATACTCACTGCGTCGGCGCCAGTCCATCTGATTGATCATATCCGAACTCGTGTAGCTATTCTCCACCCCATATTTTGTGCGGCAAAATTCCTGTCCTGCATGCAGAAATGGAATGCCCTGTGAAAGAAGTACAAAGGATGTCGCGAGCAAATGCTTTTTCCTGTTCACTTCTGTGTCTCCTGGGAAACACGCCTCAAGCTTATCCCACAACGTGTAGTTGTCATGGCACTCTACATAATTAACAGACTGTGCCGGTGAATGAAACAACCGGTCAATACCAGCGCAGCCGACATTTGCTGTCAGTGCCGCAAAAGCGTTATCTAAAAATTGGCTGTTTCCAAACGCAAAGCCCGGTTCAAATAATTGAAACGTGTTTCCTTTTACTGAATCTCGAAACCGGTCATTAAAAAAAGCGATGTCTCTTAGGTCCTGTTCATTTTGAATGGACGCTTTTTTTTCCGATGGCAAAGCGGTATTTAAATCCCATCCTTCTCCTAAAATAACCGCATCCGGCTTATTGCGGCGGATGCGGGCGGCCGCCTGCTGAATCGTTCCTACGTCGATCAGCCCCATCAAGTCAAAGCGAAAGCCATCTAGATGATAAGCATCCATCCAGTAATGAAGCGAATCAAGAATGAATTTACGCCCCATTTTTCTCTCCGAAGCAAAATCATTTCCACAGCCTGACCCATTTGACGGCATTCCATCCAGCCCCTGGCGGAAAAAGTAGCCTGGGACAAGCCGTTCGAACGAAGATGTTTCACGGACGAATACATGATTATACACGACGTCCATAATGACACGAAGCCCTTTTTTATGAAACGCCTCAATCATTTGTTTCAGTTCAACTGCCCTCGCATACAAATCAACGGGATCTGTGCTGAAGCTGCCTTCCGGAACGTTAAAGAACAGCGGGTTGTATCCCCAATTATAGTTGGCGGAAAAATCAACGTCCGACACGCCGAAATAATCGAAAAACGGCAGCAGCTCTACATGTGTTACACCGAGAGATGCAACATAGTCAAGCCCCGTCGGCTGACCGTCCGGACTTTGTGTTCCTTCTTCGGTCAAACCAAGATACAATCCTCTCCGCTTAATCCCGCTTTCCGGCTGGCTTGATAAATCCCGAATAGAGGCTTCATAAATAATCGCATCAAGCGGCGATGAAAATGGCGGAAGCTCGTATTTTGGCACCATCATTTTTTCATCATCAACAACCCGGCCCCATTCGCTGTGCACTGACACCATTTTCGCATAGGGATCTACAGCTTCATGCCAAATGTTATTGATTCGTACTTGATAATGATAAAAATACCCTTCCGCATTTTCAGCCAGCTCTGCTTCAAACGTGCCAGACGGGCCTCTTCTCATTGGCACATAGCGATGCGGGCTGTCGGCTGTTTCTTTAAACTTCACAAATGCTTCGGTTGCTGTTGGCGCCCATACCCGAAAAGATGTCAGTTTCGGCGAATAGATACTTCCAAGCTCCCCTTCATAATAAAATAGATGGTCAAATTCTTCTGTTCGGATGACCCCGCCAATTTGCAGGTCCGTACGCATGAGCCGTTCATCTAAAATGACATGCTCCCGGCCAAATTCCGGCATTTCTTTTACTTGGCACGTATACTTGATCATCGTGTCAAATTTTTCTATATTTAAAATATCCATTTTGGTCACACTGCCGCCGCTTTCAATATAAAAAGCAGACGACTTTCCCGAATAGTAATGATTCGGCAATAAAACAGCCACTTCTGTTAATGTGTCCAAATACGCGTTAAACGGACGGGTTGAAATCATTTAAAGTTCCTCCTCCCATTCGGGGCGGCGCAAACTGACTGTATCTGCGTGGGCAAGCAGCGCTTTGGCTGCCTTTAACTGAATCGTTTTCAGCGGCGATGATAACTGCCTCATCTCGTCAAACCAGTGATAAAATTCACGCTTATCAATATAATGTATGTCTGCCGGCGCAGCTGGATCATCAATGTAGCCGTTTCGAGAAAACACAGCTTTTCGGATCGGCATATCTACTTGGTCATGCTGGAGAAGCTTTTTAACGATTTTTTCCGTTCTTGCCAGTGACACAGCCGGGCTTAAAATTTTTGATTCTGCCGCGCCAAACCTCTTCACCCAAAACCGCTCTGGTGATCCTGCAAAAACAGCTTCGTCCTGCTCTTCTAAAAAAGTAACACACCAAATATGCAGCGGGGTAATGATAACCACATCAAGCTCAACGACCGCTTTTTGAAAACGAAAAACCGGTTCATACAGCATAAGAAATGTATCTGGCAGCCGTTTCAATAAAAACTGCAGCCGCTCATCGACGTAATATTTATGGTCAAGCGGCGACTGATGTAAAAGCGTGGAACTCGCCCATTTAATTTGAAAATTATACATCTTATCAATAAACGCTTTTTTCGCATCCTCTTCCGTTTTCAAATAGATTGATTCTGTTTCATTGATAGAAAATAAGTTCTCTTCCTCCTGCAGCGGTTCGGGATCGGCTTCCGCCTGTTTTTCTTTCCGTGAAAAAAGGCCTCGAAATAACGAATATTTTTCTTTCGGTTCCTCCAGCAGCCAATCATCCCCCTCACCCGGTTCCGGAATCAGTAATCCGGCATCTTGCCGCTGTTCCCAAAGAGCGTGAAACTTCTCCCACTCTTGCTTTTTAAGCCGCACATACTGTGCAGGATAATGAAAAACATCATTTTCGTATCGCGATATATAATTCTGCAGCTTAATTAATTGCCCCATGGCTTGTACCCTCTCCCGACTTACCTAATGTGCATGACCATTTTTTTATATATTTTGGCAATGCAGACGTATTTGTTTCGTATAAAGCCACTTCAGTTACAAAAAATGGCGGCCAGTCCGGCAGTTGTGATGGGAAATATGGCTGCTGGCCGATCCATTTCCGTGCCGCTGTAATGTGAGGACGAAATGGTTTTTCATCAATATCAATACCTGACTTCCTGCACGCTGCCGCTACTTCTTTTTGCACGTGAAAAAGAGGTGCCGGCTCATCCGTTCCAATCCAGAAAATGCGGGGCGATGCCTTCTTGCCAAATGTACCTAATGAAGAAAGTTTCATCGGAAAAGCTGGAGTACGGGTCACTTCTTCACTGATAAGGCCGCAAGCTTCTTGAAGGACGGATAATTTCTCGGCCCCAACAAAAGCTAATGTCAGATGATAGTCTTCTGGATGAACAGTTCGTTTAAACGGATCATTTCGTTTTTTCATTTCATCCGCAATCATTTTTTTCACATGATCGGGGAGAACGATAGCAAAAAAATAATGTGGCTGCATATCATACACTCCTCTTTTCGGTCAGCCGTTGCTTTTAGTTTACCAAAAACAAAGAATAAAAGCCGGGCATTTTCATTCATTGTATTTCCATTGGAATTGTTTAGATAATGTGTTTTAATAAACAAAGAACAGAAAGGGTGACATTGAATGAAAGTAGTCAACAATATAGCGGATTTAATTGGCGATACACCGCTTGTTAAGTTGCAGCGTTTGTCACCTGAACATGGAGCAGACGTATATGTGAAATTAGAATTTTATAACCCGAGTAGAAGTGTAAAGGACCGTGCCGCCTATAACATGATGGTCGAGGCAGAAAAATCGGGCAAGCTGAAACCAGGTGCCACGATTATTGAACCGACAAGCGGTAACACGGGCATCGGCATCGCGATGAATGCAGCAGCGCACGGTTACAAAGCGATCTTAGTTATGCCCGACACGATGTCGAAAGAACGCATCAATATTTTAAAAGCCTACGGCGCAGAGGTTGTGCTGACGCCAGGGAATGATAAAATGCCCGGCTCGATTAAAAAAGCAATTGAGCTGGCAGAATCGACGCCAAACAGCTTCATTCCCATGCAATTTGACAATCCGGCCAACCCCGACGCCCACCGCGGTACGACTTCCGCGGAAATCGCTGAAGCGGCTGCTCAAATCGGCAAAAACCTCGCCGCATTTATTGCAAGTGCCGGTACAGGCGGTACGATTACCGGCACAGGTGAAGAATTAAAAAAACAATTTCCCGATTTGGCGGTCCATGTTGTGGAACCCGCAGGCTCTCCTGTCTTATCAGGCGGAAAGCCAGGCAAGCATAAATTAGTCGGTACAAGCCCCGGCTTTATTCCCGATATTTTAAATACAAATGTGTATGATTCCATTTTTAAGATAGAGGATGATGATGCTTACACGATTACCCGCCGTCTTGCCGCGGAAGAAGGCATCCTCATTGGTCCATCAGGCGGAGCAACATGTTACGCAGCGATTGAAGTCGCTAAAACACTAACTAAAAATGATATTGTCATTTGTATTGCACCGGATACGGGCGAACGGTACTTATCAACCGATGTTTTTCAATATGAATAATTCCTCCCCTGCCGGCTTAGAGGTATCGTTTTCATGGTTTAAATAATTAACAAAATCCCGCCGTTTAACTGGCGGGATTTTTTCTATTCTTTTTTTCCGGCGAGCTCGACAATAGTCCGCGCGTATATGGCGGCTGCCCGGAACAAATCATCCAGTATTGCGTATTCATCTTTTTGATGTGCGACATCCTCTCGCCCCGGGAACAACGCGCCAAAAGCAACACCCGTTTTTAACGCACGGGCATACGTGCCGCCACCAATAGCAAGCAATTCTGCTTCTTCTCCCGTTTCTTCTTTATACACACGTTTTAACGTTTCGATGAAAGGATCATCCGGCTTCATATAATGCGGTTTGCTATTGTTTAAAATAAGCAGTGAAGCGTTTTCCAGCCTTTTGTTAAGCTCATTCATTTCTTGATCAAATAAAAATGAAACCGGATACCGGACGTTCAGGCCAATTTGTGCCGCCTGCTCTTTTTCATAACGGAAAAGAGCAGCGTTTACAGTTACATCGCCCATTTCAGGATCTGTCACAGCGATGCCAAGACGCTGTCCGCGTGTATCTCCCTCAAATTGATCGATAATAAATTGCAAATATGCTGCTGAAGCCGGGTCAATGGCTTCTTTCACTAAAAATGCGGCCAGCATCAAGGCTGCATTTCGCCCATGATCCGGTTCCATCGCATGAGCAGAAATGCCTTTCATTTCGAGAAAAACCATGCCACTGTCAATATAATAAGAACCGTCTAATTCATTATCTTTTATATATTCTGTATATTTTTGTAAAAATAGAGTATGCTGCTGTTCAATCCAAACAGAGGCAACGGCGTGATCCGGCACCATGTTATACCGTCTGCCGGCTTGAAAAGCTTCAACCGATACAGCGGATTGTGTCGATGATGGAATATTGATATTTAACTGAAGATCCGCGATTCCTTTTTCAGCAAAAATAATCGGAAAGTCTGCATCTGGCGCAAATCCGGATTGAGGCATTTCTTCCGTTTCAAAGTAGCGATCCACACATTCCCAGTCACTTTCTTCATCAGTTCCAATAATCATCCGGACACGTTTTTCAAGAGGGATGCCCAATTCTTTTATGACCTTCATCGCATAGTAGGCAGCCATTGTCGGTCCTTTATCATCCATTGCTCCCCGGCCAAAAAGCTTGCCATTCTCTATTTCTCCGCCGAATGGTTCGTAAGACCAGCCGTCTCCTGCCGGCACAACATCGACATGGCATAGGATGCCGATTAAGTCAACTCCTTCTCCCATTTCAAGATGACCGGCGACATTTCCAACATTTTTTAGAGTAAATCCATCTTTTTCTCCTAATTGAAGCATAAAGTCGAGCGCTTGCCGGACTTCTTTGCCAAATGGCGCTTCATCTGTACGTTCATTGCTTTTGACGCTTGGAATTTGAATGAGCTTTTGAAGGTCTTTTATTAATCCACCTTCGAGTTTCTTTATTTCGTCCCGCCAATCAATGGTATGCATAAACATTCCTCCCTTTTTCATTTTACATGGGAACAGTCATTTTAACTAATTCCTTTACAAAAGATTATTTTTCAGAACATATAGAAAAATTACGTACATTTTTCCCGTTTAAAGGCATAATATTATTAAAAAAGGGTAAACATCATGTAAACTCAACGGTTTTTTCTAGCAAATTCTATACAAATACAGTACACTGTAATTATCAGACAGTTTAACACCTGTATAAAAATAGGCTGTAAAGGAGATGTCTGAATCAGCTTAATCATATTATCATTTTCTGCCGTCTGTTGTTGTTATGCCTCAGGGAAAAAAGATGAGGGAGTGGTTCTTTGAAGCCTACTACAAATCGAATGCTGACTCGCATAAAATCCATCTATATGTTCATTAAAGAAAATGGGACTGTGACAACGCAGGATATTGTAGATGAATTTGGCATCACCCCGCGAACAATTCAACGCGACTTGAATGTACTGGCTTACAATGAGCTTGTTTTTAGTCCAACACGCGGAAAATGGACAACCACGGAAAAAAAAGTTCGGATGACATCCTAATATTTTTATACCAAAAACGGCTGCCCGCTATGGACAGCCGTTTTTTCAGTTCTCTTTTAATAAATTCAGTTCTTCTTCTGTCAGCTCTCGATATTCGCCTAATTCCAGTTCTTCATCAAGACCGAGCGCGCCCATGGAGAGCCGTTTTAAGTACACTACTTCTTTGCCGACCGCCTGAAACATGCGCTTCACTTGATGAAATTTCCCTTCGGTGATCGTCAGTTCAATTTCTGATTCGTCGCCGCTTAATAAAATAACGAGGTCACCCGGCTTCGTTTTATACCCGTCATCAAGCGTTACGCCTTCTTTAAACGCGGCAATGTCAGCTTCGGTTACCTGCCCATGAATACGGGCAAAATATGTTTTCGGCACATGATGTTTTGGTGACAGCAATTGATACGACAAGTGCCCGTCATTTGTTAATAACAGCATACCTTCCGTATCTTTATCGAGCCGGCCGACCGGGTGCGGATCGAAGTGCTTATGCGCATCATCGAGCAAATCAATGACCGTTTCATCTCTCTTGTCTTCTGTTGCGGAAATGACGCCATTTGGCTTATTCATCATCAAATAAATAAATTCCCGGTATTCAACCGGCTCATCGAAAAGCATCACATTATCCGCATTCGGGTCGGCATGGACCTTTGCGTCTTTTGTCATTTTCCCATTCACAGTTACAGCCCCGGTTTTCAACAATTTTTTTACTTCTTTCCGGGATCCAATCCCGGAATTGGCGAGCCATTTATCTAAACGCATCTTTTACTCCTTTATGCTTTTTTCAAGCGTAGTTTTCGTTTAATACTATCAAGTCTTGATCCAAATACTTCATCAAGAAGACCCGACTTCTCGCTGATCGCGAAATAAACAATCGCTCCGACAGTTGCGCAAATGAAAATAATCAATAACGCAGTGCCTTTTGTTTCTGTTGAAAGGACCATTGACAAAATGCCATAAAGCGTGATCACCACAATCGCCATCACGGCATTAAATGCTGTGATCAGCCCAATCTTTTTGGCGAGTGGACGAAGAGAATACGATGCGTACATGCGAATAACGACAATATTGATGACAATAGAAGTCAAATAGCCTAGAGCGGTCGCATACACAGCGCCTTCCGTTTCAAAAAGTTTAATCAGCGGAATGTTCAGCGAAAGCTTAACTAAAATTCCAGTCAGCAGGCTCAATACGGTAAAGCGCTGTTCATTGATGCCCTGCAGAATAGCAGCTGTTACGGAAAACAGTGCAAATAAAATGGCAACTGGCGCATATACCCGGAGCACATCGGTGCCAAACTCACTGTATTTATAAAAAACAGTGTAAAGCGGCTCTGCCAAAAGCGCCATGCCGACAGCTGCTGGAACAGTCAAAAACAGCAGTACTTCAAATGTTTTATTGAGCTGCTGCTTCACCAGCGCCATGTCTTTTTTCACAAATGAGCTTGTCACCATCGGCACGAGTGTCATCGCAAAAGCTGTTGCGAGAGAAACCGGTATGATCACCAATTTTTGGGTGCTGAAATTTAACACTCCGAATGCTGACACAGCCTGGTCCGCAAGCCCAATTTGAGACATGGCTCTTGAAAAAGTAACTTGGTCAATAAGCTGGTATAACGGAATCGCGATTCCGACAAAAATAAATGGAACGGCATAGACGACAATTTCCGAATACATGCCAAACAGTGACACATCCGCCTGTCCTTTATCCTGCTCTAACAGCTTGTCCAAATGCTTTTTCCGCTTAAAAAAGTACCAGTATAAGACGAGCAGGCCAACTAACGCACCGATAAACGCCGCAAATGTCGCAACGCTGATCGCAGTGACAACCGACCCGTTCATCACATGAATAACGATATATGCGCCGCCAAGAAGGAAAATAATCCTAGCAATTTGTTCAACAACCTGTGAAACAGCAGAAGGTCCCATTGACTGGTGCCCTTGAAAAAATCCACGTGTTACACTCATGAATGGCACAATAATAAGTGCGAAGCTGACCGCACGAATGACCGTTGCCACTTCATCAATAGTGTATGTTGTTTCTTTGCCACCTAAAGATAGTTTCGCAAAAAATGGCGCAAAAGAATACATAACAGCAAAAGCGGCGAAACCTGTTAACAGCATAATGACAAGACCGGATTTAAACAGTTTCCTGCCGACAGCGTATTCTTCAATCGCATTATATTTCGCAATGTACTTGGATACTGCAAGCGGAATACCGGCTGTGGCAATGCTGATAAAAATCGTATATGGAACGTAGCCGTAGCTATACAGCGCGGCCGCATCCTCCCCACCGATAATGCTGTAAAATGGTATCACATAAAACAAGCCAAGAAACTTTGAAATAAACGTGCCCAGTGTGAGGATAAACGTCCCTCTTATTAAGTTGGATGACATAAATAAATCCCTCTTTTTCTCCATTAAACATCACTTGCTAGTGTACATCTTTCCAGCGTGCCTGACAATTTATTTTGCCATCTGCTATAATGAAAAAAGTTTAAAGAACGAGGTGACCCTATGTATGACGTAATTGTGGTAGGCGGCGGACCAGCCGGCTTAATGGCAGCCATTGCTTCAGGCCGTTCGGGCGCGCGCACACTGTTAATTGATAAAGGCAAAAAGCCCGGCAACAAGCTGCAAATTTCCGGCGGCGGCCGCTGCAACGTGACGAACCGGCTGCCCGTAGAAGAAATTATTCGGCACATTCCAGGGAACGGCCGTTTTTTGTACAGCGCTTTTTCTGTTTTCAGCAATGAAGACATTATCCGTTTTTTTGAAAACCTCGGCGTGAAGCTGAAAGAAGAAGACCACGGACGGATGTTTCCAGTTTCTAATCGGGCACAGGACGTCGTCGAAGCGCTGCTCGGTGAATTAAAGCGGCTTCGAGTCGACATGCGGCTTGAGTCTCCTGTCGCAAAATTATTAATGGATGACAAATATATGCGGGGTATTCAATTAACATCTGGTGAAGAAATTCATTCTAACGCTGTTGTCCTCGCGACCGGCGGCAAAGCAGTGCCGCAAACCGGATCAACCGGCGACGGTTATCCGTGGGCAAAACAAGCGGGGCACACCATTACAGAATTATTTCCAACAGAAGTACCGGTCACGTCAAAAGAGCCGTTTATTGTGAACCGCTCTATGCAAGGGCTGGCGCTCCGTGATGTCGGGCTGTCTGTACTGAATAAAAAAGGTAAACCGCTCGTCACGCACCGGATGGATATGCTGTTTACTCATTTTGGCTTGTCCGGTCCCGCCGCACTGCGCTGCAGCCAATACGTCGTAAAAGAGCTGAAAAAAAATGGCTCTCCTGTTTACATGTCTATTGACGTGTTTCCGAATGGGAATGAACATGAAGCAGGCGTTTCGATTCGGCAAATCATCAAGGAAGAACCAAAAAAAGCGGTAAAAAACAGCTTAAAGAAATTGTTGCCAGAACGGTATTTGCACTTTTTGCTTGAACGGGCTGATATCAATTTGGAAACTTCTGGAAATCAATTGTCCGATGCGAATATTCGTGAACTCGCGTCTCTCATTAAATCGTTTAAAATTGCCGTTAGTGGCACATTGCCAATTGAAAAAGCGTTTGTCACAGGCGGCGGCGTATCAGTAAAAGAAATTGAACCGAAAACGATGGCGTCTAAAAAGAAAGATGGTCTCTTTTTCTGTGGCGAAATACTGGATATTCATGGCTATACTGGCGGCTACAATATTACTGCCGCGCTCATCACCGGTCATATTGCCGGAACGAATGCGGCAGCCGTGAGATAAGGGAGAGACTGTCGACAAAGTGGGCTGCTTTTTGAAAGCATGCGTTTATTGCTGGAAACGAGCAAACGTCTTTATAGAAACTATGCTTTTTTAAAAGGGCCGATAGGTGAAGCCAAACGGACTCCGCTTTCCGCGGGCCACCAGCGAGCCGCTTCGTCGCTAACGCGCCTGCAGGGTCTCGCACAGCTGGCTGTTCCCGCAGGAGTCTCCGTCCATTTGGCTTCACCCCGTTTTAAAATAGCAGCGAGAGTTCGAGCTGTTGCTTTTATTCACGAAAAGCGGGTGAGAAGCGTGACGGTCTCGTTTCAAAGCGGAGCATGCCACACGCCTCGCTTCTTTTATCTTCACTTATTTTAAAAGCAGAGGCGGTGGGGGCTCCTGCGGGACTAGCGAGCTCATCTTCTGCTCCGTGGAAAGCAAAGCCGCGCACCCGCCGCCTTTACGGCTCCCATTTAAAAGCAGCAAACGAAACCTCCCACACATTCCGAGCGTCATGGTGAGGAAGAAAAAAAGAAGGTTCTGAAAAAAATATTAATTTGTCTACACTCTCAAGGGATTTTCCATAAAAAAACTGTGCGGAGCCAATCCGCACAGTTTTTTTAGTTTTTCGGCGCTGTTTCGCCTGTATAGTCCAGCATACCGCCTGTCATATTTGTTGCTTTGTAGCCATTTTCGATTAAGAAACGGGACACATTTTCCGAACGGACGCCGGAGCGGCAGATAATAATGTACTCTGTTTCTTTGTCAAGACGATCCAACTGTTCAGGAATCGTCCCCATGACGATATGCTCCGCCTGAGGGATCATGCCTTCTGCCACTTCATCGTTTTCCCGCACATCAATTAATGCCAGCTGTTCGCCATTTTCGAGCTTTTCACGTACTTCTTCACCAGTGATTGTTGGAATCATATGTCTTCATTCCTCCTTGATTAGTTTGCGACGATATTGACAAGCTTGCCCGGCACCGCGATCACTTTCCGGATCGTATTTCCAGCCAGCTCTTCTCGAAGCTTGTCATTTTGCATCGCGATCTCTTCCATTTGTTCCCTTGTTGCATCTTTTGAAACCATTACTTTTGCTTTTACTTTGCCGTTTAGCTGGATGACAATTTCCACTTCATCATCGATAAGCTTTGATTCGTCAAATACCGGCCACGCTTCATACGTTACCGTACCGCTATGACCAAGCTTTTCCCAAAGCTCTTCCGCTAAATGCGGCGCAAGCGGTGACACTAATTTCACAAACCCTTCCGCATATTCAGCCGGAATCGTTTCAGCTTTATTCGCTTCATTGACAAACACCATCATTTGCGAAATGGCTGTATTGAAACGAAGTCCTTCATAGTCTTCTGTCACTTTTTTCACTGTCTGATGGTATACTTTTTCAAGTGATTTATCCTCACCTGTCACTTTAGGCGTTAAAGAGCCATTTTCTGTGATAAGCAAGCGCCAAATACGGTCAAGAAAGCGGCGAGCTCCGTCCACCCCAGTTGTGCTCCATGCAATGGATGCTTCAAGCGGCCCCATGAACATTTCATAAAGACGAAGTGTATCCGCGCCGTGGCTTTCCACAATTTCATCGGGGTTGACAACATTGCCTTTTGACTTACTCATTTTTTCGTTGTTTTCACCGAGAATCATGCCTTGATTAAACAATTTTTGGAACGGCTCTTTCGTATGAACGACGCCAATGTCGTACAATACTTTATGCCAGAAACGCGCGTATAACAAATGAAGTACAGCATGCTCGGCGCCGCCAATGTAAATGTCAACCGGCAGCCAGCGCTCTAGTAAGTCTTTATCCGCTAGCGCTTCTTTATTATCCGGATCGATAAAGCGCAGATAATACCAGCAGCTTCCCGCCCATTGCGGCATCGTATTTGTTTCACGGCGGCCTTTTTTCCCTGTCTCTGAATCAACAACATTTACCCAGTCTTCAATAACTGCAAGCGGTGATTCACCGGTTCCCGATGGACGGATTTCTGTTGTTTTTGGCAATATAAGCGGCAATTCCGATTCCGGAACAGCTGTCGTCGTGCCATCTTCCCAATGAATGATTGGAATCGGCTCACCCCAATAGCGCTGACGGCTGAACAGCCAGTCACGCAGGCGGTATGTTACTTTTCTTGTGCCGACGCTTTCTTTTTCAAGCCATTCAATCATTTTTGCAATGCCATCTTCTTTATTTAAGCCGTCTACGAATCCGGAATTCACATGGGCTCCGTCACCCGTGTATGCTTCTTCCTCTACATTTCCGCCAGCAACGACTTCTTGAATCGGCAGATTAAACTTTTTCGCAAATTCAAAATCGCGCTCATCATGCGCTGGAACTGCCATAATCGCGCCCGTTCCGTATGTGATTAGTACATAGTCAGCAATCCAGATCGGCATTTTTTCGCCATTGACAGGATTTACCGCATATGCGCCAGTGAAAACGCCTGTTTTATCTTTAGCAAGGTCTGTCCGCTCCAAGTCGCTTTTTGACTTTATTTGGTCAATGTACGCATTCACAGCTTCTTTTTGCGCATCGGTTGTGATTTTTGCTACAAATGGATGTTCAGGAGCTAAAACCGCATACGTGGCACCAAATAGCGTATCCGGACGCGTTGTAAAAACAGTAAATGTTTCATCGTATCCATCGATGCTAAATGTCACTTCTGCTCCTTCAGACCGTCCGATCCAATTGCGCTGCATGTCTTTAATGCTTTCCGGCCAGTCAAGTTCATCCAAATCTTCAATTAATCGATCCGCATAAGCGGTAATTTTCAGCATCCATTGACGCATTGGACGGCGTTCGACCGGATGTCCGCCACGCTCTGACTTGCCGTCGATGACTTCTTCGTTCGCCAAGACAGTGCCAAGCGCCGGGCACCAGTTCACCGGCACTTCATCTACGTAGGCAAGACCTTTTTTATACAATTGAAGGAAAATCCATTGTGTCCATTTGTAATAACCCGGGTCTGTGGTATTAATTTCACGATCCCAGTCATAAGAAAAACCTAACGCTTTAATTTGGCGGCGGAAATTGTTAATGTTTTGCTCCGTGAACTCAGCCGGATCATTTCCAGTATCAAGCGCATACTGCTCCGCTGGAAGACCGAATGCATCCCAACCCATCGGATGAAGCACATTATAGCCCTGCAGGCGTTTAAAGCGGCTTAATATGTCCGTCGCTGTATAGCCTTCCGGGTGTCCGACGTGAAGACCGGCACCGGATGGATACGGAAACATATCGAGCGCGTAAAACTTCGGTTTATCAGAATGGTTGTTCATTTTAAAGGTTTTATTTTGTTCCCAATATTGCTGCCATTTTTGTTCAATCTGCTTATGATCAAAATTCATTATTGAACCTGCCTTCCATTTATGTAAGCCGTCTTTTTCCCTTCTCGGGAGCTCTAATGAAAAAAACTCCCTCCCAGGTAATGGGACAGGAAAAGTGTGTCTCTACCCAATGCTGAATAAAAACTCAACGGCTTTCTTCCTTAATCTTTACCTTTCATTCTAGAAAAACTTTAGTCATTATGCAAGCGCATTTTACCAGTGCTGCTGTTCATGCTACAATTTAAAACGAGCTTTAAAGGAGGAATGGATCATGACAAACCCGTTTACGCACGCTAGTGACGACAGACGGTATCATACATGGAACTATCATTTACGGGAGCATTTCGGTCACAAAGTGTTTAAAGTTGCGCTTGATGGCGGGTTTGACTGCCCGAACCGTGACGGCACGGTGGCGTTTGGCGGCTGTACATTTTGCAGCGCAGCAGGCTCAGGTGACTTTGCCGGCGACCGGGTCGACCCGCTTGAAAAACAATTTCACGATATTAAAAATAAAATGCACGAAAAATGGAAACACGGCAAATACATGGCGTATTTTCAAGCGTATACAAATACACATGCACCTGTTGACGTGCTCCGTGAAAAATATGAAACTGTGTTAAAGCAGGACGATGTTGTCGGGATTTCCATTGCGACACGTCCAGACTGTCTGCCTGATGATGTTGTCGAGTATTTAGCTGAATTGAATGAACGTACGTATTTATGGGTGGAGCTTGGACTCCAGACTGTTCACGAAAAAACCGCACGTATTATTAATCGTGCCCATGATTTCCAAACGTATGTAGAAGGCGTGGAAAAACTGCGCAAGCACAACATCCGCATTTGCTCGCATTTAATTAACGGCCTTCCGCTCGAAACACCAGAGATGATGATGGAAACAGCCCAGGCAATCGCGAATTTGGACGTGCAAGGCATAAAAATCCATTTGCTTCACTTGTTAAAAGGCACACCGCTTGTGAAGCAGTACGAAAAAGGGATGCTCGACTTTTTATCAATGGACGAATATGCAAAACTTGTTGTCGACCAGCTTGAAATTTTGCCGCCTGAAATGATTGTGCACCGCATTACCGGTGATGGGCCCATTGAATTGATGGTCGGGCCGATGTGGAGCGTCAACAAGTGGGAAGTGTTAAACGCAATCCATGCAGAAATGCTGCAGCGTGATACATGGCAAGGCAAATTTTATAAAGGAGCCGTTATGCAGCCATGATTCTGGAGGGGATTTTGCCGTTTGCACGCCTATTAATCCAAAAAACGGTATCAGATAAAAATTATTTCGTCGACGCGACAGCGGGTAACGGACACGATACTTTATTTTTAGCAAATTTAGCTGGCAGTGACGGACACGTTTTTGCCTTTGACGTTCAGCATCGGGCAATTGAAAATACAACAGTGCGGCTTCAAAATGCCGGAATTGCTGACCGCGCATCTTTATTTCATGCTGGTCATGAGCATGCGCAGACGCTCATTCCAGAAAGTTATCATGGAAAGCTGAACGCGGCGATTTTCAATCTAGGCTGTTTGCCAAAAGGCGACAAGTCCATTATTACAAAACCGGATACAACGATCGATGCGGTTCATCAATTATTTCAAATGATAAAACCGGGCGGCTTGATCGTGCTTGTTATTTATCTCGGACATGATGGCGGTGCCGACGAACGGGACGCGGTTGTTCAATATGCCGCTTCTCTCGATCAGCAAACGGCACATGTCATGCAGTATGGTTTTATTAATCAAATGAACACGCCGCCGTTAATTGTGGCAATTGAAAAACGGTAAGTGATTGAAAAAGCCTGACTCCCGCCGCGCTAATGCGATGAGGGATAAGGCTTTTTTTATTTTTTTACCATTAAATACATAAAATACGGTGCGCCAATTAATGTGACAATGATGCCGGCCGGGACGCTTGTTGTAAAAGGCATAAGCCGTCCTGCAGTATCTGCAGCTAATAGCAGTAACGCGCCAATAACAGCAGCGGCCGGAACAAAGTGCTGATGCCGGGGGCCTGTTAAACTTCTCGCAATATGCGGTGCCATCAGTCCGATAAATACTATACCGCCGCTGACAGAAACGGCTGCTGACGCGAGAGCTACCGCAACGAACAGAAGCAGGATCCGCTCTTTTCCCACTTTTACGCCAAGCCCTGCTGAAGTGCCTTCGTTTAAATTCAGCAAATTTAAAACGTTTGATTTCCAAAGAACCAATGGAATAAGAATCCCAACCCATGGAATTAGTGCCATGACAAAATTCCAGTCGTTCCCCCAAATCGACCCTGCAAGCCATCCGGCAATAAATTCATATTCGCGCGAATCAAACTGAGAGGCCAAAATAAGCATGCTTCCCGACATAGCCATCGCCATACCTACACCTGCGAGCACAAGGCGCATTGGATCAAGTCCTTCTGTTTTATGATACGAAATGACAGAAATGATGCCGGCCGTTGCCATGCCGCCAATAAACGCAAAAAGCGGCACCATATACAGAAATGTGGAAGATTGCGGTGTGAAAATCATCGCATAAACCGCCACCATCAACCCTGCACCGGCATTAATTCCCAAGATGCCTGAATCCGCAAGCGGGTTGCGTGAAATGCTTTGCAAAATAGCACCTGAAACGGCCAATGCCGAGCCGGCAAGCATCGTAATGACCATACGTGGCAGGCGGAAGCTGTATAAAATAAGCTCCTCTCTCGGTGTCCCATTGCCAAGCAATGTTTCTACCAGCCTTGCGGGGGGAAGCGACGCTTTTCCTAATGCCGCACTTAAGACAAACAAGAAACAAAGCAGAAGAAAGGAAACGGTTAATGTAAGGCCCGCTTTTCTTTTTAAATGACCGTTCATTGAGTCAGCCGCCCCCTTTTCCGAATTAAATAAAGGAAAAACGGCACACCGATAACAGATATGACAGCGCCCACTGGTGTTTCAAATGGCGGATTAATCATACGGGCTGTGGTGTCAGCCAAAACAAGCAGGATACCGCCGGCAAGCGCCGAGCCGGGAATAATCCACCGGTAATCAGTTCCAACGAGCGCCCGTACAATATGAGGCGTCATCAAGCCGACAAACATGATGGGTCCGGCGACAGACACTGCCGCGCCAGCAAGCACGAGTACCGCAAGAATAAGGATCACTTTAATAAGCGTTGTCCGCTGTCCAAGACCCTTAGCCATCTCATCGCCAAAACTTAAAAGGGTCAGCGATCTTGAAAAGAAAATGGCTGTCAGAAGACCCATGCCGACAATCGGCGCCATCACTTGCAGCTGTGACCAGCTTGTTCCGGAAACACCGCCGGCCATCCAGAAAGCCAGGTCCTGGGACAGCTTGAACATAATCGCGACTCCTTCACCAAGAGCGGTTAGAAGCGCTGAGATCGCGGCGCCAGCCAAAACAATTCGAAGCGGTGAAAATCCGCCTTTTTTTAAAGAAGCAAGTCCAAATAATAAGCTGGCTCCTAAAGAAGCACCAAGAAACGAAAACAAAATCGCCATGATATACGTAGTATTCGTAAAAAAAGCGAGCAGACAGGCAAGTCCAAAACTTGCCCCTGCATTTAACCCAAGCAGCCCTGGTTCCGCAAGTGGATTGCGCGTAATACCCTGCATGATCGCCCCTGCAGTTGCAAAAGCCGCACCGGTAAGGGCCGCGCCGACTTCACGCGGCAGGCGGATACCAATAATAATTTGATCTGCTTCACGGCTCGGGTTATAAGAAAAAATTGCTTCCCAAACCGTTTTTAACGTTAACTCTGCTGCACCGACCGAGACAGAAAGAGCCAGACTAAATAACAATCCCGCAAATCCCGCTAAAATGACGAACACTCCCGTCTTAGGACGGGAGGTAATCGCTGGTTCTTTTATATTATTCATAAAAACAGCCCTTTATTGTGCCGCTTTTTCTGTTAAAGCGTCCACGATGAATTCCAATTCTTTTTCAATAGAGATCGGATCATTAAAATAAAAAGAATCAGAATCAAATTTAATGACATTTCCTTTTTGTACAGCCGGGATGTTTTTCCACAGGTCTGTTTCCATAAAAGTAGAAGATGACACGTTTGCACCCTCTCCTACAAAAATGTAGTCGCCTGCATAATCTGGAATGGCTTCAGCTGAAATAGCCTTGTATCCTGGTCCAAATGCTTCAGATTCGACTTTTTCAGGCGCTTTAATGCCTAGTGCCTGATAAATGACTTCTGTGCCGCGTCCCCAGTTTTGACCGTATACATACGTATCTTTCCCGAATGTTTCCACAACTGTTGCCGTCACGTCTGTACCAATTGCTGCTTGAACGGTTTTCTTCGCTTCTTCCGCTTTTGCATTCCATTCGTCTACCCAGCTTTGCGCCTCTTCTTCTTTACCAAGAATTTTGCCGATTTCAAGATGCTGCTCGATGTAGCCATATTTTTCATACGTCATCCCGATCGTTGGCGCAATTTCTTTATATTTCGCCATATTCTCATCGCCTGTATATGTAATGATTAAATCCGGTGCTAATTCAATTAGCGTTTCATAATCATCCGGCGCAACAACTTCCGCGCCCTTTAATTGGTCACCGAAAAATTGGCTGTTTGCTGACCAGTCTGTGATGGCGATCGGTGTAACGCCAAGCTCAAGAAAATTCCCAGGATACGTGGCTGCCATAACAGCTACACGTTCCGGATTGGCTGGAATTTCAATGTCACCCTCTTCTGATGCATACGTGCGTGTTTCCGCCGCTGCGTTGTCTTCGCTTTCCTGCTCGTTCCCTTCTTCTTCGCTTTGTGAACATGCGGCCAGAAAAATAGCACTCATGATCACAAGCGATGATAAAACAGAAAATAATTTATTCTTTTTCATGTAATTCATTCCTTTCCAATGAAAATGATTATCAATGACTACTAAAATACTACCGAAAATGATTCTCATTGTCAATTATATTTTATAAAAAAGTCCCCTTTTAAAAAGGGAACTTCTTCCTATAAATCAGCCGCTTGAGCAAGCAGTTCAAATGATCGTTTCTTTTTCTCAAAATCATACATAATGGTAACCGCCATCACTTCATCCGTTCCGCATTCTTCCACTAACTGGTCCAGTTTCTTTCGAACAGTTTCTAGTCCGCCGACAATCATTCGTTTCCGGTTTTCTTCTACATGCATCATTTCAAATTTCCCATAGGAATACGCAGCCGCTTTTTCCGGTGATGGCGTCCCGTTTGACGGAATGCCCTGTCCTGACATCATTAACGACAGCTCCAAGCTGCTGGCTAAATATTGGGCTTCTTCATCCGTTTCCGCACAAATGAGAAAGACCGCAATGTTTGTCTTAGGTGCATTCAAGTAAGCAGATGGCTGAAACTGGCTCCGATATTCATGAATTTCCTTTTTGCCGCCATCCCCATTTATAAACTTTGCAAATGTATAAGGAAGTCCTTTTTCTGCCGCTAAAACGGCACTTGAAGGACTAGAACCAAGCAGCCATACGTCAGGCGGCATATCCACAATCGGCGTCGCTTTCACTCCTGTATACACATGCGGGACCGGCTGATCATGCAAATACGCAAGGACATCATCAATCTGTTCCGGATATCGATCTACTTCCCGTTTGCGTCCGTCAGACAGCGCAAATGAAGCCCGGGGCATGCCCCCAGGTGCCTTCCCTAAACCAAGATCAATCCGCTGCGGCGCTAGTGCAGACAGCAGCTTGAAATTTTCGGCCACTTTATATGCACTATAGTGCGGCAGCATGACACCACCTGAACCGAGCCGAATTGTTGTTGTTTTCGCTGCCAAATGTGCCAGCAGCACTTCCGGTGATGATCCTGCGAGTGTTGCTGTATCATGGTGTTCCGACACCCAAAATCGTTCATAGCCAAGCTTTTCAGCAAGGCCGGCAAGCTCGATTGTTTCTTTCAAGGCTTCAATCGCTGTCTGTCCTTCTGAAATGGGGGACTGATCCAATATACTGATCTTCATCCAGGCATCCCCTCCTTTATCTGTAGACTTTACGCATTTTTCGATATGTTTTATACGTGCGTCCGTTCCAATAAAAGAAAATGCTCGCGGACCCGGCTGTGTGCACCAGCTTGCGGCAATGGCTCCGCACGCTTTTTTTATCCGTTGCTTTTTCTTCTGACAAATAAACGGCCACGATGCCTTCAATCAAGAACGAATGAAACTTCGCATGAGGAAGACGCTCCGTTCCTTCTTTTGCTTTTTGTAAAAAGTAAAGGAACCGTTCCATCATTTCCGTCTCGCTTTTATAATAAGTGCAGAAATTCAGTTCACCGTCTTCCATGTCTTCTTCCTGGTCAATAAAATAATCCAGCAAAATGTGAATACCCTGTCCATACGGGAAATAGCAGTCACGTACCATTTTGGCATATGTCGGTGTAAACGCCGGCTGCATCGCGCATGACATAAGACAATACACCCCAACCGTAGAACCTGTGCAGGCTGAAAATTCATACCATGTCATGTCCGGCAAGTCTGCTTTATATCTGTCAAACCAGCGGATCAGTCGTTCTTCCCTTTCTTCCGCACGGACATGTTTATGAATTTGAAGCTCGCTGTAGTAACGGCTTAAATCCAGTACATGCGGTTTTGCAGCTGCAAACGATGGCGTGTTCTCGACAATGCGGCGGCAGCCATCAACAAGTGCATTCAAATAACCGCCATCGTTTTTCGACTGGCGGAATCGATAGTAATCGCTTTTTGCCTGCCTCGGAAAAAAGCAGTCATGAAGCGCTTCGTGAAGCGCCGCAAAATCATCCGGATTAAACGATGTCGTCTGGTCACACAAATTGTCCAGATAATCGCAAATTAATTGATACGGTACGATAAACGAAATAGCGTCTTTAGAACGAGCACCGGCGAGCATCGAAATGACGCCGCCTGCTTCACAATGAAAATATTTTTTTTCGTAAACATCAAGTGCCTGCTGTCTTAATTCCGAATCCGGGATTTGTTCCGCCAGCACTTTCCATTTTCTCCATTCCGCTTTTACAGACGGAAAAATGTTTTTGTATATTTTTCGCATTAATAGAAGCGAATTTGTAGGGACCGTCATTCTCTTACCTCACTTTTCAATGATAAAACCGAGTGACCGCAGCCGATTGTGAACAAAATCGAGCGCATACTTAAACACATCATCGCGCTCCGGTTCGTTAAAAATTTCGTGATACAGGCCTGGCCATTCTCTGTACTGTAATTCTGACAGACTGAGCTTTTTAGCAAAAATGCGGACGGCGCTTGCGTCTGTGACCCGGTCATCCCCTGCCTGCATAATCAGATGCGGGATATCGGGAATTTCGCCCGGACCAGCTGTTGCAATTTTAATGGCCTGAACAACTTCCCGATACCAGCGGACTGATACTTTTCGGACGAATAAAGAATCTTCCGCATCAAATGCCCAAATTTCTTCATTTCGGGTCGCTATATCGGATGTTAAGCCCGAATCGAATTTTAGTGAAGGCGTAACGGTATTTAAGCCGTGCGTCATTACATTTAAATGTTTCGGCGGCATATGCTTCATTTTAAAAAGCGGGGACGACAAAATCACACCCGCGATTTCTGGCTTTTGCTCCTGCAAAAAACGGGTGACAATGAGCGCCCCCATGCTGTGGCCAAGCAAAAACACCGGCACGTCAAACTGATAAGCTGCCTGAATCCAATCGGATAGTTCATTTGTATATTCTGTAAAAGATGAAATGTGACCCCGGCGCGCACGCGATGTCATGCCCTGACCCGGCAGGTCACCCATGACGACATGAAATCCATTTTGCCGCCACCTTTCAATGAGCCAGCCGTATCGCCCATGGTGCTCAAATGCGCCATGAACGATGACGATGACCCCTTTTGGCTTTTCTTCGCATTCCCATTTCCACATAACGTTCTCTCTCCTTCAAAAACGACAGTCGTTTTTTCTATTATACAAATCTTTTGCCGTTCGATAAAATAAAACGGTACAATAACTAAAAGAAAGGGGTTACAATGATGGTTTATCCATACAAAGACAAGAAGCCAGTGATTGCGGAATCAGTTTTTGTCGCTGACTTTGCAACTATTACAGGCGACGTTATCATCGGTGAAGAATCTACTATTTGGTATAATACGGTTATTCGAGGCGATGTGGCACCAACCGTAATCGGCCGACGGGTAAACGTGCAGGATAATTCGGTCCTCCATCAAAGCCCTAACAATCCGCTCCTAATAGAGGATGACGTGACGATTGGCCATCAAGTGATGTTACACAGCTGCAAAATTCGGAAAGGCGCACTTGTTGGCATGGGTTCGATTATTTTAGATAATGCCGAAATCGGAGAAGGGGCGTTTATCGGTGCAGGGAGCCTCGTGCCGCCGGGCAAAGTGATTCCGCCAAACACAATGGCGTTCGGACGGCCGGCGAAAGTCATACGGGAAGTAAACGATGCCGATCGAAAAGACATGGAGCGGATCGTCCAGGAGTATGCGGAAAAAGGCCAATACTATAAGGGAATTCAAGAAAAAGACCGACTCAATAAATGAGACGGTCTTTTGGTTTAGATAAGAAAATATTTTTTTAATCGTTGTCCAGCTTCAAGCAACCAGGCCTCGAGGCCCACACGATGTGGGTCACGAAAGCGTTGCAGCAGGATGCTGCGTTCTTAGCTTTTGTTCCAAAAAGCCGTCACAGCTGTGTGGCAAAGAGCGCCACTGCCGGTCCGTCTTACGGGCCTGAGCGGCCGCCTTATGCTTTTCTTACTTCACCGCTGATTTTAACACATCTGCTTTGTCTGTACGCTCCCATGGAAGATCCACGTCTGTACGTCCAAAATGACCGTATGCAGCTGTTTGGCGGTAAATTGGACGGCGCAGATCAAGCATTTTAATGATGCCTGCTGGACGAAGGTCAAAGTTTTGACGAATCAGATCAACGAGCACTTCTTCCAAAACAGTCCCTGTTCCGAATGTGTCCACAGCGATTGAAACGGGATGTGCAACACCAATTGCATACGCAAGCTGTACTTCGCATTTATCAGCAAGGCCTGCTGCAACGATGTTTTTCGCTACGTAACGTGCTGCATAAGCGGCAGAACGGTCTACTTTTGTTGGATCTTTACCGGAGAAAGCACCGCCGCCATGGCGTGCATATCCACCGTACGTATCAACGATAATTTTACGGCCTGTCAAGCCTGCATCCCCCTGCGGTCCGCCAATAACGAAACGGCCTGTCGGGTTGATGAAGAATTTCGTTTCCGCATCGATCAATTCAGCCGGAACAACTTCATTGATGACTTGCTCACGAACTTCTTTTTGAATTTGCTCAAGTGTTACTTCCGGATGGTGCTGCGTTGAAATAACAATCGTATCAACACGAACCGGCTTGCCGTTTTCATCATATTCAACCGTTACTTGCGTTTTTCCGTCTGGACGGAGGTAATCAAGCGTTTCTGTTTTACGCACTTCTGTTAAACGGCGCGCTAATTTATGAGCAAGAGAAATTGGAAGCGGCATAAGCTCTTCCGTTTCGTTGCAGGCAAAGCCGAACATTAAGCCTTGGTCTCCTGCCCCGATGTCATCTAATTCTTTATCGGTCATTTGGCCTTCGCGCGCTTCAAGAGCAACGTTAACACCTGCCGCAATATCAGGAGACTGCTCGTCAATTGATGTTAAGACCCCTGCTGTTTCTGAGTCAAATCCGTATTTTGCACGGACGTAGCCGATTTCTTTTATTGTTTCACGAACAATTTTTGGAATATCCACATAAGATGAAGTAGTAATTTCGCCTGCAACGAGAACAAGTCCAGTCGTTACAGATGTTTCCGCTGCCACACGGGCATTCGGGTCTTTGTCAAGAATAGCATCAAGAATCGCATCGGAAATCTGATCGCAGATTTTATCCGGATGTCCTTCCGTTACGGACTCTGATGTAAACAGGCGGCGCTGCTTTGTCATGAAAAAATTCCTCCTTAAAAACAGTATGTGTACGGTACTCATTTCCCTCAGGTGATCCAGAAAATAAAAAAACTCTCCCGGTATTGAGAGAGGAAAGGTTGTTTTTACTCGGGCCTTTCACTCTTATCGTCCAAGGCTGATCCTTGCTCAGGTTTAGCACCTTCTCCGCGCGTTGCGGCAGGTTGCTGGGTTTCACAGGGCCTGTCCCTCCACCAGCTCAGGATAAGAGTATCCGTTCAAGTGTCAATGTTACGAAATATCGCGCTTCGTGTCAACCCGTTTTCCTTCTAAAAACAAAACAATTTCTGTCTTCATTTTTTTCATTCTTTATTTTTTTCTTCCCTATTTAATAAGCACACATATTGATTAGTATTTCACAAAAAATATAAAAATAAACAAAAAAATCCCTCCAATAGTATAGATTATTAACGTCAATGTGTTATACTAATTTCATGTTAAGCAAACACATATAAAATTTGGATAAAGGATGGTCGTACACTATGAACTCTTTAACTGTTTCCAGCGAAATCGTCGAGCTGCTGAAAGGCTCAAACATTCTCGTTCAGCCTTCCGTACCTGTTCTTGTTGAAAAGGTGCTTAAACGCGGCGAAGGCATTTTAACCGCATCCGGTGCGGTTCGCGCCGAAACAGGCAAATATACGGGCCGCTCTCCGAAAGATAAGTTTATCGCCCTAGAAGCCTCTGTTAAAGACAAAATTGATTGGGGTTCAGTCAACCAGCCAATATCTGAAGAAGCGTTCAACCATTTGTACGAAAAAGTCGTCCGTCATTTGAAAGAAAAAGACGAACTGTTTGTTTTTAAAGGTTTTGCTGGTGCGGATGAAAAACACCGCTTGCCGATTCAAGTCGTCAATGAATATGCATGGCATAATCTATTTGCTCATCAACTGTTCATTCGCCCAACTGAAGAAGAACTTCACATGCACGAAGCGGGCTTCACGATTTTGTCGGCGCCTTCTTTCCAGGCAGATCCGCTTGTAGACGGTACTCATTCTGAAACATTCATTATCGTTTCATTTGAACAGCGCGTAATTTTAATTGGTGGAACAGAATATGCGGGCGAAATGAAAAAATCTATTTTCTCCGTTATGAACTACCTTCTTCCTGAAAACAATGTATTGTCGATGCACTGCTCGGCTAACGTCGGCTACGAAGGCGATGTTGCTTTGTTCTTCGGTCTTTCCGGCACAGGGAAAACAACTCTTTCCGCTGATCCGCACCGCCGCCTTATAGGGGATGATGAGCACGGCTGGTCTGCAAATGGCGTTTTCAACATCGAAGGCGGCTGCTACGCAAAGACAATTGGTTTAACACGGGAAAAAGAGCCGCAAATTTTTGATGCGATCCGCTTCGGTTCTGTTCTTGAAAATGTGGTCCTCAACCACGATACACGACTGCCAGATTACGACGATAACACATTGACCGAAAACACACGCGCCGCATATCCGCTTCAAGCGATTGACAACATTGTCGATCCGAGTGTAGCCGGTCATCCGAATACGATCATTTTCCTGACAGCAGATGCATTTGGCGTACTGCCTCCAATCAGCAAATTGTCGAAAGAGCAGGCAATGTATCACTTCTTGAGCGGTTACACATCAAAGCTTGCCGGAACGGAGCGCGGCATCACAAGCCCGCAAGCGACGTTCTCTACTTGCTTCGGTTCTCCATTCCTGCCGCTACAGGCAAACGTATACGCTGAAATGCTCGGCAAAAAAATTGATGAGCATAATGCACAAGTATTTTTAGTCAACACAGGCTGGACAGGCGGCGAGTACGGAACAGGCGAGCGTATGAAGCTTTCTTACACGCGCGCTATGATTCAGGCTGCACTAGAAGGTGAGCTGAATCATACTGAAACGTACAAAACAAAAGTGTTCGGCCTTGAAATCCCACTTCACGTACCGGGTGTCCCGGATGAGGTATTAATTCCGCGCAAAGCATGGGTGGACGAGGACACATTTATGGAAAAAGCAAAAGAATTGTCTGCCAAGTTCCGTAATAACTTCAAAAAATTCGCCGGTGTTGCTGTCGATATTGAGGAAAAAGGCGGGCCACTGCTTTAGAAAATAAGATCAAAGGCTAAGAGCGCGGCATCGTGCCGCAACGCCTTTATGACTCACCTCCTGCGGGTCCCATGCGGAAGGCTCCTAGGCTCCTTTAGCTGGCATCACCAATATCGTTCAAAAATATATACTTTCTTAATCTTTTCAAAAAAAGGACCCCAGGAATTATCCTGTGGTCCTTTTTTTGTTTAATTCGTTGACTTTAATGAAACGAGTGTATACGTGATTGTAGTGGAGTCCTGCTGCCATTCTACTTTTTTGATGAGCGCTGTGCCGCTTTGTTCACTGTCGATTGTTTTATGAACAGCGACAGGAATATCAATCGGGTACAATCGATAGCCGCTTTTTTTCAATACAAACCGGTTTTCTTCCTCCCGCACTTCGTTTCCTTTTGTGACAATCATTGTATTTAATTCCATCGGCATTCCCATCATTTGTCCCCCTTCATCCATTTCGCAATATGACCGACAATCTGCCGGTTGACTGCAGGTGGTATGTAATGATCATATTCGTCAAAATACATCGTTTCCGCATGTGGCACAGCTTGTTCCAGCCTATACGCATGCTCCGCCGATACATTTTTATCAAGCCGCCCATGAATGATCAACACGGGCGCTTTCATGCGGTGGGCATCACGTAATGGTGTCCGCCGCTCGTATTGCTCTGGCACTTTTTGCGGTGTCCCGCCAATGACACGCTTCATCATTCGGCGCATATCTTTTCGCTCTTCGTATGTGAGCGTCATATCCGACACGCCGCCCCACGTAACCATAGAGGCTGCCGGCCGATGAATCGCTGTTAAAATCGCCATGACGCCGCCTCGGGAAAAGCCGAAAACATGAACACAGCTGCTTCTCACACGCGGATGCTGTTCCAGCCAGTCAAATGCGCAAAAAGCGTCTTCTCGGTCATCTCCGGCAAAGTCTTCATTCCCTTCACCGCCGCGGTTACCCCTATAAAACGGCGCAAATACAATAAATCCTTCTGCTGCAAATTCGGCAATTCTAGCCGGCCTCACCATACCAACGCCTTTAATGCCGCCGCGCAAATATAAAAGTCCATCATAGCGCTCGTCATCAGCTGGTTCTGCTAAAAATCCTTTGACTGAAAGACCGGCAGATTCATACCGGACCATATAAAGACGAACATGTGGATTTGGCGATGGATACGGTGTGCAGGTCATCATACCAATCCCTTCCTTTTCACTTCAGACAACGCAAGCGCAATCATGTCATCTTTCATTAAAAACGAATAGCTGTCTTGAAAACGCACATGCAGCAAATCTTCTGTTTCAACGTAAGGACCGTCTGTTTCCAAATAATCGTCTTTCTTTTCTATATCCGTTACTTGCGCGAAAAAAACCGCTTTTAAAAAGGGCTTTTCCGGAACATTCACACAGTATTCACCAATGAAATGCAAGCCGGATATAACAGCACCTGTTTCTTCAGCTACTTCCCGGCGGGCTGCGGCTTCAAGTGCTTCACCCGGCTCTATTCTTCCGCCGGGACATTCAATTCCGCGCACCTTGTGCTTCGTTAAAAGCCATGCTTGTTCTTTTCGGCATAAGACGAGAACGTGAGACGGTGTTTGACCGAATGCACCTTTTTCAAACGTCATTGTAACGGTATAGCCATTTTCGTCCGTAAATATACGCAACCGGCATCCCTCACCCTTGCTTGCTTTCTCTCTATTATACGTCATTTCTCCATTTTTTTATATACTCACGCGCCTCATCATCCCCGAGTTCATATATTTTTTCATACACGGCCGTCATGTGCCGGTCATATTGGTCGTTGTCGGCATCTTCATGATACGGAATGGCCGGGAGATGTGCCCGCCAAAACGTACCGAAATCAGCACCATTCATCCCGTTCAAAAGCTCTCGCAACGATCGGATTTCTTTTTCATTGGCGAAAACACGAAAATTCCAAGGCGATACATCAGGCTGCGACTGGATTTCCCCACTGGCAACTTGAATATAATAAGGCTGCTTTTCCACATGAATCTCCTCCTTTTTACAGGATGCTCTCTTTTCTTTTCATTCATTCAACGAAAAAAAGTTGGAATATGATAACGTTTTCATGTATAACTATATATATATTCTTGAAAAGGAGGCACAGCGATGAAATTCGTGGATGAGTTATTTGAACTATATCGTGGCCGGCTGCAGGGAACGGAAGACGACCTCGATATGATCACGCTGACCGTTCTGGGCGAAATGTCTGAAGCGGATATATTGTCGGTCATTGGAGAAATGCCGAAAGACGAGCTTGCCTGGCTGTTCCGAGTGTATTTGTACGAAGGGTTAAAAGAAAAGTTTAATCAAGATCAGATTCCGGTTCGTCACAATCGCCAATTTCATTAATACATAAAAAAAAGCGGAGAAGCAAATTCTCCGCTTTTTTGTTGCCATTCATCGATTCGTCAATTATTTTTCAAGAAACGATTTCAGCATCCATACGTGTTTTTCAAGACTTTGGTGAATCGCAAGAAGCATATCTCCCGTTGTTTCATCGCCCACTTCATCCGCAAGGTCCATCGCTTCTTTTAACTCGCCTGTCAGCGTAGTGAAATCATCTACAATAGATTGAACCATTTCTTCCGCTGACTCTTTTCCTTCCGCTTCTTTTATACTTGATTTTTCCAGTGATTCTTTAAGCGTTGCAATCGGTTTTCCGTTCAGCGCTAGTAGACGCTCCGCCAATTCATCAATATGAACGCTCGCTTCCGTATAAAGCTCTTCGAATTTTGTATGAAGAGTGAAGAATTGCGGTCCTTTTACATACCAATGGTAGTTATGAAGCTTCGTGTACAGAACCGTCCAGTTTGAAACCTGTTTGTTTACGCTGTTAATTAGTTTTTTTGACATAAAAAAATCCCCTCCAGCTTGTATGTAATTTATACCGATACTTACATTATACCCGCCTTGTGCGAAAGTAAACAAAAACGTGTTACACTATGAAAAAGGAGGATCTTTCATGTCGACTATGATCATTGTCGTTATTATATCTATTATCGTTGTTCTGGTTGTGCTTGCTTTATCCGTTTTAACAATTAATAAAGGGTACAGCTACAAGCACACAATCGACCCGCCGAAACGCAATTCATCTGATGAGACGCGTGAAGATAAATGAAAAAGTTGTTCTTGCTTTTAATCCGTTTTTATCAAAAAGTACTGTCACCATTGAAACCGCCGACATGCCGCTTTTATCCAACCTGCTCTCATTATGGACATGAAGCTGTTCAAAGACACGGGGCGTTGAAAGGCGGGCTGCTTACTACGATCCGTATTTTAAAATGCCACCCCTTTCATCCAGGCGGCTTTGATGAAGTTCCTGAAAAATGGCCAAAAAAAAAATCAGACCTCGGCTGATTTTTTTTCGGGATGGCTGAACAGCTCTTTTTGCTCAAAGCCGGCCACTCCTGCTGTAATGTTTGCCGGGAAACGACGGAGAGCTTCATTTAATTGGTTAGCTTGTGTATTGTAAGCACAGCAGGCGTTCGGCATTTCCGCTATCAAATTCTCAGCTTGGGCACGAAGACGAATATAGGATGCAGATGTTCGAAGACGTGGACAGCGCTCAGCAGATGCAATCATTTGACCTGACAGCTTATCCAGCTTTTCACACAGCCGCACCTTTTCCTCGATGGGCATATAATCAAAGCGGTCATGTAAAGCGGTCATTTCTGCTAAAATCCCTTGTGCATCAAGGTCATAAGCGGCTACTTTTTCCGCCCATTTCGCATGCACCTCTACTCGTTTTTTCATAAAAAGATCCACATCACGAAACGAATCATTAAGTTTCACATGAAGATCTTCCAAACATCGCTTTTTGCGGATAAACAGAAAAAAAGTGAGAGCCGCCACGGTACATGCCATCCAAATTACAACTTCCATAGGCTGCACCTCTTTTCTGTTTTGCTTACTCCTTTTTACTTCTTTTCCCCAAAAAAGTTTCAATAAAACGACAATTCAGACAAAATAAACAGTTTCTTTTTTGTTTTCGAGCCATTTTCTGTTGATTTCATAACCAATCCCGGCTTTTTTAGACAGCTGAATGCGGCCCTTTTCGACAAAAATACCTGGTTCAATGACGTCTTCTTCCCAATAGTAATCCGTAGACATGATATCACCCGGGATTGTAAATCCCGGAAGCGAGGCGAGAGCAATGTTATGAGCGCGTGAAATACCAAATTCAATCATCCCCCCTGCCCATATGTCCACATTTTGCCGAAGACAGCAGTCGTGAATGCGTTTCGCTTCCGATAAACCGCCAACGCGGCTGAATTTAAGATTGATAACCTGACAGGCTCCCATTTCAAGTGCACAAACTGTATCATGAAGCGACCGGATGCTCTCATCTAAACAGACAGGCGTGTGGAGTACTTTTTGCAGCTTCGCATGATCCCACATATCATCTACAGAAAAAGGCTGCTCGATCATCATGAGCCCAAAATCATCCAGCTTTTTTAAATGATCCTTATCTTGTATAGAGTACGCAGAATTGGCGTCTGCCATTAATGATATGTGAGGATATGATTGACGGATTGCTGTTAACAAAGAAATATCCTCTTCACGGCTGATTTTCACTTTGATTCGTTCATAACCCGCCTCAATGAATGTATGAATTCGCTCTAACATTTCATTTATTGTATTTCCGGCTGCTACTGCTCCGACCGGAATCGACGTGCGTGTTCCGCCTAATACCTCAAAAAGCGGTTTGTTTACCTGTTTCGCATATAAATCCCAAATAGCCGACTCTACTCCTGCTTTAGCCATTCGATTGCCCCGGACCACAGAAAATAGATGAGCGATTTTTTCCGGATGATTGATTTGGCTGTCTTTAAGCAGTGGGAATAAAAGATTTTTAATGATGTGCCATTCCGTTTTGACTGTTTCTTCGGTATACCACGGCGTGGAAAAAGCAGACGCCTCTCCCCAGCCGACTATTCCGTGCTCATCTTCTGCTTCAATAATAATCGCTTCCCGCTTCGTTACCGTTTCCAAATGTGTATGAAATGGCTTTTTAAGCGGCATTGAAACGACATACATCTTCAGTTTTTTAATCTTCATCCTGTCCACTCCATTGCTTCGCCAGCTCACGCCGAAGCAGCTTGTTTGCAGCATTTTTTGGCAGTGTGTCCACTTTCACAAAATAAGCGGGTACTTTATAGCGGGCCAGCTTTTCCCGGCAAAAATCGATTAGTTCTTCTTCAGAAATCGGTTCTTTGTTTACATAAAAAGCGGCCGGCACGCTTCCCCATTGGTCATTTGGCACACCGGTGACGCCCGCTTCAAGAATCGCTGGATGTCCAGTCAGCACAGACTCAATCTCAGCTGGATAAATATTTTCTCCTCCGGAAATGATTAAGTCGGAGCGACGGTCCAGCACATATAAAAAACCATCTTCATCGAGACGGCCAATATCGCCCGTTCGAAACCAGCCATGTTGAAAAGCTTGTTTATTGGCCTCTGGACGATTTAAATAGCCCGGTGTCACATTTGGACCACTTACCAGAATTTCACCTTCATCTGCTCTGTCAATTTTGACCGCACACGGAAATAATGGCTTTCCTGCTGAACCGAGCTTTCGAAGTGAATCTTCTGGCGTAAGTGTAACAATTTGGGACGCTGTTTCAGTCATGCCGTACGTTTGGAAAACGGGAATTCCTTTCGCTTTACATGCTTCAAGAATGGGAACAGGCGCCGGCCCGCCGCCAAGAAGCATACAGCGCAGACGAGAACTGTAATCACCCTCCAGCTCATGCAGCATCGCTGAAAGCATCGCCGTCACGACAGACATCATTGTTACATTACCTGATTTCAACAGTTGATTCACACGTTCTGGTTCAAATTTTCCCATTAAGTGTACTTCCATGCCATACAGTACACTTTTCATCAGAATTGAATAGCCCGAAATATGAAAAAGGGGCACAGCACAAAGCCAGGTGTCATCTGAATGAAGACCAAGGTTTAGCGCGGAAGCCGTAGCACTCATATAATGATTTCCATACGTTTGAATGACTCCTTTTGGGCGGCCGGTCGTACCTGATGTATACATAATGGAACATGTTTCATCCAAGGAAAATGTCTGACGTGTTTCAGCAGGTGCAACGCCCTCAATGCCGGTTATGCAAAAAGACCGCACTCTGGAAATAAGCTGTGCTTTTTCAGTGTGTTCCTGATCGTACAGCAAATAAACCGCCTTCGCATCATGAAGCTGCCAGGCGATTTCATCCGTTGTCAGCCGGCTGTTCAACATAACAGCCGTCGCACCAATCTGCTGGAGCGCATATATAGTAAATACGGTTTCAGGCCGGTTTGCTGCCAGTATACCGCAATAGTCACCCTTTTTAATACCTGCTGAATATAATCGGTCTGCTGTCCGGCGTGTTTCATCGAACAGCTGGGAGAACGTCCATTTTTGTTCATTGAAAACAAGCGCGCTCCGATCTGGTGTTAAAAAAGCGCGCTGCTTCAGCCAGTTCGGCATATTCATTACCATCATCCTTTCCACCTGAAAAAAGAGTGTCCATAAAGTGGACACCCTTTTTCTTATTGCTTACGGAAATCTCGGGAATTGGCCGAAGTCCGGATCGCGTTTTTCTTTAAATGAATCGCGTCCTTCTTTTGCTTCATCCGTTGTGTAATAAAGAAGTGTCGCATCGCCTGCAAACTGCTGGAGTCCTGCAAGGCCATCTGTATCCGCGTTCATTGCTGCTTTAATAAAGCGAAGTGCCGTCGGGCTCTTCTCAAGCATTTCTTCCGCCCATTGCACCGTTTCTTCTTCCAGCTTTTCAAGCGGTACAACGGTGTTGACAAGACCCATATCGAGCGCTTCTTGTGCGTTGTACTGACGGCAAAGGAACCAAATTTCACGCGCTTTTTTATGTCCGACAATGCGGGCAAGATAACCTGAACCATACCCAGCATCAAATGAGCCGACTTTTGGACCTGTTTGGCCGAACACCGCATTGTCCGCTGCAATCGTTAAATCACATACAACGTGAAGCACGTGGCCGCCGCCGATCGCATAACCCGCTACCATCGCGATAACCGGTTTTGGAATGACACGGATCAAGCGTTGCAAGTCGAGCACATTTAAGCGTGGAATCTCATCCTCTCCAACATAGCCGCCGTGCCCGCGCACTTTCTGGTCGCCGCCGGAGCAAAATGCTTTTCCACCTTCTCCTGCTAAAATAATAACGCCAATTTTTGAATTATCACGCGCACGAGCAAATGCATCAATCATTTCCATGACCGTTTTCGGACGAAATGCGTTATGTACTTCCGGACGATTAATCGTCACTTTGGCAATGCCATTATACGTTTCATACTTAATATCTTCATATTCACGTTCTTTTACCCAATTAACTGCCATCTTCTTTTCCTCCTTTTATGTTCGACAAAAACGTCTTTACTATTGTACCAAATTTTCCACGTTGCTCCACATGAATTGCATGACCGGCTTCATCAAATTCAATCCATTCGCAAAAAGGGATCAATTCGCTCATTTGACGGGCGATGCCAGTAAACTTTTTATCTTTTGTGCCAGTGAGAAGCAATACAGGCATATTCAGACCGGAAAGCCGGTCCCAGTAGGATGGCTGCCTTCCTGTTCCCATCTGGCGAAGCGATGATGCAAGTCCTTCTATTGACTGCTTCAAGCGCTCAGAACGAATGGTTTCCCGTATGGGCACCGACAACGCTTTTTGCGAGTCAAACATCGGAATGTTTTCCCAAAAATCGACGAATGAAGCAATGCCGCCTTTTTCAATCTTTTGCGCCAGCTTCTCATCCGAAGATCTTCTTGCCGCGCGTTCCTGCTCGTTTTGAAGTCCAGGTGAAGTGCTCTCAAGGACGAGAGAGCGGACAGCTTCAGGGTGTAGAAGTGCCAGAGCCAAAGCCAGCCGCCCGCCCATTGAATAGCCAACAAGATGAAAAGCTGTAAATCCTATTTTGTCCATCATTTGCTTTAATGCTTCAGCTTCGGCTTCAAGGTTGGCTGAAAGGCGTGTTGTCTGTCCATGACCGGCGAGATCCGGCATAATCAGTTGAAATGGGAGAAGCTTTTCCATCCCATCCCACGTGCCGGAGCTTCCGGTGAACCCATGCAAGAAAAGCACAGGTTCTCCCTCTCCTTTTATGTGAAAAAAAAACATCATTGAATTACCTTTTTTGCTGCTTCAATTGCATTCTGCCATAGCTTACGATGAATAGCTGTATTTTCTGCCCGGTCTGTAAACGCTTCTAAAATGGTTACGCCTTCACGTTTTTCCGTTAGTTCTTTCTCCAGCTGGGCAGCACTTGTAATCGGAACATAATGACAGCCATACAATGCCGCTGCATGATTAAACTTTAAGCCGGACGGTGTACCAAACAGCCTCTCAAAATGCTTTTGTTCACCCGCTTGCGGCAAATAAGAAAAAATACCGCCGCCATCGTTGTTCATGATAAGAACCGTCATCGACAAGCCGTTCATTTTCGCCGCCAGCAGTCCGTTTACATCGTGGAAAAAAGATAAATCGCCCATGACAGCAAAAACAGTCTCACCGCTCGCTGCAATACCAAGCGCCGTCGAGACGAGTCCATCAATGCCATTCGCACCGCGATTTCCATGAAGGCGGACATTTTGTTCTCCTGAAAATAAAAACGAATCAAGGTCTCGGATCGGCATACTGTTGCCCGTAAAAACAGAAGCACCGTTCGGCACTGCCTGCAAAAAACGTCGGAACAAAGCCCCTTCATCCATCCCTTCCGCTTTTTTCATTTCAGATCGGGCTGCTTCGTTCACGTCTTGCCATATTTCGTGCCAATCGGATGGCTTCTGCTCCAGCCGATTAGCCATTTCATTGCAAAAAGCTGATTCATCGACGTTGATCATATGCGTTGCGATGTGTGACGGATCACGCCAGCCTCCATCCGCATCGATAATTACTTGCGGAATATCGTGGTGGCGTTTCATAAAGAGCATAAGCGCTTTAGACACTGGCAGTGCACCGAACCGAATAATCGCTTCCGGTTTTAATGCGTCCTTTACTTCATCATCGCGTAAAAAAGCGTCATAGCTGTCGATCACTTTATCATTTTTCCGAAGCTGCGAAAGCGGGTCAGCAACAATTGGCCAGCCTGTTTTTTCGGAAAGTGACACAATGGCAGCAGCAGCTCCCGGTTTCATGATTTCACCTGCGACAATAAGCCCTTTTTCAACTTGGACCGCTTGGGCAATGTCATCCATCATAATTGGATCCGGCACTTTTTTACCAGAAATCAGCCGGACTGGTGCCGGGATTGACATTCGTTCATAAACGCCATCATAATCCGGCATCAGCGGCTCCCGGTACGGAAAGTTCAAATGAACTGGTCCAGCGGGGGCAGTAAGTGATTCAAACACAGCGCGCGCGCCTTGTGTGCGAACATATTGTAAAGTCGTTTCCGCTGCTTCCGGCATCGCCATTTCCGCAAACCATTTTGCCGTATGTCCATACAAATGAAGCTGATCAATCGTTTGCGGTGCGCCAACGTCGCGAAGTTCCGGCGGGCGGTCCGATGTCAATACAATAAGCGGAACCCGTGAAATTTTTGCTTCAGCGACAGCTGGCATGTAATTTGCCGCTGCCGTGCCCGACGTACACAAAAGCGCAACCGGATTTTGCGAAGCTTTCGCCAAACCGAGCGCAAAAAAGCCGGCCGACCGTTCATCTACTTGAATAAAGGTACGCAGCCGCGGATGCTCTTCCATTAACAAAGCCATCGGTGTTGAGCGGGAGCCCGGGCTGATGACTGCCACCTTGACGCCAGAGCGGACGAGGCTGTCGATAAAATGCGCGTTATACTGCGTCATATTGTCTTGATGGTTACTCATTGCCGCCTCCAATCGCCCGCAGCATCGGCCGCAGTTTCATATTTGTTTCATCAAGCTCTGTTTCCGGATTGGAGTCCGGCACGACCCCGCAGCCTGCATATAAAAAGGCTTCATTTTGCACAATCAGCCCGGAACGGATAGCGACGGCAAACTCGCCATTTTTTCGGTAGTCCATCCAGCCGACCGGTGCCGCATAAAAACCGCGATCCATTTCTTCTAACTCACGAATGACCCTGAGTGCTTTCTCACCTGGCAGCCCGCCTAATGCAGGTGTTGGATGAAGTGTTTCCACAAATCGCAAAATCGAATCTTCTTCATTTGCTTCGCCAACAACCGGTGTATACAAATGCTGGATGTCTCTTACCTTCATGACGACCGGTGCATCCGGTACCGTCACACGCCGGCACATCGACTGCATTTCCTGGCGAATCATTTGCACAACATAGTCATGTTCAATCCGATTTTTGTCATCATGCAATAGCGCTTCAGCTAGTTCTGTGTCTTCCAGCTCTGTTGCACCACGGGCAGTTGAACCGGCCAGGCACGTCGTCAATACAATTTGAGACTGCTTTTTCACAAGCCTTTCCGGAGAAGCGCCTAAAAAGCAACTGTCCATTGCTTCAATTGAGAAAACAAAGCTGTCTGGCTGTCCTTCATTCAAACGCCGAAGAATGCGGTCAGATGATACCGTTCCATCAAAAGCCGCTGTTACTTTCCGAGCGAGCACGACTTTTTTCAATTCGGTATCTGTTTCGATTTCATCGACAGCAGCCTGAACCGACTTCTTCCAAGCAGCTGTATTACCGGCACGAAGCTCCATCAGCACCGCTTCTTTTTCAGATGGACGCTTCATATCCGATAAGATCGCATGCTTTCGTTCTTCAATTCGGTCAAACAAAAGACTTGAATCCACGTCCTCACAAACTACATTGACAGTCACATATGTTTCACCACCATAAACCGTCATCATCAATTCCGGCACATAAAAAAAAGAAGGCGCAAACCGGGACCATTCTTCTCCTTGAGGCCGCATCGGATCAAAAGAAAAACCGCCAAATGCGACAGGACCTGTTCCATAAATATCATACGGGTTGTGTATCGACGAACGGTCTATAAATGCATCCCACTGCGATTCCACATCCGCAAAACGGCCGAAACTTGCGCTTTGGATGGTCCGGACACTTCCCAATCCGGCAATGATCCGCTCGCCGTCGCGGTCTTTAAAATAAAACCGCTCTCCTTTATACCATTCTTTTCCGTTTTCATAAAAACGGATCGGATCGCCTTTTTCTACTTTTTCTACATAGCTGAACAAAGTCGAACTGTTTATATCATTTATAAAATCAACAAAGGCCCCTTTAAGCGGATGCCCCTTTATCATAGCCAATGAAATCCCTCCATTGTGCCGACCACATACGGTCAAACTTCTTTAGCCTCTTATTTTACAGGGCATTAAGACGTTGCGGCAAATGCCGCGCTCTTTATCTTTACTCTTTATTATATACCACTTATATCACATTTTCATTTCTGAATGACAATGTTCGATTTTTCCGAAAACATTCCGGACGGCTGCAATATTGAAAAATGATTGACACTTTTGGTTCCGTTTTCTACACTTGATAAAGGACATTTGTTTAATCGTTCACAATGATGGATTGGGAGAGAAGAATAATGAATCAAACCCCTTCGGCGGATACCGGTTTTCAAATATGGTGGCAGCTTATGCGGCCTCATACGTTAACCGCTGCGTTCGTGCCGGTTTTTCTCGGGACAGCGCTCGCCATTGCGCATACAGACCTGCACGTTCCCTTGTTTTTAGCCATGATGACCGCGTCCCTGCTCATCCAGGCAGCAACAAATATGTTTAATGAATACTTTGATTTTAAGCGTGGCCTCGATACGGAGAAATCGATTGGCATTGGCGGCGCCATCGTCCGGAACGGTGTAAAGCCAAAAACCGTGCTGAATATGGCATTTGCTTTCTTTGGCATTGCTCTTTTGCTTGGTATTTACATTTGCGCCGTTTCTTCCTGGTGGATTGGCTTAATCGGGTTAATCTGCATGGCTGTTGGCTACTTGTATACGGGCGGCCCGCTTCCAATTGCCTATACCCCATTTGGTGAAGCCGCGTCCGGATTTTTTATGGGCGGCGTCATTATTTACATTTCATTTTTCATTCAAACTGGCTTTCTTTCAATGACAGCTGTATTATTTTCGGTTCCGATTATTTTACTCGTGGGTGGCATTAATTTGGCAAACAATATTCGGGACCGTGTTGGCGATAAAGAAGCCGGACGGAAAACGATCGCTATTTTAATTGGCCATGACCGTGCTGTTATGCTTCTCGCTGCTTCGTTTGTCATTGCATTTCTGTGGATAATTGTTTTATTGTTTACAGATCTAGGCTCTTTTTGGCTGTTTCTTTCATATTTAAGTATTCCGAAAGCGATCAAATCCATTAATGGGTTTAAAGAAAAATCAAATCCGCTTCACATGATGCCTGCGATGAAAGCGACTGCGCAGACAAACACGATTTACGGATTTCTGTTAGCAACCGGCCTATGCATCAGCTACCTTTTTTAACCCGATCCTTCCAATCGGGTTTTTTTTTATGACAAAACGGTTATAGAGAGATATAGATGAAAGGATGAGGCGACTTATGTTGACGAAAGAACAATTGATTGAATTGAAGCAGGAACTGCTCCGCCAAAAACAACAGCTGACTGAACAGCTTGAGCAAGATGAAGAGAATCAAGATGTTGGTGACCTGTCTTCATACGCCAATCATCCGGCCGATACGGGCACCGAGCTGTATGAGCGTGAGCGGGATAAAGCGCTTGACGAGCACCGCCGCGTGGAACTCGAAAAAATTGATGCCGCTCTTGCAGCAATGAAAGAAGGTACATACGGCATTTGCAAAAAAAGCGGCGAAGAAATTCCTTTTGAACGGCTACAGGCTGTTCCAACCACTCTTTATTCGGTTGAGAACTCTCCTGATCAGACTCCCGAGACTGACCGCGTGCCGGAAGACCGTATCTCTCACCCGGATGACGGGATTGACAGCTTCAGTGACGCAGCAAACGATGGGACATCTGAAACGCCATCGGACTTCAGTGAAGACAAAGAAAATTACAATGAATTGTATAAAGAAGAGGAAGACGAAAAAAATCCAGCGACGTAACCGCCGCTGGATTTTTTTAAATGTGCCAAATATCTTTCGCATACTCCTTGATCGTCCGGTCACTGGAAAAAATGCCGGAGCCACTAATATTGTGAACCATCATTTTGCGCCATCGTTCTGGATCGTCTGCATAAATACGCCCGGCTTCTTCTTGCGCCTTTCGGTACGATTCAAAATCTTTCAAGACAAAATATTGATCATTTTCCCCTAACAGAGAGTCGTAAATAACGCCAAACAGCCCCTTATCATCAAGCGTGCCATCCACCAACTGGTCAAGCGTTCGGCGAATAAGCGGATCATGATGATAATAATCCATAGAACGGTAGCCGCCTTCTTTATCATACGCCATAACTTCTTCCGCTTTCAGCCCAAAAATGAAAATATTATCCGGACCTGTCTGTTCTAAAATCTCCACGTTTGCTCCATCCAGCGTCCCCATTGTAAGCGCACCATTCATCATAAATTTCATGTTGCCGGTACCTGATGCTTCTTTACTCGCCGTGGAAATTTGTTCACTTAGATCCGCCGCCGGAATAATATCTTCCGCAAGCGAAACACGGTAATTTTCCATAAAGACAACCGTAATCAGCCCTTTTGTTGCTGGATCGTTGTTCACCAGATCGGCGACTGAATGAATTAACTTAATAATCCGCTTCGCATAAAAGTAGCCTGGCGATGCTTTGGCACCGAAAATAAACGTGCGCGGCGCCATTTGATAAGAAGAATCGGCTTTTACTTTATTATACAGCGCCAAAATATGAAGGACATTTAACAGCTGTCGCTTGTACGCATGAAGCCTTTTTACCTGTACATCAAAAATAGATGTTGGATCGACTTTAATACCATTCTGGTCAAAAATACGCTTCGCCAAAATTTCTTTCCGCTTCGTTTTTACATTCCATAGCTTTTCAAGGAATGCGGAATCGTTTGCATAAGGTGCAAGTTTGGACAGCTCAGCAGCATCCTTTTGAAACCCGTTACCAATTGTATCTGTCAAAAGAGAAGTCAATTCCGGATTCGCTTTTAGCAACCAGCGGCGATGGGTAATCCCGTTTGTTTTATTATTAAATTTTTCCGGCTGGAATTGATAAAAATCATTCATTTCACGGTTTTTCAAAATTTCGGTATGAAGCCAGGCTACACCATTTACACTATGGCTGCCGGCAATCGCTAAATGTGCCATCCGAACTTCACTATTGGCAACTATCGCCATTTTCTCAATTAGATTCCATTCTCCTGGATACTCTTCCCACAAACTTTTACAAAACCGTTCATTAATTTCTTCTACGATCATGAAAATGCGCGGTAAAAGTGGCTTGAAAATCCGAATCGGCCAACGTTCCAGTGCTTCTGAAAGCGTCGTATGGTTTGTATAAGCAAAGGTTCTTTCCGTAATATACCATGCGGCATCCCATGAAAGTTGATATTCATCCAACAACAAACGCATCAATTCTGGAATTGCCAAAACCGGATGTGTATCGTTAATATGAATAGCCACATGTTCATGCAAATCCTTCAGCTCACCGCCATTGCCGAGAAATCGGCGCAAAATCGAGCGAATACTCGCAGAAACGAGAAAATACTGCTGTTTTAAGCGCAAAATTTTCCCTTCGTCATTGGAATCATCCGGGTATAAAAATTCAGAGATGGCTTCTGTTTCCCGCTTGTATTTTAGCACATCGTGCATCGGTGTCATTGTCGACATTTCCGCACTCCATAGACGCAATGTATTGATCGTTTCGCCGCCATAACCAACAACTGGCATATCGTGCGGAACTGCCCTTACATATTCTGCATCTACGTGGCGAAATTTGGTGCCTTCTTCACGTTCAATAACATCTACACTGCCCCAAAACGGGACATCTACCGATAAATCCGACTTTCGTACTTCCCAGACATATCCATAACTAAGCCAATTTTCTGGCAGCTCCATTTGAAAGCCATCTACCATTTTTTGCTCAAATAAGCCGTGTTTATAACGAATACCACATCCGTGACCAGGCAAGTTTAAAGAAGCAAGCGAGTCTAAAAAACAGGCAGCAAGACGACCAAGGCCGCCATTTCCAAGCGCGGCATCCGGCTCAATCTCCTCAAGCTCGTCAAGTGGAATGCTTAAATCAGCCAGCCACGTTTCAAGCGTTTCATATAAACCAAGATTGATTAAATTTTGTCCGAGCAGGCGGCCAAGCAAAAATTCAATGGATAAATAATACACTTGCTTATCGCCTTTCCGATAACGCTCGTTCGTCTCAATCCATTCGGTGCTAATATGTTCCCGCACCATACTGCTAAGTGTGACAAACTGCTGAGCACGTGTTGACTCTTGAAAGCTGACACTATAGGATTGCTCCAGCCGCTTTTTAAACGAATCCTGAAACGCTTTTTTATCAGAAAACATGACTTTCCCTCCTGTTGGATACATCCTCATACAGTTTCATATACGCTTTTGCAGATTGCGACCAGCTGTAGTCTGCTTGCATTGCACTCTCGACAATTTTCGCCCAGACTGCGGGCTCTTCTTGATAAAGATATAGAGCACGCTGGTATGTATTCAGCATGTCATGCGCATTGAAATTCCTAAATGAAAAGCCATTGCCTTCCCCTGTTTCTTCATTGTACGAACGAACCGTATCGTTTAAGCCGCCCGTTTCCCGAACAAGCGGGAGAGAACCATATTTCATCGCAATTAATTGTCCAAGGCCGCATGGTTCAAACTGAGAAGGCATTAAAAACAAATCGGATCCTGCATAAATTTGATGCGCTAGCTTTTCGTTAAACCCAATATAAGAGCGAACCTTTTCCGGGTATACCCACTCCATCTCACGAAAGAAATGCTCAAATTCCGGGTCTCCACTGCCAAGCAGGATGAATTGAACATCTTTCCGGATCATTTCATGGAATACATGGCGAACGAGATCAAGCCCTTTTTGTTTTGTCAGACGTGAGATCAACCCAACAACTGGAACATCTTCACGTAACGGCAAATGGAAAAACTCTTGAAGTCGGCGCTTGTTTTCTCCTTTTCCAGACATATCATCGACGCTGTAGGGTTCAATCGCTTCATTCGTTTCCGGGCTGTAAATCGAATAATCGAGCCCGTTTAAGATGCCGGTTAAATCGTCCTGCCGTTCTTGAAGTACGCCTTCAAGCTGCTCACCAAAATAGGGATTTAAAATTTCATTCCTGTATGTTGGGCTGACGGTCGTAATTTCATCGGAAGCGACAAGTGCTCCTTTCATAAAATTCGCATTCCCATTAAATTCAAGCTGTCCTGTCTGATAGTGCTGGCTATGTAAGTTTAATAAATCTGTCACAGCCTGAGGTGGAAAGATGCCTTGAAACATTAAATTATGAATAGTGAAAATCGAGCGGATTTTTTCATATCCCGGGCGATGCTGATGCTCAACCTTGAGCATAAACGGAATCATTGCAGTATGCCAATCGTGACAGTGCAGAATATCCGGGAAAAAGTCAAGCTGATACAATGAATCTAGAACCGCTCTCGTAAAATAAGAAAAACGTTCCCCATCGTCGTAATGACCATATAAACTATCTCTTCTAAAATAATAAAGGTTGTCGACAAAATAATAGGTGACACCATCCTGCTCTAGCTCAAAAACAGCACAATATTGATTACGCCAACCGACAGGCACGGTAAAAACCGCCACTTGTTTCATTTCTTTTTCATATTTTTCGGAAATAAGACCGTATTTCGGCATAATAACCCGCACGTCTACTCCCATTTTGGCTAATTCTTTTGGAAGGGCGCCTGCCACATCCGCAAGCCCCCCTGATTTAACAAACGGTACACACTCTGAGACCGCAAATAAAACTTTCACGAGTTTGCCACCGCTCTTTCAACAGATCCTTTTTTTATAACAAGTGGATTGTCCGGTGTCCCGCGCAGCACGGCACCGTCTTCTATTGATACGTCTTTGTCAAGAATCACATGTTCTAAAATACAATTTTGACCTATTTTACTTTTTTGCATAACAATGCTGTTTTTCACTGTTGAATTTTTCCCGACGGTTACCGCACGGAACACAATACTATGATTTACTTCTCCTTCAATAATGCAGCCATTCGCAATCATGGCATTTGTTACATATGAACCTGCTAAATAATTTGTTGGTGGTTCATCTTTAACTTTTGTATAAATTGGCTGAAACTCATTAAACAACTCGCTCCATTTATCTTTTTCAAGCAGCTGCATGCTCGTTTGATAATAATCGCCAACGGATTTTATCCGCTTTAGAAAACCTTCAAATTCATATTGGCATTTTGTTAGTGAAGAGCTAGAATCTTCGACGACATTCTGTACGGATTGATAGCCGGTTTCATTACGATTTTTAATTAAATCAAGCAAAAGACCCAATGATAAAAGATAAATATGGGCAGATTCGCCTTTATGGACAATTTCTAAAATATCGCATTTTTCATTAATGAACCGGTCCAACGCAGGCGCAAAGTCCATGTTCGCTATAGTAGTACAATTTGACAAAAGGACATATTTTTGATCACTGCGGTTGAAATAATCAAGGTGTTCCGCCAGTCGGCTAAACTGCCCTTCTTTTGCAGGGGCCGGGAAGAAAAAAAGCCCATCGCGCTTGCGATTCAAATCCCAGTCTTTCCCAGAACCTAAATGATCCATTAATGAACGGTATGGAGACCGTGGAAAAATGGCTACACTTTGAATGTCCGAATTGACCATATTGGATAACACGAAATCAATAAGCCGATATCGTCCCGCAAATGGAATGGCCGCAGGAGAGCGGTGAGCTGCGAGCTCACCCATCTCTCCCGGGAGCATTGTTGCATCAATGACACCAAGCATCGATTTTTTCATTAGGCTTCCTCCACTCTTGTCTGTTGTTCAGCGAACTCTGCTAAAAAGGATTCTGTTATGAGCAAGATGTCATTAGAATTATTTCGAATGACTGTGTTTTCCGGTACTTCCAAGTCACTCATAACGATTGCCCGTTCAAGAAAAGAACCGCGGCCAATACGGGCATTCGGCATAACCACACATTCTTTAATAATCGTATCTTCTTCTACTTCTACTCCCTGGAACATGACTGACTGCTCAATCGATCCATCAATTACGCAGCCTTCGTTCACAAGTGAGTGCTTTACTTTTGCCTGCATTCCGATAATTTGAGGCGGCTGATTTGGATTGACCGAATAAATACGCCACGAATGTTCAAACAAATTTAAATCCTGCTCGTCATCGAGTAAGTCCATATTTGCTTCCCATAGGCTTTTTACTGTTCCTACGTCTTTCCAGTATCCTTTAAAAGGATAAGCCATGAGTTTCAACTCATCTGCAAGCATCGCCGGAATAACATCTTTGCCGAAATCATTCGATGAATCTGGATTGCTTTCATCCATTTCTAAATATTTGCGAAGAACTGACCATTTAAAGATGTAAATCCCCATAGAAGCCAGGTTGCTTTCCGGTTTTTCAGGCTTTTCATCGAAGCGTGTTACATTATATTCGTCGTCCGTATTCATAATTCCGAAGCGGCTTGCCTCGTCCCAAGGCACTTCAATTACAGAAATCGTGACATCGGCTTGTTTTTCAACATGATAATCAAGCATTGTGTCATAATTCATTTTATAAATATGATCACCAGATAAAATAAGGACGTACTCGGGGTCATATTGTTTAATATAATTTAAATTTTGATAAATGGCGCTTGCTGTGCCAGAATACCATTTCACTTCAGACGATTCACTGTAAGGAGGTAAAACGGTTACTCCGCCGTTTTTACGGTCAAGATCCCAGGCGCTTCCAATTCCAATGTATGAATTTAACACAAGTGGTTGATACTGTGTTAATACACCAACTGTATGGATACCTGAATTTACACAATTAGATAGCGGGAAATCAATAATACGGTATTTTCCACCGAATGGCACCGCTGGTTTCGCAAGGCTCTCCGTCAATTCTTTTAAACGGCTTCCTTTTCCTCCAGCCAGAAGCATTGCTACACATTTTTGTTTTGCCATGTTAGTTCCTCCCTTTTTTATCTACGCGGCGCAAATAAACTGCGCCAAATGGCGGTACATTTATTTCAACAAAAGCCGGCTGCCCATGAAATGAATCTGAAAATGTTTTAATAAGGTTATTGTTTACTTGATTAGAGCCTCCATATAAAGCACTGTCACTATTGAGAACTTCTTCATAAAGCCCCTCTTCCGGAATACCCACTTTATAATCACTGTACCCATATTCACCAAAATTACACACAATCAAGAGTGTGTTTCCATCTTTATCTTTGCGAACAAATGACAAAACGCTTTGTTTATGATTATGCACATCGATCCATTCAAAGCCTTCTGGACTATGGTCACGCTCATATAACGCTGGTTCTGCTTTATAATAATCCATGAGTTTCGTAAAGTAATGATTGAAGCTACGATGCATATCATAATCCATTAAATGCCAATCTATTTCTTCAAGATCTTTCCACTCTGAAAATGGAGCAAGCTCTGTTCCCATGAACAAGAGTTTCTTTCCAGGATGTGCAATCATAAACATAAGCAGCAGGCGCAGTTGAGCAAATTTTTGCCAATAGTCACCGGGCATTTTATCAAGCAGCGATTTTTTCCCATGAACAACCTCATCATGTGAAAACGGCAAAATGTAATTTTCCGAGTATGCATACATAAGTGAAAATGTCATCAAGTGATGTTTTTCCGGACGCTCGTTCCAATGGGTCTCCATGTATTCAAGCACATCATTCATCCAGCCCATGTTCCATTTGTAATTAAAACCTATTCCGCCTTGATGAACAGGGGCGGTTACCTGCGGCCAATCACTTGAATCTTCCGCTATCATAAGTGCCTCCGGCTTAAATGAAAAAACAGCTTTATTTAGTTTTTGCAAAAAAGATATACCATGCGGATTAGCTTCAAGCCCATCCCGGTTTGGCCAATAAAAAATATTGGAGACGGCATCTACACGAAAACCATCAATATGATAATAATCCATCCAAAAAAGAGCATTTGAAATTAAAAAGCTATGTACCTCTGTTTTACTTAAATCAAAATTAGCCGTTCCCCATACATAATTTTCGCGGTCCCAGCTATTTTCATATTCATAGCTGAAGTTGCCGTCAAAATTATGAAGTCCGTGTGCATCTTTGCAAAAATGACCAGGCACCCAGTCCATAATGACACCTAATCCTGCACGATGGCATTCATCAATAAAGTACATAAAATCTTTCGGTTCACCATACCGTCTCGTTGCTGCAAAATAACCAGTGCCCTGGTAGCCCCAGGAACGGTCAAAGGGATGCTCTGTTATAGGCATCACTTCAATATGGGTGAATCCTTGTTCTTTCACGTGCGGAATAAGCATTTCAGCTAATTCCCGGTACGTATAAAGATCATTTTCATCTTTTCCTTTTCGTTTCCATGTACCCAGGTGCATTTCATAAATAGCCAGTGGCTCCTCATATATGTGTGAAGGCTGTCTATTATTAACCCATTCTTGATCGCGCCATTCATATCCATTAAGCGCTTTAACTACACCTGCTGTTTTTGGGCGGAGTTCGGTCATAAATGCAAACGGGTCCGTTTTATGAATAACTCTGCCGCTTTGAGCTACAATCTCATATTTGTACAATGAACCTTCTAAGTTAAGCGGAACTTCTAAAAACCATACGCCTTCAGCTGATATTCGATTCATTTCGAATTCTGAGCCATCCCAATTGTTAAAATCACCAATAACCCGTATTTTCTTTGCATTTGGCGCCCATAAAACAAAATATGTCTTTTCATTTTGGATATGAGCCCCGAATAGTTTATACGCCTTAAAAAGATTTCCTTCATGGAATAAATGGAGATCAAAATTGCTTGGATAAAAAGTTTTTGATGACATGGTCCACACCCTTTATTTATGTATTCTTGGTGAAGTGGAAAAGAGGAAAATGCAGAGAATTCAGTATTTATTTCCATATTGTTAGTATTCTTTAAAAATACCTGGTTTTCCTTCTTTATTTTCAACATTTATTTATTTATTTATTATTTTCCCTGTTTTTTAAAAAAATAACTATAAACTGCATGTTAAAATTTCACAAATAAAAAAACACCAGAAAGTTAAAAATAACTTCCTGGTGTTTCGTATGACCCCTACGGGATTCGAACCCGTGTTACCGCCGTGAAAGGGCGGTGTCTTAACCGCTTGACCAAGGGGCCAGCTGGCGGAGAAGGAGGGATTTGAACCCTCGCGCCGGTTACCCGACCTACACCCTTAGCAGGGGCGCCTCTTCAGCCTCTTGAGTACTTCCCCGTATAAAATTTGGCTCCGCAGGCAAGACTCGAACTTGCGACCGATCGGTTAACAGCCGATTGCTCTACCACTGAGCTACTGCGGAACAGTTAGAATGGGCCTGAATGGACTCGAACCATCGACCTCACGCTTATCAGGCGTGCGCTCTAACCAGCTGAGCTACAGGCCCGCAGCGAATTATATGTATGGAGCGGGTGATGGGAATCGAACCCACGACATCAGCTTGGAAGGCTGAGGTTTTACCATTAAACTACACCCGCATACGAATTAAAATCATTTGGGGCGGCTAATGGGAATCGAACCCACGAGTGTCGGAACCACAATCCGATGCGTTAACCACTTCGCCATAGCCGCCACTATATAAATGGTGGCTCAGGACGGAATCGAACCGCCGACACAAGGATTTTCAGTCCTTTGCTCTACCGACTGAGCTACTGAGCCACTTAAAATAATATGTATAAAAAATGGCGGTCCGGACGGGACTCGAACCCGCGACCTCCTGCGTGACAGGCAGGCATTCTAACCAACTGAACTACCGGACCAACGATTGCGGGGGCAGGATTTGAACCTGCGACCTTCGGGTTATGAGCCCGACGAGCTACCGGGCTGCTCCACCCCGCGACAATAAAAAATGAAAATGGAGGAGGAAAGGGGATTCGAACCCCTGCGCGGTTTAACCCGCCTGTCGGTTTTCAAGACCGATCCCTTCAGCCGGACTTGGGTATTCCTCCAAATTTAAAATGATTCAAGTGGTGGACCTTGCAGGACTCGAACCTGCGACCGGACGGTTATGAGCCGTCTGCTCTAACCAACTGAGCTAAAGGTCCTTGGGCTCACAGGATGTGAGTCATGAATGTGTTACCGTACAATGCAGCGTTATATGGTAGCGGCGGAGGGGATCGAACCCCCGACCTCACGGGTATGAACCGTACGCTCTAGCCAGCTGAGCTACACCGCCATAAATCAAAAAAGTATTGGTGGAGCCTAGCGGGATCGAACCGCTGACCTCCTGCGTGCAAAGCAGGCGCTCTCCCAGCTGAGCTAAGGCCCCATGTAAAACGATCGGGAAGACAGGATTCGAACCTGCGACCCCTTGGTCCCAAACCAAGTGCTCTACCAAGCTGAGCTACTTCCCGGACTTGAACAGGATGCTCTGGCTTCTGCACGTTCTTAGCAGAAGTTCCTTTTGGGATAGGACGCTGCTAAAGATGATAGCCTTTCAACAAAATACTGTTCTGAAAATATATATGGTGCGCCCGAGAGGACTCGAACCTCTAACCGCTTGATTCGTAGTCAAGTACTCTATCCAATTGAGCTACGGGCGCAGCGCTATTTACTTCAAAGAAAAAATGGTGCCGAGAACCGGAATCGAACCGGTACGGTAGTCACCTACCGCAGGATTTTAAGTCCTGTGCGTCTGCCAGTTCCGCCACCCCGGCACGGGATCAAAATTGGAGCGGAAGACGGGATTCGAACCCGCGACCCCCACCTTGGCAAGGTGATGTTCTACCACTGAACTACTTCCGCACTTGAACAGGATGTTCTGGATTCTCTGTTGCACACAGGACATGTGCGTTATTAGGAGAACTTCCTGCTCATAGCTGCAACGCCTAGAAACTCAGCTATAAGCTGCCGTTTCTGGACAGGCGTTTCCGCTTTACAACGATGCGGGTGAAGGGACTTGAACCCCCACGCCTTGCGGCGCCAGATCCTAAGTCTGGTGCGTCTGCCAATTCCGCCACACCCGCAATATAAAATGGTGAGCCATGAAGGATTCGAACCTTCGACCCTCTGATTAAAAGTCAGATGCTCTACCAACTGAGCTAATGGCTCGGATTTGTGGTGCCGGCAAGAGGACTTGAACCCCCAACCTACTGATTACAAGTCAGTTGCTCTACCAGTTGAGCTACACCGGCACAAAAAAGAAATGGTGGAGGATGACGGGATCGAACCGCCGACCCTCTGCTTGTAAGGCAGATGCTCTCCCAGCTGAGCTAATCCTCCACATATGTATAAATAACACTTCGCCAGGCGGCGTCCTGCTCTCACAGGGGGAAACCCCCAACTACCATCGGCGCTGAAGAGCTTAACTGCCGTGTTCGGGATGGGAACGGGTGTGACCTCTTCGCTGTAGCCACCTGACTATTTTGCGACAATCATTATTATAGCACAACAAAAATATTTAGCAATCATTTTCATAATAAATTTTCGAAAGAATTTCTTTGTTCATCTGTAACGGACAAAAAGTAATATACCATAATTTCTTATAATTATGCAAGTAATTATGCAAGCATTTTAAAAAGAACATTTTGTTTTAAATATGACTTTTAAGAAACCAGTCTAGATCCTGTTTGTGTCATGTATAATACGAACAAAGGATTCAATCGAAAGTAGGTGCTTATTCGATGGAATGGGTAATGGATACAGCTACTTTAATGAAGCTGGGATTATCCGGCGGTCTCGGTGCTGTAATTGGCCTTGAACGTGAATTAAAAAGAAAACCCGTTGGATTAAAAACCAGTATTGTTATTTCTATTATTAGCTGTTTGTTAACTATTGTTTCAGTTGAGTCCGTCTACTTTTACCATAAAGACACGAATGTAAATATAACGATGGATCCGTTACGGCTTGCTGCTCAAATCGTCTCCGGAATCGGATTTCTTGGAGCGGGTGTTATTTTGCATAGAGCAAATGACAGCATTTCCGGCTTAACGACGGCCGCTATGATATGGGGAGCAGCAGGTATTGGGATAGTCGTAGGCGCCGGTTTTTACGCTGCTGCTCTTGCAGGTGTAATTATGATCCTTTTAGCGTTAGAGATTTTACCCCTTATACTTAGATTCGCAGGTCCAAGTCGTCTTCGAGAAAAAATGTTGTATATAAAACTCCGTACTGCCTCTCATCATCATGTTCAGGACATTATACGCGCTGTCGAGCAAGAGAACATTTCAGTGAAAAGAATTCATATTTTATATGACGAGAAAAACCACACACATTTATTGGAACTGACAGCTGGAGTATACTTTAAACGAAGAACAACAGAAGTCTATTACATACTTTCTGAAATTCCAAACATACAATTTGTCGATGTAGAAAGTGCTTAAATGTTCCTTCTCTTCAATTTTCGTAAAAAGGACTGCTCACACCTGTGAGCAGTCCTTTTTACGCTAAAATATGATGGAGACTATCGGGATCGAACCGACGACCTCTTGCATGCCATGCAAGCGCTCTCCCAGCTGAGCTAAGCCCCCCATATGAAATACGTTTATTTCATTAACCATTAACGTCTAGAATAAATTATACTTATTTTTCAATTTAATGCAAGCCTATTTATAAAAAAACTTCGGGGGGATTATTCCCCGCGAAGTCGTTTTTCAAGCTCAGCTTTCTTTTTTTCAAAACCTGGCTTGCCAAGAAGAGCAAACATGTTCACTTTATATGCTTCTACACCCGGCTGATCAAATGGATTGACACCGAGAAGATAGCCGCTGATCGCGCATGCTTTTTCAAAAAAGTAGGCTGTATAGCCGAATGTATAGGCATCCATTGCCGGAATCGACACTGTCAAATTCGGTACACCGCCGTCAGTATGCGCAAGAAGCGTTCCTTCAAATGCTTTGTTGTTCACGAAATCCACTGTCTCGCCAGCAAGATAATTCAAGCCATCCAAATCATTTTCCGCTTTTTCAATGATCAATGACTTACGCGGATTTTCAACGCGAATGACGGTTTCAAACAAGTCACGGCGCCCTTCCTGCACGTATTGGCCTAATGAATGAAGGTCTGTTGAAAAGTTAGCGGATGATGGATAAATACCTTTAAAGTCCTTCCCTTCACTTTCACCAAACAGTTGCTTCCACCATTCAGAAAAGTACTGAAGGCCCGGCTCATAGTTGATCAGCATTTCAATTGTTTTCCCTTTATTGTATAACACGTTGCGGACTGCCGCATATTGATAGGCTTCGTTTTCTTCTAATTCAGATGAACTGTAGGCTTCGCGTGCATCACGTGCACCTTGCATCATCGCCTCGATATCCGCGCCGGATGCTGCAATTGGAAGAAGCCCGACTGCTGTCAGTACAGAGTAACGGCCGCCGACATCATCTGGAATGACAAACGTTTCATACCCTTCTTCATCTGCAACTGTTTTCAAAGCACCACGCGCTTTGTCCGTCGTTGCATAAATACGGCTTTTCGCTTCTTCTTTTCCGTATTGCTTTTCAAGAAGATCACGGAACAAGCGGAATGCAAGCGCTGGTTCTGTCGTTGTACCTGACTTGGAAATAACATTGATTGACCAGTTCTTTCCGTCCAGCACTTCAATCAAGTCACTCATGTATGTAGAGCTAATGTTATTGCCCGCAAAAAATACTTGTGGGCCGTTGCGTTTTTCAGCCGAAAGCACATTGTAAAAGCTGTGGTTCAGCATATCAATTGCTGCACGGGCACCAAGATATGAGCCGCCGATTCCAATCACAATTAATACGTCAGAGTCGTTACGGATTTTTTCTGCCGATTTTTGAATACGGGCAAATTCTTCTTTATCGTAATCTTCAGGCAAATCAATCCAGCCGAGGTATTCGTTTCCCTGGCCTGTTTTTTCATGCAGAGAATGATGTGCCACTTTTACAGCATCCCGTAAATAGTCAATTTCATGCTCGCCGAAAAAAGGCAGCGCATTTGAATAATCAAATTTAATATGCGTCATGCTCAATAACCCTCCGTCTAAACTGTATTTTTCCACTTTACTGTATACGACTGAACGCGGTTTCGCAAGAAAAAAAGCAGAGAAAAACCGGGCTGAATTCTGCCCGGTTAAAGTGATGCACGCAAAATAGCAATCACATCTTTACGATCCAATTTGGTGAAATTCCCAAATGGTCCGTTAAATAGTGTTTTGTCCGCCATTTCCTCAATCCGGCTGTCATCAATATTGTAGTCAGCAAGACGGACCGGCGCTTCGATTGATGTCCAGAAGTTTCGCAATGCTTCAATACCCTCAAGCCCTGTTTCTTTGTCAGACTTCCCTTCCGGATCCACATCAAACACACGGACAGCAAGCTGCTTAAATCGTTCCGGCTTCACGTCCAGATTGTGCTTCATCCAGTTCGGAAACAAGATGGCCAGCCCCCCGCCATGCGGAATGTCATAAACGGCCGATACTGCGTGCTCGACATTATGAGTCGCCCAGTCGCCGCGGTAGCCCATTTGCAGCATACCGTTCAGTCCAATCGTGCCGGCAAACATAACCGTTTCACGCAGCTTTTCGTCTTGAAGATCATTCATAAGCGCTGGCGCTTTTTCCACAAGCGTTTTCAGCGTCCCTTCAATCAACCGGTCCTGCACATCCGTCTGCTCAGCATTATGGAAATATTGCTCCAACATGTGGGTCATCATATCAACAACGCCATAAGTCGTTTGATCACGTGGTACGGTAAGCGTCCAATGCGGATCGCAAATCGAAAATTTCGGGAATACATACGGGCTTCCCCAGCCAAGTTTTTCGTTCGTTTCCCAATTTGTGATAACAGATCCTGCGTTCATTTCAGATGCTGTAGCTGCATGCGTTAAAATCGTTCCAAGCGGCAGTGCGCCTTCAACCGCTGCTTTTTTCGTAATAAAGTCCCACGGATCACCGTCAAACTTCGCAGCTGCTGCAACGGCTTTTGCACAGTCAATGACGCTTCCACCGCCAACCGCAAGAATAAAGGACACATCGTTTGCCCGGCACAATTCCGCACCGCGATTAACTGTTGAAAGACGCGGATTTGGCTCAACGCCGGACAGTTCTGTAATAGTAAAGCCGGCGAGCTCTTTTAAAACAAGATCATAGAGGCCGCTTTTCTTAATACTGCCTCCTCCGTAAACGAGAAGAACATTTTCACCGAATGAAGCGACATTTTCCCGTAATTGTGTAACCGTGTCTTTACCAAAAATCCACTTTACCGGATTCCAATAAACAAATTCATTCACTATGACTCAGCTCCTTTTCCATACCATTATGCGAAAAGAGCCGTTCGTTTTTCAACTAATTGAACTTGAAATAAGAAAAACGCAAGGCGCCCGTCTTTCGGCGACAAGCATAAGACGAGCTCTGGCGGAAGCATTTTTATCATCCGGATCATCACAACGCTTTTGTGACCTGCTTCCTGTGGGCCTCGAGGGTGCCTGGAGCTGACATCACAAAAAACCGGCTGCCGATCAGCCGGTTTATACCCATCCTCTAAATTTAGAAGCTTCTGCTGCGCGGCGTACACCGACCATATAGGCAGCAAGACGCATATTGACACCGCGTGTTTGCGCAACTTCATAAATGTTATTGAATGCTTTCGTTAAATTTTCATGCAATTTCTTATTCACTTCTTCTTCTGTCCAGTAATAACCTTGGTTATTCTGCACCCATTCAAAATAAGAAACCGTCACACCGCCAGCGCTTGCCAGCACATCCGGGACAAGTAAAATGCCGCGTTCTGTCAAAATCTTCGTCGCTTCAAGTGTCGTGGGACCGTTTGCGGCTTCTACGACAATCGACGCTTTAATATTGTGGGCATTTTCAGCCGTAATTTGGTTAGAAATAGCGGCCGGCACTAAAATGTCACAGTCCATTTCGAGAAGCTGCTGGTTTGTAATCGTCTTGTCAAACAAAGTTGTAATCGTGCCAAAGCTGTCGCGCCGGTCTAATAAATAGTCAATATCCAGACCGTCCGGGTCGTAAAGTCCGCCGTATGCATCTGAAATACCAACGACTTTTGCTCCGGCATCATGCATAAATTTCGATAAAAAGCTTCCCGCGTTTCCAAAGCCCTGTATGATGACACGGGCGCCTTTAATATCAATATTACGTTTTTTAGCGGCTTCATGGATACAAATCGTCACGCCTTGAGCGGTCGCTTTTTCACGCCCATGTGATCCGCCGAGTGCAAGCGGCTTTCCAGTAATGAATCCCGGTGAGTCAAATTCACGGATCCGGCTGTATTCATCCATCATCCATGCCATGATCTGCGAGTTCGTATACACATCAGGTGCCGGAATATCTTTCGTCGGACCGACAATCTGACTAATCGCACGGACGTATCCACGGCTGATATTTTCAATTTCACGCATGGACAGCTGACGCGGGTCACATACAACGCCGCCTTTTCCACCACCATACGGCAGATTGACAATTCCAGCTTTTAGCGTCATCCACATCGATAGCGCTTTCACTTCTTCTTCATTTACTTCTGGGTGAAAGCGGACACCGCCTTTTGTCGGGCCTGGAGCGTCATTATGCTGTGCCCGGTAGCCGGTGAAAATTTTAACTGATCCATCATCCATTTTTACCGGAATGCGCACCGTCAACATACGGAGCGGCTCTTTCAATAGCTCGTACATTTCTTCTGTATAACCGAGTTTTGTCAGCGCTTCTTTAATGACATTCTGGGTTGATGTGAATAAGTTCAAGTTTTCAGCCATGTACCTTCGCCTCTTTTATTATCATTTTTTCAACATTGATTCGTGCTTCCGCTTTCATTGTACGCCGCCCTATAGAGCCTTCGCAAGCAATTACGTCATCCTTTTTTTCGTTCTTCTTTCATTGATTGCTCAATCCATTCTTGCAGCTTGTCCTGAAGTGGATGAAAGCCATCCCCGTCGTCATCAATTTGAATGCCCCGCCGTTGATTTCGGGCGCCTTCATCTGTTGCACGGATCGACAAGCTGATTTTGCTTTCATCTTCATTTACAGACAACACTTTCACTGTAATCTCATCGCCCACTGTCAAATAATCGTGAATATCACGGACAAACCCGTGTGTGATTTCCGATATATGAACAAGTCCCTGGCGGCCATGCTCAAGCGCAACAAATGCGCCATATGGCTGAATGCCGGTAATTTTCCCGGTCACAATCTGCCCCGGCTTAAATTTTAATTCCATCAAATCTCTCCAGTTTTTAGTTGGTTTCTTGTTTTATGCGTCGCGATATTATATCACACTTTTGTTTGACATGAAATTAGTGACTGGTTTTTCGAAAAAAAAGAAGTACAGTAGTCATTTCAATATTTTTAGGTAAAAAAGTACTGTGCGGTTCTACTATGAGCATTAGATTACTTAATGTGTGGTATGTACTCGTTAAATTTGCGGCACCAGCGGCGATTTTGTTCACCTTATTTCAATCACTTAGATCATTTAATTAAAAAAGGAAGAGCCTCAAATGGCTCTTCCTTTTCGTTTCTCAAGAAATCGGCTGATTCGTTTCACTGCTTCCTGAAGCTGGCTCATTGATGAAGCGTATGAGCAGCGGATGTAGCCTTCACCGCCTTCTCCAAACACCGATCCCGGCACAACGGCTACTTTTTCTTCTAACAAAAGCTGCTCTGCAAATTGTTCTGACGTAAGACCCGTCGACTGAATAGACGGAAAAACGTAAAACGCGCCGCCCGGCAGGTGGCAGTCAAGCCCAATTTCTTTAAACGACTGCACCATGTAATTACGGCGCTGCCGGTAATCTTTTTTCATGCTTTCCACGTCACTCATGCCGTGCTGTAGTGCTTCGATCGCTGCATATTGCGCGGGTGTTGATGCACACATCATCGCATACTGGTGAATTTTCAGCATAGCACTTGAAATTTCTTTCGGCGCACATGTAAACCCAAGCCGCCAGCCGGTCATCGCAAACCCTTTGGAAAAGCCATTAATTAAAATCGTTCGTTCACGCATGCCGTCCAGTGCCGCAATCGACGTATGCGGCTGATCGTACGCGAGTTCCGCATAAATTTCATCGGCAATGACAAGCAAATCGTGTTTTCTCACAATATCGGCAATTAATTCAAGATCCTCCCGGTCGAGCTGTGTACCTGTCGGGTTATTCGGATAACAAAGAAGAACTGCTTTTGTTTTCGTTGTAATCGCTGCCTCGAGCTGCTCAGGCTGCAATTTAAATCCTGTCTCATCCGTTGTCCCAATCGTCACAGCACGCCCTCCTGCAAGCTCTACAAGCGGTGCATACGAAACGAAACAAGGTTCCACAACAATAATTTCATCACCAGGATCGGTGATGGCACGCATGGCAATATCGAGCGCTTGGCTGGCTCCGACTGTCACAATAATTTCTTCTTTTGGTGAGTACTCTACATGAAATCGTCCAGTCATGTAATAGGAAATTTCGCGCCGAAGTTCGATCAAACCGGCATTAGCCGTATACGAAGTAAAGCCACGTTCAAGCGAGTTAATCGCTGCTTCCCGTACCGACCACGTTGTAACAAAATCCGGCTCGCCGACACCGAGAGACACAACTCCTTCCATTGTCGCCGCCAAGTCAAAAAACTTCCGGATACCGGATGGACGCATTTGTTCTACTGATTTCGCTACGTAACTTTTCGTCACAGTCATTATGGTGACACCACGATTCGATTGTCTTCAAGTTTTGTTGTATAAATCATGCCATCATGCTTATATTTTTTCAGCTGGAAATGAGTCGTCGTTGAAACAACCGAATCAAGCGTCGATAATTTTTCGGATACGAAACGGGCAATTTCATTCATCGATTTCCCTTCAACGGTCACCGACAAATCATATACACCCGACATTAAATAAACAGAGCTGACTTCTTTAAAGCGGTAAATCCGTTCTGCCACTTCATCAAAGCCGACGCCACGTTTCGGTGTCACTTTCACGTCGATCATCGCCGTTACACCTGTGTAATTATCCATTTTTGCCCAGTCAACGAGCGTGGCATAATGCACAATCACCTTTTCTTCTTCCAGGCGGCGAATCGTCTCCGCAACCTCGGCTTCTGAAAGGCCAATCATTTTCGCGATGTCCGTTGCTTCAAAACGCGCGTCTTTTTGCAGAATTTCCAGAATTTCCACTTCTTTTTCATTCAGCTTCATTACTTAATCCTCCTCTAGATGGTCAAAACTACATCGTTCATTATAACAAAAATCATCTTCATTTGTTTTATACACTAAAAAAACATATCATTTTTGTGATTTTTCACAAAGAGCAAGATGAGTTGTTTTTAATGATCAACAATGTTTCCGCTAGTTTAATTGGGTTTCCACCAGGCATTGGCGCATCAAATGAGTGTTCATAAATGCGCCGGATTTCAGCCGCAAGCTGCACCGCATCTTCCTGCTGGTGAACCGCGTAAATCGCATCGGCCATTTCTGTTTCATAAAAACCTTCTCCGGCTTTGTAGGGATCAAACGCCTGCAGGACATCTGCAAGCGCAAAATTTAATTGGGCAGTTTCATTCATTTGTATTCACCTTTCAACTTAATGTATGTTTATTGTCAAGGAGAGTGAGAGTCATGTCAAGATTCGATGAAGTAATTGAACGCCGCGGTACGAACGCGGTAAAGTGGGATGGATTAAAAGCAGTTTTTGGCCGCGAGGATGTGCTGCCAATGTGGGTAGCAGACATGGATTTCAAAGCGCCGGATGTGGTTATCCAAGCTATTGGGCAATCAGCATCGCATGGAGTATACGGCTATACGATTGTGCCAGATTCCACACGCGAAGCAATTATCAATTGGATGGCGGACCGGCATAATTGGTCGATTGAAAAAGAATGGCTCCTGTTTAACCACGGTGTCGTCCCGTCGATTGGCGCGGCAGTCGAAGCATTAACAGAGCCTGGCGATGCTGTCATCGTGCAACCGCCTGTTTATAATCCGTTTTTCGATATGATCGAAAAAAATGGGCGCAAACTTGTTTATAATGAACTCTTGTTAAAAGATGGCCGCTATGAAATGGATTTTGCGGATCTTGAAGAAAAAGTCAAGACGGAGCACGCAAAAATGGTTGTTCTTTGTTCTCCTCATAATCCGGGCGGCCGTGTCTGGACAAAGGAAGAATTAACAACCCTTGGCGACCTTTGCGAAAAACATAACGTCTTTCTCATTTCAGATGAAATTCATGCGGACCTGACACGTGAACCGCATAAGCATATTTCAATTGCCTCGTTATCAGAACGTTATGCCGCATTTACTGTGACACTCATTGCGCCAAGCAAAACGTTTAATTTAGCAGGCTTGCAGGCATCTTCTTTAATTATTCCGGATAAAGCCGTTCGTGCCAAGCTTCAAAAGGTATTTGCAAAACAAGGTCAGTTTACGCTCAACCAAATGGGCATTGCCGGAATGGAAGCTGCCTACCGTCATGGTCATGAGTGGCTCGATGAAGCCATAGATTACATACAAGAAAATGCCCGTCTTGTAAAGGACTACGCGGAACAGCATATTCAGCCTCTTACCGTAATGGAGCCGGAAGGAAGCTACCTTGTCTGGGTGGACTGTCGGCCGCTTGGGCTTTCAGATAAAGAATTATTGGCGCTTTTTTTGGACCACGGCGTCGCGCTTGGAAACGGCGCCAAGTACGGACCAGGCGGAGAAGGGTTTATGCGGATTAATGTCGCCTGTCCGCGCTCAATGGTTGTTGAAACGATGGAACGGATGAAAAAAGCGGTCGAATCTCTTTAAAAGGAAAAAGCCACGCCAGCCGGCGTGGCTTCAGACTGTAGACAAAAGGGACTTGGAATGACCTCATTCCAAGTCCCTTTTCAAATTTTAATGAGGTTTTCTCAGAAACTAACTGCAAAATGAGCAGGGATTGTGCAATTTGCCCTCTGCGAGTGCCTATTTTTAGGCGGCTGCCGGACCTTTCCATGTCCGGCAGGCCAGCTTCTTTAAATTCATGGCAGCGAAAGTCAGCATCGCCTGCATGGACAATTTTTTAAGCCCCCTCAGGGTTGTCCACCGCATACCATGCTTTTCTTTCGCATCGGCAAAGACACGCTCAATCGTTTCTTTGCGCCGCGCATAGATTTCTCTTACTTCGGATGTATGACGAAGATGGTCCGCCTCTTCTACGCAGCCTTCCCAAAGATGGCGCTGGATCAGCTTTTGGTGATTCTGGCTTTGTGTACACTGTGCGAGCAACGGGCAGCCGGCGCATACCATCGGATCAGACTTGTACTGGCGGTATCCTTCCTTCGTGGTTGTGGTGTAGCGCACTATCTCTCCTTGCGGACAGATATAGCAGTTGTAGTATTCATCATAAGCGTATTCGCTCTTTCGCATGAAGCCTTCCTTTTTGCCTACATTCTGAAAGAACAGCTTTTGCTGTTCTTTTGTTTTGCCTGAAGGCGTACCGCTCTCGCAAGGCGCCTAATATAAGCAGAAAACCACAACTTTTTTGAAGGGTGGTGATTTAACATGGGTCTACTGAAATATTAAATAGTATAGTTTGCACTCAATAATTATTGTTCAAATACTGCCAGTGGGAGAACCGCGCTGACTACGTAATGCCCAGCATCGACTATTTCTGATATTTTAAGGTCAACGCATAGGCTGGAAAGCAAGTAGGCATCTACTTTGGGCATATTGTATGTTTCTGCAATATGGTCCACCATCCCGCGAAGAGCGTCTTGGGACGCTTTAAACAAATCAGCCCCAACACCTGTTGTCCCATAGAAACCTGCATGATTTACTTTTGGTGTCAAAGCACCTTTTGTTTGAAACTGTGGAGCAGAAATTGATTTTCCTTTAATTAATGTAAATTTTAATTTCGAAGTCATTGGGCACTCCAAAGCTGATACACACACTTCCCCATCACCTTGAGCAGCATGACCATCACCACAGCTAAAAAGTGCTCCGACTTCTTGTACAGGGAGGTATAACGTTGTCCCAATCATAAGCTGTTTTGTATCCATATTCCCCCCAAATGTTCCAGGAGGCATAATAGGAACATTGTCCGCATCTTTAGGGCAAACACCCATTGTACCTAAAAAAGGTTCAATTGGTACTTTGATGTCGTCCCTGAAGTGAATATATTCGCCATCAGATAAATCAAACGTGCGCAAGTAGGCCTCTGGAAATTCTTTTGCTAATAGGCCTAATCCAGGAAGAACAGCTGTCCATCCCCAGCCTTTTGTTTTTAGATCCAGAATTTCAACCGCCAGCGTATCTCCAGGTTCCGCTCCCTCAATGTATACTGGTCCTGCAAGGGGATATACACGATTCCAGTCAAGTCCAGCGATGGCTTCTGTGGTCGAATCAATATTGAACTGTCCATCTGTCACTTCTCTTGTTTCAAAAACCACTGTATCGCCACTTTGAATAGTTAAGACAGGTTCATTGTTCACGCTCCATGCAAAATGCACAATATCATTTGGAAAATAATGAGTTTTCGACATTGGTTATCTCTCCTTTATTCTATATAGTTTACATAAAGCTTTTTTAAATTTCAAATATCTTAGTATTCCAGCTACTCAAGTCGTATAAACAAACATTGAACGGGTCTTTACGGTTGCTTTTCCAAACGCCATAAAAACGGCTCAGTCATAAAAAGCTCGCCAGCCAGCTTAAGTAATTCACCTTAAGCAAAGAAAAAAGACAAAGCAGTCTCAAGTCAAATATTTGAGAACCGCTTTGTCTACAACCTCAAGCCACGCCAGCCGTCGTGGCTTTTGTCATACCCCTTTTTTGTTTCCCCATACAAATGTATGCAGCTGCGGCAAAACCCGTACACGTTTAAAATCCGAGTCTGGCATCACTAAATTAATCAGCCATTCATATTTGTTGGCTAAATGAGTAAGAAGCCTGCCGTCGTCTGTTTCATCAAGCTGATCGTTTCCAACCTGCAAATAAAACGGCACATCTAAAAACCCCTGATGCACTTGTTTAGCGTACGCTAAGTCTTCCTCATTAAAAACGACGACTTTTAAGCTGACCGACTGTCCTTTTACTTCATTTAAAATATGTGCAAGCTTGTCATAATCGGTATTCATCCCTGAACTTGGCGGCTTTGGTGAAATGGTCAGCTCATCAATGTCATGAAACCAAGGCTGATATTTCGATCCTTGCGTTTCAAGTGCAGACGTAATTCCCTTTTCTTTAAACAGCTCAAGCAGTCCGCCGATGTGAGGCAAAAGCGCCGGATTGCCGCCAGAAATAGTGACATGGTCAAATGTATCTCCGCCTGTCGCTACAAGCTCTTCATAAATTTCTGCAGGGGACATTTTACGAATGGCATCTTTTGCACTTCCATCCCATGTAAAAGCGGAATCGCACCACGAACAGCGATAATCACAGCCTGCCGTCCGGACAAACATTGTTTTACGGCCGATAACTGCCCCTTCACCCTGCACTGTCGGACCGAATATTTCAAGAACCGGAATCATGAGAAATCCTCTTTTTTCGGACGAAATATAATATAGCTTGTCGGTGTTTCACGCACGAATACTTGCAAGCATTTTGGCTTGTTTGCTGTTTCATCCAATTCTTTTTGGATGACTTCCCAAATCACTCGGGCCACCACTTCTGTTGTCGGGAACCGTTCCGATATGTCTTGTGAAAATAACCCATCTTCATTTAACACTGTATGATCAAAGCGCTTATGAACAAGCGACTTAATGAGCTGAAAGTTCACGAGAAAACCGGAGTCGTTCAATTCATCTCCGGCTACGGTAATATTGACAAAATACGTATGGCCATGCATTTTCCGGCAGGCGCCAGCTTCGTCATGCGGCACGTAATGCGCGGCTGCAAAATGAAAGTCCTTATTTAATTCGTACCGGAAATCGTGCGCCGGTGCTGGATAAATTTGCTGCATCATTACACGTTTCCTCCTTTTTCTTCGAGATATTGATCCAAGCCGTTTTGGCGCAGCGAGCATGCCGGACATTCCCCACAGCCCGATCCTTTTATACCGTTATAGCACGTGAGCGTCCGCTCACGCACATAATTAAACGCGCCGAGCTCATCCGCGAGCTTCCATGTTTCTTTTTTATCAAGCCACATAAGCGGCGTATGAAGGACAAAATCATGATCCATTGATAAATTAAGTGTCACATTCAATGATTTCACAAATGCGTCACGGCAATCCGGATAGCCGCTAAAATCCGTTTCACATACTCCTGTTACAATATGGCGGGCGCCGGCTTGTTTGCCGAGAATCGCCGCAAATGATAAAAACAACAAGTTGCGTCCTTCGACAAACGTGGACGGCAGTTCCCCTTCTTTTGTTTCAATCTTAATGTCAGAGCGGGTCAGTGCACTTGGCGCCAGCTGATTTAACAGCCCCATATCCAGAACATGGTGCGGAATCTCTAAATCCGCCGCAATGTCTTTTGCTACATCGATTTCGGCATCATGCCGCTGTCCGTAATTAAACGTCACCGCGATGACTTCTTTAAATGTCTGCTTTGCCCAGAACAAGCACGTTGTACTGTCCTGTCCGCCGCTGAATACAACAACGGCTTTTTCATTTTTTAACATATTGGTTTCCTTCTTTCCTATTCGAAAGAAAAGGTGCGCGAAGACACGAGAAAAAAACCGTCATCCGCCGGTTTTTTCCTTAGTTTTTTATAGAGGGAATTCGCGAACCTCTCCCGCTTTTAGCGGAATGTCTTCTTTCATTTATAATTATTATTTCGTCTGCTCGTTGGCTCTGCGGATCTGTTCTTCTAAATGCTTTGTTTTTTCCTCTTCTTTTTTAGACATACGCTTAATAAGAAGAAAAGTGCCGATCGCCATCAGCACAAAAAAACCCATGGAAATCGCTGCCGGAATGTATTCGCTTTTGTCTTCCGGAAAATATAAAAAGTTGCCGAAGCCAATTAACAGATTCATCAGCACACGTCATGCCTCCATTCATTGTTCCCCGTATATTATAGCAGGAGAACATCACAATTCCAACAACGTGATTGTGACATTTCCATTCGCACAGGAAAATTGATACAATAAGCCATTAAGGAGGGGAAATAATGAATATTGGTGACTTAGTGACAGCACATTATAAATCCGGCAAATACACCGGGACGATTACAGGTGTACGTCCTGACGGCTATACAGTAAAAATCTCATCGGTTCTGCGTCACCCCGCCCAGGGCGATCTTCATAATCCAAACGAAGCGAATGTGGCTTTTTTCCATGAGCGTAAAGCGCTGGCGTTTAACGAACAAGCAAATATTCCTGGATCAGCCGTCCACCCATTTGAAGAAGAGCCGGGTGAGTATAATGATTCGCTCATTGCTGCTGTCGGGAAGCTTGAAACGAGATTGAGCGCGAAGAACGATGCTTTTTCTGCCCGAAGTCTTGAAGCACTTCAGTCGGTAAAAAAAGAATATGCACTCATGTATAAAGTTTCGTTCGAATAGCCCACTTTTGTGAAGAACAGCCCTTTATTTCCATGTTTGTTTCCTTTATGATGGTACATATGCACGTTTAAACCTCGAAAAAGGCGGTTAGTGAATGAGAACGGTTTTAGGATACGTACTCATTATTTTGCTTGTTCCGCTTTCTGTATTGACTTTTTACTATGCCGATGCAGAAGCTGGAAAAGTACAAAATTTTGATAGTTACGTAGAAGAAAAAATAGTCATTAATGAAGTAGATTTGCCACAGGCAAGCAAGATAAAAGATACAAATGGAAATGTGTATGTTGAGCTTCATCAGCCAAATCGAATTGTGGTGGAAGGCGACAAAATTCCCGCTTTTTTAAAGGAGCTGTTTCTTCAATCAGAAGACCAGCATTTTTATGAGCATTCTGGTGTTGATGCGGCCGCCGTGATTCGCGCTTTTATGGTGAATGCACAATCGGATGAAATTGAGCAGGGTGCAAGTACGATTACCCAGCAGGTAGCCCGCAATATTTATTTAACGCAGGACCGGACACTTGCCCGAAAAATTGCGGAAGTGCTGTATTCGTATCAAATTGAAAAAAAGCTTGAAAAAGATGAAATTTTAGATTTGTATTTGAATGTTATTTTCTTCAATCATAACGTCTATGGCGTTGAAGCAGCAGCTCAGTATTACTTCCAAACGCCGGTGGACAAGCTGTCTAAAGCGCAAATGGCTTTTATCGCAGCGATTCCGAACAATCCGTCCCTTTATGATCCACAAAAGCGATTCGAGAATACAAAGAAACGCCAGGAACGATTAATTGACATCATGGCGCGGGAAGAATTTATTACATCTGAAGAAGCTGAACAAATTAAGAATGAAAAAATCACGTTGAATATACGTCAGCGCCTGGATAAATATCCTGATTATTCTACTTATGCAATGACAGAATTCAGAAAGCTCATTTCAGAGTCAGAAGGGTTTGACCAGCAGCTTATTAACGCAGAAGGCGATGCGCGGGACGCGATTCAGGAAAAATTGAGTGCCCGTGTCGCGGAAGTACTCTCATCAGGTGTAATCATTCACACTGCACTTGATCCGTCTATTCAAGCAAAAGCGGTCGGAGGTGTCAATAACGTGCTTGCCGGATCGACCGTGCAAGGATCGGCAGCCGTTATCGGGAATCAGTCACGTGATATCGTTGCCTTGTCAGGCGGAAAAAAATATAACAATACACAGTTTAACCGGGCCTATCAAGGATACCGGCAGCCCGGGTCGACGATCAAGCCACTGCTTGACTATGCTCCTTACATGGATACGTTCGGTGCCGGTGTGAACGACCTTGTTTCAGCAGACAAGTTCTGTTATCAAGGTGACTGCCCACAAAACTACAGCGAAAAAGAATATGGGATGGTTACTTTAAAAGAAGCGTTGACAAAGTCTCATAATACCGCAGCTGCCCGCTTATATGTAAGGACTGGGATGGAGCGGTCATTCAGCTATTTAGATAAATTTGAATTTGATAGAATTCTAGAATCTGACCGAGAACACCTTTCTTCCTCTCTTGGAGGTTTTGAAGTCGGCGTTTCTTCACTTGAAATGGCCAGTGCGTATACTTCATTTATCGATGGGACCTATACGAAGCCACACGCAATTAAACGCGTAACCGATTTCGAAGGAAATACCTTATTCACATGGAATGAAGAACCTGTCCGTGTCTGGTCAACCGCAACCTCGTATAAAATGCGTGATATGCTGACAAGTGTTGTAAAGAACGGAACCGGAAAAAAAGCAAACTTTGCTACTTCATATATCGGTGGAAAAACCGGTACAACAAACAACTACCGGGACTTATGGTTTGTTGGCTTAACAGAAGGGTATACAGCTGCCGTATGGACCGGAAAAGATAAATATGAAGAAGAATGGGATAACATTCGTTACATGGAAAAATATGCACCTCACCAGTTGATCTGGCGACGCATTATGCAATAAACACTTTTACCCTCGCATCCGATTGGACGCGGGGGTATTTTTTTGAATAAAAAAGAACCAGGTTCGAAACCTGGTCCTTCTTATCAAGATTAAGCATTCGTTTCGTCGTAGATTGGCACCCAGCCTTCTTTTGTAACGAAAATACGGACCGCTACCACTTTACGGTCTTCCATCAGGGTAAAGTAATGGCGCGTGTTCACAGGAACAGAGATTAAGTCACCCGGTTCCAATTCAACATTGAAAAATTGACCGTCTTTCGCTTGAATTGCAAAAATGCCGTGTCCACTCACGATAAAGCGGACTTCGTCATCCGTGTGAATGTGAATTTTTTGGAAGTTTGTTAAAAGCTCATCCAGGTTTGGTGTGCCCTCAGACAATGAAATAACATCCTGTGCTTGGTAGCCGCGGCGTTCAGAAATGTCTTTAATTTCCGCACTGAACGCATCGAGTACTTGCTGCTTGTCTTCATCTGATAAGGTATAATTTTCACGCAGATTTTCCGGAAGCTTGGACATATCCCATTTTTCATAAATGACTTCCTGTGCGCCTAAAAACGCGTCAATTGCGTTTTTGTCGGTAATGCGTTCGCCTGTTTCTTGAAATTGAATGACTGCCATTTATTATCTCCCTTTCAACATAAGTAATTTAATATGCCACGAAAATAAAAATTCGTATGCTTCTAAAAATTTCTTCGCTTCAAATGCGTCACGGCCCCAAGCGGTAATTCCGTGATTGCAAATCAATACCGCGCCGGCATCTTGCGAGACATACTGGCCAAATTCTTTTGCAAGTGCTGGAATGTCCGCATGATTTGGAATAATCGGCACGGTGATCGACGCGTTTTCTTCCCAGATGCCAAACGCTTTAATAATTTCCTGGCCGCTGAACGATACTTCTCCTGCTTTGCCATATAATTCAGAAATCACATTATTATCGACTGTATGAACATGCAGGCTGCAGCCGGCGTTTGTTTTCCCATATACTTCAACGTGCAGAAGCGTCTCAGCAGACGGCTTGCCGGCAAACCCGTCAATCGCATTGCCTTCCAGATCGACAAGCAAAAAGTCTTCATTTGTTTCTTTTCGCTTATCTTTGCCGCTTGCAGTCACTAAAAAAGAACGCTCATCCACTTTAATGGAAAGGTTTCCGCTTGTTCCTGGAAACCAGTCGCGCGCCGCCAGTTCACTTTTTACATCTGCAAGATCGTTCCATCTTAATTGCAGTGCGTTCATTTCACCACCTCTTTCACATGCTCAATGACATCGTAAAATGTTTGAAACGGTTTGTAATTCAAGCCGAGTACTTCACTTTTTTCCAAGAGCAAATCCCGGGCAATAACAAGATCGGCAAGCTTGGCTGCTTCCAAGTCCGTTACCGAGTCCCCAACCACAATAATATCCTGCTCTGGGGCGACTCGACGGACAATCGATGGCTTGCAGCAGCCGCATTCATTCGTACACTGCCCGTCGCATGTGTGTGGCCAGCTAATATGAATATGACTGTTCGAGAAGTCTGCTTCGTTGCAATAAATGTGATCATCCGGCACAAGACCGTTTAAAATCGACTTAACAAAAAAGTCCATACCGCCGCTTACAATATAAAGCGGAATGCCTGCTTCCTTTGTATACGTCACAAAATCAACAAATCCTTCACGAATTTTTGCATCCTGTAAAATAAATTGAGTAATTTCTTCTTTTTGAGAAGACGGAAGCAGTGAAAACATACGGCCGACTCCCTCTTTTATAGAAATCCCCTGCGACAGTACACCGTCTTTGAGCAACACCCATTCCGGCGGGGCGAATTTTTTCATAATCGCGATAATGTTATCATTTTCAGTGACCGTGCCGTCAAAGTCACATATTAACACCGGGTTTTGCATCATTTGCCTGTCCCCCATAAATCGAGCGCCAAACGCAAATCTTCATTTTTAACAGCTGCTTGTTCTAATGTCCGGCCGGCTGTAACTGCATCAATGGCCTGCCGGAATGCCCTTCCGCCGCCTGTTGCTCCACTCGGATGGCCATGAACCCCGCCGCCTGCGTTAATAATCGAATCCATTCCAAAGTCTTCATACAATACCGGAACAAGCCCCGGGTGGATGCCTGCTGAAGGTACCGGAAACGTCTGCTTATGTCCGCTGTTTTCGAGCGCCATTTCTGCCGTTTTAAGCGCTGCAGACCGTTCAAGTGCCACAGACCCATATGGCGAGGGAAATAAGGTGAAATCAGCCCCTGCCATCCGAACGAGTTTGCCGAGCATGAGCTCAGTTGAAAAACCGTGATGCGGCGCTGACGTGAACGCGCCGGAAACAGCCGGATGCGCCATAATTGGTACATGGATCTCCGGGTCTTCCGCCAGCTCCTGCAACACATCAAGCCCGTACGCGAATACGTTAAATAAATACGCCGATGCCCCAAGTTCAATGCCTCTACGTGCTTTTTCTTTTAATTCACTTGTGCGCCCTGATAAGTTGACGGCATAAAGCGCTTTTGCTTCACTTTGTTCAATAACCTGCCGGCCAAGCTTTACCCGCTCATCAAACGGTGTCAGCGGGTTATCAAATAAAATTTCATCATCTTTAACAATATCGATGCCGCCCGCGATTTGCGCTTTTAGCTGCTCCTCCATATAAGCAAGATCCCGGCCGATCACTCCTTTAAAAATGCTCATTAATAAAGGTCTATTGTAAGCACCGGTCAACGCACGAATTCCTTCAACACCAAATTTCGGACCCGTAAAAAGGCTGGCCAGCTCCTCAGAAAAAGATAAATCGATTAAACGGACCGCACCATCAAGTGACAGCTTCCCGAACACCGTCACTAAAATCGCCGGCAAATCCGCACTGAAATTCGCGGCAGGATAAGCGATTTCTATGTCTGCTTCCTGTCCATATGCCGTTTCAATTCCCGTTTTCCGAATCGATAAAACCCGTCCTTTATGATGTTTCAGCTGCTCTTGTTCGAGGATGGGCAAATCTGTCCATGAACCGATTGTGAGACCAAGTGCAATACCTTCTGCTTTTTTCTCAAATGCGCCTTTTTGATCAAAAAGACGATACGTTGCGATCACTTCACTCATTGCTTTTTCTCCATTCTAAATGCCTACTAGTTTACTGGGATTGTGTCATTTTTCGATTGTTTTGTCAATAAACAGACCGAGTTCTCCAATTCGTTCTAAGGCTTCTGTCAGCCGGTCTTCATCCGTTAACAATCCGACACGCACATACCCTTCACCGTACGTACCAAAGCCAATACCAGGTGCTGTTACCACATGGGCTTTTTCAAGAAGCAAGTCCGCAAATTCGACTGATGTATACGGCTTCGGAACAGGCAGCCAGGCAAAAAAAGATCCGGCTGGTGCTGTTACATTCCAGCCAATCGCCTGGCAGGCATCAATGAGCACGTTCCGGCGGCGTTCGTATGTGTCAGATAGTTCACGCACACAATCCTGCGGGCCGGTCAGCGCAGTAGCAGCCGCCTGTTGAATCGCGCTAAATAAACTTACATACATGTGGTCCTGCAATAAATTAACAGCTGAAATGATACTTTTATTCCCTGCCAAAAACGCGACACGCCAGCCTGCCATGTTATACGTTTTCGACAAAGTGTACAACTCAACACCAATTTCTTTTGCGCCTTTAGACTGCAAAAAGCTCGGCGGCTTTTGCCCGTCAAACCCGATGCCGCCATACGCGAAGTCGTGAACCACACAAACGTCATGCTTGTCCGCAAGCGCCACTGTTTCATCAAAAAAGCCTCGGGTTGCCTGTGCTCCGGTTGGATTATTCGGATAGTTTAGGAGGAGCAATTTCGCCCGTTCCAGCCGTTCTTCGCCAATTTCATTATAATCCGGTAAAAAGCGGTGTTCTTCTATTAGCGGCATGTAATCCATCTTTGCCCCGGCCATCGCGGCACCGGACCAATAGTCAGGGTAACCCGGGTCTGGCACAAGCATGTAGTCACCCGGATTCATTAAACACATCGGCAATTCGACAAGCCCTGCTTTGCCGCCAAAAAGAATAGCAATTTCTGTTTGCGGATCTAAATCTACATCATATTCCCGGTTATAAAATTCCGCTGCGGCTTCTTTTAAAAATGCTTGTCCCTGAAACGGCGGGTATTTATGAAAATCCGGGCGATCCGCCGCTTCTTTTAATGACTCGACGATATGATCCGGGGTCGGCTGGTCCGGATTTCCCTGTCCAAGATTAATAACGTCATGCCCGGCATTCACATAATGCGCCGCTTTTTTTGTGAGTGCTGCAAAAAATTGGTCGGGCAATGATTTTAATAAATTCGATTGATCAAACTGCTTCATTTATTCACCCACTTAAAATTTTCTTGCAATTTCAGAAATAAATATATATATTATTGGTCAAATTGTAAATATATTTGGAGGAATGATCATGTCTTCTTATGAACCATTAACGATAGATTCTGCCGTTACACTCGTCAAAAAGTTGGGCTTGTTTGCAGAGTCTGACGCGGTTTCTGCGAATGAAATTGGGGACGGCAACTTAAACTATGTGTTTCATATAAAAGGAACAGAAAAAAGCGCTATCGTCAAACAGGCGCTGCCGTACGCAAAAGTCGTCGGTGAAAGCTGGCCTTTAACACTTGAGCGTGCGGATATAGAAAATCGCGCTTTGCGTCTTCAAGGAACGTTTGCGCCTGACTATACACCTAAAGTCTACTATTCTGATAAAGATTTAGCGATTACCATTATGGAAGACTTGTCGCATTTAGAGATTGCGCGGACTGGTTTAATCGGCGGAGAGGATTACCCGCTTATTGCGCAGCATACGGGCGAGTTTATTGCGCGTACTTTATATGGAACGTCTGATTTTGCCATGGGCCCACAAGAAAAAAAGAAGCTGCAGCATACATTTTGCAATCCGGAATTATGTGATATTACTGAAGGGCTCGTGTTTACCGATCCTTTTTTTGATGTGGAGACGAATGATTTTGAAGAGGGTCTTCGCGCTGATGTGGAAAAACTGTGGAATGATGCCGAGCTAAAGCTTCATGCTGCACAGTTGAAGCGCCAGTTTTTAACAGCCGGAGATGCCCTGCTGCATGGAGACCTTCATACTGGAAGCATTTTCGCGAGCAGCACGGAAACAAAAGTAATTGATCCGGAATTTGCTTTTTATGGACCGTTCGGCTTTGATATCGCGCATTTCACTGCTAATTTGTTCATGAATGCTTTGTCGCGGGAAGAAAGCCGCCGAGAGCGGCTTTACGAACATATTGTGACGGTATGGAATGTTTTCACAGGTGAATTTACCCGACTTTGGAATGAAAACAATACCGAGGCTTTTGCAAAAACAGAAGGTTATTTAACTTGGCTGCTCGCAGATATTTTTGAGCAGGCAACAGGATTTATGGGACTTGAAATGATCCGCCGGACGATCGGGCTTGCTCACGTCAAAGATTTGGACAGCATTGATGATGAGAAAAAACGGCTGGACGCAAAACGTCATTCATTGTCCATCGGCGCTCATTTTGTTAAAAAGCGTAAAGCGTACACGTCTGCCGATCAGCTCGTCGCAGCAGTTAAGGAGGCCGTTCAATGAACATTCCACAATCGGTCATCTGGGAACACGGCTCCATCCGGCTGCTTGACCAGCGGAAACTGCCGCACGTAACCCACTATTTAACGCTCCAAACAGTCCCAGCTGTATTTGATGCGATTAAATCACTTGCCGTTCGCGGCGCACCAGCAATCGGCATTGCGGCAGCGTTTGGTGTCGCTTTGTCCGCGCTCAATCACCCATCTGATGATATTGATGAAGTGAAGGAACAGGTATTGATCGACAGCGGCTATTTATCCCAGTCTCGTCCGACTGCGGTTAATTTATTTTGGGCTTTGAACCGAATGAATGAAGTCGTTGTTGCTGCCCCTACGGCCGACTCGCTTCGAGAAAATGTTTTGGCTGAAGCGCTCGCTATTCAAAAAGAAGATGAAGACGTATGCCGCGCAATTGGCGAGCATGCGCTTCCATTATTTAATGATGGCGATCATGTCATGACAATCTGTAACGCAGGGTCCATTGCGACAGCGAAATACGGCACGGCACTCGCTCCGTTCTTTTTATCAAAAGAACGCGGCATCAATCTGTCCGTCTTTGCATGCGAAACACGCCCTGTTTTTCAGGGCGCGCGCCTGACAACATGGGAGCTGATGCAGGCCGGTGTTGATGTGACGCTGATTACAGACAGCATGGCTGCTCATACGATGAAAACGAAAAACATCTCCGCAGTCATTACAGGTGCGGACCGGGTGGCAGCAAACGGCGACTCTGCCAATAAAATCGGAACATTTGGCCTTGCGGTACTGGCCAAATCATTTGGTATTCCGTTTTATATCGCAGCTCCTCTATCCACCTTTGATCTTGACACGCCAAATGGCGATGCGATTCCAATTGAAGAGCGTGACCCAACTGAAATTACAGAAGTCAACGGGATGCGTGTTGCACCAGAAGGCGTAGCTGTATTTAATCCTGCGTTTGATGTGGCACCGGCTGACCTAATTACCGGCATTATTACAGAAAAGGGCGTCATCGCACCGAATGAGCGTGACATCGCTGCGCTGTTTTCATAAGAAAAGTGGCAGACGCCTGGAGCTGGACATCGTTTAAAACTTATACCTCCTTACTCTTTTAATAAGAAAAAACGGACTTCGCTTGAGACGAAGTCCGTTTTTTACAATGGAATGGAAGCTAGTAATCCGTTATATAGTTTCATAAAAATCAAGGCAAGTAATACGCCGAAGAAAATCCAGAATATCGCTTCAAATACGATAATACCGATCATTTGCGGCGTTGTAATATGCGGGCTTAATTTATAAACGAAGTACACCACATACGCAACAGCCGTTACGAGAAAAATAATAACGGTTCCGACAGCGGATGAAAAGCTGATTAATGATAGCAGTCCGCCGATAAAAAAGATGACCGCGCCGAAACGGGTTTTTTTCAGCAATTCTCCATCCGCATCTTTTGAAAAGAAAAGCAGCGCCAGCTCATTCGCTGTGTTCGCGAGCAGCTTCAGCGTGGCAAAGATCATTGTAAAAACAACCATCAGCCCGCCGATCACGACGAGATTAATTTCCGTTTTGGTAAAAATGTCGAGCATTGTATTGTACAAGTTTGCTTGTTTCAGCAAATCGACAATGAGCGTTTGGCCAAACATCGAAAGCGATAAGCTGAACAGCAAAATGGATAAGAGCGGCATATAGCCGGTTAAATACGAGTTTTTCATCAACATGATTCTCCCCTGTCACAGTCAGTCATTGTTCATTATGCAAGAGGTTGATTGTTATGACAAGTGATTTCCGATCTTTTTTTGGAAAATGTGCACAATTTCTGTCAAAATCCGCATGTCTTCTTTGTCGAATTTTAAATTTTTTTTGCTCAAAAATATCGTATCTCTTCATATTTATTATCAGTGATTGAGTTTTCATACTCGTCTGATTTTGTGAAATGCACAATCATTTTTTTTACGCTATAATTTTAAGCGTACACGAAAACATAAGGAGGGATTCATTTGTCTTTGCTTCATTGGGCCGTTCTCGCTCCTTTTATAATGGCCGTATTCGTTCCTGTTTTGCGAAAAAAAGCAGCGCTTATACATACAGGCTGGTTTGTTCTGATTTTGCCGATCGTTTTATTTGGAACATTTCTTCAATATCTTCCTGTCACGATGAATAACAACACCGTCATGCAAACAGCACCCTGGATTCCATCGCTCGGTATTGATTTTACAGTGTATATGGATGGCCTTAGCCTTTTGTTTGCCCTTCTCATTACCGGGATTGGCGCACTCGTCGTGTTGTACTCCATCTACTACTTGTCCAAAACGAAAGAAAGCCTGCACCATTTTTACGTGTATTTGCTTATGTTTATGGGCGCAATGCTCGGCGTGGTTTTGTCGGATAACGTCATTACTTTGTACATGTTCTGGGAATTCACATCTATTTCGTCTTTCCTGCTGATCGCCTACTGGTATGATCGTGACCGTTCCCGCTATGGGGCATTGAAGTCGATGCTGGTCACCGTGTTTGGCGGGCTTATAATGCTCGGCGGCTTTCTCGTCTTGTCAATTATGGGGAATACGTTCAGCATTCGAGAACTCGCCGCTCGGGCACCTGAATTAAATGAACATCCGCTCTTTTTACTGGCGATGATTCTGGTCCTGCTTGGCGCTTTTACCAAGTCAGCACAGTTTCCATTTTATATATGGCTTCCTGATGCGATGGAAGCGCCGACCCCAGTCAGTGCGTATTTGCATTCCGCCACGATGGTCAAAGCGGGTATTTACCTTGTTGCCCGGTTCAGCCCAATTTTTGCGTTTTCTGGCTACTGGTTTTGGATTGTCGGGGCAGTCGGCTTATTTACGATGGTATGGGCCTCATTTAACGCGGTTAAACAAACAGACTTAAAAAGCATTTTGGCTTTTTCAACGGTCAGCCAGCTTGGATTGATTATGTCACTGCTTGGCATCGGGGCCGCGTCGCTTCATTTTGAAACGCTTGACGACAACATTTTCACAGCAGCGGTCATTGCTGCCGTTTTCCATTTAATTAACCATGCGACATTTAAAGGAAGTTTGTTTATGGTCGTCGGCATCATTGACCATGAAACAGGCACACGGGACATCCGCAAGCTCGGCGGGTTAATGAGCTTCATGCCAATTACGTTTACGTTGTCTGTCATCGGGGCATTTTCAATGGCCGGTTTGCCGCCATTTAATGGATTTTTAAGCAAGGAAATGTTTTTCCTTTCTATGGTTCAGCTAATAGAACTGAATTTATTTAACATAGAAACGTGGGCCATTCTCTTCCCAGTTCTGGCTTGGGTCGGCAGTGTATTCACATTTATTTACAGCATGATCATTGTTTTCAACGTGTTCACTGGAAAGTTTCAGCCGGAAAAAATCGAGAAAAAACCACAGGAAGCACCGATCGGCATGCTCATTTCGCCCATTGTTTTAGCTTCTCTTGTCGTTGTGTTCGGCTTGTTTCCCAACTTGCTGTCTTACAGCCTCATTCAGCCAGCGGCCGCAGCTATTGTGCCGTCAATTATTCCAGCAGGCGAGCAGCTTGATGTACATATTTCTTTCTGGCACGGCATTACAGCGGAACTGCTTATGACGATTGGTGTCATTGCCGCTGGTATTCTGTTGTTCAAATTCATGCCAAAATGGGGTCGTGTATATGATCATTTCCCCGGGAAAGTCACGCTCAATCAGTTTTATAATTCTGGGCTTTATGCGGCTGAGCGCGGATCAAACGCAATTACGAACGCGTATATGACCGGCTTTATTCGCAGCTACCTTGTGTACATTTTTACTTTCTTCATCGCAGCGCTTGGCTTTACGATGTGGGCAAAAGATGCGTTTCGCTATGATGCCTCTGCCGCAGCGCCGATTGGACTGTATGAAGTTTGCTTAATTGTTGTACTTCTTGCCGCAACACTGACTATTTTAATGGCCAAGTCACGATTAACGTCTATCATTTCGCTTGGGGCGGTCGGGTATACCGTATCACTGTTTTTCGTCATTTTCCGTGCACCGGATTTGGCCTTAACGCAGCTTGTCATTGAAACGGTCTCAACCGCCTTGTTCCTGCTTTGTTTTTACCATCTGCCAAAGCTGTCACGCCATGAAGAAAAGCGACGCTTTCAGGCGGGCAATGCGATCATTGCCGCTGGTGTAGGCGTCATCGTCACACTGCTCGGCATTTCAGCCCACAGTTCGAAGTTTTTCCCTTCAATTAATGAGTACTATGTCGAAAATACGTATGAAAAAGCGGGCGGCGAAAACATGGTGAATGTTATTCTTGTTGACTTCCGGGGTTTTGATACATTGTTCGAAATTTCGGTGCTTTCTGTTGCCGCACTCGGTATTTACGGATTGATTAAACTACGGTTGGAGAAAGGCGGCGAAACGAATGAAAACGAATGATGTGATCTTTCAAACTGTCGCCAAAGTCGTTTTTTTTATGATTATCTTTTTCGCTGTCCACTTGTTTTTTGCCGGCCATTATTATCCGGGCGGCGGTTTTGTCGGCGGACTGCTTACGTCCGGGGCCATCGTCCTTTTGCTTTTAGCTTATGACATGAAAACCGTCCGACGCGGCTTTCCGGTCGATTTTAAATGGCTGATCAGCCTTGGACTTTTGTTTTCGGTTGGGACAGCAGCCGGTTCATTAATGTTTAATGTGCCGTTTTTCACTCACGCGTACGATTACTTTCAATTGCCTCTTTTCGGCAAAACATCGCTTCACACCGCAATGCTGTTTGATTTAGGTGTGTATCTTGTTGTCATTGGTGTAACCATGACCATTATTCAAACGATTGGAGAGAGTGAATAATGGAAATTTTAATGTGTATTGTCGCTGGCCTGCTTTTTGCAGCAGCGGTCTATTTAATGCTTTCAAAAAGCCTGCTCCGCATCATTATCGGCACGGGGCTTCTTAGTCACGGAACACATTTAATGCTGTTGACGATGGGCGGACTGAAAGCAGGGGCAGTGCCTGTTCTCGGTGAACATGCTGCAACGTATACCGACCCGATTCCACAGGCGCTTATTTTAACCGCCATTGTTATTAGCTTCGGTGTCACGGCTGTGTTCCTCGTTATTGCGTACCGCGCATATCAGGAGCTTGGCACAGATAATATGGAGCAAATGAGAGGAATGGACACGGATGATTAATTTACCGATTTTGCCGATTCTCCTCCCACTTGTTGCTGCCGTTTTGTTAATGTTTTTGTCCAAAAGTGTGAAAGCGCAGCGAATCGTATCCGTTATTGCTTCTGCCGCGACGGTTCTTGCAGCGGCTGTCGTCCTGCTAAAAGTTAAGGCAGACGGCATTCAAACGATTGATATGGGCAGCTGGCCGGCTCCATTCGGCATTACGCTTGTTTCGGATATGCTGAGCATTTTGCTTGTCCTGACTGCTTCAATTATTACACTTTGTGTTGTTCTTTATTCGTTCGGCTCCATTGGCAGCGGACGTGAAGCGTTCTATTATTACCCGATTGTCCAGTTTTTGCTGGTTGGTGTAAATGGTTCATTTACGACAGGCGATATTTTTAACCTGTTCGTTTTCTTTGAAATTATGCTCATGTCATCATACGTCTTGATCGTCATCGGCGGTACAAAAGTTCAATTGCGGGAATCCATTAAATACGTGTTGGTGAACGTCATTTCATCAGCAATTTTCGTCATTGCGGTCGGTTTTTTGTATTCGGTTACCGGCTCCTTGAATATGGCGCACATCTCAACACGAATTTCAGAAATTAGTGCCGAGCCGATCATTACGGTATTGGCGATCCTCTTTTTAATCGTCTTCGGCTTAAAAGGCGGTATCTTCCCGCTTTATTTCTGGCTGCCGGGTTCATATGCTGCTCCGCCTGCACCGATTTTGGCTTTATTCGGCGCTTTGCTCACAAAAGTAGGTGTCTATGCGATTTTACGCACGTACACACTGTTCTTTTACCACGACCAGCCGTTTACGCATGACATTTTGGCATTGCTTGCCCTGCTCACAATGGTGGCTGGTTCAATTGGGGCATTAGCGTATAAAGACGTGAAACAAATCTTAATTTACAACATTATTATCGCAGTCGGTGTTTTATTATTCGGCATTGCCGTCATGACCGAGGAATCGATTGCGGGCACCATTTTCTATCTTGTTCATGACATGATTATTAAAGCTGGTCTGTTTTTGCTAGGCGGCATCATGATTTACATTACGGGCACGTCTGATTTAAATAAGATGGGCGGGTTGATCCGCCAGTATCCGGCTCTCGGCTGGACGTTTCTCATTGCATCATTTGCACTGGTCGGCATTCCGCCCTTATCCGGATTTACCGGTAAACTGCTGATCGTTCGGGCAGGATTTGAAACAGGCGAATACGTTGGGGCTATCGTTGTGCTCCTATCGAGTCTTGCTGTGCTGTATTCGGTTGTGAATTTGTTTATGGACGTCTTTTGGAAAAAACCTGAAATACCACTGCCTGAAACAAAGAAACAAACCGCTTCTCTCTTTATCCCGGCCGCAGTGCTCGTGATTCTTTCTGTTTTATACGGTGTTGGAACAGAAGTCGTTTATCCTTATGTGATGCAGGCTGTTGACACTCTCATCCATCCGGAAATCTACATTGACGCCGTATTGAAGGAGTAGATAATATGGCTTTTCAAATTTTATTAAATGTCTTTCTCGCGTTCCTTTGGATGTTTTTACAAGTGTCTTTCAGCGCACGGACCTTTATTATCGGGTACTTGCTCGGCCTGATCGTCATGATCGGCATGCGCCGCTTTTTTAACGGGCGTTTTTACCTGCATCGTGTCTGGGCGGTCACATACTTGTTTCTATTGTTTTTAAAAGAACTAATTAAAGCGAATATTGATGTGTTAAAGCTCGTCCTTCGCCCCAAATTGAACATACGTCCAGGCATTTTTGCACTGGAGACAGAACTGAAGTCCGATTGGGAAGTGACACTGCTGGCGAATTTAATTACACTGACGCCTGGCACGCTTGTTGTCGATGTATCAGATGACAACAAAACGCTTTACATTCATGCGATCGATATCGGTGATGTATCAGAAGCAGTTGACAGCATTAAAAATTCATTTGAAAAAGCGATTATGGAGGTGAGCCGCGGATGATTGAAACGGTTTTGCAAATTTCCCTGCTGCTGCTTGCCATTGCTATGATTGGCTTAATTTATCGTCTGATCAAAGGACCAACTGTTCCGGACCGTGTTGTAGCTCTTGATGCAATGGGCGTCAATCTTGTTTCAATTACAGCCGTCCTTTCAATGCTTCTTGGTACAAGCAACTATCTCGATATTATTTTGCTAATAGGCATTTTGGCTTTTATTGGAACAGTTGCGTTTGCGAAGTTTTTAGAAAAGGGTAAGGTGATTGAACATGACCGCGATCAGTGAGGTTCTCATTGCTGCTTTGCTGCTTATAGGAGCGCTTTTAAGCGTCATTGCGGCCTTTGGTGTTATTCGCTTGCCGGATGTTTATACACGCAACCATGCGGCGTCTAAGAGTGCTACCCTTGGCGTAATGTGTATTCTGCTGGCGACATTTCTTTATTTCTTAGTGGAAGATGGGCTGTTCAGTTCCCGCCTGCTGCTCGGAATTGCTTTCTTTTTTATCACCGCGCCGGTTGCCGGCCATTTAATCAGCCGTGCTGCGTACAATTCCGGTGTGAAAATGTGGGACCAAAGCGTGCGGGATGATTTGAAGGATAAAAATAGGTAACAAAAGAGGCTGTCCAAAACGGACAGCCTCTTCTTATTCATATAAGGTGTGATCTTTATCGCCATTTTCCTGATAAATTTTTAATATGCCTTCATGCTCTTTTACATATTCTTTTGCTTCGCTTAAAAGAGATTGTTTTGTTTCTTTGGATAGAATGGCGCGCTTGCCGTTTTCTTTTTGCAATATCCACTGGTCATTTTTATGCTTTATTTCATAATGCGGTCGCCCTTCATCGTTTTTCCCTTCAGAACTTCTTGCCCGGTCGATCGCAATGGCAATGGACCGTCCTTCTTTATAACCATCGTCAAGCAGCGCATTGGCAATTTCAATCGCTTTGTTTCTAACATGGCCCGGCAGGTTTTTCATCGAATCCGGGTAATCATTTTTGCTCCAGGGCATCGAATCACTCCTTTTTGGAAAGTGTTCCCGCCTGTTAAAAAGATCAAACGTTATTTTTTCTTTACGACCGCAATCGTGCAGCGCGAGAGGCAAATGAGCGCTTCGTCTTCATCCCTAATCTCAACGGTCCAAACATGCGTTGATTTTCCTTGATGGACAATACTCGCTGTTGCGGTGACAATACCTTCACGTTTGGACTTTAAGTGATTCGCGTTGATCTCAAGACCGAAACAGAGTTCAGTTTCAGAGTCAATCAAAACCGCTGATCCAATGCTTGCGGCTGTCTCAGCAAGTGCCACCGATGCGCCGCCATGTAAGAAACCGAATGGCTGACGCGTCCGCTCGTCAACAGGCATCGTCATCACCACGGTTCCTTTCTCTATTTTCACCATTTCCATACCCAATGATGCGATGAGGGTATTATCTGTTTGAAAATCCATGAAGTCATCCCCCTTTGATAAAAAGTGCCCCATTTGTGTGAGGCACCTTTTTTCATTATAGAATCATTGCCGCAATCCAGCCAAAAATAATGACTGGAATGTTGTAATGAATAAATGTCGGGACAACAGTATCCCAAATATGATCATGCTGCCCGTCCGCATTTAAGCCGGATGTCGGACCAAGCGTGCTGTCTGAAGCTGGGGAACCGGCGTCCCCTAAAGCACCTGCTGTTCCGACAAGAGAAATCACAGCCATCGGACTGAAGCCAAGCTCAAGCGCAAGCGGAACGAAAATGGTCGCGATAATCGGAACAGTTGAAAAAGAAGACCCGATGCCCATTGTCACAAGCAAACCGACAACAAGCATTAATAACGCACCGAGCGCTTTATTACCGCCGATTGCCGCTGCTGAATTTTGGACAAGGGTTTCAACATCGCCTGTTTCGCCCATAACACTCGCAAAACCAGATGCGGCAATCATAACAAATCCAATAAACGCCATCATACGCATTCCGTTCGTTAACAAATGATCTGCCTCACTCCAGCGGATTGCGCGGAACACGTATAAGACTACAATCCCGGCAAGCGCACCAAATATCATCGATTCAGTCCAAAGCTGTGCGGCCAGTGCAGCAATAATTGCCATGCCCGCCACGATAAGACCGGAAGAAGTATAATCTGTTGTGTTCGATTTCGTTTCAACCGAAGCCGTTAATTGAACTTCATCATAGTCACGCGGCTTCCGGTAAGAGAAAAATACAGCGATTAAGAGACCGACAAGCATGCCTACAGCTGGCAGAAACATCGCTTTTGGCACTTGATCCATCGCGACTTCAAGTCCACTTTCTGCCATATTGGTTACAACGATTTCATGGAAAATCTGTCCAAAACCAACTGGCAGGAGCATATACGGTGTGACGAGACCGAATGTTAAAACGGATGCCGTCAACCGCCGGTCAATCTGCAGCTCGTTCATAATTTTCAACAATGGTGGAATTAACAGCGGAATAAACGCGATATGAACCGGCACGACGTTTTGCGAAAAACACGCCATAATTAAAATGACAAATAAAATAAGTGCTCTCGGCAATTTTTTCGAACGTGCTTCTTCTTTATCCCCAATAAACTTCAACACAAAATTGACGAGCGCTTCCGGAAGCCCGGTGCTCGATACTGCCACGGCAAATCCACCGAGCATTGCATAGCTGAGCGCGACATTTGCACCGCCGCCTACGCCTTCTGAAAACGCGGCAATCGTCCCGTCCATCCCAAGCCCGCCAATCAGTCCACCAACAAGTGCTCCTGTAATAAGAGAAAAAACAACATTGACACGGAGCAGGCTGAGGACGAGCATAATGAGAACCGCCATTATAACTGCATTCATTATCTTTTATACCTCCAACACTTTAATTTGCTAAATCACTAAAGAACCGATTAAAAGATAGCAAATTGCCTGTCCGCTTGTCAATATACTTTTCCAGTAAATAAATAGGCGAATTATTCAGATTGGTCTGACAGCGCTAAAATCGCCAGTGTCCGTGTCATAACCCCGGGTGTTAATTCAGCACTGCCGGCAATATCGAGATGAACCCACGGCGTATTTTCTGCAAATTCACCGATAAAGCCGCCGCCCATAATGGCGTGTCCATCACGCCCCGGTGAATTATTCAAATCCGCCACATCACTGCTTCGAATGCGTTTTTTATCGTATTCTGTAAGCGGCAGCTGCCAAATCATTTCCCCTGCTTCATGAGAGGCTTCCAGCACCTCTTCAAAAAACGGCTCATTGTTTGTCATAGCTCCTGTTTTATCTTTGCCAAGCGCAATCACAACTCCGCCAGTCAGCGTGGCTACGTCCACAATTTTTCCGGCACGCTGCTGTTTGGCATACGTGATCGCATCTGCCAGAACGAGCCTGCCTTCTGCATCGGTGTTTTTTACTTCAATCGTTTTGCCGGACAATGATGTAATGACGTCGTCAGGTTTAAATGCGTTTGCGCTGATCACATTATCTGTTGCCGGAATGACTGCCATCACCGGACGGTCCGGCTGCAGCTCACCGATAATTTCCATCGCGCCAAGTACAGCAGCTGCTCCGCCCATATCTGTTTTCATGCCGACAATGCCGTCTTTCGGCTTAATGGAATAGCCGCCTGTATCAAAGGTAATACCTTTTCCGACAAAGGTAAGCACGTCTTCCCATGAATCTGCTGGGTTGTATTTGAGTGTGATCATTTTTGGCGGTTCCACCGATCCTTGGGCTACCGCTAAAAAAGCGCCCATGCCGATTTTCTCCATGTCCGCGCGTTCCAGTACCTCAAGCTCAAAACCATATTGATCGGCCAGTTTTTTTGCATGTAGCGCGAGATCTGCTGCTGTCATCATATTTGGCGGCGTCGCGGTTAAGCGGATGGCGGTATTTGTTCCATCAGCCATCGTTTTTCCTACCTTACACGCCGCTTTTATTTCCACCGAATCTCCTTCTGTATACACATCAATTGTTTTTAATTGTTTTTCCGGCTCATTCCCCGGGGTCCGGTAGCCTGTATACTCAAAATGCGCCATAAAGAACGCTTCGGTTAGGGCTTCCGCCGCTTCAACAGCTGTTATGTTTTCGGTTACGAATGAATCGAGTACAACGGCGATTGATTCCAGTCCGTACTGCTTTGACTGTTTAGCGGCTTTTTTAACCGCTTTATGGATCGCATGAAAGTCCGCTTCTTTTTCCTTGCCAAGTCCTGCGGTGACAATCCGCTTTGCCGTAATGTGGCCAAGTGCAGGAATAACGGACGTGTTTTCTTTCTTCGCGGAAAGATCACCATTTTTCACAAGTTCCGTCAGCTGTCCTGAAAAAGCGTCATCGAGCGGCTGTAATACTCCTTCAAATTTCAATGGTTTGTCATACAGCCCGATGAGCAGCGCATCCGCTTTTGTTTTTATGAATGGTTCTTTTTTGATTGTAAACATCTTCATCACCTCACATGTTATTATAGTGGAAAATGGACAGGAGTGTTGTGATGAGGATTGTATCGATTTGCCCAAGCAATACGGAAGTGTGTGAATATCTTGGAATCGAGAATCAGATTGTTGGTGTAGATGACTTTTCCGACTTAGACCGGATAAGGCTTGGGTCTGATTTATCCATTGATATGGACAAGCTGGCTAGTCTTAACCCCGACATCGTGCTGGCATCACTCAGCGTACCGGGAATGGAGAAAAATGTGGAGTCTCTAGAACGGCTTGGCATTCCGCATATTGTAACCAATCCGCATTCACTTAATGATATTGGTGTGTCAATTGAGCAAATTGCCGGGGCATGCGGGATAGATGGAAAAGATGCCCGAAGCAGGTGGATACGCTCGCTCCAATCATACAGGTCGCGGGAATGGGCAGACCGTACGCGTCTTTACTGGGAATGGTGGCCCAAGCCCTTGTTTACTCCGGGAGGCGCAAACTGGCTGACTGAAATAAGCATGCTATGCGGCGGAATCAATATATTTTCAGATTATCCTGAGCCAAGCGTGCAAACAGATTGGGAAATGGTATTGGAAAAACAGCCCGATATTATTTTGCTGGCGTGGGTTGGAGTCATGACGGAGAAAGTGAATACAGATGTCGTAAAAAAGAGACCAGGTTATGATGAAACACCCATTTTTGTGATGGAGGAAAAAGATTTTTGCCGGCCTTCACCAAATCTGCTGAAAGGTCTTGAGAAACTGGATCAATTATTAAACAAAAAATAAAACGACCTTGAGCAGGTCGTTTTGTTAAAACATTTGATAGCCTTTTGCGCGCAGCAGGCGCATAACGAATCCGCTCGCAACGGCGCCTAGTAAACCGCACAGCAGAATCGTAATGTCTACTGGCTGCAAACCTGTGATTCGATCACCGAGAATACGAAATGATTCTCCTGCGTTGAATAAATAGTCAAATGAACTAATGCCGTCTACAATAGCAATGGTGACGAGTGGATAAACAAAAGCCATAATCCACGTCATCCGCAGCAGCATGTTTAATATAAATCCGATGCCGAAAAACAGCACGAAAAAGAGCAGCGCTGACACGAGTACAGTTGCGATGTGCATGAAGCGATTCCCCCTAATTGTATACTTATAAGTGTACTGAACACGCTTTAAAAGGTCAATGAGTGAAAATGTGACAATAAAACGTATAAAGGTTCAAAGGCTGGAACACAGCGTCCTGCTGCAATGCTTTGTGACCTGCACCTTACGGGCCTAAAAAAACACCGGATACGAGGGGGATACGTATCCGATGCTTTATAAAGGTATTTCCTTATTTAAAAGGAAATAAACTTTCCCATCATAGTATAACCATTTTTGTTTATTTTTATTATTATCTTAATTTTCTGATAAATTCTCAATCTCAAATAAAAAACCGATAGGACGTGTAGCCAAATTGCGGACCTGGATCTGGAATGTCCTGGCAGGCAAGTCCCGCCTTTTCAAACAGCTGAATAATGCTGCGAAGAAGAATCGATGTATCTACACTTTTTTCAAGCTCATCCGTCCTCATCCACTGTGCGTCAAGCAGCTCTCCCGCGTTCGCTTCCGGTTCTTTTTCTTCATTGAGTGTCATATGAAAAATAATCATCGTGTCACTCACATCGTTTTGGATGACACCTGACCGGATGCCAGCGACGCCACATACAGATGCTTCAATGCCGGTTTCTTCTTTTACTTCCCGAACAGCAGCTTCGTCCGCCGTCTCCCCCGCATCCACAAAACCGGCTGGCAGCGACCATTGCCCTTTTAACCCGCCATATGATTTTTTCACGACAAGCCAGCGCCCGCTGCTGTCAATCACAACACCAGCCGCCGCGAGCCACACTTTTCCCCTCTTCATAAAATGCTTCCTTTCTGCCAATCAAAAAAGGACCTCTTCGAAAAGAGGCCCTTCTGATTTTTTACAGGATGTTGAATTTCCCTTTTTTCAAGACGAGTGAAGGGCCGCCGATCATGAAGAGCGCACGGTTGTCAATCATTTTCTTCATGAATGACGCTTTTGTACCCGTTAATTTTTTATCGAATACAACGCCAATTGCATCGTCGTCACCAAGTGAACAAACTGTTCCTTTAAGATGAGGAGTGAACGTTTCGAGACCTGTCTCCCCTTTCACCAATTTCACAAGGTTACGTGCAACTGTTTCACCTTGCTGCATCGCAATTTGTGCTGTTGGCGGGTACGGACGGTTAATTTCTTCATTGATGATCAATGAGCAGTCGCCTAGAACGAAAATGTCTTCCTGGTTTGGCGCACGAAGATCCGGATTGACTTTCACGCGCGCACGCATGTTTTCAATGCCTGATTTTTCGATAATGCTGCTGCCGCGGACACCTGCTGCCCATACGACTGTGCCAGCTTTAATTTCTTCTGTTTCATCTTCGCCTTTTGCGACGATGATACCTGTTTCTGTTGCACCTTTAATCGGTGTACCGATTTTAAACTCAACGCCTTTTTTCTCAAGCTGGGCAACGGCGTATTTGACAAGCTCAGGGTCAAAGCCCGGAAGAACCATCGGCGCTGCCTCTACGCAGTAGATGCGTACTTTTGAATAGTCGATATCGTATTCTTTGCAAAGTTCAGGAACTCGGTTTGCAAGCTCACCAAGGAATTCGATGCCTGTAAAACCGGCACCGCCGACGACAAATGTCAGACGCTCGTCTTTTTTCTCTTCTTCGTTTGCATATGTCGCAAATTGGAATTCAATATGATCACGCAATTGACGAGAAGTGTTTACGTTCGAAATCGTGAAAGCGTGTTCTTTTAATCCTTCAATGCCAAATGTTTCAGACTCGCCGCCAAGTGCGACAACGAGGTAATCGTAATCAACTTCGCCTGTATTTAAAATAACTTTCTTTTCTTCAGGTTTAATATCCTGTACTTCCGCACGGATAAATTCTACTTTGCTGCGGTTGATGACTGCATCAACATCGTAGCGTACGCGATCGTGGTGCATCGTGCCTGCTGATGCTTCATGAAGCCACGTTGTTTCATAGTGGTAATCATTTTTGTTGATAAGCACAATATTCGCTTCGTCTACTGATAATGCTTTTTGAAGACGTGTTACAGTAACAAGACCGCCATAACCGGCGCCCAATACTACAATTTTCGGCTTTCTCACTGTCATCTTTATCCACCTCTATTAAAATATTCTCGCAAAGAATGTGATACTCTTCACGTATGATTGTAAAAAAACACCCTTTACTATGTCACAAAATGGTAACAATGTGCACAACTAGCTTTATCATAGACGTTTTCGGTCCTTTTTTCAAGTTATTTCAACAAGAAATTTCAAATGAGACTTCCCTTCATGAATTCTGTAAAATAAGAAATGATAAAAAAAAAAGACGGCTTATACATCGTCTTTATGACCTGCTTTATACAGGTTTAAAAAAAGGGGGATTTTGAGTGACAGACATTACGATTATTGGTGCGGGTCCAACCGGCTTGTTTGCCGCTTTTTATGCAGGTATGCGCGGCTCCTCCGTAAAAATCATTGAAAGCCTGCCGCAGCCGGGCGGCCAGTTGTCCGCTCTGTACCCGGAGAAATTTATTTATGATGTAGCAGGTTTTCCTGCTGTTCGCGCCCAAGAGCTCGTCGACCGGCTCGTCGAGCAAATGAATCGGTTTCCGGTTGAACTTTGTCTTGAAGAAGCCGTTCAAGTTCTTGAAAAACAGCCGGATGGAACGATTCTTCTGCAAACGGACAAAGGAAAGCACGAGACAAAAGCAGTCATTATTACAGCTGGCAATGGCGCTTTTCAGCCGCGCCGCCTGGAAATTGACGGCGCAGACACTTTACCCAATGTCCACTATTTCATCAACGATCTGTCCTCGTTTGCCGGACGCCGCGTCGCTGTCCTTGGCGGAGGCGACTCAGCTGTAGACTGGGCAATGATGCTTGAAAATACGGCAAAAGACGTGACGATCATTCACCGCCGCGACAAATTCCGGGCACATGAACATAGTGTTGAACTTTTGCATGAATCGCGTGTTAATGTCATGACGCCGTTTGTCCCTGTATCATTTGATGGCCAACATCTTCAGCTTGAAGAAGTAAAAGGCGACCGGACTGAAAAACTGGAAATTGATGATCTCGTTGTGAACTATGGATTTATTTCCTCACTCGGTCCAATGAAAAACTGGGGGCTGGAAATTGAGAAAAATTCGATTGTGGTTAACTCCCGCATGGAAACAAACATTGAAGGTGTATATGCGGCGGGTGATGTGGCAACGTATGATGGCAAAGTGAAACTGATCGCGACTGGATTCGGGGAAGCACCGACCGCTGTCAACAATGCAAAAGCATTCATTGATCCCTCTGCAAAAATTCAGCCGCTGCATAGCACTTCCTTGTTTTAATTTTTTTACCACGGGTAAACTAAAGGTAAAAAAGGGTGGTCAACCATGCATGTACTTGTCATCGGCGCAGCCGGCACAACAGGACGGCTCGTTGTCCAAAGTCTCGCGGAGAACATTCAGCATCACGTAAAGGCGATGGTGCGCAAAACCGATCAGATGACGGATATGGAGAAGCTCGGTGCCCAGCCTGTACTGGCAGACTTAGAGCAGGATTTCAGTTATGCGATGAACGACGTAAATGCCGTTATCTTTGCGGCAGGTTCCGGTTCCTCGACCGGATCGGATAAAACAACCACTGTCGATCGGGACGGGGCAATTAAAGCAATTGATCTTGCTGTTTCTCATGGCATTGAACGGTTTGTTATGCTCAGTTCTATGGGGGCAGACCGGCCGGATGCAGGCCCGGAGTCCATGCAGCATTATTTGCAGGCAAAGCACGATGCAGACGCCCATTTGATGCAAAGCGGACTGACCTATACAATTGTCCGGCCGGGAGTACTTAAGAATGAAGCGGCGGCCGGCAAAATTGAAGCGGCCGCACAAGTCGCCGGCCGGACAAAGTCGATCGCGCGGGCTGACGTCGCGGAAGTACTCGTTCAGAGCTTGCTTGCTGAAAAGACTGAAAGCCGTATCTTTGAAATCGTAGAAGGCGATGTACCCATTGGCGAAGCGCTAAAAAGAATATAGATACAGGAAAACCGGCCGCCTGCGCACGCCGGTTTTTTGCTGCTCGTTTCGCGACCAAAAAAACCGCCCGGCGGCTGCCGGACGGTTTATCTGCTGGTTAAGCAGCAGGTTTTTGCGTTTCTTCTCCTTCTGAATCGATCCATTTCTTCACATTTTGGACGCCGATAATCTCGACTTCCTGCTTTGTATCAATTTGAACTTCTTTTACTTCTGCCCCGCGCAAATCAATGACTTGTCCTTTTTGAGGAGTCGAGATAATAACGGTATTGTGTTTTAGCCCTGCTCCTTGAAGCGTTGCAGAATGCTTGACGACAATGCCTTTACTGAAACGGGCTCCTTTATCAAATTCCAAATGGATTCCCGGTTTCGCGACCACAAATTGTTTCTTTTTCAATGCTGGTACATAGACAATATCTTCTTCTACAACGTCATCTGCAAATGTCGTCCGAATCACAACCGGATCGTGGTCACTTGCACGACCGTGCTCTTCCATGAATTGTGAATTCGTATGAACGATATCCACTTCTGTTGAAGGCGCAATGTTGTTTGTAACCAAAATATGATCAAGTACTTGTGCGTTTCCTTGGTAAGAGTATGTGAAACGTTCTTCTGCAGGTACTTTTTCGATCATATTTGTCAATTGAGAACCTTTTAAAATTGACAGTGATTCAGTAAATTCAAAATCATTAAAGTCGCCAACAAGCACTACGTTCGCATCAGGATCAGCTGTTTTCACATCCTGGACGAACCCGTTGACAACGGCGGCAATTTGCTTTCGCTGCACTTCACTGCTTAAATATGGAGGCTGGTTTTTTCCGAATAACGGCTCATCTCCACCTTTAGAATTAAAATGGTTGGCGACAACGATGACCTTTTCTCCGTTAAATGTAAATTGTGCGGCAACCGGCTTCCGGCTGTCTTCAAACGCCGCGTTGTCCGGATCAATCCGGCCCGGGTTCAACGTCAGCTTTCCATCTACGTATGCTGCCGCTTCTGTTGCCGTTCCTTTTGTGCCTTCAGCAAGTGAAACTCGTTCGGGGTTATACAAGAAACCAACACGGATGTTTCCACCTGGCTGCCCCCCATCCATTTTATCTGCCGGTGCAACATCGGTGTATACATACGTTGGTCCGCCAAGCGCTTCAATGGCAGCAATTAACGCAACCGCACTTTCTGAAGCATCTGTCGTTCCGGAATCAGCCGGCCCATCGTTATCCTGCACTTCTGTAACACCGATAATATCCGGTGACTTCATGCCGTTTACGATTCCGGCAGCTAACCGGTTCGTTTTATCTGCTCCTGAAGCAGTTGAAAAATTTTCAAGATTGTAAGAAGCAATTGTCAATCCGTCTTCTGTTGCGGTGAGTGTTGTTTCTTCACCTGTTAAACCGCCATCATTCAGCTCTGGTACTTCATCGACAAGCACTTTAAAGTTACTGTAACCGTAGCTGACCACACCAGTTACATTGCCATTAAACGAATCACCTGTTTTCGCAACAAAATCTTCATCATTTAGATCAAGGTGAATACGCTCCGGGTTGTAGTCATCTGCTGTAATACGCAGTGCGCCGGCTGTTGTATTTGTTTCAATGTTATTCGGTACAACCACGACTTCCCCGTAGTTTTGCGGCGCGACGACTTTCGGATTATTTACTTGAATAAGCATACCTTCCACACTTTCGAAAAAGTCAATGCCGTCTTGCGCCGGATCAAACGTCCCCAGTCGGTCATTGTCGATCACTTCCTTCGGCATCATTCGGTCTTCATTAAAGATGATCGGTTCAGGCAGCGCATGATTAGATTCTTTTTTCGTCACAATAGAAGCGTTAATTTCCGTGACTGGAAGATCCGTCTGCAGTTTTTCTGAATAGCCTTCAAGCACCCACTCTTTTACGGTGCCGTTCACGCTGACAAGGTCGCTTTTTGACAAGCCGTGTGCCCGCTTATAAACAAGAATTCCTTCCGATGTGCTTTCATCGTCATCTGCCTCAATGCTTTGCATATAAAAGTTATTGTTGTCCACAATATGTGTTACGACACCATCCACATTTTCGACTGTTAAATTGTTATATGGAGACGTGTGTCCCGCTCCTTGAATGTCATGAATGCGGACGATGTCTTTTTGTATCACATACGTAAATTCAGAAACGGTGCTGTCCGCTAATCCATCTTTAAATGCTTTCGCTTTGATCGTTTTATTTTCGTCGATGACAATCGGGTCTGAAAAAAGCGTACTTTCTTTTGTTGGTTCAGAGCCGTCTAGTGTATAGCGAATTTCCGCAGCTTCTGTCGATGAAGCAAGAGAGACGCCGGTTCCCGCTTCTACTACGCCCGCCGCTGGATTTGCTGTCACGGCTTGAACAGTCGATGAATCAGCTTCAATATCTTCCGTACCGCGTGGAATTAATTGATAGACGTTATTGTAGGAACCTACTGCACCTGTAATAGAATCATAGTTTGTATTTACAGCTACCAATGCTGCATCTTGCGGTCTGATTTGAAATTCATTCCCGTCTTTATCTGTTGCTGTATAGTTGCCTCCTGAAAAGCTGGCGACCGATACATTGTTTATTTTCACGAGCGTTCCTTCAGCAGCTTCTGTTAAATCAGCGGCTGTCACAGTCGACGAAGCCGGCATATCGCCGCTGCCCGTCACCGTAACCCCACCGGCTTGAACTGCAATTTCAAGCAGGGAATTATAATCGTCAATTTTCCCTTTTGCTTCAATGATATCACCGACCGCCACATTCATGCCGGAGCCATACAACACGATGCCGGCTGTCTCATCCTGGATGTACACGTTGTTTCCAAAAACAGCCGTCACCGTGCCGGACGTCCACACATCAGCACCTTCCGCTTTTTGACGGACTGCTGAAATCGATTCTTTCACAAGGTCAACCGGCTCTTCAGGTTCTTCTATGCCGTCATCATCCAGCAGTACGACAGACGTAGGGGATTTTAAGCCCGGCACAGTAAAATAAGGTTCTAGAGAGCCTGTCACTTGAACTTTTTTACCAATATTATCTGGGTTTTCTGCTAAATTAATGCCAGTACGAAAAGACGTTGTCAGCTGTACCGGCATGATTTTAGCCGGATCGGTTTCTCCTGCTTCGTCAGCGATGCCAATATTAGTGTTTTTATATCGCTCAGGATCTGTCGTATAATTACTTCCTGACAAGGCAAAACCGACAATATATCCTTCGACCGTCGCTGTCCCCGTATTACTGGCAACCGCTTCTGCAACTGTTATAGAAGCTGCACTAGCCGGTGTCTGAAATGGAAGCAGTGCGCCAATGACGAGTATAAGAGCAAATAAAACTTGTCCAATCTTTCTCATAAAAAAACCCCTCTCTGAAATGTGTTTAGTCGTCCCGGAAAGAACCTTCTTTATTGTAATCTACTTTCTATTGTAAAATAGAATCTTTACAGATAATTTAAAAAACTTTAATAAATAGGAAAAATAGGAAAAATATCATATGTATGTTTATAGGTATAAAAACCTTTTAATGATTTTGTAAATGATCAAGCTCTTTAGAATTGATCTTCTTCTCTTTGTCCATACTAAGATTAAAAATAGATGTACGGGAGGAAATCAATTTGTATAATGATCTCTGGCTTTTACAGTTTATCTTCGTTTTTTTTATCACCTTTTTTATTGTTATTCCTTTGATTTCAATATGGATTACCCGAAAAAGGAAAACGGACTAATAAAAAAGCGTTCGCCTGTACCAAATAGATACTGGCGAACGCTTTTTAATTAAAAGAACATATTGTTAACCATTTTCCGATGTGTCTTCGTTCGTTTTCGTTCTGAAAGATGAACCGCATCTGTATGACGCGATCGCATTCGGACTTCAATGGCCATTTGTGTATGGCGAGTCAAAGTCGTTAGTGTTCCTCTAGTTATGTTGTTCATTTCCGCCAGGGTTGTTGATGATGCCTCCGAGCACTGCGATCGTTAGCAAGATGTCTACGTAAGCATCGTACCTTTCCGGTGGGATCATTACCCCAAAATCCTGCAGCACCATACCAACAAGCGCGGCCACTGCGATCCACAGTCCGTAGCTTTTCCACCGTTGTTTCATGCCCCGGCCCTCCTTCGCACTTTCGGATTCCGGCTGAACATGCCCCTTCCGCTGCTGTGTCTGAGCTGGACATGCCGGTCATTACAAGATATTCGCCCGGTGCTGAGGCTACGACTGTTTGCGTCTGTTTTTTTCATTCACCCGGCTTTTCACTTCTGCGTACTAGTTTGCTGCGTTTCTTCTTGCGTTTTTTCATCGTTTTAACACCTCCAATGAGTAAAGTTGATCTAGTTGTACATATATTGTTTAGTCAATGGCAGCCCCGTCTCATTTCTCACTGACAGTTTTTATGCACAAAAAGAAGCGATTTTAATCAGCTCCTCCTTCATTCGTCCCTTATATAAATACCGATATCTACTCTTTTTTTTACGTCATCCGGCAATCCTGAACTCTCAATATATTTAAAGAATGTTTCCCGTAATATTGAATCAGCTGCCGGTAAACCATCCGCTATAGCATCCGGACATTCAACTCCACTTTGACAAGCTGCCACAGCTTTAGCTAAAGGAGCTGCAGCGGCCAATCCAGCGAGAGACGCGCACTCGTAAATTAATGCTTGATTTTCAGGCGTTACACTCGGATAATCAAAACCCGCATAAATTCCCACCCTATGATCAACCCAATTCACTCCCCACGGAATCCTTAGACCCCAAACTCTCAAGTATTTTGTTTCAGGAAGGCTATAAACGATTCGTCTAATCATAGTTTCAGCTCCTGGCAACGCCAATACCTCCTACTATTTTGGATATTCTATAATTTATTCCTAGAGCCTATAACACGATTGAGCGATCAACTCACATAACGAATATTATATAAATCAGCTTTTTTTAAACATACGCAGCGGTTTTCCTCCGTGGCTTTTTTATGTGCAGTTTATTTTTCCACCACAATGGTTAACAAATAAAACATGTAACCACTGGACAGCTCATTCAAATATCATTCCAAACCGTGCGCAAACGCTTCTTAATTTAATGCCACAAAAAAACGCCCCCCCTCAACGGATTACGAATAAACCGTTAAAGAAGATCGTTATAAATAAGCCTAAACCGCCATATTTGCGCTTGTGTTTAGTCGAATAAAATACGCCGTGCACACCTATTACCTGCGGTGATTAACCGCCCCGCCGTTTAACTTAACGGTTGGCTAACGTTAACAATTTTCCGGTGCGCCTTCGTTCGTTTTCGTTCTGAAAGATGAGCCGCATCCGCATGAGGCGATCGCATTCGGATTATCAATAGTGAAACCGCCGCCCATCAGCGACTGTTTGTAATCAACGATTGTTCCATTTAAAATCGCTGCATCGTTTTTCGCCACGACAATAGAAATGCCGTGCTGGTTTAAGTGAATGTCGCCTTCTTCAGCGGACGGTGTAAAGCCCATTCCGTATGATAACCCGCTGCATCCCCCACCGTGGACAGCTACGCGCAACAATGAACCTTCTTCTTCGTTTTGTTTCATCATATCTTTTATTTGAAAAGCCGCAGCTTCCGTAATAGTCACAACTTGTTGTTCAGACAAATGAAATCTCTCCTTTCATTTTCTTTTAGTATACGGCTAAATTCTAAAATCCTCAACTGAACCGCTCACTGATTTTTTTGTAAAAATAATTCTTTTTACCCTTAAATCCTGTATAATAAAATAAGCAAAAAGACCTTTAAATCAAACTAAGGAGGCTTTATCAATGTCAAACGTCCCTCCACTCTATAGTAAAACTATGAAATGCCCTCATTGCCAACAATCCTTTAATACGACAAAAGTCCGAAAGAGCACCATTAAAGTAACCGGGCAGGATACGGATTTGAAGCCGCTTTATGAAAATGGCCAAATCAATCCTCTTTTTTATAATGTTCATGTCTGCTTTCATTGTGGGTATTCGTTTACAGAAGACTTTACGCCTTATTTCGCGCCAGGAACAGCAGATGTCTTAAAAGCATCCGTTTCTGATCATTGGGTCGAGCAAGACTTCAGCGGGGAACGCTCCCCTTCGAAAGCAATTAAAAGCTACAAGCTCGCTCTTTATTCAGGGGTGTTAAAAAAAGAAAAACATTTAATCCTTGCCGGTCTTGCACTTCGTACGGCATGGATTTACCGGGATATGAGCCGAAAAAAAGAGGAAAAACGTTTTTTATCAATTGCAGCCCGGGAATATGAAGAAGCGTTTTCCACAGAAGATGTGACGGCGAAAATGTCTGAAATTAAAGTGTTGTATTTGCTCGGTGAGTTAAACCGGAAATTAGAACGCAAGGAAAAAGCGGTAACGTATTTTTCGAAAGTCATTGAGCGCCAGCGCAATTCAAACGAAAAACAAATTATCGAAATGGCCCGCGACCGATGGCATGAACTACGTGAACAAATGAAAACGCAGGAAGAATCTGCATAAGAAAAACCGGGTGCCTAGTGTGGCACCCGGTTTTTAGACGTTTAAAAAAGCCACGTCTCATCAATAAATGTATATATATTGGAAACAAGCTCCTCTGTCGTCGCACCGCCGACAACTTCTCCGTTTACAAGAGCAAACGGGGAATCCGAACAGCGTGTACAGTAGCTGAGACAGCCGTATTCAATTACATCAAGGTTAGAATCCCGCTCAAGCTTTTCAAATGCTTCTTGTGACCCGCTTGCTAAATTGCTGACGCAAAATTCAATTATTGGCTTCATTTTTATTCTTCACCTCACCCATTTATTGTACTACCAATTCAGCACAGAAAAAAGCGGGAAGTTTTCTTGATGTGTGTTGTATAATATGGCTATTTTCGCTATACTCGGATATGAATAAACAGATAAACTTTACATACGAATCTGAAACAGAGGGGTCATACATATGAGACATTTAGTTTTGCTTGGAGGCGGCTACGGGAACATGCGCGTACTTTTGCGATTGCTGCCGAATCATCTGCCAGACGACGTCACGATTACATTGGTTGACAAGGTTCCCTATCACTGTTTAAAAACAGAATACTATGCATTGGCGGCTGGAACCGCTTCCGATCATGAAGTCCGTGTTTCATTTCCTGAGCATGAGAAATTAAATATTGTTTATGATGAAATAACGTCCATAAACCTGGACCAAAAAGAAGTAGCCTTGAAAGCAAGCGGTTCGCTTAGCTATGATGATCTTGTCATTGGTCTTGGCTGTGAAGATAAGTATCATGGCGTTCCCGGTGCCACGGAACACACATACAGCATTCAGTCCATTCAAAAATCCCGTGCCACTTATGAGAAGCTCAACAATATGCCAGCTGGTTCAAAAATCGGTATTGTCGGCGCCGGCCTTTCTGGTATTGAGCTGGCAAGCGAGCTCCGCGAAAGCCGTCCCGACCTCAACATCAAATTATTTGACCGTGGCCCGCGTATTTTAAAAGACTTCCCGCAGCGTTTAAGCGGGTACATTGAAAAATGGTTTATCGATCATGGAGTAGAAGTCGTCAGTGATGCGAACATTACACGCGTAGAACCGGACCGGATCTACAACCACGAAGACGTGTATGAAATGGATGCGGTTGTCTGGACAGCAGGCATCCAGCCAACTCTCGTCGTTCGTGAAATGAATGTGGAAAAAGACCGCTCCGACCGGGTCGTTCTGACACCGCATCATAACATACCCGGCAATGAACACGTGTATGTTGTCGGGGACTGCGCCAGTCTCCCGCACGCCCCAAGTGCCCAGCTTGCGGAAGAACAAGCAGAGCAAATTGTCGATGTCCTTCAAAAACGCTGGAAAAATGAGCCGCTGCCAGAAACAATGCCGGAAATGAAATTAAAAGGCGTTCTCGGCTCACTCGGCAAAAAGCAGGGATTCGGTTTTGTGGCAGACCGTGCCATTACCGGCCGCGTCGCCCGCTTTTTGAAATCTGGTGTTCTTTGGATGTACAAATATCATAATGGATGACTCAAAATCTTAGCTAATATCACCTATAAAAAGGCGATATATCAAGGTTTTTAAAAAATGACTCCTAAAAACAAATAAAAAAACGCCCAAATTAGGGCGGGGAAATGGCGGGGGATTCCCCGCCATTTTTATTTTTGCTTTTCTTCTATTGATATAAGCATCCTCAACGTTCTTGGCTTGCCCTCCTCCCATGTTAAATACCCCTTCTCTTTTAATGAATCCAGATGACCTTTTACAGTTGAAGATGAAGCTAAATTTAATCGTTCACATATATCCTGAATAGCAGGAGGATAATTTTTTTCTTCTATATATAATGCAATTTCATTCAGCACTCTTTTTTGCGCCTTTGTTAGAAGGTAATTATGCATAAGCCTCTCTTCGCTTTTTCGGCTTCGCAACTGCTAAAATGTTTTCCTGCTTAAACGTCCTAAGCCCTCCGCATTTCATGCAATATGCCCGAATATACTCAGGATGAATCTTTCTTACAATGATATTGCGGTCAGTAATCACGCGATCATCTGTCATGTACATAATAACAATGGGCTTTTGTTCTTCTAATGACGCTTGAAACAGTCCATTCATTTTAACAGCCTCCTTTTTTTGTTAATTCTATTATATCGAACAAACGTTTAGAAACAAGTGTTTCGGGAACATATTTTCGTTTTTTGTTTACAGTTTAAACTCTGCCGTTTTATACTGTAGAGGAATCACTATGCGAACTAATATTCTCATTAAGGAGTGATGTTGGTGAAGAAATTATATGAGGATCGCGGAATGTTAAAATGTCGAGGATTGATCCTTGCTGAACATGCTGAACAAAATAAATTAGAAAGCGAAAAAAGAGAAAAAGAAGCACCCTCTACTTGATGAACGAGCGTTGGAGGGGATGAAAAGGATCATCATGGAATCATATCATGAGCAAAAATCGTTAAGCGGCAATCCTAAACGAGTGCATATTTAACAGATAGCTCGTACTGTATTAAAGATATTGTGGCGGTTCGATTAGATGACGGACATGACCTTGATTAAAAACAAAAAGCCCAGCATTCTCTTCGAATAGGGCTTCCTCCCTTGAGTCCCCTTCTTTTAATTTCATTAAGAAATCAAAGAAGATTATAATGGACCTGCTTAGACATCGGTAATTGGAAATTCGATCGAAAAGTATGTGCCCTTTTCAATCTCACTTTTAACATTAATCTTTCCGCCCATCCCCTGAATAATACTGAACGAAACCATCATACCTAAGCCCGTCCCCTTTTCTTTTGTTGTAAAATACGGTTCACCTAGACGATCAATTTGCTTTTGTGTCATCCCTTTTCCTTGATCACGGATTTTGATACGCAGACTATGAGGGTAATAGTCTATACCGATCTCCATCTTTCCCCCTTTAGGCATTGATTCTATTCCATTTTTTACGATGTTAATCAAAGCCTGCTCTAATTTTTTTCTGTCCCCCATGATATAATAAGACTCTTTTTTTACCAGGGATAAATCAATCTCAACATTGTTCATGTTTGCTAAAGGAATTAGGACATTGACCACATGAAGAACCTCTTCATAAATCATGATTTTCTCGTTTTCTTCAGAGGCTGGTTTTGCGAATGTTAAATAATCATTAATAATTTCTGTCGCTCTATCCAATTCTTCAATCGCAATCAAAAGATGGTACTTTGTTTCCGACGAAACATCACTTTCATGTGCAAGCTGCATAAATCCTCTGCTGGTGGTCAATGGGTTTCGTACTTCATGTGAAATGCTTGCTGCAAGGTTGCTTACCATCTCTAGTTTTTCTGCTTTCATTAACTTTTGCAATACGTCAAAATTAGTTCTAATCACTTCCAACACAGCTGTCGCGATCAACATACCAACAATATTAATTACAAAATATTGAATCCACATGCTTATTGTCAAATTAACTTCAGTAAGATGTAAAGCTGCAAAGTACGTAATAAATGTTGAAATGGACACCAGCAGGACGCTTATTATTAACTTATATTTTAAAGTCAAGCTCATGTAGTAGGTTGAAATAAGGGTTGTTAATACAAGCATAGATCCAAATGTGCAAACGGTTACGTAAAAGCCCGATCCGCCTAACAGATACCGAACTATTAAAAGCCAGAGCAGTAAAACAATCCCGTATTTTGGCCCCCCATATAACACACCCAATAGAAAAGGGATTCTTCGAAGATCCCATGTCAGGTTATCATCCAAAGAAAAAGGAAAAAGCATACATAGAACAATAGAGATAAGAGGAAAAATCACAAACCATGACTCTTTCAGCTTTTCAAGTCGATATATGTATTTCAACAAGTAAAACATTTGCATTATGAATAAGGGCAGAAGGATAAACAGAAAATTTATGAGCAGATCCCTTGTTATCAGTTCCATCACTACACCAAACTCTCGTATGATTTATAAATTTTAAAAATAATGTCATTTTCTCTAGAATAATGTATCATTCCCATTTACCGCAACTCTTTTTTAAAAGTGAATGCACACTTATTGATGTGGTCTATTTTAATAATTAAGCTTTTTAATCATCAACTTTACGGAATCTTAATATTATGTCATCCCTTCCTCTTTTATAATGAAGGAAAGGGGTGAGGACATGAAATTGTTGAAAGAAGGCATGCGGCTAAAAGAGGCACTTGATGATGAAACACGGGCCGTCTACGCTCGAGTGTGGAAAAAGTATGCAGATGAAAAAGATCTCGAAAATACACGTTGAGCATGCTCTTACTTTGTGATGAAACCGGCATCCCTCCGCTCCCTGCTGTCCAAACTTCTGATGATATTTATGAGATTGTAATTGGAATGGCAAGTTGACTGGCTGCGGCCGGTCTTTTTTGTGTTAGTTCACCTGTTATTCGGGCAATATAATTTCGAGGTGCAGCTATGAAAAATTCAGAAATGATTTTCCAATATGGAGCTATAGCAACGGTTTTAGTTATGGTCTGTATTTTTATTTATTGGCTGATTCACGAAAGGAATAAAAAATAATTCATCTAGTTACTGTATGCCCTAAGCTAGATGGGGAACACTATTCGTCAACCCTTTCACCCTGGAGCAGCCATTGTTTATTAACGGCTGCTTCTTTATCAGTCTTATTGCATATAAAGTGATTTATTAGGAATTATATCCTTTGTTAAATGATATAAGGGAGGACTTTCAGTGAAGAAAATATCGATTTATGTGACAGCTTTTATGACTATGCTTTTACTCGCGGCTTGTATGAATAACGATAATAATGCTTCAGACAAAGCGGATAATGCTCCAGTGGAAAACATGTCCACAAATGATCAAAAAGCAGACAATAACACGAACAACGATGACCAGAATTTAGACGTGGCTGAAAAGGCTGCTGACCGTGTTAAAGAACTAGAGGAAGTAGATGACGCGACAGTACTTGTAACCGATCATACTGCTTATGCTGCCGTTAATTTAAAAAATGGCACAGAAGTAAATGATGACCTGAAAAATAGAATCGAAGAAAAAGTAAAAGAAGCAGATACTTCTGTTGAGAAGGTGTATGTTTCGGAAGATCCAGATTTCAGCACTCAAATGAAGGATTATGCTGATCGGATAAAAGCAGGCGACCCCATTGGAGGGTTCTTTGATGAATTTAGCGACTCTGTTCGAAGGGTATTTCCGAGTGCTTGACTTTAAAATGCAGTAAATATCTTACTAATGAAAGCCCCGGCCAAGACCAGGGCTTTGTTATGTTTATTCCTTTGTTCCTTGGATTAACCCGCGCTCAATGGCCACAAAGATTAATCCCAGCGCATCGCTGGTGGTGAGCGTACCTTCATCCAGCTTTTTCACATGGCTTTCGTCGATGCCTCCTGGATCTTTACTGGCCAGGCGATTTAATACGATACGAGTTGAATTTTTAATTGCGGTATTAGATCGTTGATATACTTCAGATGCCAATGTAGCTTCCTCCTTTTTTGGTGCAGTACTTGTCGATGAAGTACCTGCTGGTGAAGTACTTTCCGCATTGAATGTGATGCCGTAATATTTGCATACTGTACAGGCTGTCACAAGGGCGCATCGCTGGCGGTAACTGTCCGATTTAAGCAGGGCAAGATCCTCTGTATTCGTCATAAATCCCCACTCAACCAATAAAAATGGCGCATCTGTTTCGCGGCACATGTGCAGATTCGTCCACGTCCCTGGCACAGATGGGAAAAGACCGGTTCTCCACATAGGAACTGACTTTCCGCATGATGCATAAACCTATCAAATTTCACGCACTATTTCCGCATAAAATTGATTATTCATCCTTTTATGTATATATTACCCTTTAAATAACTTTACATTATTGGTTGGATAATCATTTTTATTCATAAAATGAATAATTATTTGTATAAATATACTGACATGCGGAAAGCCCGCTTTAAAGCCAATTGCTGAAGAAAGTGTTTTATTATCAATAGCAATCATGATACCCGTCACATAGTCGGTAATCATCATGACAACGAGCGCATTAAACAACTGGTACACCCCTCCAACTAAATAGGCGAGAGCTGATAAGCCCCCGCCAACAATGGTGTTATAAAGCGTGTCTGTGTTGTGCTCCATACCGCACCTCTTTCTGAATTATTGTATTAAAAAATGCCGCCCGGAGGCGACATGGTTTTTGGATGATCGTTGCCCAATCGGCCACATTTCTATTCATTTAACACTCTCTGTGTCCATGTGAAAAGCCCTCTCATTTAATAGGAGAGGGCTTCTGTTATAAGCCGAGCGAAATATATTTCACTTCTAAAAATTCATCCATTCCATGATGCCCGCCTTCACGGCCAAGCCCGCTTTCTTTAAAACCGCCGAATGGTGCCTGGGCGACGGAAGGCAATCCGTCGTTTAAGCCGATGATGCCGTATTCAAGCCCTTCGCTTATTTCGATGGCTTCTGAAATATTGTCTGAGAATACATAAGCAGCAAGGCCAAATGGTGTGTTATTAGCCCGCTCGATCACTTCATCCACTGTTTGGTACGTGGCAATCGGCGCCAGCGGACCAAATGTTTCGTCCACCATGCAGTCCATATCATCGGTTACATTGGTGAGAACGGCCGGCGTCACAAAATTCCCATTCGTTTCGCCGCCCATTTCGACAACAGCGCCTTTTTGCTTCGCATCTTCAAGCTGGCTTTGGACTTTTTCAACTGCATCCTTATCAATAAGCGGGCCGATGTTGACACCTTCCTCTATTCCATTTCCGACACGCAATTTTTTCACTTCCGCTTTAAACGCTTCGATAAATTCTTTTTCAATGGATTCATGAACATACACACGGTTCGCGCAGACACATGTCTGTCCGGCATTACGGAATTTCGAACCGATTAATCCTTTGACCGCTTTTTCAATGTCAGCGTTCGCCGTGACGATAAACGGTGCATGCCCCCCCAATTCAAGCGATACTTTTTTCATTGTGTCCGCCGCCTGCTTCATGAGCACTTTCCCGATTTCTGTTGAGCCGGTAAACGTTACTTTCCGAACGCGGCTGTCTTCCATCCAGGCACCGGCAACAGATTTTGAATCTCCGGTGACCACGTTCAGCACGCCTTTTGGAATTCCTGCTTCATGAGCAAGTTCAACCAGCTTCAGAGCAGTAAGCGGTGTAGAAGAAGCGGGTTTCACTACGGCTGTACAACCGGATGCAAGCGCCGGACCGACTTTGCGTGTAATCATCGCAGCCGGAAAATTCCACGGTGTAATCGCAGCGACGACACCCACCGGCTGACGCGAAACAAATAAACGCTTGTTCGGATCAGATGCCGGAATGGTCTCGCCGTAAATGCGTTTTCCTTCTTCCGCATACCAGGAAATAAAGCTGTTTGCGTAAGCGACTTCACCAATCGCCTCTTGAAGCGGCTTGCCTTGCTCTTCGGTCATAATTCGTCCTATTTCTTCTTTGTTTTCTTCAATGAGGCGGTGCCATTTCATTAATAGTTCGGAACGTTCACCGGCTGTCTTTTTTGACCACGTTTTAAACGCCTTGTATGCTGCATCCACTGACTGTTTCGCTTCATATGCTCCACCTTTAGGAACCGTTGCGAAGATGTCACCAGTCGCCGGATTCACGATTTCTATTTTTTCATCTGCTGACACCCATTGGCCATTTATGTACATGCTCCATTCTTTCAAAAAGATCCTCTCCTTTTTTAAATGCATATACTATTCTATTGACTGACCGCTGCTTTTTAAACATTTTTTTTTCATTTCTCGCATTGGTGCTGAGAATAAACCGATTGATTTCTCCTTTCTTGAGAGGAGAAATTGCATTTTCAATTTAAAATCATTATAATATATGTAACGAATCGAAAGGAGCCGATGATTCATGCAAACACAAGAACAAGAAATATATGGTGAAGTACAGGAAGTGCTTGATAAATTACGTCCATTCCTACTTCGCGACGGCGGCGACTGCGAACTCGTTGATATTGAAGACGGGATTGTGAAACTTCGTCTGCTCGGCGCATGTGGCAGCTGCCCTAGTTCAACGATTACATTAAAAGCAGGAATTGAGCGTGCATTGCTCGAAGAAGTTCCTGGCATTGTTGAAGTTGAGCAAGTATTTTAATGATAAGAGCTGATCCGTAACAAGGATCAGCTCTTTTTTTAATGTCCAGCTCTAGGCGTCATCGAGGTCCACACGATGTGGGTCACAAAAGCGTTGCAGCAGGAAGCTGCGTTCTTAGCTTTTGTTCCATAAGCCCCTCTGGAGACAAAAAGCTCCTCCGTCGGTGCTTGTCTTATGCTGATCGCCGATAAACGGACGCCTTGCGCTTGGGCCCGCACGACGCGGGTCATAAAGACGTTGCAGCACGATGCCGCGTTCTTAGCCTTTATTCCACTTTAAAACTGCAGCACGTCTTTATTGATGAGTGTTTTCGGCGGACGATCGTCAAACACTGCTTCAATATTGTCACAGCATGTCTGCATCATAGCCATTCGTGTTTCTTTGGACGCACTGCCGATATGCGGAAGTGCAACAACATTTTTCATGGATAAAAACGGATGATCAGCAGGAATTGGCTCTTTGTCAAATACATCAAGACCAGCCGCAGCGATGTCCCCGGCTTCAAGCGCTTCAATCAGTGCTTGCTCGTTAATGATCGGTCCACGGCTTGCATTAATAAACATCGCTTCTTTTTTCATTTTTTGAAAGTGCTCCCGCTGAAATAAGCCTCGTGTCCCTTCATTGAGCGGGGCCAGACAAACAACAAAATCCGCTTCCTCAAGAAGTTCATCAAAGCTGCGGTATTGAGCCCCAAGCATTTCTTCTGCAACTTCATGACGTTTCCGGTTATGATAAAGAATTTCCATATCAAAACCGGCTGCTCGTTTGGCGACAGCCGTTCCAATTTTGCCCATCCCAACAATACCGATTTTTTTATGATGAACATCCGTTCCGACAAGCATCATAGGTGCCCAGCTTGTCCATTTTCCCTCTTTGACAAATTCCGATGCTTCCGTCATACGGCGCGCTGTGGCCAATAGGAGCGCAAATGTTAAATCCGCTGTTGTATCTGTCAGCACATCGGGTGTGTTGCAGATCGCCACGCCATGACGACTAGCTGATTCAAGATCAATATTGTCAAAACCAACGGCCATGTTGGCCACTACCTTTAATTGGCTGGCGTGTGAAAGTAATTCGTCATTCACGGCATCTGAAATAACTGTTAACAGCGCATCAGCCGACGCGGCTTTTTGGAGCAATATTTCTCGCGGAACCGCTTTATCTTCTTCTGTCCACATCTCAACGTGATAGGACGCAGACAGTCTTGCCACAATGTCATCTGGTACTTTTCTGGTCACATATACAAATGGCTTCACGCAGCGCACCCCATTTCAGATTATTCCGTCTTATTGTATCATTTTCGACCTGAGTATGTCACAATGAAAACGGGTATGAGAACAAGAGAAATACATATAATGATAAAAAAAGGTGTGTTGAGGATGACTATTGAAGAAAAGCGCGTCATGAGCATGTCCGAAAAAACAGCCCGCCGCTGGATCGCTGAGCGCGGCGTCAAGTTAGAAGATATCGCAGAACTTGTTGTGTATTTGCAAAAACCATATCATCCTGAGTTAAAACTTGTGGAAGCAATGGAACATGTGGAAGCCGTTCTGCGTAAACGTGAAGTGCAAAATGCGGTCTTGACCGGTATTCAGCTTGATATACTTGCGGAAAAAAAGCAGCTGGATGACCCACTTCAATCCATTATTGAGACGGATGAAGGGCTTTATGGAATTGATGAAACGATTGCGACAGCGATTATAAATGTATATGGAACGATTGGATTAACAAGCTACGGATACATTGATAAACAAAAACCCGGCATCCTTCAGTTTTTAAATGATAAATCAACCGGCCAGGTGCACACATTTTTAGATGATATCGTTGGCGCCATTGCGGCAGCAGCCGCCAGCCGCCTTGCTCACCGCGCGGCAAATACCGAATAAACGATAAAAAGAGGCTGCCTTCAACAGGCTGCCTCTTTTTATCGTTTTTCCAGCGGCTGAATCGCCGGCCCTTCAAGCACCTCTCCGTCATAAGAAAACCTTGAACCATGACACGGGCAGTCCCATGACCGCTCTGCATCATTCCACGACGTTTCACAGCCCATATGTGTACATGTTATATCAACAAGATGGCAATGGCTCTGTTCATCTTTGTAAGCGCCTGTTTTCTTCCCATCAACCATTACAACGCCGCCTTCACCGGGCAGCAGGGCATCAATATTTATTGTTGTGCTTTTCAATTTCCCGCTAATTAATTCTTTCGCGACTTTCGCATTTTCCGTGACAAATGTTTTCACATCCGCCGGCTTTACTTTCATCCGCTTCGGATCATATAACTCAGCGTATCGGTTGTCTCCCTTCATAATCAAATCAGTGATCACATTCGCTGCCACCGTTCCGTTGGTCATTCCCCATTTTGCGTAACCGGTTGCCACATATATATTTTCATGTGCCCGCCCAATGTATGGAACGCGGTCAAGCGTAATTAAATCCTGCGCAGACCAGCGATAAAGCACTTTTTTTGCTCCGAAGTGGCGGTCCGCGAACTCAGCCAGTTCTTCGTAATGACGCATCGTTTCCTGTTCGCTGCGTCCGGCTGGATGATTTTCACCGCCGATAATAAGCAGCTTTTCGCCATTTTCCATTGTTGCATACCGGACAGACCTGGATGGCTTATCTTTGCTAATATACATGCCTTCTTCAAGCTGATGTTCGCTTTTCACACCGATTGCATACGACCGTTCCGGATGCAGCTTGGCGAAGTAGGCCCCGTCAAAATCATTAAATGGAAAATGTGATGCAACGACAATATGATCGCCGATGATCTTATGCCCGTTTGTTGTTTTCACTGCCTTCCCGTCAATTGCTTCCGCCCGCGTCTCTTCAAAAATGTGGACGCGATCCGCCATATCCTTCACGAGCGCTTCTAAAAACTTCACGGGATGAAAATGCGCTTGATCCCGCATGACAAGTGCTTCTTCTACGTTAAACGGCAAATTCATCCGTGCGGATGCCCCGGCTAAGCCGCCATTAATGCCAAGCTTTTCATAGGCATCCAGCTCTTTTTCCAGCATCGGTCTCATTTCATTTGTTGTGATATACACATAAGCGTCCTGCGGTGTAAAATCGCACTGAACCTCCAGCTCATCTACGGTTTGTTTTAAAAACGAAATGGCTTCCTCATTTGCTTCGTAATAAAGAAGGGCTTTTTCTTTTCCAAACGTACTAATTAGCTCATCATAAATGAGTCCGTGCTGAGCCGTTACTTTGGCGGTCGTAAAACCCGTCGTCCCATCTGTTAATTTTCTTGCTTCAATAAGCGCAACTTTCTTTCCTTCTTTCGACAGTTTCCATGCTGTTAAAATACCGGTGATCCCACCGCCAACGACAACAACGTCCACCTTTAAATTTGTCTGCAGAGGTGTAAATGAACGTGGTGCACCGTGATCTTTCCAATAGGATATTGATTGATTTGGAATTTGCATAATGCCCTCCCTAAAAATAATCATATTCTTTGTATACCCGGGTTCGCCCATTTTTAGCCAAAAAAAAAGAAACAGCATCGCTGCTGTTTCTTACAATTCCCACTCATTTAAATTATTCCGTGTATGAGTCGGCTGGACCTCGTATCTCTTTAAAAATTCCGGCTGGGTCACGCCTGTATGAACAAGCAATGTGTCAATGCCGATGCCGATGCCGGCGCGGATGTCCGTATCATAATAATCGCCAACCATGATGGTTTCTTCTTTTGACGTGCCAAGTACAGCCATTGCCTGCTCCATAATAATCGGTTCCGGCTTGCCGATAAAGACAGGCTGTGTTTCCGTTGAAACAGAAACAACCGATGTCAGCGAACCGTTGCCTGGCATAAAGCCACGTTCCGTCGGGATGGCAATATCTCCGTTTGTGGAAATAAAGCGGGCGCCGTTTCGGACAGAGAGGCAGGCACCAGCCAGTTTTTCATATGTAATGCCTCGATCGATTCCGGTGACGACATAATCAGGGTTTTCATGAGTGACGACTTCGAGGCCCTGCTCGGTGAGTGCTTCTAAAATACCGTCTTCTCCAATCACATAAATTGTTGCGCCCGGCTTTTCGTCATGAATAAATTGAGCCGTTGCGCGCGATGTGGTGAATACATTTTCCGGTGTTGTCCGAATACCCATTTTGACAAGTTTCTCTGCCACTTGCTCTGGCGTCCGGGATGAATTGTTCGTCACAAACAAATAGGGAATACCTGCCTCGTTTAAGCGGTCAATAAATTCCGGCGCACCTGGGATAACTTGTGTGCCTGCATACATCGTGCCGTCTAAATCAATTAAATAGCCTTTATAACGTGTCATTAATTATTCTCCTTCTTCCGGTAAAAATGCAGAAACGGGACCGAGTTCGTTTTCCAAATACACGCGGACACGATTCGGAAAATCGGCCAGTTCTTTTTTGTTCGCGACGAGCACCGCCGTCAGTTCATCATGTAAAATAGAGGTGTAGTCACGGACAAGCGTTTTTCGAAGACCCATGACATCTTTCAATGGCGCCGACTGTTCCGGCAAAATCACGTTTTCATCGTCCATAATATCAATAATATCCTCATAGCTGCCGGGATCGCGCATAATAAAGCCGTCAATCATCGCATTGCCGACATCAATCACAGATTCCACAACGGTTTGAGCAATCCGTTCGAGCGCTGCTTTTTCAATGGCAGTGCCCCAAATAGGCTGCGAGTCAAACAGGGCAAGCTGCTGCTCCATAAAACGGAGCGTCGCTTCCATCTTTTTTCGGTCAATAAAGTACACAGGGCATCCATCCTTTCCGCTCCTATTGTATCATGTGGTACAATGGTTGAAAATGGACAGCGGAGGGCAGCACATGAGTGAACGTTTTTTTCTTTATGATGAAAAAGATACAACGACAACGCGATTTGTCAGCTTCGCCGGTGAGCATGCGCGGTACGACTTGGCGCTTATGCAGACGGATCGGTATTATGGCAAATCGATTGTCATTAACCTGCAGGGCAAAACGTACGCCATTATTGGACGCGATGACCTCGATGAACCTGGCTACATCGAATATGCGTTTAATATGAGCGAAGACGAAGCGGCTGAGCTAAAAGAGTTTTTATCTGAAGTGATGTAACCTGACTTCGGACGCGTGTCCGTAAAAGAAAAAACCGGCTCATTCAGCCGGTTTTTTTGATGGTGCTAGGGTGATGGGCAGCTTTTTTAAAATAAAATAGCCGCACCCGAAGTTGCAGTATTCAAGCAAGTAATCACGTACAGTGGAAAACTTGTTGTCATATGATGATTTTTTATTCATATCGTCGAAAAAGCCTTTTAACCGAAGCTGTCCATATCCCCAGTCACCGACAATGTAATCATATTTGGACAAAATGTCGCTATAGCGGGCGCGGAAAGCTTCGTCATTGAAGCCTTCCATCCGCTCTTCGACAATTTCATAGCTGTCATTTTGAATGGTAATCATTTGGCTGTCTGCGCCTCGCCCTGTTCATGTTTCGCTTTTGCCGCTGCATTGACCTGTTCGTCAGCATGGTACGAAGAACGAACCATCGGTCCTGCTTCACAGTGGCTGAATCCTTTCGACATGGCGATTTCGCGAAGCTCTGCAAATTCATCCGGATGGTAATACTTCTGCACTTTTAAATGTTTTTTCGACGGCTGCAAGTATTGGCCGATCGTCATAATGTCTACATTATTTGCACGAAGATCGTCCATCACTTCGATAATTTCTTCTTTCGTTTCGCCAAGGCCGACCATCAAGCTTGATTTCGTCGGAATGTTCGGCTGCATTTCTTTCGCCCGGCGTAAAAATTCAAGCGAACGGTCATACTTTGCCCGAGCCCGGACGCGTGGCGTCAAGCTGCGAACCGTTTCAATGTTATGGTTTAAAATGTCCGGCTTCGCATCCATCAGCATCTGCAGATTTTCTTCAATGCCGCCCATATCAGATGGAAGTACTTCAATCGATGTAAATGGATTTTTCCGGCGAATCGCCCGGACCGTTTCAGCAAATACATATGCGCCGCCATCTTTTAAATCATCACGCGCAACCGCTGTGACCACAACGTGCTTCAAGTTCATTTGGACAACAGAATCCGCTACGCGTTCCGGCTCTTCTAGGTCAAGCTCTGTCGGAAGACCCGTTTTCACCGCACAAAAACGACACGCACGTGTGCAGACACTGCCAAGAATCATAAACGTCGCCGTACGGCGGACCGCCCAGCATTCATGAATATTCGGGCACTTCGCTTCTTCACATACCGTATGTAGCTTTTTCTCGCGCATCATTTTCTTTAAACCAGTGTAATTCTCGTTCGTGTTCAGCTTTATTTTCAACCATTCCGGTTTACGCAAATATTCTTCTTTCGTGCTCATTTTTCCATCTCCAATCAGCTTACGATATACCGCTACTTTATCATAACTATCATTTGGCGGCAAAAAAAGAAATTAATAAGAGTTAAATATGCAGGTTCATCCACATTTTTAACTCTTATCATTAAACTCAATTGGGTTGAATTAAAAAAATATTATGAGGAAAAGTATGCGTTTTCCTTGCAAAAACAATGTGCCATTTATCATTTTCTTAGAATAATTCATATAATAGCTGATGAATACGTTTCCCTAATCAAAAAGACCTGTCTGTGTGGGTCAAACAAGTTCTAAATTACAGGAGCGCTGATTTATTTTTTTCAATTTACCTGCAAAAAAAAGCAATGACCAATAAGGTTCATCGCACTTATGCTCCATTTCGTGATCACCGTGTTAAAAAGCGAACATTTTCTATCCCCTCTTTTATTTGGCCGGCACTCCAATCGAATCCGGGTTGTAATAGTTTGGCACAGTGCCATGTACGAGCCCCATTGCTACTGGCAATGTTTGCTTGACCACCTTCACCTCAGATGCAAACGGCACAATGACTTGCACATTGACTTCGAGTTCGACGTATACTTCAACATAAGCTGAATTGATCCCGAACGGTTCCACTTTCGTTTTCACATTGGATGTTACGTCCCCGATTGCATGAAATCGGATTGGTATTCGCGGTCCGATGTTACCGAGTATCGCGTTGTTCGTGATCTGTCCGAATGGAATAGTATAGGCAATTCCATCTCCTTGCGCCGTCCTTTTTGCATCAATGTCAAAACCCGACATTTTTTCTAGTTCTTTCAAGTCTCCTGCCTCGGCTTGATCTAAATTTTTCTCCGCAAGATCAGTTACTTCAGCGAGCACTTTATTGATCACTTGTGCGTTGAAGGTGGTTGAGCCACCTTCACTTTCATCTGTAATCATAATATCTTTTATATCAAGATTTTCTGTAATTTCTTTACTGATTGCTTTTTGCAGCACCATCGACGCAATTTTTTCCGTTTGTGCGTCTGCATAATTTAAAAGAACGGGCTGAAGAATCCGATTAATCAGCCAGATAATAAATACAAGACCGATAATAAACAAAAGGAAAGCCATCATAAGACGATGGCGCATGGACAATTTTGACTTGCTTTGCCATTTTTTCCGCCTCACAAAAAAACCCCCTTTCCGCATTGTATGCGGGAAGAGGCATCATAACTTCAACAATTTCCATTCTAATATGTCCCGTAAAAACTCCGGCATAAAATATGTTTTCCTAGGTGCCCTATGAAGCTCCACAAAATAATGACCATACGTGAACATATCAAGAGTAGCAAGCTTATATGTCTGTTTCATATCAATTGGCTGCCCATTAATGAAAAATCGTGGTCCTTCCATTTCAATTCGGTCATATACAAACTGCCCCATGACACTGCCACGGAAACCAAGCCCTTTAATTTGCAGATGTGGCCATTTTTCATCACGTGTCTGGCGCAGCACTTCCGAAAGCTCAGCACCCGTTAATTCAATTAAGCAAGGATTAATAGGGTGAGGGAGCAGTTTATGAAGATCATACTTCGTCACCTCTCCTGCCGGCAAATCTCCAAGCACAACACCTGCGTTAAGAAACGAACAGTCCGCCTGGCACCATTCAGTCAGCGCTTCTGTCAGCATTTGGGGCAGTGGCGATGACTCAAACCAGTCGCTTGAAAGCTCCCTTTCAAGCTGCACAACTGGAATTGACAGCACTTTTTTACCTTGACTCTCAAACATCGCTTTTTGCTCCTGCTCATCAAGAGGCGCCTTCAACGACCGGTTCGTTTCAAATACACGCGCCCGCTTCGCCACAATTTGATCACTATCTGCATCGAGATCAATTTCCACATGGCCGGCAAAGTAGCCATATTTTCCCGCGGCTGCCAGCAGCGTTCCATTGACCATTTTCCCTTCATGAAAAACGTGGTGGGTATGTCCGCCGAGGATTACATCCGCTTCTGTTTCTTCGGCAAGCTTTTCGTCATCGTACATGCCAAGATGCGATAGCACGATGACAATATCTGCCCGTTTTTTCAGCATGGAAATTTGCTTTTTCAGCTCGTCTACCGGAAGCGTCACACTCCAGTCCAGCAGCTCGTAAAAAGCGGTATACTGGGCCGTTGCGGACGTGACAGCAATCGTTGTGCCGCCCGCTTGAAAAAAAGCATGCGGCACAACCCAGTCCGGACGGGTTTCACCGTTTTTTTCAAACAAATTAGCACAAATAACCGGAAATGAGGCATGGTCATACAGCCGGTTTAGCGCTTCTTTCGGCATGGTGATCCCTTCATTGTTTCCGATCGCGACTGCGTCAAAGCGGGATTCGTTCAGCAGTTCGATATTAAAAGAGCCGAGTGTTCCTTCGGTAAGAGGATGAGCCCGGTCCACGTGATCCCCAATATCAAAAGCAAACGAGTATTCTCCCGCTTCTTCATGGAGACTACGGCGCTCTTTTAAAAAATGTGCAATTCTCGGCCAATTTTCAAAATGGCTGTGCAAATCATTTGTATGATAAATATGTATCGTTTTTTTCATGTTCACTCCACCTTTAATGAATGCCCTGCCATATTAGGCGGACACCGACCAAAATCAAAACGAGACGGAGCAGCAGCACAGCCGTTTTTGAAGCGATCCGTGCATTCAGCCACGCGCCGAGCTTTGCCCCGAACCAGGCGCCCGGCACGAGCGCAGCAGCATAACCCATTCCATCGTGACAAAGCCTCCTAAAATAAATCAAGCTGGCGCGAAGCCAAATTTTCATACTGAACTCCAGCCAAATCCAAATATTGCTTCGCATTATCTGCCGCGTCGCCACCGGAATTGTTATTAAATAGTATATATACGTCTTTTGACTGCTTATGGATTTCATTTGTAAAATCAACCCATTGACGCAGCTCATGTTCATTGTATCGGTATAAGTAACGAACTTCACGCCAATTTTTCTGGCCATTTTTCCGCCAGCCTGCCCGGTTGCGCCCGTGCAGGCGGATTAATGTTTTTTCCTTATTTGTTGCTTGAAGAACAATCGGAATCGATCCGTCCCCCGCCTGCGGTTCATCACATACAGTGTGAATCCAATTTCCCTGTTCTAAAAACGAAATCGTTTTATCAAAAAATTTCGCTTTATACCATGTTTGGTTACGAAATTCAATTGCCAGCGGAACTGGCCCCATGTTTTCCCTGCAATATCGAATATACGTTACATTTTCACGCGTGCAGTCAAACCACGGTGGAAACTGGAACAGGACCATCGCAAGCTTCCCGGCTTCTACCATGGGCGTCAGCGATAAGTTAAACGCTTGAAACATCTCTTCTTTCGACTCAAAAGGAATCTCGCCGCGTTCATGTCCCGTCATTCCTTGATACGCTTTAACAACAAAGCGAAACCCATCTGGCGTCTCATCTGTCCATTTGCGCATATTCCGCTCAGGCTGCACCGCATAAAAACTTGAGTCCACTTCCACGGTTGGAAAATGCGCTGCATATTCCGTTAATTTATCACGGGAAGCCACTCCCTGCGTATACAGCGTATCGTGGTCTCCCCACCCAGTTACACCTGTATAAATCATCCGAATCACCTCGTAATACGAGTGTAGCATATTTATTTAGACTGTGTGAATCTTTGACACCTTGCCGCTGTGTTTGTTTTGATGGAAAGTCTGCTCATGATAAAAAAAGCCTGCAGGGCTGGTCCCTGCAGGCTTTGATATATTTCTTAACCAATACTGCCTTCCATCTCAAATTTGATGAGACGGTTCATTTCAACCGCGTATTCCATCGGCAATTCTTTTGTAAATGGCTCGATGAAGCCCATAACGATCATTTCCGTTGCTTCTTCTTGAGAAAGACCGCGGCTCATCAAGTAAAATAATTGCTCTTCGGATACTTTCGACACTTTTGCTTCGTGCTCAAGGGAAATGTTATCGTTTAAGATTTCATTGTATGGAATTGTATCAGATGTTGATTTGTTATCCATAATCAACGTGTCGCACTCGATGTTTGAGCGGGCACCGGTTGCTTTACGTCCGAAATGGACCTGGCCGCGGTAGGTTACTTTTCCACCCTGTTTCGAGATTGATTTTGATACGATCGTTGATGAAGTATTTGGTGCAAGGTGAATCATTTTTGCACCGGCATCCTGATGCTGTCCTTTACCGGCAAGCGCAATGGAAAGTGTGAGGCCGCGTGCACCTTCGCCTTTCAAAATAACAGCTGGATATTTCATCGTTAATTTTGAACCAATATTGCCATCAATCCATTCCATCGTTGCGTTTGCTTCACAAACTGCACGTTTCGTTACAAGGTTGAACACGTTATTCGCCCAGTTTTGAATCGTTGTATAGCGGCAGTATCCGCCTTCTTCAATGGCAATTTCAACGACTGCCGAGTGAAGCGAGTTCGTCGTATAAACCGGCGCTGTACACCCTTCAACGTAATGCACGCTTGCTCCTTTATCAACAATGATCAGTGTCCGTTCGAACTGACCCATGTTTTCCGAGTTAATGCGGAAATATGCTTGAAGCGGTGTATCCACTTTGATGCCAGGCGGTACATAAATGAACGAGCCTCCGGACCAAACAGCTGAATTCAACGCAGCAAATTTATTGTCTGTCGGTGGAATGATCGTTGCCCAGTATTTGCGGAAAATATCTTCATTTTCTTTTAAAGCAGAACCTGTGTCTTTAAAGACAATTCCTTGGTCTTCCAACTCTTCTTTCATGTTGTGGTACACAACTTCCGATTCGTACTGAGCGGAAACACCTGCCAAATATTTTTGTTCTGCTTCCGGAATGCCTAGCTTGTCAAACGTCTGCTTGATTTCTTCCGGCACTTCATCCCATGACCGCTCTGATTTTTCAGATGGCTTTACGTAATACGTAATTTCATCGAAGTTTAAAGAAGACATATCGCCTCCCCATTGCGGCATCGGCATTTTATAAAAATGATCCAATGATTTCAAGCGGAAGTCGAGCATCCATTGTGGTTCTTCTTTCAGTTTTGAAATTTCTTTAACGATTTCAGGCGTTAACCCGCGTTCTGAACGAAAAATCGATACATCGCGGTCATGAAAGCCATATTTGTAATCGCCAATTTCAGGGGCTTTTTTTGCCATGTTGCATTCCTCCTGTTAGTTTATTTCTCGTTCTGCAGTCCTTTTTCCATCGCTTTCCATGACAATGTTGCACATTTAATGCGAGCCGGAAATTTTGCAACGCCCTGCAGCGCTTCAATATCGCCAAGGTCTAAGTCATCTGGATAGTCGTTACCAAGCATCATATCAGAAAAGACACTGGACAGCTTTAGAGCGTGATCAATATCTTTTCCTTTGATCGCCTGGGTCATCATTGAAGCGGATGACATCGAAATAGAACAGCCTTCTCCATCAAATTTTGCATCAGTGACAATCCCATCTTCTACATTCATCGTCAAGTGGATACGGTCGCCGCACGTCGGGTTATTCATATCGACGGTTACGCTGCCGTCCTCAATGGCCCCTTTATTGCGCGGTTTTTTGTAATGATCCATAATCACCTGGCGATACAACTGATCTAAATTATTAAAAGACATCTGAGAAATACTCCTTCGTTTTTAACAAGCTGGCGGCAAGTCTGTCGATATCTTCTTCCGTGTTATATAAATAAAAGCTTGCACGTGCTGTTGCCGACACCTGGCACCATTTCATTAATGGCTGTGCACAGTGGTGGCCGGCACGGACAGCGATTCCTTCTGCATCCAGAACAGTTGCTACGTCATGTGGATGAACATCATCTAAGTTGAATGTTACCACACTTGCCCGTTCTTTTCCTCTTTGCGGGCCGAATATGACAATACCTGGAATATCAGACAGGGTATCCATAGCGTAAGAAGCCAGCTTATGTTCGTGCTGTTCAATATTATCAAGACCGATTTCGCTTAGAAAATCAATCGCCGCGCCTAAACCTACCGCACCGGCAATAATAGGGGTGCCGCCTTCAAACTTCCATGGGAGCTCTTTCCACGTTGATTCATATAAACCAACAAAGTCAATCATTTCGCCGCCAAACTCAATCGGCTCCATTTCCTCTAGAAGAGCCTGTCTCCCGTACAATGCTCCGATTCCAGTCGGTCCACACATTTTGTGCCCCGAAAAAGCGAAGAAGTCGCAGTTTAGCTTTTGTACATCAATCGCTAAATGCGGAGCGGCCTGGGCCCCGTCAACGACCATGACAGCACCATTTTCATGCGCAATTTTTGTAATCTCTTCAATCGGATTGATCGTTCCAAGCACATTCGATACCATCATTACTGAAACAATTTTTGTGTTCGGCGTAATGGTATTACGTACATCCTCTAATGAAATTGTGCCGTCTTCCTGTAAAGGAATGTATTTTAAAGTGGCGCCTGTGACCTTTGCCAGCTGCTGCCACGGAATAATATTCGAATGGTGCTCCATTGTCGTGATGACAATTTCGTCGCCTTCTTTAACATTAGCCCGGCCGTAGCTTTGGGCAACAAGATTTAACGCTGTAGTCGTCCCGCGAAGAAAAACAATTTCTTTTGTTGAAGCCGCGTTAATGAATTTGCGCACTTTATCACGGGCGCCTTCATATAAGTCGGTTGCGCGGTTGCCAAGCGTGTGAACACCTCTATGGACATTTGAATTGGAATGACGGTAATAGTCATTCACTGCTTCAATGACTTGAACCGGTTTTTGGGATGTTGCCGCGCTGTCAAGATAAACGAGTGGATAGCCGTTCACTTCTTGATCAAGAATCGGAAAATGCTTTCTCAATTCTGCTGCGTTCATTGGCGGACTTTCCTTTCAATGACACCTTTTAGCTGTTTTTTCACGTTCTCAATTGGAAGTTTATTCACAACTGGTGCCAAGAAACCATGAATAACAAGACGTTCTGCTTCCCGCTTCTCAATACCGCGACTCATCAGGTAATAAAGCTGAAGCGGATCAACACGGCCGACAGATGCTGCGTGTCCGGCTGTAACGTCATCTTCATCAATTAACAGAATCGGATTCGCATCACCACGCGCTTTTTCGCTGAGCATTAAAATGCGTGATTCTTGCACAGCATTTGATTTAGTTGCACCATGTTCGATTTTACCGATGCCATTAAAGATCGCTTTTGCTGCGTCTTTCATTACACCATGCTTTAAAATGTAGCCTTCTGTATGCTTGCCGAAATGAACGACTTTCGTTGTGAAGTTCATCGACTGGCTGCCTCGTCCAACAACTACCATTTTCGTGTCTGCAAACGAACCATCGCCAATCAGATTCGTAACGTTTTCCGAAATGGTATTTCCATCATTCATAATGCCCAGCGACCATTCGATTCGTGCGTTCGGCGCCGTAACACCACGGCGATTTACATAAGTTGTGACGTTTTCTGTAAGTGTATCAACCGCTCCATACGATACTTGTGAGTTATTACCAGCGATGACTTCCGTTACGATGTTCGCAACACCTTGCTTTGTTTCCACTGTCGAAATGTAATTTTCTACATATGTGACTGAGCTGTTCGCCTCAGTCACTACAATGACATGGTTAAAGATCGCTGCATTTTGATCGTCATGAATGAACACAGCCTGAACCGGTTCTTTAATTTCCACATTTTTGGGTACGTATAAAAACACGCCCCCATTTACAAGTGCTGCGTGAAGAGCTGTTAATTTATGCTCATCCGCTTTGACTACCTGTGTCATGAAATATTTTTGAAGAAGATCACTGTGTTCTTTTGCAGCAGTTGCAAAATCAGTAAAAATAACACCTGCTTCTTTTAGTTCATTTGAAATATTTAAAATGGATGGTACACCGTTGCGCTGCACGTATACGTTTTGCGTCTCATTCTCTGGCCCTACAACAGCCTGTGCTGCTTCTGGAAGCTCTGCAAACGAGTTAAACGGTGCGCTTTTGACGGCATGTGTACCGAACTCCGTAAAGTTCCATTTATCAATTTTTGTTTTGTCTGGCTTCGGAAGAGGCAGGTCTTCTGCTTTCTTAAACGCATCAAGACGCACGTTTAACAGCCATTCAGGTTCGTTGTTTGCAGCTGAAAAATCACGGATTCCTGATTCGTCAACTGTCCATAGTGTTTCAGTCATATTTGCTCCTCCTCGATTACTGTACCGTTTCGTCTTCGATGCCAAGTTCCTGCTTAATCCAGTCGTAGCCTTCTGCTTCAAGGCGCTCTGCAAGTTCTGCACCACCGGATTTAACAATTTTGCCCTGCATCATAACATGAACATAGTCAGGCGTGATGTAGTTCAAGAGACGCTGGTAATGTGTAATCATCAGGCAGCCGAAATCTTCTCCGCGCATTTTGTTGATGCCTTTTGATACGACTTTCAATGCATCAATATCAAGACCGGAGTCAATTTCATCAAGAATGGCGATTTTTGGTTCAATCGTCATCAATTGAAGAATTTCATTGCGCTTTTTCTCACCGCCAGAGAAACCTTCATTTAAGTAACGCTGTGACATATCTTGATCCATCTCAAGAAGGTCCATATTTCCGTCCATCTGGCGGATAAATTTCATCAATGAAATTTCATCACCTTCTTCGCGGCGGGCATTCACAGCGGAACGAAGGAACTCGGCGTTTGTTACGCCTGTAATTTCACTTGGGTATTGCATCGCAAGGAAAAGACCGGCACGTGCGCGTTCATCTACTTCCATACCAAGAACGTCTTCACCATCAAGCGTGATTGTTCCTTGTGTAACTTCATATTTAGGGTGACCCATAATCGCGGCAGAAAGGGTTGATTTACCTGTTCCGTTCGGGCCCATGATCGCATGGAACTCGCCGCCTTTAATTTCAAGGTTGACCCCTTTTAAAATTTCTTTCCCGTCGATTGAGACGTGAAGATCTTTGACTGTTAACGTTGATTGTGGCATATTTTACCCTCCGTATTCATCGGTTGAGACGACCGATTATGTCTATTCTCAGTTTATTCTCATTACAATCTTATAACAAATAGAATTTATATTCAACCATGGAAATCAGTTATATTAAGTATTCTCAAATAAACAAAGAAAAACCAGCTTTTCGGCCGGTTTTTCTCGGGTCCACAGGATGTGGATCACAAATGCGCTGCGGCATGATGTCGCAGCGCATTTGTTCTTCAATTATTAAAGGTGGTTCGTAAAATTACGGTTCATATCAGCAACCATGCGCATTGACTTTTGATAGTCCTCTTCGCGCCGCTGCTCAACTTCCATTCTCACTTCATGCTTCTGGCTGTACTCTGCATAGCCGACACCATAATTGGCGTGCATCGCTTTTTCCATACCTTCTGTGTGCTTCATATTAAGTGAGTTACTAATGGGGAATCAATCCTTTTCGTTTTTTTTTGGAAACTGGAACTTCCGCTATAATCATAACAAGGTTCAGCCGGGAGATGCAAAGGCTGTCTGGCATCCTCTCTCCCGCTCACATGGCGTGAGCTCTGGTATACTCTCATATAATACCCGTATCTCAGAATATAAACCTTATCCTCTTAAATTCGCAATTATCCGAAAAATGCATAAAAAGAAAACGCCCGGTAAAGTACCGGGCACTTCGTATATTTATTCTGTTACAGGAACAACTGCTCCGTTCCATTCTTCTGTAATAAAGTCTTGAATTTCTTTTGATTTTAGCACTTCAACCAGTGCCTTTATTTTTTCGGAATCTTCATCGCCTGCACGCGTTACAATTAAGTTTGCGTATGGTGAATCTGTGCCTTCAAGCGCGATGGAATCTTCCGTCGGGCTGATACCGGCGTCAATCGCATAGTTCGAGTTGATCACGACTGCATCGCCTTCATCATTATTATAAATTTGCGTCAATAGTGCCGGCTCGTAATCATAGTCAAACTTGATGTTTTTTGGATTTTCGGCAATATCGTCAAGAGCAGCTTGTGTTTTATCAATGCCATCTTTAATTTTAATTAAGCCTTCCGCTTCTAAAATCATCAAGATACGGCCATGCTCTGCAACCGAGTTGCTTAAAATAATCGTTGCGCCGTCAGGAAGTTCATCCAAGCTTTTGTATTTTTTTGAATAAACAGCCATTGGCTCAATATGAATTGCACCGGCACTTTCAAAGTCATACCCTTGTTCTTTTTCCTGAAGTTCAAGGTATGGAAGATGCTGGAAATAGTTTGCATCCAAATCTTCTTCTTCAAGCGCTGTGTTTGGCAAAACGTAGTCCTGGAACGTTTCGATTTGCAACTCATAGCCCTTTTCTTCCAAAAGCGGTTTTGCTTCTTCTAAAATCACGGCATGCGGTGTATTGGACGCCCCGACAACGATTGTTTTGTCTTCTTCTGAAGAACCTGAATCTGACCCTGTATCTGACGCTTCATCCCCGCCGCCGCACGCCGCGAGAATAAGCACAATGGCGGCTGTTAAAAAGCCTAAAAGCCATTTTTTCATACTGAATTCCTCCTAAAAATGAATTTATTTTATTAACGTTTATCAAGCTTACGGACTGCCGTATCGCCGATAAACTGAATAATAAACACGATTACTAAAATCACAATGGTAGCCATGATGGTTACATCATTGCGGCTGCGCTGGAAACCGTCTAAAAAGGCAAGATTCCCAAGACCGCCTGCACCGATCACACCGGCCATCGCCGTGTATCCAACAAGAGCAATGGCTGTCACGGTCAACCCGGAAACGAGGGCCGGCAGTGACTCCGGTATAAGGACTTTTCGGATGATTGTCCATGTGGAAGCCCCCATTGCCCGTGCTGCTTCAATAACGCCTTTATCAATCTCACGCAGCGCAATTTCCACCATCCGCGCGTAAAACGGTGCTGCTCCAATGATAAGCGCAGGCAACGCTGCGTTTTCGCCGATGATCGTACCCAAAATCGCTTTTGTAAATGGAATCAGCAGGACGATTAAAATAATAAATGGAATCGAGCGGAAAACGTTCACAATGACTGCTGTCACGCTGTAAACCGCTTTGTTTTCCCATAGCTGCCCTTTTGATGTTAAAAACAATAAGAGGCCAAGAAGCATGCCGAGAATAAACGTAATGACAACTGAAATGCTCGTCATATAGAGCGTTTCATACGTTGCTTCCCACATTTTCTCCCAGTCGACATTCGGAAACCACTGCTCAGTCATATGTAATCACCTCCGAATCGACTTGCTGGGCATCTAAAAACGCTACAGCTTTAGCAACTTCAGTTTGATCGCCCGTTACTTGAACAAACAATGTACCGTATGCACCGTTTTGCGTTTGTGAAATTTTCCCCTGCAAAATGTTTACACCGACGTTAAACGACCGGATCAGTTCGGTCACAACCGGCTGCTCGGCTGACACCCCGACAAATGTTAATTTAACAATTTTTCCGTCCGGATGCTCTGCCAGCAAATGCTGAATCGTTTCTTTTGATTCTTCCGGTTCGGTCACCTGTTGAACAAACCGCTTTGTGATCGGCTGCTCCGGCCGGCGGAACACATCGAGAACCGGGCCGAGCTCGACAATTTTGCCTTCTTCCATGACCGCAACCCGGTGGCAAATTTTTCGGATTACGTGCATTTCGTGTGTAATCAATACAATTGTTAAGCCAAGACGTTGGTTGATATCAACGAGAAGCTCTAAAATGGAATCCGTCGTCTGCGGGTCAAGGGCGGACGTTGCTTCATCGCAAAGAAGCACTTTCGGGTTGTTCGCGAGCGCGCGGGCAATGCCGACACGCTGCTTTTGACCGCCTGAAAGCTGCGCCGGATAGGAATCACCCCGTCCATCCAAACCTACGAGGTTTATCAATTCGTCAACGCGCTTGTTCCGTTCTGCTTTTGCCACGCCGGCAATCTCAAGCGGAAATGCGATATTTTCACGTATTGTGCGTGACCAAAGCAAGTTAAAGTGCTGAAAAATCATGCCGATTTCCTGCCGCGCTTTTCGAAGTTCCGATCCTTTAATCGTAGAGATTGTCCGCCCTGCTACGGTTACAGACCCTTCTGTTGGGGTTTCAAGTCCATTCAGCATGCGGATGAGTGTACTTTTCCCAGCGCCGCTGTAGCCGATCATGCCGAAAATTTCACCTTCCTGAACGGAAAGATTTATGTTGTCAACAGCCTTCACAGGACCATTTTTCGTTTGAAAGATCTTTTTTGCTTGCTCAATAAATATCACGGGATCACGTCCTTTCCACAAAAAAAGCCTGTCTGCCCATAATGACAGAAAGGCTTTGTGTTTAAATTTCCTTTCTCTCATCTTCCGAAGCATACTGCTTCGTGTGATTTGGCACCTTTTCTTTAAAAGACGGTTGCCGGGCTTCATCGGGCACATTCCCTCTGCCGCTCTTGATAAGAGTCTCTTTAATTATGAATTGGATTTTACCACCGTCACAATGATTGTGTCAACAACCCAATTTTAAATTTCGACAAAATTCGACGGATCTATAAAAGCGAACGTATTTCTTCATATATATAAGGAACTGACTGAAAAGCGTAAATTTTCTTTTTAAGCTTCCCTTTTTCGAGTAAAAGTAAACATGGTACGCTTTCAACTTCAAATTGCCGTGCCAAACCTTCTTGATAATTTAAATTGATGCGTTCGAGCGGAACATTTACATTCATCGCTTCCACCACATCAAGCATTTTCCCCGCCACCTGGCACGTGCCGCACATGGGCGTATACAAATAAAGAGCGGCTTTCGGTTTTGTAATAAACGCTTGTATCGATTTAATCGTTTCCATTTACTGCTAAATCCCTTCTTTCTGCAAAAACTCACCGCGCACATCGATGTTGGCACTCATTAAAATAGAAGCCAAGTAACGATGCGGTGCCGAAGCAACTTCTTTATAGCCTCGGTCGATATAGAGATGACGGGCGTGAGGAAGTTCGCGCTTAAACTGGCGGCGCAGTTTTTCACCTGACGAATCGGCATCAACCAAGATGTAAACGTCGCGCTCAAACAATTCATCCACCAGTTCATCAAGGCGCGAGACGCCAATCGTGCCATTCGTACAAATGATGTCCACTGGCTCTTTGACAATTTCAGCCACCCGTTTTCGATCAGATGACCCTTCGACGATAATCGTTTTTTCCACCATCATCACCAATCACCTCGCTGCACGTTATAATCTCTATTGTTACGTGTTTTCACAAAAAATGCAAAGTAAAAAGACCGGCAAAGTGCCGGTCCCGGTTTTAATCTTCTTTTGTCATTTCTTCATATTGCTCTGCTGTCATTAATCCATCAATTTGCGCAGCATCAGACGGCTCTACAACGACCATCCATGCTTTTTCATATGGTGATTCGTTGACGAATTCAGGGCTGTCATCTAACTCTTCGTTAATTTCAACAACCGTGCCGCTGACAGGTGCATACAATTCAGAAACAGTTTTAACCGATTCAACGCTGCCGAATGGCTCGTCTGCTGTTAATGTGTCACCGACAGATGGAAGCTCAACAAATACGATATCGCCGAGTTCCGATTGGGCAAAATCCGTAATGCCGATGCGCACTTTCCCGTCTTCTTGTTTTACCCATTCATGTTCTTCAGAATAACGCAGCTCTTTAGGCAAGTTCATGTGTATGTACCTCCAGATTAGAATAATTACACTTTACACTTTACACTTTACTGATTATTTGAGCGGAAAGCAAGAAAATCACTGCCACTTTTGCTTATAATCTTCTTCTTTAAAGCCGACGGTCACCGTTTCGCCTTCAATTGCAAGCGGCCGCTTGATCAGCATTCCATCCGTGGAAAGAATGTCGATCAGCTCATCGTCTGAAGCTGTTGCTACTTTATCTTTCAATCCAAGCTCACGGTATTTCTGTCCGCTTGTGTTAAAAAACTTTTTCAGCGGAAGTCCACTTTTTTCATATGCTTCCTTTAGTTCCGCTTTTGATGGCGGCGCCTCTACAATATGAATGGCTTCATACGATACATTATGCTCATCCAGCCACTTTTTAGCATTACGGCACGTCCCGCATTTCGGATACCAGTAAAATTTCATTATTTCTCACCTCATGACATCCATTTCGACATGATTGCAAAAAATCCTTTTTTAAATACGATTTGCTCACGCTCAAAACGGGGATGTCCCAAAAGTTTATTATCCATTCGGTATGCTGGCCTAGTATGAGTGAACGCCGATATAGTTCTGATTGCGCCGAAAAGATAGGTGCTAACGCCGAAAAAAACAATTTTCCGGCGTTAACGCCTAGTATTCCGGCTTTATTCTTCTTATTCCGGCGTTAACCCTTCTATTCCGGCGTTAACGAGAAAGAGTGAATAATAAAAAGCTGTCCCCAAAAACCAGATGTATCTGATTTATGGGACAGCCTCGCCCGCTCGTTAAACGACGTATTTCAATGATTCATTTAGACGATCCGCTGCTTCACGTTTTTTCGCGATAACGTTGATCGGCGTATGGCGGCCGAGCTTTCGCAGTACAGACATCATCATGCGCAGACTGTCACCGGATTCAATGGCAACGAGCGTTTCTTTCGCATGCACTTCGATTTCGTTGAATGCTTCCTGGCAGAAAATTTGTGTGTACAGTACTTTTTGTTTGTTTTTCTCTTCGCCGGACACCGCGATAGCTTTTTCTGTTCGCAGCACCGCTGATTCCATCGCATAGACGAGGTTAACGAGATCAGCGATGTTGGCAAGTACTTCCTGTTCTGCTTCTAACCCTTTGCCGTATTTCTGCACCGCAAGCCCAGCGGCGAGAAGCGCAATTTTTTTCGCGTTTTTCACGAGCATTTTTTCCTGTGCCAGCAGCTCTCCGCCGGGTTCTTCCGGCATAAGCGTCATGAGCTCGCCCTGCAGTTCTTTTGCTTTTTCAAATAACGGTAGTTCACCTTTAAATGCCTTTTTCACAAATGTGCCCGGTACGAGCAGCCGGTTAATTTCATTTGTTCCTTCGAAAATCCGGTTAATGCGAGAATCGCGGTACATACGGGCGATTTCATACTCTTCCATGAAGCCGTAGCCTCCATGAATTTGGACGCCTTCATCGACAATGTAATCGAGTACTTCCGAGCCAAAAAACTTGCCTAGCGAGCATTCAATTGCATACTCGGCAATGGACGCCGCAATGGCTTTGCCATCTTTTTGTTCCTCTTCAGACAGCGCGCTCATCCGCTCTTCAAAATAGCCGACAGTCCGGTAAATGGCACTTTCCGCCGCGTATAGTTTAGATGACATCGTGCCGAATTTTTCTTTGATCAAATTAAAATTGGCAATCGATGTTTTAAACTGCTTACGCTCGGCCGCATATTTAAGTGAAATGTCGAGTGCCCGCTTGGCGCTGCCGACGGTGCCGACGCCCAGCTTGTAGCGGCCGATATTTAAAATATTAAAGGCGATGACGTGCCCCCGTCCTGCTTCACCGAGCAGATTTTCAACCGGTACTTCGGCATCGGACAAAATTAATGTACGGGTTGAAGAGCTTTTAATGCCCATTTTCTCTTCTTCCGCACCAGTTGATACGCCTGGATAGCCTTTTTCGACGATAAATGCAGAAAACTGCTCGCCATCAATTTTTGCGTAAACGGTAAAAACGTCTGCAAAAGCGGAGTTAGTGATCCACTGTTTTTCACCATTTAACACGTAATGCGTGCCCGCTTCATTTAAACGTGCGGTCGTTTTCGCGCCGAGTGCATCTGAACCGGAACCTGGCTCTGTTAACGCATAGGCCGCAAAGCGGGTGCCGTCAGCGAGATCCGGTAAGTATGTTTCTTTTTGCTTTTCATTGCCAAATAACACAATCGGAAGTGACCCAATCCCGACGTGTGCGCCATGTGAAATTGAAAACCCACCTGCCACTGCCATCTTTTCCGCAATGAGCGCAGAGCTGACTTTGTCAAGGTTGAGCCCGCCATATTCTTCGGGTACATCCGCCGCAAGCAGCCCGAGTTCTCCTGCTTCCTGCAACAATTTCACCGATCGGTCAAATTCATGCTTTTCAAGGTACGGTACTTCCGGCATCACGCTGCCCATCACGTATTCTTCCGTTGTTTTTGCAATCATTTTTTGCTCATCTGAAAAATCTTCCGGTGTAAATATCGCATTTGCTTCGACTTCTTCTATTAAAAATGAACCACCTTTTGCTGCCATGATTATTTCCCCCTTTTATTAGTTGATCAGTTCAAATACCCCGGCGGCTCCCATTCCGCCTCCAATACACATTGTAACAACGCCGAACTGCTGATTACGGCGCTTTAATTCATGCAACAGCGTGAGCGTCAGCTTCGTTCCAGTGCAGCCGAGCGGATGACCGAGTGCAATTGCGCCGCCATTCACATTCACTTTGTCTTCATCAAGCCCGAGTTCTCGAATGACTTGAATCGACTGGGAAGCGAATGCTTCGTTCAGCTCAAACAAATTAATATCCGACAACTCAAGACCGGCAAGCTTGAGCGCTTTTGGCACGGCGACAACCGGCCCAACGCCCATAATTTCCGGCGGAACCCCTCCGACCGCAAATGAGCGAAACTTGGCGATTGGCTTTAATCCGAGTGATTCTGCCTGCTCCCGCTCCATCACCATGACTGCTGCTGCTCCGTCAGACGTTTGAGATGCATTCCCTGCCGTAACCGATCCTGTAACCGAAAATGCAGGACGCAGCTTTGCCAGTCCTCCCATTGATGTTCCGTGGCGAACCCCTTCATCCATCGAAAACGTCACATGTTCTTCATGTATTTTATGATCAGTGCCCACTTGACGGAACGTGACATCCACCGGCACAATTTCATCCACAAACTTTCCTTCCGCAATCGCGCGGCCGGCTTTTTCATGGCTCAAGACGGCAAAAGCATCCTGATCTGCTCGAGAAATGCCGTATTTTTTAGCGACTTCTTCTGCTGTATGGCCCATCGACATGTAATAGCCCGGCATTTCTTCTGCGATTTTGACGTTTGGCCGGGCGACATGGCCCATCATCGGCACTAAGCTCATCGATTCCGTTCCGCCGGCAATGATTGTGCTTGCATGGCCAAGCATGATCCGCTCTGCTGCATACGCGATCGACTGAAGACCGGACGAACAGTAGCGGTTGACTGTAATAGCCGGCACATCATGTGACAGCCCGGCGAGTGCGCCAATGTTCCGTGCTACATTTAATCCCTGCTCCGCTTCCGGCATCGCACAGCCAATAATCAAATCATCAATTTCTCCATCGTAATTTCCTGCCCGCTTGAGCGTTTCTTTCACGACCAGTGCACCTAGATCGTCTGGACGTGTATAACGAAGTGTTCCTTTTTTGGCCCGGCCGACCGGTGTCCGCGCTCCTGAGACAATAACCGCTTCTTTCATTTTATTTCTCCCCTTTAATTACGAAGTGGTTTTCCTTTAACGAGCATATGCTGCATGCGCTGCTGTGTTCTCGGCATTGCGGCAAGCTGCAAAAATGCTTCCCGTTCAAGCTCTAACAAGTATTCTTCATCAACGTTCGTTCCAAATGGTACGTTGCCGCCCGCAATAACCCAGGCGAGTTTTTTGGCAATCGTCAAGTCATGGTCGGAAATAAAACCGGATGCATGCATCGACTGGGCGCCTAAGAGCAATGTCGCATAACCGGTTTCCCCAGTGACCGGTATTTTTTTTCTGGCTGGTGCCGTATAGCCTCTATCCGCCAAATGAAGAGCGGCTTTTTTAGCGTCGTATAAAAGGTGATCTTGATTGACACTAATGCCATCTGAGTGATATAAAAAGTGATTGTCCCGCGCTTCCGCAGCAGATGTGGAAACGTTCGCCATCGCAATCGTTTCGAATACTTTATTGGCAACCGCCTGCAAATCATAGTCCACACCCTCTGCCATTTGGTTTAAATGGCGAATATAAAGCTCCTTGTTGCCGCCACCTCCAGGAATAAGACCCACGCCGACTTCAACAAGCCCCATATACGTTTCATGCGCTGCTTGAATGTGTGCGGCCGGCAGGCATACTTCTGTTCCGCCGCCGAGCGTCATTCCAAAGGGTGCTGCAACCACCGGCTTTGAGCTGTATTTAATCTTCATCATCGCCTGCTGAAAGTGCTTTACGGTCATATCAATTTCCCACATGTCATCATCCTGTGCCGTCATTAAAATCATCGCTAAATTCGCGCCGACACAGAAGTTTTTCCCTTGATTGCCAATGACGAGCGCTTTGTAATTTTTCTCCACTTCGTCTATAGAGGCATTGATCATTTGAATAATATCCATGCCGATCGCGTTGTTTGGCGAAGTAAATTGGAGCAGTGCCACCCCGTCCCCGATATCGTGCAGACGCGCGCCGCTGTTTTCTTTAATCACTTTTGTTCCTTTACGCAAATGAATGACTTTTTCATTTTTCGCGAACGGCTTGTAGGATTTTGAGGCAGGATCGTAATACTGCCCGTCTTGGTAAAACGGACCATTCATTTCCTTCACCCAACCGGAAACAGCCAGCCCTTCCGCTTCCATTTTTTCGACGGATTCTTTTACACCGATCTTATCCCATATTTCAAAGGGGCCGTCGTTCCAGCCAAACCCCCATTTCATCGCCTGGTCAATCGACACAATGTCGTCAGCGATTTCACCAGTAAGCTGAGCTGAATAAAGAAGTGTTGGTGCCAGCATATCCCAAAGAAATTGTCCTGCTTCATCCTTTGTGTAAACGAGTGTTTTCCATTTGGCTGGCCCTTTTTGCTGCTTTGCCATTTCAACTGAATTCGCTTTCATTTTTTTGCGTTCAACGTATTCCATCGTCCCAGCGTTCAATTCTAAAATTTCTTTTCCTTCTTTTTTGAAAAACCCCTGCCCCGCTTTTGCGCCAAGCCAGCCTTTTTTCTGCATGCGAACAAGCACTTCCGGTACATCAAAAACAGCTTGTTCCTCTCCTGATGTCTGGTCATACACGTTTTTCGCTACATGAATAAATGTGTCAAGGCCGACAACATCGAGCGTCCGGAAAGTAGCGCTCTTCGGTCTTCCAATGAGTGGACCTGTGATAGAATCCACTTCGCCAAATGACAAATCCATGTCTTTCATGACGTGCATCGTTTTCAATAAACTGTATGTGCCAATCCGGTTGGCGATAAAATTCGGCGTGTCTTTCGCCAGCACGACTCCTTTGCCGAGGATATTTTCACCGAACGATTTCATGTATGCCGTCACAGCTGGATCTGTATCGTTTGTCGGAATCACTTCAAGCAGCTTTAAATAACGGGGCGGGTTAAAAAAATGGGTACCAAGAAAATGCTTTTTAAAATCGTCGCTCCGTCCTTCTTTCATCGCGTTTATTGAGATTCCAGATGTGTTTGATGAAACGATGCTGCCTTTTTTACGGTGGGCATCTACAAGCTCAAAAATCGATTTTTTCACGTCAAGCCGTTCAACTATGACTTCGATAATCCAGTCTGCTTCCGCTAATTTATCCAAATCATCTTCAAGATTGCCTGCCGTAATGAGCGCCTCATTTTGTTTAGAGGCGAGCGGTGCGGGCTTTTGCTTAAACAACTTCTGGATAGCGCTTTCAGAAAGATGATTGCGATTTTCTTCTTTATCCGATACGATATCGAGCAAAACGGATGGAATGCCTATATTGGCCAGGTGCGCTGCAATGCCAGACCCCATGACACCAGATCCGATCACGGCCGCTTTATGGATGTGCTGAACCACGTTCGTGTCCCCCTCTTGAATGAATGCTCATTCATTTATTATATTTTCACTATACCCTACCTTTTTTTAAATTTCAACTGTCACATGAGGGAAATTTTCGGGTAAACTAGTGGAAAGTTGATGAATTGCTTGTTCTTTATTGCCTTCATGCAATGGAGACAGGCCTTGTGAAAGGATGTGTCAGCCATGAGAGAAAAGATTGTGCAATTAGTTGTCCTAGCTGCATGTGTTGGTCTTGTTTATTTTTCAATCCGTTTTTATTCGAACGAATTGTCGGTTGCGTTTACGTATTTAGCTGGTGGAATTTCGGTGTTTGTCGTGCTGAGTCTCCTTCTGTTTGATTCACGGGGCACGAATTCAAAAGTAGCGTGGAGTGCGCTCGTTCTCGCATTCCCTCTTGCCGGTGCCGTTGTATACGCCGTATTCGGACGCGATCCAAGAAGACGGATGCTGCCGAAGCAGGTGATTTCGGAAACCGTTAAATTTATTACAACAATGCGGCATCTCGGAAAAGAATGGGACATTTCGGAACAGCTTCCCGAAGCGAAAAATATCCGGAATATGACGGGCTTTGAAGCGCTTGCTGGCAATAAAGTAGATATTTTAACAAATGGAGATGAAACGTTTCCTGCTATTTTAGAGGCGATCCGCCATGCAGAACACCATATTCATATTCAATATTATATTTTCAGGAATGATGAAATCTCTATGCAAATACGTGATGCGCTCATTGAACGGGCAGAGGCTAATGTGCACGTACGCTTTTTGTTTGATGGACTCGGTTCGTCCGGTCTGCCGAAATCGTTTTTAAAACCGCTCAGAGATGCGGGCGGCGAAGCGCATGCCTTTGACTCCATTGTATCGCCCTGGCTGACGCGCACCGCCAATTTGCGAAACCATCGGAAAATGGTTGTGGTCGACGGTCACACCGGTTTTACCGGCGGATTAAATGTAGGAGAAGAATACCGAAGCAATACGCCTCAATTCGAAGTGTGGCGCGATACTCACATTCGGATGGAGGGACCGGCTGTCCGCCAGCTGCAAGAATCTTTTATTACCGACTGGATTCATGCGACAGGTGCCAAGTCATCGCTGTTGGATGAATTAAAAGAGCCATTTCGATTTGAAGTGTATTTTCCTTCAAAGGTGCATGAAGCCGATCAAATGGTGCAGACCGTTTACGGCGGACCGTATAATGAGGAACGCGACGTACGCGATGCCATGATGGAAATGATTCAGTCAGCGGAAAAATCGATTTGGATCGCTTCTCCGTATTTCGTGCCAGATGATGAAGCACTTGCTGCCATCCGTGTTGCAGCCCGCAGCGGTAAAGATGTGCGTGTAATTGTGCCGGGTAAAGGCGACCGGGCTCTTTCGTTTTATGGAACGAATTCGTATTTTAAAGATTTACTCAGCGCTGGTGTAAAAGTGTTTGCGTACCGTGATGATTCTTTTATCCATGCTAAAGTTTTATTAATTGATAATGTGCATGCCATCGTCGGCACTGCCAATTTCGATGTCCGCAGTTTCCGGTTGAATCATGAACTGATGACATTTTTATATAACCGGACACCTGCTGTTGAAAAAATTGAAATTGATTTTCTTCATGACTTTGCTGACTCCGTTCCGGTCAGCCGCGAACGTTACGAGCACCGCACGTTTCTAAAACGAATCGGTGAATCACTTGCCCGTCTGTTGTCACCGATTTTATAAAAAAAGCGGTCACCTTTTACCGTGGTGACCGCTTTTTCACTTAAAACCCGCAAATGTATTCGGTTAGTACTTCTTTATAAGTAACCAGTGAAGCTGTATCAACATATTCATTCTTCCCATGATGATTGGCGCCGCATGGACCAAATTCGACCGCCGGAATGCCGCGTGCCGCATAAAAACGTGTATCAGCTGTTCCATGCTGGCCAAACAGCTGAATGTTTCGTTCGCATATACGCTCGGCCGCTTTTTGGAGCCGGACGATTAATGGATGATCTGGGTTTGTTTGCACAGGCTCCCCTTCACTCAGCACCCGAATCGTCCCATTTACCACCCCTTTTATTTCACTGAGCAGAACGGACGGATTCTGCCCCGGCAAATAGCGAATGTCAAGGTCCATAATACAGCGGTCCGGTACTTGATTAATGGCCTGGCCGGCTTGGATCCGGGCAAGATTAAGCGACGGATGCTCGAAATAAGGCGTACTTACATTAAAAATAGGCAGTGCTTCAATCTTCTTATACGTCTCGACGGCGTTTAAAATCGCATTATCGCCAAGCCACGGCCGGCTGCCGTGAGCGGAGACACCTTCAATTTCTATTTCCAGCTGCAATAAACCTTTCGCCTGTACAGCAATATCCAGGTTTGTCGTTTCGCCGCAAATGACGACATCGCCAATTAACCCATGTTCTACTAAATACTTTGTTCCTTTTTGCCCGCCTTTTTCTTCATCCGGCACAAGAGCGAGCATCACCTTGCACGGCAGCTCTTCTTGAACGAGCTCAGCCATCACATGCATCATCACCGCTATCGAACCAAGCATGTCAAAACTCCCGCGTCCGTAAAGCTTTCCATCTGCGACGTATGGAATAAATTGATCCGGTCCTGCCGGTACAACGTCTAAATGGCCATTTAAAATAATCGTCGGCCCTTCTTTGCCGATGATGGCAACGACACTTTTCAACCCTTCATTGTCAATGACTCTCGCATGAACACCATTCGCTGCCAGCCATTCCGAACAATATTCGGCGGCCGCGTTAATCCGGTCTTTTTCCACCGTTCGGAATTCAACCAATTTTCGTGTTAAAGATACTATTGATTCTTTCATTCGCTCCCTCTCCTTTACTGCAAAAACCGTCTTTTATATAACTTCCTTTTGTTTACACAAATAAACATACAAAATGAAGCTGAACAGTGCACAAAAAAGCGCACAAATACCAATAAATGCGTAGCCCGCCTGCATACCACGCACCACACCCATTTCTGCTCCCGCCTGTTCGGCAACGATTCGGTTGATGCCGGTGATAATCGCGCCAATGATAAAATTACCGGCTACTGTGCCGATGCCCATTAACGTGACAACAAACGTAATTGCGGTGTCGCTGTTTTCACGATACCGGCGGGCAATCATCGCCATGACGGTCGGATAAACAGGTGCAATACCGATTCCGGCCGCTGCCAGCAAAATCGCACCGGGCTCGCCGATCACAAGCCCAATAAAAGTTAACAATGCGGATAAGCCTCCAAATAAAATGAGTGATACCGTAAAGCCAATCCGATCTGTAATCGGTCCTAAAAACAATCGTGAAAAGGTAAAAAACAAAAAGAAAATCGACAGCATTTTGGACGCATCCGCGTTACTCCAGCCGTACGCTTTTTCTAAAAAGTTGACGAGCCATCCGCCGACAGACATTTCCGATACGACGCCAAACGATAAAATAAGGACGATCAGCCAAATAACCGGATCCCGCATCAGCGTTTGCATTGGCAGCCGATTTTCTGCTTGAAAATCATCTGCCGGGAACCGGCTTGCGAAAGCTGGAATCATCGGAATAAGCGAAAGCAGCATCACGATCAAATACATGCCGCGCCAATCCAGCAGCACTCCGCTCATTGTCACATTCATTAAACCAGAGGCCAGTATGGGCGCGACAATCGAGCTGAGCCCATAGAAAAAATGCGCCAGGTTCATCATCGTCCCGGTATTTTTCACGAATAGGCGTGCGCTTAAAATCGCTAACACAATTTCAAGCATGCCATTTCCGACGTACATAAAAAAATAGGCCCCGGCAAGGCCGGTGTATGTATTAGAAAAATAAATGAATATACCAGATAAAGTCATAAATCCGAACGATGCCACACTCACCACTTTGATGCCAAATCTTCTTGTTAAGTAAGCGGTAAACGTACACGCAAGCAAATAGGCGATCGAATTAAATGAAAGAAGTGTGCCAACCTGAAAGGCATCGAGCTCAAAATCTGCTTGAATACGCGGCATTGCCGGTCCTTTTACATTTTCCGAAAAGCCAAAAATAAGAAAGCCGACGAACACTGTCGCCAGCATAAAAAAGTAATTCCATTTCATTTTTCAATCCCCTTAAAAGATCAGCACATATCCGATGCCCATCATGCCGACCGTCAATCCCGTCATTATGAGCAGCACCTTGAGTTCTGGCGCGAGCCATTCTTTTGCCGCTTGAACGATTGGCGGGTCAGGATCAGTCTCCACGCAGCTCAGCTCCTCCGCTTCTCTCTGTAAGTAATCATCCGGCGGCGTTCCATTTAAAAGCGTTTCGATGAGTGATTTTTTCATTTCATCCTCTTCTTTCAGCTCTTTTCCTCATTGTACCAAAAAATCCGCAGTAAGATCACTGCGGATGTGCTATCTCTATTTGGGCTATTACACGGTCTTCTTCACCCGGCTGTAAAACACGCAGTCCGGTCGTTTCATGCGGCAGATCCATGTTGAATGCGTTCGTTATGCACGTGTACGGCTCGGGGCAAAAAAAGCCTTCATGTCCGTTTCCGTTATAGACGACCCAATGCTTAAACGAAGAATCGGTCTGGTACTTAATCATTTGGCCCGTTTCATTGTTAGTCAAAACTGCTTCATTTCCTTGTTCAACAGCAGCAAATGCATCATCGAGCGGCACACCCTGTATATTTTTATTGTGAAACGGCTCCCCCGGTACTTGTTCCCCCGTCGGAATCGCTTCTTCGCTTAACGTCCACTGGCTTTTGTTCGTTAAAGAAAACGTAGAAACTGCTTCATCAAATCGAAAAACAGTATGGTAGCCGATGCCCCATGGAAAAGACTCGCTGCCATTGTTTTTTACAATGGCTTTCTGGCGCAGCACCTGTCCACTCAGTTCGTACGTTAAATGAATCAACACATCTTTATAAATCTCCGGTTCATGTAGCCCAATCGCTGTTTCAATCGTGATGATTCCATCTTCTTCTTTTTGCGCTGTTACGTCCCACGGCTGATCATACACAAAGCCGTGAATATGATGTTTGCCTATTTCATTGATCGGAAACTCATGGATGACATTATTAAACGTAAACGTCCCGCCTTCGATTCGATTCGGCGGAAATAAAACCGGAATGCCGTGCAAAATTGGACTCTCTTTTAACGCCGCAAAAGAATCCGGTTTAACGAGCAATTCCTGTCCTGTTTTCAAATCAACCAACGAAATGACGTTGCTGCCGAACGACGGGATGAGAAGCAGTTGAAGATGATCGTTAGACGCTTGAATCGCCTCAATGCCATCAAATAGTACGTGCTGAATCATAAGAAAACTCCTTTACGCGCGAAATGACCGCAGTTGTTCGTTAATTGCCTTTGTTTGATCATACACTCTCTGATAAATAGAAAACAGTGATTGATATTGCTTTGCCCGTTCCGAATCTGGTTTAAACGTCTGTCCTTCTTTAATGAATACATCTGCGCACTGTTCGAGAGAGTCAAACATTCCGCTTCCAGCCGCCGCAATCATCGCAGCACCCATCGCCGGCCCTTGTTCGTTTTGCAGCTTCACAACTTTGGCATCGAAAATATCCGCCTGCATTTGCAGCCATACATCATTTTTCGCCCCGCCGCCGATTGAAATCACCGTGTCGACCACTTTTCCTTCATTGCGGAACATTTCAATAGATTCCTGTAAAGAGAACGTAATACCTTCCATGACGGCTCTTGCAAAGTGGGCTCTCGTATGGGCACTGTCAATGCCAATGAAACTTGCCCGGATGACTGAATCCGGATGAGGCGTCCGTTCACCGACTAAATAAGGAGTATACAGGAGCCCGCCAGCGCCCGGCGGAATGTCTCCAACCCCTGCCAGCATCTCATCAAACGACTCATCTTTCGCAAAAGTGTCTTTAAACCATTGCAGGCTATGACCAGCGGAAAGCGTCACACCCATTGTATAAAACGCGTTCTTTTTACCGTGGTTAAAAAAGTGAACCTTCCCTTCAAAATCACGGGCAGAATCGTCTTCATGCGCTAAAATGACCCCTGATGTGCCGATGCTGCACATCGTTTTCCCCGCACTTAAAATACCGGCGCCAATTGCTCCGCACGCGTTGTCCGCGCCGCCCGCAAAAACAGGCGTTTCTGCGCGCAGCCCGGTTTGTTCCGCAATGGACGGAAGAAGTGTACCCGTTCGCTCGGTTGAGTCGACAAGTGGCGGACAAAGAGAAAAGGGAATATGAAATGCTTCACAAATCGGTTTACTCCACTCCTTATTCGTGACATCCAATAAAAGCGTCCCTGCCGCATCCGAGTAATCCATATGAGCGTTTCCGGTCATTTTCAGGCGCACGTAATCTTTTGGCAGCAAGAAAAGGGCCGCTTTTTGGAACAGTTCCGGCTCGTGTTCCTGCACCCAGCGGATTTTTGGAAGCGTAAATCCTTCCAGTACCCGGTTTCTTGTAATAGCCAGCATCTTTTGACCAAGCGTTTCGGTGATCTCTTCGCATTGTTTCGTTGTCCGTGTATCATTCCATAAAATCGCTTTTCGAAGAACTTGATGCTGCCCATCAAGGAGTACAAGCCCATGCATTTGGCCGGAATAACTGATACCCATAATGTCTTCCGCCGGTACATTCGCCTGCTTCATCATTTCCTGTAGAGCCTCAATCGTTCCCGTTACCCAATCATCCGGATTTTGCTCACTCCAGCCTGCCCGTTCATGAAAAAGCGGATAGCTTTTTGATGCTTCCGCGCAAATGTCACCTGCCGCATTTACTAAAATTGTCTTCACCGCACTAGTACCGAGGTCAATCCCGATTACGTATTTCATTTTTTCCGCTCCTTTGAAAAAGGGACCGGATTCCCCCAGCTCTTAGGTGATTTTCCGGTCCACTTTTATTTTTTTATTTTAGTTCCCCAGCAAATACTGGTTCAGGATCGCTTTTAAGTTTTCCTGCCGTCCTGAACGATTTTGAATCTGGCTGTTTTCGAGTGCATATTTTTCAAGCGAATGGAAATCAGCGCGCCCTTCCACGACCTCAAGGCCAATGCCTGTTGTATAGCTGCTGTAACGGTCTGCAATCGCGTTTTCAAATGCTTTGTCTTCAATTAATCGATGCGCTGTTTTTAAACCAATGGCGAATGCATCCATGCCGGCAATGTGCGACAAGAACAAGTCATCTGCTTCAAAGGAAGCACGGCGCACCTTCGCATCAAAGTTCAAGCCGCCCTTGCCAAGCCCGCCATTTTGCAAAATTTCGTACATCGCAAGTGTAGTGGAATAAAGATCGGTTGGAAATTCATCTGTATCCCAGCCAATAAGCGGGTCACCCTGGTTCGCATCAACCGAACCAAGCATGCCATTAATGCGCGCTGTGCGAAGCTCATGCTCAAATGTATGACCGGCAAGCGTTGCGTGATTCGCTTCCAGATTTAATTTAAAATGGCTGTCGAGTCCATATTGGCGAAGGAAAGACAATGTTGTTGCCGCATCGGTATCGTATTGGTGCGTTGTCGGCTCTTTTGGCTTCGGCTCAATTAAAAATTGGCCGTCGTAGCCGATTTCTTTTGCATAATCGACCGCCATATGCAGGAAGCGCGCCAAGTTATCAAGCTCGAGTTTCAAGTCCGTATTTAATAATGTGTCGTACCCTTCACGGCCGCCCCAGAACACATAGTTTTCCGCACCAAGAAGCTTCGCTGTTTCCAATCCCTTTTTCACTTGCGCCGCCGCATAAGCGAAAACATCCGCATTGCTGCTTGTTGCCGCCCCGTGAACGAAGCGTGGATTCGTAAACATGTTGGCGGTGTTCCAAAGAAGCTTCACATTGCTCGTTTTCATATAATCTTGAATCATCGATACAATGACATCAAGATTTTCATTTGTTTCTTTTAAGCTGCTGCCTTCTGGCGCGATGTCACGGTCATGGAACGCGAAATACGGTGCACCCAATTTTTCGTATAGTTCAAATGATGCTTCAACACGCGCTTTCGCAAGATCCATATCTGAATATTTATTCCATGGGCGCTGCATTGTCGCGGCGCCGAATGGATCGCTGCCGTTTGCTGTGAATGTATGCCAATAAGCGATTGAAAAACGAAGCTGTTCTTCCATCGTTTTGCCGCCAATGACTTCTTTCGAATTATAATGCTTAAATGAGAATGGGTTTTTAGAATGGGCTCCTTCAAATTGAACTTTATTTACGTTTTCAAAATACATAGTAATGCCTCCCTTTTTATGTTTGTTGTTTGATTAAACTAACTTAATTAGTATCTTAGCAGAATACGCTTTCATTTTTCAAGCTTTTCGTTATAATAAAAGAGAACTTTATTTAAATAAACAACAAAGCGAGTGGCAAATATGATGATTGCAGATCAAAACTTAGTGAAAAAAATGAATAAGCGGCGGCTTTTACAGGAGGTTATTCATCATTCTCCTATTTCACGCGCGAATTTATCAAAAACGACCGGCTTAAATAAGTCTACCGTGTCTGCTCAAATTCAAGAAATGGTCGATGAGAAATTCATTTTCGAAATCGGGCAGGGCCAGTCAAGCGGCGGGCGCCGTCCTGTTATGCTTATGTTTAATAAACAAGCGGGTTATGCCATCGGCGTCGACATTGGTGTGGATGATATGACCGTCCTTTTAACCGATTTGGATGGATCGATTGTAACCGAACGTTATTTCGATTTAAAACAATCTTCGCCGGATGAAACGATCGCTCTTCTTTTAACAACGAATCAACAGATGATCGATACAATGCCCGTTTCTCCATATGGCCTCATCGGCATTGGTATTTGTGTGCCCGGGCTTGTGAACCGTGAAGAACAAATTGTCTTAACGCCAAATACACACTGGAATGGCGTTGAATTAAAAAAAATAGTCGAAAGTACATTCAACGTACCGGTCACGATTGAAAATGAGGCAAACGCCGGCGCGTATGGCGAAAATATATATGGAGCAGCAAAAGCATATGATGATTTTATTTATATCAGTGTCAGCACAGGCATCGGCGTCGGACTCGTCCTTGGCAATGAACTGTACCGCGGCGTCCACGGTTTTTCCGGTGAGATGGGTCACATGACCATTGATTTTAATGGGCCAAAATGCAATTGCGGAAATCGCGGCTGCTGGGAGCTGTATGCTTCGGAAAAAGCGTTCCGCCAGTCATTGCCCAGAGAGTGGAATGATGATGAAATCGCCTCCCGCCTTCAGAAAAATGATGTTGAGCTGTTCCGAGCGCTTGAAAACTTTGGTCATTATTTAGGCATCGGACTCGTTAATATTGCCAATACATTTGATCCGGAAGCCGTCATTTTACGCAATCCGCTGATTGAATCCAATCCATTTGTGCTGAACGCGTTGAAAAACACACTGTCATCCCGCATGAATGTCCGCTTCGATACAGAATGCGCCTTCCTGCCTTCAACGCTTGGAAAGAATGCGCCGGCACTTGGGGCGTGTTCGATGATGATCGAGCAGTTTATTAACGGCATTACCGCATAAACTTCTGCAGCTTGGGCTGAAATATAAAAAAGAGGGCCGGATTCCAGTGCTCCTGGGCCGGAAAAATATTTTTCCGCCCTTGGCGCCATGGATTCCGGCCCAAAAATCATTATTCCGGCTTAAAAACAGCTCTTGGTTACCATGTAATCGTATGAAACGATTCTTTTTCCAGAAAAAAGGTGTAGATTTCTCCGTTGATCGTTACATTTGCTTCACGTGTATCTTTAAACGGGTTTTGAAGAACAATTACATTTGTGGCGTCCGGATTTTGAAAAGCGACGGCAGTGCCAGTCCACGGTCCCACCGTTTCAATACGTCGAGCACCTGGTTTTACAAAACGCGAGAAATGGTTCATAACATAATATTCCGGATTGCAGTGGACCGTTTGTTTTTCCACGTCAGCCGTCATCATCGCATTTTGCTTCCATCCCCATGTACTTTTTCCTTCCGGCTCTAAAATCATGTTCCAGTAAATATACGCATTCACTCCATTAATAAAATAATGACGGTACAGGTTAAATACATAATGAGCGTAATCCCACGTATTTTTCCCATCGCCGCATTCGTTCTCTGTCTGCATATACCTCATGTCCGGATAGCTTTGAACCGTTTGCTGCAGTGCATATTTCCCTGCCCATTGATATCCGACACCTGAAATGAACTGGGCTGCTTCCAGATCGTTTAAAGATGGTGCGGCAATGGAATCATAATCAGAAGCCGATTTGGCAAACAAATCTTCCACGATTCCATTAATAGTGCCAAGCCAAATTTCTGTTTCAAGGCCATGCTCCTTAAAAGCCGGGCCTAAATAATCTCGGATAAATTCACGCAGCTGTTCGCCTGTCCATACGCATGATGGGAATTTTTGATCCGCGACCACTTCATTTTGAACATGCACTTGATGAATCGTAATGCCTTCTTCCGCATATGCTTGGACAAATTTAACAAAGTAAAGCGCATATGCTTTTAAAATAGCGGGCTCCCAGCGAAGCGTACCGTAATTGTATGCTTTCGGGAACTTCATCCATGTCGGCGGGCTCCACGGTGACGCGAAAAGCTGCAAATCTGGATTTCTTTTTAATGCTTCTTTTATATAAGGAATTAAATACTGCCGGTCCCTTTCAATACTGAAATGGTCCATTTCAACATCATTTTCTGCTTCATTATGACTGTACCATTCAAGTGCATAGTCACTGGCGCCGATCGGGAGCCGGCAAATGGAAAAGCGGCTATCTCCGTCCGGCGAAAAAAGAGCGTCATACACTTTGTGCTGCTCCCTTTCCGGCAATTGCTGCAGAGCGTGGTACCCAAGTTCATTAAAGCACCCGCCAAACCCTTCAATGACCCGCTTTGCGTCGTCAGTGACGATTAAGTTAACTGAGGCATCCGCTTTTTGCTCTGGCTGTTTTTCCTGCCAGTACTGCTCTTTCGTTGTGGAAATCCACTGTATGTTTGTCATAATATGCCTGCTCCTTTATTGAATCTCTAAAATCAAAAATCCCCACGGCTCCACTGTCATGCTTTGTTCAGCCTTTATGTTTTCTCCAGAAAGCAATTCAATCGCTTCTCCATAAGGGGAAAGCATCGTTTGAGGTTCCCATGAGTAATTTAATAAAAACTTGATCTGTTTGCCATCTTGATTGGTTCCGCTTTTGATGATGAGTGGGAATGAATAGGTCTGTTCACTTTCCCAAATTCCCGCACGCTTCAATGACTGCTTTAATATGCTGGACATCAGCTCACTTGAAACGATGCAGCCGATATAGGTCGCATACCCTTTTTCGCATTCATTTCCAGTAACAGCCGCGTAATCTCCCCAGGCTGGGTGGTCATAGCGGGCCAGCGTTTCCGCAGTCGTCGGAACGAGAAGCTCCATCCACGTGTGCACCTCGTTTTGCTCTGTTTCGACTTCGTATGGGTGATCCGTTAGTTTCACGTTTTTCGGCTCGACAAACATTTGATACTGTACACCGCATACTTTTTCAATATGTCCGGGCTGCACCGTTGTGCGAACTTGCACATGTTCATTTGTAAAGCCGGATTTAAAGGTAAAAATGGCATGCCCTCCATTTTCCACATACGTATTTATCCGGTCTAACAGTTCATCCGATGCCACATAAAGACAAGGGACAATTAACAATGAATAATCTTCAAGCCTTTCTGTTCCGGGGTGAATAATATCGCATTCCACATTCAACTTATACAGTTCATCATAGATGAGCCGGACGATGTCGTTATAATTCAATTCCGTCTTTTGGTTGAAAGGAAACCATTGCATTCCCGTCAATGATTCATTGCTGACTAGAATGGCCGTTTTGTTGCTTTTTTTTAAGTTCACCAGTTTCGGAGACAAGCGGTTAAAATCAGCCCCAATGGATTTCGCTTCATTGTAAACAGGATTCGGCTGCAGATCATGGCTGAGCAGCCCTTTCCAATACGTCTCAAACGAATTATGAATCGAATGCCAGTGCCAGTACGCCACCATACTTGCTCCGGAGGCCACGTGGCTGAAGGCCTGCAGGCGCAGCTGGTTCGGGTATGGCGTCCAGTTGGAAAAGGCCTGTGCCTCTGTTTCCAAAACCAAATAGTTTTGCTGCTTGGTGGACCGGGCTACGTCGCCGCCGAATGAAATTTCAATGCCGGTTAAGTCATCCTGTGTCGGGTGGTAAATATCAACACCGGTGATATCAAACGGTTCGGATGCTGTAAAATGATTTACATTCGGCTGCACGCCAAACGAATACCCTCTCCACTCAAAATCAAAGTTTTGCGTAATAAACTGGTCCTGTTTGCGGTATTCCTTCACAATGTCGACCTGCCATGACAGAAACCGGTTAACAAGACCACGCTGAAATTTCGAGAATTCTGCCCCTAGGCTTCCATTGATCGTCCCAACAACAGACGGCATGTCTTCCCATGCGTTGACTTTATTACTCCAGTAAGTCAGTCCAAACTCTTTATTGAGCGCGTCTGTTGTGCCAAATGTCTCTTTTAAATACTTCACAAACTGCAGCTGCACGTTCCGGCCACTCGTATCATAATGCTTTGTTTCATTATCAATTTGATAGCCGATCACAGCCGGATGGGTGCTTACCTGCTCCATCAGCTTCCGGATGATGCGCTCTGCATAAAACAAATAAACCGGGCTGGTAATATCCATAATTTGACGAGCTCCGTACTTTCCAGGACCCTGCCTTGTTTCCGCCAACACTTCCGGATGTTCTTTGACCATCCATGTTGGGACCGCATACGTCGGTGTACCCACGATGACCTGAATGCCCGCTTTGTGCATGGCATCCAGCACCCGGTTGACTGATGTGAAATCGAAAACACCGTTTTGCGGCTCGTGCGTGCTCCATGTGGATTCCGCAATCCTCACTACGTTAATCCCGGCATCCTTCATCATTTGTATATCTGTTTGGAGCCGTTCATAGGGCATATATTCATCATAATACGCAACACCATAGAGTAACTTTTCCATCAGTATGTTCTCTCTCTTTCTACCTTTTATTTAATAGCTCCGTCCGCAATGCCTTCTAAAATATATTTCTGGAAGAATGCATAGAAAACAACGACTGGTAAGGCTGTTAATACAAGTGCTGCAAGTATTTTTGGCCAGTCTGCTGCGTATTGGCCGAACAACATGTTGATCGACAGCATTAACGTGTAGTTGTTCACATCTGTCAGCATAATGAGCGGCAATAAAAAGTCATTCCACAGCCACAGCACGTTTAACACTAAAATGGTTGCCGTAATCGGCTTTAGAAGCGGAAAAATAATTTTGGTGAAAATTTGAAAGTCGTTGCAGCCATCGATTTTTGCCGCTTCCTCCAGCTCTTTCGGGATGGCTTTCACGAAGCCGTGATAAAGAAAGACCGACATATTTACCCCAAGGCCGATGTATATAAATCCAAGGCCGATTAACGAACCCTGTGCCCCGACACCTTTCGCCATTTGACTGAGTGTAATCATAATAGAATGAAACGGGACAAGCATCGATGCGACAAACATCAAAAAGATAAAATTGCTTAATTTCCCCGACGTACGGGCCAGCTTATAACCGGCGAGAGAGCCACAAAAGACAATACCAGCAAGACCGACAACGGTGACGATCAGTGTATTCCATGCACTGCTGAGCAGATTCAGCTCCTGGAACACGCCAATGTAATTATCAAGGGAAAAGTTTTCTGGCAAAGCAAGTACCGAATCAAAAATTTCCCCTTGTGTTTTAAATGAGTTGACCACGGACATATAGATTGGAAAAAATGAGACGACAGCGAAAAGGGTTAATACGATATTGACCGACCATGAAGCAGCTTTGTTTTCCTTCATTACGCTTCGACCTCCTTGCGTTTTGAAATACTGATTTGAATGATTGTGATGACAAGAACAACAAGAAACAAGATCATCGCTTTTGAATTGGCGTAGCCAAACCGGAAGTTATTTGAAAAAGCCTCCTGATAAATATTCAGCGCCATCACCTGTGTGGATGTTCCCGGACCGCCTTGTGTTAAGGCATAAACAACGTCAAACACTTTGAATGCCCCATTTAGTGTTAAGAATGAACAAATCGTAATGGCATGCATAATCATTGGCAGCGTAACCTGGCGCAGCCGCTGAAAGATATTTGCCCCATCAATCATCGCTGCTTCTGTCAGTGATTTCGGAACACCCTGCAGTGCCGCCATATAAATAATCATCATGTAGCCAATTCCCTGCCAGAGTGAAACGATGACAATTGAATAAAAGGAAACGTCCGGGTCACCGATCCAGGACTGATCGAGAAACGAAAAAACGGCTTTTTGAGAAAGCTCTGGGAACACGTTTGTGAAGATAAATGAAAACATAAACGAGCTGATAATTAAGCTGATCATATTTGGCATAAAAAAGATGGTTCTGAAAAAGCCCTTGGATCTCACTCTTGATTCAATCAGCAAGGCTAATAACAAGGCCACAATATTTTGTACGAAGAAAACGACGATTGTATATTTAAGCGTAAAGAAAAATGAGTCGCGGAACGCAGGATCATCCTTGAAGGCTTCGATATAATTGTCAAATCCGACAAAATTATAAGAAGGATTGAGCCCGTTCCAATCGGTGAAGCTGTACACTCCCGCACCAAGCATCGGGATAAGCAAAAAGATGAAGTAAAAAATAAAGGCAGGCAGTACGAATAAAATTAAACTTAAGCGACTGCTTTTCGTTCTTAATTTTTTTTCTTTTTTGCGCACATTGACTGAGGTTTCTTTTTTGTCGTTAATGGCTTTTACCGTCATGCTGATTCAGTCCTTTCCTTGCTTTATATAGGGAAAGACAGCTTATGAGGCTGTCTTTCTCTCACTAATTATTTATTAAGCTTATTGTATTCCTGCCATGCGCGGTCGAGCCCTTCAACGACTTCATCCTGTGATGCATCCTCAGCATAATAGCTTTGCAGCAGTTTTTCGGAAGCTGATTTAACAGCTGCAGGAATGGTTGGATCTTGATAAACTTTGCCTTCTTCTACATATTTCGCAGAGTCAGCAAGCCACGGGTACGGTTCAAATGTATGAACATCTGAAATCGGATTAAAGCCAAGGCTTTCATATAGTTCGCTTGAATCCTGCTCATCCAAAACATAATTCACAAAATCCTTCGCTACATCTTTCACTTCACTTTGTTTCGATACAGCCAGTGACGTCGATGTACTCAAATCAATTAAAGTGGCATTTGGATCCTCATTTATTGGCAGCGGTGCTACACCAAAGTTAAAATCAGGATTGGTTGCCATTAAAGATTCAGCCATCCAAGGACCTTGCACCCACATCGCGGCTTCGCCGGCTGCAAATGCGGCTGCTCCTTGATCCTGGCCGACTTCAAACGGACGATCTGTACCATGGGCATGGACTAAATCAATAATAGGAAACATTTCATCTTGTAAATCTGCAAAGGACCCTTCATCTGCATTCATTTTTTCGACAAATCCTTTTTGTGTCGTGCTTTCAAGAGCACCGACTGTCAGCGGCAAAAACAGCTGTGGAATATAGGAATCCTTGTAAGCTCTAATAAATGGTGTCACTCCTGCATCTTCAAACGTTTTTACAACCGCTTTCATTTCTGTCAGTGTTTGCGGAAGCTCTACGCCATGCTTTTCAAATAAATCTTTGTTATAAATGTATCCCCACTGAAGCGTTTCAAGCGGAAGTGCCAGAACACGATCGTCTTTAGTGACAGCTGGCGAGACCGTATCATACATTTTTTCAACAAACGGCTCACCTGATAAATCTTCTAGGTATCCGGCTTTATCATATACAGGAATATCGTTGACTGCATGGAGGGCAAATACATCCGGACTGTCTCCTGAAGCGAGGCGCGTTTTCAGCAGCTCATCGGCTTCATTTACGCTTGGAAGTTCAAGTTTAACCGTAACGTCCCGTCCTTCTTCCTTTTGTTTTGCCACGAATTGATCAATATATGTTTCATACTGTTCTTTAAAACGAGGCTGTCCGATGAAAACTTTCAGCTCTACTTGATCAGAGTCCCCTGATGATGAACCGCCAGATGAACTGCTTTCTCCTCCACAACCTGCCAGCATTCCAGCAAATAAAACGGATGCGAGTGGTAATGTAAACGCTCTTTTCATTTTTAGCTCCCCTTTGCTTTTTTTTAATCATAGTCGGTTTTTCACTCTTGATAAATTGACAATATTAGCGCTTACATTTGTATTATATTAATCTTTCCTCATGGACCCGGGAGATGTCCCGTACACTTTTTTGAATAATCGGTAAAAATAAGAGACATCCTCGTATCCGATCATGCTGCTGATGGTTTTGTATTGAAGCGTCGTCGTTTCAACCAGTTCTTTGGCTTTTTCCATCCGATATTCAATAATAAATTCGGTAATATTGCAGCCAAATTTCTTTTTAAATGCGGTAGTTAAATATTCCTTGCTAATATAAAATTTTTTCGAAATCATGCCGAGAGATAAATCGGGGGACGAATAGTTTTCTTGAATGTACTGCTTAATTTCATCCAAGTTGACGCGTGTCTTTTGTTTTGCTCCTTTTTTTATTTTCTGTATAGCTGTTTTCCCGATCACTTGAACGTTCATCAATACAGTCTCAACCGGAATCGCAGGGTGATACATAAATTCTTTTCGCTTAAATCCCAAATCTTCTATAGTAACGTCATGTTGCTTCATAACGTCTTCCATTAACAAAAGAAATTGCTGATGGAGGCGATAGTGAAGGGACTCATTTTGTTTAAGCTTGGGCGTAATCTGCGTTAAAAATTGCTGAACGGTCGCCTCAAACTGTGCTTCATTTAACTCTTTTAATGAAAATGCCAGCGTTCCGTAAAACGGATCTAATAGTGAAGTGATTTCTGGCTGCTTGGACGCAAACAGCGGGTAGCTCATTTGCTGTTGCTCTAATTTCCGTTTTTCCATAATGGCTTTTCCAAGAGCTTGATTTAACTCTTCTCCATCCACTGGTTTCGGCAAATATTCAATGGCTTTTGCTTTAATGGCCTGGCGTGTATACATAAAATCCTGGTAGCCACTCAACACAATAACCGGAAGATTCGGATAATCCCGCTCCAGCACTTCAAGCAGTCCAATTCCATCCATCCCCGGCATTTTCATATCCGTAATGACAATATCAGGTCGTGACTCTTGAATGTTCCTGATCGCCTGCTCTCCATTTACGGCTTCTTCCAAACGGGTGATTCCCCATAATTCCTGATCAACAAGCGTCTTTACCGTATCTCTTGTCCATCGTTCATCATCCACGATTAATAACGTTGTCATGCTCTCACGTCCTTTAGTTTTGAGGGAATGCGAATCGTCACCCTCGTATATCGAGCTTCGGTGCTGTCCAGTTCAATGCCATATCCTCTGCCAAAATAAAGCTTGATACGTGCATCTACATTTTTCACCCCAATGCTGCGCTGTTCAGAAAATCCTTCCATGGCAAGCTTCTTTCTGACTTCTAGTAGTCGTTCTTCACTCATTCCTGCCCCGTTGTCTTCAATTGTTATATCAATTTCATCAAATACTTCTTGTATATCAATTTTGATGATACCTTTCTCAACCTGAGTTTCAAAACCATGCTTAAACGAATTTTCAATAATTGGCTGAAGGGATAAAAGAGGAATCAATGCTTCGTTTACAGATTCATCTACAAACAGATGGACTGAAATATTTTCTCCAAAGCGGACTTGCTGAATATATAAATAGTTTTTTAAGTGGTCAACTTCTTCTCGCATCGGTACGAGATCCCCTTGTTTTTTTGTGATATAACGGAACATCAGCGCCAGCTTCTGCGTCATTTTATAAATTTCTTCCGCCCCATTTTTAAGCGCCATTCCCCCAATTACTTGAAGTGTATTGTAAAGAAAGTGAGGGTTAATCTGCGCTTGTAAAGCAAGAAACTGCGCATCTCTCGTTTCCATTTCACGTTTATAATTCTTTTCAATAAGATCCCGTATTCGATCGATCATCTCTTTGTACTTGCGATGAAGGGTGCCGATTTCATCTGTACGGTCTACTTTCATATTAACGTGAAAATCCATTTCTTCCACGCGCTCCATAGCTTTCGTTAATGAGACTATCGGCTTCGCAACTTGGTTCGATACAAGGATAGACAAAATGACCGTTAAGATCATTGAAATAATTAGAATGACGATGCCGGATCGGCCGATATGAACAGCGCCCACCATCATGACTTCTTCTGGAACCATTTTTAAAAGTGTCAATTCGCCGTCCATCATTGTTTGAAGAAAATAATAGTTTTCTTCTTCTTTGGCATAGGTAATTTGTTCTGATTGTTCCGCTATTTTACGGCTGAAAGATTCCGTGAATTTAATTTCATCCGGATTGTAAAGGGCAGTTCCATTTGAGTCGAGAAGCAAAATATGTTCTCCTTCATTACTTTTTAGGTTTTCCGCAATGTGATCCATTAATGAAAAGTTAACATTAATTTGAATTTTCCCGACTGCTTTTTGATCTTCGAAGCGATAAATGTATCGTTCGAATGAAAATGTACCTATTTCCTTGTTCACACCAAAAATGGCATCTTTGTTTTCTTGGCGAACTGGCAAATCCAAATAAGGATAAACGAAGAAATCGTTGTTTTCCACTTTATACAGCTGGTTCGCTTCAAACGAAATAAGGGAAGCTGCAGCGACATCATCTCGCCCGTTAAACAAGCTAAAGAGCTTGTCTTTAATATAGGATTGCGTATTAAACGCATTAGCCGTACCGATATTATCCACTGATGAAATACTGGGCACCAGCTGTTCATCCACAATAGCATCGAATAAAAATTCATCATACCAGCGAATCTGCTCCTCTATGTAGCTGCCGGACAGTTCTATCCTCGAAATATTTGAGCTTATTTCCGAGGATTCGACCGTGCCTCTTGAAATTTGCGTAGAGATTAGCATAAATACGAGAAGCGGAACCATCATGACAAGCAGGAGTGTCCCCATTAGTTTTCGTTGAATGCTATCTAAAATAGTTACTTTAAAATAATAGAACATCTTTTCTTTCATCCGTCCCATTCGTCACCCACCTTTCTAAAACCTCTTTTATTGTAATCGTTTTCAATCTGATCGTAAAACGGAATTTCCACAAAAAAAAATGCCACAGCGTGAATAGCTGTGACGTTTCTTTTTCCTAGCAATCTTCCACCACGATATAAGCGGCCTTCACAGGTCCATGCACGCCAACCACGAGGTTCATTTCGATGTCGGCGGAGTTGCTTGGACCTGTGATGAAATTAATGCACGAAGGAATGGTTTCCCCTGCCTGAACGCGGCGGGAAATTTCCTGCGCCGCCTGCGTCATGCGCGGGACAATCGTGCTTTTCGGGATAATCGCAATATACTTATGCGGCAGCAAGCTGACAGAACGGCCTTTTCCTGCACCGGAAAATAAAACGACTGTGCCGGATTCCGCAAGTGTCATGTCACTGAACGTAATGCCGATATTCGCTCGTTCCGCTTCCGCCACATTTTCCTTGCCGCGGGCAGCATCCCATTCGTTTACTTCAACGTTGCGTGCCGGCCACATTTCGTTGATCAATCCGCCAAGACCAAACTCAGCAAAGCGCGGATCCTGCCAAATGGAGACCGGGCCACCGCCATATAAATTAACCGTCGCTTCCAGTACGTCTGCTAATTTTTCGCCGGTCGTTTCAATAAGTTCTGTATGAATAAGCTGGCATTGGTCGCGAAACACGTTCATCAGTTCGTCTGGTGACTTGTCCGCAAGTGTTTTATCCTGCGGACGGAATTGCCAGTTTCGCTCCGGCTTCACGCTTGTATTGCGGCTGCGGCCAAGCTGAGCGGCCACGTTATTTAAAAAAGAATCACGGTGGTGGATCATTTTTCGCCGCCTCCTTTTTCATGTTCTTTAAACCAGTCACGGAACCGTTCTTTGTTCGGCGCTGGAAATTCGCGGATTTCCGTCCACGCTTTCAGCGGTCCAGGCCCATTTGAAATACGGTCGTTTTTCGTAAACGGCTTCATCATCGCAGAGGCCATCTTAGAGCCGGCCGCATACATCGGATTAGATGCTGCGCCAAGCCCGAATGCTTTCATCGCCAGTTTTTCTGAAATCGGAGCGCGCCCTTCCCGCTCGACGATAACTTGCCGATGCTTATGCAGCAGCTCATGAAGTGGAATTTTCACCGGACAGGCATCCGTACAAGCGGCACAAAGCGTTGATGCGTAAGGCAAATCCTTAAAGTCATCGTAGCCGCCGAGAAGTGGTGTGAGCACAGCGCCAATTGGTCCTGGATAAATCGAGTTGTAAGAGTGGCCGCCAATATGACGGTACACCGGGCAGACATTAATGCACGCCGCACAGCGAATACACTGCAGCACCGACTGAAATTCCGTTCCTAAAATTTTCGAACGTCCGTTATCCACGATGACAAGGTGGAATTCTTCCGGTCCATCAGCGTCCCCTTCCTCGCGAGGGCCTGTCAGGGCTGTGATGTAGCTTGTTAATTTCTGACCGACTGCACTGCGTGTCAGCAGGCTCACAAGCACGTCGAATTCTTCAAATGTCGGCACGATCCGCTCCATGCCCATTACCGTAATTTGCGTTTTCGGCATGTCTGATACAAGACCCGCGTTTCCTTCGTTTGTCACAAGTCCCACAGATCCGGACTCCGCGATCGCAAAGTTGCAGCCGGTGATGCCGATGTCCGCTGTTAAAAATTCCTGGCGCAGCTTTTTACGAGCGTGAAGCGCCAGTTCTTCCGGTTTTGATGTGAGCTTGTAATCAAGCTTTTGGGCAAACACGTCGCGAATTTGTTCTTTGTTTTTATGAAGCGCCGGCGTGACGATGTGAGACGGTGGATCATGCTCATCAAGCTGTAAAATGTACTCGCCGAGATCCGTTTCGATCACTTCGCACCCTTCATCTTCCAAAATTTGATTTAAGCCGATTTCTTCTGTGACCATGGATTTAGCTTTGACCACTTTTTTGCCATTTTTCCCGTTGACGACTTCCCGAATATACGAATTCGCTTCATCAGCCGTTTCAGCAAAAAACACGTGCCCGCCGCGCTTTTGAATATTTTCGGTCAGCTCATGCAAATAGTAGTCCAGGTTATCTAACACGTGCTTGCGGATTTCTTCTCCATGCGACCGCCACTCTTCCCAGTTGCCGAGTTCTTCCGCCGCATCGAGCCGGCGTGTGCGGAGCCGTTCTTGTGCGCTGGCCACCGCGCCGCGCATAAACGTATCTTCCATATTTTTATTGACGTTGTCTTTAAATTTGCCTTCACCGATTTTCATTGCCATGTTATTATCCCCCTCACCGGCTGTTTAACACTTCCGCGATGTGCATGACGCGGATTGGTTTTTCTCTTCGTTCAATTCGGCCGCCGATGTTCATTAAGCAGCCTCCATCCGCGCCAATTAAGAAGTCTGCTTTTGTTTGTACTGCTGAATCTACTTTTTCGTCAACCATCTGCTCGGAAATATTGCCCATTTTTACAGAAAACGTGCCGCCAAAGCCACAGCAGTTATGCGCATTTGGCAGAGGAACAAACTGAAGCCCTTCGACGTTTTGAAGCAATGTCATCGGCGCGTCTTTTACACCGAGAAGGCGTGTCATGTGGCACGATGGATGATAGGTTGCCACACCGTTCAGCTTCGCCCCGACATTTTTCACTTTCAGCACGTCGACAATAAATTCAGTCAGCTCATATGTTTTCGCGGCCAATCTTTCCGCACGCGGATGCCAAACCGGGTCATCATGAAAAATGTACTGGTATTCTTTAAACATCGTTGCACATGAACCAGAAGGCGTCACAACCACTTCCGCGTTTTCAAATGTTGCAATCATTTTTTTCATCGCGTCTTTTGAATCTTCTACATAGCCCGAGTTATATGCCGGCTGGCCGCAGCACACCTGCCCCATTGGAAACTCAATGTCACAGCCAAGCCGCTCAAGCACTTCTACTGTTGCTTTGCCCACATCTGCTTGAAACATATCGACGATACATGTGATAAAAAGCGTAACCTTCACGTTGCTCACCCCAAAAGTAAGGTCATCTGATGACCTGTATAATATGATTTCTTTTTATGATACAACAAACGCTTTCATTTTCCAATGATTTTCTTGCATACAAAAAAAAGCCGGCTTATGTGCGGCTTTTTCCTAAAGTGGTGCAATGTTACCTGGTTAACGAGCAATTTTTTCACAATTGGTGCGAAAGCAGATGAAATGGTGCGATTTTGATAAATTTTGTGCGAAATCACTCAAAATAGTGCGATGTCAATTCATTTTCATATAGTCTCGCAACACGTTTTCGACATAGTCCAAGTGAGCGGCCATGGCTGTACGGGCTTCTTCCGGATTACCTGCATGAATCTCTTTGAAAATAGCATCGTGCTGCTGATTTAACTGTTCAACTGTGGCACTCGCTTCGTATAAACAAATGCGCCGCGTTTCCCGCATTGATTCGGCGGTCATATCGGATACATGATTCATCAAGCTGAGCAGTAAATCGTTTCCGGCTGATGAGGCAATCGCTAAATGAAAGGCCAAATCCGCTTTTTCTCCTTTTTCTGGATCGCCCGAATAAGCGACCATGTCGGAAAGAGCTTCATTCATCGCCGCAATATCTTCATCTGTACGCCGTCTGGCAGCCGAAACAGCAATGCCTGTTTCTAAAATTTTGCGTACTTCCATCAAGTTTTGCAGATCTGCCTGATTCATTAAAAGAGCACGTTGCAGCGGAAAGGCAATCCCTCCAGGTTCAAATGCTTTTACGTACGTGCCTTCTCCCTGCCGCATTTCAATAAGCCCCATCGCTCGAAGTGATGTGAGTGCTTCCCGAATCGCAGACCGTCCGACTTGAAAGCTTTCAGCCAGCTGCTGAACAGAATCAAGCTTTTCACCCGGCTGTAATTCACCAGAGCGAATCGAATCAAGCAGCGTGTCCGCTACTTCTTCATATATTTTTTTCGGTTTAATTTGTTTATATTTCAACGTCGACCTCACCTCTCGTCTATTATATACACAACAAAGAAAAATTTTTATTGATTTTTTGAAAACGTTACCCGTATAATCAAAACAGGTCATCTGATGACCTAATCAATTTATAATTGAAATCGCTTACTTAGGGAGGGAAAAAAGAATGAGCTTGCTTACATTATCACTTATTTCGATTGTGCCCATACTAACCATTATGTTTTTTCTAGTTATTTTAAACTGGCCGGCCAACCGTGCAATGCCTGTTGCGTTAGTTGTTACAGCCGCCCTTGCCTTATTCGTTTGGGGGACGGACGGCAATGTTGTTGCAGGTGCTGCCTTTAACGGCGTCATTACTGCTTTGGAAGTTATCTTTATCGTTTTTGGTGCTGTTCTTTTATTAAACACCGTAAAAGAAAGCGGTGCCATTAATACGATTCGCCGTGGGTTTATCGGCATTTCACCAGATCGCCGCATTCAAGCGATTTTAATTGCCTGGCTGTTTGGTTCCTTTATTGAAGGCGCTGCCGGATTTGGAACACCCGCTGCGATCGCCGCGCCACTTTTAGTCGCTATCGGTTTTCCAGCGATGGCTGCCGTTATGGTGTCACTCATTATCCAAAGTACACCTGTCTCATTTGGTGCAATCGGAACACCAATTCAGATTGGCGTCAACACCGGCTTAACAGATCAGCCTGCAGTACTTTCCGGTCTGCAAGGTACAGGAATGAACTATGCAGAGTATTTAATGTACATAACGTCTAATGTGGCAATGATTCATGCGATTGTTGGAACGTTAATTCCCTTACTTGTCGTAGCAACACTGACTCGTTTCTTTGGACCAAATAAATCATTCCGTGAAGGATTGAAAGTATGGAAATTCGCCCTATTTGCCGGAATTTCCTTTACTCTTCCTTACTACATCATCGGCGTGCTTCTTGGTCCGGAATTCCCTTCGCTGCTCGGTGCACTTGTTGCGTTGTTGATCGTTGTTCCAGCTGCGAAGAAAGGCTTGTTTATGCCAAAGGATGAAGTATTTGATTTTGCGCCAAGAAGCCAGTGGGAAGAAGACTGGTTCGGCAAGCTGAATCATGAGCCGGAACGCGAAGAAGGATCACAGCGGTCAATCTCAATGGGCATGTCGTGGCTTCCGTACATTTTGGTTGCCGGGCTGCTTGTTGCATCGCGTACAGTCGAGCCTTTAACGGCGGCTTTAAAAGCGCCTACTCTTGTGTTCGAAAATACATTCGGCTCTGGTATTACAACAACGTCAACGCCGCTTTTTTTGCCGGGCTTTGTTTTTATCGTTGTGTCTGTTTTGACCTTTTTCCTTCATAAGATGAACACAAAAGCGTACACAGCCGCGTGGAAAAATTCATTTAAAACGGCTGTTTCAGCCGGAGTCGCCCTTATTTTCGCCGTCCCGATGATCAAAATTTTCTTGAACACGTCGCTTGCGGCGGATAAAGTTAATGCGGCAACAGAGTATTTAGCTGGGCAAAACATGCCGCTTATTTTGGCGGAAAGTGTATCTATTGTTGCCGGTGATTTCTGGCCGATCGCGGCACCTGCCGTTGGCGCACTTGGCGCTTTTATCGCCGGAAGCAACACATTCAGCAACATGATGTTTTCGTTGTTCCAATTTGGAGCGGCCGGCAATATCGGTCTTGATGTGCAGCAGTCCGGCATTGTTGTGGCGCTTCAAGCTGTCGGCGGTGCGGCCGGTAATATGATTTGCGTGCATAATGTTGTCGCAGCTTCCGCGACAGTCGGACTAATCGGTAAAGAAGGTGCGCTCATCCGCCGTGTCCTCCTGCCAATGACATATTATTTGCTTGCTGCCGGATTCCTCGGCATGGCGATTATCCACAGAACAATCAATGTATGGCTGATTATTTATGCGGTCATTGTCATCGCTTATCTTGCCCGTTTAATGACAGCGAAAAATGGCTTAACAACGGCCGTTATTCGATAAAAAATCCGCCCCGGCCTCTTGAGCCAGGGCGGATTTTTTATTTCCGTTTTGCATACCAGTCATAAAATGCGCTCGCAACAGAAACCGGTACATCCATCATGGCAGCATAATGGACGGGCTTTGCCCGGTTGGCAATACGGATCGTCGACAAATTCCACTTTTGCTGCAGCAGCCCTTCTTTCACATCGATTTCCTGTATTTTCTCACGGGTTGTGACCAGCAATTCCGTTGTGAAAATCCCGGATTTCATTTGCAAAAAGGACCCATTGATTAAATAACGGGCCTGCTTAAACTCGAGCCATCTGCCAAACAGCAGCAGCATAAGCAATATCGGCGAACCGTACCAATAAGCCGGCTGCCACCAAAGCAATATAATTGTAGCAATCATCCATAGATAACTTGGCCGCATGAGCTTAATCCAAAGTGCCTCGCGTGGAAGCTTTTCCATCTCCATTTCTATTTTATATTCCGGAAGCAGTTCTTCTACGATACGCGCTGCTTCCCCCACTGGTAAAAATGGAAACAATGAATTCGTCTCAAGCTCTTCTTCTCCTGTGTTTCCGGCACTGATCAGCTCCACCTCGACCAGTCCAAACCATCGTTTTAACAGCGATTGTTTCCATTTTACCGCTTGCACTTTTTCTTTTGTAATCGTAAAAAGCGTTTCATTCAACACACCTTTTTTCAAGTAAATCCGTTCCTCATCCGACATAATTTTAAAGTTCCCATAGCGTAAATAAGTCGTAATGATGCCAGCCGCCGCACCGAATACAAAAAAAGCGAAAATAATCGGAACGAGCAGCCAAAGCGCCGCCATCACATAATCAGCCACTTCGCGTGTCAATCCACTCAGCTTAAAGAATTCATCAATTGTGAAATAAACGGAAGCGAGAATCGGAATAATCGCAAAAAAACTAAACGAAGTAAACGATGCTTTGAAAAGCTCACGGCTGGTCACGCTAAAATGAACCGTTCGTGTATCTTCTTCCATTTCCTCGTTCAGCATTTGTTCAATACCATCTGCTTCTCTTAACAGGATCATATCAAGTTTTACAGATGCTTCGTCCCCGCCTGTTTCAAGCGATAAAGATGTCATACGAAACAGCTTGTGAAAAAAGGATGTGTGCCGATGAGCGTTTTGAATGCGTTCAAGCGGCACGTGCCGTTCTGACTTCACGAAAATGCCATTGTGAACGTGAAGCGTCTGCTCACGAAATTCATACCGGAACGTCCACCACGTTAAAACCGCTCCAATCATGCTGAACAGGATAAAAATGAAAAAACCATATCGGCCCCAAACGACCCACTTCGCTTCAGCAGCCGAATGAAAAACAAATAAAAAGATGGCGGGGAAAAATAAATTTTTCACCATATAGGACATTGAGAAAAGAATTCGAATGGGATGAAGACGCTTTTTCATCCTATTCGCCGTCCTTTACTTGCGCAAGCCGGGCAATTTGTTCCCGCAAAGCAAGCGCTTCTGATTCCGGCACAGCCGGAATATGATGAGACGATGCCATCGTGCCAATTTGAATATTGTATAATCCATACTTCCGCATAATCGGCCCTTGATTAGTCGTGACATATTCCACTTTTGTCATTGGAACAAGCACGTGAACGTGTGTCAGCGCTCCATGCTTCAGCTGTATGTACTCTTCGCTTACATCGTAGCGCCACGTGCTCTGTAAAATGGCCGGTTCCACACCAATCGAATAAATACCGGATAAAACCGTGAGCCCAACCAGTCCATACAGCACCCAGCCGATCCAGTTCCACCAATGAAACGCCATATCCATTCCGATCAGTGCTGCCAAAATAAGCAGCGCAATAACGTGGCCAATCATCCGGCTCATCCGCCACATGGCCACTGCACGTGAGGAAATACACTGTTCCGGTTCTTTTATTTCTTTTTTCATCAATCATCCACTCCATTCGCTCCTCTTTTATACGAATGAAGTAACATTTTGTTTCAATGATTGCTCATATTGGCATTACTTTTTATTCATCCATTCCTCTTTCAGCTGTTCTGCATAGGTTGATAAATTCAGTTTTGCTTTTTCAGCCACGTCTCCTTTTAATGAAGAAACAAACTTATCTAGAAAAGAAAGCGCCTGTTTTTCTTTTTCTTTCTAAATTACTTGAAAATCATTTTCAATTACTTATTGACAAAATTGGAAGAAGCGGATAAGATAATAGTTGTAACCGGTAATGATAATCATTATCACTTTAGCTTTACCCCACCGATTCATTGTGCATTGTTTGGCGTTCCGAATGCCCATCCGGAACGCCCCCTTTTTTGTTTGTTTTAATGTAATGTAAAGAATATGTAAATATAGCAAAAATTTGTTTACCCTTCTTGAATTCGGGAAATGGAATAGTGCTTTTCATCTTACATTTTCTGAGGAGGTTTTCGGTTTGGGTTCTATTTTAAAGAAAAAGTTCGTTACTGGCGGGATGGCTGCGTTTTTGACACTTGGTGTTTTGGCGGGCTGTGGCGCTGAGGAAGAAGAAACAGATACCGACACTGACATGGAAGAAACGGAAACAAAAGACACAGAAATGGAAGATACAGAAACGGAAGAAGAAACAGAATAACGAAAATGAAAAGCCCGGATCATTATGTGATCCGGGCTTTATTGCGATTATTAAACTTTTTCCATACTAAATAGATAATCCGATAATGACTGGTGTGAACAAGATGGTTGGCATAAATCAAAGAAGGATGTTAACCGTTTCGATGTTCAAAAACCGGGGTGCACCGAAAACTGAACTGCTCTTTCTTATTTATTTTCCAAATCCTAAATGAACCAGCGCTTGAGGCAGGCCGTGGAACGTTTTGATCTGGCTGAAGTTTAAACCTAAGTGAATAGCGGTCTGCGCGACTTCCGGACGAATGCCGGAAAGAACGGTTTCCACTCCAAGCAGCTGAAGTGATTGTGTTAATTGAAACAACTGATTGGCCACAAAGGTGTCGATGTTGTTCAAGCCGGAAAGGTCCATCACAAGATGCGTTATGTGCTTTTGGACACATTTTACCGGAACGGACTCAAATAAGGACGCCGCACGCCTTTCATCCATTATACCGATTAATGGCAATACGGCAATTCCTTTTGATACGGGAATAACGGGCGAGTCTATTTCTTCAATCAGCCTTTCCTGCCCTTTTAATCGACTGCGGGTCAGCCGGTAATACTGTGTGGAAAATTCGCTAATGAGCATATCCAAAATCGGATGATAGATCGCACTCCAGCGTAATACATCCTTTTTTTCAATTTCTTCGCGGACCAGACTGTAATCTGTAATAAAATCCCAAATAAGGTTTCTCGTTTTATTAATTGCGGCAATTACTTCGTAAATGGGCGTATCCCATTCAAGCCGGCTTTGGACCACAATTTTTGTCCACTGAGACAGGTTTTCGTCAAACAATTCTTGATCTGGAAGAAATCCGCTCGCAATTGTCTGAATTGTAAAAAGGTGCTGTTCCCTCAGCTGTTTTTCAATGGCTGTATCGGCATTTTTCGCATAAACGGATCCGTCCATTTTTTGACGAGTATCAAACCATTTTTTGCTTATATCTGTTGCTTTTTCATTGATTTCTTCATAAAGTGCCCGATCTTTTCGATCCATATCATCATCCCCTATCTCACGCCTCTTTCCTTATTATACCGCTTTCCCTTTTTATGTGAACGATAATCGAGTAACCAAAAAAAGACGGCTGACATGCTGTATGCTATACTGAAAAGAAAAAGGACGGGTATATGATGGAGATTACGATTACACCAGCAGCTTCCGAAAAAATACATGCGCTAAAAAATCGCGAAGACGGCATTTTAAAACTGAAGTGGGACACGGAAGGGAACGGCTGCGTGCTGAACGGCATCCCGACTCTTTGGTACGTGGACGAGGCGGATGCCGATCACGATGTGCTGCTTCAAACAAATGACATGCCGATTTTAGTGGAAAAACCCAAAATGGTTTTTTATGACGAAGAAGTGAAGATCGACTATTCACAAGAAGCAGGCATGTTTCAACTAAAAAGCCCGAACCAAATACTAAATGGGCGCATGGCGTTTCGAAATAAATAAGAAGGAGCGGCTGCACAAGCAGACCGCTTTTTTTAGCGTGTTTTTTTCAACTCTGTTACGACAATTTCCGGCCGGTTAAAGATACGCTGCGGGGCCATACTGTTGCCGAGACCGCGGTTAACGATCATCGTCGACGAGCCCCTCGTATGCGCACTAGCGGTATATTTTGGGAAAAACCCCTGCCCCGGCGCAAACAATCCGCCAACGAATGGAATGCGGATTTGTCCGCCGTGCGCGTGGCCGGTAAATGTTAAATCCATGCCAGCTTCCACATAGTCATAAAACAACTCGGGGCGGTGCGAAAGCAAAATCGTGTATCGATCCAGCTTTTCCCCTGTCTGCGCCGACTTCTTGAGCGCTTCTTCTGTTTCAGTTATTAACGGATCATCAATGCCGATCAAATGAATGGTGTCTCCTTCACGCTGAAGATTCACACGCTCATTTCGCAAAACATTTACACTCATTTTTTGCAGTCTTTTTTCTTTTTCCGTAAATACCTGCCACTCATGGTTGCCTGTTACAAAATAAACCGGAGCGATTTTAACCATTTCTTCCATCAGTTTATATCCGGCTTGTTCGTTACCCCGCCGAAGGTCAATTAAGTCTCCTGTGAAAAAGATGACATCCGGACGCTGCGCTTTTACTTTTTCCACCAGCACCTGTTGATTGTCTCCGAATAGTTTACTGTGAAGGTCCGACAGCTGGACAATCCGATATCCATCGAACCCGAGTGGAATCTCTCGTGATTCAACCTGGATTTCCGTAACCGTCAAGATATTGTTTTGAACGTACGAAAACGGAATCAGCAGAAGTAAGAATAAAACGAAAATCAAGACCCGTTTCTTGCGTTTTGCTTTCACCTCATTTAATCATCCCTTCATTGTTATCCATTATTCTGTTCGGCGTGCTTCCAAATAAAAAAGCGGTTACAGACGTTGCTGGATACACGCGATCAACTCGTTTTTCTAAATTCAGGATCACTTAATGACAGAAAATTGGTTAATGAAACACATGTATATAACGTCCATTCTTTTCAAACGTTGTTCATGCGGTCTCAAGAAGACCGTTTTCTCCACTCTTCTTCAAGTAAACTCATTTCCCATAGGTTCCAAAATTCGTTCCCTGCTTTGCGGGCATCACGCAGCAGGCCTTCTTTTTGAAATCCCGCTTTTTCATAACAAGCAAGCGCCGCACGGTTGAAATCAAATACACCGAGGCTGACACGGTGCAGCTTGAATGTGCTGAAGACCATGTCCACTGCTGCTTCAATAACGTGTAATCCCATTCCCTCCCCACGTATCGATTCATCACCGATCAGCACTTTCCCGATTCGCGCCGACTCATTGCGCCGGTCGATTTTTAAGGAAATATGACCAATAACACGCCCGGTTTCTTGATGAATCGCTTTGTAAACAAACGTATCCGCACCTGAATGATTTGCTTCCTTTATATAGTTTTCCAGCTGATGAACATGAAGCGGGAATGTAAAGCCGGTACCAGCCCACTGAATCATAAATGCCTCAGTCGGAATCCATTGCATCAACTGCGCAAAATCATCACGTGTGAAATAAGCAAGCTGAATCATCGACTGCCCCCCTGTCCGATAAATAATTCGTGCTACAATGATATCAAACAAATAATGGAATTAAAACTACAATAAGAAAGAGGTTTTTAAATGATTGCCTCTGTTTTTTTAGTCCCGTCCATTCTAGCCGTCCTGTTTTTTCTAACGGCTGCCTCATTGCTGAAAAAGGTGCAGGCCGGCAAAGATGGTCACAATGAAACGCTGCTCGGTGCAGTTCTGGCGTTTTTCCTTGTCCTTTCTTTTTTGATCAGCATCCTGATGATACAGGAATTTTAACGGGTAGAAGAAAGCGTGTTTCTCATAGGAAACCCGCTTTTTGGCTTTATAAAAACCGTTTAATGGATTTAATCGTTTCGGTATGAAGCCCCTCATGATACAGGCTGAATGTTAAAAATTCTTCAACGGTTGACAGCTTCATGCCTGCTGATGTCACGAACGGCTCGGCTGTGGATTCTGACATACGGTGTCCGATCTGCCGCTCAATTCGCTCTGTCTGCTGCTCTAAAAGCGCCCGCAATTCATCGGTTTTTGGCACCTCTCCCTGCCAGTCTGCCGGTTTTGTTCCGCGGCCGAACCAGTCATGAAAAGAATCCGGCAGCACCATTTCTTCTCCGATAAAATAAAACGCAAACCGCTCCTGCACGAGATAAATGTGTCCAAGGTTCCATTTAATATTGTTGTTAAACCGATTCGGTACAATTAACGAGGTTTCTTCGCTAATGTCTTTCGCCGCTTTTAACGCCTGGCCGCGGACAAACGCTAATTGATTAAACAAAAAATGTGTCATGTCAAATTCCCCTTTTTCCAATTAGATTACTTCTTCCGCATAATCCGAAATGCGTTGTCCGCTTTTTCATACCCTTGCTTCGGATAAAAATCCATCGCATTCGGTGCTGACAGCAAAACAAGCGTCACCTCGTCACCAAGCGTGCCTTTCACACGTTCAAGCAGCGCTGCGCCAATTCCGAGTCCCTGCATCTCTTTTTTCACTGCAAGATCCGATATATACGCACAATAGGAAAAATCGGTCACCACACGCGCTACACCGATAAGCTCGTCTTCTTTCCACGCCTCCGCAATCAAATCGGCATGATCAATCATTTTTTGCAGTCGGGGCAGATCGTCTGCGGGGCGGCGAATGCCGGATGATTGGAACACCTCGGATAACTTTTCAGCTGTAATGCCCGTATCAAAACAATATTGAATCGTCATGTTAAACTCTTCCCTTCTCAATTGCTTTCGCAAGCCGGACCAGCCAGTACAGCGCAATCCACGGAAGCACATATGTCGTCACAAACACTTATTCCCATTATAGTTTCACTCGTTCTATTAATCAATGACTCCATTAACTGTACAAAAAAAGAGTATCCGGAAGTCCGTTGATAGACTCTCAAACACTCTTTTGTGGATTACATCGTTTGTTCCGCTTTTTCGAGCAGATTGGTTGTCAGTTTCGACAGTCCTTCTGTCGTTTGGCTAATTTCCTGAATAGACAGGACAATTTGATCAAGATCTTCTTTATTTCGTCCAAACATCGTCAAATAGTTTTCCATTTCCATTTTAACAGTAGAAAGTCCGCCTTTGACCTGCTGTAGTTTCAATTGTGACTGCTCATTTGACTGATTTACTTCTTCCATCTGGCCGACAAGCCGGGTGATGTTCGTATTGTTTTGACCGATTAATGTATTGATGCTGTTGCTCATCACCTTGGAATGTTCGGCAAGCTTCCGTACTTCACTGGCAACAACCGAGAACCCTTTGCCATGCTCCCCGGCGCGTGCCGCTTCAATTGATGCATTCAAAGCAAGCAAATTTGTCTGATCCGCGATGTCTTCAATGCCTTTTGTAATGCTGATAATTTCTTCTGAAGTATGTTTCAGTTCACTGATTCCTACTAAAGAAGCGCTGACTTTTTGGGTCGACTGTTTAAACTGTCCTTCCATTTCTTGCATTTGTTCTTCATTTTGGACGGTTAACCCGACCAGGTTTTTACTGCTTTTTTCTGTTTGGCCGGTTTCCTGCAAAATTTGCGACGCTCTTGAACTCGTATCTGAAATAGCCGCTTCTGTCTGCTCAACAGATGCAGCAACTTCCTGACTGACGGAGACGATTTCCTGCTGAAGGGTGCTTTTGGCTTCGTTTGCCCGTTTTAATTCTTGAAGCCGGACGTTCATATATTGATCAATCACCATTTGTGCATCCAAGTTCATGGCATGCGTAATCGCCTGAATAGCTTTTGAAAGTTGTTCAGGGTCGTCTTGAAAATGCTCAACGACTTTTGGAATAATGAGTGTGTTAAAAGCAGAATAGGATGCTACAAACCAAGTAACCGGGACAGAATACCGATTATGAGTCTGCCCCATACGCTGGCGCATCTGTAAAAACGATTCATCCATTTTTCCTGTCAGCAAGCTGCGGAAATAGTCAGCGAATACTTTTTTTAGTCTTTCTCTGCTGGAATGATCCTGCGCAATTTGCGCCATTTCCGGGCTTTTTACCAAATGATCCAACACCGTTTCAAGCACGTCGTCCAAGATTTCATTCATAACCGGTGCTATTTTCCGAAGCATGTCCACCTGCTCCTGCGTATAACCCATATAGTAAAGGCGTGGCGCTAAACCGTCGTCTGCGGAAGCGGCAATGGCGGATTTTTCTGGAAACTGTATTACGGCTTTAAATTCTTTTTCTTTTTTATCTTTAAGGAAAGGAAACATAGTGATCCTCCACATTCTATAAGGTACATTCTTTCTTTATTATGGAGGAAGAGAATAGGTCATTGCAACTATCAATCTTCTTTCATTCAAGACTTTTGACATGTAATTTCTTAGAAAAGAAATAATTTTTGATTTTTCCTTCTTGAGTTTTCTGTTTTTTTCAAATAAAAAAAAGCTTCTCAGCTTTTTTCATCATGGCATTTGTTTAACCGGCATTCTTTTCCCAGTTAAGCCGGTCATGTAATAAGTCAGCCGCCTGAGGTTCCGTCATGCTATTGCTTAGTTTGAGCTCGCTGACGAGAAATTGCATAGCATCTCGAAGCATCGTTTTTTCATTTGAGTTTAATGCTTTTTCTTTTTTAACCAGCATTAAATCGCGGATGACTTCAGCTCCGTCTCTTGTCATCCCGGTTTTCATTTTGTCGGTGTTGATCTTGTATCTTTGTTTGTATGTCAATGACCGATCGATTTCTCCCTGCTGAAACATGTCCATTACTTTTTCAATAGCGGTCATATTCAGTACGAGCCGCATCCCTGATTTATCCATTTTCGCTATTGGAATCATTAGCTGCAATTTTTTTACTGGAAAAGCCATAATGAAATATTGCTGCGTTTTCCCTAGAATCTCTTTTTCCTCAATGGCATTGATTACGCCTGCACCATGCATCGGATATACAATCTTGTCGCCAATTTCAAACAAATGATCCACCTCCATGGATTGTTCCTATTTTAAAGATAACACACTATAATATTTTATTCAAATTTATTATAATAACACTTTTTTGTTTTGAGTGTCAATACATTTTCAATAAAAAAAGACTGCTTATTAATAAGCAGCCTTCCCTTTTTTCCATTTCCATAAATTAGTTTTTATTTCGCCTTCTATGAATGCTGGTGCTTTAATACCAAGCAAATCATAGATCGTTGGTGCAAGATCGAGTGTAGATATTTTCCCAACTGTTTCCCCTTCTTTAAAAGAAGAACCAATGGCTGTAAACACTGGTCGCAAGTCTTGCTTGGCCGAATCGCCGCCATGTGTACCAAGCTCGACTGCAGACTTGCTCGTTTTGTCTGTTCCATTCGCCATCATGTACCCGGGCGCACCAATAAGCAAAATGTCACCGGAATGGGCATGGCCCAGCGGCTTCTCTTCAGGATCAGGTGACGAAATGATCGTTTCATATGGATGAATGGTCTTGTTGATACCCGCCTGCCAAACATCTTTCATGTCCGCTTCGGGAAGCTTTGACAGCCATTCATCTTCTTTTTCGGACAAAACGGCTTCCAGCGCAAGTTCGAGCATGGCGTCCTGGTTCTTCAGCTTTACTTCGGCCTGCTTGAATGCGTTGATTGCCTGTTGCTGGACGGATTCCACTTCATTATCCGCCACAATGCCATTTTTTTCGGTTGATTTGGCGTTAATGTAGACATGCGCGGCTGATCCACTTGGCACGGCGTACACTTTCGTTTTGGAAAAATCGATTTTGCCCTCTTGATCGACTGTAAGGAGTCCTGCGTTTTTTAATACAGCGTTCGGCTGGAGCATTGTATGGGCTGCTTCCATGCCATGATCGGATACAATGAAGAGATGGTCATTTTCATCCATGGCGCTCATCGTTTTGCCGACAGTATCATCAGCCAGTTTATACGCCCATTTCACATAGCTTTCATAAAGGTCCGCCTTGTTCTTCGTATAGCCGGGCTGGCGCGGGTCGGTCAATGTATAATGATGCTCCTCGTGGTCAATTTGCGGTCCGTAAAAAAAGAGCGCATCCGGTTCGTACGTTTCTTTTATATAAAGTGAAACATCTGTAATCCATGTAACGAAACGGGCGTTGATTTCTTCATATTCACGGCGGGTAATCCATTTTTTCTCAAATGCCTCATCTTCTGATTCAACTGGAAAAAAGCCAAATTGATCGGTAATCGCTTGTTCAAAACCGTCCGGTCCGCTCAATAAGCCGGAGGTAACCGCTGTTTTGAAGAAGGGAACAGGCTCTGTCAAATCCGTCGTTTCTCGTTTGACTTTAAATGAAAAGCCTGCTTGTTCTCCACCGTCCATCGTCAGTGGAACCGCCCCCCATTCATTGCTTTTCGCCCTGCCATCCCATTCGTCCACTTGCTTGTTTTCAGAGAGGATAAATTGGTCATAGTTCGTTTTTTGATCGTCCGTTGTATCCGCAGCAAGCATGTAGAATGTCCGATTTTTTGCGTCTTTCAGCTTAAATGAAAAGGTGGCGTCCTTTAACGGACTAAAGCTTTTTGGGGTGCCAATCCAGCCAGATGCTTCCTCGAATGAAAGCTGCTCTAAGCTGCTTTTTGCCCACGTATCACCATAAAAGACGGAATAGTCCGCTGCCTGATTTTTTGTATCGGGGTTCGCACCCGGAAACGCAACCGTTGCGGTTGTTTTGCCTTGGCGGCTTGCTTCGCTCCAAATGGGTGACACGTTGATCGTTGTGTGAAAAGCATCGTCTTTATTGTTAAATTCCTTATCAGAATCGTGAAATTGATTGCTGACAATGCCGGTTTTATTCGGTGTCGCGCCGGTTGACATTGCAGCGTGAGATGGTGCTGTTAAGGAAGGCATAATCGTTTCCGGCTTTTTTGCCCAAACACCTTTTTCGACCAGTGCCTGCAAATGAGGCATGTCTCCTGATTTCATATAGTTTTTCGTTAAATCGTGCCGCATGCCATCAAATGAAATGACAATCACATCATGGTCTTTCGTTTGGGTCCCTGCCTCCGCCTGCACCGAAAATGGGTTCAAGGAGAGAGACAGCCCGGCTATTGACAGCAACAGCTTCTTCATCTTTTTATTCATCCTCTTTTCTATTCAATTGTTACCATACTCTCTACCCTATATATATGTAGATAGGCATGCTTTTTTTGGAAATTTCATTATGAATAAAGGGGTTCTATTTTTTATGGAAGTGGGTATACTAAATACTGTTATTCTACGAGGAAAGGTTTGACAAGCATGTTTATCAAAACTGTTTATATAAGCGGTTTTACGCCGCAAACCGCTAAACCACTCGTCCACTTGGCCAGCCAGTACGTATCTGATATTTACCTTGAATATCAAAACCGGAAAATCAACGTAAAGTCCATTATGGGTATTTTGTCGCTCGGCTCTATGAAAGATGAGATGACGTTAACGGCAAAAGGACTCGATGAATATGAAGCCATCAAAGCGATCGGTGCAGCACTGGAACAAACAGAAATACGCCCTGCTTAATTGCAGGGCGTATTTCTGTTAATTAATCATTAAATCGAGAAACAAGTAGCCGTTTTGAATCGGGTACGAGAATGTCCGGATGCGCACGTTTGTCTCCAAATGAACCAGCTTCCTTTGCTCCTCGGTTAATACTGCACGCAATTTTTGATCAATTAACCGTGTGATTTTATGGTTTTCTACGAGCAGGACATGCTTTCCTTTTTCCATACCTGCCGTGATGTATGCGGCCGCATACATCACATACGTCTCCAACTCATGAAAGCAGTACACAATATGGCATGATGCTTCCACAAGTTTTTTTGTGATACCCGTCGCCTTTTTTTCCACGTCTTCAAACCCCTTTACACTAAAAATAAAAAAAGCCAAAAAGAAAGGCCATTCACCTTTTCTTTTTGGCTTATATCCAGTTCCATGCCTGGCTTATTGCTGCCGTTATTCTGTTGGTTTTAGCACGAATAAAATCGTGCTTTTATCTTGATCAAAGTCCCAATCAACAAAAAAATCGATGAGCTGGGCGTTTAATTGTTTTTCAAACAGCGTTATTTCTCGTTTCACCAACGGATCTTTTGCATCATATCAAGTAGTATATGCCGGGAAGAGTCGGGTATATTCCATAATTTTATTTCTTGATGAATATTTTGAAGTGTACCAAATTCCTTTACAAATCCATTTAACCGGGCAATTAACGTAGAATTCATGAAAGACGCTTCAGACGGAAAAGACGTTTCCAGCATACCCGCTGCTTGCTTAAACCGTTTCAAATGATACTTTTGATGACGGTCTTCTGCCAGTATGAATGCTGTAAACGGCTGAATCTCCGTTTCAATCGTTTCCTTCCTTTCCAGTTCTAGTTCTTTTTTCACCTTATCAATCGTCTGTTTTTGCTGTTGGTCATGATAAAACAGAATGGACATGTACTGGCGTTCTCTATAAGTTACACGATGCGTCGACGTATGATGCGCCCAAAACGTCCGGATAATATCTTCAAATGAAAGAAGCGACGGATCAAAGTCGATCTGCACAGTTTCTGTATGATCGCCCATTTGCCGATAGACCGGCTCATGTGTCGTGCCTCCCGCAAAGCCAACCCGAGTCCGAATAACGCCCGGCATGGCGCCAAACCGGGCATCCGGGCTCCAAAAGCAGCCCATGCCTAATGTAGCTGTTTGGATGTTCGGGATACGCGCCTGCCATTCCGCTTCAAAGTCAGCTATTGTCTTCATTTCACAGACCCCTTTTTTCTCATTATACCGAACTCTTTTTCACGCATAAAAGAAAACGCTTGGGGCATCCATGGCCCGAAGCGTTTAGTCTTGAATGGAAACAGTAAAAGCACCTGTTTCATCGGCGGTAATAACCGCCTGTTTTTTTTGCCGGTTCTGTTCCAGTTCATACGTTTGAACCGTTGCGTTTAATTTAGCAGAGTCAGTGTCAAGATGGGTTTCGGCTGGTACTGCATCAGCTGGCAAAAATCGCTTTGCCAATTCTACCGCCGCTTGTGCCCCCATCGGCATCGAGCTTGACAGCTTATGTACGTTCTTTTCTTCGTCAATCCAGCATGTCAATTTAGCATTAATGCCGGGAATGTCAAATGAAATCATGTTATTTGTTGAATCAGGTGATGGCTGCCCGCACACATTAATAAATGCTTGGATTGACTCGCCCACTTTTGGATATCCATGATGCATGAAAATCGCTCCTTTGATTATAGATCTGCCTTTAGCATTTACCCTTAGCAAGACCTTCCAAAACATCTTATTTTAACCTTAGTATCACCGTACTCTCCACTGTCATGCATAAGTGGAATCTTTCCAAAAGCGATATCATTTGCTATCGGTTTCCCTGCATGTTTGACCTGCTTAAAACAAATAGTATGAACAAACAAAAAAGGTGGTGAAAAAACATGGCAAGCAATAATCGTCGTCAGCTTCTAGTGCCTGGTGCAGAACAAGCATTAGAACAATTTAAATACGAAATTGCCAGCGAATTTGGCGTAACGCTCGGTGCAGGCACGGCTTCGCGGGCAAATGGCTCAACCGGCGGTGAAATAACGAAGCGGTTAGTCCGCCTCGCTCAGCAGGAGCTTAGCCGTTAATCCATCTTATCTGTTTGCTTAAAAGGCGCACCCCATAAAATTGAAACGAGAAACCACAATGGTTTTTGCCGCTTTATTTTCGGGTGCGCGTTTTATTTTCTCAGCCGCTTACCGTTCCTCGCCGAAGATTGTTACATATTGGCGGCCTGACTCAAATGTACGTCCATTCCATTTCAGCACATTTTCCATATAACCAAGCCGGTCAGCATTGTAACGACCCGCAATATCTTGATAAGCATCCAGCTCATAAACGCCATCACGTTCAAAATTAATCGGATATAACCCCGACAGAGGCGAAAGCCAGCCTTGAATCGGCTTTTTCAACGTGCCATCCGAATTGTAAATTTCGGTTAAATACTCCTTTCCCTTCGTCGTGAGATCCAGTATGTACCGTTTATCCGGCTCCTTACTCGTTACCTCTGCCTTGTAATTATTTTGATACTGAACATCGTATTGCCCTTTTTCATTAAACGTATTCACATCGAAAATTTGCGCAAATCGCCCATTTAGAAACGAAAAAACATATGCATAAATGGTTCCGCCACTTCCACCAGTACTGATGACGACCAAAATATCTTTCACCTTATTCCCCGTCATATCCCCAAGAAAAATGGTGGGACGGTATCCTGCATTTTCCCGCAGTGGAATCCGGAAAGATTGAGCGGTCCGTCTGCACTGTACAACAAGTGTAATCTGCTGCAAAAAAGGACTGTTAGGCGTTTGAACGGCCGTAAGATAGACAATATCCGGCACTCTGTCTCCTGTCACGTCCCCATACTTTACTCCAACGACCGTTTTTTTCTCCATTTATTCTCTCCTTTCTGCCGCCTGATTCTTTGTGTTTTACCATCCGTATGTGTAAAAATCTCTTTTTAGACTAAACAAAAAAAGAGACAGGATTGGATTCCTGTCTCTTATACATCTTTATTAGTTATGGAAATTTGTTCCATCTGTTGTCGCTTCGATAATGCCGGCACGAATAACGAAATCACCAAAGTGCTCGCCTTCCTGACGCTCTTTTGCATAGCGTGACAAAACAACACGTAATTCGCTTAAAATTTCTTCTTCACCGATATTTTCACGGTGCATTTTGCTTAAGCGGCTGCCGTCATGCGCAGCGCCCAAATACATATTGTATTTGCCGACCGCTTTGCCGATAAAGCCGATTTCGCCAAGAGCATGGCGTGCACATCCATTCGGGCAGCCAGTCATACGAATCGTAATTTCTTTATCACGAAGACCATTTTCGTCGATAATCATGTCGATTTTGTCCATCAACGTCGGCAAGTAGCGTTCTGCTTCTGCCATGGCGAGACCGCACGTCGGAAACGCTACACACGCAAGCGCGCTGCGGCGAATTGCCGAGTGGTGTCGTCCTTCTGTTAAGCCGTACTGATCAATAAGGGCATCGATTCTTTTCTTGCTTTGAACAGACACATTGCCGATGATCAAGTTTTGATTCGCTGTCAGGCGGAAATCACCTTTATGCACTTTTGCAATTTCGCGAATGCCTGTCATAAGCTTGTAGTCTGCATAGTCAACAATCCGGCCGCCTTCAACAAACATCGTGAAATGCCATTTGCCTTTGAAGCCTTTTTGCCAGCCATACCGGTCGCCGTTATGATCAAAGCGGAATTCACGAGCTTCAGATAGCATCCAGCCGAGACGGCGCTCAAGCTCTTCTTTTACGGTTTGAAGGCCAAGACGGTCTACTGTGTATTTAAAGCGGGCGTATTTCCGGACAGAGCGGTTGCCGTAATCACGCTGAATCGTGATGACTTTCTCTGCTACATCCAAAATTTTATCCGGTGTGACAAACCCAATGACTTTGGCAATCTGCGGATACGTCGCTGTGTCACCGTGCGTCATGCCCATGCCGCCGCCGATCGCGACGTTAAATCCAACAAGCTGGTCGTTTTCAATGACCGCGATAAAGCCAAGATCCTGCGAGAACACATCGACGTCATTAGACGGCGGTACCGCAATACCGATTTTAAATTTACGGGGCAAGTAAAGCGGACCATACATTGGTTCGTCCGTTTCCGGTGTGCCGGCCACTTTTTCTTCATCAAGCCAAATTTCGTGGTACGCACGCGTACGCGGCAATAAGTAATCGCTCAGTTTTTTCGACCATTCGTACACTTCAGAATGAACCTCTGACTGATACGGATTCGATGTACACATCACGTTACGGTTTACGTCACCGCATGCCGCAATCGTATCCATCATCGTCGAATGGATGTCTTGAATCGTTTGTTTCATGTTCCATTTTAAAATACCGTGAATTTGGAACGTTTCACGTGTTGTTAATTTTAACGTGCCATTTCCATATTTATGCGCAAGCTCATCCATCATCAGCCATTGATTCGGTGTCGCGACGCCGCCCGGCAGGCGGACGCGCAGCATAAATTGATACGCCGGCTCCAATTTTTGCTTTTGGCGCTCTGTACGCAGGTCACGGTCATCCTGCAAATAGCTGCCATGGTGCTTCATGAGGCGATTATCGTCATCTGGAATACCTGCTGAAATCCGGTCTTGCATCACTTCTGCAAGCGTGCCGCGCAAGTAGTTGCTTCTCTCTTTAATTTCTTCTACGTCACTCGGTGCGCCGGCGGGTGCTGTTAACAGTTCATTCACCGTTTTGCTCATTGTGCTTGTCCCCTTTCAATCAAAAACTTAATATACGTCGCGCTGATAGCGTTTTTGCTGCTGCATGTCGGCTACATATTGCTCCGCCTGCTCGCGGCTCATGCTGCCTGCTTTTTCAATAATATCGATCAATGTATGATGAACGTCGTGCGCCATGTTTTTCTCGTCGCCGCATACGTAAACCGCTGCGCCTTCTTGGAGCCATTGGAATAATTCTTTGCTGCTTTCCTGCATGCGATGCTGCACGTACACTTTTTGGGCCGTGTCACGTGAGAACGCCACATCCATTTTTGTTAACACGCCGTCTTTCAGCCATTTTTGCCATTCGGTTTGATACAAGAAGTCTGTGACAAAATGCTGGTCACCGAAGAACATCCACGTGGGACCGGCTGCACCTGACTCTTCACGCTCCTGCATAAACGAACGGAACGGTGCTACTCCTGTGCCAGGTCCAATCATAATTACAGGCGTTTCAGGATTTTCCGGCAGCTTGAAGTTGTCATTATGCTGAATATAAACCGGCAATGTATCCCCCGGCTCCAGCCGCTCTGCGCAAAGAATCGAGCAGACACCATTCCGGTCACGGCCGTTTGCATTGTAGCGAACCGCACCAATTGTGACATGTACTTCGTCCGGATTTGCTTCTAAGCTGCTCGCAATCGAATAAAGACGCGCCGGCATTTTGCGAAGTACATCCGCAAAAGCCTGAGGTGAGACGCCGAACGGGCCAAATTGCTGGACAACATCAAGCAGATCGCGGCCGTTTATATACGCTTTCACTTGCTCGCTGCTGCCAATTAAATCGTGCAGCTCGTCAACACCTGTTAATTGGGCGATTTTTTCTAATAACGGTTTTGTTAAAACGGTAATTTCATAATGAGACAAAAACGCGTCACGTAATGAACGGACATCGCCTTGTTTATTAATAGTAATCGTCTCGTCCGCGTTCCAGCCGAGCGCCTGAATGAGTTCATCGACAAACAACGGATCGTTTTGTGGATAAATGCCGAGGCTGTCACCCGGTTTATATATGAGGCCGGAGCCTTCAAGTGAGATTTCAAGGTGGCGCGTTTCTTTGTTTGAACCGCGTCCGTTTAAGTTCATACTTTCAAGTACTTCCGCGTGAAACGGATTTGTTCTTGAATACTCAGATTCAACTGCTGTTGCTTCTGATGCGGCGGAAGCCGATGAAGACGTTCCTGTTCCTGATGCGGCGGACAATCCGTTTACAACATTGTCAAGCCATTCTGCTGCCGGCTCGTCAAAGTCAAGGTCACAGTCCACGCGCGGTGCAATACGTTCGCCGCCCAGCTCTTCAAGACGCTGGTCAAATTCTTTTCCTGTCTGGCAGAAAAATTCATACGAGCTGTCGCCAAGAGAAAGTACAGAAAAGCGGGTGTCGTCCAGTTTTGGCGCGCGCTTGCCATGAAGAAACTCATGGAACGTGATCGCGTTATCCGGCGGATCGCCTTCTCCGTGCGTGCTTACCACGATCAGCAAGTTTTGCACTTTTTTCAAATTGTTCGGCTTAAAGTCGCTCATTGCCGAAACAGTGACATTAAAACCATTTGATTCAAGGGTCTTGCCGGCTTTTTGAGATAGACGCTGTGCGTTACCGGTTTGAGAACCATACAAAATGGTGACATCTTTCGACACGACTGGAGCTTGCGGTGCCTGAACGTCTGCGCTCGCTGTCTCCGTTGCAGCTGGTGCTGCTGGCACTGCTGAAACAGCAGCAGATGGAGAAGCTGCTAAATACCCGCCTAACCATACCTTTTGCGATTCGGTTAACGTTGGCAGAAGACGATTCAGGAGTTCTGCCTGCTCCTCATTAAACGGACTGTTCGTTACTTGAAATTGCAACACGATCCACCTCACATAATATAGGAAATTCTTTTAACGCTATAATAATACATTTATCGTAGACTTATTATTCCTACAAGTCAAGTTGGTTTTGTTTATGCTAACCATTAGTGATAACTTATAGTAGTAACGAAAATAATAAGAATCATTCTCAGTTAGACATAAAGCGGTAAGGCTGTTCCAAAATGGAATAACCTTACCGCTTAGGGGTGCTGCTTTTCATTTGGGACCGGCCTTTACTCTTCTTAAGGCGGTGAAACTTTTTCGGCCCATAAAGCATAGGAAACCGCCGTGAATTTATTTGTACCGGCTCAAGCCGTTACAGATAGCTGGTGTTTTAAGAATTAAGAAGCCATTTCATTCATCGTGCGTAGGATGCGCGCCTGGATATTGCCTCGGCACATTTTCGTGCTGCCGCCTGAATTCATACGTAAATGCACTTGCTGTTCGCTGATTCTTTTTCCACGGTGTGCTTTTGTTTTCCACCTTTGCCTCTTCCCCTATCGCTGCCCCGTAGGACCCTTCCGGAAATTCTTCCGGTATAATGGTCTGCTGATCCTGCACGTTCGTCATTTCTTGATAATTCTTTTCCTTATCCAATCCTTCACCCCCTTTTGACTAGTATGTCCGTTTAAAATAGCGCTGATTTGTTGTTTTGTTCATTCTAATGAAGGGAAACAATAAAAAAGAGAAAACGAAGGGGGAAACGAAAATGGATAAAATCAAATGGACAGTAGACGAGTCGCAAAGCAGCATCATTTTTGACGCCAATCAAGTGAAAGGCTCCTTTCATTCATATGAAGCTGTTGTAGAGTCAGACCCCGGCAGCCTCGTCACAGCGAATATTGCTTTCATGGTTGATCTGAACAGTATTGATACAGGTGACAAAAACCGGGATGCCCTTTTGGTAAGCGAAGAATTCTTTGATGTTAAAAAATTTCCGGATATGCGCTTTATCGCTAACAATATTCTGGAGCATGAGGAACATCAATACGAATTGATTGGGGAATTTTCCCTTCACGGCATAACCCGGACCGAGTCCTTTTATGCCACCTTTAAAGGTGAAGCAGAAAATCCAGATAATCCTGAAAAAAGCAGCTTCAAGGGAAACGGCACAGTGAAGCGAAGCGATTATGGGCTGGCGGAAGGCGAAAGTATACAGGGAGCGCTGGCCGGCGATGACGTTCATTTTACCCTTAACATTCAGCTCACAAAAGAATCATGAGAAAAGGGATTGTTCAATTAGCTGCCTCCCTGCTGCTGTTATCAGGCTGCCAATCAGAGGAGCCGGCTCCCAAATCACCGGAAGAGCAAACCGCCCCGATTCAAGACCTGTCGAATGAACAAAATGGACTCTCGATGACGGTGAAAAATGTGTCGGGCAACGGGCTTACGCTTGTCATTCAAAATGGGCGCAACGCTGAATTTACATACGGACGCTCTTTCCTGATCGAGCAGAAAATTGGCAAAACGTGGTATGTGGTTCCATTTAAAGAAAACATGAATATCTTTGAAGACATTGGCCTTTTAGCCTCACCTCGCAAACAGACGATGGAAACCGTCGATCTCGGCCAATTGGAAGGACCACTTTCTAGCGGCAGCTACCGGATCGTTAAATCATTCAGCGAATTCTCCATTAATGAACAGGGCGCAGGAGTCCATTCAGATGAATTTCAGCTCGCTGCGCCATTTGAAATAAAAGATTAAAACAGCTCCCTTACCGATTCGGCAGAGAGCTGTTTTTTATTTATTTTCTTCCTTTATTGTTTCAGTCATTTGATTAATCGGAGCAGGGGCGGTTTCAACTCGTTTTCCTTTAGAGGCAAAATCCTTTAGAAGGCTCGCTACATCAATTCCTGTTAACTCCTTTAATGGATCCTGAATACCAAGCATTGTGTCGGTAACACCTTTACTGACGGACGGAATGCCAGACTCGCTGCCTGTTTGGATGATTTTAATTGAGTCGACATTGTTCAACGGCTGTGCGATTTTTTCTGCGAGCAGCGGCAACATTTCAATGATTTTTTCCGTAATGATGACATCACCGTGTTCTTCAATCGCTTCTGCAAGCAACTGGCGGGCTTTCGCTTCTGCTTCTCCCTTTTTTAGGACGACTTCTGCTTCGGCCAGACCCGCTTCACGGACAATTCTTGCTTTTGCTGCTCCGTCGATTTGGGCTTTTTGTGCTTCTGCTTCCACCCTTTTCGTTGTTTCATAGAAATCAGCGTCCGCTTTTGCTTTCCGGATTTTCGTTTCTTCCGCTTCGAGTGTCACAAGCCGCTCGCGCTCAAGCTGGTGAATACGAAGCTGTTCCTCTTTTTCACGGCTGACTAAAATGAGCTCCGCTTCTTTTACTTCTTTGGCAAGCTTTGCTCTTTCAAGCTCGTAGGACTGCTCGGATTTTGCCCGTGCCCGTTCGGTTTCTTCTTTAATTGCCGCGTCTTTTAAATCCTTTGCTTTTTTCGATTCGGCGGTGGCGATTTCACGCTTGTATTCTTCTTCACGCGCTTCCTGGTCTGTTTTCGCTTTATGAATACGTGTTTCCCGTTCGCTGTCCGCTTCGGCGATTTCCGCCTGCTTGCGCACTTCCGCAATCCGTGGGCGCCCGAGGTTGTCGAGGTAGCCGTTTTTCGCATCTGAATCACGCAGATCGGTCAGTCCGAGTGACGTAATTTTAAAACCCATTTCATCGAGCTGCTTTTGGGCAATTTCGGTAACCTGCTTGTTAAAGCCTTCCCGGTCGCCATTAATTTCTTCCACCGTCATTTTAGATAAAATCGCCCGCAGATTGCTTCCAAGGACTTCCGTGATTTCCACTTCAATTTCCTCCTGTTTTTTGCCCAAAAACTGCTCGGCGTAGTTGGCAATCCCTTTTAGGGTGTCGGCTACTTTCACCATCGCAACAGCATCCGCAACGATCGGTACGCCGCCATTTGTGTAGACGCGCGGTGTCGTTAATTTCAGCTGAAAGGATGTTAAATTGACCGGTGTTGACGTCTGGAACATACGGAGACGATATCCGCCGCCGCGGATAATTTTCATCGAACGTCCTTCATCATCGGTAAAAATATTCGTTTCTTTTTCGGTATCACCAAGCTTTGGTCCCGTAATGACGAGCGCTTCATTTGATTTCGCGGTCCGGTAACGCACTTTCATGAAAAAGTACCAAAGTGCCGCTCCTGCCGCCGCTAAAATAAGAACGAAAATAAGAAAAATGACTGTATTTCCCATATAAAAGCTCAACTTCCTTTCATGGCAAAATATAGATCACCTAACTCTACGTGATAGTAAGAATAGAAGTTTCATTCTAAAAGGTAGTTTTTTCAAAAAAAAAAAAGCCCAGCTTTGAATGGGCTGCTTTGCTTATATATAGGAAGATTTATTTTTTATCAAAGTCTCTATATTTTCTCCCTTCTATCTCGCAGCTTCTTTGACCGCAGCCACATATTTTTTATACCAGTTTTTCCAGTCGTCTTGCCTTGAGACAACCGTTCTTCCGTCTAATAAGGCTTCGATCACATTCAGACATACATGCCATCCAGCTAAATCTTTTGCTGTATGATCGTTAATCTTTTGTATCGTTTCGGCCAGAACAAGCCGGCATCCATTGGCCGCGTCATGCAGTTCAAACCGGACATGGTCTTCTCCCCACGTATACGCAAGAACAGATTGGTCCTGAAAATCCGTAATCGGGAATTTTCCAAATGTCCCATCCCGCATATCAAATGCCATCGTGCCGCCTTCACATAAATTCTCAACGCGAAGCTCTGAAAACCATAAAGCCAGTTTTTCATTCTCCGTCAGCATCGCCCATACCTTTTCTACCGGATGATTCATCTGACGCTCAAATCGCGCCACATATCCTGATTTTCCTTTTTGAATGACTGCTAACATTTGACCCATCCTTCCTATCCGCTTGCAGCGGGATTTCTGTTCTCATTATCCTCTTAATCCGGACCGGCATGCAATTCTTTTAAGGAAGAATTGTTCGGCTGGCTTTCCGGTCATTGTCCGTTATCTACCAGCCTTATTTCGGGGGTTGCTGTCTGCCTCTACCTCAAAATATAAAAAAGCACACGACCGATTAAGGTTGTGTGCTTCTTTTCGCACTGCGGGCAAGCCCGAAATACGCGACCATTGCCAGCATGCTGGCCCCAAAGATCGTCAGACCCATTGGAACGGCTGTGTTTTCTCCGGCAATGCCCACAAGCGGCGACGTCATGGCGCCTAGCGCAAATGGAAGCAAGCCGAGCAATGCCGAAGCGCTGCCCGCAATGTGCCCTTGCGTTTCCATCGCGAGCGAGAATGCCGAGGTTCCGATAATACCGATGGACGAAACGAAAAAGAAGAGCGGGATCGCAATCGAGTAAAGCGGGCCGTGAATCAAAATCATGGCAAGCAAGACCGTCCCGGCAGCGGCAGACATAAACAAGCCGATCCGCAAAAAACGCTCCGTCGGAATATTGTCCGAAAACCGGCCCACAATTTGCGTGCTGATCATAATGCCAATTCCGTTCAGGCCAAATAAAAAGCTGAATACCTGCGGCGACACGCCATATATATTTTGATAGACAAAAGGGATGCCGGATACATAAGCAAAAATGCCGCCGACCATTATGCCCTGTGCCAGCGCATAGCCCATAAACTCGCGATTGCCAAGAAGGGAACCGAAGCTTCTGAACGTCTGTGTAATGCTGCTTGGCTGGCGCTTTTCCACCGGAAGCGTTTCATCCAATTTCCATATCACGACAAGCATTAGTATAATGCCAACGGCACTTAATACAAGAAAGACACCGGACCAATCGGTAAATGCCAGCACACCGCCGCCAATGATCGGCGCTAAAATCGGGCCTAAATTGTTGACGAGCATAAGCAAGGCGAAAAACTTCGTCAGTTCCCGGCCGCTGTACATATCCCGAACGACTGCGCGTGAAATGACAAGTCCACCGGCTGCTGAAAATCCCTGCATCACGCGCGCCGCAATAAACCAGTAAATCGATGGCGCAAAAGCGCATAAAAGGGATGCGATAAAGTATAAAAACAAGAAAAAAGTAAGCGGTTTTTTCCGCCCCCGCACATCGCTCATCGGACCAATGATAATTTGTCCAAGTGCCAGGCCGATTAAACAGGCGGTCAAACTGATTTGCACGAACGATGCCGTCGTGCTGTAGTCATCCGCAATGGTCGGAAACGACGGCAAATACATATCAATCGTAAAAGGTCCCATTGCGCCAAGCGCCCCGAGAAGCATGGCCATTTGGGTCCGCTTGCTGCTGCGTCTTACATCCAAACTATAAACCCCTCTCTTTCTCCCAAAACCAAAGAAGCCATTTAAACAAAAGCCTTCTTTCACTTTACAATATGACCAGTATAGCGGATTTTGTCAAAATCGCCCAGCAATTGAACTCGTTTTTCTGCTGAACGTGTCCAACGTTATGATCCTGGAATTTTATCGCTACTTATTCAGCAACTGCTTACAATAGTATTTAACTATTAAAACGGTATTTACTGTAAATATAGAGATTTCTCAACAGTTTTTAGGAGGATACTAAGAATATGACGACGGAAAATGCAGGGTTTAATGATTCTCTTATCGGCAAGACAATTGAAGCAAGTCTGGCCGTTATTCGTTTCGATTTGGACCGCCGGGTCGAATACGTCAATCATCATTTTGCCAAAGCAGTGGGTTATACACCCGAACAACTGATAGGCATGTACCACAAGGAACTTTGTTTCCCACACTTCGCGAATAGTGCGGCTTATGAAACATTTTGGAAAAGCCTGTTTTCAGGAAAAACGTTTCAAGATAAAATTGAACGTATGGATGCAAATGGCCAGGCGATCTGGCTGGAAGCGACCTATATGCCTATTTTTCATCCCGGCAGCAATCGCGTCACCGGCGTTTTAAAAGTCGCCACTGATATTACAGAAGACCACGACACGATTACACAGGTAACGGGTGAACTGCAGCGGGTAGCCGGTGAGTTAAGCATCCGGTCTGAAACCGGCATTGAGCGCAGCAACGAACTGCTTAAAAGCATCCAAAAAATCACCGGTGAGTCCATCGAAAATACAGAAACATTGACTAACCTGCAAAAACAGGTAGAATCAATCACCGGCATTGTCCAGACGATCCGTAACATCGCCGCGCAGACAAACCTGCTGGCGCTCAACGCTGCGATTGAAGCAGCCCGTGCCGGCGAACACGGCCGCGGATTTGACGTCGTCGCCAAAGAAGTGCGCAAACTCTCTTCTAACGTCGAATCATCCATTATTGAAATCCGCGATAACATTGAAGCCATAACAAAAGAAATTGAAAAAATCGCCGGTGGTACGACACGCGTTCAGACCAATGTCGAAGAAAGCCGAATCGAAATTCAACAGGCCGGTGAAGACTTCATAAAAATCGCCAATTCAGCCCAGTCTCTCAATACTCAGACGCAGCGATTTGTGAACTTCTTTAATCAAGATACATCCCAGGTGAAATAATAAACATGGATGCGCTCTTTCCAAAACAAAAGAAACTGTTGTGAAAAACGGCTTCTTTTGCGTCATGACTATGTTCGTTCGATCTCAGACGCCACGACGTAATCATCCAATTCGAATAAAGCCGGACGACTGCCCCGTCTTCTTTCACTTATTTAAGCATATCCATATTGTTAAATACCTAAAAGTGCATTCCCATCAGTTATGGTCCAGCTAGTAAACATGGCGATTTTAAATTAAAATGAAACCAATTTCCATTTTGATTCGTAAATAAGAAAAAAAGGAAAGCAGGGATCTTATGTTAAAGAAACTCCTTAAACAATTACTAAACCAAAAGTCTTCTCATGGCCGCCGTTATTCCAGCAGTGATCACCGGTCTAGAAAGCATTCTCATCACTCGTCAAAGCACGGGCATCATTACTATAAGAAAAAACGCGGATCTTCTTACAGCTCTTACAGCAGCTAAGTAAAGTGGACATTATTTTCTCCGCGCTATTTGAACGGCCGCTGAAACCAGATACCCTGGTCCGCGGCCGCTTTAAGCTAAACAGCTTGATCGGCAAAGGAAGCTACGGTCTTACGTATAAAGCGAAAGATCTTCAAACAGGCAGGACTGTGGTCGTAAAGCAGCTGCGAAAACGAAAACGGCACAAGTCAGAAGAAGTACAATATTTCTGGCAGGAAGCGGACTTTTTGCAGCAATTCCAACATCCTTCTATCCCTCAGTTTGTGGCTACGTTTGAGGAAGACGGAGTTCCGTTTCTTGTCATGGACTTCATCGACGCGCCCAATTTTGAAGAGTTGATTTTCAACAAAAACAAGGTATACACCGAAAAAGAAACATTTTTGATTTTGCTCGATGTGATCAATGTGATTCAATACTTCCATAAGCAAGGCATTATCCACCGCGATTTGCGCATCCCGAATATTTTATGGGACGGCGCTTCCGTGTATGTGATTGATTTCGGCTTGGCCCGGTTACTGGACAGCAAGATCGCCTCTTCACCCCGCAAACAAAAAAAAGAGCATCCGCTGTTTCGGGAGCTGTCTGTCAGAAGCGACTTTTTCGCGCTCGGCCATTTTGCGCTGTTCCTGTTGTATTCCACGTTCGAGTCTGCGTCAAAAAAAGAAAAAAGCTGGGAAGAAGAGCTTGTGCTTTCCCCTGCGGCACGTCACACGATTCGCCGGATGCTTCAGCTTGATCAACCATATGTAACAGCCGATGAACTTATGGCGGACGCAAAAAAAGTAATCTCCCTCGGTTAAAGTGAAAACGGGAGTGATAAAACGAAAAACAGACGCTGGTACGACTGCTCACGCCCTTTTTCATTCAGGAAGTGCCGAAATATAATTCAAAGGAGATGTCTCAAAAAACCTGAGACATCTTCTCTTTTTTTTTTCACAGTACTGCTTTTCCTGCAAGTGGTTGTCATAAATCCGCCAAATGTTAAGATAACTTCTGATGGAATGGGCGGAAGAATGTTTTCTAATGCAATCAGGAGAAAAATCCCCATATATCCGTATTGACTCATTTAATCTGTAATCCAGTTTTCTATATTCACGCTCCTTAGAAAAATTGCTTCAATCGCGCTGATCCGAGATTGGAAACGCAATCGTAAATGTCGTTCCTTCTCCCTCGCCGCTTTGAATACCGATGGTGCCGTTATATTTTTCAATCCAGCGTTTCGCGATGGCAAGTCCAAGACCCTGCCCTCCTTGTTTACGGCTTCTCGCTTTATCGACCCGGTAAAACCTGTTTAAAACAAAAGGAATATCTTGTTCAGGAATCCCGATTCCCCGGTCCATTACCATTATCCTGATGGCCTGATTTTCAAACGTACAGGCAATCACGATTTTCTTTTCCTCCCGTGAGAACTTCACCGCATTATCGAGCAGGATAATCAATACTTGCTCCAAATGACGGGCTGGTATCGCAGCGGACGGGATGTTTTCCTGTATATGTGTGATAAACGTAAAGTCAGGATGCAGCAGTTCAAAGTTTTGTTTTACCGTTTGGATGAGTGGACCGGCCTCAATCGGTCCGACTGTTCCCGCTTCCGCTCTTGAAAGCTCCAGCAGCTCTTGAACAAGCTTAATTAAGCGGTCAACTTCTTTTAAACTGGAATCGAGCGATTTTGCCAGCACTTCAGGGTCATCTTTTCCCCATCGGTTTAACAAAGCGAGATGGCCGTGGATAATCGCCAAAGGGGTTCGCAGTTCATGAGAGGCATCCTCTACAAATTGCTTTTGCTGCAAAAAGGATGCTTCCAGATCATCCATTAATTCATTAAACAGTTTTCCTAACTGCGCAATTTCATCATTCGTTTCGTTAATGGGAACACGTTCTTCAAGCCCATTCACTTTAATCTTTTGCATCGTTTCGGTCATCGCCCGTACATTGGATAATAGTTGTTTGGATAAAAAGGTTCCTCCAAGAAAACTCAGCAGCAAACCGCCAACCCCTGCCGCAATTAAAATCACGAAGATGTTATCAATAAAGTCATCAAACATCTCCATGCTTCGGATGATTTCAACCGTTCCGGTAAATTCAGCGTTTGCGACCGGTGCTCTTAAAATAAGGAGTGGATCTTCACCATTTCGAATTACTTCAAAACGCTTGCTGTTGACAGAGGCAGGAGAGATATCCGTTTCAGCCAAATCATTGGAAACGCTGATAATGATATTTCCTTTTTCATCGATGATTCGCATGAGCTGATCTTCATTATTAATTCTTGAAAAGTCGTTTTCGCTGCGTTGTATTTCTTCTGCTGAAAGCGGCTCATTGCTCGATTCAATGAAGACAAGAATTTCTTCCAGCTGATGATTGACGTTTTCTTTTTCGTAGCTTAGCGTTCTTTGCTCAATAATGAGGTATTGCAGAATTAAATAAGAAAGAAAGAGAATAAACATGAATGCAGAGGACCAAAGGGTTATCTTCCATTTAATCGGCAAACCAGAATAATAATTTCTCCATTTCTTCACTCCCGCATCACATATCCGACTCCTCTTACGGTTTGAATATATGCTTCTTTTTCATTGATATTTAATTTAGTCCGCAAATGGCGGACATACACATCGATGACATTTGTTTCGACGGCCGTATCATACGACCATATATGCTCGAGCAGCCTGTCCCTCGTTAACACTCGATTAATGTTTTTCATAAAAAATGAAAGAAGTTCAAACTCTTTATTCGTAAGCTCGATCGTTTCATTTTCCTTTGACAGGAGCCGCGATTCCAAATCCAGCTCCAGTTCTTTAAATGTTAATGATTTCATCTGATTTGATTCCATTCGTTCCTGGCGTTTAAAAATCACCCGCATTCTGGCAAGCAGCTCTTCAATAGCAAATGGCTTTGGCAAATAATCATCCGCGCCATTATCAAGACCCATCACCCGGTCCATGACACTGTCTTTTGCTGTCAGCATAATAATGGGTGTATCCTTGACCGTCCGCAACCTTCTGCACACTTCAATTCCATTTAGCCCGGGAAGCATCAAATCGAGGAGAATAACGTCAAAGTCCTGCTGGATGGCCATGTCCAGCCCCTTCCGGCCGTCATCCGCAGTCTCAACTGTGTATCCTTCATATTTGAGTTCAAGCTCTAAAAACTCTGATATTCCTTCTTCGTCCTCTATAATTAAGATCGTTTGCATCTTCTATCTCCCTTCTTCCATCGCCTTGCTTGAATACGATCGTTTTTCTTTGTAATCCTGAAAGAATCCGATGGCGATTGAAAGCCAGAACCCGCCGGCAAAGTAACCGCCAAGAATATCACTTGGAAAATGCACACCTAAATAAATGCGGCTTATGCCAATGGCTGAAATCATGAAAACACTGAAAGAAATCAACACCACGCGCAGCCATTTGGAGGGGATATGCTGCCAAAGCAAAAACGTCAAAATGCCGTATACCGTAAAAGCGTTCATGGCATGCCCGCTTGGAAAACTAAAACCGCCTATCTCAATAAGCTGGTGCAAATCCGGCCGCGCACGATGAAAAAATTCTTTTAAGAGGCGGTTTAAAACAACAGAACCCGTAATGACCATAACAAATAAAATAAGTTCAGTACGCTGGTGCACGATTTTTGAGAAAATACATAAAATGAGAACGGTAAGCAGGACAACCCCCATGTAAGAACCAATAAACGTAAAAAATTTCATGCCTGACGTCAAAAACGGTGACTCAAGTTCTTGTATAAAGGCTATAATCAATTGGTCAAAATGTCCAATTTTTTCTGTGCTGATTTGAACAGCTATAAAACTAAACGCGAGAAGGGATAGCAACGTGACTAAAAAAGCAAATGTAAGCTGATGTTTTACATTCATATCGATACCACCACCTGTGGATTTATTCAGCTAATTAGTTTATTCGGGGCGGACATTTTTATTAAAATGAAAGGAAGAATCCTATTTGCTTGCAGCAAATAGGATTCTGATCATGCTGTCTTATTCGTTATCATCATCTGTTTCAGCATCGTCGTCTTCTTCGCCATCGTTTTCTTCATCGTCAGCCTCTGCTTGTAACACCTTGCCTGTTTTCGCATCCACTAATACTTCTTGTTCCTGGCCTGATTCATCGATCACATCTACTGCAAAAACAACAACGCCGTCTTCATCTTCAAGTGCTGCGTCTTTTACTTTGCCTGGTACTTCTTTAAGGGCAATTGTTGTACTCTCATCTTTTGTTAACGTTGCTTCTTTTTCAAGACGCTTTTGTTCTTCCGCGTCATTTTCTTCCCCACCTTCTTTGTCTGACTCTTCATCGTCTGCTTCAACTTTTAAAATTTTGCCTGTATTCGCATCCACCGCGACCTCGTGTTTTTGACCCTGATCATCTGTAATTTCCACGCTGTAGATGACAACACCATCTTCATTTTCAAGCTCTACATCAGACGCACTGCCCTGTACTTCTTTCAACGCGATATCAATGCTTTCCTGTTTCGTTAGTTTTGCTTCTTTTTCCAGTTGTTTTTGTTCGTCTTTTTCAGAGACTTCTGTTTGTGCGCTGTCCGTATTGCCTGTTGCAAATGCAGAAAGATTCAATACAGAACCAGCAACTCCTCCTCCAAGAATCGTTGCAGCTAATGCAGGAACTAAAAATTTTTTATTCATTATAAACTTCCTCCTGATTACTTGTTTTGTCTTACAGGAACACAATACCCCACGGTCATGAAGTTCCTATGAATCCAAAATAAAAATCCTCTAATTTTTTTATTAAAAATTTTTCATTTTAGATAAAAAAGGCAAATAGCTGCCTTAAATGAAGATAATGAAACATAAAAAAGAGATGTCTCAAAACAAACTGAGACATCTCTTCTTCATATTTCTAAATAAATGTATTTTTCCTTAACGAATCATTATGGCTGGAAAACCCGATCAATTTTATTAATCTCATCTTCCGTCAGTTCAACATCAAGTGTTTTCAAGTTATTCAGCACTTGGTCGGCCCGTTTCGCTCCCGGAATGATCACATCGATCGCGTCGCGTGTTAAATACCAGGCAAGAACGACATGTGCAAGCTCAACCCCTTTCGCATCCGCAATCGGCCGAATTTGCTCGACTTTTTCCAGGTTCGATGCAAATACATCTTTTTGGAAATAAGGAAGACCGTTGCGCAAGTCATCAAACGTTGCATTTTTGTCGTATTTGCCTGTCAGTAAACCAGATGCGAGCGGGAAGTACGGCACGAACGAAATATTTTGTTCCACTAAATATGGAAACAATTCTTTTTCCGCATCGCGCGTAAGCAGATTGTATTCACCTTGGAACACGTCAACATGTCCGTCTTTATTTGCTTCTTTCAGCTGCTCGAGCGAAAAGTTTGAGACGCCGATATGGCGGACTTTTCCAGCGTCTTTCAGTTCTTTCAACGCCCCAATGGCTTCATCTTTCGGTGTCCGCTCATCTGGAAAATGAATATAAAATAAATCAATATAATCCGTTTGAAGGCGGCCAAGCGCCTCATCTACTGAGTTTTTCAAAAACGCTGGTGAATTGTCGAATTTCTCGCCGTCTTCGCCTAGGACGTGTGCCGCTTTTGTCGCAATCACCGCTTCTGAACGATTCCCGCGTTCCTTCAGCACTTCGCCAATCAATTCTTCTGAGCGCTTTGGACCGTAAATAAATGCCGTATCAAGAAAATTCACGCCGTGATCAAGCGCCGTCCGGACCATTTCACGGCCCGCTTCTTCATCTAAATTCGGATATAAGTTATGACCTCCTACTGCGTTCGCTCCAAAGCCGATAGGATTCACATGAAGATCTGTTTTGCCGATTTGCACATTTTTCGTCATTATATATCGTCTCCTTTTTGTTTTTTTCATTAATTTCCTATTACCAGAATAGAACGAGGTTAAACACCTTCTATCGTTTTAAACAGTTGTTCTTTTCTCATGAAACCCGCACAATTCACGAATAATGAGTTCACACTTCATGACAAAAGAGCGAACCGCTTTTCATAATGGTCAAAAGCAAATTGGTTGCTTTTGGGCCGATTTCGCACTTCAGCTGATCGATCGTTATCATGTGCGGGCTACGTGCTCCCGACTCCTGGCTGCTGCTGTGATGGCGCGTTATTTAGGATGGCTTAATCAGTTCTATGACATCCATTAACCTTTTTTCCGCCATGGATGCAAGGCGCAGTGAATGTTTTTCAAAGGGCAGAGATTCCGTTACCGGATTGGGCACAATCACGCACTTTAATCCGGCCGTTACGGCTGCTTGACATCCATTTAAGGAATCTTCGAAAGCGACTGCTTCTGAAGAATGGATATGTAAGACCTCGATTGCTTTTAAATACAGGTCGGGGGCCGGTTTTACTTTCTGAACATCGTCTTGCGTGATCATTACGTCAAAATAGTGCAGCAGTTTGAGTTCATGTAAATAATGGGTGACCCACTCCCTTGTGGAACTGGACGCAAGTGCAATTTTATATCCCATATTTCTAGATTCTTCTAAATACTCTCTCACCCCTTCACGTGCCTGAGGAGTTTTCATCTTTCCTTTGTGTAAAGATTTTGCCCTGGCTTCTATTTCGTCAATGTTACATCTTTCCCCCAGCTGTTCTCTGAAAAATGCATGAAGCAGCGTATCATCTGTCCCGATGCAGTGAACAAACCGTTCAAGCGGCAAATCAGCCTGATAAAAACCCATCGTTTCTTTATAAGCCTCATACCAAACCGTCTCCGTGTCAACAATTAGCCCATCAAAATCAAAAATAATCGCTTTTATCAAAACCTTTCCCCTTTCCCTTAACCAAATGAATAGGTCGTGCTATACCAATGTTTTGTGTTTGTTTTTTTCGTCCTGCCCAGCCTTTTTTCTCTTAGTTCCTCTGCCAGCAGCTGATTAAAAAAACGTGTCCAATCAATACGACAGCATGATGCTCTTCCGCGTATTCCATAAGTAGATTTGCCATGCCTGATAAGTGAAATCGTCCTCATCCTTGTTCTCCTTCCACAAAATTCCGTCTTCATTCAGCCGCTTAAATTCTGTTCAGCCATCCGTTTCAGCTCGCACGCACGGGTTACAATAAAGTTCCGCATATATTTTTCTAAAAAAAGCCGGTCAGCGATTTTCCCGGCAAGACCGAGGGGGCTTTTGTACTGAAAGGTATCTTTCATCACCGTTCCCTCGCCATTTCGGAAAAATTTGTGGTGATGCGTAAACGACTGAAACGCGCCTTTTACCATCACATCTATAAATTCAGACGGCGGGTTCATCTCCGTAATTCTTGTGGTCAGCCGCTGCCGGATACCGAAATGGAATGCTTCCCACGTGACCGTATCGTCTGCTTTCAGTAAACCTGACGTCACACCGCCGACAGCCCGCTCTTTTGTCCGCGCGGTGGATCGGACGTGGGCCTCCACGTTTCGCGCTAGATCAAAACAAATGTGGATGGGCGCGTTAATCCGGATTTCATGCTGAATCGTCGGCATTTCTTCACCTGCTTTCTTTTCTCATTATACAATACAAAGTTTCCCAAAAAGAGCCTTGCACGTTTGAAAGGATATGGTACATTAATTTGAAAGGACGTGAAGAATTGGAAAACTTTTATTTATTTTTGTTTATGTGTGTATTGTTAATTATTTTGCCGGGTCCGGATACGGCCATCGCCACGAAAAATACGCTGACATCAGGGCGGACAGGCGGTTTGAAAACGGTCATTGGGACATGCTGCGCGCTGCTTATTCACACATTGGCAGCGGTAGTCGGCTTGTCCGCCATTATCGTAAAATCGGCTTTCGTTTTTTCTATTTTCAAATATGCAGGCGCTGTGTATTTAATGTATCTCGGCGTGAAAACATTATGGGCGCTTCGTAACAAGCGCAAAGACGATTGCGCTGATACTGAGGAGGTTCATGCGGCAAAAGGAACTTCTTTTTTTAAGCAGGGATTTTTAACAAATCTGCTTAATCCGAAAGTGGCGGTTTTTTTCTTAACATTCCTGCCGCAGTTCGTTGATGCCGGCACTTCCACGTTTTTTCCATTTTTGACAATGGGAATCACTTACATTCTTTTGACTGCTGTTTGGTTTTTATTTTATATTTATTTGCTTGATCACATTCGCGTGTTTATGAACAAGCCAAAAACCCAGACGATTATGGAAGGCATAACAGGCACGGTTCTCATCGCTTTTGGGATCAAGCTCGCTTTAGAAAAAGCACATTAACAAGCCGGCCGTTTCGACGGACGTTTTTTTCATTTGCTTCATTCCATTATTTTGTTTTATTATGATGATTTTTTCCTCTAGAAAACACGCACTTTATTCGATCGTGATCAAAAAAAGCTGGAGCGGCTGCGGGCAGGGCTGACAGAAGCCGGTTTTAGCGCAAATGCCACAAGTCCTAATGACCGTGATTTGTTAAACAGGCAGCTCACAACACTGCTCGGATGGCTTCATAAAGAAGACCAATAATATGAAACAATTTCAATTTTTATTCGTATGTATACCTAAAGGTGGTGCAGCAAATGGAAGTAACCGGTTTTGTGTTTGCGTTACTCGCGTTAACATTTGTATTTGATGCACAGTCAAAAGTAAAAAAACTAGAAAAAAGAGTCCGGGATTTAGAAAACAAATTGCCGCGCGATTAAAAACTGCCGCCCGTTTTGAACTGCATTCCAATTGTTAAACACACTATAACAATTGGGACGCAGTTTTTTCATCGCGAAATATATATGTTCATCTATGCCTTTTTAAGATTCTTCCTGTCCTCTTTTTAATTCAGCTGTTTCAATAAGAGTGGTTTCATTTAGAACACAGACTTAATGAAAAACGAGCTGCTTATTCAAATTATTGGTAAAAAGCCTATCTTTTCGATTCTATTAAAATAGATCGGAACATGGTAAAATGAATAGGTTGATAAAGAAACCGGCCTTGTGAAACACTCAGCAGAAATGAGGAAATAACGTGAGCGAAGTCGATCAAAAGGTAATCTTACAGGCAATTTTGGATTTGTCTAAACAGGTGGCGGGGCTGTCAGAACAAATAACAGAAACCGAATCACGGCTGACAAGCCGCATGGATAAACTGGAACAAAAGCTGGATAAAGTCAATGCTAAAATGACCATCCTGTCTGATGAACTGCTTGAAACAAGAGCAGACGTGCTTATGCTGAAAAAAGCGAAATAATCCTATATGATAGATCGAAACGGCATGCGCAAACGGGCAGGCCGCTTTTTTATAGCCAATGAATGTGCCGCTCCATTCTCTTTGACGCTTTCCAAAGCGAAACAATGAATCGTCGCGTTTAAACAAAAAAATTCGCAAAGGCCAAAATTCCCCTTTTGCGAACGTCAAATGGTCTTGATCATGAATGGCCTGTTATACGGGATGGCGAACGAATGGCCTGCATAAAAAGAATCGACGTATTTGTTTTCATACCCCCCCTGACGACCGAATAATTTTCACTTTTTTCGTTCAGCCAAGTATTTTGCATACAGGATTGTATTTCGGGCCACATCCAATTCACAATTAAAAATCACCGGTTCGCCGGGTCTCCAGTTCACTTCAAATAACCATAATTTTTGATTCTCATCAATGCCTACATCAATCCCTAATTCATCAAATAAAACATCATGATATAAAGACTCGAAATGAGTAGAGAAGTCAATGGCAAACCGCTCAACCTCCGTCTGCATCTCACGCCAGGAATCTGGAAATTCCTTTTTTAAAATATCATCCAGGTACCCCGTGTATCCACCGCTGCCCATGTTGGACGTAATGCTCCCGATCGGGCCTATCCGTGGATAAATAGACGTGATCACCCATTCCCCCATCCCGTTCTTTTGAACATGCAGGCGCAAATCATACACATGGCCGGTATTGAGCCGGCAAGAAAGAAAAGGCTGTGCAATGTACTCATTTGGCTGGATGTGGTCAGAAAACCACTTAAGCAGTTTCTTTTTTTGTAAGTGGTGCTGTTCCCTGCCTCCATCAGCTGATGCTTTTCTTTTCAACAGTGACAATTCCTTTGCCTTGATGTCCCGATTTCGGCTTTAAAAGGATTTCCCATACTAGCTGATCATGTCAAAAAGGACATCGCTATCGGTTAACTCAAACGTAGGGATAAGGTATTTCCCAAATTTCTTTCCCTCTTTAATCCGGTTGTATTCAAATCTTTGTCAGTGAAGAGCAAGTGGCAAAGTGGATGCCTAAAAATAAGTTCGCAGCCGTTTTGATGAGCTCTGTGATCGGTGCCTGTTTTCCAGCCTGTGAATGCGGAATTGTGCCAATTGTCCGCCGCCTTGCAGCGAAAGGCGTTCCCATTTATGCGGGCGTCGTTTTTTTGTTGACGGGACCGCTCATAAATCCCATTGTGATTTTTTCTACGTATATGGCCTTTGGAAATGATATAAAAATAGCTGGACTCCGGATGGGTGTCGGTTTTCTGGCAGCAATGATTATCGCTTTAATTGTCAGCCTGTTTTTTAAAAAGAATCAGCTGAAATTACAGCCGTATAAAGAGGTGATGCATGAAACGAAGCAAAAAGCTTCTTTTTCGGTGCGGATTTGGGACATGCTTAAACACTCCATTGATGAATTTTTTGACATGGGAAAATATTTGATTTTGGGGGCTTTTTTTGCTGCATTTGTTCAAACATACGTAGCTGCTCAATCTCTTTTGCAGGCCGGAGAAGGCTGGGTTTCATCTACACTTGTCATGATGGGGCTTGCGTACGTTTTATCTCTTTGTTCGGAAGCAGATGCGTTTATTGGCACTTCCTTCCGTCATCTGTTCCCCACCTCCTCTATTCTTACCTTTTTAATTTATGGTCCAATGATCGACTTAAAAAATACATTCATGCTCATCAGTTTCTTTAACGTGAAGTCAGCGGCTTATGTATTTTTCTTTCTTTGATTCATTCAGCTTTTTCGAATATGGGGCAGAAAGAATAAGCAGGAACACGACTGTCATCATGGATGCAGTCACGATCACAGTCATTTCGGCTCGCCTGGTAAAAAAACATTTCGTATTCCATTTTGGCCTCCCCGTTAATCACCTGTTTTTTATTGCCGCCTCAAACGCTGGGCGCTTCGATTGCCGCTAAAAAAGGAACTGTTTTAACATCGAAAACCGCTGAAACGCACGTACAGGAAAATGGACAACCTAATCAGTCTCTTTATGGCCAGGAAGAAGTAGTTGTCGATCGAAAAGAAATAAAGCAAAGTGAATTTGACGAAAGCATGAATCAATTGGAAAATGATCCTGTTATCCATATGGAAGAGGATGTATTTGAGCCTTATTAAGGACGGATCAGCACCGAGCCTCAAAAATACATGGACCGCACCGTGAAGATGACCGGATTTGTTTATAAAGAGGATGGCTTCGAGTCCAATCAGCTCGCCTTAACACGATTTCTCATTACCCATTGTATTGCGGATGCGAGCAGCATTGGGTTTTGCAGAATTTGACGGGGCCTCCACTGTGGAACAGGAGGATACGTGGCTGGAAGTAGAAGGAACGATTGAACTCACTAAATATGATGGATCTGAGATGCCCATACTGAAAATCACCTCGTGGAAAATCATTGCTGAACCAAAGGAACCTTATGTGTATCCAGTCTATCAAACTCATGTAAAAAGAACCGGCTCAATCTATAACTTGAGCCAGCTTCTTCTTGAATAAAGAGGAACTTCAATTAGCCGCTGCATCATGTCCGGTGTTACTTTACACTTTCTAACGCTTTCTTTACATTAGCAAATGTATCGATAGCAGAGATATTAATATGGCTATTAACGACAATTTGGGCGAGTTCAGGCCGCAAACCTGTAGTCAGTACATGAATACCCATTAATTGAAACATGCTCCCTATTTGATGAAGGTATTCGGCAATGTCTACATTAATCGTATAAATACCTGAAAAGTCTGCAATCACATAATTTATATTCATATCTGCTATTTTCGGCACCACATGCTCCATAATATAATTTGCCCGGTAGGTATCGATATCGCCAATCAAGGGCAGAATGACGATGCCGTCTTTAACAGGTATAATAGGCGCTGATAATGCTGCCAGCTCTTTTTGGGTTTCTTCCCTGGCTTCCTCAAAAAGCTGCTCGAAAGCGAAAATCGTTTCATTTAAGCTAATGTCTAACAATTTGTTTATGCGTTTTATAATGAGTGCATTTTCCTTTACAGACAAACCGAGCTCTATACTGATTTCCGTTACGATTTCCGTAAAAACATCTCTTGTTGGCGGATAACGAACGGCGATTTCTGACATTTTCCCTCTTGAAGATATTTGCATGGCCGCATTTTTTTTACTCCAATCGATAAAAAATTCAGGAACTGATTCCTTTCCCTCATTCCCAAACGATTCCCCCATAAATCGTAAAAGCTCCACATACATGTTAATCGCTTGTTCTTTCTCCCATTCGGGAATATCTAATTTCATTCTGTGCAAGACACCTTCAACTACTTCAATAGCTAAGGACTCCATATTTTCATAAATGTAAGTAGAAAAATTCAAAAACAAATTCATCTATACTCTCCTCTTTTCCCCTGTCAATTCAATTATTATAACCTATAAAACGCTTTTGCAATCAACAACCCGGAACATACGCCAAAGCAGGCCATTCAAAAAACACAATGATTTTTAAAAGCATAAATCTATATAGATGTGAATAAACTAACATTAAAATAGAAAGACTCTTTATATCTAGCGCGAGTAATTTAGATTTTACTATATCAATTAAAAATGGATGGGAGTGAAACATGTTGAATATTCGTCAGGATGCTTGGTCAAAAGAAAATGATCTCCTTCTCGCCACTGCCGTACTAAAACATGTCAAAGTAGGAAGTACCCAATTGAAAGCATTTGAGGAAGTGGGGGAGATATTAAACCGTACTGCGGCTGCCTGCGGATTTCGTTGGAATGCGGTCGTCCGCCAATATTATATTCCAGACATGGAAATGGCTAAAAAAGAAAGAAAACAGCGGAATCGCATAGAAAGCAGGCAAGTCGGCAAGAAAACGGCAAACAAATTACCTTTTTTCATTCCTAAAGAGTCAGAGAATGATATAACAATGTCAGATGTTATTCAGTACTTAACAACCATTGCACCAGCGGAGAATGCCGCGTCTTTACAGGAAGAAAACAGCCGGCTGCAACGTGAACTTGAAGCCGTGAAAAAAGAACTTCATCACTTAAAAGAAGGCTATACGTCGATGCAGGAGGATTATGAATCTCTCATGCAGATTATGGAGCGTGCCCGGAAATTAGTCGTTTTTTCAGAGGAAGTACCTGCTTCTGTAAAATTCAGAATGGAGCGAAACGGAAATTTGGAAAAAGTAGCGGAATAACGAGCTGTAAGCCGGTTCCGCTATTTTTTTAATTGCTCTGCTCCGCGCAGGAGACTAGCAAAAACGTCATTACCTTCCAGCTTAATTATTTTTCCTTTCAACAGGCATTACCGTTGTATCAATGAGCGTTTTAACGGTTAAGCTCACGTGATCGTGAATCCGCTCTTTTGTTCGATCAGAATAGCTGGTCTTTTCTCGTTTTAATGCAAGTGGAAAATGGAAATCAAATTCGCACTCTTTCCCCTGTTCGTTCGATGTAACTATAATTAGCCCCTTATTTAAAACAGAATCTAGAAATGAATGCTCTAAAGGGCACAGCTGTTTCTTGTTGTTGCGTCGCATGGCCTTCTTTCCTTCTTTCTTTCCTACAATCAAATCCCCATTATAACAAAAGAATTCTCTAAATGAACGATTTTTTTAATGCATATGAATCACTCCAAAATAGTTGTTTATTTGCTTTATTTCGTTGAACATAGAAAATGAGCTGTTATTCAAATTTTTCAGGAGGTAATCGCAGCGGTTGTGAAAAACAAAGACCCTTATGATATTGAGATCCCGGGAACGGCCATTTATGTAAATGACTTCGAATTTCATCGCAGTTCGTGAAGATGGAGTATTTTATGGTATACTTAACGATAAGGGATTGAATAAATGTCTTATTTTAAAAACACCTTACATGATTAATGTCTTGGCCGTCAGCCTGCTTGCTTTCTTTTATTACCCGTAAGGTGTTTTTTTATGTATAAAAATGTAAAATACCCACTAACCTGATGCATAAATGCAAAGAAAGTCGATTTTAAAGCAGAGATGAAGTAGCGTTCAATCTTGACTAAGGAGCCCTTCTCTTGGTTATGACCTCACCGTATGTCACAAAAAAATTTATTCACACCAGATCGCTTTAAAGGGAGTGTTGGTACATGACTTCAATGACTAAACTTACTTTCGCCAATAACCAAAAGGAATTGGATCGTAAAATGGAACAAATTAAACAAGACCACGAACATCGAAATCCTGAAAGCACAGTGGAGATTTCACATTTAGACCCGAAGTTACAGGATATTGAGTTTCTGAAGTATCAAACCACACAATTACTAATTGGCATACGGATAGTAGAAAAAGCAAAAGATGATAAATAAGCAGCGTTAAACATGCTTATTTATTTTGAAAAAAAGAGGTGTAAAGATGGCAGAAAAAAACAAGTACCGTACTGGGGAAGTAGTAAGAATAAAAGAAACGGATGAATTAGTAACCATAAATAAATGGCAGTATGTCAAGACCATGAAGGCGTACTCTTATACGGTAAAAGAACACTCAGCAACCTTTTATTTCGAAGATGAGTTCCGCAGCCAATAACATCGCGCTTGCAGCAGGCATACAGGGTATTTAAGAAAATGAACATCCCGCATCATGGTCGTATTTTCTTTGCAATAATGATGAAAGAGCAGATATGAACGTCTGCTCTTTTTTTGTTGAATTTAGTTCGTTTATTCAAATGCTCCTTTGACAATTGGCTGTTTATTTTCAACCATTAGGCGTCCTTTCGCCAATACGCTATGAATCGTCAGACTATCTTTCTCGAGCAGGACTAGATCTGCATCTTTTTCTTTCTCAATCGTTCCTTTCGTATGCAATTTCAATATTTCCGCGGGGTTAGAGGTAATGACCCGCAATGCTGTTTCCAATGGAATCCCCTCGTTTTTCACGGCATCCTTCACTTCGTCATACAAGGATTTTACTTTCCCAACCTGAAGACCCGCATACTCCCCGTCTGAATGAAAGATCGGCAAGCTTCCCTGTCCATCTGAAGAAAAGGTAATGGCCGAAATGGAAACTCTCTTCTCAAGCATGAGGCGAAGCGCTTTACTGCACTTTACTTTTTCCTTCTCCTTCTTCCGAGACTGGCCAGCGCTGCTTGTCGTGAAGTCCACATACCCCCCTTTTAATGCGTACTGAATACCAGCATCAAATAATTCCCTGTTTCGGTTTATGTGTGTTGGATGAAAATGACGAATCGGAATATCTGTGTTGGCCGCCAGTTCTTCCAGCAGCCGGAGTTTGTCTGCACTGTCACCGACATGAATTTCCAGCACCCCGGCTTTTCCTGACAGCATCCCGCCATTTCGTGCAGCTGCCGCTATTTTCACGAGCTCATTGAAGGTCGGCTGAGAAGAACGATGATCAGAAATGGCGATTTCTCCAACCCCGATAATTTTATCGATGAAGATCAGGTCGCTTTCGATGGAGCCAGTCAATGTTTTCACCGGTATTTGGTAGGAACCCGTATGAACAAAGCACGTCACTCCTTCTTCTTCAAGCGCATGTGCTTTTGCCAGAAGGCTTTCCATTCTTCTCGTTGTCCCATCTGTGCCCAGTACACCGACAAGCGTTGTAATCCCCGAAAGCGTTGCATCCGTTAAAGAAATTTCAGGCGTCCGGGTTTTAAAGCCCCCTTCTCCGCCACCGCCAATTAAATGAACATGGGCATCAATAAATCCGGGCACAATCAGCTTTTCTTCCGCATCGATTTCATGTACGGATAATGACGTTCCTGAAAGATCAATTTCATCTTTCATCTCAACGATCTTTCCCCCTGCGAGCAGCATATCTTTTTTTCCTCTGTATGCCGGCGCATACACTTCACCATTTTTAATTAGCGTCAACAATTCATTTCCCCCTCACGAATCGCATTTCCTTAGGACTGCATGGACATTCTTCTCGCATCTTTATAACTATTCAAGTAAAAATAAAATAAGAAAAAACCGCCTGCAATAATAGACGGTTCAGCTTCGTGACAAACACTTCATTTTATTCTTGTTGTGTCCACTGTCCGAGCAATGGGTTAAATGTGCCGTACGCTATCAGTTTTCCATTTTTGTGAAACTCCATAAATCCGTACCGCTCCAGCCATCGATACGCCTTTTTTCTTTTTTCATCATCAAAAACAACAAATAAATATTCATTTGGTTTTAAGCGATATTTGAATTCAAGAATGATATCAAGTGCTTTCTTTAGTCCTTCAAGCCCGGCTTTTCCCGTGGCTTTTTCCTTTATGCCTCGCCGGTTGTGATTTTTCCAGTTATTCGCTTTCTTCCTGGAGTCGGTGATAATTGCAGCTGCATTCCAGACATATACCATCTGACCGGAGACAAACTCTTTTTCGCGCCAAAAATACACGTGCACGGATTGGCCATTGCTTAATTTTTCACAGTACCGCACTTGGCTTTTTCTTTTTTTCACTAAATCACGCATGACTCGCAATCCCTTCATCGTTTCCACGTCAAAAAGATAAAAGCCTCTACACAAAATAGAGGCTTCAGCCTGCTTTCTGACTTTATCTACACTCTGAAGCCTCTGCACAAAATAAAGGCTCTACACATACCCTTACTCTTCTTCGGCATCCTGAAACGCTGCGGATACTTTGTCGAACTCTTCATCATCATCAATAACCGATAATTGCTCATTATTGTCACCTTTTAAAAAGAAGACATTCACCTCTACGTCCGATTCTTCCTCGATTTCTTCTGTAAAAGCGACAGCAGCATAGTCTGTTCCATCAATACTTAACGTGCCTAATACTTCAATTTCCTGCTCCTGGTCATTTTCATCAACCAACGTAAAAATGTCGCCCACTTCAATTTTTCCCATATGATCTGCTCCTCTCATGCATGTCTATATCTAAAGTTATTTCTGCAGATACTTTACCCACTTTTTCCTCTTTTATTAGTATTGGATGAACTTTGCTTTTTCCCTATACAAGTATGCAATTTATATAAAACTGTCTAATGCTCCTTCTTATTTTAGAATCCAGGGTATTTGCTTTTCTCTTTTTCTTCTGGATGGTGTGGTGGCAGGCAGCAAAACCTCGATCGTTGTGCCTTTGCCTACTTTACTCGAAATTTTAAAATCTCCTTTATGATTTTCAATGATCTTTAAGCAGGTCATTAGCCCGAGTCCTGTTCCTTTTTCTTTAAATTCTTTATGCTGATCCGTCTCAGCATGAATAAGCTGAATAAATCCTTTGATGGACGTGAGGGGATTTCTGATTTCATAAGCGATTCCAGCAGCCAGATGACCGACCACTGCCAGTTTTTCTGATTTTCGCAGAAGAGACTCTGTTTGCTCCCTTTTATCAGTTATATCCTTTCCGATGTATAGATAAGTTGCACCATAAGAGCGCAAAGTCTATTCTAAACTCACTTTGTTAATGACACATCAAGTAACATAATTCTATATTGCTACAGAAAAAAGAAAAAACCTAATTTTTTCATTCGACAAATATCGATAATATCTTTTCATTTCTTTCTCATAAAAACAAAAAAGAAAAGCCGAAATTGGCGAGGCAACAGGCATAATGACCGCTGAAGAAGAACAGGCGTTTATTGAAAAATATCTGGATTAATTGAGTGAAAACACATTATTCTTCCAACCTTCTATACTTTCAATTGAACGAACCGATAAGAGAATAAGGAGGTGACTTTTTTGGATATTGCTGCTTTATCAATGGGAATGAGCCAGGCTTCTCTCGGCCAAAATATCGGTTTGGCGCTGACGAAAAAAACGATGGACATGGCCCAGCAAAACGCCAATCAAATGGTGCAAATGCTGCAGGCTCCGCATCCGACGCTCGGAAACTCAATTGATGTAAAGGGATAAAAGAAACGTGCATTCAGGTTTTACTTTGAATGCACGTTTCTTTTACCTCATTCCGCTTTACTACAGCCATATAAGCTGCTTCAGACTGATAAATCCAGGCTACTTCCATCCATTTCGATCACATAATGACGTAATGTGTGCGAGATGATGGCGGCCGTGCCAGGCGTACATTCCAATGTTTTCACCTACCGTCACTTCTCCTGAGTCCGGATGAATGAATGTTTTTTCCAAGTCGCCTGTTTGTAATTCAGACAAAAGGCGTGTCCACCGCTTGTGCAACGATTCCAGCAATACAAGAGAAACATCGACCGGCATGCTGCTATCTGGAAGTTCCGCCCAGGCGGCTTCGTCATACGGCTTGATAACGGGCAGTTCTTCCGTCAGTGCCAGCTTAAAGCGGATATAGGCATTCATATGGCTGTCCGCCACGTGATGCACGACTTGACGCACCGTCCACCCACCGTTCCGATATGGCGTATCAAGCTGTTCATTGGTCAACGATTCAACAGTTCGGTGCAGCAATGCGGGCAGTTCCTCAATTTCTTTTATCCATTCAGCTGCGACCCGTTCCGTCACCGCATCTGTCCATTCAAATGGACCAATTGGGAATTGTTTATTCATAAACTTACCCCTACTTTCTGAAAATGCTCGACGGCGGGAAATGGATCGTAAAACCGGTAAAGCAGCTGCTTCCATTCCAGGTATTCCGGCGACTGCCTAAACCCAATCGTATGATCCTCCAGCCGTTCCCATTTCACGAGCAGCAAATATTTCCCCTGCACTTCTATGCAGCGCTGCAATTCATTTAATACATAGCCATTCATCGAGGCAATGATCGGCGACGCTTTCCGAAACACCTCCTCGTATTCCGCTTCCATTCCCGATTTTACCTGCAGCATGACCGCTTCTAGTATCATCTTATGGGCCCCTCTCAATTGCCTGTTCACATTATTTCAGTTCCACTGCCTGTGGACCCGATCCTTCAAAACCCCGCTCTAAAATTTCCATGTTCGTTAACAGCTCACGGTCCCTTACCAGCTTTTCTCCTCTTCCAAGTCAGGCTTTCATTTTCGGTTAAAGATCGTTTTTACGACGATGTTCTCCCGGATCAACAGATAGGGCAAATGATAACGAGTTGTGCTTTTTCCAAAGCCGATAAATCCAATGGTTAATGTCATGTTAAGCCTCCAAAATTAAAGTTAAAGCCGGACCGCCACGCAAAACCGGTCATCACTGATGCATCTTCAAAATGAACTTGATCGATCTGCATAACCACTTGTTCAACTAATGTTTATCGTTCTCCTCCTTCATAAGATTTTTTCATTTTCAATTTTACCAGATTTGTAAATCGGCTTAACGGTTCGAAAATCAAAAAAAAGACGTCCGATATAAATTCGGACATCCCTTTTTTTCTTCTGAAACATCAGCCTGTATTCTCTCTTAAAATAAACTGCTGAACAACATATATTGATCTCTTAGTTTTTCATCATCGGATTTGTCGGCTGCTGCTCTCGTTACGTCACGTTCACGGGCCAGAATGTAGACTGCGTCATCTTCCGCTGCCATTTTTGTGAGGATATTCATCGCCTGAATGTCTGCTGCACTAGTATGAAGTTCTTGTAACGAAGCCATTTCCTTTTTCCTCCTCTTAGTTCAGTTTATCCAAAGGGCAACTTACTGAAAGAATAAAAGAAAACTCGACAAAATTTCCATCATAAAGAGTATCCAATTTCCCGTATCGACCCCACCTACGTCAAATACACTGACAGCCACCTTTGCCATCCTGCCCAAAACCTGCATTCAACTGTTACTTCATTCTAATACCCTGAAGGAATTAATGATAAACATTTCATTTCCATTTTTTAAAAAAGAATTTTTAAATAATCCTTTGCCAAACGATTTACTTTTTTCCAGGCTAATGATCGTTTCCACACCCATCAACTGAAGCAAAAAAACACGTTTGTATTAGTCCTCCTTCGTTTAGCTTGAATAATTCCCCCTATATTCCTCCCTTAAAATCGAAAATATTTTTGTATCACTGAACTCCCCTTTGATCCGCTCATTTTTTCTCAAAACACCTTCGAACGTCATGCCGGCTTTTCGCATCACCTTCTCAGATCCGATATTCTCCGGATCACAGTGACCTTCAATGCGGTTTAGCTTCAGCACCTCAAATCCGTATGTAATAAACGTAGTGACTGCTTCTAATGCAAACCCTTGTCCCCAATAACCTTGGTGCAGCATAAACCCGATTTCCGCTTTTTGATGCTCATTGGACCAGCTGACAAACGCGCATGTGCCTATCACTTTTTTGTGTTTTTTATGAACGATGGCCCAGTCTCCAGACGTTCCATTTCCATATCCTTGAATCACTGCCCGGACAAATGCCATCGTCTCCTCTTTTGCCTCATTTGTTTCCCATCTCATGTAACCAGAAACGTCCGGATCTGAAGAAAACTCAAACAAATCATCTACATCATCGAGTGTGATTTTTCTCAATAAAAGACGGTCTGTTTCCATCTCCGGCATGTTTTTCAGTTTTGCTTCAATGCTCATCTTTATCTCAGCCTCCCCATCCGCACATCCATGGCGGTTTTGACGACATCGTAATGATGCCCCTGCATGCTTTCGAGACATTGCAGTAAATGAAATGACTCCGAGCCGTTCCATAAGTGAAGCGCGAGCCGCCCGAGCTGAATCGCCGAGCTGCAGAGGTCGTATGCCGAATCACCTTCTTCCCAGTTGATGATCCAGTCCACCGGGCTTTCGTGTGTGTCAAGGTCGTGCACGATTTTTTCGAAAACCATCGGCACGGCCAAAATATAGCAGGCCGCGGCATACTCTGGATCATAGCTGGCGAATTCCCACTGAAGCTGCGTTAACTTGTAATTGACGGCATGATGGTCATCAACAAAATACATGCGCATTGCTCCTTTATCGATCTTTACTTTTTTTGATTGATCACGTCTTTCCAATATACCCATGCTTTTTCATATTCAGTCCAATCAGCCGGATGGTGTTTCACGCAAGACGCCAGGCGAAGATACAGCCCAATCAATACGTTCCCGTTTAAAAGCCGTTCATTTTGAACGGTTCTTTGTAAAGAAGATTTGGCAAAAGAGCTGCATCCACGTAACAGAAAAAAATCCGCTTCCGCTTCGATCACATGCGGCTCATTTTGTTTCAGCACATATTTCGCACCGGTGCTGTCTTCAAGCAGAAACACCAAGCTTGACGTACCACCGGTTAACGGCGTAGATTTGACAGGACCAGGTGAAAGACGATTTTGTGAACGAACCTGTTCAATGATATCCACATTTTTTCTCCTTACCTGGCCTATTTAAGAATCTTCATCATCGTATTCGCATTCCGCTGAAATTCGTACGGCACACGAATTTCTTCCACCTGGTGACCTTGTTCTTTCAGGTTCTCAATAATTTCATCCAAATGCTCATAACGGTTTCCGGACAAATCAACCAACGGAAAAATCCGAATTTCTTCTTTTGCAGCGCGCAGCAGTTCTTTGATCGTATCGAGATGGAATTGTTTGTCGAGCCGGCCGCCGTATGTGAACAAAAAATGCGCGGAGAGGATCACATCAAATTGGCCATCCTCAAAGGGCAGCTTCGGCAAGGTGACCGGGACGTAGCGATCCGGATTCTTTTTCATATCCTTCGCACAGTTCGTCAAGGCACGGGTCCGGTGCTGGGCGAGATCTGCCACATCATGAAAATACTCAAATACATATTGTGCTTTTGCTTTTTCAACACTTACCATCGCATGTTCGAGATCTTTTTTTCCCTTCTCGGCGAGCGCTTCACCAGGATGGTAATACGCAATATCACAAGCCGTCACATCCAGTCCCTTTTCCCTACCAACCGCTGTAAAAGAGCAGGCACCTGCCGGACAATCCAATACCTTTTTCCCTTTTAATTCATCGACCGACAGAGAAAACATCGTCCTATACTCCTCGAATGTCCGTCCGATAAAAACGATTCTTTCTAAATCTAATCCCGCTTTTTGCATGTCATCTATCCCCTTTTTAAATAAAATAAAAGAGTCCCCCATCCTAAAAAAAGGACGGGAGACCCGCGGTGCCACCTTCGTTCGTTCCATTACAGAACACACTTATCCGGACGGTTGAACATAACACCGATCCTTCGTCTGTTTTACCGGTCAGACCTTCCGCCACCGCCTACTAATCGTTCAGCGGGGTGCTCCAAAGCCCATTCCGCAGCCGTCCCGCACGGATTTTCACCACCCATCCGCTCTCTGCAATGGTCCGGCTGCATACTCTTCTTCATCATCGCGTTGAATTTTCTGTTTTTTCCATTTTAGTGGGTGTTAAAGAAATTAGCAAGCCTTTCTAAAAAATGATTCATTTATCCAAGTTGTTCATACTATTTGATTCACTGTTTCCTATATACTGTATGTATCTGAAAAAGGAGATTTGCGATGAATCGTTTAAAAAATTGGGCGAAGCAGTTGAAACGCCGTTTGTTTGTTTTATATTTTGCCTATCAGGATGAGCGGGTGCCGTGGTACGCAAAAGTGTTTACCGCTTGTGTCGTTGCGTATGCGTTCAGCCCGATTGACCTTATTCCGGATTTCATTCCGGTCCTTGGCTATTTAGACGATCTTATTTTAGTGCCGCTCGGGATTTTTCTTGCGTTAAAAATGATTCCGGAACCGGTTATTGCGGATTGTGAAGTAAAAGCAGAAGAGCTCATTAAGAATGGGAAGCCGAAAAACTGGGTGGCGGGAGCGGCTGTTTTATTCATTTGGGTATTGGCCCTCAGTTGGATCGGTGTGTGGATGCTGCAACGTTAACATTGGATATGTTTAAAAGGAGCAAAATAACGCCCTTTGTCTGTACATATTTCAGCAATTTTTGCATAATTTCTTCAATTCACATTGACAAACTGGCAAATCGGTAATACGATGGTAAAAATTAAACGTTTAAACGCTTCGACTGGGAGCATTAAGGAATCGTGATTGTTCGAAGAGAGCTGCCGGCTGGTGAAAGGCAGTCAATCGCTTCCCCAACTCGCCCATGAGCGGCAAAGCTGAAAGATTAGTAAGCTTTGACGGACGCCCCGTAATCAGCTTTCAAGCGGGTTTATGTGCACACATAAGCCAACAAGAGTGGTACCACGGAAGGTTAACGCCTGTCGTCTCTTTATAGAGATGACGGGCGTTTTTTATTTTTATTTAAAAACGAAAGGATGATTGTAATGAAAAATGTTAGTAAATATACGCGTAATTATTTTATGCCGCCGGCAACGAGCTTGAAATGGACACAAAAGGAGTCCATTACCGAAGCGCCGACATGGTGCAGCGTTGATTTGCGCGATGGCAATCAGGCGCTCATTATCCCGATGAATCTTCAGGAAAAATTGGAGTATTTCCAGGTGCTTGTCGATGTGGGTTTTAAAGAAATTGAAGTTGGCTTCCCAGCAGCATCCGATACGGAGTACACATTTCTTCGCACGTTGATTGAGCAGGATTTGATTCCGGACGATGTGACGATTCAAGTGCTGACACAGTCACGCGAGCACATTATTGAGAAAACATTCGAATCGCTTCGCGGTGCGAAAAACGCGGTCGTTCATTTGTACAACTCCACGTCTTTGGCACAGCGCGAGCAAGTATTCAGACGCTCGAAAGAAGAAATTAAAGAAATTGCCGTCAGCGGCGCAAAATTGTTGAATAAATACGCAGCGGAAGTGGAAGGCAACTTTAAATTCCAATACTCGCCGGAAAGCTTTACCGGTACGGAAATTGAATTTGCGCTTGACGTGTGCAACAGTGTCCTTGACGTGTGGCAGCCGACTGCGGACAACAAAGTGATTATTAACTTGCCGGCGACGGTATCGATGTCTATGCCGCACGTGTATGCAAGCCAGATCGAATTCATGAGCGAAAACATGAAGTACCGTGAAAACGTCATTTTGTCGCTTCATCCGCATAATGACCGCGGCACAGGCGTTGCGGATGCGGAGCTTGGCATCTTAGCCGGCGCGGATCGCGTCGAAGGTACATTGTTTGGAAATGGCGAACGGACAGGAAACGTTGATATTGTAACTTTGGCATTAAATATGTACACGCACGGCGTCGATCCGAAGCTGAACTTGGATAACCTGCCGGCGATTCAGGAAGTGTACGAGCGCGTGACACGCATGACGGTACCGGACCGCCAGCCATATGCAGGAAAGCTTGTCTTCACTGCCTTCTCCGGCTCGCATCAGGATGCGATTGCCAAAGGCATGAAGTGGCGTGAACAAGAGGAGCGCAAGCATTGGACCGTTCCGTATTTGCCAGTGGACCCGGAAGATATCGGCCGCGAATATGAAGGCGAAGTCATCCGCATTAACAGCCAGTCTGGCAAAGGCGGCATCGGTTACTTGCTTGAACAGGCATACGGCTTCGAGCTTCCGCCGAAAATGCGCGAAACGCTTGGCTACAAAGTAAAAGACGTCTCGGACCGCAATCAGAAAGAATTAATGACAAACGAAATTCACGACATTTTTATGAAAGAGTTTGTCAACGTCGACTCGCCGGCTGAGCTGTTGGACTACACGTTTGAAGGAAAAGACACAGCGACAACAACGATTCAAGTGAAAATAAACGGTGACACGAATAAATGGCACGGCGCCGGAAATGGCCGCCTGGATGCCATCAACAATGCGCTTCAAACGGAGCTTGGCATCTCGTATAAAGATTTAACGTACAAAGAACATGCCCAGTCGATCGGTTCACAAGCCAATGCCGTCTCGTACGTCAGCATCACATCCGACAACGGCACCGTGTACTGGGGCTGCGGCATCGATCCGGATATTATGAACTCCTCCATTAAAGCATTGTTCAGCGCAGTGAATAACTTGCTGAAAGTAGAACAAGAACGCTTTGCGGCAACAAAGTAATAAAAAAAACCCGCTTCCTTTCTAACAGGAAGCGGGTTTTTCTTTCTTGATGGTCGGAAAAAGAGCCTTAACGGCTGAATTCCTCAAAGTGATGGTCGAAATAAAATTAATTCGACCATCACTTAACATTATTCGACCGTTACGTACATTTTTCCGATGGAAAGGCTGCGTACAAAATCATTTTATTAAAATGTAAATCGCCGGTTTAATTGATCAAGTTCCGCAGACATGTCATGCAATTTTCCGACTTGGTCCTGCGTTGTATACGCCAGATGGGTCATTTGCTCTGCCATTGCTGTCACTTCTTCAATGCCGGCCGCGCTTTCCTCGGAAATGGACGCGACGTCTGATAAAGCGTTTGTCATTTGTCCCTGTCTGGCTAATACATCTTGAAGCCGCTCCTGCATTTGTTTGATCAAGCTGTCCATCGAATGGATTTCACTGGTGATAGCTTGAAATGCTTCACCTGTTTGACTCAAATTATTTTTACCTTCTGACACTTGCTTCAATCCCTGTTCAAGGAAAGCAGCCACTTCATTGGTCGTGTGATTGACACTTTGGACGATACGCTGAATATCCTGGACGGACTTCGACACTTGATCGGAAAGCTTGCGGACTTCATCCGCTACAACCGCGAATCCTTTGCCCGCTTCTCCCGCGCGTGCCGCTTCGATTGCTGCATTCAGTGCCAATAAATTGGTTTGGTCCGCTACACCGCTTATAAACGAAACGAGCGTGTGCACTTCATTCGTTTTCGTTTCAAGTTCTTTTACTTTTTGAACGGACTGCTGCACCATCGTGTATGTTTCATCCATTTGACCAATTGACGAAGACATGAAGGCTTCCCCTTTATTCGTCCGATTCATCATTACATTGGACGAACCTGAAATCGCGTCTCCTTGTTGGACGGCAGCGGAAATCAACGTTGAAAAACGGTTCATTTCATCTGAAATGCTCCCGGTCGCTTGCGCCTGCTGCTCAACAGCGGTTGCCATTTCTTCCATTGTTACGGCAATTTGGCTGCTGGATTCCTTCATATCATGGGACGTTTGATTGAGCGCATCACTTTGCTGTTTGACGTCAGCTGAATGGGCTTGAATATCCTGCAGCATACTTTCTAATGTATCAATCATATTCCCAATTGACCCGCTTAACACCCCAATTTCGTCATTTGAGGTAACACGAAGCGAATTCATTTTCTGCTTCGCCTGGCCAATTTTCCCTTCTGCTATGAGCGCCGATGCTTCGTTTAGCTTCGCCAGTGGATTCAGCCGTTTTGTTAAAAACACATAAAGGATGGCCAACACTGCCGCCAGCACCGCTAAAAGCCCGATCACGAACACCGGGATGGTCTCATTTAACACGTTTTTCGCGATGGATTTAACTAAATTCGCTTCCATATCTACGCCAATTACACCAATAATTGTGCCGTTTTGATCTTTGATCGGCGCAAAGGCGGACATGTAATCGCCGTAATCCGGATCACTGACAATGTCCGTTGCCGCGGTATTTCCGTTAAAAACCGACTCAACGTCCTTATACGTTGTAGCAGTAGTCGGCTCTCCGATATCAACCGTATCTTCTGTTGATGCCATGCCATCAATAATAATGGCGAGCGATTCGTTGTCATCAGCCTGCAATGTGTACACGTACATCGCGCCGATTTTTTCGCGGTACTCATTTAACTGAACCCGCAGCTGTTCATATGTATCGTTTTTTTCGGGATTTTCCAAAAAAGCCGCGTATACATCCGGATCGATGCTGTCCGCAATCCGGTCGGCGTGCAAAATCGTCGACTCCCGAACCGTCTCATCAATCGCCTTCTTTATATTTACGTACATAAACGAGCTTGCGGCAATAAATAAACCGATCATGAGCACAAAAACGAGCCCAATTACAGTTCGTTTTAAAGACGTCTTTTTTTTTCTTTTCATTCTTTTTCCCCCTGCTTTATTGACCAATTAACTATAACCTTTTCTAACGTTAAAAACACATCATTTGCTTTTCGGGATTTGGCAGGAATTTGGCCAAAGAATCCAGTGTCTAAAGGCTGCTTCGAAGAAAGATAATAAAACCGTGTCATGATAAGTCCATCTCCAGCCTGACCATATCCCGGCACTGAATGCCATTTTCCCAAATTTCTTCTTCGTAATGCCGGATAAAAAAGCCGCTGTCGACACCGGTCATCCGAAATCCACATTTTTGGTAAAGAGCGAGCTGCGGGAGACTGGAGTTTCCGGTGCCGACTTCAATCGTTTTATATGCTTTAGAACGCGCTTGCTCAATGGCATGGAAAATCATTTTTTTCCCAAAACCTTTTCCCTGATACGTTTCCACCACCGTGATATTGACCAATTCTATTGTTTCTGGACGGGTCGGCAGCAGTACGTATACGCCGATAATCATGCTGTTTTCTTCTGCTAAAAAACATTCGCCCCGTTCCAGGTACTCGTCAATAATGCGGCGTGATGGATCGGCAAGCAGCAGCAGCTCATATGGTGGTGTTTCTGATGGATGAAGCAGGCGAATGTCCATTTAGATCGATCCTTCTTCAAACTGAATCGTGACGTTCGGATTGCGACGGTCTAATTCCTCGAGCAGCTGCTTTTTTTCAGTGATATGCCGAAAATTGATGTTAAACATCGGGTAGCCCATTTTGGCATTCAGCCCAGCCAGCCGCTTCATTTTCGCCGTATACGTTTCTTCATTTGCCAGTTTGAGCCCGAGAAACTCATTCCCTTTTATTTCATAAAATAAATAATCAAGAATATCTTCCCAGCGAATGTCCACTTTTTCATCCGGCATCACGTATAGAATGAGGTGCGAACTCGTTGTCGTTGCGTATGGACCGTGTCCCAATACTTTCTGCACACTTTGCCTGGCCACCCAAATCATAAGCAGCGTAAACAAGAAGAAAAACACCGCCATAAAAAATTCCTCCTCGGTAAAAGCCAAATACGCAAATCCCCCGAAAAATAAAACCAGAACCATACAAAACACAGCCAAAAAGCGCAAATTTCGTTTCGATTCGTAAAAGTCCATGATCAACGCTCCTTTTCGCATCCAATGTAAATAATGTATATTATACCATTTGCTGAGAAAAAATAAAAAGAGTGCCTCGATGACTCGAGACACTCTCGTAAACTTATTGAGCTGCTTCTGTTGCTGGCAAGTCTGCCGGCTGTTCAAATGAGCCTTCTACATTAGCACTTGATGTAATCGTTGCCGATGTAAAGTCAAACGGCGCTTCAAGAATTGTTTCCCAGTCGTTGATCAGCATAATGCCTTTTTTGCCCGTCAAATCTTCGTTTTTATGCTGAATCGTCAGCGTTGTGCGATCAGCAGAAAGCGAATATGACGTCGGTTCAAAATCGTTTTCAGTCCCATCGCCGTAGTCAATCGAGAAGTAAAGCATGTCGGCAATGTCTGTTGGTGTATAGTCTTCCGGTGCTGCTTCTTCAAGCACGATTTGTGTAGATGTGGCGGATGCTACTGTCGCATCGACCGGAACCGGATAATATGAGTTTTCAATATCAAACAACACGGTGCCGTACAGCAGGTTCGCGAACTCGCCGCGTGTAATGTTTTGATTTGTGCCGTATGAGGTATCAGTTTTACCATTGGTAATGCCAGTTCCGTAGAGGGCTTCTATGTACGGCTCGAACACTCCGCCGACATCCGTGAACGGTGTTTCAACCGCATATTCTTCCAGTTCAAACGCCGTAACGAGGAATTTTGCCATCGCCCCGCGGCTGAGCGGTTCACCCGGCTTAAATTCAGTTGCTGTCACGCCGGAAACAATTTCGTATTCTGCAAGTGCATTGACAGACCCTTTCACTCTGCTGTTTAAATCTTTAAATCCGGCGTCCGCTGCGCTTTCTGTATCCAGCCCAAGCATATTGGACAAAATAACCGCCGCATCTCCGCGTGTTAACGTTTGCTGTGTGCCAAATTTCGTGGAAGAAACGCCGTTGATGGCTTCAATCATATATAAAAAGTCAACCGCTTCACCGTAGCGGTCTCCAACGTCTGTAAATGGATGCTCATATGCTGCGCTTGCAGGAGCTGAGAAGCTTGCGACCGTGACTGTTGCGGCTGTTGCGGCTGTAAAAAATGCGTATTTATTCAATTCTGCTAATCTCCTATCTGAAATGTGTTCAGCTGATTTTAGCATTTAAAGGTAAGACCGTAAATAGTTCGCTAGACATTGGAAAAACTAGTATGCTATCAGGGTCTAACGGCACTTGTCCGAGTTGCTCTTATTCATCAAAACTCCTATATCCTAAAAAGACTTATCCCTTTAACAGCCGTTCATATGGATGATAAACCAAAAATAAAAAGAGAATCCATTCTATAGTGAAAAAACCGGTCGTTACGGGCTGCTTTCCAGCAGGTTCTTCATTTCTTCCGCCTTTTTTTCTTCCATTATAAACCGCTTGTATCCAGTTATTTTTGATCGGCGACGACGATATCTGTCACGTTTGGCTCCGGCTGCATCGAGTCAACAAATGTAACGGTCCACTGGTCAGATGCTTCCTCAAATTGAACTCTTCGAATAGCCGCAAAAGACCCCTTGCTTTTGTGTTGGCTGATAGCGGACCGGACAACTTCTTCTTCCGTTAAATCAGCGTTATCCGGCTGATACGTCGGCAGGACCGTTACAAATTTAGCTCCGCCCTGCCCCGGATACGATTCCATGATGGGTCCTGACGCTTCAACAGTAACGCGCTGGCCGACTTTTAGTTTTTCATCCGCTTTCGGAAATTGAAAGAATACCGCTCCATAGGACTCTTTTTCGCTGCCATTCGCTGAGAAATCATTCGGCTTTGCATCCATCACAAGCATCTCCTCCTCTGACACACTCATAACCCAGCTTCCTTTTGTCGACAGCTCACGTGTTACCGTCTCGTCCGGATACTCCACATCCGGTTCACCTGGCAGTGGCAGCATGCGCCCTTCTTGCGTAAATGCCAGGTCATATTTGGAAAATTGCTTCTTTAGCTCGGTCATTTGTTCCTTTGTTAAAAAGTCATGCCCAATTTCAATTGTCCGGGTGATCGTATCCACACTCACGCCAAGCGCCACACGGTCCGGCTCCGGCATGGCGTCTTTCATCGGCTTGATTGCTTTCGACACGTTGTACATCAACACTTCATTGTCTTTGTCGCTGTACTCACTTTCAAAAAGATGAATATACTTCGCCAAAATTTTTCCTTCATCCGCTTGTTTCTGCAATCGGCGCACTAGTTCATCCGCTTTTTCATCCGGCTTCTTAATGCCGACCCAAATGCCTGGTTCCGCAGCACCTGACGTCTGATTTTTTCCATACATAATGCCATAATCATAAAAATCTCCGTATACAGCACCAATCACCTGCATGACCGCGTCCGCTTCAATGGACTGAACGCCCAAATCTTCTTGCAGCTCCGGTGTGTTTTCACCCAAATAGCCGCCGGTCAGCGTATCACTTTTCAGCACATCTTCATATGCCGCATTACGAAGCGCCGTATCCTCTGTTGTCTGCTTTAGTTCAGCAATGATATTTTGTTCCTGCTTTGACGTCTGCTCGATATCCGGCTCTTCTTTTTTTGTCGCGGGTTCCCCGGCTGACTGGCAGCCGGCAAGAAAGGCGGATAAATAAAGTGCTATCGCTGTTTTTTTCAAATTACTCACTCCTTTCTTCCATTTTAATCCTCTATTATGAGAGTTTTATGAGAAAGAAAAATCTTTTTTTAATATTTCAACATATTATCTTCACTTTTGAAAATAATCCTCTATTTACTCATTTCGTTTGTCCAATTCGCTCTTTTTTGTCTAATGATGACGTTTTATGTCCAATTATGTATATTTTTTAGCCTGATATACTTCAGATGCCGAAACGTTGTCCGATATTAACACTACGAACTGTGTAGAAACGAGGAATCACTATGTTTACGTCTTCTGCCCCACCAGGATATATAGAACTCTCCGGCCATCATTCGATGCCGTTTGTTTTTCTTTCGATTTTCCTTGCGTGCTTGGCCTCGTATACTGCTCTCTCGCTAAATGAACGGGTTCGGAAAAACAGCTTCTTTCATCAATCCATCTGGCTCATTTTGGCGTCACTTGCGATGGGCTTTGGGATATGGTCGATGCATTTTATCGGCATGAGCGCTTTTTCGCTGCCTGTGGCTATGCGCTATAACCACGTTTGGACATTTGTCTCGATTGTACCAGCTATCCTTGCTTCCTTTATGGCGTTTTCTTTAGCCAGCCGGCCCAAGCAGTCATTCCTTTCATTTACATTAGCCGGTATTGCTATGGGGATTGGCATTGCATCCATGCACTATACCGGCATGGCCGCCATGGTCATGGATGCCGTGTACCGGTATGATGTCTGGCTTTTTCTTGTGTCGATTGCCATCGCCATTGTTGTTTCGTTTGTCGCGCTATTCGTCTTTTCAAACTTGAAGCGGCTCATGGAGAAACGGGTCATTAAAATAGTTACGGCTCTTTTAATGGGCATGGCCGTTTCAAGCATGCACTATACAGGTATGGCCGCGATGACGTTTTATACTTCGCCTGAGTTCATAATAGAGGAACACGCGGGCCATACGGACATGACGATGCTTATTATACCGGTTGCCATTGGGATGTTCTTTTTGCTCACAACACTGCTTTTTTCAAGCACCATGGACCGGTACATTGACTACAAGATTAGTTATTTCGATGGCCTCACCCGCCTGCCGAACCGGCGCCAGTTTGAGAAAATGCTGAATAAGTCGTCCGACAGCCGCAGTCTGGCCATTTGGAATTTCCATAATTTGGAGAAAATTAACAATGGATATGGATATTCATTTGGCGATCGGGTCATTCAGCACATAGCGTGTGAATTGCGGGAGTCTGATCTGGATTTTACAGATTTGTATCGAATTGAAGGAAACCGGTTTGCGTTTCTTGTCCAAGGAGTGGACCTGGATATTTTCCGGCAGGCAATGGCGACGATTGCGCTGAAATGGAAAGGGCCTTTGCTGCTGGAGGAAAAGTGGATTGAGCTGTCATCTGTGTGTGCGATTTCCTTCGTCAAAGGAGCGGACACGCACCACCAGCTTTATGCGAACGCACTGGCTGTTTTGGAACATCCGTTAATCAAGTATGAACATGACATCATTTTATATGATTCTACTGTTCATACCTTTTCATTTCAGCAGGAAATTTTAAACGGTCTCGCCAGTGCCATGAAAGAAGATGAATTGTTTCTTGTCTATCAGCCGAAAATTTTCGCTGATACTCATCGGTTAAATGGCTTTGAAGCGCTCATTCGCTGGCGTCATCCGGTTCACGGCATGATGTCGCCTGAGATTTTCATTCCGATTCTGGAACAAAATCACCGCATTGATGATGTGACTGATTGGCTAATTGACCGAGCAGCCCGGCAAATTAGCCAATGGGAAAAAAGCGGCGTACCTGACCAAAAAATTGCAGTCAACATTCCGGGTGAATACATCACGTCGGCAAGGCTGATCGCGGCTTTAAAGAAAACAATCGACCATTATCAAATCGATCCAAAGCAGCTCGAACTCGAAATTACCGAAACGAGTGTTGTTCAGTCGGTGGAAAGCGCAATCCGGGCGATCAGATTATTTCGGGAACAAGGTTTTTCGGTTGCCCTTGATGACTTTGGAACCGGGGTTTCGTCTCTTTCTTTTCTGCGGCAAATGCCGATTACAACGTTAAAAATTGATAAGTCGTTCGTCGACCGGGTTCCGCTGTCCCAAAAAGATTCGGCGATTTTACATGCGATTATCACGCTCGGCCAATCGTTAAACTTGCAGATTGTCATTGAGGGTGTCGAGACGGCAGAGCAAGTCCGCTTTCTTGTGACGACCGCCCGCTCTCTTACTATTCAAGGCTACTACTACGCCAAGCCAATGACGCCTGATGAACTGGCCGAGTGGCGGGTTCATTTTTCGACTGTGCTTGAAGGAGATTTTTTACTTTCTTAACGAATGAGGGCTGTCTCAAAACGAGACAGCCTTTTCTTTTTGTACAGAATTTTCTTAAAAAAATAATCCTGGTATTTAATATGATGATCAATCTTCATTTTTTTGCCCGAGAACGGTTTCACGATCTCTTCCGACGTACACAATCAAATTGCCGGCTGATTCGGTTTCGGTATGATGAAAGGTAATTTCATAGGCAATCTTCCCTTTATACCAGACGTTTTTGACGGTCGAATCCTTTGGACTGACAGGAATTCTGTTTAATTCTTCTTGTGTAAAACTGTTAAACGCCGTCATTTCAAGCGGGAGCTTTTGGCTTTTGACGACTTGATCGTAGCCTGTAAACCCGACGATGGCGATTATGAAAAAGACTAGGACACGACGAAATGTACGCATAATCGATTCTCCTTTACATGAAATAAAACCTCACTTAGCTGCTTCGATATAGACGAGAACGCCCCAGTCCGCGTTTTGAATGGATTCTTCTGTTGAAGCAGACATTTCGTTTCCGGCATTTATCCCGTATCCCCAAAGGGCTTTCCGTTCGCCCGGCTGAATGACCATGCCATCTTCTTCAATAAAATTGGCTTCCCAAGCTGCAGCGTTTTTAATTCCCCTTTGAATAATTCATCCGCCTGCACGGTCACCGTTTTATCCTGACTTTGATCCGTGCCTGCTTGTTCTGAACAGCCGGCAAGCACGATTCCCGCTGCCAGCATCATTCCCCATTGTTTCATCACGGTTCCTCCACTATTCGATCTTGATCTGGAAAACATAAGTGGCATCACCCTGCTCCCAGTTCCCATGCACACCGTATTGATAAACGCCCGGCTCACTTGGAAGAGAAACAGACGCTTTTCCGTCTTTCATGGATAATTCCACTGTTTCCTGTCTTCCTTCGAGCGAAATATAGAGCTGATCCGGGTCTCCCCAAAAAGAAAGAACAGCTTCACTGCCTGCTTTCACCGTCTTTGGTTCGTCTTCCCCGATAATATCCGCCGGTCCGCCAGTATCCGCGCATTCGCCTTTCCCCATCGACTGCCAGCAATAACTCCCCTGATACACCTTCAAAGATTTCCCATCCGCTTTTACAGACAAAGAAGGCGGACTCATTTGGCAGGCGGCAAGCAGAAGAAAAACGGGAAATAACATCCACCATTTTTTCATAAAAATGCTCCTTTTTAATCTGAATTTCAACCGCCAAACGTCCAATAAACCCGCAAATAAATAGCGGTGCATAAGACCGGTATACTAAAGAAAAGCGCGATGATCGGTACTGTTTTTGCGTCATCCGCTTCTTTCCAGCCGCCCATAATGCCCGTGAAAATCGCCAAAAACGCGATCCCGCCGGTTATCGGCAGGATCGACGCGGTCATAAAAAGCTGCGGATTCAGGAAAAAAAGCACACCGAGTACCACATAATAAACGAAACAGGCCATGGCAGTTTTTCCATAAATCGTTTTCGGCTTTAGCCTGTTGAATATCTTTCGCCGGTTAGTCATCCCGTTTTTCTTCGTACTGAATACTGTGTTTTGTATCTGATCCCGGCTCATCCCGCTTTGAATCAAACGGACGACCGAGCTCGATGTCGTCATGCGGCGTGTAGTTGTTTTTTGGCAAAGATCTCTTTCGGGCGGCTCTGATGATCAAAAACGCAGTGATTCCAATGATCATCGCAATAAAAAGATACGGCATACTCTTGCTCCTCTCCATCCCTGATATGGGTCCATCATATAGTATTTTTGGAAATAGAACCAATTTTTATACAGTGAAAAATGCCGGCTGATCCCTATCAGCCAGCTCATTAATTATTCATGTTCTTTCGAACTCAGCCACCAATATCCCACAAGCCAGCCCGCAATTGTTAAAACAGGGAGCAGCCCAGCAATCACGATCTCCATTATTCAGCTCTCCTTTTGGACCGCCCGTCCCATTGATCCGAAAGCCTAAATATAATTGCCGCAAGGATTGACGCTGTGAGAAACATCAAAAATGTATTCACGTTAAAATTCTGGTTGTTAATGTGAAAAGATAAACCGGTTGTTATGCTTTGAAGATAATTCCCATCAACCGTGCCGCCTCGATCGGCAAGTGCCTGCCGGATGACATCCCGGTACGCGTTAAGCGTATGCTGCCGGTACAAAAACGCAGCGGCCAAATGGATCAAAATCGCACCGGTCCCGATCACATACGCTGACGTCCGAATGGTATAAAATCGCAGCAGTGTCCACCAAAGCAATGACATCACAACAAACAGCGGCACAAGCGCAAACAAAATGAAGAAGGCCGGGTTGCCGTTACCGGATGAGGCCCCCGGTGCCGGTGTCATCGAAAAACCGATCATAAACAAGCCAAACACGATAAGCGTCATGACAAACAGTGTAATCTTCACCGCTTTCACCGAATCACCTCTTCTCTATTTTATCATTTCAAGAAAAATATGTAAATTTAAACAAAGGTTTCGGCCGGACGGGCAGCAGGGCGGAATCTGGATAAACCTAGTCGTTATTCAGCCATGCAATCTCAAAATTCTGCCGCTCATCAAAAAAGGAGCCGTCTCCTTCTGAGACGGCTCCTTCACATTTATTTTCCATATACCTGCTCTTCTGTTAAATAGCCATCTTTTACTACAGTAGTGCGAATCGTGTCTTTTGTGACAGCGACTGGTTCTACGACGACCTGATTGGGGCGGATTTTGATAATTACGACAATAAAGGGGGATATCGGGTGCTTTATTTTGAATCATTTGATGCGGAAAGTTATTCAAGAGAGGAACAACTGGCGCTGCATATACCGTTTCAGGAGGAAGAAAAGTTTCCGATTGTGGATACGGAACTGGCGATGATTCCCTCTCTAACCAAACAAATTCTCCTGACGGATTCGGTTGAATTTGAGCAGACGTTTGGCACGGGAAAATACGAGTTTGACGGCTTCGATCCGTACGATGAGAAATATGAAGAGATGCTTGGCTTTGGCACACAGCTTGGCGGCTATCCAAGTTTTACTCAGGCGGATCCACGTGAATATTTGAATGACGGGAAACAACATGACCTCCTGTTGTTCCAGCTTGATTCGTGCTATGGCAGCGGGCAGGACTGGGAATTTATGTGGGGCGATGCCGGCATCGGCAACTTCTTTATCTCACCCGAAGATTTAAAAGCGAAAAAGTTTGAAAACGCCTGGTACAACTGGGACTGCTCTTAATGAAGCGCAGGAAAAGGTGGATTTTGCTGCTTGCGGTAGTCCTCGGGCTGGCATGGCTCTATCCCTTTAATCAATCCGTTTCCTATGATTCGGACGGTCCTATGACAGAAAGATACAAGGGAGATATTCAAGTGTTGAAAGAAACGCACATGGCGCACACCCGCCAGCTTGAACGGAAAGATTTAACGGCGCATAAAATGATTTGTTTTTCTCAACTATATGAACAACCGTGGCTTGTGAGCGATGAGCCGGTTCGAATAAATGAAGCGGTCCTAAAATAAGACCGTTTCCTTGGCTAAGGGCGGTATTTTTTATTTTAGGCCGGTATTTCCTGTGTCAGGACCGGTAAAAAATTTTACCGGCCCTAGCGCACAGGAAACCGCCCCAAATTTTATTATACCGGCTCAAGCAGTGCTAACTTGCTTCTTCATTTTAAAAAATGAAAAAAACACCGTTGAATAATCCTATTTGTTTTTAATTTCTTCTAATAAGGAAATGACTTTTTCATTTTGGTCAATAATCGTTTGATTTTGCTGCCTTATTTTAGCGAAATCAAATAAAAAGATAAATAAAATGATGGTCACAAGAATAATCAAACGAACCCCTCCTGATGCTGTTATCTGCTAAACACTTATGAATTCTCTACTTCAAATAGTGCGGCTAAGCCGTTAATGGTTCCCCGGTATTCTCCCGGTGGTCAGGTCATATTTCAACTCATCCACACCGCTCTTTTTTTCACGTTTGGTCCTTCCTTCTTTTTTTGAAAAGAAAAAACAGCCCATATCCGATCATTCCGCCCATCGTGTTAAGGAGCAGATCGTCCACGTCAAAGCTGCCGAAGCCGAATAAAAGCTGAACCACTTCGTAGAAAAGGCTTAGTACAGCCGCTGCCCCTGTCACGTAAAGGAGCCGGCGGCAGCGGCGAAACCAGAGAGGCAATAACAGACCGAGTGGGACAAAAAGCAGAACATTGCCGGCCAAATTTTGAATCCGGATCGCTGGCGTTAAGTTTGATGGCGCTAAAAACAGGCGGATCGATTGAAACGGAATGAGATTAGCTGACTCCCACCGAAGCACCAGCTGGCTTTTATCCATCATCTGCAAAGAGTTTAGCGACGGGACGTGCTTAAACAAAATAAACTTTGTCAAAACGAGTAAATAAATCACCAAAACAAGCCATTTTCCAAAACGCATTCCTTCATTCTCCTTTACCTCATCCGGTTCACGACATCCGAGACCCGTCAAAGCAGCGCTGCTTTTTCTCTATTCCTGCACGAAAAGAAAAATCGCCTTCCTTTTATTTACGCCACACGCCCCCGCCGCTCATCTTAAACCCGCATTTTTCATAAAAGCCTGTTCTTTCTTCTTCAAAGGTCAACGTAACAATATCAAGTCCAGCCTGTTCAGCTTCCTCCAGCAGTCGCTTCACCAGCATTTGGCCAATTCCTTGCCCTTGAAAATCGGGATGAACAAGAATGTCCTCCATGTAGCCATGCTGCAGCCCCATGCCGCACACGTAGCCGAACGCGATAAGTTCTCCATCGTGATGCCGGGCACCTGCCCAAAAATTACATCGTTCAAAAAGAATCGGATAGTCCTGATCACGGCGGTCCCAGCCGACTTTCTCACGCAAATCCGATACTTCACGATTGTCGATGGATATATTTACCATAATGTTCAAAATTGCCTGCCGCTTTCTTGATGTGCCTCCAAAAAAGCGATAACGTCTTTTCCGACTTGTTCTGACCCTTCCCCAAGCCAAATTAAATGCCCCCACGTATTGTACAATTTCAGCGAAGCGGAAGAAATATGAAGCTTGGCAAAATAGGCATGAGCATTTGAGACAGAACGGTCATTAATACCTGCTTGAATCAGTGTCGGGCATTGCACACGGGCTAAATCCTCTTTCTGCAGCAGCGCTGAATTTTTCAGGTCGAGTAAAAATCCTTTGCCGGACCGCTGGCGGTTGTTCATTTTCCGCACATCTTCCATATCCTCTTCCCAAATTAAATGCTTCGCCTGGTCATAGGACAGCGTGCTTAAAGAGGAGAACATCGGCTTAAACGACAAACGCGGGCTGGCATTGCCAAAAGCAGCCAGCAGTCTCCATGTCAATCGTTCGATAGGAGACCGGAATATCACTTGTGCCGTTTTGTATTCTGTGTGTTCCGCTGTCAGCCACTTGCCTGTCACAGCACTTTGCAGCGTCAACGTGTTGATTCTCTCCGGAAACAACGCAGCCAGTTTAATCGCACTCGTCCCGCCGGCGGATATCCCAACCAAATGCACACGGTCCAGCCCTAAATGATCCAGCAGCTTCACATACCGGGTGATCGCGTCGTGAAATGAAGCGGCTGTGGAAAGACCATAGCCCGCCCGTGACGGCGTGATGATTTTGAAGCCATGATCCAGCAAGTGCTGATAGCCGAATTCCTCATAGCAATTTGAATGGCCGCCATGCATCACCATCACCGGTATTCCGTCACCAATCACCGAATATTCGGTCACATGTCCGTCCGTTTCATATGTACCAATAATCCGATTCAATCCTTTTCCTCCTTATCGATTCAGCACCTATTGATTGGTCCCTTTCAAGCCCATCATCCTTCTAAAATCGCCAAATAATACTTTTCCTTTCCATTTACATCCACGATGAGAACATCCTGTTGTTCAACCGCTTTGAAAATAACTGTCCCTTTTGATAAGTGAGTCGCCGAACCGTCTCGGAAATCTTCTGGAACGGTTACGTTTTGTTGAATTTCACCCGCTTTTTCTCCTTTTGTCAGCGACAACTGGTCGACCCAGTCCACATCCGTTTGATAAATCACGTCGTCCAGCTGAAACATGTCAGCGGCCGGTTCAAGTTTCAGCACGTCTTGGGCGGCTGGGTTTCCAATTGTGGTGGTGACAAGGGTCTCCGTTTGTGCCGAACAGCCTGCCAGAAAGAAAATCATGATGGATGCCGCGGCTCTTTTTTTCACTTGGCGATCACTCCCTCTTCAATCAATTCCTCTTTCCGGTTTAAAGAAAATAGACCGGGTGTCCATTCATACCCCATTGTGTCCACTTATCTAAATTTGTGTCCATTCAGGAGAATTTGTGCTCACTCACGACCAAAATTCTTCTTCCGACAAAACATGAATTCCATTTCGCCGCAGCAGCGCGGTCGTTACGCCGGTTCCGGCGGTTTTTTCTCCTGAAAAGGTGCCATTGTAAATAAATCCGCTGCCGCACGACGGACTGTTTTCTTTCAGGACAACCGTTGTTGCGCCGACCTCCCGTGCAATCTTTAGTGTTTCCATCGCGCCGGACACGTACATATCCGTTACATCATGACCAAATTGATCGACCACTTTTGCCCATCCGTCCAGCACGTCTTCACCTGTCCCGCCGATAATTTCCGCCGGCGGCCGTGGTGTTTGAAATCCGCCTAAAAGCTCCGGACAAACCATCACCGCTTTTTTCTCTTCGACCAGCTGGCGAATACGTTCATCCAGCCGGTCCGTCCCGTTGTACCGCACCTTCATTCCCGCAAGGCACGAGCTCACTAAGATCATCTTTATCACTCTCCCGGTATATATCCGACGACTTCTTTCGTTTCTGGCTCGACAAGGATGACAGGTACACCTACTACACTTGGTTTTTCATCTGCAAACGACACCGCCACCCACTCTTTTGAATCAGACGAACGAACCCATTCCACGTCCTGCACCTCTTTTGTCACATCCACAGTGGCCGTCTCTTCCGCCTTCACAGTCCAGTCCTGTTCCTGCAAAAAATCCCACGCTGCTTGTTTTTCCTGCCCAAATTCACCGTTAAACTCTGCTTGATTGCTGTCTCCACATCCTGTTAAGAAAACAAAAAGACATGAAGCAACTATCCATCTTTTCATTCTATCCGCCTCCTTCAGTGTCAGTCCCTCAACGTGTGAAAGCATCGGGTGGCTGACACCCCGTCCATCAAAATATAACATAAAAAGGAAATCAAAACGTTCGATTCCCCCTTTTTTCTAAAATGATTTACACTGAACAAAAAGGAGATGACGTGAAATGGCAAAGCATATTTTCACTTTACAGGCCAACTGGCCCGGCGGCCGCAATGATACCGGCACAATTGAAGTAGGGAATTTAAACACGACGGTGTCGATTCCGCCCCAAATGGACGGCCCCGGCATTGGGACGAATCCGGATGAAATGCTGCTCGGGGCGGCCGCAACATGCTACATTATTACGCTCGCCGCCATGCTGGAACGAAATAATTTGCAAAAGGAATCACTCACGATGACGTCAGAAGGTGTAGTGGATGTGACAAATGGCGTTATCACGTATCAAAAAATTATTCACAAGCCGTGCGTCTTGTTAAAAGCGGATGCGACTGACAAAGATGTTCAAAAAGCGCACAAACTTGCGGAAAAAGCAGAGACATCCTGCATGATTAGCCGCGCTGTTAAAGGAAATGTCGAAATTGAGTTGAAGGCATCCATTGAAAAAGTGCTATCATCGTCTTGAGGAGATGACAAGATGAAAACAGTTGTTATAATCGGCGGCGGCATTACCGGAATAACCGCGATGCACCACCTGACCAATCAACATCCGGACTGGAACATCGTGCTTGTGGAGCAAAACGAACAGCTTGGCGGCAAAATCCGGACCGTAACATATGACGGCTTTACGATTGAAGCGGGCGCAGATTCAATTGTCGCCCGGAACACCGGCGTGCTGCCGCTTGTGGAAGAACTCGACTTGCAAGATGAACTCGTTTACAACGAAACGGGTGTTTCGTATTTGTATACAGATAATATGCTTCATAAAATTCCGGAAGAAACAGTGTTTGGCATCCCGACCAGCGTGGAATCACTCAATGAAAGCACACTGTTGACCGACGAAGGGAAACAAGAAGCGCTTGCCGACTTTGACAAAACGGACAATCCATTTGGCCCAGATGATTCCGTCGGCGCTTTTTTAACGTATTATTTAGGCCGCGAAATTGTCGAAAAGCAAATCGCCCCTATTTTGTCCGGCGTCTATTCAGGCAAGCTCGATCAATTAACAATGAAATCGACGCTTCCGTATTTGCTTGAATACAAAAATGAATACGGCAGCATTATCAAGGGCTTTTCAGCAAATAAAGAAACGTTTCTCGGGGACAAAGCACGCAAAAAGTTTATCTCGTTTCAAGGCGGCCTCGGTACACTCATTGACCGGCTCGCGGAAAAATCGCCGTCAGCGCGCGTGCTGAAAGGAACCACCGTCACGAATCTGGAAATGAAGGATAATGTTTATTCGGTTTCATTCCATACAGGAGAATCCATTGAAGCGGATGAAGTCGTTCTCGCCATCCCGCATGACGCGGCGCAAAAAATGCTGGCAGAACCCGCGCTGGATGAACATTTTAATGAACTGAAAAATTCGTCGCTCATCAGTATTTATCTCGGCTTTGATATTCCGGATGAACAGCTTCCTGCAGACGGCACCGGTTTTATCGTCACGGACGGCACCGATTTAACGTGTGACGCGTGTACGTGGACGAGCCGGAAATGGACACACACGTCGGCAAACCGAAACCTGCTCGTCCGGTTATTTTACAAAAGCTCGAATCCGCATTACGCGGCACTTGCCGGCATGACCGAATCGGAGCTTGTGAAAGCCGCTCTCGCAGATCTTGAAAAAAGCCTCGGTATCACGGAAAAGCCAAAGACTGTTGAAGTGACACCGTGGACGAACTTGATGCCGAATTACCATTTAGGACACGGCCAGGCAGTTGCAGAACTCGTAGAAAAAATGAACAAGTTTTATCCAAACGTCCACCTCGCCGGCTGCTCGTATTTTGGCGTGGGCATCGGCGCCTGCATTCAAAATGGCCGGCATATCGCGCATACGATTTCAGGAAACGGGGACACTGCTGAAAAGGAGTGATCCCTAATGGATGAAAAAAAATATGATGAAACATTTGTGAAAAACACTAAACAAATACAAATCGAAACAAACGAGCGCATTAAAGACAAAAGCCGCGAACCGGACGACCAAAACCGAATGAAAAGCGTCGAAAACCGGCGCATGTAATCAAAGTGTTCCGCTTCCGGCGGGACACTTTTTTTCATAAATCAGTATGCGTTTTTTTGTTTTGAAAAAGAGAAATAAATTGGAAAAGGAGGAGAAAAATGAAGGAAGTAACGAAAAAGCGCACAAAAGCAGTACTCATTGACCAACTGATTTACAACCTGGCCATTACCGGTGCTGGAGCGGCGTTCCGCCGAAAAAAACAGGTTAAAAGCGAGTTTCTCTCTTCTGTCATCGTCCCGACGATGGTAATGTGGGGAATGGAATACATTCAGCTGCGCAAGACCGGGCAGACAACAGGCTATAAAAAAATGGGGCTTGTCCTTGAAAGTGAAGACGGCTCGCCGCTGACCTCCAGCCAGATTATCAAGCGCATTCTGTACCGCGATTCCGTCAGCGGACTTGTTTATTTCAAGGACCGGGACCGCTTTGAAGCGCAAAACGGCGCTCAGTTCCCGCATGATACGTTTGCTGGCACAATCGTTAAAGAAACAAGCAATGGTTAATGTCCGAAAGCAGCCCTCGAACAAGAGAAGGCTGTTTTTATACGCATAAACGATACGAAGCACATTTCGCATATTTGACAAAACATGATGACGCCCGCTTTTATCCCTCCTTTTCTTTTGAACATTTCGGTGTGCTACACTAGGAAGAAAAAGCAGGTGAGCACATGCTTTCAACGTTTTTGGCCCGGAACATCATTACGGATGTGAAAAAGTTTATTCATGAGGATATCATTATCGTATCCATCGACGGCATTATTATCGCGAGTTCCGATGAATCACGCGTCGGCACGTTTCATGAGGGCGCGCTGCTTTGTGCAAAAGAACGCCGGACAATGATTATTTATAAGGAAGATGAAAAACGGCTGAAAGGAGTCAAAAACGGGCTCAACCTGCCAATTTTTTTCGATAAGCGCGTCATTGGCGTCATCGGCATTACCGGTGATCCGAAAGCCATTTTGCCATACGGGGAGCTGCTGCGGAAAATGACCGAGCTATTGGTGCAGGAAAGCTATTATTCTGAAGAACGGCAGTGGCGCATGCGCGGGCTGGAATCGTTTGTGTATGACTGGCTGAAAGCAGATGAACTGTCGTCTCCTTTGCGTGAGCGAGCAGCTATTTTCGGAGTGGATCTCATGCGGGACAAGCAGTTTATTTTGATCAAGTCCTCTTTTACATACAGCAGCGTGACCGAGCTGACACGTTTATGGGATGATGGGCGCGGACTGGATTTTTTCATCCACCGTGGTCATGACCGTATACTCCTCGTTCATACTGTTCATGATGATGCGGCAGTGCTTCGGTTTAAGCTGGAAAAATTACTCGGATTCACCGGCGGACGGATCGGTGTTGGGCAAATCGTAACGCCTGAAACAGCAGCGATCGGATTTACTCAGGCAGAACGGGCGCTTCTTACAGCGAAGCCTGGCTGTATTGTGTATGAACAAGACCTCCGCCTTTCCCTTTGCCTCCATGACATCCGTCCTGAAACGAAAGCGGAATTTATTAAACGAATTTTGCAGAAAGCGGATGGACATGATGAATTAATTCACACAGTGCGGACCTTTTTCGATCAAAATATGTCACTGAAACAAACGGCCGAGACACTGAACATTCATATTAATACCCTTCATTACCGGCTGAAAAAATGGCAGGACTTGACTAATCAGAATGTGCGAAAAACAGAAGACGCCGTTTCTACGTACCTCGCGCTGCAATTTTTGGATGAACGCACAAAATAACAGCGAGAAAAAATGCTTTTTTTTCATTTATCTCTATAGGAATCGCTATAAAAAGCTCTTATGATAGTAAAAAAGGAGCGAATTCCATGATTTCTACTCAAACGATTAACACATTCAAGACAATCGTCGGCGCGGAAAATGTGATCACGTCATCCGCTGGCCGGCTTGTGTATTCATACGACGCGACGCCGAACTTCCAATCGATGCCAGAAGCCGTTATCGCACCGCGAAACACGGCAGAAGTTGCGCAAATTGTAACCGTTTGCCGCGACAAAAAAATTCCGATTGTCCCGCGTGGCTCCGGCACCAATCTCGCGGCCGGGACGGTTCCTTCTGAAGGCGGCATCGTTCTTCTGTTTAAACATATGAACAATATTTTAGAGATTGATGAAGAAAATTTAACCGTGACGGTGCAGCCGGGTGTCGTCACGCTCGACATGATCAAAGCTGTGGAACAAAAAGGCTTGTTTTATCCGCCGGACCCGAGCTCAATGAAAATTTCGACGATGGGCGGCAATATTAACGAAAATTCAGGCGGCCTGCGCGGCTTAAAATACGGTGTAACACGCGATTACGTGATGGCGCTCCAGGCGGTTTTGCCAAACGGGGACATCATCCGGACCGGCGGCAAGCTCGCCAAAGACGTGGCCGGTTACGATTTAACGAGGCTGCTCGTCGGCTCAGAAGGCACGCTTGCCGTCATTACGGAAGCGACGCTGAAGCTTATTCCGATGCCGGAAACGAAACAAACGATGCTGGCTCTGTATAACAGCATGGATGCGGCGGCAAAGTCCGTCAGTGAAATCATCGCGGCGAAAATTATTCCGGCGACGCTTGAGTTTTTGGACCGGCCGACACTCATTGCCGTTGAAGATTTTGCTCAAATCGGCTTGCCGACGGATGTTGAAGCCGTGCTGCTCATTGAACAAGACGGTCCACCGGAAATTGTCGCACGTGACATAGAAAAGATGGCTGCGATCTGCACACGCGAGCAGGCCGTTTCGGTGCAGATTGCTGCAACCGAAGCGGAAGCGCTGGCGCTTACAACCGCAAGGCGAGCCGCTCTTTCCGCTCTCGCCCGGCTAAAGCCGACAACGATTTTAGAAGATGCGACCGTGCCACGTTCGGAAATCGCCAACATGGTGAAAGCAATCAATGAGATTGCGGAAAAACATAACGTACGCATTGCCACGTTCGGCCACGCCGGCGACGGAAACCTGCATCCGACGTGTCCGACTGACGCACGCGACCATGATGAAATGGAACGGGTCGAAGCGGCATTTGCGGATATTTTCGCAAAAGCGATTGAACTCGGCGGCACGATTACCGGCGAGCACGGTGTCGGCATGATGAAAGCACCGTACTTGGAATGGAAAATGGGTCCGGAAGGCATTGCCATTATGAAAGCAATCAAGCATTCGTTTGATCCGGACAACATCATGAACCCGGGCAAAATGTTTGCAAAAGAAACGAGAAAACGGGTGGTGGTGACACAATGACAACGATGACAGTACGCGAAAAAGCCATTCAAGAACAATTCAGCCTGCGCATGGACGAAGGCGAGCTCCTCAACTGCATGCGATGCGGCTTCTGCCTCCCCTCTTGTCCGACATACATCGAAACCGGCTTTGATGAAAGCCAGTCGCCGCGTGGACGGATCGCACTCATGAAAGCGGTCCATGACGGACTGATCGCACCAGACGAAGAAGTCGAAAGGTCACTGAACTTATGCCTCGGCTGCCGGGCGTGTGAGCCCGTTTGTCCGGCAGGCGTCAACTATGGCCATTTGCTTGAAGAAGCACGTAGTATTTTCGCCGATCATAATGAATTTAAGCCGCAGACAAAAGCAATCCGTAAAACGGTGTTTGAAGGCTTGTTCCCACACCAAAACCGGATGGAACACGCGGTTACCCTGCTCGGCATTTACCAGCGGAGCGGCTTGCAAAAAACAGCGCGAAAACTCGGCTTTATGAAGCTGTTTCCAGATAGCATGCAGGCGATGGAGCGCGCCCTTCCTGCTGTACCGAAGCGAAGCGACATGAAAAAGCGCGGACGTTCTTTTACTGCATTGGCTGAAAAAAAAGCAACAGTCGCTTTTTTCTCCGGCTGCTTAATGGACACCATGTTTTTAGATACAAACAATGCCACCGTGAAGCTTTTGCAAAAAGCGGGCTGCGACATCGTTATTCCAGACGGGCAGAATTGCTGCGGCGCGCTTCACGGCCATAGTGGCGAAAAGGATGGCGCCAAAGAACTTGCCAAGCGTAACATCGACGCGTTTGAACAAACAAATGCGGACTTTATTATTACAAACGCCGGCGGCTGCGGAGCGTTTTTAATCGACTACGATCACCTCCTAAAAGACGATCCTGACTACAGCGAACGCGCCAAAGCGTTTACAGCGAAGATTAAAGACATTACGCAAATTTTGTTTGAACTGAATTTCCATGAACGCGTTGGGCTAAACGTAAATCCACAGGTCATTACGTACCAGGATTCGTGTCATTTGCGCAACGTCATGCACACCCATATCGCCCCGCGTGTGTTAATGCAGTCGATCACGGGCGCAGAGTACCGCGAAATGGACAATGCCGACTCGTGCTGCGGGTCCGCCGGCATCTACAACATTGTCGAAAGCGAGATGTCGATGCAAATTCTCGACCATAAAATGGACAAAGCAAAAGCAACAAATGCGCATACGATTGTCACCGCCAATCCGGGCTGCCTGCTGCAAATGAAGCTTGGCATTGAACGAGAAGGCTTATCAGACAGCGTCCGTGCCGTCCATATTGTCGACCTTTTGCTCGAAGCGTGCGGCGAGCTCGCGCCTTAACGCTTCACGGTCTTTTTCAAAATCCATATCCGGCATGTCCATTGTTTCTTGTTTTTTAAACCAGCCTGGCAGCTTTTCTTGCCGGACTGGTTTTTTTGTGCGTTGACGATCGTTTTCCCAATTGCACAAAATTTTGCTTACGTATGCCCATGCTGTAATCCCTTTTGCTTTGGCGATGCTAATCGCTTCGGTCACCTTTTCTTTTCCAAGTGATTGTTCAAATTTGGCGCGTTCCGATAAAGAAGAATCTGCTGTTGAAGTCTTTTGTTTGTTCTTCTCTGGTATAGGGCTGTCCAACGTGGCTGCATCGCCTGGCCGTTCTGGCTCATTCGTCCGGTCAAATTGACCGATTGCGTCGTACTGAATCGTGTACCATTTCGTTTTATCAAATGCCATTATATTGAAATTCCCGGTTAAAATAAGCCCCTGCTTCTCCAGGCTTTTGAGCGTCCGGCTAATGGTCGTCACACTCCAAAAGGGAAACTGCTTCTGCCAGTCTTCGTATGTATTGTACACCCAGCTCTTTCCTTCAATAACGTGTTTCTTTTTATCGATCCAGTAGTGAATTTGCTGCAAAATAATGGCTTCATTTAACCCAATTTCAGCCGCAAGCTCCGGTAAAATAAGGAGCGGCCGTTCGTGTTGGATGAGTTTTGACATGAGGAAAACCCCTTTTATTTTTCATATACAGAAAATGAAGAGAAAACGATACCTTTTCAGTGAATTTGTTACAATAAAAAAGAGAAACGCGGTGGAGGAGAAAAAATGAGGCTAGTTTCACGCATGTATGATTGGATGTTAACGACGCTCAAAGGACGTTTTTTTACCGGCATTGCGTTTTTAATTTTGTTCGGTGGACTGCTGTCTATTTTGCCGCTGTTGATTTTTGTTCAAGAGCAGCGTGAAGAGGATGCACTTCTGAATTTAAATGGAGTGCTTCATATGCAAAGTGAGCTCCTCAGTGAATGGCAGGATGAGCTGATACGCGATATTAATACTCAGCGCTTCATCCAATACATTTCCGGCTTCCATGAAAAATACCGGCTTGTTTCAAGATGCGCTTCAACATAAAAAACGGACAGAACCGTATGTAAATGCAAATGGTGTTGAATCGCTCGGTCAGTATACGTGGATCAATCAGGAAGAGTGGGTGCTGATCAGTGAAGTATCGACAGCGGAAATTGAACAGCCGTTCCACGATACACTGTTTTTCATGGCCATCATTCTTTTATTTGTTTTCTTTATTTCCTATTTTTTCACACGCCATTTAATCCAGCAAATAACCAGGCCAATCCAGGCATTGCTTGAAGGAACGTCTATTTTGCGCAAAGGTCATTATGATCATCGGATTGACGAAAACGCGATGACCCATTCGGCAAAAGAGTTCAGTGAGCTGGGCAGAGCGTATAATGACATGGCAAGTGATCTTCAAAAAGAACAAGACCTCCGCTTGCACGCTGAAGAAGACATGCGCCGGACAAATGAACAGCTGCGGCGTTTGTCTTTAAGCGATGGACTGACCGGCATCGGCAACCGGCGCTATTTTGACGAGAAGCTGGCTTCGCTGTTTCATACCGCATCTAAATCTGGACAGCCCTTGTCACTTTTCCTGCTCGACATAGATTTTTTTAAAATGTATAACGATCATTACGGCCATGATACTGGCGACCGTGCTCTTCAGCTTGTGGCGGCGGCACTGGATGAAACAGCGCAAAAATACGGCTTATTCACTGCGCGTTATGGCGGCGAGGAATTAGCAATGATTCTTCCACCTGGATCCCAAAAGGACGTACATACAATTGGTGTGGATCTTTTAGCCGCGATTCAACAGCTGAACATCCCGCATATATCATCACCGACAGGCGTTTTATCAGTCAGTGTCGGCATCGCCACAATGACTCCATCTCCCATTCTGTCCCCGCGGCTGCTTATTCAGTACGCTGATAAAGCATTGTACAAATCTAAACAGCTCGGCCGCGGAAAAATAACGATCAATCCTTTAGAGACCTGATTCTTTTTTAGTGGCTCTTTTTTCTTATTTAAATAAATATTTTGGAAATATAATAGATAAATTTTCATAATAATTGTAAAATAAAAAGAGGTATAAAGGAGGAGGGTGGCGCGTGTTGGAGCTGGCGAGGCGGTTTCATTTACAGTCCACTAATACAATTAAGGGCCGCTTTTTAGTTATTACTGTCTTTTTGCTGTTGGTCGGCGGGCTGCTGGCTGTTTTGCCGCTCGCCGCGTTTGTCTACGACGATCGTGAACAAGAAACGTATAAACATTTGAATGAAGTGCTCGATATGCAGCAGCAGGCGATGGACAACTGGCTGAACGAACGATCCGAAGAAGCAGCTGTGATGGCTTCCCTCCCCCAGTCACGCTCATCCCTTTATAAGCAAATCCAGCATTTTACGGATCGTGATAACCAGGTGTTTGATAATATGTCTGTTTTGAATATGGACGGGCAAATTATTTATGCGACCAATGACCCGAAAGCGATTGACACAGTGAATGCTGCGCATCGTGAGTATTTCCAGGCTGCGCTTGCCGGTGAATCTTTTACGAGCAGTGCCATCCGACGGCGCAGCGACCAAGAGCCAGTGATTGTCTTTTCAGCCCCGCTTTTTAATGAACAAGGCGTAACAGACGGCGTACTGGCGGGAACGGTTACACTTGAGGCCATCGCGTCTATCGTCAATAAAACATCCTACGGAGAAACGGGCCGTTTTTATTTAACGGATGAAACCGGCATTGTTTTGTCACGCAGAACGGAAGCCGATCCATATTCACTCGCGGAAGCCATCATATTCCGTCTCGCAGAAAACGGTGAATCGATAGACCGATCCTACAAAAGTGCGGCAGGTGAAAATGTAATCGGTCAATACCGATGGCTTCATGGCAGTCAGTGGCTTCTCATCGGCGAAGTAGCCACAAAAGAAATCAATGGGGCGTTTTGGCGTACAATCTGGATGATGGGTGCTATTTTATTGTTTATATTTATTTTGGCGTACTGTGTCATTAATCTTTTGGTGCAGCAAATTATGTTTCCGATTCACCGGCTGCTTGAAGCAACGGTTATCATCCGTCTCGGCAACTATAAGCACCGAATCTCTGAAGGTGCAGCGGCCAAGTCCCTTGACGAATTTAAAGCATTGAATGGCGCTTACAATCAAATGGCCCAGTCGCTTGAACAAGAATTCTCGCTGCGAAAGCAAGCGGAAAAAAATTTGCGGCAGGCAAATGAAATGCTCACGCGGCTGTCGCTTAGTGACAGTTTGACCGGCATCGGCAACCGGCGTTATTTTGATGATGTACTGGGGCTGACATGGGAAGAAGCGATTACACAAAAAAAGCCGATGTCCCTGCTTTTGCTGGATATCGACTTCTTTAAAAAATACAACGATCGGTATGGCCATGATGCTGGCGATAAAGCGCTGCGGCGTGTGTCGGAAACTGTTGACATGATTGCGAAAGAAACCGGTACCGTGGCCGCGCGCTACGGTGGTGAAGAGCTGGCCGTTATTTTGCCGCCCGGCGTGCCTGTGGAAAGCTTCGGACTCGCTGAAAAAATCCGCTGCGCTGTGGAAAATCTCGCTCTTTTGCACGAAGATGCGAAAGATAAGGTCATCACCGTCAGCATCGGCGGCGCGACACTGATACCGAATCTTGGTGACGACCCGGCCCTTTTAATCCGTAAAGCGGACGAAGCACTTTATTATTCGAAGCGAAAAGGACGTGCCCGGACCACAGTCTATGAATCAATTACACCGTGAACAGCTGCTTCACGGTGTCTTTTCGCATTTTTGTGTTTATCCATAGAGATCGAGTCGTTGAATTTCTTTTTCAGCAGCGGAACCGCTTCATAGATTCTATACGAATGCATACTATTTCTACTGATCTGCCCGGTCCGGTTTCGATTTCAGCGCATTCACTGTATATAACAACTAGAAAGGAGGGATTGCTTTATGGAAACGATTTTGCCGCTTATTCAAGATGTTGGATTTCCGATTGCTGTCACATTTTACCTGCTGTATCGGATTGAAACGAAACTCGATGGCGTCATTCAGTCCATTCAGAATCTGCCTGAAAAAATGAAAGAATAACAACAAAAAAAGCTGTCTTGGTTTTTGCAGAGACAGCTTTTTGTCTTGCTGACGATCGAATAAATGTCGCTGACGGCCGAATTCTTTTACGCCACGGTCGATAAACGATTTTTCCGACCGCCACGGTGCGGAATTCGACCATTACACTTTTTTTTCCGACCGTCATTCTAGCCCCACTTCGATCCCCAAATCTTCATTTCTTTAATAATCTTATGAAAATCCTGTCCTTTTTCGGTCAATGTGTATTCAACCCGAAGCGGGACCGTCGGATAGACTTCCCGCACAACGATGTCATTCGCTTCCATGTGGCGCAGCGTGTCGGTTAATGCTTTCGGGCTGATGCCCTGTACGGCGCGTTCAAGCTCCCCAAATCGCTTTGTGCCGCAAAACAATTCTCGTAAAATTAAAAATGACCACTTCGATCCGATAATGTTCAGTGCTTTTTCAATGGAGCATTCAATGACGATTTCTTTGTTTTTCAATCTAGGTCCCCCTTAGTATCTTTTTTATAGTACCTATATCGTACCATACTACCTTTTAAAAAATTCACTACTTTCCATTCAAAAATGAAAGCGTTACACTAAAGATAGACTTTCACAAAAAGGAGATTTCAGATGACCTATTTAGCGAATCCCGATCGATACAAAGGCAGTATGCAATACCGTAGAACCGGAAAATCCGGGCTTTTGCTGCCCGTGATTTCTCTCGGCCTCTGGCACAATTTTGGCGGCGTCGACATGGTTGAAAATGGCCGTGCGATGCTGCGCCGCGCATTTGACCTTGGCATCACCCACTTTGACCTTGCCAACAACTACGGCCCGCCGGCAGGCTCCGCAGAATCGATGTTTGGCGACATGATGCGCACCGATTTTGCCCCGTACCGCGACGAAATGATTATTTCATCCAAAGCCGGCTATTACATGTGGGAAGGACCGTACGGCGAATGGGGTTCGAAAAAATATTTAACGGCCAGCCTCGACCAAAGCTTAAAACGGATGAACCTGGACTATATCGATATCTTTTATTCGCACCGTCCGGATCCGGATACGCCGCTTGAAGAAACGATTGGCGCGCTTGATTTATTCGTCCGCCAGGGAAAAGCGCTGTATGTCGGCATTTCCAGCTATTCAGCCGAACAAACAGCAGAAGCGGTAAAAATCGCCAAAGACCTTGGCACGCCGATTCTCATTCACCAGCCGATGTACTCGATGTTTGAACGCTGGATTGAAGACGGCCTCCAGGATGTACTCGATGAAAACGGTGTCGGCTCCATCGCCTTTTGCCCGCTTGCGCAAGGACTGTTAACAAATAAATATTTAAATGACGTGCCGAAAGATTCCCGTGCTGCAAAAGAAACCGGCGCCCTGCAGGAAGACCGCATTAACGATAACGTCCGGGCGCAAATCCGCGCATTGAACGGTGTGGCGGCAGAACGCGGGCAGTCTTTGGCCCAAATGGCACTCGCCTGGGTACTGCGCGGCGAACGTGTAACCTCTGCATTAATCGGCGCAAGCAAGGTAAGCCAAATTGAAGAAAACGTCAAAGCACTCGACAATCTCGACTTTTCCGACGAGGAATTGGCCCAAATCGAGTCCATTTTAGCGGGTGAAGTACAATGAAAAAAGTCGTGATCACAGGCGGCACCGGTTTACTCGGCCGGTCGGTCGTCCATGAATTTGTGGAGGCAGGCTATACTGTCGTCAATGTGGACCGCGTGAAACCGTCGCAGCCGGATGCGCAAAATGTGACCGCCGATTTAACCAATTTAGGCGAAGCGTACGGTGTGCTGCAAGGGGCAGACGCGGTCGTTCATTTAGCCGCTATTCCACAGGCGTATATTTTCCCGAATGAAGTGACGTTTGAAAACAATGTCATGACCACCTACAATATTCTTGAAGCAGCGGCTGGACTTGGAATCCAAAAAGCCGTCATCGCGTCCAGTGAATCGTCATACGGCATTTGTTTCTCCAAGCAGAATCTCGAGCCACAGTACGTACCAATTGACGAAGAACACCCGCAGCTGCCGGAAGAAAGCTACGGTTTGTCGAAAATCGTTAATGAACAGACAGCCGACATGATTCACCGCCGCACTGGCATGCAGGTTGTTTCGCTTCGGCTCGGCAACGTCATCGCGCCTGAAATGTATGCGAACTTCCCTGATTTCATTCACGATCCGATGCAGCGCACAACCATTTTGTGGAGCTATATCGATACACGTGACGTTGCGGCTGCCTGTATGAAAGCCATTGAGACAAACGGCCTCGGCTCCGTCGCGCTCAACATTGCATCTGATGAGACAAGCATGGACATTCCGAGCCGTGAGCTCATGAAAACCGTTTATCCAAACGTTGACATCCGGGGGGATCTGGCCGAATACGGCACCCTGTTAAGTAACGAAAAAGCTAAAAAGCTGCTAAACTGGCAGCCTGTTCATCAATGGCGGGATTACGTGAAACGAAAATAAAAAAGAAGAGGCTGTCTTAAAAGGGTGCATTGATGACCTCTAAGAAGCCTCTTTTTTATGCAGAAAAAGTTTTTTGAAACAGGAGTATCGATTTTCTCCTCTCTCCTGTACATAAGGAGTGAAAGGAGGGGAAAAAAATGGCTCAAGCAACGTTAATGAACTCATCGCTTCGCCTCGTGTTTGACAACGGGGTTGACGAAAACGGCAAGCAGGTTTTCAAATCGAAATCGTATTCAAACGTAAAATCGGCCGCAACACCGGATCAATTCAGCACTGCAGCCGCCGCCATCGCCACACTGTCATCGATACCGCTCGCATCAATTGAACGAAACGACACATTAACGATTCATGATTAAGGATCTTCTGCTAAGAACGTGCACGTCCTGTGCACAACGCAGAAGTCAAAACATCCTGTTCAAGCAAGGATCTTCTGCTAAGAACGTGCACGTCCTGTGCACAACGCAGAAGTCAAAACATCCTGTTCAAGCAAGGATCTTCTGCTAAGAACGTGCACGTCCTGTGCACAACGCAGAAGTCAAAACATCCCATTTAAATAAGGAGGAGTTTTGCATGGCCAAAACATTGCAGCTTCAATTCACAACAGCAGGCGGCGGCACGTCAAGCATTACGGTTGATGCGCCCGTCGAACCGGTCAATGCTGCAGCGGTCCAGCAGGCAATGGACGCGATTATCGCATCCAATGTTTTCATCGCTACAACCGGCTCATTTGTTACCGCAAAAGGCGCCAGCCTGATCGACCGTGAAGTAACCGAGATTTTTTAATAATGAAGACCGTCCGATTCGTCGGGCGGTCTTTTTGTTATTGTTCATCGACCGGTTTTTTTCAAATCGACTGAAAAACAGGCTGAAACGACCGAATTATTGAAAATCCGGTCGTTGAGAATCGATAAACCTAAAAACCGATCCGCATAAAAACGGATCGGTTTTTTATCATTCGCGATGAAACAGCCCCATCACTTCCACCGTCTGTGTGATATTCACAAACGCATGCGGGTCGACTTCGTGGATCATCTGTTTGACTTCATTTAACTGGTAGCGGGTAATGACAGTCATGAGCACGGAACGGCTTTCGCCGGAATATGCTCCTTTTGCGTCCATCACCGTAATGCCGCGGTATAAGTTTTTCAGCATTTTTTCGCATAGCTCATCGCCTTTTGACGTAACAATATTTAACGTCAGTTTAATGTGCTTTGTGTGGATTGTATCGACGACTTTGCCGGTCGCGTAAATGGCAATCAGTGTGCTGAGTGCGGCATCCCAGCTGAATAGGAAGCCGGCTGCAATAATAACGACCGCGTTCATCATCGACAGGAGCGTGCCGAGCGGAAAGTCACGCTTGCGGGCGAGCAGCATGGCGATAATGTCAAAGCCGCCGGATGATGCGGAGGCGCGAAACGTCAAGCCAACACCGGCCCCTGTTAACACGCCGCCGAACAAGGAAGACAAAATCGGTTCAGTCGAAAGCTTCATGACAGGAATAATATAAAGAAAAATAGATAAAGAAACGACCGATAAAATGGTGTAAGCAATGAATTTTTTGCCAAGTTTCATAACACCAAGCACGAGAAGAGGAAGGTTCAATAAAAAGTTCAGCACCCCCGTGTTAAGCGGTGACACAATACCGAGCATAATCGCAATGCCGCTTAAGCCGCTGCTCAAAATTTCATGTGGAATTAAAAAGAAGTTGTAAGCGACGGCAACAAGCATCGCGCCCGCTAAGATGAGCAAAATGTGCATAAAATGGCCTCCCCTTTTTTCTTCATTATAAGAGAACAACTGGCAGTTTCTTAAAAAATAGTGTTTTCAGAAAAGCGGAAAATGCATGTTTTTTTTCTTCTTATTGTATAATGAAAGGAACCAAAGGCGGCTTACTCCGCCCTTATGATTTGCTAGAGGAGTGATCGTGAATGAATGAGCAATCCCCGCTCGTCCGATTTTTAGGCGGACGCACCGCCCTTTTTGTCTTAAGCATTGTACTTTTGATTGGGCTCATTATTATGGTTTTTTCCCGGGTTTCCTTTATTTTTGATCCGATCATTGGATTTATTGGCACCGTCGCACTCCCGGTTATTTTATCCATTGTCGGCTATTATTTATTGAGCCCGCTTGTGAACGTACTGCAGCGCTATAAAGTGAAGCGCGGCTGGGGCATTTTAATCGTGTTTATTGCGCTGTCCGGTATCATTACCATTCTCGTTTCAACCATTTTGCCATTTTTGCGGGACCAGACGGAAGCGCTCATTGCTTCATTCCCGGGTTATGCACGCCAGCTTGGCATGGACATTGACATGTGGGCACGTAATTCACCGTTTGAAACACAATATATGGAAGTCTCAAAAAATATGCAGACCGATGCAGAACAATTTCTCGGTTCCATTACGGAAAACTTTTCCAATGTGGCAGGCCAAACGCTGGACAGTGTGACCGGTCTGATCGCGACGCTCACAAACTTTATCGTCTCCCTTGTCACCGTTCCCTTTATCTTGTTTTATTTATTAAAAGACGGCCACAGATTATACAGCGGCTTTTTGCATGTGCTGCCGCCAAAAGTGCGCGGGCGTACAGGTGCGATGCTTATTGAAATGGATGAGCAGCTTCGTTCCTACATTCAAGGGCAGATGCTGGTTAGTCTGTGCATCGGGATTATGATGTATATCGGGTTTTTAATCATCGGTCTCGACTATGCGCTTCTACTGGCTGCGATTGCCAGCGTGACAAGCGTCGTGCCATATCTTGGTCCCGTGATCGCGATTACACCAGCCATCATTATTGCCATTGTCACATCACCGTTTATGGTACTGAAATTGGCTATTGTCTGGACGGTTGTGCAGCTGCTCGAAGGCAAATTCATTTCCCCGCAAATCATGGGAAAATCGCTGCAAATTCATCCCGTGACGATTATCTTTGTCCTGCTGACCGCCGCTCACTTGTATGGGGTTGTCGGCGTGTTGATCGGCCTGCCGACATACGCACTCATAAAAGTGTTCGTGACGTATATGTTTGGCTTATTTAAAGCACGTTATAACCGCTTTTCCGAAAAAGCAGATGACCAGTACGCGGTCCTTGAAAACGACGACCTTGTTTAATCTATTGTGTGCTGGGTAAACATTTACTACACATATAAAAAGGAGATGTTTTGGAACATGGCACACGACAACAACGGTCTCAGTGATAAACTAAAAGGCGCTGTCAACAAAGCAAAAGGTGAAGTGAAAGATCAGGTGGGCAACGCGACAAACAACGCCAGAATGCAGGCGGACGGTAAAAAAGACAAAGTAAAAGGCGAAGTACAGGAACGAATCGGCGAGTCAAAAGAACGCCATTAATAGAATAAAAGAACGCCCGCACTCGGCTGCGGGCGTTCTTTTGTATGTCGCATTTGTTTCGTGGCCAAACGCAGTATTTCGTGACCAATCTCTTCACACAAAAAAGCAGCTCCCCATTAGGAAGCTGCTTAAAGTTATGCTTTTTTCTTCATCCATTTCGACAACACTTCATACACAATCGGTACGATGACAAGTGTCAGCAAGGTCGAGCTGGTCAATCCGCCAATCACCGTTACGCCGAGTCCTTTTGAAATCAAGCCGCCGCCCTCAAGTCCAAGCGCAAGCGGGAACAGCGCGCCGATTGTGGCGAGCGCCGTCATCAAGATTGGGCGAAGACGTGTTGAGCCCGCTTCAAGCAAGGCGTCACGTGTTGACAGTCCTTCGCGTTCTTTATGAATGACGCGGTCAATTAAGACGATCGCATTTGTCACGACAATCCCGATCAGCATCAACGCGCCGATCATGGACGAAATACTGATTGTTTCACCGGCAATCAAAAGTGCCACAAGCGCGCCGATAATCGTAAACGGCAATGAAAACAAGATGGCAAGTGGCGCAAGGCCGCCGCCAAACGTGACGACGAGCACAAGATACACGATCGCAATCGCCGCAAGCATGGCAAGGCCAAGCTGTTTAAACGATTCGTTAATGTCCTGCGTCACGCCGCCCATTTCCACATCAACGCCTGTTGGCAAATCGAGCTTATCAAGTTCCGTCTGAAGCGAAGCAGATGCGGCGGATACGTCGTCGCCTTCAAGCTCTCCACTCACATTGACAAATACTTTGCCATCGCGGCGGGAAACCGTATCGGATGTTTCGCCTTCTTCCACCGCCATCACGTCGCCAATGGCCACCGATTCTCCTGTCATTGTTTTGACAGAACGACCGGTCACATCTTCAATCGAGTCATACGTCTGTACCGGAACATCTACGTACACATTGACATCTTCTCCGTCTTTTTCAACGGTTGTCAGCACCGGGCGTTCCCGCATCGGGCTTAGTTCCATCGCAATTTGACCGGTCGTGAGTCCAGCTGCGGCAAGTTTTTCCTGATCCGCGACAAGCGTGTATTCTTCATACGAATCGGCAAGACCTGTTTCAACCTTTTTAAAATCGCCGCTGTCGTTCATGATCGCTTCCACGTCCGCGACCACCGGCTCAATGTCTTCTACCGTTTCCCCATAAATATTAACCGCAACTGCATTGCTTCCGGCACTTGCCGAGAAGTCCTGCGAAGCCCATTCTCCGTTTGAAACAGAGTCTTGCAAATCCGCAATAGCTTCTTCTTTTTTCTTTTCAAAGTCCTCAGTATCCTCATTATACATCACATAGAACATCGCGCTGTTCGTCTGTCCAGGGTTCATCGGATTTTCACTTCCGACAGAATACTGAACCGTCTCTACGTCATCAATGTCCATAAAGTAGCTTTCCGCATCCGTCGCAATGTTTGCGACGTCTTCCTGTGTCTGGCCCGGTTCTGGCGCATACGTCACGATGACCATTTTTTCTTCCTCACCCGGCAGGAAGCTGACGCCAATTTTCGGCACTAAGAAAAAGCTTCCGACTAAGAGCAGTATCGCTGTTACAAAGGTAATGATCTTATGATTAAGCGTCCAGTTCAATACAGAACGGTACCAAGCCGATAGTTTACCCGGCTTTTCTTCGTGCGTTTTTGCTTTAACACCTTTTTTAAACATCGTATGCGCCAGCATTGGCACAATCGTGACCGCAACCAATAATGATGCCAAAAGTGCAAACACCACCGTTAACGCAAATGGCAAGAACAGTTCGCCAACCGGTCCTTCCACCAAACCGAGCGGCAAAAAGACGGCAATTGTGACGATCGTTGACGACATAATCGGCACAAACATTTCTTTCGTCGCTTCCCGAATTAATTCTTTGCCGCGCAGCGTTTCCCCGTCAAGCGAAAGCCGGCGGTAAATGTTTTCCACCACGACGATCGAGTCATCAATAACCCGTCCAATCGCGACAGTCATCGCGCCAAGCGTCATCACATTCAGCGTAATATCCATCTGTTTCAGCAAAATAAGCGCAATTAAAATCGACAGCGGAATCGAAATAACCGAAATAACCGTCGAGCGCACATCGCGTAAAAACAGCATAATGATAATAACCGCAAAAATCGCGCCAAACAACGCTTTGCTCAGCATCGTTTTCACCGATTCTTCAATCGGGCCGCCCTGGTCAAATGTCGACGTAATCGTCAGCCCATCAATATCGCTTTCAAATTCATCCACTTTTTCTTTTACCGCGTTCACGACATCCACTGTATTGGCATCCGCCGATTTGACAATCTGCAGACCGATTGATTCCTGGCCATTCGTCCGTGAAATCGATTCGGCTTTGCCCGTTAACTCAATTTCGGCTAAATCCGACAGCTTTACCGGTCCAATTTGTATATTTTTCAAATCGTCCAATGTTGTGATGTTTCCATCAATCATGACCGATTTTTCCGTATCACCGAATGTAAACAGCCCAAGCGGCGCTGTCACATCAGAGCCCTGAATCATTTGGGTGACCATTTCTTCCGTCAATTTAAGCTGCGCGAGCTTTTCCTGGTCAAACACAACCGTTGCTTCTTCCACCTGCTGGCCGGAAATTTGCACCGATGCAACGCCTTCTACCCCTTCAATTTCCGGTAAAATCTCATCTTCCACAAGCGTCGTCAGTTCCGCAAGTGTCAAATTTTCATCTGACAGACTGAGCGCCATGACTGGAAATGCGTTAATGCTCAGACGGGATACGTCCGGCTCCTGCACGTTTTCAGGAAATTCAACGTCTGCTAATGCTTCCGCCGCTTCCTGTTCCGCTTCTTCCATGTCAGTCGAGAATGTATACTCCACCTGCACAGACGACGCGTTTTGATAAGAAGTCGAGCTGACCACTTTTACACCATTTAAATTTTGAAGCTGCTTTTCGATTGGCTCCGTTACGTTGTCCGCTACTTCTTCTGGCGTTGCGCCCGGATATACCGTCATGACGGTTACAATCGGTGGCGTAATATTTGGAATCGTCTCAAGCTTCATCGAAAGCCCAGAATAGAGGCCCGCTGCCGTAATGATGATCGTCATCAGCCAGACAGCAAACTTATTTTTCAAGACGAAATTAATTAACCCGTTCATTCATAGTCCCCTTTTTGACCAACTGGTCATTTTTAACTTAAATATATATGACTAGCTGGTCAGCCGTCAATCAATTTAATGTTTCAAAATCGTGACCAGTGGGTCATAATAGAAAGAAGAGGTGACAGACTATGAACGAAAAAGCAAAAATGATTATTAAAACATCCATGAAATTGTTTGCCCAAAAAGGCTTCACTGCTACATCCATACAAGAAATCGCTACGGCATGCGGCATCTCGAAAGGCGCTTTTTATTTACATTTCAAATCAAAAGAAGCGCTGCTGCTAGCTATTTTGCATTATTACTTTGACCTGCTTTTTGAAAAATTAAATACGATCGAGATAGAATCGCTTCCGCCACGCGAAAAGTTCGTGAAACAAATCGAATGCCAAGTACGCGAGATTCATCAGCATAAAGAGTTTCTCATTATGCAGGCGCGTGAAAATGCTATCCCATTTAATGATGAAATTGAAGCATTTATTTTCAAAATGCGTACGGAAACGCATCGGTTTTACCATAACCGCTTGTTCGCCATTTACGGCGAGCGGATCAAGCCGTACTTTTGGGATATGGCAATTTCGCTCCAAGGCATTGAACACTCGTTTTTGCACATGTCCATGATGGATAAAGTAGAAATCGACTACCGCCAGTTTGCCGAATTTATGCTCGACTGCGCCGATGACATGGAGGCTGGATTCCAGCGGCGCGCCAAACAGCCGATCATCGATCCTGTCGCCATGAACGGCCTGTTTAAAGAAAAACTAAACGAAGACATGATCACTTTATGGCTGACCGATTTGAAAGCAGGCAGCTGGACAGATGATGTTCACGTGTCGCTCGACGTCATTGAGCAGGAAATCACCAGCGGTACACCGCGTGCCGCTGTCCTGCGCGGTATGCTCCGCAATCTTGCCGAAGAACCCGGACTTCATGAGTTTATGCACGTTTTAAAAGACTATTACAAGCTCGGTTGATCCATCGCTTCGTTGCCATTTCCATGAACAACGTTTACATTTCGTAGCGAATCCAGCCGCCAATCAATAAAAAAGCCGCTCTGCGTGATGAGAGCGGCTCTTCCTTATTACGACTGCGGGCGGAATCCTTCTTCTGTTAAATAACGTTCCGCTTCTTTAAACGACTCAAAGCTTTCTTCCAAATTCATACCGATGTACACGTTCCAAAGCTCGTCTTCATTCGAAAGCACAAGCGTCTGGCCTTCGCGGTTCTTCCACTCGGTTTGCTTTACAAGTTCTTCCTGCTCAATCACTTCATCTTCGGGCTTATCCGATAAAAACCGAATCGAATCAGCGATCACAGCACGCAATTCCGTTTCCGAAAAATCCCGGATGTTCACAAGTCCTTTTGAATCCACCGTGTAGCCGGGCAAATCCCCAACGAACACGAATCCATTTCCATTCGGATGCAAGTGGTACACGACAACCGTTTTTTCATATAAGCTTTCCTCAAAATGATAGTTCACGCGCTTCATTGATACCTCTTTCGCCGTCAGCTGCGGGAATGTATCGATAATCGCTTTTTTTTCTTCAAATGTAAGCATGGGACGCCTCTTTTCTTTCTTGATGAACGTAGTATATCATTTGATGTCCTATTTTTAAAATTAAACAAAAAATTAATGTAACTAAATGTAAAAAGATTCTTACTTTTCAATTTTGAAAAATAAATGACTTTATTATGTCTGTACAGATATAAAGAAAGATTCACAAAAAATTTGATTTTAAAGGGCTTTTTTACTACTAATTTCATTGTTTAATATGTGAATAGTCTGTATAATCCAAAAAGTAAATCAATAAAAGATCATGCTAAAGCTTATATTCGTTTTAGTGAAAGGGGAAGATTTGTTAAAAATGAAGCTGCATACTCTTAAAGGAAAATTAGTGGTCTTGTGCCTTTGTATATTAATAGTTCCGGCTATGATTATAGGCTTAAGTTCCTATAACCTTTCCAAAAATGAATTGGATCAATCCGGGGAAGCACAGCTCAAAAGCCAGGTGAAGATGACCCTTGCGATGATCAATCTGCTTAATGAAGAAGTGGAAGCAGGGGAGCTGACACTGGAAGAAGCACAAGAAAAACTCCGTCAAGAGTTACTTGGCGAAAAAGATGCGGAGAATATACGCCCGATCAATACGGACTACACTGTTGGTGAAACCGGCTATGTATTTGCTGTAAATGAGGATGCAGTTTCTGTTATGAATCCTGCAAACGAGGGAAAAAGTATCATTGATCTTAAATCAGAAGACGGGGTCATGGTTGGAGAGTCGTTTCTTGAAATAGGAGCAAGTGGCGGCGGTTATGTTACATATAAATATCCGCTTCCAAACTCTGAAAAAGCAGAAACAAAAGTAGTTTATGTAGAAATGGACCCTCATTGGGGCTGGATTGTTGGAACAGGAGCATATGTAACAGAATTTAGTGAAGGCGCAAACAGTATCTTGTTGTTTTTATCCATTATTATGGTTGCAGCTGTCCTGATTGGCGCTTTTGCCGTAAATTATTTTTCAAACCGCCTGACAAAACCAATCATCCTTATTGGAAAAGAATTGAACAAAGTAGCTGATGGAGATTTTACGGGTGAAAAAGTTGCTGTTCATTCAAAAGATGAGATTGGCCAGCTAGCTTTCGATTTCAATAATATGACGGATAGTATGAGAAAATTAATTCAGCATGTCGCCATCTCCGCCGAACAAGTAGCCGCATCATCTGAACAGTTAACAGCCAGTGCGGATCAGACAACTTCAGCGACAGAACATGTGGCATCCGCGATTCAAGAGATTGCCAGTACGGCAGAAGCCTCAACAGGGAAACTGCAAAGAAATTCTGATTCGTTGAACGAAGTATTGACAGGTGTTACACGAATTTCAGAAAGATCCATAACAGTGGCTGAGATAGCAAGGGAAACTGCGGCTGAAGCAGAAGAAGGTGGCCAGTCCGTTGAAAAGAACTTAAATCAGATGAAGTTTATTCATGAATCAGTTGGCGAGTCCAATAAAGTGATTAAATCCCTTTCGGAACGTTCAAAAGAAATAGGAAAGATCCTGGATGTTATAAGCGGCATAGCCGCGCAAACGAATCTGCTGGCATTGAATGCAGCGATAGAAGCAGCCCGCGCAGGTGAACAAGGGAAAGGATTTGCGGTTGTTGCTGACGAAGTGAGAAAATTAGCGGAACAGTCGCAATCCTCTACAAAATTAATTGCCGACTTGATCAACCATATTCAAAAAGATATGGAAAACTCGGTGAAAACCATGAGTGATGTTATGCAAAATGCGGAACAGGGTGTCGAAGTATCCATTGAAACGTCAACGAAGTTTCAGCAAATTATAGAGAGAACAAGAAACATAACACCGCAACTAGAAGAAATTACCGCTACCGTGCAGCAAATATCCGCAAACGTGGAAGAAGTTTCTGTTTCTGCCAACGAAATTGCAAATCTTGCACAAGAAAATGCGTCCAGTTCAGAAGAAGTGGCGGCTTCCACAGAGGAACAATTGGCCTCAATGGAAGAAATCAGTACATCCGCAAAATCGTTAGCCACAATGGCTGAAGAATTAAAAGAAGTAACCAGTACGTTTAAGCTGACGGATAGTGCTAGAGCCGATAATTCTATTTAACTTACAAGTATAAGACTAAACCACATATAAAAAAAGTCGTCGCCAAGTTCACTTCTGGCGACGACTTTTTAATATATTTTAATCGAAGTGAACGGATAAAACCGCAGCTGCACCTCGCCAATTACGCTGTCTTCCTGAATCAATCCGAACGTGCGGCTGTCCTTGCTGACGAGCCGATTATCTCCCATCACAAATAAATAACCGTCCGGCACTGTTTCATAGCCGGTTTTCTCCAAAAGCGTAAAGTCTCCCATTAGCTTTTGTCCGGGCAATAAACCATCCTTTGCGTCAAGGTAAGGCTCCTCTGTCTCTGCCCCATTCACATACAGTACATCGTTTCTTACTTCAATCGAATCGCCTGGCACCCCGATGACACGTTTAATATACGTCTCGTCAGCGTCCGGCGCATCAAACACAATTTGATCAAACCGCTCAATCTCAGTTGTCTTTGTGGCAATGACCTTATCTGCCTCTTCAAATGTCGGCGCCATCGACTCACCATGCACGATTACACCTGTAAAGAAAAATACCGGGCCGCTGTCGTGATAACAATGGCCAGGACAATCGATTTAATCCAAGACAATACTTCACTTCGATCCATTTTCAACATCATTTCTTCTCCTTTTATCAAAACGGGTTTTCAAACCCATAATACCTTTTAATCACTGTATCTGTCACCGCATCCAATTCTTCGCCAACTGCCGCCGGGTCAAGCATAAACTCGTCGCCGCATTCTGATGGTTTGACACGAATTCATCTCCTTACTTATAAACAAGCAAAATAAAGGAAAATATTTCTTATTTATTATAAAGTAAAGACATTTACTTTGTCCATTCACCGACAAAAAGACTTGCCGGATGAGGGCAAGCCTTTAAAATTCGTATTCTTAGCGTGAGCATTTCCCACTAAACATGAAAAAATCACTTCACAGCGATTTTCTCCCGGAGCCCTTCCAAATAATTCAGTACCTGTCCGCGCATTTCGGGCCGGGCGAGCGCCATTTCGATGCTTACGCGCAGGTAGCCAAATTTATCACCAATGCCGTAGCGCTGTCCGTCTAAGCAAACGGCGTGGATCTGGGAAGCGGCGCACTGCTTGCGCAAGGCGTCGGTCAGTTGAATTTCATTCCCCGCACCGGGGTCCAGTGTTTCGAGGATGTCAAAAATAGACGGTTTGAGCACGTAGCGGCCCATGACAGCAATCATCGATGGCGCTTCATCCACAACCGGCAGCATTTCTTTCGGCTGCGCTTTTGTGGCGGGCAGAAACCGTGTGCCAAGGCCTGCCGTAGGAATGACTGCTTTTTTAATCGTCATGCTGAATTCCTCCTTTGTCGTCCAAACACCCAAAAGCGGCTGCCGTAAAACGTGACCACCATGCCGCCGAGTGTAGCGATGATTTTTCCCAAAATGAGCGGCTGCCCGTTCAAAATGGATAGCAATACTGTTGAAAGAACGGTGAAAGGCAAAAAAATGCCTGGCCTTTTTTTATAAAGACTAGGCATTTTCCTAAACATTCACCTTCAGTTATGGTTTACAATAACCGGAAAACCAAGTACACTACCGCAAATGGAGGTTTTTCCAATGGATAAAGAGATTTTGCAGTCATTAAGAGACATTGAACAAGAAAATGACGTGAAGGTGCTTTATGCCTGTGAATCAGGCAGCCGCGCATGGGGATTTTCGTCCAAAGACAGTGATTACGACGTCCGCTTTTTCTACGTGCACCGGCCTGATGTTTATTTAAGCATTGACCCTGTTGGCTTAGGCAAAAAACGGGATGTCATTGAGCGGCCGATTCACGACCTGCTTGATGTGAGCGGCTGGGATTTGACGAAAGCGCTGAAGCTGTTTCGCAAATCGAATCCGCCTCTTTTAGAATGGCTTTATTCGGATATTATCTATGAGGAAACGTATGGGGCGGCCGAACAAATGAGAGAGCTGAGCCGGGATATCTTTTCTCCATCTTCATGCATTCATCATTACACTAACATGGCCGCGAACAATTATCGTGCCATTGACGGCAAAAACGAGGTCAAACTTAAAACGTATTTTAACGCCCTGCGTCCGGTACTGGCCGCGAAATGGATTGCACAGCGGCAGGAAATTCCGCCGCTTTCTTTTCATGCGCTGCTCACCCAAGTGGTGCAGGACCACGACTTATTTGATGCCATTCAACGGCTTTTGGAACAAAAAATAGCGGGAGATGAAGGAAACAAAGGCCTCAACATCCCGGTCATTGATCACTTTCTCGAAACAGAAATTGAGCAGCTTCGCCGGTACGCCGATAAGCTTCACTATCATCATATAGACGATCCGACTGAGCAGCTAAACCAATTATTCCGCCGCACATTACAGGAGGTATGGAGCTATTGAAAAAAATTCAATTAAAACCACATAGCCTCACCTACGCTGACCGTATTTTCGCCTTAACCTCTGCCCCTGAAGTAAAGAATGCGCTCGGCCTGCATGTGGATACGGTGGACAACACGATTGATTTTTTGCAGGCAGTGATGCAGGAAGAAATGGAAGGCAAAACGGTGTCACGGGCGATTTTCAATGAATTTGATGACTTGATTGGCATTACCACGCTCATGTTTATTGATAAGGAGAAAAAGTCATGCAGCCTCGGAACATGGATCGGGCACAGCTATTGGGGACAGGGCTACAATATCGCCTCAAAATACGCGATTTTACAGATTGCTTTTGAAGAACTGCATCTTGAGCGGGTTTTCATCGGAGCGCGCCTCGTCAACAAACGGTCGCAGCACGCACAAAAAAAGCTGCCCTTCGTAACGTGGCATGTCGAAGCGGACTATCCGGATGTTCATGCAGCGCTTGAAGAAAAAGAAAAACAAGCGTGTCTGCTTAATGTTGTGCATCGGGCTGACTTTCCACTGAACCGTTCGGCGCACACAGATGACATTTCTGACAGTCAGGCTGTTGTACGGGACGCCTCAATAAAACGTAATGAATCTTAGCAGTCTCATACGTCTATTCAGCCGATTCGCTTCAAAAAAGCAGAAAAGGGTTGTCCCGTTTTGAGACACCCTTTTTTTAGCTTACTTTTTTTTCCTCTATGGTCAAATTCCTCCGCTCCAGCTCTTCTTTAAGCAAGAGAAGAAAATCAGATTCCAGGTTGAGTTCAATTGCTTTTTTGTACGCCTCTAAAATGAATTGATCGGTTTGTTCTCTCATCGTCGGTGTCTTCCTCCTGTTCTAAAAGGAAGTATACCTTTTTATGCGTTTTTTCAAACTTCCTGTCATAAAAAAACCGCCCATTAGCTGGACGGCTCGCTGTTCATATACTGCACCCAATCCGATTCTTCAATTTGGTCGGATACATCGATAATTTTATCCATCACACGCTCTTTTTCTGATCCAGTAAGCCGTGTCGGCTGATAATCGTTCCGGTCCGTCCGCGACGAGATGGAAAACGGCACGACATTAAGGTCTTTTTTATCCGTCAATTTTCCTTCCTCTAAATGAAACGTCTGCTGGAATACGTATGTGTCTTTATCTGCCGGATTCCTGTTGCCGCCAAACATAAAGTTTCCGAGGCTGTAGACGATAAACTTGCCGTTGTATTCTTCAATGCCCTGCACGACATGCGGATGATGTCCGACAACAAGGTCCGCGCCCGCATCGACCGTAAACTGGGCGAGGGTGCGCTGTGATTCTTCGGGCACATAGCTGCGTTCAACTCCCCAGTGGAAATGAACAACAATGATCGACATACCCTCTTCACGCAGTCTATCAATATCTGTTTCTACCTGAGCACGGATTTCCGCTGTGTCTTCCCAGCCTTCGTAGCCGAGCGCCCCGACTTTAACACCTTTCACCTCGGTTACATATTGATCATCATAGCCGAAATACCCGATGTTTGCCGATTTCAAATTTGCTTTTGTATCTTCATACCCTTGCTCCAAATAATCAAAAATATGATTATTCGCTAAATTCACGGATTCAATGCCGGCATCATTCAAAATTTGTGTGTACGCGGGATCGCCTTTAAAGCGGAACTTTTTCACGGCTTTTTCCGTGGCTTCGGTCAGCGTTGTCTCCAGGTTCACGGTCGACACATCATCGTTTTCAAAAATGCCATCCAGCCCTTTCGTAAAATGCGCCAAGCCGCTTCGCTCCACTTCATCCGGGAACGATCCTGCGTATGTAAATGTCTCATCGGTTCCGAGTGTAAAGTCACCCGCAGCACTTATCGTAATGGATGTACGAACTGGCTCTTTTTCAGGCTCTATTATTTGTTTCATTACGTCTTCCGGCGCCTCTTCTGTCACAACTAAATTCGCCGCAAATGCTGCAGCAGCTGCTAAAAACAAGCCGAAAAGCGTCAGCCGTACCCAGCGCTTCAGGTGGCGCTGCTTTCTTCTTCCCGTCCTTTTTTGTTCTGTCATAATATAAACTGCTCCCCCTGCCCTATTTGTGCCATTATACTACATTCCCGGCACAAATAGGGCATGAATGGCGGGGTTTTACATCTGCTGCCGGCTCTTCCGGTGAAGCGTTAACTTGTTTGCCTAGCACTACTTTTTTCATTGGCGTAATATGCTGTGTGTCGATTTTGATATCCGCTTTCATATTGCATCGCCTATGATAACTTGATTTTTTCTTCCATGGCCATTTCAGCAAGCTTGTTTCAAATTCAAGACAAAAAGCAGCCTTCTTCTAAAGAAAGCTGCCAGATTAAATGTGTCTACTCGCCATTCGTTATGTCCATTCCTTTAGTTCACATTCGAATATCGCCAAAACCGGTTGGCTGTTTGGGGTGCAAGACGCTCCAAGCCCCGAGTTTTGGAACGATGCAGCGGCTTCCATTCTCCGTTCCCGTGCTTTAAATAAATTTCATGATGCGGCGCTTCATCATGCTCACCGCTAATATCAATGAATCCGTTCGGATAAAAGGCTGCGTACACTTCGTATACAATATCCGGTGACGGCATAAGTGGATTTCCGACAGAATGATAGAGCAAAAACGATACTTTTTCTTCATCTGTCTGAACACTTTTTACGACAATACCTTCATCAGATGCTGCTTCCCGCTTAACAAGTTCTTTATCGCGCGTGTAACCTTCTGACGCACCAACATCACGGGTCAATACGACTTCACGGCTGTTCACTTTTATTTCCGCACGTGTCCGGTACCGGTCCGCTTCCGCATCAAATGAACGTCCATCGCCAGTAAAATAGCGCATTTTCGATAATACATTCGGGTTCTCCACCCATTCATCTTCCAAAAACGTTGTGTAGCGCAGAACGTATTCCAACGGGCGTGACGATACACCATCATTCAGATGATCGGCCGGCCGGCCGATGTCTTTATCAATCAGAAATGTTTCAACCAGCATGTCATCTTCATCTTTTTTGACCTTAAGAAAATCAATTACCTTGGCCAGCGGAGACGATTTTTCCGTTCCCTCTTCACTTCCCAGCTCCAGTGGACGGATGCCTTTTATTTGATACATGTATGACTCGTTTGTGTCCACACTTTTGTCTTGAAAACCCGGTTCTGTTACCGTGCCAGCATAATCACCGTTTCGATAAATTTCATACTCTTTCACCCCACGGATCGGCTCCCAGGCCATCGCGACTTTTCCTGATGCAATGACTGTCGTGATGATCAGCTCTTGAAGCGGGATATCTTCATTTTTTTCTTCGCGCTCCACCGCTGTTGAGGTTTGTATTTTTAGCGTTTGATCGCCCTTGACGACATAAGAATACATCGTGCCAGGCTCAAGACCTGTATCCGTAAACGAATCATCACTGCCACTGTATACTTCTTGGCCATCTTTTAAAATACGTACCGGTCCCGCGCCCGTCCAGCTGAACGAAATTCGGTCCGGCGTCTGGCTGACTGATGTCACATTCATGATTCCGCCACCTTTCTTCCACTTATCTACCCGAATTGCACACGTTCAAAAACAAGATAAAAAAGAAGCCGATATCATCAGCTTCTTTTTCGTCCAATTTTCACAAGCGCTGCGATAAGAATAATGAGTGGGACCCCCAGCAACAGACCAAGTCCCATTGTGTAAAACCCTTCAACAATCATCGCCGTTCATCCAATTTCCGTTCAATTCGCTCTAACTGCTTCGTCCGCTTCCGCCACGACCGGACGCCATAGAAAATTAATACAGCCGGAACAATTAAAAAAAGCAGCATCACCAGTTGAAAGAAAACGTCCCCGGCATTGATGTCACTCATAAGAAAACCTCCACTTTTTTCTTTATTGTACAAGTTTTTTCCATAATTAAAAAGCCCCGGTGTATCCAGGACTTTTTTGTTTATCATTCAATTTATTAATGAAACGGCATTTTGTCAACGCCAAGGTCTTCAAGCAGTGTTTCCGCATCTTCAATGAGGCTTTCCGCTTCTGTTTTTGTTTCGTCATCCAATCCTTGCAGTATATCGCCGCCACGACCCGGTCCGCCTTTGCCGCCGCGTTCATTGATCTCAATGCCGAGCGCTGTCAGCTGCTCTTCCGCTTCATCATGTGTAACCGTGCCAGCTTCCACTTTTGCGAGAATGGCATCCGCTTTTGCCTGTGTGGCTTCATCCAAGTCCGCGTTTTCCACATCCTGTGACAAATGATCGCCACCTTTGCCCCTACCACGTTCATTAATCTCAATGCCGAGCGCTGTTAACTGCTCTTCCGCTTCATCATGTGTAACCGTGCCAGCTTCCACTTTTGCGAGAATGGCATCCACTTTTGCCTGTGTGGCCTCATCCAAGTCCGCATTTTCTACATCCTGCGCCAAATGATCGCCGCCTTTGCCTGCACCGCGTTCATTGATCTCAATGCCAAGCGCTGTCAGCTGCTCTTCCGCTTCATCATGTGTAACCGTGCCAGCTTCCACTTTTGCGAGAATGGCATCCGCTTTTGCCTGTGTGGCCTCATCCAAGTCCGCATTTTCTACATCCTGCGCCAAATGATCGCCGCCTCTGCCTGCACCTCGTTCCGGCATCGTCACACCAAGCGCTTCAAGCTGCGTCTTCGCTTCTTCTTCGGTAATTTCACCGGCTTCTTTTTGTTTCATAATCGCTTCCGCTTTTGCTTTTGTTTCGTCATCTAAATTCGCAAACATATCGCCACGCTCCTGAAGATCGACGCCAATGCCTTCAAGCTTTGTCCGTAAGTTATCCATAATTGTTTCCACTTTTGCTTTTGTCTCGCTGTCAAGCGCCGTGTCACTCGCCGCAAGCGCCGGCAGGCTGGCTGCACCAAGTACGCCTAGTGAAAGAGCTCCAGTCATCACAAAATTAAATACTGTTTTTTTCATTTATTTTCCTCCTCAATAGTTGTGGCATTTTCCTGCCCTGTTTGTACTGTAACCGGCTTTGGTGAAAAACCGGTGAAAGTTATTCACTTTGCGTAGATAATGTCATCGAAACGTTTTGCTGCTGGCCATCACGGTAAATAGTCATCGTTACCTTATCGCCAATTTCCGCTTCATTGTACAAATATTTGCGAAAATCCGCTGTGCTTGTGACTTCAGTATCATCGACTTTCACAACAACATCTCCTGTTTCAAACCCGGCTTCAGCCGCAGCGGAGCCTGTTTCTACTTGCGAAATAACGGTTCCTTCTGTTACCTTTTCCGGCAAATTCAGCTGATTCTGCACAACTTGACTCGATAATGCGCTGACATCCTCAAGTCCGACACCAAGATATGGACGTTCCACTTCTCCATTTGCCATCAATTCTTCAATGACCGGAATCGCATCTTCTGCCGGAATCGCAAAACCGAGTCCTTCAACGCCGTCTTCAGCAATTTTCAAGCTGTTAATGCCGATAACCTGTCCGGCGCTATTAATAAGCGCACCGCCGCTGTTGCCCGGGTTGATTGCAGCATCTGTTTGTATGACGTTTAGTTCCCATTCGCCAGCGGACGTTGTGACCGGCACACTCCGGTCAATCCCGCTGACAATGCCTTCTGTGACTGAGCTTGATAAATCAAGCCCGAGCGGATTGCCGATCGCCGCCACTTGTTCGCCGAGTTTTAACGCGCTTGAATCGCCCAAATCGGCCACTTCTGTTACATGATCACTGGAAATTTTCAGCACGGCTAAATCCGTCAGTGCATCGGTCCCGACGACATCCGCATCAACACGTTCGCCACTTGCAAGCGCTACTTCGACTGTATCCGCTCCTTCTACAACGTGGTTGTTTGTAACAATGTAGCTGACATCCTCGCCTTTTTTGAAAACAACACCCGATCCTGTTCCGGCTTCCGTTTCTTCCCCCGCTTCATTGGCTGTTTCCATTGGCTGCCCGCCAAAAGGATTGAATTGTTCCTCCGCCTGCAAGTTCACAACACCGACGACCGCTTCGTCAATCGAATCAATCGCGGATACAAGATCTGTTTGGGACGATGCTGTTGTCGACGTTGGCTGCACGGTTATTTCACTTGATGAATCCGATGCTGTTGTCTCCACTGTCGTCGCATTCGTTTCAAGCAATGACGGTGCCATGTAAAACATCATCGTCCCGCCGGCAAGCACACCTGTGAATGACGCGGCCGCTACTTTCATGAGACCGCCTTTTCCTTTTTTCTCAGGCTGTGGTGATGGTGTGTACCGTTCTTCTGTTTCCATATATAATCGCTCCTTTTGAGTAATGGTTTACTTGATTAACCTTATTGTAAAAAAGAAAAGTGAAAAGACGGTGAAAAGAAGTGGAAAGCATGTTTTTTTGCTAAACGACGGATATTTTGATATTAATTGGTCACGCAAAATGAAGATTTACCGTGTTTATCTACATAAAAAAAGCCGCTTCCACGTTAGGTGGAAACGACCTGTTCATTTGGAATCTGCACAATGAATGTACTGCCTTTACCGAGCTCGCTTTCGACCGTAATGGTGCCGCCATGAATGCCGGCGATCCATTTGGCGATCGACAGCCCGAGACCATGCCCGCCAACGGTGCGGGTGCGGGATTTGTCGGATCGGAAAAACCGGTCAAAAATACGGGACTGATCAGCAGGATCAATGCCAATGCCTTCATCCGACACGCTCACCGTCCAGTGACGGTCACTTTTGGACAGCCGCATCTCTACACGCCCGCCGTCTGGTGAATATTTCACTGCATTGTCCAATAAAATATACATGAGCTGCTTTAAGCGCGCTCGATCTCCGGTCACAAGCAGGTCCTCTGTGGCGTCCAAATAAAGTGAAACGCCATTTGATTCCGCATGCGGCGTTAGCGATTCGATTACATTCGCAGCTTCAGCCCGGACATCTATGTTCTCAAGCGTCCGCTCCACACTGCCGGAATCCGCACGGGCCAGCACCAGTAGGTCACTGACAAGTCCGGTCATTCTTTTAACTTCTGACTTCATGTTTCGCAGCAATTTTTGCGCAAATGGGTCTTCCTCGACGCCATCTGTCATTTCCATCGCATCGATCGATGACAGCATCACACTGAGCGGTGTCCGCAGTTCATGCGACGCGTCGCCGACAAATTCTTTTTGCCGGTAAAACGCGGTTGAAATCGGCCCCATCGCTTTTTTCGACATCATATAACTCATGAAAATCGCTACACCCGCAAACAAAACCGTCAAGCTGACAAGAACGATGAGCAGCCACTGGAATAACTGATAAGCAAATGATATATCTTTGCCAATGTAAATCATGCCGACAAACTGATCGTTGTAGAAAACCGGGTTGCCGTCAATCATGAGCCGGACGGTATCTGATTTTGGCGCCTCGTCAATTTCCCGCCCGCCAATCCGCCGCTCGTCAAACGTCACTTTAAATGTTTCTTCGCGAATCTGGTTTCGTTCCGGCATCCAGCCTGACACAAGATCAAACAGTTCCTCACGCATGTGCGGCATCGTTTCGCTGCCCATCACAAAGTTCCCGTTCGCATCCGTCACGTAATAAAAAAACTGATCCACCCCCGCCAGTACAAGCTCCTGGCTGTCGAGCCCCTGCAATTCGTTCCGGGCGCTTTCCGCTAAATAATCACTGATAATCCGCGTTTCCTGCCGGGTTAAATGTTCAAGCTCCCTATGCTGATCGCGCAAAATCACTACATATAACAACGTATACACGACCACAATAAACAATATGAGAAACAGCATAAGCAGGCTGCTGTACTGCATCGTCAACCGCCGCTGCGTTTTTTGAAACAGGTCACTGCCGCCTTTTTTAAACCATTTAGTCTTCAACTTTATACCCGACTCCCCGCACGCTTTGCACGATATCCTGGCGGCCGAACACATCGAGCTTTTTGCGCAGCAGCTTCACTGTCGCATCAATTGTTTTCGCGGTCACGTCGGCGTCATACCCCCAAATCCGGTCCAGCATTACATCCCGCGTCAGCACCTGTCCTTTATTTTGGACAAGCAAGTCAAGCAGTTGAAACTCACGCGGGCTTAATTGAATCGATTTGCCGTCCTTTTGAATCGTCTGGCCGTTCCGGTTTAATTCAACGCCTTGAATCGCGATCGTTTCTTCGACAATCGGCGCGTAATTGCGGCGGGTAAGCGCCCGCAGCCGCGCAAGGAGCTCATCAATTTCAAACGGTTTGACTAAATAGTCATCCGCGCCGGCATCAAGTCCGACAACCCGGTCTTCTACCGCGTCTTTTGCTGTCAGCATTAAAATCGCCCCGCCGTAGCCTTCTTTCCGAAGATCGCGGCACACATCAACACCGTTCCCGTTCGGCATCATCCAATCTAAGATCAGCACGTCGTAATGAGCAGAAGATGAATAATCGTATGCATCTTCTCCCGTTTTTACCCATTCTACCTGATAGCCGCCTTTTTTCTTCAGCATAAAGCTGACCAATTCCCCCAGCTGCAAATCGTCTTCCGCAAGCAGTATATTCATCCGGTCCACATCCTTTCACTTCTTCTGTTATATCATGTTTTAATGAAAAAAGAGTGAAAGAAAAGCGCAAGGCGCCCGTCTTTCGGCGACAAGCATAAGACGAGCACTGACCGAGGCGCTTTTTGCCTCCAGAAGGGCTTGGCTGGATAAATGGAACAAAAGCTAAGAACGCGGCATCGTGCCGCAACGCTTTTGTGACCTACATCATGTAGGCCCAAGAGCGCAGCATCCTGCTGCCATGCCTTCGTGACTCACATCCTGTGAGCCTTCGAGCCGATGGCGCCTAGAGCTGGAAATGTCCAAAGTCTATACTTTCCTACCGAAAAAAAAGACGCCTGTAAAGGACGCCTTTAACTAGACTCGGCCGGCAGCTGAATTGTAAATACCGTGCCTTCATCCACTATTGACTCAATACGAATCGTTCCCCCGTATTGCTCGACAATATTAAAACAAACCATCAAGCCGAGACCGGTTCCGTCTTCTTTTGTTGAATAAAAGGGTTCGCCAAGCTTCTGCAGGATATGTTCCGGCATCCCTTTTCCTTCATCCTCTATTATCACCTGAACCGTTTCACCGTCAGGTCGGACAGACGCGCGGATGATCCCGCCGTCTTCCATCGCTTCCGTTGCATTTTTAATGATATTAATAAACACCTGCTTAACCTGACCGGCATTGCATCGGATAAAGCAGCCGGGCTCTGCACTATGAAACTGAATATCAATTTTTCGCATAACCGCCTGCGACTGCAGCAATATACAGACATCACGCAGCATTTTTCCCACGTCACATACATCAACTTCAACTGACATCGGCTTGCCGAGAACGAGCAATTCACTCGCAATTGTTTCAATCCGGTCAATTTCTTCTTCGATAATCGTATAATACGCGTCTTGCATAACGTCTTCTCGTGCGAGCTTGATGAAGCCCTTAATCGACGTAAGCGGATTGCGTACTTCATGAGCAATAGAAGCGGCAAGCTGCCCGGCTAAACTCAGTTTTTCAGTCTTAATAGTCAGCTGCTGATGCGCTTTTCGCTCTTGAATACTCCGAATAATTAAAATCGCCGTAGAGTCTTTTTCTATATCGAGCGAAAAAGGAAAAACGCCTATCTCAACATCCAAAATATCTCCTTCATACGTCTTCATTTTCATTTCCGCCAGTGAAAGTTTTTCTTTTAGTTGAAGCTTTTTAACACGCTGTCGTATGACGTCATGGTATTCTTCGCAAAAAATTGTCCAGGCTGATACATTGGATAGGTCACCTGTTTCGCATTTCAGCATTTTCGCAGCTGCGTGATTTCCATAAACGATTTGATAATCGGACACAATAAAAACAGCATCAGGCATTTCATTGATTAAATGTTTATAGTGACCCACTTTTTCTTGCAGACGGTCTTCTATGAACAATGAGGGTGTTTTCAATTCGCTTTTATAATACATCGAAGCAGCTAACTCGTCATCAGTCATAACATGCGAATGGCCTTTCATTAACCCCATTGATAAACTTGCCGAAATTTCATCGGCATTATACGAACAAACAGTGAACGTATTAAGCGGCTTCAAGATCGCATCGGCTTTTTGTTCGTAGAGTTGCAGTTCTTTCTCGCAGCAGGCATCCTTATGCCAAAACACATGGCTCCATACCCGAGTGGGAAGACCTTTTTCCACATAATGTTGAATTGAGTTCTTCAGCGTTTTTAAAACGGTTTCCATATCGAAGGATTGATGAGCTCCATAAAATAAACGGTGATCCACAAACACAATTGATTCTATCTGTTCCTGACCAAATCCTCTTATAAAAAGGCGTTTTCTCATTTCAGCAAGCATATCTGACGATTCCAATAAAATGACCCGATGCTGAAGCTCCAAACCTGCCGTGACAAAAGAAAGAATATTATCCCAGTACTTGTCCCAATTTGAATACAAATATAAAATGTGTGTTCCACTTATTAATTCCGTATTTTTCGTTAGTGCAACTTTTGGATGCATAATGTCATTGGTTAATTCCACAAGGGATCCCTCATTTTGAATATTCATTTTTTACTTTTATTGTATCATGTACATTTTCTTCCGTATATATAAGCCTTTATGCCTAAAACCTATACACACTCAAGCTTTTCAATTAAAATAATGACAGAAAAGGATGTGATCGATTGAAAGCTTCCAAGTTCCGGCTGATGTACCGGATTATTCTTATTATGTTTGCACTCGTCTACGGCGTCGCAGCTTATCCGGATGGGTGGAGCCGGTTTGCGCTGCTTATTGCGGTCATTGCAATCTTTATGACTATTGAAGATGTGTTAATGAAAAAAGCGGGCAAGACACAGCGTATCATCTTTGTCATTTTATTCGCGCTTACGTTTTTTATGACATTTTATTTTGTTTTTTTAGCATAAAAAAACCGCCTGGTGAAGGCGGTTTTTGTCTTATCTTTCGTTCTCGTTTAAATAGTGGTTCAGCTGCTTAAACAGCAAATGAAGCCCGCCGCTGGCGATCGCAATGGCAACAACAAATGTTACGAACATGAAAAGAAAAAAGTCCATTTTTCGCATATGCCCCTCTCACGTAATCTTATGAGACTAGTATAGCGCCGGGCGGTTACACTCATATGACAATGGGATTAAGTTACATTACGATTTGATTAAAGGGTGAAATATAGCGCTGTGCCAATTACTGAAAAAAAGATAGCCAGGACGACAATACCCATGATAATAAATTTGTTCATGGCCGCTTTGGCCGGCTGGTGATAAATACAGCCGCGACAATCAAAAGCGCCGCAAGTCCAATATATGAAAACATGAAAAAGCCTTCTTTCATTTTTTTCTCCATTTTACGCGGTTTGCGCCATTTTTTCTACAAGAAAAAAGCTGCCTTTCTTTTATAAAGGCAGCACAGATTGTAGACAAATAAAACCTTTTGTCAGCACATCTGTTTTTTCTTATGTACCATTGTTCTTTGGTTAGGGTGGTTTATGGCTTTCTGATTGGAGCCGAAATGCGGCAGGCTCGCGGCTTCGCGTTCCGCGGGCAGGCGCTGAGCTCGTTTCCGTCGCTGCGCGCCTCCACCGATCTCACCTGGCCTGCTAGTCCCGCAGGAGTCTTCGCCGCAAGCCCGCCGCCGCTGTTTCTATAAGAGCAGTGCATGAAAGAGCCGGTTCATGCGAACATGCTCCGCTGGCGGCAGTGCCGAAACGGGACCGTTACGATGCCCAATCGTTTTTCACGAATAAACACCAGCCAAAAAACGGGGTGAAGCAAAAAGGACGCAGACTCCTGCGGGAACAGCAGGGAACGTGAGACCCCGCAGGAGCTGGAGCGACGAGGAGGCTCACGCACTGCCCGCGGAAAGCGAAGTCCTTTTTGCTTCACCTATCGGCCCTTTCAAAAAAAGACTGACGACTTTGTCGACAGCCTGAGCTGCCTTTCTTTTGTAAAGGCAGTAACTTCTCTTCTACTCAAGTTCTATTTGCTTCGTTTCACGGCCAAGCAATGCCAGAACAACAACACCGATCACAATACTTACACAGAATAGGCCGAAAATAAAGCCGATCGACTGGCCGGACGCAATAAGCGAGCCGACGAGCAGCGGTCCTAAAACCCCGCCAATCCGCCCGATGGATGCCGCCATACCAGCCCCAGTTCCGCGAATGACCGCCGGATATTGCTCAGGTGTGTAGGCGTATAGCGCGCCCCACGCCCCAAGATTGAAGAATGATAGAAACATACCCGACCCGATCAACATTGCCGTTGATTCCGCATTTCCGAAAACAAGGGCGGATGCCGCGGTTCCAAGTAAATACGTCACGAGCACAAATTTCCGTCCGGCTCGTTCAATAAGCCACGCCGCCGTAAAATACCCCGGCAGCTGGGCAAGTGTCATAATGAGCACGTATTCAAAGCTTTGGATGAGGTTGAACCCTTTCATTACCATCACACTCGGAAGCCAAAGAAACATGCCGTAATACGAAAACACGACCGTGAACCAGACCGTCCAAAGCACAAGGGTCGAACGCGCGTATTTTTTTGACCAAACGTCACGAATGTTTTGTCCAATCGTGCGCTTGGACGCTTTTTTCGGTGAAAACGCCGGCGAATCCGGCAGCTTCAGCCGCAAATACAGCGCGTAAAATGCCGGCAATGCGCCGATAATGACCGCCATTTGCCAGCCGTACGATGGAATGACAAAATACGAGATAACAGCGGCGAGCAGCCAGCCGAACGCCCAAAAGCTTTCAAGCAGTACAACAACCCGGCCACGGTCCTTTGCCGGCACACTTTCCGACACAAGTGTTGAGGCAACCGGCAATTCGCCGCCCAGTCCCATTCCGACGAAAAAACGTAAAATTAAAAAAGCAGTAAGTGTCGTCGTAAAGGCGGACAAGCCGCTGGCCAGTGAAAAAAGAAGCAGCGTGATAATGAAAATATTTTTTCGGCCGATCCGGTCCGCGTAAATGCCAAAAACAAGCGCTCCGACCGCCATGCCGATTGAATTGACACTGCCAATCCAGCCCATCTGCTCCGGTGTTAACTCCCATTCCGCTTTCAGCGCCGCGATAATAAACGACAGCATCCCGACGTCCATCGCGTCAAACATCCAGCCGAGGCCCGCGACACCGAGCAGCTTTTTCTGCGAAAGTGTTTTTTCTGACATTGATTTAACCTCCTGTCTTTACAGATGTTATTACTCCATCACTATAGATAATCTTTGTCGAAAAAACAACCGTTTTTGTCCTATGAATTCAGGATCGTTTTTAAGATCGGATCCGAATGTTCGTCACAGCGCTGTCCATTGCGCAAGTCTTCCTTCTTTCATCAAATCCTCTTTAATCTCATTGAAGCGGTCAAATTTGATATAAGGAACGCCTTTTTCATCTAAAATCTCCGGGAGTGCTTCTTTTGCATACGTCCGATCCGCAAACGCCGCCGGATGCGAATCCGGCTCGCTGTCCCCCGCAAAATAAACAACGTCATACTCTTCTTTCAGCCGCTTGATCACAGTTGCTTTGTCAATGCCATACCGTTCAGAGTAGCTCAAATGTGCCGGGTCAATGTCGAGGTGAATGTTTTGATCACGGTATACGCCTTTGTTGGATAAAATCGTGACATTCTCCAAGCCGCGGTTTGCCACGATCGGCTTAATGTAATAATCCGTTCCGGCACTTAAAATGTAGAAGTCGCCGCCTGCTTCCTGCACGGCACGGACAAAATCCGGCACATCCTCATCAATCGGAATCGATAAAATGTCTTCAGCGATCTGCTCTTCGCTTTGATGAATGGACGCAAACACTTTTGCCAAAAAATCAATGTCTTTCCATTCGCCGCTTTTCCATTTCGGATACAGATCGCGCCCTTCTGGAAAATATGTATCAATGATGAGCCAGTAAAAATCTCTTTTGGAAATCGTGCCGTCAAAATCAGAAACAAATGCCCACCTCGTCATGTCTTTTCCCCCTGATCATCTATTAATATCGTCATTATATATCAGGAATCCAGCAAAAACGAACATATTCATTTTTTATAAACATTTCATAAGCATATTTTAATAAATGTGATCTGAATGAAATAAGAAAAAGCAAAGCCCTGTCGAATCGGGCTTTGCTTTTCTATTAAAAACGTACTATTTCGCCGGTTACAGCATGGACTGCCACATTAGAATCGAGTTTTCCGTTTAAGCGATATGTGTTTCCATCATATACGTAAACAGGCGTTACTTCTAAATACGGCTTTATTTTTTCAAATGCTTCACTTTTTGAAAGCAACGGTTTGGCCGCTTTTTCATAATCTTCATATGTTTCATTCATCCAGCTGCTGTCATCCACATAACTGACCACGGTATAGGAATCTTTATCAAAGAAGAGCTTCCACATCCGTGGGATAACCGAGACATCATTCACATTCATGAGTCTCGCTGCAATCATACCATTTGTTCTGCGTACGCTTGAGAGCGACCACTCGCCGCTTTCTTTCGGCACGTACGTCTGTAAAAATTCCGTACTCGCTTCACGAATTTTCGCATAGCCTTTTTTCGTAATTGGCAGCGTATCCGGATGAGGCGGGAAATCAAACAGCCGGCTTTCATCTAATTCCGCAGGCGCCATTTGCACAAGCTTCCGCCTTACTTTTTTATTTTTAGCCGTTTTCCATGTCAGAATTTCCTGGTTTTCTTCGACGCCTTTCCCTGTTTCATTATCCACAAGTACCTCATCGATCATAAAAAGGGGCAGCCATTTCTCTTCTTCTTTGGATGGATATTCCACAAACTCGAGCCGTTCGTTAGCCAAATTTTTGACAGATTCAACCGTTAACTGAAAGGCAGACTCTTTTGCTTTGTCCGGCACAAGACCCTGTACAGAGAAAAAGGTCAGCTTTTTTTGTTCATCCAATGATACGTTAATATATCCATCTGGCATAACGGGGACGCCTTTATACGCTGTCCGAAAGGAAAACGTATAGTCAGATTCAGCGTCAATAAACTGATCCCCGTACGTCCAGCCTGTTTCCTGCTCCACCCAGCGGATCACTTCATCCCGATCGCCGGTTAAAAATGAAAGACCCCGTATCGGTGCCGTGCCGCCAACAAAAATCGCGCTTTTCAGCCGGCCGGTTTTCACATCAACCTCGATAACCGCCGTGCCTTTTGGGTTGGATTCATCTTCTGTCCGGCTCGTATGGCCCGGCGGAAGCCATTCTGTCGTAAAACGGTAATCCGTTTCGTTCCAGTCATTTTTTTCATACGCCGTTACGATATCAAAGCACGTATAATCTTCAAGGCCAAACTTCTCTTGAATCATGTCTGCCCATTGCTGTAATTGTTCATTCATCGTCTGTTCCTCCGGTCACTTTTGCAAAAAACCTTTTGATTTGATGAAATCGAGCATATACGCGCGGCGCGGCTCTGACAAATAATCCGCCATGCCTTCTGTCCAGCCGGCTGATTTATTGTTCGTTGAACGGCTCGCGTAATAGTCCCGGATTACATCGTCGTATTCGTCAAGCAGCGTTTCATACTTTGTTTCATTGTATTCATTCGTGTGCAAAATGGCTCCAACCGGCAGACGCGGCTTTACTTCATTCGTCTGCGCCGGCACGCCGAATGTTAAACCGAACATCGGGATCACATGTTCCGGCAAGTGTAAGAGCTTGCTGATTGGTTCTGGATTGTTGCGGACACCGCCAATATAGCAAATGCCGTAACCTTTTGATTCTGCTGCGACGACAAAATTTTGCGCGAGAAGCGCTGTATCAATAACGGTCACCATAAAGTTTTCTGTTGTCCCGGCTTCAATCGTTTTTCCGTGTTTTTTCGCCGCATAATCAAGCCGTTTTAAATCCGCGCAAAAAACAAGTGCACGCGCCGCTCCTTTGATCTGCACCGGATTTTTCGACAGCTCGGCAAGCTGCTCGCGCTTGTCTGCATCCGTTACATCGATAATGGAATACGCCTGGACGAAGTGAGACGAAGCTGCACTTTGAGCCGCTTCGATTAATTCATGAAGCTGCTCGTCTGTGACCGGTTCATCTGTATATTTTCTGACGGACGCATGTGATTTCAATAATTCAATCATGTAAGATCATCCTTTCGTTTGTTGTAGAAAAAAGTCAAAGCCAAGCATCGTTGCAATACCGATAATAAGTGTCCACAGGCCAATACTGATCGTCAGCCAAAGAGTTGTCCACTTTTTACTCGCCCCAAACGACAGCCCGATAAACGCGGCAATATGGGTCCCGATAAATAAAGGACCCAGCATCGCGAGTCCCGGCAGCCCGTATTTATTCATAATCCGCCTGGCCCGCTCCATTTGTTTCGTCTGCTTGATGCCTTTATGCTCGAACTTTTTTTTCATCCATTTTTCCACTTTTGTAAAACCCGCGATCAGCATAAGCACCGTCAGCATATTACCTGTAAAGGCAAGCACCATGACCCAAAAAGGCGACAGCCCACGTACAATCCCGATCGGAATAACGAGGGCAATTTCCATCCACGGGATGGCGGCCGCAATAAAAACAAGCGAATACTCCACAAATTGCATTCAGTTTCCTCCATTAGTCTCATTGCTTTTACTTTAACGAAGGACGGACATTCACGCAACCTTGAGACTTTTTATTGAACGGCTTCTGCTGATACACACCGGCCAGTTTCCACGCCTCGTTCCGCACTGCCTCTGCTAATTCTGGCGGTGAGACAACTTTTGACTATGGGGTAACATCCAGCCGATGAGCCTGTCACTTCCTTAGCTGAAGCACTCGTTTACCGCTCATCTGCATCCCCTCTTTTAACATGAATTTTTTTATTGTATCAAATTCCAGCAGAAAACACTTTGATTTCGAACTTTACACCCAATGCAGTATAATAGAATTGAATATTCAGAAAAGGAGAGTGTGGAAAATGGATGCAAAGCAAACGATCATGGTCAATACGTTTACAAACGGGATTTTGGATCCATCAGAGGATATGCTGGGTCCTATACAAGACGGCGGCCATATTTTAGCGAATACAGCCCCCGGGTGCTGGGGCCCCATGATTACGCCTTGTCTGCGGGGCGGACATGAGGTGACAAAGCCTGTTTATGTAGAAGGCGCGGAGCCTGGGGATGCGATTGCGGTGACGATTCATTCCATACAAGTGACATCACTCGCCACTTCTTCAGGGAACGACCAAGCAGTAGATGGCCGCTTTTTAGGCGATCCATTCGTTGCGGTAAAATGTCCTGGCTGCGGCACGATGTATCCGGATACCGTTATTAAAGGAACCGGTCCTGAAGCAATCCGCTGTGCGGAATGTGGCGAAGATGTGACTCCATTTATTTTTACAAATGGCTACACAATGGCATTCAGCGCACAAGATCAGTTAGGCATTACGCTCCCGAAAGAACAAGCTGAACAAGTTGCAGAAAATGGTAAGTTTTACATGAAGACGCCTGAAAACTCTGTGCAAAACCCAATTGTGACGTTTATGCCACACGATTTGACTGGTGTCGTTGCACGAATGCGGCCATTTTTAGGACAACTCGGCACCACTCCTTCCAAAGCACTCCCGGATTCACATAATGCTGGTGACTTTGGTTCTTTTCTGGTCAGTGCGCCGCATGACTACGTGGTGACTCAAGATGAACTCGATGAGCACCGGACAGACGGTCATATGGACATTAGCCGGGTCCGTGCAGGCGCAACGCTTATTTGCCCGGTTAAAGTGCCAGGCGGCGGCATCTATCTTGGCGACATGCACGCGATGCAGGGAGACGGAGAAATTGCTGGTCATACGACAGACGTATCCGGTATCGTTCATCTTCAAGTTCACTTGTTAAAAGGAATCAAAATAGAAGGACCCATTCTTTTGCCAAATGAAGAAGATCTTCCTTACACAGCCCGCCCGCTGTCGGATAAAGAAAAAGCCGCTGCCAAGCGTTTAGCCGAAAAGTGGGACGTTGCAGAACCGGAAGTTTCACTGCCAGTTTCCTTTGTTGGTACAGGCCCTACATTAAACGAAGCAACAATGAACGGAATGGAAAGGGCTGCCCGTTTCTTTTCCGTCACTGTACCGGAAATCATGAACCGCGCTACGATTACCGGCTCGATTGAAATCGGCCGCCATCCTGGTGTTGTTACTGTCACATTTCTAGCTCCGGAAACATATTTGAAAAAAACCAATTTATACGAACAAGTGTCTAAACAGTACCCCAACTTTTGAATAGAGCAAATAAATTGTGAGCCGCCTTTCATGCTGATATGATAAAGCATAGTTATTTCAAAAAAGGGGGACTTTATTTTGGCACAATCATTACAAGGCAAAAAAGCCATTATCACTGGCGGCGGCCGCGGCATTGGTCGCGCGATTGCGGAAGCACTCGCCGCGGAAGGCGTTCATATTGGCTTAATCGGACGGACAGAAGAGAACGTACGGTCGGTAGCGGAAGATTTGTCTCCAAATCCAGCTGACATTAAAACAGCATATGCTGCAGCGGACGTGTCCAATTTGGACGAAGTGGCAGCGGCTGTTGAAAAAGTGAAAAACGAGCTCGGCGGTGTAGACATTTTAATTAACAACGCCGGAATTGCGAAGTTTGGCAGCTTTCTGGACCTCGATCCAGAAGAATGGAAAAAAATCATCGATGTAAACCTGATGGGTGTGTATAACGTCACACGCGCCGTTTTGCCGGACTTGATCGAGCAAAAATCAGGCGATATTATTAACATTTCCTCTTCAGCCGGCCAAAGAGGCGCACCGGTGACAAGCGCATACAGCGCCTCAAAATTCGGTGTGCTTGGCTTGACAGAGTCACTGGCGCTTGAAGTACGGAAGCACAACATCCGTGTTACTGCATTGACGCCAAGTACTGTCGCAACTGATCTTGCAGTAGAAAACAATTTAACAGATGGCAATCCAGACAAAGTGATGCAGCCGGAAGACCTTGCCGAATTTATTGTGGCGCAGCTGAAACTAAACAGCCGTACTTTCATTAAATCAGCTGGTCTTTGGTCAACAAATCCATAAAAATGAGCGCCGGACTTCTTGGTCCGGCGAATTTTTTATGTCCGCTTATTGACGATTTGTGTCCACAAACCCGTGTTTATGTCCACTTTTATTGAATGATGTCCATTCCTGAAAATTTGTGTCCAGTTGGGGGGTATTTATGACCACTCATCCGAATTTGGATCCATTCAAGCGGATTTATGTCCACTTGCAGCGAATTGCTGCAGCCAGGCTTCCATCCTCTCGATTCCTTCTTCGTGAAGCGGCCGCTTCAGCACGACATTCATTAATTTCTTCTGTTTTAAAATACTTTTCGGTTCCGTTTGCACGCGCAGTCCATGCTCCATATCCGCGACAATATGATATTCACTCTCTCCCTGTACAAGCCCAGCTAATTCTTCCAAAACCGAACTTTCGACAAGCGGGTCTTTATTGCCGTGCAGCGCAAATACCGGGCACGTTACCTCGCCTAAAGCGGCTCTCGTATTATAGGCATCGTGCTCGCGAAACCATTTCGCCGGCTGCTTCATCCCTTGAATACGAATGGTATCCCGGTCAGATGCTTTCATTTTCCCCATCATTTTTTCAGTCTTCTTTTCATTTTTCACATCAATTTTCAGCTTCCGGTTTACCCAGCCTTTCCAGCCAGGCATCGCGAACAGCTCACGATATGCCTGCTGGCGCTGATGGTGGAGCGCATCCATTAAGTTATCAACGCCGCCGGACAGAAGCATACACCCGTCTATGTCCATCGTTGCGGCAAGTTCTGTCGCAATAATCGTCCCTTCACTATGGCCGCAGACGATGACACGATCCACATTCGGCTGCGCCTGCAAAAACGCAACCGCCCTTTTTGCATCATCCAATAAATCTGACAAGCCCGCGTCCATCCAGCTTCCTCCCCGCTTCCCCGTGCCGCGCTTGTCATAACGAAGCGTCATAAAACCAAGACTTGTGAAAAAGTGAGCCAGGTCCTTGTACAAATTGGTTTGGTACTTTCCTTTTGGCCCGTTGCCGTTACGGTCAATCGGACCCGATCCCGCTATCAGCAAAATGGCGGGATGCGTTCCTTCCTGATCCGGTGCTGCTAGCGTTCCGTACAACTCTTTCTCCAATACGACTTCTTTTTCAATCATGACTTCGCCCCCTCAGGAATAATGATTGTTGCTAATTGCTTTATTTTCCGCTCCGGCGACGGCTCATTGCGGGCTGCTTCCATAATAAGCGCACTCATTTTCAAGGACAGCTCCTTGAATTCTTCATCGGAGACATGCAATTCAGCCATCCGATAGCTCACACCGTCTTTTTGTAAATCGACATGATTTCCACTTAAATACTGGTCAAACATGCCAATCAACTGCACCGAAAAAGCGGTAAATAATTCAAGGTGTTCTTCTTTGGATAAATTCAAAATATCGTCAGGTGACTGTTTTTTTAATGCATACACTTTTTCGACTGTCCCACGAATGGGATTTTCCTGTACGACTTCGATAAATCCAGCGTCAAGAAGTGTATTCATATGGCGGTATAGTGAAGGCGCCGGTACATCGGTCATCCGCTCTGCCAGTTGTTGAACCGTCAGCTCTTTTTTATTCACAAACGATTGAATAATTTTCATTCTCACTGGATGCAATATTACCTTCAGTTTCGATTCCCTCATCTGCTCTCACCTCTTTGTTATTAATTTTGATAATAATATAATTATTGATAAAAATCAAGCTTGAACTATCTTTTTAAAAAAGATAGTCGAAATGATAGGCATTCGTTAAGATAGAAAGAAAACGCCCATTGAAAGCTCGGTGCCTGTATATAGACCTTTTAATAAAAGATCTGCTTATTAACTTTTTGTTTATCTTGCTTCCTCTCAGTTTGCTGCAGCTTCTTTACTTGCTGAAATATACGTACCGCTTCAAAGAATTGGAAGACTGGATGTTTGCTATTTTCCCGATTCTCTCAGTGGCTCTTTGTATGCTATTTCCGGCTTCGCTAGAAAACGATTTCATTCGGGATCTTCGGCGCATTTCATTAATACTCGGCGTGTTATATGGTGGTCCGGTATTAAGCATTTTTTTGCTGTCAATGATTTTGACCGCACGCTTCTTTACGGGCGGTGACGGACTGATTATTCCCTTTATTTCCTACTCCTTTTTATTTATTGCCATTATGCTGGTGTCCAGGCATAAGGAACATGCTTCTCCATTCACCTTCCTATTAGTGAATCGAAATAAAACCTATACAAGATTTGGTATAGGTTTTTCTTGTTTAAGCAATTAAATTGAGTGCATTCCAATTGCTTGACGATGCCAAGCGTTATGTACCATACTTTTATACTAATAATACCGATTTCTGCTCTGAAAAATGAAAAAGCTGATTGATCTCAATATCTTCTGAAACAAAAAACACCCGTCCTCCGTTAAAATCTCCTTTTTCTTTTAAATGAGGAATTCGAACATACCCCTTCTCAAAGCAGGAAACGTAACCTGTCATATATTCCGGATCCTCTGACCAGCAAAGTTCAGCCCGTACAAATGGAGCATTTGCAACCTTTCATCGTAATAAATCGTTGCTTCTCAGGCTTCCCTTTATGCTGCCAATATTGAAAGGCCATTTTAATCGCGATTTCAACAGCCGTTGCACCAGAATCAGAATAAAACACTTTTGCTAAGCCTAAAGGCATTAATTAAATGAGTTTTTCTGCCAGCAGGATCGCAGGTATATTTGCCATTCCGAGCAATGTCGAGTGGGCGATTTGATCCAATTGATCGTGGATTGCCCGATCTAATTCAGGTACGCGGTGGCCATGGACATTAAGTCAAATAGACGAGACGCCATCCCAGTATTCGTTACCGCGGGCATCTTGAAGTTTCCGTCCGTTGCCACTGGCAATAATAATCGGGTCATCCTCCACGTACTCTTTCATTTGTGTAAAGAGATGCCATACATATTTCTTGTTCTTTTCCGCTAACTCTTCATAACTTAGCTTTTCTTTTTACATCTGTCTTCACACTCCCATCTTTTTAATTGTTAACCTGAAAATAATTAGGTTAACAATTAAAAAGATAATACCCTACCTATACCCAGTTATACAATTCTAAATTTTCTTAGCTCTATACGATTTGTACGTTATATAATTACGTTTTTTTCTTTTTATTTACAGACAAAAAGCTGAGGCCATTAAAGCGCCTCAGCTTTTACAAAATCTTACTGTACTGTATTGAAAACAGCGGTGACTACTTTCACAAACACTCTCTTGAATTTGTCTCTATATACTCAGGTGTTCACCTATTTAAAGACTTACGATCACCCTTCCCCGCATCTTCCCTTGTAATATAGTTGGGAGAATGTCAGGAAGTTCTTCAAGAGACGCCATCTGCTGTACAAATGTGGAGAGATCTTCCGGCTTTAAGTCTGTTGCCATGCGCTCCCACGTTTTCTGTCTCGTTTCCATAGGGCAATTCACAGAGTCAATACCAAGCAAGTTGACCCCGCGGAGGATGAAAGGAAACACACTCGTCGGCACATTTGTCCCACCTGTTAATCCACTGACAGCAACGGAGCCTTTATAGCTGATTTTGCTTAATATAGCGGCTAACGTCTCGCCGCCGACCGGATCAACAGCTCCCGCCCACTGTTCTTTATCTAGTGCTTTTAATTTGCCGTTGTAGACGTCTTCGCGGGAGACGATTTCTTTCGCGCCCAGTTTTGTCAAATAGTTTTTTTCTGAATCTTTTCCCGTACTTGCCACAACATTGTACCCGCGTCCGGCCAGCATCGAGACGGCAAAACTGCCGACGCCGCCTGTCGCACCCGTTACAAGAACATTTCCCTGATCAGGCTGCAGTCCGTTTTCCTCCAGGCGCTGCACAGACAAAGCTGCTGTAAAGCCGGCTGTGCCAAAGATCATTGCTTCTTTCAATGTGAGACCTTTCGGCAGCGGAACGACCCAATCAGCCGGAATGCGCGCGTATTCACTATATCCGCCAAAGTGCGAAACGCCGATTTCATAGCTTGTGGCAATGACCTCGTCTCCTTCTTGAAAACGGGTATCCGATGAGGAGACAACGACGCCTGCCAAATCAATTCCGGGAATAAACGGATATGACCGAACGATTTTCCCATCTGGAATACTGGCCAAACCATCTTTGTAATTAATCCCTGAATAAGCGGTTTTAATCAACACTTCCCCTTGAGGCAGCTCTTCCAGCCCTATTTTTTTTACACCCACTGAAAAATCATCTTCCGTTTTATCCACGATTAATGCGTGAAACTGTTCGTTCATGCCAACATCCCCTTTGTATGTAGTATGCTCAAAAAAATTATTCTGACCGGTCAGAATAATTTTAACGAATCTTTCGTTTGTTGTATACTTATTTAAATCAAAAAGCGGAGGGTTTTTATGAAAAAGAAAGCGGAAGAACGAAAGGATCAAGTATTAAAAGCGGCCTTTCAGGCAGTGGCCGACCATGGCTTTGATGCGGTCACCCTGCAGCATATTGCGGATCAGGCCGGTGTCAGCAAAGGGGTCGTTCATTATTATTTTCAAAACAAAGAAACGATCTTGTCTCAATTATTGCAGTCGATTACAGCGAAAATTTATGAAGCAGAACATCGGGCGATTACCGAAAAACAAACAGCCCTTGAAAAATTAAATGCCTACGTTCATTCTGTTTTTCTTTCACCGGAGAAAAACAAGAAATTTTACCGGGTCTACATGGATTTTTTAGCGCAGGCGAGCAGGAATCCTCTCTATCAGGAGATCAACTATCATTTTTACGAAAACTGCTGGGGAATTGGGCGTGAAATTATTACGCTCGGCAAAAAAGAAGGCATCTTTTCTTCCGATCTGGACGTTGAAAAATCAGCCAAAATGATGCGCGCCGTGATTGACGGCTGCTTAATTCAATGGCTCATGTGCGGTCAGGATGATTTGCATGATTTCTATAAGCAGGCTTGCTTAGAAAGTATCTCAACACTTTTAAAGTCGCCGTAATGTTTTTAAAAAAGGGCTGCCGTTGTTTCCGGCAGCCCTTTGAATCATGAGACCCACTCCTATCTCTCACATCAATAGTAGCGAAAATATGGATGGAACGGAGGATACGGAAAAAATGGAAATAACGGCAAGAATGGTGAAAATGGCGGTCTCATATACGGGTAATACGGGTATGGATACGGATGCTGCACTTCTAATGCATCATCATAACCTTGTTCCAAAGGCATTCCAAACTGCTCTTCATTGTTTGCAGGCTGATCGATCAACACAAAAGCCTCCCTCACATTTTAACTTCACCCTTACAATATTCAAGTCTGCCTAAAATGGTGTAAAAAAGCAGAACCAAACATTCTTTCGCTATTTGGTTCTGCTTTTATCGTTACGCTAACACATTTTTTTCAATTTGCTTCATTTCATAAAAATATTCTTTTCTCTCCATCAATTCATTAAACGTTCCAGCTTCGACCACATTTCCACGCTCCATGACGACAATTTGGTCCATTTTTTCAAGCCCGGTCAACCGGTGGCTGATCAGCACAAGCGTATCTTTTTGTGCTGCCTCATGCAAATGGCCAAAGATCCGTTTTTCGGTCAGCACATCGAGTGACGATGACGGTTCATCGAGCAGCCAGACTGGCGCCCGCTTTAATAATACCCGCGCAATCGCGAGCCGCTGCTTTTCGCCGCCCGACAGGTTTTCTGCTTTTTCAAGCACCGGATCATCCAATGAAAACGGCAGTTCAACGAGCCGCAGTGTGTCTTCCATTTCGCGATCCGTCAAACCATCACCTGCGATCTTCAAATTGTCCCGCACTGTGCCATAGAAAAAGTGGTTCTCCTGCAGCACGACATTCGTTTTCGACCATATGTTTTCCGCCTGAATCTCACCCATTGAATTTCCATCAAGCAAAATTGTTCCGGCATTCACCGTATACATATTCAAAAGCAGCTGCATGACGGTCGATTTTCCTGAACCGCTCGGCCCGACAATTGCCGTTTTCGAACCGGCAGGAATGGAAATTGAGACGTTTTGAAGCGCTGGACGCGTTTCACCAGGGTACCTAAATGTCACGTCTTTCAATTCAATCGAAAAGGCGTCATCCCGCTCGATCATGCCCATTTTTGGCGCTGGCGGTTCTTCATCGACAACGGAAAACAGCCGGCCTGCTGCTTGTCTCGTGTCTTCGAGATGCGCTGGGAAAACCGCCATCGGCACCGCGTTGTCAAAGATTGTTAAAGAAATCATCACGAGCATCGCTAAAAACAAGCCATTAAGCTCTCCAATCGTGACAAAATAGGCGCCGAGTGCGAGCACAACAAACGCAACACTCAAGGCAGCTGCGGCATTCAACGACTGGCTCGCAGCCGCCTGCACGCTTTCTTTTTCTTGCTCTTGTACATAAGCGTCGGCTATTTGCAAAAGCTTTTCTTCTTTTTCATCCAGCTTTTGGTGCAGCTTTAAATCTCGAAATCCATATAATAGCTCGGTCACTTCCGTTGACAAACCGGCGCGTCGTTCCCGGACACCCTGCTTTACTTTCCGCTGCTGCAGTGCAAGTAACCCAGGAATGACAAAACCGGTCAGTACTAATCCACCCAATAGCACAAGCGCGATCCAGACAGAGTAAAAGAGCGTAAAAAAGATAGTGCTTAAAAACACAATAACGAGCACAAGTGGCGGATAAAAAACACGCAAAAAGAAGTTTTGCAGCGTTTCGACATCCCCAACGATGCGTGCCAGCAAGTCCCCGCTTCGGTATTTCCCGAAAATCTGCGGCGCGAGCGGTTCTAGTTTTTCATAAAACGACACGCGCAAATTGCTTAATATCGTAAACGTCGCCCGGTGGGAAACGTACCGCTCCGCATAGCGGCTCCCTGCTTTCGCCGCACCGAACAATTTCAACAGCGCCGTCATAATCGTAATAATGTACAGTGGAGGCTGCAGGACAGATTTTGAGATCATAAACCCGCTAAGACCAAACAGCGCTACTGACGTTAATCCGGCAAGGACGCCGAACAGCACGGACAACCAAATATCCCGCTTTTCTTCCATCATAATGGACACAAGCCTCTTCACCCTGCTGCACCTCCTTGCACCATCGCGCGGTACGACTCGCTCGATTTCATTAATTCCATGTGTGTACCCGCGGCTTCGACTTCCCCGTTGTTCATCAAGAAAATGACGTCCGCCTGTTGAATCGTATGCAGGCGGTGGGCGACAGTCATGACCGAAGCCGTTTGGGCCAGTTCATTGATCGACCGCTGCAAAATCTGCTCCGTTTTTAAATCAAGCCCGGTCGTCGGCTCGTCAAACAGGACAAACGATGGCTTCTTTAAAAACGCACGAGCGAGCGCCACACGCTGTTTTTCCCCGCCTGAAAGACCGCGTCCAGACTCGCCGACTTTTGTATCCAGCCCGTCTTCAAGCTCACGAATCAACTCCGTCAATCCAGCTTTTTCTGCCGCTGCTTCGACTTCCGCACGCGCCGGATGACCAGGCGCGCCAAGACGGATGTTTTCTTCAATCGTTCCAGAAAACAAATAAGGGTGCTGCGAAATGTAGCTCACTTCCCGGAACCAAGACGATTCACTGAACGAAGCACGTGGACGGCCGTCAATGAACACGTCTCCTTCCTGCGGATCAAACAGTCCTGCCGCCACATTTAACAGCGTTGTTTTGCCGGATCCGGTCGCGCCGACAATCGCCGTACGTGCACAAGATGGGATGTGAACATCCACGTTTTTCAATGAAAAACCTTCTCCATATTGAAAGTGCACGTTTTTCAGTTCCACAGACGGCCGCGCCGGCACTTCTCTATCGCCCCACTTTACCGGCTGCTCATCTGCTGCAAGCTCTGCTTTAATCTTTTCCGCCGCCCCGAGGCTTCCCCTTCCAGTATGAAACGCGGCACCGAGCTCTTTCAGTGCCGTATAATATTCCGGTGCCAAAACGAGCACGAAAAACGCCGATACGAACGAAATGCTGTCAAATACAACGAGACGCAGGCCGATTTCAAGTGCAATCAGCCCAATACTGAGCGTCGAAATAAACTCGAGCATCAGTGTTGAGGTAAACGCGATTTTCAATATATCCATCGTCGCTTCCCGAAATCCGAGGCTGCTTTTTTGGATCACGTCCCGCTGCCGTCCCGCCCGGCCAAATAACTTTAGCGTTTGAAGTCCCTGCAATGTATCCAAAAATTGTCCTGAGAACGCTGCCAGCTTATCGAGCTGTTCTTCCGATTTTTTCTGTGTTTTTATTCCGATAATAATATAAAAAAGCGGAATAAACGGCGCGGTCACCATCATAATCAACCCGCTCCAAATGTGTGTATACGATACAGCCGCTAAGACAATGAGCGGTACAATAGATGCTTTCATCACTTGCGGCATATACTCGCGGTAATAGCTGTCAATGCCGTCGACCGCTTCCATCATGACCGTCACTTTTCCGCCAGACTGGCCTTGAATGGCTGTCTGGATTGGGTTCTGCGTCCACTTTTGGAGCAAAATTGAACGGACGCGCTGCTTCACCTTTGACGCCATGTTAACACCGAGTCGGGCATTAGCATATGTAATGCCTGCTCGGATAACCATCAGCCCAAAGAGAAAACCAAGCATCGGCACAACCGCTCCAAACGATTGATTTTGCAAAAAAACCCTATCCACAACGTTGACCAAAAAGTATGCCTGGCCCACGATCACCGCTCCCATTAATACTGATAAGCCCAAAAGCGCTGCCATGATTCCTTTTTGTTCAGATGCCCATTTTCGAAGCTCATTCATGAATTTATTATATCCACCTTTCAATACGTGAAAATATTCACAATGTCTTTTTAGTATAAAATAGTCTCATCTAAAATGCTCTTCATCTGCTCTCTTCATCCGGTCTTTTTTGGGTTCTTTTCACAATTTGTTCAATCATATCACGAAAAAAGCCTGCCGCATGATAAAATCATTCGACAGGCCCATTAGACGGCAGCATGACTTTCACAACCGTCCCTTTTCCTTTTTCACTTGTAATAAGCACGCGCCCTCCCATCCCTTCGACGGTGCGGCAGGCTGTCATCATTCCGAGCCCGGTTCCTTTACTTTCCGTTAAATTAAAATATGGATCCCCAAGACGCTTGAGCTGCTCCTCTGTCATCCCCTCACCGGAATCTGAGAATGTGACAACCATTCTTTTTGTCTTCATCTGCACGGAAATGTCCAATGTCCCGCCGTTCTTCATTGATTCTACTGCATTTTCACAAATATTCCAGAAGCACTGATTCAACCGCAGGCGCTCTCCAAGAACAGCACCATATTCAAGCTGCAGACGTGTCTCTACATTATTCCGTTCCATAAGCGGCTGCATCCGGCTGAGCACATCTTGAATTTCTGCCCGAATCAGTACAGGCTCCATTTCCCCCCCAAATGGATTTGCGTACAATTGGTAGTCACGGATCATTCGTTCCGATCGTTCCAGCTCAGCCATTGCTGTTTCGATATATTCCCGCTGCTGTTTATCGATCGTTTCTTCCTGAATTAGCTGCAGCATTCCCCTGATGACTGTGAGCGGCTGGCGCATTTCATGCCCAAATGACGCTGCCAGGTGGTAAAGAGATTCTTTTCGAAGCTGCTTTTCCATTCTCACAATCGACTTATGTAAATAAAACATATATGCCAGTGCCGCAGGCAAGCTGCACACAATCACGATTGCCATCATTTATCACCAAATTTTTCTTAAATTATTGGTTAACATAACTGCTCAATCCCTCTTTGTACTTCTTTTATTTTTAATCTAGAAATATGTGCATGTTTAGGAAAGTCTAAAAAATACGTCTCGTTTTTCGGTTTAATGGAAAACACATTATCCAAATTAATGATATTGGAACGGTGTGCCAAATAAAACGACTGATCCAAGCAGGCAAACAAATCCGTCAGCTTTTCATACGTTTCATATGTTTCTTCCTTCGTATAAACGAAACATTTCTTGCCGCTTTTTTCAATAAATAAAATATCTTGAAACGGCACGTAGTAGCTCGTTCCGTTAAATTTAAGCGGCAGCTTTTTGTTTGTAACCGTTCTTGTGCAAAGCGTTTTTTTCACTTTTTCAAGTGCCATATACAGACGTTCCGGCTGAATCGGCTTGATGATGTAGTTCGCGGCTGACAGCGTAAAAGCATCTGCCGCAAAATCACGGTTATCCGCCATAAAAATGACGCTCACATTCGAATGAAATTGCTGACAGGCCGCAATTATGTCAAGCCCGCTCCGCTCCCGCATGTAAATCGACATAATAATAGCGTCCGGTTTAGTTATGGCTGTTTGTTTGATAATATCTTGCTCTGTTGTACAGACCGACACGATCAGAAAATCCGGATGATCGGTTATATACGACTGAAGCAGACTCAGCGATGCTTCATTGGCATCCGCAATTAATAATGAAAATGAAGTCACACCCAAAGGCCCCTCTCCATCCGAAACATTTCCTTTCATTTTACTCCGGTTGAGCGTGAAACGATGAGGGTAAATGATGGAAAAAAACTTTCATTTATTAGTGAAATTACTTTATTTCCTCATTATTTCATCGTACGTGATCAAACTTCATGTCGTCTATTTCAATAAATCATTTCAGGTCTATCATTTTGGCATTTTTTAAAAAATAAAGCACATTTCAAGACTATTTTCCCTGTATTTCAAATGAAAATACAAAAAACCAGTCTACTTAGTGCGAATAGACTGGCGGTACTGCTTCGGCGTCAGGCCGGTATGCTTTTTAAATACTTTCGTAAAATGACTTTGGTCGGTAAAGTGCAGCCAGGCGCTAATAACGGCGATCGGATGAGAAGAAAGCAGCAGTAAACTTTCCGCTTCCTCTATGCGCGCTCTTTGAATGGCTTCATTGATCGTAATTCCCGTTTCACTTTTAAAAAGGATTGAGACATATGAAGAAGACAATTTTATATAGTGAGCGATTCGCTCAAGACTGAGTTCATCGTAAACATGCTGGATAATATAACGCTGACACTTGACGATTATTGGCGAGAGAGATGATGTTTTCGCCCGCTGCACCCGTTCTGTAAACGCGCAGAGTGCATCTTGAAGCAGGTGCTCCACTTGTATTACTTCAGACAATTCTTCTAGACGCTGAATGTACACATCGCTAAGCGTATACGCCATTTCCAGATGAACCCCGCCATCTTCCGGACCGGTCTGAACGATTTTTTTCACTTTACGAACGCTCCCTTTTCGGATGAATGACACTAGCTTTTGTTCATAGGATGGATCGTGGTGAAAAGACATCGACTGCTTTCGCTTCGACAACGTGCAGATCGATCGGAATTTCCCACCGTCACATGCGCTGTCTGTTCGCGTACATTACTCTCAATTCCGTACACCGTAAAATAAACAAGCCGGGCCATCCCCTTCCACTGCTTTTTCCCAACGACCGGCAGCTTGCGGTAATAATCGGCGCGCCGTATCATCCCGGCAAGACGCGTGTCATCCATATACATAATATACCAAAAACAAAGCCCATGTACTTTCGAAGATAGTCTTCTTTATGCCAGTGTAAATTGTTTGACGGATTGTTCAAGGTCTTTCGATAATTTAGCGAGTGACTGCGCACTTTCACTGATTTCTTCCATCGATGCATTTAATTGGCGGGAAGCCGCGGCCGTTTCTTCTACACTTGCGGAAGACTCCTCAGAGACAGAAGCAACTTCCTGGCTGGAGGAGCTGATTTTATCGCTTCCTTCGCTGATCGAATCAAGGCGTAAGGAGATGGTTTGAATACTTCCTGACATTTCGTTGACAAACTGAATAATATCCGCAAATGTTTTCGTCGTACGCTGCATTGCCTGGCTGCCTTTTTGTACTTCATTAAACCCATTATTAAGTGATGTAACAACATCGGCTGTTTCACTTTGTACACCATTAATGATGCCGGTAATTTCTGTAACGGATTCATCTACTTGCACAGCGAGTTTTCGCACCTCATCCGCAACAACCGCAAAACCTCTGCCATGTTCCCCTGCACGTGCTGCTTCGATGGCCGCATTTAAAGCCAGCAGGTTTGTTTGAGCTGAAATGGACTGAATGACATTTGCCAAATGAGAGATTTCAAGAGTCCTTTTTTCAAGTCCTTGTACTTTTTCAACAGACTCTGATACGAGGGAAGTAATATGCTGCATCTGTCCGGCGGTTTGTTCCATTTGAATCCGGCCTTCCTCCGAAACACGGAGTACACTGTTTGATGTCTCGGAAAGCTGAATGCCGCTTTTATGGGTATCCGCAATTTGATGATTCAGGGATTCAATGAGTTCACTGATGGAGGAGGCGGCACCTGTCTGCTGTTTTGCTCCTTGAGCCAATTCATCCATTGAGCTCGCAATTTGCTCGCTGCCGTCTTTTACTTCAATAGCCATTGAATATAAAGTACCGCTTTGTGTATCAACTTGCTGTGAAACGGTAAGGAGTTGTGAAACAATCGATCGTAAATTATCAGCCATTTTGTTTACTGATTCTGCAAGCTGTCCAATATCATCCTTGCCGTCGTAATCGATCGGTTCAACATTTAATTTGCCCTGGGCAATACTTGTGCTGACATGTACGACTTTTTTCAAATTCAATTCAACAACACGGCTGATCCATTTAGAGAAAATGATGCTCACGAGGGATGCAACGATTACAGATAGAATGAGCAGAACAAGGGATTGTCTTGCCGCTTCTTTTGCTTCTTGAACAGAAGCTGAATAATCATTTTCTAGATCTTCTTGAAGGCTGTCAATATGGTCAATTGTCTGAGACCGCAGATAAGCCGACAGTTGTTTTGAAGAAAACGTTTCTTCTTCATTGCCCAGTTGAACAGAAGGAATAATCAGATCGAGAAAAATACGATTCATTTCACTGTCATTCGCTTTAACCTGGTCCAATGTGCTGCGCGCTGAGGCGGGCGCTGCCTCTCTTGCTTGTTCTATTAATGTATTTAACTGTTCGCTCTGTTCATTATACTGATCAATGGCCGTTTGATCCTCCAATAAAATATAGTCGCTTATCCGAATATCTTTTTGGCGAAATAACGATGCCATTTCACTGAGGGCAAGAGCATTGTTTCCTTTTTGATCGAGCTCGTCCAGTTTGTTCGTCAAATCGTTTAAAATAAATGATGTGATAGCGGTCGCAGTAATAAATAGTAAAATAACGATTGCAAGAACGGAACCGTATTTTTGGCTGATGCGTTTATTTTTAAAAAAAGAAACACCTTTCTTTGTTCGTACCTTTACTTCTTTTTCCTTGCGGGGCAAGCGTGTTTTTTTCTTCGGCATATTTTCACCATCCATACATCGTAGTCTTTTTGTATTATATCATAATACCCAATATAAATGTAAGCGTATTAGCCTGGTAACTACAACTATGCATCCTAATATTTAAATCCCTGTATTTTCAGGATAAATATTGAAAAATAAAAGGATGAAAAGCAAAGGACCGACCCAAAGGCAGTGAGAATAGACTTTGGGTCGGTCCTGTTTTGTTTTAAAATTTATTGTGCTGCTTCTTGAATAACATCTGGTGCATCTGCATGGTAAACCATTTTCCAAGATTCCAAGATGTTTTCCTGTGTTACATTCAATGAAGGTACTGCCACATATGGCGGTGTTTCTTTTCCAAGTAATGCGTGCCCTGCTAAAATCGCTTCAGCAATCCCTTGGTCGTATGGAAGCTGTGCACCAAGTCCTTTTACAATTCCACCCTGCGCAATATCAAGCGCAACGTTTGTCCCAAGATCAATGGTTGTGATAACAAGATCATCTCTTCCTGCTGTACGGGCTGCAGAAAGCACCCCTTCAGCCGGCACATCCCAGACAGCGAAAATCCCATCTAAGTCAGGATTTTTTGTTAACATAGCAGATGCGATTTTTTCACCTGTGTTTGGATCTGTAATTCCGCTGCGTGCAATAATTTCAATGTTTGGATATTTCTCTTTAATCGTTTTTTCAAATGCATCTGTACGCTGGCGTGTAACAAAGAAATCTGCGTCATGAAATACAACACCAATTTTTCCTTTTTCTTCAAGCTGAGCAGCCATAATTTCTGCCGCTTCTACACCGTTGCCGTAGTTATCAGCAGATACAACGCTGACATAATCTTTTCCTGCTACTAATCCCTGTGGTGCGTTATCCATGAAGACTAATTTCACGCCTGCTGCCGCTGCTTTTTTATACGCTTCGGCTGTTGAAACAGGATCTACTGGAATACTTACGATAATATCGGGATCTTTCGCTAAAACTGTTTCAATATCAGACACTTGCTTTTCAGCTTTAAATTGACCATCTGTCACGGCAATAACTTCGATTCCCATCCGTTTAAACGCGGCCTCTAACCCGTCAATTTGTGCTTTAGACCAGTCATTGCCCGCATAGTGCATAACGATTGCGGCTTTATACTTTCCTTCTTTCACTTTTGCAATATCTTCTTCTGATAAATTAAGTGTTTTGGCTGAAATCGCTTCTTCGCCATTCGGTCCTTTACTTAAAATCGTCGTGCCGCTTGGAATATCTTCACTAATTGTTAAAGCACCTGAATCTGGAATCTCCGCTGCTTTTTGTTTTGTTTCTCCCTCACCTGTACCCGTGCTTTGATTTCCACATCCCGCCAGAGCAAGAAAAGTACCTAACAGTACTGTGATGAACAATAAAAACGTTTTTTTCATTTTAATTCCTCCATTTTTTATTTTGTAACCGTTTTCTGTTTTATCTAAAAGAGCAGCCATAGCTGCCCATGGCTTCACTCTTCAGATTCAAATTAATTTAATCGAGCTTTGCTAATTCTGCTTTTAAATATTCAATAGACGTTCTCGCATACCAATCTGGCTCAGCCTGGCGTGTATGGAAACCAACTTCCATTGATAAATAGCCGTCGTACTTAATCTCTTTTAGTGCCTTTAAGACCGCCGGGAAATCACATCGGCCTTGCCCTGGCGGCAGCCGGTCACTATCAGCAATATGAACATGATGCAGCTTGTCCGCCATCCGGTACACATAATCGCTTGCCACTTCATTTCGGTAGAGTGCATGGAATGTATCAAACATTACTTTCACGTTTGATGCACCTGTTTGCTCACTTAGAAGCAATGCGTCATCTGCTGTTTCAATTAAATTGCTGTCAGCAGGCGTTGGTTCAACGACCATTGTAACGCCAAGTTCTTTTGCATATTTTGCTACATTCCCCAAACCTTCAAGGCTGTAGTTCCATGCATCTTGCTGCGATGTTCCGTGAACGACCCATCCAGCTACCCAGATTACTGTCGGGCATTCCCATTCACTCGCCAGCCGGACAACTTCTTTATAATGGTTGACCGTAAATGCACGTTCTTCAGCAAGAGGAGAACTTGCATTCACACCCGGTCCGCCGCCCGGTGCAGGAAGCATAGCGGATACAGCTAAATTCTTTTGCTTAAGCAGCGCGCCAATTTCTTTTCTTCTTTCTTGAGACAAATAGTCCGGCCAAGCATGCGGACTTGCACATCCGATTTCAATCGCATCATAACCAAATGATGAGATTCGGTTAATGACGTCATCCAGCGGATAGGAAGGTACCCAAACCGGAAAACCGCTATATGGCCACGTGTTAAAAGAAATGCCTTTCATCTTATCTCGCTCCTTATTCTTTATTCCCAAATAAATACGGCTTTTTCTGTTTTTCTTTCGTCAAACAAACGGAACGCTGTTTCTGCCTCTGTCAGTGGAAATGTATGTGTAACCAGCTTATCAACAGGCAGATTCTTTTTCACGATAAAATCCGCAATTTCATCATATTCATGGATTGGGAAATACCATGAGCCCATTACCGTAATTTGTTTACGAATCAATTGTTCACTCGGTTTAATCGTTGTTTCTTTACTTTCACCAATGAATGCTACACGCCCGTGAGGTCTTACGCAGCTTAACGCATCATTTTCTGCATAAGGACTTCCTGAACAATCAATGGCTGCATCTGCACCCTGACCGTTTGTAATACGGGCAATTTCTTCTAATACATTGGCATCTTTTCCGTTAATCGTGTAGTCAGCACCTAATTCTTTTGCCATTTCTAAACGCTCATCCAGCATGTCGACCGCAATAACTGTTGCCCCAAGACCTTTTGCAATCATGACCCCGGCATTGCCCATTGGTCCGAGACCAAACATAACGAGTGTATCTCTTCCGGAAATATTCAAACGTTTTTGAGCATGGTACAGTGTTCCAACAGCATCTGTAGAAACAGCCGCTGTCACAAAGTCCATATCATCCGGCAGTCTCATGCAGTTTTCAGCCGGTGCCACCATGTAATCTGCGTCTCCGCCGTGGGCATCAAAGCCGATGCATTTAAATTCTTTACAAAACATTTTATAGCCACTTTTACAGTATGCACATTCACCACACCCAAGTGCTAAATAAACAGCAACGCGATCGCCCGCTTTATATGTTGTAACGCCATCTCCAACTTTTGTAATTACACCCGCCGGTTCATGTCCCGGAATAATAGCTGCTTTTTTATTGCCGTCGCCAAAAACCGATGTTCCATAATACAAGCTCATATCACTTCGGCAAATAGCTGACGCTTTTAATTGAATAAGTACTTCGCCTTGACCGGGTGTTGGAATATCAACTTGCTGGATTTCTACTTTTTTATCTCCTGGAAATATAACCGCTTGCATTGTCATTAATATCCCTCCTCCACTTACTTTATAAAAATTACGCCCACCACATCTCGCCGACGGGCTCCTTAAACATGACATCTTTTAATAAAGAAATCGCTTTTCCCAAACCTTCATCAATAGAAGCAAGCATGTCTTCGTGCTCAATCGAAACGACATAATCATAATCAACCGCTCGCAGAGTACTCATGATATCCTTCCACATTTTTTCATTTTGTCCATATCCGACAGAACGGAACGTCCAGGCACGGTTTAAAACATCACTGTAGTGTTTTGTATCAAGAACGCCATTTACATCAATATTCGCTCTATCTAAATACGTATCTTTTGCATGGAAGTGATAAATTGCATTCTCTTTTCCAAGCTTTTTAATCGCTTCTACCGGATTAATTCCCTGCCAGAGAAGATGACTCGGGTCAAAATTGGCACCAATTGCTTCTCCTGCATGCTCTCTCAGCTTCAGTAAAGTGTCTGGATTATAAACAACAAAACCCGGATGCATTTCAAGTGCAATTTGATTGATTCCGTGCGACTGTGCAAATTTCACTTCTTCTTTCCAATATGGAATAACGACTTCATTCCACTGCCAGTCCAGCATTTCCGCATACTCTGGCGGCCAGGAACAAGTCACCCAGTTTGGAAATTTGGCCTCTGCATGATCACCGGGACAGCCGGAAAACCCATTCACAACCGGGATTTCCAGACGTTCTGCAAGTTTCACGGTTTTCTGCCAAACGGCATGAGATTCTGCCGCGAATTTTTTGTCCGGGTGAAGCGGGTTGCCGTGACAGCTTAACCCGCTTATTGTCATTCCCCGGCTTTCTACTGCTTTTTTAAATGCCTTTATTTTTTCTGGACTGCTTAAAAGCTCATCTGGATCACAGTGGCTGTTTCCTGGATAATTTCCGGTTCCCAGCTCCACAGCTTCAACGCCCATTTCATTTAGTTTATCGAGCATTTCTTCAAAAGGCAGCTGTTGATATAAAACGGTAAACACACCTAGCTTCACAATGAAACCTCCCTAAGTGACTCCACTTTTATCCATTTTTGCTGTTCATGACTTTTCAGAATAGCATCGGTAATGCACATGGAAATGTGCCCATCTTCAAATGTGGCAAATTGTGTTTCATCACGGTGAGCATCCTTGCCGTCGCGGATAAAGCTGTAAAAATTAATCATCATATTTTTCAGTGCGTCCGGCCATCCTTCGTTATGCCCGCCCGGATGGTGTATAGCTGATTTTGCTTCCGATGTAAATAACGCGGGATCTGCCAGCATCAGTTCATTCGGTTTATCACGGTGGCCAATCCAAAGTTTCTCAGGTTCTTCCTGATTCCATTGGGCGGAGTGCTTACTCCCATTCACTTCGAAACTTAACCTGTTTTTTCTGCCCGCGCTCACTTGTGAGACGGTGAAAACACCTCTGGTCCCATCTTCAAAGCGGACAAGCACTGAGGCATAATCTTCTGTGTTGATCGGAACATCTTCATATTCGACTTCTTTTGATGCTTGGCCGCCAAATGTTTCTGGTGTTGAAGACGGTTTTTTTCTGACCGGAATAACCGTCGCTAAATCTGCAAACACTTCGACGATTTTTTTGCCTGTTACATATTGAACCGTGTCGCACCAATGCGAGCCGATATCCGCAACTGCACGTGATTTCCCGCCCACTTCCGGAGCTAAACGCCAATTAAAATCTGTTTCGTATAATAGCCAGTCCTGCAAGTAGCTGCCATGCACCAGATTGATTTTGCCCAGCTCTTCTTTTTGAATCATCGAATTAAGCTGTTTCACAATCGGAAACTGTCGGTAATTAAAATTAACACCATGGACAACATTATGTTTTCTTGCCAAAGCAAGAAGTTCTGCCGATTCCGCACTGGACATCGCCAGCGGTTTTTCCGACAACACATGTTTTCCAGCTAAAATAATCTCTTTATTAATCGAAAAGTGAAGCTGGTTCGGTGTACAGTTATGCACCACGTCCACTTCATCGTCTCTTAGCATATCGCGATAGTCACCGTACGCTTTTGGAATCCCGAGCTCTTCGGCTTTTTGTTCGGCCGACTTCTGTCCGTGCGCGGCAATCGCAACCACATCGACAAAACCAAGCCGTCTAACCGCCTCAATATGAGTGGGTCCAATAAAGCCGGTGCCAATCACGCCCACTTTTATTCTCTTCATCCGTGTCCCTCCTGCCTGACTTATCGCTTAATCGCTTTTCTGCCAAATGCGACAGCCAAAATAATAATCAATCCCTTAATCATCATTTGCTGGCTGACATCCAGCCCCATGATGATCAATCCATTGTTAATTGTTCCAATCATTAATGAACCGATTACCGTCCCAATTACAGTGCCCACGCCGCCAAAAAGGCTCGTTCCGCCAAGAATAACCGCGGCAATAACTGAAAGCTCATCGCCTTGACCAAATGTGAAACGGCCTGCGTGCATACGGCCCGCATAAAGCAAGCCTGCAAAACCGGCCATGAAACCTGAACCAAGGAAAACAAGAAGCTTAATACGCTGTGTATTAACACCTGAGAATCTTGCAGCACTTTCATTCCCGCCTGTTGCGAGTGTCTGTCTTCCAAATGATGTTTTACGTAATAAAAGGTGGGCAATAATCGTTGCCACTATCGTCCAGATTAACAAGATCGGAATTGGGCCGATATCACCTGAACCAAAAACGAAGTTAAACGTTGCATCGACAATTGGTACTGGTGCTGTATCAGTAATCCACATCGCGAGACCGCCGACAGTTCCTAACGTAGCAAGTGTCACCAAGAAGGATGGGATCCCTAACTTTGTTAATAGTAATCCGTTTACTAAACCAACAAGAAGGCCTGTTCCCAGACCAACAGCTACCCCGCCGATCATTCCATAACCCGCCTGAAGTGCAAGCGCTGCTGTTAAAGAAGAAAGCGCTGCAATCGAACCGACAGACAAATCAATTTCCCCTGTACTGATAACAAATGTCATCGCAAGACCCATTAAAGAAATCATCGCTGTTTGGCGAATGATATTCAGCAAGTTGTCTGTTGAAACAAACCCCTGATCATGTAAAGTGACCGAGAAGTAAATGATCACGCCGATAAAAGCAAAATAAACAATATAGTTGCGCCAATCAAACGTTTTCTTGCGTGAAACCGTGTGGCTTCCCACCACAACTGTGTCGTTTAGATTAGAATCCTTGGATTGCATGTTGTAATTCCTCCTCTGTGTTAACCTCACGTCTCTGCATTTCTTTGATTATTCGTCCTTCATGCATGACCAGTATACGGTCACTCAATGCAAGAAGCTCAGGAAGCTCCGAAGAAATGACCAAAATGGCTTTTCCGCTGTCTGCGAGTTCTCGCACAACATCCACAATTTCTGTTTTCGCACCAATATCAACACCAATAGTCGGTTCATCAAGCATAAGTACAGCCGGGTCATTCGCCAGCCACTTCGCTAAAACGATCTTTTGCTGATTTCCCCCAGACAATAGATTCGTTGTTTTATAAATATCATCTGTTTTAATGTTTAGTTTTTTCACAAAATCATTCGCCACTTTATCGGCTTTTTTATTATCAATAAATAGACCTTTTTGCATTTTTGATAAAATTGGAAGAATGATATTATCTTTTACACTATGTTCCAGAACAAGACCCTGCACACGCCGGTCTTCCGGAATAAGAGCCAATCCTGCTTTTATAGCATCCGTTGCATTTTTAATTGTTACAGGCTGGCCATTTACACTAATATCGCCACTGTCTTTTGGACCTGTCCCAAAGATAGCGCTTACTGTTTCAGTCCGGCCGCTTCCCATTAATCCTGCGATGCCAACGATCTCACCCGGGTACAGGTTAAAATTCACATCCTGCACTTTTGATCCAAGTGATAAGTTCTTTACTTCCAGTACGGGCGCAACGTCTGTCGCATACTCCCGTTCTTTCCATTCAAACGCTTTATTCATACTCGATCCGACAATGTACTGAATAACCATATCGAGATCGATTTGTTTGCAATCTTCAGTAGCGACATGTTTTCCGTCGCGTAAAATGGTAACGCGGTCACAAACTTCAAGAATCTCATCCATGCGATGCGAAATATAAATAATCGCGTAGCCTTTTGATTTCAATTGATTAATAAATGAAAATAAAATTTTTGTTTCTTTTTTTGTTAAAGAAGCGGTTGGCTCGTCCATGACGAGAATTTTTGTTTCCTGTGATAATGCTTTGGCGATTTCGGTCATTTGCCAGTACCCTACACCGAGGTTTCCGACAAGTTCGTCCGGGTCAATATCGACCTCTAGCTCCTGAAGCAGCTTTCTTGTTTTTTCAACACATTCTTTATCGTTCAATAATCCGAATGACGTTTTATCTTCTCTAGTAAGAAAAATATTTTGTGCCACTGTTAACGTAGGAATTAAACTAAACTCCTGAAAAATCATTGAGATATAATTTTTTCTTGCATCATCTGTATTTTTAATTTCAACGAGCTGGTCATCAATGTAAATTTCGCCTTGATCAGCTGAATAAACCCCGGTTAAAATTTTCATCAATGTTGATTTCCCGGCTCCATTTCCACCCATAAGCGCATGAACTTCACCTTTTTCAACAGAGAAATCGACTGAATCCAGTACTGTAATTCCATTAAACGCTTTTGAGATATTTTTCATTGAAAGCATTGGCTTTTCCAATCTCATTCACCTTCTTTATAACAGAGGCCGCTGCTGCAGCCTCCATCTATTTTTTCAAGTTCTTTATTTCGAAAGATTCACCATTTCGCCTTGTTTTGAAAGATTCACCCACTCGCTTTTTTGGGCTGATTCCAGAATCGCATCTGAAATAACTGCGATTTGGTAGCCGTCTTCAAAGTCAGGCGAAACTTTTGTATCTTCCGCAATAGATTTCATAAAATCATATGTTTCAATAATTTTCGTTTCACCATAGCCAATACCGAGTGCCGGGATTGGCCACAAGCCTTCTCCGTATGGGTGAGCCGGACCTGTGTATACGGTTCTGAAGCCGCGGCTGTCGCCTGGATCATCTGAGAAGCACACCTGAAGTTCGTCACGGCGTTCATAGTTAAAGACGAGAGAACCTTTTTCACCATGAATTTCAAATGTTAAGAAGTTGTTGCGGCCCCAGGCGTTGCGTGTTGCTTCAATACTTCCAACAGCACCATTTTCAAATTTAACGAGTGTCATAAATTCATCATCAACATCAACTGCCGCTTTTGGTACATCGACATCTGCTTTTACTGTTCCGAGTTTATCGACGCCGCCGCTTTGAATTGGGCGTTCGCCAATCCACGTTTTCGCGACCGCATTTACATCAGAGATCTCTCCGACAAGATAGCGTGCAAAGTCAATCACGTGTGTACCAATATCTCCTAAAGCGCCAGAGCCGGCACGGTCTTTTTGAAAGCGCCATGATAGTGGTGAATTCGGATCAGCCGACCAATCCTGCAAATACGTACCGCGGAAATTCAAGATCTTGCCTAGTTTGCCTTCTTCAATATATTTTTTCGCCAGCGCAACAGCTGGTGTTCTGCGATAGTTGAACGCAACCATATGCTTTACGCCTGCTTCTCTTACTGCATCAAGCATTGTTTTCGCTTCAGCTGCATCACGCGCAAGCGGCTTTTCAGAAATAATGTGCTTTCCAGCTTTTGCGGCTGCGATGGCAATTTCCGCATGAGAATCATTTGGTGTGACAATATCGATAATATCGATTTCCGGATCTTCCACTACTTTTCTCCAGTCAGTCGAATAGTGTTCAAACCCAAGGCGGGCAGCTGCATCTTTCGCAAGCTCATCTGTTACATCTACTACAGTGTGACGATGCGGAACAACCGGTGCCGGCCAAAAAAACATTGGCATACCTGCATAAGCAAGTGCATGCGCTTTCCCCATAAATCCTCCGCCAATCATACCTACATTAAGTTTTTTCATTTTATAACCCTCCATTAATTGTGTAATTTATTATTGAATCGCGCTTTGAATTAATTCCGGAACATCCTGGCGGTAAACAAGCTTCCAAGACTCTTCCAAATTATCTTTTGTTACCTGCACTGCTGGTGTTGTTACATATGAAGGCGCTTCCTTACCAAGCAAAGCATACCCAGCTAAAATAGCTTCAGCGATTCCCTGATCGTATGGGAGCTGTGCGCCAAGTCCTTTTACTGTGCCTCCGGATGCCATTTCCAACCCAACGTTTGTACCCAAGTCCGTTGTTGTAATAACAAGATCATCTCTTCCTGCTGTACGCGCTGCTGAAACAACCCCTTCTCCCGGCACATCCCAGATGGCAAAGATTCCGTCTAAATCATGGTGCTGTGTCAACATAGCCGATGCTACTTTTTCACCATCATTCGGACCTGTAATGCCGCCATGTGCGACGATTTCAATATCTGGGTATTTCTCTTTCATTGTTTCTTCAAAAGCGGTTTGACGCTGCTTTGTTACAAAGAAATCTGCATCGTGGAAGACTACGCCGATCTTGCCCTTGCCATCAAGCTCTTTCGCCATTACCTCTGCAGCTTCTACACCATTTCCATAGTTATCGCCTGATACAATACTGACAAAATCCTTTCCTGGCTCCAGTCCTTGTGCGGTACCATCCATAAAGACTAATTTAATGCCCGCGTCAGCTGCTTTTTTGTAAGCCGCTGCTGTCGATACAGGGTCTACAGGAACACTGACAATGATATCCGGTTTTTTCGCAGTGACTGTTTCAATATCAGAAACTTGTTTTTCTGCTTTAAATTGAGCATCTGTTACTGCAATGACTTCAACACCCATGCGTTCAAAGCTTGCTTTTAGGGCATCTGTCTGCGCAGTCATGTAATCAGTGCCAGAGTAATGCATGACGAGTGCTGCTGTGTAACTGCCCTCTTTAATTTTCGCAATATCTTCTTCCGTTAATTCCAATGTTTTCGCTGAAACAGCTTGTTCACCAAAAGGACCTTTGCCCAGGATCTCTTTATCTTCAATTTCAGGATTAATCGTTAAAGAACCTGTGTCCGGCATTTCCACTGTTTTATTCGCTGGTTCTTTATCTGTCGCAGCCTGCTGCCCCCCACACGCTGCCAGCAAAAGGCTTCCGCTCAATAACATACCTGTTAATAATGGAGCTTTTCTTTTCATCATTCCGTCCCCTTTACATTCAATCTGGCATCAATTATTTTTCAAATGACGATAAAAAGCTGCGGCTTATTTCCGCTCCTTGTTTTGGCACATCATAGCTGTCCAGCTCAACCGTAATCCAGTCATCGTAACCGGCTTCATTTAAAAGGTGGAGCATTTCATCAAATTTCTGATGGCCTTTTCCTAATGGAAGAAACTCACCATCCGCATAATCTTTAAAGTGAATATATTTAATCCGGTCCGCATATTTGCGCACAACTTCTACCGGATCACCCCCGCCTGCTTCAATATGGGCTGTATCGGGACACAAACCAATTGTTGTGAGCGGCATCAGCTTATCTAATTGATCCGGTGCTTCAACAGTCGTTCCAAGATGCGGGTGATACGTTGGGATCAATCCGTGTTTTTCCGCAATCTCCTTTACTTGATCCAATGCTTTTCCTAAATTTTCGTAATCGCTTTCTAAAATACCCCCCGAACGGACAGCTCCTCCGCCAATCACAAGGTGGCGGGCGCCAAGTTCAGCAGCAAAGGCAGCGACTTCCTCAATTTTCGCTAATTCTTCCTGCAAAACATCTGGATAAATAAAGTTTCCTCCCGTGTAGACACCGATCAATGTTAACTTGTACTTTTTCAGCAATTCCTTAAATTCTTCTTTATTGCTTTTATATTGCATTAAGTTGCCATCGAAAATTTCAAAGCCTTCATAACCTGCTTCCGCGATGTCTTTCAAGGCTTCCTCGGTCGAGCCGTTCGCCAGGTAATAAAGATCTTTTATCGAAGTGACTCCGGCAGGATGACCTACAACCCCGCCCCACGTATTTGTTTGATATCCAAGTTTCATTGTTTCTCCCCCGTTTTGAAATATTTTTCAAAAGTACAACATCGATTGCGAATGTGGCTCCACCACCTCCTTAAAGTGAGCAGCCCGGGATTACCAAGAATTTTCATTAAAGAATCTCTCGTAAACGTTTACATATCGTCTGCTTTTTTAAATTCTGCTTTTCTTTTAACCTCTTACTTCGAACTAACTTGTGGATAAATTATTTTCAAGCTTTACTCACACCGTAAACGTTTACATCATCTGTAAAGTTTATTTGCAGCTTTACTGCTTTTCTGTATATCAAAGCTCTTATAAGCAAAACAATGACTGACGCTCTTTTATCCGTTCCGTAAACGTTTACATCATCTTTTAAAAATTCATTTTTTAACGGCTGCATTTATAGCATGAATCTCGGAGAACAAGCTTGTTCTCTAAAATGAACTGTGTTTTCTCCATTTCCTGCTTTGTCATGAGGCCTATCAGCAATTCCATCGCTTTTGTGCCTATGTCAAAAGTGGGCTGTGAGATCGTCGTTAGTGCCGGTTTGAAGATGGATGAAAACTTTATATTGTCAAACCCGATAACCGATATGTCCTGCGGAACAGTTAATCCTTTTTGTTCAATTGCATTGATGGCACCAAAGGCCATCTCATCATTTGCCGCAAACACTGCTGTAGGTGTGTGGCTGTACGCTAAAAGTTTGAGCATCATATTAAAGCCGCTTCTATAAGAAAAATTGCCTTCCTGCACTAAGTCGGGCTCAACCTTCAAATTATATTGTGCCATCGCCTGATAAAATCCCTTTAGCCTGTCTCTGCCAAGTACGCTATTCATAGGACCTGAGATAAAGCCTATTCTCTTATGCCCGAGATTAATCAAATACTCGGTTGCTTTTCGTGCACTGCTGACATTGTCAATTGAAACTGTCGGAACATTGACGCCCTCTAAGTATTCGCATGCAAGAACGACCGGATATTGGGCGGCTATCTCTTCTACGATGTTCGCTTCAATTCCTGCGGTCAGTAAAATCATTCCTGCTGCTTTCTTTTGACGAAGTATGTTCAAATACCCTTTTTCCTGTTCAAGATTATTGCCTGCGTCACCAAGCAAAACCTGGTAACCATTTTCAAGAGCTACACACTCTATCCCTCTCAGCACATCGGAAAAGAATGTATTCGTAATATCCGGGACAACCACTAGAATCGTTGTTGTTTCGGACATTCTTAGCTGGCGGGCTGCTGCATTAGGCTGATAGTTTAAATCTTCAATGACTTCTAATACTTTTTTGATCGTCTCTTCCGCTACCGATTCTGGCTTGCTTAACACCCTTGAGACAGTCGCAATTGAAACATTTGCCTGTTTAGCTACCTCTTTTATTCCTGACATATTAGGATTCTCTTTTCTTTTTTGTTGCTGTTTATTTAGCTATAACCGAATTGTAACCGCATTCAAATTTAGTGTCTAACCGCTTTCAGACATGATTTTCTTCCACTCGACAAGATATTTTCTAGTTTCAGACTTAAAAATTATCCTTTTAAACAAAAAAAGCAAAAAATTTAAAAAAATAAAAAAACCCAGCAGCGTGTGCTGAGTTGATTGGTTCATAATGACTTATATCGTTGCAATTCATCGATTTTGTGCTTTGAAACCCTTGCCGTATTGTTATAATCTTGAAAATATGCTTTATACATTTGACCCGCTGCTTCAATTTTGGTTAAAAGCCCCACGTTAATGATATAGGATCTATGAGATGCGATAAATCTGGAGTCAAGGGCCCCTTCCAGGCTGGCTAACGCTTCATTTGTTTCGAAATTATTGTTCTTTGTATGAATGACAGATTTACGGTCTATTCTTTCTATAAAAATAATGTCATCAAGCGGAATAAAAAGGATATTTTTCTGTTGTTTAATCATTAAATTCTTTTTAACAGACTGCTCTTTATCAGCTTTTATATTCCCAGCTTGTGCGGCCCTCTCTAAAGCACTATATAAACGATTTCGCTCAATTGGCTTTAAAATATAATCAACAGCCCTTACACTAAATGCTTCGAGTGCATAATCATCATGGCCAGTAATAAAAATAACCTGCAAGGATGGAAAAAGTTCTTTACATGCTTTCACTGCTTCCATCCCATTCAATAAAGGCATTCCAATATCCACTAAAGCGACATCCGGTTTTTCTTTCGTCACATACTTTATTAACTCTTCACCGTTCGCGGCTTCTCCAATAATTTTATAATTAGGTAAACTGCCGATGAAATACCTTAACAGTTTTCTGGAGGCAGCATCATCGTCAGCGATTAATACTTTCATCTGGTAATCCCCTTTTTCTTAAGCATTTCCTTGATCCGCAGCTTTTTGAATGATATGTGGCGCCTCTTCGTTATAAACTAGTTTCCAGGCGTCCAGGACATTTTCTTTCGTTACTCTTAAAGCTGGTACTGCCACATAGGACGGCGCCTTTTTTCCAATAAGCGCATACCCTGCAAGGATGGCTTCAGCGACTCCCTGCTGGTATGGAAGCTGCGCACCCAATCCCTTGATTAGTCCGTCGCGGGCAATTTCTGCTGCCACATTCAGGCCCAAATCGACCGTCGTGATGACCAAATCATTTCTTCCTGCAGCACGGGCCGCTGCTAAAGCTCCTTCCGCTGGTACATCCCATACAGCAAAGATACCATTCAAATCCTTATGTTTAACAATCATGGCAGAAGCCGCTTTTTGCCCATCATTCGGCCCCTCAATTCCGACACGCTCCACAATCTGAATTTCGGGATATTTTTCTTGTATCGTTTTTTCAAATGCTTCGGTTCTTTGTTTGGTTGCAAAAAAATCATATTTATGGTAAATAACCCCAACAATTCCTTTTCCACCTAATTTTCCAGCCATAACATGAGCCGATTCAATGCCGTTTCCATAGTTGTCAGCGGACACAACACTAACGTAATCTTTTCCATGCTGCAGGTTCTTTGGTATATTGTCCATGAACACCAGCTTTATATCGGCTTGAGCTGCTTTTTTATATATGCCTGCCATCCGTGCCGGGTTTACAGGAATACTCACAAGAATATCCGGCTTTTTGGTTAAAATGTTTTCAATATCAGCTACTTGCTGTTCCCAATTAAATTGCGCATCCGTTACAGCTGTGATCTTAATCCCCATTTTTTCAAAAGTGGCTTTCACCCCTTCCACTTGAGACCTTGACCAATCACTTCGGGCATAGTGCATTGCGATGGCTGCCTTATATTTCTTTTCCTTAATTTTTTTCAAGTCTTCTAAAGATAATTGAAGTGTTTTTGCTGAGACAGCCTCTTCTCCATACGGTCCAGTGCTTAAAATTTTATGATCCGGGATATTTTGATAAATTGTTTTATTTAACGTTTCCCGTATGACTGTCAAAAACTCTTTTATATTTATAGGCTTCGTCACATAGTTATCGAATCCCTTAGCTAACGCATATTGAATATCCTGCGGCATTGCATTGGCACTTACAGCAATAACGGCAATATCTTTTGTTTGTTCATTCCTTTTTAGCATGTCAAAAATTTCGTACCCATGAATATCGGGGAGGTTAATATCCATCAAAACCAAATCCACTTTTTCCTTCGCTGCCATTTCTACTCCTTTTTTTCCAGTAAGGGCTGATAGGAGCGTAAAGGACGGCTGCGATTTTATGATGTTGCTCACTAACTGAAAATTGGCCTCGTTATCTTCAATATAGAGCAAGCGATAGTGATCTGTCTTCTCATCTTTCGCTGCAGGAGGTTCCACCTGTTCATCCCACCGCATAACAGCTTTTAAATTAGGGGGAACAGGCAGACAAAAAGAAAAGTCACTGCCTTTTCCTTTTGTGCTTGTCACGCTGATTTCTCCTCCCATTAAGTGTACGAGCTGTTTAACGAGAGACAAGCCGATACCTGTACCTGCTTCCTTTGTGTCTCGAATTCGATAAAATGGGACAAATACTTTTTGATATTCTTCTTTTGAAATCCCTATACCTGTATCCACGATATGCACAACCTGCTCGCTGCCTTCCTGCCAGCAGGCGATGCTTATTTCTCCATAATCCTTATTATATTTAATGGCATTGTCCAGAAGGTTAAGAAGGATTTGTTTAAGACGAATCGGATCAGCATGAACTAAGGTGTTTTGAAAGGGATTTATTTGGTTATCTATACTTATGTTCTTTTTCTTTGCCAGCGGCTGGACAATATTGATACATTCGTTCATAACGGCAAGAAGGTTAACCTCCTCTATAGAAACTTTCAAATTTCCTGTTTCGATTCTCGATACATCCAATACTTCGTTTACTAACTGTAATAAATGTCTTCCTCCGTTCAAAATTTCCTGTACAAAGTCATGCTGTATTTCGGTCAAGTCCTCTTCCATTTCCAGAAGCTGCGCAAAGCCAAGAATGCCATTTAGCGGCGTACGAAGCTCATGGCTCATTTTAGACAGGAAGTCCGATTTTGCTGCATTTGCTTTTTCGGCTTCTTCTTTTGCATGGATAATCATTTTTTCCATTTTATTACTCTCGGTTATATCTTCAAAATCCCACAAGTATCCACCATTCCCGTTTCCCTCATTAAGTGGAACACAGTTGTAGCACAGTATGGTATTTTTGTTGATTTCAATTTCTTTTGTTATTCTTGGCTGACCCCCGCGCTTTTCAATTTCCACCTCTTCCATTTCTTTGTCAAAAAGAGAATGTAAATCCGGAGCATACTGTCCAATATATAAATCAATCCCGCCTTCTAACCTGAACAGTTCATAAAACTTTTTGTTCATGAGGCTAATCTTTTTATCCCGATCTGTCACAATGACTCCTCTGTCCAGCTGATCAATCAAATTGCGCTGAAAAGCGTACGAATCTATTAACTTTCTTTCCTGTTCTTTTTGAAGTGTAATTTCGGAAAGTGTCACAAGAGCTGCTTCCTCGTACTTATCCGGTAATTTAAGCGGGTTTGAATTGACAGAAAACCACTGTGTTCCATTATTTTCATCTTTCACTCCTAATACAAAATTTTCAACAGGAATGCCATCTTTCTGAGTAATGACATCTAGCAGCTCTGCATAAGGAATCGGAATGCCATTTTCTTTTATATACTCCCGCTCTAATCCTGCCATAGAAGCTTCAGTAAAATCACCTATTTCAATCCCGAATATTTTGTTTGCGCTTTCATTGAGTGTAGTGATTTTGCCGCCTGTTTCGATCAGTACCGCTTCAGACATCGTTTCAAGCACTGTGCGATATAAATTTTCTTTTTGGCAAATGTCTTCTTCCATCTTTTTTCTTTTTGTAATATCAATACAAGTTCCAACTACTTCAATGACTTTTCCTTCTGAAAACAAAGGCCTCAAATATGTCACGTACTGTATCCCTTTGTAGTTACTTTCATATTCGACAAAGTGACCCTTCCAAGCTTTTTTGTAATATGTAATTAATGAATTGGCAATGTCAATGTTGTCTGAATACAATTCATATAATGTTTTTCCAATAAGACCTTCTGGATGAAAATTTATTTTATAAAGTAATTCACCTTCAGAAAATGTATGGATAAATTCGTTATTTTTACGTATAAACTTAAAAATCATACCTGTATCCTGAAAGCCTGCCTGTGAAACATGTCCAGAATTCTTCATTCGTTTCTCTCCTTGCTCGTTAAAAGAATGTAATCCACATTCATTCTTCCATGCTCTTTTCCAGCCAACTTAATTAGGCTCCTTATTATTTTATTTTCCCCATTATAAACTTGTCTTTCTTGGTAAGTCTAATGGCACATGCTTGCTTTCCTTATAAAAAGGTTCCTCCGCTGGGAGGAACCTTTTTCTTACACAATCAGGTGAATTTGGTTGCCGGACGGATCTTCCGTAACATACTCGGTCACGGCTGCTCCTATTCCTTTGAGCCTTGCCACCGCTTCTTCTCTTGCTTCTTCACTCGGAAACACAAGCGTGTACCAATTCAGTCCAACGCTGTTTTGGGCTGGACGCGGAGCACCGACGCCTTGCCACGTATTCAAGGCAATGTGATGATGGTAGCCGCCCGTTGACGTGAAAATCGCCTGCGGATAGTGGCTGACCACTTGAAACCCAAGCCCCTTTATATAAAAGTTTTCCGCTTCTGAAATGTTCGAGACATGCAGATGAATATGCCCGATGATTGTACCCTCCGGAAGACCGATAAATTCTTCGTCGCTTTCCGCTAAAAGGCTGTCCCCATCAAGCTGAACCGTTGCCATATCCACAAATCCATCGTTCCACGTCCATTCCGAAGACGGCCGGTCGCGATAAATTTCAATACCATTGCCGTCGGGATCATCAATGTAAATCGCTTCACTCACGTAATGATCCGCCGCGCCAAATCGCTGGCCCGTTTGCAGCAAATGGCGCAAAAAGACAGCCAAATCTTTCCGTTCCGGCAGCAAAATTGCAAAGTGATACAAGCCGGCTGTCCGTCCCTGCTTCGGCAGAACGCCGTGCGGCTGCTCCAGCGTTACAAGTACCGTTTGTCCATCCGCGGTCAACACAGCCTGCCGCTCCGATTGGTTTAATACATTTAATCCAATGACGTTTGTATAAAAATCAATTGAACGTGCCAAATCCGTCACGTTTATATTCACTTCCCCAACAAATACATTCGGTTTTTCATGAAAACGATCCATGCTTGATTCTCCTTTTTGTTACCTTTTTTATTTTAGTTACTTTATGTAACTTATTATAAAAATAAATTATATAAGAAGTCAAGCAACAGCTGCAAAAAGCAGTAAATTTATGAGCACCAGACATAAAAACAAATAAAAAGATACTTTTTTTCCTGTCCCTCACCTGCTATAATAAAACAGATAAAGTATAACCAACTGAATATCGCCTTCATCCGTAAAGGGGAGTAGCGTCAGAGAACTGAAATAAAGTCGTCATTACGTGGGATACCTTCCGCCGGCTTTATTGACCTAATTTATTTAGTGTTTAGCGAGACCTTTGCCATATTTCATGTGGCAGAGGTCTCTTTTATTTTGGAGAAAAAAAGGAGCTGGGAGAATGGAAACAGAATTTTTAACCGCTTTATTTGCCATTATAATGATTGACCTCGTTCTCGCCGGTGACAATGCCATTTTAATTGGCCTCGCTGCGCGGAAACTCCCAAAAGAACAGCAAAAAAAGGTGATTTTTTGGGGAGCAGTCGGTGCGATCATCATCCGCATGATTGCCACACTGTTGGTTGTTTATTTATTAGAACTTCCCGGCCTGCGTTTAGTCGGCGGTATCCTGCTTATCTGGATTGCCTACAAACTTCTTATTGAGGAAGAAGAGCATGAAGTAACAGCCGCTGATTCATTATGGGGCGCCATTAAAACGATCATTATTGCAGATGCATTAATGGGGCTTGATAATGTTCTTGCTGTTGCAGGCGCTTCTCACGGAAACTTCCTGCTTGTCATGATCGGCCTGCTTGTTTCAATCCCTATTGTTATGTGGGGCAGCACCATTATTTTAAAAATGATCGAACGGTATCCAATTATCATCACAATCGGTGCCGGCATTCTCGGCTGGACAGCGTCTAAAATGATCGTCGGAGAACCGTTTATGCATGATTATTTCACCAATCCATTTGTAAAGTATGGGTTCGAACTTGTTGTTGTTGCCGGCATTTTGCTCGCTGGTACACTGAAACAACGCAGAATTGAACGAGCGAAAAGCGATATTACTATAGAAGAAAATACTTTGTAATTTGTACCGTCAATGTTTAAGAAAGTCGTTCTTTTACTCAATGTGCCATACGTCGTCATTTGAGTTTGGCCGCCTTATATTCATCCGACTCAAGTGAACGTTGAAATACAAAAGAGGCTGCCTCCGAAACGGAGACAGCTTCTTCTTTTTTAGTTCATACATGTCAGTATCATTTATATTTTCACGCTTCTTCACTTGAATTTTCTCAATCTCATCCCATTTCTTTAAGTGCTGATCAAGATCAAACAGGCTTATAAAATCTCATAATCCACAACAATAACATTCTCAATGACACCATCCAGAGAGGAAATAAACGCCTGGTGCAGCGGGTGCGGCAAATAACGGTCAAGCGCTTTCTTACTTTCAAACGTGATACGCAGTCCAAGCGTGTATCCTTGAATTTGCTCCACTTCTTCGGTGGTATTTAAACCAGCCGTCAGTTCGACGATTCCATCGATCTTCTCTTTAAATGCTAACAGCTGCTGAAGAAGCTCCTGCTGCTTTCCATCTGTGATGTGCTCGTTAAATTTAAACGTTACTAAGTGTTCGTACATATTCAAGCTTATCTTTCCCTTCTCTTGTGATCTCATACTATCTTTAATTGAAATATCGGCTTTTATAAATTAACACCTTTCATTCCGCTTTCCGGATAACGAAGGCCGGCAGCCGCTCCTTTTGGCGCAATATCATTAATTGCAGCAAGCTCCTGTTTTGAGAGTGCCACATTTACCGCTTCTACGTTTTCTTCTAAATACTTGCGTTTTTTCGTTCCTGGGATCGGCACAATATCATTCCCTTGGGCAAGCAGCCAGGCAAGTGCTAATTGTGAAGTCGTGCATCCTTTTTCTTTTGCCATCTCTTCGATTTTTTTCACAAGTTCAATATTTTTGTCAAAGTTCTCTCCCTGAAATCTTGGTGAAAAGCGGCGATAATCATCTTCTGCCAAATCGTCAAATGTTCGAATCTGGCCTGTCAGAAAACCTCTGCCAAGCGGGCTGTATGGAACAAATCCGATTCCCAGCTCCCGAACTGCCGGTAAAATATCATCCTCCACATCACGGCTCCATAAAGAATATTCTGTTTGAAGGGCAGAAATAGGATGTACATCATGTGCTTTTCGAATCGTATCAGACGCTGCTTCAGAAAGACCTAAATATCTCACTTTGCCTTCTTTTACAAGGTCTGCCATCGCACCCACTGTTTCTTCAATTGGGATATTCGGATCGACACGATGCTGATAATACAAATCGATATAATCTGTTCCCAACCGGCGCAGACTTTTTTCACATGCTTCTTTTACGTACTCCGGTCTTCCATTTACACCTAAAAAGGCACCATCTTCACCGCGCACATTTCCAAACTTTGTGGCGATAATGACCTGATCCCGTCGGCCTTTTATTGCCTGTCCAAGCAGTTCTTCGTTTTGTCCGACTCCGTACATATCAGCTGTATCCAAAAAAGTCACACCAAGCTCCAATGCATGCTTAATGGTTTTGATTGATTCCTCATCATCACGCCCACTGTAAAAATCCGACATCCCCATGCAGCCTAAACCAAGAGAAGAAACTTCCAGACCTTGTAATCCTAATGTCCTTTTTTTCATCATTCTTCACTCCAATCCTATTTTTTCAATCCAATACCTCTATTCCCTTTTCAGATAGATATATGCAAAGAAAATCGACCTATGTAAGAAAATGGAATTGGTTTTCGCTGCATTTTTACCAATAACTTTCTAAGGTTTTCATTCTTGCCGTTTTTTACCACAAGCCGGCCATTTGAAACACCGATATCCATTATGATATGCGCCATTCATTTCCACTCCAAATCATTTTTATATTGGCGGGAATAAGTATAATAACGGCAGAATAACTCCTAATAACAGGGTAAACCAGCCATCATACTTAAAAATTCCGCTACGAATCCCTCCATCAATTTACAATCATTATCGTGTAAACGCCTCCATCTACTTTCATCTTGCTTGTTTTGAATATGCTTTCTGCTTCATTTCGGAAAGGATAACTAAGCAGGTAATATTTTAAATAACTATACAACAAAAGCGGTCGAATTTCTTCTGTCGCTTGTACTGTTTCCAGTTAATTTGTATAAATCTGATTTGTTCATCGGCAACTCGGGCATTCTAAATGGGTACATCTGCAGATAATGTTTAGGAGGAATTGGATGTTCGGCTTAGCCGACTTATTCTCATTAGCCATCTCGGCATTTATCATATTACCCACAGTCGTTTTTTTACGCGAAATGGGCTATCTGATTGTAAGTATTGTATTTGGAGTGAAAAATCCCCGTGTGACAATTGGTTCAGGGCCCCGGTTGTTTCAACTCGGTATATTTGATGTCCGGAAATATTATCATTTATCTAGCTGGTATTCCTATGATTCCTTAAAAAGAGAAGGAAGGGCTGCGTATGTCTTGCTCTATGCCGGACCCATCTTGGTCAATACAATAGCGGCGTTGACGATTAATACAATGCTTGCAAATGGATTATTAGAAGAGTACCGGACGTTCTGGGATCGATTTGTATTTTATGCTTTTTACTTTGTTTTATTTGATATTGTGCCAATGAAAACCGTAAACGGTATGCCCAATAACGGCTTTATCATTTATGAAATGCTGCGGTATGGAAAGCGGATCGACTACAATCAAGAGCCTTTTCTCCCCTCCACTTCTGAAGTTGAGGAGGAGTACCAGGAAGAGATAAAGAAAATAAAAGAGGTCAAGAAAGAAATGAAGAAAAAGGACAAAGAAAGCTCTCATCCAAAAAAATAAACGTTTAGGCATATCCTGAACCGTTGTCTATCGCAGCCTTACAGTTAAAATGAAAAAAGCCTGTGCCAGATTCCGGCATAGGCTTCTCTCATTCCCCTTGTGAAGCGGGAATTGCTGGAGAAGATCTGCTTACTTATTCAGCAGTCAACTCTGCCTAATCGCAGGAACCGCTAAATGGATTCAGTCGGCGGGTTTTTACACTTCGCCGCTTTAAGCAAATCATTCATCCTGTACAGTCCATAAAATGTTGAAATGCTGTTGAAATTCATTTCAAACTTGATGGAACAAAGGCGGTTAAACAACTTTTTCATCCGATTACTTAATCTGGATGCTGCATTTGCCTTTGCGGCTTCCTTATGGATGCCTCTGTACTTATTAACTACCCGCTTCACTCAAAATGAAACCGTTTTTTTAAACTTTTTTCAATAATTCTTCATCTTTTTTTCTGCCGGATTGATCATAGAGAACAAGCCCAATACAGCCAGCGAATGCGAACCAGCCAAGAAGCTGATACATGGCGGCCGCGCCGCCTGTCCAATCAATAATCCAGCCGCCTCCGAGCGAGCCAATGATACCAGATAAGCCGAAAAAGGCGGAAATGAATACCATTTGCCCGGTCGCGAGAAATTCATCCGGCATGATTTTTGTGACAATTTGAAATGTACATAAATAAAACACACCGAACGTCAAACCATGCAGCGGCTGGAGCAAAATGATGTGAATTGGCTCTGTTGCCAAAGCGTACAGCATCCAGCGCACACCATACAAAGCAGCCGCAATAATAACAAAGGTCATATTCCGTTTAAACCAGCGGATCCAATAGGCACTGAACATAAAAATCATCGCTTCCGACGCGACGCCCATAAACCAGGCGAGCCCGATTTGTGATTCGGTGCCACCGAGTTCCGTCACATATAAACCAATGAACATATCATTTGCCCGGTGTGTGATCGTCACGAGCATAATGATCAGCAAGAACCATAAAAATGACGGCCGGCTAACGATTTTGGCGGCTTCTTTCATATTAATAATCTTAGCGGATGCAGTTACATCGCTAATTTTTTGTATGACAACAAACGTTATAATGGCGTATGTAAGGAATAAATAAAATAAATATCCAAGACCCAGTTGTCCTAAAATAAATCCGCCGAGCAGGGATGTCAACGCAAACCCTACTGATCCCCACATCCGGATCTGGCCAAATTGAACGTGGTGCAGAACGGCTGTTTTTTGCGATAAACTGTCTCCAAGCGCACCAATGGGTGACTGAAATGAAAAGAAAATCGCCGCAATAAAGAGGAGCATCCAAAACGAGTCTGCTTGAAACAAAAAGAAACTCATGAAAATCAATCCGCCGGAGCAAATCATCACCATGCGCTTGACCGTTTTATATTTATCGCTCATATATCCCCAAAATGGCTGCGAAAAAAGGGCGGTAAACGGACCGATGGCCATGAGCCAGCCAATTTCCGAAGCAGACAGTCCTTTTTCCTGAAAATAAGACGGTAAAAAGGTAGCGGTCATCGCCACAGATGAGTGAAAAAAGAATAAAAACAGGCTGAGAAACAAAACCGGCTGTTTTTTCATATGTATATCCTCCAAAGTAGAAAAGCAGGAAGCGGTAGTCACTTCCTGCCTAAAATCGATTATGGGCGAATCCGCACTTCTGATGTAGCGTCAAAGAAATGCGCTTTGTTTAAATCGAACGCAAGCTGAATTTTTTCGCCTGCCATAATGTCGAGACGTGAATCAAGGCGTGCTACAAAGCTTTGACCTTCAATTTCAGAATAGACCATGATTTCTGCACCGAGAAGTTCAGATACAGAAACTTCCGCATCAAACGACGTATGTTGGGACGCTTCCAGGAAAATCAATTCATCATGAATATCTTCCGGCCGAACACCGAGAAGAATTTGTTTGCCTACATACCCTTGGTCACGCAGGTAGCGCATTTTTCCTTCTGGCACGTCAAGTGATTTCGAACCGATTTTCACAAATCCATCGCCAAGCTCTGCGTTAAAGAAGTTCATTGGCGGTGAACCGATAAAGCCGGCTACAAACGCGTTTTCTGGATTCTCGTATACTTCTTTCGGTGAACCGATCTGCATGATCTTGCCGGCTTTCATAACAACGATACGTGTTGCCATCGTCAATGCTTCCGTTTGGTCATGCGTTACGTAAATTGTCGTCGTCTGCAAACGCTGATGAAGTTTAATAATTTCAGAACGCATTTGTACGCGAAGTTTCGCATCCAAGTTGGAAAGCGGCTCATCCATTAAGAATACTTTTGCATCACGGACAATCGCACGACCGAGGGCAACACGCTGACGCTGACCGCCGGATAATGCTTTCGGTTTCCGTTTCAAATAATCTGTCAAACCAAGAATTTGAGCTGCGTTATCAACGCGCTGCTTAATTTCTTCTTTCGGCATTTTACGAAGCTTTAAGCCGAATGCCATGTTATCATAAACTGTCATGTGCGGGTAAAGTGCGTAGTTCTGGAACACCATTGCGATATCGCGGTCTTTTGGTGCCACATCATTTACACGGCGGTCGTCAATGTAGAAATCACCTTTTGAAATTTCTTCAAGACCGGCAATCATTCGAAGTGTGGTAGATTTCCCACAGCCAGATGGGCCAACAAAGACGATAAACTCTTTATCTTGAATGTGAAGGTTGAAATCCTCAACCGCTGTTACATCTCCATCATATACTTTATAAATATTATTTAATTGAAGTTCTGCCATTTTTCATTCCTCCTGTAACCGTTTTCTTATTTTCATTGTATTCGCTTACAAGGGAAATAAAAATGGACAGGGTGCACAAAGATAACTCTATCATATTGTGCACGTTGTCATTTTTTCGTGCTCATTAAACAAATCATATAAATGAGCAGCGCACCTTCGTACGAACGAACATCGATGCCGGTCCGGTCAATAAACTTGTCGATCCGGTACTGGAGACTGTTGCGGTGCAGATGCAGCTGTTTGGCCGTTTGACTTACATTTAAGTGATTTTGAATAAATAATTGAAGCGTGTTCCGCAAATCATCATCTTCATGAAACAATTCCTGTTCTCCGGCAAAAAAACGACCTAGTTCTTCACCGCATTGCGATAAAAATAAATGCGGCACTACCATTTCTATCGTTGTCACTTTTTGCCCTGGGATAAATAGCGCCGCTTTACGAGCCGCTTCCATTTCATTCTCATAGACAGTTTTCAATGAATCTTTGGCCGTTGAAAAACGGCCGGCAAATAACCGCCCTGCCATGTAAAAGTCACCGGCAAGTACATCTAAAAACGTCTGTGCATCTTCTTTTTGAATCGGGTAATCGGATTCTTCTTCTATTAATATGCAGTCTTTTTCTCCAGTCCAAACGACGAGGAGTGCATGATCAAAAAATGTATCGACTGCTTCAAAAAAACCGCTGCGGTCGTTCTCGGACAGCTTGACATATAAAAACCGCACCCGCTCTTCCTTCACCGCTGGGCATTCTGCGCCGTTCAGGAGAAAATCCCACCATGCCTGTTCACGGGCAGACAGCTGGCTTTGCCGCTGCTCACGCTCAATGGGCATAAAAAAATGAGAAAGCAGCTGTTGTTCTTTATTTGTTACATCTTCTTTCGGGATCGAAATGTAACGATTTTGTCCTTTATCGTAATAGTGATGGCGTGACTCATCCGCCCCGGGTCTCTCCGTGATCACAGCTCTTTCGTATATTTCTTCAATGTTATTCATTCCCGCTGCCTCTTTTCAACAAGCAACCCCATCTGCATCGTGCAGATGACGTTCACGATTCTCTTCTATTAGTATACCGAATTTTCGATAAAAGCTCCTGTATGAGAAACTCTATTCTTTTCAGTGGGAAAGCATCACTTTTTTGCCTGTTTTCGCGCTTTCCAACGCACCAAACACCATTTCCATGCTTTTAATGTTATCCCGGCAATCCGTCTCAGCGAATCGATTTTCCTCAAGCGCTGCAAACATTTCATCCAGGCAGCCCGCATGTCCTTCCTTTCCTGTCCAAAGGTTCTCTGCTGTTTCTATCTGCACTGGATGAATAAACTCTGCTGGTTTTGAGGGATCTTTTATTTCCAGCACTGGTGACGTTTCTCCGTCCCATATGGCGCTGCCCTTTGTTCCCGTAATCCGCCAATCGGCATCCCACGATGTTTTATGACCATCTGCGCACCATGAACCGCGGTATGAAAACACCGAGCCGTCACTCATTTCAAAAATGCAGATAGCTGACGCATTTCCCTCGTACCACGATCCCGGTGGATTGTATTCATGACAATAAACGAACACCGCGTCCGCTCCTGTTAAAAACCGGGCCTGATCAAATGTATGAATGGCCATATCAACGAGCAGCGGGCTGTCCATCTCTTCACGGAATCCACCAAAACGCGGACCTATAAAAAAGTCAGCATGAATCGAACCAATTTTGCCAATTTTATTGTCAGCCAGCAATTGCCGAAGCGTCCGGATCTGCTTCGTATACCGTCGATTTTGCATGATGGAATAGTTCTTTCCCGTTTTCTCTGCTGTTTCGACTACTTCTTTTGCATCTTCAAGAGTTTCAGCAATCGGCTTTTCCCCTATTACATGATACCCTGACCGCAAAGCGGTTGTGACGACTTGCTTATGCGCAGCCGGGATGGTCACATCAATGACCAAATTCCCGCCTGTATCCGCCAGTGCCTGAGATAAATCCATGTAACACGGCACTTCCAGCCCTTGCCGATCGGCCATAGACTGCGCCGCTTCAACATTCACATCAACAAGCGCGATAATGTCTGCATTTTCACGCGTTTTTATATAGTCAATCCATGTATTAGCCATACTGCCGCATCCGGCAACGACTGCTTTGTACTGGTTCATTTTTTTCTCTCCTTTATTTGAAAGAAATTTTATTAATCGACAATGATGTGAACGAGTAGCACATCTATTTTGAATTAGTAAGTGGACAGATCCGTTGTTTTGATGAATATTTCCGACTATATAAGTTGAATAAAGATTCTTCCTCTAGAAAACAATGGCTGTTTGGGCTATTGCGTTTCGTATCGGTGCAGGGATGATCACCGATTTGTTTTGGAATCCATCCTGACCATCAATTCCTTATGTGCGCAGGCATTGGGCTATCTTGTGAGGAATGCCTGCCGATTTTGAACAGGAGCCGACAGGTGAAGCCGGCCGGACTTCGCGTTCCACGGGCAGTCCGGCATTCCTTAGCTGCGCCTGCGGGATCTGCTGATTCACTGTACGTCCCGCAGGCTTCACCAAGTGGTTTTTGAAAAGCAGTGCGTGTTCAAGCTCGTACGTTTTGCTCTTTAAATCGGGCATCGTTTCGTTTTAAGCCGAAGCCTGCTAGTCCAGCACTTTTCTGCTTTCCACTTACCCGTCAAAACGCAGAGGCGGTGGGACTGCTGTGGGACTAGCGGGCTCAGCGCCTGCCCCACGGAACGCGAAGCCATGCGCCCGCTGCCATTTCGGCTCCCGTCAAAAGCAGCAAGCCAAAACGGCTCTCACACAAAAGTAACTGTAAAAAGTGTTATGAAGTTGTTTTTTGTGATGCAGGCCACTCGTTAGAGGAGTTGATCAGTCACCGTGTGGCAGAAGGAAAAATGATCAGGTCAACTTATATAGTTGCAGAAAAGAGCCCCTGCACAGCAAGGGACTCTTATGGTTTATCATTTATTTTTAAAACGATGCGGATTTTTCTACTAAGTTTGGCTTTTCACATGTGCTATCCATCTGGTAATGCTGCCCGTAATCTGAAGAATGATGAATGCCATGCATGATTTCAAGCACGTGATAGGCCATATCACCGTTCGCACGCGGCGTTTCTCCTGATTCAATTGCTTCCGCCATTTCAGCCAGGCCAATGCCCCGCGCATTTTCTGGCAGCTTCGTTTCAGGTTTTATTTCTTTCCATTCCTCTTCCCCATGCTTTTTCATGAGCACCGGCAAATGAAAGCAGTTCGGGTCTGGCAGACTGATCGTGCCTTCTTCCCCGTAAATTTCAATAAACGGCGTACGAGCGGCAGCGACGTCAAAACTCGTTGTGATGGTCGCGGTGGCACCCTGCTCAAAATCAAGAATGCCGGTCACGTGCGTCGGCACCTGCACGACGATTTTCTCCCCGTATTTCGGTTCACTCGTAATCATTCGCTCCGGATAGGTGATGCGGGCTGATCCGGTCAGACGCTTCACCGGACCGAGCAGGCTGACAAGCGCCGTTAAATAATATGGTCCCATGTCATACATAGGTCCGCCTCCTGCATGATAAAAAAATTCTGGATTAGGGTGCCAGGACTCTGGTCCACGTGACATCATAAAAGCGGTCGCACCAACAATTTTGCCGATTGCTCCATCTTCTATTAAATGTCCGGCGAGCTGGATGCTGCTTCCTAAAAAAGTATCGGGCGCTGACCCGGCTATCACGTTATACTCTGCCGCTTTTTCAATGATTCGTTTACCGTCTTCGAGTGTAATAGCGAGCGGTTTTTCCGAATAGACATGTTTTTTCTGTTCAACCGCCCGGACTGCTACATCGGCATGTGCATGCGGAACCGTTAAATTCAGGACAATGTCAATGTCCGGTGACTCAATTAATTCATCAACTTCCATCACATTCGGCACACCATGCTTGGCTGCTGCTTCTTCCGCTTTCGCACGGTCAAGATCCGCACATGCCACTATGGTAAATGACTTGTAATGCCTGCTGTTTTCCAAGTAAATACCGCTTATATTGCCGCAGCCGATGAGCCCAACATTTAGTGTCATCCGGTCTCTCTCCTTACTTCGCAGCCACATGCGGCAGTTTTGTTTTTAAATAATTCAAGCTGATTTCAATGCTTTCAAACGGTGTACGTCTCGAGACATCCTGCTCGACGACCCACCATTCTACATTTGTCTGCTCCGCCGCTTCAAGCACTGCTTCGATGTTAACGCCGCCTGTCCCAAGCTCCGCGAAAAATTGTTCATCGTCCATTGTCATGTCTTTTAAGTGGATAAGAGGTGTCCGGCCCGCGTATCGCTTGATCCAGTCAACGGGCTGCTCGCCTGCTTTTGTCAGCCAGTAAATATCAAATTCAGCCGCCGCATTTGTTTCATCTAAAATCGTATGGAGCGCTGTCCGTCCATCTGCGAGTTTTTCCAGTTCAAAATCATGATTGTGGTAGCAAAGCGTGATCCCTTCTTTTTGGCACACTTCCTCCGCTTCTTTTAAGGTTAAAAGAAGTTCCTGATAATCCGCTTCACTGCGCTGTTCAGGAAACAGGTACGGGCAGACAACGTAACGGCTGCCGATCACTTTTTGTTCTTCAATGACCTGATTAAGGTTATTTTTTATGTCATCAAGCGGAATATGGCTTGAAGCCGCCTTTAATCCATATTCATCAAGCAGCGCTTTTACCTCTTGTGCACTTAATCCGCCGAATCCCGCAAACTCAACCCCATCATAACCAAGCTCTGCTACTTTTTTTAACGTTCCGGCAAAATCTTTTTCGCTTTCTTCACGCAATGTAAATAGTTGTACAGCTACTGGAATAGTTTTCATTTTTCTTACCTCCCATTTTGTAATCGATTACATTTTATGAATAAATGCGGTTCATTTTTGATGATACCCGCATGATTCCCTAATTTTAAATTCACTTTCAATTACATATTGCTGCTGAGAAGACATATGTCCATTGATAAGCTGATACAGCACTTCCATCGCTTTTTTGCCCATTTTTTGAAGCGGCTGGGCAATCGTCGTGAGCGCCGGATTCATAACGGCTGAAAACTTAATATCATCAAAACCCGCTACCGCCACATCCTCCGGTACACGGTATCCGTTTTCTCTCAATGCCTGGATCGCGCCAAAAGCCATTTCATCACTTCCACAAAAAAGAGCGGTCGGCGCATTTGGCTGATTCATCATTTTCATACAAAGATCGCAGCCGGATTGAATGGAGTAATCCCCTTCCTCAATAAATGAATCCTGTATTGTGATTCCCGCTTCAGTCAAGGCCAGCTTATAGCCATTTAAGCGGTCGCGGCTGACCGATGCCCGGAGTGTCCCGCCGATAAAGCCGATGTTTGAATGTCCCATTTGAATAAAATGGTTCGTTATCTGTTTTCCGCAAGCCACATTATCAATTGAAATAGTCGGCACCTGGATGCCTTCTACATAGTCAGATGCAATGACGACCGGATAGTGGTCGGCAATGTCCTGCCACACTTTTTCATCCAGCTGAACAGAAAGCAAAATTAAGCCGTCGACCTGTTTTTGTTTTAGCTGATCAATATAGCCTTCTGTTTTTTTCGAATCGCCATTTGTATTGCCAAGCAGTACCTGATAGCCGCATTTCCCTGCTTCTTCATCAATTCCGGCAATCATCTCCGAAAAGACGAGATTATTTAAATTAGGTGCTACAACGAGCAGTGTACCAGTTTTATTTATGCGCAAATTCCGGGCGAGCATGTTCGGCTGATAGTCGAGCTGTCGAATCGCATCGTATACTTTCTTTTGTGTAGCTTCTTTTACCGCGTCCGGGCTTCGCAATACTCTTGAAACCGTCGCCGTTGAAACGCCGGCTAGTTCTGCCACATCACTCATTTTTGCCATTTTTTTCTCCTTAAAATGTAAACGATTACACTTATATGGCTATTTTATCTTTTTTCACTTTACTTTGCAAGCGTTTTCTATTTGGATACTAAAAAGGGTTCCTGCCTCAAATTTCTGAGACAAGAACCTTTTCTTTTTACGCCCACCACATCTCGCCCGCAGAATCGCGAATGAGGACTTCGTTTAAGTTTTTAACTGCACGGCTGAAACCTTCATCAATCGACATGAGCGCATCTTCATGCTCAATGCTGACGACGTAGTCATAGTTGTACATGCGAAGTGCACTCATCATGTCTGACCATTCCTGCAGGCTGTGGCCACATCCGACACTGCGGAACGTCCATGCGCGTGACTGTACGTTTCCGTACGGCTGCATATCCGTCAAGCCGTACATATTGACATTGTCCTGATCAATGTACGTGTCTTTCGCGTGGAAATGATGAATTGCACCCGCTTTACCAAGAATTTTAATCGCGGCAACCGGATCGATCCCCTGCCACCACATATGGCTCGGATCAAGGTTGGCACCGATAGCATCGCATGTTTCTTCGCGAAGCTTCAGCATTGTATATGGTGTATGCACGAGAAAGCCTCCGTGCAGCTCCAGGCCGATTTTCACATTATGGCTTTTCGCGAGCTCACCGATTTCTTTCCAATACGGAATTAATTTGTTTTCCCATTGCCACGAAAGGATGTCGCCGTATTCTGCCGGCCATGGCACTACCGGCCAGTTCGGCTGCTTCGCATCGTCAGAATCACCCGCTGTCCCAGAGAAAGTGTTGACAACCGGTACGCCGAGGAGCGATGCCAGCTTGATCGTTTTGCGGAGCACCGAATCGGATTCTTCCGCAAATGCTTTGTCAGGTGTAAGGGGATTACCGTGACAGCTGAATGCACTAATCGAGAGGCCTCGTGATGTCACTGCTTCAAGATAGTCCGCCCGCTTCTCTTCATCTTCAAGTAATTCATCAAGTGGACAATGCGCGTTGCCAGGATAGCAGCCTGTACCAATTTCAACAGCATCCAAGCCCGATGCTTTTACATGATCAAGCATGTCTTCAAATGATTTGTTGCTGAAAAGAACTGCAAATACACCTAGTTTCAAGTTAATCGCTCCTTTTTTAATGTCTTGCTCCAGGCGCCATCGGCTCGAGGACTCACAGGATGTGAGTCACAAAGTCGTTGCGGCGTGATGCCGCACTCTTAGACTTTGTTCTAAGCCGAAAGACGAGCACCTTGCGCTTTTCTTTTTATCTAATTTTAACGCTATTTCCAATTTTAGCACTTTCATAAACAGATTCAATAATGCTTGACACATACATGGATTCTTCCGGGCTCGACATTGGCGTGCTTTCACCAAAGCAGCAAGAAACAAAATGTTCCGCCTGCAGGATTGCAAATGGTTTTTCTTCTGGAATCCAAGCAATGTCGGAATTAACCAGAACACCGTTTTCCGCCTTATTCACACGAAGCGGGAACACCTCAATACCACCTTTTGTACCGGAAATACTGATCGTCTCTTCGTCTTTTGGAATGTTCGCCGCCCATGACGTTTCAAGCATAACGACTGCGCCGTTTTCAAGCCGGATGAACGCAGTCGCGTGGTCTTCCACTTCAAATGTCGCCGGATTGATTGTTCCCCATTCATTCACCATATCTTTTTGCATACTTAAATGGTTAAAGGTTGTTCCGCTTACTTCATAAGGTTTCGGGCTGCCTGTCAGCCACATAGCTAAATCGAGCAAGTGACAGCCGTAGTCAATAAGGGCGCCCCCGCCTTGCAGGTCACGGTTTGTAAAAACTCCCCAGCCCGGTACTTTCCGGCGCCGCATCGATTTTATCCGAATAACGAGCGGCTGGCCAATTTCACCACTATCAATGAGCCGCTTTGCTGCGCGTGATTCTTTCATAAACCGCCAGTGATAAGCAATCAGCAGTACCTTACCAGACTTTTCAGCGGCTGCCACCATTTCTTCGCATTCTTTTGTATTCAATGCCATTGGTTTTTCACACATGACATGAACACCGGCATTTAGTGCCTGTACAGCAGCAGGCGCGTGAAATTTATTCGGCGTGGTAATTAAAAGAGCATCAATTTTTCCAAGCATGTCGTCAAGACTCGTGCAAACATGTTCAACGCCAAATTTTTCGGCTGTTTCTTTTGCCCGCTCCGTATTTACATCCATAACGGCTGTAATCTCTGCTTCTTTCACGTGTTTAAAAGCGGGAATATGTCGTTCTGTCGCAATGCCGCCTGTGCCTAAAACGCCGATTCTCAGTTTTGTCATGTTGGTCACCTCATTGATTAAATACGGACGATTTGTTTTGTTTCACTTGACTCCAGTGCCGCTAAAATAACTTCGAGTGATTTTTTGCCTTCATTTCCGCATACAGGCGGGGTTTTGTCTTCTACAATACTGTTAATAAAATGTTCCACAACGTGTGTATCTGTTTGCTGGCCTTCTTCGTTTGACTGGATCGCCCCTAAGCTGTGGCGCTCGCTGTTGCCGTTTTTGTAATCGATAATAAGCGAATAATCCGGGTCATCTTCTAAACGCATTATGCCTTTTTCCGCATAAAAGACAGTTGAATTATCTTCGCCGCCGTTGTAAGACCAGCTTGCAGCCAGCGTACCGATAATGCCGCTTTCTGATTTTAAGATGCATACGGCATTGTCATCCACTGTGGAATTTGCTTTTGCAGATGTTTCCACGAATGCTGCTGCTTCCACAAATTCTTCGCCGATTAAAAAGCGGAGCAAATCGGTTTTATGAACACCAAGATCACCCATTGCGCCAATAAACGCACGCTCTTTATCAAAAAACCAGCTGTGCTCTCCGTCTGCACTCCACTGTTCCGGGCCACCGTGGCCAAATGCAGTGCGGAAGCTGTATATTTTGCCAAGCTCGCCGCTTTCAATGATGCTGCGCGCTTTTGCGTGAGAAGAAACGAAACGCTGATTGTGGCCGATCATTAGTTTTTTTCCGCTTTCATTCGCTGCTGCAATCATTGCTTCTGCTTCTTCATTTGATGTGGCCATTGGTTTTTCGCAAAGAACATGTTTGCCAGCTTTCAGTGCGGCAATGGAAACCGGTGCATGAAGAGAGTTTGGTGTGCATACACTCACTGCATCGATCTCTTCATTTTCTAAAAGTTCAGTGTAATCGACATACGCTTTTGCATTGTATTGATCCGCAAAGGCATGCGCACGCGCTGCAATAATATCACAAAAAGCGACGATATCTACATTGTCGTTCATTGCATATTCAGGAATGTGACGGTGCTTTGCGATGCTTCCGCATCCAATAATACCTACTTTAATTCTTGTCATTTTATTTATTCTCCTTTTAACGTTTCAATTGGTTGTGCGTTTCCGTATACAGGACGCTCCCGTTTCACAGGCGCTGCCCATTTTACTGCGTTTCGAATCACTTTCTGGACGTTTTCGTTATAGTATGTAGGGTGTGTTTCATGTCCAGGGCGGAAATAAAAGATTTTACCGTTTCCGCGTTTGTATGTTACGCCGCTGCGGAATACTTCGCCACCTTCAAACCAGCTCATAAAGACAAGCTCATCCGGTGCCGGAATATCAAAATGCTCGCCGTACATTTCTTCATGCTCGAGTTCAAAATATTCGCCGATGCCTTCTGCAATCGGGTGCGCAGGATCAATGACCCATACGCGCTCTTTTTCGCCTGCTTCGCGCCATTTCAAGTCACATGACGTACCCATCATTGTTTTGAATATTTTAGAAAAATGACCGGAATGAAGAACGATTAATCCCATTCCATCGAGCACACGCTGTTGTACTTTTTTTACAATTTCATCGTCAACTTCTTCATGTGCAACGTGCCCCCACCAGAGAAGTACATCTGTATTATTTAATACGTCATCCGTCAACCCGTGTTCCGCTTCATCCAATGTCGCTGTTTTAACAGTCCGGCCTTCTTCTTTTAGAAAACCGGCAATGACTTCATGAATACCGTCCGGATAAATGTCCTTAACCGTTTCATTCTTTTTTTCATGACGAAATTCGTTCCATACTGTAATATTCATATAATCGCCTCATTCCTCTTTGTTTTTTTGCATGACTCCCGTTCGACAATGGATGTCGGAACAAGAATATTCCGCTTCATCATACTTGGATTTTCTAAAAGATCAACAAGCGTTTTTGCTGCCTCAAAACCAAGCTGAAACGCATGAATATCAACCGTTGTCATCGGCGGACTTGAAAGCTCAGATAACATTGAATCCATAAACGTTGTAATCGCCATATCATCAGGTACACGGATCCCTCGCTCGTACAAGGCGGATAGCAGGCTCATAGCCATTAATTCATCTGTTGTGACAATCGCCGTCGGCCGTGGAGACATGTTCATCATCTCTGCAATCGTTTCACTGGCCGTATCTCTGGATATTTCTTTCCGGAAAAGCATTTTTGACTGAATATTTGCAAGCTTTAACGCCTGTTTATATCCTTGTTCACGATCTTTGTGCACTTCAAACCTCGGATCGCCTCCGACATATGCGATATGCTCGTGACCAGCCCGGATTAAATATTCAGTAATATTGCGCGCTGCCTTGACGTTATCATTATCCACATACATCACTTTATCTATATGATCCGTCGGTTTGCCAATCATCACAAATGGAAATTTCTGATCCAAGAGCAGCCGCAGTACTGGGTCATCATCCTGCGAATAAAGCATGATCATGCCGTCGACGCTTTTCCCTTGAACCATATTGACCACTTCACGGTAAATATCTTCATCCGACTCGCCGCTCGTCATTAAAATACTGTACTCTTTCTGGTGCAGCAAATCACTCATGCCTTGAAGCGCTGCCGGAAAAAACGGATCAGAAAGTGAATGCTTTGATGATGTTTTTCGGATAATGCCAATGGTTTGTGAAGACTGTGTCACAAGCTTTCTGGCCAGCAAGTTCGGGTGATAGCCAAGTTCCTGCATCACTTTTCTTACTTTTTCTTTCGTTTCCTGTGTGATTTTTGGATGATCCGCAATTACACGGGAGACGGTCGACGGTGCAACCTGCGCCTTTTTTGCGACATCTTTAATTGTTACAGCCATGACCGGTTCCTCCCTTTTCTTGTTTATAGTGCCATTTTTCAAAAAATAAGAAAGTATATTTCCTTGGACAGTGTCCAGCTTCAGGCGCCATCGGCTCGAGGTCATAAGCCAAGCCCTTCTGGAGGCAAAAAGCGCCTACACCAGTGCTCCTCTTATGCTTGTCGCCGATAAGCAGGCACCTTGCGCATTTCTTATTTTACCGCGCCATCAGATACCCCTTTAATGATTTGTTTTTGAGCAAACAAGTACGCAATGATTACTGGGATAATCGAAATGGTTAATCCGGCAAGCGCCAAATGCCATTGTTTCGTATACTGGCCGAAGAATAGGAATAATTTCAATGGAATCGTATCAGTGCCTGCACCGCTGATTACAAGTGATGGCAGGAGATAATCGTTCCAAATCCAGATAATATTCAAGATTGCAACCGTAATCGAAATCGGCTTCAGCATTGGCAGAATAATGTACCAAAATACCTGGAATCGGTTACAGCCATCGATTGTTGCAGCCTCATCAAGCGACTTTGAAATCCCTTTTAATGCCCCGTGGTATAAGAAAATGGACAAGCTGCACCCAAATCCAAGATACATAAAAATCAATCCGTAAAAATTTAGCGCATCCGCTTTCCCGAACAGAGCAACGAGCGGAATCATAACGGATTGAAACGGAATCAGCATCGCAGCAACAAAGAGGAAGAAAATCGCTCCAGACAGCTTGCTTCCATTACGTGACAATGCATAAGCTGCCATCGCCGAGAAAAAGAGGATAATCACAATACTGGCGACAGACATGAAAAGTGAATTCATAAATGTCTGCAAGAAGGCAAGTTCTTCAAACGCCTGCGTGAAGTTATCAAATGTCCATTCTGCTGGCAGCTTTAATGTATTTTGGAAAATTTCCAATTTTGTTTTAAAGGCATTGACAATCATCAAATAAAATGGGGAGAGCCAGAGAAGACCGAAGAGAATCCCTAAAACCTCGATGATTAATCGCTGTCTGGATTTTTTCTTTTCCATTACATCTCCACCTCCCGTTTTTTGTTAATGTACACTTGTGTTAATGAAATAATCGCCACGATGATAAAGAAGATAACGGCTTTTGCCTGCGCAGTTGCCATCATATTGAATTTAAATGCTGTATCGACAATGTCCATCGCGACCATTTTCGTTGAGTTAAATGGACCTCCATTTGTGAGTGACAAGTTTTGGTCGTAAATTTTAAATGCGCCGGAAAGCGTCAAGAACATACTGACAGTGAATGCGGGCATTACAAGCGGGAAGGTAATGTTACGGAATTTCTGCCACGGATTCGCACCGTCAATTTCCGCTGCTTCCAACAAGTCGCCTGGTACATTTTCCAAATAAGCGATGTAAATAACCATAATGTACCCAGCCATTTGCCAGCTCATGAGAATGACCATGCCCCAGAAACCTGTTGCAGAATCAGACAGCCAGCCTTGCATCCATTCAATGCCTGTTGCGCGGCCGATTGAGTCAAATACTTTTGTGAAAATAAACTGCCAGATAAACCCGAGAATTAAACCACCGATCAAGTTCGGCATAAAGAAAACCGTCCGAAGCAGGTTGCGTGATTTAATTTTTGATGTGACGAGCATTGCTAGTGCAAGCCCTAAAATGTTGACGACAATAACCGATGCAACCGAGAATTTCACGGTAAACCAAAGCGCGTCCCGGAACCCTTCATCTTTTAATAAGGTTACATAGTTGTCAAGTCCGAGAAACTGAGTGTAGCTGACTCCATTCCAATCGGTAAATGAATAATAAATGCCATATAGAAGGGGAAGGAGAACGACCGTTCCGAGAGCGAATAAGACGGGTGCGAGAAAAAGCCAGAAGGAAAGATCTTTATTTTTCATGCCTGTAAAACCTCATTTCAGGTGAATTTGTGTAAAGAAAAAGATAACAGCGTGATGGAGCCTGTTATCTTTTCCGTTTTCAGATGGCTCGTTGGTTACTTGGCAAGTTTCGCCCATTCGTCTTTTGATGCTTGAATCGCTTCATCCCATGATGCTTCACCCGCAAGGTACTTCTGCAAGTTTGCGCCTAGCACATCGCCCCATCCAGTTGGATAGCCAAGGAATGTCCAGCCGCGTGTGTTTCCTTCTTGTGCATATTCATAAATTGTTTTAGACAACGGATCAGAGATTTTTTCTGTATCGTAGCCATCGTAAGCAGGGATAAATTTGAACTGTGTTAATACTGCTTCTTTTCCAGCGTCAGATGTATACAACCAGTCTAGGAATGCTTTTCCTGCTTCTTGTTCTGCTTCATCTGCTTTTGCATTAACTGTCCAGTACTGTGGAACACCAACCGGCATTTTCATTTCGCCGTCAACCGGAATTGGCATGATGCCTACGTTTTTGGCAAGTTCAGGATCCATTTGCTCAATTGTTGGGTATACCCAGTTCCCTTGCTGGATCATAGCTACTCGGCCTGTTGAGAATAATTCTTCCACTTGCTGTGAGTAATCAAGACTCACAACGGGCTGCACAGAGTATTTGTTTTGAAGATCAATGTACGTTTTGAATTGATCCGCTTTTGTAAATGGAAGCTCTTTTGAGTTAAAAGCATCTAAAGCGCTATCATTGAAGTCAGCTGATGTAAATGCGTTGGAACCGTGGTTTCCATCTACCCATTTTTCTTTTGCAGCCATTGCGAAGACACCGTCAAGACCAAGCTCGTCCTTTTTGCTGTCAATCGTTTCGGCCGCTTTTGTTAAATCTTCAATTGACTTGATTGATTCCGGATCAACACCCGCTTTTTCAAAAACCGTTTTATTGTAAACGAATCCGTAACCTTCCTGGTTAAATGGAAGACCTAATACTTCTTCGCCTTCCGTTACTGTGTCAAGCGTTCCTTCAAGCGCTGCGCCAGCCGCTTTTGTATCGCTCAAATCTGTCAAACGATCACGGTAGTCAGCCACACCTGTCGGACCGCCGATGTTAAAGATTACCGGCTCATCACCAGATGAGAATTTCGCTTTTATGGCTGACGCGTAATCGTTTCCGCCGCCCACTGTTTCGACGTTAATGTCCACATCCGGGTTTTCTTCTTCATATTGTTTCGCAAGTTCTTCAAACTGCTCTTTAAACTCTACTTTAAACTGGAAAACATCAACAACTGTTTTGTCGCCGCTGCCGCCGCCAGAATCGTTTGATGAACCACTATCTTCTTCAGCTGTTGAGCAGCCAGCAAGACCTAAAAACAATGCGGATGAAAGTACAAATGCTTTTTTCTTAAACATGTCATCTACCCCTTTGCAGTCTTTGATTTAGGTTGAAAACAGTAACCGTTTTCAACTTCTGAACATACTATAACACCGCTTTCATGCAAACGTCAACACTTTTTAAGAAATCGTTTGCACATTTTTTGTAAAGCCTTTCATTACTGTTATGACAGTATTTGTTTTCCTTGTATATACAAAGAGTTATGCGGATTTTTCGCGCAAACGATTGCTCTCTTTTTCACAAACAAAAGGCAGCCTGGAGCGGCTGTTATTCGATCTATGAATCTTGAATGTTTGCTCGTGCATTCTCTCTTTTTTCCCTTCTTTCCGATACTTTGTCGCAACCGGCACCTCAATGGTTCTGGTGCGTGCCTGCTCATCGGGCAAAGCCTTTTTCATTCCCTGAGGCGGGAGTCTTCTCGCCCAAAATCGATAAAAAAGATGTCTCCTCATAAGAGACACCTTTCCTTCTTATATTTCAATTGTCCGCTTTTCCCGGCTGCTTGCGAGAGCCGCCTCAATGATCCGAATCGTCATGACTCCTTCTTCGCCTGCCACCGGGCACGGCTTCCCATGGCGAACACATTCATAGATACCTTTATAGTAATGACGGTAATCGCCTGGAAGGGTCACGATTTTTTCGCTTCCGCTGCTCGTATAAAGCGTTCCATATTGATCAAGTGGATCCATGCCCCAATCGGCGCCATCCGGCCGACGCCCTTCTAACAATTCACCCTCCTGCGGGTCTTCTCCTTTTTTCATAAACGTGCCGAGGGTGCCGTGTACTTTGTATTTCGATCCTTGTTCAAAAGTGATCATGCTGCTATGCAAAATCACCCGTTTGGATCCATATGCGAGGATAAGATGAAAATAATCATCAACCACTGCATTCGGACGCTGCTTTTGGATGTCCGCTGTGATACTGTCCGGCATACCGAACAATGACAATGCCTGGTCGATTAAATGAGCGCCGAGATCGTAAAGGATTCCGGAAGCAGGTTTGTTTTCCTCTCGCCAGCCATTTGAGATGATTGGTTCAAAGCGGTCGTAATGTGCTTCATACACATAAATGTCGCCAAGCCTTCCTTCATCCATTAACTTTTTAACCGTTAAAAAGTTTCCGTCATAACGACGGTTTTGAAAAACGCTCAGCACCACGTTGTGTTCTTTTGCGCAGGCTGCAAGTTCCTCTGCTTCCTTTAATGTCGGTACCATCGGTTTTTCCACAATGACATGTTTTCCTGCTTCAAGTGCTTTTTTCGCCAGATCAAAATGCAGGCTGCTCGGGGTCGTCACAACGACCAGCTCTACATCTGTCCGCGCCATGATATCCTCTATTTCTCCTGCCACATCGGTATTCGGCAAATCCTTTTTCACTTTTTCTTCATTAGAAGACAGAACGCATACAACGGTAAACTCCTCCATCTCGTCTAAAAAAGGTGCATGAAAAGTAGAGCCTGAAAAACCATATCCAATGATTGCTGTACCGATTGAGCTCATGTTTTCGTCTCCTTTGTTTTCTGTTCATTTTTTAACACATTTCCCGATCCTTTTCTTATTCAAACGAATCATGTTCAATGTGTTCGACGTAGTGATACATATAGTATAATAGGATAGAATAAAAACAGAACCTTTTCACTACTTTTGAGGGGATTGACTTATTATGTCTCGAAATGATTACCGAGCAATGCTTTCTAAGCGGATGGAAAAGGATTTTTCCAGCTGGTTTGATCAGGAGCATATCCAAGAACGGGATTTGTACCGCTTTTTACATACGATGAAAGGAACCGCCGGTACAATCGGAATGGACGAGATGTCTTCTTTTTGTACCACGCAGCTGGAAAACCTTTCTGAAACAAGCAGTGTCTTAATTTCAGTTCGTTCGTTAAAAAACTTTATTTTGCTGATGCGAAATTTTTTTCGCGAAGAAGAAGACGCTGCTATTTTAGAAGTGGAGCAGATTGAGGAAGTCTCTGTTTCGATTGAAGAAAACAGCTCTTTTATTTTAGTGATTGACGATGATGTAGAGTTTGCTTCATTCATAAAAGAAACACTCGAAGAAAATGGGGTTCAAGTGGTCATTGCGTTGACCGGCAAACGGGGCGTAGAGTTGTTTTACACCCTTCAGCCTCATATGGTCATTGTGGATGTGCAGCTGCCGGATATGAGCGGCTTTGATATATTAACACAAATCGGTGATATTGCCAGAAGCCGGTATGTACCTGTTACATTGATTAGTGTTGACGGAAAAATTGAAAATCAAATACGGGCGCTTGAAATGGGCGCCATGGATTTTATTCCAAAGCCGCTTGATATAACAGTTTTTGTTCCGTACATTTTAAACCGGCTGAAAAATAAATTTGCGATTTGGCAGTCTGCCTTAACAGATGAACTAACCGGTGCAGGAAATCGGCGGCAATTCACGCAAACTCTTTCACAAATGTCTTCTTTAGCCGAACGAAAGCGGCACACCTATACGCTTGTCATGCTGGATTTGGATTACTTTAAAAAAGTGAACGATCGGTATGGGCATCCTGCCGGCGACGACGTTCTCCGGATCTTCAGCTCGCTTGTTTTAAAAATGAAACGGGAAACCGATTATTTCTTTCGGTATGGCGGAGAAGAATTCGCTTTAATTCTCGTTGATACAACGCCGCAAGAGGCTGTCGTTTTAATTGAGCGGATTCGCTCAAAAATGGCTGAGATTACTTTTACTGTGCCGCCCTTTGACCCGTTTTCTGTAACGTTTTCTGCGGGAGCGTCCGAATATCGCATTAATGAAGCGACGGTTTTAAATGAAGCGGACCAAGCACTGTATAAAGCAAAGCGAAATGGCCGGAATCAGTCGGTTATATACGAAATCGACAGCGGTGATGTAAAGCGCCATTTGAATATTATGATTGTCGATGACGATTTGCTCGTGCGAAAAATGTTGTCGAAACAATTCTCAGGCTGGAAACCGAATGAAATTGATGTCGTGATTCATGAGTACCTGGATGGCATCTCCTTTTTAGAGTCCGACTGGTACAAGTCGGATGAAAATTACATGATTCTTTTAGATGGCATTATGCCAAAAATGGATGGGATGGAAGTGCTTACCAATATTCGCAAACAATTTCCGGATGACAACATTGTCGTATCGATGTTGACGGCACGGACAAATGAAGCGGATATTGTATTGGCTTTAAAAAGTGGAGCTGATGATTATATTGTAAAGCCATTTCATCCGCAGGAAGTTGTCGCGCGGGTGCAGCGCCTCACAAAGAGGATGTTTAAATGACCATTTATTTTTTTCTTCTGATGATCGCGTTTCTTTTTCTTTTCCAAATTGCGCTTCTTTTCTATCTAGTCATTCGCAAAAAAAAGCGGCAGCGCTATGAAGAAGAAATAGAAAGCCAGTATAACCATTTAACCGAACCTTTCAGTTCCTATATTATCGAACCTTCCGACGTGCGCTTTCTATATGCCATCCGGTCTACCCGACATCAGGCAGTCGTATTGGAACGATTATTAAATGGCTATGTTGCGTTCACAAAAGAAGCGAATATTTCACCTTTAGTCAAACAATTGTCTGAAGAATTTTTAACAGAACCCTACAGCCGAATACTTGGCCAGCGTAATTGGGCGAGACGAATAAACACACTGCATTACATTGAAGATTTCCATATGGCTTCCCTGTCTCCTGTTTTATTCGAGCGGCTTACCGCTGCCAATAAACTAGACGTTGAAACACAGCAGCTCATTCGGACGCTTGCTTCACTAGATGAAACAAAGGTTAGTAAAGAGTTAAGCCGGTTTCCAAATGTGCCAATCCGGCTGTATGTCGATGTCTTTAACCGCTTGCAGAAAGAAGGCACCGTGAAGGAAATCCAGTCTGCTCTTGACGGCACAGATGTGACATTGAAATATGCTGCACTTGTCTTTATCGGACAGTCCGGTGCCATGTCTTTTCTCCCTGCTGTTGAAAAAGAGCTGGAAAGTTCTCATGCTGAGACAAGGATTCAAGCTCTCAAAACGTTGTTCCGGCTGGAGTATATGTCAGATCCTGATTTGCTTGCACCCTTTTTTGAATCATCGATTTGGACGGAGCGCATGTTTGCTGCACGTATAGCTGGCATTTTGCAGTTTTCCCGCTATAAAAAAATATTGAGCACGCTGCTGGGAGATTCTGTTTGGTGGGTCCGTTATTCTGCGGCTGAAGCATTTACCCACTTTTCAGATGGCGATGTCATTCTTGCTCATTTGTCCGAAAACCACTCTGATCGTTACGGGCGGGATATGGCTGCACAGTGGCAGATCTATCGACCGGGGGGTGCCAATTAATGAATGTATTTTTCCTTGTTCTTTCTTATGTAATTATTGCTTATATGCTGTTTTCCAGCTTAAGTTATATTACTCTTTTTTTACTGGCCTTTCGGAAAGTGTATCGCGAAAGTGAATTAGATCCCCGTGAAGCAACAGAGGACATAGCAGGAAACGACCGGACATTTCCCGTCTCCGTGCTTGTTCCTGCTTATAATGAAGAAGTCGGGGTTGTCAGTACAGTGCGCTCCCTGCTCGCTCTTGAATATCCTGAAAAAGAGATTATTGTGATTGATGATGGGTCCAAGGATCAAACTTCAGCTCGGATGATTGAGGAATTTCAAATGATAGAGATTCCCTATGCTGTCCGGACTTATTTGCAGACTGCTGATATTAAAGCCATTTACCAATCGTCTGTTTTCCCCTATATCCGCCTTATCAAAAAGGCCAATGGCGGAAAAGCAGATGCACTGAATGCAGGCATTAATCTATCATCGTACCCTTACTTTTGCGCCATTGACGGCGATTCAATCCTTGAAAATGATGCGCTTTTAAAAACAATGAAGCCGATTATTGAATCAGATGGCCAGGTTATTGTAACAGGTGGTTCTGTGCGGATTGCAAACGGATCGACCATTTCAAGAAGTAAAGTGGAAACGATTAATCTGCCAAGTCATCCGCTTGTCCTTATGCAGATTATTGAGTATTTCCGTGCCTTTTTGATTGGCCGGCTGGCGCTAAGCCGGCTGAACATTTTGCTGATTGTTTCCGGTGCTTTCGGTGTTTTTCATAAAGAGCGGGTCATCCGCGCCGGCGGCTACAATAAGAAAACAGTTGGCGAAGACATGGAACTTGTTGTTCGTCTGCACAGATTGCTGAAAGAAGAAAAATCAAAGCAGCGAATTGAGTACATACCGGACCCTGTTTGCTGGACAGAAGCACCGGAATCGCTCGAGGTTTTACGGTCGCAGCGCATCCGCTGGCAGCGCGGTCTGTCTGAAACGCTCTGGACGCATAAAAAAATGATGCTCAATCCTTCCTATGGATCGATCGGGCTGGTATCGATGCCTTATTTTTTATTCGTTGAATTGCTTGGGGCCATTTTTGAGTTTTGCGGTTATTTTATTATTTTCGGCGGCTTCTTTTTTTCACTGATTGATCCGAAAATTGCCGGCCTTCTGTTTTTAGTGACTATTTTTTACGGGTCTCTTATTTCTGCGCTTGCCGTACTTTTGGAAGAATTGACGCTTCATAAATATCCAAAAGTTTCTCATTTGGTTCGGTTATACGGCTGGGCGCTGACAGAGACATTTTGGTACCGGCCGCTTATGGTCATTTGGCGGATCCAGGGCATTTTTGCGGCTTTCCGAAAGAAGCAGCATTGGGGCGATATGAAACGAAAAGGAATCTCAACTTAAACCACATGGAGGTGGGCTGAATTGAAAAAGATTTTAGTAGCGGATGATGAAGAAATTTTACGCATGCTAATTGTGGATACACTGGAAGACGATTTTGACATTACAGAAGCAGAAGACGGACAAGAAGCATTGCATCATATTCAGACACAAGCACATGACTTGATCATCCTGGATTACATGATGCCACACTTTACGGGAATGGAAGTGCTGGAAACCATTCGCAAAAACGGAGTTTCCACACCCGTTTTAATGTTAACGGCTAAAGCTCAGGAAGCAGACCGGGAACTGGCGATGTCGCGCGGAGCCGATTATTTTATGGCAAAGCCCTTTAGCCCGATTGAATTAATGTCACTTGTTCAAAGCATTCTTGACTAAAAAACGGACAGCTCTGTTGAGGAGCTGTCCGTTTTTCTAGTTATTAATCTTCTTGTTCGAAGCGCTTTTGAAGCATGTAGTACGATGGCTTCAGCCGTTCCCTTGATAAGGTCTCATTGTCCCATGATTCCCATTCGTACATATTCATCTCTGGAATAGCGTTCTCTGAGGAATCGGGCACTGTGAATTCTCCTGCAAAAGAAGCTGCAATGCCAATACCTTCAATTGTTTCTTCTGCTTCCATTCCTTCTTTGAAAATATCCCCTGTAGCTTTTAAGCTGCTTGGATCTTTCACATTCAATAACAGCCATGGAATACGGATTTCAATGTTTCCTGATTTTTGGTCGACATAATAATCAGCTAGAGAGTCATAATCAGGTGATTTTGGATTACTGTTGCCAAACCGCATAACACCTGTTTCATAGTAATCAAACGGCAGCACTTCCCCTGTATCAGGACGGGTAATTTCTTTATTTAACGCCAATCGGATCGGGTTTAACTTGCCGCTGTTATTCATCGGTCTTTGCGGCGCTGGTTTTAACATTGGTACACTAAATCCGTACTGATACATAAAAGTATCATAATAGGCATCGACCTGCAGTGTTCCTTTTTCCCGGCTGTCGAATGATAGAACAAATTCCGGTTCGTTTGACTGGAACGATAGATCGCCAAACTTCTTGCTTCCGATAGTCGGATGAACATCAAAATAAAGTGTTGGCATCCGCCCATTCACTTCTTTCGATCGGATATAAAGGTAGCGTTCATCATGCGTCACATAAAGATTATCTTCCTTCTCATAGAACGGCTTAACCTCTTCCCAGTCGTTGACGTTTCCGTCTGTTTTCACAAGCAGCCGGTCAAAGCTCATCAAGCCAAACTGCTGCTCATTCGTCTGGGCATTTGACCAAAATGGACGCCGGTCCGGATCATCGAGATCCATTGTGTTCCATGTTCGCTTAAACCACTCATCCTGCCATGTAAATACAAGACCGCCCATCATCTTTTCCGCTAAAATATCATCATACAGGTGAATCAGTCCTTCACCCTGCTGCTTTTCGCTCATAAAGCCTTGATTTAAGCCAAACGCATTTCGATGGGTCATGCCGCGGGAAGCAGGGATGCCAAACTCTGCAATCAGCACCGGCATGTTATGCGCTGCGCGAAGATCATGCAAGTATCCGGCATAGCTGTTGTTTTCACCGCGTGAATCTTTGTATGTTAAATACTTTTCTTCTAAATTTAAAAAGTCAGGATAATACGGATACACATGGTAAGAAGCAAACATCTCGGTATCCCTTTTCGGCTTGATCGTATTCGGATTAACTGATACTAAATCTTCCTGCTCCTGCGGCTCAGCAGGGTGTTCCAGCAAATCCGTCGTTACCCAGTTTGTAAAGCTCATCGGCCTTGTCCACTTGTACGTATCGGCCTCGTATTTCATCATTGAATCCATTTGTTCGGCCAGCCAAATTTCCATCGGTTCGGCTTGTTCTGTCCGGACAAACTCCCCTTCGTATTGAGCAAGGCCCGCATATTTTGTTTTCATATTATCAACCATATACGGATACCATTCGATTCCAAGCACCCATCCGATCACATAAGGCGATATATCCGCCCGGTACACACCTGACGCATGACCTGTTCGTTGTTCAATATCCCCATTGCCGTGAATCACATCGGCAACTCGTTTCATTTCAGACTGAAACTCCTCCGTAATTTCTGGCGTGAACGCATCAAGAGTTTCCTCTAAAGGCTCTTCGTCGACCCAGACACCATGCAGCACATAAATCGGCTTGTCATGTTCCTCATTATATCTCTTTAATGCGTTGTAAAAACCGGGTGGATGAATTGTATAAACGCGAATTACATTGGCATTCATTTCACCGATCTGGATCAGCCAGTCATAGTACTCCGATTCTGAAATGGCGGCTTCTCCCGGAAAAGCGCCCGGCTTGCCCATACCGATGTTTACGCCTTTGGCCGTTATCGTTTTCCATTTGCCGTCTTCAAACACATCAAACCGATCGCCATTTAAACGTGCTGTGTAAGAAAGGCCGTTTTTCTCTTCCACCGGAACTGCCGCCGCTTCTTTTTCTGCCCTTTTCTCCATGGCCAATACGCCTTTCATAAGCGGCACATACGTTTTCCAGAAAAATGCCTGCTCCGGATAAAGAGAGGATGGTGTAATCAGCGCACGCATAGAAGCAAAACCGGCATATTTATAAACGAAAGAGACTTCTGCTGTATCCGCAAAATCTCCTGCGAAATAAAATAAATCGGACTGTTCATAGGAATGGTGAATCACCGCCGGGAATGACAGCGGAATGCCTTCCTTTTCTACTGCCGCTTTTCCCTTTTCTGATAAATCCCATTGGTAGTTTGCTAGAATATCATTTTCGTTGTCCGGTATGGTTATATCAAACCAATACGTGTACGGGGCTCCTTTATCAAGACCCGTTATGCGTTTTCCTTCCTCCGTAAAATTCATCGTTAATTGCGTATCGTTTACCTCTCCCGCTTCATCTGAAAGCACAATCACTTTTTCTTTTTCTTCGTTTGCGAGAACAAAACCGGCTCCTTGAAACGCCCATTTTTCCCCGCCAGATTCATAAAGCGGTAATACACTGGCCAGCTCCTCGTTTTCTCTGTTCAAATCCTTAAAAACACGGCCGGTCCAGCCAGTTGGCTTTGTATGAAGAAAAGAAGCCATGTTGTTTTTTACATCCGCTTTTGTCGGAGAAGCGAATGTATTGAATTCCATCACAAGCGTCGTCGAATGATCGGCTGTTTGCTGCTTGATCGCTTCCCACTCTTTCATTTGGAGGCCGCCATACACTAAATCTTCATTCTTGTCGTACACACCGTATGTGTCGGCTACATAAATAACGTCGGCGTCTTGAAGGCTTTCAGGCAGCGCTCTTTCTTTTATTTCTTTTTCGGGAAAGTAGCCATAATAGTCGTTCTCCCCGCCAAAAGTGTCAAAGCGCAAATGCTTTAGCACCCAGGCGAGGGCCCGGTGCTCTCTCTTGTTATCCGTGGGAACCGTCTTATCTAAAATGACAACTTTTTCTTCTCTTGTATCGCTAAGCTCCCATATCATTCGGGGCAGGAAAAGCAGAAGAAGGATGCCCGGCAGTATCATCCACTTTTTATTTATTTGCATTTAATCAGAACCTCTCTCCGGATAGAAAATAATACCCTGCTGCATTGGCTCAGTTAAAAACCCAAGGACGGCTTCGGACAACTGGTTAGGCGGATACGGTTTCGTTAAATAATGATCAATTTGATTTAGTTTTTCTGCTTCTTCGCTCTGGTCAAGTGCAGAAGAAATAATGATCGGAATGTCCCTGGTTTCTTTTTCTTCTTTTAAAAGTCCTACTAAATCCCATCCATTCAAATCGTCACCGAGCATTATATCAATGACAATGCCCACAAGCCGCGTTCGTTTTGCTTCTTCAAAGGCTTCTGACGGATTCAAGTGATAGATAACCGTAAAGCCATTCATTTTTAGCTCTTCTGATAAAAGAAGAGCCAGGCTCACATCATCCTCAACTATCATAACAGACGGACTGTTTTCTCTTCCTTCCTCACGAATCACCCGGCTCTTTCCTGATGAAAGAATCGGCAATGAAAAACGGACTGTTGTTCCTTTTCCCTCTTCTGACTCGATTGTAATCATTCCATTGTGCCTTTCGATAATCTCGCGGCAAATCGCCAGCCCCAGCCCTGTTCCACCAATTTTTCTGCGTGCGCTATTATCAATGCGCTGGAATTTATTAAACAGCTTCGGTAAAGCTTCGGCTGGAATACCAATGCCTTCATCCTGTATTGATACAATGACCTCATTCTCTTCATTTGAAAGAGTCACCGTCACATGGCCGCCATCTGGTGAAAACTTCATTGCGTTGCCAAGAAGATTGGTCAGCACTTGGGCGAGACGCTCTTTGTCACCTTCAACCCGGACATTTGCCGCTTCATCTACTACGACAATCGGGTGACTGCTTTCTAAACGGAAACGGGCTACAGCTTCAACCGCTATCTCATTGATCTGCAATTCTTCCATTTGATAAGCTTGACTGCCCGCCTCCATTCGCTGTAAATCAAGGAAGTCATTGATTAAGTTTGTCAGTCTTTTCGCTTCTTTGTAAATCGTTTCTAAGTATTTTTTTTGTTTTTCCGGCTTTAACTGCTTATGAAGCAGCAGTTCTGTAAAACCGAGAACACTTGAAAGGGGTGTGCGGAGTTCATGGCTGACAGTGCTGACCAGCTCCGTTTTCATTTGATCCACTTCATATTCTTTCGTAATATCACGATGAACAAAAATAGTTCCCGTCTTTTCTCCTTCAATTAAAACCGGGGCACTGTATACATCAATGACCTGTTCTGAAGGTTCTAAAACTCTATACCGATATTCATAGACACCGTGCTCATGTTTAGATATACATTTTTCCAGAAATTCTCTCATTTTTGGCGGATCATCGGTTTGACTGGCCAGCCGATCAATCCACTGTCCTTTTTCGACCGCTGCATCAAGCGGCACATTGCCGCAATTAAGAATCGAGCAAAGCGCTTCATTTCGCTGCAGCATCATGCCATCGATCCCAACAAATTGAATGCCCTCATTAATGTTGTTCACAATCCGTTCATTTAATATCCGTTCCCCTACATTACGATCATATAACTGAATGCGTTCAATCGCTAAATAAATTCGATTTAACAAACCAAGCAAGTCTTTCTGCTCTTCCAAGGAAAAAGCACGCCCAATTCTTGAACCGCCGAATAAAGCGGCCATTTGTCCGTCTGCATTGTGCACGCCTGCAAAATAGTCATTTACGTAGACGGTTTCCGAAGCAAGTCCTTTTTCATGAAGGGCTTCTCTTGTTAACGCAAAGAACGGTTTTTCCTTTAAACGCTGGTCTATATATTCCGTCCGGCTGGCTGAAAACTCCTCAAACATCGTTGTCGTCATGCCTTTAAGTGCATGCTCTCCACTATCCCGAAGCCAAAACATCCCCAGGTCCAGCTGATAGACATTATCTAAATACTCCAGCACACTGTCCGCAAGCTCCTGCTTGTTAAGCGAAAAGGAAAGAACATGATTTAAGTCGTTGTAGCGCTCCAGCCGTTCTTTCGTTTGTTTTGTTTCACGAAGCGAATCTTCAATTTTCGTTTGATGCTCCTGCAATTCTTGCTGCTGCATAATAAGCTCTTCATTTTGCGCCATTAATTCCTCTTCTTTTTCTCTTATAGTCCGGATCATGGACCCGAACGAAGAAAACAACACACCTATCTCATCATTTCGATTGACCGGCAGCAAGGAAAAGTTTTTTCCGGACGTGAAATCATCCGCCACTTTTCTCATATGTTCAAGCGGTCTTACAATCTCTTTCATCATGCGCCAAATTAAATAGGAAATAAACAAGAATAATAGAAAGATAAAGACAATCATCACCAGTGTGAATTGATTGGCCTGCTGAAGCATTTCTGCGGATAGAGCTTCTAAATCATCATCAATATCCGTTTTATATTGCTTTGCATAGGCCATAAATTGGTTCACCGAATCGGTCAGGCCGCTGCTAGAAAACTTGCGAAGCGCCTCATAATCATCTCTTTCTACCATTTCAATCACGGCAGGCAGTGATTCATTTTCATAGGCAGCCATAAATTCAGTAAGCTCTTGTGTTAATTGTTTTTCTTCCATATTTAAATGAATGTTTTTTAATTCAGTGAGTGCATCGTTTACTTGTTCAATATCTACATACACCTGCTCAAGCTCTTCATTATTGCGAAAAGCCACATACCCTCTTGCCCGAAAAAACATATCATTTAGCGAATCCCGCAGTGTCTCCAATTTCACCTGCTTATCATATAACGCTTCTTGCTTTGACATCAATTCTTCTTGTGAATGTTTCATATAAACAAAGGCACCAGCCCCTGCTGCTGTTAATAAAAATAAAATGGACAATGATAAAAGTAAATAACGGCGCCGAATGCCGGATGTTACAGCTTCTTTCATGCCTAATCCTCCCTTTCTATTCCATATTTTTTATTATAGACCGTTACAATAGTAACGGAAAGCAATAAAAAAACCCGCTATATAAGCGGGCTACGACTGATCAGACGAAAACATATAATGGCGTTCATTGTACGTAATTGAAAAAACAAGTGCCAGCGCCAGCATATTCCCCATAAGCGAGCTGCCCCCATAGCTAATAAACGGAAGCGGAATCCCGGTAATCGGCAGAAGGCCAATCGTCATGCCGATGTTTTGAAACGCGTGAAAAGTAATCATCGCAATCACACCCGCACACATGTAAGAATAATAAGGTACTTTTGTCGTTAATGAGAGTTTTGTAATGTGGTAGATCAGCACAAAAAAGAGACTGACGACGATCGATGCGCCAATGAATCCATACTCTTCTCCGATAATACTAAAAATAAAGTCAGTATGGCTTTCAGGGAGATAGACTTCCCTATAACCAAATCCTTTGCCCATTGTCTGTCCGGAACCAATCGCAAGGAGCGACCTTGTTAAATGGAAGCCAGTCGAGCTTTCATAATTGTAAGGGTCCAGCCAGGAGTATATACGACCGAACTGATACTGCTTCACGCCCAAGTATTTTTCGAGAATGGCCGGGTGCCACAAAACCATGTAAAAAATAAGCGCAATGAGCGCCGATGCACTACCAAACAGCGGAAGCAAAATTTTCCAGGTGATACCAGAGACAAAAATCATCCCGAGCAAAATGGAAATTAACACGAGCGACGTGCCGAGATCGGGCTGCTGCATAATTAAGAGAAGCGGCACTCCAGTTGTGGCTCCAAGCTTTACCAGAAGAAGTAAATCACTTTGAATCGTTTTAATCGGATTTTTCAAATGGTGATTCACCATAATCCGAGACAGCGTTAAAACAAGAAAAATTTTAAAAAACTCGGATGGCTGGATTTGTCCTATTCCGGGAAACCGATACCAGCTTTTTGCGCCATTAATTGTCGGCGCAATGGATGACGGTGCAATAATTAAAAAAACAAGCAGAAAGATCCCAATGCCGTACAAATACCAAGACATGCCATGAAATTGATCTGAATCAAAGCGGATAAATAACGTAATAATGCCAATTCCAACCACATACCAGACAACTTGCCGGATGACAAAGTTTGTACCATATTGACCGGTCGTCTGTGCACTGTAAATCGCGACACAGCTGACAACAAACAGCATAAACAAAATTAACATCAACCCGTAATCAATGCGGCTTGATTGTTGTTGAGAATTCATGTAAATTCCTCTTTCTACTAAAAATAGACCAGTTTCTATTATAACGTTCTTGAGTCATTGTACAACAGTCAAACGGTTCAGAAACAAGAAATCTTTCAACAAGCATGGTAAAATACTTAAGCAAAAAACTATTATATAAGAAGAAGAGGTGTTTGAAATGGAAGCTATTAAAACGAACGAACAATTTGAAGAAATCATTGCCGGAAGTGAGCCGGTCATCATTAAATTTTACGCCGGCTGGTGCCCGGACTGTACAAGAATGGATATGTTTATCGATGACATTATCGCTGATTACGGACAGTATCGATGGTTTGAATTGAACCGTGATGATTTCCCTGATGCAGCGCAAAAATATGACGTGATGGGCATACCAAGCCTGCTCCTATTTCAAGACGGTGAAAAACTCGCGCATTTGCATAGCGCCAATGCCAAGTCCCCGGAAGAAGTGCGCGACTACTTGAAAAGTCTCCCTGTCTAACGAAAAGCCGGTTCGCGTTCATACGCGAACCGGCTTTTTTAAAAAACTCCTTCCAGCTTGTTTAATCCGTTTCGCAAGGCTTCTTCATCAAGCCCATCCCCGATGACAACGATGACCGCCCGCCGCTTCATCGGCTGCGGCTGAAAAAATGGGACACCGTATGCATATTGAAACAGCTCAGGCCGTTCACCAGTGTCTTCAAATTTCACAAATCCTTTTATCCGCAGCACCGAATCTGGCAGCTGCTCGACCCACTTTATAAAGGCAGCGCGCGGCACATGATTAACAAACTCATAGGCAAATGTTCTAACGTGCAAGTGCTGGTGGACGTGGTGCCCTTCTTCCGACCGGCTGCCGCCGCCAAACATGGCGCCGCCTTCTATTTTCCCAAACTTCATTTCACGAAGATCCACTTTTTCATTAAGCGACCGAATATCTTGTTTAATCTCAGCCAATGCTTCTTCAGTCACGAGATCTGTTTTCGTGAGTGCGACAACATCACTCCAGCGCGCCTGGTCTTCCATCAGCTTCCGATGCGCGATTGGCAGACGGTTTCGTTCCATCCAGCGGGCGCAGTCAACAAGTGTTAAAATACCTTTTACATCAATTTGCATGGCAATAACCGGCGACATGCATGCATCCAGCACTTCCATCGGATGCGCAGCGCCTGTCGTTTCAATATAAATAACGTCCGGCCGGTGATCTTTATAAAGCGTCAGCAGCTCAACTTCGATTTCATCTTTAATCGTGCAGCAAATGCAGCCATTAAGCATATCCCTCACCGCTGTTTCTTCTCCAAGCAGGGCTGAATCGACGGACACGGCTCCAACTTCATTCATTAACACAGCCACTTTTCGTCCGGCTTTTTTTTCTTTTTTAAGCAATTGAAGCAGCAGTGTTGTTTTGCCGCTGCCGAGAAAACCACCAATAATATAAAGCTCTGTTTTCATCTTTTCATACCTTTCTTAAATCAAAATAATTCCGATTTAATGCACCTTCTTTATTTTACACATTTCTTCTCTTTTTGCCAAAACAAAAAGCAGGAGTTCTCTCTCCTGCTTACTCGGGCTTCACGACTGATGACAATTTCTCGGTAATAAGCGTCAATAATGCTGTTAATTCTGTATCTCGTTGTTCACCATGCAAATATGCTTCCTGCATGACTTCAAGCAGTTTTTGCTGTTCACGGGACATATTGTTTCTCCTTTAATCATATTATCTGTCCCATTCCCGCCATGCTGCCAGCTAAAACGAGACAAAGGTCTCAATTATTGCACTTGTTCTTCGACTTCCATCCAGTCAGACGCCCAATGTTCTATTTCACTAATGACCGCTTTCAGCGCACTTCCTTTTTCAGTCAACGTATATTCAACCCGGACGGGCACTTCTGCATATACTTTTCTTGTGACAATGCCTTCGTCTTCCAACTCTTTCAGTCTTTCTGTCAACAGCTTGCCGCTGATCGGAAATCCAGCTTTAATTTCAGAAAAACGCTGCGGGCCTTCAAGAAGCTGCTTAATGACAAGACCTGTCCAGCGTTTTCCTAAAAGCTGCATCGCTTTTTCAACTTTCGGACAAAGATTCATACTCGATCACCTCATTTGTATATTTTTAGTATACATCATTTCAAAAGAAAATGATATCTTTCCACTTTTTAAAACATAGTAACTTTATTTATTTAAATTATTTTTTTAAACTATGTTTCTAAATGTAACAAAATTTCAGCACTATAGTCCGTTAATCGATGGAAAAGCAGCGGTTGAGTGGTGCGTTCCGGAAGATTGGAAGCTTATGGCGCAAATACCCTTTGGCAAACCGATAGTACCGGCTGGCGATAAATAATTTTCACCGATTGAAAACCAGGAGAAGGTACATAAATAATCCAGACCGCTTTTTATTCAAAAAAGCACGGACTTTTCAAGAAAGAAAAGTCCGTGCTTTTATTTAGATTGAGCTCGTTTGTCTATGCTTTTTGAACAGATCCTCTTTCAATTAATGTCGGCGACAGCATGATGCGATGGCCGATTCGATCAGGCTGCTCAATTAACTGCAAAAGCTGATCAAATGAATAATTAGCAAGCTCCGTAATGGGCTGCTCTATCGTTGTTAAGCCCGGATCTGATATTTCCGCATAAATCGTATTGTCAAACCCGATAACCGATAAATCCTCTGGAACCTTCACACCGGCATTTCGCGCTTCATTGATTAATACAATGGCAATGAGATCGGTCGCCGCAAACACAGCTGTCGGCTTTTTTGGAAGCTCCAGCAGTTTTTTAGCCGCGTTTTTCGCTTCTGAAATCATAACGATTACTTTTCTGAATTTTTATTTTAAAGAAAGCGCTTAACTAGACAATAAGCGATGTTATTTTAAAGATCAAGCAAATTTTCAAAAAAATATTCACGACTGGATATGAAAAAATACAAAAAATTTATCAATTTGACATGTACTCGACATAATTCTCGAGTAAAATGAAATTATCTAGTAAAGGAAATACACAGGAGGAAGGATTATGAAGAAGAAAACAATGTCATATGTTATGACCGGTGCGCTATCGATCACGATTTTAAGCGGTGTTTCCTCTTCTCCAGCTCAAGCCGCTTCTCCGCAGCTTATTAAAGAACAGGCGGCGCCGTCCGTCACACGAACTGGAACGAAAAATTTCGCTGATGTCATTGCCGATCAGGCGGCAGCACTCGGCATTCATATTGAAGGCGACGATTTGGAAACAGCTGCGAAAAAAGTCCGGCTGGCGAAACTGCAGCATCAAGCCGCTGCTCTTGGCATTAAGACGGATGGTAAAGAGGAAAAAGCGCTTCGTCTCGAGGTAAAAAAGGTCCATGAAACATATGTACATAATGCAGCCGGCTACTTTGGTATTGAAACAGACGGGCAGCGTACGAAAGACTTGATCACTGCTATTTCTGAGGTGAATTCTGAAGCGGCTGAACAATTAAATGGATTTTATTAAAACCGGCCAAGCGAGGCCGGTTTTTTGTCGAATCTGTTTATAGATGCTGGACTGGCCACAAACAGAATGAATTTGGCCATGGCGCGTATCAATAGGGAAAGGACGTATGTTCAATGCAGACAATTTTAATAGCAGAAGATGAGCCTGCGATCAGCCAGGTACTGAAAGTATATTTGGTAAAGGCCGGTTTTCAGGTGGTTCAGGCATTTAACGGAACAGAAGCGGTGGAAAAATTTCAATTGGCCCCGCCTTCCCTTGTTTTGCTGGATGTTATGATGCCCGGCAAAGATGGCTGGGCCGTATTAAAAGAAATCCGGACGAACGGCAGCTGTCCGGTCATTATGCTGACAGCGTTAAATGATGTAAATTACCGTCTTGACGGATTAAACGGCGGCGCAGACGATTATATTTCAAAGCCATTTATTGCAGACGAAGTCGTGGCGCGTGTTCGGGCGGTGCTGCGCCGTTCCGAAGAAAGCCGTCCAGATGAAAAAGTTCATCAATTCGGCAGTCTGACGATCGATTTTACAGCACACCGGATCACGCTGGCGAATAAAGAAATTACACTGACGCCCCGTGACTTATCTCTTCTGTTATTTTTAGCGGCGGCGCCGAACCGGACATTTACGCGAGACCAGCTGCTTGATGAAGTATGGGGACACGACTACGAAGGAAGCGACCGTGCTGTCGATCTATCAGTAAAACGGATTCGTAAAGCACTCGCAAAATGGCCGTCGTCTGAAGGAGAAATTAAAACGCTGCGCGGAGTGGGGTATCAGTTTGTTGTTGAGGAATAAAACACGGCGCATTTCGCTGCTTCGCTACTGGACAACGCGGTATGCAGTGACGCTCGCTGTCGGGCTGCTTGTGCTGGCTATGCTGTCGGTCGTCTGGATCCGGCACACAACGCTTGAAAACCGGCTGGACGTATCTGAATTTTTAGCGGCTGAACTGGCTGGACGGATTGCCGGGAGCCAGCAGAATGTAGAAGACACTACGCAATCTACTTATCTCGATCAGGATATGCTTGATGCCCGGGACGAGCTGATGAAAATGGAGTCTCCGCCTTCCATTTTTATTACTGATGCAGGCGGGACCATTTTATCTGCAGGCGATCAGGATCTGTATAAAGAAAGCTCATTTCCTTCTGCTGTGCTGGAGAAAAAAAGCTCAGTACAGACGTTTTCAGGATTAAATAATGATGCACTCGTTTATTTAATTAAAAAACCAATTATTGTGGATGAGGTGACGTTTGGCTGGGTCGTTATGCTTCAGCCGGAAGATAAATTTGCGGATTTGAACGATGAATACAGGCTTCTTGCGCTGTTCATTTTAGGAAGCGGCTTGCTCGGCTGGGCGGCCATTTATATTTTATCACGGCGCCTTGCACGTCCGATCAGCGCAGCGGCTGCTGCTGCGAAAGAAATCCGCAACGGCAATTATGGTGTCTCTCTTATGCCATCCAAAGCAAAAGAGCAGGAAGTGTACGATCTTGTCACATCGTTTAACGACATGGCCATTCGTTTGGAGCAGTTAGAATCAATCCGGGCTGAACTGCTGGCTGGTGTCACACACGAGTTAAAAACACCGGTTACATCGATCAGCGGCTTGCTCCAGGCGGTAAAAGATGATGTCGTGACAGGAGAAGAAGCGAAAGAGTTTATTACGATTTCATTGAAAGAAACAGAACGCATGCAGACAATGATTAACGACTTGCTGGAGTTTAACACGTTCGCGGCTAATGCGCTGCCGGTTTCAACCGCACCGCACGAACTGAATGAATTGACACGCGGCATCGTGCATGAATGGAATTTAGCACGTAATCCAGATGACATTCCGGTTCACTTTCATCCATACGAACGTGACCTTATCGTTTTGACTGACCCGGACCGCTTTCGGCAAATTATGATGAACTTGCTGAACAATGCGGCACATGCGATTGAAAGCAAAGGACAAATGGCCGTAACCGTTCGAAATGAGGACCCGTGTGCATTGATTGATGTGTCGGATACAGGAATCGGTATCCCAGAATCCGAAAAAACGTTGATTTTCGAACGCTTTTACCGCGGCGAAAATAAGAAATATAAAATCCGTGGACTTGGCCTGGGCTTGCCGTTCAGCCAGCTGCTCGCCCGGGCGATGGACGGCGATTTGGAATTAAAAGAAACCTCACTGCTCGGCACAACCTTTACCCTTAAAATAAAAAAACAGGACTGATGCTTAGGCATCGGTCCTGTTTTTCCTTTTTACTCAGCAATAGCTTTTTCAATTTCATCCGCTTGAGCCGGCACAGACTGCAATCCGCCGCCTGACAGATACCAAACGTTTGGATCAAGATAAATAACATTGTCATTTTTCACTGCTTTTGTGCCTTTGACAAGATCGTTTTCGACTACTTGCTTCACAGAAGATTCTCCATCCACTACAACAGCACCGCGGTCAACAACAAATAAATAGTCTGGATCTGTTTCAACAAGGTATTCAAATGATACGCTTTGTCCGTGTGTCGATACTTCAATGTTTTCATCTGCCGGTTTCACGCCGAATACATCATGAATGATACCGAAGCGTGAAGCAGGACCATATGCGCTAATTTTGCCTTCATTCGCCAAAATAACAAGTCCGTTCCCTTCCATTGTTGACGCTTTTTCATTTAATGCGGCAACTTTTTCATCAATCGCTGCCAGTTTTTCTTCTACTTCTGCTTCTTTATCGAAAATCTGGCCAATGGTTGTGGCATTTTTCTTAAATGATTCCATGTAATTTGCATCATCTACTGCAAGATAAACCGTCGGGGCGATTTCAGCGAACTGATCATACAAATCCATTTGGCGGCTGGAAATGATGATTAAATCCGGTGCCAGCTCATTAATTTTTTCAAAATCAGGCTCTTTTAAACTTCCTGTGTTTTCATATTTCTCATCTTCAAACTGGGATAAATAATCCGGAATGTTTTCTTTCGGAAGACCAACTGGCTCAACGCCAAGCTCTGCCATTGTATCAAGTGAACCAAAATCAAATACAACGACTTTTTCAGGATTTACAGGTACGGTTGCTTCACCAAGCTCATGTGTAACCGTTACTTCTGTTGGTGCTTCATTTTTTTCCGCTGGTTCTGCTGTATTTTCCTCACTCGACGTTGATGATCCGCATGCCGCCGCGATCATTGCAAATAAAGCCATTACAATAAATAATAAATATTTTTTCATTGTTTTCTCCTTTAATTAGCTGAAATACACGCATATTTTTTGATTGTTAATTTCTTGTATCGACATATCCATCCCATATACTTGCTTTAACGTCAAGCTTGTAATGATTTCATTAACCGTTCCTTGTGCTTCAATTTTCCCGTCTTTTAACGCAACGATATAATCCGAATAAACAGAAGCAAAGTTAATGTCATGAATCACGATCAGTATCGTTTTGCCAAGGTCGTCAGCCAGTCTGCGCAGCACTTTCATAATTTGAACCGAATGCTTCATATCCAAATTATTGAGCGGCTCATCGAGTAAGATGTATTCCGTATCCTGCGCAATCGTCATCGCGATAAACGCACGCTGCTTTTGGCCGCCGGACAGCTGATCTAAATACCGGTCCTGCATATCTTCAAGCTCCATGTAGCGAATCGCTTCATCGATGTAGACATGGTCTTCTTTCGTCAGCTTTCCCTGCGAATAAGGAAACCGGCCAAATGAAACAAGATCCCGAACCGACAAACGCAGGCTTAAATGATTCGACTGCTTGAGGATTGCGATTTTTTTCGCCAAATCCCGGTTTTTCGTTTCATTTACTTTTTGGCCGTCAATTAATACTTCTCCTGTATCAGCGCTCATCAACCGGCTGATAATGGACAGAAGTGTACTTTTCCCGGCACCGTTTGGACCGATAAAAGACGTGATTTTGCCTTTTTGAATATTCACTGAGACATCATCGACAACTGCTTTTAATCCGTATGATTTCGAGATCGATTGCACTTCTACCATTATGTTTTACTCTCCCTTAACAATAAGTATATAAAGTAAATACCGCCGACAAAGTTAATGATCACGCTGAGCTGTGTCGAAAATGTAAAGACATGTTCAACAAGCACTTGCCCGGCTGTCAGCGCCACGATTGACACAAGCACTGAAGCGAAAATTAACACGGAATGTTTATACGTTTTAAACATTTCATATGCAACGTTTACAACAAGAAGTCCAAGAAACGTAATAGGGCCAACAAGAGCTGTCGCAACCGAGATGAGAATTGCCACAATAACGAGCAGCCGCTTCACAGTGTAATCATAGTCGACACCAAGGTTGATGGCTGTTTCTTTTCCAAGTGACAAGACGTCCAAATATTTCACGAATTTCGTTAAATAAAGCAGCACCGCCGCCGTAATAACGGCTGCCATCACAAGGACTTCCGTTTGGATGTTATTAAAGCTTGCGAACATCCGGTCTTGAATAATTTGAAATTCGTTCGGATCGATCAGCACCTGCATAAACGATGTAAAACTGCCGAAAAAGGTACCGAAAATTAACCCAAGCAATAATAAAAAGTAAATGTTCTGCCCTTCCCGGCGAAACAAGAACCGGTACAAAATAAGCGCAAACACAACCATAAAGCCAATTGAAATGGCAAAGTTCACCTGCTTGTTCATCACCGTCAGGCTGGTTGAGCCGAGGAAAAAAACAAGCGTCGTCTGCACAAGCATATAAAGCGAATCAAGTCCGATAATACTCGGGGTCAAAATCCGGTTGTTGGTGACCGTTTGAAACAATAATGTCGCAATCGCAATGACCGTTCCTGTTAAAACAATCGCCGCAATTTTTTCCGCACGTCTCGGCAGCGCGTAATCCCAATTCGGTCCAAGTTCAATAAACATATAGCCGGCAATCGATGCGGCCGCCAGAACGATTAACAGTATAAATTTGCTTTTTTCACGCATAATCCCGTCTCCTCATCAGCAAGTAAATAAAAATCCCGCTCCCAATGACGCCGACGGTCAAGCCAATCGGAATTTCATAAGGGAAAATGATGATTCGGCCGAGAATGTCGCAAAATAAAATGAATACTGCACCGAGCAACGCCGTATCATACAAGCTGTTTTTTAAATTGTCGCCCCGGTAAATCGACACAATATTCGGAACAACGAGACCAAGAAACGGAATAAGCCCAACTGTCAACACAACGAGCGTCGTGGACAATGCAACAATAATCAAACCAATATTTACAGCCTGTTTATAATTCAAGCCAAGGTTCTTTGCAAAATCTTCGCCGAGGCCGGCAATCGTAAACCGGTCAGCAAATATGTACGCAATCACAACGAGCGGAATGCTGATATAAAGCATTTCATAGCGGCCCGCCGTAATCATGGAGAAATCCCCTTGAAGCCAGGCCGACATATTTTGAATCAAGTCATGCTTGTATGCAAAAAACGTCGTAATTGAGCTGATAATATTCCCGAACATGAGCCCAACAAGCGGAATAAAAATCGGATCTTTCATTTTAATCCGGTCGAGGATTTTCATGAACAAAAAAGTGCCCGCAAGCGAGAAAATAAACGCAACGACCATTTTTTCAAATGGGCTGGCGGAGGTAAACACAATGAGCGCGATCAAAATCCCGAACCGGGCCGAATCCATCGTCCCTGCAGTTGTTGGAGAAACGAATTTATTACGGCTTAACTGCTGCATAATAAACCCGCTGATGCTCAGTGTCACACCCGCGATTAAAATACTGATCAGCCGCGGCACCCTGCTTTGCCAGAAGATTTGCGTCTGATGATCATCAAACCGGAATAGATCAATCGGCGAAATACTTGTCACGCCGACAAATAACGATGTAAAAGATAACACAATAAGCAATAGAACTAAGTAACGTTTTTTCATAATTTGTCCTAACCTTTGTATTGCTGTCATGCAAATGATGATAGAGAGACTCATTCTCAATTGAAGTGAAAAATATAAATGCCGATTAAGAACCGGCACGCTTTTTTACGCCAAATTGCGACGGATTTGATCCAATGTCCACAGGCATTCTGCAAATGCATCCGGGTCAATGCCAAAAGACGCATCTTGAATCGTCTGCTCAGCAACTGCGGTGTATTCTTTCTTTAGCCTTTTGCTTTCTTCCGATAAAAATACAAGATTAATCCGTTTATCTGTCGGGTGTGAACGCCTTTCAATGAGCCCGCTTCGTTCCATATTGGCGACGAGGCGTGATACGCTCGGTTCATCCCGTTCATTTAGCGCAGCGAGCGACTGCTGTGTTTGTCCGTCTTTGTCAAATAGACGGCTTAACACTTGCCATTGTTCATGTGTAATCGGATAGCCTTTTAATCGGAAATACTGGTTCAGCCTGTTGGTCATGAGCCGCGAACTTTGAAACAGCTTATACCCAAGTGAGTCATCTAGCTTATACATCACTATTCTCCTCCGACAGCTTTTCCATTTCATTTTAAAGGAAAGAGCTTGTCGGCGCAAGTACATGTCCGGTTAAACAGGCGTTACGGATGACACTTCTGTGAACGTTTCGCTCATGGAATCGATCACGTATGGCGGCTTTTCACGTTTTTCACGATGCCCCGTAATGTGAATCGGGCTTTTTTTCCAGCCTTTATACGCTTCTTCAGAATCCCAGCGAATCGTCACAATCACTTTTTCTTCTTCTTTGTTGCGTGACCGAACAAGAATGCGTTTATCGATAAAGCCATCCATATCGGCCATTGCATTTTTCCCTTGAAAGTTTTCCACGATAAGATGAGCTGTACCAGGCTGCACGATGATCGTTTTCATTTCAATAAACATTTTCTTTCTCCTTTCTTCTTAAATGAGAATGATTTTCATAATTTTCATTATATTGATAATGATTTTCAATGTCAATATCTTTTCCTATATAAGTTGAACTGCTTTTGACAGGAGCCGAAATGGTGGCGGGTGCACGGCTTCGCGCACCATGAGGCAGGCGCTGAACTCGTTTCCGCCGCTCTGCGGCTGTACGGATCTCATCTGGCCCGCTAGTCCCACTGGAGTCTGCGCCGCACACCCGCCGCCTCTGCTTTTTGACAAGTAAGGATAAAGAAGAAAAGGAGGCTTGCAGGCTTCGATTTAAAACGAAGCGATCATCCATTTAAAGAGCAAAGCGCACTAGCTTGAACACTCACCGCTTTTCTCAAAACACTTGGTGAAGCGGGCCGGACGAAGACTCCTGCGGGACGTACAGTGAATCGGCAGATCCCGCAGGCGCAGCCGGGGAAGCTGCCGCACTGCCTTTGGAACGCGAAGTCCGCCGGCTTCACCTATCGGCCCCTGTTCAAAAACCTCCACAAGACCGACTCATACTTGGGCACATAAGGGATTGTTGAGCAGGATGGATTCCAAAACAAATCGGTGATCATCCTTGCACCTATACGAAACACACCAGCCTAAACAGTCCCTGTTTTCTAAAGTAAAAATCTTCGCTCAATTTATATAGTTTAATTATTTTCCAGTAGCGCTGTTTTTCCTTTATGATAGAAATATAGAGAAAAAAAGGAGTTATTATCGTGAACAATCAACCACTTTTTATTCAATTTTGGAAAATCATACTCGTTCTTTGGCTGATCGCTGCTGTTGTCTTCGGCTTTTTTGCCGCAAAGCTTCCTTCTAAGCTTGAAGGTGATGGATTCCGGACAGATGGCGACTATGAAACTGTTCAGCAGAAATTGCATGACACATTCGATTTTCCGGAGCATACACTGCTCGTTTTGTTTGAAAAAAGCGAAAGCGAGTCAGCAGATGCTTTTCAGTCAAAAATCGAATCGGTGTTAACCGAGATTGACGACGATGTTTCTCCTTCCACGGTGGACTCGCCGCTTGTTAAAAAAGAGTGGCTGAAAGACGATATCGCGTATGCAGCTGTTCACTTCGACGACGAATTTATTGCAATGGACCCTGTTATTGACGATGTCCGGTCGATTATTAAAAAAGAAGATGGCATTTCGTTAACAGGCGGGCCGGTCATCTCAAAAGATATTAACAAGGCAAGCCAGGACGACTTAAAACGGGCAGAGCTGATTGGTCTGCCGGTGGCGCTTATTGTGCTTTTGCTTGCGTTAGGAACCGTTGTTGCATCGATTTTGCCGCTCATTATTGGCGGTGTCACAATTGTGACCGGCTTCGGCATTTTATCGTTCATTGCCGACTCCGTGGACCTGGCGATATTTATTTTAAACATTGTGCCGATGCTTGGGCTGGCGCTGTCAATTGACTTTTCGCTTCTATTTATTAATCGCTATAAAGAAGAACGCGCGAACGGACGGACGATTGATGAGGCACTTCAGATCACACAGTCTAAAGCCGGCCACTCGATTTTGTTTTCCGCGCTGTGTGTGTTTATCGGGCTCGGCTCGGTGATGTTAATCGATATTGATATTTTCAAAAATGTGGCGATCGGCGGAATGATAGCTATTGCCATTGCAGTGATCGCCTCCATGACACTTTTGCCGGCCATGCTGAAGCTACTCGGCGACCGCATAAATAAATGGCAGATTGTCCGTCCGAATCCCGATACGTCCAATCGATGGCGCACTTTTGCCGGCTTTGTCATGAAGCGGCCGATACTGATTGCCTTGCTTGCGCTACTCATTCTCGGCGCTGGCATCGTTCCGGTACAAAAGATGAATCTTGCCATTCCGGCGGCAGACTCTTTGCCAAAAACGTTTGAGTCACGGACAGCCTACGACAAAATTGAGCGGGAATTTATGCAGGATGCCGCGTCAACAGTATATGCTGCAGCGGAAAGAGAAGATGGCTGGCTCAGTGAAGACGGGCTTGCTGTGATGAAGAATTTACAGGATGAATTCGAACGAGAAGAAGCTGTTAGTGGAGCAGAAACGTTATTTTCCATTAGCGGCCAAACCGATCCGGTTCAGCTTGCTGCTGTTCTCCAAAACCCACAGGCAGCCGCCCAGCTTCAGCCGGCCATTGATGGTTTTATAAAAGAAGACAAGCTGCTCATCCCTATCTCACTTGATGTGGAGGCGGATTCTGATACGGCGCAGACGATCGTTCGTAACTGGAGCGCGGACGACTGGCCGGCGGACATCATGTTTGGCGGACAGCCGAAGTTTAACCAGGAGCTGTACGATGAAATTTTTAATAAAGTGATTCCGGTTTTGTCGGTCATTTTAATTTCAACATTTTTTATTTTAATGATTGCGTTCCGTTCGATCATTATTCCGCTTAAAGCGATTTTAATGAACGTTATCAGCCTTGCCGCCACATTCGGCATTCTCGTCTGGCTGTTCCAGGGCGGCCACTTCGGAATGGACCCGGCTGATATTTCACTTATTTTGCCAGTTTTAGTGTTTAGTCTTGTTTTCGGCCTAAGCATGGATTATGAAGTATTTCTCATTTCCCGCATTCGCGAGTATTACTTGGAAACACACGACAACACATATGCGACAGTAGAAGGGCTGGCGAGCACGAGCAAGATTATTACGTCTGCCGCACTCATTATGATCGTGATTACCGGTGCTTTTGCATTTACCGGTGTTGTCCCGGTCAAGCAAATTGGAATTGGCATTGCCGTCGCGATTGCGATTGATGCGACCATCGTCCGGCTCCTTCTTGTGCCAAGCTTAATGAAACTGCTCGGTTCCGCGAACTGGTGGATGCCGTTCAGACGACATAATGTAAGGAGCAAAGGCTAAAATCGCGACATCCTGTCGCAACGCCTTCGTGACCCGCATCATGCGGGCCCAAGGAGCAAAGGCTAAAATCGTAACATCTTGTCGCAATGCCTTTATGACCCGCATCATGCGGGCCCGAAGAAGCAGCCCCACACATTTGTGGGGCTGCTTCTATTTATTAAGCCGGCATGGAATCATATGCGAGCTTCTTAACGTTTAACTCGTCCTGTTTCTGCTTTCTAACCATACTATAAATTATTCAATTTCAATGGTTTTTTCTGTTTGTTTTCCTTTCGACATAATAATTCTTAAGACCCCATCTTTAAATGACGCTTTTGCCGTCTCATCTGAGATGGAATAAGGCAATGTTATGATTCTCTCGTATTGTTGCAATGATTGATTTTTAAGGAAAACGACACCCTCCTTCGTTTCTTCTTCTGTTGAATTGGCATTTTCCACACTGATCTTTAATTGACCATTTGGCAGAATTTTTATCTGAATCTGGTCTCGCCTGCACCCTAAAAGTTCTGCTTCAATGACCATGTCTGAACCTGTTTCATAGGAGGTAACAGCAAACGACTGGTTGAAGAAATCCTCATAATGTCTAAATGATTCCTCGAAAAAAGAATCAAACGATTTTATAAAGTTTGAAAAAGAGTTTTGAAACAGGCTTGGCAAGTTATTTTTATCAGAATCCATTGTTTATCTCTCCTCTCCTGATTTATATGATAGTTCTGTGTGCCATACACAGAACCTCTTTACAAACTATGCTCACTAACTCAGTTAGGAGCTTGTCTTTCGGCGAATACAGATGATTTTAATAACAGATACAATTGGAAAGTTTGTTTTTATTTCGTTTTCATCTGTACAACTTCTCCATATTGCGTGTGTGTACAGGGAACAGATAATTTGAAAAAAGCACGTTTATTTTTAAGAACATAAAATAAGATCAACAAGGAGGATCACTCCATCTTTGTTAGGGCTTCCGTCTCCTATACTATTATGTTTATTATCTTTAGTAATTGCTCCTATTTGAAAGCAGTTACTTTTTAGTTATGAAAGATGGGTATAAAAAAGCAGTGATTTTGCAAAAAAGTTTTTTTCTCGACTTCTGTCCAAACAACTTCTTATATTTTTCATACTCTGTAGAAAAGGAGGTGGAGAATTATGAGCGGAGTAGCATCTTATGGAGCTGGAGCAGGACGTGGATTTGCGCTGGTCGTCGTATTGTTCATTCTTTTAATTATCATTGGAGCATCATTTATGGGTGGATACGGCGGTTATTGCTAAAAATGTTTATAGCTGTTCGCAAACCTTTCATATCTTAATAAGGAAAAGGGATATATTTCCATTCATAAAATATATCCCTTTTGCAAATCAACGACAGATGATAACGATCATTTTTGTACATCATGATTCATATCGAAATGTAGATCCGGCTATCACCTCGTCAGCAGTTTTCGTATACAACCCGCCATCTTTAAAGGGACCGTAAAGAGAATGAAAAGAATCAACAATTTGAAAACCGATATGATACCCAATCCACTTTGGCAGGTGCCGGTTGTTTTTTCCATATAAAAAAACGTCATATTTTTCTTTTCCAACGATATTTAAAGACGGGATGAATTTCTTTTTCCAAATTTCCACTGTCTCATCAAATGAATAGAAATTAATCCAGGGGGCTAACCACTTTTCCCCATATAATTCTTTCACAGCAAATTCCCCAAACCCTTCAATAATGAGAGCTTCTTTTAGAGATAATTGTTTTTCATCTTTACCTAAATACGCTAGCCGGCACACATGGTTATATTCATGTGCCAATAAAGCCATTATCTCTTCTTTTTGCAAATCAGGCGATAGAAACAAAAAGATTGCTTCCTTAAAAGCCGCTCCATTTTTTAAAACAGTGTTTTTATTTCTTGTCAGATGAGCATTTCTAATTGGAAAAATGATGATCGGTATCTCTGGACCATTCCATTTCCTTTTTAATCGTTCATATTCCTGACTCACAAGCTCCCACATACTGCTTTTCTCCATTCGATAAACGGTCTGTTCAATAGCCTTCCATTCCGAGGGCTCAAACAACCCAATAGTTAACAAATGGTAATGAAGTTCTTCGACACTTATATCAGGAAATAAATTTTTAAGTGAAGAGCACAAAACGTCACACTGAATGAAATAAGGATTCTTAAGGTGTTGTTCTTTGCAGGCTTTCAAAAAATCATACATCCATGTTCGGGTGTCTAATACAGGCAAGACGCCGCACCTCCTTTTCCGTGCTCTTTTATTCTTATGTACACGACTATTTTTTATTAATAGAAGCACATTTTTTCACCTAAATGACGATAAATTACATTTACAGGCTTTTATCTCATACAAGATTTTCTTATCCGCATAAACTATTATGCATAACCAATGCAAATTTAATTGAAAAGGAGGAAGAGATATGTCTCATCCACATATGTATAGTCTTTGCTGTAAGCATGTTGGGAAAATGGTACGGCTCACATGTCACGATGGCAAGGTTTATACAGGGAAAATCACGCGAGTTACACCGCGGCACGTTTGGCTTGAACCTACTGGAGGACTGGGAGGATTCGGTTATGGATATGGATATGGATATGGATATGGCAGATTTGGATTTGGCGTTCCAATCGCACTTGCTGCAATTGGTGGATTTGCCTTAGCATCAGCGTTCTTCTGGTAAAAAGAGCGTCAATCACTTCCCGGCTGCGATCCTAAAAAGGATGAACGATTTTTCATTTTCCTACCTCTCTGCCCAACCAACAGATGTAACTTCTCATACTATGTAGAAAAGGAGGTGGAAATTCCATGAGTCAAGTTGTTTCACCTGGCTATGGAGCTGGCCGGGGGTTTGCATTAGTGGTTGTGCTGTTTATTCTTCTCATTATTGTTGGAGCTTCTTTGGTCGGTCATCATGGCCATCATGGGTATTACTGCTAATGAATGGTCTAGAAGGTTCATTGCCTAGATTCAATGAATCTCTCTAGTTAAAAGCCAGCTTTTCATATGAGCAAATGGCGGGACTCCATTTTCCACGTCCATAAACTCAAAAAACCGAGAGATTTCTCAAATAATCAAGAAATTCCTCGGATTTTAAAGGAGGTGACAGATATGAGTGCAGTAGGATACGGTGGCGGCGGATACGGCAGCGGCTTTGCATTGGTTGTTGTTTTATTCATCCTTTTAATCATCATCGGCGCATCATTCAGTCGCGGATACGGTTACTAAAAATAACCTCCCGTTTTAACATTTCGGTCCCTGTTTAATCCGGAAACGGTCATTATTCAAGTAGTAATGATCGTTTCCTTACATATATTTATTTCAGGAACTATACAAATTTTGCAGGTTAGAAAAAGATAGAATTTTACGTGCTCAAAAAATTTTCACATGACCCCTTTTCGCCTTACGTATTGTTTTTCAAGGAAAAAATATTAGGGGAAATAGGAGGCATTATGAACATTTATCAAAGTCGTGATTTTGAGACAATCGCAAAGTTAAGTGAATCTGTTCACGATGTGCATGCAAAACTGTATCCGGAATATTTTAAAGAGTATGACCATCATGATGTGAAAGAATTCTTCAAAAGTGTCATCAATATCGACCGTTTCGTTTTTTTGATTTTAGAAGATCATCACGAACCACTTGGATATTCTTGGTTAGAGATACGAAATTATCCAGAAATGGCTTTTAACAAAGAATTAAATTCTGTATATGTACATCAGTTAAGCATCACAGAAACGCATAGAGGAAAGGGCTACGGCTCAAAATTAATGGAGGAAATATACACCGTAGCGAAAAAATTAAATATCGACCTGGTTGAACTCGAATATTGGACTGAAAACACGTATGCAAAACAATTTTATAAAAACCAACATTTCACAAAAACCAGAGAGGTTGTTTATAAATCGTTATAATTTGCTTGGAGCTGTCCCAAAACAAAGAGACAGCTCCAAGCCATTGTTTCTCCAATCAGTCTGAATCATTTTTATTATGTGTTTTCGTCATGACAGCCTGAATAGCGTTCTCAATTTCCTTATATCCTGTGCATCGGCAAATATTGGAAGATAGCCATTCTGTTATTTTTTCTTTATTAGGATTCGGATCATTCATAAGCAGCGCATGGCTATTTAAAATAAATCCCGGCGTACAGTAACCGCATTGAAAAGCAAACTCGTCCACAAAGGCTTTTTGGACCGGTGAATGGAGCAGTCCTTCAATCGTCGTGATTTCCTTATCTCCTACTTCAATAGCCAGCGTAAGGCATGATTTCATCGGCTTTTGATTTATAATGACGGTGCATGCCCCGCAGTCCCCATTTAAACAACCGGGCTTCGCTCCCGTTAATCCTAAATTATTTCGTATTACATCCAGTAAAAGATCAGCGGCCAGAATATCTGTTTCAACTTTTTCTCCATTAATATTCATGTCAATCGTGACTTTTTTTGACTTCTTCTCACTCACGTTGATCACCTTCTAATTTCTTCAAAAAATCAATAATTGTATTTTTCAAAACAAATAACCGGTACTCACTTGATCCTTCCGTATCGTTTAGAACGGGCTTCGGTAAATACTTGAACGAGTCTAAGACACGCTCTTCATACGGCTTCTTCCTGTCATTCAAAACAACTTCCATTTGTTCAGATCGAAATGGAAACGGACAAACCCCGCTGAACGCAAACCGGAGGAGGCCGTCTTTTTTTACAGAGGCAACTGTCAAAAGCGGGTACCCGGTCTTCCACTGCTGACGTTTCTTTACACTAAGAGCAGGCAATCGTAAATCTATTTTTTTTGTTGTGAGCTGAACAAGAAATTCTCCGTCCTTCAGCGTTAACGTTTCAATAAATACTTCTTTCAGTGATTGCCTCCGCACTCCGCTTTCTCCGGCAATAAGGACTTGGCTGTCCAATAAGAGAAAAGGAAGGACGCCTTCTCTATAAAAAATTTGCCCGCAAATATTGCCGCCAATTGTAATTTTATTTCGTGCCGTATAATCCGCAATCTCTCTTGCTGTCTCGGTTAGGAGTGGAAAATCTCTTTTTTCATCAAAAAAGCTGAGAGGCAATGCAGCACCTATTATGAGTTCTTCATGATGAAACCCCCATTCCTGGCATTCAGGAATGGATTTAATATCGATCACAGCATCGGTGTAGACGAGATTTAACCGGCTAAGCGTAATGATCTCAGTGCCGCCTGAATAGTAGACAGGTTTCCCGCCCTCAGCGGTTATGGTTTGGTATAGATCAGCCGCTTCTTTAATGGATGTTGGTTTGTAGTAACGAAAGTCATAAGGAATCACCTCTATTTGCCGCCTCCTTTTTTCGCCATATCAATTCAGGAAGCAATGGTAATTGGTTTAAGGAAACGCCTGCAGCTAAAGACAAACTATTGCCAAGTGCTGCCGGCATACCGAGGAGTCCATGCTCTCCAACCCCTCTTGAACCATACGGCGCGTCTATTTGCGGTGTTTCAACAAATTCACAAATATATTCAGGATTCTCACCGTACCGTAACGGCCTATAGGTTCTTAACTGAGGATTCAGCACTCGGCCGAGATCATCGAAATAAAATGTTTCCCTTCCCCCAAACGCAAGTCCCATACTCATGGCACCCATTATCTGTCCTTCAGCCATTTTAGGATTCAGTACTTTTCCAGCATCGATGACAGAGAAGGCTTTTGTTATTTTGTACGTATACTCCCGCGTATCAAACTCCACTTCAACCCCTTGTGCACCGACTGTCCATTCCGGCCCCGGCTTTCCTGCGCCTGTTTCAGGGTTTAAATAGGTGAGATGCCTAAGTATATAATGTCCCCTGCCAATGATTTGTCCTCCAATGGCATTTCCATTCGGATAGGTGTACCCATAGGCAAGATCTTTATACGATAATCCGATAGATGGGTCGTCCCGGAGATAAACCCTTTCTCTCCCGATTTCAAAATCTTCAACAGGCGCTCTTAACACACACGAAGCCAGGTGCTTTAACTGGCCGATCGCATCATCAACTGCCTGCAATGCGGCTCTTCCCGCCATGAAGGTTCCACGGCTGGCGACTGTCTTCCAATGCTCCGGCGTGTTTTGTGTATTCACTTTTATTTGGACATGTACGTTTTCAAACTTCATTTTTAGCTTTTCTGAAACAATTTGAGCAAGTACCGTTTTGGTTCCCGTCCCGATTTCAACGACTCCGGATAAAAGGTTCACACTGCCATCGGGATTAAATGTTAAAATAACCCCGGAGCCTGCATTTGTGTCAATAGTTGATGTCTTCCAAACACAGCTGATTCCCTTCACTTTCATTTTATGATGACCGAGATCGATTTTTTGCCCTTTTTCCCATTCCATCAATGTTTTCAATCGATCAATACACTCCGGCAAATTGCCAACATTACTCTTGTTCAGCAAAACTTGTGTAGGCGTTGTGTCTCCAGGACGAATTGCATTTTTGTGCCGGAATTCAAGGGGATCGAGCCTGAGCTTGTCTGCCAAACCGTCCATTGTACGTTCAAAAGCAAATAACACTTCTGAATGGGCATAGCCTCTGTAAGGGGACGCGTACGGGTGGTTCGTATACATGCACAGCGAGTCACACCAAACGTTATCAATATGGTAGGGGCCCGTACAATCTACTGCACCCGCTCTGCTTAGGGACGTTGCTTTATCTGAATAAGCGCCCCCGTCCCAAAGATAAAGGATTTCAGCCGCCTGTAAAAGTCCTTCTTGCGAACAGCCAAGTTTAATGGTTGCTTCCAGTCCGATATGGCAGGGAGAAGTTAAGATATCTTCTTCACGAGTGTTTTGCACCCTTACCAGCCTGCCTCCTACAGCTTTTGATGCAATATAAGCAAGAAGCTCCAGCTGGATAGAAGCTTTTCCTCCATATCCTCCTCCAACAAGTGGCGTATTGACAATCACATTCCCGTTTTCGATTCCAAAGTATTCACTTATTAAGCGTTTAATCATGAATGGAGCCTGTGACGATGAGGTGATCAAAACTTTTCCGTCAGCTTCAATTCTCCCTAATGCACAACGGGTTTCCATAGCTACGTGATCAGAAGGATTAAATGAAAAACGTTTTTCTATTACAACATCGCTTTTTTCCCATCCTTTTGTGATATCTCCTTTTCTAATTTTAGAACGATTGGCAATATTCGTTCCGGGCTCCGGGTAGACGGTAGATTTTTTTTTATATTGCTCCAGTTGTTCGTGAACAAGAGGTGCGTTTGGATCGAAAGCTTGTCCCGGCGTGTTCACAACAGGCAGAGGTTCATACACAACGCGAATGAGATCCGCCGCTTGCCTGGCGCATTTCGGCGTATCCGCTACAACAAGAGCTACCACTTCTCCATGATAACGGACTTTCTCACAGGCAATAGGGTAGCGGTCTTGAATTTCTTCCCCGGTTAAAGGTAAATTCCCCCCCGTAATAATTGCTTTTACTCCTTTTATCTTCTTCGCTTTGGAAAGGTCCATATTCTTTATGAGCGCATGCCCATAAGGACTTATCACCTTTTCTGCATAAAGCATTCCGGACTCGCTTTTATCTCCTGTGTATACTGCTTGTCCTGTTACTTTTTCCCATGCATCTTTTCGCGAGACTGTTTTTCCGATGATATCCATCTTCTCCTCCCCTGAATCATTTTATTTGCCCCTCTTTCCACGGTACCTTCGGGTCAAATAGACACCAACAGCCTTTTATTGTTTTCTTACGTGTGTCTTCACGTATTTATATGACCGGCACTTCTTTAAAATGAAATCGAATGATTAAAATCGTGGAGGTTACAGCGTTTTTAGTAACAACACATATATAATGAAGGAACATAAACGACTGGAATTAACAGCCTTTCTAAAAAATGCAGCAATTTCAAATATTTTTCCGAACCGAATCCGGCTTGCAAATAAGCAGCATACAGTAGTATAACGAGACATATCCGAACATAAGAGGTTATCAGTGTTTCTAATAAGTGACCAAAGGGAATGTATAGTGAATTTTCCACCCGGAAAGCATGCATTCCCTTATTCTATTCGAAACCTAAGAGCTGAACTGCTTTACGATCTTGTCGTAAAATAATCCGTTCCTTGTGTTTTCTGTATTTTTTCCATGATGATATCCATTGTTTTACGTGGGGTCAGGTTGGAGTTATCAATTGGGATGGTCCATTTTGCATCATAGTAATACTCTCTTTCCAGTAAATGCATGTGAAACCATTCAGGAACATGGTTTTGCCTTTTTAACAGCCGCTCGATGATCTTTCTTTTCGGCGGGGTAATTGTGAAATGATACACAAGCGTTTGCTCATCTATTTGTACATACTCCAGCACATCATTCACCCTCAGTTTATTGTAAATTTCAATTCCAAATATAAATACCGTATGAATTCCATTTTTCAGAAAATTATTGGTTAAGCATCCTGTATTATGCCGGGCCAATTTATATAAGCGGCCCCCATGCGGACTACGAAACCTACGATCCACAAATTTATACACCTCATCCATATCGATTCCAGCAATTTCATCGTTATAAGATGGTCCTATTTGTGTTGTTAAAATCTCACATAAAGTAGTTTTTCCCACACCGCTTGCACCGCTCACAAATACAATTTTTTTCACGCAAAATCATTCTCCTTCTCGTTTTCCTTTATATATCTATGCACAAGAGTAAGAAATTTGCTGGTGGTCATGATCTGGTGACTGCCGAGGGGTAATGCACGACAAAATCTGAGCTGTTATTTTCCCTTCGCACATGAGGATTAATTTTTATAATAAAGGATATGAAAACTGTTTGAAATTTGTTCCTCATGTATCGTTGCACAACTAAAAAAAAGCCGGACAACTAGAACAGCGCTGATACAAATTAATCATACAAATTACTTTCAATCGGAATAACATATGTTATAAGGGGAGGTGTAAGATGAACGATAAAAGAAAAACCCAACACGAGCTCTCTATACTGCGTGCTATCCAACGCGACATGGATATCATAACAGCTGGTTTATTATTAGCCGGACAATTTACAATTATTGGAATTTTTATCACTCCAGACGGGTTTGCGCTTTCAGTTGGCGGCCCCCTTTCCGGAGAATCGCGAATAGAATCGAAAAACAACAATCAAGCAGTAGATGCAACGATTGATGCCATAGATATTCTTCTTGCTATGTTGTTAATCAGCGGCAAGGTCGGAATTGGCGCTATAACGGTTAGTTCTGACGGGTTTAGTTTCACCATCGCCGGACCCATTTTTGGAACTCAAAAACCCGATCCAACTCTGCCCAATGCTCCAAAAGTCTTTAAAGAATTTAATACCGTTGTGTCGAAGCACTTTGACATTGACATGGATTCACAAAAAAATTAAAGGGAGGTGATAACCATGGCTTTAACAGATACTCCAACGATTAGACCGTCTAAAGGCAGCCTTTTTCTTGTCGCACTTCCCATCATTATCTTTATCCTGTTTTTCACTCAATTTAAAAGCCCTGATCGACCACCGGTATAATAATAGTAAGCGTAAGCATTTTTGCTCTGTATATGCTATACAGAGCAACCTTACATTGATTTAAAGTTAGAAAATCTGTAACAGTTTACATCTCGAAAATTTTACTTTTAATGAAAAAGGAGACTAATTCTTGTCCGGAAAATGTGTTTCTCCGTTGTTCTGAGTTATGATGATTATTGATACAAAAAGATTTTTACATTTTCAGTATCATCAACAGTTGCCAGTAAAATATCTTTTATCTCAACATTGTATGTACTCTTTATTTTATTTTTCAGCCAGATTTCATCTTTATCCAAATTGTTCAATTCATTAACATCCACTTTTCCTTCTTTAATAACGGTTTTCTGAAAGGAAAATGGTTTTGTCGGTAAGCTCAAATCCGCCGGAGTTACTGTCTGATGCTGAGGGCTTAAAAAAAAGGAAATGGCACCACCAGGTTCCCATAAAGCGAGTGAAACTTTTTCAATCCCATCAATTTGCCCTTTTCTGAGTTCTGACAATAAGAAATCAATGGAAATTCTCGCTTTTATTAGATTTTTGCCAATTACTTGCCCATTTTTTATGATCGGATAAGGAGAAGGCTCAACCCAATTTCGAAACCTTTGCCATTTCATGCTTAACATGACCCCGAATATATATAAAACGACAAAGGCAGACATCGTAACAAGTGTTCCTTTTATCCCTATTTTTTCATCTGACAAGGGATGGGCAATAATATTGCCAATTGATATCGCGACGATAAAATCAAGTAATCTTAACTGAGCAATCGATCGCTGCCCCATTATTTTTGCTGCAAACAGTAAAAATAAAAAAGCGGTAATGGCTCTTAACACCCACTGAATGACGGTAAGTGTTTCTTGTCCATGATAAAATTCCACCCTTATGCACATCCTTTGCTTGTTTAGTAAGATTCCATGCCAGTATCTTTATTTTTTCCTTATATACAATTATTTATAAGACCAGATAAAAGAAAACACAGGTAGAGGAACTTATTTTTGTACACTGCTTGTACAAATAAAGTTCTTATAAAAAAATCCCCCAATCTCAGTACCGCCACATATACTTCAAATAACAAAGGTATGTAGCGTGTATCTGTTCGTTGGGGAAATTTAAGCGTTAATTATGCACTATTTTGCAAGTGATACGAGTAAAGACGTAAACTAAAAGTGAACTCAAGGCCTCAGATGCAACTGAAAAGCAAACAGATCTTTTTATTTTTAACGTAGTATATTAAAAAAAGAACCCATTTGTCTTAGCGCATTAATCCCATTTGATAAGTCTCCTACATTCGTCATAATCTGGCTGATATTCCCCCACGTACCAGGTCTCTGTTGGTAAGGTCCTCCTTGGGATGAGAAAGGATTGATACCTTGTGTAAAAAATCCAGATCCCGGACCTGGGCCAGGGTTACGGTAAGGTGACATAGGATTCGGCGGATATGGTCTGCCATATGGTTGATAGGGGCCTGGATAAGGCCGGTATGGTCTGCCGCCGCCATATGGCCGATACGATCCTTGATAAGGTGGGTATCGTCTGTCGTATGGTTGATAAGGTCCCGGATAAGGCGAATACGGTCTTGAATCAGGATTCTCAGGAAAAAATGGCATTGTTTTTCACCTCCTTTCTTTTAGCAGCCTTCTGATAGCCGGCAACGACACAACATATATAATCAAAAGCAGCCAGGAATGAAACCATTGTACGTTAATCCTTGTATTTTTAGTTTAAAGTGATACGCAGTGGCAAATATTTATACATACATCAGCACCTTGTATTAATTGTTCAATTTTATCTTATGAAAAAAAGCAAAAAATGATTGGGACAAACTCACTAAGTAAAAAAATAAAGCGGCTTCCTATTCTTCACGGGGTGATTTTTCACAGAATTAAAAAGGCGGTGCCAAATAGTAAGTACTGGCACCACCAATTAGGTTATCTGCATAGTTAAGCCCGTTGGACAATTCTATCCAACGGGCTTACTTGTAAATGATTTAAGAGAATGGATATTCACGTGGTTGTTTTTGGACGGATAGCCATTTAACTGTTGTAAATTCATCGATGGCCCATTCGCCGCAATAACGGCCAATTCCAGAGAGTTTTTCCCCGCCAAATGGAACATTTGGCTCTACGTTAATAGACTGGTCGTTCACATGAATCATGCCTGTTTTGATTTTTTTAGCAACATTGATGCCTCTTTCAATGGAACCTGAGTATACCGCGCCGCTCAAGCCAAATGGCGTGCCGTTTGCGACTTTGATGGCTTCTTCTTCACTATCAACAGGAATAATAACCGCGACAGGCGCGAACACTTCATTTTGAGCAACAGCCATATCATTTGTGACATCCGCTAAAATGATTGGTTCTACAACATTTCCGTTTACTTCGCCTTTTAAAATTATTCTCGCGCCTTCACCAATACTTTGTTCGACAAGATTCAGCGCGCGGTCTACCTGCTTCCGATTAATTAGCGGCCCAATAATTGTGTCACTCTCTGCAGGGTTTCCGGCTTTAATTTTAATGCTTGCCGCTTTAAATTTTTCCACAAATGAATCATAAATCTTGCGGTCTACAATGATACGGTTCAGCGCGATACAAATTTGGCCAGAGTGCATATATTTCCCAAATGCAGCGGCAGATACCGCTAAGTCAACATCTGCATCATCGAGAACGATAAGCGCATTGTTGCCGCCCAGTTCAAGTGCTGGTTTTTTCACGTTTTTCACGGCTAGTGAACCAACGTGTCTGCCTGCTGCCGTTGAGCCAGTAAATGAAATAACCTGCGGGACAGGATGCTCAACAAAATAATCGCCCACTTCTTCAAGATCCGCTGCCAAGACACTCAATACGCCTTTTGGAAGACCAGCTTCCTCAAAGAGTTTAGCAATGATAAGGCCGCCGGTGATTGGCGTCTGTGAATCGGATTTAACAACAATGCTGTTGCCTGTTGCAATGGCTGGAGCCACAACACGAATGGTTAAATAAAGAGGCCAGTTCCATGGTGTAATCGCTCCCACAACACCGATTGGATCACGGTACACACGGTTTTCTTTTCCTGGAACGGCTGAAGCGCGGATGGATGCTTCCATTTGCAGCGGATATTTTGCCGCTTCTTTAAGGTCAGCAATGGAACAGCTGACTTCGACGTTTGCTTTTAATTGCGAGCTTCCTGATTCTTCAACTAAAAGCTGGACTAGTTCTTCTCTTCTTTCTTCAAAAAGAGCCGCTACTTTTTCAAGCAGTTCCACGCGTTCATAAGCAGAAGTCGCGCCCCAATGCTCCTGCGCTTTTTCAGCCGCTTCATATGCTTCATTAATGTCTTCTTTACTTGCATATTTAAATGTTGTAAGCACCTCATTGTTGTAAGGGTTTTCAACAACACACTCTTTGCTGCTTGAACCATCTTTCCACTCACCATTGATGATTAGCTTGTTCCAGTCTGTGTATTTCGCTGTTTTTGTTTCCAATATATTTTCCTCCTCTAATTAAGAAAGTTTTAAAATTGGCTTGATCGTTATTCCTGTTTCAGAATCTTCACAGGCTTGATTGATTTCTTCCAAAGAGTAAAATTTAATTAATTTATCAAATGGAAACTTGCCGTTTTTATACAAGTCAATCAATTTTGGAATATACGTCTGCGGGACGCCCGATCCAAGCAAAACTCCAGTAACAGATCTTTCAAACAGAAGCGTATTAACATCTAAGGAAACTTCTGTCCCAACCGGCGGTGCTCCAATGACTGCTGCTCTTCCTAATGTTGCCAGGCAGTCAACCGCTTGACGCAGTATAGCAGGGATACTTGTTGTTTCAACAGAATAATTAGCTCCGCTGCCAGTGATTTTTTGAATTTCTTCCACTGTATTGGTGACGTCTTTCGGGTTAATGGTATGTGTTGCACCCAATTCTTTTGCAAGTTCTAAACGGCTTTCTTGAAGATCAACTGCAATAATTGTTGTGCAGCTGGCAACGTTCGCAGCCATAATTGCGCTTAAGCCTACAGAACCGCAGCCAAATACGACAATGCTTGACCCTTCAGCCGGCTGCAATTTATTTAATACAGCACCGCTGCCTGTTTGAATTCCGCATCCAAGCGGACCTAGAATTTCCAGCGGTACATCTTTCGGAACTTTTACGACATTACGTTCTGACACGACGGAGTAGTGGGCGAAACTTGATTGACCGAAAAAGTTCGATACGTCTTGATGGTCTTTGTGCAAACGGCATGTGCCATCCCCCATCGTGCCTGTGAAATTTAACTCGAAAAATGTTTCACATGCATAAGGGTTGCCGGACAAACATTTCGTACACTGCCCGCATGAACTGAAAGACAATACAACGTGATCACCTGGCTGTACACTTGTAACGCCTGTACCGACTTCTTCCACAATACCCGATCCTTCATGACCGAGTACGGCTGGCAATGGAACAGGATAATATTGGTCCCTTACAATTAAGTCCGTGTGACAAATACCGACCGCTTTAATACGGATGAGCACTTCCCCATCTTTTGGTTTGTCGATGGTAATGTCATCAATTTGAAACGGTTCCCCTTTTCCATACGTTACAGCTGCTTTTGTTAACACATGCTTCACTCCCTGCCCCTAAAATTAGTAAGCGTTTTCATTAACAATATATCTCGAATTCGAGTTGTTTAATTTCATTATTGTATTTTTATTATTTTAAATTTTTGTTTTTTTAAAATTTTCAATTACTATCTAGGCAGGTTTTAAAAACTATTTATCCAATATCATAAATGTGCCTCTGGCTGTGGCAATATGTTTACCCTCTTCGTTGAATGCATCCGCATTCAAAACAGCTACACGCTTTCCATTTTTCACAATAGCTGCTTTTGCAATAAGCCGGCTTCCAGCCATCGGTCGAAGGTAGCTCGTATACAAATCGATGGTATTACAGTATTTGTTGTCCTCTAACGTTGTCGAGATCGCTGCGGCCATTGACATATCAAGCGCAGTTGCGATAACCCCCCCATGCATCGAACCGTAGGATTGTTTAAATTCTTCTTTCATCTCTATTTCCAATTCACATTCTCCGTCAGTGCCTTTTAACACATTAACACCAAATAACTTCCACACATTACCTTCCGCCATCGTTTTTACTCTTGAATGAATATCCACTTTTACTACCTCCCTTTATATTGAATTGCTCATAAAATAAGCTTGTAGAGATGGTTCGTTTCTCTACAAGCCCGGAAAAATAGATTCCTAATTGTTTTGTCCAAAAACGAAAAAATCTATGAGAGTGTGGACAAAGTTAAAAAGCAGGCTGATTGAAAACGGTTATCTTTCAAGACGCGCAGCCGGATGGGAAGCGGAGTGACCTTTTTAGGGTCATGAGCATTCACAGCTGGCAAGCAACGCCGAAAGCGAGCGTTTGTCAACAGCCTGCAATCTTTTTCACTCTTTTATTCCTTATTTCCCTTTAAATACAGGCTTTCTTTTTTCAACAAATGCATCGACGCCTTCTTTGAAATCTTCTGTTGTGCGGAGAAGGCCGTATGCTTTTCCTTCAATTTTCAGGCCGGCGCTGAGCGGGCTTTCTTCCGATGCATTCAAGACTTCTTTCGCTACACGCTGTGCAACAGGAGAGAATTGAACGAGTTCTTCCGCCAAGGAATCTACTGTTGCCTGAAGATCCGCTTTCGGCACCACTTTTGTTATAAGGCCCCACTGGTAGGCTTCATCCGCCGGAATTTTGCGCGCGCGCATAATCATATCTTTCGCACGTGTTAACCCTACAGTCTTCGCGATACGCTGTGTGCCGCCGCTTCCCGGAATCATCCCCAGGTTCATTTCCGGCAGCGCCATCAGCGTGTCTTCCGCCGCGATTCGGAAATCACACGCCATCGCGAGCTCCAAGCCAACGCCAAATGTATACCCCTGCAGCTGCGCGATAACCGGCTTCGGCGAACGCTCAGGTGCCGCTACATTATCCGCTAAATGAGATAATTTTTCCTGATGTGTCGTCATGAATTCCGGAATGCTTCCTCCAGCACAGAAACAAACGTCACCTGCTCCTTTTAGGATGATAACACGAACATCATCATCTGCATTTAGCAGATCAAAAATGCCGCCGAGCTGGTCTCTTCCTGCCATGCTGATGTAGTTCATTTTCTCCGGGCGGTCAAAGATAATTTCTGCTGTTTTCTTTTCTGCGTTTTTCTCAATTCGAATATGGTCGTAAGATTGTTCCGTAATGGTCATTGTATGGTCTCCTTCGTATTAAGATAGAACTGATTGATTTCTTTCTTCAATTGTTTTTTCAATTGCTTTTACGATACCGTCATAACCAGTGCACCGGCATAAATGACCGGAAAGCATTTCTTTTATTTCTTTTGAGGACGGGTTCGGATTTTTCTCAAGATAGTCCTCCGTTGACATTAAAATGCCCGCTGTACAAAATCCGCATTGCAGCCCGTGGCACTCAATGAAGTTTTTCTGTAAATCTGTTAATTCATGATTGCTGGTCAAGCCTTCGACCGTTTGAACTTGCTGGCCATCAGCCTGAATTGCAAACATAAGACAGCTTCTCACTGCTGAACCATTCACATTGATTGTACAAGCACCGCACACACCATGCTCACAGCCAACGTGCGTACCCGTCAGTCCACATACATCTCGTACAAAATCACTTAACAGCATACGGGGCTCTACTTCTTCCTGATATACTTTCCCATTTATCGTTACTTCGATTTCATGTTTGCCCATCTTCTTTACCCCCTTGCTCTTTCATAGGCTTGTGTTAAAACACGTTTTGTTAATACTTTAGCAAGATGCATGCGATATTCACTTGAAGCGTGAAGATCGGACTCCGGATCGGATTCCATTTCAACACTTTCAGTTACTTGCTCCATCAACAAATCCGACAGCTGCTCGCCTGTGAGAATGTCCTCTGCGTCCCCAATTAACAATGGGATGGCTTCAACGCCGCCAAGAGCCAATCTGACCGCAGTAATAATGCCCTCGTCATCCACTGTCATATGGCATGCTGCCGCTACCAATGCAAAGTCTCCATGTCTTCTTGCAACCTCTTGAAACGAATAACCGCTTTTTTCTTCCATTAAAGGAATCGTTACCTCTGTTAACACTTCAGTCGGCATAATGTCTGTTGTTAAGTACGTAATGAAAAAGTCTTCTGCTGCCACGGTACGGACTTCATCTTTTGACGTTATTTGTACTGAGCCATTTAGCGTCAGTAAGGCAAGTGGAAGTTCTGCACTTGGATCGGCGTGTACTATGCTTCCGCCGATTGTTCCTCTATTCCGCGTCTGTACATGGCCAATTTGTGTGATCGCTTCTGCCAGCAAGCCGCAAACATTGGCAACCATTTCTGATTGTTCCACATCGCTTTGACGTGTTAATGTGCCAATTTTTAATGTATTGTCTTCATTTTTAATGTAGCTGAGCTCTTCTAACCCATTAATGTCAATTAAGCATTTTGGCGATGCAAGACGCATATTCATAATCGGCACTAAACTTTGGCCGCCCGCGATGATTTTCCCATCATCGCCGGCTTCTTCCAAAAGATTTAATGCTTCTTCAAGGGTTGCAGGTTTATAATATTCGAACTTTGGCGGCTTCATGTTTTACATCCCTTCCGTTGCTTGTTTAAGGTGTTGTTACTTTTTCTTTTGCTTCGCCCATTAGTTTCCAAATGCGTGTTGGACTTAACGGCAGATCATCAATCATAATATCGAGATGAGCAAGTGCGTCGCTGACTGCGTTGGCAACAGCAACCGGCGCACTCATTGTATTTCCTTCTCCAAGACCTTTTGCCCCAAGTGGCGTAAGAGGAGATGGTGATTCTGTATGTTTAATCGTCACGTTTGGAATTTCCGGAGCTGTCGGGCATAAATAATCCATAAATGAACCGGTTAAAAACTGGCCGTTTTTGTCATAAGCGAGTTCTTCATATAAAGCACCGCCCAATCCATGTGCAAGGCCACCCATAATTTGCCCGTCGACAATAAGTGGGTTCAAAAGCTTGCCGGCATCGTGAACAGTAAAGTAATCAATGATCTTCACTTCCGCTGTATCCGGATCAATTTCAACCGTCACCATGTCAGCAACAAAGCCGTATGTCACAGATGAATTAATCATATCCTGCTCATTCGGCGCTTGGGCCACATCAGCTGTGTAATAATATGTTTCATAGATTCCCGGCTCCATTCCATCAGGCAATGAAGTTGGATGCCAGTGTGCAAGACCAGCTGCACGTTTTACAGAAAACTTTTTGTCCGGATTATTTTTAACAAAAATCGATCCTTTTTCCAGTTCAAGGTCCGCTTCCTTTACGTTAAGCTGGTCCGCTGCAATCTTAAATAATTTTGCACGGACTTTATGCGCCGCATAATAAATCGCACTCGACCCCAATGACGCAAACCGGCTCGAATAGCTGCCGGATGCAATCGACCAGGCACTTGTTGATGTATCCAATTCAGCGACAACATTAATTTGTTCGCGCGGAAGACCTAACACTTCGGAAACAATTTGTGCTGCAACGGTTTCATGCCCCTGCCCTGATGGCGTCGTGCTAATTCGGACATTCACACTGCCAAGCGGATCCATTGAGACCGTCGCCGCTTCTGATGCGCCTGATTTTGGCAGTGAACCGGCTCTTTCTTCCGGCGTTAACGCGACGGTAATGTATCCCATGTTCGAACCGGACGGCTCAACGATACATGCGAGACCGACACCCAGTATTTTGCCGTTTTTACGCGCTTCTTCCTGTTTTTTTCTGAACTCTTCATATTTCCCTGTTGCAAGAGCTAATTCAAATGATTCCTCGTAATTTCCGCTGTCATACGTACCGCCTGAAGCCGTTTTATACGGAAATTGGGCTTCTTTAACCAAGTTTTTGCGGATCACATCTGCATGATCCATGTTCAGCTCTTTTGCCACTTCCTGCATGATGCGCTCTAACGGGAAGTACAGCTCCTGGCCGCCATAACCCCGAATTAAGCCTGTCGGTGACTTATTGGTCATAATCGCATACGCATCGATGTGTAAGTTTTGAATATCATATGCTCCTGTTGAATTGGCATGATTGCGGTAAAGGGAAGCCGGCTCCGGTGCGCGGATATAGGCACCTACGTTATCAATCATCTTCATTCGAAGACCTGTTACTTTGCCGCTGTTTTCAACAGCCGCTTCGATATACGTCACTCGGTCCGTCCCGCTCGCACTTGAGGAAAGATGCTCCTGCCGGTCTTCAATCCACTTCACCGGACAGCCAATCAGTTTGCTTGCCAGTCCGCAAAGAACGATGTAAGGGAAAATTCCAGCCTTGATCCCGTAACTGCCGCCGATATCTTTCGGCACAATAATTCTCAATTTGTTACTTGGAATTTGAAGTGCCTGCGCCATAATGGAATGAATAACAAACGGGCCGTGGAAATTGGCCTGCACAGTGTATTGATCATGCGCAGGGTCATATTCTGCAACCACACCGTATGTTTCAACTGGCGTTGCTGTATATTTCGGAAAATTAAATTTATGTTTAACAATACGGTCCGCTTCCTCAAAAGCTTTGTCGACATCCCCATAATTGAATTCACGATGATTGGCAATGTTCGATCCAACATTTTCATGCAATATAGGTGCATCCTCTTCCAGCGCTCTTTCAATACCGACAAGAGGGGGCAGCGCCTCATACACAACTTTGATTTTTTCAAGCGCATCTTCAGCTGCATACCGGTCTTTTGCCACAATAATGGCCATGGGCTCTCCGACATACCGCACTTTATCAATCGCAAGCGGATAATACTCTACAGGCGCCATAACACCCACACTGAAAGGTTTTACAAGGCCGCGTATGTCCTCACCTGTAATAATCCCTTTTACTCCCGGCATTTTTAAGGCTGCCTCTTTATCTATTGATTTGATATATGCATGCGGATGCGAGCTCCGTAAAATAGCCGCGTGCCCAGTGCTCACTTTTGTGCCCAGATCATCGATATATTTTCCCTGGCCTGTTAACAGCCGTTTATCCTCTACCCGTGTTGCTGATTTTCCAATTACGTTTGTCATGCTTCACCCTCCTTTTTCTTTTACCAACACTTCATAATCTTCAAGAGTATCAATATCCGGAATGTTTGCCTGATTCAATTCAGCATAAACGATTTCGCTGCTGAACCTTTGAAGAACCGCTTTCCCGCCGCTGTCTCCTTCCACTTTTAAAAGGTGCTTAAACATAATTTTTTTAAATAAAACAGGATGACCTTTCTCATCATTCCAAAAAGCGGAACGAACGATAGACGGCTTATCATGAGCTTGGTATGTCCCTATTACTTGATTAATAACCTGCTCACTGATTCCAGGCTGGTCACCCAGAAGAAAAACCACTGCTTCCGCATGGTGCGGCATAGACAGAATTCCTTTCTTAACAGAAGTGGACATGCCTAAATGAAAGGAATCATTTGATATCACTTTCATTACACCATCAACGGACACTTCCTGAAGAAGTCCTTCAATTTGCGGATTAATGACAACAAGTACGCTGTCCAATCGGGATCGGAGCGCTGCATCGATTACATGACGGACGATTGTTTTTTTGTTGTATGGAAGCATCATTTTGGGACGTCCCATTCTTTTTGACAAACCTGCGGCTAAGATAACGCCTGCAACGCCCGTTTTCATGTTGCCAGCACATGCAGTTTTGTTTCGTTCGAATCATTAATCAGACTTTCACCTTTTGTTTCCTTTAAGTGGACGGCGTTGCCACTGCGGTATATATTAATCAATTCAGCTGCCATGCTTAACGCGATTTCTTCTGGGCTTTTAGCACCGATATCGATTCCAACTGGACTGTAAATACGGTCGAGACGAAGCGATTCGACTGTATGGCGATCGAGCAGCGGTTTTAACAGCTGTTTCGTTCTTTTTGAAGGACCGAGCACGCCGATGTAGCGGATGTTAGACTGCAAAAGAAAACCCAGCATGGCTTGGTCCTGCTCAAAGTGATGGCTCATGATAACCGCAAATGCATTCTCATGTAATGAAACATTCGGTTTTTCCCCAAGACGTGCGTGAAAGAGTTCGTCTGCGATCGGGAAATTTTCTTTTGTAACAAACCCCGGGCGATGATCCGCTACTTTGACCGTCCAGCCTAAGTTTTTCACTGTCCTTACAAGAGGCAGTGCGTCCGGTCCAGCTCCAAAAATAATTAATTCAGGAACAGGATCAATATAATCTAAAAATATTTCCGTTTCGGCATTAAGAGCTGTAAGCATTGGTTTTCTTTTTCTTACATTGTCAGGAAGTGACAAAGAGCCGCCAAAGATTTCTTCCTGCTCATTGTTTACAATCCATTTTCCCCCCAATGTTTCTGGATTTTCTGCTTTTGTTATTGTAGCGATCGAAAATGGAGACTTCGCTGTAAAAACCTTTTTCATATAGTCACATTTTTCGGGCTGGACAGCAGGATCGTATAGCTCAATAAATATGTCCAGTGCCCCATTGCATCCTACACCCAGTCCCCAAATTTGATCTCCTTCATCCCGAAAATCATAATGAATCGTTTTTGGAATACCGCTTGCCAGTACTTCACGGCCATGCTCAATGATATCGCTTTCAACACAACCGCCGCTTAATAAGCCGATCAGGCCCCCGTCTTCGGCTTGAAAGCATTTTGCTCCTTCTTTTTGATAGGTGGACCCTTGAACATTGATGATTGTTGCTAAAATTCCTTTTTTTGCTTCCCGGTCACATCTCAACATCTCATCGATGATTGTCAGCACGGTAACCCCTCCTTGGGCTGCAGATTTAATCGCATTACTTTGATTGTGCATTTTTTGTTCGTTCCAAGTAAAAGTATTCCCGGTATTGTGTAGGTGTTCGCCCTTCTATTTTTTTGAAGGTCGTCGCAAAATAACTGGAATTGGCAAAACCGGTATTATTCGCAATAACATCAATTGGCAGTGAGGTCATCCGCAGCATACTTTTTGCTTTTTGAACGCGAATCCAGGACAAGTATTCAACAAATGTCATTTTCATTTCTTCTTTAAATGACTTGCTGAAATAAGAAGGACTTAAATACACTTTGTCCGAAATGTTTTTGAGCGTTAAGCTTTCATTGTAATGAAGCTGAATATATTGAACCGCACTTTGAATCGGCTTTCGAAGATCCATTTCAAATCTATCTTGACTTACAGTCTGATTCATTTCTTTTTTAATAACAGACTTTAAAACACGATCAAATGTGTTCAAAAGCTCACCCTTAGAAAGCGGTTTCAACAAATACCCTGAAACCCCTGCATTAATTGCACTTTGAACAATCTCAAACATCTTCAACCCGCTAATCCCGATGACAGGCATATCCGGGTAAAGCTGAAGAACTGTCTTGGCAAATTCAATACCATCCATATCGGGAAGAGAGACATCCATCAGCAGGGCACTCGGCTGGGATTGTTTGAGGATATCAAATGCTTTTTGTGCTGTGTTCGCCTGGTAAATGCGTAAAAAACTATAATCGCTGTTTTCAACAATTTGACGAATGTCATTGATCGATCTGTAATCGGTATCTACAATTAATAACTCAGCCATTGTCTCTCTCAACCCCTGCCTGCCGGATATTTTTATTTAAAGTAGCTTCATTATAAAAAAACAAACTAGTCTTGAGTTTTAAAATTTTAAGGAACTTTCTATAAATATTTATCAAATCAACATGAATGATTATCAATATATAAATATAATATCCTCAAGACAATTTGTCAAAATGAAAAGAACTGGCTTACAAACCAATGTTTAGTCAGCTTGTAAAACAGCTCTTTGTTTTTAATACGAAAATAAAACCTGCTCGCTTTACGCAGGTATTTCTGAATCGTTATCATTTTCACCTTGCTGATGACGAATTGTTTTGAAATCCGCTTTCTCCATAATTAAAGAAACAGCCACTCCACCCAATATGGCCCAAAAAGGAGAGCTTACATCAAAAAAATCAACACCTGACATCGCAATAACAAGTGAGAAAAATGATCCTACCTGAAATTGCGGCGCAGAAAAGGCATTTTGCAGTGAACTTAACAGAACACCGATCATAGCCAATCCAGCTATCGTTCCAATTAACACTTTGGGCATAGCGATAACGTATGGCAGGATAATGCCCGCGAATACCCCAAAGGCAACAAATAACAAACCACATACAATGACTGCCGCATACCTTCCCTGTTTCGGACCAGCCTCTTTAGAAGAACAAATCGCTGTCATGGCTCCCGCGATATTGGCATTATGTCCGCCAAAAAAGGCGGTCACAATCCCGCCTATCCCACTAAAAATCGTCATCTTATTAACTGGTGGTTTATATCCCTGCGCCTTCAGAACACCAATTGCCTGAGCATTTTCAGCCCCTATAACTAAAAGGGAAAGTGGAATGCCAATCGAAACAATGGCATCAATATTGAAAGATGGGATCATAAGCTGCGGAAGAATAAAATGAGATTCCGAAGCTTGCACCTGAAATTGCCCCATCGTTGTTGCTAATATAATAACAACGATTAATGACATTAAAATAGGAGGGAATTTTTTTATGTAATGAGACGAAAAAAGATACACGAGTATAGCTGAGCCGGCAATGATAGGGGAATGCTCAATTGATGTAATCATCTCCGTGCCAAAACTGATCATTGCCCCAACGATCATCGCCATCACAATCGGAAATGGTATCCACATCATTACTTTTCCAATAGCACCCGTAATCCCTAATAATAAGACAATAATTCCTGCCGATAGGTACGCACCGGCAGCTTCACTTAACGTGAAATTTGACAGTGAACCAGCAACAAGCACTGCTCCAGGAATTGAATAAGCACCGGCAACTGGTATTTTATGTTTAAGAGAAAGAATGATTCCAATCACACCACCAAAAAAATAGACAGAAAACAACCATGAAATGGTCTGTATTTCCGTTAATCCCCCGTTTGCTGCTCCGTTGATGATGATTAATGCAGGGCCTGTACAGCCAAAAATGGCTGCCAGAGCTCCTGCACTAATTGTGTTCATATTAAAGCAGCTTGAAACTTTTTGCTCTTTGTCCGGGATATTGCTAGTTTGCATCCCCTTCTCCCCCTTTGTCCTCCACCACGATTTTCAATAAACATGACGAAGACGAACAAACAGTGAATTGGATTTAAAATCTATTCAGTATCCAATTACGAAACAAATATCCCTCATGCAGTAACTGCTTTTTTGCTTTCATCAGCTTCCCCTTTTTCAGCGGCTGTCTTCTTGTAGTCATCACGGTCAAGCAATAACGAGACGACAAATCCTACTAATAACGCCCAAAAAGCTGAACCAACAGAAAATACTGTAACATTGGAAATAGCAATCAAAAACGCTACCATTGCTCCATTTTTAAATTTTCCGTTGAAAGCTCCGGCAAATGTACTGATAAACACGGAAAAAATCGCCAGACCACCGAGTACAGAAAGCAATTGCGCCGGTACAGCGGTTGAAATGGCTATTACAATACTTGCTACCATTCCAAAACAAATCCAAATGATTCCATCAACAGCTGAAGCTACAAATCTCAAGTTTTTATCTTCTCCAGAAGCATCACTCGAAACCATTGCCGTACTCGGGCCTGCAATAACAGTTGGATGTCCGCCAAATAAAGAGTTTACGATTGTCCCGACACCTGGAAGAGTAAACATGGCGTTGATAGGTGGCTTATATCCTGTTGCATAGAGGACACCGACAGCCTGCATGTTTTGAACACCAACAATAAGAATAATTAAAGGTAATGATAGCTCTAAAATTGCCTGCATACTAAAATGCGGCATAACAAATACAGGCTGAGCAAGTGCTGGCTCAATTGCTCCCCAGTTCGTTTGGCCAAGTGCTGTAGCGACGATTCCACCAACGATCACTGCACCTAAGATTGGGGGGAATTTTTTGGATAAACCTTTCATTGCCATCAAAAGGAAAAACACAGCAAAGGTACTGCCCGCAACAGCCGGAGCCTCCACGACAGCTTGAATGGCTTTAATGCCAAATGAAAGAAGAATGCCGGCAATCATCCCAAGCATAACGGGAAGAGGGATATGTTCGATCACTCTTTTTACTACCCCCGAAAGGCCTAGAACTGTAACCACTAACCCGGACACGATAAATGCACCGACGGCTTCATTAAGTGTTATGTGATTTAGAGCATTTCCTACTAAGATGGCTCCCGGTATACTGTATGCAACTACAATCGGCAGACGGTAGCGGAACGATAAGAAAAGAGTAAACATCCCTCCGGCCACATAAATAATAAACAGCCATGAAACGGCATGCTCAATAGGCAGATTTCCCGTTTTTGCTGCATTCATAACAATCAGGCCCGGCCCCATAATGCTAAATAGTGCTGCCACCAGACCCGTTCCAAGAGCAGCTGGAGTTAAATTACTGAAAAAATCCTTGAAATTTTGTTTAACATCTGTTCCTCTTTCAATACCCATTCCCATTTTTAACGCCTCCTCTGACCTAACTATAATCCTCTTTTTGAATACGCTTTCAATTATCTGTGCTGTTTTATGGGAATTTTATTAGCAATGAAATTCACCGATAAAATCTTACCGGTGAATTCATTCAACATTATCTGCCCTTGAAAACAGGCTTGCGTTTCTCAACAAACGCATCTACGCCTTCTTTAAAATCTTCTGTTGTGCGGAGAAGGCCGTATGCTTTTCCTTCAATTTTCAGGCCGGCGCTGAGCGGGCTTTCTTCCGATGCATTCAAGACTTCTTTCGCTACACGCTGTGCCACAGGCGAGAATTGAACAAGTTCCTCCGCCAGCGCATCCACTGTTGCCTGAAGGTCTGCTTTCGATACAACCTTCGTGATAAGGCCCCATTGGTAGGCTTCATCCGCCGGAATTTTGCGCGCGCGCATAATCATATCTTTCGCACGTGTTAATCCTACAGTCTTCGCGATACGCTGTGTGCCGCCGCTTCCCGGAATCATCCCCAGGTTCATTTCCGGCAGCGCCATCAGCGTGTCTTCCGCTGCGATTCGGAAATCACACGCCATCGCAAGCTCCAGGCCAACGCCAAATGTATACCCCTGCAGCTGCGCGATAACCGGCTTCGGCGAACGCTCAGGTGCCGCTACATTATCCGCTAAATGAGATAATTTTTCCTGATGTGTCGTCATGAATTCCGGAATGCTTCCTCCGGCACAGAAACAAACGTCACCTGCTCCTTTTAGGATGATAACACGAACATCATCATCTGCATTTAGCAGATCAAAAATGCCGCCGAGCTGGTCTCTCCCTGCCATGCTGATGTAGTTCATTTTCTCCGGGCGGTCAAAGATAATCTCTGCTGTTTTCTTTTCTGCGTTTTTCTCAATTCGAATATGGTCGTATGTTTGTTCCGTAACCGACATTTTTTCGTCCCCCATTTGAAATTAAATTTTATTGGCTGACTGCTTCATTTGAATCATTCACTTCTACAAACTCCCCATCGCGCAATTTTCTGCGTAAAATTTTGCCGACTGGGCTTTTTGGTATTTCTTTTACAAATGTATATTTACGAGGTCTTTTGAAATTCGACATGTTGGGATGGTTTTTACAAAACTCATCCAACTCCTGTGCCGTTACAGTAGGATCTTTCGGAATAATATACGCGGAAACAATTTGTCCCCAGCGACCGTCTGGTTCCCCAATAACTGTTGCTTCCAATACTTTCGGATGTTGCGCGAGACAATCTTCCACTTCAAGTGGATGAATGTTTTCCCCTCCAGAAATAACCATATCATCTACACGGCCGACGACGAATAAATCCCCGTCTTCATCAAGAAAACCGATATCACCTGTGAAATACCAGCCACCTCGAATGGCTTTACTTGTCGCGTCCGGACGGTTCCAATACCCTTTAAACGCTTCGATGGATTCCAGGTTTACGATAATTTCACCAGGTTCTTTTATTTCGACAACATCATCAGGGGTAGAAAGACCATCCGGATCAGGTTTTACTAAACGGATTTCTTGATGAATTCCCGGTTTCCCTGCACTTCCAGGCTTGCTGTGTACATCAGGGCAAATCGTGAATGTGTATACTTCCGTACTGCCATAATGATTCACAAAAATGTCCGGTTTTAATAACTCTACACACTGGTTAGCGAGTGTCGTTGTCATCGCTGCACCCGCGTAGCCAATTTTTTTAAGGCTTGAAAGGTTATAATTATGAAATTCAGCGTGATTTAACATATCGTGGTAAAGAGTAGGAACTAAATATAAAGACGTGACTTTCTCTTTTTCTACAATCGATAACGCATCTCTTGAATCAAAGTCTGGCAGAAGGGCAAACTTTCCATTTAAGAATGTCATTGAAAGAAGCGAACGCACACCCATTGTATGGTAAAGCGGCATGACCCCAAGAGTGCTTTCCCATAGTTGGTATTGGTTTTGAACAATGTGTGCCATCGCTGCCGCGTATTCATTGCGGTGAGTTCTCGGAACCCCTTTTGGACGCCCTGTTGTTCCTGATGTGTAAAGCATGAGCGAAATATCATCTTCATCTAGATCTGGTTTTTCGTAGCTCCCCGGGCTTTTTTCTACCAGTTCCGGATAAGAAATGTCCACACCGTCCCCGTCTTCAATCCCGATCAAAATCGGTTTATCTTTTAAGTTTGCGCCAAGTACAGAAGCCCGGCTCGCTGCTTCATATACAACCGCTTTCGCTTCAGCGTCACTTACACAGTATTCCACTTCTTTTGCAGATAAACGGTGGTTCAATGGCGTATAAATAGCGCCAATTTTTTGCAACGCCCAATAAATCATGATATTTTCAATTCGATTCTTCAATATAACAACAACGCGATCCTGTTTTTGAATGTTCATGTGCTGCAGAGAAGCCGCCACCTTCTCCGCCTCTGCATTTAATTGAGTATACGTGTAAGATTTGTCATCTTGAACTAAAGCGACATGGTCTGGATATCTTTTAACAGCAAAATTCAACATTGTTCCTAATTTCATTCAAAAAGCGCCCCTTTCTGCCGATTGATATAATAATTAGCGACTTGACTCTACTTTTTTTAATTCTTTTTCAAATTTCTTAAAGAAATCTTTAATCACAAGCTTTGCAACTCCGCCAAGCATACGCTGGCCAACCATTGCCACTTTCCCGCCAACTTCTGCTTCATATGAGTAATGAAGAATCGTTTTTGTTTCATCTACTGCTTCCAGGCTTACATCCGCAATCGCTTCAATGCTCCCTGAAGCTCCATCCCCTTTAATAATCATTCGGTAGCTTTCTGGCTTTTGAATATTTGTTAATTCAATCGTTGAGAAGTAATCCCCTTTTACAGCAGCTACTCCCATTGAAATGTCTGCCTCATATTTATTTTCTGCTATCACATCAAGTTTTTTACAGCCCATGATACTATTTTTTAATGCCTCGGGATCCATCAGCACATCCCATGATTGTTCAACACTTGCCGGCAAAGAAATCTTTCCTTTTCCTTCCATATAAAATCCTCCTCTTTCTAAATAGGTGTTTATCAAAATGAATGCTTATATTAAGAAAGCGTTTTCAGTTCATGAAATAATGATAACGCATTAATAAAGGTTATATTTTTAAAATATTGCTTTTGTTTTTTTAAAATCTTTATTGTAATATTCAAAAAAAGTTCTTGAAGGACAAATAAGAAAATTTTTACTTATACCCCTTCTTCTAAAAAGAGCTCCGTTCGTGAAGTAATTTCCTTTTCCTATATCCGAAAGTGGCTGCACCCAAAAATAGGCAGCAAAATCCTGTATGAAAACAGGACTCTTGCTGCCTAACATATCACCTTTTATTTTCTTTACACTCACAAAAGCACTCAAAAGACGTACTGGTTCATTATTTCACAACAAATGACTTGTATTTTTCATAATCTGCCTGATTGCACTCTACCGTCAGCTTCGTCCCATTTTCCTCGTATTCCGTTTTAAGAACGGCGGTATGTTCATTAAAATAAGAAACCACCTCCCCTTCATCAAACGGAATAAGCAATGTAGCGCGAACGTAGTCTTTAAATAAATGACGCTTCAGCACATCGGTCAGCTCCGTAATACCGGCCCGCTCTTTTGCGGATAAATAAACCGAATCACCGGCTGCTTCCGGATACTCAATGCCAGCAAGATCGGCTTTATTGTACGCGTAAATAACCGGCATGTTTTTTGCGCCAATATCGGCGAGTGTTTTTTCGGTAATGTCCATCATCGTCTCAAACTGAGAACTTGATACGTCAATCACATGGACAAGCACATCTGCTTCCGCCGCTTCTTCAAGTGTTGAACGAAACGCTTTAACAAGATGGTGAGGCAGCTTGTTAACGAATCCAACGGTATCGGCAAGCAAAAATTCTTTTTTATCTGGCAGCTCGATACTGCGGACGGATGTATCAAGTGTCGCAAACAGCATATCTTTTTCAAATACTTCCGCTCCGTCTCCGCCATGTGTCTGGAGCATCGCATTCATGACCGTCGATTTCCCTGCATTCGTATAACCGACAAGCGCGGCAACAGGCATATTATTTTTTTGCCGTTGTCTGCGCTGCACCGTCCGCTGTTCAGAAATTTTTGCCAGTTCTTTGCGCAAATAGGATATTTTCGATTCGATTTTCCGGCGGTCGAGCTCGAGCTTTGTTTCACCGGCACCACGGTTTTTAAAACCTGATCCGCCCCCCTGCCGTCCAAGGGCCACATACGTGCCGACAAGACGCGGCAGCATGTACTGAAGCCTTGCCATCTCCACTTGCAGCTGCGCTTCTTTCGTTTTTGCACGCCGGCCAAAAATGTCTAAAATGAGCATCGTCCGGTCAATGACTTCGCAGTCGAGTTCTTTTTCAAGGTTACGAATTTGCGACGGCGACAGTTCGCTGTCAAAAATGACAACGTCCGCTTCCATCTGTTCAGCAAGGTTTTTCAATTCCTCTACTTTCCCGGTTCCCATATAAAGCGCCGAATGGACACGCGGCAAATTTTGTGTCAGCTCACCTTTCACATCAATGCCGCACGCTTCGGCCAAATTCTTCAATTCTTCCATTGAATAAAGAAAGTCGTCGCCATTGTCCGTATTGACACCGGCTGTAATTCCTTTTAACTGTTCGATTTTTGTTTCGTTCATATAAACCTCCATTGTGAAAAAACCGCAGACAGCTGCCTGCGGGATCCATTCGTGCTGTAATTTTATCATGCCCGCTTTCCCTAAATCAAACTCAGTCAATGACCGCTTTTATATTTGCTTCTGCATTTTTAGCAATTGCTTGCACTGTATCGTCAGCAGCAATCCAAAACGGCGCTCACACAAAAGCAGAAGGAAAAGTGATAAGGTCAACTTATATAATACCTTTTTCTCTTCCGCAGGATTGTACACCTCTAAAATCTTATATGATTGATCGGAATCGAGCCCTTTTCATTTAATTTTTTTGACGTCGAAAAATCAAAGAACGCCGAGTTTTTCTTTTTGCAGCCCTCCGCCAATCCGCTTCGCTGCTTCTTCTGCTGTTCACGTCTTCTGCGTAATGAAACCTATCATACCACTTCTTTCGATTTTCTCGCATTATACAAGCATAGTTAATTATTCCACATAAAAAAACGGAGACAAGTGTCTCCGTTTAAAGAAAGATAAAATAAATGACCGCCGCCAGCACAATTCGATAAATGGCGAATGGAATCAGTTTTACACGGTTAATAAGTTTCAAGAAAAATTTAATCGAGATAAGCGCAAAAATGAATGCGCTGATAAAGCCAATAACAAAAAACGGCAGTGCGTCCATCGTAAAATACTGCCAATTTTTCAACAGTGAAATGAAACTGGCTCCAGCCATAATCGGGACAGCCATAATAAAGGTAAAGTCCGCCGCTGCCCGGTGGCTCATGCCAAGCATAACACCGCCTGAGATCGTAGCACCAGATCGTGAAAAGCCCGGCCAAAGCGATAGGCATTGAATGATCCCGACAGTAAGGGCCTGTTTGTATGTAATTTGATCAACTGTCTCCACTGTCCGTTTATTCCGTCCGAGCAAATCAGCAGCAATCATCCAAAACCCGCCGATAACAAGACCAATCAATACCGTTTCTGTTGAAAACAAATGTTCATCAATAAAATCTTCAAACAAAACACCTAGTATTCCAGCTGGCAGCAAGCCAACAAGAACGTGTGTCAGCCGAAGACGCCCCTCCTGCCCGCGTGTTTCTTTTTTCAAACCCAGTAAATCAATAAATCGGTTTCGAAACATTACGACAACAGCTAAAATCGATCCGAGTTGAATGACAATTTTAAACGTATTAGCCGCATATTTTCCCAAAAACTGATGTGATTGCAGCCACATCTCATCGACAATAATCATGTGTCCCGTGGACGAGACCGGAGCAAATTCCGTAAGCCCTTCAACAAGGCCAAGAATAACTGCTTTTAGTAGAGTGATAAAATCCATTTTAGTTCTCCTTCATTCGATTTCCACTCTTTAAATTAGCATACTTTTAACTATACGCCAATTGTTTACTGTTTAGACTTCATTTCTTCCAAAAGAAGGAGCGCTGCTTCTTTACTTAATTCAATGCCGCCGCTAAATGGCTGGCACTCTGCCGAGGCGACCCCTGTGACATAGCAAACCTTCTCTTCTTCTACTTGGTCTACGTGTTTTTTAATGACAATTTCATCTTGTTTTACTTTCACTATCACACGATCCTCCGGTTGAATGTCCAGCTTTTTACGCACCGCTTTCGGCAATACGACCCGCCCTTGCCCGTCCACTATGCGTTTTGCTTTCACTTGAATCATAAGCCACCTCTTTTTATTTATGACAATTCTACTATTTCACATTCCCTTTTCACTGTCAAAACACGATAATTCAATAAAAAAACCAGAAAGAAGGCATGCTTCTCTCTGGTTTTTATTAAGATAGTGTCTGTTTATACCATTCAGCGGCTGCCTGAACTTCCGTGCCTGTCAGCATATGGCCATTCATTTCCCAATGAACATCCACTTTGGCACCGGCGCCGTCCAGCAGCTGCTTTAAATCGTCCGTTTCCGTAGCAGGACAAATTGGGTCATTTTTTCCAGCAGTGATAAAAACCGGCACGCCTTGCAGATCCGGCAGTTTAATACCGCGTCTCGGCACCATCGGATGATGCAGAATTGCGCCTTTTAGTGCATTCTCATAATGAAACAACAGGCTTGCCGCTATGTTAGCACCGTTCGAGTAGCCGATTGCGATCACTTCATTCCGATCGAAACCATGCTCGCTCGCTGCATCATGTAAAAATTCATTTAATTCATTCGTTCGGAAAACTAAATCCTCTTCATCAAATACACCTTCCGCCAGCCGTCTGAAAAACCGCGGCATGCCATTTTCAAGTACATTTCCTCTGACACTCAAAACAGATGCATTCGGGTCAATCATTTCGGCAAGCGGCAGTAAGTCTTGCTCCGTTCCACCCGTTCCGTGCAGCAAAAGCAGCACACGGCTATTTGATCCCTTTTGAAATAGATATTTCACGTTGCCTCCACCCTTCTCGGCTCGTTATCTCGAATTAAAGATAATGGTACAGCACAAACAATGGCGAGTCAACGGATTTACTTTTTAATATGCAGCAGCAGCCATTTCATGCTGCAGCTGCCTGCGGCAATTGACCACATCTCCGACTACGATGACCGCTGGATTTCCTACTTTCTGCTTCCGGGCTTCTTCTGCAATGTGGCTGATCGGTGCAGTCACGACACGCTGTGCAGAGGTTGTACCCTGTTCAATAACCGCTGCCATCGTTGCACCGCTCCGGCCATGCTGTATGAGGGCCTCCGCAATGCCGGCTAGATTCTTCATGCCCATATAAATGACAATCGTGTCGACAGCGGTTGCCAATTGCGCCCAGTCGGTTTCTTGTTTGCCGTCCATTTGGTGGCCGGTGACGACCGCAAATGAGTTGCCGTATTCACGGTGCGTAATCGGGATATCCGCATAGGCCGGTGCGGCGATCCCCGCTGTAATGCCGGGAATGACCTGAACTGGAATCCCAAACCCCTTCACATAGGCGGCTTCTTCACCACCGCGGCCAAATACGAAGGGATCGCCGCCTTTCAGCCGAACGACACATTTCCCCTTTGAGGCGAATTTAACAAGCAGGCTGTTGATCCGATCCTGTGTCATCACATGATTGCCGGGAAACTTGCCGCAAAAGACGCGGACGGCCGATGGCTTCGCTTCATCCAGCAGCTCTTTATTGACCAGTCGGTCGTATAAAATCACATCCGCTTTCTGGATCGCTTTCAGTGCTTTTACCGTAATCAGTTCCGGGTCGCCCGGTCCTGCTCCTACAATATATACAGCCCCCATCTTGGTCCGCCTCCTTTTTAGATCAATAGAAACACGTCGTCATTTTCAACTACCGCTTTATACGTTGAGACACAGCCGACATCCGGGGCCTGCACCTGGCCGTCGGTCGTGCAGATTTTCCAGTCGTGCATCGGGCAGAAGACGTGCTCGCCGCTCACAATGCCTTCTGCGAGCACCCCGCCTTTATGCGGGCATCGGTTTTCAATCGCCGTCACCTTTCCATTTCCCAGCTTAAAAACGGCCAATTCCAGTTCGCCCACCCGGATGGTTTTGCCCATTTTCTCCGGCAGATCCTGAATCGAGGCGATCCGCACCTTTTCCATTACTTTTTCCATGTTCACGGCCCCCTTTTATTTTGTCGCGCTGACGAGTTCAGTTTCATATAATTCTTTGCGTGTTTTTTCGCTGTCAATAACTTCTTTCCATGGCTCTTTCGTGACAGACAATGCCTCATCAATCCGGGCATTTAGTGCGTCCCGTGTCGCTTTATCAGCCAGCACTTCTTTAATGTGATCCAGCCCGACACGCTCTACCCAAACCGATGTCCGTTCGAGATAAACGGCATCCTCTCGGTAATATTGCATGAATGCGCCAATCATTTCCATCACTTCTTCATCGGTTTTGACCTTACAGAATAAGTCAGCCGCTCGTAAATGCGTGCCGCCGTTACCGCCGACATAAAGTTCCCAGCCGCCGTCCACACCAACAACACCGAGATCCTTGATGCCCGATTCTGCACAGTTGCGCGGGCAGGCGGAAACCGCCATTTTAAATTTATGCGGCGTGCCAATGCGCTCAAATTTCTTTTCCATCCGGACACCCAAACTCATGGAATCCTGGGTGCCGAATCGGCAGAAGCTTTCGCCGACACATGTTTTTACAGTCCGGAGTGTTTTCCCGTATGCGTAGCCGGATGGCATATCCAGGTCCGCCCACATGCCCGGCAGGTCTTCTTTTTTCACCCCGAACAAATCAATCCGCTGGCCGCCAGTTACCTTAATCAGCGGCACGCTGTATTTATCGGCGACATCGGCAATTTTCCGCAGGTCCTCCGCTGAGGTGACACCGCCATACATCCGTGGCACAACCGAATACGTGCCGTCTTTTTGAATGTTGCCATGCATGCGCTCATTGACAAAGCGGGATTCTTTTTCGTCTTCATATTCTGTCGGCTTAATCATGCCGAGGTAGTAGTTCAGCGCCGGACGGCATTTCGAGCAGCCGCCGTCTGTGTTCCAGCCGAGCACATTCATCACTTCATGTGTATGCGACAAGCCTTTTTCCCGAATTGCTTCCACGACTTCATCGCGTGAAAGTATCGTACAGCCGCAGATGGCTTCTTTTTGAGTGGAGGTGTCAAACCCATCGCCAAGTGTATGGGCAAGAAGATCGACCACAAGCGGTTTACAGCCGCCGCATGAACGCGACGCACTTGTGCAGCCTTTTACTTCATCCGCAGTCGTTAAGCCATTTTCTTTAATGGCGCAGACAATGTCGCCTTTGGACACACCGTTACAGCCGCAGATCAGTTCGCTGTCATCCATGGACGCGACCAGACTTGTGCCGCCGGCCGCTTCTTCCGCCGCCCCGATGTATTCCTCTACATCCGCTTTTTTGTTAATAAGGCGAAGCAGCTTGTTTCCTTCGCTCGTATCGCCAAACAGAACAGCTCCGGCCATTTTCCCGTCACGGATTAAAACCTTTTTATACATGCCTTTCCAGTCATCAAACATTTTGATTGTTTTCGTTTCTTCGTCTTCCACGATTTCACCAACCGAGAACACGTCAACGCCTGACACTTTTAATTGAGTGGATAAGACAGAGCCTTCGTATCCAGCTGCCGGCTCATTGCAAATATGTGCGGCCATTGCTTTTCCTTGCTCATAAAGCGGGGCGACTAATCCATAAACGACTCCGCGGTGTTCCGCACATTCGCCGACCGCATAAACGTCCGGGGTGTTTGTTTCCATATAATCATTGACGAGAATCCCCCGGTTGACAGCAATGCCGCTCTCTTTTGCAAGGGAAGTATTCGGCCGAATACCCGCGGCCATGACGACAAGATCCGTTTCAATTTGCTCCCCATCTCCAAACCTGATGCCTTCTACCCGATCTTCTCCTAGAATTTCCGCTGTCTGCTTATTCATTAAAAACGTCATACCCTGCTTTTCCAGTTCTTTTTGAAGCATTTTTCCAGCTGTTCCATCCAACTGGCGCTCCATCAAAAAGTCCGCAAGATGAATCACATTGACGTCCATTCCCAAATTGAGTAAGCCGCGCGCCGCTTCCAAGCCGAGAAGGCCGCCGCCGATGACAGACGCTTTTTTGTATTCTTTCGACGTGTTGATCATTTTTTCACAGTCTTTAATGTCACGGAATGCCGTCACGCCTTCTTTTTCGTGGCCTGGCACCGGAATGATAAATGGAAGTGAGCCGGTCGCGATAATAAGCTTGTCGTATGCAACCGCGCGCTCTTTCGTTATGTGAACCAATTTGTTTTCCGTATCCACCCGTGTTATTTTTTCTCCCGGGTAAAGCTGGATGTTGTGGTCTTCATACCAATTCCAGTCATTTAATGTAATATCAGAAATCGTCGTGTCCCCTTGGAGAACTTTGGACAATTGAATACGATTATAATTTGGATAAGGCTCTTCACCGAAAATAGTGATATGAAAGCGGTTCGGATCAATTTTCAGCAATTCTTCAATAGACCGGACACCTGCCATTCCATTTCCGATTAATACGATTTTTTCTTTTGTCATCTGAACATCCTCCTTGGTGGCTGTTGATAGTGTTGATTATAGGAGACATAAAAGAAGTAGTCACGATAAATGTTATATAATCTGACACAAAAGTTTAATTGTAAGAAAACATAACATAAACTTGTTACATATTTTTCGGAAGTAATATATAATAGTGAATGTATCCCATTTCGAGGTGATCTTATGACAGAAGAAGAAAAAAGTTATAAAGCGAAAAAGGTCATTACGATCGGCGTTGTTAGCGAACTGACTGGTCTATCCGAGCGTCAAATCCGCTATTATGAAGAACGACAGCTCATTTTCCCTGATCGTTCCCAGCGCGGAACGAGAAAATATTCTTTTGGTGATGTGGAAACGTTAATGGATATCGCCAATCAGATGGAAGATGGTGTACGAACATTTGAAATCAGGCAGGAAATGAAGAAAAAGCCGGATCAGGAAAAACTAAAGCGGAGCATGATCAAAGGACAGCTGAATGCACGCTTTGGCATTCAAAACAACATGAGAAAATAATATCATTCACCTATAAAAAAGAACTTGCCTCGTCCCCGCAAGTTCTTTTTTACGTTTATTAAGTTTTCGCTCTTATTTTAACTTCAGTTTCTTCTTCTCTCCACTAGGCTAATTCCCATTTTTTAGAAATTTCATCACATTCCCTTCTCTGCATTCATATACAGTAAAGAAAATAAAAAGAATTGAAGGGGGGTTTTTTTATGAGTCGAAACAAAATATATGCACTAGCGCTTTTAATGGATTCCATGATCGTATTTATTTCTGTTATCAGCTCCTGCTTTATCTTTTATGAAAACAACGGAAACATTACCCTATATGAAATTACTTACATCTTCCTGCTGTTTTGGACCACATTGATTGCCGGATTTCATTTGTTCCGCCACTACCGTCATTTATGGCGTTTTGCTAGTATGGGTGAAACGAAGGTCATCAGTAAAAGTTTTGTGTTCACGCTTATTACAGCCGGTACCCTTCACCTTCTTTTCTCTGAATGGAATATGGTCAGCTTACCCCACTCTCTTCTTTTGATGACGTGGGCCGTGACATTGTTCGCTTTCTTATTTTCACGCCTTATTTTATGGTCCATCAATGAAAACAAGGGCATGCTCAATAAAAAAGGGAAAAGAACATTAATTATCGGCGCCGGCAGTGCAGGTATTTTAGTCGTAAAAGAACTAAAAAAATCTGTTAATTCATCTCTGTATCCCGTGGCCTTTATCGATGATGATCCAGAAAAACTGGGCCTTCATGTCAGAAATATGCCTGTCGCCGGCACAAGCCGGGACATTGAAAGAGTCATTAAAAAATTCAATATAGAAATGACTGTCATTGCAGTCCCTTCTGCTTCGGGAAGCGATATTACCAAGATTGTTAAAGCGTGCCAAAAAAGCGATGTAGATGTGAAAATTCTGCCGCGGATCACGGATATTATTAACGGCCGTATTACGCTGAATATGATTCGTGAAGTAAACGTCGAAGATCTGCTCGGCCGGCCGCCTATTCAATTAGATGTTCTCAGTATTTCTCATTATGTACAAGAAAAAACGGTTTTAATTACCGGAGCAGGCGGCTCAATCGGTTCAGAAATCTGCAGGCAAATTTCTTCTTTTAAACCAAAACAATTGCTCCTGCTCGGTCATGGAGAAAATAGTATATATACAATTGAAAAAGAGCTTGAACAATTATGTCCAAACCTCTCTGTTAAAGCACTTATCGCCGATATTCAAGATAAAAATCGGCTGGAGCATATCTTCTCTGTTCACCGCCCTCAGGTTGTATTTCATGCTGCCGCCCATAAACACGTGCCTTTAATGGAACATAACCCGACCGAAGCAATTAAAAATAACATCTTCGGCACAAAACATTTGGCAGAATGTGCTCATCAATACAATGTTGAGACGTACGTTCAAATTTCAACAGACAAAGCGGTGAACCCGACGAGCGTCATGGGTGTAACAAAACGAATCGCAGAGCTGATCATTCAAAACCTGAATCAAAAAAGCGATACTAACTTTGTCGCCGTACGATTCGGGAATGTGCTTGGAAGCAGGGGCAGTGTCATTCCTTTATTCAAAAAACAAATACAAGGCGGCGGGCCGGTTACGGTCACACATCCTGATATGACCCGCTACTTTATGACCATTCCAGAAGCTGTGCAGCTTGTCATTCAAGCAGGGGCTTTGTCAAAGGGTGGGGAAATTTTCATTCTCGATATGGGCAAGCCGGTCAAAATCAGTGAATTAGCCCGAAATTTAATTACGCTGTCCGGCCTGACACCGGATAAAGACATTCACATCTGTTATACAGGAATACGCCCGGGAGAAAAATTGCACGAAGAATTATTTACAGCAGAAGAAGGCAATATGGCATCCAAACATGAACTTATTTATGTGGCAAAACCGGCTGATTTAACTGAAATGGATATACTGTTTTGGATCCGCCAGCTGGAAAACCTCGTTTATTCGCCTGGAGCAGAACAGAGAAATGATGAAATAAAGAAACTTCTAAAAGAAATCGTACCCGCTTATCAGATTGATTATTTTTCCCATAAAGTGAACCAGCATCGAACTTCATGAGTATTTTATTTCTAGTCATCGAACCGGTGGGTGATGCGCTGCTTTTTCTTTGCGGCAAATAGAATTTTCCCACTTTCCCTATCCTTGCTTTTTTCAGACATTCTCTTTACTCATAATAAGTAGCTGTCTTCTTGATTTCTGGACCTGATTATTTTCGCGGGTGTCCCGTATGCGACACTGTAGGGGTCTATGTTTTTCAAGACAGTAGAGCCCGCTCCAATAATAGTATGTTCGCCAATGCGGATCGAGTGAATGACATTGGCACCTAACGAAATAACCGCACTGTTGCCTATTTTTACCTGCCTTCCAAGTGTTGCTCCCGGTGCAATGCTGACGTAATCACCCAAAATGCAGTCATGATCAACAGAGGAATTCGTATTGACAATACATTGCTCTCCAATAATCGTATTCCGATTAATGACAGCTCCGGCCATAACAATCGTTCCATCTCCTATTTTGACATCACTGCTGACATACGCTGATGGGTGAATAGATGAAATAAATGAAAAGTTAGGGACAAGTGCCTGAATGGTTTGAATCATTTTTTTCCGGCTCCAGTTATCTTCGATCGCAGCGATCCCCCCGTGAATGTGCTTATTTATTTGCAGCAGCACCCCTTCTGTTCCAATGACCCGGTATCCATAAATAATTGTATTAACAGGACGGACTGGATCGATAATTCCATATATTGAATATTTCTTTTCTTTTTCGATTGCATCTATCAAAACACTTGCATGCCCCCCTGCACCAATAATGATGATTTTTTTCATTCAAATCACCCCCAGCTATTCAATTCTTTTTAAAATTGTTTCAATTGATGCAGCATAGATGGCAAAAAATCGTATTTTTCCCTAACATATATTCTAACCAAGGGAATAGGCAAAAGAATGATTATTCAATAAAGCAAATTTCTAGTTTTCTTTTTCAAATAAGTTCTTTGCGGACTGTTTTATAAATGTATGCAGCCCATTTCTTTTCAATGACTTCCTTCCGCTAATTGGCATTTTCCGGAAAGCTGATACATGCCAGAGATTTCTGCTGTATACCGGCTTTTTATTCATGGTTTAATGATTGAATATAGGCTTTGAAATGCTCTATCTAAATACAAAAAGCCTTGCAAAATTTGCAAGGCTTTTTTGTGTGCTCCATACATGTATGGAGACGGCGGGAGTCGAACCCGCGTCCAAAGATAACGGCACCTGAGCGTCTACGGGTGTAGCTATGCTATTTGAGTCTCGCCGGTCCATCTGCCGCACAGCAGGCGTTTGGATCGGCCAGTCTGATTAGTCTCTTCTGTCATCCCCAGACGGAGGAATCGAGCGTAGTCCGCTGAAAGTGGGCCCCTTACCCGACTGCACGGACAACAGCGGGAGGAGCACAGGCTAACCTAAAGTTAATTAGGCAGCTTGTAGTTGTGTTTGTTGTTTGCCAGTTATTATAGGCAAGTGCGTTTTGACAGAGCCGACCCTCTGACCCGCAGCCCAGGCTCGAACTACCCCTGTCGAATCCGTAACGTCCCCGTTAGGAAAAGCTGTTCTTTACATCAGAACATCGCTTGAAGGTATCGTTCGAAGCAAGATTGCTTCATTGTGACAGAATCTATTATAACATAAATAGATTAGCTTCTCAACCTTTTTGACGATCACGGAAAGCCCGATCCATATCGCGTTTTGCTTCTTTTTGCTTCAGATCTTCACGCTTGTCATATTTCTTTTTCCCTCTCGCAAGTCCGATCAACAGCTTGGCATAGCCATCTTTTAAATAAAGCTTTAATGGAACAATGGAATAGCCCGCTTCTTTTGTTTCACCGATGAGTGTATTAATTTGCTTCCGATGCAAAAGAAGCTTTCTCGTGCGGAGCGGTTCATGATTATGGATATTTCCTTGCTCGTATGGGCTGATGTGCATGTTGTGAACAAATAGTTCGCCGTTCCGAATGCGGGCGAATGAATCTTTTAAATTCACACGTCCCGCACGGATTGCTTTAATTTCTGTTCCTAACAGCACCAAGCCTGCTTCGTACGTTTCTTCGATAAAGTAATCGTGGCGCGCTTTTTTATTTTGCGCGAGCACTTTTCCTTCTCCTTTTGGCATTGGTGGGTCCTCACTTTCTTACTTGCGCTTCTTTTTCTTCGGAATTCCTTCGTAAAACTTTCGGTTTTTCTTTTTCTTTTGCGGCTGGTTTGACCATTCGCCGCTGCCCCCTTTTATATCCGGACGTGCTGGTTTTTTCGACGGCGTGTCATCTTTTTTTAACAATTGTGCTTTTTTACCGCGGCTGCGCGGTTTTTTTTCGGCTGCTCCGTCCATGCGTTTTGGACGCTGGCGCTGCTTTATCATGCCCACAATTTCAAAATCAACCGACTGCTCTTCTTTATTGACATCGCGGACACGCACCGTGATTTCATCACCGATTCGGAATACATTGCCGGTCCGTTCGCCAATCATCGCAAAATGCCGTTCATCATAACGGTAATAATCATCCGTCAGATATGAAACGTGGACAAGTCCTTCAATCGTATTCTCAAGCGCAACAAACATCCCAAAGTTTGTCACTGAGCTAATGACACCATCGTACTCTTCGCCAATTTTATCAAGCATATATTCCGCTTTTTTCAGTTCGTCTGTATCCCGCTCCGCCTCGACTGCACGGCGCTCCATGCTTGACGTATGATCAGCGATTTCCGGAAGGCGCGCATCCCATTTTGCTTGTGTCGGCTGAGTGAGATCCCCATTAACCAAATACGTACGGATCAGTCTATGAACGATTAAATCCGGGTACCGGCGGATTGGCGAGGTAAAATGCGTATAAAACTCGGCAGCCAAACCAAAATGACCTAAGCTGTCCGCGTTATATTTCGCCTGCTGCATTGATCGAAGCATGACAGTTGAAATAACTGTTTCTTCCGGTGTGTCTTTTACATTTTCAATAATTTCCTGTAAGGCCCGCGGGTGAACAGAATTCGCTGTTCCCTTTACGTTCAAGCCGAAATTCGTTAAAAACTCAAAAAAGCGCTGCAATTTGTCTTCTTTCGGGTCTTCGTGAATCCGATAAATAAATGGAACATCCATCCTATGAAAATGCTCAGCAATCGTTTCATTCGCCGCTAACATAAATTCTTCGATGAGCTTTTCCCCAACAGAACGTTCACGAATAACAACATCAGTTGGATGCCCTTCTTCGTCGACAATAACTTTTGCTTCTTTGAAGTCAAAATCAATCGCACCCCGGTCAAACCGTTTTTGACGCAAAACCGCTGCCAACTCTTCCATTCGTTCAAATAATGGCACGAGCGGCTCGTATTTCGCACGCAATTCTTCATCTTTATCGTTTAAAATTTTATTTATATCTGAATATGTCATACGTTCCGTTGTCCGAATGACACTGTCAAAAATTTCATGGCTGACGACTTCGCCCGACCCATTAATTTCCATTTCACACGACAGTGTTAAGCGATCCACTTTTGGGTTCAATGAACAAATGCCATTTGACAAACGGTGTGGAATCATTGGAATTACCCGGTCAACTAAATAAACACTCGTGCCGCGTTCATATGCTTCCCGGTCAATCGGAGAGTTTTCCGTTACGTAATGGCTAACGTCGGCAATATGAACACCGAGCTTGTAGTTGCCATTTTCAAGCTTTGTCACTGTTACCGCATCATCCAAATCTTTTGCATCTGCACCATCAATGGTCACGATTACTTCCTCGCGAAGATCGCGGCGGTTTTGAATGTCTTTCGGATCGATTTGATCCGGCACGGCGTTGGCTTGTTCAAGCACATCATCCGGAAACTCCTGTGGCAGGCCATGCTTGTAAATGATCGACATAATGTCGACACCGGGATCATTTTTATGCCCGATAATTTCTTTTACTTCGCCTTCCGCTGCCTGTCTTCCTTCCGGCCAGCGCGTAATGTGGACAACCACTTTATGCCCGTCGATCGCGCCGGCTGTTTTTTCTATCGGAATAAAAATATCGGCTGTAAATTTTTTGTCGTCCGTTTCCACAAAACCAAAGCTTTTTTTATCGACAAACGTGCCGACCACCTCTGTTTGACCGCGTTCTAATATACGGACGACCGTGCCTTCACGACGCGTTCCGCTTTCGTCTTCTTTTGTGACACGCACAAGGGCAACGTCACCATTCAGCGCGCCATTTGTTTCATGTGGCGGAATGAATACGTCGTCCATGTCCTTCTCATCCGGCAGCAAAAACGCAAAACCTTTTGCATGGCCGGAAATTTTTCCGCGTACAAGGTTCATTTTTTCAGGCAGGCCGTACCGATTTGCCCGCGTCCGGACGACAAGACCGCGTTCTTCCATGTAGACGAGTGACTTAACAAAATCCCGGAATCCTTCTGATCCTTCAATGCCGAGTACTTCTTCAAGCTCCTGTACCGTCATCGGCTTATACGATTCTTCTTTCATATACGTCAATAATCGTTCAACGATTTTCTCTATGTGCTGGTCCATTATGACCCGCCTCCTTTTGCCAAGGTTACACCGTCCAGTCAAGCTGTTCAAGAAATGTGAGAATGTCTGCGTGCAGCTGCTCTTTTTCTTTATCAAGTGTAATGACATGGCCGGATTGTTCGTACCATTTCAATTGTTTCTCATCTGTTTCGACATTTTCAAAAATAATGTTGGCGCTGTTCGTGTCAATCATTTGATCCTGGCGTGCCTGAACAACAAATACAGGCGCATAAATGTGGTCAATGTGACTGCGGACATCCTGTACAAGGTCGCGGAGCGCATGCAGCGTATTCATCGGTGTTTGTTTAAACGCTTCTATTTCTTTTTCAATAACATCAGCGGATTTCCCTTCAAATTTCTTAAATCCACGCGCATATTCCACTACCCCGTTGTACATCGTCTGCTCGTCTTTCATCGACATGGGGGCACACATTGGAATAATACCCTTTACAGGTTTAGTATAACCGAGTTTCAGCCCAAAAACACCGCCAAGCGACAACCCGCATACCGCAATTTCTTCATAGCCGAGATCGATGAGGTGATTGTAGCCGTCCTGCACATCTTTCCACCAATCTTCAGGACCAGTTTTGACCAATTCTTCCGGCGGAACCGCATGCCCTTTATAGTGAGGCGCATGTGATGTATATCCATTTTTCTCAAGAAAGCGCCCAATCATGCGCACATCGGATGAATTTCCGGTAAAGCCATGCAAAAGCAGCACGGCCCGCTTTCCTGCTTCAAATGTAAATGGTTGTGGCAGTGTTAATTTCAAGTTGATCGATCCTTTCTTTTTTCTGTTAAGAGCCTTACAGGCACAAAAAAAGGCGATTCAGCCGAATCGCCTTTTTTATTACAAATCAAAATAAGAGAGTGCAATAGTTAAAACGAAAAACAATACGGACAAGACGACCGTTATGCGGTGCAGCACAAGATCAATGCCGCGCGCTTTCTGTTTCCCGAATAATTGCTCTGCACCGCCGGAAATAGCGCCGGAAAGTCCCGTGCTTTTCCCAGATTGCAGCAAAACGACCGCAATAAGCGAAATCGTCACAATCACGAGCAGTACGATAAGCACTGTATGCAACATGTGGTTTACCTCCATTAAAGACGAACATATAGATGACTGTATTATAACATACTTTTCCTGCCTGCGCAAAAAAAGCCCGGCGGCCGCCGGGCTTCAGATACATCATTATTTTTTCAAGTTGTAGAACGTGTCGTTGCCAAGGTATTGTGCAAGTTCAGCCAAATTGTCTTCGATACGAAGAAGCTGATTGTATTTCGCCACACGGTCCGTACGCGACGGAGCACCTGTTTTGATTTGTCCAGCGTTTGTTGCAACTGCGATGTCTGCAATTGTTGCATCTTCTGTTTCACCTGAACGGTGAGAGATAACCGCTGTGTAGCCTGCACGTTTTGCCATTTCGATCGCATCGAAGGTTTCTGTCAATGTACCGATTTGGTTTACTTTGATTAGGATTGAGTTTCCTACGCCGTTTTTAATGCCTTCAGACAATTTTTTTGTGTTTGTAACGAACAAGTCATCACCAACAAGCTGAACACGATCGCCAAGACGTTCTGTCAACAATTTGTGGCCATCCCAGTCGTTTTCGTCCAAACCGTCTTCAATTGAGATGATTGGGTATTTGTTAGCCATTTCTTCGTACCAGTCAACCATTTCAGCTGAAGTTTTTACAACGCCTTCGCCTGAAAGATGGTATTTGCCGTCTTCTTTGTTGTAGAACTCTGAAGATGCGGCATCCATTGCCAATTTCACTTCTTCACCTGGCTTGTAGCCAGCACGCTCAATTGCTTCGATAATTGTTTGAAGAGCTTCTTCGTTTGAACCAAGGTTTGGTGCAAATCCGCCTTCGTCACCCACTGCTGTGTTCAAGCCTTTTGCCTGAAGAACTGCTTTCAAGTTGTGGAAAATTTCCGCTCCCATGCGAAGCGCTTCTTTGAATGTAGCTGCACCTACAGGCATAACCATGAATTCTTGAATATCAACGTTGTTATCCGCATGCTCGCCGCCGTTTACAATGTTCATCATTGGAACTGGAAGCTGCTTGCCGTTTACACCGCCAAGATATTCATAAAGGTAGACGCCGTGGTAATCTGCAGCTGCATGTGCAACAGCCATTGACACACCAAGAATTGCGTTTGCACCGAGTTTCCCTTTGTTTTCTGTACCGTCAAGCTCGATCATTTCTTTGTCGATGCCGATTTGATCTGTTACAACGAAGCTGCCAACGATTTCCGGTGCGATTACTTCGTTTACATTTTTCACAGCCTGCTCGACACCTTTGCCAAGATAGCGGCTTTTATCGCCATCACGAAGCTCAACTGCTTCATGTTCGCCTGTTGAAGCACCTGATGGAACCATTGCGCGTCCGAATGCACCGGACTCTGTATATACCTCTACTTCGATTGTTGGATTTCCGCGTGAATCAAGTACTTCGCGTGCATAAATGTCTGTAATTACTGGCATAGTTTTGTCTCTCCCTTATTGTTGGATTAATGTTTTTCCAGTCATTTCAACTGGCAGTTCTACGTTCAATAGATCAAGAATCGTCGGTGCCAAGTCGCCCAAAATACCGCCCTCACGCAGTGTTACGCCCTCTTTTGTGACTATCACTGGTACTGGGTTTGTCGTATGAGCTGTCATCGGATTTCCCTCAATTGTTGTGACTTCATCAGCATTGCCATGATCGGCTGTAATGATCGCTGTTCCGCCTTTTGACAAAATTAAGTCTACCACCCGCCCGAGGCATTCATCAACTGTTTCAATCGCTTTAATGGTCGGTTCCAGCATTCCAGAATGGCCTACCATGTCCGGATTAGCAAAGTTTAAGATGATTGCATCCTGCTTGTCGCCTTCGATTTCCGCAAGTAACGCGTCCGTTACTTCATATGCGCTCATTTCCGGCTGCAAATCATATGTTGCTACTTTCGGCGAGTTGACCAAAATGCGTTTCTCACCTGGAAACTCTCCTTCACGTCCGCCGCTCATAAAGAACGTAACATGTGGGTATTTCTCTGTCTCTGCAATACGGAGCTGACGAAGGTTGTTGTTAGCCAATACTTCTCCGACAGTATTTGATAAATCTGTTTTGTTATACGCGATGACACCTTTCACTGTTTCCGAATAAGGTGTCATGCAAACGAAGAACAAGTTTTTCGGACGGAACTCGCCGCGATCAAATCCCATGAAGTCTTCGTTTGTAAAGACATTTGCCAACTGAATGGCCCGGTCCGGACGGAAGTTAAAGAAAATAACCGCGTCGTTATCCTGTACTTTTGCAACAGGAAGACCTTCTTTATTCGTAATAACGGTTGGAACAAAAAACTCATCATACACACCGGTTGCATACGATGCTTCCAGTGCTTCTAACGGATCGTGAAACTTCGGTGCGTCGTTTTGCGCAATTGCGCTGTATGCTTTTTCAACGCGGTCCCAGCGGTTGTCGCGGTCCATCGCATAGTAGCGTCCGGAAATTGTCGCAAACTGTCCGACACCAAGCTCATCCATTTTTGCCTGCACATCTTCAATGTAGCTCTTTGCTGTTTTCGGTCCAACATCACGTCCATCGAGAAACGCGTGAACGTATACCTTTTCAAGACCTTGATTCTTCGCAAATTGGAGCAAGGCTTTTAAATGCTCAATATGGCTATGTACGCCCCCATCCGACAGCAGGCCGAACAAGTGCAAAGCCGTTCCATTTGCTTTCGCGTGAGCAGCAGCTTTTAAAAATTGTTCGTTATCAAAAAATTCACCATCACGAATCGCAATGTTAATACGTGTTAAGCTTTGATACACAATACGGCCGGCGCCGATGTTCATATGGCCGACTTCCGAATTGCCCATCTGCCCGTCTGGCAAACCGACTGCTTCCCCGCTTGCTATGAGCTGAGAATGCGGGAATTGATTCCAGTAACGGTCGAAATTTGGCTTATTTGCCTGCGCGACCGCATTTCCGCTCGTTTCAGCCCGGCAGGCGAACCCGTCGAGAATAATGAGCGCAACCGGTCCTTTAGCCATTGTTGACAGCCTCCAAAAGTGCAAGGTACGATGCTGCATCCAAGCTTGCGCCGCCGACAAGTGCACCGTCGATGTCTGGCTGAGCCATGTATTCTGCAATGTTTTCAGGTTTTACGCTGCCGCCGTATTGAACACGGACAGAATCAGCTGCTTTGTCTGAATAAAGACCGCGAACTGTTTCACGAATTTCTGCACATACTTCGTTTGCATCGTTTGATGAAGACGATTTGCCTGTTCCAATCGCCCAAATTGGCTCATAAGCGATAACAGAATTGCTTACCTGCTCTTCAGACAAGCCTTCAAGTGCCGCTTTAATTTGGCCGGCAACGAATGCGTTCGTTTCGCCCGCTTCACGCTGTTCCAATGTTTCACCGCAGCAAATGATCGGTGTCATGCCATGATTGAAAATGGCTTTCGCTTTTTTGTTAACCGACTCGTCTGTTTCGTTAAATAATTCGCGGCGTTCTGAATGACCGATAATCACATATTCTACACCAAGATCGGACAATGATTTCGGGCTTGTTTCGCCTGTGAATGCACCGTTGTCTTCAAAGTGAGCATTTTGAGCGCTGATTTTCAATTCTGTTCCTTTTGCCGCTTCAACGAGCTGGCCAAGGAATAGTGCCGGTGCACCGATTACGCTGTCGACTTTCTCTGAAGATGGTACTCTTTCTTTTACATCGTTTGCGAATTCAAGTGCTTCGCCAAGCGTTTTATTCATTTTCCAGTTTCCTGCAATAATTGGTTTACGCATGAAAAAATCTCCCTTCAACTCTATAAATTACTTGTCGTCCAGTGCTGTTACGCCCGGAAGTTCTTTGCCTTCCATAAACTCAAGACTTGCACCGCCGCCAGTCGAAATGTGACTCATTTTGTCTGCCAGGTTAAATTTCTCAACAGCTGCCGCTGAATCGCCGCCGCCGATGACAGAATATGCACCTGAATCAGCCAGTGCCTGTGCGACACCTTTTGTGCCGTTTGCGAACTTATCTAGTTCAAATACACCCATTGGGCCATTCCAGATCACAAGCTTCGAATTTTTAATTGTTTCTGCGTACAATTCGATTGTTTTCGGACCAATATCAAGTGCTTCCCAGTCAGCCGGGATTTCATTGATTGGCACAATTTTTGTATTGGCATGCTCGCCAAAATCGTCTGCTACTGTGACATCAACTGGCATTAAAAATTTAACGCCTTTGTCTTCGGCTTTTTTCATAAATTGCTTAGCAAGATCAATTTTATCTTCTTCAAGAAGTGATTTACCGACTTCATGACCAAGAGCTTTTACAAATGTGTACGCAAGTCCGCCGCCAATGATTAAGTTATCTACTTTATCAAGAAGATGGTCGATTACACCGATTTTATCTTTTACTTTCGCACCGCCGATAATGGCCGTGAAAGGACGTTCCGGATTAGACAATGCTTTACCGAGTACATCCAATTCTTTTTGCACTAAAAATCCGGATGCCGATGGAAGAAACTTCGCAATCCCTTCTGTTGATGCATGCGCACGGTGAGCTGCACCGAATGCATCATTAACATATACATCAGCAAGTGACGCGAATTCTTTCGCAAGCTTTTCGTCGTTTTTTTCTTCGCCCGGATAAAAACGAACGTTTTCAAGAAGAAGAACGCCGCCTTCATTTAATTCGGCAATTGCACCTTTAACACTTTCACCATAGGCTTCATCTGTTTTCGTAACCGACTGGCCAAGCAGTTTTTCTAAACGCTTGCCCGCAGCTGTCAAACGCATTTCTTCATTTACTTCGCCTTTTGGACGGCCAAGGTGGCTTGCTAAAATCACTTTCGCGCCTTGCTCAGACAAATATTGAATCGTTGGAAGTGCTGCGCGGATGCGTGTATCATCCGTCACTTCCCCATCTTTCATCGGCACATTGAAATCAACACGGCAAAAAACGCGTTTCCCTTTCAAATCCAGATCTTTAATCGTTTTCTTGTTCATGTAAAAGACCTCCATATCGTTAGTTGAAAAGCGGAAGCGGCTTGCCCAGGCTCGACAAGCACAAGGGGCAGATCAAAAGCTAAAAGCGCGACGTCCTGTCGCAATGCTTTCGTGACCTACATCCTCTAGCCCTAGAGCCTAGCCGCTGCAGCTAGACACAAATGAAAAGCGGAGAGCGTTTGTTTAGAGGCGACAGGCACAAGAGTCGGAACACAAGCTAAAAACGCGACGTCCTGTCGCAACGCTTTCGTGACCTGCATCCTGCAGCCCCCGAGCCTCTAACGCCCACAGCCAGACATAATGGAACAGACAAAAAAAGGGGAGCAGGGATTGTATCCCGCTCCCCGTTTCACCTTTTCATTATAGATGGTGAACTGTTGATTTCCAAGTTATAGCCTGAAAAACAGCGTGTTTTTAATTAAAGACCTTTTGCTGCGATGTATTGAACAAGGTCAACAACGCGGTTTGAATAGCCATTCTCATTATCATACCAAGAAAGAACTTTTACCATGTTGCCTTCCATTACCATTGTCGAAAGAGCATCGATCGTTGAAGAAGCTGTTGTGCCGTTGTAGTCAGTTGATACAAGCGGAAGCTCAGTGTAAGCAAGAATGCCTTTCATATCGCCTTCTGATGCTGCTTTGAAAGATGCATTGATTTGCTCAGCTGTTACATTCTCTTTAAGTTCAACAACAAGGTCAACAACAGATACGTTTGGTGTTGGAACACGCATTGCCATACCATTCAATTTGCCTTTTAGTTCAGGAAGCACTAGAGAAACGGCTTTCGCTGCACCAGTTGAAGTTGGGATGATGTTTTCTGCTGCTGCACGTGCACGACGGTAGTCAGAGTGCGGCAAGTCAAGAATTTGCTGGTCATTTGTGTAAGAGTGAACAGTTGTCATCATACCACGTACGATGCCATACTCGTCGTTCAATACTTTTGCAAATGGAGCCAGGCAGTTTGTTGTACAAGATGCATTTGAGATAACCTGGTGGTTGGCTGCATCGTATTTATCTTCATTAACACCCATAACAATTGTGATATCTTCATCAGATGCAGGAGCAGAGATGATGACTTTTTTCGCGCCGCCTTCAAGGTGTTTCGCAGCGTCTGCACGTTTTGTGAAACGGCCAGTTGATTCAACAACTACTTCAGCTCCGTTTGCTCCCCAAGGAATTTGCGCTGGATCGCGTTCAGCTGTTACTTTTACGCGTTCGCCGTTTACAACGATTGTATCGCCGTCAACTGTTACATCTGCGTCAAGTGTGCCGTGAACTGTATCGTATTTCAAAAGGTGTGCAAGCATGTTTGCATCTGTAAGGTCGTTGATTGCTACAACATCAACTTCCGGATTTTTAAGTGCTGCGCGGAATACGTTACGTCCAATACGTCCAAAACCATTAATACCAATTTTTACTGTCATGAGTGTTTCCTCCTTGAAATTGTTTATCAAACCGTCAGTCCATTTTGAACTGCCGGATGTTCGCGTTGTTATTGTGCTTCAAGTAATTCCCGTGCGGCTGCTTCATCTGTCACAAGAATATCAAGCTTCGGTGACCCGTTTAAATAAGAACGAATCGCTTTCCCTTTTGATGCACCGCCTGCTGCCGCAATGACGACTTTTGCATGCTGTAAATCTTCCAGTTTCAAGCCGATTGTCGATAATTTTTGAATCACTTCGCCTTCCTTGTTGAAATAGTAGCCAAATGCTTCTGCTACCGCTTCACTTTGTTCCAGCAATGAAAGTTCCGCTTCAGGTGTTTTTCGGCGTTTCGCCATCGAAATCGCATTCCCGACACCATGAAGCACGATGTCTGCCGATTGGATCATACTGACAGCTTCTTGGATGGCCGGCTCTTGAAGAAGGGATTCGCGTACATCCGGGCTAATTCGCTCCGGTGCGTACAAAACACGGTGCGTGCCATTTGTATTGTGTGCCATTAATGCGGCGACGGTATTTGCTTCATTGCGGACGTCGTCGCCAATTCCGCCTCGTGCCGGCACAAATAATACGTGTTTTCCTTCTGCAAAATCCGGTTTCATCGTCCGTGCCGCTTCCGCCATTGTTGAGCCGCCTGTCACAGCGATGATAGTCTTTCCGCTAAGATGGCTCTTTATGCGGCTTGCGCACGCTTCACCGATTGCTTTTTTCACGAATGCCGATTCATCACAATTACCAGGGATAATAACAGCTTCTGATAGGTTGTAGCGAGCCTTTAGTTCTTCCACCATTGAATCAATGCCTTTTAATTCAAGCATTAACTCTTCCAGCTCTCTCACCACATCCATACCCGTTTCCGTTAGTTTCATGCCTGATGCGCTAAAATCGAGCAATCCGCGTTCTTTTAAAAACTCCGCTTCGCTTCTAACAACGCGCTCTGTCATGCTCAGTGACTGGGCAAGTGTACGTCTTCCAGCCGTCCCGGCAATCCTGACCGCTTGCAAAAGGCGATAGCGTTTTTGCATGATGTCAAGCAGGTCCGGTACGAGCTGCTGTTGAATATTTAAAATCGGTTTCATATCCCGCGCTCCTCTTCGGTCTTTTGGGTTTAATTTCGTCCCAAGCAAAACATTAAACGTCCCACCTGGTCGAAAAAAATTTTTCCCTGCTTACAAATTCATTGTAGCAGGGCGTTATTTAAAAATCAACGAAAAGAGACCGTTATTTTTTAAATTATTTGTTAACTTTTTGTTTAAGTTTCATGAAGATGGATACATAATCAGCGCGGCCATACGCGATCATTTCCCCAGCCGCTTCTACAACAGGAATCATTAATCCGTATTTCTCAGTCCACTCATCATTCTCTTCAATATTCCGCTCAAGTACCGTCAGGCTGAACTCTTCAGCAACCATGTCTACAACTGCTTTTGCTTCGTCACATAAGTGACAGCCCGGTCTTGTGTAAAAATAAACGTCCATTTTTTCTCCTTCATTCATACCGTTTTCGCTTTGATGAAGACGGGATGTTTAATTGTTCCCTGTATTTTGCGACCGTTCTTCTTGAAACAGCCATCCCTTTTTCAAGAAGAACAGAACAAATTGCCTGATCCGATAGCGGCTTCCGTTTATCTTCCGCTGAGACGAGCGTTTGAATACAGATTTTTACTTGATTCGAGGAAGTTGCTTCGCCTGTTTCTTGTGAAGCGGTCATGCCAGATGGGAAAAAGGATTTTAATTCATACATGCCATACGGCGTCTGCATATATTTTCCACGCACTGTCCGGCTTACTGTAGACTCATGAATGGATAACTCATCCGCGATTTCCTTCATCGTCAGCGGCTGCAGCGAGCCCGGTCCGTGAAAGAAAAAGCTGCGCTGCTTTTCAACGATTTTCAAGCCGACGCGCTGAATCGTTTGCTGGCGCTGCTCAAGACTTCTCATCAGCCATTGGTAATCTTTTTCTTTTTCTTTCACGAAACGCTTCACTTCTTTATCGGCATACGAAGCCATTTCATTAAAGTACTTCTTTTCAAATACCACTTTTGGCAAATCCTCATCAAGCAAGTGCACTTCGATAAAATCCCCTGCAAGCGTCACTAACACGTCAGGACGCACATAGCAGGAAGAGCTATGCTGAAACGAAGCACCTGGTTTCGGATTTAACGTTTTAATAAAATCAGCTGCCTGCTGAATCTCTTTCAGCTCAACACCCAGTTGTTTCGCGAGCGGCTTCCACGTTTTATTGGCAAATTCGGTAAAATGATGGCGAAGAATGACTTCTGCTAAAAACGGGGCGTCCAAACGCCGCTCAACCTGCAAAATCAGACATTCCTGCAAGTCAAAAGCGCCAATGCCCGCCGGCTCCATCCACTTGATCATATTCATGACTGTCCTAACCTCTGCTTCACTTTCCCTAAGCAGGCAGGCCGCTTCCGAGCTGCCAATTGTCATATAGCCATTTTCGTCCATATTATTCAACAGAAAATCAAGGACGCCCTTTTGCTCGTCGGACAGTTTCTTTAACTGAAACTGAGTGTGTACGTAATCAGTTATTGTATAAGAGGAATCGGCAATATGCTCGACCCAGTTTTTGTCATCAGACGGTCTAGACACTGAATGAGAACGCTCTTTTTTATGAAGCGCTTTCAAATCAGGCGCTTCCAATTGGATAAACGGGTTTTCGACGGCTTTCGTTTCCAAAAACGCTGCCAGCTCCTGCGCCGAATATTGAAGCAGTGTAATCGCCTGGGTCAATTCCTGTGTCATGGCGAGCTTCATCGTTTGCTGCTGCCAGAGCCCCGGTTTCATCTGCATGTTCATCACATCTCCCCCTCACTGTTATTATACAGTTTGGCTTAAGAAAAGCGCAAGACGCCTGGTTATCAGCGACAAGCATAAGACGAGCACTGGCGGAGGCGTTTTTTGCCTCCAGAAGGGCTTGGCTTAGAGCAAAAGCTAAGTCCGCAACTTCCTGTTGCCGCGCTTTAAAACTGCCACGTCCTGTGGCATTCGCCCGACTAGATCATCCAGATCGTCGTCGCAACGCTTTTGTGACTCACATCCTGTGAGCCCTCGAGCTGATGGTGTCTGGATCTGGACAGCAAGAAAAAAAGACCCGCTGCCGCAGGTCTTTTCATAAATTACTTTTCTTCTTTTAGAGTCGCTTGGCTTCGCGTAATGATATTATCAACAAGACCGTACTCTTTTGCACGTTCCGCTGTCATAAAGTTGTCGCGATCTGTGTCGCGCGAAATCACTTCAAGCGGCTGGCCTGTACGCTCAGACAAGATGCCATTCAATTTTTCACGAAGGAATAAAATGCGTTTTGCGGCGATTTCAATTTCAGTCGCCTGCCCTTGCGCTCCGCCAAGCGGCTGGTGAATCATGACTTCACTGTTCGGAAGCGCATAACGTTTGCCTTTTGTACCGGCTGCAAGCAGGAATGCACCCATTGAAGCAGCCATCCCGATGCAGATTGTCTGTACGTCCGGCTTGATAAATTGCATCGTATCGTAAATCGCCATACCAGCTGTAATACTGCCGCCCGGGCTGTTAATATAAATGGAGATATCTTTTTCCGGATTTTCTGCTTCAAGAAATAAAAGCTGGGCAACGATCGAGTTCGCCACATTATCATCAATGCCGCTTCCAAGCATAATGATGCGGTCTTTCAACAAACGGGAATAAATGTCATACGCGCGCTCACCGCGGTTTGTCTGCTCAATAACTGTAGGAATTAAATTCATACTGTGGTTCCTCCTTATAAATAACTGTATTGTTTAACCATCATACAATTCATGGTCAATGAAGGTCAAACATTATGCTTTCTTCTTTGTACGTTTTCTTCTCTTTCTTGCAAAAATCCTGCTAAACAGGCCCCTTTTTCTTTCTGTGAATATTTTTTCAAATGTCTATTGCTTTTCTCTCCAGCTTCCTCTATAATTTTAAATTGTACTGTAAAGCGCATGTCCTCGTGGTGCAACGGATAGCACGCAAGCCTCCGAAGCTTGAAATGCAGGTTCGATTCCTGCCGAGGACATAATTTGATAGGATAAACGGTCTCTACGTTATTTATACGTAGGGACTTTTTTGTGTATTTTACGGTATTCCACTACCCCGCTACGCCTCCGCTAAAACGGCGAGGAGGCCATCCGCAATGAAAAGACGCAGCAATACGGTCAATGAAAAGACCACCGCAGCACTCCGTAAACCCAGCCGCACGATCAATTCACGGCTGCGGGCATTGCGTACGTTTTTCGCCTACTGCATAAGTAAAGGCATCACGGCGTCTCATCCCGTTCAGAATATCGTTAACTTAAAAGTACGACATGAAGTCGGAGCCACATTTAGCCGTCAGCAACTTCAGCGTTTGCTTGACACTCCTAAAACGGATACCTTTTCCGGCCTGCGTGATCTTGCCGTTATGACAACGTTCGCACATACAGGCATCCGGCTGAAAGAGGTATTCTCGATACGGACTTTTTATTCGTTAGTGTCGATAATGCGCCGATTGGGGGGCGCACGATTCAGTATCAATTGAAATATTACGGAAAGATCAGCGGTGTTGGCAACTATGTCAGCGTCAGCCCTCACGCTTTCCGTCGCTATAAAACAATTCCAGCGCCTTGATTGACGGAATGCCGTTAATTCAAATACATTCCTCGCATAAATGTACAAGCACCTTCCTACTTATTGCATCTACTAAAATAGGGGGTGATTAATTTTGACACTAAGACAATTTCGATGCTGTATTTATCAAAACAATATTACAGGTCGTTTTTCAACTCAATGTCTTCCGATTCAAGGTAAGCAGGAAATAGTATGTCCACCGAGACAAATCTACACCGTTATAACTGGTTTTACAAGTTCGAACCAAAATACTTGTGAAATTTGCAGACAAATCGCTAGGAGACTTTATGAGATAAACGACAAACTTAATGAAATGGAGAATAATCAAGGTTGCTCAGAGTGTTAAGAAATTTTCTTAAGGATCCAAACGGATCCTTTTTTTATAAATTCAACAGATCCAAATAAATAAAAAACGCGGAGCAGCCGAAGCCACCCCGCAATTAAACGCCCAACCTCCCCCCCCCCCCGTCACACCAACGTTCGATGCGCGAGAATACGATTCCTCCTTCAAATCTCGTAATTGGTCCATTCGTTAAGCAACCGACGCATCCGGCTCGACGGGATGTAAACTTTAATCGGCTCGCCGTTCCGTATCCTTGACCGCCACAATCACTGCAGCATGTCAGAAAGCGCAAGTAAATCCTGGTTCACTGTAACGCCCTGGTCTTGAAAGAACGACTTCTCATGCTGTGTCATAAAGCGGCTGTATGCGTATATCAACACTGACCGATCTGCAAAATCGTTTGTGGCGCGGATATTATTGGACAGAAAACCCTTGCTATAGCCCCTTCCTTGAAGGTCAAACCAGTATGTCGTCCACAGCACGTCCTTTGACTTTGCGTCTGTAACTCGCCGGACATACGAATAGATGCTTTTTTGAATAGCTTTTAATTCATCCGGAGTACGCCGATCCATCCAGTTACGCGAAAATGAAAAATAGGGTTCTCCATGAAGGTTGTGGTCGCCTTCGTACAGGTCGATCAAGCACATTAGTTCCGAACGTTAATAAGAACGTTCGATAATAATATTGCGGAAGGTTGAAGCCCGTTATTGGCTGAAACCGACGCCTTGCGTAAGCAAGTGCACTTCTGTATAACGGCAATTATCCGCCACGTTGCCGCGTGACTTTTTCGCCTTACACCGTATTTGTTGCGCGAGTTTCCGATCAACACATTTTTTCGCGAACTTTTTTCGCCTTCTATTACGTATGTAACGAAAACTACTATCGACTCGACACTTTTGGCGAAAATAATTCGAAAAACTTTCGCCACAACGCAAAAAAGGCGCCGGAACGCACCCAGGCGCCGGGCTTTTTGTGTGCATGATCAATATCCAGAATAAAAGTTAGTATCCGTAATTATGTCTCCATTTGGATTAATAGTTATTTCATTCTTAATTACTAATGTAAAACCTGGTGCAGGATCTTCAGAAATTACTTTATTCATTGCTACAACCTCGGCTGCCTCTATTTCTCGAGGGTTTAGATTTATAATTTCACTGGCAATCCCCGCAAAAAAATATTTATTTCCCATATTTCCAGTACCTTGACCTTGTACCGCTTGGTAGAAAAGGAGTTGTTCTAGTCCTTCAGGATTCGATCCTTCCATAAACCAATTCAATACTATTCCTCTAAAAGTAATGGATTCGTCATTATAAGGGTTTAAAATCTCTAATGACATGGTAATTTCCTCAAAAAAATTATCCATTTATTTACCTCCTTTCCTTATACTATGGCAAAGAAGGAAAGCAGCTTAATTCAATTAACTATTTTCAAATATTTTTAAATAATTGATAGAAACCCGCTAAAATCGCTCCGAGCTGACTTTTTTATGTTTTTACGCAACATACGGGCCAGCGCAAATACGGACGAAAAAAGCCGACGGCATATAACCGTTCGGCTTCTTCGCATTGCTTATAAACGGAAGTCTTTTAATGAGTCCGCGATCTCGTCGTCATTGATTCCGATATATCTTTTCGTTATGCGTGGCGACGCATGACCGAATATCTCTGTCAGTGTAGCTGCGTCTTTAGTGCGCTTGTAATAGTGGTAGCATACTAAAGCGATCCAGCCACGCATATATTGATTAGGCAATGACATTATCGATTCTCGCCCTCCAACTGCATGTTCGTTTGAAAGAGTAGCTATCGCCGCCGCGCAGCTACTCTTTCATGTTTCTAATAAGGATACATAAAATAGATGAGAAAATGCCTGGTTACTCATATAACTCTCCGGATACCTAATCAAGCGGTCTTATCGTGCGTATTTGCGGATAATTGGCGCCCTGTATACGGAAGCATTATCATTGTGATTCGGATTTAGGATGTACTAAAACGAGCCAGCCGTGCATATATTGATTTGTCTTCTCCTAATGGCACTATTTTCAAGCGTCGCTATCACGATAGGTAGCTGCGCTCTTTTCACGTTTCTAACACGGATACATACAATAGTTCAGACGGGCAGACGGTATTATTAGTTACACCCACAACCATCGAATATCTAATTCAAGTGGCCGCTGCACAAGGGCCGCTTTTTTTATAGACGGTTTATTCTTCTTCGCAGCGGGTAACGTTTAATATGCGGCACAATTTACCACTCGCACATTTTGCACATTTCCTTTTATTGCTACGGACCCCCGTGGCTTTTTTTATGCATTTTCGCTCATCGGTCACCGTAAATTCACCGTTTAATTCGCGTCTCGATTCGCCTACAACCTACTTGTAAACGTTAATTTCCGCCGTGGTTACGCTTATGACGGGTGCTTAAAGAAACGATATAAAGTAAATTGACAAACGAACTCTACATCGATTACTATGAAATGGAAAAGAGGCGTTCGGGACGAATACCGCGAAACGCCTGCGGATAAAACAACGTAGAGGCCTGCGGAATTTAGGCGAATCCTTATCGTTATGTCCTCGTGGTGCAACGGATAGCACGCAAGCCTCCGAAGCTTGAAATGCAGGTTCGATTCCTGCCGAGGACATTACCACAACTCGATACGTTAAGTTTAAAAATCCCTGATGCCCTTAATACGGCTTCGGGGATTTTTTATGTAGTCTCTTCGGCTTTTCTTATTGCGGCCGGCCAAAATGTTTAGCCTCCCTCCTTTTCTTTTTCTGCTTGGTATTCTTCAGCGGTTACTCGTTTTATCCCGTACCCGGACATCATAAAGACGTGAGCTGCCATGTCGAAATTCTGTCCTTCTCCATGAAAAGTTGCAACAACTTTATCTCCGTTGATGACGAATCCATATTTCACACTCTCCACTCCTTTCGTGAATACTCACGCTGCCCGTTTATCACATCTTTACAGCCTTTCAACTTCCCGGCTTGATTGCTATGCGTTCTTGATGCAAAAACGAGCGTCAAATGAGCAGAAAAGCAATAGGAACACCATGCTTGCCAGACAACTGATTAATATGATTGAGAAGTGCCTGGTACTTCACACTTCAATTTTCAACCGCTTGTTCTGTAATAATTGTAACCCTCTTTCATTTCTTTGTTTTACAAATCAGAAGAATTGTTGTCCTCATCCTCCTGCCGATAATACTTTTTTATTTTGATAGAAACATTCGTACAAGATTTGTTTGTATTTTTTCATACTATATGTAGAAGGAGGTGAAAATTATGAGTTCCCAATACGGTGGTGGATACGGATCTAGCTTTGCGCTAATTGTTGTATTGTTTATTCTTTTAATCATCATTGGCGCATCTTTCATGGGTGGCGGATACTGATAGTTATCAAAAGATTGTCTCTAAGACCCTTTTGAATTAATCTAGCTTTTGCTTTAACCATCCATCTAATATTGAGCGGCTGTATAAAGTATGTACAGCCGCTTTTTTAATTCAATTTTTGACCACTAAACAAAACTGTTTATTTTTCTTTATACAGGGTAAATTAAATTTTGTTTAAATGATGATACATATTAGTGTGGAGGTTTTCTCGATATGTCCTCAAACGAACTTTTTACATGGATAATTTTAACGATTTTAGAAATCACCCTTCTTTATCCACTGGTTTCCTGGTTAATAAAATTAAAATGGTTTTCGGAATCCGACTATGAGTTTTCACAAAAGAACAGTCAAAAGCTCAACAGAAGGAATAAACGGTTTAATTAAAGCGCTCCTGGCGCTTTTTTTGCTCTTTCCCTGCTATTCCTGCTCACTAGTTTCTGTTTCTCACTATATCCCTGCCCACTTGCAAGATGTTTTAACTTATTACAGGGTGGGTATTTAAAATTTGATCTATTTGATTAGACTTATTATTCTGGAGGCCGCTCACCATGTTATCAATAGAACTTTTTATCTTCATAGTGTTAATAATTTTAGAAGTCAGCTTATTTTTTTTATTAGGCTCCATGTTAAAAAAATTAAACTTATTTTCGAAATCGGAATATAAATATAAGTCTTCAAAAATAGTTAAATAAATGAAAAGATGTGTTTCTGAGCTTAAAGAGAAAAAACTTAAAGTCGGGACATTGGGTTGAAAGGATAAAAAAGATCCCTGCCGAGGACGTCCTTAATCACTAAAGGCTTCAAGTGATCTCTATCGGCTGGGGATTTTCTTTTTAACGGAAAGTCCTGCACGTGAACACAAAATTTTCATCTTACTGAATATAAACAGCGCCCTGCCAAATACGGCAGGGCGCTTCTCTATTAATATTAGCTCCATTCTTCCCGTTCAATGAGTGACGCCATTGTCTCAACGGCTTCTTCACTGTCGCGGCCTTCTGCGCTGATCGTTACTTCTTCTCCATTGCTGAGCGCGATGCTCATAATACCCATAATGCTTTTTGCATTAATTTTTTTGTTGTCTTTTTTAAGAAAAATTTCTGAATTAAACCGAGTTGCTTCCTGTACAAATAGTGCGGCTGGTCTTGCCTGTAAGCCCGATTTTAATTGTACCTGTACTGTTTTTTCCGCCATGTCTGCCACGTCCTTTCCTTATTTTTCCACAGATGCCATTTCTCCGACTCGAATTTTATCTGCAATTTCATCTATTTTACGCAGGCGATGATTGATGCCTGATTTACTGATCGCCGTGCCTGAAACCATTTCTCCGAGTTCTTTCAAGGTGACATCTTGATGCAGAACACGAAGCTCTGCAATTTCACGCAGCCGGTCTGGCAATATGCCCAGACCCACCGTTTGATCAATGAATTTTATATTTTCGACCTGGCGCAACGCCGCGCCGATCGTTTTATTCAAATTTGCTGTTTCGCAATTCACAAGCCGGTTAACGGAGTTTCTCATGTCCCGGACAATCCGGACGTCTTCAAAGCGCATAAGCGCGCTATGGGCTCCAGTAATACTAAAGAAATCAGAAATTTTTTCCGCTTCTTTTAAATACGTAATAAATCCTTTTTTCCGTTCCAGCGATTTTGCATTTAATCCAAATGTATTCATTAATGCACACAATGCTTCATTGTGCTCCTCGTATAAGGAGAACACTTCTAAATGATACGAAGATGTTTCCGGATTGTTGACGGAACCGCCTGCTAAAAATGCTCCGCGCAAGTATGCACGCCGGCAGCATTTTTTTGCTGTAATCCGGTCAGAAATGTGATGGACAAATGAAAACCCATCTTCAATTATGCCAAGGTCATCCAGTATTTTCTGTGCATCCTCTTTTAACCGGACAATATATACATTGTTTTTTTTCAAACGCATTTTTTTACGGACAAGCAGTTCAACAGCCGCTTCGTAATTTCGTTTAATTAACACGTAAATACGCCGGGCAATCGCTGCATTTTCCGTTTGGATATTCACGACAAGCAGCCGGTTTGAAAACGACAGGGAGCCGTTCATTCGAATGAGTGCGGACAATTCTGCTTTGGCACAGCATCCGCTCGTTTCAATCGTGGTCAGTTCTTTTTTTGTTTCTGATGCAAAAGACACCATCAGCCACTCCTCTCATGATGTCCGCTTACCGTTTCGGGATGAGGCGCACTAATATTTCGGCTACTTTGGCCGTATCATGACGGATTGCAGATTGCTCGTATGTAAGAATGTCATCAAAGATTGCATTCAAACCGAGGCTCTTTAGCTTATCCACATCATAAACGACCGGTTTTGCCATTTCTTCTTTGTACAGCTCCTGTATGTCAACCGGAACAGGCTCTTTGTTTACTAAAATTGTATCCATAAACGAACATTTCATATGGTCATAAATGGCTTTAACATGGTCTGATGCAGTGAAATCAAGCGTTTCGCCCGCCTGCGTCATTAAATTGCAAATATACACTTTTTTTGCGCTTGCTGCACATACTTCTTCGCCAATACCAGGCACGAGCAAATTCGGCAAAATGCTCGTATACAAGCTGCCGGGACCGAGAATAATCATATCCGCTTCCCGAATTGATCGTATCGTCTCTGGAAGCGGTTCAATTTTATCCGGTGTTAAAAATACGCGGCGAATCTTTTTGCCGGAGTATGGAATTTTCGACTCTCCGGAAACAACGGATCCATCTTCCATTTCCGCATGAAGCACAACGCTCTGATTCGCAGCCGGGAGCACTTTCCCCCGGACATTCAGCACCCGGCTCATTTCCTGAATGGCATGCCCGAAATCGCCTGTAATCGAGGAAAGAGCCGCAATCATTAAGTTGCCAAGCGCATGACCGGATAATTCATTATTTGTTGAAAAACGATGCTGAAACAATGATTCAACGAGCGGTTCTACGTCTGAAAGCGCAGCGAGTACGTTGCGAATATCGCCGGGCGGCGGGATATTTAATTCGGTTCGAAGCCTTCCGGAGCTGCCGCCGTCATCCGCTACTGTGACAATCGCGGTGAGGTCAATTGGATGACGTTTCAATCCCCGAAGCAGCACAGACAGTCCCGTTCCTCCGCCAATAATGACAACTTTTGGCTGCTGTGATTGTAGCGGTGTCATGCCTTGTCTGCCTTTCGTTTATCAATATCACGGTGAGTCACGCGTGTTTTGTAATCGTCTTTAAAATAGTTCGCCAAATACTCGGATAAGGCGACAGAACGATGCTGGCCGCCCGTACAGCCAATCGCAATGACGAGCTGCGATTTGCCTTCCATTTTGTAATGAGGCATCATAAATGTCAGCAAATCTGTTACTTTTTCTAAAAACTTTTGCGTATCGTTCCATTTCATTACATACTCGGAAACATCTGAATCAAGTCCCGTCCGTGGACGCATATGCTCGATATAATGAGGATTTGGCAAAAACCGGACATCAAACACAAGATCTGCATCAATGGGCAGCCCATGCTTAAAACCGAAAGACATAACATTCACAGTAAACGAAGCCTGCTTATTTGGCGAAAATTCGCGCATAATATTTTCACGCAAATCTTTCGGCTTCATTTTTGACGTATTTAAAATCATATTGGCGCGTCCGCGCAAATCATTTAAAAGTTCACGCTCCTGATGAATGCCGTCAAGCGGGCGATCATCGCGCGACAGCGGATGCGTGCGCCGTGTTTCCTTATACCGGCGCACCAGCACTTCATCTTCCGCATCTAAAAAAAGGACACGAGGTGCCGTATTAAGCGTTTCAGCCGCTTCATCCAGCGCTGTTTGCAAATGATCAAAAAATTCGCGGCCGCGCATATCCATCACAATCGCTACTTTTTTCAGTTTTTGCCCGGAATCTTTCATGAGCGCCAAAAAAGGCTGCAAAAGCGTCGGCGGCAAATTATCCATACAGTAAAAGCCAAGATCTTCAAAACTTTGAACGGCTACCGTTTTACCGGCTCCGGACATACCTGTGATAATTACAAGCTGCACATCATTCGCCATGATCATTCCCCTTTCTCTCCATTCAGCTTGGGTCGAGTCGATATGAAATTAATTCGAATTCAGGTGTGTAGGTAAATGCCCCGTAGAGCAGTCCTGTTCCATGCACCATATATTCAAGCAGATGACGGTCGCCTTCCGCCATCGGAAGTTCTTTTAATTCTTCAATCGGCTTCCAATACAAATCGCCTTCCCGCGTTTCAGAAAGCGGACTGCCGTCTGCCTGATCGGCAAAAAACGTAAACATCATCCATTCATTCATTACTTTTTCGCCGTCTTTAATAATAAATGTAAAAATTCCTTTTACGTTCGGGTTTCGCAAGTACAGGCCTGTTTCTTCCCGATATTCCCGAATCACTGCATCCCGCACTGATTCACCCGGCTCCATTTTCCCGCCAGGTGCTACCCACCAGTTACGGCGCGGCTTTTGCATTAAAAGCACCTGTCCATCCTTCATTAATACACAATTTGTGACACGCTGCACAATAACACCCCCGTCAAACTGCCAACAGATATTTCTTTTATTATAAAGGTACGCCGAAAGAAGTTCAACGCTGCCGGGTGTTTTTTTAGGATTAAAGGCTAAGAACGCGGCATCGTGCCGCAACGCCTTTATGACTCACATTCTGTGAGCCCAAGCGGAAACGGCCGTTCAGCTCCGACAGGCATAAGGCGAACTTTCGAAGTGGCGCTTTTTGCCACATAGACAATCAGACTTATGTCCTCGAACCGTTGGCGCCCGGAGCTGAACAATGTTAACCCATATTTCTTCCGATAAGACCGGTAAAAGCAAGAAGTGATTGATAAACAAAACGATCTGACCGATAAAAAACATTTATCGGTCAGATCAAGTCTTTTACCGATCGAATGAAGAGTTTTATCAGTTACTTTTGCTGTTCATCAAATATTATTCAATCAGAATAGCTGTATACTCATAAAAAAGGGACTGCCTCATACCGAGACAGTCCTGTGTAAAAAAAGCTGCAGGGGGCAGTTTGATTACCCTCTTACTATACCACCCGCATATTTCAAAACGATGACGAGAACGTAAAATTATGATTACGCTTTAACACCGAGTTCTTCTTTTAATTCTTCAATAAAGTGCTGGGCCGCCTGGGCCGCAATGCTTCCATCGCCTGTCGCTGTAACGATTTGGCGAAGCATTTTTTCACGCACATCGCCAGCTGCATAAATACCTGGGATTTTGGTTTCCATTTTTTCATTGGTTACGATATAGCCTTCATCATTTGTAATCCCAAGGTCAAGGAACGGTTTTGTTAACGGCACCATGCCAATGTAGATAAACACACCGTCAGCCGGAAATTCGCGCTCTTCACCGTTTTCAGTTGAAATGAGTGTCACACTGCCGACTTTGCCGTCTTTTTCTTTGATTTCTTTTAGGGTATGGCTCCAAATAAAGTCCACTTTGTCATTTGCAAACGCACGGTCCTGCAAAATCTTTTGCGCACGCAGCTCGTCGCGACGATGAACGATTGTTACCTTTTTCGCAAAACGGGTTAAATAAACGCCTTCTTCAACAGCAGAATCTCCACCGCCGACAACAACAAGATCTTTTTCCTTAAAGAACGCGCCGTCGCAAACCGCGCAATACGATACACCGCGTCCGCCAAGTTCATTTTCACCCTGGACGCCGATTTTTTTATACTGGGCACCTGTAGTGATGATGATCGCACGCGCTTTGTATTGCTTGGATCCGGCATTAATCGTTTTATATTCTTTGCCTTCTGTAATCGATTTAATGTCTCCATATGCATATTCCGCACCGAATTTCTTTGCATGATCGAACATTTTTGTCGAAAGTTCAGGACCTAAAATGTGCTCATAGCCCGGATAATTTTCTACTTCTTCCGTGTTCGCCATCTGCCCGCCCGGCACGCCGCGCTCAATCATTAAAGTTGAAAGATTGGCACGAGATGTATAAACAGCCGCCGTCATTCCGGCAGGTCCGGCACCGATAATGATTACGTCATAAATTTTTTCTTCAGCCGTCATAGTCAATTCTCCTTTATGGTCAAAATTAATACCCTTAATCGTATATTCGAGATGATACTTTTATCGTACTGAATTTCATTCATTCCGTCTATTATTCTGCTCAAAGAAGATGCTCGCGAATAAATTTCGCATATTTTTGCACCGTAGAAACGGAGACGCTATATTTTTCCCCGGCTTCTGTTTGGCTAAACGGTTCATTGCGAAGTTTCCGCCATACATATTCCACCGCTGCCGCAAGACCGGCCGGCTTCGACAAGTTCGCTTTTTGATACTGAAGCTCAAGAAAAATCGAAAACCACATAAGAAACAGTCCTGCTTCTTGCTGGCCAAGCGGCCGAAAGTGTCGATACAAAACGAGCGCCGTTTCGTGCGCAAGGCGTGTGTTCATTTCCATTAAAAGCGAGCTGTCCACCGGCATGCCAAGAATATCAGCCATATAAATTTTTTCATGCGGCTGCAATTGATCAATATCGCAAAAGTCCGGATGGGTCATTACTTCTTTATGGTCGCTGGCAAGCGATAACAAAAAAAGCCCAAATAACCGTTCTTCATCGCGTTCTCCGTTTAAATAGCCGACGATGACTTCCGGATTTCGCTCAATTTCGCTTTTATCTTTTCCGGAACCCCACGGCTCGAGCCCTTCTTTTTCCGGGTTGTCCCGGAGCACTTTTTTCCAGACGGATCGTGCTGTTTGCGGCCGCCCGGTATGATGTGCTGCGTACGACAGCCAGTAATAAAAGCCCGCTTCTCCTTCAAACCCGCTTTTTTGCAGCTTTTTCAGCCAGCGGTATGCATCTTCATACCGTCCGATTAACGCAAATGTCGCACCAATTTTAAATTGCTGATCTGGAATAAGCGGCTGGATTTTTACCAATTGATCCGCTAAATCAGCAAGCGGCTCCTGCTTTTTTTCGTAAAAATAAAACACAATCTTGTTGCAGATCGCATGCAGGTTGCCAGAGTTGCGCTCCAGTACATCTTCAAGTACACCATGTGCTTTTTCCGACTGACCAAGGTAAAAATAAGCCAGTGCCAAATTATTGTAAGCAGCCCAAAAATCAGGATATTTTTTCACTGTTTCTTCAAGATGAACAGCGGCCTTTGCAAAATTGCCGCTTTCAAGCAAATACCGCGACTCTTCCTGCATTTCTATCATATCGTCCTGCTCAGACAAATCGTCAAACGCTTCTTCACTGTCAAGCGTAATTAAATCTAGCAGATCTTCGGCATCTTCTTTATATTCGCCTTGCTCGTCCAAGTCCAAATACATCTGTGTATGGCGGAACGCTTCTTTAAACGAACCGAGATGCGCGTAGTTGTTGGCAAGAAAATAATGGCACTCTGTCATATGCGGATCGAGATCGTCGAGTACAAAATGAAGCAGGCCGTTTGACTGTTCATAATGTCCAAGCTCCGTTTCTACGATCGCCAGCTGGCAGGCGATAATCGGTTCCAGCGGCTCTAGGTCCATTGCGCGCGAAAGATATTTTTTCGCTTTCGGCAGCTCTCTTTTTTCGAGTGCCTTCATTCCTTTTTTATAATAAAACTCTCCTGTCGGAAAAAATGAGACAACATTCTCTTTTTGTTTCCGGCGCATTGAGTCATTTCCCATGAAAATCCTCCGTACGTTCTATATGATTAACTTATGTAGTATAGCATACGTATCGGAAGAAAAACAGACAAAAAGCCGGTCCACGGCTGGACCGGCTTTCCTTTATTCTTTTCCTTTGCCTTCGTGGCGGCGTGCAAGAACAGAAAGCACATCATCAAGCGCCAAGTCTTGTTCACGCAATAATACAAGCAGATGATACAAGAGATCGGCTGCTTCCCACTGCAATTCTTCTTTGTCGCGATTTTTCGCGGCAATAATGACTTCCGCTGCTTCTTCGCCAACTTTTTTCAAAATTTTATCGACGCCTTTTTCAAACAAGTACGTTGTATAAGCACCTTCTGGACGATTTTGCTCGCGGTCGGCAATGACTTGCTCAAGCTGCTGCAAAATCGAGTAAGGCAATGACCCATTGTCTTCTCCGTAAAACGGCTCATCAAAACAGCTCGTTGTGTCACGGTGGCAGGCAGGACCCGCTGGCTCCACTTTTACGACAATAGCATCTTTATCGCAGTCAAACTGCATTGAGATGACTTTTTGTGTGTTGCCGCTTGTTGCGCCTTTATGCCAAAGCTCTTCTCGGGACCGGCTGTAAAACCACGTTTCGCCTGTTTCCATCGTTTTTTGGAGAGAATCTTTGTTCATATAAGCGAGCGTCAATACTTCATACGTTGTTGCATCCTGCACAATTGCAGGGACGAGTCCTTTTTCATCAAACTTCACTTTGTCAATCATCTAACGTTCACCTCTGCATTTCGCAAAAATTGTTTTACCTCTCCAACGCCGGTTTCTTTATAGTGAAAAATAGAAGCCGCCAGCGCCGCATCGGCTTGCGCTTCTGTAAACACATCCAAAAAGTGCTGCGCGTTTCCGGCGCCGCCTGATGCAATAACAGGGACAGAGACCGCATCACCGACCGCTTTCGTCAGCGCGATATCAAATCCTTGCTTGCTGCCGTCTTCATCCATGCTCGTCAGCAAAATTTCGCCGGCACCGCGTTCGACCGCTTCTTTCGCCCAATCAATAACCGTTCGTTCTGTTGGGGTGCGCCCGCCGTGTGTATAAACGCGCCACGTTCCGATCGATTCATCATATTTCGCATCAATTGCAATGACGATACACTGCGAGCCGAAAAACGCGGCTCCTTCATTAATCAAACCCGGATTGTTTACAGCCGCTGTATTCAATGATACTTTATCTGCGCCCGCACGTAAAATGCGTTTCATATCATCTAGTGCGTTAATGCCGCCGCCGACCGTAAATGGGATGGCCAATTCAGATGCGACCGCCTGCACAACATCGACCATCGTTTTCCGTCCTTCCACCGAAGCTGAAATATCAAGGAAAACAAGCTCGTCCGCACCTTGCTCGTCATAAACACGCGCCAGCTCAACGGGGTCACCTGCGTCGCGCAGCTCAACAAATTGAATGCCTTTGACCACACGTCCTTCTTTTACATCGAGGCATGGGATGATGCGTTTTGTCATCATTCCGCTGCCACCTCCAGCGCTTCTTTTACAGTGAATCGGCCTGTGTAAATAGATTTTCCGCAAATGGCACCGGACAGCCCATCATTTTTCCATTTTGCCAGATCGCGCAAATCGTCCAACGAGCTGACGCCGCCTGATGCAATCACGCTCTTGCCAGTTGCCCGCGCAAGTTCGGCTGTTGCTTCTGTATTCGGTCCTGACAGCATGCCATCATTTGCGATATCTGTAAAAATAAACGTCTCCGCGCCCGCTTCTGCAAATTCCTTTGCGAGATCGATCGCTTTTACAGACGAAGTCTCAAGCCAGCCGTGTGTCGCCACGTACCCACCTTTTGCATCAAGGCCGATCGCGATTTTATCTCCATATGTACGAAGCCAGTTTTTCACAAGTTCGGGTTCTTTCACAGCAAGGCTGCCAATAATCACGCGGTCTACACCGTTTTCTAAATAATGCTTCACGTCTTCTTCTGTCCGGATGCCGCCGCCGATTTGCACTTTCGCATTCAGCTTTTGGGCTGCTTCAATGACGAACGTATCGTTTACGCGCTGGCCGTCTTTGGCGCCGTCAAGATCCACCATATGAATCCACTCTGCACCTTGCTCCACGAAGGATTTCGCCATATCAAACGGCGAATCCCCATATACCGTTTCTTGATTATAATCGCCTTGCACGAGGCGGACACATTTTCCACCGCGCATATCGATTGCCGGGTAAATCGTAAAACTCATAATATGTCCTCCGATCGTTCCATCGCTTTCGCAAAATTCGTTAACAGCTTCATGCCGGTTGCGCTGCTTTTTTCCGGGTGAAACTGCATGCCTGATACGTTGTCACGTCCAACAACCGCCGGCACGTGTACGCCATATTCCGCACTGGCAAGAAGGGCCTGCTTATCTACTCCATCTGCATAATAGGAATGGACAAAATAAACGTAGCCGTCTTCAATGCCTTCCAATACGGGTGCTTCTTGATGAAAATGCAGCTTGTTCCAGCCCATGTGCGGCACTTTCAGCCGTTCGCCGTCTGCATCGCGGTCCGGAATACGCACGATGCGTCCTTTTAATAAACCCAGGCCTTCAAATTGGCCATTTTCTTCGCTTTCTTCAAATAAAAGCTGCATGCCAAGGCAAATGCCTAAAAGCGGGCGGCCGCTGTCGACATATTGGTGGATAAACTGATCCAGTTCCTTTTCACGAAGGCGCGCCATCGCATCTTTAAACGCGCCAACACCTGGCAGGATCACACCTTTTGTGTTGTTTAATTCTTCTGGTGATTCACTGATGATATATGGGATGCCAATCCGTTCCAGAGCTTTGGATACGCTGAACAAATTGCCCATGCCGTAATCGATAATGCCGATCATTTACAACATCCCTTTCGTTGATGGTACGCCTTTCACGCGCGGGTCAATCGTGACCGCTTCATCAATCGCACGTGCCATCGCTTTAAAGACCGCTTCTATCATATGGTGTGTATTCGTTCCGTAATGAATGATGACGTGCAGGTTCATGCGGGCTTCAAGTGCAAACTTCCATAAAAATTCGTGCACAAGCTCTGTATCAAACGTGCCGACTTTTTGAGACGGGAATTCCGCGCCGCGAATTTCAAAATGCGGGCGGTTGCTCAAATCAACCACCACTTGTGCCAATGTATCATCCATTGGCACAAAGAAATTGCCATAACGCTTAATGCCTTTTTTATCGCCCAGCGCTTCTTTCAATGCCATGCCAAGCACGATACCGATGTCTTCTGTTGTATGGTGGTCATCTACCTCGACATCACCGTCTGCTTTTACTGTTAAGTCAAAGTGGCCGTGGCGCGTAAACAAATCCAGCATATGATCCATAAATGGCACACCTGTCTGGATATCGGATTTCCCTTCTCCATCCACTTCAAAAGCCAAATCAATTTTTGTTTCGCCTGTGTAACGCTGCAGTTCTGAATTCCGATTTCCCATTGTTTAGCCTTCTCTCTTTGATTCGTTACGCGCTTCGATCGCGCGGGCATGTGCTTCTAATCCTTCGAGTCGTGCAAAAGCAGCAATTTTCGCTCCGTGCTTGTCAAATGCTTCTTTGCTATACATGATAATACTCGATTTTTTCATAAAGTCATCCACATTGAGCGGACTTGAAAAACGGGCTGTTCCATTTGTCGGCAGCACGTGATTGGGACCGGCAAAGTAGTCGCCGACCGGCTCTGATGAATATCGCCCAACGAAAATAGCGCCGGCATGTTTAATATCTTTTACATATTCAAGCGCATTTTCCGTCATCACTTCCAAGTGCTCCGGTGCAATGTCGTTAATGGTTTGAATCGCTTCTTTCATCGTCGCCGCAATATAAATAGCACCATGCTGTTCAATTGATGGACGCGCAATTTCTTCGCGTGGCAATGTAGACAGCTGCTGTTCAATTTCAAGCGCCACTTCTTTTGCCAGCGGCTCTGACGTTGTCACCAAAACGGCGGACGCGCGTGTATCATGCTCTGCCTGCGACAGCATATCGGCTGCGACTTCTTTCGCAGATGCTGTTTCGTCCGCAAGCACCGCGATTTCACTTGGTCCGGCAATCATGTCAATGTCGACGTCACCAAATACTTCCCGTTTCGCGAGAGCGACAAAAATGTTGCCCGGTCCAGTAATTTTATCGACTGCTTTAATCGATTCCGTTCCGTATGCAAGTGCCGCGACAGCTTGAGCACCACCGGCTTTAAAGATGTCCTTTACACCGGCAATGTCAGCCGCAACAAGGACCCCCGCTGGGAGGCGGCCATCTTTTCCAGGCGGTGATACCATGACGATCCGCTTCACACCGGCCGTTTTCGCCGGCATGACATTCATTAAAACAGAAGATGGATAAGCGGCTGTTCCACCTGGGACATACACACCTGCTGAATCAAGCGGCGTCAATTTTTGTCCAAAAATCGAGCCGTCCGCATTTGTGTACAGCCATGTTTCCCGTTTTTGCTTTGCATGGAAAGAAGCGATGTTTTCCGCCGCTTCACGAATAATTTTGATCATGTTGTCATCGAGCGCCGTGTATGCCTCATTGATTTCTTCCTGTGTGACTTTTAAGCTGTACAATTTCGCTCCGTCAAACTTTTCTGTATAGGCATAAAGCGCACGGTCGCCGTTGTCACGAACATCTTGTATGATCTCACGCACAATTCGCTGCTGCTCTTCAGTTCCAGCATCCACTGACCGCTTGATTGAAAGCCCTGCTGTGACATTTTTGATCTTAATCATCGATTATTGCACCGCCTTTTCTTCAATCGTGTCAGTCAAACGGCTGACAAGTGTGGCAATCTCCTCGTTTTTCATCCGATAGCTGACTGGATTCACAATAAGGCGGGATGTAATGCCGACGATTGTTTCATATTCAACGAGCCCATTTTCCCGCAGCGTCTGGCCGGTCGACACGATATCGACAATCCGGTCGGACAATCCAATAAGCGGGGCCAGTTCAATCGAGCCGTTTAATTTAATAATTTCCACCTGCTCGCCTTTTTCCCGGAAATAAGCGGATGCGACCGTTGGATACTTTGTGGCAATTTTTGGTGCCACTTCATTTAATGACGTATTCGGGAGTCCTGCAACAGCGAGGTAACAAGGACTGATTTTTAAGTCAAGCAGCTCATATACATCGCGCTCTTCTTCAAGCAGCACATCTTTGCCCGCGATGCCGACATCCGCCACGCCATGCTCGACATAGGTGGCAACGTCCATCGGTTTTGCAAGGAAAAAGCGCATATTTTCTTCCGGCACTTCAATAATCAGTTTGCGGGATTCATCTAATTCCGGCGGCAATTGATATCCTGCTTCCTGCATAAGAGCTGCCGCTTCTTCAAAAATTCGTCCTTTTGGCATTGCAATGGTTAACATCGACATTTATGCGTTCCCTCCTGTTGATTTCCCGACAAAAAACGTTACGCTTTTGCACGTTTCGGTGAATTTATCGACATCTTTTACGCCCGCCACGTCTTGAAGCAAAACACACTCTCCTGCCGCACGGCGTTTTTGGGCTTCCTGTATGGCTTCAACGCGCCGTTCATTGCTGAATAGCACACAATGAACGCCCGTTTCCTCTTCTAATTCTTCCAGTGCTTCCAGCAAAAAGTCAACACGCAGGCCAAAGCCGGTTGCACCAGCCGGACGGCCGAACTTTTGAAGCAGATCATCATAACGGCCGCCGTTTCCGACAGGTGCTCCGACACCATCTGTATACACTTCAAAGACAAGACCCGTATAGTAGCTCATATGACTGACAAGCGGCAAATCGAATGTGACGTATTGATCCACGCCGTATTCCTGCAAGCGGCTGAACACCGATTTTAATTCATCAAGCGCTTCAATACCCGTACTTCCTTCGACCAATTTTACCGCTTCATCGAGGCACTCTATGCCGCCTGACAAGCTTAAAAATTGAAGAAGGCGCTGCTTATCGATCGATGACAGAGGCAGGCTTTTCACATGTTCACGGTAGCCGACGTAATTTTTTTCATATAAAAACCGGCGCAGCTGCTCGGACCGCTCTTCTGTCCCAAGAATTTGACGAAACAGTTCATCTATAAACCGGATATGGCCAAGGGAGAGCTGGAATTTTTCAAGACCTGCCTGCTTCATGACCGATACAAGCAGTGCAATCACTTCCGCATCGGCACTAATTGTATCGTCGCCGATCATTTCGACGCCAATCTGTTCAAATTCAGCGGCACGGCCGCCTTCACGCTGCTGGGCACGGTAGACACTTGCTGAATAAGCTAATCTGAGCGGCACACGTTCTTTTAATAATTTCGCTGCGGCCACACGAGCAATTGGTGCTGTCATATCCGGACGCAAGACGAGCGTATTTCCTTGCTGATCAAGAAGCTTAAACAACTGGCGGTCTAAAATCGCCGATGCATCCCCGACTGTTTCATAATATTCAAGCGCCGGTGTCTCAATAAAACGGTATCCCCAGCTTCTCATGGCACTTTCAGCCGCTTCTTTTAACTTTCGTTTCGTTTCATAAATGTGCGGCAATGTGTCCCGCATTCCAACTGGCTTTTCAAACATTAACAGCTTCGACATATCTTTTATCACCCGATCACATGTATTTTCGCTTTAGTTCGCTAATGTACTAAAGGTTTATTATTTGTAGTTTAACGGTTCTGACAATTCACGTCAAGTACTAAAGGATCAAAGACTAAGAACGCGGCGTCGTGCCGCAACGCCTTTATGACCCGCATCCTGCGGGCCCAAGCGGAAGGCCCCGGCAGGCGTAAGACGGACCAGAGAAGTGGCGCTCTTTGCCACACAGCTGTGACGGCTTTTTGGTACAAAAGCTAAGAACGCAGCTTCCTGCTGCAACGCTTTTGTGACCCACATCGTGTGGGCCTCGAGGAACTGACCGCTTGGAGCTAGACATCGTTCAAAAACCTATACTTTCTTAATCTTTATAAAAAACCGGGCAGGCCCGGTTCAGTCACTTGATGATGACGATGCAGCTACCAAACTGGCCGTGGATGCCGCAATGACCGCTTGCTGCGCTTGAATCATCGCCTGGACAGCGGCCGTCAAGCTGGCAGAAGATTCAATCATCGCTTGAGAAGCAAAGATGGATGCCAGCGTGATCGCCATATCTTTTGACCATTTTAACGCAGAAGACTCTTTTAATTCGAGCGCTGTTTGTACGTGTTCCTCGATATTCCCGGATAACGCTATGATGCCGAGCGATGGGTAATGCATGCCTTTTATTTTCAATCCATTTTTTTCAAGTCCATCTTTCACTTTCAAAACAGCCTGGGCAATTTCTTCTTTATACATGCCATTCATCACAAGCATATTGGCCAAAAACTGAAGATCATTTCCTTTCCAAAAGCCGTTTTCATTCAAAAAGCGATAATAGTGTTCAGACGTATCCACCAGCTCTGTCACACTTTCTGAACGGTTTGCCATGACAACAGCAGCCGGATAATCTTCGTATGATGTTAAAAATGAATGATACCGCCTCATCTCATCATAGATCTCTTTAATCCGTTCCGGTCGTGTAGAAGGGTCCAGCAAAAAAGCGGCAATGTATGTGTACGAGGAAGCACGGAGCCCAGCTGAACGAAGCGTTTCATATTTTTGGTGCAGCTCTGCAATCATTTCGTTCTTATCGCCTTCTTTTGCTATTAATAGCCCCGCCATTGGAAAATGAATCGTTCGCAGCGGTGAAAAAAGCGAGCCTGATTTTTTCAATTTGTTTGAGAGTACTGTATATTCTTCCACATCAATCTGCTCCTGCTTTGCCGCAAATTGGGCCGCCGTCAATAAAACAAGCCGCTTATCGACCCACTTCCCCGCTGTTCGGCGCAGCATGTCTGTATTTTGCTCCAGCATCGTGACATTCATCGCAATTCCTCCTGATTTTCATTTCCCTCGTATACGAATGAACATGGAAATAGTTCCAAAATCGTGAACCGTCAGCAAGAACTATATCAAAAAAACCTGTTTCAGCTTTTTGCTGAAACAGGTTTAATGATCATTGGATTTCCGCCGGCGAACGCTCCAGGCGGCACATCTTTATTCACAAGCGTCATCGCGGATACAACGGCTCCGTCACCGATTTCGATTCCGGGTAAAATGGTGCAGTTGGCGCCGATCATTACGTTATTGCCAATGACAACCGGCCCAATCCGGTATTCACTTGTTAAATATTCATGAGCTAAAATGGTCGTATTATAGCCGATGATTGTGTTCCGGCCAACCGATATCTGTTCCGGAAATATAATATCCGGCACGACCTTATACGCAAAAGCGGTCCCATAGCCAATCTTCATACCGAGGAGCCGCCGGTACAAAGCGTTTTTCCAACCGGCAAATGGCACAAAGCGTCCGGCTTCAATAACTATGATGTTTTTGAAAGTTTTCCAGAAAGAAACGGTTTTATATAAATGGAAAAGCGGGTTGGCTCCGCCTTCTAATGTATACCGTTTCGTCCGTCTCATTTCTGCTTTGCCCCGACCTGTAAAATGTCGAGTAAATCTGACATTGATTGGAGCATGTAATCCGGATTGTACGTATTCAAAAAGTCGCGTCCTTTCAGCGACCAGGCAACACCGGCTGTTTTCACGCCGGCATTTTGTCCGCCTTCGATATCATGATAATTGTCGCCAATCATGATCGCTTCTTCCTGTGAAACGCCAAGGGCGGCAAGCGCTTTTTCCACCGGCTCCGGATGCGGTTTTGCATTTTCCACATCATCAAGCCCGACAATTACATCGAAAAACGGATCAAGATGCGTCAGCTTCAGTCCTTTGATAATCGTTTCACGTATTTTCGTTGATACGATCGCCATTTTAAAGCCGTTTTCATGCAGCGTACGAATCGTCTCATACACACCTTGAAATTCAGTGACGAGCGAATCGTGCTTTTCATGATTAAAGGCGCGGTAATGGGCAACCATTTCCGGCGTGCGCTCTTTATCAAGTGCTTCAAACGTATCAATAAGCGGCGGTCCCATAAACGGATACACGTCTTCACGCTCATATTGCCCTGGAAAATAATGATTTAACGTATGAAGAAATGATTCAACGATCAACTCATTTGTATTAATTAACGTACCATCTAAATCAAATAATAAAGTCGTAATGTTTTTCATGTATGTGCAGCTTCCTTTCTTCTTGCCCGTTCAGGCCGATCCCAGAGACGCGCTACCACAATCGTTAAAATGACGGCGGTGACGATTCGAATGAGAAAAAGCGGCCAAACCGGAATTCCAAGTGGAATAAAAATAAGCGTATCTTCAATAACAGCATGGCAGGCGACGAGAAAAATAAACGCGAGCGTCACGTCACGCCGGCTGACACCATCTTCTTCCACCGCTTGAATCATCACAGCGGACCCCATTGCCAAACCGATAAGGAGTCCGGATGCCAATGTCATAGATGTATTTTCTTTCATGCCGAGAAAACGTGTGACTGGTGCCACTGCTTTTGAAAACGCATCAAGCCATTTTAAATCTTTCGCAATTTGAATCATGACCATAAGTGGAATAACAATCATGGCAAGCTGTAAAACGCCGAAAACCGCTTTTTGCAAACCAAGCAGCAAAATCGCGCCCCATGTTTCCGGCTGAGCCGTCACTTCAGGGACCATGCCATATTGAGCAATGTCGCCGCCTCCCTGCCAGACTAGGTTAATGACGATCCCAGCCGTCAGCGCAAGTCCGATACGCACCGCTAAAATAATCCACATTTTCACGCCGACTTTCATTGCGACAGTTGATTCAACAAATAGGTTATGCGAAAACGACAGCATCATCGCAAGAATAAATACTTCTTTCACCGTCAACTCCAGCGACAAAATCGCTCCGATCGCCGCGTATAAATTCAAGGCATTTCCGATGACCAATGGAATGGCCGCGTCGCCTGATAAACCGAAAAGACCCATAATCGGACTGATCAAACTGATAATCCAAGGCAGTACCGGTGTAAACTGCAAAATGGTCACAATCAGTGTGATCGGAAAAATAACCTTTCCGAGCTTCCATGTTGTATTCAGGCCAGTCTGCAATCCTTTTAAAACTGTCTGCTTCATTATGCGGCCTTCCCTTGATTGGTCTGATCCGCATAACGTGGCAGTGTGTATTTCGCGCGGCGGTATATAAGAATGGCAGCCGCTATGACGATAAGCGACAGTGACAACACTTGCGCAATCCGCAAAAAGTCACCCGGCAGCATTAAGCTGTCCGTGCGCATGCCTTCGATAAAAAAGCGGCCGATGGAATACCAGATCACATACGACAAAAACAGTTCCCCGCGTTTCGGATTAACTTTGCGCAAGAAAAGCAGCAGTGCCAATCCAAAAATATTCCAGACGGATTCATATAAAAACGTCGGATGATAATATGCGCCGTCAATATACATTTGATTGACAATAAAGTCCGGGAGATGCAAGTTTTGAAGGAAAGACCGGGTTACTTCTCCCCCATGGGCTTCCTGGTTCACAAAGTTGCCCCAGCGGCCGATCGCCTGCCCTAAAATAATCGATGGCGCCGCAATGTCTGCGAGCTTCCAAAACGAAATGCCGCGCTTTCTTGAAAACACAATCGCCGTAATGACAGAACCGATCAATGCACCATGAATGGCAATGCCGCCATTCCAAATCTGAATGATCGTGCCGGGATTTTGTGAATAGTAGTCCCATTGAAACAGCACATAATACATGCGTGCCGAGATTAGAGCAATCGGAATTGCCCAAATAAGCAAATCTGAAAATGTTTCCTGCGGCAGACCGATTCTGTCGCCTTCTTTTGAAGCCAAATAAAAACCGAGCGCAATGCCGATCCCAATAATGATGCCATACCAATGAACCTGAAAATTGCCAAGTTCAAAAGCGATCGGATTTAACGGATAATCCAAAACATCCCCACCCCTTATTGCTTCTCAGTAATACCGGCATCGTTAATTGCACCGGCCAGTTTATCTGTAAAGTCCTGTGCTGCATTGACACCCATCCGTTTCAGCCGGAAATTCATTGCTGCTACTTCAATAATGACGGCTAAATTTCGGCCTGGACGAACCGGCAGCGTAATTTTTGTGATTTCCGAATCTAAAATCGGCAGCTTGTCTTCTTCAATGCCGAGGCGGTCATATTGCTTTTCCGGGTCCCATAACTCAAGATTGACATTTAACGTAATGATTTTATGTGAACGGACTGCACCCGCTCCAAACAATGTCATCACATTAATAATGCCCAGTCCGCGAATTTCAAGTAAATGCTCAATCAGTTCAGGGGAATTGCCGACGAGACGCCCAATGTCTTCTTGGCGAATTTCGACACAATCATCTGCAACAAGACGATGGCCGCGCTTTACAAGTTCCAGTGCCGTCTCACTTTTACCAACGCCGCTTTGGCCGGTAATGAGCACACCAATGCCATAAATATCAACCAATACACCGTGAATGGCCGTTGTTGGCGCAAGCATGGACTCTAAATAGTTTGTGAGCTGGCTCGAAAATTTCGTTGTCGTCATTTTTGACCGCATCACCGGCACCGAATACGCTTCCGATGCTTCAATCAATTCAACCGGAACACTCAAATTACGTGATACAATAATGGCCGGCGTTTCATAATCACATAGCTTATCCATGCGTTCTTTTTTTTCACCCGGGCTGAGCCGCTGAAAAAATGACAGCTCGGTCATCCCGATTAACTGAACACGCTCCGCTGGATAGTAATCAAAAAAACCAGCAATTTCAAGACCCGGTCGTGACAAGTCACTTAATTTTATCGGACGATGAAGCCCTTCTTCACCACTGACAAGCTCTAAATCGAATTTCTCCAAAAGATCTACTGCACGCACTTTTGGCATTGTTATTCCCTCCCTCTTCACACAAAACGAATTGCCTCCATTGTATCATGTTTCCATTGAAAAACTGCTGTTTCGGTTTCGATTTTCTCTATCCTTCTGTACTTAACGAAAAAAAGGAGGAAAAAAATGAAAATAGTGATTGATGCGGGGCACGGATGGACAACACCTGGAAAACAAACACCGGATGGGATGAAAGAATATGAGTTTAACCATGAAACAGCTTTGTTTTTGCGAAGGGAATTAACGTTTGACATACTGTTTGTTCATGAAGACGAACGTGATGTACCGCTTGCTGAACGAGTCCAAAAAGCAAACGAGGCGTATGCTGATTTATACATTTCGATTCACGCAAATGCATTTGGGATCGGCTGGACAAAACCGCATGGCATCGAAACATACGTGCACTCGTCCCGGCCGGTGAAGGCGCTTTCCGTCGCAAATACGGTACAGCGTGAACTCATTATGGCGACAGGGCGGCACGACCGCGGCGTAAAAACAGCGAATTTTTATGTACTGCGCAAAACAAAAATGCCGGCGATTTTAATCGAAGCTGGTTTTATGACCAACCAAACTGAAGCAGCTTTGTTAAAAACAAAAGCATACCGAAAAACATGTGCACATGCCATTGCATCCGCCCTTCAAAAAATGGATTGACCCATAGCAAAAAGCAGGAAGCGGCCGCTTCCTGCTTTTACTTTTTTCGTATAATGGTCATTTGCAGTACAATATTGACGAGTGACATAATGATCGCAATTACGAGGGCAAGGCCGAAGCTTTCAATGTCGAACGCATAACCCATAATGCTGTCTGTCATAAGCAGTGTAATCGCGTTTATCACAAACAGGAAAAAACCAAGTGAAATCATTGTGATCGGCAGCGTCAAAATAACGAGTACTGGCCGGACGATCAAATTTAAAATTGACAAAACGAGACTGGCAATAATCGCATCTAAAAAACTGTTAACATGCAGCCCCGGAAAATAACCGGCCAGTGCCACAAACAATACTGCGTTAATGAGCACGCTAATCAGCCAGCCCATCATCAAAACGCTCCCTTACTTTTAAAATTAAATGCCTGCCCCAAATGAATCGTCCGGCGGTGTCTGGCGCAAGGACGCCATCCGCAGTGTAACAGAGCCTGTTTTTGTTTCTGCATCCACAACGAGCTGGCGCCCATCAAGCAGGTTATCACTCTCAAACTTTAATGATTTTTGAATGCGCTCGTCTTTTTCTGTTACGTTGGCCATACCGGTTTCCGGCAATGTAAGCCGTCCCGCTGTTGTCCGCATTTCGCCTCTTACAGCCAATTCCTGCGGTACATACAATTCAATATTGCCCGTCATCGATTCTGCACGAACCGCTTCCGCTTTATCCGTTTTTGCATCATATAGAACATTTCCGTTAAATGACTGCAAATCAGCAAAACGGTACGTACCGACAATATGAATCGCGCCATTAAACGTGTTTAATTCAGCCCGTTCGCCTTCGCAGTCGATAATACGGATCGGTCCATTGCCTGTTTCCGCTTCAAGTGCAGCGATTGTACTGTTTTTTAATTCGATTTTTCCGTTTCCGGAACGAACTTCAAGCTTCTCCGCCTGCACATCACGCATGTCGAATGCGCCGTTAAATAGTTTGACCGTTACATCCTCTAACTCACTAGATGGTACATAAAGCGTAACATCCGTTTTCATCAATTTTAAACCGACAGAGAAGGACAACTTATCTTCACGCGCATAAAAAATGCTGTTTTTCAGGAATGACTCTCGTGCTTCCTCTTCTGTTGCAGCACCATACACTTTCACACGGCACTCCGCTTTAACACCTTCTCCATCCCACGGACGAATGGCTACCGCACCATTTGCTGTTTCAAGCTTTAAGCGCCGCGGTTCAATGCCTTGCTCATGAAAAACGTGGGTGAACTCAGCACCTTTACCAACAAATGGCACCTCGACATCTTTTAAGCGCTGCATAGCAGACTGCATGAATTCAAACAATTTCTCTTTTGACTGGGTGACAGTTTCAGTTTTCGGGCGCTGACCGGCTATTTTTTGTCCAAACTTCTCAAGCTCTTCAAAAATGCTGCCAAATCCTTTCAAGCTTTCCGTTGATTTAGCCGAAGAACCCGCACCAGTGTTTGTCGCTGTGCTGCTTTTCTCTAATGCTTCAATCAATTTCACTGCTTCATCTGCTGAAATAATCCCCGACTCCAACATTTTCAAAATTCGCAGCTTTTCTTCGCTCATAAATGTGAACCTCCCGTTTTTATATCCTATTCGTTTATACGAATCCATTGTCAAAAGGTTTCATTTTTTATTTTGCCTGGACAGCCATCCGTTCCCTGTCACGCTCTAAAATTTTCTTCAAATAATAGCCGGTATATGATTCTTTTGTGTCCGCAATTTCTTCCGGTGTACCGAATGCCACAATGGTTCCGCCTTTATCCCCGCCTTCAGGACCAAGATCGACCAGGTAGTCAGCCGCTTTTATTACATCGAGATTATGTTCGATGACAAGCACAGTATCCCCATTTTCTACGAGGCGCTGCAATACTTCGAGCAGCCGGGCAATATCGTCGGTATGAAGACCGGTAGTCGGCTCATCCAAAATATAAAACGAGCGGCCATTGGAACGACGGTGCAATTCAGATGCGAGCTTAACACGCTGCGCTTCTCCCCCTGATAACGTCGTGGCAGGCTGTCCGAGCGTAATATACCCAAGGCCAACGTCTGCAATCGTTTGGAGCTTTCGGCTGATTTTTGGAATGTTTTCAAAGAAAATAAGTGCATCGTCTACCGTCATTTCAAGTACATCTGAAATATTTTGGCCTTTGTATTTCACTTCAAGTGTTTCACGGTTATACCGTTTGCCGTGGCATACTTCACACGGCACATACACATCGGGCAGAAAGTGCATTTCGATTTTAATAATCCCGTCACCCCGGCACGCTTCACAGCGGCCGCCTTTTACATTAAAGCTAAAGCGTCCTTTTTTATATCCGCGTACTTTCGCTTCATTTGTCTGTGCAAATACGTCACGAATATCGTCAAAAACGCCTGTGTATGTGGCCGGGTTGGAACGAGGCGTCCGCCCAATTGGTGATTGGTCAATATCAATGACTTTCTCCAGCTGGTCAATCCCTTTTACTTCTTTGTGGACACCCGGACGCGCTTTTGCTTTATTGAGCTTTTGGGCGAGCGTCTTATACAAAATTTCGTTAATCAATGTACTTTTTCCGGAACCTGATACACCGGTTACAGCAGTAAACAAACCGAGTGGAAATTTAGCTTTGACATTTTTTAAGTTATTTTCTTTCGCACCTGTCACTTCAATCCAGCGTCCATCCGGTTTGCGTCGTTCTTCCGGCAATGGAATGTATTTTTCACCGGATAAATATTGGCCGGTAAGCGATTTTTTATTCTCCATCACTTCTTTTGGTGTTCCAGCCGCGATCACTTCTCCTCCATGGACACCAGCACCCGGTCCGATATCAATTAAATAATCAGCTGCGATCATCGTGTCTTCATCGTGCTCCACGACAATGAGCGTATTGCCGATGTCGCGCATATTTTGCATCGTCTTAATCAATCGATCATTATCACGCTGATGAAGACCAATCGATGGTTCATCCAAAATGTACAAAACGCCTGTCAGGCGTGAACCGATTTGCGTGGCGAGCCGAATCCGCTGCGCCTCACCGCCCGATAATGTGCCCGCCGCGCGGCTCAACGTTAAATAATCAAGACCGACATTGATTAAAAAGCCGAGACGTTCGCAGATTTCTCGCAAAACGAGACGGGCAATCTGCATTTCTTTTTCCGTCAGAACGATGTCTTTAAAGAAATCCGATGCTTCTTGAATGGAAAAAGCGGTCACTTCGGATATATTCAAGCTGTCAATTTTCACAGCAAGGCTTTCTTTTTTCAGGCGCTGGCCTTTACATGCCGGACAGTTAGATTCACCCATGTATTTTTCCATTTGGTCACGGATGTAGTCAGAGCTTGTTTCTTTATAGCGGCGCTCAATGTTGCTGAGCACACCTTCAAATTGAATGTGGTTATCCCGGATTTGGCCAAAATCATTTTCATAACGGAAGCGAATTTTATCCCTTCCGGAACCATTTAATAATTTATCCGTCTGTTCAACCGGCAAGTCATTCCACGGCGTATCCATATCAATCTTGTAATGTGTGCAAACAGCTTTTAACAGCTGCGGGTAATATTGAGAACTGATTGGTTCCCACGGGGCAACCGCATTTTCATTTAATGAAAGATCTTTGTCTGGAATAACGAGATCCACGTCCACTTTTTTCTTCATGCCAAGACCATCGCATGTCGGGCAGGCGCCAAACGGGCTGTTAAATGAAAACATGCGCGGTTCAAGTTCACCGACCGAAAATCCACAGTGCGGACAGGCGTGATGTTCACTGAAGAGCATTTCTTCTTCGCCAATGACATCGATAATAACGTTTCCTTCTCCAAGACGAAGTGCTGTTTCAAGCGAGTCAGCTAAGCGTGCTCCCACGTCTTCTTTTATGGCAATCCGGTCAATAATGACTTCAATAGAATGTTTTTTATTTTTTTCCAGCTCTATTTCTTCTTCTAAATCGCGCATCTCACCGTTGACACGGACACGGACGTAGCCTTGGCGCTTCACATCTTCAAATACTTTCGCATGTGTGCCTTTGCGTCCGGAAACGATTGGAGCAAGCACTTGGATCTTCGTCCGTTCGTCGAGCTCCATGACACGGTCTACCATCTGGCCGATCGTTTGTGACGTAATTTCGATGCCGTGAATCGGGCAGACGGGACGTCCGACCCGTGCATATAAAAGCCGCAAGTAATCATAAATTTCAGTTACGGTTCCGACAGTCGATCGCGGATTGCGGCTCGTTGTTTTCTGGTCAATTGAAATCGCCGGCGACAGCCCTTCGATCGAATCAACGTCCGGTTTATCCATTTGGCCTAAAAACTGACGGGCGTAAGCGGAAAGTGACTCCACGTAGCGCCGCTGTCCTTCCGCGTAAATGGTATCGAACGCGAGTGATGATTTTCCAGAGCCGGACAGCCCCGTTAATACGACAAGCTGGTCGCGGGGAATCGTAATGTCAATGTTTTTTAAATTGTGGGCACGTGCCCCTTTTACCGATATATGATCAATGGCCATATGAGCACCTCTATTCTGATTTCAATTCAAACAATGCGTCGCGAAGGTCCGCGGCTCTCTCGAAATCGAGTGCTTTGGCTGCTTCTTTCATTTCCGCTTCGAGATTCATAATAAGTTTTTGTCTTTCCTGCTTCGACATTTTTTTACCAGTTGTTTTTGACGTGTATGTTTCAGTGTCTTCCGCTGCTTGTGTCGCGCGGATTACATCGCGAATATCTTTTTGAATCGTCATTGGCGTCACGCCATGCTTTTTATTGTAGGCTTCTTGAATTTCCCGGCGCCGTTTCGTCTCGCTAATGGCTTTTATCATGGAGTCGGTCATTTTGTCCGCGTACATAATAACTCTTCCTTCTGAATTACGCGCCGCGCGGCCCATCGTCTGAATCAAAGACCGCTCAGAACGCAGGAAGCCTTCTTTATCCGCGTCCAAAATGGTTACAAGCGAGACTTCCGGGATATCGAGTCCTTCACGCAGCAAGTTAATGCCGATAAGTACATCGTATTTGCCGAGGCGCAAGTCCCGGATAATTTCAATCCGTTCGAGCGTTTTAATTTCCGAATGCAAATACTGGACTTTGATGCCGATTTCTTTCAAATAATCGGTTAAGTCTTCCGACATTTTTTTCGTTAATGTCGTCACAAGCACCCGCTCATTTTTCTCAACCCTTTCATTAATTTCACCGATCAAGTCATCAATCTGCCCTTCAATCGGCCGTACTTCGATCGTCGGATCAAGCAGGCCGGTTGGACGAATAATCTGCTGGGTCATCTTCGGGGTAAGATCAAGCTCATATGGACCAGGTGTAGCCGAAACGTAGACAACTTGATTAATGTGATCTTCAAATTCGGTAAATGTCAGCGGACGGTTATCTTTCGCGGATGGCAGGCGGAAGCCATGATCCACCAGCACCTGCTTGCGGGCCTGATCTCCGTTGTACATACCACGCACTTGCGGCAGTGTTACATGTGACTCATCAATGACCATTAAGAAGTCTTTCGGGAAATAATCAATCAATGTATAGGGCGTTGAACCAGGTGGTCGAAGAGTCAAATGACGAGAATAGTTTTCAATACCTGAACAAAAGCCCATTTCCCGCATCATTTCCAAATCGTAACGCGTCCGCTGCTCTAAACGCTGTGCTTCAAGCAGCTTTTCTTCGGCCCGCAGTTCCGCCAGCCGCTCTTCCAGCTCTTGTTCAATATTACCGATGGCGATATTCATTTTTTCTTCCCGTGTAACAAAATGACTTGCGGGGAAAATGGCCACGTGATCGCGGTCGCCAAGAATTTCACCAGTCAACGCATCGACCTCGCGGATCCGGTCAATGTCATCTCCGAAAAATTCAACACGGATGCATTGCTCATCCCGTGATGCCGGAAAAATTTCTACAACATCACCGCGCACGCGAAATGTCCCGCGCTTAAAATCAATGTCATTTCGTGCGTATTGAATGTCCACAAGACGCCGCAGCAGTTCATTGCGTGCGATTTCCATCCCGTTCCGGAGCGAAATGACCATTTCTTTATATTCTTCCGGTGAACCGAGGCCGTAAATACACGAAACAGACGCGATAATAATCACATCATCGCGTTCAAATAAGGAAGACGTCGCCGAGTGACGGAGCTTATCAATCTCCTCATTAATGCTTGCGTCTTTCTCAATAAATGTATCCGTCTGCGGTACATACGCTTCCGGTTGATAATAATCGTAATAGCTGACAAAATACTCGACTGCATTATCCGGAAAAAATTCTTTAAATTCGCTGTAAAGCTGGCCGGCGAGCGTCTTGTTGTGCGCAATGACAAGCGTCGGCTTTTTTATTTCTTGTATCACGTTAGAGATCGTAAATGTTTTTCCTGTACCGGTCGCACCGAGCAGCGTTTGCTGCTTTTTGCCGCTGCGGATCCCTGTAACAAGTTCCGCGATTGCAGCCGGCTGGTCGCCTTCCGGTTTATATTTAGAAACTAAGTTAAATTCCTGCGCCAACGCATAGGCCTCCTCTGTCTCATATCCGTTCTTCTTACTACTATACTTCCCATTTTAACACGATCGAAACAAAAAAAGCCAACAAAAAGCACACACTTGTTCGGAGTACATGCCATTGCTGCCTTTTAAAGAATATCCAGCCAAATTTTCACCGCTGTTCCAGCGATTAAGATCGTCAACAGCCCTTGTGAAATTTTGACGTTCATTTTTTGTCCGTCTTTTGCACCAAGTGGAGACGCAATTAAGCTCGCGATGACCAGCATAATCGGTACAAGTAAAAATGCGCCAGCTGCTCCGACAATCCCTGAGCCGATACCAAGGAAGAAAGCGAGTCCAGCGGCCAGCCATTTATTGAAAACATGCTTATTAAGCGGCCTTCAATCATATCCAATCCCTATTAAAACACAACAAAAAAACACCGAAGTATTTTTCGGTGTCAGTTGAGCTTTACTTTTAACTGCTTCATCATCCGGTTAGATAACCAAAGACCAGCTGTTAGTGAAAAAGCATCAATAATAATTAATTCCCACGTATGGGTATATCCTTTATAGGCGGATGCGGCAATAAGTGCGACTGTTAAAATAAGACCGAGAAACTGGTTGTACGTTACGCGTGAAAAAAGCAAAACGAGCAAAGCAGGCATAAGCAGCGCCAGAATCATCTTATCAACCATCATCTTCCTCCCAGCTGTTTTCTTTTATCATACTGGATTTTTGCGAATTCGAAAAGACCGGATTTATTCAGACCGGCTGATAATGCGCTCTGTTAAATCGCGAAGCTCACTATGGGGCATGAATTTTTCTGCAAGCATATCAGGCATAATATGATCAATAAAATATTGTACGCAATGAAGATCCTGAAATTTCAAGATTGTATTAAGTGCTTCTTCATAAATTTCAAAAAAGAGCGGGTCCGGATTACGCTTCAAAATTTCACCATACGCTTCATATAACAAATCTACTTTATCCGCTACCGATAAAATACGTCCTTCAAGCGTGCTGTCTTTCCCTTCCTTCAGACGGCGAAAGTATGCTTCGTGAAATTCTGTCGGAAATTCCGCTTCAATAAAACGGCGCGCCATTTGTTCTTCTACTTGCGAAAACAGCTCTTTTAATTCCGTTGTCGCATATTTGACGGGTGTTTTAATGTCACCGGTAAACAATTCCGCATAGTCGTGATTGAGTGCTTTTTCGTAAAGCGACCGCCAGTTGACTGTTTCTCCGTTCATTTCTTCGACTGTCCCTAAAAACTGCGCGATTTTCGCCACTTTAAATGAATGAGCCGCCACGTTATGCGATTGAAATTTAAATTTCCCCGGCAGGCGATATAAATGTTCAAGATCTGACAACGTTTTAAAATATGTATGAACCCCCATGATATCCACTCCTTTTTTATCAATTAATGAACTTCTTCTAAGAACATGCACGTCCTGTGCATAACGAAGAAGTCAATACTTCCTGTATAAGTGAACTTCTTCTAAGAACATGCACGTCCTTATGCATAACGAAGAAGCCAATACTTCTTGTATAAGTGCTCTTCTTGTATAAGCTATGATGCCTATTGTACCGACAAATAGACAGAAAAAAAAGAAAAATCCGCTCTGTTATTGAATAAACAGGCAGATTTTTCAGATGAGTTCGGTTACATTGTCCAATATTGTTTATTCCTCCATTTTGCTTAAGCAGCGTTCACACTCTGCATGATACGATTCGTGCTGCTCCACCATCTGCGCACCGCACTGGCAGCACTCTTTTCCTGGAATGTTACGGTAAAATTCTAATGGCATCATGTTGATGACCTCCTCTAAATTTTTAGATAATGTATTGCTGTTAAACCTATTGTATTATAACAGATAAAATAAGTCAACTACTGTTATATAATAATTTTTTAAAAAATAAAAAAAACGTCCTCCTGATTGAGGACGTTTCATAGTGTTGAAAAAGAAAGGTATCAAGAAGATTTATTATTTTTTGCTTAAATCTTCCATTTTTTCAAGCGAGAAATCGACTGTTTGTTTGGAAAAGAGGCGTGAGGGGCTGCGGTCTGCCGGTTCCGCTTTTCTGCTGGGCGAACGGTGAACCAGCCCGCACTTCGTGCCGACTGTTTCACCCTGTCCGCTCGTCCAGCGGAAGTCTCCGCCGGCAGCCCTCCGCCGTTGTGATTCTAAAAAAGCAGAAAATATGCGAACAAGACCTGCTTTGAATCCCCTATTCTTTTTGGGAAATCATATCGTCCTAAAAGCGGAAGCCTTCTATGATTTACACAGAATGTCTTCTTCTGAAAAAGCATTCTTTCCTTTACTTTCGGACCGCTTTTCTTGCCAATAAAGAAGGGGAATGTAACGTTTTTGATCGCTGCTTCTCCTCCCCACTAAGGCGGCTGGCGCAGGACGGAGACTCCATGGGGATCAGCGGCAAAGGTTAGCTCACCACCCGCCCCCAGGAACGCGCAGTCCTGCAGAAGCCGCCCTGCTAGACGAGGCGCAAGCACAGTGGTTCAAAAAGAAGGAACTTGTCACCTATTCTTTATTGACAAACTCTTATTTCAACAGAATGAAACGTCCTCCTGATTGAGGACGTTTAATCGGAAAACACAGAGTCATCCATATATTCTTTTTCTTCAGGTGCGAATAACAGTCCAAGTTCGTGATGTTCATTTTCATAAATAGAGCCTTGTACAAATCGAAGCTGGCCGTTTAAGCCAATGACTTCAAGCTTGCAATACGCCGCATTTTTTTGGAGCGCTTTGTAAAATTCCGGCTCTGTTTGGACCGGTACATCGTTTACTTTTGTGATGATCTCGCCGATGCCGAGCCCCATCTTTCGAGCAGGCGCTGCAGGCAATACCCCAACAATCATAATCCCTTTAGATTGCGTTGTAAAAAAGTAAGGACGGTGCTTTTCATAGCCGTAGTGGCGACGGGTAATCGCAAGCCGGGCGGCAGCAGCAAACAGAACGGCCAAAGCCGAAAGCTGCCATACCCAATAAGAACTTGCTGCTATTATCAAAGCGAATATGCCTGCCCAAATAACACTTTTTCCCGTTGACTGCACAGCGAGAGCCGGAAGTGTACTGCGGACAATCATTGAAAAGCCGATTAAAAACGGAAACAACACAAGATAGTAGCTTTCTGCTCCAATCGGAATGACCGGCCACCAGTCCCCAAACGCCTCAAGCGGGCGGCTTGCAGGCACTGGCAAAAATACGGGCACGAGCCAAAGGCGGCGGGCAAGATGAACCGCTGTTTTTTGCCCCCGCTTGCTTATTTCAATACGGGGAGATGTCCCTTGATGACCCCGCTTACGGATGAGTACGCCTTCTGCTATGACGAGAAGAGCTGTTAAGATCGCCAATATGGTCAAGATAGCGCTCATTTGAAGAGGCTTATATAAAATGAACGAATAACCAAGCTGTTCAGACAGCACAAATACGGCGTAAGCTGCTGTTAATGTCCATGCGGGCGACAGGAGAAAAAAACCGCCGATACTGAAGATAATGAACAATGCAGCCATAAAACTTAATAGGTCAGCTGGGAGCGCCAGCCCAAGTGTGAGCCCAACTAACGATAACATGAAACCAACCGCTAAGCTGGACGGCAAAATAAACCGAATTTCCTGATATATGTCATACACGCGCGTGTCAAAGTCCTTGCGCTCACGTGTGACGCGAAACATGCCAACGATAAAAGCCAGAACAAATGAAAAATAAAAGATAGGATGAAGCAATAATCTTCCTGCTGCAGCACCGAGCTGCATAAGCCAGTCCAAAGCCATAAAAGTCCCTCCAGAGCGTTGCACAAAAATCTTTCTCTCTATTGTATCAGAAAGCCTGTGCAATCGTTAACAGACTTGCGGCGTTTTTTCGTCAAGCTTCGTTCAGCGCCTTTTCAAGCTCACTGATAATATCTTCTGCTTCTTCAATACCGATCGAAATGCGGACCATTTTTTCCGATACGCCAACTGCTGCTTTTTCTTCTGCATTCAGTGAACGATGGGACGTGCCAAAGGGCCACGAAACCGTCGTCTCCACACCAGCGAGTGACGGTACAATTTGAATCCAGCCAAGCGAACGGAAAAAGACCGCTTCATCTGTGTGATCCGCTAACTCAATCGTGACAATTGCGCCGTTGCCTTTTTCGGATACGCCTTTTGGATAAAATACTCCTTTTACATTCGGCTGCGTGCTGAGCCAGTCTGACACTTTCTGCGCATTCGCTGATTGGCGTTCCATCCGTAAACCGAGTGTCTTTGCTCCTCGGCAAGCAAGCCATGACTCAAACGGACTCAAATTCAAGCCGATGTTCACAACGCGGCTGCGTGCGGCAGCTATGTATTCTTCTTTTCCTACGACAACACCAGCTGAAACGTCGCTATGTCCGCCAATGTATTTTGTGGCAGAATGAACGACCATGTCCGCGCCCAGTTCAAATGGTTTAACTAGATAAGGGGTCGCAAACGTATTGTCCACAATAAGCACAAGTTCTTTTTCCTGGGCAAGTGCTGACATACGGCTCAAATTCTCCACGCGCAAAAACGGATTTGTAATGGATTCTGTATATAAAATAACAGTCTCCGGGCGAATCGCTGCTTCAATGGCCTTCTCATCTTCAAAATTGACAAAAGATGTATCAATGCCCATCCGCGCCAATTCTTCTTTCAGCATGTAAAAGGTGCCGCCATATACATCATGTGCTGCCACAAGATGATCGCCGCTTTTGGCTACAGCAAGCACTGCCGCCATAATCGCCCCAAGTCCTGAAGACGCAGCAACACCCGCGGGCGCGCCTTCAAGGCGTGCCGTGGTATTAGCCAGCTCGTCTGCGTTCGGATTGCCGACACGCGTATACAAGTATGGTGCTTCGCCGTTATAATAGCCTTCCATTTCTTCTAAACTATCAAATGAAAACACCGATGTCTGATAAATCGGCGTCACTTTGCTTTGAATATGCTTTGGCAATTTTTCGCCATGCACCGCTTTTGTATTAAATGAATCCACTATCCCCACTCCTTTTCACCTGTTCATTATATTCCGAAAATTGTACAAAAACAAATCCGCCTTTTTAAAGACGGATTACTTTATAAGCTCTTTCATCATTGGCACGTCCATCGGTCCAACAATTTTTTGATGCACCGTCCCATCTTCATTTAGAACATAAGTAGTCGGAATCGTATATACTTCGTACGCTTCTCCCACCGTGCCGTCTTCGTCCATTAAAATGGGAAACGTTAATTTATATTGATCGGCGAAATCCTTCGCTTTTCTATTGCTTTCTTCTAAATTGACTGCTAAAATTTCAACGTTTTCTGGTTTTTCTTCATAAAAAGACTGCATATGCGGCATTTCCGCTTTACACGGAGGGCACCACGTCGCCCAGAAATTTAAAAAGACTTTTTTCCCTTTGTAGTCTGACAGCTTTACTTCGTTTCCATCCATTTTTCCGACTGTAAAATCAGGCGCTTTGTCACCGACAGCAATCCCTGTTTGGTCGTTATTAACTGCTATGCCTGCTTCTCCGATATCTGTAACGTCTTTACGGTCATTGTACAAATTAAAGCCGGCAATGCCAATTAAGAAAGCAATCAGCAAGATGCCAAACCACTTTTTACTCATTTCTTTTTCCTCCACATGATGATATAAGCCGTAACCAATGGTCCATATTTTATCCTTTCAATCATATCATATGATCCTTTTTCGTTCATTATATACATATATGGGTATAAAACAAAAAAGCTTCCTCCCTGCTCGTTACATGCACGGAGAAGGAAAGCGGAAGAACAACCGCCTATAACGATAAAAAAGTACCTGTTCCCCACTGCATTAAAGCGGCGAGGAACAGGCACTAGTCATTAGAAATTAATATATTGCGCCGGATCTATAGAGTTTTCTTTTCCAACTGTCCATGGACCTTTGTGAATCTCAAAGTGTAAATGCTGTCCATACGAGCGGCCCGTGTTCCCCATATAGCCGATTGTCTGGCCCTTTGATACGCTTCCACCATTGACGAGACGCTCAGACATATGAGCATATACTGTCGTATATACCTGGCCATTAATAGAATGTGAAATTAATATCGCATTTCCATATGTATCTGAATAATAGGAACGGCTTACAACGCCATCTGCAGCAGCAACAATTGGCACACTTGCGCTATTGGCAATGTCGACGCCTTTATGGTCGCCCAGTGAGCGCTGCCCGTATCCTGACGTAAATGTCCCTTGAGCCGGACGCATAAACATGCCGCCTGAATCAGATGGTTGAACGGTTGAACGGACAACAGCCGGCTCTGGTGCAGCTTCGGAAACAGATGCTTCTTGAACTGGGGCTGCTTTAGACGCTTTTGCTGCCTCGGCCGCTTTTGCAGCTGCCGCTTCTTGCTCTGCTTTCTTTTTCGCCGCTTCCGCCGCTAAACGCTCCTGCTCCGCAATACGTGCTTGTTCCGCTTGAATCGCTGCTTGAATGGACGCTTCCTGGGAAGAAAGCAGGCTTTGTTCTTCTTCCAGGCTCAGCTTTTGTTCATGTGCTTCGTGTTCATCTGCCACGAGCCCTTTCATGACATTGTTTTTAGCGGTACGCTGCTTTTGGAGCTCCGCATTCATTTTTTCCAGTTCTGCAAGCATCTCTTCTAAACTGACAAGCTGCTCTTTTACTTTTTGTTCGTTTGCTTCAAGCTGTTTTTTATCGTTTTCCTGCTCTTGCAAAATATCTTTATCTGCATTCACAAGAGTCGTTACTGCTGTTGCACGATTGACAAAATCACTAAAACTTTCTGCACCAAGCAAAACGTCAATGTAGCTGGCCGAGCCGCCGTTTTGCTGGATCGAGCGGGCACGGTCTTCTAAAACGACAGTCCGTTCCGCAATACGAATCTTTAATTCCTCAATTTCCGCACGAAGCCGCTCAATCTCTGCTTTCGTTTTGGCAATCTCTTGTTCTTTCGCTCTAATCTTTGATTCAGACTCTGTAATGGCGCTGTCCAGCTTACGGATCTCAGCCGTTACGCTGTCCTGCTGCTGCTGAAGTTCGGAAATCGTTTGGTCTTTTTCGCTAATATTATTTTCAAGTCCGGATTTTTGCGACTGAATTTGCTGTTGACGCTTTTGGAGGTCAGATAAACTCTCCGCAGAAGCCCCCCCTGCAAGGCTGAATCCGAGTGACGCTGCGACTGCAAGCGCCATGTATGAACGTCTTTTCAACTGATTGACCCCTCTCGTCCCTGTATCCATTTTTCTTTATACATTCAAAAAGCGTCTGACTGAAATAAAGCTGCCCCAAATGCCGATAAAAACAGCGATTGCAAGCATAAGAACTGTCACTGGCACAACTAGTGGAATGTAGCCAATAAATTCAACGAAATGTGCGGCTAGCTTAGCTGAAAGTGCTTGTTCCGCATAATAATAACCGACCGCAACTGCTGTGACCGGGATGATCGAACCGAGTAACCCGATCCATAATCCTTCCAATAAAAATGGCCAGCGAATAAACCAGTTTGTTGCTCCGACGAGTTTCATAATCTCAATTTCTTTCCGGCGGGCAAAGATGGTGATTTTAATTGTGTTAGAGATTAAAAACATGGCAGTAAACAAAAGACCTGCTACGAGGACAATGCCGACATTGCGGGCTGTTTTCATAAAGCTGAATAAGTTTTCAACCTTTTCTTCTCCATATATGGCGGTTTCGGTCTGTGCAAACTGCTCGATTTTCCGCGCCGCATCCGGTGTATCCTGCGGACGCGCTGTTTTCACGATAAACACATCATACAGCGGATTGCTTTGCTCAAATAAGGTAAAGTCGCTGCCCATATCCTTAATAATGTTTTGCAGCTCTTGTTCCTTTGATGAGTATTCGACATTTTCAACTTCAGGTAGATTTTCAATTTGCGCTCTCAGCTGTTCTTTATCGGCTTCAGTTAAATCCAGCTTTACATGAACTCGTACTTCTACATCTTTTTCAATGTCTGTGCCTATTTTGTTTAAATTAAGCATAATGACAAGAAAAATACCGGTTAACAGAAGTGTGACCGTAACTGCCGAGACGGCCGCGAATGTCATCCATCCATTACGGCGCAGATTTTTAAAGCTTTCTCTAAAGTGACGGCGGAATGTTCTAGGCTTCATAACCGTAATCACCCCGCTGTTCATCCCGGACAATTCGTCCGTTTTCAATCGCAATGACGCGTCGGCGGATCTTATTCACAATGTCTTTATTGTGCGTCGCCATGACAATCGTGGTCCCGCGTTTGTTAATGGTCTCAAATAACCTCATAATATCCCAAGATGTGTCGGGATCCAGATTGCCTGTCGGTTCATCGGCAATGACCACTTTCGGATTATTGACGATCGAACGGGCAATCGCGATTCGCTGCTGTTCGCCGCCGGACAACTCTGTCGGCAGCATACGCGCTTTATGCTTAAGCCCAACCAAATCGAGCACTTCCATCACCCGCTTGCGAATGACAGCCGGCTCTTCCTCAATCACTTCAAGCGCAAATGCCACATTTTCATATACATTTAAAAGCGGCAGGAGCTTAAAATCCTGGAAGACGACCCCGACTTTCCGTCGCAGCGCTGGAATAGATCGCTGTTTTAATGTTGCCGTATTCATTCCGCCAACCATAACTGTGCCGCCAGTTGGCTTTTCTTCTCGATATATTAATTTAATAAAGGTCGATTTTCCGGCACCGCTTGGGCCGACAATATACACGAACTCTCCTTGCTTTATCGTGACATCAACGCCTGATAGTGCTGTGACTCCGTTTGGGTATTTTTTTGTCACGCCTTGCATGTCTATCATTCCATCACCTTGTTTCTTTAATTCGAGGCGCTTATTACCCTCTTTTGCTGTCTAAAAAACATTATAGCACTCTTCGTTTTGTCATAATGAAAAGAATATATTACAGATTCATTTCATTGTGTAATATTATTTCGATATGTTTTGACATAACGAGAAAAAAACGCCCTTGTGGACGTTTTTTCTCGTTTATTGATTCATAATACAAACAGAAAATAAAGTTTATAATATACTCCCGCTTCCCGTTATTTCTACTTTAGTGTCAATTTTCACTTCGATTTCTGGATACGTTTTTTTCCAATCCATTTGTTTGAATTGCGCCGGGTTCTTTGAGAGGACACGGCGGCCAATCCCAAGGGCGTCAGAGTTTGCTTTTTGCATTTTTTTCATCGTTTTAACGAGATACTTGTTCATTTCATGGGATAAATTTTTGCTTAACCTGGCGAGCTTTTTTGGATCGTCCAGGTCGTTAGGCGGGTATTCAATAACCCCTGCCTCCAGTCGGAGTGAAATATCCACTGATGCTTTTCCCTGCTCCGACACATGAACCTTCATCTTTCGCTTTGAATCCTCCACTAAGACGGTCATCATATACCCATTCTCAGTCTGAATGGTAAATGGCAGCTCTCTGCCCTTTTGTCCCGCGAGCAGCAAAAAGGCCGACGTTTCCAGCGGTTTTAGCGTCCCTGCCATTTTCCGATCATTAAACAGTGCCGCGCCATCCATCTTGGCAGCCTGATCCTTTTTATCATAAGACATGAGCGGAAGCACCGCATCAGTGGCGTCATCAAGCAGAAGGATGCAGGCGAGCTGCAAATCGGTTATCGGCGCGATCGATTCTTGCTCAGCGGTTTCGATCATTTTAAAGAAATATTCACTGTATATCTTGTGTCCCTTAAATTGATTTTGGAAAAACGTTTCCGCTTTGCCTTCCACGACCGCAATTTTGGCATTGAGAGGACTCACTGGTTCTCGATAAAAAGGATCGAGAAGCGGATAGATGTCTTTTTCGGCACTTTCCCGGCCTACAAGCACAACACGTAATTTTGAAATATCAAGAATGCCTCCCAGCCTGCGATCCAGCTGGTAGGTGCTTTCCCTTACCGTTCTCGCGTTTTCAGTAACGATCTGGCTCGCCGATACTTGTTCCTGCTGGCTGCCGCCACTGCTGCCTCCGCTGCTGCCGCCGGCGCTACCCTCTTCAGGAACTTCAAGTGTCAATGCTACATGGTCCTCTTTCGGTACGTCCAGCCCTACACCAAATATGAGATTCAGGTCTTTTAACATCCTTTGGTCCCAACACCCTGAAAGAAGCAGGCAGATTGGGGCAGCCAACCACCATTTTTTCATGATGATTCCTCCCGTTTTTTCCTCATCATCGCCATAACAAGCAAGAATACCGGCAGTACAAATAAAAAGAGCGATGACCACGTACCAATGGTTCCACTGATTCGTTCCAGCTCATTGGAGTTCTCCGCATAAAGCGAAACCGGCAAAACGAGCGCGGCAAGCCAATAAACGGCTTTCCGGTGATTCTCCGCCTTTACAAGATGAGCAGCGCCCGAAGCTGCGGCATATAAGTAGCTCATAAAAGTTGTAATAGCAAATACGGCCCAAACCGACAAAAACAAGAGATCAACGCGCTCAATGACACCCAATTCGACTGACCTAACCAGGTAAAGTACCGGCTCCGGTACATGTTTTAATTTGTCTGTGCTGAAATACATATATGAAAAAGCCGCAAGCAACGCATACAAAATCGCTACCAATGCACCTGCGCCTGCCGCTGCTTTCCACTTCGCTTTTCCCGAAGCTTTCGTTAAAGGAAACAATAAAAGAAGTGTTTCGAATCCTGCAAACGAAAAAAGAGCCTGTTCCGATCCCCTTAAGATAGCGGGTCCTCCTGCAGATCCGACCGGCAGCAGGTAGCGCACTTTTAAATCATGTATAATAAATAAAAACAGCAGGAACACTCCTGCAAGCAAAAACGATGTAAGTGTGGAAAAACGGGCAATGATGCGTATATTTTCCTTGATAAGATACACAGTGATTCCAATAACGATAACTGCAAATACGCTGCGCGGCGTGTAATGAAATACCCAATCGGCGGATACGGAAAGAAAAATCGCCAAGGTATAGCAGGCGACAATAAAAAAGAACACGACATAAAGTGCATTCAACAAGAACCCCAATACGCGGCCAAGAATCAGCGGCGCAAAATCATACAATGTTTTGTTTGGAAAACGGGAAGACAGCAGCCAGATAATCGCGATCCCTGCTTGTACAAGGATACCGGCGAGAAGAATCGATATCCAGCCATCCTTGCCCGATTCCTTGTGAACGATGTATGGAAGCGATAAAATGCCAACGCCCACATGTGTTTGTAATAGCATAAAAAAAAGCTGCTGTTTGCTAATTGTTGCGTGTTCTTTCACTCTTTCACCCACTCTCTGGAACCATCTTCTTTCGTTTTATCAAGCGGCATGCTGTCGCTTGGCCGCGTTTTTTGTTTCCAGACCGACCGGCGGATAACGGTATCTTTTAAGTCTTTCCAGCGAAGCGGCGCGAACGGTGCAAAATACGGGGTATTGAGTGAATTCAATTTACACAAATGAATAGCCAGCACCATCATAGCGAAAACAAGCCCGTAAAATCCGAACAGCGACGCCGCCACCATAACCGGGAAACGGATCAGCCGGATGGACATCCCCATTTCTGTAGATGGCACAACGTACGCGGCTATTGCGGTAAGTGCAACAACAATAACCGTCAGATTGGAAACGAGACCCGCACTAACAACGGATTGCCCAATAACAAGCCCGCCGACAACGCCAATGGTCTGCCCAATAGGACTAGGCAGCCTTATCCCCGCTTCCCGAATTAATTCAATCGTCAGCTCCATAAACAGGGCTTCTACAAGCGGCGGATACGGAATGTTTTCAACTGATCCTTTCATCTGCACAATTAAATCCCCCGGTATTACTTCTGGATGATAGGCCACCACGGCAATATACAGTGCCGGCAGAAGAAACGCGATAAAAAAACCAAGAAGACGGAGCAGCCGGTAAAAAGAACCAGCCCACATACGGCTTGTGTAATCATCCGGTGACTGGTAAAAAGCAAAAAATGTCGTTGGCGCAAGGATAACTGTTGGCGTGCCATCGTTTAATATGGCAATACGCCCTTCCATAATGTTCGCTGCAGCCCGGTCCGGCCGTTCGGTAACGAGAAACTGTGGGAATGGCGACAGCGAAGAATCCTCTATTAATTGTTCAATATGCCCTGCGCTGTAGATCATTTCTGTGTTAATGGACTCCATTCTGCGCTTTAATTCTTTAATAAGCTCTGGATTGGCAATTTTCTTTTCATATACGATGGCGATTTGTTTCTTTACTCTTTTACCTTTTTCCATAAACTCAACAACGAGTTCCTTGCTTTCCACACGTCTGCGGAGAAGAAAAATATTTGTATTTAGATTTTCAACAAATCCATCATGTGCTCCGCGAACTATTTTTTCATTTTGGGGCTCCATAATGGTACGAAGAGCCGTTCTTTCTGTGCCGCATATAAAACAAGCTGACTGCCCCTCAAAAAACAGCAGCGTTTTCCCCGTCAAAAGTCCATCTAACGCATCGTTAAAGTCAGCTGCCTCTGTACGGTCAAGCACTGTAATTGAATCTTCCGGACTTTTCGACCTATTTTCTACAAGCGGCTTTAAAATATGCTCCTCTACTAATATTGAATCAACAAGCGTTGTTATATACAAAACGATTCCTTGTGTTTTTCCAAACGAAAACTGTCTCTCTTTAACATCGCTTGAATTGCCAAGCATCTCGGTAAGACGCTTTGTATTATCAGCAGCCGACAGAGAAAACACTCCATTTTTGTCACGCCAAAATGACATACTCTTCGTCCCCCTTTTTTTCTATAGCATGGGAAGACTGGAGATTTTTATGCACGAAAAAAAGAGCCGACCGAGTCAGCTCTTTTGTCTCTTGGTTATTTTTTTTCTGCCAGCCATGAGGCTACAGCTTCAGCTTCTTCACCTTCTACAACGTTTGCCGGCATTTGGCCTTTTCCGTTATGAATAATGTCTAAAATCTCATCTTTACTGTATTCTGCGCCTATTTTTTCAAGTGCCGGGCCAAATCCGCCTTCAAGGTTGCCTCCGTGGCAGCTTAAGCAGCTTTGCTGATACACTTCTTCACCGGCGGAAGCCGTCGTCTCTTCTGTGCCTTCATCTGTTGCCGGCGCTTCTGTTTCAGTTTCTGTTTCAGTATCTTCTACCGCCGTATTATCTGCCGCATCCTCTTCTTCCCCGCCGCCGCACGCTGCAAGCGCAACTGACGACCCAAGCATGAGCGCTAATAATGATTTTTTCCATTCCATTTGCTGTTCCCCCTCTTGATCTGGATGAAAATCCACCGTTAGTATACCAAACTCCGCCCGTTGAAAAACAGATTGCCCGTGACGAAAAACGCAAGATTAGTTTCTAGCTCTTTTGTTCCCTTCTTCGGATAAAAACAAACGTACAGGCTGGCTTTTTAAAAGCGGCATGACAGCAATCACCGGACACCTCCAACACCGCAAAATTCACGTCTTCCATCCGACAAGGAAAGGGATAAGCGTAAAAATAACGATGCCCACCAAGCCGAGGAAACTATTCCGTTTCATCTCCGTTACGACTTACGCTGCAGCTCTCAACAGTGATTCCTGTCACAAATTCAAAAAAAAGCAGCTGAAACAGCCGCTTTCAGCGTGTAGACAAATTGAATTTTTTACCAGAATATCTCTTTGCTTCTTTTCATATGAGCTTTTTTAATGGGAGCCGAAAAGGCGGGGGACGCACGGCTTCGCTTTCCATGGGGCAGGCGCTGAGCTCGTCTCCGCCGCGCGCCCTCCGCCTGTGCTTTTGGACAAAACAGCATCGTCTGAAGGATCCGTATTCTTTCGCAGCAGCAGTGAAAGAATACATAGAAACGTCCCACGATTGTGAAAGAATTGCCCTATATAAAGACCCGCTCTCCATCGCTGCTTTTCTAAACACCTGGTGAAGCCGTCCAGGCGAAGACTCCTGCGGGATGCACAGTCCAACTTCAATTCATTCCGGCACAGGACCCCTCCTGGCTGTTAATATCCTTTATACTGTTCTTCCCGTTCGAGTTCACCAGCCCGCTTTTGTACGTCCGCTGCTGTTTCACTTACAGTCATCATCGCCTCGTGCAGCGTTAGGCGTGATTCGTTATTTTGGGACAGCATTGCAAGCGCTGAAAGACTTGATTCAATGCTTTTCAAGCTGGCAAGACATTGGTTTACTTCTGACGCAACGGTCATTATGAGCCCCCCTCTTCTGCTTCAATCGATACAGCATGAGCAATGCATGGAATCGATTCGCCCTGCTGAAAGGTGAGCGGCGATAAAAGGGCACCTGTGGCGACAACAAGCATACGCTTTATTTCGCCTTTTTTCATTTGATTCAGTAAATGGCCGTATGTGACGACGGCTGAACAACCCGCACCGCTGCCTCCTGAATAAACCGGCTGGCCTTTTCGATAAATCATTATGCCGCAGTCTTTATATTGTGTTTCATGAATAGGAGTCTGGTGTTTTTTGAATAAATCAAGTGAAACGGCATGGCCGATTTCGCCTAAATCCCCCGTGACAATCAAATCGTAGTAGGAAGGCTCGATATTTCGGTCTATGAAATGTGCTTCGATTGTATCGACAGCAGCCGGCGCCATTGCCCCGCCCATATTAAACGGGTCCGTCAGTCCCATATCGACAACACGCCCGATCGTTGCAGACGTCACACGCGGACCTTTTCCATCACCGCTTAATAATGCTGCACCAGCACCAGTTACGGTCCATTGGGATGTCGGCGGTTTTTGTCCGCCGTATTCAGTCGGATAGCGAAACTGCTTTTCCACCGCCGCATTGTGGCTGGATGCGCCGGTCAGTACATGATTCGCTCCTTTTGCATTGATAATCATCGCTCCAAGAGCAAGTCCTTCCATAGAAGTAGAACAGGCACCGAATAAGCCAAGATACGGCGCCCCAAGCGTCCGACAGGCGAGGCTCGTCGGCGTGATTTGGTTGATAAGATCGCCGCCTAAAATAAACTGGACTTGGTCTTTTCGGAGGCCCCCTTTTTCCATCGCTTTTTGGCACGCTTCTTCAAACAGAAGCTGGTGCGCTTTTTCATACGAGTCCTGCCCGATCCATAAATCTTCATGCAGAAGATCAAAATCGTCTGCCAGCATGCCATTTGCTTCGAATGGTCCGCCAACCGTCCCCGTTGCTGTAATCACCGGCTTCTGGTCAAATATCCATGTACGATGACCCGCCAGCATTAGAGTCCACCCCATTGGGTCAACAGTGTTTTAATTGTCGCCACAATAAATGCAGAAAACACCCCGAATAAAATCACCGAACCAGCCAGCTTAAACATGTTTCCGCCAACCCCAAGCACAAATCCTTCCGATCGGTGCTCAATCGCTGCCGAAATCACGGCATTGCCGAATCCGGTCAGCGGAACAGCAGAGCCTGCGCCCGCAAATTGGGCAATCCGGTCATACACCCCGAATCCAGTCAAAATCATCGCAATGAAAATCATTGTTCCGGCTGTTGGATTGCCTGCCGTTCGTTCAGTAAAATCAAAAAAGAAAATATAAAAGTATTGAATCGCCTGGCCGATGGCACAGATCAAGCCGCCAACTAAAAAGGCATTCACACAGTTTCGAACAACTGGCCGCTTTGTTTCCCGCTGTTTTTGCAGCTCCTGGTATTCCTGCTGAACAGGCGTCAGCGTCTTTTTTTTATTATTTGCCATGTTTTCACATCCTTACGATTGTCGGTACTGCGGTTCTTCCTGCATAATCTGGTCAATGCGCGGACCAATTTGATCGATAATCATTTGCGTTTGCTTTGACGCATCCTCATACAGCTTTTTCACCTGCTGGTTATCTGTGCTGAGCGAGAATGTTTCAAAGCTCGCGTGCACCGTTTTAAGACCGGCCATCGTTTGTTTTACGTCATTAATAACGGTCATGTTTATCCCTCCTTTTTTATCTGAACACTTGTAGCGTGGCAAAAAAAAGCCATGTTTATTCATCCAAGAAGTAACAGGAAATGTTGACGGGCAAATGGGTACGATAATAGGGGTAAAAGAACGGAGGGATGTAGATGTCAAAGTGGAGCCGGCTGCCAATGGCCTGCCTCATCCTTTATTTTTTCTGTGCGGTACCCGTTTCGGCGGAAAAACAGCTGAATGAACGAGCTGCCTATTATGAAAAAATTGAACGAATGACGATGCTCCCAGGGTATTATTTAGCCGCTATTGATCAATACGAGCGAAATATTCAAGCCGTTCGCGATGACATTCCAGATAAAGATGGACCGGCTGCCATTCATTTTTCAAAATCGTTTTGGTCGGGAAAACTGAATCCGGTAAAAGAGACGACAATACCGGCGCTTATTTCTTTTTTTGGCGGAAACGGTCAGGATGGAAACCGCGATGGGAAAGCTGACCCCGATGATCCCGACGATGTCTTTTATACAATGGCACATGTATTAACGAAAAACGGCTTCACAGAAAAAGACATTCAGAAATCGTTAAAGAGCTATTATAAAAAAGACGAAACCGTCAAGCAGATTATGACGATTGCCAGGCTTTATCACCGCTTTGATACGATTCAGCTTGATGATCACTCATTTCCGCTGCCGATTGGGCATAATTATAGCTACAGGAGCACATGGGGCGATAATCGGGGCTGGGGCGGACGGCGCATTCATGAAGGAACGGATCTTTTCGCTTCTTATGGTGTTCCTGTCCAAGCGACAACATATGGAGTCATTGAAATAAAAGGGTGGAACGATTATGGCGGGTGGCGAATCGGCATACGTGACGCTCAAAATGTGTACCATTACTTTGCCCATTTATCCGGCTTTGCAGAAAACATTAAGGAAGGCATGATTGTGAAGCCTGGTACTGTCATTGGATATGTCGGCAGTTCGGGCTATGGCAAGCAGGGCACATCCGGCTTATTCCCTCCTCATCTTCACTACGGCATGTACAAATACAACGGCCGAACCGAGTGGGCATTTGATCCGTACCCATCGCTCGCGCATTGGGAGCAGCAGGATCGGCAATCACAATGACAGAAAAAAAACCACCGAACCGAAATGGCTCAGGTGGTTTTTCATTTTATTATAAGCGGGAGCGAAGATAGGCGTTAATGAATGCACTAATATCGCCATCCATAACCGCTTGAATGTTCCCTGTTTCTTCGTTTGTCCGGTGGTCTTTCACCATGGAATATGGATGGAAGACGTATGAACGGATTTGGCTTCCCCAGCCGATTTCTTTTTGCTCGCCGCGAATCTCAAGAAGCTCGGCTTCCTGCTCTTCCAACCGGCGCTGATACAATTTACCTTTGAGCATTTTCATCGCGTGTTCACGGTTTTTAATTTGCGAACGCTCAGTTTGGCACGTCACAACGACACCTGTCGGGATGTGGGTAATCCGGACAGCGGAGTCCGTCGTATTAATATGCTGACCGCCGGCGCCACTCGCCCGGTACGTATCAACTTTCAAATCTTCCGTCCGGATGTCAATTTCGATTTCCTCATTGAATTCCGGCATCACTTCACACGATACGAAAGACGTATGACGGCGGCCTGATGAATCAAATGGTGAAATCCGTACGAGGCGGTGAACACCTTTTTCCGCTTTTAAATAGCCGTATGCGTTGTGGCCTTTAATAAGCAGGGTGACGCTTTTTACGCCCGCCTCATCGCCCGGTAAGTAATCCATTGTTTCCACTTTGAAGCCGCGTTTTTCCGCCCAGCGTGTATACATGCGAAGCAACAGCGATGCCCAGTCCTGTGACTCGGTTCCGCCGGCGCCCGGATGCAGCTCAAGGATCGCATTGTTTTTATCATGCTGCTCGCTAAGCAGCATCTGCAGCTCATAATTTTCAAGACGTGTACTGAATTTTTTCATTTCCGCAGTAAGTTCTTCATGCAAATCCTTATCATCTTCTTCTTTTAATAACTCATGAGTCATTTCAAGGTTTTCCTGTGTCTCCACAAGGTCCTTATATTCATTGACCATCTCTTTCAATGCATTCGATTCATTGATGACCGTTTGGGCACCATTCTGGTCGTTCCAAAATTCAGGGTCAAGCATGCGGTCTTCAAGTTCCGCCATTCGAGCCTCTTTGTTTTCTAAGTCAAAGAGACCCCCTGAAGTCCGCCAGTTTTTCGGCTGAATTGTCAAGCGTGTTGCGAATTTCAAATAGTTCCATGTGATCCACCTCGGGTTAGTTTTAAAAGTTTGGTACAATTCGGCCGCATTTAGTGCGACTTTCTCAATTGGTTGTGCGAATCGGCTGCGCTTTGTGCGATTTGCTCGCGTTGTTGTGCGACTCATCTGCGTCTTATGCGGTTTTCGCCACGTTTGGTGCGAGATTACTCCTGAAGACCGTGACAGCTTTTGAATTTCTTGCCGCTGCCGCACGGGCATAGTTCATTGCGGCCGATCTCCGGTGCTTTACGAAGCGGTTTTTTCTTTTTAGCGCCTTCGTCTTCTTTCGGGTTGACCGCCTGGCCTTTTGCGACTTCCTGCCGCTCAAGATTGCTGCGGATTTCCGCTTTCATGACGTATTTAGATGCTTCTTCATTAATCGCTATGATCATTTGCTCAAACATCGCAAAGCCTTCATTTTGATACTCGCGAAGCGGATCAATTTGGCCGTATGCACGTAAATGAATGCCTTGGCGAAGCTGGTCCATCGCATCGATATGGTTAATCCATTTTGAATCGACTGCACGAAGCAGAACGACTTTTTCAAATTCACGCATTTGCTCAGCACCAAGCTGTTCTTCACGGTTGTTGTAGCGCGCCATCACTTTTTCAGTAATGATGCCACTGATTGTATCGAGGTCCTGTCCGCGAAGTTCATCTGCTGAAACAGCACCTTCTTCAAGCAGGTTCGCATTCACAGTATCTGCAATGCCTTCTGCGTTAAACGGTTCCGCTGCCTCATCGTCGTTCGCATGTGCCGCAATGGTCGCTGCAATTGCTTTTGTTACCATGTCCTCTAAAATGCTGCGCAAGTTTTCGGACTCCAGCACTTCATCACGCTGCTTGTAAATAATTTCACGCTGCTGGCGTAATACATCATCATATTCAAGAAGCCGCTTCCGTGCGTCAAAGTTATTCCCTTCCACGCGTTTTTGCGCAGACTCGACTGCACGGGAAACCATTTTACTTTGAATGGGCTGTGTATCATCCATGCCGAGCTTCGCCATCATCGATTTCATGTTATCTGAGCCAAAACGGCGCATTAATTCATCTTCCATCGATAAATAAAACTGCGTCACACCCGGATCGCCCTGCCGTCCGGAACGTCCACGGAGCTGATTGTCAATCCGGCGTGATTCGTGGCGCTCGGTCCCGATGACTGCCAAGCCGCCGAGGTCTTTTACGCCGTCGCCGAGTTTAATATCGGTCCCGCGCCCGGCCATGTTCGTCGCAATCGTGACCGCGCCCGGCTGACCGGCATTTAAAATGATTTCCGCTTCACTTTCATGGTTTTTCGCATTCAATACGCTATGCGGAACCCCTTTTTTCTTTAAGTGAGCTGAAATAAGTTCAGATGTTTCAATCGCAACTGTGCCGACAAGGACAGGCTGCTTTTTCTGGTAACGTTCATAAATGTCTTCCGCAACCGCCATAAACTTGCCGTTCATCGTCGCGTAAATTAAATCTGCGCGATCATCACGGGCAACCGGACGGTTGGTCGGAATCGCGATAACCCGCATGTTGTAAATATTCCGGAACTCTTCTTCTTCCGTTTTCGCCGTACCGGTCATTCCGGACAGCTTTTCATACATACGGAAGTAGTTCTGGAACGTAATGGTTGCCATCGTCATGCTTTCGTTCTGAATATTGACGCCTTCTTTTGCTTCAATCGCCTGATGAAGCCCGTCTGAGTAGCGGCGTCCTTTCATTAAACGGCCGGTAAACTGGTCAACAATGACCACTTCGCCGTCCTGTACGACGTAATCAACATCCCGGTGCATCGTAATGCGAGCTTTTAACGCCTGCGTAATGTGATGATTTAAGCCAACGTGTTTTAAGTCAAACAAGTTTTCGATGCCGAACGCTTTCTCCGCTTTCGTCATCCCTTCTTCTGTCAACAGCACGCTTTTCGTTTTAATGTCAACGGTAAAATCTTCTTCTTCTTTTAACGTGCGGACAAATGAAAACGCGTGAATGTAAAGCTGCGTTGATTTGGCGGCCTGGCCGGAAATAATGAGCGGGGTCCGCGCTTCATCGACTAAAATGGAGTCAACTTCATCAATAACCGCGAAGTGAAGCGGCCGCTGCACTTTATGTTCTTTGTACAGCACCATGTTGTCACGCAAATAGTCGAAGCCAAATTCGTTGTTCGTTCCGTACGTAATATCGGATTCGTATGCTTCTTTTTTCTGCTCTTTTGATAAGCTGTTTAAGTTCAAGCCAACCGTTAAGCCAAGAAACTCATAAAGATGGCCCATTTCTTCCGCATCACGGGACGCCAAGTATTCATTGACCGTGATAACATGAACACCTTTTCCGGAAATCGCGTTTAAATAAACCGGCATCGTCGCCGTCAGCGTTTTTCCTTCACCCGTTTTCATCTCGGAAATATTGCCTTCATGAAGGGCAATCCCCCCCATAAGCTGCACGCGGTACGGATAAAGCCCAAGTACTCGTTTCGCTGCTTCCCGTACAACCGCAAACGCTTCATTCAGCAAGTCATCCAGTGACTCACCTTTTTGATAGCGCTTTTTAAATTCTTCCGTTTTCGCTTTTAATGCCATATCAGAGAGCGCCGCTGTTTCATCCGCTAGCGCTTCAACTTTTCCTGCCATTTTTTCAAGCTTTTTTACTTCTTTTTTATTTGCATCAAATACTTTATCTAATAAACCCATTTCAAACGCTCCTTTTCAGGTTCAACAGGGCAAAACCTTCGCATTTTTCCTAGTTAATAGTACCATTTCTAAAGGTGAGCGTATACTTATATGGTTTATTTCCGCCCGCTGTCGGCTGCCTGCAGCTTCTCTTCAAGCACTGTCTCCATTTCTTTCTGTCGTTTCGAAAGTGTTGACGCGGAAATGGAATACCGTCCGGCAATCGCTGCTTTTGATTCTTTTACTTCTAATAAACCGTGCGCTTGAAGAAGACCAATCAAGGCAGCCGTAAACACTTCCGGCTTCCGAACCGCAGGATCTTCTTTTGCACAATAATAATTCCAAAGCAGCACGGCCATTTGTGCAACAGACTGTCCGAATTGTTCTTGTTCAAACGACGATTCAATATGTTCAGCCGTCTCCCGGTGTGCCTCTTTTGTCCATGTCAGTGTCGTCAAATCAACCGCTGCATGTCCTTTTTCATAAACCGCAAACAATGTATCCATCACTGCCGCGAAATCGTGTGTGAAAAAGGCTTGCGTATCATCGAACGAAGAAGATTTATACATCTCTCCAATCACTTTTGTCATCGCCTGCGCATGCGCCGCTTCAAAATGAAAATCGGTCATAAAGAATGTGTAGTCCGATTCATGCGGCAAAAGTGCCCCGGTCACAAAAGCCCCCACAAGGTCCACGCTTTTCAGCGCGCGAATGGAGTACGTCTCATCCGTTAAAATGTCGCGCACTTCATACATCGGGCCATCACATGATTCAATGACACCCGCCATAAAGCGGTAGTCGATCCAAGATGAGACAATCTCCGCTGTACGCTGGCGTGGGATCGAAGGCACACGCCGCTTGACGAACTCTGTTAAAATCGTTTCATTCCCTTTGATCGTACGGGTTAAAATGGCCCAAATTTCAAACGTCACTAAAAAGACCTGCTCATTTTGCCGAAGTGTTTCATTTGACTGCAGCAGCGGCTGGAATTCTTTTTTCAGCATGGCGGAATGATGTTCCATCGCATAATCTATTAATTCCCGCTGGATCGTGCTTGATTCTTCAACAAGAACCGCTGTAATTGCCGTGCCTTCCGTTTTCCCGCAGCATTTTTTATATTTTTTTCCGCTGCCGCACAGGCACGGATCATTTCGTCTAATTGACATGTATATTTTCCTCCTCGTGCAAAATCACGCTCTTTATCATATCATGAATCGCAGACACAAAAAAGAAGCCCGCGTCTGCTGCAGGCTTCTCGTCTATTCATTTAGTTTGTTTCAATCAAGCCGTATTTTCCATCGCTTCGTTTGTACACGATGTTTGTGCCATTCGTTTCAGCATCTGTGTAAATAAAGAAGCTGTGGCCGAGCAGGTTCATTTGAAGGACAGCTTCTTCAGAATCCATCGGTTTTAAGTCAAATTGTTTTGTCCGGACTACTTGCATATCATCCGTTTCTTCTTCCACTGCTACCGCACTATCAGCCTGCACCGCAAAATAATCTTGCGGCTCGCCTTTTTCACGGAATTTACGGTTTACTTTTGTTTTATGTTTGCGGATTTGGCGCTCAAGTTTATCAGTAATCAAATCAACGGCCGCATACAAATCCGGATTTCGCTCTTCAGCACGAAGAACAAGATTTTTCATCGGGATCGTAACTTCTACTTTTGCATTCGTGTTAGGATACGTTTTTAAATTGACATGTACATTCGCATTAGGAGTTTCGGTGAAATAACGCTCCAGCTTGCTAATCTTCTTCTCTACGTGCTCACGGATTGCCGGAGTCACTTCAATATTTTCACCACGAATGTTATAGTTCATCATGCGGAACTCCTCCTTCAACTAATTGCTATACTCTAACTATTCTTTACATACCCTTCATAATCCTTCTTAATCCACAAAATAATTTGTCGAATTTTCAAATAATTTTCTGCACAAAAAAATCCGGGCTCTTTCAGCACCGGATCACTCAGTTGCGTTTGTCGTAAAAAACACCGTCTGTCTGTAAAGCCTCGTACGGATTTGAATATTTGCCCATGGACTGCTTTTTCACACTGACTTCACGCAAATCCTCTTTTACCGCCTGGCTCAGCTTTTGAAGATGCGCTTCAATTTCCTGGTTCATTAAATTAATTTCCCGGCCAAGCTGCTGCTCTTCTTCGGTGAAAGGGGGCTGAACCTTCGGAAGAATCTCCCCCCGCTGATCAAGCAGCTTTTCCGCCTGCTCAATTTGACTGTCACGATCTTGATTAGCCGCTTCAAGCAGATCAAGCAGCCGTTTCGTCATTTTGTGACAGTCATGAACGGGCGTCATTACACCCGTCCGCCTGCACCGACTTGCTGGATGCGGCGGTTCTCCTGAATAACCTGCTTCCATGTATCCCGGAATTCCGTGACAAACTCTTCCACTTCTTTTAAGATCGTTGGATCATTTTTGATATTTGCTTCAACAAGGCGTTCGTGAAGAAATTCATAAAGTGACAGCATGTTTTTAGCCAAGTCCGTATCGGTTTTCAATGTAATACTTAACTCCCGGATAATCGCCTGCGCTTTTTGCACATTAGTATTTTTTTGCTCAATATTGTTTTCTATCATTGCTTTTTCTGCGTAGCGGATAAATTTAATACACCCGTTATAAAGCATTAGTGTCAGTTCACCTGGGGACGCTGTATTGACTGAGTTGTTCGCATATGCCTGCTGTGGATTAGTGATTGCCAAAGAAAGACACTCCTTTTTTAATATGATCTTACATGCTGAATTGCTGCATTAAATAGGAAGACTGCGAGTTTGCATTTTGCATCGCTTTTTCCATTGCCGTAAACTGTTTCCAGTACCTGTCTTCCACTTGCGTTAATCTGTTCTCGAAGCGGATGATGCTGCTGTCGATACCTGAAAGCTGACGCCCAATGGCAAATTTCTGATTCGTAGCACCCATGCTTCCTGCCCGTTCTTTTAACTGATCCATCGTTTTTCCTGCTGTGTCGTATAAGCGGTGAATGATTCCTTGTTCACCGACTGCCGTTGAGCCTGATCCTCCGATAAATAACGCTTCGACCGCATCTGGATTTTCAGCGAGCGCTTTTTTCAGCTTTGTTTCATCAATTTCAAGCTTGCCGCCTTCTAGATAATTCTTCGAAGTTGTAATGCCAATTTCAGCCAGTTGGTTATAATTAGCATTTGTATTGCTGTTTGTCACCGGCTGAGAAAAGTTGCTTCTCATAGCGGAAAGTACTCCTGTCAAAGCTGTATCCCGGCGCAGTAAGCCACTTTTCGCTTTTTCTTCCCACTGTTCCTGCTGCTTGTCCGATAACTGTTCACGCTGATCATCTGTCAATGGCGTATAAGAACGATACCGTTCTTCTGACGTTTTTGTGCTGATTGCCGCAATTAATGTGTTGTATTTTTCGACGAAGTCTTTGATGTTGTTGTACACAGCGTCGGTGTCTTTTGAGACAGATAAGGAAACAGCCTTCGTCGAATCAAATGTTCCCTTTAACGTTATAGAAACACCGTTCATGTCGAATGTGTTGGATTTTCTAGTTGTCGCAAGACCATTAATTACCAACTCTGCATCCGAACCTTTTGAAATTGTAGTCTTAGTCGTATCAGCTGAATCTAACTTTAAAATATTCTTAGCAAAGTCGCCGGCAATAGACAGGTTAGCTGCTGTATTTAATTTATAATCACCGTTTGCATCTTTTGTGAAATCGCCTGTTTCTTTTTGCATTAAAGAAATTTTATTTGTTGCTGTATCAAAAAACATTGAAACGCCGGCGTTTGAATCATTCACTTTAGAAACAACTTGATTAAGTGTATCTGTTGAACTAATTAAAATGTTTTCTTCTATTTCGCCTTTTGACGATTGAGCAGTAATCGAGAAATCAGCATATTTTTCGTTATTTTGTGCAACAGAAATGTAGTCCACTTTCACTGTAGAACCGGCACCAATAGAATTACTGAACGTAATATTTCCACCAGCATCAATTTTCGCCTGATTCTTTGATGTGTCAAAAGTCGCTCCTGCTGCGACCACATTATAATCGACACCATTTACTTTAACAGACATCTTTACAGCATCCGCAGCTTGAATTGAGCCCGCTGTAACTCCTAGGCTTACACTGTTTCCGCCAGCAACATTTGAAAGGGTTTTGCTTTCCACTTTTCCCGGCACCCATGCGAAGCCTGAGGAGAATGAATTATTAGTGGCATCATTTAAAGCTTTCGATGCATCAAGCGTACTTGTACCACCGTTTAATTTCACAGTTACCCACGTCTCTGCTGTCGCAAGCTTTGTAACACTCGAAATATTGTATGAACCTTGTGAAGCAGCAGTAGAGGCTGTTGCTGTTACGAGCGCTTCATTCGAAGTTGTCACTGCACTAGCCCGGTAGTTTTGTGTTTTTTTCATTCCCGTAGAAGATGTTAAGTTACGAAAATCCTGCAACAGGATATTCATTTCCCGATACTGATCCCGCTGCCATTCCAATGTTTGTTTTTTCTGCTTTAACTTATCAAGCGGCATCCGCTCTGCTTTCATTAAATCTTTAACAATGGACTCTGTGTCCATTCCACTTGCCATTCCGCCTATGCGAAGCGCCATAATCGTTGTCCTCCTTACGCTTTTTTATCGACAAATAACCCCATGAATTCTGTCATTGCCGCGTACATGTCCAATATTTTTTTCGATGGAATTTCTTTAATGATTTCTTCTGAGTTGTTGTCCACAATGACCGCATAATATTCTTGCAGATCTTCATGGTATTCAAATTGAACGTGTGTCTGGCTCGGCTGCAAAAATGTGTTGACCTGGTCGGCGAATTTCTGCAGCTCCTCTTCTTTTAATGGAGTGCTTTGTTTTGCCGGCTCTGTGACAGGCTTCTGCTCCACTTCCACTTCTTTTACTTCTTTTGTTCCAATTGGTTTGGCGATTGCCGGCGCTGCACTTTCTCCTATACGATCAACCATCGTTTTGCCTCCTCCGCACACTTTTTCTTCTATTTATATCGGTTTGTTCTTTTTTTTGTTAAGCAAAATCTGGACAATTCGTCTTATTTTACAAAACGTTTACATTGTGTTCACACGGACGCTATATGAAAACGCTATGCTAAAAAGAAAAAAGTGAGGGAATACCATTGAAAAATTGGATCAAATGGACGGCTCCTGCCGTATTGACGGCTTCATTATTCGCGCCAGCAATGGCGGATGCTGCCTACAAAAACGATGTCACCGTGAAAAAAATCGCTTCGTACACGTCGGGGGCGGCAGATGAAGACGGCGGCGTTGCGGAAATTATGAAATACCATGCCGGCTCTAATACTTTTTATGTGATCAACGGCAAAAATCAAAAAATTGATGTTGTGACGCTCCAAAAAGGGACGATGACGAAAAAGAAAGAAATTAACGTGCCGGCGCTCGTCAACTCTAATTCCTTTACATACGGAGACATTACGAGCATTTCGATTCACGGCGACCATATTGCGGCGGCCGTGCAGCACGAAGACTACACGAAAAATGGAAAAATTATCGTCATGGATCTTAATGGCAAAGTTCTTCATACATATGAAGCCGGCATACAACCCGATATGGTAACATTTACTGAAGACGGGCAGCATCTTTTAAGTGCCAATGAAGGCGAGCCGCGTATGGGACTCCAAAACGGCGTGGACCCGGCAGGCTCAGTCACGATTGTGAATACAATAGACGGCTCGGCAAAGCAAGTATCGTTCACAGATGAATCGGTTATTGCGGACGATGTTCATATCCGGACAGGTTCAGCCGCAACAGACCTTGAACCGGAGTACATCGCTTTGTCCAGTGACGGCTCGACAGCATATGTGACGCTGCAGGAAAATAACGCGGTGGCAGCCATAAATATGGCGAATGGAACCGTTGAATCCGTCCGTTCACTTGGCTACAAGGATCATTCCAAAGAAGAAAACGCGCTTGATGCGGCCCGCGACGGCGACATTAACATTGAGCCCACCCCTGTGCTCGGTGCCTATATGCCAGATGCCATTTCCACTGTGACGGTCAACGGAGAAGATTATTTACTAACGGCCAATGAAGGAGACGCAACGGAATGGGAAGAGTTCGTAAATGTAGCGGACTTTGGCGATTGGAAAGAAAATGTACCGGATAGCGCGCTGGCTCAAACGAACAAATACGACAAGCTTGAAGTGCTGACGGACCGCGGCACGGATGCTATTTATACATTAGGAAGCCGTTCGTTCTCGATCTGGAAGGCAGACACGATGGAGCAGGTCTTTGACAGCGGCAGCGATTTTGAAACAATTACCGCGGAACGTTTGCCGGATTACTTTAACTGGTCAAACGATGACGATGAAATGGACAAGCGCAGCGCCAAAAAAGGCCCGGAACCGGAAGAAATCAAAACCGGCATGATAGACGGAAAACTGGTGGCCATGATCGGGCTTGAGCGCATCGGCGGCGTTATGACATACGATATTTCCAATCCTGAAAAGCCCGTTTTTTTAAATTATACAAACACGCGTGATTTTAGCGAGAAGATAGCCGGCGACGTGGCGCCGGAAGGCTTTGACTTTATACCGACCGAGAACAGCCCGACGAAAAAGCCGATCCTGCTTGTCGGCAACGAGGTGAGCGGCACCGTATCCGCCCTTGAATACCGCGGCACTTCATCCATTGGCAAAAAAGCATTTATAGATGGATTTACAGATAGAACGTTTCGGCCGAACCAGCCTGTTACACGAGGAGAATTAACCGCCTTTTTAGCAGACAACCTTGACATTTCCGGCTCTGGATCACTGTTTAAAGATGTACCGGCCGGCAGCCGCTTTGCAGATTCCATTGCGGCGGTTTCTGCCTTGGGACTAATCAGTGGAAAATCCGATGGCACGTTCGGGGCTGCTGCCCCAATGACCCGCGCTCAATTTGCGATGATTGCAAACCGTTATATGAATTCTGTTTGTGAAGATGCAGCATTTGCTTCTTACTGTTCACCTCAGCCATCAACCGTATCATATAGTGATGTTGCGGAAGATCACTGGACAAATGAAGCGATTTACGCAGTGTCTTCCGCTGGCTTAATGAACGGGTATGGCAACGGGGAATTCCGTCCTGAAAAAACGGTCACCCGTGCTGAAGCAGTAAAAGTACTTCATCAATTATTCAGCCGTGATACGCTGGATAAAAACAGCGCCACATTCACGGATGTCCCGGTTAGTCATTGGGCATTTAATGAAATTGAATCTGCGGTAAAATAAAAAAAGACTAGCACAAACCAACGTCATGGTTTGTGCTAGTAATCCGATACATGTATTTTACGCTTTTGCTTTATTTGCTGCGCTAATAATTTCCAATGCTTCTTTTAAATAGCTTCGAAATAATTCATGATTTTCACTCATCGGAAAATGGCCAATACCAACCATTTCAATAAATTCCGCGTTTTTTATTTGGCTGGCAGTACGCCGTCCATCTTCAGGTGTAGTTAAATAATCATAATCCCCTGTAAGCATTACTACTTTTATCTTATCCCCTTGTATTTGATCAAGTTTTCCTCTTAGATCATGATCAACGGAGTAAAAATACAAGTCACCCTTAAAAGCCTCTGATCCTTGAGAGTAATAAAACCATGTTGCCCAGCGATCTTTATCCGGCGATTGTGGAGCCATGAGGTCCCATACGCCACTTGCACACACTTGAGCAGCGTTCGCATGTGGATGCTGCCACCAATCCAAATAAAACCCTGGGGAATGGTCAGCAGCTTCTACAGGAATTACAGCGTCAAATCGGTCAGGATAGTAAAGGGCCAACTGAAGAGCCACGTTTCCGCCAAAAGATGACCCCATAAAAATAGGGTTTTCCAGCTCAAGTGCATCGCAAAGAGTGACGATAAATTTCGTATAGAAATCAGCAGTTAATTTATACTCCTCTTTCCACCACTCCTGGTTAAGCGGCGGATCGGATTTTCCATGCCGAGGAAGGTCATAGGCAATAACGCGATAGTTTTGAGTGAACTCTTCATCTTCAAGAAGCCCCCGCCACTGATGATTGTGACAACCCGCCGTGTGCTGACAAACAATGGGCTGACCGCTCCCATTTTCCAAATAAAATACTTTGTATTCATCTCCCTCAACCTCAATAGTGACATAACGGCCTGTAACAGGTGAAAACTTAGCTTTTGGCATTATTATTTCCTCCTCATCTATTATATTTAAACTGGTGCACCAACAACTCGAAGAATTTCTAGTTGAGCTGTGAGACACCGAAGATTTTGCATTAAAACAAGCAGGTCACCTTCCAATTTCATATCACCCTGGAAGCTTGCTGCCCAAATACCATGATACATTGGAGGTGGTGTAGGCATCGCAAACTTTCTCCATGTATCTGCACTGGCACGAATGGCGAATTGATAATGATCAAGTGGACCAGGATCAACGTTAATTGTGTCAATTTTCCCTGAATGTGTTCGAATAAGAATCTTTTTTGTTTCCATGTCCAATAAATAGGAGCAGGTAAAAAACTTTCCGTGTGCACTTAATTCTTCATTTCTATCGTTCTCTTCTTGAAAACGAGTGGACCATTCGTACTCTGCAGCAACTGCCATAATTAATTCCTCCTTTTAACTATGCTTTAGTAGAGTGCTTTTATTCCTCTACTACTTTTTATAATGCAATATGTGTGCCAAAATGATGAAGAGTTTAATAGAAGGATATTACAGCTTCTTTTATTGTTTTGCCCCTTTAATTTATATGCAGTACCTGTTCCGCAGCGCGATCAGTGTCCGGGCATCGGGACATGTTATAAAAACGATAAAAGAAAAAAGTCTGTGCAAAATCAGCAGTCACTGACTTTTGCACAGACAATAATACTGCTAGCAATTACATGCTGTACTTTTCTAATTTACGGTATAAAGCACTTCGTGAAATATTTAGCTCTTTGGCAGCTTGTGCCCGATTTCCTTTTGTTTTTCTTAATGCCAATTGGATCTGTTCACGTTCATTTAAAGAGAATATGGATGTTTCATCTACATCCAAAAAGTCTTGTATTTGTAATGTGTCAAATTGGTCTTGGTCATGAAGATAAGTAATTCGCTCAATAAAATTCCGAAGCTCACGTAAATTACCGGGCCATTGATAGCTTTTAAGAAGTTCAATTGCTTGTGGAGTGAAGGTTATGATTTTACGATGAGCTTCTTTACAAGATGAGGAAATCATGCTATTAATCAATGACTCTAAATCCTCCGGCCGTTCTCGTAATGGAGGAAGCTGAACAGTAAATACATTAAGACGATAAAACAGGTCTTCCCTAAATTCCCCCTTTTCAACTAATAATGGCAAAGACTTATGGGATGCTGCAATGAATCGTACATCTACAGGGACAGGAATGGTACTTCCGATTCTTGTTAATTGTTTTTCTTCCAATGTACGGAGAAGAATCGCTTGAAGGTCAAGAGGCATATCAGCAATCTCATCCAAAAATAAAGTACCTCCATTTGCTGCTTCTATTTTTCCGATGTTCCCTTTCTTGTTTGCTCCTGTAAAAGCCCCTGGAGCATAGCCAAATAGCTCAGAAGCAATTAGTTCTTTCGGTAAAGAAGCACAATTTAACGCTATAAAAGGTTTGTTATACCTGCTGCTTTCCTGATGTATTGCCCGCGCCATGAAATCTTTACCGGTACCGCTTTCCCCTTTAAGAAGAACACTCGCATTGCTTTTGGAAATTTTCACTATTCTATTTAAGGTTTTATTAAAAACAGTATTCTTTGTTTGAAAGGTATTATGAATGTGTGATTGGCCCTGTTGTGTGTTTTTTGCTGTAGAATAGAAAATTTGCTTATTAACTTCGGGTTTGATTAGAATGATTGTGGCTATGTCTTGATTCCATTTCGTTAATTGTTTTGATTCTACGAGGTATCTTTTCCCCTTCAAAACAATTTCTTCGTTCTTCTCTTTTACATGATTTTTCAAATAATTAAATATAGAGTGCTCGTTCCTTCTATTCGAAAAATGTTCCTGCTGGAGTAATTGGATAAATTGAAACGCTAACTTATTTTTGTATATCATCCTGCCCCATTTATCAAATGAAAGAATACCAGTGGACTGTAAATTAATATCCCCGGAGTGAGTGAGAATTTGGGATAATACTTCTGCCTCTATTCTATTTTTCTCATGATGCATTCTTTCCGCTATAGCCCGTGCCCCCGAAATCGCTAATGTGTACAGTTCACGTATATCATTTCCAGGGCCTACCCGACACACATCGAACACACCTACAAACTCGCCATCTACAAAAATAGGGCATGCCGAACAATCCCACACTCGAAAAGCTGTGCAATAATGTTCCATCGCTGATGTGGCCATAGCGGTGCGGGTTCTAAGAGCGATAGAAAGTCCTGTAGAACCGACACTATCTTCCATCCATCTTGCGCCAGGGTAAATCCCCCCGGGATCGCATATTCGCTGCGCTTTTGCATCCGCCATCATCTCAATTAAATACCCATCCGCATCAGCGAGTAAAAGCAAGTAGCCGCCGCCTTTTAAACAACTGTATAATTCTCTCATAACCGGAGCGGCCGCTGATAACAGATCTTCGTTTTTTTCACGCCTTTTTGCAAATTCATTATTGCTGATATGACTTACTACTTGATCCAATTCATGAGAAATACCTAATTGTTTACACTTTCTCCATGAATCTAAAATTTCTTTCCTAATGTCTTTATCCGTTTCTCCGTGAAGTACAAACTGCTGCCATGAAAGCGTAGCATTCAAAGGTTTTCCCCCTTTAAAGTAGGAATGTTGCTGTTCAGGTTCGTATCCGGCCGTACTTGTCGATGTTTTAGAGTATCAAGCTATACTAAAAAATCCCACACCTAATTAAAAAAGAAAGCGGTTACAAAATAACTCTGAATGTTAAATCTTTATGGCCAAAAGTTCAGAAAGGTGTTTATCTATCTGCTCGGAATAAGCTGTTCCTTCTGCTCCAAACAAAGCGTAGTGGCCACAGATACTTTTAATGACTCTAAATTCACTATTTGGAATTAATGTTTGCTCATCTTCACAATCTTTTGGCGGAAAAAACATATCCGAATCAATAGGCATAACAAAGACTTTTGCTTTGATTCTCCCAAGTGCTTCTTGAAGATCGCCACCTGTCATTCTACTCACATCGCCCCGCTGCCATTTCCATGCCATCCAAAGAAGAGCATTCGGATCCATTTCACAAAATAAGGGTTCAAGAAAGTCATATATAAATTCATTTAAAGAGTTCACACCAAATAAGCGCCAGGCTTCTTGTTTATAAAATTCAGTGCTCAGTCCCATGACACTCCATAATTTAGCATGTCTTTTCAGCCCGGCTGAAACGTCTTTACAGGATTGATAGTTACCCTCATTCCAATTTGGATCAGATGTAATGGCTTCGATTAATGTTTCCGCATATAAAAAATCATGAATCGTATTTTTGGCGGTTCCTGCAATCGGCGCAGCCCGTTTAACCATATCATGATAACGAACTGCCCATTCATAAGTTTGCTGGGCTCCCATTGACCCGCCTACAACGAGAGCTAATTCTTCGATTCCAAATTTTTCAGTAATAAGCTTGTGCTGGGCACGGACATCATCACTAATCCGTACTTTGGGGAAGTTTGCCATGTTCAATGGGGCCGGCGTATTGTGTGGAGAGCTTGAAAGCCCATTTCCTAATTGATTAACGATGATAATAAAATACTTTTCTGGATCCAGCGCTCTTCCGTTTCCTATGTAGGTCTCCATTATTTTGCTGGTACCGGAAAACCATGTGGGAATTAGAATGGCATTGTCTTTTGTTTTATTTAATTCACCAAACGTCACATACGCAAGCTTGCCATTTTGAATGGCACCACCTTCTTCTAACTGAAAATCACCTAAATCATAACTTTCATAAGGCCCATGGATTTCTTGTGTGTAATACTCACTTTTAATCATCCCAACACCCCTTTTTTGAAAATTCTGAACTATAGGATTATACTATTTTTCTTTATTGCTGTCTATACGAGCTACTCTCGTGTTTTTATAGTCTTGCATACATTTTATGCAGGTTTGCTTGCTGTATCGATTTTTACTTTGGTATAAAAAAAAAGTAAGCCATCCTTTAAACCGGCTAAGCGGAAGATTGACTTACTTTCTGGAGATGCCTGAATCTCTAGGGAATTTCCTTTGCAAATTCGTTGATTTTTGCTGCACCGCCGGGCTTTTTAAATCTATTTGATGCCATCATTTGTTGTGTCATTTATGTTTATTTAAAACTTGTTGGCAGCGGTTTTAAACGGGCTTCAATCTGCTCACGTTTTGGCTCTAAAAATGGCGGAAGCGCGAGCGATTCACCGAGATGCTCCAGCTCTTCATCCGTGTCAAAGCCAGGTCCATCTGTCGCTACTTCAAACAAAATACGGTTTGCTTCACGGAAATACAGTGATTTAAAGTAAAACCGGTCCACGAAGCCGGAATTGCCGATGCGTGCCTCGCGCAGGCGCGCGATCCATTTGTGCAGTTCTTCTTCATCCTCCACGCGGAATGCCACGTGGTGAACGCCGCCGCGCCCCTGCCGTTCAGGCGCCAGGTCGTTGCGCTCTTCCACATGCACTTCCGCCCCGGTACCGCCCTCGCCTGTTTCAAATACGATTACATCCGGCTGTCCTTCTACTGGTGACGGATAACGGTTTACTTCCCGGAAGCCCATCACTTGCGTTAACGTATCCGCGGTTGGATTGAAAGAAGGAACGGTTAAATGAACAGGCCCGAGACCGATTATGCTGAATTCAGCTGGAACCGGGCTTTTTTTCCAAGGTGAACCGCCTTGAACGCCATCATTTGTTTCATCTGAAATTAAGAAAAAGCGCTGTCCTTCAAAGTCCTGGAATGGCATTGCTTTGCGCCCTCCCTGATCAATGACATCCTGATACGTTACGCCAAATTCATTAAACCGATTTTTCCAGTATTCAAGTGCTGCATCATTCGGCACACGGAGTGACAATCCTGAAATAGAGTTGTTGCCATTGTGATTTCTTGCTGCCATCGGAATTTCAAAAAAGGTTAATTCCGTGCCCGGATTTCCTTTTTCATCACCATAAAATAAGTGATACATAGATGTGGAATCTTGGTTGACCGTTTTCTTAATTAACCGCATTCCTAAAACTTCTGTATAAAACTTCACGTTTTCCGCCGCATTCGCTGTAATCGCCGACACGTGATGAATTCCTTTAAATTCCATGTGATTCACTCCTCAAGATTGTAATTTTTTCAGCAAAAAAAGCAGCTGCTTTTTTTCGTCTATTGAAAGTTTTCCAAACTGATCCGCTTGAAACTGTTCCTGCGCCGGCAGTACGTTATCCAGCAATGTACGCCCTTCTTCTGTGAGTGTAATGTATTTCGTTTTCCACTCACGCTCCCGCTGAATCCAGCCGATCTGCTCCATTTTCGACAGCATATGGGTCATGTTGCCTTTTGTGACGAGCAGCTTTTCAGCCAGGTCCTGCTGGCAGATGCGCTCGTTCGCTCCGACTTGCGCCAATATGTCAAACTGGGCGATCGACAGCCCACACTTTTTTAAATATTGGTTCGACTGGCGAATGCTTTCATTGTAAAACCGCGACAGCCGAAACCAGGCCAGAATACTGATCATCCGCTCTCTCTTCTGCATCCGGCTCACTTCCTTTGCGTTGTTGATGATATCAGTTTAATACTAAACTGATAACTGCGCAACAAAAAAGCTCACTCTTTTTAAGACCGGGACTTGTTGATCTGACCGATAAATCTTTTGAAGTGACTAATAAACCTGACGATCTGACCGATAAAATCAGTTTACCGGTCAGATCCATTGCTTTATCGGTCGAATCTGCTATTTTATCAGTCACTTCTCTCACGTGGCTGTCGCCTGTACACTCTTTTTAAAATAAAAAAAGACATCGCCCTTAAGACGATGCCAGACAAATTTCTTTATAGTTACACGTTTCACAGCGACGTTCGTGCTCGGTTCTCGTAAAGTCCTCCAACTCGACCGGCTCATTGGAAATCATATCAAGCTGGTAGCGGCGCATCATGTGAACACTTTGCTTCATTTTTTGGAGCATGAAATCAATGTCCGCCTCACTTAATTGGTACGACCTTTGCACGCCGGTCAGCACGTATTCGTTGCGGATTTCAATTTCTTCCACACTTGCGCCGTATTTTTGCATGATGTAATACGCGTACAAAGCCAGCTGGCTCCGGTCATCGTCTGCTTCTTTGCCGGTTTTCCAATCGACGATCACCCATTTGCCCGCTTCCAAATCACGGTACAGCAAATCCATAACAACAAAGATTTTTACGCCGTCAACCGTCATAAAGCGAAATTCTTCGGCTTGCTGAAACTGCATCGTCTGCGGGCGTTCGGTTATGTCGCGAAACGATCCGCTCCAAAGCAGGTTTTGAAAAACAATATGCAGACGGCGTCTGTATTCTTCCGCTTCCATCCGGTTTAATTCGCCGCCATAATACATGTCGTACAGCATATGAAACCGAGCTGGCTTTTGCGTCCATTGCGGCTTTCGGTCGCGCGAGTCGGTATAAGCAAGGTTCAGCATCTCCCTTGCTTGTCCGATCAATTCCGCTTCCGTCATGACATAGCCGTGCTCCAGAAAAAGACGGACCGCTTTTTCGGCGAGTTCATGCACAATTTGCCCAAAGGCGATCGGCACGTTTTTCAGCTTTTTCAGCCGGTACACGTGCTTCACAGATTCATCGGCGTCATACAGCCAGCCGTTATGCCCCGCGTAATAGTCGTATCCATATTTCTTGGCGCACGTCATCAATGTTTTATGGCGCGAGAACGACCAGGAAAACTCAGGGAATTCTTTCACCTCAAACATGGTTCCGTCTCCGCATTTCCAAAAAGACTTTAATCATGCCATACGTCACATCTTCCGGCACCAGCTCTTTAATCGGCTTCAGCCGGTCCGCACCCGCTTCCTTAACCGCTTTTTGGAGCGCTTCGTGATACGTTGACGGCACAAGCAGGTCGAGATTCACATTCAGTCCTTCTTCCATACACTGAATTAAGTGATTTTCTACGGTGCTGACCGTTAGTTCCCGCTCAACCGCGATTGCCTCAGCAGACATCCCTTTTTGGTGCAGTTCCAGCGTATCCAGGTACGAATTCACGGACTTTTTCTTCGGGGCTGCGGCCACCGGCTCCGCAGTCAGATCTTTTTGCCGCTCTGGATTCGCTTCACTATACGCTTTAATTTCCTGCAAAAAAGCTTCGCCGTATTTCGCCATTTTGCTTTCGCCAACGCCGCTCACCGTTAAGAAATCTTCTTCATCCATCGGCAGCTTGGCGCACATGTCGTGAAGCGTGTTATCGGAAAAAATAACAAACGGCGGCACACCTGCGTCTTCTGCAATCTCTTTTCTCAGTGCTCGCAGCACATCAAACAATGGATCGTCTGTTGCAATCTTTTTCGTCCGGACCGCTTCTTTTCGCATGACGGCTTGTTTACCGAGCAAAACATCCCGTCCCTGTTCAGTCACAAAAATGGTCGGAAATTGCTTTTGCTCCACCCCGATCAGTTCCTGCGAAATTAAAAATTCAATAAAACTGGTCACATCTTTCACGCTTTGTTTTTTCAAAATCCCATACGTGGAAAGCCCATCAAAACCGAATTCAATGAGCTTTTTATTCCGCGATCCTGTCAGCACCTGGGCGGTCATTGCTTTGCCGAATCGCTGCCCCATCCGGATGACACACGAGAGCACCATTTGCGCTTCTTTTGTCACATCGACGCTGTCCCTGGAATCCGTACAGTTGCCGCACCGTCCGCACGGCTTTGGATACGGATCACCAAAGTACGAGACGATAAACTGCTGCAGGCATTTTTCGGTATGGCAATAGTCAACCATTCCCTGCAATTTCTCTAGCTCTTGCGGAATACGGTCCCGTTCAAGCGCCTGGTCAATCAAAAAACGCTGCGTCTGCACGTCCTGCGACGAATATAGTACGATACATTCACTTTCGAGTCCATCACGCCCGGCACGTCCCGCTTCCTGATAATAGCTTTCCATGTTTTTCGGCAGCTGAAAATGAATGACATAGCGGATGTTCGACTTGTCGATCCCCATTCCAAACGCATTTGTCGCCACCATCACAGTCGCTTCGTCCGTTAAAAAGCGATCCTGCTCGTCAACCCGGTCGCTGTCGCTCATGCCGCCGTGATAACGCGCCACAGAAATACCACTTCTTTGTAGACGTTCATACAGCTGGTCAACTGTTTTGCGTGTTGCCGCATAAATAATCCCGGATTCTTTTTCATTTTTCTTTAAATAGTCTTTTAAAAAGCCATTGCGATCTTGGCCTTGAATAACAGAAAATGATAGATTTTTCCGTTCAAAGCCGGTAATGACCGTATTTTTTTCTTCGATCGAAAGAAGGCGGCATATGTCTTCGCGTACGTGCGGCGTCGCGGTTGCTGTCAGTGCCAATACCGTCGGATCGTTCGGAAAAAGATCCGTCATGCGCTGAATGTGACGATAGCTCGGCCGGAAGTCATGTCCCCATTGGGAAATACAATGAGCCTCATCCACCGCAATAAGCGGAACCGTCAACTGCTTTAGCTGTTCTACAAACGAGTACGATTCAAGCCGCTCGGGCGCAATATAAAGAAGCTTATATTCTCCATTTCGTGCAGATTTCATCGTTTCATATAAATCCGCGCTGCTTAGCGAGCTGTTTATGTATGCCGCCGGAATGCCTGCCTCAAGCAGCGTATCCACCTGGTCCTTCATTAAAGAAATGAGCGGTGACACGACAATCGTTGTACCTTCTAACACGAGCGCCGGAATTTGGTAGCAGATCGACTTCCCTCCGCCTGTCGGCATGACGCATATCGTATTTTCGCCGCCCAGCACTTGTGAAATCGCCTGTTCCTGGCCTGTCCGGAATGAATCATAGCCGAAGTGCGACTGCAAAAAACTGCGTGCCTGATCCAGCATGAAAACACCTCTCTAGTTTTTCTTTTATTTTAGCATAAAAAAGCGCAAGGCGGCCGTTCAGTCCCGGCAGACATAAGCCGTCTGAAGCTGGATTTCGTGAGAAAAATGCAAAGCGATTGTCACTTACTCACAATAGACCGCTTACATTTTTAGTTTCCAGGAACATTGTAAACAAATTGGAATGGTCATACAGTAAGAATAAGAACATTATTCCGTTTAGGAGGTACTTTTCATGGAAGCGGTGACGAGAGATTTTTTCTTATTTCTTTCTAAAAACAAAACACTAAACCAATTGGCAAAAAGCAGAGGCAGCCACTTCGCCACCGGTAAAATTATTGGCGGAACTGATTTTGCGAGTTCCATTGCCTGTATTAAAGCATTAAACACACAAGGCTTATCTGTCACAGTTGACCATCTTGGTGAATTTGTGGGCTCTCCTGAAGTAGCAGCCGAACGGACCGAGGAATGCATCGAAACGATTAAAATGATTCACAATGAAAAGCTCGACTCCCACGTGTCGCTGAAAATGACATCACTTGGTCTTGATATTGACTGGGATCTTGTCGTACAGAACATGACACGGATTTTAGAGACTGCAGAAAAATACGGCATTATGGTGACGATTGATATGGAAGACGTCACACGCTGCCAGGCGACAATCGATTTATTTAAACAATTCAAAGAAAAGTACGAAAACGTCAGCACGGTGCTCCAGGCGTATTTATATCGGACAGAACAGGACCTCGCAGCGCTTAGCCATATGAAGCCTTTTTTGAGGCTCGTCAAAGGCGCTTATAAAGAAAGCCCAAAGCATGCCTTTCCAGAAAAAGCGGACGTGGATACCAACTATATGAAGCTCATTGAACAAAGCTTGCTTGCCGGCAACTATACTGGCATTGCGACGCATGATGAAAACATGATCGAGTTTACAAAAGCGATGCAGCGGAAGCATCGAATTCCGATGGACCAGTTTGAATTTCAAATGCTGTACGGCATGCGCACGAACTTACAGCAAGCGCTTGTCAAACAAGGCTACCGTGTCCGCGTATACGTACCCTACGGCATGGACTGGTACGGCTACTTTATGAGACGGCTCGCGGAACGGCCGGCAAATATCGCCTTTGCGTTTAAAGGCATAACCCAAAAATAATGAGGAGTGAATTCCATGATTCCATACAAACATGAACCATTTACTGATTTTTCAAAAGAAGCTAATCAATCCGCTTATAAAAAAGCGATTAAAAAAGTGGAAAGCGGCCTCGGCGGACATTACCCGCTCGTAATTGGCGGCGAGCGCATTACAACCGAAGAAAAAATCGTTTCCTTCAACCCGGCAGATAAACAAGAAGTCATCGGCTCGGTGTCAAAAGCGAACCAGCAGCTGGCCGAAAAAGCGATGCAGGCCGCGTCCGACGCTTTTCAAATGTGGAAAAAAGTCTCGCCGGACGTCCGGGCAGATGTGTTATTTAAAGCAGCGGCAATCGTTCGCAGACGCCGTCACGAATTTTCAGCGCTCATGACAAAAGAAGCGGGCAAGCCGTGGCGTGAAGCGGATATTGATACCGCAGAAGCAATCGACTTTATGGAGTATTACGCACGCCAAATGCTGGAACTAAAAAACGGCGCGCCGGTGCTCAGCCGTCCGGGTGAATTTAACCGATACAGCTACATTCCGCTCGGCGTCGGCATCGTTATTTCACCGTGGAATTTCCCGTTTGCGATTATGGCCGGGACAACGGTTGCATCGATTGTCACTGGCAACACCGTTTTATTAAAACCGGCTTCCACGACACCGATTGTCGCAGCGCGGTTTGTAGAAGTACTAGAAGAAGCGGGACTTCCGCCAGGTGTTGTTAACTTTGTTCCCGGCAGCGGCGCAGAAGTCGGCGATTACCTGGTTGACCATCCGAAAACACGATTTATTACGTTTACCGGCTCACGTGACGTCGGACTGCGCATTTTTGAACGATCATCGAAAATAAGCGAAGGCCAAATTTGGATGAAGCGCCTCATCGCGGAAATGGGCGGCAAAGATACGATTGTTGTCGATAAAGAAGCGGACCTTGATCTTGCTGCCGAGTCGATCGTCCAGTCCGCTTTTGGCTTTGCCGGCCAAAAATGCTCCGCCTGCTCCCGCGCGGTGATTGTGGAAGATGTATATGATACCGTGCTCGAAAAAGCAATCGCTCTGACCAATAAACTAACGGTCGGCAACCCGGCCGATAATCATTTTGTTGGTCCAGTTATTGATCAGGTGGCATATGACAAAATCATAAGTTATGTTAAAATTGGAGGGGAAGAAGGGCGTATTGTGACTGGAGGAACCGGTGACAGCACAACCGGTTATTTTATTCAGCCAACGATTGTCGCGGATGTAGCACCGGATGCCCGTTTAATGCAGGAAGAGATTTTCGGCCCGGTCGTCGCATTTGCAAAAGCGAAGGATTTCGATGAAGCAATCGATATCGCCAACAACACCGAGTATGGCTTAACAGGTGCAGTTATTACAAAGAACCGGTTTAACATGGAAAAAGCGCGCGAGGAGTTTCATGTCGGCAACCTGTACTTTAACCGTGGCTGTACCGGTGCGATTGTCGGTTATCAGCCTTTTGGCGGCTTCAATATGTCCGGCACTGATTCAAAAGCCGGCGGTCCTGATTACCTCCAGCTTCACATGCAGGCAAAAACAACATCAGAAATGCTTTAAAAAAGGAGGCTGTCTCTTACGCTGCCATCGCCGGCTTAAGAGACGCCTCTTGTTTAAATGGAAGGCGCAATTCCTCAGATTTCCGGCGTATTTCCCACTCATTCCAGTGCGATACAACAAATGAACGGCGTTATACATCCTAGATATAACCAGATCGCATCATTCGCGTTAAAAAATGCGCCGCTTTTTTGGTTATCGCGCCCCTCCATCCATATGCATTTATATTGAAGCAGCCTTTTCCTTTTTCTTACTCTAAAAACCAATTGAAAGAAGGGATTTATTTGGTCGATACTTCATTAATTGTCTCGATCGTTGTATACATGTCCGGTATGCTCTTAATCGGCTACTATGCGTACAAACGAACATCGAACTTATCAGATTACATGCTCGGCGGACGTGGACTTGGCCCTGCTGTTACAGCTCTTTCCGCAGGTGCTTCCGATATGAGCGGCTGGCTGATGATGGGCTTGCCCGGTGCCATGTACGCAAGCGGCATCAGCGCTTCGTGGATCGCCATCGGCTTAACGCTCGGTGCCTGGGCGAACTGGCTGTATGTGGCACCCCGCCTGCGTATGTATACGGAAATTGCTGGAGATTCGATTACGATTCCAGCTTACCTTGAGAATCGGTTTCAAGACCGGTCAAAAATTATCCGTCTCGTTTCCAGTCTCGTTATTATTGTCTTTTTCACATTTTACATTTCATCCGGCATGGTATCCGGAGGCGTTTTGTTCGAGACTACGTTTGGCCTCGATTACCATATCGGTTTATGGATTGTTGCCGGTGTTGTCATTGCGTATACGCTGTTCGGCGGATTTTTGGCGGTCAGCTGGACCGACTTTGTACAGGGAATTATTATGGTGTTAGCACTCGTATTAGTCCCGATTGTGACGGTTATGCATGTTGGCGGGATCGGTCCTTCGATTGATACCGTTCGTTCTGTGGACCCGGCTCTTTTAAACATTTTTACAGGTACAAGCTTTATCGGCATCGTGTCCCTTTTTGCCTGGGGACTTGGCTACTTCGGCCAGCCGCACATTATCGTTCGATTTATGGCTATAACGTCGGTAAAAGAAATTAAAAAAGCGCGCCGCATTGGCATGAGCTGGATGATTTTCTCTGTAGTCGGTGCTATGGTAACCGGCTTTGTCGGCCTTGCTTATTACACAAACAATAATATGAAAATTGCCGATCCGGAAACGATTTTTATTGAACTCGGTGATATTTTGTTTCATCCGATCATTACCGGCTTCCTTATTTCCGCGATTTTGGCTGCCATTATGAGTACGATTTCGTCTCAGCTATTGGTTACATCAAGCTCGCTCACAGAAGATTTATATAAAACGTTTTTCCGTCGCGATGCTTCGGACCGGGAGCTTGTATTCTTGGGCCGCCTGGCCGTTTTAATTGTCTCGATCGTTGCGCTTATTTTATCGTGGGAACAAAACAAAACAATTTTAGACCTTGTCGGCTATGCATGGGCAGGCTTCGGTTCATCATTTGGCCCGGCGATTTTGCTTAGCCTGTATTGGAAGCGGATGACCCAATGGGGAGCGCTTGCCGGCATGATTGTCGGTGCTGTGACCGTTGTTCTATGGACGAAAACACCTTTCGCAGACACAGTGTACGAAATGATTCCCGGTTTTGCGGCCAGCTTGCTTGCAATTGTCATCGTCAGCTTGCTGACAAAACCGTCTGTGGAAACAGCGCAGCAGTTTGAAGAGTTTGAACAGACGTTAAAAGAATCAAAATAAGGAGGCGAATCCGTTATGGATTTAAACCAGCCGCTTGAAAAAATTCTCTCGCTGAACGATTTAAATGAAATGACCGATGTCCTCAGCAGTGTGTTAAAAAAACCGGTCGTGGTTGAAAACGAGCAATTTTCTCTTTTGGCGTACAGCTCGTATTACATCGAACAGTTTGACCAGGCGAATCAACAGACGATTTTTTCAAAAAGCTGGACAACCTCCATTTTGAAAATGTTTATGGACGAAGGTATTGTCGATCAGCTGAAATCTATTTCGAAGCCGTTTCGTGTGAAGGAAATGAAAGAAATCGGGCTGAATCAGCGTGTTGTTGTCAGCGCCCAATACAAAGAACAAATTCTCGGCTACATTTGGGTACAGGAAACCGAACCGCTTTTGACGGATCATGAGCTTACTTTTTTACATGACGTTTCGTTTCATATCGGCAAGCTGCTGCATAAAAAAAATGGGCTGGCGCGACGGCGTGATGAAAAGAAAAATGATTTTTTCAGGAAATTGATTCACCAGTCGTACCGGACCGACAGTGAAATGAAATGGGAAGCGGCGCAATTAAATATTGCGCTGCCTTCTTCGTTTATCGTGGCTGTGTTTACACTTGATTCGATTGAGGAAGAGACGATTGATGACCTGCATGAAACGATTTTGCTTTTTGCCAATACGCTGGATCAGCCGGCGCATGTATTTACCGATCATTTGCAGGTAACCGTCATGCTTGGCGGGCCATCGGATGTACTGCTTTCAAGTGCGCGTGTGCTCGTCCGAACCGTGAAAAGCCAGTTTCAAGATCATCAGCTTTATGCTGGAATCGGCAACAGCTATTCATCGATGGCGATGCTCCGAAAAAGCTATCTTGAAGCGCTTGAAGTGTGCCGGACCGCCCAATTTTTGCATGGCAATGGTGAGGTCCCGGTCGAATACAGCCGCCTTGGCATTCTTCGCTATTTGGAAACGATTTCCGACTACCATTTTAAAACCCATTATGTGAACGAAGATTTGCTGAAGATCCGTCAAAAAGATACGGACGGCCACTCTGAACTGCTGCGAACGATAGACGTGTATTTAATGAATAACTGCCGGATAAAGCCGACCGCAGAAGGACTGTTTATTCACACCAATACACTCAAATACCGGCTGAACCAAATTGATGAACTGACATCGATTGACTTTGATGACTTTAACACACGCTGTCAGCTTTATATCGATTTGCAGCTTATGAAGCGGGACCTTCATTGATGTATAATGAGTGGAAAAGGAGTGAGTGAAAGCCATGATTCATGTTTTATTCGTCTGCCTCGGCAACATTTGCCGGTCGCCTATGGCCGAATCAATGTTCCGTGATGTAGTGGAAAAGGAAAACTTAAGCGGGCGCATTACAGTTGATTCCGCCGCAACAAGCTCGTGGCATATTGGATCACCGCCGCATAAAGGCACACTGGCTAAACTGAAAGAGTATAACATTTCTTCGGAAGGACTGTCCGGACGGCAATTGGATGCAGCAGATTTTGAAAAATTCGACTACATTATCGGCATGGATGAAAGCAACATCTCCAACATCCGCGAGATGCTCGGCCAGCCGGATCATCCGAAAATTATCCGGTTTCTTGATTTGACCGATCATCAAAAAGACGTGCCAGACCCGTATTATACGGGTGACTTCCAAGAAACATATGACCTTGTGTCGGATGGATGCGCGGCCCTTTTGAAAAAAATCCGTGCTGAGCATTCATTTCATTGATTGGACACCAAAAAGGCTGCCGTAACTGGCAGCCTTTTTGGTTATATACGAAAGCGGTCTACTGCTTCCTGCAGTTCACCGGCAATTCGATTCACGTTTTCCGTTGCTTCTGCGACACGCTGAAGTTCATTTTGCTGCTCGGCCGCCGACGCGCTGACTTGCTCGGCTGATGCCGCCGTTTCTTCAGAAATCGCCGATACGCTTTGAATCGACAGCAGTGCCTGTTCTTTTTGGCCGATCATTTCAGTTAATTTTTCCGTCAGCTCTCCAACTGTCTGTGTGGTGCGATCAGCAATTTCCGCCTGCATCTCAAACGCTTCCTGCGTATCGGAAACTGATTCATTTTGCCCTTCCATTAAGGATAAGTTTTCGTCTACTACGATAGATGTTTGAGTCGACGCCTGCAAAATATCCTGCACCGTTTTTTGGATGACTTCTGTTTCACGGCGTGACTGCTCCGCTAGTTTCCTCACTTCCTCTGCCACAACCGCGAAGCCTTTCCCATGCTCGCCTGCCCTTGCTGCTTCAATCGACGCATTCAGCGCCAGCAAATTTGTTTGTGCGGTAATGCTATGAATGGACTCAATCACGGTCTCAATCTCACTAATTTTCCCGGATAATCCTTGCATTTGATCTTTTACCTGCACATTCATGTCGTTAGCTGCCGCATTGTGTTCGCGCAGCTGCTTCACTTGCGCCATGCCGCCCTGCGCCCGCTCGCCCGCCTGCTGTGACAATTCGTTCATTTGTCCAGACAGCTCGGACAGCGCATCAATCCGGTCTGACAAATGTGCCATTTGGTTCCCGGTATCTTCTGTATCCTCTGACTGCTTCGATGCCCCTTGCGCAATTTCATCCACAGCCACCGATACTTCATTGCTGGATGCGACGACTTCTTCAAAAACATGATGCACATGGCCAGCCGACTCATTTAAATTTGATGTCGAAGAGCGAACCGTCTGCAAGACACTGCTCACCCGGTCCAGCATATTGTTAAACGCAAAAGCAACCGCGCCGATTTCATCGTTACGCAAATGTTTTTCATCCACTTTTTGCGTCAAATCCCCTGTCGCCGCTGTTTCAATCGATGACCGTAAAAACACAAGCGGTTTCAGCTGGCGGTGAATAAACAGAACCGTCGCCACTACCATAATCAAAATCATGACAATCGCCGAGATAATCGTGAACAAAAGTGTTTGGTTAAATGTTTCAAGAATGCTCGATTTCGGGATAACGGTTTGAACAGACCACGTTTCATCATCCACTCCGCTTACCAATACGGGTGCAAACACATTAAATGCATTCTCGCCGAGCAGCCGTGATTCCTCGTACAGCGTCCATTCCTGTCCTTTATCAATTTCCGGCTTAATCGCGTCCCAATTACTCGTTTCCGCGATGTTTTGGCCAACTTGTTCCTGATCCTTACTGTCTGCCACAATCGCCCCCTGATCGGTTAAAATGCGCGCATATCCTTTGGCCGGTGCATTTTCAGCCGCGAGCTCCTTCATAAAATCCACCGAAAAATCCGCTGTCAGAACACCAATAAATGTTCCGGATTCATCAAGCAGCGGGACAGAAAGTGTCGTCATGTTGACCGTCTCGCCCCCTGTCTCATATTCATATGGTTCTGTTAAAATGGTCCGCTGCTCCGTTTTCGGAATGTGGTACCAGTCGGTGCTCTCTTCCTCGTATCCTGTAACGCCTTCTGTCACCAGACCCTTTTCCCCTTTGTATACATACGGAATAAAACGCCGATCTCCATCTATAAGCGCCCGGTCCATATTTTCCCCAATTGCCACTTCTCCCGGTTCCATAATGACCGCCACACCAAATAAATGCTCATTTTCCGCTAAATTGGCCTGTAAAATACGCAGCGCATCCGCAGCGGTCAACCGCCCTTCAGTATGAAGCGATTCAAGTACCGTTTTTGTCGTGCGCAGCATCTCTGCCGTTTCATCCACACGGTCGCCAATTTTTGACGCCGACAGCTGTGCATTCCGAACCGTATAAGCTTCAGAGTCTTCCATGCTTTTATTGTAAAGCATCACATTCGTCATAATGGCATACACCGCAAACAAAAGGAGAAACAACCCAATAATTAATGCCGACAACTTCCATGCAATGCTTTTTGTTTTTCCCAATCTCATTACTCCTCCATCATGATCTTTATAAGGTATGTATCGACTCTTTCTAACAATTTTCAAGTATTATTCTCCACTTCTTTCCACTCTCTAAAAGTTCAAAATTTATCCATAGTACATTTCTGAGCTTATTCAAGGAATAAAAGCCGGGACAACAAACTAAATTGTCGTATACCCGAATATTGGCGAATTGTACAACGTGGAAACAAAAACATAGTCCGGTGCGCCGGATATGGAGGTGGACAGCCAACATACCCTCCACCGGTCCAACTGATGGGCGGGTGCTGCCGCACGAAGCCATCGGATATCCAAACGATTGCAAAATGGGCTAGAGTTTAACATAAAAAAGCGTCCAGAGAACTACTCCCTTGAACGCTTTTTGTTTATCGTATCATTGAGTATGGCATTAAAAATTCACGAATGCCTGCTGCATATGGTGCATATTCATACGGATTAAGGAACATGACAAAACCTGATGGTGTCATATAAAACTGATGCTGTAATTCATCAAGGCTATCCGGGCCGCCAAAGTATTGATAGTTTTCTTTATTCTGCTGATTAATTCGATTAATAACAGACCACTCATAATCCGATTTCAGCGCTAAATCATCTAAGCTCATAAAATAGTCATTTTTCACATCATAATTATCCGCAAACAGCATTTCATACCCGTGCGCTCCACCAGTGTACTGATAGCTTTCAAACAAAACGCTAATATAGCTTAAATCCGCACGCGGCACTGAATAATCAACGACAAAGTCATAGTATTCACCCATCCAGTCGTCTTCTTGAGCCAGTTCCATAATGCTGTTCCGCTCCGCCACAAGCCCAGAGCCGACCTCACGGAAATAGTCGTTTAAATAAGCCAAATCATTCTGGCTGGTTGTATCGACAAATTGTGGATAATAAATGCCTTCCGCTGCTCTCTTTGGGTAATTCACTACTTTTAAGCGGAAATTTGCATCTATCGCACGGGCGGTAAACACCGCAAACTGTGCACGTGTCACTTTGGCAGATGGATTAAATGTGGTCGCTGTATAACCGGACGTGATCCCGCTCGCTAACAGCGGTGTGACGTATGCATTGCCAGAATACGATGAGTTCATATCTTCCCATTGAACCGGGACAGATCCTTTAATGCCAAACGCCAGCTGCGTAATTTTTGCCATTTCAATCCGCTTTAACTGGTTGTCCGGCTGAAATTTAGCTCCTTTTGAAAACCAGCCGGCGTTCACCGCGGCCGCAATTTCTTTATAAAATGGGTGTGACGTCGGGACATCTGAAAAGCCCGGGTTTGGCAGGTTTGTAAGCGGCAGTTTTTTTGCCCGTACTAAAATCGCTGCTGCCTGCGCTTTTGTGACAGACGCATCTTTGTTGTATTTCCCGTTCGACCCACCTTTAATAATACCGCGGTCACTCAGATAGGAAATCTCTTTCGCCGCCCAATGTGTTGACGGCACATCTGAAAATGTAGCCGCATCCGCCTGTGGGGCAGAAAAACTAAATAATAAAGCCAAAATCATCATGATAAATGAATACTTTTTCAACCTGAACACCCTCCTTTTATTTTATCGATGTGCTTCTCCGCCGCCCCAAAGCTCACGGCCGCCGGTGTGGCCTGTTTCATGATGCGTTTCCTGGTCGACGAGCTGCAGCAGGCCCGGTTCTTCACTGTGATGCCACGTATAGCCGTCCGGTGTTTCGCCCTGTGACAGCTGACCGACTTCTTGCGGTCCAAAGCCCATTTGCGTGGCGACGCCCGGATCACGGACGATTTCTGCATAAAGCGCTTCGTTCGCTGTACCAAAATGAGCCGCATCACTTTGTAAATAGGATTCTTCAGCAATATACACATCAAAAACAGATGAAAACACGGGGAATGTCCCCTCTACTACTTGTCCATCAGGCATCTCAACCGTTTTTTCAACAAACGGCACACCTGTCTCTGCGTGGTCAAATCCATTTAAATGATCATTCCGCGTCTCAATCGCTTCCGCGGTATCCATCCCATCCATTAAATCAATGACACCAACTGCCACGGTTGCTGTAACAACGACTTTGCCGAGATTTTTTAATCCGCTGATGGCTTGATCACGATCACCGGAAGCAGCCCCTTTTACGACTTCCGCCGCATTCACAGCAGAATATTTCACTGTTCCCGCGACTCCTTTCACCGTACGCCCTGCCGATTCTTTTACATCGTTCATTGCCCGCTTTTTCTGCTCTTCATCTTTTCGAATCGCACCCGCTGTTAGTCCTACGCCGCCGTCGATCAATTGGCCGGCTGTTTCAAGAGCAGATGTCGAAGCATTTTTCACGCTCGTCCCCGCTTCTTCCAGCCAGTCCTGTTTTGTCGCTTTTCCCGCTAATTTCACTGCGCCGCCAAGTACAGATCCAGCTGCCCAGCCCGCTCCTTTTCCCGCTATCCGTCCAATTCCCATCTTTCCGCCCCTATCTTTTTACATCCAAATTATACTATAATTTGCTTTACAATGACATAATAGTAGTCTAAAAGACTTGAAATAACGAAATAAAAAGGATGCCTTTTTGACTGGCATCCTTTTTGACCTGCGTTACGGATAGAAGTGACCGATAAAAAGAAGCGATCCGGCCGATAAACAGCTTTTATCAGTCAGATTTCTCGTGTTATCAGTTAAATCGTTGTTTTCACCGGTCACTTATCCTTCAAATGTATCCTTTACATGGTTCAAATGCGGCGTTTCATTTACAGATACAATCGCTAATTTTTCTCCGTCCCAGGACAGCCGTGTGATCGATGTATTGTCAATCTTTCCGCGGCCTGTTCCTGCCTGTCCATTCGTCAATTTATGAATGAGTGCGTTAATTGCGCCCCCATGCGCCACAACAAGCGCCAGAGCCCCGTTGGTTTCTTTTGAAATCGACGAAAGGACCTCCACCATCCGCTCCTGCATTTCTTCAATCGATTCCATTCCGTGCGTCATCGGCACACCAAAATTGTCCGCGTAATTCGGCACGTGTTCGAGAATTTCTGTCAGCAGCTGACCTTGCAGCTCGCCGTAAAACCGTTCCCGCAAAAGACGGCTCGCCGTAATGGATTCAACCGGCAGCCAGGCCGTCGCAAGCTTTGCCGTTTGAAAGGCCCGGTCCAAGTCACTTGAAAACACATACTCAAACGAAATGCCTTCCTGCTTAAAATAAGCGCCAAGCAGTGCTGCCTGCTTTCTGCCTTCTTCACTTAAGCCAATGTCCATCTGCCCCTGCAGACGTCCAAGCGCGTTCCATTCTGATTCTCCGTGGCGGACGAGGTAGATCATGTAGATAAACTCCTTTTTGAACAAGCATATCATACAGTGCCCTCTTAAAGAACCGGGGGGCGGACACTATCAAGCTGCCATTTTCCAGCTGCCCCCTCAGCAGGTCCTTTTTCCTTTGTGAACACTTCCCGTCCGCGAATATAAACGGACTGCACCGACGCCGGAAAGGTTACGCCCATATACACACTGATCGGATGCTTGGCATAAAAATTGTCCGGTGTCACCAAGTGCGTCTGTTCCATCGATACGATCGCAAAATCTGCATCCATCCCCGGCGCAATCCGGCCTTTTCGGTGCGCCAATCCGAATCGCTCCGCCGGTTTTTCAGCGGTCCATTTGGCGACAGTCGTCAGTGGAACATTCTCTTCTTTCGCAAACTGGATTGCCGCAAGAAGTGTCTGCCCGCCGCCGCTAATACCGCCCCATGCATCTAAAAAGCTTCCATCTTTCATTTCTTTTAAATCAGGTGTACACGGCGAATGATCGGACGTTAGAAAATCAATCTGCCCTGCTTTCAGCGCAGCGCGAAGCTTTAATTGGTCCGGCTTTTCCCGAAGCGGCGGCGCGCATTTTGCCACTGCTCCCTTTTCCTTCAGCGTTTCATGCGACAAAAGCAAATAATGCGGGCACGTCTCAAGCGTCACATTCACACCAGCAGCGCGTGCGTTTTGAATCACCGCCACCGCCTCCGCACTGCTGATATGAACAAAATGAAGCGGGCATCCTGTCAGCGTCGCATAATAAATCGCTCGCTCCACCGCTTCCACTTCCGCCGAAATTGGCCGCGTTGCCAGGTAATCATCCGCACCGGTCAGTCCTTTGCGGCGTTTTTGTTCCGCTAAAAACGTCGTCACCGGTCCGCTTTCCGCATGAAGCGCCAGTACCTTCCCAAGCTCTGCTATCCGCTTCATTCCTTCCAGCAAATCAACATCGCCCACCGCTTCAAATTCCGCGTTGCCGGTCGGGGACATAAACGCCTTAAACGCCATCGCCCCAGCGCCAGCCAAGCCTTCAAGCTCACCCAGTTTCCCCGGCACCAGCCCGCCCCAGAAGGCAAAATCAACAAGGGACTGTGCTTCTCCAATCGCTGCCTTTTGAAGGAGCGCCGCTTCATCCACCGTCGACGGAATCCCGTTCAGCGGCATATCCGCAAACGTCGTAATCCCGCCGGACGCAAGCATGCGTGAACCAGTCCGAAACCCTTCCCATTCTGCGCGTCCCGGCTCGCTGAAATGAACATGGACATCAACAGCTCCCGGAAACACTTGCAGGCCGGACGCATCGATTTCTTTTTCAGCATTTGCCTGAATCGATGCTGCCACCTCTTCTATCACGCCATTTCGAATGCCAATATCTGCTTTTTGTTCCGCTTCCGGCGTAACAACAGTGCCGTTTCGAATAATCAACTCATACATTCCTGATTCCTCCAATAAAGAAGAGCCCCCTTTTTTCAGGAGGCCATACTTTTTATTTTGCTGTGACGAGCGTCGGATCGACTTCTTTCAGTAAAGACAAGTCAATATAGTCGGACTGCTCTGGTACGGATTTAATGTTGCCGACACTCATTAAATAATCAGTAACAGCTGTTCCGTTGCTGCCGTCGATAAAGGATTCGTCTGCTGTCATGTCGTACACGTTCCGGTTCATGATTTCCGTCAGCTCTTCTTCTGACAAATGAAGTTCCGGTGCTAAAACCGCCACAGCTTCTTCACGGTTATCATTAATATACGCTGTTGCTTTATTCAATGCGCGAATGACTGCTTTCACCGTATTCGGATTTTCTTCAAGGAAATCATCCGTTACTTGAAGCGTTGTGTGAACACTCATCCAGTCCACTGGCTTCGCTTCTCCTTCAAGTGCATTCGATGTGCCACTGAATAAGAATGTGCCTCCTGCTGCAATGCCTTTTGTAATAAATGGCTCCCAAGCGGCCATCGCATCAATATCACCGCTTTGAAGTGCCATTAACGCATCACTCGGCGCTAAATTTGCCACTTTCACTTTCTCCATATCAACGCCATACTCTTCTGCCATGTTGTTGATCGCAATCACAACGTCTGCGCCAGTCGGGATACCAATTGTTTTGCCTTCCAAATCTTTCGGCGACTTAATACCAGCATCCGGTCCCGCAACCACTGCCTGTGTTCCGGCAATTTGCGCAAGCGGTGCTACAATTTTCACGCCAACGCCTGTTGACGATAAAATAATATCCATGAAGTTTGTCTGCAAGCTGATCGGGGCGCTTCCTCCCGCAACCATCGGCCCGATATCCGGTCCGCTTTCCACCAGGTTATTCGTTACATTCAAGCCTTCTTCTTCAAAATACCCCATTTTATCCGCGATAATTTGCTGGGACGAAATTTGCGCATCACGCACACCAACTAGCGTAAAATCAGTTAACTCCACGTCCGTTCCTGATCCTGAATCTGTTGCGTCCGCATCTTCTGTTTCATTTCCACATGCCGCTAACGCAAATAGTAAAATTGATGAGACAAGCAGTAAAAACCATTTTTTCATTTTCTCTTCCTCCACGGTTCTCTAGTTTATTTTTCAACTGCCTGGGAAAAACCACCCTGTCTCCAGGAAAGCATCCGGCGATCCACTTGTTTTAACATGAATGAAAACAAGCTGTATTCAATGCCGATTAAAATAATCGCGACATACATATCCGATAATTTAAAGAAGTTACGGGCATCCACAATAATGTAGCCGAGACCCGATGTTGCCCCCATCATTTCTGAAACAATAAGTGCCGAAAACGCAAGGCCAAGGCTGATCTGGCAGCCGGATAAAATATTCGGCAGCACAGAAGGCAAAATGACTTTCCGGTAAATCTGTCTTTCACTGGCCCCAAGGCTGAGCGCGGAGCGGATGTAATTGGAATTAACCGATTTAATTCCTTCCACCGTATTCGTCAGCACTGGGAAAAACACTGTCCAGGCAATTAATATCACTTTCGGCACTTCGCCAATGCCAAACCAGATAATAAACAACGGCAGGAGAGCCAGAGAAGGAATCGGACCAATCATATTTAAAATAGGAGTAGCCCACTCTTCCATTTTCTTCGATTTTCCAATCCAAAGCGCTAGACCAATGCCAAGTGCTGCACCGATAATAAAGCCAGCAAAAATGCGCAGCGTACTCGACAGAAGACTCACAAACACAATGCCTTCCTGCATCATTTCCACAGCCCGGACCGCAATATGGCTTGGCGGTGGGAAAAACATTGGATTGGCCAGTTCTAGTGCCATGTTCGCCCTTGAAACGATTTCCCATACAATAAAAAACGTAAGGATTGGAATCATCCGTTTCGCAAAATGCTCTTTTTTTTCAGTATTAATTTTCAATGGAACAGTCGTCACGGGCAGCTTCGGCTTTTCCACATTTTTTACTTGTTCCATGTTTTTTGCCTCCTTTACTGCACGAGCGTGCGTTCAATTTTCACAGCCATCTCCGCAAACCCGTCATCGGTATATTGGCGCGGCCGGGGAATCTCCACCTTCATATCACTTGCGACAAACCCTTCCTTCATCACAATGATCCGGTCGGCTAAATAAATGGCTTCAGATATATCGTGCGTAATAAAAATAATCGTCGTTTTCAGCTTGGACCAAATATCGATCAGTTCATTGCGCATATTTTCTTTTGTGAACACATCAAGCGCGCCAAACGGCTCATCCATTAATAAGATTTTCGGTTCCGCCGCAAGCGCCCGAGCAATGCCAACCCGCTGCTTCATCCCGCCAGACAGCTGAGAGGGATAATGATCCGCATATTCACCAAGCCCTGTCATGTTCAAATACTTTCTCGCTTTTTGCTCTGCTTCCTTTTTATCGATACCTTGAACTTCCGGACCAAACAAAACATTCTCAAGCACCGTATACCAGGGAAATAAGGAGTGCTCTTGAAAAACAACACCCCGATCTTTCGAAGGACTCTGCACGGGTTCGCCATCCACCACAACGCTGCCGGAATCCGGGCGGGTAAACCCGGCCAGCAAATTCAATAACGTCGATTTCCCACAGCCGCTGTGACCAAGCACGCAAATGAATTCATGCGTTTTTATATGTAGATTAATTCCACTTAAAACTTGCTGCTGCCGAAAGCTTTTCTTTACATCTTGAATAACCAGTTCCATCTCTTCACCTCTTCATGTTATTTTTCATAACATTAATGAATCTATTTACAGTATAATCTGAAAATAACAGAGAGTCATTGTTCAATTTCACTAAAGATAAATTAATTTTTATCTTTATTATCTAATTTTTATATGTTTATTGTCAGATAATCTAACAAACATGCTTGTGAACCGAAAAAAAGCATCTTTGGGCTCAAAGATACTTTTTTCTTGTTATGCACTTTTCGGCATATGCTTGCGCGGGTGATTTTGTTTCCACGCCTGAACTTTTTTCATCATCACCGGCATCAAGAACCGGTCGCCACCGTAAGACATTGCTCCTTTTGCCGCAAACAATAGAACAACCGCTGCTAAAAGTAATGTCGGATTTGTGCTGACTGTGCCGGCCCACAAGAAGTTCAAGTTCATAAACGCTCCCGCAATCAACGCTGGTACTGTACGCACCCCGGCAATGAGCACAATGCCGACAAGCAGCTCGCCCCAGGTTCACCTTTTTTCGAATCGCAAGGCTACACACTCACGCCAGTACTATAATAATGTCGTCAGTTTTTCGGTTTTCTTTTTGGTAGAAACCTATGGAATGACTAAGTTTTACGCTGTTATACTTTGTCGTACTTAGTAATGTCGTGAGCAGTCTCTCAATCACTCAGCTGCCGTTCAAGAAATAGAATGTAGTTTCGGATTAGGTTCTGGTCGGTTTGGTCCATCATGCGCCGAAGGGCATTTTCAACTCTGTGGTGGTCCACTGTAATTTCATCCTCAACAACTTCCCAAAGCAACGTTTCAATCAGCTCTTCTTCTGTGAGCAGTTCGTTCCCGTACCGGTCAATCCTTTCGCAGTACTCTCTATAATACGTTTCTCCGTCTACAACAATGCGATGGTATCTTTCTTCCATCATAACTCCCTCTTTTCCTTTGTGAATTCACGCTTAACGCTTTCGCCGTTCCTCATCCAGAATGTATACAGCTCTCCTTCGCCATGCTCTCCTATAACAATACCCGCGATCCACTCGCATCCTTCGCTGTCGTGGTACACAAACGTTTCGACGAGAAGCGGGTCTGGGAGCTTCGCCAGATGGGCCAGCGGGATAAATTCATTCCCGATTTCATCGTGGTACAGTTCTACCGCTTCAAATCCAACTTCTTCTAGAAGCGCACGTTCACCGGTCATCTGTTCCAACTGTTCGACAAACCATTTCATGACATCCATATTAAAGATATCCTTTTCCTTCTACGGGCATTTCAAACAAAGTCAGCTGCTCTTTCTCATTCATTCCGTATTCTTTCATTACAACTCCTCCTCAAATAGAAATAGCCCTTACTCCGGCAAGGGAATAAGGGCTTTATCATTGATTCAGAATTATAATATCTATTTATTTTTTTGGTTTTTTCATTCTTTGCCGCCTACACTTTAGCCGAATAGGACGGACACCGATTTCCATTACTTTTGCAGTTTCTAGGTACAGGGGTGGCGAGTAGATGGGCTTTCGAAATGCTGGAGAGAACCAAGCTATGGTCTATGTAGAAAGAATGCTAGTAAACATAGTGTTTAGCATTATGAAGAATAAAATACCTTACAGACAGCCTGTGATAGAAAATAAGAGTGCATAAAAAGAGACCCTAGAATGTCTAGAGTCTCTTTCTCTTTTTTATGATACCGTAATTGTAAATGTGGTTGAAACTTTTCCACCGAACCCATCATCAGCGGTTAATGTGATAGTTGCTGTGCCTGCAGCTACTGGTGTTATAGTGATTGTCTTACCTGTGACATTTACTGTTGCTGTAGCTGTAGTATCGGAAACAGCGGTTAAAGTTAACGTATCTGTTGTATCAGCGTCAGCAAACGTGTTAGTTGCATCCACTGTTACTGCAGTTCCTACAGCTCCAGTTTGAGCCGTAATCGCAGTAGCTACTGTTGGTACGCTATTAGCATCTTCTACCTTGTAAGTTTTACCGTTTGTTAAACCGGTAATTTTCGTTCCTGTTAATGCTGCAACATCTGCTAATGTACCTAATGTTCCATCAGCTTTAACGTAAGATACTGTAGTTCCTTCAGTTACTTTGTATTTTTTCGCTGAAGTTAATCCAGTAATTTCGTTATTACCAGCTGTACCTAGGGATCCAGTCGCCAATGTAACTGCTGTAACTGCTTTAATATTCGTTGCAGTAAGTGTCAGCTGTTTGAATTTCACAATCTGATCATCTGCATTTAACTCGTAAACAGCTAAATATTTATTTGTTGTTGCATCTACACCTGTAATGTCATCAGTCGGGCTTGCTGGTAATGCTGTTGTGTCCGAAACTGTTGAATACAATTTAGGTGTATCTACTGAAGTTGAAGAGATTTTGTAGCGAATTTCATTTGTTGTATTTCTGGTTGCTGCTGCAGTTAGTTTAACACCCTCAGTTGTAGCTTTTGCCACAGACGCAGTTAGTGATGGTGCAGCCACTGCTTTAACAATTTGATTTACAGTTGAATCTTCAAAATTTGAAGCTGTAACACTAATAGTAAAAGTTGTATCTTGTGTAAAATCTGTTATGTTATCTAGAATAGTTTTGTTTAGGATTGTAAGTTTCCCACTCGTAATTGTATAATCACCAGTTGTTACAGTACCAACTTTTGTCACTTTTGTTAAAGGAACAGCGGCTCCTGTGCCTAGTTTTAATGATACTGCTAAGTCTTGAGAAGTCAGCAATGCTCCTGATTTATCAGTGAAAGTAATAGTAACATCTTTACCCACTACTGCGTTTGTCATAGCTGCAAATCCTGGATCAATTGCTGGCAAAGGAACTAGAGTAGGTGAATAGCTATTAAGCGCCTCATCTTCTACAACAAGCTGAATCTTTTTACCTGGCTGAGCTTCTTTTAGCTTAATGGAGAAATCTCCAATTGTAGATGTGCCAGTTCCTTTCTTAGTTACGGTTTCGCCAATCAGTGTGTACACATCATCTGTCGTGTCGTCTGCAGTTGCATTATCATCAACAGAGTAAGCCTGTACCTTTGAATTTTGAATCGCTTTCCCTTTGTATTCCTTTGAGGCAGCATTTATGCTAGGTTGACCCGCATTATCGTTTACTAATACATAGCCTAGTGTATCATCAGCAACTGAATCAGCTGCTAAATCATCAAACGGCAAGTTGTTTTGACCTGCTTGGACTTTGATCGAGTATTTAGTATTTTTCTTATCAGCATCTGAATCAACAATGACATCATAAGAACCGGCAGGCACGTATACAGTGAACTTACCATTAGCATCAGCTTTTGTTGTCCATGCAGTCGTTGCATTTTTAACAACAACCGTTGCATTCGGTGCAACAACACTGCTGATTTTTCCGGATTTCGCCTTGTCAACGTCTCCGGCTGTAGGAAGAGCAATTGCTTTAACACTTGTGGCTTTAGTCCCTGCTTTAACATCTACAAAACTGGTAACACTTAATGTATCACTTACTTTTGCAGTTACTGCGTATTTACCAGGTTGAAGCGTATCTTTTGTTATTGCAGCAGTTCCAGCGTTAGCAACCCCACTAGTGCCATCACCATATCCCCATGCAGATGTATGATCAACAAGACCACCTGTTAGTTGGGACAGATTGTTGAATACTACGTTCTCAGATGCTACAAACTTCTTGCCATCATCATCTAACAAGCTAAATGCAATGGCTCCCGTTGTTGGTGCATCTGCAGCTATAGCTTTAATCCCTTTATCTGATAAGACAGCAAAAGGAGAAACCAATGCTACTGATAACCCTAGTGCAACTGTTTTATTTAATAACTTCTTTTTAGTTGAACCCATTAATAATTCCCACCCTATTTATATTAATAAAGTACTGATTAATTAGTTAATTTTACCATTTATACCTCAAATGAAAGAGACTCCAAAAGAGCCTCTTCCCAATAAAGTTAAAATTAACGAAGTAACTGAAGAACACCTTGTGGCGCCTGGTTTGCTTGAGAAAGCATTGCTTGCGCTGCTTGAGAAAGGATAGAGTTCTTCGTTTGGCTCATCATTTCTTTCGCCATGTCTACGTCACGTACACGAGATTCAGCAGCAGTTAAGTTTTCACTTGAAGTATTCAAGTTGTTGATTGCATATTCTAAACGGTTTTGGTTAGCTCCAAGATTTGAACGTTCAGTAGATACTGTTTTAATTGCATCATTGATAATAGTAATAGCAGCTGTTGCCACGGATGATGCTGAACTAATATCAATCGCAGTATCACTTTCCGTACTTCCTGTTGCAACTAATAAGGTAGCCGCATCCATTGCTCCAATTTTCACAGTAATCTGTTGGTCTTGATTTGCTCCAACTTGAAAAGCAAATGAACCATCAGTATTTGGACCGCCTCCACCTGTCAACAGGTCTTGTCCGTTGAACTGAGTATCTTTTGCGACACGGTTAATATCTTTCCCTAACTGGTCAGCTTCAGCTTGAATTGCAAGACGATCCTCAGTCGTATTAGTATCATTAGAAGCTTGTACTGCCAATTCACGCATACGTTGAAGCATAGAATGCGTTTCATTTAACGCACCTTCAGCTGTTTGAATTAATGAGATACCGTCTTGCCCATTACGGGAAGCTTGATCTAATCCACGAATTTGTCCACGCATTTTTTCAGAGATTGAAAGACCGGCTGCGTCATCTCCAGCTTTATTGATACGAAGACCTGAAGACAATTTCTCCATGTTTTTAGCTTGTGCCGTAGAAGCACTTGATAACTGACGATGTGTGTTAAGTGCTGCAATATTGTGATTGATAATCATTTGTTGTTCCTCCTTGAGTTTGGCTGTTCACGTCCGTGTGAACAGTATTCCATTTGTTCAGCAATTCGTTCCAGGTCGGCCGCCCTGTTTTGTTTTGCTTACACTAGTATTATCGACACGTTTAAAAAATGTTTAATAGATTTTTTATTATTTTTTTTGGAATAATTGTGAAATGTTTATTTTTGTATCAATTTCATCGCAGGCTAAATAAAAAAACTCCCGTCCATTATTTCGTCGGAGGGAGTTTGAAGAGGCCCGATAAGTCAGTAACGCCTGCAGAGGCCGATTTGTTTTCGTTACCAATAGCGACGTAAATTTCTTTCCGGTGGATATCAATGTGTTTCGGCGCATTAATGCCGAGCTTTACTTGGTCGCCGGAAACGGCAACGACGGTGATTTCGATGTCATCACCGATCATAAGCGATTCGCCTGGTTTTCGTGTAAGGACAAGCATGGATTACGCCTCCTTTGCCTGAAACAGGTTGTGGCGTGTTTCGTATGGCGTGCCGGTTAAGATTACCTGGCGCCCGCTGTGCGTTTTTTTGTTAATGACGATTGGGGCCTGCAGGTTGGCGGTCGTTTCTTCAAACGGGTCGCGCACGGTCAAAATATTCAAAAGCGTGACGTCCTCTTCTTTTTCAATAGCCAAAGCATCGATAGTGGCATCGTCGACTTTTACGTTGTAGTCGATAAAAAAGGAAAACGGATCGGTGACGACAAAGCTTAAGTCCGATGTCGAAACGGACTGAAGCGCGTAAAAGACGTTGTTGTCTGGAAACTCCAGCAAGACAAATTTCTTTTCATTTTCAAAGCCCGGAATGCCAGTTGAAAAGGTAATGATATCTTCTTGTTCGATTTCTTTTTCGCCGTGGTATTTTGTTTGAATCTTCACGTTGATCATCCTTTAAATCGTTTTGTTGACCGCTTGAAATTGGATAGACGGGTATTGTTTCATTTGAAAGCTGACGTCACCTGGCTGATAGCTGATAATCGGCTTATTGGTACGCGTGTTGTTTTCCACCTGGCGGGCCTGCGCGTCAATTTGAACGTCGCCCGGCTGGTAGTTGATTTTCACGCTTCCGTATGACGGGATGTACGCAATGCCAATTTTGTGTGTCCGGTCCACACGGCGCGCCGCCTGCATCACAATGGCATTGCCGCCTTTATGAATGTCCGCCAGCTCGCGTCCTTCCGCTGCCCGGCGGCCGGTGCCTTCGAGTGCTTTTTGGCGTCCATTCGCTGCGGCATCTTTAATCCGGGTAAAAATGTGCTTCCGGTCCATGTCGTCCCACGCTTGGCGCTGGTCAATTGTCAGCTTGCCGGGTGTTGTCTGAATGCGCATATCCGCTTTTGGCTGCTCCAAGTCCACTGTTGCGGGCGGCTGTTGAATGGACAGCCGTCCCGGCGTGGAGGAAATGCCGAGTTTTGCCGGAGTGGTGCTCATTTGAATGGCCGGTATATTCATGATGGAACCCCCTTATTAACGAAGAAAGTCCATGAGTGATGGCTGAATAATCCGGGCGCCGATGGACAGAGCCGCTTTATGGACGGTTTCCTGTACTGTCAGCTCTGTAACCACTTTTTCAAAGTCTACATCTTCATTCTCAGACATAATCCGCGAAGAAATAACCTCCTGCTCTGCTGCCCGTGCTTCCATCAGTTCAATTCGGTTGAACCGTGCACCAATGTCGGCCCGTGAAGTGGAATTAGCCGCCAAATGTGTGTCCAGGTCACTAAGCAGGTTGGATAAATCAGCGCCTTGTGATCCGTCGCCGAGCTTTGTAATGACGTTATCAATGGTCTCGAACAACTCTTTCGGGAACGCTTTGACCGCATTAATATTGACTTGTACATAAACACCCTTCGATAGCTCCAGCTCCACTTTACCTGTGTTATCCGTCGTTTCAATAATATTTCCATTTTCATCTGTTCCAATCGGCGCGTTGATGGTATCTGTGCCATTGAACAAATATTTTTCGCCAAATTTTGTGTTGGCAACTTCGATCATGTGCTGCTTCAGCTGCTCCACTTCCGCTTTGGCAGATTCACGCTGTTCGCTGTCGTATGTGTCGTTGGACGTTTGAACAACGAGCTCCCGAATCCGATCAAGCGCCAGCTTCGCTTTATCAAGCGCTGAATCGGAGTTTTCCACCCAGTTGTAGGCTTCACCAAAATTACGCTGAAACTGCTCCACTTCCTCGAGATTTCGCCGGTACGTCATTCCTTTCATCGCTACGACTGGATCATCAGACGGCTTTGTGATTTTCTTTTGGGTGGCCACTTGTGTATTCAGCTTATCAAGACGACTCAGGCTGGATGATAAGTTTTTCATCATATTAGACGAAAGCATAGATTGTGTCACACGCATATTAGTTCAACTCCTCCTATTAACGGCCGGCTACGCCCATGCCATTTATGATTTTATCCAGCATTTCATCAACAATCGTAATCATACGCGCCGCACCATTGTAGGCGTGTTGAAACTTAATTAAGTTGGTCATTTCTTCGTCAAGGGAAACAGACGAAACAGATTCTCGGTTCGTCACAACCGTTGAACGAAGCACTTCCACATTTTGTTCCATTCGCTGCGCCTGCTGGGAATCTACACCGAGGCGGCCGATGACCGATTCATAAAACGAATTCAGCGAGCCGCTTTTAATTGGCAGATCTAAATTGCTAATGTCCAGCGTACCGCCGCCAAGCAGTTCGACGGAATTATTATTCAAAAGCATCGCACCGACGTTGGATAAATTCAGCGCATTTTTCCCATCGCCCACAAATCCGGTCAGTGACGCCGCCAGTTCATTTGATGTCAGATTCACATTTAACCCAATAGACCCGGCCGCTCCTGCGTACGGTTTACCTGTCGGAAGCGGATTTTCCACTTCGTATTCAATAACGTCTTTTGTCGGCGCACTGCCGTTATAATCCATTCCTTTTTCATGGACGGTATTAAACAGCTCTGCCATTGAGAAAGCAAGCCGGTCCAGGTTATCGAGCATATCCTGATAAATGCCGGTCACCACACCGGCTTCAGCTGTTCCGTCTCCGTTTGTGTCTTTCGTTCCTATGTAGCCAAACGCTTCGATTAAGCCGCGCAGGCTTCCTTGCGAAAAGGTCATCGATCCGTTTTCTGACACATGAACGGTGGTTGACGCACCTGCTTCATTGCTGCGGTCATACTGAACAAATTCGATCGCATCTACGTGGTCTCCCTGTACATCCGTCCCAATGGTACCAGCACTGTTTTCAAAGCCGAGCTGGAAATAGTGGTCTTTGTTTAAGAGCTCTTGTCCTGGCGTCCCATCTGCATTCAGCAGTTTAATACTGTAAATTCCCTCTGCAACTGCCGGGGCATTTCCGCCGCTTTTGGACGTACTCACTTCGACATTTACATACTGCGATAATTCATCTACAAGCAAATCACGCTTATCATACAAATCATTTGGCAAATACCCATTCGGCTCGATTTCCGCAATTTGCTGATTCACATCAAACAGCTGGCGAATGGTTGAATTTAGCGCATCCACCGTAATGCCAACCTGGCTGCCGAAATCAGTTTTAATAGTATTTAGTGAATCCGACATGTAATTGAATGTATCTGTCATCGACTGGATCCGTTCAAGGACCACACCGCGCGCTCCTTCATTTTCAGGTGATCCCGCTAATACCTGCAGCGACTTCCACATTTCGCTTATCGTTGCCGCCAGGCCTTCTTCTGTCGGTTCATTAATAATGTCTTCTACTTTCACGAGTGCATCTGCACGGGCATTCCAATAGCCAAGCTTATTGTTTTCATTCCGGTACTGCACGTCTAGAAACGATTCCCGCATCCGCTGAATGGCCCCCGCCTCTACTCCTGTTCCCAACTGCCCCGGAATATTCGGACGGTTTAAGCCGATAGCTGGATAAGGCGTAGTCGTTTCAAAATTTACGCGCTGCCGGGAATACCCGGGCGTGTTCGCATTGGAAATATTATGGCCTGTTACATAAAGCGCATTTTGCTGAGTGGACATGCCGCGTTTCGCTGTTTCAAGCCCCATAAAAGTTGATCTCATATTTATCTCTCCTAAGCTTTCGAGTCGAAAACGGGACCTGTCGAAGGACCGTTGTCATGTTCTCCATCAGGCGCGTAATTTCCCGCATCCGGCGGAGCTAATAAATCCAGCTGTAAATGAACGAATTGAAGCGACTGGTCCAGCAGTTCGGCGTTTAAGTCATTGGCTGCTTTTAACAGCAGCATGGTCTTAATCAGCTCATCACGAAGGCTTGCTGCCTGCACCTGTTCTTCTTCCGGAAGAGCCGGAAGCTGGTCCAGGACGGACCCTTCTGACCCGGCTGTGCGCTGTTTTTCTAAGATCGATATCGCGCTGATATGCTTTTGCTCGTCACGGACAATCCGGTTCAATTCGTCCATTCTGTTTTCTTTAATTGCCTCTTTTTTGGCATGTGCCAGCTGCAGCAGGCTTTTATGAAGCGCCAGCTGTTTTTCGAGCGTTTCGATGAGCATGACGCTCCCCCTTTACGTGTAAATGTTTATGAGCAAGCCTTGAATTTCGCCGACCTTGCTCAAAATATCAAGCTGTGATTTTTCTTTATTGATGACGTCATTGGCAAGCTGGGTTAAGCGGCTGTCGACTTCCTTGACGATTTTGTATACTTTCGTCCGGCCGCGGCGGTTAAATCCCCGCTGCTCTTCAAGCTGAAGACCGCTGTTAACCGCTTCCTCCATAAATTCTTTCACCATTTTTTTATATTTGCGCAAGTCGTCGATTGTCCGATGTTCGGCAAGCTTTTCTCCTTGTGTTTCAATGTCTTTCATCATGCCAGTCATTTTCTCAAGTGCGGCATTTTGGCGTTTAGACGTGATCACATCCGTGAAGGACACGGATGCTTTCGCGGTTTCTTCTTTTTTCTCGATTTTATTCGGCGTCACTTTCCCTACGCGCTGTACTTCCATGTCCGGTTACCCCGTTTCATTATTGAAGGAGCTGCAGAATGCCCTGCGGAAGCTGATTCGCTTGTGCGAGCATCGCCTGCCCCGCCTGGTTCAAAATGTTATTTTTTGTAAATTGCGTCATCTCTTCCGCCATGTCCAGGTCACGGATACGGGATTCTGCGGCAGTTAAATTCTCATTTGCTGTCTGCAAATTCGTAATCGTATGTTCTAAGCGGTTTTGAATCGCACCAAACTTGCTGCGTTGTTCAGACACTTTTTTAATAGCTTCATCAATGGTTGTAATAGCTTCAGACGATGCTTCTGTAGTGTCGAGTGATAAACTATCTACTTCTAGGTCAGACGCCTTCATTCCTGCAATCTCCAGTTCAAGCGACTGGTCTGTATTCGCACCAATTTGGAAGAAGAATGGATCTCCTTCTTCAAAAATTAATTGTTTATTATTAAATTGTGTCGTTTGAGCTATACGGTCAATTTCTTCGATCAGTTCATCTACTTCCGCCTGAATAGACTCGCGATCAGTATCTTCAAGTGTTCCATTAGCCGCCTGCACAGACAACTCTCTCATCCGCTGTAAAATATCATGTGTGGATGCTAGTGCACCTTCCGCTGTTTGGATGAGTGAAATGGCATCAAGCGAGTTTCGTTCCGCCATATCAAGGCCACGAATTTGCGAGCGCATTTTTTCAGAAATGGCAAGACCCGCCGCATCATCTGCCGCACGGTTAATACGAAGGCCGGAAGATAGTTTCTCAAGACTTTTTGATGTAGCGTTGTTTGTATTGTTTAAATTCCGGTAAGCATTTAGTGCTTGGATGTTGTGGTTGATTCTCATCGATTATTTCCCCGTTTCCAATGTATTTTTCGGTAGTTCTTCGACGAAGATACTTTGTTCGTACGCATTTTGTTTACGGACCGCCGGTTTAGATGGTGCCTGTTTCATTGACTCGTTCCATGCGTCCGCAATGGTTTGAAACAGCCGCTGAGCGTCAGCGAGCCGTTCCACATCTTTATGAATGTTCGCTTGAATGACGGTGTCAGCGATAAAGTTGTATACGTGGTCGAGCTGATCGGCGATAATGCCGGCTTCATAGTTAAGGCCGGCGCCGAGCCGCTCGGTAATATCGTTAATTTTCTGCATCGCCTCATTGGCTTCTGCATACTTTCCTTCATTTAAAAATGAGTTTGCCCGATCAAATTGATTGAGCCCTGCTTCATATAAGAGCGCCGTAATTTGCTGGGGTGTTTTTTGATAAATCATTTCTTTTGTGATCACATTTGTCACCTCATTTGTATGTATCGGCAAAATTTGCCGGATTTTAATACGTAGATTCCATTTCTTCGATTAAAATAAGCATTTCCGCGATGACGGAATACAGTTGAGGCGGAATGGAATCACCAAGGTCGATGTCAAGCAGCTCCGACAAAAGCGATGAGTCCTGCTCCATCGGGACGCCATGCTGGCCGGCGAGCTCCAAAATTTTCGCGGCGAGTGCACCTTTTCCCTGCGCAACGACAGTTGGTGCGCTTCCTTCCTCATACCGGATAACAGCTGCCGACGGTCCATTGACCTTGCGGCGGTTGATCTGATTATAATAGTTCATATCGTAAAATCAAACCCTTTCGAAGAAGATGACGCGGTGCCGCTTGCTTTAGCTTCTGCCTGCTCTTCTTGTCTCGCAAATGTCCCAAACTGGACGGAACCAACCCGGTAGCCTATGTCTGAGAGCCGATCTTTTAAAACGAGTGTGAGCGGCTCCATTTTTTGTTGAAAGTTTTCCTGGTCGTTCTGTACTTTAACGGACAAATTCCGGTCTGCGGATGAAATGGTCATGCCGACGGGACCGAGTTTTTTCGTTTCAAATAAAAAGTGAATCGAACAGTTTTCCCAGTCCACCTGCTGGCCGCCGCTTTTGGAGCGGATAAAAACGTTGACGTTGTCCGCCTGCCCGCCAAGTAAAAAGGGCAATGACATCATCATCGATTGAAGGCCGGAATCTGATTTGCTTAACAGCTGCTGACCCGTCAAATTGGCCGCCGCTTGTTCACCGGAGTTTCCTTGTTGCTGCTGGCCCATTGATGCAAGAAGCGCTTGTTTGACTGCGTTAGGCATTTCTGCTTTTCCTTTTAAAAGTGCGGCTGCCTGCTCCTGCTCATAGTTCAAGCCCGCTGCCCGGACGAGTTCAAATGCGTTTCGGGCGGACGGCGTATCATAAAGGCCGCCCATCGCACCAGCAAGGTTACGCTGCGGTGTATCCGCAAGTTCCTGTGTAATCATGTGTATGACGCGTGAGTCGGATGGTTTAAATGTCACTTTGTCGATCAACGCTTTAACGTCCGCGACAATCCGGGCGGCGGACGGCGTATCGCCTTTTGCGAGAAGCTTGCGTGCATCCGCTAACTGCTGGGAAGCCTGCATCAGCTGCTTTTCTGTTTTCATATCGGTATACAACATAAAATCGCCTTTTAAAATGGCATTGTCGAGTGTCTTGATGGCGGTTTCTACAACGGGTTTTGCCTGCTGCGGCGTTTTGATCAGCAGTTCAGCAGTCTGTAAATTGCGCATAATGTCACGCTTAAATTGTTTAAAATCAATCGCTGACTGCGACATTTTTTCCGTAATCGTCGTCATGATGACGTTTTTCGAAGCTGGCGGCACGTGAGCGAATAGTTCATCCGGCACGACCGGCGCGCTTTCTTGTACCGGCGGCGGGATAAGCGGCTCGACCGCTTTCATCAGTTCACCGCGCGCCGCCAGTTCTTTGCCTGAGGCCATAAAGGCTTCCGCTTTTTCAATCGTGCCCCCGAGTTCTGGCATTGCATCTTTCATAAAAGAGGCAATCCGTTCAAATGATGGCTCTTTTTGAATCATGACCGCTGCTTTTTGCGGCAGTGACGGTTCAGTTTCGTTTGTTTCCGGAATGATAATCCTGGACGCAGGAAGAGAAGCGGTCATTTTCGCCTGTGCCAAGTCTGCCAGCTGTAGTGCTTCGGCGAGCGGCTTGATCGCAACAGCTCTGTCCCCTGTAAACAACGTACGAATCGCCTGGACGATCATTTGAATCGGCTCACCGTTTTGAATTTTTTGGTTTAATTGCTGTAGCAGCGGATCGTTTGGCTGCTGCTTCAGAAGTGTTTGAATCGCCGCTTCTATTTTGCTGATGGCTGTTTTCAACAGCTTTTCCGCGTCTGTTACGGACGTGTCCGCTACTACCGCTTGAATCTGTTTGGCTGCTTCTGGACTGATTTGAAAAGGCTTTAATGCGGATTCGACCGCTTTTTGCATCTCAATTTGGGTCATTTTATCTGCCTGCTTTAAAATCGGCTCTAACGCTTTCATTACGTCCTTCACAGCACTTGATGGCATTTGCTGCTTCACAATGGCTTCAACCGCCTTGACAAGGTCACTGTTTTTGATCAACTGCAATGCTTCTTGTGCCCGTCCGAACTGAAGAGCTTTTTCGATCAAAGCCCGTGTATTTTCCGGAAATTCGATGCCCGACTGTGTCAGCCACTCAGCCGCCTGCTTGCCAAAGGGCGTTCCTGTCAAAGCAGCGTGTACCGCTTTTAGCGAAGATTCAGAAGGCATAATGCCTTTGTCGGCAAGCGCCTTCACCGTGGCAAGCTTGTCCGCTTCTGTTCCTGGGGTTGTTTCCATAAACGTCTTCACAGCCTGCGTGGCTTCTTTTGTGAGCGTCATCCCTTTTTCAGAAAAAACGGTAAGTTCGGGCGGCTGTTTTTCCGTTTTTGGTGCCGTTCCCGCCATGGATTCAATAGACGCTGCGGCACTTTCTCCTTGTGTAGATGCAGCAGCCGGCTGAATGGGCGTTAGTGTCGCTTGTGGCTGAATTTTCATTAGTCGGGCTCCTTTTCCTGTGTATGTACATAAAGAAAGATCGCCCAAAGAAATCTCGTGGGCGATCCGGTTACGGTTACAGCTTTCCGTAAAAGTCGAGCATGGCTTTAGCGGTTGCGTTTGCATCCGGTTTGTATGTGCCACTCTCGACCTTTTCTTTCAGAAGCGCGATTTTTTCGCGGCGTTCAGCTAGTATTCTTGATGAGTCTTGCATCTCTTTGGCGGCGCTCGAAATTTCGAGCTTGTCGCCGGCTGCCGGGCTGGCGGCTTTGGCCGCATCCGCTTGTTTCAGCTGCTTCTGATACGGATTGATCCCGTTTAATCCGGGTGTCTGATTGATTTTCATCTCCGTATCCTCGCTTTCTTTTTTATTCCTGTGCTTATTATATCGTCTTTACGGTGAAAATGTTTAATGAGGAATTTTGCATATTTTTTTAGCGCAAAAAACCCGCCAAATGGCGGGTTTAGTCTGAGCGTTTTCCTAAATATGCTCTTTGGTTCTGCTTGCTGCGCTCCCGGGTGAATTCCTGCTGCTGGTCGTGCAGCTTCAAACCTGTTTCAATTTCCTGCAGGCAGCTGCTGCACATTTTTCCTTTTTGAATCACAGTGCCACAGCGATCACACGGGTAACCAAGGTTCGGAAACTGTGCCGCCTGCAGACGGCCTTTTCTCACCCACTTATGAATCATGCCTTCAGTGGCGCCTGTTACTTCTATAATCCGTTCAATTGTCGCCGCGCGGTTTTCCCGTTTCCGTAAAAATGTGTAGGTGGCTTGATAAAGTTCTTCTTCCGACCGAGAACATTTTGGACAGACATCACGAAATGCATTTTGCGCATACAGTGCGCCACACCGTGGACAGTCAACGATTTCATTCATCCCATTCACCTCAAGTCTTTAATCTGTAGTTCTATTCTCATAGCGGAATGTCAAAATGTCAAGAACCGCTTCGCGCAATGGTTATACTTTTAACAGAGACCGCTCCTGCCTGTCCAAGTGCTTCCGCCACGAGCCGAATGGTCGCGCCTGTCGTATATATATCGTCAATAACAAGGATAGATTTACCGGCAGCATTGCCAATCGGATAAAATGTCTGCTCCGCCTCTATTCGTTCAGCACGCGATTTTTTGGATTGCTTGTCCGATTCATGCCGGGCAAGAAGCGGCGTATGGGGAAGTCCAGCCATTTCAATAAGCGCTTCCGACTGGTTAAAGCGCCGTTCAGCGAGGCGTGACGGCGGGAGCGGCACTGCACAAACAAGGTCACATGCGGCTTTTTTAGCCATCGCTCGGACATCTTCTGCAAACATTTCCGCCAATGCATAATCGCCCCGATATTTAAACCGGGCGATCAGTGCTTTCATGGCCTCGTTGTAATGATACAAAGATTGATTTGAAATAAAAATATTTTTCTCCCACGCAGCACAATCGGGACATATCCCTTTTTGATCCATAGGTCTTGAACACACTTCACACGTTGGACCGTCTATTTTTTCAAATTGATTGAGGCAGATGTTGCAAAGAACCGGGGCTTTGGCACCAAAAAAACCACGCCACGACTGGACCGCTGTGTCGTTTTCGCATAGCAGACATTGGCTCACGGATCCAAAAGCCCCCTTTTTTGTCCAAGCGTATTCATTTCATTGATTTGCTTGATCGCCCGCACCATCGCTCCCGTTTTTCCGTAATGAAAAAATACAATGTTACCTGTCGGACAATCGGCGCTGCGCCCGGCCCGCCCGGCAATTTGAACGAGGGCGCTTTCGGTAAACACCCGGTCTTCCGAACCGACAACAGCCACATCAATACCCGGAAACGTGACTCCCCGTTCCAAAATCGTTGTGGTGAGCAGAATGGGCACGTCACCCCGGCGCATCGCTTCGACTTTTTCTTTTCGGAGCGGATCGGCCGCATGGACACTTTCAATGCGCGGGTTTATGTTTTTAAAAATCGGCAGTGCTTTATTCATCGTGTCGATATGCGGATAAAAGATAAGCGCTTTTTCTTTTTCTTTTTCTTTGACCCAATTTAAAACAGATGCCGGAACGATTGATTTTTTCCAGTTTCCGCACCAGACCATGTTCGGCACCGGAAGCGGCTTACGATGATAGCGGGCTGGGATAAGCGTCGCATCGCGTCTGCCGGATTGGATTTCTGACTGCCACGACGTTTCTGGGGTGGCGGTTAAATAAATGAGCGACGAATCCGGCTTGCGTGCTTTTTGAACGGCGTATTGAAGAGATTGGTCAAACGTGTACGGAAAAGCATCGACTTCATCAACGATCATGACGTCAAACGCTTCATAAAAGCGGAACAGCTGATGAGTGGTGGAGATGACAAGCGGGCTGTATATGTGGCGGTCCGGGCTGCCTCCGTACAATGCGGCAGGCGATGTGTCTGGAAACACCTTTTCAAGACGCGGTGCCAGCTCCCGGACAACATCTGCTCTCGGGGCGGCAATGCAGACGCGTTTTCCATCAGACAGTGCCGCCGCGATTCCTTCAAACAGCACTTCCGTTTTACCGGCACCGGCGACTGCCCAGATGGTATGCTCGCTCCCGTTTTGTATAGCGCGCCATACATTGTCAGAAGCGGTTTTTTGTCCGGTTGATAATATACCGGACCAATGCAGCGTTCCAGCTTTTTCCGGATGCTCCGGTTCGGGCCCGGTCCAGCGATAAAGAGTCGTACACGATGAAATTTTGCCCATTTCAATACAGTTTCGGCAGTATGTACAGCGTTTGCCGCAGCGGGCGCATGGATGAGAGGAGAAAGTTGACGTATTGCCGCAGCGGTGGCAGTGTGGCAAGTCAGATAAACCGGGGCGGGCCGCAAAAAGATGAAGGTCAGAAATTGTCGGTATTTCTTCATCTGTTAATTCACGTCCGGAAAAAAACGAAAAATTTGTCATAGGTCACGTCCTTTCGCCTTCAGTATACAGCGTCTTATCTAAATATGACAATCATTGTCATATTGTCATCGGAATTTAACATTAGGGCATTTTTTTGATATGGTATACTTTTATTTGTAATATGTGGTTAAAAAGAAAGGGGATTTTATGAGAAAAATTGGAGGAAGCCTGACGGCATTTTTACTCGTATTCACATTCGTGTTTCACGTGTCGGCACAGAGCTTCAGCGATACATCGAGCCACTGGGCAAAGTCAGAAATTGACGAACTCGTGTCAGAAGGTGTCATTGCAGGTTATGATGATGGAACATTTCGTCCTTATACGAATGTAACAAGAGGCCAGTTTTTGGCGTATCTTGTCCGGGCTCTTAAGCTGCCTGACGGCGATACTGCGTTTAAAGACGTTGGCCCGGGCAGCACGCTGTATACTGAAATTGCCGCAGCGAAAAAAGCAGGTATTATTGCAGGTACAACAGATGGCCTTGCGCTTCCAAATGAAGCGATTACGCGGTCAGATGTAGCGGTTATGCTTGATCGGGCTATGCGTCTCGATGGCGGTTACACAGACCGGTCACCTCTTACATTTACAGATGCAAAAGAGATTGGCGGATATGCGTATGCGGCTGTTGAACGAATGACGCATTATGGATTAATTTACGGGACAGCTGAGAATGCATTTTTGCCGTCTAAAGTCGCGACACGCGGCGAATCTGCGGTGTTCATTCACCGGATGATGACAAAGCTTGGATTACTTGGTGAAGACAAGGATCCGATTGAGATTCCGAAGCCGGCAGATAATCAAGAAGTGATGGTTCCGGTAAACGAATCTCAGTATGTAAAAGTCCGAATGAATTCACGCGGTGTACCACTTTCCTATATCCGCAATGAAACCGAGAAACATATTTTGTCCACTGATTATCACTATTACTATCATATGGGCTATGCGTCGAATCCGCTTGGCTCCCTTCGTGTCACGCTTCGCAAGCTTGAAAATGGCGATACGTTCGTATTTACGAAATTCACTCACAATGCGGACAATACATATTCCGCAACAGTTTCATTGCCATTTTCACAGTCTGATAGCTATTCATTAGCCAAATATAGTGATCAAGGGACAGTCGTTCAAGAACATCACGATGTATTTGGTATTGATGAAACAAGTCATCCGATTGGCGTGTTGTCTGTGAAAAAGGGCTCCACTGTGACAAACGAAGTCATGATGGGTAAAAACTATGTGTCACTTCCAAAGCAGCAAACCTATTCAAACGGAACGGTTTCCCGCCTTCATGTGCTTGACAAAGAGTATGCAGGCTATGATATTGCCCAAGCAGACAATACCGTAACCGCAAGCATGAACATGACGGTGCGCGGCAAAGCTATTTCCGATTCATGGGCACTTGTTTCGGACCAGTCATTATTTAAAAGCGAGTCAACACGAAATGAGTGGTTTAAACGCACGATTGCGGAGTACATTTCCATTAATAACTGGCTGACGGCGGATGGCGCGTATACAAAACTGCCGTGGTCGATTGAGCCGGGCTATAAGATGGGTTATGGCCGCAGCATTAACCGGATGCAGGGCGGTATTTATTTAACCGCGTATCAGCAGCATAACGACCGGTATTTATACGATATCGTATTGAATTCGGTTGCGGATCTGGATGTCTTTTCCGGCGGTGAAGTGACAAAAGGAACACAGCCGCTCCTTAATACAGAATATACGAGCACATGGCTGAAAAACGCATACGGCACAACAGCACCATATGTCGATACACGTTTAAATGAAAACGCGGCGATGTTTTTGAAAAATACCGGTGAAGCGCTTGGCATTGAGTCATTGAAAGATGACAACTTATCGTATGCCAACTTCCTTGTGAATCAAAAAGCGCTCGGCAACACCATTCCGGTTACGTCTTCAAGCTACGTGATTTCAGATTACTATAAGTCTAGCTCTGCTAAAACACACTCTTCGCTTAACCACGTGCTCGGCGGCATGCGCTTCTTGATCGTCGCGTATGAACAAACGGGCGACGAAAAGTATTTGAAAACGATGCGCGAACTAAAAGCCGGTATTGAAAACTTGTATCCGGAATGGGTTCGTTCAAACGGCGACCTTTGGTATCAGGTGAATCCGGACTTAACATTCGCCGGTGGCGACTATGAGCTTCTGACGCTGTTGGATTTGCTGCTAAACCAGGAATCACTTGAGCGGATCGGCATGCAGCGCAGTGCGATTTTCGATCAAATGATCCGGACGAAAACAACGTATCTCGTCCAAAACAACCGTCCATTCATTAACGAAGTCATTAAAAAGCTGAATGAACAAGGCTTCGGTGACTTAATCAGCGGTACAAGGGCTGCAAGCACAGACCGCATTGATGCAGAAGAAATGCAGATGATTACAGACGTACTTAACTCTGTTCCGCAATAAAAAAAGCGTTCCGGTTAACAGCCGGAGCGCTTTTTTATATTGTGACGCCGCTGATTTCGTGACCAACTCTGTTTTTTCGTGACCAATCAGCGCTGTTCGCGGCCAATTGACGTGTTTCGTGACCAACTTTAAAATCTATGAACTTTTTTTCGTCCAGCCCATCGCAAGGGCGCCTTCACCTAAATGCGTCGCAATGACCGGACCGAAGCTTGAGATGCCGAATTCCGCGTTCGGGAACCGTTTTTTCAGCTCTGTCATCCACATGCGCGCTCCATCTTCCCGGTTGGCGTGGATAATGACAGCCTGAAACTTGCCCCCTTCGTTATACTCTTCTTCAAACAAGTCGCCGATTCGCTTCAGCGCTTTTTTGCTCGTCCGGATTTTTTCAAACGGCACAATCACTTTGTCTTCAAAATGCAATATCGGTTTTACCTGCAGCAAGCTGCCAATCAGTGCCTGTGCCCCGCTTAACCGGCCGCCTCGTTTTAAATGGTTTAAATCGTCCACCATAAAATACGCTTTCGTCCACTTCTTCATTTCTGTCAGCTCGGCCAGAATCTCGCTTGGCATTTTGCCCTGTTTCACCATTTCAACCGCACGAAGGACGTAAAATGCCTGCGGCGTGCAGCTCAGTTCCGTATCAAATGAATAAACGTCAAGTCCCTCAACCATATCGGCCGCCGTCATCGACGATTGATACGTGCCGCTAATACCACTTGATAAATAAATGCCAATCACTGCATCATATTCCTTGGCAATTTGCTCGTACATGTCAACGAAGTGACCGATGACCGGCTGGGACGTCGTAGGCAGCTTGCCCCCCTCATTGATTTTTCCATAAAACTCTTTCATCGTGATGTCAAATTCTTCACGGTACGCATCCTCGCCAAAAATCACGCTGAGCGGGATCATAAAAATATTCAGTTCATCGCGCAGCGCTTTTGGAAGATAAGCTGTGCTGTCGGTCAAAATGGCCGTCTTCATCTGCTTATACCTGCCTTCTCTTTTTCTCATGTTTCTTACATTTTATCTCAATACAGGTTATTTTGCATCTTTTTTCGATAAGATTGAGAAGCAGGAGAGATAAATGCGAAAGCGCCATCGGTTGTTTTAGCCGGTGCTTCCCTATGGGGCATGATCGGCATATTTGTACAGGGACTTTATAAAGAAGGACTTACACCAATCGATGTCGTTGCACTTCGGGTATTGGGTTCAGCGCTCGTTTTATTTCCTTTTTTAGCACTTTGTAAGTGGCACTTGCTCAAAATCCGGCTGCGGGATCTGCCGTTTTTTGCAAGTTGAGGCATTGTCAGCATCGTATTTTTTAATTTATGCTTTTTTACAGTAATCGAGCGCTCGTCTAATTCGCTTGCCGTCAGGCTCATTCCATCCGGCAATTCTCAACTATCTGCCATTACCGTGCTAATTGGGCTTTTGTCCGGCTTTTTTTATGCGCTGTATTCGATTTTCTGTAAATGGATCGTAAACCGCTATCCCCCCTTTACGATTACAGCATATTCCATGCTGTTTGCGTCGCTGTTCATCATGCCATTTTCCAGCCTGTTTCAAAAAAACGAGAAATCATTTGAATAAGACGTCTTATTAAACGAAGCCGAACTTGTCCTTTTTTCCACGATTTTTGCCTATATATTTTACACAGCGGGCCTTTCTAAAATTGAATCCGGTCGCGCAGTGATTCTTTCGACAATGGAACCGGTTGTGGCGATTTTGATCGGTGTGTTTGTATTCGGGGATGTTGCGACCGCGTGGAAAGTAATAGGAATTGTTTTTATTCTTGGAGCAGCGCTGTTCACGATTGAACTTTAGAAATCAGACGTACTGCGCAAGGTTTATTTTTTCTGCGCAGCACACCTTAACATCTGTATAACTTTCTTCATACTTAACTGTTTAAATAAATCCCTTCTTCTCTAATCGGCTTTGCCTTTTCTTGTGAAAGGTAATTACAAACAAGAGAAATGAACAATTGTCCTATTAGCAATATGGAACGTTCATCCACATTAAATTTCGGGTGGTGGTGAGGATAGATTGCCTGAATTTCTGGATTTCCCCCACCCACAAAGAAGAAATTACCCGGAATTTTTTGTAAATAATAAGAAAAATCTTCCCCCGCCATAATCGGAGCCAGCTCTTTTACATTGTTTTTTCCAAAAAGATTTTCCGCTGCATTTTCCACCCTTTTTGTTTCTTCAGGATTGTTACATACAGCAGGATAACCTCTAGTGTAATTAAATTTAGCGCTGGCACCGGCTCCAGCACAAGTCGAGTCTACAATCTGTTCAATAGATTCCTCAATTAGGGCGCGAACACTTTCGTCAAAGCTTCGAACTGTTCCCGTAATCTTTGCGGTATCAGGAATGATGTTAAAAGCCTCCCCTGAAGTAAAAGTGCCTACCGTTACGACTGCAGGTTTCAGCGGGTCTACACGGCGACTGACAATTTGTTGCAGGTTTAAAACTAATTGACTTCCTACAACTAAAGAATCAACAGTTAAATGAGGAGTTGCACCATGTCCCCCTTTCCCGTTGACTACTATTTCAAATGAATCTAAAGCAGCCATCATAGGCCCTTCACCTATTCCTACTGTACCAATTGGTTCAGTTGACCAAACATGAGCACCATAAATAACATCTACTCCTTCCAGGCAGCCATCTTCTATCATTAATTTAGCTCCCCCAGGAACCTTTTCTTCTGCAAACTGATGAATAAAAACAATATTTCCTTCAATCATTTCTCTTACTTCGCTCAGTACTCTTGCTACTCCAAGCAATGCCGCCGTATGAATATCATGACCACAGGCATGCATCACACCGGGGACGCGGGATTTGTATTCCACACTCTTTTCATCTTGAATGGGCAATGCATCAAAATCAGCGCGTAATGCCACTGTCTTACCCGGCTTACCCCCTGTTAAAATCCCCACAACCCCTCTGCCTCCAACTTCCGTTTTCACTTCAAGCCCGAGTTCGTTCAAATAATCTGCAATCTTTCTGGGAGTATTTATTTCTTGAAATGAAAGTTCTGGATACATATGAAGATCTCTTCGTAATTCCACTAACTCCGGGTATACTTCATCAAGCCTCTTAAATAACTGTTCTATTTTCATAGCAATATGCTCCTTTCTTTCATAAATTATTTATATGTTGCTAATAATTCAAAGGGTCTATAAATATGAGTTAAATGATAAGCGGTGATTCAGACAACTCTTTCAACTGATTGTGATATTGATCTCCTTTGACAGAAGCTTGAATTTCAACACGAATGTCTCTAATGTCTCTATCGTTTAAATTTATTTGATAAAAATCATCAAGATACAATAGAAGATTTTCTTTTTCATCCGGCTTGATCACCAGTAATCCAGTATAAAATTTTCCTAATGCATAAATATTGACCTGAAATGTCCCCTCTTTAGGCAATAAATAGGATTTTTGTGCATTGATTTTCAAACCAGCTGAACGAAGCTTTTTATTTTCTTTTATCGCTGCTTTAAAAGAATAAGGTCTTCCCAATAATTCATTAACAAATGATATCTTCCCCTTCTTTAAATAATCACGGATTAACGTACTTCCCACTTTAAATTCATAACGCTTTACCGGCTCTAGTACATCTACTTCATACCGCTTTTCACTTTGCAATTTAAGAAATTCAGGAGTACCCGTTCCTTTAAATCCAAACTTGTAATCAAACCCTACAACAATGTGCTTGATCTTTAACGGAGCTAGAAAATATTCGATGAAATCATGAGGTTTTACTTTGGAAAGGGCAGGGTTAAATTGGACAATATATGCTATATCTACATCCATATTTTTGAGGATTTCAAGCTTATCTTCTAACGGGGTTATGTAACTTGAATAATCTCCTTTACCTAGTATTTCTTTTGGATGAGGATGGAAAGTCATAACCGCACTTGCTAAATTTTTGTTTTTTGCAACTTGAATTCCAGTCTGTATTACTTCCTGATGGCCTAGATGAACACCATCAAAATACCCTATGGAAATGGCAGAAGGGATATAAGCAGCTGATAAATCTAAAGGGTAAGACAAATAATGTACTTTCATTTTCCTCACACCCTTACAATATATTTTGAAATGAATTAAATCTCTATTAAATTTCGTTTGGAACTTCTTAAAGGAAAAGGACAAGAGAAGATTTAAATTAAGCTCTTCTTCTGCCCTTTAATCAAAAAATAATAATTTTAGACAACGATTTCTTTTTGCTCTAGCTCATTTGTAAAGCTTCCAAATTGACGGTGGAAATACAACAAAGGCTGCTTTAAGTCTCCTGCAGTCACATGCTCAACCAGGCCAATAAAAATAGTATGATCACCAGCCTCAACAACATTTTCTACCTGGCAATGAACATGTGCCAGCGCATCTTTGACGACATATGTTTTTCCAATTGGATCAGATTCAACAAATTCTTCAAAAAACTTGGGCGCACCAGCTTTAGCCCCTGCTTTTGCTGCTGCCGTTTGATCACTGGCTAATAGACTGACTCCGAACCGCCGCTGCTTTTTAATCGCTTCTGTACTTGCATTTTTAGTCAGCAAACTAACCAATAGCAATGGAGGTTCCATCGATACAGAACAACATGCGCTAACAGTCAGTCCCCATGGCCGTCCTTCTATTTCTGTTGTAACCAAAGTCACTCCAGCAGCCAAACGTCCCATTGCTTCCTTAAATAATTCTGAAACTTGCTGCATATTTTCCACTCCTCTATTTACTAAAATCATAGTGGCGACATTCAAGGATTATTATTTTAAATCAACCTTGTATAGCTTTTTGATTTCACGATTTACCTCTGGCAGACCGAGATATTCACGAATAAATTTAACAGGTTCTGATCGATCATAGGATCTGTAAAGTTCAGATTGAACTACCGGTGCATTTGTGGAGTTTGTATTTTCAAATAAAGCTACACGATTGGCATGAGCGCCACATGAAAGATCCCACAGGAAGTTAAAGAATTTATTTTTCTCGCGTGCGCTTACACCGGCTCCTGGTAAATATTCTTCCAATACAGCCCCAATTTCCGGATGATCCCAAACCTTGCTTGGAAAGCGGCTGATTAATCCCTGCCCGCTTAAATCGCGGAGAATATGCATGATTCGTGGATAATGAACGATAGACTGTAATCTTCCTGCAGTAATGAATTTTGTAGATGGCACCAACACCCCATTCCACAGCTCTGCTTCTTCTTCAGCTGCTAGAATATGGGCTTTCAATGATGCAGAATAGGATATTACTTCCGCTACTCCATCCCGTACTCCCTGGAAAGAATCCGTGCCTAGAACGTCGACCATTGTTTGCGCGGCCCCTACAAAAATTTCAGAACGGTACATCAACCGGGCTAATATGTGCCAATGACATAGAGCACAAGATTCTCTGTATAACCCTAACAATTTCGTGTTTCTCAGGCTGAATACATATTCATTCGGGATAAATACACGATCAAAGATCATCATATTATCTAATTCTTCGCCATTTGAATCGATAGGATGGTCTTCAAATGTAGAGTCCGGAGAAGTAACGGGCTCCCGCAGCACTAAAGTCAGGCCCGGTGAATTAATCGGGACTGCACACCAGAGTGCCGCATCAGGATCCAGATTAGCAGAAGTAGCGGTCGATACGGTCGCAAAGTGGCCCTGTACACCGACAGATCCACACGGTTTTGCTCCAGATAATACAATCCCGTCCGGTCGTTCTTCCACTACTCTTAATGTGCCCTTTTTTTGCGCAGGCGGTAAATTTTTATCGGTTTGTACATCCGGAATCAAGTCAGCACTTATCACGTTGTGTTTTTGACTGAATTCAACGAACCTGCGAACATTTTCTGCATATTCTGCGTTTTCTTTTTCGATTTTATCAATAATCGAAAGGAATCCCATTGCCATCATTGAACCATAATCATTCGGGCGGCCAAAAACACCAAAAGTATGATACGTACTTAAACGCAGCATTTCACGTCGACGTTTTAAATCCTCTTTCGTTTTCGGAACCAGCCAGCCCGTGCTGTATCGTTTCCCATCCTCTGGACTGACAAAAGTTGTAATATCTCTCGTTTCAGGGTCAAATTGTGAATCATAAATTTTCGCTAAATTGTCAATTCCGCGCTTTAATGCGGGATGCGTGGTTACATCTGCAATTTTATTTCCCTGAGCATCAATGACCCGGCGGCCGTCCCGTAAGCTTTCTTTGTATTGCTCTCCGGTCATTAAATGTGGCTCTGATCCCTTACTCAATACGTCTATAAGTTTACTTTTCGTCGCAATTACACTCATTTTTTTATCCCCTCTACTAAATTTGATTGTAATTCAGGAATGCGTCCATCGTAATAAGGAAGGTGAACCGTACGCGGATTGTATGTTCCGTCATCCACACACTTTTTCACATGAAGAGCAATTTCCTCCATCGTCGCAAACCAGACGCCGCCTTTTTCCTGCATATATTGAATCATCTTGTCGATTCTAGAACACCTGGCTAAGCGTCCTGAGGTAAAAGGATGCCATACAGAAACCCACATGCCGCCATACTCCCACGCTGCCTCAAATTCAGCGATCCATCCTTCCATCGCGCGGTCCGGCGAGGCTATCGGCATGGAGTAGCCAAAATCCGGATTGTGTGTGTATTGAGGCCAATCATCCATTCCCCAATGAGTGGGCAATTCAATGATTTCGTTCGACGACTTGCCTTTTAAAAGATACGGAATATCATCGGCCATCAATGACGAGTCATATAAAAATCCTTCCTGCGCCAACAAATCAACGGAATGCTTAGAAAAATTATACATAGGAGCTCTCCATCCAGTTGGCCGTTTCCCTGAAAATTTTTCAATGACGTCTATTCCTCGGCGAAGCCAATATAACTCTTCTTCCGCAGATAATTCATTCGGGTGTTCATGTAAATATCCATGGTGGGCTAGTTCATGCCCATCCTTAAGAATAAGTTCCACCGTTTTCGGATACCGTTCAATGCACCAGGCCGGTACAAAAAATGTTTGTTGTATGTCATGTTTTTTGTACATATCCAGAATACGAGGAATAGCCACTTCATCATACTTTAACCAGGATGCTGTTGATACTTTTGTATCGGCTGTATCCGGATGATCCAGATGAAGGATGCTGTCAGTATCCATATCAAAGGTGATCGCTACAGCACATTTTGCGCCATTTGGCCAAGAGATCGGATTTTTAATCATTTATTTTTCCTCCTTTATTATTTTTCATCTGGCATAACAGCAATCGCTTCTATTTCTATTAATAGGTCTTCGAAAGCAAAACCCGAGATGCGAATTCCAGTCCCGGCTGGACCAGGATCCGATAAGTATTCCATTCGCACTTTGGTCATCTTTTCCCAAAACTCTGTCGCTTCTTTCTCATCCCCATCAAAAACATAATAAGTATTGAGTTTCACGATATCTTTCAAATCGGCTCCTGCTTCGTTTAATACTTTACGTATATTTTCAAAACAATTTCGTGTTTGAGTTTCAATATCTCCAACTCCGATTGTTTTACCATTTTCATCAGTGGAAATTTGTCCACCTACAAAAATCATATTTCCTGCTTTCCATCCTTGCGAGAAAGGAACAGGCATACTCCAATTCCAATGCTCTTTAGGCATAATTCTTTGCTTTTCCATAAATTCACCTCATTGATTTTTTGTTGTTTTAATCATCCGATTTAAATTTTCATTACCTCATTATTGTTTCTTTACCACTTCCTTTTAAATAATTAGTAGTTTACTTTCAAGTTAACTAAAATTATCTGAAATTTCATTATTTTCTATTAAACTATACCGTCCAGACTGTTTAGTTGTCAATAAAAAAATACATAATTTTATAAAAATGGATTAAAATAATATTTTTATTTATTTCATCGGTTTATATTCAGAACAAATTTTATGGAATCTTTAAAGAAAATAACATACCATTTGACTTTTTTTGTAAAATAATGTAGAATACAGTCGAATAAATAGGCAATTGTTATGGAGGACACGAATGAATAACCGTAGAGCATTATTAACTCGTGAAAAAATATTAATAAAAGCTCGTGAGCTTGTAGCACGAGAAGGCGTTACACATCTCACGATTGAAAAGGTAGCGAAAGAAGCCGAGATCAGCAAAGGCGGATTACTATATCACTTTTCATCAAAAGAAGCTTTAATACAGGCAATGATCGACGACATGTTGAAGAGATCGAATCAAGAAATCGAAGAAAAGCTGCTGAGTGATGACACGGCTGATTCTAGTCAATGGTTTCAAGCGTTCATACATACAACCTTTGATGAATTCGGGCGAAAAGATTTAATCAGTCCTGGTTTATTGTCTATATTGCTTGCTAATCCTGAGTTAATCGAGACCTGGCGTAATACCTATGATGGTTGGACTGAAAACATCGAAAAAGAGAGTGACAATTTAATCATCGCAACCATAGTGCGCTTAGCTTGTGAAGGACTGTGGTTTACCGATATGCTTGGGTTTTCCCCAGTAGAAGGAGCATCTCGCCAACAAGTTCTTGAAACCTTGCTTGACTTAAGTAAAAGGGAAAACTTATAAAATTAATCGAAAAATGCCTCTGCATCAATCATCACCCTCCGCTATATTCTATTTCTTAACAAATAAAAAATCTTGGAAACAGGTCATCCTTCATCGTGATAGACCTGTCTCTCTATTATTTTTCAAACTTTTCAATTAATTTACTTTAAATCATGAACATAAAGTTGTTTAACTTCACGGTTTACATCTGGTAGATCGAGGTATTCACGAATAAATTTAACAGGTTCTGACCGATCATAGGATCTGTAAAGTTCAGAACGAATAACCGGACCGTTTGTAGCATTCGTATTTTCAAATAAAGCTACGCGGCTTGCATGACTGCTGCATGAAAGATCCCACAGGAAGTTAAAGAATTTATTTTTCTCGCGTGCGCTTACACCGGCTCCTGGTAAATATTCTTCCAATACAGCCCCAATTTCCGGATGATCCCAAACCTTGCTTGGAAAGCGGCTGATTAATCCCTGCCCGCTTAAATCGCGGAGAATATGCATGATTCGCGGGTAGTTTTCGATTGAATATAATCTTCCAGCAGTTAAAAATCTGGTTGACGGCACCAGCACTCCATTCCACATCTCTGATTCTTCTTCTGCTGCTATAATTGCTGCTTTTAATGTTGAAGAATAGGTGATTATTTCTGCTACCCCATCCCGTACTCCCTGGAAAGAATCCGTGCCCAAAATGTCAACCATCGTTTGCGCGGCCCCTACAAAAATTTCAGAACGGTACATGAGACGTCCTAGTATATGCCAGTGAAATAAGGCGCCGGATTCTCTGTACAATCCAAGCATTTTTAAATTACCGAGACTAAAAACGTATTCACGGGGCAAAAAAACATGATCAAAAAGCATCATATTGTCTGTCTCCTCACCAAATGAATCAATGGGATGGTCTTCAAATGTAGAGTCCGGAGAAGTAACGGGCTCCCGCAGCACTAAAGTCAGGCCCGGTGAATTAATCGGGACTGCACACCAGAGTGCCGCATCAGGATCCAGATTAGCAGAAGTAGCAGTCGATACGGTCGCAAAGTGGCCCTGTACACCGACAGATCCCACTGGTTTTGCGCCACAAAGCACGATTCCATCAGGGCGTTCTTCCACTACTCTTAACGTGCCCTTTTTTTGCGCAGGCGGTAAATTTTTATCGGTTTGTACATCCGGAATCAAGTCAGCACTTATCACGTTGTGTTTTTGACTGAATTCAACGAACCTGCGAACATTTTCTGCATATTCTGCATTTTCTTTTTCGATTTTATCAATAATCGAAAGGAATCCCATTGCCATCATTGAACCATAATCATTCGGGCGGCCAAAAACACCTAAAGTGCTATACGTACTTAAACGCAGCATTTCACGCCGTTTTTGATAATCTTCTTTTGTTTTCGGAACCAGCCAGCCGGTGCTGTATCGTTTTCCATCCTCCGGGCTGATAAAAGTTGTAATATCCCTCGTTTCAGGGTCAAATTGTGAATCATAAATTTTCGCTAAATTGTCAATTCCGCGCTTTAATGCGGGATGCGTGGTTACATCTGCAATTTCATTTCCCTGAGCATCAATGACCCGGCGGCCGTCCCGTAAGCTTTCTTTGTATTGCTCTCCGGTCATTAAATGTGGCTCTGATCCCTTACTCAATACGTCTATAAGTTTACTTGTCGTCGCAATTACACTCATTTTTTTGCCCCTTCCACTAAAGTTGATTGCAGTTCAGGAATACGTCCATCGTAATATGGAAGATGAACCGTACGAGGATTGTATGTTCCATCATCGACACACTTTTTCACGTGAAGAGCAATTTCCTCCATCGTCGCAAACCAGACGCCGCCTTTTTCCTGCATATATTGAATCATCTTGTCGATTCTGGCACAACGTGCCAGCCTGCCTGAAAGGAAAGGATGCCAAACAGAAACCCACATGCCGCCATACTCCCACGCTGCCTCAAATTCAGCGATCCATCCTTCCATTGCGCGGTCCGGAGAGGCTATTGGCATGGAGTAGCCAAAATCCGGGTTATGGGCATACTGAGGCCAATCGTCCATTCCCCAATGAGTGGGCAATTCAATGATTTCGTTCGACGACTTGCCTTTTAAAAGATACGGAATATCATCGGCCATCAATGACGAGTCATATAAGAATCCTTCCTGCGCTAATAAGTCAACGGAATGTTTAGAGAAATTCCACCAGGGTGCCCGCCAGCCACTTGGCCGTTTCCCTGTATGTTTTTCGATTACTTCTATGCTGCGTTTAAGCCAATACAATTCTTCTTCTATGGACATTTCATTCGGGTGTTCATGTAAATACCCATGATGAGCTATTTCATGTCCGTCTTTTAAAATCGCTTCAACATAATTAGGGTACTGTTCAATGCACCAGGCCGGTATAAAAAAGGTTTGTTTGATATTGTATTTTTTATACATATCCAGAATACGCGGGATAGCAATCTCGTCATATTTCAGCCATGAATTCGAAGAAATTTTTGTATCTGCAGAATCTGGGTGGTCTAGATGAAGAATGCTGTCCGTATCTACATCAAAGGTGATCGCTACAGCACATTTTGCGCCATTTGGCCAAGGAATCGGATTTTTAATCATTTATTTTTCCTCCTTTATGATCGCTATTGCTTCTACTTCTATTAATAGGTCTTCCCACATTAATCCTTTAATCCGAATGCCTGTCCCCGCTGGACCAGGATCCGATAAGTACTCCATCCGCACTTTGGTCATCTTTTCCCAAAACTCTGTCGTTTCCTTTTCGTCTCCATCAAAAACATAATAGGTATTGAGCTTCACGATGTCTTTCATATCCGCCCCTGCTTCATTTAACACTTTGCGAATATTTTCAAAAACATTTCGGGTTTGAACTTCAATATCTCCAACACCTATAATATTGCCTTTTGCATCAGCAGAGATTTGTCCGCCTACAAAAACCATGTTCCCAACTTTCCATCCTTGTGAGAAAGGAACAGGTATACTCCAATCCCAATGATCTTTAGGCATTAATCTTATTTTTTCCATGATTCACCTCGTTAGTTAGCTATAATTGCTTTTTCTTTTTCTGTGAATTCCAGTTAAAGTCCTTTCCTTTTTTGAATCCCCCCTCTCAAATTGTTTTTTTTGTGCTTGGCTCAATAGTATTAACTTCTGCTTCTTTCGGGAGAGAGTTTTTGACAAAAATAAAATACAAGACTGCACTAACAATTGCAGAGGAAATGAAACTAACATCGATACCACCGACTAAGTTAACAAATGGACCGACAAAAACACTTGTGCTCGTAAATAATAAACCGACAATTACTGCCACAACCCAGGAGGCAGTTGCAGGAATATTAAATCCATTAGAATACCAGTAAATTCCTCCTTCTGAACGTTGCAGTTCCAAAGGGGAATACTGGCCTTTGAATAAATAATATCCAACTAATTTGATAGCAAGCCACGGTGAGATAGCCACAATAATGAGCGTAACAAATGCATTCACCACATTGGAGATATCATAAACAAACACCCCTAGGAAAACTAATAACATGGCTACAGCACTAATAATAATGGTTGTTACAATCCGGTTTAACCCCCATCCGAGAGTCTCTAATCCAAGGCCGGCACCATATAAAGCAAAACTTCCCTGTGTAAGGCTTCCAATTAACCCGACTAATAATAATGGGAAAATAAACCACACAGGGGAAATCTCCATAATTCCTTGTACAAATGGGGTTTCCATGCTTTTAAACATTGTCATTAAATATGATGCACCAACCATTGAAATCCAACAGCCAACAAAGATTCCTCCTCCGGTTCCCAACATAATAGATCGGGCACTGGTTTTAGTTGGAATGTACCTGGCGTAGTCATTAATGAAAGGGACTAACGAAATCGGCAGCGACAAGCCAATACTGACCGATAAAAACCATGTGCTCCAGAATCCTCCTAAAAGATAATTTCCGCCTTGGTAGGAAGCATCAAACTGGGGCAGAAATACAAAGACAGCTAATATAAGGATGGCACCAAGTATCCATGTTCCGGCTTTTTCAATGATTAAAACAACTGAATGGCCATAGGTTGCTACTATACTTGTAATAACTGTTATGAGTAAGGCCCCGACGGCTAAGATTCCGTTTCCTTCAGACCATCCAAACAATCGGTTGCCACCATATACAATAGATTGTGCACCAGTCCAAACTGTCAAAGCATAAAATCCAAGAGCTACAAAGATGGTTAAAAGAGCGCCTATCATTCTTCCTCTTATGCCAAAGTGAGCACCGCTGCTAACAATTCCGTTCGTTCCAGTTTTTTGCCCTAATAAAGCGATTGGAGCTACTAACACAGAACCTATTATTAAACCTATAGTGAGAGCCCAAAATGAATCCCACCAGCCGAGTCCAAAGGCTACTGGAAGAGCACCAATAAGCATAAGGGGAAAACAAAGCTGAGCACCGCCGATAGCAAAAAATACATTCAGAGGATTAGAATTACGTTCACTTTCAGGAATAAAATCAATTCCGCGAACCTCGACTTTTCTTTCTTGAGTCATCTCCTTATTCGATACCAAATAAATCCCTCCCATTATTTAGATTTATATAAAAAGAAAATTAATAATCACAAAATTCTTAATTTTCTTTTAAAAATTACCGTCCAGACTGTATAGTAATTACTAAAAAAATTTAAGATAAATATACAAATAAACTTTTTTCTGAAAATAACTCATTCTCAAACAATTATTACAAAATGTTATTTTAACTAACCGTCCAGACTGTATAGTAATCAACAAAAAAATATTACTGGTTAAATCGATTAATTTTTTAAAATATAACTTATTTTTAAAATATTAAATGGAAATTTGTTAGATTTCCTTACGCATTTTCTTTTTACAAAAGACAACTAATCATTTAAATCTTCTTGGAAGCAAAGTAGTTATTCGTATGACCACTCTGAATGGGACGCATTTCCGGAAAAAATTAAAATAGCAAAGGTGTGCTACTCGGTGGAGTTCTTTGTATGAAAAAGCAGGGGAAATGTTGATGTAAGCACTGGGGAATAATAATTGATTTATAGCCAAGTAATTTTTTTAATTCGTTACAATCCTGTCTTGTTTTAGTTAACTTTTATCATTCCTTAACAGCCCTGTCCGTTTTTACTCAATTTTTATGACTTTCATTCAAAAAAACCCGCTTAAAGAGCGGGCTTCCATCACTATTCGGCAAGCATCCGATACGGCTGCTCAAGCAATGTTTTCACTGTCTGTAAAAAGGCAGCAGCCGGCGCGCCGTCGATTGCGCGGTGGTCAAATGTCAGGCTGAGCGGCTGGATCATTCGTTTTTGCAGGTCATCCCCAACAAAAACAGCTTCCGGCATCACACGTCCAAGGCCGAGAATACCGATTTCTGGCGGATTGAGCACCGGTGTAAAGTACTCGACTTCGTAGTTTCCGAGGTTCGTAATGGTAAATGTTGATCCTTTTAATGTTTCGGCCTGAACGCGGCCGCTCCGGACATCATCGGCATTTGAGCGAATCCGTTCGGATAAGTCCTTCATCGACCAGCAGCATGCGTCGTTAATGACCGGCACCATTAAGCCTCCGTCAAGCGCCACCGCGATGCCAAGATGAACGCGTTCGTGCAGCGCGAGCCGTCCGTTTTGGAGTGTCGCATTCATCGCCGGATGTTTTTTCAGCGACGCGATCACAGCTTTGGCAACAAAATCGGTCAGTGTCAGCTTCACGCCGCTTTCTTCCAGTGACTCATTCATTTGTTTGCGGATTGTCATTAAATCGGTTACGTCCGCTTTCATCGTAATAGTCAGCTGAGCGGTCGTCTGCAGACTGTCAAGCATGCGCTCCGCAATGACTTTACGCATGCCAGCAAGCGGCTTTCCAACTGCGGAGGAACGAGATGACATCGGCTCCACATCTGCTTCCGGTGCCGGGTTCGCCATAGCAGCCGGCTGTGGTTCATGGTTCATATGCCGTTCCACATCTGACCGGGTAATACGGCCGTTCGGTCCCGTGCCCGGAATCCCCGTCACATCAATGTTATGTCCTTTTGCCAGCTTGCGGGCTGCTGGTGAAATGTGGGTTCTGCCGCCATTTTTCTCTGCTTTTGCAGCGACTGGCTCCAGGGTTTGCTGAATCGACTGCGGCGTTTCTGTCGGCATATCCGGCGCTTCCTGGTGAAGCTCAGCCTGCGGAGCAGCGGTTGCATCCGGTTCTTCTCCTGGGGCACCGACAAACCCGATCGCCTCGCCCACCTTTACGACATCATCTGAAGAAGCCTGAATTTTTAACAGCACCCCATCTTCCGGTGCTTCGACGTCTTTTTCAATTTTATCGGAGCTGATGACAGCAACGGAATCTCCCTTTTTCACTTCGTCGCCTTCCTGCTTCAGCCATTCGACAACCGTTCCCTCTTCCATCCCCATCCCAAGCTTCGGCATAATCACTTTTACAGCCATCATAACTCCTCCTTTTACATGACAAGTTCGCTGCCGGTCATTTGCTGAACGGCTTTCACTATTTTATCCGGCGTCGGCAAGTAAATATCTTCAAGCGATGGTGAAAATGGAACCGGCGTATGCGGTGCCGTTACCATTTTCACCGGCGCATCCAAGTAGTCAAAGCCTTTATCGGCCACAAGTGCAGCAATATCAGTTGCCGCGCTGCAGCGTGGATTCGCTTCATCCACGACAACAAGCCGGCCCGTTTTTTCCACAGACGATAAAATCGTGTCTTCATCAAGCGGAGACAGTGTGCGTGGATCAACGATTTCCGCTTCTATTCCGTTCTTCGACAGCTCGTCTGCCGCTTTTATTGCCGTATGCACCATTTTGCCGATCGCGACGATCGTCACATCTTCCCCGCTTCGCTTAATATCCGCTTTTCCGAACGGGATGCGGTAAGACCCTTCCGGTACGTCGCCTTTCATCGTATATAACGTTTTGTCTTCAAAAAAGACAACGAGGTCATCATCAAAAATGGACTGGAGCAAAAGTCCTTTTGCGTCATACGGTGTAGATGGGATAACAACTTTAATACCTGGTATATGAGTGAAGAATGAATACAAGCTTTGGGAATGCTGGGCAGCAGCGCGAAATCCGGCTCCGTGCATCGTCCGAATCGTCAGCGGTACTTTCGCCTTGCCGCCAAACATGTAGCGCAGCTTGGCGCCCTGGTTCATCACTTCATCAAGACAGCTGCCGATAAAGTCGTTAAACATAAGCTCCGCAATCGGCCGCATGCCGGTGGCCGCAGCTGTGACAGCTGCCCCGACGTAGCCCGCTTCCGAAATCGGCGTATCAATGATCCGGTCGCGCCCGAATTCCTGCACGAGCCCTTTTGTGACACCCATAACGCCGCCCCATGCTTCCTCGTTCTGCAAATGATCGACGGCTGCCCCGCCTGCAACATCTTCCCCGAGCAAAATCACATCCTGATCTTCTCTCATTGAAATGGCCATTGCTTCATTCACTGCTTGTGAGAATGTTAATTGACGGGTCATGATACCGCACCTCCCTCTGTTTTGTACGACACATAGACATCTTCAAGCAGCTGCTCCGGAAGCGGATGCGGGCTTTTTTCCGCAAATTCAACGGCACGATCCACCGCACCTCGTACCTCTTCATCCATCCGGTCCAGTTCTTCTTCTGTCATAATGCCCTGCTCGGTCAGATACGTGTAAAACTTCTTGATGGCGTCTAAGTCACTTAAATGCTTCACTTTTTCTTCGCCTTTATACGTCTGGGCGTCTCCTTCAAAATGACCATAATTCCGGTACGTCACACATTCGATTAATGTCGGTCCTTCACCGTTGCGGGCCCGCTCGACCGCCCGCTGTGCTGCTTCCCGAACCGCTATGACATCTTTTCCATCCACTCTTTCACCCGGAATGTCATAGCTGATCGCCCGGTCTGCAATCGATTTACAGCTGGACGCGTAATGAAAAGGCGTCGCTTCTCCAAATCCATTGTTTTCCGCAACAAAAATGACCGGTAAATCCCAAATCGCCGCCATGTTTATGCCTTCATGGAACGTTCCATGGTTGTTGGCACCGTCTCCGAAAAAGCAAACCGCGACGCCGCCTGTTTTTTTTAATTTATGCGTTAGTCCGGCACCGACTGCCAGCGGGAATCCGCCGCCGACAATGCCATTGGCACCAAGCATCCCTTTTTCTATGTCGGCAATGTGCATGGAGCCGCCTTTTCCTTTACAAAGCCCGGTTGATCTCCCGTAAATCTCCGCCATCATGCCATCCAAGTCACATCCTTTGGCAATACAATGACCGTGGCCGCGGTGTGTGCTCGTAATGTAGTCGTTGTCATCCAGATGCGAGCAAAGACCGACCGCAATGGCTTCTTCTCCGGCATACAAATGAACAAATCCCGGCAAAACCCCTGTCCCAAATATCTCATGAACCCGGTCTTCAAAATGGCGTATTTCAAGCATTTTTTGAAACATCCATGTCGCTTCTTCTTTTGAAACCGCTGCTTGATTTGTTTGCGTTTGTGACACCGTCATCCTCTCCCTTTCACTGATTGATTAAATAGAAAACGCTTTCTTTTTCTTTAATGCAATCAGCGTGCCAACCTAAAAGGAAGGCTGTACAAAGGGTTTATGGATTCTCCGTGTCTTCTTTTCTCATCATTATCCTGATCTGTCTCAATTCATCTCATATTGTTTCAGCTTCCGGTAAAATGTGCTGCGCGGCATACCCATTTGTTTAGCGGCGGTTGGGGCATGGCCTTTTGCGTCTTTAAGCGCCTGCATCAATTCTTCCCGTTCCATTTCCTGGCGGCTTGTCCACTGTTTCTCACATTCCCGTTCCAGTGAGATCATACAGTCAGAAGCGGCTACATCCGCCGGTACGTGATCACCGTACAAAATGCGGATGCGGTCGAGAATATTGAACAGCTCACGGAAATTCCCCGGAAACGAGTGCTGCTTAAAGACACGAATCAATGATTCCGGCACACTGCCGTTCCAATTCGTTCGTTTTTTATAATCCGCAATGAATCGTTCCATGTCACAAAGCCGCTGACGAAGCGGAGGCAATTCAATCGGAAAAACATAAATTCTGTAAAACAAGTCTTCCCGCATTTTTCGCTCGTTAACGAGTTCAATTAAATTGCGGTGAGTCGCCGTAATAATCCGGAGATTGACCGGAATCGGCTTAGATGCGCCAACCGGCATGACTTCCTGTTCCTGCAGCACGCGCAGCAGCGAAATTTGCATCTGCTCCGGAATATCCCCAATCTCATCTAAAAACAGCGTTCCGCCATCCGCATCGCGTATTTTCCCTTGATAGCCGCTCCGGCTTGCTCCGGTAAACGCGCCTCCTTCATAGCCAAACAGCTCGCTTTCCATTAATGAAGCAGGAATGGCACCGCAGTTTACTGCAACGAACGGACCGTTTTTACGGCTGCTATTTCGATGAATCGCCCGGGCCAGTATTTCTTTCCCCGTGCCGGTTTCACCGTATATGTGCACCGCCGCATCTGTTTTTGCGACACGTTCCGCCTGCCAAAGAACGTGCTGGAACGATTCTGCTGTGCCGATCACCCCGTTGTAATGAAACGTATTAATCCAGCCGGAGCTGGCCGGTGTTTTTTTCACATTGGAAAACTGAATGAGCTGCCCAATCTGAAGTGAACCAGATTCCTCGAATACATTCCGCATTACACCTTGCTTCCAGGCGTTTTCCGGCAGTTCACGCAGCAAAAACGGTACAGTCATCTGGCATCTCTCTTTCATCGCTTCATTCATCCAGACTACAGAACCTAACATGGACACAGCAGCCATTGGAGCGGTGTGCTGACGGTAAAAAGACGCAGCCATGATGAGTGACTGCTCGTCCATTTTCTCGAGTGACGCCCATTGCTGCTCAATCGCAAAAGCTGCTGTACAGACGGCGGCCAGCATATGCTCATGGCGGGAATCCGCCAGTGCGCTCGTCATGTCGAGGACGCCGAGAAGTGTCCTGTCGGGCGCATGAATGGGGGCGGCGGAGCAAGAAAAGTGCTGTGAGGCGACAGAATAATGTTCGGTGCCCACAACGGTAATCGCTTCGCCAGTTCTGAGAGCGGTTCCAACTGCATTCGTCCCAACAACATCTTCCGTCCATTTCGATCCTTCAACAAAATTGATTTCCGACGCCCTTTTTAACGTCGGGTCCGGACCGCATGCAGCCAAGATATACCCTTCTTTATCTACAAGCAAGATCATCGTATTCGCCTGTTGGATGGACATGATCACTTTATCCATAATCGGTCCCGCAATAGACGTCAGCCGGTCATTTTTTTCAAGCCGCTGGTGCAGCTGATCGGTCGTTAAAATGTCGCTTCCTTTGCCGTCATACGGATTGACACCTTTTTTCTGGCACATGTACCATGACTCTTCAATCCGTTTTTGCAGCCGCGCTGCATCCAAGACTCCCTCCCGCACGAACCGCTGCCATACATTTCGCCTAACTGCCTCATTCATCACAAAAAAAGCCCCCTTTTTATTAGAAAAGCGCAAGGCGCCTGCCTATCGGCGACAAGCATAAGACGAGCACTGACGGAGGCGCTCTTTGCCTCCAGAAGGGCTTGGCTTATGACCTCGAGCCGACGGCGCCTGGAGCTGGACATCGTAAGAAAAGCGTAAGACGGACAGCAGGGTGGCGCTCTTTGCCACACAGCTGTGACGGCTTATGACCGAGGGACTGGCCGCCTGAAGCTGAACAATCTCCAAAACATATACGTTTTTAGCTAATAAAAAAAGCGGATAAAAGGCAAATGCTTTTATCCGCTTGTCGGCACATGGCTTACCCGGCAAATACTTCTGTCCATTCACTTCGTTTCGCAAGCATATCGCGCGCGATCTCTTTCGCGCCTTCTAAACTATGGCTCGCTGCCCAGCCGCACTGCACTTCGTTGCACGCTGGCACTTCTGTTGCTTCAAGGACATCCTCTAATGTTTTTTCAATGATGGTTAAAATATCGTCGTAGTCCTCGTGATTGATCACCGCAATATAGTAGCCGGTCTGACAACCCATTGGGCTGATATCAACGATTTTATCTGAATGGTTGCGGCTGAATTCCGCCATCATGTGCTCCAGGGAATGAAGCGCCGGCATCTCCATGTGCTCCTTGTTCGGCTGGCAAAAACGAATATCATATTTTAAAATTTTGTCGCCATTTTGGCCTTCTTTTACACCCGCAAGACGGACGTACGGTGCTTTTACTTTCGTATGGTCTAAATTAAAGCTTTCTACATTCATTTCTTTTGTCATGTTTAATAACCTCTTTTCTTTTCACTATATCATTCCATGGCAAAAAGGGAAACTTGCTTCCAGCCGTCCTTTTCTTTCTGAAACACCATAATCTGGCGGGTCTTCTGGCTTACTTCCTTGCCCGAACTTAAGTCTTTCGATGTCGATTCCATATTCATGAATACATTGGCCGTCATTTTGTCTTCATCGTATTGAATAATTTTTGTATTTTCTGGCGTCATCGTGGCATCAAATGTTTGAAACACTTTTTCGATGTATGCTTTTTCTTCTTCATAATCAAATGATTCCGGCGTTTTAGAAATGGTCGCCATGTATGCATCGATGTCTTTTTCGTTAAACGATTGAATTTGTTGGTTGAGTGCGGCGAGAATCGCTTCTCTTTCCTCTTTCGGTACATTTTCCGTTTCTTCAATCGGCGCTTTTACTGATGTTCCGCCTGCTTTTTCCTCTTCGGCCGTATGCGTTTCTTGTGTAGAGCTTTGCGTTTCACCATCTGATGTGGAGTTTGCGGCCTCGTCGCTTTTTTCCTCCCCGCAGGCGCCCAGCAGTGCACCCATTAAAAGAAGCGCGGGTACCCATTTATATGTCAACGTTTTTGCACGTCCTCTCGGGCCCGCATGATGCGGGTCACAAAGGCGGTGCGACAAGATGTCGCGTTTGCCGCCTTTGATCCTTTTTGTATTATGTCTTTCATTGTAAAAGAAAAACGGTTCACGCTCAACCGGCGCGAACCGTTTTTTTTAATTTTCACATCGTTATGTCCATTCAAAAAAAAGCCCCTTGAAGGGACTTTTTGCATCAGCGAACTTCCACCCAGCCTTTTTTAATGGCTGTGACTACGGCTTGCGTCCGGTCGTTTACGTTCATTTTTTGCAAAATGTTACTCACGTGGTTTTTGACGGTTTTTTCACTAATGTACAATGCCTCGCCGATGCCACGGTTGCTTTTTCCGTCAGCGAGCAGCTGAAGCACTTCGCATTCGCGGCGTGTCAATAAATGAAGCGGACGTACAACTTCCGCTTGCTGGAATCCTTTTCCTTTGCCATCATCATTGGACAAGCGGCGGTAATCCGCGATTAAGTTATGTGTGACGCGTGGATGCAAATAGGAACCGCCATCTGCCACTACTTTAACCGCTTCTACTAGTTCTTCCGCATCCATTTCTTTCAGCAGATAGCCAAGCGCACCGGACTGCAGTGCATGTGTAACATAGTTTTCGTCATCATGAATCGATAAAATAATGATTTTCGTATCCGGGTATTTGTCAACAAGCTTGCGCGTTGCTTCAACGCCATTCATTTCCGGCATATTAATGTCCATAATGACAACGTCCGGGTTGTGCTCTTCGACGAGCGTAAGCGCTTCTGTTCCGTCATCTCCCTCTGCAAGCACTTCAAACGTTTCTTCAAAATCAAGAATACGCTTTACCCCTTCACGAAATAACTGATGATCATCAATAATAATAATTTTAGTTGTCATCCTTGTTCCTCCTCTAAGTCAATGGCTGCTTGATTATTGGGACACTAATTAAAACAGCGGTCCCTTCACCTGGTTTCGAATGAATGGTAATATCTCCACTCAGTAGGTCAATTCGCTCTTTCATTCCCATTATGCCAAAAGAGCCTGATTTTTTCTCGTTTGCGTCAAATCCTCTGCCGTTATCTTTCACGACAGCTAATACTTGTTCTTTTTTAATTTCCAGTTTCACTTGAATGACGGATGCATCCGAGTGCTTTAGTGCGTTTTGGACCGACTCTTGAATAAGCCGGAATAACGCTACTTCCATATTGGACGGAAGCCGCTTCTCAAGGCCAATATTTACAAATTTCATATCAGGTGCAGCCGATTTAGAGCGGCTGTATTCACTGACAGTGGCCAAATATTTTTTCAATGTCGGGATCAAACCGAGATCGTCAAGCGCCATCGGACGCAGATCGTAAATGATACGCCGTACTTCATAAAGCGCAGATCGAACCATTTTTTTCAGATCGCGGATTTCGTTAAATGCCGCTTCCACGCCCCGCTCGCGGTACAACTTTTCAATTAAATCAGAACGCATAAGGACGTTCGCCATCATTTGTGCGGGTCCATCATGAATTTCACGCGATAAGCGTTTTCTTTCTTCTTCCTGCGCTTCCATCACCTGCAGGCCAAATGCCTGTTTTGATTGGGCATCTTCAAGTGCACGGCCAAATGCCTTCATATCCTGTGTTAAATAATTTAGAACAACCGCGGTTTGTGAGACTAGATGCTCTGCCCGCTCAATCGTTTTATGTACCGATAACAAGCGTCGATCGAGGTCATTGCGGCGCTCGCTTAACTGTTTTTCATTTTGCCGCAAAACGAGCAGCTTCATTTGCAAATCATGCGCCTGTTCATATGCTTGACGCACAACTTCTTCTGAATAAATCGAAAAGTCACGGCTCACTTCTGATAACCGCTTACGGGCCATCTTTGCTTTCCGTTCCAGTTCTTCTTGTTCAATAATGGCAAAATGAATCTGGTGTTTGATGAGTTCAAGCTCTGTCATAAGTGTTTCATAATCTACTCTGCTTTGTTCTGCAATTGAAAAAATCTGGTCCTTGCTTTGATCGACCGTTTCCACCATTTTATCCAAAATTGTATCAAGAAGTTTCGTATCTGAATTTCGTATCGACATAAGCAATTTCCTTCCCAATTTGATGGTCTGGACCTATACGAAAGGTACAGCTCATATTTCATACTACTGTGTCTTTCGATGGTGGAAATAATACATGGTTCATTTTAAATAACTCAAAAAAGACCCGGTGAAAACCTCACACGGAAAGGACTATTTCATTATATCATTAGATTAATGAACGAATATTAAAGTTTATTTACGATTCGTTTAAAAGTATTTCGAAGCATGTCTCTTTTCATTCAGACTTTTTTCCTTTACGATGATTATCACTACTGATTACCCTAATTTTCGAAAGCTAAACCTATCTTTAGGAGGAAAAATCATTGCTGCTTTATTATAAAACAGTTAAAATAAACCGTGAAAACGAAATCACCATTCAGAAATCCCGCTTTATCGCCCATGTTTCTCGGGCAGAAACAGCTGAAGAAGCGATCGCATTTATTGAAAAAATAAAAAAGGCACATAAAGATGCTACCCATAATTGCTCCGCTTACCTCATTGGTGAACACGACAATATCCAAAAAGCAAATGATGACGGTGAGCCGTCCGGCACCGCCGGCCTGCCCATTCTTGAAGTCATTAAAAAACGGGAATTAAAGAATACAGTAATTGTAGTTACACGTTACTTCGGCGGCATTAAGCTCGGGGCGGGCGGATTGATCCGTGCTTACGGCAAAGCAGCATCCGAAGGCTTGAACGCAGCCGGCATTGTCGAACGCCGTCTGATGAAAGTCGTGACGGCCTCGATTGATTACACATGGCTTGGCAAAATTGAAAACGAGCTGCATGCATCGGTTTATGAAATAAAAGAAATCCGTTACGGCGAACACGTTGACGTGGATGTCTTTGTTGAAGAAGAACATGTACAAACCTTTCATGACTGGATGATTGACCTGACAAATGGGCAAGCTGATTTTACAGAAGGCGGCGTCTTATATATGGAAAAAAACGTCGAATTTTAAAATAATTTGAACGAATTGATCCTTTCATAGTAAAATAATAAATGGTTCGAAATTTGAACATTACATTTAAAGGAGATAAATATATGAGTTCACCCATTCAACGCACGGGTCGGCGCCGTAAAAAAACGCAAAAGCGCCGGATTGTTTTTTTCACACTCATCCTTCCCTTGCTGCTCGTTCTTTTCACAGGAGCAGGCTACGGCGCTTTTTTGTATAAAAAAGCCGAAACCGTTTTTTCCGAATCGTATATGAATGACGGACGTGAAAAGTCGGACTTGCGTGATGCAGACGTTCACCCTTTAGAAGACAACGTGTCTATTTTATTTATGGGGATTGATGACAACCTCAAACGTAATTACGGAGACAATACTCGTACAGATGCGCTAATTTTAGCAACTTTAAATATTAAAGATAAAACAATTAAAATGCTCAGCATTCCGCGTGACACGTATGCATATATACCAGCAGAAGACGATTACAACAGAATTAACCACGCGCATGTTGTGGGCGGACCAACTGCTACCATTGAATCGGTTGAAGAATTACTTGACGTGCCGGTTGATTACTATGTCCGCATGAACTTTTATGCATTTGTAGATGTAGTAGATGCATTAAACGGCATTAAGTTTGATGTACCGTATGAATTCAGAGTAAAAGACTCTAGTGATGTCCATTACGTTAATATGGAACCAGGTGTCCAAGTGCTGAATGGACAAGAAGCACTTGCAGTTGCCCGCACCCGTATGAACGATAGTGATATTGAGCGAGGCAAACGCCAACAGCAAATACTGCAGAAAGTCGTGAAAAAAGCTCTTTCTGTGAATTCTGTTACGAAGTACGATGAAATATTAGAAGCAATCGGTGAAAATCTCCGCACTGATATGACATTCAGCGAAATGAAGTCTTTAATTGACTACGGTAAAAATGACAAAGGATTAAGTTATGAATCTCTTACCCTTCCCGGAACGGACGATTTCTTAAACTCAGGCGCTTACATTTACCGTGCGGATGAAACAGAACTTGAAGTTATTAAAGGCAAATTACAGAAACACCTTGGTATTGAAACATCCTCTTCATATTCTGATGAAGAAAATAGCAGCACGGAATCAGAAGAAAGTGATACAGAAGACGAATCGTACAGCACAGGTGAATAAAACAAAGAAATGCCGCTCCGATGTAACGGAGCGGCATTTCTTTTATTCTATAGATTCTTTTTCGTTCCGCTTCTCACAAAGTTTAAAAGCGGCTTGTAGTCATTGCTGATCAGGCCGACACTTTCGACGAAGAGCTCGATCGCAAGCGTAATAACCGCCATCATAATAAGAGCACCCCAAATGGTCGCCATCGAGAAGATGATTGCCGCCAGACCAAACATCAGCGCAATCATATAAATGATTAAAACAGTTTGTTTGTGCGTATAGCCAGTCCGAAGCAGGCAATGGTGAAGATGGGATTTATCTGGTGCAGAAATAGGCTGCTTGTTCAGCTTCCGGCGGATAATCGCAAAAATCGTATCAGAAATCGGAACACCGAGTATAATAATTGGAATAATCAACGACACGACGGTAATATTTTTAAAGCCGAGGAGTGAGACGACTGAAATAATAAACCCGAGGAATAGCGCTCCAGTATCGCCCATAAAAATTTTAGCAGGATGAAAATTGTATTTTAAAAAGCCGATTGTGCTCGCCGCGACAATAAGCGCCACGCTCATAACGTACACATCACCTTTTAAAAAGGCCATAAAACTAATGGTAAACAATGCAATTGTTGATACCCCTGCCGCTAATCCATCCAATCCATCAATTAAATTGATGGCATTTGTAATCGCGACAATCCAAATGATTGTCAGTGGAATACTTAAAAAGCTGTTGAATTCAATCGTTCCGCCAAACGGCAAGTTAAAGAAATCCAAGCGGACATCTCCGTATACGACTACAACAAGCGCTGCGGCAATTTGCCCAGCCAGCTTGACCTTCGCTGAAAGCTCAAAACGGTCATCAAAGACACCTGTCAAAATAATAATAAAGCTTCCGAGAATAATCGCGGGATTCATCAGCGGCAAATCATACGGAGCAGCCGGCTGCAAGACCAGCATACCGATCAGGAAGCTGATAAAAATCGCCAGACCTCCCATGCGCGGCATAATCCGCATATGCACTTTCCGATAATTCGGTTTATCAACGGCCCCAATGGCAATGGCAAATTTTTTCACAAGTGGCGTAAGGGCTAAAGAAGCCAGTACACAGATAATAAAAGCAACAACCATAAGATCCTCCCTCTGTCAGTCAGAAGCATAGTTTATATGATGAACGTCATTATTTTATTTGTTCTCAACTTCAACATTATAATGGCAAACCATCATTATATCCACCATAAACATGAAAAAGACGTTATATTTTCTTTCATCCTATCTTCTGTTAAGATAAAGATGGGTGACTGCATGCACCGCATTCAGTTATCATGCCTTTGTGAACCGTCCAAGACGGGCCCATGGAACGTATTCTGGGGAGTGAAAAGAATGGTCTCATTGTTTCGAAAAAAAGATGCTGCTGACCGGCAGCTAAAAACATATCGAAAACTAGTCGCTTCTATTAATGAACAGGAAGCAGCAATAGAATCTTTAACAGATGAACAATTGCGTGCCAAAACAGCCGAATTTAAAGAACGTCTTGCTGGCGGCGCATCCGTTGATGATATAAAAATAGATGCGTTTGCTGTTGTACGTGAAGCGGCAAAACGTATTCTTGGCATGCGTCATTATGATGTTCAGCTCATTGGCGGACTTATTTTATCAGATGCAAATATTGCCGAAATGGCAACCGGTGAAGGAAAAACACTCGTCGCTTCCCTTCCGAGTTATTTGCGTGCGCTCGAAGGCAAAGGCGTTCACGTCATTACGGTCAATGAATACCTGGCAAACCGCGACCGCGACACAATCGGACCGCTTCATGAATTTCTTGGCTTAACAGTCGGCTTGAATTTGCCGCTGATGGACTCAAAAGAAAAACAAGCAGCGTACAACGCGGACATTACATATGGGGTCGGAACGGAATTTGGCTTCGACTATTTACGTGACAACATGGTGTGGCACCCAACGCAGCGCGTCCAGCGCCCGTATCATTTTGCGATTATCGACGAAGTAGACAGCGTGTTAATTGATGAAGCGAAAACACCGCTTATTGTCGCGGGCAAAATGCCGCCGGCAGCGGATCTTCATTATATTGGTGCTCGTGTGGCTAAACGGTTTGTCCGTGATGAAGATTATCACCTTGATGATGAAACGAAAGCCGTCAGCCTGACAGACGACGGCATTGAAAAAGTGGAAAAAGCATTTGGCGTTGACAATTTATATGAGCTTGAGCATCAGACGCTTTACCATTATATGATTCAGGCGGTCCGGGCACACGTCATGTTCGAACGGGACGTGGATTACATCATAAAGGATGGGGCGATTTTACTCGTTGATATGTTTACCGGCCGGACGATGGAAGGCCGGACGCTTTCAGACGGGCTGCACCAAGCCATTGAAGCAAAAGAAGGCTTGGAAGTAACCGATGAAAATAAAACGCAGGCCTCGATCACGATTCAAAACTACTTCCGCATGTACCCATTTTTATCCGGCATGACCGGTACAGCGAAAACAGAAGAAAAAGAATTGCTTGATGTGTACAATATGCAGGTTATTAAAGTACCAACGAACCGAACGGTACAGCGTGTGGACATGCCGGACCGGATTTACCGGACATCGGAAGAAAAATACGCGGCCGTGACAAAAGAAACTGCTGCGCGCCACGCAAAAGGACAGCCCGTTTTAGTCGGGACAACCTCTATTTTGCAGTCTGAAAAGATCGCCGATTACTTTAAAGAAGCCGGCTTGTCTTTTGAAATTTTAAACGCGAAAAGTGTCGAGCAGGAAATAGAGCTTATTTCCCGTTCCGGCCAGCGAGGCCATATTACGATTGCGACAAACATGGCCGGGCGCGGCACCGATATTTTGCTTGGTGACGGTATACCAGAACTCGGTGGGCTTCACGTGCTCGGCACTGAACGCCATGAGTCCAGACGGATTGACAACCAGCTGAAAGGCCGGGCTGGACGGCAAGGTGACCCGGGTTCAAGCGAATTTTTGATTTCACTTCAAGATACGATGTTTCAACGATTTGCAAAAGATGACCTTGCCAAGCTCGAGAAAAAATTGCAGACAGCAGACGACGGACTCGTGAAAAATAAAAAAATGCATGAATTCGTCGATCGTGTCCAGCGGATTGTGGAAGGCTCCAATTACGCCATGCGTGAGTATAATTTAAAACTTGATGATGTCATTAACGAGCAGCGGGGTGTCATTTTCGGTTTGCGCAATGCGATTATTGATGCTGAATCACAAAAAGAACGGCTCACGGATATGATCAAGCGTTCTTCCCGTGAAGAAATTGATCATCATTGCCAGGAAGACATCGCATCGGAAGAATGGCCGCTTGACAGGCTTTCTGGACATTTACAGGCAATGTTTGGCGGACGCACGGTACCGATCCCAGAAGAAGCATCAAGCCAAAAAGAGGTCGATCACGCAGTCGAACCCGTTTTATTCGATTATGTAGAATGGATCGACAGCCAATATGAGCCGGAGTGGGATGAATTGGTGAAACGGATTATGGTGGCAGATATCGATGCCATTTGGGTTCATCACCTTGAACAAATGAGCCGCTTAAAAGAAGGCATCGGCCTGCGCCACTACCAGCAGGAAGATCCGATGCGTATTTACGCACGTGAAGGCTTGCAGCTATTCCAAACGTCTTACCGCGACCTGCTTCGTTCTATTTCTGCCAAAACGGCCGTTTTAATGACGGAACTAACAAAAAAGGAGAATTAACCTATGTTTTCTTTCTTTAAACGAAAAGGCAAAAATGATGATACATTAAAAAATGACGGGCTTGAAACGGCTGTTTCTGCCGGCGAAGTAACAGGCGTGGAAGCGGAAGCGGGCCAGGAAGAAGTGACAACAGCTTTGTCTCTTCACCCATCCCAAGCAGTTTCACAGGAGCAAATGTACGTTCTGCGCTTTTTAAATAATGAATTGCCGCCATTAAAGCGGAACCAGCTTTCTTTATCTGGCATTGAATGGAACGAGCAGCCAAACGGAATCGCAGTTTCCGCTTTCGTCCGCAATACTGTTGAACGGGATATCACACTCGGAGACGTACCCCTTCTGCTGCTAAATGAGAAAAACGAACTAAAAGCGCGGGATACATTCATGCTGAAAGAACTTGGTTCCTTGCCGGCTGATTCAAGCCGCCCGTGGACGTTCCTATTCCCTTCCGCGTCACTCAACAAACAAGTAGAGCTTGGCAAAGAAAACTGGTCGATTGCGTTTGACTTAACGTCCCGCAAACATAAGCTGGAGCTTGATGAAAAATGGGAAAAGACACTGCCAGATGAGCAAAAAGAAAATTTAAAAAAAATCGTTGAAAAACTTGGCGACCCGGCTAAAAACGAGTTGAACTTTACTGGATTAAGTGCAGCAACGCTTGAAAACGGAAATTTAACGATTTCTTTGTTAATCCGTAACGGATACGACCGGAACGTAAACATTGAAAAGCTGCCGTTGCAGCTTATTGATGCGACAGGCGAACTAGTCGCACAAGGTCAATTCAACGTCGGCGATTTTGAAGTAAAAGCCAATACAACAAAACCATGGACATTCGTCTTCCCGGCGTCAATGATTCAGAAAGAAAACCCGGACTTCTCGAAATGGAGCGTCCGTGTGACAAAGTAACGTAAAGCAGCAGGAAAAGGCGCAATTCTCCTGAAAAGTGGCGCGTTTTTATTGAAAAATGCGCCGTTGGCAAAAAAGGTGTCCCAAAAGT